>OZ240668.1:830000-2097500 GCA_965198655.1 Lichenicola sp. | reverse complement strand
GTGAAAAGCACCCCGACGAGGGGAGTGAAACAGACCTGAAACCGGATGCCTACAAGCAGTCGGAGCCTCTTCTGGGGTGACGGCGTACCTTTTGTATAATGGGTCAGCGAGTTTCTGTTTGCAGCGAGCTTAAGCCGTTAGGTGTAGGCGCAGCGAAAGCGAGTCTGAACAGGGCGTTCAGTTGCTGGCAGAAGACCCGAAACCAAGTGATCTAGCCATGGCCAGGCTGAAGGTGCGGTAACACGCACTGGAGGGCCGAACCCACGCCTGTTGAAAAAGTCGGGGATGAGCTGTGGCTAGGGGTGAAAGGCCAATCAAACTTGGAGATAGCTGGTTCTCCGCGAAATCTATTGAGGTAGATCGTCAGGTGTTTACCCCGGGGGGTAGAGCACTGGATGGGCTAGGGGGGCCCAAAGCCTTACCAAACCTAACCAAACTCCGAATACCCGGAAGTATAGCCTGGCAGACAGACGGTGGGTGCTAAGGTCCATCGTCGAGAGGGAAACAGCCCAGACCACCAGCTAAGGCCCCCAAATCGTGGCTAAGTGGGAAAGGATGTGGGAATTCCAAAACAACCAGGAGGTTGGCTTAGAAGCAGCCATCCTTTAAAGAAAGCGTAATAGCTCACTGGTCTAACAGAAATCCTGCGCCGAAGATGTAACGGGGCTCAAGCCACGTGCCGAAGCTGTGGGTGCACATGTGAATGTGCGCGGTAGCGGAGCGTTCCGTAGGCCTGCGAAGGGAGATGGTGATGTCTCCTGGAGGTATCGGAAGTGCGAATGCTGACATGAGTAGCGACAAACAGTGCGAGAAACACTGTCGCCGAAAGTCCAAGGGTTCCTGCGCAAGGTTAATCCGCGCAGGGTGAGCCGGCTCCTAAGGCGAGGGCGAAAGCCGTAGTCGATGGGAATGGGGTGAATATTCCCCAGCCTGCCAGAAGTGACGAATGCGAGCTGTTGTTCAGTCTTATCGGATTGGCTGGGCTTTGCGAGCATTCCGGGAAACAGCTCTGGCGCATAGACCGTACCCTAAACCGACACAGGTGGACTGGTAGAGCATACCAAGGCGCTTGAGAGAACGATGCTGAAGGAACTAGGCAAATTGCTCGCGTAACTTCGGGATAAGCGAGACCCATCTGTGGGCAACCATGGGTGGGTGGCACAGACCAGGGGGTAGCGACTGTTTAGTAAAAACACAGGGCTCTGCGAAGTCGAGAGACGACGTATAGGGTCTGACGCCTGCCCGGTGCCGGAAGGTTAAGAGGAGGTGTGCAAGCACTGAATTGAAGCCCCGGTAAACGGCGGCCGTAACTATAACGGTCCTAAGGTAGCGAAATTCCTTGTCGGGTAAGTTCCGACCTGCACGAATGGCGTAACGACTTCCCCGCTGTCTCCAGTATCGGCTCAGCGAAATTGAATTCCCCGTGAAGATGCGGGGTACCCGCGGTCAGACGGAAAGACCCTATGAACCTTTACTGCAGCTTTGCAGTGGCATCAGGAAAATGCTGTGTAGGATAGGTGGGAGGCTTTGAAGCCGGGGCGCCAGCTCAGGTGGAGCCATCCTTGAAATACCACCCTGAATTTTTCTGATGTCTAACCGCGACCGGTCAGCCCGGTCCGGAACCCTGCATGGTGGGCAGTTTGACTGGGGCGGTCGCCTCCCAAAGTGTAACGGAGGCGCGCGATGGTGGGCTCAGGCCGGTCGGACATCGGCTGCTGAGTGCAATGGCATAAGCCCGCCTGACTGCGAGAGCGACAGCTCGAGCAGAGACGAAAGTCGGCCATAGTGATCCGGTGGTCCCGCGTGGAAGGGCCATCGCTCAACGGATAAAAGGTACTCTAGGGATAACAGGCTGATCTCCCCCAAGAGTCCACATCGACGGGGAGGTTTGGCACCTCGATGTCGGCTCATCACATCCTGGGGCTGGAGCAGGTCCCAAGGGTTCGGCTGTTCGCCGATTAAAGTGGTACGTGAGCTGGGTTTAGAACGTCGTGAGACAGTTCGGTCCCTATCTGCCGTGGGTGTCGGAGACTTGAGAGGAGCTGTCCCTAGTACGAGAGGACCGGGATGGACGCACCTCTGGTGCACCGGTTGTCGCGCCAGCGGCACAGCCGGGTAGCTACGTGCGGACGAGATAACCGCTGAAAGCATCTAAGCGGGAAACTTTCCTCAAAACCAGGTCTCCCCGGGAGCAATCCCAAGAGGGCCGTGATAGACCATCACGTCGATAGGCCAGATGTATACGGGCGGTGACGTCCTCAGCTAACTGGTCCTAATCGCCCAACAGGCTCAATCACCGTATGGTCCCCAGGGTCTCGACCCCAGGGCCAGAACCACATGCATAGAAATCATCCACAGCCATGAGCTCCGATACGCACACGCACGCACCAACCCCCCACTCGCCCAGCGATGCCTTGGACGACCTGGTGGCCATGGCGGGGAATGATCCACCCGATCCCATCCCGAACTCGGCCGTGAAAACCCCCAGCGCCTATGATACTGCGGCTTAAGCCGCGGGAAAGTCGGTCGCCGCCAGGTCCTCCAAGGCAACGCAACACCACACGCCGCGCGCCCACATGGCGCATACACCATCACCCACGCGGGGTGGAGCAGCCCGGTAGCTCGTCAGGCTCATAACCTGAAGGTCACAGGTTCAAATCCTGTCCCCGCAAACCAAACCATGTGAACTGGGTTGGCGAGATCGAGTTGAGCCCGTCCCGACCGTCTCTGAAAATCCTGTTCACGTTCGAGAACCCGCTTCCTAGTCCGGAGGCGGATGCAGAGGTCTTCGTCAACACTGCCAGGTGCCTGGTGTCTCTGGTGACGAAGGCATGGTTGCATGTCCCGTTTGCACGGGATGCCGACATCGACGTGGTCCGCCGCCTTGCCGGGATGTCGATCTTGCGTGCCAAGGCGCCGATCCGTCCGGCCATGCTGCGGCACCTATCCTGCGGACTCACGCTCCCGATGCACCAGGAGTATTGGCAGGCCGACCTGATCTATACGCGCAACCTTTGGATTGCTTGGACCGCGACGCTGCTCGGCAGGATGGTCATCTTCGATCATTATCGGCCGTGGTCCGATCAGATCCCGCCGTTGCGGCGTTGGATCTATCGTTTGAACTGCGACCAGAGCTTCCTGGTCAACATCTGCCACTCGGACTACACCAGGACGGCCTATCTCGATCTCGGGGTTCCACCCGCCAAGCTGCACTGCGTGCGCAACGGCTTCGCGCCGCAACGTCTGCAACCGTCCATCACGGTTGAGACAGCCAAGCAGACGATCGGCGTTCCGCACCATGCGAAGACGGTGATCTATACCGGGCGCCTCAACCACAAGAAGGGGCTCGGGCTGGTCATGGAGGCGGCAAAACGGCTGCCCGAGCTTTCCTTCGTCCTGGTCGGTTCCCAGGGCGTCGGGCCGATCGAGACGATGGCGGCCACTCTCCCCAACGTCCGGATCGTCGCCTGGCAATCGCCCGAAACCCTCGCGCGCTACATCTTCGCCGCCGACATCCTGCTGATACCGCCATCCTCGGAGCCGCTGGAACGGTTCGGCTCCACCGTGCTGCCGCTGAAGATCTTCCTTTACATGGCATCCGGTCGTCCGATCCTGGCCGGCGACACGCCCGACGTGCGCGAGGTCCTGCGGCACCGGGAGAACGCCTTCCTATGCCGACCGAACCGGGTGGAGTCGCTGGTTGACGGGCTTCGCACGCTGATCGATGACGGCGCGCTCGCGGCAAGCCTCGCCGCGGCCGCCTTGGCAGACAGCGCCGACCTCACCTGGGAAGCGCGCGCACGCCGAATTGCCGACATCGCCGCGGAACGGCTGCACGCGCCGCGGCAGGAACCAGGCAGTTGGGGACCGGCGCAGCGACGCGCCTGGCTGTCCCGCTCGGTGCGCTGGCTGCTGCACCTGATGCGCACGCGGTCCTGGGTGCTGCCGCCGGAGCCAGCCCGCTTTGCCGCCGGCGGTCCCGGGACCGGATGAGTGGCCTGGCCGATCCGGACGAGCATCACCGGCAGCTCGGCCGGGGCTTCAACTGGCTGGGCGGCGCCATGATCGTCGCCAGGATCGTCGACCTGCTGACGACCCTGGCGATGCTGCTGCTGCTCACCAGGAACCAGATCGGGATCGCCTCGCTGGTGCTGTCCACCGGCATGGTGGTCGAGGCCTTCAACGGCCTGGGCATCGGCTCGGCGCTGATCCAGGCCCGGTCGGTCAACCGCGCGCAGCTCGACACGGTGTTCTGGTACGTGCTCGGCGTCGCCACGGTGACGAGCGGGCTGACCCTGCTCGCAGCACCCTGGATCGGGACGCTCTACGGCGTGACCGGGATGACAGGCTACTTCATCGCCGTCGCGGCCAAGCAGCCTCTGGTCGGCGCAGCGGTGGTGCCGCTGGCGCTAATGAGCCGGGACCTGCAATACAGGCGCATCGCCATGGTCAACCTGGGGGCGACGGCCGCTGCGGCGGCCATCCGCCTGGCGCTCGGCATCGGCGGGGCGGGCGCTTGGGCACTGGTGGCGGGCTACGTCTTGAGCGGCCTGTTCATCCTGGTCGGCGCCACCACGGCACGTCGGTTCAGACCGAGGCTCCGGTTCCGGTCGCGGACCATCGCCGGGCTGGTGCGCTTCGGGCTGCGGGCGGCGTTGGCGGACGCGTCCGAGCAAGCGTTCAAGAACGTCGACTACCTGCTGGTGGGCTGGTTCTACGGCGCTTCCGCGCTGGCGGTGTATCGGGTCGCGTTCGACGTGGCAATGGAGCCGGCGATGGCGGTGGCGACCCTGGTCAACCGCACCGGGCTGCCGGTGCTGGCCCGTGTCTCGGCCTTGCGCGGCGACCTCACGCAGATCCTGGCCTGGTCGCTTCGCAAGATCGCGACCCTGGTGGCGCCGCTGGCGGCGGCTCTAGTGCTCGGTGCCGGTCCGCTCACGGCGCTGCTGCATGACCGGCACGGCAGGAGCTATGCTGCCGCCGCCGGGCCAATGGAGCTGCTGGCGGCGGCGGCGCTGTTGCGCGTGCTCTGCCAGCCGCTGTTCACGGTCATGCTGGGATCGGGACGGCCCGGCATGGCCGCCCGCCTATCCGGGGTGACGCTGCTGCTGCTGGCAGGCGGCATCGGGGTCGCCGGCGCCACCCTGCCGGTCCGGGCCGGGCTGCTCGCCACGTCGGCGATCTGGCTCGGCATCTACCCGCTGCTGCTGGTCTGGGGCGTCCTGTTCCTGAGGCGGCACGAGGCGATCGACCTCCAGGCGCTGGGGCGCGTGTTCCGCGCTCCGGCGGTCGCCATTGCCCTGCTGGTGGCCGTGGTCGAGGTGGCGGGGCCCCTCGTGCCGAAAGGTGCCGCGGCACGGCTCGGCTTGGTGCTGGGGGCGACGGCGCTATGTTTCCTGGGGCTGCTGCGTTACGACCGGGGCCGTGCCTGACCATCGGCAGTGCGGGATCACTCGGCGGCGGCTAACGTGTTCCTGCTTGCAGGTGTTTGGCCGCCGCGATAGCGGTCGAACATGCTCATCTGGTGCACGCAGCTCAGCGTGCAGGTCGGGCTGCAGGATTTGGGCGTGTGGAACTCGCGGCGGATGTCGGCACGCGAGTACTCCGCCAGCGGGATGTTCGGGTGGCCGCGCTGCTGCGAGCACCAGTGCACCCGGCCGTCCTCGGTGACGTAGAGGTAGCGGGCGCCGGCGCGGCACTTCCAGTCGTTGGGCCGGCCCTGCATGAGGTTCTTCTGGAACAGCCGGTAGTTCAGGCCGTGCACCAGCGACGGCGAGATCCGTGTGACCTGCCGGTAGGCCTGCATCTGGCCGGGGCTGAGCGGCTTGAGGATGCCGGAATGGTCGTGCAGCACGCCGACCGAATGTTGCAGCCCGTAGCCTGCGGCGACCCGGGCCACCGCAACCACGTCCTCGGTGCGCTCGTCGCTGATGCCGAGTACCGAGTTGACGTTCACCTTGAACCGGGCGTGCTTGGCCAGCAGCGCCAGCTTGCCTTCCACCGAGGCGAGGCTCTTCATCGACACCTCGTCCGGCTCGAGGTTGTCGACGCTGATCTGCATGCCCTGCAGGCCGGCCTCGTTGAGGCGCTCGATCCAGTCCCGGGTCAGGCGGAAGCCGTTGGTGATGGTGGTGACGATCATGCCGTGCGCGCGCGCGGCGCGGACGGCCTGGTCGAGCTCGGGGTGGAGCAGCGGCTCGCCGCCGGTGAAGGTGATCGACGCCGTCCTCAGCGCCGCGAGTTGCTCGACCCGGTCGAGCAGGTCGCGCAGCGGCACCGGCGGAGAAAAATTGTCGTACTCGTTGCAATAGCCGCAGGACAGGTTGCAGCGGCGGGTGACCACCACCTGCGCCAGCAGCGGGTTGTAGCGCGAGCCGATCACCCGGGCGAGGAAGCGGATCCCGGAGGCGAGGCCGGACGCACGGCGGGAGATCGGGCTGCTGGTCAACGTGGCGACGTGGCTCCTTGGGAGGGACCCGGTCCGCCGGGCCAGGGTCCATACCATCAGGGCCCCGGTGGGGAAAGAATGGGCACCGGGTTGTGGTCAAGGCCGACGGGATCGGACGGCATCGTAGAGGTCTTCCAGCCGCTCGCCCTGGCGGCGGATGTCGAACCGCGCCTCCACCAGGGCGCGCGCCGCGGCACCCATGCGGCGACGCGTGTCCGGCTGGTCGAGCAACGTGGCCATGCAGGCGTGCAGGGCCCCGACGTCGCGCTCCGGCGCCAGCAGGCCGGTCTGGCCGTCCACCACGCCCTCCGGGATGCCGCCGACGCGCGACGCGACCACGGGCACCCCGGTTGCGGCGGCCTCCAGCAGCACCATGCCCAGCCCTTCGACCCGCCCGGTCGGCGTGTGCACGCTCGGCAGCACGAGTATCGAGGCCCGGCGCATGTGGGCGAGCGCTTCGGCGTGGGGGAGCGCGCCGAGGAACCGCACGCGCGGCTCCAGCGCCAGGGATCCGGCCAGCGCCTGTAACCGCCGGCGCAGCGGGCCGTCGCCGACGATGTCGAGGCGAAGCAGCGGACGCGTCCGCGATAGCAGGGCGAAGGCGCGGATCAGGTGCTCGGTGCCCTTCATCTCCACCAGGCGGCCGACGTGCAGGACCATCCCGGTTTCCTCGGCCGGGTCGCGGGGCCGGATCGACCTCCAGTCCACCCCGGTGTAATGCACGAGCGTGCGCTGCTCGGGGAAGCCCATCGCCAGCACCCGCTCGCGGATGAACGCGGACACGCACAGGAACAGGTCGCCGTGCCGGGCCAGACGGTGCCGGAACAGCGGGTAGTGCATCCAGGCCGGCGAGCTCAGCAGGGCGGCGGTCGAAAGGGTGGCGTCGTATCCGTGGAAGGTGGTGACCAGCGGCACGCCCAGGCTGCGCGCCAGCTTCAGGGCGTGCACGCTGTCGATGCCGAAATGGGCGTGGATCAGCGACGGCCGCACCGCCCCAAGCACGCGTAGGAACGGTGCTGCGGAGCGGGTGGTCATCTGCCGGCCGATGCCGAGCGTCGACCGCCAGCCGCCGCCGTCGCGCAGCGCCAGAGAGCGCGCGCCATCCGGGGCGGGGCCGTAGCGCAGCCGACCCAGGTAGAGCGGCTGGTAGCGTTGCAGTTGCTGCGCCTGCTCCGTGATGAACGACTCGGAGATCCGGAACAGGTTCTGGCGGAAGATCGCCGCGATCGGCCTGCCGCGCCGCGCGTCGTTCCGGTTCGGCTCGAACTCGTCCACCACGTCCGTCCCGCGGTTGCAGGCGCATATGCCGAGGTTGGGCAGGACGGGACAAGGTGCCGCAGTGGCACGGTCCGGGTTGATATTCCCCGGCGGACGCCGAATAGCTTGCGGCGCATCCATCCTCGGGCCGTTCCATACCATGCCGATCCCCGCCCGACTGCATTTCTGCTGGATCGGCGCCAGCCTGCCCTGGGCCTACGCCTTCGCGGTGCTGTCGGCGGCGGAGCGGAGCGAGATCCCGGAGATCGTCCTGCACCACACCGACCGGTTGGAGGACGGCGACCCGCTGCGCGCGCTCCTGGCGGCACCTGGGGTGCGGCTTTGTCGACTCGATGCCGGGGCGTGCCTGGCCCGCGCCGACGAGATCCTGGGCCTACGCGGCGCGCTGGAGGCGCTCTACCGACGGCTGGACCGTCCGGTGACGCGCTCCGACGTGCTGCGCGCGGCGATCCTGTTCCTGGAGGGCGGGATCTACCTCGATCTCGACACCGTCACGGTCGGGTCGCTGCTTCCGCTCACCCGGTCACGCAACGTGGTCGGCAGCGAGGTCATCGTCTGGCCGGCGGCCGCACGCGCCTCGCGCTCGGTCCTCGTGCTGGCCCGCCACCTGTCGCTCGACCTGCTGCGGAAGGGCTTGAAACGGATGCCGCACGGCTGGATGGCGTTCCGGCGGGTCGAGCGGCTCTATCCGCGCAGCATCAACAACGCGGTCATGGGTGCCGAACAGGGCTCGGCGGTGTTCGCCGACTATCTCCGGTCCATGACCAGGGTGGCGCCGGAACAACAGCGGCGGCTCTACGCGCTCGGCCCGAGGCTGCTGCAGGAGGTCGCCCTGCGTCATGGCCCGGCCGAGCTTACGGTCGAGGAGCCTCGCGTCTTCTACCCGCTGCCGCCCGAGATCTCGGAGCACTGGTTCCGGACCGTCCGATCAGCTCGCCTGCAACGGGTGCTGCCGCCGGAGACGCGGGTGGTGCACTGGTATGCGTCCGTCCGCAGCCGGAACGGGATCGCCCGCGTCACCCCGGACACCGTGAGGGAAAACCGTGAACGGCAGCTCTACAGCGCGCTGGTGCATTTCTGCATCAAGGCGCTCCCGGGGACGGCCTGACCGTCGCACCGGCAGGCGGGGCGCCGGCCGTGGGCCGGCTGTATGACGAGCCTGATGCCGGTGGTAGTAACCCCTGCGGCTGCCTTGGCTCGCCACCATCCATCGTCGAAGGTAGATCATGACTGACAGGGACGCCATCCGCATCGGGATTGCCGGGATCGGCAACTGCGCCAGCGCGCTGATCCAGGGCATTCACCACTACACGCCGGAGCAGTGCCGCACCAACCCGGCGGGCCTGATGCACGCCGAGATCGGCGGCTACGGGCCCAGCGACATCGAGGTGGTGGCCGCGTTCGACGTCGATGCGCGCAAGGTCGGGCAGGATGTCAGCCGGGCGATCTTCGCCAAGCCGAACTGCGCCCTGGTGTTCAACTCCCAGGTCCCGCCCAGCGACGTCGTGGTCCGGATGGGGCCGGTGCTGGACGGCATCTCCGAGCACATGGCGGACTACGGCGAGGATCGGACCTTCGTCAGGTCCGACGCGCCCGAGCTGTCAAAGGACGAGGTGGTCGCGGAGCTGAAGCGGTGCGGTGCGGAGATCCTGCTGAACTACATGCCGGTCGGTTCGGAGCAGGCGGCGCGGTTCTATGCCGAGTGCGCGCTCGAGGCCGGCATCGCCTTCATCAACAACATGCCAGTGTTCATCGCCAGCAACGAGGGCTTCGCCGCCCGGTTCGAGGAGCGGAACCTTCCGATCATCGGCGACGACATCAAGTCGCAGCTTGGTGCCACCATCGTGCATCGCATGCTGACCGACCTGTTCGGCAAGCGCGGCGTGGCCCTGCGACGGACCTACCAGTTGAACACCGGCGGCAACACCGACTTCCTCAACATGAAGAACCAGCAGCGCCTGAAGTCGAAGAAGGAGTCGAAGACCGAGGCCGTGCAGTCGGTGGCCAAGGAGCGCATGGCAAACCACGACATCCATGTCGGTCCCAGCGACTACGTGCCGTGGCAGGACGACAACAAGGTGGCGTTCATCAGGATGGAAGGCGAGATCTTCGGTGGCGTCGGCCTCGACCTGGAGCTGAGGTTGTCGGTGCAGGACTCGCCCAACTCGGCCGGGATCGTGATCGACATGATCCGCTGCTGCAAGCTGGCGCTGCTCAACGGCATCGGCGGGGTTCTGGAGGGCCCGAGCGCCTATTTCTGCAAGCACCCGATCCGGCAGTACACCGATGACGAGGCATACCGGATGACCGAGGACTTCATCCGCACCTACGCGGAGATGCCGCCCCCGGCGATGAGGAGTTCGGCCGCTCGATGAACTGCCTGATCGTTGCCGCCGGGCAGGGTGCCAGGCTGCGTGAGAAGCTTGAGCTGAAGCCGCTGATCCCGGTCTGTGGCGTGAAGCTGATCCAGCACGTGATGGACCGCGCGCGGCACGCCGGCGTCGACCGCTTCACCGTGGTCAGCGGCTATCGCGGCGACGAGCTGCGGGATTATCTCGACGCTGCCGCGTTGCGTGACGGGACGCGCATCACCCACGTCGTCAACGACGAGTGGCACCGCGCCAACGGCGTCTCCGTGCTGAAGGCCGAGCCGTTCCTCGACGGCCCGTTCCTGCTGACGATGTGCGACCACGTGGTGGATCCCGACATCTTCCGCCGGCTGATGGCCGAGCGGCCCCGGGCGGACGGCGTGGTCCTTGCGGTCGACTTCAACATCAACGACCCGCTGAACGATCCGGACGACGTCACCCGGGTGAAATCCGTAGACGGCCGCATCGAGCGGATCGGCAAGCTGATCGCGGAGTTCGACTGCTACGACACCGGCGTCTTCCTATGCACGTCCGTCATGTTCAACGCGCTGCGGGAAAGCCAGGCGAGCGGCGACGACAGCATCTCCGGCGCCATGAACGTGCTGGCGCGCCGGAGCATGGCCCACGTCCTCGACATCGGGGACCGGCTGTGGATCGACGTCGACGATGCGGTGGCACTGGGCAAGGCCGAGGCGCTGCTCGGCTCCGGCCGGTTGTGACCGTGCCGAGGCGGTTCGGGCCGGCCCTAGGCAAGATCGGGCGGGCACCGGTCTTGGACGAGGTGGTCCCGGCCGGTCGTGCGCCGGAGATCGAGGAGGCGACGAACCGCATCCTGATCCATCCGCTGGCGCGTCGCTTTACGCCGCTCCTGGCCCGCCTGCATGTGCCGCCGAACGCCGTTTCCGTCACCGGCATGGCCTGCGGCGTCTTGGCCGGGGTCGCCTATAACCGGTATCAGGATCGCCGGTGGGCAGTCGCCGGCCTGTTGCTGATGATCCTGTGGCACCTCATGGACGGCATCGACGGGCAGCTTGCGCGCCTGACCGGCAGGCATTCGCAGTTCGGCAAGGTCCTGGACGGGATCTGCGACTACGTCACCTTCACCTCCGTCTATGTCGGCCTGGCCCTGGCGCTCGACCAGCGGGACGGGGCGTGGATGTGGGCTCTCGTCGTCGCGGCCGGCATCAGCCATGCGGCCCAGGCGGCGGCGTACGAGGCGCAGCGGCAGGATTACGACTTCTTCGGCTGGGGCCGAGGTTCCCCGACCGCCGCGGATCCGGGTCTTCGGCCGCCGGGCACGCCTGCGTCCCGGCCTAGGGTATCGGACGGCCTGCAACGGATCTACGCGAGGCTCCAACTGCTCACGGTCGGGGCCAGCGCCAGGGCGCGCAGGATGCTGGCGTCGATGCTGGAGCCCGGTTCCGAACGCGCGGTCCTCATTCGGCGTCAATACCGGGTCGCGTTCGCCCCCGTCGTTCGGCGATGGTCGATGCTGTCGGCCAACTGGCACACGATCGGCATCTTCTGCTTCGCTGTCCTGAAGCTGCCTTTGTACTACTTTCTTTTCGAGACGTGCTGCCTCAACGCCGTGCTGATCGTCCTGCTCGCGGGGCAGCAGGGACGCTACCGGTCGTTCCTGTCACGGCTGCCCGTGTCCGAACGGGACCTATCATCCGTCAGCCCGCATTCGACCGGCGTAGCAGGTGGATCGCCAGCGCGATCACCAGGAGTGGCGGGAACAGGGCCGTGACCGCCGGGCTGAGATCGAGCAGAAGGCCCAGGCGTCCGACGATCTGTTGCGCCAGCGAGAAGACCAGCCCGATGCCGACGCCGCGCGCGATGTTCTGGCCGGCGGTCCGCATCCGGCTCGGGCCGAACACGAAGGGTGCCGAGATCATCACCATCGCCACCATCGAGAACGGGATGCCGATTCTGGCCCAGAGTTCGCGCCGATAGCGACCGGCCTGGGCGTCTCCGTGCCTCAGCCCGTGAACGTAGCGGAACAGCGCGACCGGCGGCACGCTTTCCAGGGGCAGGATCAGGAACCGGACCTGCCGCGCCGGGAGGAAGGACTGCCAGGCGAGGGACGGCGGATGGTCGATGCTGATGTCGAAATCCCGCACCTCCCGCCGTGTCACCCCGCTCAGCAGCCAGGTGCCGTCGGGCTTGATCACGGCCCGGTCGCCGTGGATCAGGCTGCGCAAGCTGCCGTCGTCGGCGAAGCCGTAGATGTCGATGCCGATCGGGACGTTGCCGCGCTCGAACTGCCGCACGTTCAGGTACTGGTGGTTTCCTTCCGCCCAGAGGCTGTTGTCGGAGTGGAGCGACGAGGCGGAAGACAGGGCGGAGGCGCGCTGCGACTGGGCCAGCCGCTGCGCCGGAGGGACCACGAACTCCGCCGTCAACACCAGCACGGCGACGATGGGGAGCGTCAGCTCCAGCACCGCGGCGATGATGCGGTTGCCGGAGATGCCCAGGCTCAGCATCGCGGTCAGCTCGGCGTTCCTGGCGAGCGGGCCCAGCGCCAGCAGCGAGCCGAGCAGCAGCGAGACCGGGGTCACCTGCATCAGCTGGGACGGCGCGGTCAGCAGCACGTAGACGAACGCGTCGGCGACGCGGTAGTGGCCTTGTCCGACGAAGGCCAGCTCCTCGACGAACTGGAGCAGGCTGAACAGCCCGGTCAATGCCAGCGAGACCAGGGCGAAGGCCTTGAGCGCCGCGCCCTGCACGTAGCGACGCGCCAGTCTCACCGCCATCGGGCGGCCAGCGTCGTCGTGTCGGCGGGAACTGACTGGCCTGCCGTCGGCATCAGCGTCCGGAAGAGAGCCCGGGCCGGTAGAAGGTCGTGGCCACCAGCAACGACAGCAGCGCCGGCACCCACCAGATGCCTGGGAACCCGGCGATGATGCCGTGCTGGACCCAGGTGCGCGTGGAGGTGAAGAGCAGGTAGTAGCCGAAATAGATCAGGATGGCGGTGAGGAACCGGCTCTGCCGTCCCCGCCGCGGGTTCCTGCGGCTCAGCGGGACGCCGAGCAACCCCAGCAGCAGGGTCGATACCGGCGTGGACAGCCGCCACTGCAGCTCGGCCACGTCCTCGCTGGAGCGGGACGAGGCGAGCTGCCTGCTGCTGGTGACGATGGCGCTGTCGTCGCGGGGGAGTGTGTCGCGGCTGTCCGGGCTGAGGGTGATACCCTCGGCCTCGATGACCTGGTCCGGCTGGCCGTTCGCGCGGTCCGTCTTGTAGATATGAGCGTTGCGGAGAAACACCTCGGATCGATCGCCCGGCGACCGCGGCAGCGGGTAGGCGAGTCGTGCCGAGATGATCTCGGTCCCGTCCGGGCGACGGAGCTTGATGAATACTTCTTGGCCCGGGGCGTTGGGCCCGTCCCGGCGCGTGATGTAGATCACCCGCGTCCCGTCATGGCCGAGATAGAACGAGCCCGCCTCCATCCCGGCGACGTCGAGCAGCGTTCCGGCCCGTCCGGACAGCATGTGCAGCCTGCCGTTGGCCCAGGGCCGTACGAACAAGGACAGGCCGCCGACCACGAGGGCGAGACAGGCCGACAAGATCAGCACGGCGCGCATCAGCATCGCCGGGGTCACGCGCAGCGCGAACATGGCGGCGAACTCGGACTCGCCGTAGAGCCTGCCGAAGGACAGGATCACTGAGGCGTAGAGGGAGGCCGGGATCAGCACCTCCAGCGCGATCAGCACCTTCAGGCCGGTCAGCTCGATGATGACGTTGCCCGGCAACAGCCCGTTGACCGCGTCGCCCAGGAACCGGGCCGCGCTGTAGCTGGCGAAGAGCGCCATCAGGATGCCCAAGATCATGGCGAGCGGCTTGGCCAGTTCCCGGAACAGGTAGCGCTCGATGATCAAGGTTGAATACGACGCGCCGGCGCTCCCGGCATCCATGGACGGACGCGCGGTGCGGGATGCGCTGGGTTGCTCCTGTAGACCATCACTGGAAGGCTTCGACCGATGCTGGCGGTGGCCCGGCTGCCCTACAATCCTTCGGGTGGTGCCGCAAGCGGGCGGGGTGCGGCAGGTGCCGGCACCGCCAGCGGGGCCAGGAGCAACGCCCCGCCGGGCCCAGTCTCCACCGGCGCATAGCTTTTGTCGAAGGCGTCCAGCACCGGGTCGCCGCCGTCCAGGCGGCGGGCCTCGGCATGGGTGGCGGAGCGGGGCTGGACTTCGAACAGCGTGAACCGGCGCCGTGCCACCATGCGCTGGAACAGGGCGGCTGGGGTGTCGACCGGCGACGCCGTGGTCGTCTCGATGAGGGCGCTCTGGGTCAGGTTGAAGACGTCCACCGTGAAGGGCTTACCGGCCCAGGTGCAGAGCGATTGCATCTCGCACCCGACCGGACCGTCGGCGTCGGCCAGCCGGGCGATGATCGGTCGCCAGGCCGCCTGCCGTGCGTGCCGAGCGGCAACGTCGTGCCAGGCCGCTGGCAGGGTCAAGGGTGTCGCGATGAGCACCGGCAGGGCGGCAAACACGCAGAGGGCGGCCGGGCCTGACCGCCGCCTGGTCCTGTCTGGCTTCGGCGTGATGGCGAGCCCGAAGCCCAGGCACAGGGCGACCAGGGCCTCGAAATGGGCGTTGTAGTTCACGCCTTCCCCACAGCGCTGCGCGATGCCGACTAGGAGGGAGAGAGCGATGAACAGCAAGGCTAGGGCTTTGCCCACCGATCTGCTTCGCAGCTCGGTCCATTGGGGCCGGAGGCCCCAAACCCTATTATTTAAAGAATGGGTTTGAAGGGCTCTGCCCTTCATGGGGTCCAGAGGCGACGCCCCTGGGTCTTCGCTGTCCGCCGAGGGTTTTGAACGGACCCTCAGGATGACCACCGCGAGCATCGGCAGCAGCGGCGCCACGCCGCCGGCTGCATGGATCAGCAGGCGCAGGCGGACGACGCGATGATGGCGCAGCACGTCGGCGAACGCGGCAGCGCCGAACCAGGTCCAGGTCAGCAGCGTCCCCAGGGCCAGAGCTGATCCGACTGCCGCCGACCAGACCAGGGCGACACGGCGGTCCAGCCAGGCCAGCCACAGCGTGGTCGCCGCCGGCAGCGCCACCAGGCTGTGCTTGACGAAGCCGCCCGCGACCATCAGCAGCGCGCTTCCCAGGATCTGCGGCCAGGGCAGGTCGCCGCGTCGGAGCCGGACGGGAAGGTCGCCGCGCAGCAGCATTGCCAGGCCGCCCAGCATCAGCGCCTGCGCCAGCCATTGTGGGTCGTCCATGGCGACGTAGCCGCGGTAGAAGCTGCATGCGAGCAGCATCAGCAGCAGCGCGGCTACCGTCGCCGCACCCCTGGTGCCGCCCAGCCTCCGGACGCACAGGCCGGTCAGTCCCGCTGTAGCTAGCAGGGCCGCCAGCGCCACGATGCGTCCGGTCACGATCATGTCGCCGAACACGAACCGTGCCAGGCTACCCACTACGAGGAAGCCGAGGGGCGGATAGTTGTTGAAGACCAGGCTGTCCGGTCCTGGATAGAGCGGGCCCAGGCCAGGGAAGGCCGCGCGCGCATCGAAGGCGGCGTTCCATCCCTCGTCGTAGTTGATCGGGATGCGCAGTGGGATCGTCAGCACCGGTCCCGCTAGCAGCAGGACGAGCAGGACCGTGCCGACCAGCAGCACCATGTCGAGCGGACTCGGGTGCCGCATCTCTAGCTCGGACCGGAGTGCCGAGCCGGTTCCGGCGGCGTGACGGCATAGAGCGCGCTGATGTCGTTCTTCCAGCGCAGGACGAGACGCGGGTCGCTGGTGCCTGGCGGCAGGGCCGCGTCGATCAGCCACAGGTAGTCGATCCCGCCATAGGGGATCGTCGGCAGGACGTCGTGCATGTCGCGTCGTCCCTCACCGACGTCCCGGCAGGCGGTCTCCCATACGTATTGGGACGGGTCGTCGTAGAACAATGGCGAGGGCCGGTAGCGGATCTGCAGCAGGTGGGCGCCGTCGACGTCCCATTCCGAGTTGGTCCAGCTTCGGCGGTATACGATCGCCAGGTCGCCGAGATGGCCGAGCCGGTCGGTGCGCCAATGGTCGCGCGCGCTGCAGTAGACGCCGTTGAGCACCAGGACGCGGCTGTGCTCGGGGACCTGGCCGAGTGCTGCGAGCTCGGTGGTGTAGCGGGCGTCGTAGGCGACGAAGCCGGCGAAGGTGAGGCCGAGCCGCAGCACGAACAGCAGGAGGCCCGATGCCAGCACCAGGCGGGCAAGGCGCGGCGCGGTGCGGCTCCAGTCCTGGGTCGCGAAGGTCAGGATCGGGATCAGCGGCAGCAGGCGCTCGTCGGCGAAGCTCGATCCGCTCAGCGAGGACGGCGTCACGACGAACAGCACGATCAGGCCGAGGAGTGCCGGACCCACCGCGCGGTGCGGCCTGGCGCCGCTCCACCAGCCAAGCGCGAACACGGCAAGGGCGGCGAGCAGGGAGCCCTGGTCCAGCAGCCGGTTCTGGTCGCGCAGCAGCATGACCAGGGCGTTGAGCTTGATGTGGACGCCGGTGTGGTTGCGGCCCAGGAACGACTGCGCGCTGAGCCGCCACAGCAGCAGGATGAGGATCGACGAGAGGAGCGGCCTGATGCGGCGCAGGAAGCGTCCGAGCTGGTCCCGGTGACGCAGCTCAGCCAGCTCCCGGGAGCCAACGAACAGCACGAACAGGCAGCCGGCCACCACGTGACACAGGAACAGCAGCGGCAGCGCGATCCAGGTTGCGAGCTCGCGCAGGGCAGGACGCCGGTCCAGCATGATCCAGGAGGCGAAGCCGATCAGCGCCAGCGCGACGCCCAGCATGTAGTTCAGGAAGCCGTAGTTGAACGGGTAGCAGTAGACGAACACCAGCGCCCAGCCGATCGCCGCGGCGCCACGCGGGTTGAGTGCGCGGGCCACCATGAGGATGCCGGCTCCCAGCAGCGGCGGGATCACCGCGGCGGCCAGCCGATAGGCTCCGGTGATGCCGAGCACCCTCCGTGCCGCGGCCACGACGAGGTCGGTGCCGAGGTTCGGGACCAGGTGCCAGGTGAAGCGCATGAACTGGGCGAACACCCTGTCGTCCGCGTAGGCGGAGGCGGCGGCACTTCCCATGTGGCCCGGCACGTCCGTCAGGGGCGGGATCGTGACCACCAGGAACGGCGAGACCAGAAGCAGGCAGACGGCGATGGCGAACGACCTGCGTTCGACCAGGCTCGCGTCGATCAAGCCGGCCTCGGGAGGAACGCTCCCGCCTGCCCCCGCCGGGATCACGAGCCGGCCGATCACGGCACCGGTGTGCGGGGCGTATGGCAGGTGGACTCGTGCCGGCCTGTCGGCCGACCTGGATGCGCGCCCGGAGCGCGCCGGGATAGGCGCCGGGCAACCGTGTTGGACGGAGTCATGTCGGCCGGTGGCGCCGCCGCTGCGTCGCGATGGCGATCAAACGTGCTCGCCGCGTGGCGGCGGCCGGTCGCGTGGCGGCCCGCCGGACAGTTGGGCGACCCATGGGAAACGGTTCGCCTCGGACACGTCGTATCCAAGGTTGAAGACGTGCGGCGATCGCCTGCGCAGCCGGGCCGAGGCGTAGTAGGTCCCGAACAGCCTGTCCACGATGAACGAGCTTATGCCGTAATTGCCGACCTCGTCGTGGAAGTGGTGCGCAAGATGCAGTTCCTTTATGCGCCGCAGCAGCCGATGCCGCGGCTTGAAGTTGAGGTGCTGGATGCAGTGGCAGAACTCGTAGCCGCAGGTGATGAGCAGACCGGCGCAGGTGGCGGATGCGGCTCCGCCGGGCCCTGCGCCGACCAGCCATCCCAGCGGGATCAGGATGGCGAGCAGAGTGGGGACGGTGGTCACGGGCGAGCCGAACAGCACGTCCATCCGGTAGGGATCCTGGTGATGATCGAAATGGATCCGCTTCCAGAGCGCGGCGGTCAGCTTCGATCGGTAGAGGAAGCGGCTGTGCAGGACGAACCGGTGGATCACGTACCAGGCCAGGGGATAGGCGGCGATGGTGGCGACGACGGCGCAGAGCGGGTGCCAGGCGGACCCGCTTTCCCGCACCGCGACAGCTCCGGCCAGAACCGCACCAAGGGAGTAAAGGTGGATGGCGGGATGACTGCTGTAGGCGATGACCAGATCCCGTAGGGTCATCCGCCCCAGGTCGAAGCTCCGTCCGTACTTCCGCCATCGGGTATACATGATGCTCTCCCTGCCAGGGTCTGAGGTGAGCCCGCAAGACCGCCACACCAAGAATCGGACACTCGTATCATGATCTTCACCGACGAACTATTTGGCCGAACGGGGGCACCGCCGGAACAGGTCCGCCTGCGGCATCCCGCCGATCGCGGGAGGCTTGCGGGCGACGATCGATCGCGCGGGAACGGCGTGATCAACGGCCTGGCGGTCGGACGAGATCGGTCGAGTAGCCGAGCCGGCGTCGTGCTTCCGGTCCACCAACCTGTCCGATCATGGCAATCAGCCGTTTTCCTGTGCATTCTGCCGGTTGCGGCTTGGCTCGCGGTGCCAGCGGTGGCGCAACCTGTCATCGAGACCGCTCGACCGTGCGGTCCGGGCGACGAGCATGCGGGGCAGAGGGTCCTGGCGACCGTGATCGGGGCGCGTCGCGTGGCCGGCAACATCACCTTCACCCTGTATGGCTCCAGGCCGGCCTCCTTTCTGGCTCATAACGGGTCGATAGCGATCGACCGGACAACCCTTGCCGGAACCAGCGCGAACGCCTGCTTCGTCGTGTCGACACCTGGAGTTTACGCACTCGCCGTCTATCACGACGAGAACAACAACCATCATTTCGACCGATCGCTGATCGGCCTTCCGGTGGAGGGCTACGGGTTTTCCAACGACGCTTCGATCTTCATGGGGCCCCCCTCGTTTGCGTCCGTACGCTTTCCAGTGCGACCGGGTGATAATCATATTACTATGAGGCTACGTTACTAGGCTCCGTCGTGACCTGGGCCAGGGCGAGCAGGTGCCCATATGGCTCAGCCGCATTGGCAGGGCGGAGTTCATCAAGCCCGAGCCGGTCGGCCTCGGCGACGAAGTGCTGCGAGATCGCGTGCAGGCGCGCGATCCGCCACGGCTCCTCACGCAGGATGCGCAGCGCCGCCCCGGCGGCGGCGGCGATCGGCGGCGCCAGGCCGACGCTGAACACGAAGCCGGGCAGGGTGAAGTGCAGCCACTCCAGCACCCGCGCCTCGGCGGCGATGAAGCCGCCGCAACTGACGAACGCCTTGCTCAGGGTGCCGATGATCAGGTCGACCGCGCGCGGGTCGGTGCCCCAGCGCTCGGACAGGCCGCGGCTCATCCATGCACCGGTTGGTGAGGGGGTCGGACGGTGGATGGCGCGGCATCCGAAGACCGGAGGCAATAATTCTTAATTATAAGTGACCAATAGGCTGGAAAGAGGCTGCCGTCGGCAGAGGATTAAGCGTTTCACTTGGGTGCATGAGCATGTCGACGACGCATCTACAACATTGTTTCAAAAAGAGAGCAACATCTCGGCTGGCCGAGGCCTGACCCAAGCATTCTGAAACGTAAAATCTTGTCAAAAAACAATAAAGTTTCCTTGTACGTTTTCTAACGCTTTGTTAGTGTTTGGTATCGCCCCATCAGGATGTGGACACATCAGAATGCCACGCGCACTTCCTTGGACTTCGGATCAAGACGCTTCGTTGACAGCGCTTCTCGATCAACGTGGATCAACCTTGCGCAAGGCTGCGCAGCAACTCGGTGTCAGTCGGAGCTTCGCACAACGCCGTGCCAAATTGCTGCACAAGCAGAGCGTACGGTCGATCTGCACGCCGGATCGCGAGGATGCGGGTTCGGCACCGCTGCCTGCCGGTCATCCGATCACCTGGAGCGCCATCAACTGCTTCTCCGCAGAAGATGCCCATCGGCTGAGCTGTCGATGACGACAGCCTCGCCTGCGGCCACACCCTCCTTTTCGACGCCTTGATTCAGGACCGACGATGAACATCGACTGCAAGGCTAACATGATGCCGGTCGACGCACCGGTGTCGAGAGTAACGACATCCGTCGTGCGGGACGGCGAGCGAGCTCCACGCGAGCGGCTTGGCAAGGGACAGGAGATACGGGTCAAGGACGAGGTCCAACACGTCGTCAACGGCCTGACGACGTTGGCCAAGAGTGGGGACATCGATCAGGCGCAGTCGTCGGCGGCAGAACGCTGGTATCGCGACTACGTCATGGGCGTGGTGGGAGCGCGCGATCCGGAAACGCGCCGATCCGGCAGGGCACCTGATGTCCATGCCGCGATGCTGGCCCGGACCGCGGCGGTCGGGCGGTGCAGGGCTGTTCGGCAAGGGCTGGGCTTGTGCGGCGAGGTCCGGTTGAAGCTGCTGCTGGTCGACGAGCTTTCATTTTCTGCCATCGCGGCGAAGCTGCTTCCGGGAGATGTCAACGGACGGAAGAAGATAGCGGCCCAGATGTCTTTTCTTCTGGAACAACTGGCGGAGCTTTACGTAGAGCTGGATCTGCGGCGTACGCAAGCTGTGAAAGCCTCGACGCGAGCCTAATTCGTTCTTCATGTTCGGCCACTCGAAGGCGGCGTGCTGCAGGGCGCGCCGCCTTTCGCATTTCACCGCCATTCATGTTACGGTTAAATAACGGTTGACGCTGGGTCCAGGCTGAGGTATAAGTTTCACATACTGAAATTGTTTTGCCCGCCGAGGAAACTCGGCGGGTTTTTTCTTACCCGAACGATAGGTGGTCGCCATGTTCACGAACTCTGTCCAGATCGTTTCGGGAGATGTGGTTGCTTGTGGCGCCTCGGTCTATGTCGTGCAGGAGATGGCGGAGGACGAGCTCACGCTGCTGCGCATGGAAAGCCAGTGCGACGTGCGGCATCGTGCCGACGTCGTGCCGGAGCATTGGTCGGAGCTGACCTTGAGCGGGCTGCCCTTGCAGGATGTCGTGATCCGCTGCGTGCCGATCCGGCGCTATGGGACGGCCAATCTCACCAAGCTCGGTGCCTTGCCGGAGGCGCTGCGGAAGCGGATCGTGACTGCACTCAAGCGCGAGGCGCTGGTGCGCCGGTTCGAGGACTCGCCCTCGGTGCGCAGCAACCTGCTCGCTTCCACGGCCTCGCGCGGACGACGCGTTGGCGCCGTGCGCTACGCCTGAGGCCGCGCATGACAGATGTCCACCGCGACGGGGCAGACAACGGCCAGGCCGCACCTTGCAGGACTGCCCGGCAACGTTTCCTGTTGATGCTCAGCAAGACCGGCAACACGTCGAAGGCGTGCAAGACCAGCGGCCTGACCAGGCGCCAGGTCACGACGCTGCGCGAAGACGACGTGGCGTTCGGCCGGGCCTATGACGACGCGATGAACGAGGCCGTCGATCTTCTGGAGGCGGAAGCCTGGCGGCGGGCACTGAAGGGCACAACGCAGCCAGTATTCAAGGCCGGACAGCCGGTCGTGACAAGGCGCTACAGCGACCCGCTGCTGATGATGCTGCTGCGCGGCTGCAGGCCTGAGAAGTTCCAGATGCACGGTAAGACATCGATGCCGGCCGATCCAATGATCGCCATCAGGGAGATCGCAACCGATAATGATCCCCCCCGCGTCGAGGACGATCTGCCCTGACGACCGGCCGGCGCTGACGCCGGCGCAATGGAGCATCTACGAGGCCGGCTGGACCGGACCGGCACGGTTCCGCGTCGCGGTGTGCGGCCGCCGCTTCGGCAAGGCGCTTGGCCTGGACACCAGGCTGCCGTCGCCGGACGGCTGGACCACGATGGGGCTGGTGCGGGTGGGAACGCGGCTGTTCGACGAGGCCGGGCAGGTTTGCACGGTGACGTTCGCCACAGAGACCATGCTTGGGCGTCCCTGCAACATGGTCTCGTTCGAAGGCGGGACGTCGATCCTCGCCGATGACGAGCACCTTTGGCAGGTGCATGACGAGGCTGCCGACGCGTCCCGCCTGTCGACGACGCTGGAGTTGCGGTCGGGCCTGTCGGGGGGCCGGACCTATCGCATCGCGAGCTGTCAGCCTTTGGCGGCCGGATTGACCAGGCGACGACGGCTTCTGTGCCGGTTGCGCAGGCGATACGGGCGATGGCGGCAGGATCACGGATGGTGCGTCGACAGCACCGGATGGCGGGCGGCGGTGGTCTGGTCGCTGTGTGCAGCGCTCGGGCTGACGCCGCAATGGATCGTCTCATCGGGACGAGTCACGGTGTGCTGGCAGCCGGGCAGGCGACGCCGCTGGCACCGGATCAGCGCGGTCACGGTGGTTCCGAGCCGTGCGGTGCGCTGCATCCAGGTGGACAGCCCGTCGCGACTGTTCCTGTGCAGCGAGGCGCTGATACCGACGCACAACACTTTTCTGATGGCGGAAGAGCTGCGTCGCGCCGCACGCCTGGCGGTACGGCGCAACGTGAGTACCGAGAACGAGATCTGGTACGGCGCGCCGACGTTCCTGCAGGCCAAGCGGGTCATGTGGGGGCGGATGAAGCGGGCGATCCCGCGCAACTGGATCTCGGGTCGGCCGAACGAGACGACCTGCAGCCTGCGGCTGCTATCCGGGCACGTGATCCGCCTGGTCGGGCTCGACGCGTCGGAGAACCTGCGCGGATCCGGCCTGTGGTTCTTCGGCGGCGACGAGTGGGCCGATTGCCGTCCGACCGCCTGGCGCGAGGTGATACGGCCGATGCTGTCGACGGCGCGCGGGCACGCGCTGTTCATCGGCACGCCGAAAGGCTTCGACCATTTCCGGGACGCCTACCTGCTCGGCCAGCCTGGTGGCGATCCGAGCTACCGGTCGTTCCTGTTCACCACGGCGGATGGCGGCAACGTGCCGCCGGAGGAGCTTGAGGCGGCGCGTCGGGAGCTCGACTTGCGCACCTACCAGCAGGAGTACTGCGCCAGCTTCGAAACCTATGCGGGCCGCGTCGTCTACGCCTTCAACCGAGCCGAGAACGTCAAGCGTTTCGAGCACGACCCGTCGAGGCCGTTGCATGTGGGGATCGACTTCAACGTCAACCCCATGTCCGCGACGATCTGGCAGGAGCAGGGCGAGACGACGCGGCAGGTCGACGAGATCGTGCTGCCGACCTCAAACACGGACGAGCTGGCAGACGAGATCGCGCGACGCTACGGGCGCGACGGGTTCGAGCCGGGACGCCGGATGGTCGGGCACATCACGGTGTATCCGGATCCGGCCGGGGCGCAGCGCCGCAGTTCGGCCGGCGGCCGCACCGATATCGGCATCCTGCGCGAGAAGGGGTTCGTGGTGTGCGCGTCGCGGTCGCATCCGCCGGTGCGCGACCGGATGAACGTCATGAACAGGCAGTTCCGCAGCGCGGACGGGCAGGTGCTGGCGACGGTGGATCCGCGCTGCGTCCGCTCGATCGAGGCGTACGAGCGCCTGGTGTTCAGGGAGGGCACCGGAGAGCACGACAAGATGCAAGGCTTCGATCATCTCGTGGATGCCAGCGGGTACTACCTGTTCGGACGTCAGAACAGGCCGTCCTCCGCCAGCACCAGCAGCTTCATGGAGCGGTGACCGCATGGATTGGCTGGCTTTGCAGGCACGCATGCCACGTGACCCGACGATGTCGCGGCGGAGCTTCCGCCTGGGCGCGCTGGAGGCCGTGCTGGAAGGGCGTCAGTACGACTCGCTGCTCTACCCGTTCTCGAAGGAGCGCAGTGATTCTGGGGAGTACATCCCGCTCGACCAGCGCCGGCCGTCGGTGCGGACCGGCTTGTGCCGGGTGGTGGTGGAGGACTCCGTGTCCTTGCTGTTCAGCGAAGGGCATTGGCCGTCAATCCGCGCCGGCGACGAGCGCACTGCGAGCGTGCTGTCGCAGGTCGTGAGCGAGTGCCGGCTCAACCAGACCATGCTGGAAGCGGCGACCAGGGGAGCGGTCGGCTCGGTCGCGATCCAGCTTCGGGTGGTCAAGAGCAGGCCGTTCTTCGAGGTGCTGTCCACTAAGTTCCTGTCGCCGTGCTGGCGCCGAGACGATCCGTGCGAGCTGGACAGCGTCACCGAGTGCTACAAGGTGAGCGACCACGACCTCATCGCCCAGGGCTATCCGGTCGATCCAGGCTCCGGCCCCTACTGGTTCAAGCGGGTTTGGGACGACCAGGCCGAGCTGTGGTTCAAGCCGACACCGATCAGCGAGGATCCGCGCGGCATGGCGGTCGATCCGGAGCGAAGCGTGGTACACGGGCTCGGCTTCGTGCCGATCGTGTGGATCCGCAACATCTCAGGCAGCGGCGGGCACGATCCCGACGGGCCAGACGGCACCTGCACCTTCGCGGCCGCGATCGACACGGTGATCGAGGCTGACTACCTGCTGTCCCAGGCCGGGCGCGGACTCAAGTATGGATCCGACCCGACGCTGGTGCTGAAGGATCCGTCAGCGGGCCTCGGCGGCGCTGCGCAGGTCCGGACCGGAGGTGCTGCCACCGCGCTGACCTTGCCGCCTGAGGGCGATGCCAAGCTGCTGGAGATCAACGGCAATGCCGCCGCGGCGGTGCTCGCGCACGTGAAGGAGCTTCGCGCGATCGCGCTGGAGGCGATGCACGGCAACCGGGCCCACGGGGACCGGCTGGGTGCGGCGCAGAGCGGCCGCGCGATCGAGCTGATGTGCCAGGGGCTGATCTGGCTGGCCGACCGGTTGCGCATCTCCTACGGCGAGGGCGGCCTGCTCGGCCTGCTGACCATGGTGTGCCGGGCTTCGCAGCGGCTGCGGACCGGCCTCCTGATCGCCGGCGAGCGGCAGCGCGACCTGGATCCTGCCGGCCTGGGCCTGGTTTGGCCGAGCTGGTTCCCGGCGAGCTTCGCGGATCGACAGGCACAGGCCAGCAGCGTCGCCACGCTGATCGAGGCCGGCGTAATCGACCGCCAGGCGGCGTTCGCGATCGTGGCTCCGCTGTATGGCTTGGCTGGCATGCAGCAGCCGGACGACGAGCCCGACGCCGGAGCCTAACGCATCGGCGTTCCGGACGACGCACGCACATCGGCGTCCCGGACGACGCAGCATACCTCGCCTTCACACGCCTGCACCGTCATGTGACGGCGCGGACGAAGGCGCATGGAGAAGGACCTGTCCAGCTCATGGCAGAGCAGAGCCCAGACATGCTCGACCCGATCGACGAGCCGCCGCCGGCAGAGGCGAGCGAGCTGCCGCGGGAGATCACCGACACCGAGAAGAAGCTGCGTCGCGAAGTCGCCCGCTATCGCGAGCAGGCGCGGATCGCGCAGAGCGAGCGCGAGGCGGCCTGCGCCGCCGCCGCGCGTGACCGCGACGAGGCCGTCGCCGCCGCGCGCGAGGAGGCGCGCAGCCGCGTGCTGCAGGCCGAGCTGAAGACCCACGCGATCCGGTCCGGCATCGTCGACCTCGACGGGCTTCGCCTGGCCGATACCGGTGCGCTGAGCTTCGACGAGAACGGCGGCGTGCAGGGGGTCGAGGAGGTCATCGAGAGCCTGCGGCAACGCAAGCCGTACCTGTTCGCGGCCGAGGCCGGAGCGGCGCCGACGGTCACCACCGCACAGTTGCAGCGGCCGCCGGCACCCGCGCAGCCGACCAACGTCGACGCGCGCAGCCTGTCGCGTGCGGCTTGGCAGGCCGAGCGCGATCGCCTGCTGGCTTCCTCGCGCTGAGGCCGTTCCAACAGCCTCGACCCTGCCGTCATCGTATGCCGTCAACGAAGGGTAACACCACCGCATGCCAATCCAGAACTTTCCGTCCCAGCTACAGCCGATCATCCAGCAGGGCTTCCTCGCCCGCGAGTTCCAGGACGGACTCCAGTCTCGCCTGAGCTTCCGGTCCATCGCCGACCGTGAGGTGTTCCCGAACCGTATCGGCGAGACCGTAACCAAGACCCGCAAGGGGCTGAAGTCGCCGGTGACCACGCCGATGGTGCCGAGCGTCAACACCAACTTCGACAACGGCATGACGCCGTCGAGCTGGAGTGTCGAGCAGTACACGCTGACGATCAACCAGTACGGCGACACCATCGACCTCAACATGGTCACCGAGGGGGTCGGCATCGCCAGTCAGTTCCTGGCCAACGCGCGCACCAACGGCGTGCAGGCGATGCAGTCGCTCGACCGGATCGCGCGCAACACGCTGTTCGGTGGAGCACCCGGCGGCGTCGGCGGCTACCTCGGCGGCAACACCCGGGTCAACACAGCACTTGCCGCCGCCGCCAAGACGATCTTCGTCGACGACATACGCGGTTTCCAGAACGTGATGAACAGCTACGGACAGGTCGTGCCGGTCGCCTCGACCAGCGGTATGACGGTGACTGTCGGCAGCAACTCCTACACGCTGGTGTCGAGCACGGCGGATGCGGTCAACGTGTCCACGGCGCCGAACGGGAACTCGGGCAGCCTCACCTTCTCGACCAACATCAGCATGTCGGATGGTGCGCTGGCGCAGCCCGTGGTAGCGGCGACGGCACCCCTAGTGCTGCGGCCGAACGGCCGCCTGAGCACGGCGGCACTCGTGGCGCCGACCGGCACCTATGGTTCGGCGAGCTACGTGCCGGGCGACACGCTCGGCATCCAGACCGTGCTGTCGGCAGTCGCCGCCTTGCGCATGAACAACGTGCCGACCGTCGACGGCTGCTTCCATTGCTACCTCGACGACCAGCAGATGCTGGGCTTGTTCCGCGATGGCGACTTCAAGTACCTGTATCGCGGCGCCTACGGCACGGAAACCTACCAGGCTGGCTCGATCGTCGAGCTGCTCGGCGTGCGGTTCATTCCGACCACGGAAGCGCCGCAGCAGGTGTCGCTGGGCGCGGGCGCGATCCATCGGGCGATCGTCTGCGGCAAGGGGGCGCTGGTCGAGGGCGACTATGCCGACGCCAGCCACCGCGACATCCCGGATGCGGAAAAGTCGCTGATGGAGCAGGTCGACAGCGTCGTCATGGTGACGCGCGAGCCGCTCGACCGGCTCAAGCAGATCATCGCCCAGTCCTGGTACTGGATCGGCGGCTATGCGCTGCCGACCGACGCGACGGCCAGCACGACCATCATCCCGACCGCGACCAACAGCTACCTCAAGCGCGGCGTGGTGATCGAGAGCCTGTAGTCATCAGCAAGGGGAGGACGCTTCGCCGTCCTCCCGGATGCTGCGCGTCATGGGGAGGAGCGCATGTCCGGATCGTCTAGCCTCGATGCCTCGCCGCTGTCCGATGCGGAGCGGGTGGATGTGCGCCGCTTCTGCGGATATCCCGCCTACGGTGCCGGAAGCTCCGGCTTCCAGTCCTGGCGCTTCTTCGAGGCCTATGGAACGCTCGAGTTCCGTCTCACCAACCTGGGCCCGAGCGAGTTCCAGGTCGTCAGGCAGTACTTGTCGACCCTGTACGCGCTTGAGCAGGCGGTTCCGGCTGCAGGCGCCAACCTGGACACCGACCAGGCGTCGGTGTGGAAGCACAACCGGTCCGAGGTGGCCGACCGCGCCCGCTTGTTCGACGACTGGTGTCGTCGGCTCGCCTTCTTCCTCGGCGTTCCAATGGGTCCCGGGATCCGCGACGACGCTGCCATCCTTATCTAGTTTTCCCGATCCTGCCGGAGGTACGCGAGAAAGATGGCCATATTCTTCAACGGCTGGATCGGCTACGGCAGCGCCGTCCAGGCCGGTGTGCTGGCAGAGCCGGCAGACGCGGCCTACGTGCGGCGTCCGTTCGTGCTCGGGGATCTCGATAGCGGCCTCGTCGCCGACGTTGGAAGCGGCACGGTGGGACCCGCCGGCGCGGCGTGGGGACCGATCGGGTTTGCCGCCTTGTTCGACGCGCAGACGAGCGGCAACCTCCTGCTCTGGTTTCCGCTGCCGGTTCCAATCAACGTCCAGCTCGGCGGCACCGTCACCAGCGGCGGGGGCGGCAACCGGTTCTACTTCCCGGACCTGAAAGGGGGCGCGTCCGGCATCCGCCTTTGGCCCGCAGGCAGCGCGGTGGCCGGAACGGCGGATGGTCGCGTGCTGACGACCGGGGTTGCGCTGCAGGTGTCAGGCGGAACCCTTGCGGCACAAGCGCCGGCATTCGGCAGCAGCGTGATGATGGCGAACCTGCCCGCTGCACAGCCTGCGGTCGGCAGCGGCCAGCTTTGGAACAACGGCGGGGTCATCTCCGTCGCCTGATCGAGAGGCACGTCGTTGCTGCAAACCTTTGTCAACCAGAAGATCGCCTACGGGCTGGCGCGAGCCGCATCCATCGTGGGCGTGTCCCAGGCGCTTTATCGACCCACGTCCCCGATGTCGCCGGTGTCCGGCACCCCTTACGGCAACATCTATTGCGCCTTCGACGTGACTCCAGACTTCAGGCTTATCTCTACCGCCCAGCCCAACCATGCCTACGTGACGCTGCTGGCCGATCCGACGCTTGTCCAGCAGGGCGACTACCTGGTCGGCGACGACACGCACTTCGTGGCGCGCACCGAGCCGCTGCGGCCGGCCTTGTGCGTGTTGTGCGACCAGGTGCTGGACGTGTTGAACACCGACGTGACGACAAGTGCCGGCACGAACTCCTATGGCGGACGCACCAGCAGCACAGACACGGTGATCGCCCAGGGCTGGCCGGTGAGCATGTCGGCCAGGACGCGTGGCGAGCAGGACACGACGAGGCTGCCAAGCGACGTCAAGGCCGCCTACTACGATGTCCTTGCTCCTCCGATACCGGGGATCACCCTGGTGTTCGGGATGCGCCTCCAGGACAGCGCCGGACAGGATTACGAGATCGTCAGTGCTGAGCTGTCGCCGTTCGGCTGGCGGCTTCTCGCGGGCCTGGCCACGACCTGATGCGGCGGCCGATTGCATGATGTTTTAAGCCGGAGGTGAGCGACAGGATGGCGGACATCTCGGATGTGGAGGCCGCTCTGTGCAGCCTGGTCGAGCAGGCGATCTATCCCAACGGGATCGCTCAGCCGAGCGTTAGCGATGCCCTGGTGAAGATCTACCGCGGCTGGCCCACGAACCGCGCGCTTAACGCTGACCTCGCTGCCGGCACGCAGACGGTGACGGTGTTCAGCAAGGAGAACAGCACGAAGGACACCTCTCGCTATCGGCGTGTCTGGAGAACCATCTCGGAGACCAGCCCGACCCTGACCGTGTCGTGCGTCGGTGACACCGCGTCATTTGGGGGCGTCGGCGGTGCCGGGCAGACTGCCGGTTTGACGGTCGCAGGCGTTGCCTATTCCTGGCCGGTGTCGGCCACGGACACGCCGGCGAGCGTAGCTGCCGGGTTCGCCGGCCTCATCCCGGGTGCGACGTGTGCCGGCAGTGCCGTGACCATGAGCGGCGCCAAGGTCTCAGGCCGGATGGTCGGCAGCGGCACCGCGATCATGGAAACCCGGCGCCAGGAGCAGGGCATCATGATTGCGGTATGGTGTTCCACGCCGGCAGGACGTGACCTGCTGGCGAGCAGCGTGGACAACAGCCTGTCGGATGTCGACTGGTTTCCGTTGTCGGACGGGACGGTCGCGCGCCTGCGCTACCATGACACCTACGAGACGGACGCGTCGGAGAACGCGAACCTGTACCGGCGAAACCTGGACTACTTGGTCGAGTATCCGACCACACTGGTGATGACCGGCCCGCAGATGCTGTTCGGGGTCGGGACCTTGAGCGGCGCCGGGCCGGAGGTGGGGTTTAGTTGCGTGACTCCATCCGCGCCGCTGGTGATCCCGCCGCTCGGGGCGGTGCGGTTCGACGCCTGGTACGATCCGGCGAACAGCATCGACCAGCAATGCGCGGCGGCCCTGTCGCTGCCGGCGTTCCAGGACCGCCTGCCGCCGAACGCGACGGTGACGAATGGCGTGGCGTCGTGGCCGAAAGCGACGCAGGCGACCATCGATGCGGAGATCGTGGCGGCGTTGCAGGCAGGCTTGTCGTTTTGGGCGTTCGACAGCTTCCAGCCTGGCGACACGCTCAGCCTGGCGTTGCAACTCTACCTGAGCAGCAGCCTGAGAGGCCGGTTGCGTTTCTGCATGCTTGGGCAGACCTCCAACTGGGGAAGCGGAGGGCAGGACCAGCCGTCGCTGCTGCGCGACATCAGCATGATGACGCAGCCCGGCTACATGACGGTGCTCGGCAACAGGCCGCTGTACCTGGTGCTGGACGCGTCCGCCGCGCAGACCGCGGGGCTGCCCGCCGGCGGGGTTGCGGCCGCGATCAGCCTAGTCAGGCAGCAGGTCCAGGCGGCAGGAGGCGACAACCCGTATATCGTCTGGTTGTCGGGTGCGGCTCTTGCCGACTACTCGAACATCGCGGCTGCGCAGGCGGCGGGTGCGGATGCCAGCGGCGCTTATGCGGTGCCACGGCTGGATGGCTCGGAACAGGCGTATACATCGCTGACGCAAGCCGCTCGCGCGGACTGGGCGGCGCGGGGCAGCACCGGGTTTCCCATGGTCCCCACCGCCATGAGCGGCTGGGACCAGCGTCCGTTGATTGAGACCCCGCAGCCGTTCTACCCGATCCCGGCCAGCCTCACCGTCGACAACTACTACGACGCGCCAAGCGACGTGCAGCTCGGCGCGCACGTCGTGGAGATGGTAGACTACCTGGTTTCGCAGGCTCCCGCTTGTCCGGCTCAGGTCGGCTTGATCTATGCGTGGAACGAGCTTGCCGAGGGCGGCTGGATGATGCCGACCTTCACGCCGGCCGGACCCGACATGGGACGCGTGGCCGCCATTGGCGCAGCGCTGGCAGCGGCGGTCCGACAGTCGACGGTCCCTCAACTCGATCTCATCAACTAGATAGGATTCGAATGAACAGACCCACACCCACCGCGCTGATCGTGCTCCATGCGTTCGGTCGCTACAACCGTGGTGACGTCATCACAGATCCTGCCACGATCCAGGCGGTCCTGGCCGGCGGCAACAGCAACCTTGTGCTGGTGCCGGTGCTGCCCGGCACCGGTGCCACGCCCGCTTCGACCGGGGAGCACTAAGGCATGGTACAGATCACCCAGTCAGGCGCCCTGAACACGGCCGCCCTGGTCGTGCCGGATCTGTATGTCCAGATCGCGTCGCCGCAGACCCTGTCCCTTAACGGGGTGGCGACCGACAAGATCGGCGTCGTCGGTACCGCGTCCTGGGGGCCCGTTAATCAGCCGGTCGTGATGGGCAGTATCGCCGACTACAATGCGGCGTTCGGACCAGTGCTGGCGCGGCAGTACGACCTGGGCACGCCGATCGCTTGTGCGCAGCAGCAGGGTGCGACCTCGTTCGTGGGCGTGCGGGTGACCGACGGTACCGACGTTTCGGCGACCTATGCGCTGCTCTACAACAACAACAGCTACCCGATGCTTCTCACCGCGGTCTGCTCCGGCAGCCGGGGAAACCAGATCAGCCTGAACCTGGGTGCCGGATCCCGGGCGGGAAGCTGGCGGTTGACGTTGCAGATGCCGGGCCAGCTTCCGGAGGTGTTCGACAACCTCGATCCAAGCGCCGGCAACCCGACCTTCTGGGCCAACGTGATCAGCGCGGTCAACAACGGGACAAGCGCCACCCGCGGACCCTCTGCCCTTTGCGTCGCTGCGGCCGGCAACGGACCGACCACCGCGCCCGCGTCCATCAGCAACCAGACCCTGCTCAACGGCACCGATGGCAGCAGCGGGATCACGTCGGCGTCGCTGGTCGGCAATGACGGGCTTGCCCGCACCGGGATGTATGCGCTGCGCGGCCGGGGATGTGCCATCGGCATGCTGGCGGACTGCAGCGATTCCATCCAGTGGACGATACAGAGCGGCTTCGGCCTGTCGGAAGGGATCTACATGATCCTGGTCGGGCCGAGCGGCGACAGCATCGCGACCGCGGTGCAGACCAAGGAACAAGCCGGCCTCGACAGCTACGCCGCCAAGCTGATGTTCGGGGATTGGCTGTTCTGGTACGACCAAGCCAACGGCCAGACGCGCATCGTCAGCCCGCAGGGTTTCGTGGCCGGCTGCCTGGCGAACCTGTCACCCGAGCAGTCCAGCCTCAACAAGCCGTTGTCGGGCATTGCCGGAAGCCAGAAGAGCGGTCTGGCCTCCAGCGGCCAGGCGTTGACATATTCCTCGGCCGAGCTGCAGACCCTGTTCTCTGCCGGCATCGACGTGATCTGCAACCCGGCACCCGGCGGCTCGTACTGGGCGGTCCGGTGCGGGCACAACAGCTCGAGCAACGCGGTGGTCGCTGGCGACAGCTATACCCGGATGACCAACTTCATCGCCGAGACGCTGGCCGCGGGCATGGGCGGCTATGTCGGCAGCGTCATCAACTCGACGCTGCTGTCCAACATACGCGCCACGCTGCTCGGCTACCTGTCCGGGCTGGTGCAGCAGGGGATCCTCGGCAGCATCACCGGTGCGACGCCCTATGCGGTGGTCTGCGACGGCTCGAACAACCCGCAGACGCGGACGGCTCTCGGCTATGTGCAGGCGGACGTCCAGGTGCAGTACCAGGGCATCAACGAGAAGTTCATCGTGAACCTGCAAGGCGGTCAGAGCGTGACCGTGTCGACGGCGAACGGCAGCGCGCCGAACTGATCCTCACACTGAAGACCAGCGTGCCAGTGCACAGCAAGGAGGCGTCGAATGGGTAATCCCTATAGTATCGGCCGTGATTGCCAGGTCGTTCTTCTTTGGAACGGCATCCGGCTCGACCTGCGCGACGTGACCGGGTTCCAGGCCCAGCAGGAGGTGCGCCAGCAGCGCTCCGACCCGCTGAATAGCGTGCCGATCGAGTTCAACACCCCGGCGGGATGGCGCGGGCAGTTCCAGGTCGACCGTGGGTCGTCGGCGCTTGATGATCTGGTCGCGGCGATCGAGGCGGCGTTCTGGAACTCGGGCGTGATCGGCTCGGGGACGATCTACCAGTACGTGTCCGAGGCGAACGGCTCGACCAGCACCTACGAGTTCGTCGGCGTCTCGATGACCTTGACGCATGCCGGCCACTACCAGGCCGAGAACATCGTCAAGCAGGTGATCAGCTTCTATGCCAGCCAGAGGAACCGTCTTTGATGTCGCTTCCAGCGGAAATTGATAGCGGGGACGGCCGGCGCTTCGCGCTGCGTGAAGCCAATCCCGGCGACATGCTCGACCTGATCGAGGCTGCCGGAACGGCGGCATCCTCGTCCGCCTGGATGCGCTACGCGCTGATGATCTGCTCGGTCAACGCGATCGATGGCAAGCCGGTCATGATGCCCGTCACCAAGGAAGGAGTTCGCGAGCTCGGGCGGCGGATCGGCAATGCCGGGATGGAAGCCCTGGCGCGTGTCCACTATCCGGACGAGGCGGACGCGGCCGGGCACGGCGATCGGGAGCTCGACGCCGCAAAAAACTGAGCAGGCACTCCTTGCTTCGCCAGGTCCTGTTCCTGGTGAAGGGGGGAGTGCCGTGGTCGGACGTCATGGCCATGTCGGAAACACGACGCCTCGCCTGTTGCGTCGCGCTTGGCGAACTCAACGGGCAGGTTTTCGACTGGGCCTCCTTCAGCTGGTCGGTGATCGGCTGAAGCGGTGGGTCCTGATCGGTGAAGGGAGGCACGTTTGATCCTGTCGCACCGCATCGGCCTCGCCCTGCTGGACCGGAAGAACCGGGATGCTTCGAGCAGTCGGGATGCGGACCGCCGGTTCGACGTTTTGAGCGGCAGGGTCAGCCGGGAACTGGACAAGCTTGCCGCGCTGGCTGCCCGGCTGACCCGGCTTGGTGTTCGCGACCTGCCGCTTCCCGCCGGGCTGCATCGGCTGGAGCTGCCGCCGGCTGCGCAGGCGGTTGCGGAGACGACTTGGCCTGTCTCTACCGGTTCGGCAGTGGCGAGCAGCCCGCAGGCGGCGGCGCTTGCCGCGTTGCGGACCAATCGTCCCGCCCTGGCCGCCGTGCCGGTTCCGGGACGGGGGCATGAGGTGGCCGTCTCCGGACCGGCTCCGGCACGGGCGGTGGCGGCTACCGCTTCCGGGGCGCGGACCCGCGTCGTACGGCCGTTCCTCCCGGTTGCAGATCAGGAGACGCGCCGGTCGCGGAACGCTGTGATGGCGGTCCTATCCCGCTCGGTGCTGCCGAGACGGGACGCTGTCGGGCCGGCGTCACGGCAGCGAGCGTCGCTGCGGACGCCCATGGGGATGATCGAGACTGCGGTCGCAGCTCGAAGTGGCGAACCTCCGGCTCCTGGCGGACAGGATCAGCGGCCGACAGTCCCGGCTGTGTCGTTGGCGCTGCGGGCGGCCGGCAGGGCGGCCGGAAGCGGGAGGACCTTGTCGTCGATCGTTGTGCAACCGAGCCCGCCCGATGTTTTCCTGTCGGTGGACCGGCCTGGTCCGGTCCGGAAGGCCGGGATGGATATCTTGCACGCGGTGCCCGGAGCGGCCCGTCGTGAAGCGTTCGGCAACTTGGCCTCGTCAGCGGCCCGCAGTCCTCCTCCAAGAGTGCCGGAAGCCGGTTCGACAGGCGATACGCAATATCGCCTTGCCGACCTGCAGCGCGGCGTCGTGTCGGTCCCGCAAACGGAGTCGAGGCGGGACGTGTTGCGACGCCAAGTCGTCCCCCCTGCCGGCATATCCGGCAGGTCTACCGCGACCCCAATCGGGAGTGTCACGCAAGGCGATATCGGCAGCCGACAGGTGGCTGGCCTAGGCGCCGTTGCTGAAAACGGGCCCGGCATGGAGGTGGGAAGGATGATGGTGAACCTGATGGGCGATGTGGTCGTCGACGGGCGGAGGCTGGGACAGGTCGTTGCGTCGTCGCAGGCGAGGCAGGCCTCGCTGCCGGCGCATGGGCCGTCCCGGGTGAACCTTCGGGCGGTGCCCATCCATTCCGGCATGCAGATCCCGCAGTGAGCGGCTATCTCGGGCTGTTGTCCGCGGCGGCGTCGCTGCTTGTGCGCCCGGCGCCGCTCGTCATTGGTGGCCTTGTGCTGGAGGGGCACGAGGTTCCAGCACGGGTCAGCATCGGTGGCGCGCAGGCGGTCACGATCCACAAGACCCCCGGCGGGGGTCGGATCATCGACGCGATGGGAGCCGACCCAGGCGCAATCGCGTGGCGCGGCATGTTCGTTGGCCCGGACGCTGCGCAACGCGCGCGCCAGGTGGATTTCATGCGGCAGCAGGGTGGTCCGTATGCACTCAGCTTCGCCGACTACATGTTCAACGTCGTCGTCGTGCACTTCGAATACGATTACCAGGATCAGGGCGCCGTCATCTCCTACAGGATACGGACGGAGATCGTGCCGGATCCGGACGACCTGACCGGGAGCGCGTCGGGCGTCGATCTCGCCATGCAGGGTGATCTTGCCAACGCGCAGGTCGTTCTGCAGGCGGGGGCCGCGTCCGTGTCGCGCTATGCAGCCCTGGGCGGAGCAGCCGCCGCCGCATCGGGCGTAGTTTCCGCTGCCGCGATGGGATCGGTCGCAGCCAGCCTCGCGGCGACGTCGTCGATGATTGCCAACACGGTGACGGGCAGCCCGTCCGGCTACGCGCAGATTCAAGGCAGCCTGACAGCGACAGCGGCAACCATCTCGACCGCGATCAACGCGGCCTCCGCGGGAAGCCTCGCGGCACCCGCCGGTGGATTGTTCTTTGCATCCGCTCCTGCCCTGGCCGCAGCGACCGCGCAGGCTGCCGCACTGGCCGCGCTGGTGCGTGGTAGCGGTTATCTTAACAGGACGAACTCGAACTTGGCTTCGGCCATGGCACAGCTTCCTGCACCCCTTGTTCATTCCTGAGGTGATGATGCGAACGATCGTGGTTGCAGGAACCAATCTTTTCGCTCTGGCGGCGCAGGAACTCGGTGATGCGACGCAATGGTACAGGATCGCGTCCTTGAACGACATTACCGATCCGCTGATCTTTGGCCTGACGACGCTGCTTTTGCCGAGCCTCGATGCCAGTGCCACGGGAGGACTGCCTTCCCCATGAGTGGGAGCGTCGTCAGGCGGCCGCGTGTCCGTCTCATCATCAACGGCACGCCGGTGAACGGATGTCGGTCCGCAGAGATCACGTCGCGACGCGGTTCGCAGGCGGCCAGTTTTCGCGTCCTCGCAAGCTTCAACGAGATTGCGCGCTCGCTCGGGCAGGGCTGGATCGACCAGGAAAGCCTGGAGGTCGGGATCGATTTCGGTTTTCTTCCCCTGGGTGCTGCAGAGGGCGACCTGAACTGGACGCCGATGATCATCGGCGAAGTCGATCGGGCAGGGCTTGATCAGGTGAGTGGCCTAGTCTCGATCGACGGTCGCGATCGTGCGGCCCGGCTGATCGACATGCCTTTGCAGCAGGCCTATCTGAATCATACCAGTTCCGAGTTGGCGACGACGCTGGCGAACGCCTGCGGGCTGTCGGCGGACGTCGACGCGACCAGCGGGCTGATCGGCCAGTACTACCAGATCCAGCACACGAAGGCGGCCTTCGGCGCGTTCTCCCGGCACGCCAACGGGTGGGACCTGCTTGCGGAGCTTGCCAGCCTTGAAGGCTATGATCTCTGGGTCGACGGCACGACACTGCACTTCAAGCAGGCTGTCGATCAGGGCTCCGACATCTTCGACATTACGTATGTGGCGTCGGAGGCGGACTCGGCCTCGCCGAGGCTCTCGATATCCGACCTTTCCATGGAGCGGATGATCGGCTTGTCCGGGCCGGTCCAGGTGACGGTGGCGAGCTGGAACAGTCGGCAGAGGCAGCAGGTGAGCAGCGTCTTTCCAACGACCGCGGATGCTGCCGCGAGGCAGTTCCTCGTGCTGAAGCCGAACCTGCTTGCGGATCAGGCGGATGCTCTGGCGCAGACCACCTATTCGCAGCTGCGTGCGCACCAGCGCGTCATCAGGGGCGTGATGGCAGGCGAGCTGAGCCTGACAACGCGGAACCGGGCGAGGCTGGTCGGCACCGGAACCGGCTGGGACGGGGTGTACACCCTCGACCAGATCGAGCGGCAGATGTCGCTGGAGGCGGGCTTCGTCCAGCACATCACCGGGCGTTACGATCCTGATGGAGCAACCGGCAATGAGTGACTGGCTGGAAACGGTGAAGCTTCATGCGGCGACCCAGGCCGGCGCCCTTGGCCAGCCTCGCCACGCGCTCGTGACGAGCGTCGATGCCGTGTCGCACGCGGTCAAGGTCACGATCCAGCCGGAAGGGCTGGAAAGCGGCTGGATCCCGGACGGCGCGGTCGCCGCCAGCGGCCTGCGTATCGCCTGTCCGGCGGAGATCGGCACCCAGGTGCTCGTGGTTCCGGTGGAGGGCGACGCGGAGCATCCGGTCGTCGTTGCGCGGTTGTTCGACGTCACCCTCATGCCTCCGTCCAGCTCGGCGACCGGAAGCCCGGTGCAGCCGGGCGAGCTTGGGATCTTCCTGGACGGCGGCAACTACGTGCACCTGACGAAGACAAGCCTTTTCCTCAAGGGCACGGTTGTCCTGGACGGGACCCTGACCGTCAGCGGTGACGTCGTTGCAGCGAAGGTGAGCCTGGCTGGTCACGTGCATTCGGCGGTACAGCCGGGGCAGGGTATGTCGGGTGCGCCGGAGCCGTCGCATGGCTGACCTGGCACATGTGGTGGGAGAGGACCTTCAGCTCGCCGGCACCGGTGACCTCGCGGTCGTCACGGCGGACCAGGAAACCCAGCAACGAGTCCTGCACCGGCTGCTGACCGGCGCCGGCACCTACATCTGGCAGCTTGCCTATGGCGCCGGGCTGCCCGGCCTGATCGGCACGGTCGCGTCGCAACAACAGATCGCCGCGATCATCAAGGCGCAGATAACGTATGAGGCGGCGGTCTCGGCGACCCCGGAACCTCGGGTCGTGCTGTCCAACGGTTCGCTGGGCGTCGTGCTCGCGGAGATCACCTACACCGACGCGCTGTCGGGCGGCAGCCAGACCCTCACCTTGCCGATCGGAGGCTAGATGCAGCTTTCCCTCCAGAACTTCTCGACGCTTGTCGACAGCATGGCTTCCACCGTCCAGGGAGCGTGTTCCAGCCTGATCGACCTGACGGTGGGTTCGGTCATGCGCGCGATCCTCGAAGCGTCGGCCTCGGTTGGGCTGTGGCTGCAATACCTGATTCTCCAGGTGCTGACGATGACGCGGCTAGCGACCAGCATCGGCAGCGACGCCGACAGTTGGGTGCAGGATTTCGGCATGACCCGGCTGGCGGCTACCTATGCCTCAGGCAGCGTCGTGTTGTCGTCGTTCAGCCCGGCGACCCAAAGCGCCACGATCAACACCGGTGCTACCGTACGCACGAGCGACGGTTTGCAAACCTTTGCGGTGGTCAACGGTCCGTACACGCGGCCAACCGGAACGGCGTCGGTCGCGGTCCAGGTGCAGGCGACGGTTCCGGGAACTGCTGGTAACGTGCAGGGCGGCGTCGTCAACGTTCTCGGAACGGCGATTCCAGGCATCGACACCGTCTCTAATCCCAACGCGTTTACCGGTGGCCAGGCGGCGGAAACGGACGCAGCGCTTAGGCTTCGTTTCGTCACATTTATCAACACCAGGGCGCAGGCGACGGAGCAGGCGCTCGTCTACGCGATCACCTCCGTGCAGCAGAACCTGACCTACAGCATCCAGGAGAACGTCGCTGCTGACGGCAGTTCCCTTCCCGGACACGTGCACATCATCGTCGACGACGGCACCGGCGATCCGACCGCGGTGCTGCTGGCTGCGGTTTCCGCTGCCGTGGATGAGGTCCGGCCGATCGGAACATCGATCTCCGTCTCCGGCCCGAGCTTGCTGACGGCCGGGATCAGCCTGACGCTGACGATCAACTCGTCCACGGACGGCGCATCGATCCAGTCCAACGTCAACGCGGCGTTGGCAGGCTACATCAACGGTTTGGGAGTTGGTCAGGCGCTTCGCATCTCGCGGATAGCCGGGCTCTGCTACGACGCCGATGCCAACGTGTCGAACGTGCAGGACGTTTTGCTGAACGGGACGGGCGGTGATGTCGGAGGACAGGCAGGCACCGTGGTGAGGTCGGGCGTCTTCAACATCGCCGTTCTCGTCGCATGAGCGATTCCGGATCGGCTGGCACCGGCACCTGCGCGGACATGATGTCGCGGATGCGAGCGGTGCTGCCGCCATCGTGGTTCCCGCTCACGGCGCCGGGTGCCACGACCAGCGCCACGCCCGTGCTGGACGGAGTCCTGTCAGGCATAGGTTGCGGATGGGCGTACTGTTATGCGCTCATCCAATTCGTCGTGCAGCAGAGCAGAATCTCATCCGCAACAGGCAGCTTCCTCGACATGATCTGTGCCGACCTCTTCGGCACGACAATCAAGCGTATGTCTGGGGAGGTAGATGACGGGTTCCGCAACAGGATCAGCGCGAACCTGCTGCTTCCCCGTGCCACGCGGTCGGCCGTCTTGCAGGCGATCGCCGCCCTGCTGGGAGCCCCGCCGGTCCTGTTCGAGCCGTTTCGGGCCGCCGATACCGGCGGCTATGGCGGTGCGGCGGCGAGCGGGGCCGGGGGTGGGGGCGGCTATGGCACCGCCGGGTTGCGCCTTGGGTCCTCGACGCTGCCGTTCCAGTATCTCGTGGCGGTCACGACGGATGGGAGGACGACGCGACGGGAATCGGATGCGAGCTTCATCGATGCCGACGGCACGATGCAGATCGCTGGACGTCATGTCCTGAGGTCGTCCTACGCCGATGGCGGCGCGATCAGCCCGCTAATCGAGCCGCGCGGCTTCAACCTCATCAAGGACAGCATAGGCTGGAGCGGCTTCCAGCCGGCATCCGCCACGGCCACCGTCAGGTGGATCGTCGATCCTTCCGGCGCGAACGCGCTCTGGGCCGACATGCCGGTCATGCAGGTGAGCATCTACAGCGGCGGTTCGATAATGGGACCGTCGATCGCGGTCTTCGCGCCGGGATACGCGGTGACGGCGTCGTTCTGGCTGATGCTGCCGGCGGATCATCAGTTCACCTCCTGCGGCCTCAGCCTCACCGACCAGTCCGGCGTCGTCGCCATCGCGGCTGCGAACCTGTCGGTGACCGGGGTGTGGCAGAAGGTGTCCGCGACGCTTGCTTCCGGCACGGCAACGAGCCGCATGGTGACGGTAACGTTGGACGGGCAGTCGAAGTCGCTGATGGACACACCGGTGCTGGCGCAGTGCTGGCAGGTCGAGCCTGGATCGATCGCCACGAGCTTTATTCCGAGCAACGGCCAGATCGGCCTACGCGAGGCGGACGAGCTGGTGACGCTTTGGACCGGAGCCGCTGTCACGATCGATCAGGTGTCGCTGAACGAGGCAGTCTGTCGGGTCATCCCGGCCGGCAGCATCGCCTGGACCACGATAATTAGTTGACAGAGCCGATCTGGACACGTTTCCGGTCGGGCCGAAACCGCTTGCGTAAAAGGTGGCTGCAGGACAGCCGGGGACTCTAGCCGGAGTGAAGTGGTGGACCGTCAAATTGTCTATGTGGGAGCCGTGCCGCTCGATACCGACCAGTTGCTGCAGTCTCGCAACACGATGGTCGCACTCGGCTACTTGGCCAAGATGACGATCGGAGACGGCGGCGTCTATGCCGATGGTCTTGGCTGCACGCCGGGCAGCGGCCTGACCGTCACCATCGGGCCGGGCAGCATGACCCTGCCGACCGTGATCGACGCCGGATGTTACGGCGCGCTTCCGCCGGATGGCGATCCGGTGGTCAAGACCGGGATCAACACGGCGCCGGTCGTGATCGGCCTGCCGGGAACGGGAACAACCGTTATCTCCGGCAGCGTCGTCGAGGTTCAGGCGGGAAGTTCCACGCTTGCGTACTACAACGCTGCCAACCCGGGGCAGACCCTGTTCGGCGTGCAAGGGAACGGTCAGGCTCAGGCGTCCATCCTGGAACAGCGGGTGGTTCTTGCTGCAACGACGCCTTCGGCGGTTCCTACCGGCTATACCGCTTTGTGGCAGATCGTCATACCGGCGTCTGCGACCGCGGTCGATCCGAGCATGATCACGGAAGCTGCAGACGCACCGTTCGTGCGGGTCAAGTTGCCCCAGGCTGCGCCGATCTTGTCTCCGGCTTTCGCCGGCGCGCCGACCGCGCCGACGCCGTCGGCAGGGGATGCGAGTCTCGCGCTGGCGACCACCGCCTTTGTCGCTGCGGCAACCACGCGCAACCGCGCGGCCTGGGGTGCGGCAGGCACTTATAGCTGGACCTGTCCGCCTGGTGTGAGCTCGGTTCTGGCGCGCATGTGGGGCGCAGGAGGAAGCGGCGGCAGCGCTAGCGCGGATTATCCAGGCGGCGGCGGTGGTGGTGGCGGTTATGAGGAGGTGTTGATCGCCGTTACCGCCGGCACATCGTACTCCATCCAGGTCGGAGGAGGCACGACCGGGTCCACTACAACCGAGTTTGCGAACCTCGTGCAGGTTTCGGGGGGGACCAACGGCACGGCTGGGCAGAGTGGGCAGGTTGGGGTAGGCGGATCGGCTGGGTTGCCGTCGACCACCAACATCAACTTCATCGGCTCGTTCGGGGTCGGACCTGGACAGAACGGCTTTCAAATCGGGTCGACCAACGTCGGAGGGGCAGGTGGCCCGAGCTTCGGTGTGCTCGGCGCCAGCGCCTGCTTCGGCGGTACCCTCGGCTCGAACGGGCTCTGGCCCGGAGGCGGTGGTGCCGGCGGCGCGTCGGGTGCCGGGGGAAAAGGCGCAGACGGGCTGATGGTGCTGGAGTGGTATGGTTGACGCGGGTGCCGGCTTTCAAGGATTCGGTTGGTCAGGCCGTCGTCCTTGGGAGCGCGAAGCGCTGACCCGGAAGACCTTTGAAGTCGGAGGGTCCATTATGGGTCAGGCTGGCGCTAGTGTCCAGCCAGATCCGCCCCCCGAGCCGTTGCCAGCGTGAGCAGAACGTAAAGTCCTCGCTCATGTAGGTGCCGGTGATCGGGTCTATGACGCAGTCGAACAGGGCGTAGCCACCCGGTCGGGCGTTCTCGCCGGACGTGTAGGCGTCGATGCTCCGATAACGGGTTTCCGGATAAGCCACCTGCATCTGCTCGATGGTAGCGCGCTCGATCAGCATGAAGCCGGTCCCGGCATGGGTTGCCGTGACGAAGTCTCCGTCACGCAGAAGGTGATGGCTCGCCTCCAGCTTGCCGACGTAGTGGAGGCCCGCACTTTCCATGGGCTCGCCCTGCGCCAGCCGCTCCTGGCACGAGTGGTCCCAGTAGTGCGCCTTCAGCGGGTAGATACCGGCGGCGACAGGCTTGCTGGCCGCGAGAAGGCGGAACACGTTCTCAGGCTCGAACGAGATGTCGGCGTCGATGAACAGGATGTGGGTCGCCTGCGAGGTGGCGATGAAGTGGCTGGTCAGGGTGTTGCGACAGCGGGTGATCAGGGCGTCCTGGCCGAGCAGAGCCAGGGTCAGGGCGATGCCTGCCTGCGGAGCCGCTGCCATCAGGGCGCAGACGGACTGCATGTAGCCCTGTGTGACCATGCCTCCATAGCACGGCGTGGCGATGAAGATGTGTGGCATTGGCTGGCGACGCTCCCGGCAGACGTCGCAGCATGCCTCGCTCACGTTGCTGTAGCGTTAAGACCATGGTCGTCGAGCGACCAGCCTCAGCGATGGATATGGTCTCCCAGCAGGCGGGCGACGATCGGCTCGATCCGTTCGGCGATCTCAGCCTGGACCTGTGCGGTCGGATGCAGCGGTGGAGCGGGTGGAGTCAGGCGAGGATCGATGAACTTGGTCGGGTCGACCAGATCATGGGTCAGGAACAGGTCGCCGACGTCGACATAGGTCACGTAGGCTCTATCGGAGAATGTCGCCTTGAGCCGGCGATTCAGGCGGATCGTATTTCTGGATACCCAATCGGAGCGGATGGACGGAAGGACTCCGAGCAGAACGATGTGCGTTCGCGGCGATCGCCGATGAACCTCGTCCAGGATCGCCTGGATCCCCTCGAACGTTTCGTCGGCATCGGTGTGGATGTGACCGAAGTTGTTAGCGCCGATCAGGATGATCGCGACCCGTGGGAAGATCCCATCCAGCTCGCCATATTGAAGACGCCAGAGCAGATGGCAGGTGCTGTCGCCTTTGAAGCCGAGATCGACCGCGTGACGATCGCCGTAGAAGCGCTGCCACGCCGGAGCGAAGTTCCGCCAGTCGTCGTGGCTCGATCGCTCCCAGTTCTGCGTGATGGAGTCGCCGAACCATAGCAGCTCGACCGGCATCCGGCGAAGCTCAAGCTGTTTCTCCTCGAACCTCGCGCGCCACCAGTCCTGGCTCATCCGGGAGATTGGTTCCAACGCGATGTTTCGAGGTGCGGCGCTGGTGAGCAAGGCAGACGCGATGGATAGAACGATTGGAATGGTCGACTTCATCGCGCGGGAGTGCAGCATCAGGTCATCATCTTGCAGTCGGGATTTCTAGACTGTGCGACGTCAAAGGATGCGGAACGCGACGAGGCTCAACACTCCTGCCGCAACGCTGTAGATCGCGAACGGGCGAAGAGCCCACGCCTCATGGTTGCGGAAGTAGCGCATGAGGAACGCCGTGCTCGACCAGGCCGCTACGGCAGCCACCAGCGCGCCAAAAAGCGCAGGGCGAAGCGCCTGTAAGCCCAGATGGGCGTGATGAAGCCTTACAAGCTGGGATGCGGTTGCGGCCAGGATGATCGGCAAGGCGATCAAGAAGGAGAAGCGCGCGGCGGTCTGATGGCTTATGCCGCGCAGCAGGCCCCCCGTTATGGTGGCGCCGGAGCGTGAGATGCCCGGTAGGAAGGCCGTGCATTGCCACGCTCCGATCAGCAGGGCATCCATAAAGGTCAGGCTGGCGATTGGTTTGTCGACGTCCTCCGGAAGGCGTGCCCGCAGCCGGTCCGCAGCCAGCAGGATGAGGCCGTTGACGATCAGGAAGCACGCGGCGATTTCTGGGGTGCCAAACAGGTTGCGAAGGAAGCTTTCCAGGACATAGCCGACGATGACGGCGGGAACGGTGGCGACGATGATCAACGCCCCGATGTAGCGGCTTTCCTTGACGTGAAGTGGATCGGCTGCCCCGATTGCACCGCGGCCGAGGGCAACCCAGTCACGCCAGAAGAACAGCAGCAGGGCTGCCGCGGTGCCGACGTGGAGCATAACGAGGAAGGGGAGAAAGGTCAGTCCGTGCTCGTCGAGGGGCCAGTGCAGCAACCGGGGGACGATCACCGCATGTCCTAGACTACTGACCGGGAACAGCTCGGTGATCCCCTGGAGCAGTGCAAGGATAAGCGCCTGGATGGTAGTCATGGGGAGGCCCTGACGATGCGATAGGCTCTGGTGCCGCATAAACGGGCAGGCGGCAAGGCGTTGGAGTTGACCAGGGGCGTTGGTCCTGGCTATGGCCTAGCCATGATCAGGACGCCCATCCGCTTCGGCCGGCACGGCATTACAGCGACGGCCGCCAGCGCGGTGGTGCTTTGCGTGGCAGTCGGGTTCTATGGTTATGCTGCCAATCTGAACGGAGCTAACGGTGCGTCTACCTACCAGCTCCGGGCGACGTTTCTGTCCTCTAACGGGTTGCATGTGGGTGCCGATGTGGTCCTGGCAGGTGTCGCGGTCGGGAAGGTGACGGCGGTTGCCCTGGACCCGCGCACCATGGCCTCGAACGTGACGTTTCAGATCGACCAGGCGCTGGAGCTTCCGGTCGATACGAGGCTGTCGATCGGAAGCAGCACCCTGACGGCCGGCGAGGCTCTTCTGGTCGATCCGGGCCGCTCGCGCCGGATGCTGCCGTCCGGCGCGACGCTTACCGACACGTGCGAGCCGACCAACCTGGAGCAGCAGGTCAGTCAATACATATTTGGCACCGGTGGAGCAGGAAGCGGCTGCGGCAGCTAGACTGTATCCGGCATGCCGAGCTGGGGACATCTTTAGTCGTTCAGCGGGTAACAGGCCATCAAGCGGCGTTGCAGGCGCCAGAAAGCGAGAAGTTCTAGGAGCGGCGTAGGCCTGGAGCCTCGCCGCCTCATCTCGGCACCGATCTCGAAAGCAATCCTGTAGTGCCTGAACTGGTCGCGATAGGCGGTCCATAACGACGTGCGTGGATCCCAGATATGGGTCGCTTCGGAGCCGACGCCGTTGATCTCGATGATGCGAAAGCCTTCCCCACCGCGCAACGCAGCGGCGCTCTCGAAGCGCACATCCAGCCGGCCGAAATGGAAGTCGGGGATGGCTTGCATGATGGCATCGACCCGAGCGGTCAGCGCGCGGGTGATGTCGTGGCTGCCGTCGGTGAAGATCGAGCCCTTGCAGTGGTTGCCGGCAAATACGAGCCTGAGGCGTTCTCCCGGGTTCAACACCTGATCCAGACGATCGGCTAGGCGAGGCAGATAGAGTTCGGGAACGCATCCGGAGCGTTCGTCCTCGAGAACCAGCGAACGGATGGTTGACCGGCCGTCGCCGACGATGATGGGCGCCTGCTTCAGTGTCAGCGAGGTGATACGGCCGGTTGATGCGCCGGGCTCGCGGACATAGAAGATGCCGGCCTCGCCGTCATAGGTAACTAGCTCCTGTATGACGAGCTCGATGGCTCTGGGAAACGCGGCCAACGCCGTTTCCAGAGCCGCTTGGGTATCCACCAGCCGAACGCCGGTCCCGTTGCAGCCGATGTTCGGCTTCACCACGACCGGCATTGACAGGCCAGCGTCTGCCATGGCGTCTCGTGCCCGGGCCAGATCATCCACATCCGTCGTCAGGACAACATAGGGTGCGATCCAGCTCGCCGCGTCCGGTCCGGCTTGGTCCAGGATCGTGGTCTTGCGCTCTCCGCACAATCCGCCTGTTTCTACCCGTGGGTTGGCGGCAGTGGGCAGGCTGAAGCTGCGATGGCGGAGGCCCATCAGGATCCAGAAGGCGACCACCGGGATATAGAACAGCCAGCTTGGCCAGAACTCGAACGCCGAGATTGGCCTTGCTTGGACGATCCGCGTGGATGCGGCCACTACGGTCATTCCGGCTCTCCCTGTAGGCGTGCGACGAGGCGCCCCATCAGCACGATCACGATGGCGAACATGATGGCGCCGAACCAGCGCCAAGCGCCCAGGTGGTCGATCAGGAACTGCCCGACATGTCGTGCCACCAGGAACAGCAGGGTCGTCCAGATCGAGGTGGCGATGACGGCCGCCAGGGCGAAGCGGCTGAAGCTTGCGTGCAGGTAGCCGCAACTCGTGTAGGTCGGCAACCGTGCGCCCGGGATGAACCTGCTGATGAAGACGACGCGGAATACGCGGTGCTCTATCCACTGCCGACTGCGGGTCCGTCGTTCGGGAGGAAGCAGTCGTTTGATGCGAGCGGACAGCGTGGCCAAGCGGCCCAAGCCGTACAAGCCAAGGTCTCCGGCGATGATCCCGATATAAAGCGATCCCAATGCCAGCCCGACGGCGATCCTTCCATCCTGCACCTGCATCGCCGCCAGAACGGTGGCGGCATCCTCAAGGATGAAGGTTCCGGCGATGATCGCCAGGCCTTGGAGAAGAGGATGGACGCCAGCCGCCTTGAACAGGCCAGAGACGGATAGCGGGAACACGTCCTATTGGATCCGGATGGCCGACGACGCGCGAACAACTGGCACTCACCGGGTCTCCACGTCACTCGAGCGGTCGGAAACTCCAACTGCCATCCGGACAGGCTCCGGGTGCGGTGGCATATCCCCGGTGTCGGGTCACGTCACCTGTTTTCTCTGAGACCGCCTCGGGATAACGGTCATCTCGGACGACGGCGCGAAGGCGGCGGTGCCGCGGGATGATCCTTCGTCTCGGTTAGTGCCGCTTGGCAGGCGCCTGCCTCGCCGACTCCGAACTGGATCGTCGGGAGCAACGCCAAGGGCGGCAACAGGATGCCAAGGCCGGCCGCGGCACCGGCTCGCGCCACCACCTCGACACCCGGGGAGATACCTGGCTTGCCGAGCTTGCCGGTGATGTCGATCGGCCCCGGCAGTGAGCCGACACTGAAATGCGTGGATCTCGTCGTCAGGCTGTAGTCCATGGTCTGGTTCTTAAAGTCCACCGTCCCGCGACCCATGGTGCGTGCCTCGCTGGTCTGCAACAAGAACGTCTGGGTGGACAGGATGCCGTCCTTCAACGGCATGTCGGCGATGAAACACTGCACCTGTGCCCGGTTCGGCAGGCCGAGCGCCGACAGGATGGCGTTGCCGAACTCCAGCCCTGCGATGTCGGGCAGCAGAGCGCTGATGTCTCCCCCGCCGGACATCACCAGCGTCAGACCGCCTGATCCGTTGCCGAGCATGGCGGCGATGGAGGATCCGTCGGTCGTCAAGTTCGCCTGACCGCCGACCACGCCTTGGCCGTGAAACGTGTGCGTTGCCTGCATCACGCGGGACAGGTCGATACGGTGGAAGTCGACGTGAGCTCGGGTATGCAGCGTCCTGCCGGACGGATCCATGAGGACGCTGCTGAAGATCCGTCCCGTCCCGACCGCGAAGTCGAGCTGCTTCATGTCGATCCTGCCGTCCTGGATGTCCAGCCTGGCGATGATGTTGTCCAGCGGCAGATTGCGGTTCTCGATGTGCTGGCCGTTGTAGGACAGGTGGACGTTGGCGGCGCGGATCTTTGGCATGTTGAACGGCGTCGTCGGCAGGATGTCGCCGTTGGTCCGGCTGCTGGTCTTCTCGTTGGCCGCCGTCGCCCCCTTCGCGTCGCTCGCGTGTCCTGGCTTCGACCCGATGAAGCCGCCCAGGTCGGCGAGGTCGACACGGCGGGAGGTCAAGGTGGCGTCGACCGTCGGGATGTGGGCGGGAAGGACGGTGATGGTGCCGCCAAGGTCGCTCGAACCCACCCGTCCCTCGAAGTCACGGAACGAGATACGCTGCTTTCCGTAGTCGAGGTCGCCCTGGACGCTGTACGGCGGCGTCTGGGGGATCGGCACTCCGGTCAGCGGAAACAGGAGCGACATGTCCGGGCCCGCGAAAAGCAGCTTGAGATGGGCACCGCCGAAGGTCAAAGGTTGCTCAATGGTGCCGACCAGCGAGACGTGGGTCGGGCCGTTCGCCACCCTCAGGTCGATCGGGTACGGCTTCTCCTTGTCGCGCAGCGACAGGATGGCACCGCCGACGAAGCGCCCGACGATCGGCTGCATGGCGTAGGTGCCCTTGGCGTTGGCGACGATCTGGCCCTGGTCGGTGGGGACTGGCCAGTTCGCCGGGTTCGGGGTGTTCCGGGTATCGATCCCGACGTTGAAGTCGGCCTTCAACGGAGCATCGTTGACGTGAACGTGGCCGTCCTCGATCTGCAGAACGCCGATGATGGTCGGGCTGGACGTGTTGTTCTTCGGCTTGGCGGGGGAGGTCGAACCGAGGGTCCAGTTATTGGTCCCATCCGCTCCGGCAGACGCGTCAACGGCTGGATGATCGAGGTCGATCAGGTGGAGCACGACCTGGGAATGACGGATCAACGGAAGGACGTCGACCCACACCGTCAAGTGCTGAGTGGTTGCGAGCGGATGGGGATACGCGTCGGTTCCGGCGACGACGACGTTGTCCGCCACGATGCGCGTGACGCGGCCCAGCTGGACGTGGAGATGCTCCAGCGTCACCTTGCGGCCAAGCGTTGCGCTGGCTTGGCGTTCGACCAGGGGGATGAACCAGTCCCATCTCCAGAAGATGATCAGGAGGATAACGAGCAGGATCGCGATGCCGAGGGCGATCAGGCCACGCCTTTTGCCATGGCGTGTCGTTGCTACCGTCTGCTCCACCGCCATGCCTCGCTCCGTTTGCGGCAGCAACGCCCGGTTGATCGGCCAGTTGCGGGTTGTATGGGCACGACGGGGATGGCCAGGCGAATCACCCTTTGATTTTCCGTAAACTGCGAATGATATGCAATCGCTTCTCGACGCGTTGTCGTGTGGGGAAGCTTGTGGCACAGCTTTCACCATGACCACGCGCCGTATCCTGACCTTCGCCATCGCGTCGGCCGGCCTGTCGGCCGCCCTTGGGTTGGAACCGGCAGCGGCACGAGCCCGCCGGTCAATCCCATCCCGCGGGGATGGCTCCTATGCTGGGTTCCTGCAACAGGTCCGGGTCGAGGCCTTGCAGCAGGGCGTGCCGGTATCGGTGCTTGACGCGGCCTTGGCACTGGAAGCGCCCAACACGCATGTCCTCCAACTGGATCGGCACCAGCCGGAGTTCACCCTGACCTGGGCTCAGTACCGGAGCCGCGTGATTTCTCCGACCCGCGAGCAGGGGGCAGCCGAGGCTTATCGCGACAACCTTCCGCTCCTGACCGATATTTGGCGTCGCTACCGCGTCGACCCGCGCGTGGTGATCGGGATCTGGGGCCTGGAGTCGAACTTCGGCACCCGAATCGGCTCGTTCAACGTCGTGGATGCTCTGGCGACGCTCGCCTATAACGGTCGACGCGCCGGCTTCTTCCGTGCCGAACTCATGAACGCGCTGCGGATCCTGGGCCACGGCGACGTCGCACCGGGGTCGATGCTGGGAAGCTACGCGGGTGCCATGGGCCAGCCGCAGTTCATGCCGAGCTCCTACCTGCGCTACGCGGTGGACTACAGCGGCGACGGAAGCAGGAACATCTGGACCGACCGGGCTGACGTGTTCGCGTCGATCGCCAACTACCTCGGCCGTTGCGGCTGGACGGACGGCGAACCGTGGGGCCAGCCGGTGATGCTGACCCGCCCGATCGCGCCATCCCTGGCCGGACGGCAAGCGGTACGGCCGCTCGCGTCCTGGACCGAAGCCGGCGTTCGCCGGCAGGACGGCGCGCGGTTCTCGCAGGGGGACGTGAACGGCGCACTTCTGTTGCCTGACGGTGCCGGCGGCGACGCGTTCATGGTTTACGCAAACTTCAACGTGATCCGACGCTACAACCCGTCCGACTTCTATGCCTTGGCGGTTGGGCTCATCGGCAACGCTGCGGCGTGAGCGGACGCCGAGGGGTCCGTCGCCGCCTCGTCCTGTTCGGCCTGCTGGCCTGCGTGTCCGGCTGCCATCACCGCCAGGAGCCACCAGTCGCGTCGGCGAGGCCTCATTACATCGTGGGCCTGCCTTGGCAGGGAGCGGACGGTGCCTGGTTCTATCCCAGGGAACAGCTCGATTATCACGCCACCGGGCTCGCGACGGTCGCATCAGCACCCCCCGGCGGCCTCACCGCCGACGGTGAGCGGTTCGATCCGGACGCGATGGCAGCCGCGCATCAGACCCTGCAACTTCCCTGCGTCGTCGTGGTCAGGAACCTCGAGAACGGCCGCATTATCCTTGTGCGTGTGGACGACCGCGGACCGGGGCAGCAGGGACGGGTGCTTGGCCTGACGCAACGGGCGGCCTCGCTTCTTGGCATGGCCGAGGGCGTTCCGGCCCGCGTCGACATCACCCTCGATCCTGCTCGCAGTCAGGCTGTCTCCGAAAGCGCCACCGGCGGCCCGCACCTGGACATCGTAGCTGCGCCGATCGAGGGCGTGCAGGAGGAGTCGCTTCTGGAGCCGGGCGGCAGCGGCGCAGGTGGTGCGACGGGGGTCGCCTGGCGTCGAGACCCGGAAGCTCGCTCGAACGCAACGGCCCTCGAACCCGTCGGCGATCGCCTGCCGCCCGTCGTGCAGCAGGGCTCTCCCGATCCCGGCGCGCTGTGGATCGACGGCGGCCAGTTCGGCCAGCGCGGCTACGCCGACCAGGTCGCGGCGGAACTCGGAGGATCGGTCGGAAGTGAAGGGCAGGGACGTCAGGTCGTGTATACCGTCCGCGAAGGACCGTTCCAGCGAACCTCCGATGCGGATGCCGCTCTGGACCAGGCCCGTCGCGCCGGGGTAACCGGGGCGCGTATCATCGTCGAGTAGGGATCGAAGTGCCTAGCAGACGGCTGTTGCTGACCGGTGCCGGAAGCCTCGCGCTTCCCTCCCTCCTCCTGTCACGCGACGCGGACGCACGTCCGCGTCGCGCTGCCAAGGCGCCTGCCGCGGCGGACGTGACGCCCGCTCCGACCGGGGCGGCTGCCGACACCCCGGTCGGCCCGCTCGACACCGAAGCGCGATGGGCGTTCATCAGCGACTTCCAGACCGGTGCCATCCTGCTCCAGAAGGCGGCCGACGAGCGCATGCCGCCGTCGTCGCTGACCAAGCTGATGACCGCCTACCTGGTGTTCGGCATGCTGAAGTCGGGACGCCTCCGCCTCGACCAGATGCTGCCGGTCAGCGAGAAGGCCTGGCGCATGCAGGGCTCGAAGATGTTCGTGCCGCTGGGCGCCCAGGTTTCGGTCGCCGACCTGATCCGCGGCATGCTCATCCAGTCGGGCAACGACGCCTGCATCGTGCTGGCCGAGGGAGTGTCCGGTTCCGAGGAGCAGTTCGTCGCGCAGATGAACGCCATGGCCAAGACGCTGGGCCTGACCAACACCCAGTTCCGCAACGCTACCGGCTGGCCGGATCCGGACCACCTGATGTCGGCACGCGACATCGCCAGCCTGGCTCGCCACCTCATCGCCGACTTCCCCGGCGACTACCACTTCTTCTCGGAGAAGGACTACAAGTTCAACAATATCAACCAGGGCAACCGCAACGTCCTGGTCGACAAGGGCCTGGCCGACGGGTTGAAGACCGGCCACACCGATGCCGGCGGGTTCGGCCTCTGCGTCAGCTCCGAGCGGAACAACAACCGCATCATCGAGGTGATCAACGGGCTGCCGTCGTCGCAGGCCCGTGCCGCCGAGGGCGAGCGTCTGCTGAGCTGGGCGTTCGCCAACTTCGAGAACGTGCACCTGCTGACGCGCAGCCAGCCGCTGGAGGTGGCGCCGGTCTGGCTCGGCGTGGCGCGCAGCGTTCCTGTCTGCGCTGCCGACGACCTGCTGGTGACGGTTCCGCATGGCTGGCAGGGCCGTGTGAAGGTGGCGCTCGACTACCAGGCTCCGCTGCCGGCGCCGATCCGGGCTGGCCAACAGATTGGCCAGATCACCATCTCCGGCGCCTCCGTCGCCGACGTCCAGGTTCCGCTGGTCGCCGCCGCCGCGGTGGAACGCAAGAGCCTTCCGGCGCGTGCCGTGGCCGTGCTCAACCACTTCGTAGGCGGCTCGTGAACGGATTGTTCGTCACGCTCGAGGGGGGCGAGGGGGCCGGCAAGTCGACCCAGTCGCGCCTGCTGGCTGAACGGCTGGAAAAGAGCCGCAGGCTGCTGCACACCAGGGAGCCGGGAGGTGCTGCGGGTGCCGAGCGGCTGCGCACGCTGCTGCTCGAGGGGGATCACGGGCTCAGCCTGCGCGCCGAGATCCTGGTGCATTTCGCAGCGCGCTTCGACCACGTCGAGCACACGATCATCCCGGCCCTAGCCGAGGGGAACTTGGTGATCTGCGACCGGTTCTTCGACTCGACTTTGGCCTACCAAGGATACGGGCTGGGTTACGGCGAGACGGAGCCGCTCGCCTTCATCCGCGACCTGATCGCGCTGACCCCGCTCAAGCCGGACCTGACCCTGCTGCTCGATCTGCCACGGGAGGTGGCGCGGCAAAGGCTGACGCGCCGAGGCGACGCCCCCGACCGCTACGAGCGACTGGACGAGGCGTTCCACCTGCGTGTCGCGGACGGGTTCCGGCGGATCGCCCGCGCGGCGCCGGAACGGATCGTGGTCGTCGATGCCGGCGGGAACGTGGAACAGGTGCATCAAACGCTGCTGGACAAGGTCGAAGAGCGCCTTGCCGGATGACGGTCATCGCCACCTCGGAGGGCGGGGATGGCTGGTGGGACACGAAGCGGCCGAGGCGATGCTGTTTGCCGAAGCCAAGGTCCACCGGCTGCACCACGCCTGGCTGATCGCCGGTCCCCAGGGGATCGGCAAGGCGACCCTGGCGTTCCGCTTCGCCCGCTGGCTGCTCGCGGGCTGTCCGGGAACCGGCCTTGCGGTCGCCGACACCGACCCGGTGTCCCGGCGGGTAGCTGCCGGCACCCATGCCGACCTGCTGGCGATCGGTCGCTCCTTCGACGAGAAGCGCCAGCGTCATCGGACGGAGATCGTCGCCGACGACGTGCGCCCGATCGGCGACTTCCTCCGCCGCACGGCCGCGGAAGGCGGCTGGCGTGTCGTGATCCTCGACGACGCCGACCTCCTGAACCGACATGCCGCCAACGCGCTGCTCAAGATCCTGGAAGAGCCGCCGCCACGTGCCGTGCTGGTCCTGGTCAGCAGCAGCCCAGGCCGGCTGCTCGCCACCATACGCAGTCGCTGTCGCATGCTGCGCCTGGCTCCGCTCGACCTGCCGCAGATGATGCTTGTTCTGGAGCGCCTGCTGCCGGAAGAAGACGAGGCGAACCGCGGCGTCCTGGCGGAGCTCGCCCATGGCGCGCCGGGGCGGGCAGTCGCCCTGGCCGCCGAGGACGGCGTTGCGATGGCGGAGCTGGTACAAAGTCTGCTGGATGGCCGTGGGCCCGGCGTCGGCGATTATGAGCTGGCAGACCGCATCCTGCGCAAGGAGCAGGGCTTTGCGACCTTCCTGACGCTGCTTGCGGATGCCATATCGGAGCGGGTACGGAACACCGCTCGCGTCGGCGCCTCGGGACCCGCATCCGGAACCGGCTGGGTGACGGTATGGCAGGGGCTCAATCGCCTGCGGGCCGAGACGGAACGGTTCAACCTGGACAAGAGGCAGGCGCTGCTGTCGAGCCTGAGCCTGCTGAGCGAGCGATGACACAGCGCTACACCATCACCACCCCGATCTACTACGTGAACGGTGCGCCGCATATCGGCCACGCCTACACCTCGGTCGCCGCCGACGTCCTGGCGCGCTGGCACCGGCTCGACGGGTATGACGTGTTCTTCCTGACCGGCACCGACGAGCACGGCCAGAAGGTCGAGCAGGCCGCCCTGGCCGCTGGCGTCGACCCGCAGGACTTCGTCGACCGCGTATCGGCCGACTTCCGCGACATGGCGCTGGCCATGAACATATCGTTCGACGACTTCATCCGCACCACCGAGCCGCGACACCTCCGGGCTTGCGCAGCGCTTTGGCGGCGCCTGCGGCAGGACGGGCACATCTATCTCGGCGCCTATGAGGGCTGGTACGCGACCCGCGACGAGAGCTTCTACGGCGAGGACGAGCTGGTGCTGCGCGCCGACGGCACCCGGGTGGCGCCAAGTGGCGCCCCGGTCGAGTGGGTTACGGAGCCTTCCTACTTCTTCCGCCTGTCCGCCTGGCAGGACCGGTTGCTCGCCTTCTATGAGGCCAACCCAGACTTCATCGGTCCGGCGGGACGCCGTAACGAGGTGCTGAGCTTCGTCCGGCAGGGCCTGAAGGACCTGTCGATCAGCCGCACCAGCTTCCGGTGGGGCGTGCCGGTGCCGGACGATCCGGACCACGTGATCTACGTGTGGTGGGACGCGCTCGTGAACTACATCACAGCCCTTGGCTATCCCGACCAAGGGCCGTTGTGGCGGTTCTGGCCGGCCGACCTGCACCTGGTCGGCAAGGAGATCATCCGCTTCCATGCCGTATTCTGGCCCGCCTTCCTGATGGCCGCCGGCATCGCGCTGCCGCGACGGGTATTCGCCAACGGGTGGTGGACCGCGGACGGCGAGAAGATGAGCAAGTCGATCGGCAACGTGGTCGAGCCGCGCGCCCTGGCCGCCGAGTTCGGGGTCGACGCGGTGCGCTACTTCCTGCTGCGCGAGGTGCCGTTCGGCGGCGACGGCGACTTCAGCCGCCGCGCGCTGATCTCGCGCCTGAACGTCGAGCTCGCCAACGACCTCGGCAACCTGGCGCAGCGGACGCTGACGCAGATCGCGCGCAACTGCGACGCCCGGCTGCCGCCGCGCGGGGATGCCACCGCGGAGGACGCGGCACTGCTTGCCCAGGCGGAGGCGCTTGCCGGCACCTTGCGCGGCCTGATCGGCCGGCAGGTCCTGCACGAGGCGTTGGAGGAGACCTGGAAGGTGGTGCGGGCGGGCAACGCCTACATCGACCGTCAGGCGCCGTGGGCGCTGAGGAAGACAGATCCCGGGCGCATGGGCGCGGTGCTGCGTGTGCTGGTCGACGTGATGCGGCCCATCGCCACGGTGCTGCAGCCGTTCATGCCGGACAGCATGGGCCGCCTGCTCGATCAGCTAGGCGTTCCAGCCGCGGATCGCACCTTGGCCGCGCTCGCCGTTCCGCTGGAGCCGGGCTTGGCGCTGCCGACACCGGAGGGCATCTTCCCGAGATACGTCGAGGCCGCAGCCGCGGGTCCGGCCTGACCCATGCTGATCGACAGCCACTGCCACCTCGACCATTTCGCCGACGACGAGATGGGCGCGCTGCTCGATCGCGCACGGGCCGCGGGCCTGGGCGGAATGGTGACGATCGGCACCCGTCTGTCGGCGGCCCCGTTGAACCGCCGCCTGACCCGCCACGCCCGGCCGGACCTCGCCATATGGTGCACGATCGGCACCCATCCGGACCACGTCGCCGACGAGGCGGTGCCCGACCCGGACCGATTGGCAGCCATGGCGTCGGCTTCCGGGATCGTCGGCATCGGCGAGTCCGGTCTCGACTACCTCCACGGCGAGCCGGCGGTGCGCCCGCTGCAGCAGGCAAGCTTCCGTGCGCATCTCCGCGCGGCCAGGATCGCCGACCTGCCGCTGGTCATTCACGCGCGGAACGCGGACGACGACGTGGCGGCCATCCTGACCGAGGAACACGAGGCGGGTGGGCCATTCCGCTTCGTGCTGCACTGCTTCAGCTCCGGCGAGGCGCTGGCACGAACCGCGCTCTCCCTCGGCGGCTATGTCAGCTTCTCCGGCATCCTGACCTTTCCGAAGTCCGACGAGCTGCGTGGGATCGCGAGCCGCATCCCGTCCGACCGCCTGCTGGTGGAAACCGACGCGCCCTACCTCGCGCCGGCGCCCAAGCGGGGCAAGCGCAACGAGCCGTCCTTCGTCGCCCACACCGCGTCCGTGCTCGCCGGCCTGCGCGGCCTGGACCAAGAAGCGCTCGGCAGCCTCACCACCGCGAACTTCCACCGCCTGTTCAGCAAGGCGGCCTAGTACCGATGCGCGTCGTCATCCTGGGCTGCGGCGGCTCCGCCGGCGTGCCGATGCTGGGCGGCCCGGACGGGCGGGGTGACTGGGGCGTATGCGACCCGGGGGAGCCGCGCAACCGGCGCAGCCGCTCGTCGATCGTGGTCGAGAGCGCGCAGGGCGACCGGGTGCTGGTGGATACCTCGCCCGACCTGCGCACCCAGCTCCTGTCCACCGGCATCGGGCGGATCGACGCCGTCTTCTATACCCATGCCCATGCCGACCACGTCGCCGGCCTGGACGAGGTGCGCAGCCTGAACCGCGTCATCGACCGGCCAATCGAGGCGTTCGGCACCGAGCCGGTGCTGGCGGAGATCGAGTCCCGCTTCCGCTACGCGTTCCGCCCCTGGTCGCCACCCGGCTTCTACCGGCCGGTGATGCTGCCCCGCCCGGTGCGCGCCGGCGCCACGGTCGAGATCGCCGGCAGCCATTTCCTGTTGTTCGAGCAGGTGCACGGCAGCGGCACCACGCTCGGCTTCCGCATCGGCGACTTCAGCTATTCGACCGACGTGATGGAACTCGACGACGCGGCGCTGTCGGTCCTGGCCGGCACCCGGATCTGGCTGGTCGACTGCTTCCAGCGCGCGCGCCATCCGGCGCACGCCGATCTCGGCCTGGTCATGCGCTGGGCGAACCGGCTCGGGATCGGCCGCACGGTCCTGACCCACATGGGCACCGACATGGACTGGGCCTGGCTGCGCGCCAACCTGCCATCCGGCATCGAGGCTGCGCATGACGGGATGATCCTGTCGCCTTGAGACATGATCGTTTGATCATGCTCTCCCTTCGTCCGGGAAGGACAGCATCCTGTGTCGTGCCTGCACTTGCTGGTCGCTCCGAATGAGGTGGCCTTCAATTTAGTTGAATCGCGCGTTGGGGCGGCGATAGCCTTCCACCTGGCGACGGTTCGAAGGTTCCGTTGCGCAGGATCAGTAATGTTGCCTCGACCGTGGACGGAAGGTTCCGGCATTCGGACCCTTATCCGCTATGGCCTCCGCTTCAGGAGGACCTGACAGGAGATCACGGCATAGGACGGGATGGATCCGGTCCGGGCGTGGCTGTTCCGGAGTCAGGCGAGGCACCCAGCCTTTGGGGAGAGCTCTGCATGGCGCCACTCGACGACGTTTTCACGCTTGCGACCGCGATGCGCGAAGAGCGGCGCGAAACCGAGATGAGCCTCGCCGAGTATCTCGACCTGTGTGCTGCCGACCCGTCCTGCTATGCGAGCGCCTCCGAACGGATGCTCAAGGCGATCGGCGAGCCGGTGCCGATCGACACCTCGAAGGACACGCGCCTCGCCCGCGTGTTCATGAACCGCACCATACGAACCTATCCGGCGTTCTCCGACTTCCACGGCATGGAGGAGACGATCGAGCGGATCGTCGGCTTCTTCCGCCACGCAGCCCAAGGGTTGGAGGAGCGCAAGCAGATCCTCTACCTGCTGGGGCCGGTCGGCGGCGGCAAGTCCTCGCTCGGCGAGCGGCTCAAGACGTTGATGGAGCGCGAGCCGATCTATGTGCTCAAGGCCGGCAAGCAGATGAGCCCGGTGTTCGAGTCTCCGCTCGGCCTGTTCGACGTGGAGCGCATGGGGCCGAGCCTCCTTGCCCGCTACAACATCCCGCGCCGGGTGCTGACCGGGATCGCGAGCCCCTGGGCGCTGAAGCGGCTGGAGGAGTTCGACGGTGACCTGTCGCGCTTCCGTGTGGTCAAGCTGCATCCGTCCAAGCTGCGCCAGATCGGCATCGCCAAGACCGAGCCGGGCGACGACAACAACCAGGACGTGTCGGCCCTCGTTGGCAAGGTCGACATCCGGCAGCTTGAAACCCATAGCCAGAACGATCCCGACGCCTACGGCTTCTCCGGCGGCCTCAACCGCGCCAACCAGGGGCTGCTCGAGTTCGTCGAGATGTTCAAGGCGCCGATCAAGATGCTCCACCCGCTGCTGACTGCGACGCAGGAGGGCAACTATGTCGGCACCGAGAACATCGGCTCGATCCCGTTCACCGGCATGATCCTGGCCCACTCCAACGAGGCGGAATGGCAGACCTTCCGCAACAACCGCACCAACGAGGCCTTCCTCGACCGCGTCTGCGTGATCAAGGTGCCGTACTGCCTGCGCGCCACCGAGGAAACTCGCATCTACGAGAAGCTGATTCGCTCCTCCGCGCTGGGCGACGCCCCCTGCGCGCCCAACACCTTCGAGATGCTGGCCCGCTTCACCGTGCTGTCGCGCTTGAAGCCGCATCCGAACTCGTCGCAGTTCGCCAAGATGCGCGTTTATGACGGCGAGAACATCCGCGAGACCGATCCCAAGGCCAAGACCATGCAGGAATATCGCGATGCCGCCGGCGTCGACGAGGGCATGGACGGCGTGTCGACCCGGTTCGCGTTCAAGGTGCTGTCGGCCACCTTCAACCACGACTCCAGCGAGATCGCGGCCGACCCGGTGCATCTGATGTACGTGCTGGAGCAGGCGGTGCGGCGCGAGCAGTTCCCAGCCGAGGTCGAGGCCGGCTACCTCGCGGTGCTGAAGTCGGAGCTGGCCAGCCGCTACGCCGAGTTCGTCGGCAACGAGATCCAGAAGGCCTATCTCGAAAGCTACCACGACTACGGCCAGAACCTGTTCGACCGCTACCTCGACTATGCCGACGCCTGGATCGAGGACCAGGACTTCAAGGACCCCGATACCGGCCAGATGATGAGCCGCGACCTGCTGAACGCCGAGCTGACCAAGATCGAGAAGCCGGCCGGGATCGCCAACCCGAAGGACTTCCGCAACGAGGTGGTTAAGTTCTCGCTGCGCTCGCGCGCCAACAACGCCGGCCGCAACCCGGCCTGGAACTCCTACGAGAAGATCCGCGACGTGATCGAGAAGCGGATGTTCAGCCAGGTGGAGGACCTGCTACCGGTGATCAGCTTCGGCTCGAAGAAGGACGGCGACACCGAGACCAAGCACGGCCAGTTCGTCGAACGCATGGTGTCGCGCGGCTATACAGAACGGCAGGTGCGCCGCCTGGTCGAGTGGTATATGCGCGTCAAGCAGTCGGCCTGACGAGGGGATGGCCTGACGCGTGGACATCATCGACCGCCGGCCCAACCCGCATGGCAAGAACCTGGAGAACCGGCGTCGCGTTCTGGTGCGGGCTCGTGAGGCGGTGCAGCGCGCCGCCCGGGACGCGGTGGCGTCGGGCAAGCTGCGCGAGGTCGGCCAGGAACGTGCGATCTCGATCCCGTCGGACGCCCTGCACGAGCCGAGCCTGCACCGGGTGTTCTCGTCCGGCGTGCGCGACATCGTGCTGTCCGGCAACAAGGTGTTCTCGCCCGGCGATCGCCTGCAACGGCCGCCATCGGGCAAGGGCAGGGGCGGCGGCGGTGCCGGGGAGGCCGGTGAGGACGGCGGCGGCGAGGACAGCTTCCGCTTCGTGCTGAGCCGCGACGAGTTCCTCGATGCCTTCTTCGACGACCTGGCGCTGCCCGACCTGGTGAAGCGGCAGATCGCCAGCACCGACACCACCACCATCAGCCGGACCGGCCTCAGCAGCGACGGCTCGCCGTCGCAGCTCGACCTTGGCCGCACTATGAAGCACTCGATGGCGCGCCGCATCGGGCTGCGCCGGCCCAAGCCCGACCTGGTCACCGAGCTGGAGCTGCGCATCGCCGCCCTGGAGCGGGACGGCGGCGACCCGGAGATGCTGGAGTCGCTGCGTTCGGAGCTGGTCATCGCGCTGCGTCGCATGAACCGGGTGCCGTGGATCGACCCGGTGGACATGCGCTACCGGCGCTACACCGTGACGCCGAAGCCGACCACGCGCGCGGTCATGTTCTGCCTGATGGACGTGTCGGGCTCCATGACCGAGCGGATGAAGGACCTGGCCAAGCGGTTCTTCCTGCTGCTGCACGTGTTCCTGGAGCGCCGATACAAGCGCGTCGACCTGGTGTTCATCCGGCACTCGGAGGTGGCCGAGGAGGTCGACGAGGACACCTTCTTCCACGATCCGCGCACCGGCGGCACCATCGTCTCGTCCGCCCTGGTCGAGCTGCTCCGCGTGCAGTCCGAGCGCTATCCGGCCGACACCTGGAACATCTACGTGGCGCAGGCCTCGGACGGCGACAACTCGGGCAGCGACACCCCGAAATCCTGCGCGTTGCTCAGGGAGCAGATCCTGCCTTTGGTGCAGTACTACGCCTATATCGAGATCATCGGGTCCGGCGCCGTGATACGCGGCGACACCGACCTGTGGCGCGGCTATCGCGGCGTCGCGGACAACAACGACCGGTTGGTGATGCGACAGGTCGGCGACAAGCGCGACATCTTCCCGGTGTTCCGCGACCTGTTCGCCAAGAAGCCTGAAACCGCTTGAGGGGAGGGAGCCCATGAGCCCGCTCGACGCGATCGGCGCTGCCGCCGCCCCGCCGACCGGGCTGCTCTATAGCGGCTCGGAGTGGAACTTCGACATCCTGCGCCGATCCTACGATGCGATCGAGCGCATCGCGCTCGACGAGCTCAAGCTCGACGTGTATCCGAACCGCATCGAGGTCATCACGCCGGAGCAGATGCTCGACGTGTACACATCCCACGGCATGCCGCTGATCTACAAGCACTGGTCGTTCGGCAAGCGATTCGTCGGCCACGAGAACGCCTACCGCCGCGGCCTGATGGGGCTGGCCTACGAGGTGGTGATCAACTCCGATCCGTGCATCAGCTACCTGATGGAGGAGAACAGCGCCACCATGCAGGCGCTGGTGATCGCGCACGCCGCCTTCGGCCACAACCACTTCTTCAAGAACAACCGGTTGTTCCGCGAGTGGACCGCGCCATCCGGCATCCTCGACTACCTTGAGTTCGCCCGCGGCTACATCGCGCAATGCGAGGAGCGGCACGGCACGCAGGCGGTCGAGCGCATCCTCGACGCGGCGCACGCGCTGCAGAACCAGGGCGTGCACCGGCATAGCGGCGCCCGGGTGATGGACCTCAAGGCCGAGCAGCAGCGCGAGCGCGACCGGCGCCAGCACGAGGCCAGCGTGTTCAACGATTTATGGCGTACCGTACCAGGGACCAAGGCGGAAAAGGGGCCTGACACGGCAGGCGAGCGCCGCCGCCGGCTCGGCCTGCCCGAGGAGAACGTGCTCTACTTCCTGGAGAAGAACGCGCCGCTGCTGGCACCGTGGGAGCGCGAGGTGATCCGGATCGTCCGGCTGATCGCGCAATACTTCTACCCGCAACCCCAGGCTAAGATGATGAACGAGGGCTGCGCCACCTGGGTCCACTACGAGATCATGTCGCGGCTGCACGCCCGCGGGCAGATCGACGACGCGGCGTTCATGGAGACCATCCACTCCACCACCAACGTGATCAGCCAGCCGGGCTTCGACACCGGCGGCGGCCCGAACTTCAACCCGTACGCGCTCGGCTACGCGATGATGACCGACATCGCCCGTATCTGCGACGCGCCGACCGAGGAGGACCGCGCCTGGTTCCCGGATATCGCCGGCAACGGCGACTCGCTGGGCACGCTGCATCACGCCTGGGCCGAATACCGCGACGAGAGCTTCATCCAGCAGTTCCTGTCGCCGGCGGTGATCCGGCAGTTCAAGCTGTTCCGGCTTCGCGACGACACCGAGAAGCCGTATCTGCTGGTGGACGCGATCCACGACGCCCAGGGCTATCGCGACATACGGCGCAGCGTCGCCAGGTCCTACGATCCCGGCAACTTCTACGTCGACATCGAGATCGTCGACGTCGACCTTTCCGGCGACCGCTGTCTCAGGCTTCAGCACCGCACCAGCCCCGGCCATCTGCTGGACGAGAAGGATGCACGGGCCTCGCTGCGCCATCTGGCCGATTTGTGGGGCTACGAGGTGCGGCTGCTGGAGGTGGACCGGCAGACCGACAGCGTGCTGGCCACCCACCTAGCGACCCCGCCGCGCGCCGGCGCCTGAACGCGTCGCTTCCGCCTCATGACGACGCCGAGCCTCGTGCAGCGTCTTCTGGAACTCCAGGGCGAAGACGGGACGGCAACCTTGATCCTGGCGCACGCCGTCGAGTGCGCCGTCATGCTGCCTGGCGGCAGGTCGACAGCGATCCCGAAGGACCGAGCTGGATGTGGGGCTGCGACGGCATCCTCTGGTTCCACATCACCGAGGAGGCTTGACCAACCGCCACTTCGATGACGAGACGTCCAGTTGGTTGTGTTTGACGACGTCTTCGATTTGAGCCACCCAGGCATTAAACCTCCTGTTCAGTTGGCATAATATACATTATACGGTTTGTCGATAAGAGCCCCCCCGCAGCGGACTTGCCGGTTCCCCGACGTCCGGGCACCTTCCGCCGATGATCGAACCCGCCCCCGACGCCGATCCCGCCCGGCAGATGACCCGGCTGCTGGACATCATGGCCGCCCTCCGTGACCCGGCGACCGGCTGTTCCTGGGACCAGGCGCAGACCTTCGACAGCATCGCCCCCTACACGATAGAGGAAGCGTATGAGGTCGCCGACGCCATCGCCCGCCGCGATTGGGTGGGCCTTCCGGACGAGCTGGGCGACCTGCTGCTGCAGGTGGTCTACTACGCCAGCCTGGGCCAGGCGGAGAACCGCTTCGACTTTGCCACCATCGCCCGCCTGATCGCAGACAAGATGGTGCGCCGCCACCCGCACGTGTTCGGCGAGGCCGCGCAGGATGCCGGCACGTCCTGGGAGGATAACAAGGCGGCCGAGCGCCGCGACCGCGCCGAGCACGGCGTCCTGGCCGGCATCCCGCTCGGCCTGCCGGCCTTGTCGCGCGCAGCCAAGCTGTGCGTCCGCGCCGCCCGTGTCGGCTTCGACTGGCAGGAGCCGGCGCTGGTGATCGACAAGATCGCAGACGAGCTGGCCGAGCTGCGCGCCGAGCTCGACACCGCGGACCCGGCCCGCCTCCGGGACGAGATCGGCGACGTCCTGTTCACCGTCGCCAACCTGTCCCGCAGCCTCCACCTCGATCCGGAAGCCTGCCTGCGAGAGGCCAACGCCAAGTTCCAGAGACGCTTCGAGCACATGGAGCGATCGATAGAGGCCACTGGCCGGTCGGTCGCGGAAGCCGGGCCGGACGAGATGGAAGCCGGCTGGCAGGCGGCGAAGGCCGCAGAGCGGCGGGATACGGACGGTCAGACGGCGAGCAGCGTCTCGTAGAGCGCCATCCAGCTCTCCCGGTCCGGCGCGTAGAGCAGCCCGCCGCCGCGGTCGGTCGCCCGATACGGCGTTCCATCGAAATGTGCGCAATAGCCACCGGCCTCGGCGTGAAGCAGCCAGCCCGGCAGGTGGTCCCACGGCATCAGATGGTTGAAGATCAGGAAGTGGCAGTGCCCGGACGCGAGGACGCGATACTCCTGGGCGGCGCAACGGTAGTCCCAACTGGCCAGCACGCGCGGCAGGTTGAGCGCCACCCGGTCGCGCAACGGTTGCGGCAGGTGACGCCAGGCGGCGTTGCCGGTCATCTGCGACGGCGCCACTGGTGCCGCCACCCGAAGCGTCACCTGCTGCCCATCGGGATGCTCGAGCCAGGCCCCCTCGCCCCGGACCGCAACGGCGGCATCGTCGCAGAGCGGGTCGTGGATCACCGCCCCCACCACCTCGCCGCGCATCACGGCGGCCGCCATCACCCCGAACAGCGGCACGCCGGCGGCGAAGTTGGAGGTGCCGTCGATCGGGTCCACCACGAAGGCCAGCGCCGCGTCGCCCAGCCGGCCGAGCAGGCCCGGCTCGCTGGCGGCGGCCTCCTCGCCGATCACCACGCAGCCGGGAAACCGTCGTTCCAGCCCCTGGGTGATCAGCCGCTCCGCCGCCTCGTCCGCCACGGTGACGAGGTCGGTGGGGCCGCTCTTGGTGCGGACGTCGTCGCTGCCGAGGCGCCGGAAGCGCGGCATGATCTCCGCCCGCGCCGCGGCACGCAGGATCTGCGTCACCTCGACCGCATCGGCCACCGAGAACGTTTCGTTCATCTCCAACCCTTCCCGCGCATCGCCGGTCGTTCCGCTTGGCGCGCGACGGCTCAACGGCGCGACGTCGGCGCGGTTCGTCTTCCGCCAGCCCCGCTTGAGCCCTTAGTGTTGCTGCCGCTCGAAGCGGGCACGGTCCGCCGGCAGCAACCTAACCACCAGCCGGATTTCGTCCTCGCCATCGCTTCGGTCGACAACCTCGCCATGGGCATACAGCCAGGCCAGCGGCGCCCCGTCCTGCACCGGCAGCCGGAACTCGGCCTGCTCCATCGCCTGCAGCACGTGCCGGTCGATCGCCGACGCCAGCCGGTCCAGCCCCTCGCCGGTGATGGCGGAGATGGCCTCGGCGCCGCCCCGCGCCGCGACGTGTTCCGCCCCGCCCAGCAGGTCGGCCTTGTTCAGCACCTCGATCACCCGCTCCGGCCAGGCTTCGTCCAGCGTGCCGTCCCCCACCATGCCGTTCAGCACGAGGGTCACGTCGGCCCGCTGCGCCATGCTGTCCGGATGCGCCGCGTCGCGCACGTGCAGGATCACGTCGGCTTCCGACACCTCCTCCAGCGTCGCGCGGAACGCCGCCACCAGCTCGGTCGGGAGCTCGCTGATGAAGCCGACCGTGTCCGACAGGATCACCTTGCGTCCCGAGGGCAGCGTCAGCCCGCGCATGGTCGGGTCCAGCGTGGCGAAGAGCTGGTCCTGCGCATGCACCGCCGCCCCGGTGAGGGCGTTGAACAGCGTCGACTTGCCAGCGTTGGTGTAGCCGACCAGGGCAACCACCGGGAACGGCACCCGGCGGCGCGCGTCGCGATGCAGCCCGCGGGTGCGACGCACCTGCTCCAGTTCCTTCTTCAGCCGTACGATCCGGTCGCCGATCAGCCGCCGGTCGGCCTCGATCTGCGTCTCTCCCGGCCCACCGAGGAAGCCGAACCCGCCCCGCTGGCGTTCCAGGTGGGTCCAGGATCGCACCAACCGGCTGCGCTGATACTCCAGATGCGCCAGCTCGACCTGGAGTGAGCCTTCCCGGGTGACGGCGCGCTCGCCGAAGATGTCCAGGATCAGCCCGGTGCGGTCGATCACCTTGCAGCCGAGCGACCGTTCCAGGTTCCGCTGCTGCACCGGGCTCAAACGCGAGTCCACGATCACCACGGTCACCGCGTCCTGTGCCACGGCTTCCGCGAGAGACTCCACCTGTCCGCTGCCAAGCAGCGTGGCCGGCCGCCGCCCGCGGATCGGCAGCACGGCCCGGCGCACGATCACCAGGCCGATGGACGCGGCGAGGCCGACCGCCTCCTCCAGACGCGCCTCCGCCGCGCGCGTCTCGTGACGATGATCCGGGCGATGATCCGCCGGCCGGTCATGCTGACGGTCCTGGCGCTCCCAAGGCAGGATGACCGCCGCCCGCGTCGGCTGCATCCCCGTCCCGCCGGTCGCCACCCTCAGGCGTTACCCTTCGCGGACGCGGACGCCGCCTCGCCATCCTGCTCGGTTCCGCCCTCCACCTTGTTCTGGTCGAACAGGGCGATGGGCGCTGCCGGCATCACGGTGCTGATCGCGTGCTTGTAGACCAACTGAGTATGGCCGTCCCGGCGCAGCAGCACCGAGAAGTTGTCGAACCAAGTGATGATGCCCTGGAGCTTCACGCCATTGACCAGGAAGATGGTGACCGGGGTCTTCGAGCGGCGAACGTGGTTCAGGAACACGTCCTGCACGTTCTGCGAGTTGTCCTTAGCCATGGCTAGGCCTTTGTTCTTCTTGTTGCGGTCCTGTCGGCGCGATGCCGACGGCCCTTGGGCACCAAGCTAGCAGCGGGACGGGGCAACGGCAAAGCCGGTGCTGCGACGGCTGCTCAGCCGGACCGATCCTCGGAGCTGACGCCCAACTGCTTCAGCTTGCGATGCAGCGCGCTGCGCTCCATGCCGACGAAGCCGGCGGTGCGGCTGATGTTGCCGCCGAACCGCAGCAGTTGCGCCTGCAGGTACTGCGTCTCGAACAGGTCGCGCGCCTCCCGCAGCGGCAGCCCCATCACGTCCGCAGCGCTGTCGAACTTCAGCAGCGCCGGCGCCCCCTGCCCGATCGTCGGCGGCAGCATCTCCGCGCGTATGGTGTCCGACCCGCCGGGCGCCATGATCAGCAGCCAGTCCATCAGGTTGCGCAGCTCGCGCGAGTTGCCCGGCCACTCGTAGCTTTGCAGCGCCGCCAGCGCGTCCGCGGACAGGTCGCGCGCCGGCAGCCCGGCCGTTTCCGCCGAACGCGCCAGGAACAGCCGCGACAGGTCGGGGATGTCCTCCCGCCGCTCGCGCAGGCTCGGCACCCGGAGCGGCACCACCGCCAGCCGGTAGTACAGGTCCTCGCGGAACCGCCCGGCGGCGATCTCCGCCTGGAGGTCCCGGTTGGTGGTCGCCAGCACGCGCACGTCGACCTTGACCCGGGTGGCGCCGCCCAGCCGCTCGAAGGTCTGGTCCTGCAGCGCGCGGACGATCTTGCCCTGGGTTTCCGGCGGCATGTCCGCCACCTCGTCGAGCAGCAGCGTGCCGCCATGCGCCCGCTCGAGCAGGCCGGTGCGACGCCCCGGGCCGTCCAGGCTGCCCTCGATCCCGAACAGCTCCTCCTCGAACCGGCCAGGCGCCAGGGTGGCGCAGTTGAGGGCCACGAACGGTCCCTCGGCGCGTCGCGACCGCGCGTGGATCATGCGCGCCGCGACCTCCTTGCCGGCCCCCGCCGCTCCCGAGATCAGCACGCGCGATCCGGTCGGCGCCACGCGCTCGATCTGCGCGCGCACTGCCAGGATGGCCTGGCTTTCCCCGTGCAGGGTGGTCTCCGGCCCGGCCCGCAGCCGCAGCTCCGCGTTCTCCCGCGCCAGCCGCGCCGCTTCCAGCGCGCGGCGCACCACCACCAGCAGCCGGTCGGACTGGAACGGCTTCTCGATGAAGTCGTAAGCGCCGAGCTGCAGCGCCGCCACCGCGGTCTCGATGGTGCCGTGGCCGGAGATCATGATGGTCGGCACCACCGGCTCCTCGCCCTGCATCGCCTTCAGGATGCCGAGACCATCCAGCCTGCTTCCCTGCAGCCAGATGTCGAGCACTACCAGGGACGGGCGGCGGGCGCGGAACGCGGCGATCGCCTGATCTGAGTCGGCGGCGATCCGGGTCTCGTAGCCCTCGTCGCGCAGGATGCCCTCGATCAGCAGCCGGATGTCGGGCTCGTCGTCGACGATCAGGATCTCATGCGCCATCGGATGACCTTCCCGGCACTATCAACGTAGCGATCGCTCCCCCACCGCCGCGGTCGTCGAGCATGACCGAGCCTCCATGGTCCTCCATGATCTTCTTGACGATGGCAAGCCCCAGTCCGGTCCCCTTCGGCTTGTGGGTGACATAGGGCTCCATCAGCCGCTGCCGGTCGTCGGACGGCAGCCCTGCCCCGTCATCGGCCACGGACAGCCACACCTCGCGCTCCCTCACCTCGATCGACAGCCAGATCGTGCCGACCACCGTTTGCGCCACGCGCGCCTCCCCGGCCCGGTCGGGAGGCATCCTGGTCCGCATCGCGATCCCGTCGGCCGCGTTCTGCAGCAGGTTGGTCAACGCCTGCCCGATCAAGCGCCGGTCGCAGGGCACCACCGGTCCGCGATCCGGCAGCCGGGTGACGAAGCCGATCTCGGGATGCGCGTCCTTCTGCAGCACCAGCGCTTCCCGGGCGATGCGCGACAGGTCCTCCAGCCGGATCATCGGCTGCGGCATGCGCGCGAACGCCGAGAACTCGTCCACCATCCGCCCGATGTCACCGACATGGCGCACGATGGTGTCGGCGCACTGGCTGAACGTGTCCGGATCGGAGGTGATCTCGCGCAGGAACCGGCGCTTCAGCCGCTCCGCGGACAACTGGATCGGCGTCAGCGGGTTCTTGATCTCGTGCGCGATGCGGCGCGCGACGTCGGCCCAGGCCGCCTTGCGCTGCGCCGACTGCAGCTCGGTGATGTCGTCAAAGGTCACCACGTAGCCTTCCGTCACCGTGCCGCGCATCTCCGGGCCAATCCGCACCAGCAGCGTCCGTCGGCTGGACGCGGCGCCGTGCTGCACCTCGGCCGTCTGCGCCCGTTCCGGCTCGGCACTCGCGAGCCGCAGCAACGGCGCGAACTCCGGCACGATCTCGGCGAGCCTGCGACCCACGGAGCCGACCAAGTCGGCTTCCAGCAGCGCGCTGGCGGCGCGGTTGGGCAGCTCCACCCGCTGCTCGGCGTCGAGCCCGATCACCCCTGCGGACACGCCGGACAGCACCGCCTCGGTAAAGCGGCGCCGCTCGTTGATCTGGCCGTAGGCCGACATCAGCTCCCGCCGCTGGGTGGACAACTGGTTGGTCATGCGGTTGAAGGCGCGCGACAGGCCGCCCAGCTCGTGATCGCGCTCCGCTTCCGGCACACGCACCGCCAGGTCGCCGCCGCTCACCCGCTCCGCCGCCAGGATCAGCAACCCCACCGGACGCGCGATCTGGTTCGCCAGCACCAGCCCGATCAGCGCTGCCGCCGCCAGCACCAGCAGCGCCACCAGGGCGAAGATCATCACGAAGGTGAGCTGCAGCACCGACCGGTTCCGGTCGAGCCTATGATAGTCCGCCACCACCGCCTCGGTGCGATGCATGTGCTCCAGGATCACCGGGTCCACCGGACGGCTGATCAGCAGCAGCAGCCCCGGGTCGGGCCCGTCGATCCCGGCCACGGCGCTCACCGTCTGTCCGTCGGCGCTGTCCAGGATCGGCACCTCGCCGGAGCGCGCCAGCATGGTCACCGATTGCGGCGGCACCGCCACCCCGATCACGCCGAGCAGGCTGGTCGACACCACCACCTGGTTGGTGCGCGGGTCGTAGATCGCCGCCTGGTTGAGGCCGCGCGTGGTCGCCTCGTCGACCAGCGCCTGCTGCAGCGCGCGCGGATCCACGTATTGCAGCGTGGTCGCCTGGCTCAGGTCGTTGGCCATCGACACCGCGTCGGCGCGGATGTTGTTGTTGTGCTCCGCCAGGTAGCCCTGGCTCGCCTGCACCGCCTCGTCCAGCGCGGTGCGGACGCGGTCGTTGAACCAGATCTGGATGCCGAGGTGGAAGAACACGCCCGCGAACACGCCGACCACGATGGTCGGCACCAACGCGACCACGCCGAACAGCATCACCAGCCGCACGTGCAGGCGGGCACCCGCGAGGCCACTACGCCGCTCCGCCACCACGCGCGCCAGACGCCCGGCCAGGGCTGCCGCCAGCAGGAGCAGCACCACCAGGTTAGCGACGAACAGCCCGGCCTCGACATGCGGCCGCCGGGTCAGCGACATGCCGCGCGACAGCACCGCGAAGGTGGCGATGCCCAGCGCCAACGCGGTCGCCGCCATGATCAGCGTCGACACCTTGCCGAGCAGGATGTCGAACACCGGCGGCCCGAAGCGGCTGCGTGGCGGCGCCCGCCCCGGCCTCAGCGTCGTCGCAGCGCCCGCGTCCAGCTCGCCCATGTCGCGATCAACCGATCCCGCGCACGACCGGGATCTCCAGGTCGCGTATCTTCTTGCGCAGCGTGTTGCGGTTGAGCCCGAGCATGGCGGCCGCCTTGATCTGGTTGCCCTTGGTCGAGGCCAGCGTCATCTGGATCAGCGGCCGCTCCACCTCGGCAATCACCTTGTCGTAGATGTCGCGCATCGGCATCCCGTCGCGGCTGGCGGCCAGGAACTGGCGTATGTGCCGCTCCACCGCCTGGGCCAGCCGCTCCTGGTCGTCGGCGCTCGCCTCCGGATCCTCGTGCGCCGCGTTTTCGGCGAGCTCGCCCCCCACCACCTCGGCGGAGATCACCTCCTGCGGGTAGAGTGCTGCCAGCCGGCGCATCAGGTTCTCCAGCTCGCGCACGTTGCCCGGCCAGCGATGCGCCTGCAGCCGCTGCATCGCCTCGTCCGACAGCATCTTGCCCGGCAGTCCGGTCTGCTGGACCTTGTCCAGGAAATACCGCGCCAGGATCGGGATGTCCTCCGCCCGCTCGCGCAGCGGCGGCAGCCGGATCGGCACCACGTTCAGCCGGTAGAACAGGTCCTCGCGAAACGTGCCGGCGCGGATCAATTGCCGCAGGTCGCGATGGGTGGCGGCGATGATGCGCACGTTGGCCTTGATCGGCTGCCGACCGCCCACCGTGGTGAACTCGCCCTCTTGCAGCACGCGAAGCAGCCGCGTTTGCGCCTCGGGCGGCATGTCGCCGATCTCGTCGAGGAACAGCGTGCCACCGGCCGCCTGCTCGAACCGGCCCTGGTTGCGGTTGGTGGCCCCCGTGAAGGCGCCGCGCTCGTGCCCGAACAGCTCGCTCTCGATCAGCTCGCGCGGGATCGCCGCCATGTTGATCGCGACGAACGGCCCGCCCCGCCTGCGGCCGTAATCGTGCAGGGCGCGCGCCACCAGCTCCTTGCCGGTGCCGCTTTCGCCGTTGACCATCACCGTGAGGTCGGCCGTGGTGAGCCGGGCGATGACCCGGTAGATGTCCTGCATCGCCACCGACCGGCCGATCAGCGGCATGCGCTCGTCGGTGTCGGCCGCCACCGGCCGTTCCGCCGTGCCGTTCGCAGGAGCCGCCAGGGCGCGCCCGACCACCGACAGCAGCTCCTTCAGGTCGAACGGCTTGGGCAGGTACTCGAACGCCCCGCGCTGCGCCGCCTTCACCGCCGTCAGCAGCGTCGACTGCGCGCTCATCACCACGATCCTGAGCTCGGGCCGGATCCGCTTGATGCGCGGGATCAGGTCCAGGCCGTTCTCGTCGGGCATCACCACGTCGGTGATGACCAGGTCGCCCTCCCCGTCCTCCACCCAGCGCCACAGCGTGGCCGCGTTGGCGGTGGTGCGCACCTGGTAACCTGAGCGGCCGAGCGCCTGGGTCAGCACGGTCCGTATGGATCGGTCGTCATCGGCAACCAGCACGGTGGGCAGGGTCATGGGTACCGGAACGCCTTCTGAAACATGGGCGGGCAAGGAAACACGGGCTCATGCGCTACCGCCCGTCGGGATCCTCGACGAGGACGGGCAGGTGGAGCAGCACGTCGGTACGCCCCGGACGGCTGTCGATCTCGATCAGCCCACCATGGTCGCCCACGATCTTCGCCGCCAGCGCCAGCCCCAGACCGGTGCCGGTCACCTTGGTGGTCAGGAACGGCTCGAACAGATGCGGCCGGATCGCATCCGAGATGCCGGGCCCGTTGTCGCGCACCGTCACCATCAACGGCAGGTGCATGCGCTGGTCAGACCCCGGGACCGCGAGCCGGACGGTGCTGCGATAGGCGGTGGACAGGGTGATCTCCCCGTTGCATGTCACAGAGTCAATGGCTTCGGCCGCGTTCTTCACCAGGTTCAGCAACACCTGCACGAGCTGGTCGCGGTTGCCCCAGACCGGCGGCAGCGACGGGTCGTAGTGCTCGACGAAGCGCAGGTGCGAGGCGAAGCCGCGCTGCGCCAGCATACGCACGTGTTCCAGCACCCGGTGTATGTTCACCGCGCGACGGTCGATCGGCTTCTCGTTGAACATCTCCATCCGCTCCACCAAGGCGCGGATGCGGTCGGCCTCGTCGCGGATCAGCACCGCCAGCTCGCGGTCGGTCTCGCCCACCGTGCCTTCCAGCAGTTGCGCGGCGCCCCTTATGCCCGACAACGGGTTCTTCACCTCGTGCGCCAGGATGCTCGCCATTCCGGACACGCTGCGGGCGGCGTTGCGGAACAGGAGCTGGCGGTCGAGCGCACGGGCGGCGGAGGCGTCGTGCAGGGTCAGCAGCACGAAGCCGGCCGCATCGATCACCGGCGCGCCCTGCACGGTGATCCCCTGCCGGTGCAGGCGCGGGCCTTCCAGCACCAGCTCGTGCTCGACCACCGTGCTGCCGTTCAGCCTGACCTGCTCGATCAGCAGGAATAACGGGTGATCGAGCGGCACCAGGTCGCACAGGCCGAGCTGGAGCAGTTGTCCCTTCGACATGCCGAAGAACGGCTCGGCCGCGCCGTTGACGAAGCAGATGCCGTTGGCCTCATCGAGCATCAGCACCGGGATCGGCAGGGATTCCATCACCACCGCCGTGTCCGGGACCGCGGACGGCCCGACCGGCGGCGGCGGCGCGATCTTGCGTCCCGGCTTCTTGGACGCCTCGACGACCGCCGTCCTCACGCGGCGATGTCCTGCGGCTCGACCGAACGCACCGCCGCCTCACGTCTGCTGCCGGCTTCGATCTGGCGATCGTAGAACGCCTCGATCAAGGCGACCGCCGCGGCCGCGTCCTCGACCCGGTTCACCGTGGCACGGAACTGCGCCGAGTCCGGCAGGCCGGCCGAGTACCAGGACACGTGCTTGCGCGCGAGGCGCAGTCCGGGATGGACGCCGAAATGCGACAGCATCGCCCGGTAGTGCTCCAGCACGATCGCCTTTTCGGCCGCGAGGTCCGGATCGGGCAAAACCTCGCCGGTGGCGAGCGCCTGCGCCAACTGGGCCGGCAGCCAGGGCCTGCCGTAGCAGCCGCGGCCGATCATGACGCCGTCCGCCCCGGACAGCCGCAAAGCCTCGCGTGCGTCGCCAAGGCTCAGGATGTCGCCGTTGACGATCACCGGCAGTCGCACCGCCTGCTTGACGGTGCGCACGAAGCCCCAGTCGGCGCGGCCAGTGTAGAACTGCTGCCTGGTGCGGCCGTGCACCGTCACCATGCGTATGCCCGACGCCTCCGCGATGCGCGCCAGCGCCGGCGCGTTCAGGCTGCCATGGTCCCAGCCCATGCGCATCTTCAGCGTGACCGGCACCGGCACCGCGCCGACGGTGGCCTCCAGCAGCCGCCCGGCCAGGCGCTCGTCTCGCATCAGCGCCGAGCCGGCCTGCTGTCCCACCGCCACCTTCTTTGCCGGGCAACCGAAGTTGATGTCGATCAGGTCGGCACCCCGGTCCACCGCGATCCGTGCCGCCTCCGCCATCGCGTCCGGCTCGCAGCCGGCGAGCTGCACCGCGTTCGGCCCCGCGCCCGGGCCGGCATCGGCCATCTCCGCCATGCGCAGCGTCGACGCGTTCTCGCGCACCATGGCCCAGGACGCGATCATCTCCGACACCACCAGCCCGGCGCCGAGCCGGCGCGCCAGTCGCCGGTACGGCAGGTCGGTCACGCCCGACATCGGCGCCAGGATCACCGGCCGCTCGATCACCACCCCGCCCAGGTCGATGGGCTGCAGGCGTGCCGGCGACGACGCTGCGGCCGACGCCTCGACCGCATGTGCCTGAAAATTGTCTGGAATGCCCATGTCTTGAGCAAATTACGCGTTGCGGTTCGTCCATGCAATCGGATCGGAGGGAGCCGCCACCAATTCGGGGAAAGGTTGACCAAACCCCGGCCGCACAGCATTGCTCGGCCATGCGCATCGCCGCCCTTCTCCTAGGCGCCGGAACCGGGCGCCGCTTCGGCGGCGCCGTGCCGCCGCCGTTCCACAGGCTCGGTGGCCGTGCGGTGGTCCGCCACGCCGCCGAGGCGCTGCTGCCGCACGTGTCGCTGCTGCAGCCGGTGGGCGAGCCGTCCCTGCTGGACCAGGCGCTGCACGGGCTCGACGCAGGAGATGCCGTCCTGTGTGCTCCGGTGCCGGGCGGCGCCGCGCGCCGGCACAGCGTCCGGGCCGGGTTGGAGGCGCTGGACGCGCTGCCGTCCACGGAGCGTCCGGACCTGGTGCTGGTGCATGATGGGACGCGTCCCTGTGTCCCGGCCGACCTGGTCCGGCGCGTGCTGGCGGCCCTGGACCGCCATGACGGCGTCGTCCCTTGCCTCGCCGTCACCGACACGCTCAAGCGGGGCTGCGACGGCGTGATCGTCGGCGGCGTGCAGGAGGCGGAGCTGGTGCGGGCGCAGACCCCGCAGGGGTTCCGCTTCGCCCTGCTGCGCGACCTTCACCGCGCCGCCGGCGACGAGGTGGCCGACCTTGACGACGCGTCCCTGCTGGAACGCGCCGGGCACGCGGTCGCGCTGGTGCCGGGCTCGGACGACAACATCGCGCTCACCGTCGCGGAGGATCTGGTGCGACTCGAACGGCTCCTCGGTCCGATGCTGCTGCCGCGCACCGGCACCGGCTTCGACGTGCACGCGTTCGCGCCCGACCGGCCGCTGGTGCTGTGCGGCGTCACCGTGCCGCATCCCCTGGGCCTCCTCGGCCATTCCGACGCCGATGTCGGCATCCACGCGCTGTGCGACGCGATCTACGGCGCGCTGGCGGAAGGCGACATCGGCCGGCACTTCCCGCCCAGCGAGGACACCTGGAAGGATGCCGACAGCGCCCGGTTCCTGGTCCACGCGGGCGAGCGCATCGTCGCGCGCGGCGGCATGCTGGCGAACGCCGACGTCACCCTGATCTGCGAGCGGCCCAAGATCGGGCCGCATGCGGCGGCGATGCGGGCCCGGCTCGCGGAGCTGCTCGGGGTCGGGATCGACCGGATCTCGGTCAAGGCGACCACCACCGAGCGGCTAGGCTTCACCGGGCGCGGCGAGGGCATCGCCGCGCAGGCCTCCGCCACCGTGCTGGTGCCGTAGGCGGATCCAGCCGAGCCCGCGGTCCCGGACACCCGGCAGGACCCGACGCTGCGGCCGGGCTATCCCGCCGGTCGAGATCGGAGCCGGGCGCCCCGGCGGCGCTCAATCCTTCGACGCTGCTGGGATCGATCCCTACGGCAGCTCACGGGCGGCGAGCGGTGGTCCCGACGGGCGCTTGCCTGCCCTGCCGCAAACAAACCGAGTGGCGTGAAGCAGCGGCCGCTCGATCAGCCAGTAGAACAACAGGCCGCAGGCGACGGCGGCCAGGATCGCGAGCAACGACGACGTCACCGTCGAGATGGCGGGGAAGCGGTGCAGCGGGAACCCGGCCTCGTAGATGATCCAGTAGATGACCAAGGTATGGGTCAGGTAGATCGAGTAGGAGGCGTCGCCCAGGAGCGTCAGCGCCCGAGACCAGACCACGACGCGCTCGAGTGCCAAAACGCCCACGAACAGCGCCGCCGCGGGCAGGCCATAGGCGAGCAGCCTTTGCCCGGCCCCGAGGCCGCAGAGCTTCAGGACGACGAGCAGGACGACCGAGGCGGCGATCCAGGCCCAGGGACGCGTGGGCTCGAACCACCGGGCCTTCAGCGCGAAGCCGATCGCGGCGCCGATGAGGAACTCGAACACGATGGGGTTGCCGAGGAACGCGTGGACCACGCCCGGCGGCGACAGGTAGCCGACCAGGAACAGCGAGGCCACGACCGCGGCGAGCTTGAGGAAGGCGAGCCGCCGGCCCAGCAGGAGAGCGAGCGCGAAGCAGGCGTAGAACATCGCCTCGTAGTTCAGCGTCCAGCCGGGGCCGATGATGGGCTGGAGCAGGCCGCGCTCGTTGAAGGACGGCACGAAGATCAGGGATGCCAGGCGACGGGCGTGCAGATCGAAGGGCAGCGTGCCGAGGGGATCGGTGCTGTTCAGGACGATCAGGCCGCAGGCCAGCAGGCTGGCCACCACGTAGGGCGGCCAGATCCGGATGATCCGCTGCGCCAGGAACCGCGCCGGCGACTTGCCTCCCGCGAGGTAGGGATCCGCTATGTACGTCATCAGGAACCCGCTGATGACGAAGAACACGTCGACGCCGACCGTGCCGAACTGGACCAGCCAGGAGGGCGGCACAAGCACCGAACGCGGCGGCGGAACGACGAAGACGGTGGTCGCCCGGAACGAATGATGGGCGACCACTGCGAGGGCGGCGAGCGCGCGCAGCGCTTGCACGGAGCTCAGCTTGCTGCCCATCGACATCCCGGGACCTCGCCGGCCTCCGACCATGGCACGCTCCCGGACCGGATGGGGTGGGTCCGTCCCACCGGTGTCAAGCGGATCGGGGAACGTGCCGGGCCGCGGGCGAACGGTGGCGGGTGCTGTGCGGCGTCACGAGCCCCGCGCCGCACGCGGCAGCCTGCTCGCGAGTGCCGGCCTCCTTTTGATCTGCGAGCGGACCAGGATCGTGCCGCAGCCACCGGCACGGCGCGAGTGCCTCGTCGCCCTGCTTCAGGTCGGAACGCCGTCTCGGTCGGGCGACCAGCGCCGGCGGCTCGGCCTCACCGGCGGGCGAATGCCTCGCCGCCTGGAGCCGTGCCGCCAGGGGCCTCGCCGCCCCGGGGCCGCCCTGCCGTGCCGGGACCGAGAGCGAGCGGAGGCCGAGTCAGGCCTCGCTGCGGAACCGGCCCGGCATCGCGAACTGCGTGACCGGGTTGCGCCCGTTCGGCTCTTCCCGCGACTGCATCGCTTCCGGCAGCAGCGCCTTGTCGCCGCGCCGGCCAATTGCGATCGCCGCCTCGACCCGATAGCCCTGCGGCACCTGCAGCTTGGCGAACGCGGAGTCCATGTCGAAGCCGACCATGGCGTGCGACGCCAGGCCGGAGATGGAGGCCTGCAGGGACAGGTAGGCGCAGGCGGAGCCGGTATCGAAGGAGTGGCTGTGCGACGGGATCTCGCGATCCTTGCCCGGCGGCAGCATGGTGGACTTCGACAGCACGATCACCAGCGCGCCCGCGTTCTTGGCCCAGGACTGGTTGTACTCGTTCAGCAGCCCGAACAGCGACTCCCAGTCCGGCGTGTCGCGCAACGCGTAGATGAAGCGCCAGGGCTGCGAGTTGTAGGAGGACGGCGCCCAGCGGGCGGCCTCGAACAGCGTCATCAGCTCGGCCTCGGACATCGCCTCCCCGGTGAAACTGCGCGGCGACCAGCGCTCAAGGAAGCGCGGGTCGATCGGGTGGTCTGACACGCGGGCATTGGCTTGGGTCATGCGCTCTCCTGCGGATGACGCCCCGGAACCCGGTCCGGAGGGGCGCCGATGCGGCACAATGGCCGAGCCTTCCGGCCCCCGCAAGCAGCCCTGGTGCCGCGACGCTTCGGCTGGGGTCCAAGCTCGATCAGGGTCCGCGGCCAACTCAAGGCGGTCGCTGGGCATGTTACGCTCGCCCGGTGTTCGAACCGTACCTGAGCTGCTGGAACCTGACCCCCGACGGCGATCCGATCGCGACGCCTGCCGCCCGACTGCTGCCGGCAATGCGGGACGGCCAGAAGGCCATGCTCAAGCTTGCTATCAAGAAGGAAAAGCACGCAGGCGGCGTGCTGATGGTCTGGTGGGACGGGAACGGTGCCGCACGGCTTCTGGCACATGAGGAGGGTGCCCTGCTGATGGAGCGTGCCACCGGGCTGGGCTTCCTTTCTAATATGGCCCCGCACCGGGCGGGACGACGAGGCCTGTTATATTTCCTGCGCCACGGCCGCACGCCTGCACGCGCCGCCGGCCAAGCGGTTTCCGGAACTGATCCCCCTGACGCATTGGTTCCGCCCGCTAAGCGCGGTAGCGGCAGCCTTGGCCATCGACCCTAAGTGCCTCGTGGGCGAACGGGGCTTCGACTTCGCCAACATCTTCTGCAACCCCGACCCGTCGCTGGCCGGCGAGCCCAGCCGCTTCGTGCGCCGCCTCACCGTCGTTACAGAGGCGGCACGGCTGGATCGGAAGCGCCTGCTGCTTTGGATCCTCGCCTGGTGCGGTCTATCCGTGGCTATGTCCTTGGAGGACGGTGATCCGTCACCGCTCGACGTGTTGCGGGTGGCCGAACTGGCAGCGGCGGAACTGGACCGATGAATCCCACCGCGTGCGCCCCCGGGGAATTCGAACTCGCTAGCGCCAAAGGGTTAAGTCTAGCCGGGAAACTACCGATCAGACCGACCTCTCCCGGACTTCCGCGAGCTAAGATGCTCGTGAAGAAGTCCAGCTCGGCCTGGTACGCGAGGAGGTCGACGGCTTTACAGGAACGCCGTCGCTCGGAAATAACAGTGGCATCTTCCGGCCGATCGGGATGAACCGCATCGCCAACGCGCTCGACGCTTACAAGGTCGAGTTGTGCCATCCTCCTTCAGCGGACGACACCGGGTCTCGCCATGTGTCGATCCTGCACTGACGAATGGTGAGACTCCACTATTCCCAACGGCTCGGCGGGTTTACCCCACTACGTCAGCATCCTGACGATGAAAGGCGACAGCCTCAAACAATCGTCTGGCCGCCGCCGAGGTGCCGCAGCGGAGCAAGGGCAGGCCACCGAGGTCATCGATCCCGATATCGGCGAGATCACCCCGCCTGACCTCCGAACAAAAAAGACGACGCCCATCACCAGCCTGCTTTTACTTCGCCCCGCCGGCCTGGAGTCCGACCGGCGTTGACACGACGATCCTGATCGAGCTTTACCACATGCCGGCCGCTGCCGAAACGTATATCGATAAAGTGCAGCCGAGGAGACCGTCATTCCAAGCATCCTGCCGATCGTCCTAGTCTTGCCGATCGTCCTAGTCCTGATCGGTGCGGCACCCGCATCATCAGACGATGTTTCGACAATTCTTGTCGCGAATCGGAAAGCCGAGATCGCAGGGATGGAGCGGGACGGGACGCGGACCGTCACCGACGCACTTTCCGGCCAGGGTTTGACCGGCAACGTCATCGAGAAGATCGACACCCGAACCGGACGGTATGTCGAATCGATCGTCGCGGGACCGCTGCAACAGCGCAGTGGTTTCGACGGCGTCAGGGCATGGACGACCGACCTTTCCGGAGCGGTCGTAGAAGTCGACGAGGGCGATGCCAAGCGGCTCGCCGTCAGCCGAGCCTACCGTAACGCCGATCTCTGGTGGCGCTTCGATCTAGGCTCGGCGCGCATCGTCGAGTCGGGCGTCGACATGGTCGACGGCAAGCCGTGCGACCGCGTGGACGTGACGCCGCCGGGCGGAGCCACCTTCAGCGCCTGTTTCGATCGGGCATCCCATCTCCTGGTCCGGCTCGTCGAACCCCATGCCTTCCACCCGGTGACAACGAGTTTCGGCGGCTATCATCGGGTCGACGGGCGTATGGAACCGACTAGCAGTGTCGGCGACGACGGATCCGGTGCGCAGTTCGCGCGAACACGCCAAAGGCTGTCGGAGAGCACCGAGCGCTCGACGGCGGCGGTCGACTACAGCCCGCCTGCCACCAGTCCGGACTTCGCGATCAACACGCCGTCAGGCGAGACGACCATCCCGTTTCGGTTGAGCGGTAACCACATCTATGCCGACGTGATGGTAAACGGCAAAGGCCCGTTCACGTTTCTGTTCGATACCGGCGCCGAGGATACGATATCGCCGGCGACGGCAACGGCGCTGGGCATGACCGTGGCCGGGGCAATGCCGGTGGGTGGCGTGGGCACCGCCGTCGAGTCCGCCGGCTATGCGACCGGCGTCACCTTGACGCTGGGTTCGCTCGTGCTGCGCAATCAGACCGTTCACGTCCTGCCGGGCGTTGATCGCAGTGTCGTCGGGTTCACCGTGGACGGGGTCATCGGCGCGGAACTGAGCCACCGCGTCGTCGCCCGTTTCGATTACGAGGCAAGGACGATCACCTTCGTGGCACCGGATCGCTTTGTCGCCGCCGGTTCGGGTACGCCGGTTCGGTTCGAGCTCTACGACGCGATCCCGCTCGTGAACGGTGTATTCGACGGCATCGCCACGCGATTCATCATCGATACGGGTAGCGGCGGCGAACTCGATCTCACGGCGCCCTTCGTGTCGTCGCATGGCCTGATCGCGCGCTTCCCGGCAGGGATACACACCGGCAACATGGGCGGCACCGGCGGCGGCGTGCGTTTCTATGTTGCGCGTGCGTCCGGCATCCGGCTGGGACCGGTCGACGTTCGCGACCTCGTCGTGCGTATGTCGGAACAGCGCAGCGGCGCGTTTGCGGCATCCGATTTTGGCGGCGATGTCGGCAGCGGTCTCCTGCGGCGGTTCGCCGTCACCTTCGATTACGGCCACAGGATTATGTACCTGAAGCCGAACCGGCGGCCCGTGCCGGACGCCGCCTCGTACGACCGGTCGGGCCTGACGCTGAGCGCCCGCGCCGAAGGGTTAGCCGTCGTCTCGATCGTCCCCGGCAGTCCCGCCGCTGTCGCCGGTCTCCGTACGGGCGATGTCCTTACGGCGGAAAACGGTAAGGCGATCAGTCCGGGCGATCTTGCCGATCTACGCCAGCGGTTCGTGACCGAACCGGCGGGAACGGACTTCGACCTCGTTGGGATGCGGGGCGTCGGGCGGTTCAAGGTTCGGCTGGTTACGCGGGATCTCCTGCCGGCGCGCTGATCCGACGGCGTCGATCGTCCGATCAATCGGGCTTTCCCGGCGACCGTCTTCGCATGTCCACCTGATACCGATATCCGGCTCAGCCTCGACGATTTTCGTGTCGGCTTGCTCTAAAGTCTGACCCTGTCGGTGCATCAGTACAGGGCGCAGACCACCACCGCGATCGGCATCGCCGCCAGCACGATCCAAGACCCCATCGCGCAATGCGCGAGCACCGTGGCCGCCCGCCGCTTCAGCCGACGCGACAGCCGCAGGCCAGGAGGAGTCGGCTCGGTGGTCGCGGTCAGGTGGTTCATGAGGTTCCCGGTCGTGGTGGCAAGGAATAGGTAGCAAAATCGCGCGGCTCCCGATGTAACCGATCGTCACGTATCATCCATGCGTGAAACAGCGTTACCAGCCTGCTCCGCGTCCGGCCCCACCTCCGACAAGGCCGCGTCGCCGAGCTGCCGGAACCGCCCGCCCGGCACCGGATGCGGCCACGGCACCGACACCACCCGCTCCACCCGGGCCTGCGTCGGCCCGCGCCGCGCCAGGCGTTCGAGGCGATCGAGCGACTCCGCCGAGCCGCGCAACAGCGCCTCGACCCGGCCGTCGGACAGGTTGCGCACCCAGCCCTCGACCCCAGCGGCCTCCGCCTCGCGCTGCAGCCACATCCGGTAGCCGACCCCCTGCACACGTCCCTCGACCAGCCAGCGCCGTGCGACCGGTGGGCTCATGGCGCGTCCCCCTTCCCTTGCGCCAGCGCCGCGAAGCGGGCCGCCTCGCCCACCTCCCGGCCGAGCAGAAGGTGGCGGTCCTCGGCTTCGCGGTCGGCGCCCCAGCGCGACACCTGGTCGAGCTCGTCGAGCAAGGCGAGCCGAGTCGCGTCGGGCGGGGACAGTGCGCCGTCCGCCAGCGCCAGCGCCAGCACCAGGCTGCCCAGGGCCGGGACCAGGACGCCAAGTGCTGCCAGCACCGCATCCGGCTGCGTCAGCAGCACCGCCTCGGTCGCCGCCCGTGCCTCCTGCGGCTGCGACACCGGCATCACCCCCTCGGTGACACGAAGCCTTATGCCGTGCCGCCCCGCGAACCAGTCGAGCCAGGGCTGCCATTCGGCCCCCTGGCGCGCCTTGAGTTCGGCCGGATGCGTCGCCCGGTAGCACAGCAGCTCGCCGTCGACGTAGCCGAGCAGGCTCGCCACGATCGGCGTGCGGTCCGGCGACACCCGCTCCTGCAGCGTGGCGGCGAGCCTGGTCATCGGCAGCCCGTCCGGCGCGATCGTCCCATCCGGCGTGTCGCGTCCGGCCGCCTGCCATTCCGCCGCCACCGCGCCCGCAAGCGCTTCGGTGCCGACGCGCAGCCTTGCCCCGCCGGGAAGGCACAGCGGCCTCGCGTCCAGCATGATCAGGAACCCGTCGCCGTCGCGAAGCGCCAGCACCTCGGTCCAGACCCGCCGCCCGTTCCCGCTCAGGCCGGGCCCGATCAGGCCGGGCGCCTTCACCGGAACAGCCCGAGCCCGCGCAGGATGTCGATCGGCTTCGGCGCCTTGCGCGGCCGATCGAGGGCGAGCGGGCCCGGCTGCGGCCCGGGCGCGCCGAACCGCGCCGCCTGCAGCGCCGGCCCGCACAGGTCCGGCGCCGGCCCACCCGGTCCGATGGTCAGCGCGAACCGCCCGCCCGGAGCGGCCGGATCCAGCGCCGGCGCCGGCGCGCCCAGCGTGCCGCCGACATGCACCGGCAGGGACGCGCCACCGACTCCAAGCGACAAGCGCGGCAGCAGATGCAGGTCGAGCCGGCCGTCGCCGAGCCCGACCGTGCCGTGGCCCTGCACGTCCAGGCGGCCGGTCTGCAGCGCCAGCGACGACAGGGTGGCGACGCCGTCCTGCACATGCGCCGGCAGCGCCAGGCAGCGCACCGTTGTCCGCCCGCCGTCCGACAGGCCGACTGGACGGCCGACCACCTGCGACAACGCCCGGTTGGCGATCGACCCGTCCACCAGCGACGCGCCGGCCTGTCCCGACAGGCTCGCGGCCACGGCCTGGACGGTGTCGCCGGTACCGTGCAGCTCGCCCACCAGCTCGACGGTGCCGGCAAGCTCGGGCGCCACCCCGGCCAGGGCCGCCAGCGTCTCGGCCGGCACCATCGACGGCTGCAGCGTCAGCCCGACGCTGCGCGCCGACGCGTCGGCTTCGAGCCGTCCCGCGATGGCCCCGGCCGGTCCGGTCACCGAGGGCGCCAGGGACAGCCTGCCGTCCTGCACGGAGAGTATAGCCTTCAGGTCGCGATAGCGGGCACCGCCGAGGCGCAGCTCCTGCGCGTCCAGCCGGATCGACAGCTCGGCCAGACGCAGCGCCGCGAACGGTACCGCATCGCTCCGCACGCCGGCGGCCACGGGCGGTGCCGCCGGAGCCGGCTGCGTAGGTGCTGCACCCGCGGGCGTCGGTGCTGCCGCTTCCGCACGTCCCTGCCAGCCGGCCCGCAGCGCGTCCAGGTCGGCATGGGTCGAGGCGAGTGCTGCGGTGACCACGGGATGTGCCGTCCCCTGCGCCGCGGCATCGCCGCTCAGGTTCAGCTCGTGCGACTCCAGGCTGAGCTCCGACAGCGCATACCGATCCCCCGGTCCCGTCTGCAGCCGCGTCGACAGCACCAGCGCGGTGAGCGCCGGCCCCATGCCCAGCACAGGTTGCAGCGCCGGCGCCTGCACCGCCAGACGGAGGTCCGAGCCCGCCCGTCCGGCAGTGCCGTCGAGCCGCGCCCGCGCGTCGGCCACCGACAGCTCCAGCGACACCGGCACCGCGCCTGCGCCGGCCTGCCATCCCGACAGGGTGCCTGCGGTGCCGTGCAGCGCCAGGTTCTGCCCGCGCCAGGTGCCGTCGAGCGACAGCACCAGCTTCGCATCAGGAGAAGCCGCCTGCACCGAGAGCGAGCGCACCGACAGGTCGCGCAGCCAGTGCCGCCGCAGTAGCGCGTCGGCCGGGAACGCGCCGGTGCGCAGGTCCAACGATCGCACCGTCGGGCGCGCGGCCCCCGCGTCGTCCAGCCGCATCCGCACCGACATGCCCTCGACCGCCGGCAGGGCGGCGTGTGGGAACAACGCGTCCAGGACGTCGAGCCGCGACGCCTGCGCCGCGACGTCGAGCGCGTAGCCGCGCCCCCGTCCCGGATCCGCCAGCGTGCCGGCGACCGCCAGCCGGGCCACCTCCCGCCCGCCTGCCTGCTCCCGCGCCGAGATCCGCAGCGGCCAGGATCCTCCGGCGGGCGCCGAGGCCTCCAGCCGGTCGAGCGGGCCGGTGGCGAGGTCGGCATCGAACCCGGCAGCGCCGTGGCGGCCGGCTAGCGTCATCGACGGTGCATGACCCGCGAGCCCGCTGCCGTCCAGCCGGTTCAGCGCCACGGCGCCGGTCCAGCCCTTCAACCCGTCGCGCCAGGCGAGCGTGCCGTCGCGCAGCCGCACGCTGCCGATCTCGATCCGCCACCGCGCGCCGCCGCCGCCGGAGGATGGACCCCCGCCCGGCGCCGCTTGCCCGTGCATCTGCCAGTTCGCGGTGCCGTCCGGGTCGCGCTGCAGCACGAGGTCCGGCCGGGTCAGGGTCACCCCTTCGAGCCGGACGACGTGGTGCAGAAGCGGCAGCAGCGCCAGGTGCGCCGTCACGGTATCGGCGGTCAGCATCTCCGGCTCGCCATGCCCCGGCCAGTTCGCCAGCGCGACCCCATCCGCGCGCAGCGTCGGCACCGGCAGCAGCTCGAGGTGCAGCGTGCCGAGCGCGAGCTGCCGCCCGGTCTGCCGCAGCACCTCGCGCTCCACGCGCAGCCGCAGCCCGTCCTGGTCCAGCCGCCGCTGCGCCACCAGCCCGGCCGCGACCAGCAGCAGCGCCAGCAGCAGGGCCAGCACCAGCACGGCACCTGCCAGCGTGCGCAGCGGGCTACGCCGCCGCGGCATCGTCGTCCCCGCTGGGCGCACGGGCGTCAGCTCCGCTTGGCCGGACGCGTGCTGCCCGCCTCGAAGCCGAGGGTGCGGAACGTGTCCCTCATGTGCGGCGGCAGCTCGGCGGCCACGAGCAGCCGTCCGCCCTCCGGGTGCGGCAGGTCGAGTGTCCGCGCATGCAGGTGGAGCTGGTCGGGAAAGCCGTCGAGATGCGCCGCCTCGCCGCCATATTTCGGGTCGCCCAGGATCGGCGTGCCGAGCGCCTCGCAATGCACGCGAAGCTGGTGCGTGCGCCCCGTCAGCGGCGACAGCTCCAGCCAGGACAGCTTGCGCGCCGCCGCGTCCTTCACGGCATACTCGGTCAGCGCGTGCGCCGCGTCCTCCTCGTCCCGTTCCGCCGCGACCGTCAGCGACCCGGGTCCGGCGCCGAGCCGCGCCAAGGGCAGGTCGATCACGCCCTCCGCCGGGCTCGGCCGTCCCACCACCACCGCCCAATAGGTCTTTCGCACGTCGCGGCCGCGGAACGACGCCGCCAGCTTGCCCGCCACCCCGGGGGTGCGCGCCAGCAGCAGCAGCCCGGAAGTGTCGCGGTCGATCCGGTGCACCAGGCGCGGCCGGTGCTCCGAGCCGTCGCGCAGCGCGTCCAGCATGCCGTCGACGTGGCGCACGATGCCGGGACCGCCCTGCACCGCCAGCCCGGCTGGCTTGTTCAGCACGATCACCTGCTCGTCGCGGTAGATCACCAGGCGCTGGAGCTCGCGCGCGTCGTGCGGATCGACCGCCTGGGCGATCGGCGCCGGCCGGGCGGCGTTCGGGATCGGCGGCACGCGCACCGACTGGCCCGGCAGCAGCCGGGTCGAGGTGTCGGCCTTGCGGCCATCGACCTTGACCTGGCCGGTGCGGCACAGCTTCTGCAGCGCTCCCTGGGTCAGGTGCGGATAATGCCGGCGGAACCAGCGATCCAGGCGGATCTCGGCTTCGTCGGCGGTCACGGACAGGGTCACGACGCTCATGACCGGTCGCTGTCCCTCAGCCGAGCCCAACTGTCCAGCCTGCGCGCGATCTCGCCCTCGTTCCCGCGGTCGGTGGGACGGTAGAACCGCTCGCGCGCCATGCCGTCGGGGAAGTAGCTCTGCCCGGAGAAGCCGTGCTCGGTGTCGTGGTCGTACTCGTAGCCGGCGCCGTAGCCGATCTCCTGCATCAGCCGGGTCGGCGCGTTCAGGATGTGCGCCGGCGGGGCCAGGCTGCCGGTCGCCTTTGCCGCCCGCATCGCTGCCTTGTAGGCCATGTACACCGCGTTGGATTTGGGTGCGGTGCCGAGATAGGCGACGAGCTGCGCCAGGGCCAGCTCGCCCTCCGGGCTGCCCAGCCGCTCAAAGGTCTCCCAGGCCGCGATCGCCTGCGGCAGCGCCTGCGGGTCCGCCAGGCCCACGTCCTCGGCGGCGAAGCGGGTGAGCCGACGCGCGATGTAGCGCGGGTCCTCGCCGCCGGTCAGCATGCGCGCGAACCAGTACAGCGCCGCGTCCGGATCCGAGCCGCGCAGCGACTTGTGCAGCGCGGAGATCAGGTTGTAGTGCTCCTCGCGGTCCTTGTCGTAGAGCGCCGCTCGCTTCGCCAGCAGCGCGGACAGGGCGTTCGGGTCCAACGGGCCCGCGTCGGGCAGGCTTTGCAACTGCTCGACCATGTTGAGCAGGTATCGCCCGTCGCCGTCGGCCATCGCCAGCAGCGTGATCCGTGCCTCCGGCGTCAGCGGCAGCGCCGCCCCATGCTCCTGCTCGGCGCGTTGCAGCAGTGCCTCGAGCGCCGCCTCGTCCAGCCGACGCAGCACCAACACCTGGCAGCGCGACAGCAGCGCGCCGTTCAGCGCGAAGGACGGGTTCTCCGTGGTGGCGCCGACCAGCACCACCGTGCCGTTCTCCACCACCGGCAGGAAGCCGTCCTGCTGCGCCCGGTTGAAGCGGTGGATCTCGTCCACGAACAGCAGCGTCGCCTCGCCCGACGCGGCGAGCCGCCGGCCGGCCTCCTCGAAGGCGCGCTTGAGGTCGGCGACGCCGGAGAACACGGCCGAAAGCTGCACGAAGCGCAAGCCCGCCGCGTCCGCCAGCAACCGGGCGATCGTGGTCTTGCCGACGCCGGGACCGCCCCACAGGATCAGGCTCGCCAGAGAACCGCGCTCCAGCATACGGCGCAGCGCGCCGTCCGGTCCCAGCAGGTGCGGCTGGCCCACCACCTCGTCCAGGCTCGCCGGACGCAGCCGGTCGGCCAGCGGCCTGCCCGCTGCCGGCGGTCCGGACGCGGCCACCGGGGAGGCCCCATCCGGACCGCCGAACAGGTCGGCCGCGTCGGCCGACGCTTTGTCGCGCATCTTCATGTCCCGCAGCATAGGCCGGATGCGCCCGCCGCGCATTGCGCTATGACGGCGAACCGTTACCGCCCCCCGTTACCGTTTCCGGGAACCCGCATGTCCAAACTCCTGCCGGTCGTCGCCCTGCTCGCCTCGACGCTTCTGGCCCAGCCGATGCGGGCCGAGCCGCCGGCAGCGCCGCTCCCGGCCGGTCCGGCCCATGCCGCCGGTCCGGCCCAAGCGGCACCCGGGCCGGCACCGATCGCGGTGTCGCCGCCGGTGCCGATCCCCCGTGCGGCCGGGCCGCTGGCGACGCCTGCGGCGATCGTGGCGCATCCGGACAAGGTGCTGGTCGAGGCGGTGGCGCTCGCGGGCCACCGGCTCGTCGCGGGCGGCCTGGACGGCCTGCTGATCCTGTCCGACGACAACGGCGTCACCTGGCGGCAGGTGCAGCTCCCGGTGCAGGCCACCCTGACCGCCATCCGCTTCATCGACGACCGGCTCGGCTGGGCGATCGGCCATTACGGCGCGGTGCTGCGCACCGACGACGGCGGCGCGCACTGGACCCTGGTCGAGGACGGCCCGCGCGCCGCGCAGGCCACGCTCGACGCGGCCCGTGCCGGCAACGAGGCGGACAGCGTGCGCGCGCGCCGCATCCAGGTTGCGGAGGCGCTGGTGCGGGACGATCCGGCCCGCCCGTTCCTGCTGATCCAGAGCAGCGGCAGCGACACCGTCCGGCTGATCGGCGCCGGCATCCTGTCGGCCGAGACCAACGACGGCGGCCGCCATTGGCGCCCCTGGTCCGACGGCGTGGGCAACGCCGATGGCGTCCGTCTGGACGGGCTCGCCGCCCGCAACGGCCTGCTGCTCGTCGCCGGCGCCCACGGAACCCTTCTCGCCGGCAAGCCGGAGGACGGGCTGCACAAGGCACCGTCCCCCTTCGACGGCACCTTCTTCGGCGTGCTCGATGGCGGGTCGTTCGGCTTCGTCCTGTTCGGCCAGCAGGGCCACGCCTATGCCACCACCGGTCTCGGCCCGGACTGGACCACAACCAAGCCGGTGGCGTGGCATCCGGTCGCCGACCCGTCGCAGAACACCCTCACCGCCGGGCTGGTGCGCCAGGACGGCAGCGTGCTGCTGGGCGACGCGTCCGGCGCGACTTGGCGGCTCGCCGGCAAGCCGGACTCGCCCCGCCTCGACGCAGCCCCCGCCCAGGCGCCGTTCCCGATCCTGGCGATGGCGGAGGCGCCGGACCATTCCCTGATCCTGGCCGGCCCCGGCGGCGTGGTTCGCTCGGCGCCTTGAAGGCCAGGGCGCTGCCCTGGATCCGCTGGGGCCGGAGGCCCCAGACCCCTTTTACTTTAAGAATCGGGTTTGAAGGGCTCTGCCCTTCATGGGGTCCAGGGGGCAAAGCCCCTGGCCTTTCCTCGCCATCCCCCGGACGCTAGCGCACGGTGCCGAAGGACGGCGCCCCGATCCCGGGGCAGCTACACTGCGTGCCGACCGGGATCTGCTGCGGCAGACGGCACACGTAGACGCCCGCGTAGCAGGTATAGCCGTAGCCGGGCGCGGCGCTGGCGGATTGCTGCGCCGGCACCTCGACCACGCAGCCGGCCAGCGACAACGCCGCCAGCGCCAGCCCCACCCCCTTGCCGATCCGCCCGGCGCGTGACACGCGAGCCGGCTGCTGGTTGCGGTCCGTCATCGTTGGGTTACTCCCGTGCGTGATGTTCCCGGCGCCATGATGCCGCCTCGATCGGAGGCGCATCCTCGGCGGTCCTCCCTTGAGCTGGAACACACCGTGAGCCTGACCGTTTCACGACGCGACCCCGACCGGCACGTTCAACATCCCGGCGGCCGCCTGTCCGGCCTGCTGCCGCTGGCGGTGGTGGTGCTGGTGGCGCTGGCCGCCCGCCTGCACGGCATCGACGGCAAGCCGTACTGGATGGACGAGATCACCACCCTGCGCCGGTCCTCGCTGGGCTTCGTCGCCCTGGTGCGGGACAGCTTGTCGTTCCATCACCTGCCGCTCTACTTCGTGGTGTCGTCCTGGTTCGTGCCGTTCGGGCTCGACGAGCGGATCATGCGGCTGCCGGCCGCCTTGTTTGGCGCTGCCTCCTGCGCCGCGCTGTTCATGGTCGGCCGCAGCCTCGGCAACTGGCGCAGCGGCCTCGCCGCCGCCATGCTGCTGGCCCTGGCCCCGTTCCAGGTGCAGTACGGGCAGGAAGCCCGCTCCTACACCCTGGTCACCACCATGATCCTGGTCGGGCTGTGGGGCCTGGTGCTGCTGGCGCGCGATCCGGCCGCCGCCGCCAGGCGCTGGCGCGAGCCGGGTGCCGCCCGCGGTGCCTGGGTGCTCTACGGGGTCGGCACCGCGCTAGCGCTCGACACCCTCAGCGTCGCCGTGTTCTGGCTGGTCGCCGCCAACCTGGGGGCGGCGGTGATCGCGCTGCGTGCGCCCGCCTGCCGTCGCGGCTTCGGCCGCAACTGGCTGCGGGCGCAACTGCTGGTGCTGGCGGTGTATCTTCCCTTTATCGCCGGCATGGCGGTGCTGACCCGCGGCGACATGGGCTCCGGCCTGGATTGGGTGCCGCCGATCACCGCGCAGAGCGCCTGGACCACGCTGCAGACCGTCTACGGGATGCGCATCTCCAGCCTGATCGCGTTCCGGATCTTTCCCAGCAGCCTCGACCTGCTCGGCGTCGGCTGGCTCGGCCTGGTGGTCGCGGTGCTGGCCGCGATCGGGCTGTTCGCCGGCCTGCGCCGCGGCCTGACCGGCGCCATCCTGGCGATCGCCCTGCTCACCCTGCCGGTCGGGCTGGCCGCCTCGTCGCTGGTGTCCTCGGTGTGGATGCCGCGCTACCTGCTGTGGAGCGGCCCGATCTTCTTCCTGTTGGCCGGCCTCGGCCTGGTGCGCCTGCCGGCCCGCCTGCAGGTGCCGTGCCTACTGCTGCTGGCAGCACTCGGCCTGCTCAACCTGCTCCCCTACTACCGCACCGAGACCAAGCCGCTGTGGAACCAGGCCGCCGCCGCCCTGCTGCGGGACCGGCAGCCGGGCGACGTGGTGCTGACCGACGATCCGGGCACGGTCAACATGATGAACGTCTACCTCGCCCGTACCGGCCACGCCCTCACCCCGGAGGACTGGACCACCAGCATCGACACCGCCGCCGAGCGCCAGGCCGCCGGCGCCCATGTCTGGGCGGTGCACGGGCGGGTCGGGCAGAACGATCCCTACCGGCTCGACGCCTTTGTCGACACGCTGGGCCCGCTCGGCCCGGACTCGGTGCTGCGCCAGATCGGCATCGACATCACCATGATGGTGTTCGCGCCAAAGGCGCCGTCCTGAGCACGGGGCGTCGCACCGCGCCGTGAGGGTCGGGCGGCGTGGAGGTTCGCTCGTGACGCGCCGACGCGGAGCGGCAACGGACGCGCGGGCGGATGCGCTCGGGTGTCCCGGCCAAGCATCGGCGGGACGCTTGGACCCGCAGCCTCACCGATGGCAGCATCAACGGGAACGACCGGATCCCAACAACCGAGGAGAGCCAGGATGGCCAGGCAAACCATCATCGGCCTGGTCGGCGCGGGTCCGACCGGGTTGTCCGCCGCCATCCTGCTGCGCCAGCGCGGCTACAGCCCGATCGTGCTCGACCGGCGGCCGAGCCTGGCCGGGCTGCCCGCCGCGCACGTGGTGAACACCCGCAGCCAGGAGGTGTTCGCGGAGATGGGCGTCGCCGACGCCATGCGCCACGCCGGCGATCCGGAGGCGATGAGCAGCCTGGTCGCCTGGGTGGAAAGCATGGCCGGACGCCAGTACGGGCTGCTGCCGATCGCGGCACCGATGCGGGACGAGCGCGGCCCGTTGAGCGCGTTCACCTCGGTCAACATCCCGCAGACGGCGCTGGAGCCGATCCTGATGCGCCGGCTGGAAGCGCTGGGCGGCACGGTGCGGTTCGGCCAGGAGGTGACCGGGGCCGAGATCCTGGACGGCCGGGCGCGGGTGACGATCCGCTCGACCGCCGACGGCGAAACGTCCACCCTCGACTGCGACTGGCTGATCGGCTGCGACGGCGCCGGCAGCGCGGTGCGCCGCTCGCTCGGCATCGAGATGGAAGGGCCGCGCACCATCGCCCGCTTCATGACCATCTACTTCCACGCCGACCTGGACCGCTACCGCGAAGGGCGCGAGGGCGTGCTGTACTGGATCGGCGGCCGCGAGGCGCGCGGCGTGTTCATCTGCTTCACGCCGCGCGACTGGGCCATGCTGGTGCCGATCGGCGAGCTGTCGCTGGACCGCTTCGACGCCGCCGCCGCCCTGCGCATCGTGCACAAGGCGATCGGCACCGACTCCGTCCCGGTGACGCTGCAGGGCCTCAGCACCTGGAACATGAGCGCCCAGGTCGCCACCGACTACCGCCGCGGCCCGGTGCTGCTGGCCGGCGACGCCTGCCATCGCTTCCCGCCCACCGGCGGGCTCGGCATGAACACCGGCATCCAGGACGTGCACAACCTGGTCTGGAAGCTCGACGCGGTGATCGAGGGCGCGCCGGAGGCCCTGCTGGACAGCTACGCCGCCGAGCGCCGGCCGGTGGCGCAGCGCAACACCGCGCAGAGCGTCGGCAACCTGATGAAGATGGCGATGATCGACCAGGCGCTCGGCGTTCCCACCCTGGCGCCGATCGACGCGGACGCGGCGCTGGGACCGATCGCCACCCATGACGGCGCGTTGCTCGGCATCGACGGCGACGGCGAGGCGGCGGTCGCGCGGCGGGCGGAGGTGCAGGCGGCGATCGACGCGCAACTGGAACACTTCGCGCAGGGCGCCGGGCTCGACCTCGGCGTCACCTACGTGGAGGGGCGGTTCGTGCCGGACGGCTCGTCCCCGCCCACCGCCGGACCGCTGGATTATCGTCCGGACGCCCATCCGGGTGCCCGCCTGCCGCACGCGGCTGGGATAGAGGACGGCTTTGCCGCCTCCACGCTGGGACGGGTGCGGCCCGGCGGCATCACCCTGTTCGCGGCCGAGCCGCGCTGGCGGGAGGTGGCGACCCGTGCCGCGGCCGAGACCGGGATCGCGGTGCATCCGGTGCTGGTCGATGGCGGGTTCGCCAGCGACCGGCTGGTGCTCGACCTGCTCGGGATCGAGGCCGGCGGCGCGGTGGCGGTGCGTCCGGATCACCACGTGCTGTGGCGCACGCCCGCCTGGCCGGTTGATCCGGACGGGTCGCTGCTGCACGCGCTTCGGGTGGCGTACGGAGTGGAGGATCCGCACCCGAAGGCGGGGCTTCGCCCCGAACCCCACCCAAGGCTCGACTTTAGAAACCAGTAGTCGGGGTCTGCGAGCCGGGCCGACGCTGTTGACAGCGGGCGACGCGTCATCCTGAACTCGATCCCATTCCAGTAAGGGATCAAGGCATGGAACCACCGCACGCGCTGCGCCCGGGGCTCGACACGCCGATCACGCAGGCCGAGATCGCCGCCTCCGCCGACCTGACCCACGGCTGGGATATAGCCTACGAGTGGAAGGCGGTGGCGCTGCTGGCGCTGGGCTTCGGCCTGGTCGGCCTCGACCGGTTCATGATCCTGCCGATGTTCCCGGCGATCATGAAGGACCTGCATCTCGGCTACCAGGACCTGGGCGAGATCACCGGCGCGCTGGCGATCACCTGGGGCATCGCCTCGCTGTTCGCCGGCCGCCTGTCCGACCGGTTCGGCGAGCGCCGCCTGCTGCTGGTGGGGATCGTCGCGTTCTCGGTGCTGGTGGGTCTCAGCGGGCTCGCCAGCGGGCTGCTGACGCTAGTGCTGGTGCGGGCGCTGATGGGCGTCGCGGACGGCATCTACGCCACGCCCAGCATCGTCGCCACCCTGCAATCCTCCAAGCCCTCCCGGCACGGCATGAACCTCGGCATCGAGCAGATGATGCTACCGCTGTTCGGCCTGGCGCTGGCGCCGATCCTGGTCACGCAGTTGCTGCAGGCGATGAACTGGCGCTGGATCTTCGTGCTGGTGACGCCGTTCGGCCTCCTGGTCGCAACCGGGATGGCGCGCGTGCTGCGTCGGCAGCCCCCGCGGGGCGCGGGCCGCGCCGGCACAGCGACCGCACGCTGGACCGACGTGATCCGCACCCGCAACATCCAGCACAACATGATCGGCATGCTGTGCTGGCTGATCTGCCTGGTGGTGACCAGCGCGCTGATGCCCAGCTACCTGACCGACTACCTGCACCTGTCGCTGCCCCAGATGGGGTTCGTGCTGTCGGCGATCGGCTTCGGGGGTGCCGCCGGCGACGTGCTGATGCCGATGCTGTCCGATCGGATCGGGCGCAAGCCGGTGATGCTGATCTCCACCGTCTGCGCCGCCGCCTCGCTCCTGCTGCTGATGCGCCAGGGCCCGGCGCCGGTGCCGCTGTTCGTGCTGCTGCTGCTGAACAACTTCTTCAACTTCGCCCTGATCACGCTGACGGTGGGCCCGATCAGCACCGAGTCGGTGCCGCCGGAGCTGATGGCCTCCGCGTCGGGACTGGTGATCTGCACCGGCGAGATCTTCGGCGGCGGCATCGCGCCGATCATCGCCGGCGGCGTCGCCGAGCGGTTCGGCATCCAGTACATCCTGCCGCTGGCGGTCGGAGGCCTGGTGGTCGGCTTCTTCAACAGTTGCCTGCTGAAGGAAACCGCGCCGGCACGCCGGGCGAGGCCGAGGTTGTCGGGCGGTTGAAGGCCAGGGCTCTGTCCACCGATCTGCTTCGCAGCTCGGTCCGCTGGGGCCGTCACGCGAAGCGTGCTCACGCACGACGGCCCCAGACCCCCAATTTCAGAACATAGGTTTGACGGGCTCGGCACTCCCTAGGATCCAGGGAGAACCTCGACCAGCTTGGTGAGGGCGGATTATCAGGTTGGCGGCACGACATTTGCAAGTACTCGACCGTTGCGCGTCGCTATCGTGCAGGGTTCTTCGGATCCCGTACATGTCCACGGCCCCGTGCCAACGGAGGACGCCGCGACACCATCCGGTTGCCACCAAGATTCAAGGAGACGTCGTGAAACACGCAATCCTCAGAGTGTTCGCACTCGCCAGCCTGCTCGCCGCGTGCCTGACGGCAACGGCGGAGGCTCAGTCCGTCGCCGGACGGCACCGCCCGGCCGCGGTTCCGGCGGACTATCTCATCACGCCGTTCGGCTACTTTCATCCGAGCTGCGTGTCGCACCTGACCTCGGGCGACGAGTTGCGGCCGGACGACAAGGCCGTGCGGCACCCGGATGGAAGCTCCACCGCCATGCACGCCTGCGAGTATCCACATTACCGGGCCGACGGAGAAAAGGTGTTCGGAGACGAGAAGGCCGTAACCAACCCGAACATCAGTCACGCGTACGTCCTGCTCGCCTCCGTCACGACAACCGGCGCCTACGGCTACCTGGACGGGCAGTGGACCGTTCCCCCGGCGCCGGCATCGAACGACGGGCAAACCCTCTATCTGTTCCCCGGACTCGAGGACATCAACGACGTCGTGACGATCCTGCAGCCGGTGTTGGGCTGGAACTCCGACTACGCGTCGGCGTGGGGCATCGCGAGCTGGAACTGCTGCGAGAACGGGACGGTGTACGAGGCCACGCCGAAGCCGGTCGCGTCCGGCGACACGATCCTCGGCTACATCTACAACAGTTGCCCGCCGGGCACCGAGACGTGCAGCTCGTGGGACGTCGTCACGCAGGACCTGCGCACCGGCAAGACCTCGGAGCTGCTGAACACGTCGAATTTCGGGCAAACGTTCAACTGGGCGTTCGGCGGCGCGTTCGAGGTCTATGGCATCGTCAGTTGCAACGATTATCCGGCCGTCAGCGGCGCGCCTGGAAGCGGCTCGGTCTCCTTCAACGCGCTGAACCTGTATGACGACAAGCTGGCCGAGGTCAGCCCCAAGTGGCAGTTCAGCGTGGACAAGACGGACACGCCGCAGTGCAACTACGGCGGGGCGTCGCCCAAGCAGGTTACGCTGCAGTACTGAACGCGGCCTGTGGCAATGCGCGGGATCGGCGGCAGTCGCGCCGGTCCCGTATCGGGTTCGAGCGGACCTCGCGGCGGCAGGCCGCGATCGTCCGCTCGACCGCTTTTCAGCTCGCCGGGAGTAAGTGCCGCGTCATGCGCTGTCCGGCGCTGCGCGTCGCCACGCACTGGAGCAGCCACCCAGCAGATCATACGGTCTTGTTCCCGAGGCAATGCCGTTCGAGCCGGATCGGCTCACGCCATGGATGATCCGGTGCAGCACAGGGATGAACTCACATGGCCCGTATCAACTTCGTAGAGCTTCCCGCACGTAACATCGGCGCGGCCAGGACTTTCTACTCGACCGTGTTTGGTTGGGAGTTGACCGACTTCGGCCCTAGCTACTCATGCACCATGACCGGCAACGTCGACCTGAGATTTCAAGGCGACATGAGCGAAGTGACCGCCGCACCGCTGCCGGTCGTGCTGGTGGACGATATCGAGGCTGCACAGGCCATGGTGGAACGTGCCGGCGGGACCGTGAGCAAGCCGATGTTCAGCTTTCCGGGCGGCCGGCGCTTCCACCTGCTCGATCCGAACGGCTTGGAGTTGGCGATCATGCAAGCGGATTGACGGGGACCGTTGATGCGACGGGCGGCTCTCGCAGCGGCGCTGATCGCGGCTGCAAGCCAGGTCTGCCAGGCGGCGCCTGTCGGCCCTGGCGGCGTGTTCGACCGTCTCGCCGGCACATGGACCGTGAGCGGGACCACCATGGGCAAGCCCACCAGCACCAGCACCGGCGCCGATGCCCGCTCCGAGTTTAGCGGAACGTTCACCGAGCTGCACATCGAAGACCCGCGCGGCGTCGATCGCTATGAAGCTCGCGTGTTCTTCGGCAAGGCGGAGAACGGCAAGCTCGTCGTCCACTGGCTGGACGGCACCGGTGGGGAAACGTCGCGCACGCTCGGTTCTGGCGACGTGAACGGCGATGTCGTCACGATGACGTTCGCCTACCCCGAGGGGACGTTTCGCGACATCTTCACCTATGATCGGATCAAGGACCGTTGGCGGCTCTTGATCTTGATGGGCCCTACGGATCATCCGAGGACGTTCTCGGATTGGTATTTCGATCGGGTTCAAGGCCGCTGACGCAGGATGTCCGACGGCTCGACGTGCACAACGAGTGCGTCGGGGACGTTGTAAGAAAGCGCCAATAGACGCGGCCTACCGTACCTCTCGCCGCTCTGGATCCGAACCAGTCCGCCATCTCAGGCCTCCCCTGTCGGCAGAGCTCAAGGGCGCCGTTCGGCCTCAGGAGGTGGGCGGCACGAACAGCGACGGGTCGAATCGCTGGCCGGTGCGCTGGTCGAACAGGTGGAAGCGGGTGCGATGGCGCTCGGCGTCCACCGCTTCCAGACCGGACAGCACCAGGCTGCCATCCGGACGGCCATCGAAGAACAGCGTCAGCAGCCCTTGCGCCGGGTTGCTGGCGCGTGTCAGCGAAAGCTGCAGCGCGCCCTGGCCGCGCTGGACGTCGGTGACGTCGATCGGCCCGGACAACTGCACCGGCCCGGACAGCAGCAGCCCGAGCGGGTTCGCCGCCAGCGAGATCCGCGTGGTGGCGTCGCTCGGCTCGTCATGCACCACCAGCCGTCCGCGCGTCGCCACCACGATCCGTCGCGTCGGCACGTCGTATTGCAGGCGCAGGTGCCCGGTCTCGAACCAGGCGATGCCCTGCGCGGTCTCCCCGCCCGGCCCGACCTGAAGGAACCGCGCCTGCAGCCCGCCCATCCCGTCCAGCGTGGCCTGCGCCTGCGCGATGCTGTCCTGGTCGGCCGTGGAACGCGGCGCGCCCGGACCCCCGAGCGCGCACCCGGCCAGCCCGGCCAGGAGGACGAGCGCCACGGCCGGCTGCCTGGACCGCATGATACGACCGTTCAATCGGGGACGGCCGGTCCGCGGGGCCGGGCCGGATCCTCCAGATCGTAGAACAGGCGGTCGATGCGGGAGAAGTTCGGGTTGAAGAACGGGTCGTTGCGGAAGAACGGCTTGTCGCCCCAGCGCTCGTACATGGTCTGCTGCTCGCGGAAGAAGCGGGCCTCCTGGTCGGGGCGCATGTCGCTGCCGCGCGACAGGCTTTCGTGGTGCTCGGCCACGAAGTCGGCGCACCACACGATCCGCCTGCCGCTCGCATATACCTTCAGGCAGAGGTCGACGTCGTTGTAGGCGACACGGAGGTGCTCCTCGTCGAAGCCGCCGACCGCGCGGAAGGTTTCGGCGCGGACCAGCATGCAGGCGGCGGTGACCGCGACCAGGTCCTGGCTGAGCCGGGCGCGGCCGATATAGCCATAATCGTCGTCGGGGATGCCGAGATGGATGTGGGCCGCGACCCCGTGCGTGCCGACCACCACGCCCGCGTGCTGCACCGTCTTGTTCGGATACAGGAACTTGCCGCCGACGATGCCGATCGCGTCGTCCGACAGCGCCTCGCCGATGATACGCGTGAGCCAGCCGGCGTCGGTGATGAACACGTCGTTGTTCATGAACACGAAGAACTCGGCGTCGTTGTCCTTCGTGGCGAGGTTGTTCAGCCGGGAATAGTTGAACTCCTCGACCACGTCCAGGACGCGGATCGCCGCCATGCTCTTGACGTCCTTGAAGAACCGCTTGGATTCCGGCGATACCGACCAGTTGTTCACCAGCACGATGTCGAAGTTGTCGTAGTCGGTGTTCTCCATCAGGCTGGCGATGCACTGGCGGGTGGTCTCGATCTGGTCCCGGAACGGGATGATGATCGACACCTTCGGCGCACGCTGCGGGATCCACTCCACGGCGTAGATGGTCAGCCCGTTGATGGTGGACACCTCCGCCACCTGCCCGCGGCGCTTGAGGTGGTCGCCGACGGCGAGCACGCCGGCATCCACCGCGTAGCCCTTGTTCGACACGTCGGCCGCGGTGGAGTTCGGCGTGATCCGCCAATGGTACAGCAGCTCGGGCACGTGCACGATCTGGCGCGGGCTCAGGATCTCCGAGCAGCGCAGGATGAAGTCGTGGTCCTGCGCGCCGTCGTACTCCTTGCGCAGCGGCCCCACCTGACGCATCGTCGCGGTCTCGATCACCGTGAGATGGCAGACGTAGTTGCAGCCGAGCATGTAGCGGTAGTTCCAGTCCGGCTTCAGGTTCGGCTCCAGGTAGTAGCCGGCCTGGTCGATCTTGTCCTCGTCGGAGTAGAGCAGCTTGGCCCCGGTGCGCCCCGCCGTGCGGATCATGATCTCGAGCGCCACGTCCACCAGCAGGTCGTCGTGGTCGAAGAACACGGTCCACTCGCCGCACGCGGCTTCCATGGCGATGTTGGTCGCCTTGGCGATGCCGACGTTCTTCTTCGAGCGGATGCAGCGGATCCGCTTGTCGGCGGCGCAGAACGCGTCGATCTTGTCGGACACCTCCTTCGACTTGGAGCCGTCGTCGACGATCACCAGCTCCCAGTTCTCGTAGGTCTGCGCGATCACGCTCTCGATCGCGGCGACGAAGTCCGACAGCAGCGGCTTGTAGGTCGGCACCATCACGGTGACCAGCGGCTCCGCCGGCAGCGTGCCCGCCTCCCTCAGCGCGCGGCGCTCGGCGGCCGTGCGGGCGCGCAGGTTCTCGTAGTAGCGACGCGCCCAGCGGTCGTAGTCGCCGATGTGGTAGCCCTCCCGCGGCAGCAGCGCCGTGATCTCCCGGCGCAGCCGCTCCATGTCGGCATACATGCGGCTCATGTCGTTGGAGATCGAGACCAGCTTACCTTCCAGGAAGTTCGACACCGTCGCGGTCTTAAACGGGCTGTTGTCGAGCTCCAGCATCTCCGGCAGCGCGAAGAAGCGGAAGCTCTGCGGATAATCCTTCTGGAACGCGTGCGGCACCGCGAACTCGAAGCCGCAGTTCGGGTCGCAGCCGAGCACGTTGCCGACGTCGCGTCGGAAGCGGTCGGCCTTGATCTGCGCGATCTTGACGTTGTCGCAGGTGATCAGGACGTCGCAGCGCGCCTGCGCCGTCTTCGCGCGCCCGATCTTGCGCAGCACCCAGCCGCGCAGCGCGTTGTGCACCAGCCCGTCCACGTTGCCTTGCACGGTGACCGTCGGCCGGTCGCTGAACGAGAGCGAGGGCGTCAGGCTGCTCAGGCCGCCCTCGCCCATGTGCGGCAGGACGCTGTTGTCGGGCAGCATGAAGCTCAGCTCGTGCGGCTCGCCGTCGAGGCAGTCCTCGGGCAGGTCGAACTCGAAGCCGACCTCGGCGGTGGCGAGCCCGAGCGCGCCGCGCACGTCCTCGCGCACGCCGTCGCAGGACACCGTGCCGATCTCGCGTCCGTCCACCATCGCGCGCAGTTGCACCACCTCGTGCGGCGACGACAGGTCGGTCACCCACCCGGACGCGCGGCCCTCCTCGTAGCGGTCGAAATAGCCGTTGTAGCGGGTCCTGGCGTCGGCCGGCGCGGACTCGTCGAGGTCGGCCATCGTTCGTCCTGTTCGGGTGGTCGCTTCAACCGGAAGCTGCGCGAACGCTACCGGATCGTTCTAGGCCGCGCAAACGGCAACACCGTGTCAATCCGGCCGGCCGGACGGCCTCAACCGACCGCTTCCTGCTCCAAGGGCGTGCGCAGTGTCAGCGACACGGCGTGCAGGCCGGCACGGAACTCCTCCTCCAGCGCGTCGTGCACCAGGCGAGAACGCTGCACCCGGCCGAGGCCGGTGAACGCGGCGCTCACCACCAGCAGGGCGTAGTGTGTTTCCCCGCCGGCCGCCGACGCGCCGGCCGCGCGCACCCCGGCGTGGCCGGCATGGCGGGCGCTCTCGTCCAGGAGCTCCAGCCGCTCCGGTGCCAGGCGCTCGACGATGCGCGCCCTGATCCTGTCCGCCCGCTCGCCCCTCATCCGCATCCTCCCGCTACCGCCGTCGCCGGTCCAAACCGGCCACCACTTCCTCTTGCACCGATCCTGATAGCGCGCACATAACCAGGGGTGATGATGCGACGGAACCAGCGATACCGGGCGTTCGATCCCGACCCGGCGGCGCCGGCCCAACCGTGCGACATGCCCGGCTGCACCGAGCCAGCCGGCTATCGCGCGCCCCGGTCGCGGCAGATGCTCAACCAGTACTTCTGGTTCTGCCTGGACCACGTGCGCGAGTACAACGCCCATTGGGACTTCTACAAGGGCATGACGCCGGGACAGATCGAGGCCCATCTGCGCGCCGACGTGTCCTGGAACCGCCCGTCCTGGCGGCTCGGTCACCTGGGCGGGTCCGGCGGCTTCGACGAGGAGCAGGTGCTCGACCCGCTCGGGCTGCTCCGCGGCACTGCCGAGGCCAGGGTGCGTGGAAGGACGCGCGCGCGGGAAGCCGACCAGCGGCCGGAAGCGCTGCGCGAGCCGCTCGACACGCTGGGCCTGGGCTGGCCGGTCTCGCTCGCCGAGCTCAAGAGCCGCTACAAGCACCTGGCGCGCGAGAACCACCCGGACGCCAACAACGGCGACCGCGCCGCCGAAGAACGGCTCAAGACCATCAACGTGGCCTATACGGCGCTGCGCCGCCACCTGGCCGAGGCGCCGCAGCCGATGGCGGAAACCGGCTAGGACGTCATCCGGTCGAACGGTGACGCGCGACGGCTGGGCCGATGGGCCGGCCGCTTCCGGGCGGCGGCAACCGAAGCCGGACCATGGCGTATCCGATAAACCACCAAACGGGTGCATCGAACCCGCACGAACCGACGGGACGACGACTGCATGGATGACATCGAAGGTACCGCGACGGAGATCCTGGAGGATCCGATCCCGGGCACGGATCTGAGCAATGCGGGCATCGCGGGCCTGGCGCCGACCTCGAGCCTGTCCACCCCGGACCGCGTGGCGGACGCCCGCGCCCTGTTCGGCCTCGACCGCGACCTCGACGTACCTGCCTACTCGCTCCGCACGGAACACGTGCCGGACATCGACACCGCGTACCGCTTCGACCCGGAGACCACGCTGGCGATCCTGGCCGGATTCGCCTTCAACCGGCGGGTGATGATCCAGGGCTATCACGGCACCGGCAAGTCCAGCCACATCGAGCAGGTGGCGGCACGGCTGAACTGGCCCTGCATCCGCATCAACCTCGACAGCCACATCAGCCGCATCGACCTGATCGGCAAGGACGCGATCGTCCTGAAGGACGGCCGCCAGATCACCGAGTTCCGCGAGGGGCTGCTGCCCTGGGCGTTGCAGCACCCGTGCGCGCTGGTGTTCGACGAGTACGACGCCGGCCGGCCGGACGTGATGTTCGTGATCCAGCGCGTGCTGGAGGTGGAGGGGCGACTGACCCTGCTCGACCAGAACCGGGTGATACGGCCGCATCCCGGCTTCCGCCTGTTCGCCACCGCCAACACGGTGGGCCTCGGCGACACCACCGGGCTGTATCACGGCACCCAGCAGATCAACCAGGGCCAGATGGACCGCTGGAACATCGTCACCACGCTGAACTACCTGCCGCATGCGCAGGAAACCGCGATCGTGCTGGCCAAGACCGGCTGGGACGGCCGCGACATGGCGCAGAAGCGCCGGGTCGAGAGCATGGTGGCGCTGGCCGACCTGACCCGGGCCGGTTTCATCCACGGCGACATCTCCACCGTGATGTCGCCGCGCACCGTGCTGACCTGGGCCGAGAACACACGCATCTTCGGCGATCTCGGCTTCGCCTTCCGGCTGACCTTCCTCAACAAGTGCGACGAGGCGGAGCGGCAGACGGTGGCCGAGTACTACCAGCGCTGCTTCAACGAGGATCTCCTGGGCGTCGCCGGCGTCAAGGGCCGATGATGGCCGTACGGGTCGGCACGCGGTGAGCGGCGGCGAGACCACGCGCAGCGAGGCGTTCAAGCGCGCCACAGCCGGGACGCTGCGCGCGATCGGCGGCCAGAAGGACGTGCAGGTCACGTTCCAGGCCGGCCCCCCGCAGGTGAGTGAAACCCGCGTCCGCCTGCCGCAGCCGAGCCGCTCGCTGCCGGAAGGCGAGGTGGCGCGCCTGCGCGGCGCCGCCGATGCCGCAGCGCTTCGCCTGCGCCACCACGACACCGCGGTGCACGCCGCCCGCACGCCCGAGCCGCGCGAGGCGCGCGAGGTCTACGACGCGCTGGAGCAGGCCCGCATCGAGGTGGTGGGGGCCCGCCACATGGGCGGCGTCGCAGCCAACCTGCGACACAAGCTCGACGCCGAATGCGAGCAGGCCGGCTATGAGCGCATGACCCGGCGCGAGCAACTGCCGATGGTGGCGGCCCTGGCCCTGCTCGCCCGCGAGCGGCTGTCCGGCGAGCCGCCGCCGCCGGCCGTGCGCGCGGTGCTGGAGCAATGGCGCAGCACCCTGGCGGCGGGTGCGGACCGGGCGCTCGACGAGCTCGCCGCCGCCCAGGACGACCAGAGCGCCTATACCCGCGCCGCCCGCCGCCTGCTGGCCGCCTACGATCTGGCGGAAGTGGAGGCCGAGACCGAGCAGGAAGACGAGGAGGCCGGCTCCGACGCGTCCGGGGACCAGGAGCAGCCGTCCGAGCAGCCTCCCCCGGCACCACCGGAACAGGGACAGGGCGCACCCGAGCAGTCCCTGGGGGCCGAGTCCGAGGGCGCCACCGCCGGGGAGCCGGAGGAGGCGGTCGACCAGGAGGCGGGCGTCGCCGAGGGCGAGGACCGTGCCGGCGGGCCGCAGCAGCAGCGCGAACCCACCCAGGCGGAAGCCGGCACCCAGTATCGCGTGTTCTCCCGGCAGTTCGACGAGGAGATCGCGGCCGAGGCGCTGTGCGACGCGGACGAGCTGTCCCGCCTGCGACAGCAGCTCGACCAGCAGCTTCTGAACCTGCAGGGCGTGGTGTCCAGGCTCGCCAACCGGCTGCAGCGCCGGCTGATGGCGCAGCAGACCCGCGCCTGGGAATTCGACCAGGAGGAGGGCATCCTCGACGCCGGCCGTCTGGCCCGCGTGGTGGTCAACCCGATGCTGTCGCTGTCCTACAAGCACGAGCGCGACACCGACTTCCGCGACACCGTGGTGAGCCTGCTGATCGACAACTCCGGCTCCATGCGCGGCCGGCCGATCACGGTGGCGGCGATGTGCGGCGACATCCTGGCGCGCACCCTGGAGCGCTGCGGGGTGAAGGTGGAGATCCTGGGCTTCACCACCCGCGCCTGGAAGGGCGGGCAGAGCCGCGAGCGCTGGATCGCCGCCGGAAAGCCGCGCGATCCCGGCCGGCTGAACGACCTGCGCCACATCGTCTACAAGGCGGCCGACATGCCCTGGCGCCGGGCGCGGCGCAACCTCGGGCTGATGCTGCGCGAGGGGCTGCTCAAGGAGAACATCGACGGCGAGGCGTTGGCCTGGGCCAACCGCCGCCTGCTGGGCCGTCGCGAAAGCCGCCGCATCCTGATGGTGATCAGCGACGGCGCGCCGGTGGACGACAGCACGCTGTCGGTGAACTCCGGCTCCTACCTGGAGCGGCACCTGCGCGAGGTGATCGCCGAGATCGAGCGCGGACGCGGGATCGAGCTGATCGCCATCGGCATCGGCCACGACGTCACCCGCTACTACCGACGCGCGGTGACCATCACCGACGCCGAGGAGCTGGGCGGCACCATGCTGGCCAAGCTGTCCGAGCTGTTCGACGAGGACGCCGCCCGCGGACGCCGCGCGCGCATGCGGCCGCTCCGCGCGGCATGAAGGCGGGCTCGGCCGGGTCGTCGCGGGCCGGGCTGCGCGCGCTGGCCGTGATCGGGCTGGGTCTGCTGGTCGGCATCGGCTTCGTGCTGCCGATCCTGGCCTTCCTGCGCACCCAGCCTGGAACCACCGAGAGGACCGCCGCGGTGCTGCTCGCCGCCGTCGCGGCGGTGCTGCTGATCCGGCGGCTCGGCCGCGCGCTCGCGCGCCTGCTCGACGCCCTGCCCCAGCCTTGGCGCCTGCCGTTGCTGGCTGCCTACGTGGTGTCGGCGATGGCGCTGCCGGCCTCGCTGCTTCTGCTGCGGCCCGGACCGCCGACCGCGTCCGGGCCCCCGGCCGTCCCGGCGCCGACGCGCTGATCCGCACATGAGTGGTAGGTGTTCCATGCACCTTGCGCCGATGGCGTCCATCTCAACGGGCGACGACCGCAGGTGGTAGACAGCGGACATGGGCTGATGCGTCACGAAGAGCTGTCTCAGCGTCTTGGCTGTTCCTGTTCTTCATATGGACGGCCCAATCTGGAAACGGGTTCTGGAAAAGCACGAGAGAACGACATGACCGAGAAGGCGCCTACGATCGTCAACATGCACACGGCGGCGGAAATCGCAGCCGACGTGCCCGCCGCCTGGACCTATTTCCAGCGCGAGTTGACGCCTGCGATGAAGGACGCGGGGCCGGGGCGTTTTGGGATGGGCCGTCTCGGCATGAACGCCAGGCGGGTGCCTCCGGGCCACAGCGCGTGCCCGGCGCACACGCACCTTATGGCCGACGAGATCTTCGTCGTGCTCGAAGGGCAAGGTCTGTTCCGCTACGGCGACCGCGTGCATGAGATCCGATCCGGAGACTGCATCTCCTGTCCGGCCGACACGGGGATCGCCCATCAGATCGCCAACCCCGCGACCCCGGACTGCACGGGCGATCTGGTCTATCTCGCGATCGGCGCCGAGCCGCCCGGGGATGTCTGCACCTATCCGGACAACGGTCAGATTGTTATCGATGGCCTCGATCGCCGCGGCTTCCTGCGCGAAGCCGGTTACTATGAGGGGCAGCCACAACCCACGCCGCTTCTGACGCACGGCCACGACGCGCCCGTCTAATCGGGCGTGCGGGGTTGGCCCTGGGACGGGATCCGGCTCGGGGCGCGTCAGGAGCGCATTGTCACCTCCGGCACGGTCGCTGCAAATCGCTTGCGGACAAGTATACGCTGCCAGTCGGCTGACATGCACTTTCGGCACCGTTGCTGCCGGACACTCGACTTCGCCGGCGTTGCTCGTCGACTGGACGGTCGCCGGTGACGCGCAGGAGCTTTCCGCTGCCGTCTGGGAACCCGATCGGTCGCAGTGGAGGCTCTCGTGGCCGAACCGGAGCGGTGTCAGGGATCCGGTCGTACCGCCGGTCCGCGCTCAGGCGGGAACCACCAGCGGCAACTGCTCCATGCCGGGCACGGTGACCAGCCCCTTGTCGGTGATGCGGATGTCGGGGATCACCGACAGCGGCAGCAGGTTGAAGCCCATGAAGGGCAGCGTGCAGCCCTGAGCGGTCCAGGCCCGCTTCAGGCGGCGCATGTCCTCCGCCACGATCGGCGCGCGCGCGTCGGACAGCAGGCCCGCGATCGGCAGCGCCAGATGGGCGCGCACCACCCCGCCGCCGACCACCACCACGCCGCCCTGGCTCTGCCGGATCGTGTCCACCGCCAGGCGCATCGCGGCCTCGTCGCGGCCGGCGACGATGATGTTGTGCGCGTCGTGGCCGACCGAGCTGGCGACCGCGCCCTCGGCCAGCCCGAAGCCCTGCAGCAGCCCGTGCGCCACCCCGCCGCCGCGGCCATGCCGCTCGATCACCGCCACGAAGCACAGCCCGTGCGCGTCGAGATGCGCGTCCCAGTGCGGTTCCGCCGCGAGCGCGACCACCGCGTGCGCCACCGCAATCTCGGTCGGCCCGATGATGCGCATGGCGTTGACCTGGCAGGCGCGCGCCGGCAGCGGCGGCAGCAGGGACGGCAGCGCCGCCGGCAGGTGCACGGTGCGGCGGGCCACGTCGGGATAGCGGTAGCGCGCCCGCTCCATCTGCTGGTCCAGCAGCGGGGTGGCGCGCTTGTTCTCCACCATCAGCGCGCCGCCGTACCAGGTGTGCTGCACCTCCAGGGCGTCGTTCAGCAGCACCAGGTCGGCGCGGCGGCCGCCGCCGAGCCCGCCGATCTCGTTGTCCAGGCCGTAGCGGGTCGCCGGGTGCAACGAGCCGAGGCTCCAGGCCCGCTCGCGCGTCAGCCCGGCCGCGATCGCCTCGCGCACCACCCAGTCCAGGCCGTAGGCGAACAGGTCGTCGGCGTCGCGGTCGTCGGTGCACACGCAGACCCGCTTCGGGTCGCAGCCGAGCTCGGTCACCGCGCGGATCGCCGCCGGCAGGCTGTGCCACGGCGTGCCGGGCGGGCCGCCGCGCAGGAACACCCACAGCCCGGCTTCCAGCAGGTCGTCCGCGATCTCGCGCGTCACCGCCTCGTGGGTGTCGGTAATCCCGCTGGCAGCATAAGCGGGCACGAACGACCGCCCGTAGACGTGGCCGCTGACCGGGCGCCCGCGGCGCAGCGCCTCGGCGATCACCGCGTGGCTGCGCGGATCGCCGGCGCAGACCTGGACGAAATCCATCTTCTCGCCGAGCGCCAGCGCCTCCGGCCAGCGGTCGAACACGCCGCCGATCCGGTCGGGCGTCAAGTCGCCGCCCGCGGTCTCGAACCGAGCCGAGGTGGCAGGCACCGTGCTCGGCACGGTCAGGAACACGTTGAGCGGCGCCCGCCGCGCATCCTCCAGCATCCACTCCACGCCGGCCACGTCGGCGACGTTGGCGATCTCGTGGCTGTCGCAGAACACGGTGGTGGTGCCGTTCAGCAGCGCCGCCTCCGCATAGGCGCAGGCGGTCATCATGCTGCTCTCGATGTGCACGTGCGGGTCGACCAGGCCGGGCGCCAGGATGCCGCCCTCCAGGTCCCGCACCAGCCCGGGCTGCAGCCTGGCCGCCCGCGCAGCGCCTGCCGGCTTCATCGCCGCGATCCGGCCGTGATGCACCCACAGCTCGCGCTCGGGCAGGATGCGCTCGGAGTAGGTCGACAGCACGCGGGCCCCGGTCAGCACAAGCTCCGGAGCGGTGCGGCCGGAGGCCACCGCCGCCAGCTCGCGTGTGACCTGGTGCAGCGGTGGCACGGAGAACCGCGTCAGGGCGTGATCGGTCGTCATGCCTGGCACCCTAGCATCGGCGCGAACCGCCGCGACACGTTCGATTGAGCCCGTGGTCTGCTAAGCAAGGCCAGGGCTCCGCCCTGGACCCGCTGGGGCCGTCACGCAAAGCGTGCTTACGCACGATGGCCCCAGACCCCTATCACTTAGAAACTGGGTTTGAAGGGCTCTGCCCTTCATAGGGTCCAGGGGCAAAGCCCCTGGCCTTCCGTCCACCGGAGTTATCTCATGCTGAAGGGCTTCCTCACCGTCGGCGGCTGGACCATGGCCAGCCGCGTCCTGGGCCTGGTGCGCGACCAGCTTCTGGCCGCCCTGATGGGTGCTGGACCGGTGCAGGACGCCTACCAGGTGGCGTTCCGGCTGCCCAACCTGTTCCGCCGGCTGTTCGGCGAGGGTGCGTTCAACTCCGCCTTCGTGCCGCTGTTCTCCGGCCTGCTGGCCAACGAGGGCGCCGAGGTGGCACGCGGTTTCGCTCGCGAGGCGCTGGGCGTGCTGCTGTTCTGGCTGCTGTGCCTGACGGTGGCGGGCGAGGTGTTCATGCCGCAGGTGATCCGGGTGATCGCGCCCGGCTTCGGCGCCAACTACCCGCTCGCGGTGTCGCTGGCGCGGATCACCTTTCCCTATGTGCTGCTGATCTGCGCCGCCGCCCTGGTGTCGGGGGTGCTGAACGGGCTGGAACGGTTCGGCGTCGCGGCGGCGGCGTACGTGCTGTTCAACGTGGTCGGCATCGCCGCCATCCTGTGGCTGACGCCGCACGTCCGCAGCGTGGCCTACGCGGCGGCCTGGGGCATCACCGCGTCCGGCGTGGTGCAGTTGGCCGTGCTGATGGTGGCGGCGCGCCGCGCCGGCATGCCGCTCGGCCTGCCGCGGCCGCGCCTCACGCCGCGCATGCGCCTGCTGATGCGCCGCATGTTGCCCGGCCTGGTCGGCAGCGGCATCACCCAGCTCAATCTCGGCGTCGACACGGTGATCGGCACCCTGCTGCCGGCCGGCAGCGTATCGCTGATGTACTTCGCCGACCGGGTGAACCAGTTGCCGCTCGGCGTGCTGGGGGCCGCGGCCGGGACCACGCTGCTGCCGGTGCTGGCCCGCCACGTGCAGGGCGGCGATGCCGCTAACGCCCACCGGACCCAGAGCGATGCGATCGAGTACGCGCTGATCCTGACCATCCCCTCGACCCTGGCGCTGATGGTGCTGGCGGAGCCGATCCTGTCCGCCCTGTTCGGCTACGGCGCCTTCACGCCCCGCGACGTCAGGCTGTCGTCGCAATCGCTCACCGCCTACGCGTTCGGCCTGCCGTTCTTCGTGCTGATCAAGGTGCTGGCGCCGGGCTTCTTCGCCCGCGGCGACACCGTGACGCCAGTCCGGGTCGGCATGGCCACGCTCGGCGTCAATTTGTGCCTGAACCTCGCCCTGATGCGGCCGCTGCAGCACGTGGGGCCGCCGCTCGCCACCAGCCTCGCCTCTGCCGTCAACGCCGTCGTCCTGCTGCTGCTGCTGCTGCGGCGCGGCTTTCTCCGACCGGACCGGTCGATGCTGTCCCGGCTGGTGCGAATGGGCCTGGCCGCCGCGGGAATGGCGGCGCTGCTGGCCGTGCTGTCGCACGGACCGTTCGCTGGCCTTGCGCGCCACCGCGGCCTGCTGCGCATCACCGAGCTCGGGATCCTGGTGTCGTCCGGGATGCTGGGCTACGCCGTGCTGCTGCAACTGCTGGGCGTGGTGGATCTTCGTGTCCTGCCGGCCAGGATCGGCGCCCGCCTGCGCCGGCGCCGTTCCCAGCCCACCGCGTCCCCGGAGCGGGGCGCCCGAACCGGGAAGCCATCATGATCGACCTCTACACCTGGAAGACGCCGAACGGCCGCAAGGCCTCGATCATGCTGGAGGAGACTGGCCTGCCCTACGACGTCAAGCCGGTCGACCTCGGCAAGGCCGAGCAGACCGCGCCCGCCTTCCTCGCGGTGTCGCCCAACGGCAAGATCCCCGGCATCGTCGACCACGACGCGCCGGGCGGTCCGCTCGCCTTGTTCGAAAGCGGCGCGATCCTGACCTACCTCGCGGACAAGAGCGGCATGCTGCTGGCGCCGTCCGGGGCGGCGCGCTACCTGGCGATGAGCTGGACCTACTGGCAGGTCGGCGGGCTCGGGCCGATGCTGGGACAGCTCGTGTTCTTCTCCAGGCAGGCGGAGCCGAACGCCCCCGCGGTGGAGCGCTTCGCCGCCGAGGTCGGCCGGCTGCTGCACGTGCTCGAGGACCGCCTGTCGCAGGCGCCGTTCCTCACCGGCGACGAGTACTCGATCGCCGACATCGCCACCTATCCGGCGACCGCGGCCGCCCAATCGATGCTGAGGCAGGCCATCCCGGAGGACGCGCGCGACCTGCCGGCCACGACGCGCTGGCTGGACCGGATCGGTGCCCGTCCGGCGGTGCAGCGCGGCATGGCGATCCCGGCCTGAACCGGCCTGGCGATCCGGACCACCGGTGACGTGCGGGCGGACTGAAACGGCTGTTTGAGCGCGGTGACCGGTCGCAGGTCGGAGCGGACATGCTCGACAGGATCGAGAACATCCTTGCGAAGTTGGATACCTCGAACGCCCCGGAAACGATGGACCTGCCCGGTTTTCGCCTGCACCCGTTGAAAGGCGACCTGCGCGGCTTCTGGGCTGTCACCGTGCGCGCCAACTGGCGGATTGTCTGGCGCTTCGAGGATGAGGACGCCGTGGACGTGGACCTGATCGACTATCACCAGGAGGATCCAGCCATGCCGATGAAGACCCCCCGCATCCGGGCCGGATCGTGCGGCAGGAGTGCCTTGACGCCTTGGGCTTGAGCGTGACGGACGGCGCGAAGGCGCTCGGCGTGTCGCGCAACGCCCTGTCCGAGCTGGTGAACGAGCGGCGCGGCGTCTCCCCGGAAATGGCGATCCGGCTGGACAAGGCATTCGGCTGCGGCGCCGACTCGTGGCATCTCATGCAGGCCAACTACGACATGGCGCAGGCCATGACGCTGACCGATCGCATGGAGGTGCAAAGGGTGCCGCAGCCTGCCTTGGGCTTGAAATAGATGGCGCTGATCGCCGACACGTGGGCCGTTGTCGTGGACTCGGCCTGATCCTATAAATTGCTCATTTCGAATACGTTTATACTCAGCTTCTTATCGTTGATAAAAACTGACGCAGAGACAGATAACATGTCTCTCAAGAGCAAGAATGAATCAACGAGCTTGTCAGCGAGCGGTAGAGCTTCCACTTATTCAACAAGTTCGTAGATCAGAAAACCACGAACAATGGTGGATCATTATCGCCCTCATGTCATCTTATCTGCACTGCTCGCTGTATCTCTCAGCAGTCAATCCATTCGGTCAAAGGCCCAACATACTGCTATCATGGCCGGTCGCTTGAGTTCGGTAACGGCACCGACCCTGCAGATCATTCCGGCCTATCCTTCCTCGCGGGAAGGCGACCGTTGGATCGTGTGGGATAATGGTTTTGGCGATGGTCAAGCGGTCCGTCTCGCGTTGTGCGGTTCGACAGGACAATGCCGATGGCAGCATGAATGGACGGGAGCCTATGAACCGACCATCCAGCACATGGGATCATGGTCGACACGAGATGAGGAAATCTTCCTTCTCTTATACAACCAGGGGGCGGAAGCGCAGACTGCGGTTGTCGTTGGTTTGAAGAAAACAGGGGAGCCCGATCATCCACGATCAGATCGATGCCGCACTCGTCGTCGTGGCGCCTCGCGTCAACGGCATCGAAATCGACGCAGGGTCCGGTTTGCCGGAGCACTGGGAATGCCTGCGATGGAACAAGCAGCGTAGCCGCTTCGCGTCCACGAGATGCAGGTGAGAACGCGTCAAGGACAGCGGCTCGACTACCGCTCGTCCTGCGCCAGCCGGGCCGCCGAAACGCGGCGTTCTTACGCCGACCCAGGCCCAGCCCCTTGGGCCCAGCGGCAACGCCACCCAGATCTCCCCCATGCCCAACGACCTCGGCCTCCCCGCCCGCGCCTTCGACAAGCTCGACCCGTCGCCAGACCCCCTGTTCTACGCCCAGCCGCGGCTGGTGACCCATATCGACGACGGAGCCATCGCCGCCGTCACCGCGCTCTACCGCCAGCACCTGCCGGCCGACGGCCGTGTGCTGGACCTGATGAGCAGTTGGGTCAGCCACCTGCCGGACGAGTTCAGCTTCGAACACGTCACCGGCCACGGCATGAACGCCGCCGAGCTCGCCGCCAACCCGCGCCTCGACCATCGCTTCGTGCAGGACCTGAACGCCGAGCCGGTTCTGCCGCTGCCGGACCGCTCGTTCGACGCGGCGACGATCTGCGTGTCGGTGCAGTACCTGCAGCGCCCGGTCGAGGTGTTCCGGGAGATCCTGCGTACCCTGCGGCCCGGCGCGCCGCTGGTGGTCAGCTTCTCCAACCGCTGCTTTCCCACCAAGGCGGTGGCGATCTGGCAGTCGCTGGACGGCCCGGACCAGCAGCGATACGTCGCTGCCGCCATGCAGCGGGCCGGGTTCGAGGCCATCGCCTTGCAGCAGCACCTGCCCCGCTACGGCGACCCGCTCCGTGCCGTGATCGGCCACGCGCCGCCGCCTCCCGCGCCGTAGCCGGCTTCGCCGCCTTGGAGCGCCGGGGCCCGCATGTTCTACAGACGGGGCATGACCAACGCCCTCGCCCCCCCGCCGGCCGCTGACGGCGCCTCGCCGGCCATGGCGCAATGGTTCGCGCTCAAGGCGCGCGCGCCCGACGCGCTGTTGTTCTTCCGCATGGGCGACTTCTTCGAGCTGTTCTTCGCCGACGCCGAGGCGGCCGCCTCGGCGCTCGACATCGCCCTGACCGCGCGCGGCGTCCATGACGGCCGGCCGATCCCGATGTGCGGCGTGCCGGTCGCTGCCGCGCAATCCTACCTGGCGCGGCTGATCCGGCGCGGCTACCGGGTCGCGGTGGCCGAGCAGATGGAGCCGCCGCGCAAGCCTGGCCCCGGCGTGCCGAAGGGGCCGCTGGCGCGCGACATCGTGCGCCTGGTGACGGCCGGCACCCTGACCGAGGACGAGCTGCTGGATGCCGGGCGCTCCAGCCCCCTGCTGGCCCTGGTCCAGCTCCCGGGACGGCGCGACCGCGAGCCGGGTCGGATCGGCGCCGCCTGGATCGACGTGTCCACGGGGTCGTTCGAAACCCTGTCCGTGTCCGGTCCCGCCTCGCTGTCGGAGCTGCTGGGACGGCTCGACCCGGCCGAGATCCTGGCCCCGGCGGCACTCCCCCTCGGCGAGCTGGAGCCGCGCCGCGGCCCGGAGCCGGCGCCCGCCCCGCCGGACGACGCCCGCGCCCGGCTGGCCGAGCCGTTCGGCGCCGTCAGCCTCGACGCCTTCGGCTCCTTCTCCGACGAGGAAGCGGTGGCCGGGCTCGCGGTGCTGCGCTACGTCCGCGACAGCCAGGCCGGCCGCCTGCCGCGGCTGTCGCGCCCGTCCCCGCAGGGCGAGCGCGGCCTGCTCGGGCTCGATCCCGCCACGCGGGCCAGCCTGGAGCTGCTCCGCTCCCGCGACGGCGGCACCGCGCACACCCTGTTCGGCTGCATCTGCCGCACCGTCACGGCACCCGGCAGCCGCCTGCTGGCCGGCTGGATCGCGGCACCCCTCGCCACCCTGGCCCCAATCGCCGAGCGGCAGGACGCCTGGCAGCTCCTCCAGGGCGAGCCCGCCTGCGCCGCCGCGCTGCGCGCGTCGCTGCGCGGCGCACCCGACATCGCCCGGGCGCTCGGCCGCTTGTCGCTCGGACGCGGGCTGCCACGCGACCTCGCCGCCCTGCGCGACGGGCTGTTCGCCGCCGCGGAGGCGTCCGCGACGCTGGACCGCCTGCCGGCCCCGCTGCCCCGCCTGCTGGCAGACGCCCGCGACGCGCTCCGACGCGGCACCGGTCTCGGCGCGGTGCTGCGCCGGGCCCTGGCGCCCGAGCCTCCGGCGCGGCTGGACGAGGGCGGCGTGATCGCCGAGGGCTTCGATGGCGAGCTGGACGCCGAGCGCGCCCTACGCGACGACAGCCGCAAGGTGATCGCCAGGCTGCAGCTCGACTACGCCCAGCGCTTCGGCGTCGCTAGCCTAAAGATCCGCCACCACGCCCAGCTCGGCTACGTGATCGAGCTGCCGGCCTCAACCGTGGCCGGGCTGCGCGACGCCGGCGCGCTGGTGCTGCGACAGGGCACCGCCAGCCTGGCGCGCTATTCCACCGACGCCCTGGCCGAGCTCGACCGGCGCATCACCGAGGCGGCCGACCGCACCGCCGAGCGCGAGCGCCTCGTGTTCGCCACCCTGGTATCGGACGCGCTGCGCGACGAGGCGCTGCCGGTGATCGCGGACGCGCTGGCGCTGCTCGACGTGGCGCAATCGGCCGCCCAGGTGGCGCTCGGCGGACGCTGGTGCCGCCCGTCGCTGAGCGACGACGCCGCCTTCCGCCTGACCAACGCCCGCCACCCGGTGGTGGAGGCGGCGCTGACCCGCGGCGAGCGGTTCACCCCCAACGACTGCGACCTGTCGCCGGAGCGTCGGGTGATGCTGCTGACCGGCCCCAACATGGCCGGCAAGTCCACCTTCCTGCGCCAGGCGGCGCTGGCGGTGGTGCTGGCCCAGGCCGGGCTGCCGGTGCCGGCGGACGAGGCGCGGATCGGCCTAGTCGACCGGCTGTTCTCCCGCGTGGGCGCCGCCGACGACCTGGCGCGCGGCCGCTCCACCTTCATGGTCGAGATGACCGAGACCGCGTCGATCCTCGCCGGTGCCGGCCCGCGCTCGCTGGTGGTGGTGGATGAGATCGGCCGCGGCACCTCCACCCTGGACGGGCTGGCGATCGCCTGGGCGGTGCTGGAGTCGCTGCACGGCGCGCAGCGCTGCCGCACCATCTTCGCCACCCACTTCCACGAGCTGGGCATGCTGGCCGAGACGCTGCCGAGCTCGAGCCCGCACACCATGAGCGTGCGCGAATGGAAGGGACAGGTGGTGTTCCGGCACGAGGTGGTGCCCGGCATCGCCGGGCGCAGTTGGGGCGTCCACGTGGCCAGGCTCGCCGGCGTGCCGGAACCGGTGGTGCGGCGCGCCGGCCGCCTGCTGGCCAGCCTGGAAAAGGCGCGCGCCGCCGCAGCACCGCCGCTGCCGTTGTTCGCGGCCTCGGAGGATGCGGTTCCCGCCCCCGCCCCGCCCAGGGCCGTCCTGCCGCCGGCGCTGGTGGAGGCGATGGCCGAGCTCGATCCCGACCGGCTCAGCCCGCGCGAGGCGCTCGACGCGCTCTACCGGCTGCGGACGATCTTTGCTGCGTTGCACGATGATGCTGTCACACAGGACGCCGACGCGCTAGATTAGTCATCCATGCTGACCCAGGCCGCGCTGTTCCAGGATCCGGAGGAAGCCGCCCGCATCCTCGCCTCGGCGCTCGCCAGGCCGGCGGACGCGGGGCCGACCCCGCGCGCAGCGGCCTTGGCGGTGTTCCGGCGCCACCTGGCGCGCATCCAGCAGAGCGTGCGCGACGGCTTCGAGCAGCACCGACTCGACGGCGAGGAAGCGGCGCACGCGCTCGCCGCCCTGACCGACGGGCTGATCCGCGCCCTGCACGACTTCACCCTGGGCAATGCGCTGCACGAGGTCGCGTCGCACGACGTGCCGCACAATGTCGCGCCGCATGACCTCGCGTCACGCGGGAGCGAGGCCGGCGGCACCACCTTGGCGATCGCCGCCACCGGCGGCTACGGCCGCGGCACCCTGGCGCCGTTCAGCGACATCGACCTGCTGTTCCTCACCGACGAAACGCCGAGCCCGGCGATCCTGTCGACGGTGCAGTTCATGCTCTACTTCCTGTGGGACCTGGGCCTCAAGGTCGGCCACGCCACCCGCTCGGTCAGCCAGTGCATCGCCGAGGCGGCCGCCGACACCACGATCCGCACCACCCTGCTCGACGCCAGGCGCATCGCCGGCGACGAGGCCCTGTTCTCCATGTTCCAGGCGCGCGCCATCGTCGCCTGCGTCGAGGCCGGCGCGTCCGGCTTCATCGCCGACAAGCAGCGCGAGCGGGCGGTCCGCCACGGCCGCTACGGCGAAAGCCCGTTCCTGGTCGAGCCCAACATCAAGGAAGGGCGCGGCGGCCTGCGGGACATGCAGACGCTGTACTGGCTCAGCCGCTACGTGCTCGGCATCCGCTCGCTGTCGGACCTGTCGCGGCCGGTGGGCGGCGGCCCGCCCCTGCTGACCGAGCAGGAAGCCAAGCGCGCGCGCCGGTCCTGGGACTTCCTGTGGACGGTGCGCTTCCACCTGCACTACGTCGCCGGTCGCGCCGAGGAACGGCTCACCTTCGACATGCAGCCGGTAGTGGGCGCCCGCATGGGCTACACCCGGCACGGCCGCCAGGTCGGCGTCGAGCGGTTCATGCGGCACTACTTCCTGACCGCGCGCGAGGTGATGCGGCTGACCCACATCCTGGAGCCGCAGGTGCTGCGCGAGGCGCTGGGACCGCCCGCCGCGGCGCCGGCGACCGATGACGCGCTGCGCGAGGCGGGCTTCGCGCTCGCCGACGGGCAGATCATGCCGGCCCCCGGCGTGTCGTTCGACGAGGAGCCGATCATGATGCTGCGGCTGCTCGCCCTGGCCCGCGACCGCAAGCTCGCCATCCACCCGCTGGCGATGCACGCGCTGATCCGCTGGGAACGGCGCGCGGCGTCGCTGCGGGCCGACGCGGAAGCGAACCGCATCCTGCTGGACCTCATCTGCGGCGAGCGGCCGGACCGCCGCGCCGCGGGACCGCGCGACGCCTCCGTGCGTCGCGACGAGATACGGCACGGCGAGCCGTGGCAGTCGGGGGCCCGCTGGCTGCACGTGCTGAACGAGACCGGGCTGCTCGGCCGGCTGATCCCGCCCTGGTCGCGCATCGTCGGCCAGATGCAGTTCGACACCTACCACGTGTTCACCGTGGACGAGCACACCATCGAGGCGGTGCGCATCCTCGGCACGCTGGAGGCGGGCCTGCTGCGGGAGGAAACCCCAGTCGCCGACGAGCTGGTCGAGGCGCTGCAATCGCGGCGCGCGCTCTACGTCGCCACCCTGCTGCACGACATCGCCAAGGGCAGCGGCGGCGACCATTCCGAGCTCGGCTCGGAGATGGCGCTGCAGCTCTGCCCGGCGCTCGGCCTGTCGGCGGAGGAGACCGAGACGGTGTCCTGGCTGATCCTGCACCACCTGCTGCTGAGCCAGACCGCGTTCCGGCGCGACATCGACGACCCGAAGACGATCCTCGACCTCGCCGACACCATCCAGTCGCCGGAACGGCTGCGCCTGCTGCTGATCCTGACCGTGATCGACATGCGCGCGGTCAGCGCCAAGGTGTGGAACGCGTGGAAGGCGACGCTGCTGCGCGAGCTCTACACCCGGGTCGCCGAGGTGCTGGCCGGCGGCCTCGCCACCACCGAGCGCGACGTGCGCGTCGCCCGCGCCAAGGAGGCGGTGACCGCCCTGCTGGACGAGGAAGGCTTCACCGCGGGCGAGATCGCCTCCTTCCTGCAGCTCGGCTATGGCGGCTATTGGCTGTCGTTCGATCCCGAGACCCATGCCCGGCACGCCCGCATGATCCGCGACAGCCACGCCCGCGGCGCGCCGCTGACCGTGGAAGCGCAGCCGCTGCCGGCGCGCGCGGTGACGGAGGTGACCGTCTACACCAGCGACCATTCCGGCCTGTTCTCCCGCATCGCCGGCGCGCTGGCGGTGGCGGGCGCCTCCATCGTCGACGCCCGCATCCACACCATGACCGACGGCATGGCGCTCGACACCTTCTGGGTCCAGGACGCGGCCGAGGACACGTTCGACGCGCCGCACCGGGTTGCCCGCCTGTCGGTGCTGGTGGAGCAGGCCCTGTCCGGACGGCTGGACCTGTCGGGCGAGATCGCGCGCGCCTCGGTCGGCCTGATGGCGCGCCGCATGCGCGCCATCCACGTGCCGCCGCGTGTGGTGATCGACAACCGCGCCTCCAACGCCCACACGGTGATCGAGGTGAACGGCCGCGACCGGCCCGGCCTGCTGCACGACGTGACCGCGGCGATCAGCCAGCAGGGCCTGCAGATCGCGTCGGCCCACGTCACCACCTACGGCGTGCGCGCGGTCGACGTGTTCTACGTCAAGGACGTGTTCGGCCTGAAGATCAGCAGCGAGCGCAAGCTCGACGAGCTGCGCGACGCGCTGCTGGGGGTGCTCACCCGAGCCGAGGAGGCAGCCGTGGCGGCGGTCCCGGACGCCCCGGGCCGCAGGCGTTTCAGCGTGAGCTGAAATTGCGGTAGGTGGTGAAGAAAGCCCAGGGGCGTTGCCCCTGGACCCCATGAAGGGCGGAGCCCTTCAAACCCGATTCTTGAGAAAAGGGGTCTGGGGCCTCCGGCCCCAGCGGGTCCAGGGCGGAGCCTTGGCCTTGCTTCAAGATCAGCAGCGAGCGCAAGCTTGACGCCCTGCCAGGCGTGCTCACCCGCACGAGGAGGCGGCAGTGGCGGCGGTCTCGGACGCCCCGGCGCAGCGGCGTTCCAGCGTGAGCTAAGGGCGGCTCAACCCGCCGTCAGGGCCTCGTCAGGCTGCACCGTTCGCCGTCCCAGCGCCACAGCCTGTCCGTGGTCAGCCGCGTGCCGCCCAGCCAGCGGTCGACCGGGTTGTGCCGGGTGAAGTCGGTCTTGCGCCCGTTGAGGTCGCGGCCGAGCGGCGTGAGGGATAGCGGCGTCTTCCGGTGGCTGAGGAACAGGTCCTCGTCGAAGCGCTCCCCCGGTTCCGGCGGATCCCGGAACGGGTCTAGCACGAACCCGGACACCGCGGGCGCACCACAGGACGCGAGGCGATGCAGCAGCAACTCCGCCTCCGACCAGGGTATCGTCGGCGGGTGGCCGGAACGATGGTAGCCTCCGGCCACCGAGCTCCATGTCGCGCCGGGTTGGCCGGCCAGCCAGAGGAGATTTGACTCGGCCAAGCCCAGACCGGTCCTGACCGAGGGCAGCTCCTTGAGCAGGCGCAACACCGTCTGGCGGCTCCAGGGGAGAGGAGAAAGGTCCTCGGCGAGAAGGTCGAACAGGGCCTCCGGAGTCGGGTGGACGAAGGCGTTCCAGAGCAGTCGTCCGGTGTGGATCTGGGCCCGCGTCAACGGTTCCCTCGCCGGCCTGAGCGTCTTGATCTCCGCCGCGTTGTGCTCGGCGATCGAGAAGTCGACCCGCGCCAGGACCAGCTTGTCGGTGTCGCAGCCGGTCCGCTCGATGTACCAGAGCAGGTTTGCCAACTGGATCTGCGCCCGCGGATCAGGAGCGAACCACAACTCGATGACGTCGAAGGCGACGACGACGTTGAGGAAGCCGAGGTGATGATCGGTGTCGTCCCGCGCTCCGTCCCTGGCGGTAATCCAGGCCTGCCAGAGGGGCTCGCTGGTGTGGCGGCTCGGCCCGAAGAACGCCTCGATCTCCTCGTCCGAGGGTGGCGCCGCGTTGACGAGATGATCGCCCAGCAGCGGGAGGACCTTGTCCGCCAGCCGGGTCTTCTTGAGACAGCCCGCTTCCGAGTCTCCCCGCGTGATGATCAGTCTGCGCATGTTCCGGCTTTCGGAGTGCGACCACGTCGCGTTCATGAATGATCCTCGGGGTGGCTCGGCACGGCGTTGCCCCGCTCGGAATGGCCCCGTCCCCGGAGCCGCCTGAGCGCGTCCGCCAGCGCCAGGATCGGTCGCTCCCAGGCCTGCTCCGGCGGCAGCGGCTCGGCCTGGCGGAACTGGTGCAGCGTCGGATACCACAGGCTGGCACCGTCCGGGTCGAGGTTGCCGTCCTGCCAGCGCCAATCGCCGCCATACCGGTTCAGCAGCCAGACCGGCCGGCCGAGCGCGCCGGCGAGGTGGGCGATCGCGGTGTCCACCGTCACCACCAGGTCGAGCCGCTCGATCAGCGCCGCGGTGCCGGCAAGGTCCGGCGGCGGGCCCGGCGGAGGGTCGAGCGCCAGCCCCGCCGGCGCCGGCTGCCGCGCCGCCTCGCCCTGCTGCAGCGGCACGAACCGCACGCCCCGTACCGCCGCGAGCGGGGCGAGCTGGTCCAGCCGCAGCGAGCGGCGCCTGTCGAACCGGTAGCCGGGGTTGCCGGCCCAGCTCAGGCCGACCCTCGGCTCGTCCGGACGCCCGTCCAGCCAGCTCGCCGCCGGCCGCGCCGCGTCCGGCACCGCCAGGTAAGGCCCGTCGAAGCCGGGCGCGTCGCATCCGAGCAGGAACGGCAGGCTGAGCAGGCTCGCCTGCGCCACGCAGCCCTCGACGACGCGGCCCGGCGTCGCCATCCGGCAGCGGGACGAGAGCAGGCCGGCCACCAGCGGCTGCAACGGTTTCGGCAGCAGCAGACGCACCGACGCACGCTCCGCCGCCAGGGGCGCGAAGCGGAGGAACTGGATCGCGTCCCCCAGGCCCTGCTCGGCGTGGAGCAGCACGGCGGCGTCGTCCGGCAGCCCCTGCCCGTTCCAGTCCGGCAGCGCCGACGGCGCCGGCGGCACCAGCCTGCGTCGCGCCTCGAACAGCTCCCAGCCCTCCCGGTGCTGCCCATTGGCCAGCAGCACGGTGCCCCGGTTGAACCGCGCCCCTGCCGCGTCGGTCGAGCTGGCCGCGGCGCGCGTTTCGACCAGGGAGAAGCAGCCCTCCGCCTCCGCATGTCGTCCCAGCTCCGCCAGGACCGTGCCGCGGTTGAGCAGGATGCCGTCGGAGCCCGGCGCCAGCGCCGAGGCCTGCGCCAGCGCCCGTTCCGCCTCCGGCAGGTGGCCGATTGCCATCAGCACCAGGCCGAGATTGCTTGCGGTTTCCGCCGTGGGCGGCGCGCCGGCGGCGGCCCGGCGAAGCAGCGCTTCCGCCTCGTCGAGCCGGCCGCGCTCGAACAGGAGGCCGCCGAGGTTGGCCAGCGCCGCCGGATCGTCCGGCAGCAGCGCCGCCACCCGCCGGAACGCGTCCTCGGCCCGGTCCGGCCGGCCCAGCCGTGCTTCGGCGTCGCCGAGGAGATGCCAGGACGACGCGTCGTCCGGCGCTTCCGCCACCGCGGCGCGCAGCATCGGCACCGCCTCGGCGAGCCGGCCGGTCCCGATCCTGAGCCGTGCCAGCGCGGCACTGGCGCCGGGGATGGAGGTGGACGGCGTGCCGTGCGCCGGGTCGCGACGCACCGCGTCCGCTGCCGCGGCCTCGGCCTCCGCGGTCCGGCCGAGGGACTCCAGGATCGCGGCGAGGGCCGCGTGTGCGCGCGGATCCTCCGGATCGCGCAGCACGGCCACCTGCAGCGCCGCGCGCGCCTGCTCGACATGGCCCTGGTCGCGCAGCGCCAGCCCGAGGTTGAGGTAGTACACCGCCACCTCCGGCCGGGCCGTCACGGCCCGGCCGATAAAGGCAATCGCCTGCCCGCTCTGCCCGCGGCCGAGCGCCAGCACGCCGAGGCCGTGCAGCCCATCGGCATGATCCGGCTGCAGCGCCAGCGCCGCGCGGTAGCACCGGTCCGCGCCCTGGAGGTCGCCGGCCTGGTGCAGGCGGGTTCCTTGTCCCGCCGCCGCGTCGGCGCGGCGGTCGCGTGGCGGCATCGCGGCACCTCCCCCGGGTGGTCCGGCGCCGATCATGCCAGCCTGGGCCCAAGGATGCATCCCGCCCCGGCTTGATCTTCTGGTCCCACCCGGTCTGTCATGGCTCCATCGGCATCGGGGAACGCACCATGCAGGCCTATCACGTGCTGGAGCGGCGATTCGCCCGGCTCAGCCGCCTCGACGGCGCGCTCGGCATCCTTGGCTGGGACAAGGAGACCACCATGCCGATCGGCGCCGCGGCCGAGCGCGGCGAGCAGATCGCCACCCTGTCGGTGATCCGGCACGAGCTGCTGACCGACCCTGAGACCGACGCGCTGCTGCACCAGGCCGAGGCGGCGGCCGACACGCTGGGACCCTGGCAGTCCGCCAACCTGCGCGAGATGCGCAGCACCCACCGCCACGCCACCGCGGTTCCCGCCGATCTGGTGGAAGCCGCCTCGCGCGCCGCGACCGCGTGCGAGGTGGCGTGGCGGCAGGCGCGCGCCGACAGCGACTACCTCGCCCTGCTGCCGCACCTGGAGCAGGTGCTGGCAACGCAGCGCGCGATCGGCGCCGCCAAGGGCGAGGCGCTGGGGCTATCGCCCTACGACGCCTTGCTCGACCAGTACGATCCCGGCCTGCGCCAATCGGTCATCGACCCGATCTTCGGGCGCCTGCGCGACGGCCTGCCTGCCCTGCTGGCCGAGGTGCTGGCGCGTCAGGCGGGCCGGACGCTCCTGCCGATGCCGGGCCCGTTCCCGGTCGAGGCGCAGCGCCGCCTGGGCGAGCAACTGATGCAGGCGATCGGCTTCGACCGCAGCCGCGGCCGGCTCGACGTCAGCACCCACCCGTTCTGCGGCGGCGCCAACGACGACGTCCGGATCACCACCCGCTACGACGAGGCCGACTTCTCCGGCGCGCTGATGGGCGTGCTGCACGAGACCGGGCACGCCCTCTACGAGCAGAACCGCCCCGCCGACTGGCTGTCGCAGCCGGTCGGCCAGGCGCGCGGCATGACCCTGCACGAAAGCCAGTCCCTGCTGATCGAGATGCAGGCGTGCCGCAGCGACGCGTTCCTGCGATACCTCGCTCCCCTGCTGCGCGACGCGTTCGGCGACGATCCGGCCTGGGGGTTCGACAACCTCCGGACCCATTACCGGCAGGTACGGCCAGGGCTGATCCGGGTCGATGCTGACGAGGTCACCTATCCGGCGCACGTGCTGGTCCGCTACGAGATCGAGCGCGCCCTGTTCGTCGGCGACCTGTCGCTGCGGGAGCTGCCGGGCGAGTTCAACGACGGGATCCGTGATCTGCTCGGCGTCACCGTGCCGGACGACCGACGCGGCTGCCTGCAGGACATCCACTGGCCGGCCGGGCTGTGGGGCTACTTCCCGACCTACACCCTCGGCGCGATGACCGCGGCACAATTGTTCCGCAGCGCCTGCACCGCCGTGCCCGACCTGGAGAACGGCTTGTCGCGCGGCGACTTCGCCCCGCTGGTCGGCTGGCTCGCCGAAAACGTTCACCGCCTGGGCAGCCTGAAGACGACCACCGAGCTGGTCGCGGACGCGACCGGCACCTCGCTGGACGCCGCGATCTACCAGGCCCACCTGCGCCGCCGCTACCTCGGACAGGACGCCTGAATGACGCCCGTCAGTTGTTCTGCGCCAGCGATGCCGGCATCGGCATCAGCAAGCCGCCTTCGGTGGCCGCCACGGTGCCAAACGCGAAGGTCATGATCACGCCGGTCAGAAGCACGAGTTTGGCCATGTCGGACACCCTGGTTTGCAGGTTTGCGGTTTGCGCTTGATGGGCCGTGCAACGCCGCGGCCACGACGGCGGACCGCGCGCACCGGTCCCACTTTTTGGTCAAGGCGCGCGATTGGGCTCGTGCTGGCCATCCTGGCCGCCGTGCCGCCAGCGGGAGCGGCCGACACCGCACCCGCAACGCCGGCGCCGAACGCAGCGCTGGCCCTGCGAGCCAGCTCGTCGCAGGCGATCTGGAGCGGCGTGGCGCTGGCGCCGGACAACCGGCTGTTCGTTGTGCTGCAGCGGATTCTTAACCCCACCGGGCCGTCCCTGGCGCTGTTGGATGCCGACAACCACCTGATCCCCTATCCCGACGCCTCGTGGAACGACGGCGGCCAGCCCGCGCCCCGTCCGGCACGGCCGCAGCCGGCCGGACCCCAGGCGGCAGGACCGACCCCGCCCGTGCCGTCGCCGGATGGGCCTGGCCCGATCTTCGTCGGGCTGAGCGCGATCCGCCTGGCGCCCGACGGGGCGCTGTGGGCGGTCGACACCGGCATTCCCGGTCCCGGCAGGGCGCCGGTCGCGGGCGGCGCACGCCTGATCCGGATCGACCTCGCCACCAACCGGGTCACCCGCATCCTGCCCGTGCCGGCGGACGCCCTGCGGCCGAAGAGCGTGATCGGTGACATCCGCTTCAACGGCAACCACGCCTACGTGTCCGATGCCGGGGCGCCGGGGCTGCTGGTGGTCGACCTGCGCGACGGGACGATGCGCCGCGTCCTCGACCGCGACCCGGCGCTGACCGCGCAGCGACCGGTCGTGGTGGACGGCGAGGTGCTGAAAGGCCCCGACAACAAGCCGGTCATGATCGACGCGGGCCGGCTGGAGGTGTCCCCGGACGGCCATCACCTCTACCTGCAGCCGTCCTGCGGGCCGATGTCGCGGATCGACACTGCGCTGCTGGACGACCCGCAGACCTTGCCGGCGGTTCTCTCGGCCGGGATCTCGTTCTGGTACGACACCCCGGCGCTGGGCGGCACCGCCATGGCGCCGGACGGCACGCTCTACCTGGGCGACCTGGAGAACGACAGCATCCTGGCCTTGTCCGCCGACCGTGTGCTGACGCAGGTGATCCGGGACGGGCGCCTGCACGGCGCGGGCGCGCCGTTCCTGTCGCCGGGCGGCCTCCTGTTCGTGCCGGTGCCGCAGCTCGACCGCGCCGCGCCCTTTCATCGCGGCCGCAGCCAGATCCAATTCCCGGTGGCGCTCTACACGCTGGACCCGCACGCGCTGCTGGACGTATCGCACGCCGAGGCGGCCCCGCCTCCGGGCACGCCCGACGCGTCCGCGCCGGCGCGGCGTTGACCGGACCTTGATGACCGGGCCTTGATGACCAGGGCCTTCGCGCAGGGCGACGGGTTCCGTATGATCCGCCCGATGCGCTACATCTCCACACGCGGCCGGGCGCCGACGCACGACTTCGCCGGCGTGCTGCTCGCGGGCCTGGCCGAGGATGGCGGGCTCTACGTGCCGGAGGCGTGGCCGTCGTTCTCGCCCGACGAGTGGCGGGCTCTGCGCGGCCTGCCCTATCCGGAGCTGGCGGCGCGGGTGATGGCGCCGTTCACCGCAGGCGCGGTCGAGTTCGAGGTGCTACGCCGCCTGTGCCGCGAGGCCTATGCCGGGTTCGGCCATCCGGCGGTGGTGCCGCTGGTGCAGCTCGACCACGACCTGTTCGTGATGGAGCTGTTCCACGGGCCGACGCTGGCGTTCAAGGACCTGGCGATGCAGTTGCTCGGTCGCCTGTTCGACCACGTGCTGGGTGAGCAGGACGGGCGTGTGACCATTGTCGGCGCCACCTCCGGCGACACCGGCTCCGCGGCGATCGAGGCCTGCCGCGACCGCGACCGGGTGGAGATGGTGATCCTGCACCCGCACAACCGCACCAGCGAGGTGCAGCGCCGGCAGATGACCACCGTGCTGTCGCCCAACATCACCAACCTCGCGGTCGAGGGCACCTTCGACGACTGCCAGGACCTGGTGAAGGCGATGTTCGCGGACGGCGCGTTCCGCGACAACCTGCGGCTGGGTGCGGTGAACTCGATCAACTGGGGGAGGATCGCGGCGCAGATCCCGTACTACGCCGCCGCCGCCCTGGCGCTCGGCGCCCCGGACCGCGAGGTCGCGTTCGCGGTGCCGACCGGCAATTTCGGCAACGTCCTCGCCGCCTGGGCGGCGCGCCGCATGGGGCTGCCGGTGGCGCGGCTGATGATCGGCGCCAATAGCAACGACATCCTGCCGCGCTTCCTCGCCGGCAACGACATGAGCGTGCGCCCGGTGCTGCCGACCTTGTCGCCCAGCATGGACATCCAGGTCAGCTCGAACTTCGAGCGGCTGCTGTTCGAGCTGCTCGGCCGGAACGCCGCGTCCTGTGCCGCGATCATGACCGGGTTCCGGCGCGACGGACGCATGGCGGTGCCGGACTCGGCCTGGCGGGAGGCGACCGCGCTGTTCCACGGCTCGGGCCTGGACGACCCGGCGACCGAGGCGGAGATGCGACGCCTGCACGCGAAGGCCGGCTACCTGGCCGACCCGCACACCGCGATCGGCATCGCCGCCGCGCGCTCGGGCGCCCTGCCCGGCGTGCCGTGCGTGGCGATGGCCACCGCCCACCCCGCCAAGTTCCCCGACGCGATGCGGGTGGCGACCGGCCTCGCCTCCGCCCTGCCGCCACGCTTGTTCGACCTTTACGAACGCGAGGAACGGTTCCGGGTGGTGCCGAACCGGCTCGACGCCGTGCAGGACGCGGTGCGCGGGGCGGTGCTGAGAAACGCCGCCTGACCTCCCATATCCTTATCCATCCGCCCCACGACACGGCCCGACACACCCCCCGGCCCGGCATCAGGAACCTCATGACCGACCGACACACGAACGATCCGATCAGCACCACCCGCCTGCCGAACGGCCTCACCGTCGTGACCGAGCGCATGGACCGGGTCGAGACCGTCTCGCTCGGCGCCTACGTGGCGAGCGGCACGCGCAACGAGCTGGCCTCCGAAAACGGGGTGTCGCACTTCCTCGAGCACATGGCGTTCAAGGGCACCGAGCGGCGCTCGGCGGCCCGGATCGCGGAGGAGGTCGAGAACGTCGGCGGCCACATCAACGCCTACACCGCGCGCGAGCAGACCGCCTACTACGTCAAGCTGCTCAAGGAGGACCTGGCGCTGGGCGCCGACATCATCGGCGACATCCTGACCCACAGCACCTTCGCGCCCGAGGAGATGGAGCGCGAGCGCGGCGTGATCCTGCAGGAGATCGGCCAGGCCAACGACACGCCGGACGACATCGTGTTCGACCACTTCCAGGAAACCGCGTTCCCGGGCCAGCCGATGGGCCGCCCGACGCTCGGCACCGAGGCGCTGATACGCGGAATGAAGCGCGACACACTGACCGACTACATGCGGGCGCACTACACCACCGGCAACGTGGTGCTCGCCGCCGCCGGCAACCTGCACCACGACCAGGTGGTGGAGCTGGCACGGCAGCATTTCGCCGACCTGCCGAGTGCGGTGCTGGAGCACCCGGAGCCCGGCCGCTACCTCGGCGGCGAGTTCCGTCGCGAAAAGGAGCTCGACCAGGTGCACGTGGTACTGGGCTTCCCGTCGGTCGGCTACGGCGACCGCGACTACTATCCCGTGCTGCTGCTCTCGACCCTGCTCGGCGGCGGCATGTCGTCCCGCCTGTTCCAGGAGATACGCGAGAAACGCGGCCTGGTGTACTCGATCTACTCCTTCAGCGCCCCATTCCTGGATGGCGGGCTGTTCGGCATCTATGCCGGCACCGGCGAGGACGAGGCGCGCGAGCTGGTGCCGGTGACCCTGGAGGAGCTGCACAAGGTGCAGCACGGGAGCGGCCCGGACGTGGTGCGCCAGGACGAGCTCGACCGCGCCCGGGCGCAGCTCAAGTCCAGCCTGCTGATGTCGCTCGAATCCACCGGCAGCCGCTGCGAGCAGCTCGCCCGACAGCTCCAGGTGTTCGGCCGCATCGTGCCCACCAACGAGACGGTGGCCAAGATCAACGCCGTCACCCTGGAGGACGTGCGCCGCGCCGCGGCCCGCGTGTTCCGCGGCGCGCCGACGCTGACGGCACTCGGCCCGGTGCGGCACATCCCCCGCCTCGGCGAGGTCGCTGACAGGTTGGCCGCATGAGCGACGCCGCGATCGACCGGCTCGGGTTGCTGCAAGGGCTGGTGGCACGGGCGACCCGTGCCGGCGCCGACGCGGCGGAAGCGATCCTGGTCTCGGGAACCTCGCTCGGCGTGCAGGTGCGGCAGGGCCGAAGCGAGGAGCTGGAGCGCTCCGAGCACAACGACGTGGGCTTGCGCGTGTTTAGCCGCGGGCGTTGCGCCATCGTGTCGGCGACCAGCATCGACCCGGCCGGGTTCGACCGCCTGGTGGAACAGGCGCTGGCGATGGCGCGCGTGGTGCCGGAGGACCGGTTCGCCGCCCTGTGCGACCGCGCCGGCAGCGGGATGGCTTCGCCCTCACCGCTGGAGCTGGAAGACGCGGCCGAGCCCGGGATCGAGGCACTGACCGAGCGGGCGCGCACCGCCGAGGCGGCGGCGCTGGCGGTCGGCGGCGTCACCAACAGCCAGGGCGGCTCCGCCGGCTACGGCCGCACCAGCGTGGCACTCGCCACCTCCGGCGGCTTCGCCGGACAGTACGCCCGCACCAGCCACTCGGTGTCGGCCAGCGTGCTGGCGGGCCAGGGCACCGGCATGCAGCGCGACTACGACTACCATTCCAGCGTGCACCTGGCCGACCTGGACGACGCGGCGGCGATCGGCCGCCAGGCCGGCGAGCGCGCGGTGGCCCGGCTCAATCCCACCCGGCCGCGCACCGGGCAGATGCCGGTGATCTACGATCCCCGCGTGTCGGGCAGCCTGGTCGGGCACCTGGCCGGCGCGCTGAACGGCGCCGCGGTGGCGCGCGGCACCTCGTTCCTGAAGGAACGGATGGGAACACGCGTGCTGCCGGCGGGCGTGTCGGTCACCGACGACCCGACCCGCCTGCGCGGCCTGCGCTCCAAGCCGTTCGACGGCGAGGGGGTGCTGACCGCGCCGCTGGTGCTGGTCGAGGACGGCGAGATCCGCTCCTGGGTGCTGGACGGCCGCAGCGGACGGCAGCTCGGCGTGTCCTCCACCGGCCACGCCTCGCGGGGTCCGTCCTCGCCGCCCTCGCCGTCCACCACCAACCTCTACCTCACCGGCGGCACGGTCGCGCCGGCGGCGCTGATGGCCGACATCGCGGAGGGCGTCTACATCAACGAGATGATGGGCAACGCCATCAACGGGATGACCGGCGACTACAGCCGTGGCGCCAGCGGCTACATGATACGCGACGGCGCGCTGGCCGAGCCGATCGCCGAGTTCACCGTGGCCGGCAACCTGCTGGACATGTTCGCGTCCATGGTGTTGGCGGACGACCTCCGGTTCCGGCGCGGCACCGACGCGCCGACGATCCGGATCGACACCCTCACCGTGGCCGGCGCCTGATGACCCAAGGACATGATCCCATGACACGACCGAGCCTGCCCAGGCGGATGCGGACCGTCACCCTGGCCCTGGCGCTGGGGCTCGCCCCGGCGGCGGCGCCGGTGCTGGCGGGCCTGGCGCTGGGTAGCCTGCCGGTCGCGGCGGACGCGCGCCCCGGCTTCGGCGGCTCGTTCGGCAGCCGCGGCAGCCGCACCTTCAGCGCGCCGCCATCCACCGCCACCAACCCCGGCGGCGCCTCGCCGTTCGCGCGCACCCTGACGCCCAGCCCGGCGCCGTATGCGCCAGCCTACGGTGGCGGCGGCTATGGCGGCATGGCACGGGCGCATCCGTTCGGCACCGGCTTCGCCGGCGGCCTGCTCGGCGCCGGGCTGGCCGGGATGCTGTTCGGCCACGGCTTCTTCGGCGGCGGCTACGGCTACGGCGGCGGCTTCGGCGGGTCCGGCCTGCTCGGGATGCTGATCCAGCTCGCCATCCTGTTCTTCGTGGCGCGCTGGCTGATCCGCCGCGTCTTCGGCCAGCGTTTGGCCTCGGCCGGGCCCGCGGGTGCGCCGTTCCTGGCGGCCGGCTCCGCCCGGACCGGCGGCGGCGGCGGTGGCAGCGCGATCCCGATCACGCCAGCGGATTACAGCCAGTTCGAGCAGGCGCTGCTGGACATCCAGCAGGCCTGGTCGATGCAGGACCTGCGCAGCCTGGCCCGGTTCGCCACGCCGGAGATGGTGTCGTATTTCTCCGAGCAGCTCACCGATCTGGCCAGCCGCAACCTGCGCAACGTGGTGAGTGCCGTGCGCATGGAGCACGGCGACCTGTCGGAAGCCTGGAGCGAGAACGGCCGCGAGTTCGCCACCGTCGCCATGCGCTATTCCATGATCGACGTGACCACCGACCTGACCGGACGCGTGGTCGACGGCAGCCCGAACGAGCGGCAGACCGTCACCGAGCTGTGGACCTTCGTGCGCGCCCGCGGCGGTTCCTGGCTGCTCTCGGCGATCCAGCAGGCGCGGTAGCCTGCGGCCGGCGGCCGCAGGCTACCTGACCGAGACCCGGAGCGTGTACTCGCCGCCGCCGCCGCGCGCGGTGCCGAGCACGAACAGGTAGCGGCCGGAGGTCGGGAGCGCAGCCTTGACGGTGGTGGCGTCGTCCTGCTCGCCCGCACCCGGCACGGTGGCGCCGGAGATGTCCGGTCCGTCGCTCGCCGGCTTGACGCTGTAGCCGGGCCGGTAGAGCGAGAACACCACGTTGTCGTCGGGGCTGCTGACGTCGGCGTCCACCGTCTGGCCGGCGTGGGCGCTCAGCACGTAGCAGGCCTCCTCGCCGCGGGCGATTCCGCCCTTCACCTTGGCCTGGCTCTGCCCGTGGCCGAACCGGATCGACGCGGGCGCGGAGCACTCCGCGGCCTGCACGGGATTCGATTGCAGTGCCACGGCCAGGATCCCTAGGATCGATCCCGCCACGAGCCTGCCCGCCTGACCCCTCATCGGTTCGACCTCATCACGGAGTGTCCCATGCGCCTGGTGGATGCCACCCTGCTGTCGCAGTTACTTCCTACCTATCACGGCGCCAGGGGGATCCGACAGCAGGCGAACATCCGTCAGGTCGGGCTGCACCTGCCTGCGGCGCTGACCCGGTTCTCCATCAACACCATGCTGCGCCAGGCGCACTTCCTGGCCCAAGTCTGCGAGGAAAGCTGGGGCCTGTCCGACCTCAAGGAGGAGGCGAGCGGCGCCGAGTACGAGGGCAGGAAGACCCTCGGCAATACCAGGCCGGGCGACGGCATCCGCTACAAGGGCCGCGGCCTGGTGCAGCTCACCGGACGCGCCAACTACGACCGCGCCGGACGCGAGCTGGACCTCAACCTGGTCGATCATCCCGAGCTCGCCGAGACGGCGTCGGTCGCGGTCGACACCGCCTGCCTGTACTGGTCCGACCACCACCTGAACAAGCTCGCCGACCTCGACGACATCCAGGCGATCACCCGTCGGGTGAACGGCAAGCGCATGCTTGGGCTCAAGGCGCGCACCGCCTACCTGGTCAAGGCCAAGGCGCTGCTCGGCACCGGCGGCGTGCAGGGTGACGTGGTGGTGCCGAGCCGGACCGCACCGGACGGCAGCCCGATCTACACGGTGTGAGCGGCGGGGCAAGCGGCCGGGTCGCGGCGGCTGTCTGGTCCACGGATGCGGATGGGTGTCGCACCGCCTCGGACCGTGTCATCCTCCGGGATGGCCGTTCGCCAGGGTGACGCGGTCAGGTCGGACCGCCCGGGGGCTGGAAGCGGTGCGGCTCGCCGCCTTCGTCATCGTCCGAAGGTTCAGCTTCGAGCCGACCTCGACGATCGCCCGTATGGCCGGGACGAGCTCCCCGCCGAGGTCGGTCAGGGCATAGTCCACGCTGGGCGGGCTGGTGGCCAGCACGGTGCGGGACAGCACGCCGCGCTCCTCCAGGTCCTTCAGCCGCGCGCTGAGCACCTTGGCCGAGATCACCGGCATCGCACGGCGCAGCTCGGAAAAGCGACGCTGCCCACCGCTCAGATTCCAGATGATCTCCGGGGTCCACACGCCCCCCAGCAGGCTCATGCAGGCCGACATCGGGCAGCCCGGCGGCGGCGGAACCTTCTTCCTCAGCGTCAAAACCATAGCACTCACCTGTGCGCGGGGATGCAATCTGGTTTCCAGGTCGATACAGGAAAGTTCAGATCACCATAACTTACCTGGTTTCCAACGGTAACGTTACCTCCTACCTCCGGGCTTCCGCAACCGGAGACACTCCATGAAGCTCTTCTACAGCCCCGGCGCCTGCTCGCTGTCGCCCCACATCGTGCTGCGCGAGCTCGGCCTGCCCGTGGCACTCGAAGTCGTCGACCTCAAGACCAAGAAGACCGGTTCCGGCGCGGACTTCACGGCTATCAACCCGAAGGGCTACGTTCCGGCGCTCCAGCTCGACGATGGCGAGGTCCTGACCGAAGGCCCGGCCATCACGCAGTACTTGGCGGACAAGCACGCACCCGGCACGTTCGCTCCCACTCCCGGCACCATCGAGCGCGCCCGGCTCAACGCGCACCTGACGTTCATCGGCACCGAGTTGCACAAGGGCTTCGGCCCGCTGTTCAACCCGGCGATTACCCCGGAGGCGCGCGCGGCGACCATCGCGAATCTCGGCCGCAAGCTCGCGCTGATCGACCAGGTTCTGGTTGACGGACGCCCCTACCTTACCGGCCCGAACTTCACCATCGCCGATGCCTACCTGTTCGTGGTGCAGAGCTGGGCGCCGATGCTCGGCATCGACCTCAAGCCGTTCCCGCACCTCGTCGCGTTCGGCCAGCGCGTCGCGGCCCGGCCCGCCGTTCAAGCGGCGCTGGAAGCGGAAGGGTTGTCGAAGGCGGCCTGATCCATCCGGACGAGCGCCAGCCGACGAGTGGCTGGCGTTCGCCGCGCATGCTGGAGAGCGTGGAGCGTCGGAACGTGTTCCGGAGCCGCTCGCATCCGGCGCCCCCGATCACCGTCCTGCAGCGGCCCCATCGCTTTTCCTTGTTCCAGGGACGAGCAGCCTTATCAGGCGGGCGGACCCGCGATGCGGTTCAACCCAGCCCGATGCTGCTCTAGGGTATACGCTCCATGGAGGCGGCCCGAGCCTCCGGCGCGGGCGAACCGGCCCGCGACAGCGAGGAGACCGTCCCGCCATGCAGACCCAATCGCTCAACCGGCAGACCCTGGACACCCTTCGGCCGCCGGTGCGCCGTCCCGGCTTCGAACCGGCCACGCTGACGGCAGGCATCGTCCATCTCGGGCTCGGCAACTTCCACCGCGCGCACATGGCCCGCTACACCCAGGAACTGATCGAGCGCCGACCGGACCAGCGGAACTTCGGCATCATCGGCGCCGGGCTGCTGCCGGGCGACCGACGCATGCTCGACGCGCTCGTGCCCCAGGACTGGCTGTACAGCCTGGTGGAGCGCTCGGCCGAGGCCGAAACGGTCACGGTGATCGGCTCGCTGGTGGACGTACTGTTCACCGCCGAGGACGCGGCACCGCTGCTGGCCGCGATCGACCGGCCGGAGATACGCATCGTCAGCCTGACGGTGACCGAGCACGGCTACTGCCTGAACCGCTCCACCAAGCGGCTCGACCCGTCGCATCCGCAGATCGCCCGCGACCTGGAGAACCCGGAGCACCCGCACAGCGCGCCCGGCCTCATCGTCGAAGCGTACCGACGGCGCATGGCGGCGGGCGCTGCGGCCTTCACCGCCATGAGCTGCGACAACATCCAGCACAACGGCAACGTGCTGCGCGAGGCGGTGCTGACGCTGGCCCGGCTGCGCGACGGGGCGCTGGCGGACTGGATCGAGCGCCACGCCTCGTTCCCCAACACCATGGTGGACCGAATCACCCCGGTCACCCAGGCCGACGACGTGGCGGCGCTGGCGCGCGACTACGGCATCGCCGACCGCTGGCCGGTGTTCTGCGAACGCTTCACCCAGTGGGTGATCGAGGACCGCTTCGTCGCCGGCCGTCCGGCCTGGGAGGAGGTCGGCGCGCAGTTCGTCGACGACGTCACCCCGTACGAGTTCATGAAGCTGCGCCTGCTCAACGGCAGCCACCTGGCGGTGTCCGGCATGGGACGGCTGATCGGCTACACCTTTATCGACGAATCGATGCGCGACCCGCTGATCACCCGCTACATGGCCGCCCTGATGGAGCGCGAAACCGAGCCGACCTTGTCGCCGGTGCCGGGCATCGACCTCGACGACTACAAGCGCACCCTGATCGAGCGCTTCGCCAACCCGCGGGTGAAGGACACGGTGGAGCGGGTCAACACCGACGCGCCGCTCAACGTCCTGGTGGACCCGATCCGCGACCGGCTGGCGCAAGGTGGCGGCATCGAACTGCTGGCGCTGGCGCTGGCCGCCTGGATGCGTCGGATCCGCGGCGAGGACGAGCAGGGAGCTGCGATCGAGATCCGTCACCCGCTGGCGTCGACCCTGCGCGAGAAGGCGATCAAGGGCGGTCCGGATCCCCGTCCCCTGCTCGGCATCACCGCGCTGTTCGGCGAGCTGGGCGAGGACGAGCGTCTGGTCCGCACGGTCGGGCGCTGGCTGGCGAGCCTGTACGGGATTGGGGCCGCGAGGACGCTGGCCGGTGCGGCGGAAACGCTGGGATTCTGAGGAAAGCTGACCGGCTGCGAGTCGTTGCGTTTCCCTATCGACCTGGAATGGTCTGACCGGCTATAGGCGCTCCGTCCTTGGAGTGCCAGCCGATGCCGTCAGCCTACTGGTCCAGTCGCAGCCTGTCAGTCCTGCTTCTTGCAGGCGGGATGGCGGGTGCCACCATCCGCTCGGCGGTAGCCAGTGCGCCGGTAGTCGGACCGTATGTCAGCCTGGGTGCGGGGATCGACTTCGAACAGGACCAAACCCTGACTGCGGTTCGTAGCCTTTTACCCGATCGCACGGTGCATCTCGACCAGCCTGGATTCTCTGGCGACGCCAGCGCCGGCTGGGGGTTCGGCAACGGGTTGCGGGTCGAGCTGGAAGGGAACTACCTCAACGACCACGTGCGCAACATCGTTTATCCACGCGCTCCGTTCCGTCGTGCCGGCGGCTACGAGCAGCAGTATGGCGGCTTCGTCAACGCACTCTACGACATCCCGGTGGCGTTGCCATTCACGCCGTATGTGGGCCTGGGCGCGGGCGGCCAGGCGCTGGAATTCGACGGCATCAACTCGTCCAGGCCGGGATTTCACTTCCCGCCCGAGTCCCACGGCGGGAGCTACCGGGTAGGCAGCTTCGCCTACCAGGCGATCGCGGGGGTCTCGGTCCCGGTCCCGCTCCTGCGGGGACTGGCGTTCACCATCGAGTATCGGTTCATCGGGTTGCCGGACCCTCTGCCGAGCGTTCCGGTCACGGTGTTCAGCCCGGTCACCGGCAATCCAGAAGGCAGCGGTCGGGAAAAGTTTGGCAACGTGTTCCACCACTCGATCCTGTTCGGCCTGCGCTACGCCTTCGACACCGCCCCGCCGCCGCCCCCGCCGCCCCCGCCGGTCGCACCCGCGGCACCGCCGGCCGAGGCGCGCACCTACCTCGTGTTCTTCGACTGGGACCGCTCGGTGCTGACCGCACGTGCCCGCGAGATCGTCGCCCAGGCCGCCCAGGCCTCCACCCACGTGCAGACCACCCGCATCGAGGTGAACGGCTACACCGACACCTCCTCCATCCACGGCGGCGCACGCGGTGCTCGCTACAACCAGGGCCTCTCCATCCGCCGCGCCACCAGCGTCAAGGCCGAGCTGATCCGCGACGGCGTGCCGGGCACGGCGATCGACATCCACGGCTACGGCGAGACCCACCCGCTCGTCGCCACCGGGCCGAATACCCGCGAGCCGCAGAACCGTCGCGTCGAGATCATCCTGCACTGAGCCTGGCGACGCTCCAGCCGATTGCGCGACGGAGCGTCTCTCGATACGGCTCCGGAATGGCTTAAGGCGGTTCCGTCGGGGTGTTCATGGGTATGGTCGGGCGGATCGGATGGAGTGCTGCCTCGGCACGGCAGCGCCTGCTCGACGACCAGCTCGTGCGTCCCCTGACCGAGCAGCGCGCCCGGCTGGCGATCATGGCGATGCGGCTCGAACAGGCCGGACAGATCGCGCTGCTGCGTATGCTGACCGGCCGGGCGGGCGTCGATCCCCGCTACCGGCCGGTGCTGCGCTCGTTGCTTGACAGGACCCGCGCCATCAACAGGGTGTCGGAGGATCGGATCAGCCGCCTAGCCTGACCATCGCCAGCCCATAGAGCAGCAGCGCGAACAGCAGCAGCACCGCCAGCACCGCGCGGTTGCGGCCGCGCCGGCGGCGCAGGGTCTCGGCCTCGCGCGCCTCGGCGTCGAGCTCGGCCGGCTCAGCCGACAAGCCGGTCCACGCACACCGCCACGAACAGCAGCGCCAGGTAGAGCAGCGAGTAGCGGAACGCCTGGCGGGCCGGCTTGTCGTCGGTCAGGCTGGTGCCGGTCCCGTCCTGGCGGTCGCGCAGCACGCGCACCGCGCAGGCGAGGAACCCGGCGTCGAGCAGCAGGGTGGAGACCAGGTAGATCGGGCCGGTCAGGCCGAACAGCGGCGGCAGGAGCGAGGTCGCGGTCAGCAGCACGGTGTAGAGCAGGATCTGCCAGCGGGTGTGGCGCGCGCCGCGGACCACCGGCAGCATCGGCACGCCGGCATCGCCGTAGTCCTTGCAGGCGTAGAGCGACAGCGCCCAGAAATGCGGCGGCGTCCAGAAGAACACGATCGCGAACAGCAGCACCGGCAGCAGGCCGATCTGTCCGGTGGCGGCGGCCCAGCCGATGATCGGCGGGAAGGCGCCGGCGGCGCCGCCGATGACGATGTTCTGCGGCGTTGAGCGCTTCAGCCACATGGTGTAGACCACGACGTAGAACAGGATCGAGAACGCCAGCGCCACGGCGGCGACCCGGTTGGTGGCGAGCCCCATCAGCAGCACCGAGAACACGCTGAGCCCGATGCCGTAGGCCAGGGCGTCGTCCGGCGCGATCCGTCCCGCCGGCACCGGGCGACGGGCGGTGCGACGCATCAGCGCGTCGATGTCGCGGTCGTACCACATGTTGATCGCCCCCGCCCCGCCGGTGGCGATGGCGATGCACAGGATGGCGATGGCGGCGACCAGCGGATGAACGTGGCCCGGCGCGATGAACAGGCCGATCGCGCCGGTGAACACCACCAGGGTCATGACCCTGGGCTTGAGCAGCGCGAACCAGTCGCGGGTCTCGGTGCCGAGCCCGCCTGCGACCGGCGAGGCGACGTGACTGCTCAACGAACCGCTCCTGGACGGACCCGCGAGGATCCGGGCCGATCCCGACCGGCCAAGTTCGGCGACGCGGTCGGCAGGGCTCGACCGCGCAGCAGGGCGAGAACCACGACCAGGGCGAACATCAGCACCGACAGGCTGGTCAGCGCCTCGCCCGCCGCCGCGAGCGTCGCCTGCGGCAGCATCGCCAGGCCGGCACCCGAGGCCAGCAGCCAGAACTGCAGCCGTCCCAGCCGCTCGGGATAGGTCCGGCCGGTGACGGTGCCGACCCACCAGTAGGCGCCGGCGAACAGGGCGAACACCGCGGCCAACGCCGGTCCGTCATGCAGCGGGCCGGCCGTGCGCAGGCCCGCCACGGCGATGCCCAGCAGCAGGACCATGAAGCCGAGCGCGAACAAGCCAGGAACCTGCCGCACCATCGACAGCGCACGCGGCGCCCGCCACAGCGTGGCGGCCCAACAGCCGAGGATCGCCAGCATGGGCAGGATCGTCACCGCGCGCGACACCACGTCGCCGCCGCCGACCGTGCCGGACAGCAGCCGGTTCGCCCAGTCCAGCACGCCGACGCCAGCCAGCAGCGCCATCGACGCGAGCACCAGGCGCCGCCCGGCCAGGGGGCGGCCGCTCAGGCCGGACACGATCTCGCTCGCCAGGCCGAGCCCGGGCAGGATCATGATCGCGTCGCCCGGGCTGCCCAGGAACCGGAACAGGTGCTGCACCGGCGACACCGGCAGGGTGCCGCGGGACGCGAGCAGGGTCAGGGCCGCCAGCAGCAGCGGCACCGCGGTCAGCGCCAGGAGGGACGCGATCATCTGAGACCAGGCGAACATCGGCATCGCGCCCAGGCTCATGCCCGGCGCGCGCATGTTCAGCATCGTGGCCACCAGGTTGGCCGAATACAGCAGGATCGCGAGGCCGGACACGTAAAGGGCGCCAAGCGGCAGGAGCGGCGGCGCGCCCGGCAGCAGCCCGCCCAGGGTGGCGGCGAACCCGCCGGCGGTCAGCAGCAGGGACAGCACGGCCAGGCGCGGGAACGCGGTGTCGGGTGCGCCGACCTGCAGCGGCACGACGGCGGTGCCGAACCCGCCCAGCAGCGCCGGGATCGCGGCGAAGGCGACCATGATCGGGCCATGCTGCAGGGCGACGGCGCGCCAGGCGTCGGCGTGCGGACCTTGCATCAGCGACGGCACGTGCAGGCACAGGGACAGCACGGCGCCGACCAGCCCGGCCAAGATGGCAAGCAGGATGAACCCGGTCCCGGTCCGGAGATGGCTCGAACGGCCCGACACACGCGGCATGCTGTTCCTTGGAAAGGAGTACCCCACGGACATGGGATTTCGCGGCGGCATGCTACCCGTCCGCGCGCAGTTCGGGCATCATAGAAGCGCGAGCGCTCAGCCGGGCCCGTCCGGACCGGTGCCCTGCTGCCCGGCCACCTGCAGCGTCACCAGGGTGAACAGGCCGAACGGCGGCACCGGCTCGACCCGCGCCGCCTTGAGATCGGGTTCGGGCAGCAGGGATTCCATGGCGAAATCCGGATGCCAGCCCAGCGAATGCGACGCACGTGCCATGCCGCGTTCCACCGCGAGGCGCAGGCCCCCGGTGGCGAGGAAGTGGTTCACGAACAGGATGTGGCCGCCGGGCCGCACCACCCGCTTCAGCTCCGCCAGCAGCCGGCGCGGGTTCGGCACCACGGAGGCGACGAACATGGCCACCGCGATGTCGAACGCCCCGTCGTCGAACTCGGTCGCCTCGGCGTCCATCTCCAGCAGCGCCTCGACATGGGCCAAGCCCTCCTGCGCCACCCGCTGCCGGGCGCGTGCCAGCATGGCCCCGGACAGGTCGACCCCGGTGATCCGCTTGGACGCCTGGTAGTGCGGCAGGGCGAGCCCGGTGCCGACTCCGACCTCCAGCACGCGCGTGCCGGGCAGACGGTTCACCGAGGCGACCGCACGCCTGCGGCCGAAGGCGGAGATGCCGCCGAACACGCCGTCATAGACCCCGGCCCAGCGCTGGTAGGCCGCCTTGACCGCGTCCACGTCCAGCGCCGAGCGTGGCGACGGCACCACCGGCGCACAGTCGGGCGGCTCCGACAAGGTGCCCGGACCGCTCACCGGCCGGCCCTGCATCGACGGGGGCCGGAGCCCGGATGCCGCCGGGCGGGCGGAGTCGATCTGATTCTCATCGGGGCACGTGCCTCATGGAGCGCATCTGTGCCCTGCCCCGGCTCCGCCTTCAAGAGCGCGCGTGCGGCCGCCCCGGGAGCGCCGATTGCCGCCAGAGGGCATCCCGCCTATCGTGCGGCCCTCGTTCTGCCCTTAAGGACATCAAGCCGATGCTGGTCTGGAGCATGATCGTCATATCGGCCGTGGTGTGGCCGTCGATCTGGCTCTACTACTTCCGGGTCGAGCTGTATCGCTGGTACGACAACCGCTTTGGGCCCGAGCGCGAGAAGAAGCGGGTCAAGGTGGAACGTCCGAGGATGTACGAGTAGGCGCGAGGTTCCACCTCCGCTCGTCGGGCCACCGACAGGACCCTGCCGCCTTCCCGATCGTACTATCGGTGCGTCACGCTGCTCAATGGGCAGATCCAAGGTCCGCCCGTGATGCGAGGAAGTTCAGGTATTTCTCGTCCTCGTTCTCGAAGATCTCGTGTCCCTCAGCCATGAAGGCGCGCATCAGCTCGTTGGCTGCGGCGTCCGGCTCATTCTGTTCATACAGGACCTGACCGCGACGAAGATGAAGGAAGGGATTGCCGATCGCCCCCGGACACGTCATGGCGTAGTCAAGCGCGCTGCGGGCAGACTTGAGCTTCCCGAGATGGAAACATGAGTCCGCGATGGCTGCGAGGATCCAGGTAGAAGCCTCCCAATCGTTTTTTGGATCGGGAACAAGCTTCCAGGCTTGGTTGTATTCCTTGATTGCTGCATCGTGGTCACCACCGGCTGCCAACGCGTCACCTGCCTTGCAATGACCGGTTATGGCTGCCTGCAACCGGTCTTCCGGCATGAGCTTACCCGCCATCGGCACCGCTCAGGATCGTCCAAAATCGGTGGTTTTGGAGGCTGACAGGCCATCGCGGGCTTGAGTCCATCCAGGAAGAAGCCGCAGGGATGGAGCCGCGATCACCACCGGTTCACCAGCAGCCAGGATTTCAACGCCTCGGCTTTCCGACCTTCAGCAAGCAATCGCCAACGGACATGTGTAACAAGAGGAGCATCTACCTCGACGAAATCGACGGGAGCGACCTCATCCCAGGATCGCATGGTCGTCGATGAACATGCTGGGCATCGTGGGTGTTGTTCGATGTGAAAGTGCCTGCCTTCCACGTCGGGATCGCAAGCCACCTCACCATAGAGGCGTTGCAGTACGCGTCCACGCTGTCTCGCCGTCAGGTGACTAATCTCGGGTGTCGCTTCGAGAAGACCGGACACCTCGGCAAGAGTCGGGTCTGAAAAAGCGTTTAGATACGACAAGGATATACCAGTTTCATCACGGAGTAGAAACTCTCCATAACTGTTGAATGGCAGCTTGGGTGCCTGGAACTCATGTCCTGACGGTTCGCACACATAGACGAAGACTTGAAGCTTCATGGCTTTGCCGGTGACACTGCGACTGGAGTCAAGATCTGATTGCAGTCGTCGAGCGTAGCGTGATTTGCCGCTTCGACTAGAACCGGAAGCGATGGAGCCACCTGCATAGTTCCGTGCAGCGGCGATATCCGGATCGCTCGGATCAAGCACGGTCACAGCATCGCTATCCGTGGGAAAGCGAGCGGTCGTCATGGATCTGCATCGTGACGAGCGAGTTCCGCCGACATGGTGTCGTGTATTCACCTGAGGCGGTTGCTCCTCCTCCTCCGCGGCGACCGTTCCATTGTCAGCCAGGACTTCACGTCAACTCGTACTCCCGGTCCAGCCAGTCCAGCAGCGTCTGATATCGCTTGAGATAGAAACCCTTGTCCGAGGTGCGCATGGTGTCGAGGTAAACCTCGACGAGGTCGCCATAGTTCGGTCGGTCGACCAGCCTGGCGACGATCGATCCCGTCGCGCACCGCAGCCAGGGGGCGACCCGGTTCGGCGTTCCTTCCCGCGGCCTGTCGTTCAGCTCCGAGTCGATGGCCGACAGGGCACGGAACTGCTTGAAGTAGGGCTCGGCGAAGTCGTGGAAGACCTGAAGCAGGGCGTCGGCCGCCTGCGGGACATCGTCCTCGCTGTTCACCCGGAACTCGCAGTCCCGGTTGCTACCGCCCTTGATGCTGCCGACGAAGCTGCCGATCGTCACCGTGTCCTTCTGATACTTGGCCTCGAACCCGGACGTCTGGTGGAAGATGTCCTCGACCCGCTCGATGCGTATTCCGACGCTCGGCTGAACGCGCCAACCCGTCCCGCTGTCGAGAAAAACAAGCTGATAGATCCAGCTTGCGTCGTCGAGCCGTCGGACGAAGCTGTCCTTCGCCGGCTTCAGCCGGTATCCAGCATCGCCCAGGCCATGACCGACGGCGGCCAGCAGACGCGTCTTGGACAGTGTCTGGCCGGGTGATGACTTGCTCAAATCAGAAGTCTCCTGGTCTGAGGATGTCCACGTGAGTTGGCGGGATCGGGAAGCCTGCTGGATAGTCCGTGCCGCCACTGTTTCCGACCACCTTGCCGCCGTACTGTTCGAGAAGCGGGTACCCCGCTGCCTGGTTGGGGGTCAAGCCTGCGGTGGGCGACGACTTGAAGTCCGTCAACCTCAACGCGCCGGTGTCATCCCGACCCATCGCATCGAGACGCACGCGATAATCCGTCGGATTGCCGGACTGATCATAGGGCCGAACGCTGACCTGCTCGGCCACCCCGGTCTGCGTGGCCTCCAGATGAGCGATGCCTTCTTGCTCGAAAGCGTCGCCGGTCTTCGCATTCTCCGCAATCGTGGAGCGCCTGCTCCCTGCCGTTCTACCTCCCACCCCCTGTCCGCGCTGCGTATCGACCGTCTGCTCTACCTCCTCCTCCGCAGCAGCCGTCCCACCCCCGCTGGTGCTCCGCTTCGCCATCCGGAGCGCCACCGCGTCCAGGAACGCGCCGCCCAGCGTGATCAGCGCGTCCGCCGCCCCCGGCGCCGCAGACGCGATCTCCGCCTCCGACCGCGCGCCCAACGCCGCCCGCACCGCCCGCACCAGGTGCACCACCGCCCGCAGCCCGTCCCAGCCGGCATACGCATACGCCATGCCCAGGAACACCGCGTCCGCCGCCTCGCCCAGCACCGGACCGCCTGCAGCCCCGCCATCAGCGCCATCCCGGCCAGCAGGTGCGCCACCGCCTCGGTGCTGGTCATCGCCGCGATGTGCGCCCGCAAGCTCGGGCCCAGCAGCGGCAGCGTGTCGTGCAGCAGCGCCATCAGCCGGTCCCGCGTCGACCAGCCGGCCAGGTTCGCTGGCGGCCGCACTGCCGGCAGGCTCCCGCCCTGCGGCAGCGTGCCCGGCCGCCCGGGCAGCCCCGGTCGCGACACCTGCGGCCCGGCGCTGGCCGCACCCGGCAGCGGCCGCGTCCCGCCGCACCGCGCTGCGCCGGCGAGGGGGCCACGGACCGCACGTGGTCGCGGATCACCACCGCCCGCAGCCGGTGCGAGCGCAGGTGCGTGCGCAGGCTGCCGAACAGGTGCGCGGTGTCGTGCCGGGTGGTGCGCACCGTCACCGAGCCATAGCCGGTGATGGCGGGACCGGCCAGGTAGTTCCGCAGCTTGGCGACCTGCCAGTCGTCGCGTTTCAGCGCGTCCAGCGTGTCCAGCGCCTGCCGGTCGTTGAGGGTCTCGACCGGCTTGTCCAGCACCGCCACCGAGTCGAGCTCCGACATGCCCCAGGCACCGGGCGGCCCCAGGAACACCGTGCTGTCCGGCGCCTTCAGCACCAGCACCTCCGGCGGCGGCGCCTTCACGGCGGGAGCGGGCCCGTGCTTAGGCCGAACGGTTCAGCCGCGCCTCGATCCGGTCCCAGATCAGGCCCGCGCTGTTGATGCCGTCGAAGCGGTCGATCTCCTGCAGCCCCGTGGGCGAGGTGACGTTGATCTCGGTGAGCCAGTCGCCGATCACGTCGATGCCGACGAAGATCAAGCCGCGCTCGCGCAGCATCGGGCCGATGCGGCGGCAGATCTCCTGCTCGCGCGCGGTCAGCCGCGTTTGCTCCGCCACGCCGCCCACGTGCATGTTGGAGCGCGCCTCGCCCGCGGCCGGCACCCGGTTGATGGCGCCGATCGGCTCGCCGTCGGCCAGGATGATGCGCTTGTCGCCTGCCCGCACCGCCTTCTCGTAGCGCTGGATCATCAGCGGCTCGCGGGAGGAGGAGAAGAACATCTCCAGCAGCGAGGCCAGGTTCTCGTCGTCCTCGCGGATCCGGAACACGCCTGCCCCGCCGTTGCCGAACAGCGGCTTGACGATGATGTCGCGGTGCTCGGCGCGGAAGTCGCGGATCGCGGCCAAGTCCCACGACACCAGGGTCGGCGGCATCAGGTCGGGGAAGTGCGTCACCAGCAGCTTCTCCGGCGCGTCGCGCACCGAGCGCGGGTCGTTCACCACCAGGGTGCCGCCGCCGCCCGGATGGTGCACGTGCTCCAGCATGTGCGTCGCGGTGATGTAGGCCATGTCGAAGGGTGGGTCCTGGCGCATCAGCACGACATCGACCCCCGACAGGTCAAGCACCCGCTCCTCGCCCAGCGTCGCGTGCGCGCCCTTGACGCGCTGCACCGTGACCGGCCGGGCGCGCGCGGTCAGCCGCTCGGTGCGCGCACTCCCGGGCGTCGCCTTGCCCTCGCGCAGGCTCATCGCCCGCACGTCGTAGAGCCACAATCGGTGCCCGCGCGCCTGCGCCTCCAGCATCAGCGCGAAGGTCGAGTCGCCGTTGATGTCGATGCCGTGGATCGGGTCCATCTGCACCGCGACGGTGAGCGGGGTGGCCATGGTGACGGTCCTTCAGGATCCGAGATGCGCGCGCAGCCAGCCGGCCACGGTGGCGTGCCACTGCAGCGAGTTGGCCGGCTTCAGCACCCAGTGGTTCTCGTCCGGGAACACCAGCAGCCGGCTGTCGATCCCGCGCCGCTGCAAGGCGTCGAAGGCGCCGAGCCCCTGCTCGATCGGGATGCGGTAGTCGTGGCCGCCGTGGATGACCAGTTGCGGCACCCGCCAGGCGTCCACGTGGTCGGCCGGGTTGAACCGCTCGTAGGCGGCCGGGTCGCTCCAGGGCGTGTGCCCGGGACCGCCATGCTCCCATTCCGCGAACCACAGCTCCTCGGTGGCGAAGCCCATCATGCGGTCGTCGAACACGCCGTCATGGGTGACCAGGCACTTCCAGGGGGTGTTCCAGGTGCCGGCGATCCAGTTGATCATGAACCCGCCATAGGAGGCGCCGAGCGCGCAGGCGCGGCCGCCGTCGAGGAACGGGTAGCGGGCCAGCGCCGCCGCCCACCCCTTCTGCAGGTCCTCGAGCGGCCGGTCGCCCCAGTGGCCGGAGATCGCGTCGGTGAAGCCCTGGCCGTAGCCGGTGGAGCCGTGGAAGTCGATCATCACCGCCGCATAGCCGAGGCCGGCGTAGAATTGCGGGTTCCAGCGATAGGACCAGTCGTTGCCGAACGATCCCTGCGGGCCGCCATGGACCAGGAACGCGACCGGATAGCGCTGTCCGAGACGGTAGCCGTCCGGGCGGACCACGTAGCCGTGCACGGTCTCGTTGTTCCAGCCCTTGAAGGAGAACTGCTCGGCCGGCGCCATCTCCACCCCGGCCAGCCGGTCGGCGTCGACATGGGTGAGCTGCACCGCCGGCCCGCCGCCGGCCGGAACCCGCCAAAGCTGCGCCGGGCTGTCCAGCGCGTCGCGCTGCACCAGGAGGTCGTCGCCGGCCAGCACGGCGTCGGACACGTGGCCCTGCCCGGTCAGCTCCTTGACCTCGCCCGAGGCGACGTCGAGCGCGAACAGCTTGGATTGTCCCAGCTCCTCGGCGGTGACGAACAGGGTGCGGCCGTCCTTGGACCACAGCAGCGTTTGCGCAGACCGGTCCCAGCGCGGATCGACCTCCCGTGTGGCGCCGCTGCCGAGGTCCATCACCATCACGCCGTAGCGGTCGGCCTCGAACCCGGGCCGCTTCATCGCCCGGTAGGCAAGCCGCCTGCCGTCCGGCGACACCACCGGTCCCGCGTCGGAGGCCGGGTTGGCGGCGGTCAGGTCACGCGGCTCGGCCGAGCCGTCGATCGGGCTGCGGTAGATGTCGAAGTTCGTGCTCCACGGCTCTGATTTTGCACCAACCCGGACGGAGAAGAACACGCTGCCGCCGTCGGGGCTGATGGCGTAGTCGGCGTCGTCGCCGAACGGCTTGGACGGGGTGTCGCCGTCGATCCCCTTCATCAGCGGCACCGGTCGTCCGGTGGCGAGGCCGGCATCGTCGAGCGCCAGCGCGAACAGGTGGTTGCGGGTGCCGTCGGCCCACTCGTCCCAGTGCCGGACGAACAGGTGGTCGAACACCATGCCGTCGGCACGGCCGGCCTTCTGCCGGTCCTCCCGCGCCTTGGTGTCGTCGGGCGAGTCCGTGTCCGGATACACCGCGAGCGACACCACCAGATGCCGGTTGTCGGCGGACAGGCGGAAGGAGGACACGTCCACCGGCAGGTGCGTCACCTGCGCCGGCGGCCCGCCGGCCACCGGCAGCCGCCACACCTGGTCCGAGCCGCCGCGGCCGGAGATGACGTAGAGCGCGCGTCCATCCGCGGACCAGCGCGCCTGGCTCGCGTCCCGCTCCGCACCCGGCAGCACCGCGGGCGCGGCGCCGGAGCCGGCCAACGACAGCAGCCGTATCGAGGTGACGCCCTTATTGCGATAGAGGTCGGTGGCGCGCTGCGAGAACGCCACCGTTCCGCCGTCCGGCGACACCTGCGGGTCGGACAACCGGTCGAGCCCGACCAGGTCCTGCGCGGTAAAGGGACGCGCCCATGCCGTGGACGCCGCGACGGACAGCGCCGTTGCCAGCAACAGGACTGCGGCGCGGCAGGGAGAACGGGGCAAGATCATGGCTTCGTCCTATGTCACGGATAGGCGATAGCCGTCACCTCCAGCAGCACCGGGCCGCGCGGCGTCAGGAGCCGCACCTCGTCGCCGACGCGCGCACCCATCAGGGCGCGTGCCACCGGCGAGGCGAGGCTGACCTGCCCCTGGCCGAAATCGGCCTCGTCGACACCGACGATGGTGACGGTATGGACGTCGTCGTTCTCGTCGAGATAGGTCACGGTGGCGCCGAAGAACACCTGGTCCCGCCTGGTCTGCGCCGCCGGATCGACCGGCTGCGCCTTCTCGATGCGGCGGCCCAGGAAGCGGACGCGCCGGTCGATCTCGCGCAGCCGCTTCTTGCCGTACAGGTAGTCGCCGTTCTCGGAGCGGTCGCCGTTGCCGGCGGCCCAGGACACGATCTCGACGATCCTCGGCCGCTCCTCGCGCAGGAGCTGGCGCAGCTCGGCCTCCATGCGGGCGAGCCCCGCCGGCGTGACGTAGCGCGACACGCCCGGCCGCAGCCCGGGCGGTGCGTCCTCGTCCTCGTCGTCCTGGCTGTCCATGGGGCGAGTATCGTATGCGTCCAGCCGCGGCTCAAAGCCGCATCAGCGCGAATTCCACCCGCGCGTCCAGCACCGCGTCCGGCTGCAGGACGGCGAGGCCCCGATCCTCCACTTCCGGGTGGTTGATCGCGTCGGTCATGTTGCTGGCCGGCTCCACCGCGACGTACGGCTTTCCAGGCGGCGTGAAGACCACCAGGTGGCCGAACGGCGCCATGGCGGTGATCGTCAGCGCCAGGCCGCGCGACGGCCAGCGCATGAACGCGGCGTGGTTCCAGCCGCCGAAGCAGTTGTCGAGCGGCGCCCCGGACACCGGACGCATCGGCGAGAACCGCCGGTCGCCCTCCGCCGGCACCCGCGCGCGGGGAAGCGAGTCCGGCCCCACCTCCCACACGGTGGGGGCCGAGAAGCCGAGCTCCAGGTCGGCGTCGCGCGGGAAGAAGGGGTGGAACCCGAGCCCGACCGGCTGCGGCCGGCGGTCGGTGTTGCGCACCGTGACGTGCACCGACAGCCCGTCCTCGCGCAGCGCGTACTCGATCTCGGCGCGGTAGCAGAACGGCCACTGCCCGGGCGGATCGCGCGGCGGGGTGTGGTCGAACGCCAGCAGGGCGCGTGCCGGCGTCTGCTCCAGCACCGCCCAGGGCCGCTCCCAGGCGTTGCCGTGGATGGCGTGCGGCTCGCCGCCGAAGTTGCGGTCAAGCTGGAAGCTCTCGCCCCCGAACGAGAACCGGCCGTCGGCGATGCGGTTGGAGAACGGGATCAGCGGGTAGGCGGCGACCGCCTCGCCGCGCTGCGCCGCCAACTTGGGATCGGTCACTGGATGGAAGATCGCCTGGTGTTCCCGGGTCCAGGCACCGACCGCGCCGCCGAGCTCCGGCCGCAGCACCAGCCTGCACGGTCCCGCCTTCAACTCTATCATGCACCGAACTCCTCTCGCGTTGCGATCTCTGGCCTGCAACGGGCGGAGCCACGTCCCGTTCGCCAGCCGCGCGAGCAAGGCCAGGGCTCCGCCCATCGATCTGCTTCGCAGCTCGATCCGCTGGGACCGGAGGCCCCAGACCCCTGATCTTAAAGAATTGGGTTTGAAGGGCTCCGCCCTTCATGGGGTCCAGGGGCAAAGCCCCTGGCCTTAATCGGCACCCGCACCGGCGAGGCGGAACCGCCCTTCCATGACCGGAACGCAGCCTCCGCCGACTCGTGCCTCACGCACCTGGCCGGCGGCCTTGACCGCCACCACCGACAACAGGCTCGGGCGCCCCATGTCCACCCCCTGCCCGACCTGCAGCGCCAGCTCGGCGTCCGGCTGCCCGAGCAGCGCTGCCTGCAGGGCGCCGACCGCCGCGGTGGCGCTGCCAGTGGCCGGATCCTCCGCGATGCCGTCGGCGGGCGCGAACATGCGCGCCTGCATCTGTGCCGGAGCCTCGCCGGCATCCACCGCGCGCGTATAGGCATACAGGCCGGCGACCGCGCGCCCGGACAGCAGCGACGCCATCCCCGCCGGGTCGGCACGGGCCCGGCGCAGCGCCGCCCGGGTGGCGAGCTCGACCGCGAGGAACGGCAGGCCGACCGACACGATCTCCGGCTCGTGCCGGGTGGTCAGGATGTCGCCCGGTGGCAGCGACAGGACCGCGGCGACCGCGCCGGCGTCGAGGCGGCCGTCCCGACTCAGCGGCGCCGGCGCGGTCAGCTCCGCGCCGGTCACACGCCCGTCGTGACGCAGCAGTCGGACCGGCACCAGGCCGCCCTGTTCCTCGAACAGGAACCGGTCCGGGCACGCCGCGTCGCCACGCTCACGTGCCAGCACGTAGCCGGTGCCGACGTTGGGATGGCCGGCGAAGGGCAGCTCCTGCACGGGCGTGAAAATGCGCACCCTGGCGTGGTGCGCCGGGTCCGCCGGCGGCAGGACGAAGCTGGTCTCGGAGTAGTTGAACTCGCGAGCGACCGCCTGCATCTGTGCGGTCGACAATCCCGCAGCATCAAGCACCACCGCGAGCGAGTTGCCGCCGAACATCTGGTCGGTGAACACGTCCACCGTGACGAAGCGCCGGTCCATGCCGTCCTCCTGCTTCCGGGTCCACGGTCCCGCCCGTCCGCCGGTGCCGGCGGCACGGAACGAACGGGCGGCGACCCGGCCGTGCGGTGTATCATGGCGACACCGAGCGGAAGATGATCTGGATGTCCAACGACGACGTCGCGGCCGGGCCGCCGTCGAACACGCGGTTGTTGGCAACCCTCGACGAGCCGAGGGGCGGGCCGGACTGGGTGGGGCTCGACCGCGACGGGTTCCTGTGGTGACCGGCGGCGGACGGCTGCTGCGGCTGGACCTGGAGGGCAAGGCCGAGCGCACGGTGACCATGTTGGTGCGGCAATCGACCAGGCCGCGCCGGGCGGCAAGGGGGCTTGTCGCCGGTTGACGTCACCTCCGCCTGCTGATCGATCGGTCCGGACCAAGAGGCAGGTCGGCCCCTGGCGGGCTTGTCCGCATTCGAATCCCCTGCCCCGGCTTGCCGAAGACCCGGCTAGCGAACGATGCTGCCTGATCGGCAGGAGGAGGACACCGGTTGAGCTGGATCGCGCCGCTGCGGCTCGAGGGCCGACACGTCACGCTGGTGCCGATGCGGCGCGAGCACCGCGACGGGCTGGTCGAGGCGGCCTCGGACGGGGCGCTATGGGAGCTGTGGTACACCAGCGTGCCGCGCCCGGAGGAGATGGAGGCCGACATCGCGCAACGGCTGGCCTGGCAGGAGGAGGGCAGCATGGTGCCGTTCACCGTGACCGAGACCGCTGGCGGCGCTGTCCTCGGCATGACCAGCTACGGCCACATCGACGCTGCGGCGCGCCGGCTGGAGATCGGCTGGACCTGGTATGCAACGCGGGCGCAGCGCAGCGCGGTCAACACCGAGGCGAAGCGGCTGCTGCTGGGCCACGCCTTCGAGGTGCTGGACTGCATCGCGGTGGAGCTGCGCACCCACGCGCTGAACGCGCAGAGCCGGCGCGCGATCGAGCGGCTGGGTGCCAAGCTCGACGGCATCCTGCGCCACCAACGGCTGGCGCGCGACGGTACGCTGCGCGACACCTGCGTCTACAGCATCATCGCACCCGAATGGCCGGCAGTGCGGTCGCACCTCGACTGGCAGATGAAGCGGCCGAGGCTACCGGGCAGCTAGCGCATGATCGCTCGATCAGGCAGGTAGAACCGCCAAACGGTTTAACCTGCCTGATGCTGCTCTAGACGCCGCCGCCGACGTTGATGATCTCGCCGGTCACCCAGCGCGACTCGTCGGAGGCCAGGAACACCGCCACCGGCGCGATGTCGTCCGGCTGGCCGATGCGACCGAGCGGCGTCTGCTCGATCGTCCGGCTCTCGAACTCGCTGCCGATGAAGCCGGCGGTCCGGGTGCCCTCGGTCTCGACCATGCCGGGGTTGATCGCGTTGACGCGCACCTTGCGAGGCCCCAGCTCGTTGGCGAGCACCTTGGTGATGGTGTCAACCGCTCCCTTGGTCGCGGAGTAGATCGAGCTGCCAGGAGGCGCCAAGTGGCTGACCACCGAGCTGATGTTGATCACGCTGCCGCCCTCCGGCCCGAACTGGTTGGCTGCCGCCTTGCTGGCGAGCAGGACGCCGAGCACGTTGGTGTCGAACTGGCGATGATACTCCTCCTCGGTGACCTCGCCGATCGGCATGAAGCTGAACACGCCGGCGTTGTTGACCAGGATGTCGACGGTGCCGAACACCCTCTCCGCCTCCGCGAAGATCCGCTCGACATCGGCCGATTTGCCGACATGACCCTGTACTGCCACCGCCTCGCCGCCGGCCCGCCCGATCGCCGCGACCACCGTGTCGGCCCCCTCGCGGCTGCTGGCGTAGTTCACCACGACGCGGGCCCCCTCGGTGCCCAACGCCAGCGCGATCCCGGCGCCGATCCCCTTCGAGGCGCCCGTCACCAGCGCCACCTTGCCCGCGAGTCTGTTCATGATCGTCTCCGCAACAGTTAGATGTCTATCTAAGTGTTGTGGGCAGGCACAGCGTCAAGGGGATGGTCGCAGGCCGTCCGCCAGTTGCTGCAGATAGGCCTCGAACACGTCGCGCCGGAACGACAGAAGCGCGAAGCGACCGTCGCGCACGACCTCGATCAACCCGGCGGTCTCGAGCCCCCTGATGTGGTGCGACACGGTGGCCGCCGTCACGTCCTTCGTGGATTGGAGCACGCAACACGGCAGCGGTGCGGTTGCACCGGCGACCTCGCTCAGGATGCGGTGCCGCCGCGGATCGGACAGCGCCTTGGCGATGGCCGCGAATTGCGGTTCGGGCAGAAGGTGGCGCATCTAGCGCGGCATCAGGTCAGGTCGAACCGCTCTGCGGTCCCGCCCGCGTGATGAAGCCGCTCCTTCCGAACGACAGGAGATCATGATCGAACGATCACGCTCTAGCCGCGCCGGCGGCCGGCCTTGCGCTGCGCCGGGTCGTAGCCGCCTCCGCCAGGGCCGAGCGGCTCCGGCGTGCGCGACTTCGCCGTGCGGCCGCCGCGCGAGGCTGGCGGCGGAGGCGGCGGCTCCAGGCCGAGGTCGAGCGCTTCCAGCCGCTTCAGCTCGTCGCGCAGACGGGCGGCGGTCTCGAACTCCAGGTCGGCGGCGGCGGCGCGCATGCGGCGCTCGATCTCGGCGATCGACGCCTTGAGGTCCTTGCCGACCATGTCGGTGAGGCCCGCATCCTTCACCGGCGCCACGGTGACGTAGTCCTGCTCGAATACCGAGGAGATCGCCTCGCCGATATGGGTGCGCACCGATTGCGGCGTGATGCCGTGGGCGGTGTTCCACTCGGTCTGCCGCCCGCGGCGGCGGTCGGTCTCCTCGATCGCGTAGCGCAGGCTGTCGGTCATGCGGTCGGCATACAGCAGCACCCGCCCGTCGACGTTGCGCGCGGCGCGGCCGATGGTCTGCACCAGAGAGGTGCGGCTGCGTAGGAAGCCTTCCTTGTCGGCGTCCAGGATCGCGACGAGCTGGCATTCGGGGATGTCGAGCCCTTCGCGCAGCAGGTTGATTCCGACCAGCACGTCGAACGCGCCCAGCCGCAGGTCGCGTATGATCTCGATGCGCTCCAGCGTGTCGACGTCGGAATGCAGGTAGCGGACCTTGATGCCGCTCTCGGTCATGTACTCGGTGAGGTCCTCGGCCATGCGCTTGGTCAGCGTGGTGACCAGGATGCGGCCGCCGCGGCCGATCACCACCCGGCACTCCGCCAGCAGGTCGTCCACCTGGCGCTCGACGGGGCGGATCTCGGTGACCGGGTCGATCAGGCCGGTGGGGCGGATCACCTGCTCGGCGAACACGCCCTGCACCCGCTCCAGCTCCCACGGACCGGGGGTGGCGCTGACGTGGATGGTCTGCGGCCGGAACCGCTCCCACTCGTCGAACCGGAGCGGCCGGTTGTCGAGGCAGGAGGGCAGCCGGAAGCCGAACTCGCTCAGGATCGACTTGCGCGCGTGGTCGCCGCGCTCCATGCCGCCGATCTGCGGCACGGTGACGTGGCTTTCGTCGACGATCAGCAGCGCATCCTCGGGCAGGTACTCGAACAGCGTGGGCGGCGGCTCGCCGGGCTGGCGTCCCGACAGGTAGCGCGAGTAGTTCTCGATTCCCTTGCAGGCGCCGGTGGTCTCGATCATCTCCAGGTCGAAGGTGCAGCGCTGCTGCAGCCGCTCGGCTTCCAGCAGCTTGCCCTGGGCGGTGAACTCGTCCAGCCGCTCGCGCAGCTCCTGCTTGATCAGCACCGTCGCCTGGTTCAGCGTCGGGCGCGGCGTGACGTAGTGGCTGTTGGCGTAGACGTGGATCTCGTCCAGGTCGGCGGTCTTCTCGCCGGTCAGAGGATCGAACTCGACGATGGCCTCGATCTCGTCGCCGAACAGGGTGATGCGCCAGGCCCGGTCCTCGTTCTGCACCGGGAACACGTCCACCGTCTCGCCGCGCACGCGGAAGGTGCCGCGCGCGAAGCCGGCGTCGTTGCGTCGGTACTGCTGCTCGACCAGCGCCTTGATCAGCGTGTCGCGGGCGATGGCGCCGCCGCGCTGCATCTTCACCACCATGCGCGAGTAGGTCTCGACCGAGCCGATGCCGTAGATGCACGACACCGAGGCCACGATCACCACGTCGTTGCGCTCCAGCAGCGCCTGCGTGGCGGCGTGGCGCATGCGGTCGATCTGCTCGTTGATCGCGCTGTCCTTCTCGATATAGGTGTCGGAGCGCGGCACGTAGGCTTCCGGCTGGTAGTAGTCGTAGTAGGAGACGAAGTACTCCACCGCGTTCTCGGGGAAGAACTGCTTCATCTCGCCGTAGAGCTGCGCCGCCAGCGTCTTGTTGGGCGCCAGGATCAGGGTCGGCTTCTGCACCGCCTCGATCACCTTGGCCATGGTGAAGGTCTTGCCCGAGCCGGTGACGCCGAGCAGCACCTGGTCGCGCTCGCCGCTCTCAATGCCGGCCACCAGCTCTCGGATCGCGGCCGGCTGGTCCCCGGCCGGCTCGTAGGGGGAAACCACCTTCAGCCGGCGGGTCTTGGGCTTGGCGGCCTGGCGCTCGGGCAGGAAGGTGTCGGTGTCGAGGCCCGGTCGCGGGACGCGGTCGGCCTTCGCTGCGGATTTGCGGGCGGCAGGCTTCTGCAGGGTGGTCGACATGCCCCCAAGGTGGCGATCGTGGATGATGGCGGCAAGGATTTTCACCCCTAGTCCCGGTCCGGAACCCGGCCCCTGCGCCGGCGCTGTCGGTGCGACCAACTGCCTGGACGACGCCGATGGACCTCAAGGACAAGGTGCTGGAGATCCACCACCGGCTGTGCCGGGCCTATAACTGCCCGATCAGCTACTTCCACGCGCTCGACCCGCTGAGCGAGCTGGTCAGCTCGCTGCTGTCGCACCGCACCCGCAACGCCGACAGCGGCGCCGCCTTCAAGGCGCTGCGGGCCCGGTTCCCGGACTGGGCCGACGTGGCCGGCGCGCCGGTCGCCGAGATCGAGGTCGCGATCGTCCGCGCCACCTGGCCGGAGCAGAAGGCGCCGCGCATCCAGGCGATCCTGCGCGCGATCGAGGCGGAGCGCGGGACGCTGTCGCTCGACTTCCTGGCCGACATGACGGTGGAGGAGGCGCGGGCCTGGCTGGAGCGCCTGCCGGGGATCGGGCCCAAGACCAGCGCCGCGGTGCTCAGCTTCAGCACGCTGCGACGGGCGGCCCTGCCGGTGGACAGCCACCACCACCGGGTCGCGATCCGCACCGGGCTGATCCCGGCGGCCCTCGCGGTCGGCCCGTCGCACCGGGTGCTGGCGGCACAGTTGCCGGCGGACTGGGACGCGCAGCAGATCTACGACAACCACGAGGTGCTGATGCTGCACGGGCAGCGCTGCTGCTTCCACCGCTCGCCGGCCTGCGGGCGTTGCCCGCTGCTCGACCTGTGCCCGTTCGGGCAGCAGGTGCACGGCGCAGCCCGGCCGGGGGCGGCGGCGTGAACGGTCTCAGTTGGCGAAGAAGGCCAAGGGCTTTGCCCCTGGACCCCATGAAGGGCAAAGCCCTTCAAACCCGATTCTTAAGAGATAGGGGTCTGGGGCCTCCGGCCCCAGCGGGTCCAGGGCGGAGCCCTGGCCTTCCTGATCTCAAGGCGTGCTGATCTCCGGGATGCGGCTGCCGGCCCAGGTCAGGCGCCACAGCCCGCCCTGGCGCAGGTTCTGCACCAGGCTCGGCCGGAACGCGGCCAGACAGGTGCCGCCGGAATGCCGCACCGAGGGATAGATCAGCCCGTTGCTGCCGAGCGCCTGCAGACGGCGCGCCAGGGCTTGGCCGGCCGGATAGGCGGTGGCGGTGTCGTCGCCCAGCACCCCGTCCGGCCTCCGCTCGGCGTCGCCGGCGCTGCGCAGGTCGTGGAACGGGCCGATGAAGTCGGCGATCAGCTCGGCATAGTCGACATGGGTGTCGTAGCGGCCGATCGCGTCGAACTCGCGGGTCAGGTGGTAGGCGACCTCGCCGAGCGAGGTCCGCGTATCCCAGCCGCAGTACCAGGCGCCGCGCTGCGCGTCGTTGAAGCGGTTGCCGCCCGGCCGGACATGGGTGAAGGCGGCGTTGACGAAGCTGTCGTTGGGCCGGCCGAACACCAGCTCGCGCGGGTCGAGCCCCGGCAGCCCGCTATCCGAGGCCTGGATCCGGCCGTTGGTCACCCCTTCCAGCGCCGCGAGGTCGTCCAGCGCCTCCGGCGTGTTGGCCAGCGGCGCCAGCACCGGCGGCTTCAGCCGGCCGCTCGGGATAAGCCGCACGGTGTCGCGCTGCACGATGTCCGCGACCGGCGGCACCGGCGGCTGGTCGCGCAGACCGGGCGCCGTGTCCGGCTCCAGCATGTCCATCGCCTAGAGGCCGCCGCGCAGGGCGTCGACGTGGTTGCGTATCTCCAGCAGGCCGGGAATGCCGCGCTCGATCGCCACCGCCAGCGGCGACCGGCCGCCGAACAACGCGCCCCGGTTCGGCAGGCGGATCCAGTCGTCGGCGAGCGGCTCGGAGAACAGCAGCCGCAGGCCCTTGAAGATGCCGACCATGACGCTGATCCGCGTCAGCATGTCCTGCGACAGCCGCAGCGTGCGGTCCACCCGCCCCTGCTTCTTCAGCCGGAACCAGGAGCGTTCCGACATGTCGCCCAGCAGCAGGCAGGTTTCCTCCGTGCTCAGCCGCCACAGCTCGGCGAGGCGGATCATGCCGTCGATCGCGGCCGGGGTCAGGCGCAGCCGAGTGGCCGGGTCGGACAGGTTGAGGCTGGTGGCCGGGACGGGGATAACCGTCTGGCGGTTGTCCTGGATCGCGTGCATGGTGCCTCCTGGCAACTAATATGCTGACAAATGGCAGGAAGTTCAACCGGTGTCGAAAAAGACACGTCGTCCGGCGCAGCTTGACTGACCCAACCCCGCTGCGCACATGCGCTGCATGCCCGATACCGCTCCGATCCAGCCCGATCCGTTCGTCGCTCCGGAAGAAGGCACCGCCGCCGAGGCCATCGCCGCGATCGGCGGGGAGCTGGCCGTGTTCGACGACTGGATGGAGCGCTACCAGTACATCATCGAGCTGGGCCGCACCTTGCCGCCGTTCCCGAAGCAGTGGGCCGATGACCAGCACCGGGTGCCAGGATGCCAGAGCCAGGTGTGGCTGGAGTCGGCGGTGGCCGACGACCGGCTGCGCTTCGCCGGCGCCTCTGACGCGGCGATCGTGTCCGGGCTGGTGGCGCTGCTGCTGCGCGTCTACTCGGGCCGCAGCCCGGCCGAGATCCTCGCCACCAACCCGGTGTTCCTGAAGGATCTCGGGCTGCTGGAAGCGCTGTCCGCCAACCGCGGCAACGGCATCGCCTCCATGGCCAAGGCGGTGCAGCGGGCCGCAAGGGCCGCAACCGCCACCGCGGCTGAGCAGCAGCCGGGATAGCCGGTCGGGCCGCCCGCCCGCGTCCGGCCGTCAGGGTCGCCGGTTCAGCGCGTGCAGCACGTCCCGGGTGGTGTCCGCCGCGCCGAGTCGGCGATAGGCATCGTACAGGCGGTCATAGGTCGCGGCGTGGGCCAACGCCGGACGGTATGTTGTCCCCTCCGCGCCGCCGAACCGTTCCGCGCCCTCGGCATAATCCGCGACCACGCCGGCGGCGACCGCGCCGTGGATCGCAGCACCGATCGCGGTCGGGTTGCGGATCGACGGCACCTCGATCTCCCGGCCGGTCACGTCGGCCATGAGCTGCACCAGCAGGGGGTTGTTGTGCGCCAGCCCGCTGGTCAGCCGAACGCTGCCGATCCGGACGCCGCCCGCCGCCAAATGGTCGATCACCGTGCGGGCGCCGTAGCAAGCGGCTTCCAGCAGCGCGCGGTAGATGCCGACGGCGGTGGTGCCCATGGTCAAACCGGCCAGCACGCCGCTCAACCCGGAATCGCCGAACGGCACCCGGTTGCCGCTCCACCAGTCCAGCGCCAGCAGGCCGGTCTCGCCTGGCAGGAGCCGCGCCGCCGCCTCGTTGTAGGCGTCGAAGCTCGCGTCCACGGTGTCGCCCCGCGGAAAGGCGCGCACGAACCAGGACAGCATGTCGCCGAACCCGGCCTGGCCCGCCTCGTAGCAGCGCAGTCCGGGCAGCGCCGCGCCATCCGCCATCGCCTCGATTCCCCGCGGCAGCGGCCCCGGCCGGTCGTCCAGCAGCAGGAACACTGCCGAGGTGCCGAGCGCCCCGACCAGCACGCCGGGTGCCACCGCGCCGACCGCCGGCAGCACGGCATGGGAGTCGATCACCGCCACCGCCACGACCGCCTCGCCGCCGATGCCGGTGCGGACACGCCAGGCATCGGACAGGCGGCCCGCCGACGTTCCGACCGGATGCGGCGGCCGCAGGCGCTCGTCGAGCCCTGCCACCACGCCCTGTGGGTAGCCGCGTCCGGCATCGAAGTGCGCCTTGTAGGCCGCGAAATCGAGGCTGCGCATCTCCCGGCTGGCGAGCTGCCAGACCAGCCAGTCACCGGCCTCGATGAAGCGTCCGGTTCGCTCCCACAGCGCCGGCGCCTCGGCGGCGAGCTGCGCCGCCTTGGCCAGCATCCACTCACTGGACAGCCGGCCGCCGCAATGGTCGAGATAGCGGCCGCCGCGGGCGTTGATCGCATCCGCCCAGGGCTGTGCGGCAGCGTGCTTCCACAGCTTCACGTAGGCGTGCGGATCGTGCGGATGGGAGGCCGCGAGCGGCGTGCCGTCCGCACCGGTCGGCAGCGGCGAGCTGGCGGTGAAGTCGACGCCGATGCCGGCCACCTCCCGGCCGTTGCCGATCACGCGCAGGATGACCTCCGCCGCCTCCAGGTAGTCGGCCGGGTCCTGCAACGCGAAGCCAGGCGGCAACGGCGTGCCGTCAGCCAGGTGGCGGGTGATCACGCCGTACCGATACGGATGGGCGTGATGGGCCAGTTGCCGCCCGGTTCGGGCGTCGAGCAGGACGCCGCGCGCCGACTCGGTGCCGTAGTCCAGCCCGATCAGGCAGCGTCCGGTGCTCGGCATCGCGTCGGCCCGGGTCCCGCCTGCCGCCCTACCAGACCGAGTAGCCGGCATCGGCCACCACGACCGCGCCGGTCATCAGGCTGGACGCGTCGGAGGCGAGGAACAGCGCCACCGACGCGATCTCCTCCGGCGTCCCGGCGCGTCGCATCGGGGTGTTGTCCATCCAGACGTCGGCCAGCGCCGGATTTCGCAGTGCCGCACCCGACATGGCGCCGTCGATGTAGCCCGGCGCGATGGCGTTGACCCGCACGCCGCGCTCGGCCCATTCCCCGGCCAGGGACCGGGTCATGTGGTGCACCGCCGCCTTGGCCGCGTTGTAGTGCGCCTGGCGCTGCGGCCGGTTGGAGATCAGGCCGGACATCGAGCCGGTGGTGACGATGCTGCCGCGGCCGCGCTCCAGCATGGAACGACCGAAGGCGCGGCAGCTCCAGAACACGCCGTCGAGGTTGACGTCCATCATGCCGCGCCAGGTCGCGTCCGCCATCGCCTCGCCCGGCTGGTCGGGACCGGTGATGCCGGCGTTGGCGAACAGGATGTCCACCGCGGCCCGCCGGTTGAGCTCAACCGCGACCCGCTCCACCTCGTCCGGCCGCGTGACGTCCAGTAGCTCGCCCTGCGACGGGTGGCCGGCCTGTTCGAGGAAGGCCAGGCCGGAGTCCAGGATCGCCCGGTCGCGGTCGGAGATGACGACGCGTGCGCCGGCCTCGGCGAAGGCGTGCGCGGCCGCGAGGCCGATCCCGCGCCCGCCTCCGGTCACGAAGGCGACGCGGCCGTCGAGCCGGAACTTCTCGAGATACATGGCCTGCTCCTGTGCGCCGACGACGGGACCCGTTCTACTTCGGGTAGCCGGCCTGCTTCATGGTCCGGACGGTGGCCTGTTGCGCCCGTCCCATCGCCTGGTCCACGTCCATCTGCCCGCTCAGCACCGCGGCCACGTCCTGGCCCGCCACCGTCCCGATCCCCTGCCATTCCGGTATCGAAACGTAGCTGATGCCGGTGTAGGGCACCGGCTGCGCGGTCGGATGGTTGGGATCGGCGCTGTTCATCGCCCGCAGCACCTCCCCCGCGTAGGGGGCCGCCTTCAGGTAGTCCGGGTTGCGGTAGGTGGAGCTGCGTGTGCCGGGCGGCACCGCGCCCCAGCCATGGGTCTGCGCCACCAGCCTGATGTACTCCGGCGAGGTGGCCCACTCGGCGAAGGCCTGCGCCGCCTGGACGTGGTGCGAGGTCTTCGGCACTGCGAGCGTCCAGGACCACAGGTAGTGCGAGCCCTTGGTGGTGGTAGCGTGCGGCGCCTGGACGAAGCCGACCTCGCCCGCGACCTTGCTCTGGTGGGGGTCTTCCAGCACGCTGGCGGCGACCGTCGCGTCGACCCAGATGCCGCAGCGGCCGATCGAGAACGAGACCAGCGACTCGTTGTAGCCGTTGGCGACCACGCCCGGCGGCCCGGCCGACTTGAGCAGGTTGGCGTAGAACCCGACCGCCTGCTTCCAGGGCGGCGAGGTGAACTGCGGCACCCAGTTCGCATCGAAGTAGCGGCCGCCGAAGCTGTTGGCCATGTCGCCGACCACGCCCATGTTCTCGCCCCAGCCGGGCTTGCCGCGCAGGCAGATGCCGGCAACGCCGTGCGCCGGGTCGTTGATCTTCTTCGCGAAGGCGGCGATCTGGTCCCAGGTCGGCTCGGGCGGCATGACGAGGCCGGCGCGACGGAACAGGTCGGTGCGGTAGATGGTGAAGGTGCTCTCGCCGTAGAACGGCAACGCCGCCAGGTGCCCGTCCACCGTCAGCCCGTTGCGTAGCGACGGCAGCAGGTCGTCCACCTCGTAGGATTGTGGCAACGCGGTGAACGGCGCCAGCCAGCCGAGCCGACCCCAGATCGGCACCTCGTAGATCCCGGTGGTGATGAGGTCGAAGGCGCCGGAATGGGTGGCGATGTCGGTGGTCACCCGCTCCCGCAGGATGTTCTCCTCCAGCACCACCCAGTGCAGGCGGATGTCCGGATGCGCCGCCTCGAACCGGGGGGCGAGCTGCTGCATCACGATCATGTCGGGATTGTTGACGCTGGCGATCGTGAGCACGACCGGAGCGGCGGCGGCGGCGGCCGGCCAAGCGAGCGAGGCCAAAGCCGCCGTGGCGATCGCCGTCGTGAAGGGCGTGTTGCCCATTGCTGCCGCTCCTCGGGCCGTTTCCCCGGCGTCGCAACGCCGGAGCAGACGGTTGGTCGCAGCGCTACAGGATGAAGCGGGACAGGTCGCCCTTCTGCGCCAGCGGCGCCACCCGCTCGCGCACCGCGCCGGCGTCCAGCCGCACGCTGTCGCCGGGGCGGTCGGAGGCGGTGAAGGAGATGTCCTCCAGCAGCCGCTCCAGCACTGTCGCCAGGCGGCGGGCGCCGATGTTCTCGACCCGGTCGTTGATGTCGGCGGCGAGGTCGGCCAGCGCGTCGATGGCGTCGTCGGAGAATTCCAGCACCACCTTCTCGGTGCCCATCAGCGCGCTGTACTGCTTGAGCAAGGAATGCTCCGGCTCGACCAGGATGCGACGCAGGTCGTCGCGGCTGAGCGGCGCCAGCTCGACCCGTATCGGCAGCCGCCCCTGCAGCTCCGGCAGCAGGTCGGACGGCTTGGCCAGGTGGAACGCGCCGGAGGCGATAAACAGCATGTAGTCGGTCTTCACCGGGCCGTACTTGGTGCTGACGGTGGTGCCCTCGATCAGCGGCAGCAGGTCGCGCTGCACGCCCTCGCGCGACACGTCGCCGCCGCGGAACCCGCCTTCGGAGGAGCGGGCGCAGACCTTGTCGATCTCGTCGAGGAACACGATGCCGTGGTCCTGCGCGTGCGCCACCGCCTCGCGGGTCAGCGCGTCGTTGTCCAGCAGGCGGTCGGACTCCTCGCGCGTCAGCGCGATCCGTGCCGCGTCCACGGTCATACGGCGCGGCTGCCCGGGCTTGCCGAACATCCCCTTCATCATGTCGCCGAGGTTGATCACGCTGCCCTGTGGCATGCCGGGGATGTCCATCTGCCCGATCGGCGAGCCGGAGGCGTCGGACACCTGGACCTCGACCTCCTTCTGCTCCAGCTCGCCGTCGCGCAGCATGCGCCGGAACTTGGACTTGGTGTCGGCGGTGGCGGTGGCGCCGACCAGGGCGTCGACCAGCCGGTCCTCCGCCGCCTTCTCGGCGTTGGCCTGCACGTCGCGCCGCTTGAGGTCGCGCAGCATGTTGAGGCTGACCTCGACCAAGTCGCGCACGATGCTGTCCACGTCGCGGCCGACATAGCCGACCTCTGTGAACTTGGTCGCCTCCACCTTGAGGAACGGCGCCTGCGCCAGCTTGGCCAGGCGCCGGGCGATCTCGGTCTTGCCGCAGCCGGTCGGGCCGATCATCAGGATGTTCTTCGGCACCACCTCGTCGCGCATCCCCTCCGGGAGCTGCGCGCGGCGCCAGCGGTTGCGCAGCGCGATCGCCACCGCGCGCTTGGCGTCGCCCTGGCCGACGATGAACCGGTCGAGCTCGGACACGATCTCGCGCGGAGAATGGGTGGGCACGTCCATCAGCGGGTGTCCTGCACGGGGGACGCATTCAGCGTTTCCACGATCAGCGAATGGTTGGTGTAGACGCAGATGTCGGCGGCGATGCGCATCGCCCGCCTGGCGACCTCCTCGGCGTCGAGCCCATCCACCGTCAGCAGGGCGCGCGCGGCGGCGAGCGCGTAGTTGCCGCCCGAGCCGATCGCGATCACCCCGTCCTCGGGCTCCAGCACGTCGCCGTTGCCGGTCAGCGTGAAGGCGCGGGTCTCGTCGGCCACCGCCATCATCGCTTCCAGGCGGCGCAAGTAGCGGTCGGTGCGCCAGTCCTTGGCCAGCTCGACGCAGGCGCGCTCAAGCTGGCTGGGATAGCGCTCCAGCTTGGCTTCCAGCCGCTCCAGCAGGGTGAAGGCGTCGGCGGTGGCGCCGGCGAAGCCGGACAGGATGCTGCCCGAGGGGCCGATGCGGCGCACCTTGCGGGCGTTACCCTTGATCACGGTCTGCCCGAGCGTCACCTGGCCGTCGCCCGCCATCGCCACCGCCCCGCCGCGTCGAACGCACAGGATGGTGGTTCCATGCCAGCCGATCGGATCGTGGCCGCCGTCGGGACCGGTGCTTGGATGAACATGCATGATTGGAGCAGATAGGACGGCCGTGCCGCGACGCAAGCGATCCGGCGAAGACCGGGCGGAGCCAGTATGGGTCAGGGCGTGGCGGAACCGGCCATCAGCGCCCGCACGGCAGCGACCAGCTCGCTCGGCCGGAACGGCTTGTGCAGTACGGACTCGTGCCGATCCAGCACGCGACCCTGAAGCGAGTCCGGACGTCCGGTGATGTAGATGATCGGCACGTCGGGAAACAGCATCCGCGCGATCCCGGCGACGACGAAGCCGTTGCGCCTCGTGCCGAGGTCGAGGTCGGTCACGAACACCTTAGGCGGAGAGCTGTCCCGCAACACCGTCAGCGCGTCCGCCTCGACCGCCGCGCCGACCGCGTCGAGGCCTTCTTCGCGCAGGGCATCGACCAGGATGTCGCGCACCAGCGGGTCGTCGTCGAGAACCAGCAGGTCACACATGGACGAGCTCCCGTGAAGCGGCTGCGGTCATCAAGTGCCGCGGACCGCGTGCGGTTGCGTCCGGCGGCAATACCACTTGTAATTGCACCGCGACGTCGAAATTATGAGCCGAGCCGCATCGACTTGACACAAGGGCGTTGCGCCTCACGTCCTGCGCGCAGACTAGCGGAGATGTCTCTCTGCCGTCGCTACGGCCGGTTGGCAAGTGCACCGCAGCAAATATCATGGAGAAGACCGTGATCGTCCACGCCGGTGAAGAGATCGTCGTCCACCAGAACCACGGCACGTCGGATTATCTCCTGGTCACCTTCTGCGAGCTGCACAACGAACAGCTCGCCCACGCGCATTACTTCCTCAAGCCGATCGTCGAGGAAGCGAACGTGTCCTGCATCGGGGTCATGACCACGGTGAAGGGGTTCTACCTGTCGCCGGAGATGGACGAGGTGTTCCGGATCGTCGAGCGGGAGCGGCGCGGCCGCGAGGTCGTGGTGTTCGGCCAGTCGATGGGCGGCTACGCGGCGATCAAGCACTCGCGGGCGCTGCAGGCGGACTACGTGCTGGCGTGCTCGCCGTTCTTCTCCATGGATCCCGACGAACTGGAGTTCCCGAGCGACCGCCATCGCAAGGTGCTGATGCACTCGATGGCGCACCATGGCGTGGTCGACCGGCCGCAGTTCAAGGGCATGCGCATCACCGCGGCCGACACCCATGGCCGGGTGGTGGCGTTCTTCGACCCGTCCGAGTTCGTCGACGTCTACGACGCCGACCTGCTCCGCAAGCACCTGCCGGACGCGGAGTTCGTGACCGTCCCGCACGCCAACCACGCGGTCTACAACGCGTCCTGGCGCGCGGGAACGCTGTCCGACCTGGTGCGCGCGATGCGCTCCGACGACCGGGAGGCGGTGTCGCGCGAGATGAACCGGATCCGACGCGGCAACGCCCACTTCATGGTCCGCTCGCTGCGCAAGGCGTCGCAGCGCAAGCCGCTGCTGTGCCTGGGCGCGCTGCGCTCGCCGCGCGTCGCCGGGCATCCGGAGTTCAGGACCATCCTGAACGATCCGATGAACATGATGCTGGTCTACACCCTGTTCGCCAGGGGCGACCGGGACGCGGCGATGAAGCACTTCGCCCTGATCGCCAAGGAGGTGATGCACCTGCGCGCGCCGCCGGTCGAGGTGGGCTGCGGCTCGCTGCTCCAAATGGTGCTGGGGCGGCACCGGTGCCTGCTGATGTCGGCCCACGGCACCTTCCTGGCCTACGATATGGGAAGCCGCCAGGTCCGCCTGGAAGCGCAGGTGTTCGGCCGCAGCGACCTGTTCCCGGTATTCGCGCAGTGGTCGGACGGCGTGTCGAGCTTCTGCGTCCTGTCCAGTGGCGGCGAGATCCCGGTCGCGTTCGACATAGGCGACGCCGACGCGGCTTCCGCCACCCCTGCGGGGACGAACCCGGTCATGGCCGAGGACGAGGCGAACTGCCTCGTCCTGCGCACCGGCGACGCCTACCTGAGTGCCGGCAACAACGGCCGCCTGCAGCCCTCTGCCTTGCTCGGCGACCTGGAGCGCTTCGTCCCGATCCCGATGCCGGACCAGTCCAGCGTGCTGAAGGCCGGCTCGCTCAACTGGTTCGACCAGGTGATGCTGACCCAGCCACCCCCGGCGCCGCTGATCGAGAACGACATGACCGTGGCACGCCAGCGCCGCGCGCCGCGCTGGCGGCGGCTGTTCGCCAAGGCCTGATCAGTTCCCGGCGCCGTCCCCGGCGGGCGCCGCCGGCAGGCAGAGCTGGAAGCTGGTGCCGGCCCCGGGGGCGGTGCGTATGCACACCGCCCCGCGCGTCTGCTGCACGAAGCCGTAGACCATCGACAAGCCGAGCCCGGTGCCGCGGCCGATCTCCTTGGTGGTGAAGAACGGCTCGAAGATGCGCGCGACCACCTCCTCGTCCATGCCGCAGCCGGTGTCGGCCACGCTCACCGCGACCGAGCCGCCGGGCGGCAGCGCGCCGACCCGCAGCATGTGGCCGTCCTCCTCGCCGTCGCCGAGCCACCTTGTGCCGAGGGTGATGGTGCCGGCGTCGTCCATGGCGTCGCGCGCGTTGATGCACAGGTTGAGCAGCGCCAGCTCCAGTTGCGCCGGGTCGACCAGCACCGCCGGCAGCCCCGGCTCCAGCCGCTGGACGATACGCACCTGCGGCCGGTCGATGCTGCGCGACAGCAGGTCGTCCATCGCCCGCACCAGCGCGTTCACGTCCACCGCCTCCCGCGCCACGTCGCGCTGCCGGCTGAAGCTCAGCAGGCGCCGGGTCAGGGCGGCGCCGCGCTCGGCGCCGGCGATCGCGGTCTCGATCAGCCGGACCAGGCGCGCGTCCCCACCGGCGGCGCGCTGCGCCAGCTCCAGGCTGCCCAGCACCGCGGTCAACAGGTTGTTGAAGTCGTGCGCCACCCCGCCGGCCATGGTGCCGAGCGCCTGCATCCGGTCCGCCTGGCGCAGCCGGTCCTCCATCAGCCGGGCCAAGGTGACGTCGCGCTCGAAGGTGGCGAGCGCCTGCACCTGCCCGGCCGGATCGCGCAGCGGCCCGCGCAGGCGCTCCATCCAGCACACGCGGCCGTCGCGCTCGGTCCGGCTCAGCACATGGCTGCTGCCGCCGTCGGGCGCCAGCGCGCGCCGGTCCTCGGCCTCGATCGCCTGGAGCTCGGCCTCGCTGGCCCGCCCCTCGGACAGCGCGCGCTCGGTGTATCCGAGGCAGGCCTCCACGGTTCGGCCGAGGCGTGCGGCGGCGACGGCGTTCAAGCGGATGAACCGTTCCTCCCCGTCCTTGAACGACAAGCCGTCCTCGAGGCTGTCCATCAGGCCGGACAGCAGCATGCGCTCGTCGCGGAGCGCTGCCGACAGGCGGGCGCGCTCGGCCGCCTGTCGGATCATCGACAGCAGCGCCACCGGCTCCCAGGGCTTGTGCGCGTAGCCGGAGATGCGCCCGTCGTTCAACGCCGCCACCACCGCGCTGAGGTCGGCATAGCCGGTCAGCAGCAGCGCCTGCGCGTCCGTCACCGCGCGGGCGCGGGCCAGGAAGGCGTCGCCGGTCATGCCCGGCATGCGCTGGTCCGACACGATGACATCGATCCCCGGCTGCTCCGACAGCAGCTCCAGGGCGCGGAACGGAGAGCCCGCCGACAGCACCCGGTACTCGTCCTCCAGCAGGTCCTCCAGCGCCACCAGGATGTCCGGCTCGTCGTCGACCAGGAGCACGGTGGTCCGGCCGGGTGGTTGGAACGGTCCCGGGCTCACGGCGCCGCCTCCCGCACGATCGGCACCGACACGGTGAAGCGGGCCCCGCCGCTCGGCACGTCGTCGACGGCGATGGTGCCGCCATGCGCCTGCACCACGCTGTAGGCGATGGCGAGCCCCAGCCCGGTGCCGGAGCCGACCGGCTTGGTGGTGAAGAACGGCTCGAAGATGCGCTCGCGCAAGCCCTCCGGCACGCCGGGCCCGTTGTCGGCGATGGCGATGGCGTAGACGCCGCCCGAGGCCTGGGTGGTGATGTCGATCCGTCCCTCCCCATGCGCCGCCCCGTCCCGGACGTGCAACGCGTCGGCGGCGTTGCCGATGATGTTCATGATGACCTGGTTCAGCAGCGCCGGCTGGCACGTCAACTCGCGCGGCGCCTCGTAGCGCCGCGCCACCGTGATCCCGCCGCCGAGCTTGTGCGTCAACAGGGCGAGCACGGTGTCGATCGCGTCCGGCACGTCCACGCTCTGCTGCTCGCTTTCGTCCAGCCGGGAGAACTTGCGCAGGTTCAGCACCAGGTTCTGGATCCGCTTCAGCCCGAGGCTCATGGAGGCGATCCGCTCGCGGGTGCGTGCGAGCTTGGGCGCCGCCGGCTCCGTCGCCAACTCGGGAAGCGCTGCGAGCTGGGCCAGCAGCCGCTCCACCGTGCCCTGATGGGCCAGGATGAAGGCGAGCGGGTTGTTGATCTCGTGCGCGATGCCCGCCACCAGCTCGCCGAGCGAGGCCATCTTGGCCGCCTGCACCAGCTTGCCCTGCGCTTCGCGCAGGCGCTCGTTGGCCTCCGCCAGCGCCTCGGCCAGGGCGGCCTTGGCGGCACTCGCGGCCGCCTCCTCGCGGGCGCGGTCGATCTCCGCCTGTCGCTGGCGCAGGTCGCCCTCGATCCGCGCGGTCTCGTCCTGCAGCAGCTTGCGACGCACCACCGCGCGTATGCGCAGCGCCACCGCCTCCGTTCCCGCCACCGCCGACACCACGTCGTCCACCCCCGCTTCGTAGGCGCGGGCCGGATCGCCGTCGCCGAGCCCCAGGATGCGGAAGGCGCCGGCGCGTCCGTCCTTCGCCGCCTCCGGCGACGGCTGGCCGGCGTCCTGTCGCAGCGCCCGCTGGCGCTTGGCGTCGAGCCCGGCGCAGAAGCCGATCCCATCGAACCCGCTGGCCTGCAGGTCGACCACGACGCAGTCGAACGCGTCCGGCGCCGCGTCCAGCGGCGGCGACGCCTCGACCGGTCCGGCCGCGCGGTGCACCTGATGGCCGTCGCGCGCCAGCAGCGTTTCGAGCGCTCCGTCCGCTTGCCGATCGCGCACGAGCAGGATGCGCGGGCGCCGGAACAAGCCCACACCTTCGCCGAACCCGGCCGCGGCCGGCGCGTCGGGCAGCACGCCGGGGCTGGCGGACTGCGCGCCGCGCTGGCGCAGCAGCGCCCGGATCCGGAGCACGATCAGCCCGGTCTCGGCGGATTTCGGCACATAGGCGTCGGCGCCGGACTCCAGCCCTTCCCGCTCCAGCCCCGGCTCCGACGCTTCGGTCAACATCAGCACCGGGATCGCTTGGGTGCGTACGTTCAGCCGCAGCGCGCGCGCCAGCTCGCCGCCGTTCATGCCAGGCAGGTGGTAGTCGGACACCACCAGGTCCGGCAGGTCGCGGTTCAACCGGTCGAGCGCCGCCTCGGCGCTGGCGGCGCGGGACACGGTGAAGCCGGCCCGCTCCAGCACGCGCCGGATCTGCAGCGCCTGCGTCTCCGAATCCTCGACCAGCAGCAGGTGCGGCGCGTCGGGCAGGACGCTCATGGCGGTCGCTCCGGGCCGCCCGGCCGCGGCCGCGGCCGCAGCATGCGCAGGATGCGCGGCGCGATCCCGTCCAGCGGGATGCTGGCGCAGGAGCCGCCCAGCCGCACCGCCGCCGCCGGCATGCCGTACACCACCGCGCTGCTCTCGTGCTCGGTGATGGTGTAGCCGCCGCGGCGACGCATGGCCGCAAGACCCGCGGCGCCGTCCTCGCCCATGCCGGTCAGCAGCACGCCGAGCCCGGCCGGACCCAGCATCGCCATCTGCTCGAACAGCACGGTGGCCGAGGGGCGCTGCCCCGACACCGGCGGTCCGGCCCGCAGCCGCACCCGCAGGCCGCCGCTGCCGTCCGCGAGGCCCAGATGCCGCTCGGCCGGCGCCACCAGCACCCGTCCGGGCAGCAGCGCCTCGTCGTCGCGCGCCAGCGCCACGGGCATCGGCACCAGCCCGTCGAGCCAGCCGGCGAACCCCTCGATGAACGGCGCGCCGATGTGCTGCACCAGCAGCACCGGCAGCGGGAAGCCGGCCGGCAGAGCGCCGAGCAGGCGCGCCAGCGCGGCCGGGCCGCCGGTGGAGGCTGCCACCGCCATCACGGCGGGGGGCGCTGCGAGGCCCACCTCTACGGGCCCGACGGTCGATGCAACCGTTGCCGCGGTCCGCCTCCTGATCACCGGCACCTCGCTCATGATCGCGAGCTGGGTGGCGATGCCGCGCGCCGCCGCCTCGTAGCCGCCGGACAGGAGGCCGTCCGGCTTCTCCACCACCGACAGCGCCCCGCAGCGCAGCGCGTTCATCGAGATGCGCAGCGACGCATCCTCGACCGCGTCGGCGATCACCACGATCGGCGTGGGGTGCGAGGCCATGATCCGACGCGTCGCCTCCAGCCCGTCCATGCCGGGCAGCCGTATGTCCATGGAGATCACGTCGGGGCGCAGGCGCGGGATCGCCTCCATCGCGTCCTCCGCCGACTCGACCGCGCCGACCAGGATCAGCCGCGGGTCGGCGTCGATGATCAGGGCGAGCAGGCGGCGGATCACCGCGGAATCCTCCACCACGAGCACGCGCGCGGGCGCCCGTCCGCTCATCATGGCAGCAACTGCCCGATGGTGGCGAGCAGCGCGCCCTGGTCGAACTCCTGCTTGGCGATGTAGGCCCGGGCCCCCAGCTCCAGCCCGCGCCGTATGTCGCCCTCGGCGTTGCGCGAGGTCATCAGCACGGTCGGGATACGGCGCAGCCGCGGGTCGGCCTGCATCGCCGCCAGCAGCCCGAACCCGTCCAGCCGCGGCATCTCCACGTCTGCGACCACGACATCGACCTCCCATTGCGCCGTGCGCAGCACGTCCAGCGCTTCCATCCCGTCCACCGCGATCAGCACCCGGTAGCCCTGCGCCTGCAGGATGGTCTTTTCCAGGGTGCGCGTGGTGATGGAATCGTCGACCACCAGGATCGTTGCCTGCGGGCTCGCCGCTTGCCGCCCCGCCGCCTCCGTCCGCGGCGGCGCTGCCACCGGGAGCGATGCCGGCAGAGACATGGCCGCGGCGCGCAGCCGCGTCACCAGCGCGTCCGGCTCCAGCACCGGCACCGGACGGTCCTGGGAGGCCAGCACCATTCCCGCCACCAGCTCACGGTCGAGCCCGACCAGCTCGGGCGCCCGCACCACCAGGCTCTGCACCTCGCACAGCCGCTCGACCACCAGGCCGAACCGGCCCTCCGGTCCGGACAGCACGGCGACCGGCAGGAACGGGCCCGGTCCCGGGTCGCGCAGCGGGTCGGCGCCGTCCAGCAGGCGCCCGAGCGCACCCAGCTCAAGCAGCCGGTCCGTCGGCTCTCCGGGCAGCGCTCCCGGCAGGCGGGCGACCACCCTGTCCTGCAGCCGCTCCACCGCCCCGGACGGCACGCGCAGCAAACGCGCCACCGCGGCGGCCGGAAGCCCGAACGCGTGGCCGCCCGCCTCCACCAGCAGCAGCACCTGCCGGCGCGCCGCCATCGGCACCGACAACAGCAGCTCGGTGCCGCAGATCCGCCCAGCACCGTCGCGACGGCAGCGCATCCGCGCGGTGCCGTGCAGCCGGCGCGCCGCCTCGGCCACGATGGACAGCCCCATGCCGCGGCCGGACAACCGGTCCGCCGCCGACGCGGTCGAGAAGCCAGGCTCGAACACCAGCGACAGCAGGCGCGCCTCGTCGGCGGGCGGCGCGTCGGCGCCGAGCAGGCCGCGGGCCCGCGCCTGGTCTGCGATCGCGGCAAGGTCCGGGCCGGCACCGTTGTCGGTCACCGCGAGCTCCAGGCGGCCGCGTCGGGACCGGAGGAACAGCCCGATCTCGGCGCTTGGGGTTCCCTCCCCGTCCGGTGCGGCCACGGGGGCGCCCGTCCGGCGGAGGCCATGGCCGACCGCGTTGCGGAGCATCTGGATCGCCGGATCGCGCAGCGCCTGCAGCACGTGCCGTTCCGCGCGCAGCGACAGGCCGGACACCTGCACCGCCACCTCGCCGCCCTGCTCGCGCGCCAGCTCGCGCGCCATCCCGGCCAGCGGCTCGAACACGCTGTCGGCGGACACCAGGGTCACGCGTTCCAGTTGGCTGCGCACCGCCTGCGCCGCCTGGTCGAGCTGCCAGTCGCCCGCGGCCCCGGAGCGCCGGTCGGCGTCCACCTGCCGCGACAAAGCGCGCAGCCGCCCGTCGACGTCCCCCCTCGCCCCCGTCTCGGCGAGACGCACCAGCGCACGCAGCTCGGCCCCGGTCCGCGCCAGCACGGCACGCGAGCGTTCCTGCTGCTGCAGCGCGTCCCCCAGCGCGTGCACCGCCTCGCCGAGCCGGTCGATCTCCGCCGCCTGCACGCGAAGCAACGCCTGGTCGACGGGCGGGGCTGCGTCCGCCGCCGCATCGTCGCCCGCACCATCGGGGGCTTCGGCGCCCGGCGGCGCGTCGGCCGAAGAGCGCATGCGCGCCTCGATCGAGTCGAGCCCGCGCCCCACGGCGGCGACCGCATCGGCCGCGAGCGCCCGGTCCGCCTCGACGGCGGCGTGGAGCAGCGTTTCCAACCCGTGCGCGATCGCCTCCACCTCCGGCAGCTCCACCGCGCGCGCGGCACCCTTCAGCGAGTGGGCGCGACGGAACACGTCGCGCAAGGCGCCGCCGGACACCGGGCCGGCGTCGAGCGCCGCGCGCATGGCGTGGAGGTGCTCGCGATACTCGGCCTCGAACGCCGCCAGCAGCTCCCGACGCAGTTCCCGCTCGTCCACCGCAGCGCCCTGCCTCGTTCAGATCCTGAACCGTTCCGCCACCGCCAGCAGCCGGCGCGACAGCTCGCCGAGCCCGAGTGCCGCGCCGTCGAGCTGCCTGGTGCCGGACGCGGTCTGCTGGCTGGCCTGGCGTATGTTCTGCAGCGCCGCCGTCACCTGCTCGATGCCGAGCTGCTGCTGGTTGGTCGACGCGACGATCTGCTGGAAGGTCTGCACCGCGTCCTGGATCCCGGCCGCCATCTCCTCGATGGTCGCTTCCGCCGTTTCGGTGCGTTCCCGCCCCGCGGCACCCCGCTTCACCGCCTCCTCGGTCAGCATCACCGAGGTGTTGATGCCGCGCTGGATGTCGCCCAGGATCGAGCGCACCTGCGACGTCGCCTCCTTGGCCTGGTCGGCCAGCACCTTCATCTCGCTCGCCACCACCGCGAAGGAGCGGCCGTGCTCGCCGGCGGACGCGGCCTCGATCGCGGCGTTCAGCGCCAGCAGGTGCGAGCGCTCGGAGATGTCGTTGACGCTGGTGACGATCTCGCCGATCGCCTGCGTCTTCTCGCTCAAGCTGACGATGTTGGCCGCCACCGCCTCGCCCTGCGCCTGGATCTGCTCCATCGCCCGGCCGGTCTCCTGCACCGCATGCAGCCCGCTGGCGCTGGCCAGCGTGGTGGCCTGTGCGGACGCGATCACCTCCTGCGCGCGCCTGGAGATCTGCGCGCCAGAATGAGCGATCTGGTCCACGGTGGCGGCGGTTTCCTGCACCGCGGCGAGCTGCTGCTCGACGCCCGCCGCCTGCTGCTGCGCCTGGGCGCGTATCTCGGCCACCGACACGTTCAGGTTCTCGGTCGCGTCCCGGCTTTGGGCGGCGATCTCGCGCAGGTTCTCCACGGTGCGGTTGAGCGTGGCGCCGAGTCGGCCGATCTCGTGTCGCGCGTCGTCCGACGCCCGCACCGACAGGTCGCCGGCGCCGACCCGGTCGATCACTGCGGAGAAGGCGTCGAGCGGCGCCCTCACGGTGCGCCGGATCAGCACCGTCAGGATCGCGGAGGCAGCGACGGCGATCAGCAGCGCCAGCAGGATCGACATCCAGCCATGTTGATACACCTCCTGCGCACGCCTCTGCCCCGCCTGCACCCCGGTGTCGAGGGTGGCGACGGCCTGTTGGATAAGCCGGTCGAACCCGTCCCGCTCCGCAGACAGCCGCGGATCGGCCGCCAGCACCGCGCTCGCGTCGCCGGCCCGCATGGCGGCGAACAGGGTCTCGGTGTCGGCCCGCATCTGCCGCAGCGCGACGTCGGCGCCCTCCAGCGTGCCGGAGACCGCGTTCCAGGCCTGCAGGCGCGCGGGATCGTGGGCCAGGTTGGCGAAGGTGGTGACCGCCTGCCGCGCCTCGGCCAGCCTGGTCTCCGCCACCGCAGCTTCCCGCTCCCAGTCCGAGATTCGCGCATCGACCTGGGGGGCAACCTGGCCGGCGGTGCGGTCCTGATGGCGCAGGAAGCTGTTGGTGGCAACCAGGCGCAGCGTGGACATCGCGTCCTGCGCGTCCTTCACCGCGTCGGTCAGCCGGTAGGCGGCGATGTCGCGCGATACGATGTTGTTGGTGGTGTCCCGCACCGCGCCGATCTGCTGCAGCGCGTAGCCGCCGAGGCAGACCATCAGCAGGATGGTCATGCCGAAGCCCAGGAGGATGCGCAGCGAGATGGACATCGGCGTCAGGCTCCGGCCGGATCCGAGGAGGATGTCCGGTCCAGCGACGAGATCGCGTCGCGCAGGACCGGCGGGTCGATCAGCAGGGCCAGGCGCCCGTCATCGGCGTTCCCCGGCCCGGCCACAAGGATGCCGTGCCGATCGTCGCCGGCCGGGCGCAGGGCGAGCAGGCCGAGTACGCGGTCGATCCGCAACGCCGCGTCCGGTGCGCCCCCGCGAAGCAGCAGCATGACGCCGCCGGTTCCGGGGCCGGTCCTGGGGCCGACCCCGGACGCGTCCCCGCAGTCCAGCAAGCGCGCCAGCTCCAGCAGGCTGTAGATACGGCCGCCCTGGCTGAACGCGCCCAGCATCGTGCCCGCCGCCCCAGGTGCCAGCAGCGGCAGGTGGTGGCAGCGATACGGCTGCACCCCGGTCACGGCACCCGGCTCCAGGGCGAAGAACCGGTCCCCGGTCGCGCACACCAGCCGCGGCGGCAGCGATCCGCCCGGATCCACGGCGAGGCCGCGAGCGGCCAGGGCCGCGGTGCGCGCGTCCAGGATCCGCTCCCGGGCCCCGCCGGTGTCCGTCACGGCGGTCACGATGGGTCCGGCCTCTGGCCCAGCCAGTCCAGGCGGACCAGCCGGTGCAGGCGGCCGGCGGTCATGCCGTCGCCGCACGGCAGCTCGGCATCAACAGGCAGTGCGGCGGCCAGCCGTCCGGCCTCGGCGATCGAGCGCCGGCCGAGCGCCACGTTCCCCCGGTCGGTCAGCAGCAGGCCGAGATGGTAGTGCGCCATGGCGAACTGCTTACAAAGGTAGATCGCGCGCCGGAAGTCCGCTTCCGCGTCCGCCGCGCGTCCCAGCGCTTGTTCGAGCAGGGCGGCGTAGAAGAACAAGGGCGAGCAAAGCGGATGACGCTCGATCTCGTCGCGGCACACGCCATACGCCGCGTCCAACTCGCCCCGATCGGCCAGGGCGCGCACCCGCTCGACCGCCTGCGCCCATGGGGCCGCCTGATCGGAGCCGGCCGGTTCCGGCGCCCTGATCGGCGGGGATGGTGGTGGCCTGCGGCTTGCCGGAGGCGATGGGCGTGGCACCGGAACAGCGGAAGCGGCCCCGCCCGCGCGCATCCACGCCATCGTGCCGTCGAGGCCGACCGGACGCAGCCCCGCCGGCTCGAACCCGCCCGCCTCCGCATGTCCGAGCAGCAGCCAGCCGTCCGGCGCCAGGGACGCCTCAAAGCGACGCAGCAGCGACTGCACCCGGTCGGCATGGAAGTAGATCAGCACGTTGCGGCACAGCAGGAGGTCGTACTGCGGCAGGGTCGAGGGATCGGCCTCGACCAGCCGCAGCAGGTTCTGCCGCTCGAACCGCACCATGCGCTGGAACACCTGGCGCAGCCGCCAACGGGTGGCACGTGGTCCCGGCAGGGCGGTGAAGTCGCGGCGCCGCTCGTCGTCCGACAGCGAGCGCAGCGCCCAGTCGCCGTACTCGGCAGCGCGGGCGGCGGCGAGTGCCGCCTCGCTGATGTCGGTGCCAAGAATGGAGATCGACCAGTCGGCGAGCCGCTCGCCCAGCAGCCGGTGCAGCAGGATCGCGATCGAGTATGGCTCGGCGCCGGTGGAACAGCCGGCGCTCCAGATCCGCAGGGTGCGGCTCCCGGCACGGTCGCGGATCAGGGTCGGCAGGATGGTCCGGTCCAGGGCCGCGAACTGCTCGGCGAAGCGGAAGAAGAAGGTCTCGCCGACCGTGATCTGGTCCTCGAGCGCCGACCACTCGGCCTCGGACCCGGCGCCGCCCTGCAGCAGCGCCAGGTAGCCGGCCGCGTCGACGCCGCACGCCGCCATGCGGTGCAGCACGCGCTCGCGCAGCAGCGGCTCCTTGTTCTCGTAGTAGTGGTGCAGCGTGCGCTCGATCACCAGCGCCTTGATCGCCGCGAACGGATCGGGGGGATCAGCCGCCAGCATCGCCTGCCGTCGCGGCCTCCCGGTTCCCCTCGCTCCAGTTCTCGGCACGGATCCGCTCCGCCCGGCCCAGCGCCTCCAGCCGCGCCTGCTCGTCCCGTCGCAGGATGCGCTCCGGATCCAGCAGCATGACCGGCTCGTCCTGCACCAGCACCCGGCGGCTGACGCAGCCGTGCTGCCAGGGATCCGGCGCGGGGTCTGCCGGTGCGGGAGCCGCGTCCGCGACCGCGTCCGCACGATCCACCAGCAGCGTCACCCCGTCATGCGCCCCGTCAAGCCGGAGCAGGTGGCGATACAGGTCCTCGTCGGGCGGCGCCGGGCCATCGCGCAAACCGAGCAGCCGGGCGAGGTCCAGCACCGGCAGCACAATCCCGCCCAGCGAGAAGAAGCCGGCGACGGCGGCGGGCAGGCCGGGGCGACGCCGCAGCCGGGGTAGCGGCAGGCATTCGCGCACCGCGTCGACGGGAAGCGCCAGGCGGTGCCCGGCGAGCGTGAACACCAGGACCCGGTCGAGCATGAACCGGAGCAGACAAGGCCGGGGCCGGATCGTCAATGCGGCGCTCGACCCTGCGTCCAAGGTCCTGATGCGGCTTGACGCCGCAATCACGAGATGAGAACATTTCAAGAACAGAAAGGAGCTGCCATGACCCCGCGTCCGACCTTCGTCGAGCTGCCCTCGCGTGACATCGACGCCGCACGCTCGTTCTACGCCGCCTCGTTCGGCTGGGCGCTGGTCGGCTACGGCCCGAGCTACGCCTGCACCCTGACCGGCGACGTCGATGTCGGGCTGCAGGCCGATGCGCAGGAGGTGACGCAGGCGCCGCTGCCGGTAATCGCGGTGGCCGACCTGGAGGCGACCCAGGTGCGGGTGGAGGAGGCCGGCGGACGGATCGTGCGCGCCATCTTCGCCTTTCCCGGCGGCCGGCGGTTCCACTTCCTGGACCCCAACAACAACGAGGTGGCGGCGATGCAGGCGGACGACGCCGCCGACGCCTGAGGCGGCTGCCAGGCCGGCGAGGTCGGCCGCATCGGGGCTAATGAACGTCGTGGTTGAAGTTCTGGACGTTGAACGGGCAGGCTCGTACCTCGCGTGGGCGAAGGCTGGCCAGGTCGGAGATCCAGCACTGGTCGAACACCGAACAGTAGCAGGCTTTGAAGGTGATAGCGTCCGACGCCTTCAGGAACCGCTCAGACACGTCATGCCGCTCCGGCGACGCCGGCACCACCATCACCGACCGGTCCTCGCCCGGCCGGAACACCTGGTTCCCTTCCTCGGAGATCGACAGCCCGTTCGGAAACTGCGCCTTCCGGTCCTCCGGCGTCGCGGCGAGACCGCAGCACAGGCGCAGCAGGGTGTACAGGTCGGGTACCGGCCGCCCCTGGTAGAGCACCTGGAAGGTTTCCAGCTTGGCCGGCCCGATCCCGGCGTTGACCAGCAGGATGCGGGTCTGGGCGTGGGTCGAGTAGTTGCTGTCGATCTGCAGGAACGGCCAGGAATTGGCCTGCACCAGTTGCCGCTCGATCCGGCCGTGCTCGACCGCGACGGTGAGCGAGACGGCGGAGATGAACACCGCCGACAGCGCCAGGATCAGGTCGATCCAGCGATGCCCGACCGGGCGCGGATGAGCGTGGACGTGGTCTACACCGGTCTGGATCGGCGGTTCTGACATGCTGGACACAACCCGGAACCGCCCTCGCCGGCGTCCCGGTCCTCCTGGGCTAGCGGTGCAGGAGCTGGCCCGGCAGGTTCTGCCCCGGAGACGGGGCCATGCTCGTCGGCCAGGTCGGCACGGCCGCGACCTCGAGCTCGCTGATCCCCAGCGCCTTCGCGATCTCCTTCCTGGTCGCCAGGCGGATCTGCGCCGGCTGCAGGAACTCCAGCAGGTTAGCGCCGATGCCGAACGCGCCGCGCTCGTTCTGCTTGCTGATCACCTTCATCGGGTGCTCGGTCTCGCCCTTGAAGCCGTTCTCCGCGCCTGAGTCGATCCGGTTGTCGACGGTGTCCTCGATCACGCGGGTGCCGCGGTCGCCGAAGTCGAACACCAGCAGGATGCGGTCCTTCTGTATGCTCTTGTTCGGCTTGTACTGGGAGTCGAGCCTGAACACCCAGAACGCCTTGCGCGACCGCACGCCGTTGAAGGTCCAGGAGAACGTGCCGTTCTTGTAGTTCGCCATGTCCGGCGAGTTCTTGTCCGTCCAGCGGTAGTAGAGCGTCATGGCGGATCGTGCCCCAGAACGATGCCGGCCCGTGCGGCCGGTCAGCGTTCTAGCGCATACCCGGGATGTCGCAAGCCGGTCGGCGGGCGGCCTCGCGCGACACCATCAGCCGCAGCGGCGCGCGCGCGTCGGACACGTGCAGCGGCGTGGTGCCGGCCGGATCCCCGTCCGCCTGCGCCGGACGCCCCGCCTCGTCCGGCAGCACGATCTCGCTGGCACGCCGGTGCACCAGGCCGGGCACGCGGCCCAGCAGGTTGAGCGGGAGTGCCGCACCCGCCAGCAGCGCCGCGGCGATCCCGGCCTGCTCGAACAGCATCACCGAGAACCCCGGCGCGTCGGTGCGGGCCTCGGGCGCCAGGAGGTACGGGCCGCCGTAGAGGCTGCCCTTGGCGATGATCACGCTGCCGGCGACCGCCGCCTCGCCGTCGATGCGCAGGCGCACCGGCGCGAAGTCGTAGCGCGGCAGCTCGCGCAGGGTCTGCAGCACGTAGGCGCCCTTCCCCAGCGCGCGCTTCACCGGGCGGGAGATGCGGTGCACCACGTGGGCGTCGAAGCCGATGCCCAGCATCTGCACGAACAGGCGGTCTCCTGCGCGGCCGCGTGCGATCCCAGGCCAGAGCGGCACCACGTCGCCACGGGCGAGCACCGCCGCCAGGCCGGTCGCGTCGGTCGGCAGCGACAGCTCGTGCGCCAGCACGTTGGCGGTGCCGAGCGGGATGATGCCGAGCGGCGCGTCCAGCCCGTCCAGCCCGGAGGCGACCTCGGCGATGGTGCCGTCGCCGCCGGCCGCGACCACCAGCTCCGGGCCTCGCCGCGCCGCCTCGCGCGCCAGCAGGCCGGCATGTCCGGCGTGCCGGGTCTCGACCACCTCCAGCCGCACGCCATGCGCCACCAGCACGTCCAGCACCCGCCAAAGCCGGCTGACCCGCCTGCGTCCGGCGGTCGGGTTGTAGATGACGAGCATGGGCCACCATAGCGGGGTCCGGCACCTCCCGCGGATGACGATCTCGCGTCGCCCGCACGACGGGCCTGGGCACGGGCTTCATCATGCAAACGTCACGATCGGGGCGGCGGGACGGACGTATAGCGCGCCTCGTCGCTGCACCACCGCCCGGCGCGAGTCGACCGGGCATCGCGGAGGATGGGTTCATGAACGCCATCGCGGCCGAGCCGGCGGGACCTGCTGCCGGAACAACGCATTACCGGGCGGTGTTCCTGTCCGACGTGCATCTCGGCACGCGCGGCAGCCGGGCCGAGTTCCTGGCCGACTTCCTATCCCACACGCGCTGCGACACTCTCTACCTGGTCGGCGACATCATCGACGGCTGGCGGCTGCGCCGGTCCTGGTACTGGGACGGCCACCACGACCGTGTGCTCCGCCTGATCCTCCAGGCGGCGAACGCCGGCACCGCGGTGTTCTACATCCCCGGCAACCACGACGAGATGATGCGCGCCTGGCTGCCGACCCGTCTGGAGATTGCCGGGATCAGGCTGTGCCGCGACGCGGTGCACCAGACCGCGGACGGCAGGCGGCTGCTGGTGATGCACGGCGACGAGTTCGACAGCGTGGTGCGCTACGCCCGCGTGCTCGCCCTGCTCGGCGACCGCGCCTATGCCGCCTCGCTGGTGGTCAACCGCTGGTTCAACCTCGTGCGCCGCCGGCTCGGCCTGCCCTACCGCTCGCTGTCGGCGTGGCTGAAGCGGCAGGTGAAGGGGGCGGTCAAGGCGATCGACCGGTTCGAGCTGGCGCTGGCGGCGGAAGCGCGCGGCCGCGGCCTGGACGGGGTGGTGTGCGGCCACATCCACCATCCGGAGATGCGCGAGATCGAGGGCGTTCTGTATCTCAACGACGGCGACTGGGTGGAAAGCTGCACCGCCCTGGTCGAGCACGCGGACGGCAGGCTGGAGCTGATCGACTGGGCGCGGCGTCGCGGGCTTTCCTTCCTGGGCACACGTCCGGCCAGGGCTGCTTCCGGGACCGCGTCGCGGCCGGTCGCGGCATGACGGTCGCCGGCCTGCGCCGGATCCTGATCGTGTCCGATGCCTGGACGCCGCAGGTGAACGGCGTGGTCCGCACGCTGTCCACCGTGACGGACGAGCTGCGGGCGATGGGCCACGTGGTCGAGGTGGTGGGGCCGGACCGCTTCCCGACCCTGCCCTGTCCCACCTATCCCGAGATCAGGCTGTCGCTGCTGCCTGGGCGACGGCTGGCCCGCATCATCGACCGGTTCGCGCCGGACCGGCTGCACGTCGCGACCGAGGGGCCGCTCGGGCTGGCGGCGCGGTCCTGGGCCAGGCGCCGGGGCCTCGCCTTCACCACCTCGTTCCACACCCGGTTCCCCGAGTACCTGCACGCCCGAACCGGCCTGCCGCTCGCGCTGTCGTACTGGGTCATGCGCCGGTTCCACAACGCGTCGGCGGGCACGCTGGTGGCGACCGAGAGCCTGCGCCGCGACCTGGGGCAGCGCGGCTTCCGCCACCTCGTGCCCTGGTCGCGCGGCGTCGACCTCCACCGCTTCACTCCGGAGCCGCGGCGCGACTGGACGGCGGAGCACGGGCTGTCGCGCCCGGTGTTCCTGTATGTCGGCCGGATCGCGGTGGAGAAGAACATCGCGGCCTTCCTCGACCTCGACCTGCCCGGCTCCAAGGTGGTGGTGGGCGGCGGCCCGCAGCTCGCCCAGCTCAGGGCGCGTTATCCGGGCGTGGTGTTCACCGGTCCGTTCGCGGAGGCCGAGCTGTCGGCGGCCTATGCCGGCGGCGACGTGTTCGTGTTCCCGAGCCGCACCGACACGTTCGGCCTGGTGCTGCTGGAAGCGCTGGCCGCCGGGGTGCCGGTGGCGGCCTACGACGTGACCGGCCCGCGCGACGTGCTGGCCGGGACCGATGGCCGCGTGGGCGCCGTGTCCGACGACCTGCGCGCGGCGGCCCTGGCCGCCCTCGGTGCCGACCGCGCCGCCTGCCGCGCCCATGCCGAGCGCTTCAGTTGGCAGGCCTGCGCGCAGGTCTTTCTCGACGCGCTGGTGCCCCTCGACGGCGTTCCCGCGGCGGCGGCGGCCGATGCCCAACAGCTCCCGGCGCCACCCCACCCCGCCTGACCGGTTCCATTCGCCTCCACCGGCCTTGTCCTCGTCACCATCGTGCCCGACGCGCTGGGCGTCGCCATCGTGATCCCGGTGCTGCCCGAACCCTGTCGGGCCGTTCTCGACCGGGCCTGCGCTCACGGCGGCGACCCGGCCCGGCAGCACGCCGCGTCGAGCCGGCGCCCGGTTCGCGCTTGCCGGCCTGGTCCGCATGCCGTCGCCGACGCGGAACGGCACCGACACCCGGATCACGGCAGCGTCGGTCGGCGTAGCGGATCACGCTGCGTGTTGCCGCGCCGGCGGCAACGGGGTTAGCTGCGTCCGTCGGCGGCCGGCCAGATCGCGCCCTCACGCCGCCGGCACGAGGAGGAACCGCATGACCGGCACGATCGAGACCCGGAGCCGGCCCGACGCCTGGTCCCGGCGGCGGGTCGACAGGTGGCGGACCCCGCTGCTGCTGGCGCGGCTCGGCCTGTGGAGCGTGCTGCACGCCGTGTTCTACTTCCTGCAGCAGTTGGCCGAGCTGCTGGCGCCGCTGCTGCTGGTCGCGGGCCTCGGCTGGTGGGCCCTGCCCCGCGTGGTCGGCGCCATCACCACCGAGACCGGCAACGCCGACAGCCAGGCGCACGACATCCTCAACAGCATTTCCGGCACCCTCCCCGCCGGCATGCATTTGGCCGGCCACTGGATCACGCCGGGCGGACTCATCGTCGACGGCCTGCTGCTGATGGCGCTCGCGGCGGTCGGCGCGACTCTGTCGGCGCTCGCCGCGCGCGGCATGTGACGACCGGTCTCACCCGTAGGGCGGTCGCGGCAGCAGCCGGTACAGCCGGAGGCTCGGCGGCCAGCGATGCGCGATCGTCGCGCGCCAATGCCAGAAGGCGAACAAGGCGGCGGCGATGACCGCCAGGCTAAGGATCCAGCACCCCAGCAGCAGCGCGTCCTCGCGGCGCATGGCCCACGGAAGCACCAGCCGGGCGGACCGGGCGCGGACCGGACGCATCGACAACGCGTCGCGCCCTACCGGGCCCTGTAGGTCGGGATCAGGGAACGGAGCCTCGGGAGTCGCCGGCGCTCCGGTCGCCGCGTCCGCCCCGACGGGATCTTGGACGGCGTCCGCCGCCGGCGGCAGCTCGCGCCACTCCGCGCCGCACTTGGCGCAGCGCAGGCGGCGCGGACGCACCAGGGTCGCGATCTCGTATGCGGTGGCGCAGGACGGGCAAAGGACGTGCATGGGCGCCGGAACCACCTCCATCTCGGAACCGCCAGCCTGCCACCGAATCCTGTAGAACCGCTAAATGCCCGACCCGTCCCGCCCGGCCAACCCGGCATGATCCAATTGCAGCAGGTCGGCCTGCGCTACGACGGCGGACGCGGACCGGTCGAGGTGCTGCGCGCGGTCGACGCCGAGATCCCGGCCGGCGCGTTCCGCTGGGTGCTGGGCGCGTCGGGTGCGGGCAAGTCGAGCCTGCTGCGCCTGCTCAACCTGAGCGTCAGGCCGAGCGGGGGCCGGATGGAGCTGTTCGGGGTGCAGGTCGGCCGGGCGCGGCGGGCGGCGCTGGCCAGGCTGCGCCGGCGCACCGGCACAGTTTACCAGGAGCTGCGCCTGCTGCCGGAGCTCAGCGCGTTCGACAACGTGGCGCTTTGCCTGCGCCTGGACGGGCTGCCCGAGGACCGGGTCGAGGCCGAGGTGACCGCCATGCTGCGCTGGGTCGGGCTCGGTCGGAAGCTGCACGTTTGTCCGACCGAGCTGTCGGGGGGCGAGCAGCAGCGGGTGGCGGTGGCGCGCGCGGTGGTGCACCGGCCGCCGCTGCTGCTGGCGGACGAGCCGACCGGGGCGCTTGACGAGGCACAGGGCGAGCGGCTGATGCAGTTGTTCCTGGAGCTCAACCAGATGGGCTCCACCGTGCTGGTCGCGACCCACAACGAGGCGCTGGTGCGCCGGCACCCCAACCCGTCGCTGCGGCTCGAGCGCGGCCGGCTGGTGGGGCATGGCTAGGCGTCCGCGCGCCCCCCGCTCCGACGGGCTTGGGCTGCGACGGGCCATCTCGGACCGGCTGCTGCCCGGCCTGGTGGCGGCGATGGCGTTCCTGGCGGCGCTGGCGCTGGCCGGCGCGGTCGGCGCCTCGCTGCTGGCGCAGCGCTGGAGTGCGGGTGCTGCCTCGGTGCTGACGGTGCAGGTGACGCGCGGCGACGAGCCAGCGGCGGTCGTGCCCGGCGCGTCCCAGCCCGGCACCTCGATCAGCCGGATCGACGCGGTGATGGCAGTGCTGCGGGCGGAGCCGTCGTTGTTGGAAGCGAGGCGGCTCGACCGGGCGGCGCTGGCGCGCCTGTTGTCGCCCTGGCTCGGCGGGGACGCCGGCGCGATCGCCGTGCCGCTGCCCGCGGTGGTGCAGTTGCGGCTGCGGCCGGGACGTGCGGTGCCGGCCGATCTGGACGCGCGGCTGCAGCGGGCGGCGCCGGACACGCTGCTGGAACGCAACGGCGGCTGGAGCGACCGGCTGCTGTCGCTGACCGACAGCCTGCAGGCTTGCGCCGCCCTGGCGCTGCTGGTGGTGGGCGCGGTGGCGGCGGCGGTGGTCGCGGCGGCGACCAGGGCCGGGCTTGCCGTGCGTCGGCAGGCGATCGAGATCGTGCACGGGCTCGGCGCCACCGACGGCTACATCGCCGGCCGCTTCGCCGGACGCGCGACGATGCTGGCCAGCATGGGCGGCGCGATCGGCACGGCGCTGTCGGTGCCGCTGCTGCTGACGCTGTGCCACCTGGCCGCGCCGTTCGCCGCCGCCGGCACCGACGATCCGTTGCTGGAGCCGGCACCCTCGGCCTGGTGGCCGGGGCTAGCACGGGTACCGCTGCCGCTCTGGCTCGCCCTGCCGCTGCTGCCGCTGACCGCGGCCGCGATCGGCTGGAGCACCGCCCAGGTCACCGTCCGCACCTGGCTGCGTCGGCTGCCGTGAGGATCCAGGCCTCCCGGCCGCGGCGCCGCGCGGGTCTCGCCTTGGTCTTGGGCTTGCTGTCGATGCTGGCGCTGGCCTGGTGCGCCGGCCTCGCCTGGTTCGCCTACGGCGCGACCCGTGCGGCGCCCCCGGTTCCGACATCGGACGGCATCGTCGTGCTCACCGGCGGCGCCGGACGCATCGAGGCGGCGCTGGACCTGCTGGCGCAGGGACGCGCGCGGCTGATGCTGATCTCCGGGGTGCCGGAGCACCTGGAGCTGGAGCAGGTGGCGCGCGCCGCCGGCCGCACCCTGCCGCCCGGGCTGGCCCAGCGGGTCTCGCTCGGCCACAGCGCCACCACCACCGTCGGCAACGCCCTGGAGACCGCCGCCTGGGCCCGGGCGAACGAGCTGCACTCGCTGATCGTGGTCACCGCCGGCTACCACATGCGACGGGCGCTGGCCGAGATCGGCACCGCCCTGCCGGAGGTGTCGCTGCATCCCGACCCGGTGCAGCCGCCCGCGTTGACGCAGCTCCGGCTCGGCACGGTCCGGCTGCTGGCGGCGGAATACGTCAAGTGGCTGGCAGTCGAGCTCGGCCTGACCGGCTCTGCCCACCTGCGCGAGGTTGCCTGACCGCATGACCGCCCTCACCGTCCTGCGCGCCGCGCTGTTCAACCTGTACTTCCTGGTCCTGACCCTGCTGATGGGGCTGGCGGCGTTCTCCATCCGGCTCGCCGCCCCCCGCCACGCGCTGGGCTACGCCAAGGCCTGGGCGCGCTGGACGCTGTCGGGCTTGCGCATCATCTGCGGCGTCCGGATGGAGGTCCGAGGCCTGCATCACCTCCAGGGCACGGGCTCGGTGCTGATCGCCTCGCAGCACCAGTCGGCGTTCGACACCCTGGTGTGGATGAACCTCCTGCCGCGGCCGGCCTACGTGATGAAGCGCGAGCTGACCCACATCCCGCTGGTCGGGCCGATGCTGCTGCTCGCCGGCATGATCCCGCTGGAGCGCGAGGGCGGCGTCCGCGCGCTGCGCCTGCTGATGGTCGAGACCGCACGCGCCATCGCCGACCGGCGGCAGATCGTGATCTTTCCCGAGGGGACACGGGTGGGCAACGGGCAGGTGGTGCCGCTGCAGCCCGGCATCGCGGCGCTGGCGGCGCAGTCGGGCCTCCCGGTGCTGCCGGTGGCGACCGATTCCGGCCTGTGCTGGTCGCGCCGGGCCTTCATCAAGCGGCCGGGCACCATCCACATCGACATCGCCGCACCGATCGCGCCCGGGCTGCGTCGCGGCCCGCTCCTGGCGGCGATTCGGGTCGGCTGGAGCGTCGCGGAGCGGGGCCGGACCGGGGATGAAGCTGTGGATAAGGTTGTGGGAAGCGTCGGCCGCATCGGGGACGATCGCGCCTGATCCCGCGGGTCCGGACGCTGGCCGGCCACGCGCCGGACGCTCCGCCGCAACGGTTCGAACAATCGACGCGGCGGCCGATCGGCGAACTGCGCAGTGCAGCAAACGGGTTTTCGGATGATGCCGGAGCGTCGACGACCGCTCCGCGGGTGTGACCGAGGCCGGTCCGGCGGTACCGATCCAGAACGCCGCCGGACCGATCCGTGCCTGTGGACAAGTTGCCGAGGGATGCGTGAATCACGCGTGCCGAAGCCTTCAGGGTCAACAACTTCGCCAGCGCAGACGAGGTGATCTATGAAGGCGCGGATGCAACCGCCAGCACCCCGCTCCCCGGTCCGGCGGTTCCTCCGCCTGCGCGCCGCCCTGGCCGCTGCGATGGTGCTGGCGACCGTGCTGGTCGGATGCGACACAGTGCTGTGGTTCAGGCTCGAGCGCGAGATGGACCACCGCCTGGACCGGTTCATACGCACCGCCCGCGCCGAGGGATGGCGCTTCTCCGCCCGGGCCGGCAGCCGCGGCGGCTGGCCGCTGTCGGCGACCCTCGTGCTGCAACAGCCCAGCCTGCGCTACCCTGCGCCGGACCCGGGCGGCGCGGACGCGCTGGCCTGGTCCGGCGAGGCGGTGGTGCTCAGCCTGTCGCCCTGGCGTCCGGCGCGGGCGACGGTTCTCGCGGTCGGCACGCAGGACCTGTCTGTGGTCCCGAATGGTGGCCTGCCGATGCCGCTGCGGTTCTGGGGCGCGCGGATCGCGCTGCTGCTGCCGGAGGCCGGCCGGGCCGGGCGCGTCGCGCTGGAGGCGGACGCGCTGCACGTGGCGCTGCCGGGGGCCGGGCCAGACGACGTGGTGGAGCTGGCCGGTGCGGCCGGGGCGCTGCGCTGGCCGGCGGACCGGAAGGCCGCGTCGGCGGCGTTGTCGCTGTCGCTGTCGCTGCGTGAGGTGGCGCTGCCGGCGAGGCTCGGCCGACGGCAAGGGCGGGTCGTGCAGGACGCCCGGCTGGACGCGAGCCTGGACGGGCCGCCAGTGCCCTGGCTGCGGCCAGGCGACGCGATCCGGCTCGGCGAGGCGAGCCTGGACTGGGACGGCGACCGCGCGGCCTTGTCCGGGACGATCTTGCTGGCGGCGGACGGGATCCCGTTTGGCACGCTGTCACTGTCGGTCGACGATGCCGGACGCATGGTGTCGAAGCTGCGCGACACCGGGCTGCTGTCGCCGGGTGCCGCGGTGGTCGCCCAGGCGGTGGCGGGACTGGTGGGTGCTGCGGCGCCCGGGACGCCGCTGCACCTGCCGCTGACGCTGCATGGCGGGCTGCTTAGCCTGGGCGAAATTCCGCTGCTCCGCATCCCCGGCCTTCGATAACATAGGACAAGGACCTTCTGCCTGAGGCGGAGCGTGCCCATGTGTGTTGCACTGCACAATAGGGTGTGCGTGGCGAGGCCGCCGCGTCCGGCACGCCGGACATGCCCGACCCGGTCCGTTGGTCCGGACAAGCACGAGGTTTCCCGATGTTCGGCATCTCCGCACTCGACCTGGCCCGCGCGCAGTTCGGGTTCACGGTCGCGTTCCACATCCTGTTTCCCGCCTTCTCGATCGGGCTCGCGGCCTATCTCGCGGTGCTGGAGGGCGTGTGGCTGAAGACCGGCCGGCAGGTCTATCTCGACCTGTATCGCTACTGGCTGAAGATCTTCGCCATCGGCTTCGCCATGGGCGTGGTGTCCGGCATCACCATGTCCTACGAGTTCGGCACCAACTGGTCGCGCTTCGCGCAGAAGGCGGGACCGGTGCTGGGGCCGCTGCTGTCCTACGAGGTGCTGACCGCGTTCTTCCTGGAAGCCGGCTTCCTCGGCGTCATGCTGTTCGGCATGAACCGCGTCGGCCGCCGGCTGCACTTCGCGGCGAGCTGCATGGTCTCGCTCGGCACGCTGATCTCCATGTCCTGGATCCTGGCCTCGAACAGCTGGATGCAGACGCCGGCCGGCTACGTGGTCGACGCGACCGGACGCTTCCTGCCGGCGGACTGGCTCAAGATCATCTTCAACCCGTCCTTCCCGTTCCGCTTGGTGCACATGGGGCTGGCGGCGTTCCTGTGCGTCGCCTTCGCCGTCGGCGCGGTGGGCGCCTACCACCTGCTGCGCGACCGCAGGGCGGGACGCCAGCCCACCGAGCCGGTGCGGGTGATGTTCTCCATGGCCATGTGGATGGCGGCGATCGTGGCGCCGATGCAGATCCTGGCCGGCGACACCCAGGGGCTGAACACCCTGCAGTACCAGCCGGCCAAGATCGCCGCCATGGAGGGTGACTGGACGCCGCAGGGCCGTGCGCCGGAGATCCTGTTCGGCATCCCGAACATGAAGACCGAGCGCACCGACTACAAGCTGGAGATCCCGTTCGCGGGCTCGCTGATCCTGACCCACAGCCTCGACGGCAAGGTTCCGGGGCTGAAGCAGTTCGCGGCGCAGGACCGGCCGTACTCGCCGATCATCTTCTTCACCTTCCGCATCATGGTCGGGCTCGGCGTGCTGATGGCGGCCCTGGGGGTGCTCAGCCTGTGGACACGCTGGCGCGGCAGCTTCTACAGCAACCCGTGGCTGCACCGCTTCGCGCTGCTGATGGCGCCGTCCGGCTTCGTCGCCCTGATCTGCGGCTGGATGACCACCGAGATCGGCCGGCAGCCGTTCACCGTCTACGGCCTGCTGCGCACCACCGACAGCGTGTCGCCGATCGCACTGCCCGGCATCGCCGCCTCCATGCTGGTGTTCGTGGTGGTCTACTTCGTGGTGTTCGGCGCCGGGCTGCTGATCATCCTACGCATGATGGCCAAGGAGCCGGAGATGGGCGAGGCCGGGCCGGACCCGCGCGAGCCGATCCGCACCGCCGGGCAGCACCCGGGCCTGTCCCAGGGTCATGCCAGCAGCCGACTGCCGGTCGGGGCGGACGGCGCGGGCGGCCACGCCGTGCCGGCGGAGTAGGCGGCGATGGCCGCAGCGCACCTGCTGCCGATCCTGTCGGCCTGCTTCGTCGCCTTCACCGTGCTGGCCTACATCACCCTGGACGGGTTCGACCTCGGCATCGGCATCCTGTTCGGTCTGGAGCGCGACGGGCAGGACCGCGACGTCATGGTCACCACCGTGGCGCCGGTGTGGGACGGCAACGAGACCTGGCTGATCCTGGGCGGCTCGGCGCTCTACGGGGTGTTCCCGGTAGCGTACGGCACCATCCTGCCGGCGCTGTACCCGCTGGTGATCGCCATGCTGATGGCGCTGATCTTCCGCGGCGTGGCGTTCGAGTTCCGCTTCCGCGCCGAAAGTAGGCGCTCGCGCTTCGCCTGGGACATGTCCTTCTTCGCCGGCTCGATGCTGGCGGCGATGAGCCAGGGCATGATCCTGGGCGCGCTGATCCAGGGTATCAGAATACGCGACGACCAGTATGCCGGCGGCTGGTTCGACTGGCTGACGGGGTTCAGCGTGTTCTGCGGCGCCTCGGTGGTCGTCGGCTACGCGCTGCTCGGCGCCTGCTGGCTGGTGTGGCGTACCGAGGGCGAGCTGCAGGCGCGCGCCCGGCGCCATGCGCGGATCCTGGCGGCGGCGACGCTCGGCTTGATCGTGGCGGTCAGCCTGTGGACGCCGACGCTGCAGCTGCACTACCTGCGGCACTGGTATGTCTGGCCGCGCATCCTCTACGTGGCGCCGGTGCCGATCCTGGTCGCGGCGCTGGCCGCGCTGTTCTGGCGCAGCATTGGCGACGAGCGCTACCACCTGACGCCGCTGCTGTGCGCGCTGGGCTGGTTCTTCCTGTGCTTCACCGGGCTCGGCATCAGCCTGTGGCCCTGGATCGTGCCGCCCAGCATCGACCTGTGGCAGGCCTCCTCGCCGCCCGGCAGCCAGGTGTTCTTCCTGGTCGGCGCCGGGCTGCTGACCCCGATCGTGCTCTGCTATTCGGGCTACGCGTACTGGGTGTTCCGCGGCAAGATCGGCCGGGAGACGCATTATCACTGACCGGACGCCGCCCGGCCGCCTTGCCACGCGCATCCTCTGGTTCGTGGCGATCTGGGCCGCCAGCGTCGTGGTGGTCGCGGTCGTCGCCTATGGGCTGCGCAGGATCATCCTGGGCTAGGGCCTGAGCGGATCAGGCATAGTCACCCGAACGCTGAAGATGCTGGCAGGACAGAAGCACTCGGCCGCGACCGGCGAACGATCGCGGGCCGGTCACGGGCCAGGCACGCTCCGTGCAGCGAGCTCGCGGCTCAGACGGTCGACCTCGCCCTGCAGGCGGCGGATCTCGGCCTGGGCATCGTCGGCGGCGGCGGACATCTCGCCGTTGTTGAGGGGGCGCATGGACGAGGTCGGCAGCGCCTTGGCGCCCGGCGGCACGGGCCGCCCGACGGGCGCCTGGGCCGACACGGACCTCGCCTGCATTCCCTTCTGGGCCTGCATGGCCGCGCGGCGGGCGGCGAACTGCTCCATCATGTGCTCCAGGTATTCCGGCACCTGGCCCTGCATGCTGTCGCCGTAGAGCCCGATCAACTGGCGCAGGAAGGCGGCGGGCAGCATGTTGCGGCCCTTGGTTTCCTCCTCGACGATGATCTGGGTGAGCACGGTGCGGGTGATGTCGTCGCCGGTCTTGGCGTCGAACACGACGAAGTCCCGGCCCTGCCGGACCATCACGGCCAGGCTGTCCAGGGTGATGTAGATCGAGCCTTCGGTGTCGTAGAGCCGGCGGTTGGCGTATTTCTTGATGACGACAGGTGGGACCGGGCGATCGGTTTCCGGCAATGTTCGCTCCATCCCGGTCGTGGACATGTGACAGGATAGCATGAGCACCGGACCGCTGCGCAAATCGCGACCGGCTGGCGCGCCGGGTGCGGCTTCGCCCTTGCCCGCCATGCGCCGGCGTGGCACCTGTCCGACAGGCCGACGCCCCGCCCTGGCGTGGTTCCCGTCCGACCGTGGCCGCTGACCCGGAGGCCGCGGCGGTTCCCGTCCCTAAGACCCCGGAGATCCCCATGTTCGCATGCACAGGCTACGCGGCGCAGGCCGCCGACGCGAAGCTGGCGCCGTTCTCGTTCGAGCGCCGCGACCCCGGGCCGAACGACGTCCAGATCGACATCCTTTATTGCGGCGTCTGCCACTCCGACATCCACACCGTGCGCAGCGAGTGGGGCCCGTCGACCTATCCGGTGGTGCCCGGCCACGAGATCGTCGGCCGGGTGGCCGCGGTCGGCGCTGAGGTGAGCGGCTTCAAGGTCGGCGACCTGGCCGCGGTCGGCTGCATGGTCGATTCCTGCCAGACCTGCCCGAACTGCCGCGAAGGGCTGGAGCAGTACTGCGAGAACGGCTTCACCGGCACCTACAACGCGCCGGACAGGAAGACCCCCGGCCTGCACACCTTCGGCGGCTACGCCAAGTCGATCGTGGTCGACCGGAACTTCGTGCTGCGCGTGCCGGAGTCGCTGGAGCTGGCCGCCGTGGCGCCGCTGCTGTGCGCCGGCATCACCACCTACTCGCCGCTGCGCCACTGGAAGGTCGGTCCCGGCAGCACCGTGGGCATCGTCGGCCTGGGCGGGCTCGGCCACATGGCGCTCAAGCTCGCCCACGCGATGGGCGCCGACGTGACGCTGTTCACCACCTCGGCGGGCAAGGCCGACGACGCGCGCCGGCTGGGCGCCAACCACGTGGTGCTGTCCAAGGACCCGGACGCGATGGGATCGCAGGCCGGCCGCTTCGACTTCATCCTCGACTGCGTGTCGGCGCAGCACGACATCAACGCCTATCTCGCGCTGCTGAAGCGCGACGGCGCGCTGGTCCAGGTCGGAGCACCCTCGGATCCGCTGCCGGTCGCGGTGTTCTCGCTGATTCTCGGTCGGCGCAGCTTCGCCGGCTCGCTAATCGGCGGCATTCCCGAAACCCAGGAGATGCTCGACTTCTGCGCCGAGCACGGCATCGTGTCCGACATCGAGATCATCCCGATCGACCGCATCAACGAGGCCTACGAGCGCGTGCTCGCCTCCGACGTCAAGTACCGTTTCGTGATCGACATGGCGAGCCTGCCCGCTGCGGCCTGAGCCCTTTTTGGTGGATGGTGAAGGCCAGGGGCCTTGCCCCTGGACCCCATGAAGGGCGAAGCCCTTCAAACCCAATTCTTAGAGAAATGGGAGTTTGGGGCCGCCGTGCGTAAGCAGGCTTCGCGTGACGGCCCCAGCGGGTCCGGGGCAGAGCCCTGGCCTTGCTTCCTGCCCGAATACCAGTTCAACGAGTGCCGCTCAGGCACACATGCGACGAGATCGCGTCGAGCCAGCCGGTCAGCCTCGGCCGCTCCCGTCGCCAGCCTTCGTCGGGGAACCGCAGGTCGAGGTAGCCGAGCGCGCACGCGATCGAGATGGTGCCGAGATCGACGTGCTGGCTCGGCGGCTCCCGCTCCAGCCAATCGAGGGTGCGGTCGATCGCGTCGGTGTGTCGCCGCACCAGCGCGTGGTCGCGGCCGGCGCCGTTGACCAGAAGCTGCCGCCGTCCGACCGCCGCATCCATCAGCCCGTCCCCCAGCGCCTCCAGCCGTCGGCACAGCCAGCGCGGCGCGCCCGATGACGGGATGATCGGGAGCACCTCCGCGGTGCCGTTCAGGTACTCGCAGATCACCGTGCTGTCGAAGATCGCGAAGCCGTCGGCGGTGATCAAGGTCGGAACCCGGCCGAGCGGGTTGGCCGCCACCAGGTCCTCGGGGGCTTGCGTGACGTCGACGTTGATCACCTCGATCAGGTTCTCCAGGCCGAGAGCGACGGCGCAGGCGCGGACCTTGCGGCTGTAGGGGTTGGCGCTGGATGACAGCAGCTTCATCGGAACGAGTCTTTCCTGGATCGAAATGCGGCGAGGCTGGCAATGTCGGGAGCGAGCAGGAACGGGTTGGCGGCCCGCTCATCACCGAGACGGGTCGGCACCGTCGGAGTTCCCGCCGCACGCTGCGCCGCCACCTCCAGCACCCGTTCCCGCAGCAGGGCATTGTCCGGCAGCATCGACGACGCGAACCGGGCGTTGCTCTCGGTGTATTCGTGGCCGCAGCAGACCAGGGTGTCGTCCGGCAGGGCCGACAGCGTGCGCAAGGACGCGAACATCTCCTCCGGGCTGCCTTCCAGCAGGCGCCCGCAGCCGAGGCTGAACAGGGTGTCGCCGCAGAACAGCACCGGACCTGCCTCGAAGAAGAACGAGACGTGGCCACGCGTGTGCCCGGGCGTGTCGATCACCACGCCCGACGTGGCGCCGAGCGACACCCGGTCGCCTTCTTCGAGGGGGAGGTCGAGCGGCGGCAGCCGGTGCCGGTCCCGTGCGGCACCCGCGATGGGAGCGCCGAACCGACGCGCCACCGCGAGCGCGCCGGCGACGTGGTCGTCGTGATGGTGCGTCAGCAGGACCAGGTCGAGCCGGCCGCCCTCCCGCTCCAGCCGGGCGATCACCGCGGCCGCGTCGGCGGGATCGACCACCGCGACCGCGCCGCTCCCGGTCTCGCGCAGCCGCCAGGCGTAGTTGTCGGACAGGATCGGGATCGGGCTCACCTCGAGCGGCCCGGCCGTGATGGCAGGCGCGTCTGCAAGCGGGGTGGGCATGGTCGGATCTCCTGGCGGATCCATGGTATATCCGGTCGATGCTCGACGACGTCCAGGCCGTTGCCGCCTTCTATCGAACGAGGCGGGGCCGCCTGGTCGCCTCGCTGTTGCGCCGCCGGCTGCGCGCTACCTGGCCGGACCTGTCCCGGCAGGACCTGCTCGGGCTTGGCCATACCGCGCCGTTCCTGTCGCTTTGGCGCGACCAGGTGCGCCGCTGCGTCAACGCCGTCCCCAGCACCGGCCAGGTCCCGGACGCGTCCTGCCTGGTGCAGGACGACGCGCTGCCGTTCGCGGACGACGCGTTCGACCGCGTGCTGATGGTGCACGCGGTCGAAAACGCGTCGCACGTCACCCGCACCCTGCGCGCGGTGTGGCGCACGCTGCGCGACGACGGAAGGCTGCTGATCGTGGTGCCGAACCGCACCGGACTGTGGGCGCACAGCGAGAGCACCCCGTTCGCGGACGGCGCGCCCTGCTCCACCGGACGGATCGAGCGGCTGCTCGCGCGCAGCCTGTTCCGCATCGAGCGAATGGAGGGCGCGCTGTACGGACCGCCGGCCGATGTCCGCCCGCTGCTGCGCGCAGGCCCCGCGCTGGAAGCGGCCGGCCGGTTCGTCACCCCCCGCCTGGCCGGGGTGCTGGTGGTCGAGGCGGTCAAGGACCTGTACGCCGCGGTTCCGGTGGCCGGTTGTCCGGCAGCGGTCAGGCGGCGCGCCGTGGTGCGGCTGCCGGCCGCGGTCGCGTAGAGCCAGGGCGCTGCCCATCGATCCGCTCAAGGCTCGCCTTGAGAGTCCAATTGTCTAACAAACCGGTTTCCAACGGCCCGAGGCCTTTGGCGGGTCTGGGCAGAGCCCAGCCTTGTCTTCCAACGCCCTGTGTTCAGGCGGCCTGGTACCAGCTCACCGTCTTCAGTGACCCGCTCATCCCCGAGGCTCAAGCGAACGTCAGGGGCAGGACTCTAGGCGGACATCGTCATGCCGTGCTCGTCGAGCAGGTCGAGGGTGGGACCGAGCCGGATCGCGAAGCGCGTCGCCGGCACCAGCAGGCCGCCGATCAGCACGGGCTCCGGCAGGTCCTCCTCCGTCTCGACCTCCAGCCGATGGTCGGCCAGCAGCCGCAGCCGCCAGCCCTGTGGCAGCACGCCGCCGAGCAGGCGGACCAGGTGCAGCGCGTCCGGACGGCGTCCCGCCGCCAGCGCGGTGCTGGGCACGCGCCCGGCCAGGGCGTTGAGGCGGAGGCGGCAGCCGGACGCGGCACCGTGCACCTGCAGCGTCACCGGCCGGCCTCGCCAGCGGAAGCAGAAGCCGCCCGTCCCGCCGTCGCGCAGGAAGATCCGTCCCAGTGCGTCCACGTCCAGCGATCCGAGCGACCGCCTGCCCATTCCGCCCATCCCCGACCGCCTTTTCCACCGTTCCGCGGCCAGCTTGACCGCATAGGGTGAAGCCTTCATGAACCGCCACCGATGTCCTCCTTCACCCAGTCGCTGAAGCTCGTGCTGGCGCCGCCGCATCCGGCCGGCCGGCCGTTCCTGATCGGCGGCGCGGTCGTGGCCGTGATCGGGCTGCTGCTGCCCTATGCGGCGACGCGAGCGATCGGGGTGCTGGCGCTGCTGTTCGTAGGGTTCTGCTTCTACTTCTTCCGTGACCCGGAACGGGTGGCGCCGCTGCTCCCGGGTGCGGTGGTCGCACCCGCGGACGGCAGGATCGTCGGCGTGGCGCAGGTGATCCCGCCGCTGGAACTGGGGCTGGGGGCGGAACCGCGCTGGCGGGTGGCGATCTTCCTGTCGGTGCTGGACGTGCACGTGAACCGGATGCCGGCGGCGGCCGAGGTCACCCGGATCGCCTACCACAAGGGCCAGTTCGTCAACGCCTGCCTGGACAAGGCGAGCGAGAAGAACGAGCGCAACGCCCTGGCGCTGCGCCTGGCGGACGGGCGAACCATGGCGGTGGTGCAGATCGCGGGCTTCGTCGCGCGTCGGATCCTGTGCCAGGCCCGGGAGGGCGCGTTCTTCGCGCTCGGCGAGCGGTTCGGCATCATCCGCTTCGGCAGCCGCACCGACCTTTACCTCCCGCCCGGCGTCGAGCCGATCGTGCGCGTCGGCCAGTGCACGATCGGCGGCGAGACCGTGCTTGCCCGCCTTTGAGCGACCGGGCGAGCCGCCTCGCCGCCCCCGTCGGGTGCGCCGACTGCGCCGCCTGCGCGACCGCACCAGGCCCCGCTTCCGCGGCCAGTCCTTCAACCGGCTGATCCCCAACATCCTGACCCTGATCGGGCTGTGCGCCGGCCTGATCGGCATGCGCGACGCCATCGGCGGCGGCTTCGGCGAGGCGGCGGTGGCGCTGGTGATCGCCGGCTTCATCGACGGCCTCGACGGCCGCATCGCCCGCCTGCTGCGCGCCACCAGCCGGTTCGGCGCCGAGTTCGACAGCCTGTCGGACTTCCTGTGCTTCGGCGTGGCGCCCGCCTTCATCCTGTACCTGTGGGCGATGCGCGATGGCGGCCGCTACGGCTTCGTGCCCTGCATCCTGTACGCGGTGTGCATCGCGTTGCGCCTGGCGCGCTTCAACGCCGTCGCGTCCGGCGATGCGCCCAAGGCGATGCCGGTGCACGCCTATGCCTACAACTTCTTCACCGGCGTCCCGGCGCCGGCCGCGGCCGGGCTCGCGCTGTTCCCCCTGTTCGTCGGGCTGGAAGCGCGCAAGCTGGAGCTGCCCTGGCTGCTGGACCTGTCGCGTCAGCCGCTGGTGGTGGCGCCGATCCTGATAGCGGTGGCGCTGCTCAGCGTGTCGACCCTGCCGCTGTGGAGCTTCAAGAACTTCAAGGTGCCGGCGGAGCTGGTGTTGCCGCTGATGCTGGGGGTCGGCCTCTACGTCACCGTGCTGGTCGCCGATCCCTGGACCGCGCTGGCGGCGGCCGGGCTGATCTACGCGGTGATGATCCCGTTCAGCCTCCGGAGCCACCGCCGCCTGCGCGCGGATGCGGAAGCGCTGCAGGAGGAAGTGCCGGAGGAGCCGGAAGGGGCGTCGGGCTGAGCGCAGGCGGGCTGGGCGCATGCGGGCTGGGCGCAGGCGGGCTGGGCGCAGGCGGCGCGCGCAGGGCGTCCAGAAGCAGGCACAGCCCGGCCAGCACCGCGTCCGGCGCCGGCGGGCAGCCGGGGATGACCAGCGACACCGGCAGGCGGTCGCCGATGCCGCCCGATACGGCATAGCCGTCTTGGAACGGGCCGCCATCCATCGCGCAGGCGCCGGCGGCGACCAGCCACCTCGGTTCCGGCATCGCGGCCCAGGTCGCCAGCACGGCGTCCAGCATGGTGCGGCCGATCGTGCCGCTCACCAGCAGGAGGTCGGCGTGGCGCGGCGAGTCCACCAGGCGCAGCCCGACCGCGTCCAGGCGGCCATCCGCCCGCAGCGCCTCGATCTCCAGGCCGCAGCCGCCGCAGCCGCCGCCTTGCAGGTGCAGCATCGACAGCGGGGGGTGACGCGGCGCCCGGCGCTTGGTTCCGCTCGCCCCGCTCACTGATCCGCCCCGTGGGAGGACAGCCCAAGCGACGCGCACAGCAGCGGCAGCTCCTCCATGGCGAGCCCGCGCGCCAGCCCGTCCAGCGTCGGCCACGCGGCCAGCACGGGGTCATGGACGTGCAGCGCCGAGACCAGCCCCGCCTCCAGCCGCACCCAGTGCCACACCCGCCCTCCCGCCGACTCCGCCATCCCGACTCCCTCCGCCGTGGTCGCATCGAACCCCGGCGCCGACCGGACCAGGACCGGCTCGCCCGCCTCCGCCAACGCGCGACGGATCAGGCCCGGCCCGTGCCCGATCCGGTCCAGCCGGAAGCGGCACCGGGCCCAGACGCCGTCCGGGATCGCGACGCCCAGGCGGCGGGCGGCGGCGGGATCGTCGAGCAGCGCGCGGCGCAGCGCCGGCAGCCCGGCCTCCACCCGGTCCAGGACCGAGGCCAGCGCTGCCAGCCCGGGACGGTCCGGAACGCGGGCCAGACCGCCCGGCGCCACCGCGTCCAGCATCAGCCGGTGGCCGAACGCGTCGGCGCAGGCGGCCAGCACCGGTTCCCGCAGGGACGCGGCACGGCGCGCAGCCCCGTCCAGGCCGGCGCAGCGGGCGACGCGGCCAAGGTGGTGCAGGTGCACGGCGAGCTGCTCCAGTCCCGTCGTGGCTCGGCGCAGCGCCTCGACCTCCGACGGCACCGCCAGCTTCGCGGCCGCCTCCACCGCCCGGGCGAAGGCGCACTGATGCGCGATCGCGGCGAGGGCGTCGATCCGCGCCGCCAGGACCGCCGCCGCCTGCGGGTCGCGGCCGCGTGCCAGCCCGACTATGCCGCGATGGGCATGACCGAGCAGCGGCTCCAGCCGCCGTATGCGCTCGCCGTCCAGGGTGACGCGGAGCTGCGCCGGGCCGCAGACGAGCTCCTGCACCGGGCCGATCGGCACCTGGTACGCGCCGGCGGCCTCGTCGGCGGCCTCGTAACGGAACTCCGGCGGCTCCGGCGGCCAGGCGGCCGGCCCAGGCCGTGCGGACAGCGGCGCGGTGCAGCCCCAGTGCCCGTGGTCGAGCCAGGGACGGAGGTCGCGCGCCTCCATGGCGTCGAGCCCCCACAGGTCGCGCACGATCCGCTCGCACACCGCGATCGACGGACGGGCCCGGGACAGGGCCAGGTAGCGGCGCTGCTCGACCCCCACCGAGGCCAGGAGCGGCGCGTCCGGCTGCTCCAGGAACAGGGCGTGCACCGCTTCCCCGTCCGACCACAGCGTTTCCAGCGGCAGCGGATCGTCGTGCAGGCGCCGGGCGAGCTCGGTCCATTCGACCCCGGTCAGACGGTAGCGCAGGCCGCCGGCGGCCGGGGCGGTCCCGGCCCGTATCGCCGCCGCGGCGGAGGCAGAGCGGGGACGCGCGGTCACGGCACCGCCCTGCTGCTGGCCGCCGCCTCGCCGAGATCGAGCAGCCAGGCCGACAGCCCGTCCGGCATCGCCAGGCCGAGAAAGGCCAGCAGCGCCAGCACCAGGATGCCGGACAGCCCGGCCACGGGCCCGGCCGGCCCGGACAACGGCCGCGCGCGCCGCAGCGCGGACAGAAGCAGCAGCGCGTTGGCCGCGAACGCCGCCAGTAGCAGCGCCGCCGGCAAAGGGGCCACCGCGAACACGCCCGGGAGCAGCACGAACCCGGCCAGGAACGGCCCGAACGGCGGCATCCCGGCGATCGCCAGCACCGCCAGGCGGCGCACGGGACCGGCCGCCGGTCCCCCCGCGGGCAGCAGCGCCACGGGAAGCGACAGAGCCAGGAACAGGAGGATCATCAGCGACGCGGCGATCCCGTTGGCGCCGCCGGTGCCGAGGCCGATCGCGGCGGCGCCGAGCTGCGTCGCGGCCGCCAGCGACACCCGCTGGTCCAGCCCACGACGGGCCGGCATGAGACCCGTCGCCAGCAGCAGGCCGAGGCAGCCGATCCCGATCAGCACGTCGCCGCCGAGCAGGAATGACGCGCGCAGGCGCAGCACCATGCCCAGGACCGGGGCGGCGACGGGCACGGGCAGCAGGGCGCGCGCGATCCGGTCGCCCGCCCCGGCATGGACCAGGCCGGCCGACCCGTCCGGTCCGGCCGCCCCGATGGAGGCCAGCAGCAGCATCGGCAGCACCAGCAGGATCGACAGCGGACGCGCGGCCGGCATCCCGCCGCCGAGCGCGTCCCAGCGCGGCGGATGGCCGAGGCCGGCGCCGAGCGCCGCCACGCCGAGCCAGGCGGTTAGCAGGGATGCCGCGAACAGCGCCGCCTGCCGCCGGTAATGGTCGTGCAGCAGGGCCATGCCGGCCAGGAGCAGCGCCATGCCGGCGAGCGTCAGGAACAACGGCGCGGCCCGGCAGGCGATAACGGCGCCGGCGGTCACCACCTGCGCCGCCACCTGCAAGCGCCACCCGCCGGGCGGGCGGGACCGCGGCGATCCGCTGTTGATGGAGACCAGCAGCCAGGGCACGGCCGCCAGCAGCGACAGCGAGCGGGACAGCCGGTCGTCGAGCCATAAGGCCTGCGTTCCGGCGGGCACGGGCCAGGCCAGGTCGGAGGCGGCCAGCAGCGCCGTCGAGGCGGCCGCCGCGATCGCGCCCATCGCCATCGCCCGGTCGCCGGCGCGCGCCGGCACGAGGGCCAGCAGCGGGCAGGCGAGCACAGAGGAGGCCACCGCGGTCGGAACCAGCCCGGTCACGACGTGGCCGGCCGCGTCCGGACCAGGGCGCACAGCAGGCCGGCCTGCCCCAGGAGGATCGTGCACAGGGCCAGGGCGTCGGTTCCCGGCAGGGAGCAGGCGGCCAGGATCAGCGCGTCGCCGATCAGCAGCAGGGAGCCGATCCGGCCGACCGTCGAACCGGCCACGGCCGCGCCCAGGAGTCCGGTCAGGGTGGCGGCGACGCAGATCCGCAGCAGCCCGTGCGGCGCCGCGAGGTCGGGCACGGCCCGGACCGCCAGCGCCACCAGAGCCAGGCCGGCCAGCAGGGAGGCCGCTCCGCCCGGTCCCGGCCGACGGGGGATCGCGGCCACGCCGCGGCGGAGCAGGACCACCTGCCCGCCGAGCTGCAGCAGCGAGGCCAACAGCCCGACCAGGCACCGCGCCCCGGGTGCACCGCCGCCGGCGGCGAGCCACGCAGCCGCCAGGCAGCCCGATAACGACAGCGCGTGCAGCGCCAGACGGCGCGGCCACTCGTGGTCGACCACCGGACGCACGAACAGGAGGGACAGGACCAGCAGGCAGTCCGGCAGCAGCAGGCTCATCCGGCGCGATGTCCGACCAGGGACAGCAGCGGCGCCAGCAGCCCGAGCAGCACCGACAGCCCGGCCAACCGGCGCCGCGCCGTCGCGGTCGCGGCCAGGCCGCGCATCCCGCCCAGCACGACGCCGCCGGCGAGCAGCCGCAGCGCCCAGAACGACAGGCCGAGCAGCCAGTGCAGCGGCCCGGACTGCGCCACGGCCACCGTGCCCGGCAGCAGCAGCGCCGTGAGCAGGTCGATCCAGACCACCGCCTGCAGCGCCGATTGCAGCCGGAACAACGACAGGTCCGGCCCGGAAAGCTGCTCGCACAGCGCCGCCTCGCCGCCTCCGGCGGACAGCGCCGCCAATCCCAGGCAGGCGGCCGGCAGCAGCCCGGCACCCGGAGGCAGGTCTGACAGCAGCCGGGACAGCCCGGTGCCGCCGGCGGCCGAGGACAACGCCACGATGCCGAGTGCCGCACCAGGCACGGCGAACAGCAGCCCGACCGTGGCGGACATCGCACCGAGGCCGGGCGCCGCCACGCCCGCGTCCCAGGCGCCTAGCAGCAGCACGACCCGGCCGGAGGCCAGCAGCACCAGGACTGTCAGAAGGTCGGCCCAGGGCGCGGTCGGCAGTCCGGACGCGAAGGAGGGCACGAACGCCGCCGCCGACACGGCGGCCGACAACGACAACGACGGCGACAAGGCCGACAACCGCGACCCGCCGCCGGTGCGGATCGGCTGCTTTTGCATCAGGGCGAGCAGGCTGCGCCATGACCGCGCCATCTCGGCCGCCATGCCCGGACCGGTCCGGCGGCGCCCGCTCATCAGGTCGGCCACGCCGTCGGCGAGCGGCGGCAGCAGCGGCGCCACCGCCACCGTCAGCGCCAGGTGCAGCAGCAGGGCGGCGATTCCCAGCAGCAAGGCGGGCAGCAGGCTCATGACATGGGATGTCGGACCGACCATGCCAGCACCGCCGCGAGCAGCGCCACGCTCAGCACGCCGCTGTGTTGGCGCAGCAGGCCGGTGGTGGTGGTTCCGGCGCGTCGCGACGACGCGATGGCGTGACGCAGTTGTCGCCGCACCCACCGCCTCGCCTCGCTCGCGCGCTCCTGCCAGGTCATGCCGTCGAGCGCCAGGAGGAGCGCCTGCGGCAGCGCCGCGGCGCCGACCTGCGTCAAGGGGTCGCCGAACGGCAGCCAGGGCGGCGGCGGTGGGGCGCCACCCTCCCAGGGCGGGGCATAGCGCACCGGCCGCTCCGGCAGCAGGCGCCGGACCCGTCCCGGCAGCCACACCCCCAGCAGCCCGAGCAGGAGCAGCGGCGCCGGCGATAGGCTCGCGGTGCCGCCCGGGGACAGCAGCCGGAACGCCGGAAGGTCGCCGGCGGCGGCCAGCGCGGACCGCAGCGGCGCCAGCAGGCGCAACCACGCCCCCGGCAGCAGCCCGACCAGCAGCGGCGCCGCCAGCAGCGCGCACAGCGCGCGCACCAGCGTCGGCGCGACGTCCAGCGCCGCGGCGCCGCGCGGCGTGCGCGGCCGCCCGAGCACCGTGACTGAGGCGAGGCGCAGCCAGCCTGCCAGGCACAAGGCGGCCGACATCGCGAGGGCCAGCACGGCGACCGGCATCAGCAGGGCGAGCCAGCCGCCTAGCCGGGCCATCGCCAACGCGTCCTGCAGCAGCAGCCACAGCCCAATAAAGGCGCCGGCCGGGAACAAGCACCCGAGCATCGCCGCACAGGCGCCGGCCAACAGCGAGGCGCGCGGCATCGACTGCGACAGCCCGCCGAGCCGTTTGAGCGTCCCGGCTCCCGCTTCCGCCTCCATCGCCCGCGCCAGCACCAGCGCGCCGACCCCGACCAGAACCTGCGTCGGCAGCAGCAGCAGGGTCGCGTCCAGCGCGGCGCCGGCCAGCGCCGGCAGGTCCACGGCCCGCGCGAGGAGGCAGCACCCGACCGCCGCCGCCATGAAGGCGGTCGGCACCGTTGCCAGCCATCCGACCGCGGGACCGAGCCGGTTGCATCCCATCGCGGCGATCCCGGCCCGCAGCCCGCCTGCCGCGCCGATCAGGACCAGCACGGCGCCCGGGCCGGCCGGCAGCGCCGTGCCCGGCAGGTCGAGAAGGAGGCGCAGGAGCAGGAACACGCCGAGCAGGGTCGACAGCGCCGGCGCCCAGGGCGGCGCCACCGCATGCAGCCGCCGGTGCCAGTTCTGGCAGGGCCAGATCCCGAGCAGGGGCGTCGCGGCGGCGATCGCCAGCAGCGGGAACAACACCGAGCCGGCGAGCACCGGCTGGCCGCCGCCGCGTAGCCGGGCGAAGCTCGCGTCGGCCAGGGGCAGGGCGGACGGGGCGGCGGCGCCGAGCAGCAGGGTGCAAGCGCCGAGCAGGGCGGCGGCGGACGACATCGGAACGCGTCCGGTGCCGAGGCCGCCGGCGCTGCCGCCGAGAACCGCGATCGTCAGGGTGCCGCCAAGCGCCAGCAGGAACGCGTCCCCGGACAGCATGGTCAGCACGAAGCCGGACAAGCACAGCCGCAACCGGCCACGGTCGCGCGGCGTCGGGAGCCGGACCGCCGCCTCGACGAAGCCGGCCACGACGAAGCCGAGCAGCAGGAAGACGGCGGACACCTGGTCCATCTGGATGCCGCCGCCCGCGAAGCCGGTCGGCACCGGCAGCGCGGAGGTTCCACCGTCCAGCACGGCCAGGAGCGACAAGGCGGCGCCGAGCATCGGCAGCAGCGCGGAGAACGACCCGGAGGCGGGCGCCGGACGACGGCGGAGATACGACGCGGCTCCGGACGCGGCGAGGCCGGCCAGCACCAGCACCAGCCCGATCAGGATCAGAAGGCTCAAGGCTGGCCTCCTGCGTCAGGCTGGGGTCGCGACCGCATGGAGGCTAGCGCTGCCGCGTCACCCCGGCCAGTCCCGTACCGGCTGGGTCCCCCGGCTCGTCTACACGGTTGAGTAATCCGGCAGGCGGCGAAGGCCAGGGGCGTCGCCCCTGGACCCCATGAAGGGCGAAGCCCTTCAAACCCGATTCTTAAAGAAAAGGGGTCTGGGGCCTGAGGCCCCAGCGGGTCCAGGGCAGAGCCCTGGCCTTGGCTTCCTGGCCGACCAAGGGGCCCAAAACAACCCTCATGTCACAGCATGGCGAGCGGTACCTTGGCGTGCGGCGGCGGGAACCCCTGGTCCAGCTCGGCTAGGTCCTCGGGGCGGAGCGCCAGCGACGCGACGGCGGCGTTCTCGCGCGCATGGGCCACGTCGCCCGCCTTCGGGATGCTGATGACGTTGGGCAGCCGCAGGGTCCAGGCGAGCGCGAGCTGGGCCGGCATCACGCCGAGGCGCCGGGCGACGCGGACCAGCACCGGATGCCGCAGCAGCCGGCCGCCCTGCCCGACCGGCGAGTACGCCATCAGCGGGATGCCCTGTCGCACCGAGTAAGGCAGCAGGTCGTGCTCGATTCCGCGATGCTCGAGGTTGTAGAGCACCTGGTTGGTGGCGCAGCCGCGCGGGCGGGCGATGCCGCCGAACTCGGTCATGTCGTCCACGTCGAAGTTCGACACCCCCCATTCCCGGATCAGCCCCTGTTCGCGCAGGACCTCGAACGCCTCGATCGTCTCGGCGAGCGCCGTCCCGCCGCGCCAGTGCAGCAGGTAGATGTCGATCCGCTCGACGCCGAGGCGGCGCAGGCTGGCCCGGCACGCCTTAGGGATCCCGGCGCGGGACGCGTTGCCGGGCAGCACCTTGGTCACCAGCGTGACGCGGTCGCGCTGCCCAGCGATCGCCTCCCCCACCAGGGACTCGGCGGCGCCGTCGCCGTACATCTCGGCGGTGTCGATCAGCGTCATGCCGAGCTCGATGCCGGCGCGTAGGCTGTCGAGCTCGGCGCGTCGCCGGGACCGGTCCTCGCCCATGCGCCAGGTGCCCTGCCCCAGGCTGGGGACGTGGCTTCCGTCCGGCAGCCTGACCGGACGAGGTGCCGGATCCGGACCGGTCACTTCCCGGCGTTCTCCGCCACGCTGCGGTCGGAGGTCGGGCTGGCGGACGCGTCGTCGGTGTTCCCGTCGGGAATGCCGTTGGTCATGCCCGGCCCGTTCAGGTGGGGATCGGCGGCGGGGGCTGGTCCGGCGGGCTGGTCCTTGTCGGCGTGGGTGGTCGGCTTCTCGGCCATGGTGCTGATCCCTTGTTCCGGTTCGGCCAAGTCAACCGCGCGGAGCGGGTCCGGTTGCCAGGAGGCGGCGCCGTCAGCCGCGCCACGACGGCCTCGCGCCGACAACGTCACCCGCCGCGGGTCCAGCCCTTCGGCTCCTGCTTCCAGTAGGCGGGCGCGTGGCCGAGGCTCCTCGCTTCCGTCCAACGAGCACGCGCTGCCGCGACCGCGTCGGCATCGTTGCCGTCGAACAGGTCGAACACGCGCGCGAACCGGTCGGCGTCCGTTGCCCGCACCCCGTCCAGCAGGAACAGAAAGGTCGCCCCGTTCGGCACCAACGGGTCGGCGGTGATCCAGACCGGCTGCAGCGCGGCCTCGCCCATCCGCCTGGTGCCGTGCGGAAGCCAGATCGGCTCCGGCATCCGCCACAGCGCGGCGTCGACCGCCTCCACCCTTCCCTCGTCCCGGCAGCGCACCACCGCCCGATGCCCGCCCTGCAGCGTGCGGCCCAGCAGCGGCGCCAGCGCCTCCTCGGCGCCGGACCGGGTGAGGTGGTAGAAACCGAACTCGGTCATGCGGCGGCACGCGGGCGGAGGCGCGACCCAGGGGCACAATCCGACAGGCCGGACGAACTTCGCCGGACGGCCTGGTGTTGAACTCGCATCATCGTGCGGCGAGCCGAACGGAGCACGCTGCCTCAGGAGCCACCGACACGTGTCCAGTCCCCTTCGACGCCCTGCCCTCCTGTCCTGCCTGGTCCTGGCCAGCCTGTCCGTCGCCGGCGCGGTGTCGGCGCAGCCGGGCGGACGAGCGATGCCGGACCCCGAGGTCACCTCCGGCCAGGCGGTGACCGGCCATACCAGCACGCACAAGGACGACGCGGTCAACACCAGCCCGGAGCAGCCCGCCCCGGCGGTGCGGCAGAAGGTGTTGCCCTACCAGCACCTGCGCACCTTCCGCAACCAGGCCCAGGACCAGGTGGCGCCCCTCCCCGACGCGCCGGTGAAGCCCGGCACCAACGTCCGGCCCGGAGAGGATACGCCGAAGCCGCACGGCTTCTAGCCGATCCGGACGCCGTGGTCCCCGTCAGCGCGGGGACCGCTCATGCTCCGGCTTAGAAGGGACGAGGCAGCATGCTCTCGCCCGACGAACCTGCGGTGATCGACGCATGGCCTTGATGCCGGCGTACGCGGAACAGCATCTGTCCTAGCCGATGGGACGGCTTTTCGACCAGGTGAAAGCAGGTCCACGCGACCGCGATGCAGACGCCGCCGAACAGCAGGAGCGCGAATGCGTTCACCCACGGTGTCCGGTAGATCAGCTTGCCGTACACGCTCCATAGAAAGACGCTCTCAAGGAAGAACTGCGTCAGGTAGAGCGAGAAGGATATCTTGCCGAACCACATCACGGGTCGCATGCAAAGCAGCGTGTTCACCGGCCCGGTCTGGTAAGCGAGCGAGGCGATCAACGTCGCGAAACCGAATACCTCCAGAACGCTCAGCTTCGGGCTCATGAATGTCAGGGCAAGAAAGATCACGGAGGCGACGGATACCGCCGACGCGTAATCCTTCCCCCTCAAGCCGATCAGCTCGACTGCGCGGTGCATGAGAACGCCCGCCGTGAAACAAAAGCACATGCGCACCAGGCCAAAGCTTCCGGTGGAGTTGTTGTAGGCGTGGTGGGCGACGAACGACACGGCGGTGAGGATCGACAGCGAAGCGACGGCCAGAAAGATGCACGTCCTGGAGCTGGCCTGTTTCAGCACGGCGTGGGCCATCAGAGGAAAAACGACATATCCCGGAACTTCGGCACTGAGGCTCCAGGCCGGAACGTTCCACTCCCCTAACTTCACGATCGTCCAGTTCTGCGCCAAGAGGATACTTTGCACGAAGCCCGGCAGGGACAGGTTATGCGCCCGGTAGGACGCGCTTCCGCTGTAATAGCTTCTGCTGTAGCCGACATAGCTCGGTGCGAGAACGACCAGGACCAGGATGCCCAGCATCACCGCTGTGTTCAGCGGGTAGATGCGAATGAACCGTGCAAGGACGTATCGCTGCAGCGCGGGCTTTCTGATCGTGGCGAAGTCGTCGCCATGCGCTCGCATGAGAATGAAGCCGGACAGGATGAAGAACAAGTCCACGCCGCGATAGCCGTTCATCAGGACGCTCGACGTCATCAACGACGGAGTCGCAAGCAGCACGGCAATATATCTGTACATATGGTGCATCACCACCCAAAGTGCTGCTACACCACGGATGCCGGTCAGACTACGAATTGACCTCGAGTTCATGCGCTTTCATGTCCTGGATCCGGAATAGTCGGCGTCTCCGCTGATTGTTTCTGGCCTGCAACAGCGAGAACACGAGGACGAACGAATAGCCTTCTCAAAGAGGAGGCGTTAGATGCCAGATTGTCTTTATCATTTCATGAAACGACTCTTATCTCAAGATAAGAATCGGTTGACAGGCGATCGCGCCACCATGTGGGTGCGGCTGATACGCTCCCTAGGCGAATACGCGTCCACCACTGGATGAACTCGGTCGCCCGGGTGAGCGCCATCTGGGCGAGCCTGGTGCGCGTTCGGGTCTATAGGATGCCGGCCACGCCTGTTCCGGGCGACCGCCGCCGGCGCCGCCTCGCTCCGCGCCCCGAGCTCGCGGCCGGTTCACCCGGCCGCAGCAGCATCCGCGGCCACGCCCCGGTCTCGGTGTCCGGTCAGCGGGTTGTCAGCGCGACGTGCAGGCGCTCCCATGCGTCGTCGTCCGGAGGCAGCCCGAAGCGGAGGCGGCCCGGCTGGTCAGGAAACCGCCGGACCAGCAGCCCGTGTCGTCCCAGGTGCCGGAACAGCGCCTCGGCATCCGGTGTCGTCGCCAGCCGGAACAACCGCGTGCCGCCTTCGAGCGTCAGGCCCGCCTCCGTCAGCAGGCGGTCCAGCCGATCACCCTCCCCTTGCAGCAGGAGGCCCGACCGGTCGCGCCACGCCTGGTCCGACAAGGCGCGTCGCCCCGCTTCGATGGCGACGCCGCTCACCGCCCAGGGCCCGAGCAGCGTCCTCATCCGCTCCGCCACCGGCCCGTCCGCGAGCAGGAAGCCGAGCCTGATCCCGGCCAGCCCGTAGGTCTTGCCGAACGAGCGCAGCACCACCAGGCCCGGCGAGGGCAGCAGCGACGCTGCCTGCGGCACGTCCGGCTCCAGGTCGGCGAACGCCTCGTCCACCACCAGGACCGCGCCCGACGCCGCGCATCGCGCCGCCAGCCCGGCCAGCGTCGGCCGCGGCAGGCGCCGCCCGTCGGGGTTGTTGGGGTTGCACAGCACGAGCGCCGCGCCCGGCCGTACCTGCGCCAGCAGGGCGTCCGCGTCCGCCGCCTCCGCGACACGGGCGCCGGACGCGGCCCAGGACGCGGCGTGCTCGCCGTAGGTCGGCCCCAGCACCACCGCCTCGCGGCAACCGAGCACGCTCGGCAGCAGGGAGATCAGGATCTGCGAGCCGGGTGCTGCGACCACCTGGTCCGCGGAGGCGGCGCCGTAGACGGCGGCGGCCAGCCGGCGCAGCGCCGCCTCGTCCTCCGGTTCCGGCAGCCGGGTGAACGTGTCCGGTGGCAGCGCCGGCAGCTCGTACGGATGCGGGTTGATGCCGGTCGACAGGTCGATGAACGACTCGGGCGCGTCCGGGAACAGGGCGCGTGCCGCCAGGAGCCGGCCGCCATGCACCATCGGGAGGGCTGATCCGGGATCGGCCCCCGTGCTACAGCCTGCCGGCAGATCGGGGGGACACGTCGCCATCGCGGACACTCTCATCGTTGCCGCCGGCGCCCTGGCGACGGACGCCCTGTTCGGCTACCCGGACCGCCTGTTCCGCCTCGCCGGCCACCCGGTGAGCTGGATCGGCGCCGGCATCGCGCGGCTGGACCGGCGGCTCAACCGCGACACGATGCGCCCACGGCGGCGGCGCCTCAACGGGGTGCTGGCGCTGCTGCTGCTGGCCGGGGTGCCGACGCTGCTCGCCATGGCGCTGCAGCGGGCGGCCTACGTCCTGCTGCCCCACGTCGCGGCACTGGTCCTGCTGGGCCTGTGCGCCGGCACCCTGGTGGCGCAGCGCTCGCTCTGGCAGCACGTCCGCGCGGTGCAGCACGCGCTGGAGCGGCAGGGCGTTTCCGGCGGCCGCATCGCGGTATCGCGCATCGTCGGACGCGATCCGGATACGCTTGACGCGGCCGGCGTGGCGCGCGCGGCGATCGAAAGCCTGGCCGAGAACTTCTCCGACGGGGTGGTGGCGCCGCTGCTGTGGTGCGCCGCGTTCGGGCTGCCGGGGATCGTGTTCTACAAGGCGGTCAACACCGCGGACAGCATGATCGGCCACCTGTCCGACAGGCACCGCTGCTTCGGCTGGGCGTCCGCCCGGCTCGACGACCTCGTGAACTTGCCGGCATCGCGGCTGGCGGCAGGGTGGCTGGTGCTCGCCGCCCTGCTCACGCCCGGCGCCGACGCCACACGGGCCGCGGGAACGACCTGGCGCGACGGCAACCGCCACCGCTCGCCGAACGCGGGCTGGCCGGAAGCGGCGATGGCGGGAGCGCTCGGCCTGCGCCTGGGGGGACCGCGGGTCTATGCCGGCGACCTAGTCGCGGATCCCTGGCTCGGCAGCGGGCGCGCCGAGGCCGGACCGGCGGAGCTGCGCCGCGCGCTCGGCCTCTACTGCCGCGCCTGCGCCATCGAGGCGCTGGCGCTGCTGCTGGTGCTGGAAGCGGCGCTGGCGGGAGCCCCGGCATGAGCGACGGCCCGGTGTTCGATGCGGGGTTCCGCGACCAGTTGGCCACGCTGTTCCGCTGGCGGCGCGACGTGCGCCGCTTCCGCACCGACCCGGTGCCCGAGCACACCCTCGACCGGCTGCTGCAGACCGCCTGCCTGGCGCCGTCGGTGGGCTTGAGCGAGCCGTGGCGCTTCGTGCGGGTCGACTCCCCCGTGCGCCGTGCCGCGATCCGGGAGGAGTTCGAGCGCTGCAACGCGGCGGCGCAGGCGGCGCTGCCCGATCCGGACGCCGCGCGCTACGCCGCGCTCAAGCTCGCCGGGCTGGACCGGGCGCCGTGCCACCTGGCGCTGTTCGCCGATCCGGACCCGGCCAAGGGCGGCGGCCTCGGGCGGCGCACCATGCCGGACACCACCGCCTACTCGGCGACGATGGCGCTGCACACGCTGTGGCTGGCGGCGCGCGCGGAGGGGATCGGGCTCGGCTGGGTCTCGATCCTGCGTCCGGCCGAGGTGGCGCATATCCTCGACGTGCCGCCCTCCTGGCAGTTCGTCGCCTATGCCTGCATCGGCTGGCCGGAACGCGCCGACGACGTGCCCGAGCTGGAACGCGCCGGCTGGGCCAGGCGCGATCCCGGGCCGCCGTCGGTGCTGCGGCGCTGACCGGGTGGCCGGGCGGGTGATCCGGGGCCGTCTCGACTCCTCGATGGGATCACTGCCGCGCCTGCCGACCGGCTTGGCCAACGCCGCCGTGACACGACCGCGCGCATCGCTTGTCGGACGAGGCGCTGGTGGCGGATCGCCCCGCGCGACGCGCGAGCGGATCAAGGCCCGCCGCGGCCGCCTCCATCCTATCGCTTCAGGAATGCGGCAAAGGCGTCGCCGTAATCCGGATGCCACCGCGACAACGGCGGCCGGTTCTCGACGATGTCTCCCGCTGCCCACAGGATGCGCTTCTCGTCCAGCGCCCGGGACACATCGTTGTCCGGGCACAGGATGTAGAAGTCGCCGTGCTCGAGCCGGTCCAGCATGAACTCCACCGTCTGCTCCGGCGTCCAGGCCGCCGCCGGCTTTTCGGTCCGTCCGTTCGCGGTGAGCGGCGTGAACACGAAGCCCGGGATCAGCAGGTGCGTGGTGACCGCGCAGTCCGGCCGGTTGCGCAGCTCGTGCTGCACCGCCTCGGCGAACGCCTTCACCCCCGCCTTGGCGACGTTGTAGGCCGGATCGCCCGGCGGCGTGGTGATGCCCTGCTTGGAGCCGGTGATCACCACCAGGCCCGGCCCGCCGCCCGACAACAGGCCGGGCAGGAACGCCCGCACGGTGTCGATCACGCCGTGCAGGTTGACGGCAAGGATGTGGTCCCAGTTCTCCGCCTCGCCCAGGATGGCGCTTCCGGGCTGCACGCCTGCGTTGGCCATCACCGCGTCGATCCGGCCGAACCGGCCGGCGACCGCCTGCACCAGCGCTGCCAGCGACGACTGCGAGGCCACGTCGGTGGCGACCGCCTGCACCGCCTCCGCGCCGCGCGGCGAGTCGGCCGCGATCGTTCGCGCTGCCGCGTCCAGCGCCGCACCCGGCAGGTCGGCCACCACCACCGACAACCCCGTGGCGGCGTATCGGCGGCAGGCGGCGAGGCCGATGCCGGACGCACCGCCCGTCACCACCGCCACGTGACCCGGCTTCAACGCGTCCAGACCCATGACCGGCTCCCTTCTCGTTCAATCCCGCGCCGGTGTAGCAGCCGGCCGGGCCGGAGGTGAACGTCGGGGGATCACCTGTGGACCCTCGCCTGTCCCGATCAGGACCGTCCCAGCGCCGCCGCCAGCACCGCGACACGGTCGCCGAGCCCGCGCCCGCGCGGCGTCGCGGGAAGCCGCCCGGCCGCCTGCCCCAGGTCGCGCCGCGCCAGCACCAGCGGCAGCAGCGCCACACGGCCGGCGCCGCGCAGCGGCGGCCCGTCGGCCTCGCGCAGGAACGCCTCGCCTTCCCGACGCAACGCGTCGCGCAGCGCCGTCAGCGCCGCCTGGTCCTGCACGATCCGATCTCCGGCCCCGGCCTGCTCCAGCATCTCGTCCGGCAGCGGGCAGCGTCCGGCGGCCAGGATCGCCGGCAGGTGCCGGCGCAGGGCGCCGCTGCCATAGGCCGCACCCACCGCCGCCAGCCGGTCGCCGTGCTCCGGCGCCACCCCGAGCGCCTCGCCGATCGCCCGCTGCACGCCGCCGGCACCCCCCCGCATCACCGCGCGCCAATCCGCCAGCGTCCGCATCCCCTCCGCTTCCGCCTCGCGCGCCGCCACCAGCCCAGACAGCGTGTCCGGCAGCAATGTGCCCGCGTCGAGCAGGGCCCGCAGCGCCGACGCCACCGGTTGGCCGTGCCAGTCGTTGCGCGCGCCGTCCACCACCTCGCGCCACCATTGCAGCCGGATCAGGGCGGCGATCGGCCCGCTGCCGGAGTGCTGCGACGGCATCCCCAGCGCCCGCACCAGCTCGTGGTTGAAGGCGATCACCGTGAACAACGCCTCGCGACGCGCCGCCGGTGCCGGCAGCGCGGTCAGGAACCGGTCGGGATCGACGCGACGCACCGACTCGGCGCTGGAACCGGAGCCTGCCTTGGCGTCTTTGCACATGGCGCCCAGATGGAGCCGGCACGGCGCCGGAGCAAGCCGCGGCGGCACGCGGGCCGGTGGATGCCGCCCATCCCCGCCGTGCCGCGGCCAACCCTACCAGGAGAACACTGTCATGGCCTTCGAACTGCCACCCCTGCCCTACCCGCCGAACGCGCTAGCTGCGCGCGGCATGTGCCAGCAGACGCTGGAGCTGCATCACGGCAAGCACCACCAGGCCTACGTGACCGCCTTGAACGGCTTCGTCGAGAAGAACGAGGCGCTGCAGAACAAGTCGCTGGACGAGATCGTGACGTTCAGCCACGGCAAGCCGGACATGGCGCCGGTGTTCAACAACGCCGGGCAGCATTGGAACCACATCCTGTTCTGGCAAGGCTTGTCGCCCAGTGGCGGCGCCATCCCGGGCAGCCTCGAGAGCAGGATCGTCGCGGATTTCGGCAGCGTTGACGCCTTCAAGGACGCCTTCAAGACCGCCGCCACCACCCAGTTCGGCTCGGGCTGGGCCTGGCTGGTGGCGGGCGCGGACGGCAAGCTCAAGGTGACCAAGACCCCGAACGGCTCCAACCCGCTGGCCGAGAACGCGGGCAAGCCCCTGCTCGGGCTCGACGTGTGGGAGCACTCGTACTACCTCGACTTCCAGAACCGCCGTCCGGACTACGTGACCAACTTCCTGGACAAGCTGGCCAACTACGAGTTCGCCGACGCCCAGCTTAAGGCGGCCTGAGCCGACGCGTCCGGGCCGGCCTCAAGGCTGGCCCGGACGACGGCGTGATCGTCGTCAGCCCAACTTGCGGTTGCTAAGGCCGAAGAGTCAGATCGGGCTGAAAAGAGATGTTGTCGGGTGAGCTGGGCTTTGAGCGGAGTGTAGACCCGCCAATACCTGAAGCACTGTCCAAATGCGCGGAGCACCGATATGGCCGCCCGCGCGTCCCGATCAAGGAACTAGCTGAGCGACCGCGTCTGTCGGACGTCCAACCTCAACGCCCACGAGACGGAGCACGGGCACTGCTCCGGCAGGCACATATGCCGATCTCACAACGCGGTTCTGGCAGCCGTTCACAAGATGCGACGCATCGTGCGGTCGAGTCGCAGCAGGGCTGTGAGACCCCAGCTCGATCCCAGCACTATCGCGAACACGACGCCCGCCTTCGGTAATGCGCCCCAGGAACGATGGAGCAGCATGGCCTGCGTCCAGGTCAGAAACACGTAGTGAACGAGATAGATGCCGTAGGCGTCGCCAGCCAGTCGGGCCGCCCAGCGATGGCCAAGGCTGACGTGGCGCATGAACACGCCAAACAGGGTGACGCTGGACAGCACACAGCACAGCACGAAGAGAAGCGGGTCGAGTCGCTGCCAGGACGGCCGGGACCACGGCGTGACCTGATGCAGGGACGCGAGCTGCATCAGCAGAAGCAGACAAAAGGTGGTGCCGGCGAGGAGACCCAAGCCGATCCAGTGGCGCGCGGGAGGACCTTCGGACGTGAGAAGCCGATGCTGGCTCCCGGCCGCGCCGACAGCAGCACCGACGCCGAAGAACAGCGCGTAGAGGCCTGCACGGCTTTCCTGCACGGCGAACGGCCCAAGGCTGAACCAGCGGCGGGGTCCGACGACTGCCTCCAGCGGAAGATAAGCGGCCAGCCCGGTGATCAGGAGCAGAAAGAGGCTCCACGCCGGATGAGCCAAGACCAAGTTCGGCAGTGCGACCGCCTTCCTGGGTAGATTCGGCAGTCGCCAGACCAAGATGCTGCACGCAAGGTCGAGCACAAGGAGGAACCAGATGAACCATGCCGGACCGGCCGGCCATTTGTATCGGGTGAAGTAGCCGAGCCAGAACTGCCCGAGGGAGAGACCTGCTCCCGTTTGTCGGATCGACGGGTAGTAGGCCAGCGGCATGATCAACGTCGCGCAGACGAAGAACGGGAGCCCAAGCCGCCAAAACCGGTCCCTCAGGTATCGCGAGACACCCTTCCGCTGCAGACCCGGCAGAACGAACAGTCCCGACACGAGAAACATCAGGGACATGAAGTAGGTGTCGTTGAAGTCCTGGAGGATGTCGAAGCCGATCCAGTGCTGTCGATCGACGATCGGAGCACTCGACCACAGGTAGTGCTGGTGATCGAAGTGACCGTAACGGCAGTAGGCCAGGACCGTGTGGTGCAGCAGGACCAGCAGGATCACACAGAGCCGAAGGGCGTCGAGCGATTGGTTCCTGCAGGAGCTCACGGATCGGCATCCGACAGGCTTTCGGGACCGAGGTCAATTCGCCTTACCGAGGAACGGCTCCTGGTCCGGCGTCATGGATCGAAGACGTGGTCCGGGACCAGCGGACGGCTCCGTCAACACTTCATCGGTTCATGAGGAGACTGCCGGGGCGTGGTCGGCGCCGACGGCACGCACAGGTGACCAGAATCCCAACGGCTCCAACCTGCTGACCGAGAACGCCAGTAAGCCTTGCTCGGGCTCGGCGTGGTGGGAGCATTCGTACTCCCTCGACTTCAGAACCGCCGCCCGGACGACGTCACCAACTTCGTGGACAAGCTGGCCAACGACGGGTTCGCCGACGCCCAGCTCAAGGCGGCCTGAGCTCCTTCCCGGCCGGCCCCGGAGCCGGCCGCTAGAACAGCAGCCCCTTGCGCAGCATCCCGTGGATGCCCTTCTCGCCGTTCACGGTCTGGGTCACCCGGAAGTCCACCGCCAGCGAGCAGGTCTGATAGGCCTGCTCGCGCGACAGCGCCGTGCGGGCGCAGATCAGCCCGATCATCTCGCGCAGCGCCTGCTTCATCGCCTGGTCCAGATCCTCGTTCAGCCCCATGGTGATCCAGTGGGTCGGCGTCTCGGCGCGCGGCATGCGCAGCAGCGGCGCCTCCTGGCTGCCCTTGTGCAGCAGCAGCGTGAAGCGGCCGTTCAGGCACATCTCCAGGGCGTTGATGCACACCTCGCCGTCGCCCTGCAGGCCGTGCCCGTCGCCGGCGGAGAAGTTGGCGCCGGCCACCTGCACCGGCAGGAACAGCGTGCTGCCCGCGACCAGCTCCTTGTTGTCCAGGTTGCCGCCGAACTGGCGCGGCTCCCGGCTCGACAACCGGCCATAAGCGGGCGGCGGCGCCACGCCCATGATCCCGAAGAACGGCGACAGGGGAAGCTCCGGGCCCCAGGGCAGCCGGCAGGTGCCGCGCGCACGGTCCACCGGGATGTGGCTCAGGAACCGGGTCGGGAAATCCTCCGGCAGGGTCCCGGCCAGCGGCCGGAAGCCGCAATAGCCCCAGTCCGCGGCCGGCTCCACCGCCTCGATACGCACCTCCAGCACGTCGCCCGGCTCCGCCCCGCGCACCGCCACCGGTCCGGTCAGGATGTGCGTGCCCACCCGCGCCAGCCCTTGCGCGTGGATCGCCCGCAGCGCCGGGGGGACGGGAAACGCCGCGTCGTCCTCCGGCATCGCGTCCAGCCCGCCGGACAGGCATTCCATCGACACCGTGTCGCCGGGCTCCACCGTCAGCACCGGCGGGATGGCGGCGTCGAACACCCCGAACTGCAGCGTTCGCACGGTGGCGGCGAGATGGTGGGCGGCGGCCATGGGCCGTTCTCCTGTTGCAGTCGGTGGCGGGCGCCACGCATCCTGCCGGCGATCGACCGCTCCCGATACGGCCCGATGGTCGCCGAGGCCAGGGTCCAGCGCGATCGTTCGGATGGCGAAGCAAAATCGCCGGACGAGGCAAATTCCGGCGACACGGAACGTTGTGAGGTGAAGCGACCCGGACACACCGGGACCAACGCTTGCCCCGAAGGATGCCCGATGAACCAGGTCTCCCCGCCCGTACCGCCGACGGACGTGACGCCGAGGGAGCGGACGCGGTCGCAGCAGGTGGCGCGCAGCGTGCTCGGCGGCGTGCTGGTGCTGCTCGGCCTGTTCACGCTGCGCGACTTCCTGCCGGCCCTGGCCTGGGCGGTGATCTTCGCCATCGCCACCTGGCCGCTCTACGGGCGCGCGAAGCGCCGCTGGCCGCCTGGCCGGCACAACCTCGCCCTGCCGCTGCTGTTCACCGCCATGATCGCGCTGGTGTTCCTGATCCCGATCTCGCTGATCGCCTACGAGTCGGCGCGGGAAGCGCAGGGCGTGCTCACCTGGGTGGAGCAGGCGCGACACAGCGGCGTGCCGGTGCCGGGCTGGGTGCACCGCCTGCCGATCGAGAGCGACGCGGCCGCCGCCTGGTGGCAGCAGCATCTGTCCACCCCCGACGACGCGTCCGATCTGTTCACCTCCATACGCGCCGGCGGCAACCTGCGCATGACCCGCGAGCTCGGCAGCCAGGTCGCGCATCGCAGCACGCTGTTCGCGTTCAGCATCATCACCCTGTTCTTCCTGTTCCGGGAGGGCGAGACGGTGATCGGCCAGATGCTGGTGGCCAGCCGGCGGGCGTTCGGCGCGCGCGGCGAGCGGATCGGCCGCCAGATGGTGGCGTCCGTGCACGGCACCGTCGACGGGCTGGTGCTGGTGGGTCTGGGCGAGGGCTTCCTGCTCGGCATCGCCTACGCGATCGCCGGCGCGCCGCATCCGACCCTGTTCGGCGTGCTCACCGCGGTTGCCGCCATGATCCCTTTCTGCGCCGTGATCGCGATCGGGTTGGCTTCGGCGCTGGTGCTGGCGCAGGGCTCCACCGTGGCCGCGATCGTGCTGTTCGTGTTCGGCATGATCGTGGTGTTCGCCTCCGACCACTTCGTGCGGCCGGTGCTGATCGGCGGCGCCACCAAGCTGCCGTTCCTGTGGGTGCTGCTCGGCATCCTGGGCGGCGTCGAGGCCTGGGGCCTGCTCGGCCTGTTCCTCGGCCCGGCCATCATGGCCGCCCTGATCCTGCTGTGGCGGGAATGGACCGCGCCGGGCGGCGACTTACAGGATGCCTGAACGAGCGGTGGTCGGGCAGGCGGGATTCGAACCCACGACCCCCAGTCCCCCAGACTGATGCGCTACCAGGCTGCGCTACTGCCCGCTCGCCATTCGGCATGGGGGATGTAGCAGCCGGCTTCGGGAACCGCAATCCACCGGGCGATGGAGGCGCCGTGCCGGAGCCGACGGGTCTGCAATCCATAGGCTGCCATGGCTACGGCCCGACGGGGCTCCTCATCCAGTAGGTCGGCGGGGTCGTGGATGGCGGGGTCGAACGTGGCACAGTCGTGCAGGCATCCCTTCCGTTGGAGGTGGATGCGACTGGACCGAACCTCCTGGTGTCGACGGCCTACTCACCACCCCCTACCCTGCCAACCGCTCCCGTATCAGCTCCAGCTCCCCCAGCACCGCGATCAGCGCGTGGCGCAGGCGGCGCACCTCGATCTCCCGCTCGTCCGCCTCGACCACCGGCGCCGGTGCCGGCAGGTTTGCCTCGTCCGCCTCCGGCGGCGCCGGGATGTGCTCCACGCCCGCCAGCGCTGGCGCCGGCTCGTCGTCCCCGCGATCGGCCACGTCCGGCGGCGGCAGCTCGCCGGACAGGGTTCCGTCGCCCTCGCGCAGCAGGCGCTGCACCCCCTTGATGGTGTAGCCCTGGATGTAGAGCAGGTCGGAGATGCGGCGCAGCAGGGCGATGTCGTCGGGCCGGTAGTAGCGCCGGCCGCCGCCGCGCTTCAGCGGCTTGACCTGGGGAAACCGCGTTTCCCAGAACCTGAGCACATGCTGCGGAATGTGAAGGTCGTCGGCGACCTCGCTGATGGTGCGAAAGGCAGAGGGGCTCTTCTTCGGGCGGCCGCCGCGGTCCGGCAGCGCGTCGCGCGGCTCGTCATCCTGCCCGTAGCCGTCCTCGTCCGGATCCGACTCCCAGCCACCCCCCTGGCTCATGCGGCGTCGTCCTCGCCGGTCGGCTCGTGCCCGTTGACGCGCGCCTTCAGCACCTGGCTGGGGCGGAACACCAGCACCGAACGCGGCATGATCGGCACCTCCAGGCCGGTCTTAGGATTGCGGCCGATCCGACGGCCCTTCTGCCTGACAGAGAAGGTGCCGAAGCCGCTGATCTTGACCGGATCTCCGGCTGCAAGCGCCAGCGCGAGCTGCTCCAGTACCGCTTCCAGCAACGCCGCCGACTCGTTCCGCGACAGGCCCACCTGGGTATAGATGTGCTCCGCCAGGCTGGCTCTCGTCACGGTACTCATGACGAGACCGTAAGCACGGCACCAACAGCCGTCAAACCAACGTTTAAAAGCGCTTCCGCTATGACGTTATCTGAAGCAAGGCGAGCAAGTGCCTGCTTCTCAAGCTGATTCAGACTCCGACGGTGCGATCTCGGATCGACCAGTGGAAACCCTCGGGCGGCGTCCGGACACGCGTCCGCCCCGAGGTGTCTCCCGGACGCTACAACCCGATGCTCACAGGCGAAGCAGCGCCGAACCCCAGGTCAGGCCGCCGCCGAGCGCCTCCATCAGCACCAGGTCACCGGGCCGGATACGGCCGTCGCCGACCGCCTCGGCGAAGGCGAGCGGGATGGACGCCGCCGAGGTGTTGGCGTGGCGGTCCACCGTCACCACCACCCGCTCCGGCGGCAATCCCAGCTTGCGTCCCATCCCGTCGATGATCCGCTTGTTGGCCTGGTGCGGCACCAGCCAGTCCACGTCGGCATAGGCAAGCCCGTTGGCCGCCAGCGCCTCGTCGACCGCAGCCGCCAGCTTGGACACGGCATGACGGAAGATCTCCCGGCCGCTCATGCGCAGGTGACCGCTCGCCTCGCCGCGGCCGGCCCAGCCGTCGACATACAGCAAGTCGCCGGTGGTGCCGTCCGAGTGCAGATGGGTCGACAACAACCCCGGCCCATCCGCCGGTCCCGCCCGCAGAACCAACGCGCCCGCCCCGTCCCCGAACAGCACGCAGGTGGCGCGGTCCTGCCAGTCCAACAGCCGCGAGAATACCTCCGCGCCGATCACCAGCACGGTCCGGGCTTGGCCCGAGCGGATCAGCGAGTCGGCCATCGACAAGGCGTAGACGAAGCCGCTGCAGGCCGCGGACAGGTCGAAGGCGTAGCCGCCGGTCATGCCGAGCGCCGCCTGCACGCGCACGGCGGTGGCGGGAAAGGGCTGGTCCGGCGTGCTGGTCGCCAGCAGCACCGCATCCACTTCCGACGCCTCGATGCCCGCCGCCGACAGCGCCGCACGGGCCGCCGCGGCGGCCATGAAGGCGCAGGTCTCGTGCGGACCGGCCAGGTAGCGCTGCCCGATGCCGGTGCGCTCGCGAATCCACGCGTCGGAGGTATCGACCCGCAACGCGAGCTCGTCGTTGCCGACGACCCGTTCCGGAAGATAGGTGCCGGCGCCGAGAAAGGTGGAGCGGAACGACATGGAGATCCGTCGGGTTCGTTATGCGTCAGGCGGGGATGCGTCGGCCTGGACCGTCGCGATGGACGGCGTTCAGCCGGTGGCGGCGAGGCTGCCAGCCGCGGCGATGCTTCCGGCGGCGCCCGGTGGATCGAGGACGGACGGGGCGGAGGCGAGGGACAGGTCCGGCGCCAGCGGTTCGGATGCCAGCGGTTCCGGCGCCAGCGGTTCCGGCGCCTCGGCCCGTTCCGCCTTCGCCCCGAGCCCGGCGACGCCGGCGCGTATCCGGTCGTTGAAGCGATGCGTCACCATGTCCATGGCCACGTCGATCGCGTGGGCGAAGGCTTCCGCGTCGGCGCCGCCATGGGACTTCACCACAACGCCGTTCAGCCCGACCAGCACGGCGCCATTGTAGCGGCGCGGGTCGAGCCATTCGCGCATGCGGTCCAGGCCTGGACGCGCCAGCACGTAGCCCAGCCGCGACATCATGCCGGCGTTGAACACCTGCCTCAGCAGGGTCCCGGCCAGCTTCAGCGCGCCTTCCCCGGTCTTCAAGGCGACGTTGCCGGTGAAGCCGTCGGTGACCACCACGTCGGTGGTGCCGGCGGTGATGTCGTGGCCCTCGACGAAGCCGTGGAACTGGCCGCCGATCGGGCTCTCGCGCAGCATCTCGGCCGCCTGGCGCAGCCGGTCGTCGCCCTTCATCTGCTCCGAGCCGACGTTCAGCAGGCCGATCGTGGGCGACGGCAGGCCGAGCACGACGCGGGCGAACGCCTCGCCCATCACCGCGAACTCGACCAGGTTGCGGCTGTCGCAGGCCACGTTGGCGCCGAGGTCGAGCATCACCACGTCGCCGCGCGCCGACGGGCTGATCGCCGCCAGCGCCGGCCGGTCGATCCCGGGCATGGTCTTGACCACGATCTTGGCCAGCGCCAGCAGCGCGCCGGAATTGCCGGCCGACACCACGCCCTGCGCCTCGTGCCGGGCCACCGCATTCATCGCCACGCGCATGGAGGAGTCGCGCAGCCGCAGCGCCGCGGTGCCCTTCATCTCGTTGTTGATGACCGACGCCGCGTGCCGAACGGTGCAAACCGCACGGGCTGCGTTCGATCGAGCCAGCAGGGGTAGCAGCAGCGCCTCGTCGCCGATCAAAAGGAACCGGGCGGCCGGATGGCGCTCTGCCGCCAGGGCCAGCCCGCCCACGACGATCTCCGGCGCGCCGTCCCCGCCCATCGCGTCGACGGCCAGGGAATAGGGACCGACACCGGCGTCCTCGGTCGGATCCTCCGGAACGGGGCTCATTCTGCCCTGCCGGTCATCCGCGCGGCACGCCTGGCCGGGATCGGGATCAGGTCCCGATCAGATCCGCACGGCACCCTTCAGCGCCTTGCCGGCCTGCACGACCTCGCGGCCGTCGTAATGGCCGCAATGGCCGCACACGTGGTGCGGGCGCTTGAGCTCGCCGCAGTTCGAGCAGTCGTTGTGCGCCTCACGCGGCAGCGCCTGGTGGCTGCGCCGCATGCCGGCGCGGGACGGCGAGGTCTTTCTCTTGGGAACAGCCATGGGCCTGAGCCCCTCCAGTTTCGTGCCGACAGGGCGCATGCCGCACGAGGGTCGCCCCGGGGGACGCCCGGAAGACGACGGCGCGGCCGACGCGCGTCAGATGAGCGGCGGCGTCTACCAGAGCTGTCCCGCCTCCGCAAGCGACCCCTGTGGCCGGAAGTGACGGCTAGTTGTCGCTGCGCCGCCGGGCCGCCAGGGCGGCGAACGGGTTGGGCCGGTCCGGCTCCGCCTCGACGACGTCTTCGCCCGGCAGGTCGACGCTGGCGACCTCCGGCGGCAGAACCGCACCCGGCTTGCGCGGATAGGGATCGAGCGCCAGCGCAAGCTGCTCGGCGGCGGCCTCGCCGAGGTCGATCGTCCCGTTGTTGTAGGGCAGGTCGTCATCTTCGTCCGGATCGAGCGCCGTTCCCCCATCCGCTCCCAGAGCGTCGTCCGGCATCTGCTCATCGGGCACGAACCGCACCGTGAACCGCTCCGTCACCGTCGTGGTGAACTGGTCCAGCGTGGCGACGCAGACCTGATCCAGCGTGGCCTGCAGCAGCCCGTCCGCGGTCACGCGGCCGAAGGCATCGGCGCCGGACAAGCGGAACCGGCACTGCATGGACTGCACGGACGGCAGGTCGAGCCGGCGCGCGAGCGCCAGGCACTCCGCCGCCGTCGCCTCCACGGCCGCATTGAGGGCGACCATCCCCGGCCGTGCGGGCCCGAGCGTCCTGACCTGGATCCTGCGCGACAGCTCCGGCTGCTGACTCACCTGGCGTTTCCTCCTGCGGCCGCATGGTCCGGCTGCGGCAATCCGGTTGACACCGTCCGGCCGTTCGGGCACCCGACGGCGACGACGCGGTTCGTCGCTCGACGCCGGCGCCCCATCGACCCGCATCGACTAGGACATGTCGCGGCATCCGGGCAACCGGGCGTCGACCCAAGGAAGGACCGTCGCCCGCCATGCCGACCGTCACCGCCGCCCGTCCCCGCCTCGGCCTGCTTCTCGGCACCGTGCTGGCGGCCTCGCTGCTTCTGTCCGGCTGCGCCTTGTTCTCGCCGATCCCGACCGAACGCGGACAGATGGTGGAAAAGGAGGACTACGACAAGCTGGTCCCGGGCACGACCACGCGCGCCGACGTGACCGCCCTACTCGGCTCGCCGACCGCACGCGCCACCTTCGACGACAACACCTGGTACTACATCGGCGAGGTGACGGCACCCGTGCCGCTGGCGCGCCCGAAGATCGACCACCAGCAGGTCCTGGTGCTGAACTTCGACGGCAACGGCACCCTGCGCAGCTTCCGCCGCCTGGACCAGTCCAATGCCCACGACGTCGCCATGGTCGGCCGGGTCACCCCGTCGCCCGGCAGCGAGGCGACCTTCATGCAGCAACTGATCGGCAATGTCGGGCGCTACAACCCGCTCGGTTCGCTGGGCGGCGACACGCTGGGCGGCGGGCCCGGCTCCGGCGGCCTCGGCGGCTTCGGCAGCAATAACGGCGCCGGCCACGGCGGCGCCGGCAATACCCTGCCGTAGCCGGAGTCCAATGGGCGGCGAAGGCCAGGGGCCTTGCCCCTGGACCCCATGAAGGGCGAAGCCCTTCAAACCCAATTCTTAAGGAATAGTGGTCTGGGGCCTCCGGCCCCAGCGGACCGATCTGCGAGGCAGATCGGTGCTGCGAAGCAGATCGATGGGCAGAGCCATGGCCTTGCTTCCTGGCCGAACGTTCAGAACGGCAGCCTGATCCGCACGCGCAAGCCGCCCAGCGGGCTGCGCTCCAGCCAGATGTCGCCGCCATGCGCCTGGATGATGTCCCGCGCGATGGTCAGGCCGAGCCCGGTGCCGCCGCCCGAGCCGCTCTCGAAGGCGCGGAACATCTGCTCGCGTCGGTGGTCGGGAATGCCCGGCCCGTCATCGTCCACCAGCACCACCACCGCACGCGCCTCCGCCGTCGCGGCAATGGCGATGCGTCCGCCATGCCGGCGCGCGTTCTCCAGCAGGTTGGTCAGCACCCGCCGGATCGCGCCCTGCCGCAGCACGATGTCGGGCATCGGCCCGGCCGACACCGACAGCACCTCCGCACCGGTGCGCACCGCCGCCCCGGCCACCTCCTCCAGCAGCACGGCCAGGCAGACCGGCTCTGCCTGCTCGGCCCCCTCGCCGCGGGCAAAGGACAAGTAGCCCTCGATCATGCGGTCCATCTCCTCGACGTCGGACACCATGCCGCCGATGTCCGGGACCAGCGACGCGGCGTCGACCCGGCCGCTCTGCGGCAGCATCGCCAGCGTCAGGCGCAGACGGGTCAGCGGCGTGCGCAGGTCGTGCGACACGCCGGCCAGCATCGCCGTGCGCTGCGCCACGAAGCGCAGGATCCGCTCCTGCATCCGGTTGAAGGCGCCGGCCGCCTTGCGTACCTCCTGCGCGCCTTCCGGCCGGATCGGGCCGGGATCGCGCCCCATGCCGAACGCTTCCGCCGCTCGCGCCAAGCGCCGGATCGCGCGGACCTGGTTGCGCATGAACAGCGCGGCGATACCGAACAGCAGCAGCGCGCTGCCCGCCACCCAGGTCACGAAGATCCAGATCGGGCCCACGTCGAGCCGCTTGCGGGGCGCCGCCACGTCCAGCACCCCGTCCGGGAGCTGGATGTGGATCGCCACGGTGTGCGGGTCGGACACCCAGTCCACGTCGAACGGCAGGCCGATCTGGTGCAACGCCGCCGCCAGGTCCTCGTCCATCGGCCCGAGCACGTTGGTCGAGCCCCGCGTCAGCAGGCGGGCGTGCGGCCGCATGGTCATGCCGAGCTGAAACTGGGTGGCGGCACTCTGCAGCAGCCAGTCGCGGTCCGCCTTGCGGTGGGTGCGCTCCAGCAGCAGCAGGGTCTCGGTGATCTCCCCGCTCACGGCCCCGGACAGCCGACGCGACACCACGTCGAGGTGGCTGCCGTAGAACAACTCCAGCGAGATGCCCTGGGTCACCAGCAGCGGGATCAGCAGGATCAGCAGCGAGCGGCCGAGTAGCGAGCGCGGCAGCACGCGGCGCATCGGCCGGTCGAGCCGCAGGCGCCAAGGCAAGCGCCAGGGCAGGCGCCAGGAACGAAGCGCCGGACGCGGCCGCGGCGGCGCCGGCTCCGGCGGCAGCAGGGGCTGCCCGGCGCGGATCACGGCGTCCGGCCGCCGTTCAGGTTCCCGGCCGCAGCACGTAGCCGCGGCCGCGCACCGTGTGCAGGTAGCGCGGCTCGCGCGGGTCGGCCTCGATGCGACGGCGCAGCCGGGTCACCTGCACGTCGATCGCCCGCTCGCCCGCCTCGTCCATCTCCAGCGTGCGCGCGATCGCCTCGCGCGACAGCACCTCGCCGGGATGGCGCGCCAGCACCGTGAGCAGCGCCGCCTCGCCGCCGGTCAGGTGCACCGGTCCGTCCGTGCCCTCCAGCAGCCCGCGCACCGGATCGAATTCCAGCGGGCCCAGCCGCACCGGCCGGGCGTTCTCGGTCGGCGCCGGCGGACCGATCCGGCGCAGCAGGGCGCGCAGCCGCAGCAGCAGCTCGCGCGGCTCGAACGGCTTGCCGAGATAGTCGTCCGACCCAGCCTCGAGCCCGGCGATCCGGTCCTGCGGCTCGCCGCGGGCGGTCAGCAGCAGGATCGGCAGGTCGTGGCCGTCCTCGCGCAGCGCGCGTGTGAGCTGCAGCCCGGTCTCGCCCGGCATGGTCACGTCCAGCACCATCAGGTCCGGCTGCATCGCCCCCAGCAGCCGGCGCGCGTCGCCGGCGCTGCCGGCGGTGGACACCCGGAACCCCTGGCCCAGCAGGTAGCGCTGCAGCAGGCTGCGCAGCGGTGCGTCGTCGTCCACCACCAGGACGTGGGCCGCCTCCGCGCTCGCGTCCATCAGCCCGCACTCCGACGCAGCACTGGCACTGCCGGTTCCTGCGGCTCCAGCAGGCGCCGCGTGTCCTCGTTCATCACCCCGCGCATGACGCGACGGAACCCGTCCACCGCTGTGCCGCCGGCGTCGCGATAGGCCGCCACCATCCGCTCGCGCTGCCGCTCGAACAGGCGGCGCTCCAGCGCCCTGCCTCCGTCGGTCAGGCTCAGCAGCCGCTGCCGCCGATCGCGCGGTCCCCGTGCCTGCAGCACGAAGCCGCGCTCGACTAGCTCCCCCAGTACACGCGCCAGGCTCTGCTTGGTGATTCGCAGCAGCGCCAGCAGCTCGCTCACCGCGATGCCGGGACGGCGCCCGACGAAGTGCAGCGCGCGGTGGTGCGCCCGGCCCAGCCCGAGCTCGGCCAGGATGGCGTCGGCCGACGCGGTGAGGTCCCGGTAGGCGAAGAAGAACAGGTCCTGCGCCAGCCGCATCTGCTCCTCGCGCAGGAACAACAGCCCGGTGCCGGCGCCGTGCTCGCCACCCAATCCACCACCTTGGCCCCCACCCTGGCCGCCCTGCCCGCCAGGCCCGCCCGGACGGGAGGCTCCCAGCCCGTGCGGACGCGTCTTCTGCTCCATGTTCTCAACCGCCGATGCCATGCGCGGTCGCAGTTAAGACAGCTTCATTGACTTAATGGAAGCGGGCTTTTAGGCATCCCCAGGCGCTGGCAGAAGGACACCGTGCATGACCCTGGTTCCGTTCGACGACCGGGATGGCTCGATCTGGTGGGACGGCCGGCTGATCCCGTGGCGCGACGCCAAGCTGCACGTGCTGTCGCACGGGCTGCACTACGCCAGCGCCGTGTTCGAGGGCGAGCGCGCCTATAACGGACACATCTTCAAGCTGCGCGAGCACACCGACCGCCTGATCGAGAGCGGCCGCATCCTCGGCTTCGAGATCCCGTACTCGGCCGACCAGATCGACGACGCCTGCCGGCTGGTGCTGGCCGAGAGCGGGATGACCGACGCCTATATCCGTCCGCTCGCCTGGCGCGGCGCCGAGCAGTTGTCCGTTTCCGCGCAGCAGACCACCATCCACCTGATGGTCGCGGTCTGGGCCTGGCCGAACCTGTTCGGCGCCGACCGCATGAAGGGCGTGCGCCTCGGCATGGGGGCCTGGAAGCGCCCGCATCCCGAGACCGCACCGATCCGCTCCAAGGCTGCCGGCCTCTACATGATCGGCACCATGTCCAAGCATGCGGCCGAGGCGGAAGGGTTCAACGACGCGCTGATGCTGGACTGGCGCGGCCAGGTCTCGGAGGCGACCGGCGCCAACATCTTCTTCGTCATGGACGGCGCGCTGCACACGCCCATTCCCGACTGCTTCCTCGACGGCATCACCCGCCGCACGGTGATGGCGCTGGCGCATCGCCGGCAGATCCCGGTGATCGAGCGGGCGATCATGCCGGACGAGATGGCTCGGGCGACCGAGGTGTTCCTGGCCGGGAGTGCCGCCGAGGTGACCCCGGTGCGCCAGATCGGCACGCTCGAGTTCGCGCCCGGCCCGATCACCGAGACGCTGCTGCGCGACTACGAGGCGCTGGTACGGATGACGCCGGACGAAGTCCGCACCCGCCTCGCCGCCTGAGGACAAGAAGCAAAGCTAGGGCTTTGCCCTAGACCCACTGGGGCCGGGGGCCCCAGACCCCTTTAACTTTGAGAATCGGGTTTGAAGGGCTCCGCCCTTCATGGGGTCCAGGGGCAACGCCCCTGGTCTTAGCCGCTGCGAGCCAAGCGCCGGCCAAGGCTGCCGATCCGCGCCACGCCCTCCAGCCGGCGATCCAGGAACGCCTCGGTGTCCGGGCCGCCGCCGCGGCGCAGCCAATATAGCAGCGTCGCCGAATACACCCCCGCCAGCAGCGCCCGCTTGCTGTACCAACTGAAGCCGGTCGCGGTGTCGCCGGCCGCCTGCCAGACGGCGTCCACGGTGCGCAGCAGGCTGCGCGCGCCCGCAGGCCGGTTGCCCGGGAGCGACAACAGCGACAAGCCGCGCCGGATCGCCTCGCGGTCCGGCTCCGCCTGGTCGAGCCGCGCCAGCAGCAGCGCCCGCACCCGCCGGCTCAGCCGTTCCTCCGTCACCGGCGTCGCCGCCATCGTCGCGTCGGCGATCGCGCTGTGCGTTTCCACCATCTCCGCCGGGCCGCCCGGGAACAGCATGTCGGCATCCGGTCCGGCCGCCTGGCGCAGCGCGCGCACGGTCCAGCCCAGTTCCGGCACCAGGGGCAGCATTGCCCGGATCGCCGCGTCGCGCGCCGGGTCCGGCTCCAGCGGCGGCGCCAGCCCGTTGCTCGCGACCTCGACCAGCGCGGACACGCCGCCGGCCAGCGAGGCCGCCGCCATCAGCGCCCTCCCCAGCCTGGTCACGCGTTGTCGCCCACACCGTAACGCGCATACTCGGTCTCGTAGCCGAGCCGGCTCAGGTCGGTCATGCGCATCGGATACAGGATCCCGTCCAGATGGTCCTGCTCGTGCTGCAGCACCAAGGCCAGGAATCCGGACGCCTCGCCGGAGACCGGCCGGCCGTGCCGGTCCAGCCCCTCGTACCGGACCCGTGCCGGCCGCGGCACGGCGCCGCGCAGGCCGGGGATCGACAGGCAGCCCTCGGTGTGGGTCGCCATCTCGTCGCCGATCGGGGTCAGCACCGGGTTGATCAGCGCGTCCACCTCCCGCGGCGGGTCGTCGCTGCCGGCGCTGCGCTGCGCCGGCACATGATAGACGAACAAGCGCAACGGCACGTGCACCTGGGGCGCCGCCAGCCCGGCGCCGGACGCGTCGTTCATGGTCTCGATCATGTCCTCAATCAACTGCGCGATCGCGGGCGAGGTCGGGTCCTGCACCGGCTCGGCCTTGCCCAGCAGCACCGGATGACCCAGGCGGGCGATCTTCAACAAGGCCATGACGGTTCATCCTCGACAGGGACCAAGCAACTTGGCGTGTTGTTGCCGATCCGGGAACAATTGTGCATCCGCATCGCGTTGTGCTATAGGCCCGCCTCTTCGGGTTCCGCGAAGCGACGGCGTCCGACCAGACACGCGTCGGCGCCCCCAACGCGGCGTCGGCGCAACCCGATCAGGAGTGTACGGCACAGTGCAGGTTCTCGTCCGCGACAACAACGTCGACCAGGCGCTCAAGGCGCTCAAGAAGAAGATGCAGCGCGAGGGCATCTTCCGCGAGATGAAGCTGCGCCGGCACTACGAGAAGCCGTCCGAGCGACGCGCCCGCGAGGCCGCCGAGGCCGTGCGCCGCGCCCGCAAGATGGAGCGCAAGCGCCTGGAGCGCGAGGGCTTCTGACGTCGCGCCGGGTCGGCATCGACGCGGCATAGCCTAGCCGAGGTCGGTCGAGCCCGCCGCGGCTCGACCGGTTCGTAGGTTGTCCAGGATCGGCGGAAGCCCGGTGTCCAGCAGCCGACCGGACATTCTACTCGATCCAGTCTTCTGGTGCGGGTGACCGAACAACGGGGGTGCCACCGGGTCGTCCAGGGCGCTCCTCCTGCCGAGCGTTCCCTTCCCCGCCGCACGGTCTGGCTGACCGACCTCGTCATTACCGCTGCCGCCACCAACCACAAGGTGCGGCTCGCAAGGCGCGACCATGCGCAGGCTGGCGGCCCGACCGGAGGCCGGAGCCTCAAGCTTCATAAGCTTCCTGGACCCGAGGCGGGTTCATCCTCGCCCGGGGCTACGGGATCCAGTCGGTGTCGGTGAACAGGGCCTGGTAGAGCGTCGCTTCGGTCGACCCGTCCCAGCGGTTCATCTTGACCGTCCGTGTCACGACGTCCCGGCTCAGCAACAGGAACCCGGCCTCCACGACGTGCGCGGCCACCGCCTTCGCGAGCGGCGTAAGCCCCTAATCCGGGTCGGTGATCCAGACATACCGCTCCTTCTCATCCTGATGGATCAGCGAGGCGAACGGACCCATGCCGGACGGCGCCAAGCCGACCTCGTCGCCGGATCGGCTGATGACCAGGAAACTCGCTACGTCGTCGTCACATCCGTCGTATCCAGGACGTCCATGCCGTTCCGCCGAAGCTCAGCGATTAGGTTCCGATGAGCACGGCCATCGATCGTGACGTAGATGTCGTGGTATCTAGGCTCGGCAAGATTGCCATAGGTCGTAACCATCGCGGTCATGATCGACTGGAGCGTCGTGTCGACCAGGCGTGCGTGGAGGCTGAGCCCGTGGTTGTGCCCACGAACCGGAAAATGATCAGCTTGCAGCGAGAACGGGCTGCCTGCACGAAATCTCGAAATCGAACGTGAGTAATCCTCACCCCATGCTACGGGATCCAGTCGGTGTCGGTGAACAAGGCCTGGTAGAGCGTAGCTTCGGTCGACTCGTCCCAGCGGTTCATCTTGACCGTCCTCGTCATGAGGTCCCGGGGCAGCAACAGGAACCCAGCTTCTATGACGTGCGCAGCCACCGCCCTCGCCAAAGGCGTCGGCCCCTGATCCGGCTCGGTGACCCGGACGTATCGCTCATCCTCATCCTTATGGATTAGCGAGGCGAATGGACCGACACCGGACAACGCCAGACCGACTCGATCACCGAACTGGCTGATGTCCAAGAAACTCGCCCCGTCGTCGTTCTCATCCGTCGTGTTCAGAACGTCCATACCGTTCCTTCGAAGCTCAGCGATCAGGTTGCGATAAATAGGGCCATCCATCGCGACGTGGATTTTGTCGTATCTGGGTTCGGCAAGGCTGCCGTAAGTCGTAATCAACGCGGTCATGATCGGCCGGAGCATCACGTCAGCGGCGGATTTATGGTTCTTTCCATCCGTACGGGTGACCATGGATCCGGCCGGTCGAGGCCTGTGTAACACGAACGATGGACTGGCCTTTGCCATCTGGTGCAGTTCCTATGCACCGGCCAAAATCGTAATCGCGAATGTTGAGCCTTCGGTAGAGGGGGTTCCCTTCTCCCACGCTTCCTGAGTCAGCGCATCAGCCTCCGCCGAGGTGCCGTCGAAAAACGAAGTCTTGGGTTGTCTTTAAGTCGATTCGGTATCGTGGCGTTCCAAGGACATGGCCGGCCTGCTTCAGGGATGAAATTCGTGGTTTCGCGGTTGCAGCGGACGCGGCCGATGCATGTGAACCACTTTGTTTGTTTACAGCAACCGAATGGCCCTACGGTTCTTCGTCTACCGCGGTCCCTTCTGCCGGCGTGCCGCGCGCGACTGGCCGGCCTCTGGGTACGAACTGCCTCAGAATGGCCCCTCCGATTGCGCGGGCAGCAGCCCCCACTCCGCCCGCAACACCAGCCGCAACGATGCCGATTCCGACCTCGACGGGATAGACGGGCCGTATCGCGTCGCAAGCACTAGCCGATGGTTGTCTTGCCTTCGCGTTGGACGCTGCTTCATGTACCGCGACAGCGCCATCAAGTTTTGACGCATCCGGTGCTGTCGGCGCAGCGTTCATCGTGGTGGTCGCAACGGCGCGTCGTCGAGGCGGATGGATCGGACGGACCGAGCGCCTCCTGTGCCGCTTCATGCGTCGGAGCTGACATACCGCTCGTGGCATACGGCGTGCCCCGTTCCGGATCGCCCAGGAAGTCGAGAAAGGCTTCGAAATCGTCTGTCGGCAGGGGACCCAAGCTGTTGGCGGTGGGTTCGACAGGCAGCCGGTCTCGACCGGCGGAGGACGGGAATACGCCGCCCGTGCGGTCGGGCAGGAACGGCTTCTGCGCCGGCATCCAGGGGAACTGGAGGTCTCGCTTGCCCCCAACCGGAGTTGTGCATGGGTCAGCCAAAAGGTGCAGCGGCAGGTCCGGTGCCGACGGACCGGACGGAGACGGAAGCGACGTCGCGTTACGTCTGGACGCAGCCTGGCCGTTGGTGCGGTCCCGCGCCGCACCCGCGTGGCGCCTGGGCGGAACCAGTCCGTATTTCAGCCACATCTCCGGCATGAGCGGGGAACGTGGTCTGAAACGGGATCGGAATGAAATGCGCGGCAAGGCTGTCCGGCACGAGCGGTTGGACGTCCTGTTCGGCTTGTGCCGCCTGGTCGTGCGCAGCGAGGGCCTCGAGATAGAGCGGGTTAGGACGGATGGGTGGGATCGACCGGGACGAAGCCGAGTTTCAGCAGCAGATCGAAGGTGATGTCGATCTTGGTCTGGAACTCACGCGGCAGCATGTCGAGGCCACTGGTCCTCGGCGTCGCGGCCGGCACTCGTGTTCGTCCACGAGCCGCATCGTGCCGTAGAATCTCGCTGGAATGCGTATCTTGTCCGCTGACAGGAACAACCCGAACCGATCCGACATGCCGCCCTCCGAGATAGCAGCATCATGGCTGTCCCAACCCGGTGACGCATTGACGACCTCAGCCGTGCATGAGATCTCGTTTCAGAAGCAGAACCTCTGACATCTGGCTCGACAGGCCGAGCTGCTGTCGTAAGTCACCGTTCGAAGGGCGAAGCTTTCGATCGAGCTGCAAGATAATTCGACGGGGAGAACCTAGCCTCGCGGTTTCGCGGAGGCAGAACAAGGCTAATCGTCGCATTAGCCATACGCCCGAATCAGTCACACCAACTAGCTACGATCTTTTCCTGTAACCAGTCCGCGCAGAGCCTGTTCGAGAATGGGCTGTGCCGAGCGAGAGCGTTCCGCCGCGCCAGCGGCGGAACGTGCCCGGCGTGTCTTTCGAGAACCGGAGCGGAGCAGCCGTCCGGCTGTGAGCACCGGAAGTGCAGAAAGGCGCGTCGGATCGCCGGCACAGCGCATTCTCGGACGGGCTCTAGGCGACCAGCTTGTCCAATTCGCGAAGCACCGCCTCGCCCATCACCACCGTGCCGACCCGCGCCATGCCCGGGCTCATGATGTCCGCGGTGCGCAGGCCCGTGCCGAGCACGTTGACGCAGGCCTGCTCCACCAGCAGCGCCTCGTCGTCGAGGTCGAATGAATGGCGCAGCAGCATCGCCAGGCTCAGGATCTGCGCCAGCGGGTTGGCTTGGCCGAGACCGGCGATGTCGGGTGCGCTGCCGTGGATCGGCTCGTACAGCGCCGGCCGACGCCCGTCCGCGCCGGGCGTGCCGAGCGTCGCGGAGGGCAGCATGCCGAGGCTGCCGGTCAGCATGGAAGCGAGGTCGGACAGCAGGTCGCCGAACAGGTTGCCGGTGACGATCACGTCGAACTGGCGCGGGTTGCGCACCAACTGCATGGCACAGTTGTCGGCCAGCATGTGGGTCAGCGCTACGCCGGGATACTCCCGCGCATGCAGCGCGGTGACCACCTGCCGCCACAGCAGGCCGGACTCCATCACGTTCGACTTCTCGACCGAGCACACGGCGTTGCCACGTCGGCCCGCCAGCTCGAACGCCACGCGTGCCACCCGCTCGATCTCGGCGGTGGTGTAGACCTCGGTGTTCACGCCGCGCCGGGAGCCGTCCGGCAGTGTCTCGATGCCGCGGGGAGTGCCGAAATAGATGCCGCCCACGGTCTCGCGCACGATCATGATGTCGAGGCCGCGCACCACCTCGGGCTTCAGCGTGCTGGATTCGACCAGGGGATCGAGCACGGTGGCCGGGCGCAGGTTGGCGAACAGGCCGAGCTCCTGGCGCAGGCGCAGGATCGCCACCTCGGGCCGGTTCTCGAACGCGACCTCGTTCCAGTCCGGTCCACCCACCGCGCCGAACAGCACCGCGTCGGCCGCCCGCGCTGCCTCGACCACCTCGTCCCGGATCGGCACGCCGTGGACATCGATCGAGGCGCCGCCGACCAGGTCCTCGCTGATGTCGAAGCTGATGCCGCGCCGCCGGCCCAGCCATCCGACCACCCGCCCGGCCTCGCGCATCACTTCCGGCCCGATCCCATCACCGGGCAACACCAGCAGCTTCTTGTTCAGCACCATATGCAAGACGTGTCCTACAGGCATGGAGCGCGCGTCAAGCGATGGCAATGCCAGGTGACGTTACTGTTTGACATCACCGACCTCGGCGTGTCCGGCGATTAACATTTATCTATCGAGATCCGCGCCTTGGCACCCGGCCTCGATCACGCACACGGGGCCTACGGGAAGTGAATGGCCATTCGAGCGACCGGGCGCGCTTGAAGCAGATCGACATCCTCAATGGACAGCAACGGCTCGAGCGGGTGACCCGGACACGCGCGTTTCGTGACTTCATGCACGTCTCAGGGCCCACACGCGGACGCCGTGCCGGCGGAGCCGGACGCCACCCACACGCCGCCTCGGTCTCGGGGCCTGGCTCCGAACCGCTACCCGACGCCCTGCATCCACGGCATGGACCGCGCTCGCTCCCGCTCGAACCGGTCGATCGCGTTCTCGTGCCGCAGCGTCTGCCCGATGTCGTCCAGTCCTTCCAGCAGCAGGTGCCGGCGCAGCGGATCCACCGCGAACGGCACCTCCTGCCCGTCCGGCCGCACCACCACCTCGCGCCGGAGGTCCACCGTCAGCCGGCTGTTCGCCCCGCTGCCTGCGTCCTGCATCAGCAGGTCGCACACCGCGCGCGGCAGCCTGATCGGCAGGATGCCGTTCTTGAAGCAGTTGTTGTGGAAGATGTCGGCGAACGAAGGCGCGATCACGCAGCGTATGCCGAAATCCAGTAGCGCCCACGGCGCGTGCTCGCGCGACGAGCCGCAGCCGAAGTTCTCGTGGGTGATCAGGATCCGTGCTGCGCGATACGGCTCGCGGTTCAGCACGAAGTCCGGCTTCTCCGACCCATCCTCGTGGTAGCGCAGGGCGTCGAAGGCGTTCCGGCCCAGCCCGGTGCGCCCGATCGTCTTGAGGAACCGCGACGGGATGATCTTGTCGGTGTCGATGTTGGCTTCCGCCAGCGGCGCCGCGATCGCCGTCAGCACGGTGAACGCTTCCATCACCCCGGCTCCCGCCCGACCAGCTCGCGCACGTCCGTCAGCCGGCCGGTCACCGCCGCCGCCGCCGCCATCGCCGGCGACAAGAGGTGCGTCCGCCCGCCCGGCCCCTGCCGACCCTCGAAGTTGCGGTTGGAGGTGGACGCGCAGCGCTGTCCCGGCGTCAGCTTGTCCGGGTTCATGCCGAGGCACATCGAGCAGCCGGCCTCGCGCCACTCGAAACCGGCGTCGAGGAACACCCGGTCGAGGCCTTCCTGCTCCGCCTGCCACTTCACCAGCCCGGAGCCCGGCACCACCATGGCGCGCACGCCGGGGGCCACCCGTCGTCCGGCCACGACATGCGCCGCCGCCCGCATGTCCTCGATCCGGCCGTTGGTGCAGGACCCGATGAACACGGCGTCGATCGCCACCTCGGACAGCTTCTGTCCGGCGCTCAGGCCCATGTAGTCCAGCATGCGCTGCATCTGCGCCCCGCGCGCCGCGTCCGCGGCGCTGGCAGGATCGGGCACGGTGCCGGTGATCGGGACCACGTCCTCCGGGCTGGTGCCCCAGGTGACCAGCGGGCTGATCTCCGACGCGTCGAGCTCGACCACCGCGTCGTAATGGGCGTCCGGATCGGAGGAAAGTGTGCGCCAATACGCGACGGCCTGCGCGAACGCTTCGCCCTTCGGCGCGAACGGCCGCCCCTCGACATAGGCGAACGTGGTGTCGTCCGGCGCGATCAGCCCCGCCCGCGCGCCGGCCTCGATCGACATGTTGCAGATCGTCATGCGCCCGGCCATGTCGAGCCCGCGGATCGCCGAGCCGGCGAACTCGATCACGTGCCCGGTGCCGCCGGCAGTGCCGATGCGGCCGATGATCGCCAGCATCACGTCCTTCGCCGTGACGCCCGGCGCCAGCGTGCCCTCCACCGACACCAGCATGTTCTTCGCCGGCTTCTGCAGCAGGGTCTGCGTCGCCATCACGTGCTCGACCTCGGAGGTGCCGATGCCGAACGCGAGCGCCCCCAGCGCGCCGTGGGTGGAGGTGTGGCTGTCGCCGCACACGATGGTCATGCCCGGCAGCGACAAGCCCTGCTCCGGCCCGATGATGTGCACGATGCCCTGCTCGCGCGAGGCGAGCGGGACGTAGGGCACCCCGAACTCGGCGACGTTGCGCTCCAGCGTCTCGACCTGCAGCCGGCTCTGCGGCTCGGCGATCGGCAACGACCGGTCGCTGGTGGGCACGTTGTGGTCCACCACCGCGATCGTCGCCTCCGGCCGGCGCAGCCGCCGCCCGGCCAGGCGCAGGCCCTCGAAGGCCTGCGGGCTGGTCACCTCGTGCACCAGGTGCCGGTCGATGTAGAGGATCGCCGTGCCGTCGCCGAGCCGGTCCACCACGTGCGCGTCCCAGATCTTGTCGAACAACGTCGGCATGGCGGTCTCCCTGGGTAAGGAAGGCCAGGGCTCCGCCCTGGACCCGCTGGGGCCGGAGGCCCCAGACCCCTTTACTTTAAGAATCGGGTCTGAAGGGCTCCGCCCTTCATGGGGTCCAGGGGCAAAGCCCCTGGCCTTACTCTGCCGCGGCCGGCGCGATCTCGCGCGCCTTCTCGGCGATGCGCGCCGACTTCCCGCGACGCCCGCGCAGGTAGTACAGCTTCGCCCGGCGCACGTCGCCGCGCCGCACCACGAAGATCTCCGAAATAGTCGGCGCGTAGAGCGGGAACACGCGCTCGACGCCCTCGCCGTAGGAGATCTTGCGCACGGTGAAGTTGCTGCCCAGCCCCTTGTTGGAGCGCGCGATCACCACGCCCTCGTAGGCCTGCACGCGCGTGCGCTCGCCTTCCACCACCTTCACCGACACACGCACGGTGTCGCCAGGCGCGAAGCGCGGCACCGCGCGGGCGGCGGTGAGGCGGGCGATCTGCTCAGCCTCGTATTGCTGGATGACGTTCATGGTTGGGGATCCCCTCGGGTGATGATCGGTCTTACGGCCGCCGGGCTCAAGCCGGCAGCGGATCGGTGACGGGCCGCCCCGAACGGGCGGCCCAAAGGTCGGGCCGGCGCAAGCGGGTCGCCTCCCCGGCCTGCGCCTCGCGCCAGGCGGCGATGGCGGCATGGTGGCCGGATAGCAGCACCGGCGGCACCTGACGCCCCTGCCACTCCGCCGGCCGGGTGTAGTGCGGGTATTCCAGCAGCCCGTTCGAGAAGCTTTCCTCGACCGCGCTGTCCTCCGAGCCCATCACGCCCGGCAACAGCCGGACGCACGCGTCGAGCAGCACAAGGGCGGCCACCTCGCCGCCGGACAGCACGTAGTCGCCGACGCTGAGCTGGTCGGCCGCGCGCACTTCCAGCACCCGCTCGTCCACCCCCTCGTAGCGGCCGCACAGCACCGTCACGCCCGGACCGGACGCCAGCCGGCGCACGTCCGCCTGACGCAACGGCCGCCCGCGCGGCGTCAGGTAGACCAGCGGCAGCGCCGCGTCCCCCGCCTCCGCGATCGCCGCGTCCACCACGTCCGGCCGCATCACCATGCCGGCCCCGCCGCCGAACGGCGTGTCGTCCACGGTCCGGTGCCGGCCGAGCCCGTGCGCGCGCAGGTCGTGCGTGCGCAGGGACCACACCTCCTCGCCCAGCGCCCGCCCCGCCAGCGAGTGCCCGAGCGGCCCGGGAAACATCTCCGGGAACAGGGTGAGGACGCTCGCCCGCCAGCTCACGACGCCGCCCTCGCCGGCGCGTCGCGCACCCCGTCCGGCACCTCGATCTCGTCCGGCATCGCCACCACGATCCGCCCGGCCGCAACCTGCACCTCCGGCACGCAGGCGCGGTTGAACGGCAGCAGCACGCTTCTTCCCTGCCCGCCCAGCTCCAGGATCGGCCCGGCGCCGTAATCGTGCACCGCCAGCACGCTGCCGACCGGCCGCTCCCCGCTGTCGCAGCACTCGACCGCACGCAGCCCGACCAGGTCGGCCAGGTAGAACTCGTTCTCGTCGGGCTCCGGCAGCCGGTCGCGGTCGACGAACAGTTGCCGGTTCACCAGTTGCGCCGCCTCTTCGCGATCGCGCAGCGCTTGTCCGCTCCCGTCGCTCAGCTCGGCGATCCCCTCGCCGCGCCAGCGCAGGGTCCAGCACCGCCCGCGGTCGTCGGTCAGCGCCCCATAGGCGGCGAGGTCGGCTGGCACCGCCGCGTAGCTGTGCACCCGCACCAGCCCGCGCACGCCGTGCGGCCGTCCCACCACGCCCATCAGGATGCGCCGCTGCTCCATCGTCCCCGTTTCAGGCGCTGGCGGCGTTGGCCGCCGCCCGCTCCTGCGCCTTCTTCTTCGGCGCCGACTGCTTCGGCTGCTCGCGATAGGCCGGCATCGCGGTCAGCCCGGCGTGGCCGAGGAAGCGCGCGACCCGATCGGTCGGCAGCGCCCCCTGGCTCATCCAGTGCAGGATGCGCTCGCCGGACAGGCGCACGCGGTCGTCGTGCTCGGCCGGCAGCATCGGGTTGTAGCTGCCCACCTTCTCGATGAAGCGGCCGTCGCGCGGGGAGCGGCTGTCCGCCACCACGATGTGGTAGTACGGCCGCTTCTTGGCGCCGGCCCGAGCGAGACGGATCTTGAGGCTCATCCTGAGATTCCTGTTCTAGTGCTTTGATATTGAACTAATGCGGCCGATGCGGCGGCCCGCCACCCGGCGGCCGCCCCTGCGGCATCAAGGCGGACAGCCCGTGCCGCATCAGGCCCTTGGCGCCCAACTTGTTGATCCGCTTCATCATGGTCGACATGTCGTCGAACTGCTTCAGCAGGCGGTTCACCTCCTGCACTGAAGACCCTGATCCTGCGGCAATCCGCTTCTTGCGCGACGCCTTGATGATCTCAGGAGTCCGCCGCTCCGCCTTGGTCATCGAGGAGATGATCGCGGTGTGGCGCTTCAGGATGGAGGTGTCGAGGTCCTTGTCGCCGAGCTGGTCCTTGAGCTTGCCCATGCCGGGCAGCATGTCGAGGATGCCGCCGATCGAGCCCAGCTTGTTGATCTGCTTGATCTGCGACGCGTAGTCGTCCAGGTCGAACTTGCCGCGCATCATCTTGAGCGCGAGCTTCTCGGTTTCCTCCTGGTCCAGCGTCTCCGACGCCTTTTCCACCAGCCCAGCCAGGTCGCCGAGGCCGAGGATGCGGCCGGCGACGCGCTCGGGATGGAAGTCCTCCAGCGCGTCGAGCTTCTCGCCCGAGCCGGTCAGCTTGATCGGCGCACCCGTGATGTGGCGCATCGACAGCGCGGCACCGCCGCGTGCGTCGCCGTCCATCCGGGTCATGACGATGCCGGTGACGCCGACCGCCTCGTTGAACGCGCGGGCGGTGTTGACCGCGTCCTGGCCGGTCATCGCGTCGACCACCAGCAGCGTTTCCGCCGGACTGGTGGCGGCGCGTATCTCCCGCACCTCGTCCATCAGCGCCTCGTCGATCGACAACCGGCCGGCGGTGTCGAGGATGACGACGTCGTAGCCCTCGCGCCGCCCGGTCTCCATCGCCCGCCTAGCGATCTGCACCGGCTGCTCCCCCGGGACGATCGGCAGCGACCCCACCCGCGCCTGCGCCGCCAACTGCTGCAACTGGAGCTGCGCCGCGGGGCGCTGGGTGTCGAGGCTGGCCAGCAGCACCCGCCGGCGCTCGCGCGTCTGAAGCCGCAGCGCGATCTTACCCGAGGTGGTGGTCTTGCCCGATCCCTGGAGGCCCACCATCAGGATCGGCACCGGTGCGGCGGCGTTGAGGTTCAGCGGCACCGCGCCGGCGCCGCCGAGCTGGTAGATCAGCACGTCGTTGACGATCTTGGCCACCGCCTGGCCGGGCGAGATGCTGTCCAGCACCTCCTGCCCGACCGCGCGCTCGCGCACCCGGGCGGTGAACTCCTTGACCACCGGCAGCGCCACGTCGGCGTCCAACATCGCCAGCCGGACCTCGCGCATCGCCTCGACGACGTCGGCCTCCGACAGCACGCCGCGCGTGCGCAGGCGGTCGAACACCCCGGTGAGCCTGCCTGACAGAGCGTCGAACACGATGGAGCCATCCCAAACGAGCAGGCGCCGCTGCGCGAGCCTTCGCGAAGCGGCGTGTCTGATTGCCGTGGTGCCTAGACCTGGCCGTCCGGGCTGTCAATTCGGATCCCCTGCCTTGCCCTGGCTGCGGCCTTGACGCGCCCGGGCCGACGGCGCCCGAGCGACGGATGGACAGCGATCCGGCGGGCGCCGATCCCGGCTATGGCGACGCCATCATCCGGCAGCTCGAGCATGAGGACGGCCTGACGATCAACCGCCTGTCCTGGCTGGTCGCATCGCAGTCGTTCCTGTTCACGGCCTACGCCATCATGCTGAACGGCCTGCCCTTGGCCCGGAACCCGTTCGTCGCCGAACGGCAAGGCGAGATGCTGCGCATTGTGCCGGAGCTTGGGCTCGCCACCAGCGGGTTGATCTATCTGGGTCTGCTGGCGGGCCTACGCGTGACGCTCCTGCTGCGCCGTGCATTGAGGAAGAGGCGGCACCGGGCGGATGCGTCGAGGCCGCCCTTGCCGGGCAGCGCGCTGACGCACGCGCTCGGGCTCGCGGCGCCGCTGCTCCTGCCGTTGATCTTTTTCGCCGCCTGGGCGGTCCTGCTGCTGCAGTGACGGGTGACGCACGCGGGACGGCAGGTCATCCCATCCCCGCCACCCCTGGTCCCCGGCCCGTTCCGGCCCGATGATCCGCCGCCGCTCGACGCAAAGGATGACGATGCCCTCCTTCCAGCAAGCCGACGCCCGACCGCCGCTTCCCCTAGGCATGCTGGCAGCGCTCGGGATCGTCTATGGCGACCTCGGCACCAGCCCGCTCTACACCATGCAGACGGTGCTGGAGACCGCCGGCGGCACGCTCTCGACCGAGTCCGTGCTGGGCGTGCTGTCGCTGATCGTCTGGGCGCTGATCCTGGTGGTGGCGATCAAGTACTGCCTGTTCGTCATGCGTGCCGACAACCGAGGCGAGGGCGGCATCCTGGCGCTGACCGCCCTGGTCACCGGCACCGTCGCGGAGGATGACGGGGATACCGCCAGCCGGCCCAACCGGAGTGCCCGCGTCACCGCCGTGCTGCTGACGCTGGGGCTGTTCGGCGGCGCCCTGCTCTACGGCGACGGCATCCTGACACCGGCGATCTCGGTGCTCAGCGCGATCGAGGGGGTGAAGGTCGCCACACCCGCGCTGTCGCACTGGGTGCTGCCGGCGGCGGTGGTCGTGCTGCTCGGGCTGTTCGCGCTGCAGCCGGTCGGCACGGCGCGGATCGGCACCCTGTTCGGGCCGGTCATGCTGCTCTGGTTCCTGGTCATCGGCACGCTGGGCCTGATCGCCACGCTGCGTCATCCCGAGGTGATCGCGGCGGTCGACCCGCGCCACGGCATCCGCTACCTGGCGGGCGGCCACTGGAAGAGCCTCGCCGTGCTGGGCGGCGTCTTCCTCGCCCTCACCGGCGCCGAGGCGCTGTATGCCGACATGGGGCATATCGGCCGGCTGCCGATCCGCATGTCCTGGTACCTGATCGTGCTGCCGGCGCTGCTGCTCTGCTACGCCGGGCAGTCGGCGAGCCTGATCGGGCTGGCCAAGCTGCCGGACAACCCGTTCTACGGCATCATCCCGCCGCCGATCTTCCACGCCGCGATCTGGCCGATGGTGGGACTCGCCACCTGCGCCACCATCATCGCCAGCCAGGCGATCATCACCGGCGTGTTCTCCATGACCCGGCAGGCGATCCAGCTCGGCTGGTTCCCCGGCCTCAACATCCGGCAGACCTCCGACCGCGAGTACGGACAGATCTACGTGCCGGTGGTGAACTGGGTGATGATGGCGTTCACGGTGGGGCTGACGGTCGCATTCGGCAGCTCCGCCCGGCTGGCCGGGGCCTACGGCATGGCGGTCTCGACCACCATGCTGCTGACCACCGCCCTGCTCTACTCCTACCTGCGCCACGTCGCGCGCTGGAGCGTGGCCGCGGCGCTGCCGCCGGCAATGGTGTTCCTCACCATCGACCTCGGCTTCTTCTGCGCCAACCTGCTCAAGATCGCCGAGGGCGGGTTCGTCCCGTTGCTGGCCGGTGCCGTGATGTTCGCCATCATGAGCACCTGGCGGAAGGGCGTGGCGGCGCTGCGCGCGTCGAGTGCCGAGCACGTGGTGGCGCCGGAGCGCTTCCTGGCACGGCTCGCCAATGGCAACGTGCCCCGCGTTCCCGGCACCGCGGTGTTCCTCACCGCGCTGCATGAGCCGATCCCGCCGATCATGGTCGGGCATGTCGACCAGTTCGGCGCGTTGCAGGAGAACGTGGTCACCCTGACGGTGGCGTTCGAGCAGGTGCCGCGCGTGGAGCCGAAGCAGCGGATCACGCTGCAGCGCCACGACGGCGGGGTCTGGCACGTGATCGCCCGCTACGGCTTCGTCGAGATCCCGCTGCTGCAGACGACGCTGTCGGAGGCGACGCATCATGGCTGCCCGGTGGTGCCGCAGGAAGCGGTGTTCGTCGGCGGCCGCGACGAGGTGGTGCGATCCAGGCGGGACGGAGAAGGCCAGGCGTCGTCCCAGCCCCGCCTCGCCGGCTGGCGCAGGCGGGTGTTCGGGGTCATGTATCGCAACGCGGTTCACCTGGTGGACCGCTTCGACCTGCCGGCAGACCGCTACGTGCAGATCGGCCGCCAGATTGCGCTCTGACCCGCCAGGCCCGAGCCACTGGCTGACCCGAGGGCTGACGGGGACCGGATGCTGGGGTAGTTTGTCCGCCAGACGATCGTCGGCAGACGAGAAAGGAACATCATGGCCTACAAGGTGAACTACAACTTCCAGAAGGCCGAGCGCGACCGCGCCAAGGCGGCGAAGAAGGAAGCCAAGGCGCGCGAGAAGCAGGCCGCCCGCGCCGGCGGCGGGGAGGCGGAGCCGTCGGACGCGGCGCCGGACGCCCAGTCCGACCAGCCGACGGTCTCCCATCCGGAGTAGACGACGATCCTGCCGGGGCCAGGCGACTCGCGGACGCGGTGACGACGGTCCCGGCAACACCGGGGCCGGCGCTGGTCAGCCTTCCGCGAAGGGGTTCCTGGTCCCGCGCAGCAGCAGCCGGATCGGTGTGCCGGGCATGTTGAAGGTTTCCCGCAGCCCGTTGACCAGGTAGCGCTGGTAGTCCTCCGGCAGCAGCTCGGCGCGTGTGCCGAACAGGATGAAGGTCGGCGGGCGCGCCTTGGCCTGGGTCATGTAGCGCAGCTTCAGCCGGCGCCCCTCGACCAGGGGCGGCGCGTGCCGCTCCAGCGCCCCCTCGAACCAGCGGTTCAGCGCGCCGGTCGGGACCCGGTGGTTCCACACCTCGTGCGCCGCCCGGACCGCGGGCAGCAGCTTCTGTATTCCGGCCCCGGTCAGCGCGGAGAACGAGACCACCGGGATGCCGCGCATCTGCGACAGCGAGAACTCGATCCGGTCGGAGATCGCCTGCCGTGTGGCGATCCGGTCCTCGACCGCGTCCCACTTGTTCAACGCCAGCACGCAGCCGCGTCCCTCGCGCTCGATCAGCCGGGCGATCTGCAGGTCCTGGTCGTGCACGCCGAGCTGGGCGTCGATCGTCAGCACCACGATCTCGGCCATCTTCAGCGCTTCCAGCGAGGCCGAGACCGACATCTTCTCCAGCTCCGCCTCGATCCGCGCCTTGCGGCGCAGGCCGGCGGTGTCGACCAGCTCGATCGGCCCGTGCGAGTCGGCGAACCGCACCGACACCGCATCGCGGGTCAGGCCCGGCTCCGGCCCGGTGATCATCCGCTCCTCGCCCAGCAGGCGGTTGAGCAGCGTCGACTTGCCGGCGTTCGGACGCCCGACGATCGCCAAACGCAGCGGCCCCGGCGGACGCGGCGGCAGCACGATCTCTCCGTCCTCGACGGGCTCCTCCGCAACCGGCTCGTCGGCATCCGCAACCGGCTCGGCCTGCTCCGGCGGCAGGCGCTCGACGATCTCGCTCATCAGGTCGGCCAGCCCCTCGCCGTGCTCGGCCGACACCGCCAGCGGGCTGCCGAGCCCGAGGCTGTAGGCGTCGAACGCCGCCGCGGTGCCGGCGCGGCCTTCCGCCTTGTTGGCGACCAACAGCACCGGACGGCCCTGCCGACGCAGCCAGGCGCCGAAATGCGCGTCCGCCGGCGTGATGCCGGCGCGCGCGTCGATGCAGAACAGCACCAGGTCGGCTTCCGCGACGGCATGCTCGGATGAGGCACGCATCCGGCCGTAGAGGCTATCCGGTGCCGCTTCCTCCAGCCCGGCCGTGTCGATCAGGCGCACGCGACGGCCGCGCAGCAGGGCCTCGGCGTCCTTGCGGTCGCGGGTCACGCCCGGCGTGTCGGACACGATGGCGCTGCGACGGCCGGACAGCCGGTTGAACAGGGTCGACTTGCCGACGTTCGGCCGCCCGGCGATCACCACCACCGGCAGGAGCCGGAACGGCGTGGTGTCGGACGACGGAGGCGCCGAGCGGCTGCCGCGCCTCACCGTGGCCCGCCGCGGGAGCCAGGCTCATCCATAGGCGGACAGCATGCCGTCCTCGCTGATCGCCAGCATGTGGCCGCTGGCGGCGATCGGCGTCATGGCGATCAGGCTGCCGACCTTGACGGTATCGCCGAGGCGGCCCGTCAGGGCATCCACCGTGATCATGCCCTGCTTGGGGAAGTCGCTGACGCACAGCAGCTGGCCGTTCGCCAGCAGCGGGCCGCTCCACTCGATCGGGCCCTTGCCCGGCTTCGGGCGGCGGAACCGCGGCAGGGTGGTGACCCAGCGCACGTGGCCGTTGGTCTTGTCGAGGCAGGCAAGCTGCTGGTCCTGGCTCAGCAGGAACAGCCACTGGCCCACCACCACCAGCCCGTCCTTGCCGGCGACCGTGCGCTCCCACAGCCGGCGGCCGGAGCGCAGGTCAATCGCGGTCAGCACCTGGCCGACGCTGATCACGTAGGCGGTGCCGTCGGAGATCACCGGCAGCCCGTGCACGGAGGAGAAGTCCAGGATCGAGTTGCGGCCGCCGGTGGAGCCCAGCGTGTCGCTCCACAGCAGCTCGCCGGTCTCGGCGCGTATGGCGGCGATGTCGCCGGAGCCGAAGCCGGCCAGCACCGTGCCGCCCACCACCGCCGGTGCCGGCTGGCCGAACACGATGGTCTCCGAGGCACTCGCCTGGTACACCCAGGCCTGCCTGCCGGTCGCGGCGTCGAGCGCGAACAGCTTCTCGTCGATGGTGCCGAAGAACATGCGTCCACCCGACACGGTCGGCGCCGACCGGCCCGGGGTGCCGACATTGGTGCGCCACCGGATCCTGCCGTTCGACGCGTCGAGCGCCAGCGACTCCGCCACCCCGTCCACCACGTAGATGGTGCCGTCGGCGAAGGTCAGGCCGCCGCCGACGTTGGAGGAGCGGCTCTTCTTCGGCCTGATGTCGGTGCGCCAGAGGCGGCCGCCGCCGGCGAGGTCGAACGCGCCGACCACGCCGTCGGCGTCCATGGCATAGACGCGCCCGTCCGCCACCACCGGCTCGGCCGCCAGCACGCCGCGGTCGCCGCTGCCGGTGCCAAGGCGTGTGCTCCAGATCCGCCTGGTGCCGCCGATGCGGGCGTTGATCGACTCGTGGCTCGGCACCCGCCCAGGCTGCTGCCAGTCGGTCTCGATGATCGCCTCGGGCAGGCCGATCGGGGTGGTGTCGGTCTGGTCCACGGTGAGCCCGGCACCGATGCTCAGCACGTCCTCGCGACGGCCGGCCAGAACCGGCTTCTTGTCGTCGTCGAAGATGCCGCAGCCGGCCAGCGGCAGCGACAGCGCGCCGAGGCCGCCCAGCAGCACCCCGCGCCGGCCGAGCCGCAACGGCCGGGCGCTCGAAGAACCGTCGCCGAAGAGGGGTTGGTCGCGTCGCATCATCCGCCGGTCTTCGCGCTGTCGATCGTGTCGAGAACCCCGCTGGCCCGGGCGCGCTCGCTCTCCGACGCCGAGCCGTCCTCGGCGAGCCGGGTCAGCTTGGCGCGCGCGTCGACGACGTGGCCGAGGCGCAGGTCGATCAGCGCGTCGGTTTCCAGCGCCAGCAGGTGCCACGGGCTCGCGGGTACGAGGATGTCGCGCAGGCGTGCCTTGAGCAGGCCGGGATCGACGTCGTCGGCCTGGTGCTGCACCCAGAGCAGCGTGGCCAGGCCGCGCAGGTCGGGATCGGCGCCGCGGTCCCGTGCGACCCGGTCCCACAGCCCGATTGCAGCGGGACGGTCGTCCTTCCAGTCGAGCGCCGCCAGGCGCAGACGGGACAAGGTGGCGAAGCCTTCCGGCGCCCGGGCGGCCACCGCCGCGAACTCGGCCTTGGCGCGGACCTGCTCCGGCGTCAGGGGGGCGTCGGGACCGGCCGCGGCGAGCGGCGCGGTGTCGGCGTCCTTCTGCGCCGCGAAGTAGGCCCCGGCGACCGAGGCCGCACGCTGCTGCTGCCGGTAGTGCAGGTATTGCCACAGGCCGATCGCCAGCCCGGCCACGACCAGCACCACCAGGCCCGCGACCGCCAGCCGACGCGTCCGGGCGCGCGTGCGCTCGCTGCGAAGATCCTCGTCGATCTCGCTGAAGATGTCGTCGACCACGGTTCTCGTCCGATCTCCACGCCGCGCGCCGGCGGACCCGGCCGCGTGCCGGCGGCGGACCATAGCGGCGGCGCCTGCCGCCGGCAAACCGTGACCTGCCCCGGCCGACGGAAGCGGGTCGTTCAGGATCGGTTCATCATTGGCGCGCAGGATGGCGTCATGAACAACGCGCTGCTGCTGATCCCGCTGTTCTGCGCCTTCCTGCTGACCTGGCTCGGCGGCTGCGTTCCGGCGACCGTGATCCCGCTCACCGCCGGGGTGGGCGCGGACATCGCCATCTTCCACCGCTCGGTGCCGGACATGGTATACTCGGCCGTCACCGGGCGCGACTGCTCGGTGGTGCGGCTGGACCAGGGGCAGAGCTATTGCCGCCCGGTCGATCCTCCGGTGCCGCCGCAGCCGTACTGCACGCGCAGCCTGGCCGGGGTCGATTGCTGGGCCCATCCGGAGCAGATCCCGGGCCTGCCGATGCAGGTGGCGCAGGGGCCGCACGACCTGACTGCCGAGCAGAACCAGGCGCGGCTCGCGCGCTGGCCGGTCAGCCTGCAGTAGGGTTGGAAGGCCAGGGGCTTTGCCCCTGGACCCCATGAAGGGCACAGCCCTTCAAACCAGATTCTTAAAGTAATGGGGGCTGGGGCCGAGGCCCCAGCGGACCGAGCTGCGAAGCAGATCGGTGGGCAGAGCCCTGGCCTTCCCTACGCAGGCTAGCGCTTCGGCGGCTGCAGCCTGGACGCCCCTGCCCGCAGCGCGGCGGTCAGCGCGCCGAAGTTGGCGGCGATCCGCTTCTGCACCCCGGCGCTGACGGCCTGAATGGCGTCGATCCGGGTGCGCGCCTCGTTGCTGATCGCGGTCTGCTCCGTCGTCGCCGTTCTCGCCACGCAGGCGTTGTAGCTCCGCGCCGCGCGCTCGTAGGCGGCAACCCGGTCGATGCTGGCGTTGTAGCGGTCGATCGTGGTGGTATCGACCGCGGGCGCTGCCGGCTCGCGTCCGCACTGCGCCGCACCCCAGCCAGCACCCACCGCGGCCGCGGCGCTCTCCGGCACCGGGACGCGGCAAAGAACCAGGCAGCACATCAACGCCGGCAGCACGATCCTGATCCTGCCCATCCATGGTCCCCGTTTTCGAAGCCGTGCCGGTATCCCGGCGCCGCGAACATGTCCAGGAGCCCCGCCATGGCCGACATCATCCGCGGCGCCGCGAAGAACCGCCTCGGCACGCTCACCAGCGCCGAGGCCCGGGACCGGCTCGTTGCCGGTGCCAGCGTGCTGCTGCCGCTCGGCAGCCTGGAGGACCAGGGATCGCATGCGCCGATGGGCGACTACCTCCTCGCCGAGCGGATCTCGGAGCTCATCGCGGACGCGGCGACGAAGGCCGGCCACGACACGCTGGTGGCGCCGGTGCTGCCGTTCGGCGGCCGCGACTTCTTCGGCAGCCGGGTCGGCGGCATCGCGCTGGAGCAGACCACGCTGCGCCTGGTGCTGCGCGACATGCTGCACGGGCTGCTGCGGCACGACGTGTCCCGGCTGATCGTGGTCAACGGCCATGGCGGCAACGCCCAGGCGGTCCACGACGTGACCCAGGAGATCCTGCTGTCGCGCGGGGTGCTGATCCCGTGCCTGCCGCTTTGGAAGGTGGCGGCTGCGCTGCTGCCGGAGCTGCTGGGCGCGGAGCGGGCGCAGCGCGCCACCGGGCACGGCGCCGACCCGCTCGCCAGCGTGGCGATGCACCTGTTCCCCGAGCTGGTCCGTCCCGACCTGGTCCCGTCGGCGCCGGCCGCGCCACGGGAGGTCGCCGGCCTGGACGTGGTCGGGTTCGGCACCGCGCGGCTTGGCGGGATCGAGATCGGCGTGCCGGTGGAGGTCGGCGACAGCGCCGTGACCGGCGATGCGCGCCTGTGCTCGGTCGAAACAGGGGCTGCCGTCACCGCCCGCCTGGTCGAGGCGGGTGCCGCGCTGGTTGCCCATCTGGTCCGGCAAGGCCGGGGCTCCGCCCTGGACCCGCTGGGGCCGGAGGCCCCAGACCCCTTGCTTTAAGAACCGGGTTTGAAGGGCTCCGCCCTTCATGGGGTCCAGGGGCGACGCCCCTGGGCTTTCCTCATGTTGCAACGCACGATGCGCGTCATCCTCGTCCCGGAGCACCGCCTGCATGACCGAGACCCTGACGGACGCGCCCCCGAGCCTGCGTCCTCCCGATCGCGTCGCGGTGACCGCGCCGCATGGGCGCGGCTGGGCGATCCTGGCCCTGGCCACGGGCGCCTTCGCCATCGGCACCGGCGAGTTCTCGATGATGGGCCTGCTTCCGTCGGTCGCCGGCAGCCTGCACGTGACGATGCCGCGGGCCGGCCTGCTGGTCAGCCTGTATGCGGCGGGCGTCGTGGTCGGCGCGCCCCTCATCACCGTGCTGTGCGCGAAGATGCCGCGGCACCGCCTGCTGATGGGCCTGATAGCGCTGTATGCGCTCGGCAACCTCCTCAGCGCGTCCTCCCACCGGCTGTGGACGGTCGGGCTGTTCCGGTTTCTCAGCGGCCTGCCGCACGGCGCCTTCTTCGGCGTGGCCGCCCTGGTCGCCGCGTCCATGGTCGCCCACGAGCAGCGGGCGCGGGCGGTCGGGCGGGTGATGCTCGGCCTGACCCTGTCGACCATCGTCGGAGCACCCTTGGCGGCCTGGTGCGGCGGCTTCGTCGACTGGCACCTGGCATACTGGACCGTGGGCGCGCTGTCGGCGCTCACCCTGGCGCTGCTGGCGGCGTTCCTGCCGGCGATCCCGGCGGCGCACGGCGCGTCGCCGCTGACCGAGCTGCGTGCGCTGGCGCGGCTGCAGGTCTGGCTGGCGCTCGCGACCGGCGCGGTCGGCTTCGGCGGGCTGTTCGCGATCTACACCTCCATCACGCCGGCGCTGGCGGGACACGTGCCATCGGCGGCGATCCCGCTGGTGCTGGTGGTGCTGGGGCTCGGCATGGCGCTCGGCAACACCGTCGGCGCGTCCTTCGCCGACCGGGCGCTGCGTCGCACCATCGTGGCGATGCTGGTCTGGGACGGGGTGACGGCGCTGCTGTTCGTCCCGGCGCTGCCGCACGGGTGGGCGGTCGCCGCCGACGCGTTCCTGATCGGCGCCGGGGTGGCGCTGGCGCCGGCGCTGCAGACGCGGCTGATGGATGTGGCGGCGGACGCGCAGGCCCTGGCGGCGGCGCTCAACCATTCCGCCTTCAACATCGCCAACGGGCTTGGCGTGTTCCTGGCCGGCGCCGCGGTCACCGCCGGCTACGGCTGGTCCTCGGCCGGCTTCGTCGGCGCCGGCCTGGCCCTATGCGGGGTGCTGATCTTCGCGGTGTCGCTGCTGGTCGAGCGGGTCAGGCCGGTCGGCGGGACCGCAGCGCCAGCAGCAGAGCTGCGAGAAGGACCAGGGTGAGGCCGGCCATCAGCCGCAGCACCTTCAGCACCGTCAGGCTGTAGCGTCCGGTGCTGGCATCCTAGTGGAAGCACAGCAGCAGGATGAAGGGCGCCCGCTGCCCGATCGTGCCCGCGCGCGACTGACGCAGCGCCTGGACCAGCGCGCCCGGCTGATATCCGACGCCGAGCAGGTAGCCGGACACGGTGCCGTCCGGCGTCAGCACCACCAGCCCGGCCGGATGCAGGAATTGCTTGGACCCCGCGTCATAGCGGCTGTTGTAGCCGACCCCCTGCTCCACCCGCTCGACTGTCGCGGCGTTCGCGACGGCGTAGTGCCAGCCCGCCGCCGCACCCGGACGCCCGTAGCGCGCCAGGTCCGCCGCCTTCGCCTGCGCCGCGTCCGCCGGCCGCTCGGTCGGGTCGATGCTGAGGAACAGCAGGCCGTAGTCGCGCGGCAGCGACAGGCCGCTCGCCGACAGCGCCCGCAGCGCGTCGTCGCGCACCACCCCGCACAGCATCGGGCAGGCGAAGTAGCCGAGGATCAGCACCGTCGGCTTGTTGTCGAGCACGCGGCCCAGCGGCGTGGCCGCGCTGCTGTCCGAGGCGACAAGGGGCAGGTCCAGGGGCAGCCGGTTGCCCGGGCGCTGGGTGAAGCCGATGCCGCCGGTGTCCGGCGCGGCGGCGGGAAGGCTCAGGCAGGACGACAGCAGCAGCCTCCGGCCGAGGCGCCTCACCAGGCGAACCGTGCCAGGGCGCCGCGCGGGCCCCCGATCACGGCGTCGTCGCGCATCACCGGCACCCCGCGCAGGATCGTCGCCACTGGCCAGCCGGTCACGGTCATGCCGTCGAACGGGGTCCAGCCGCAGGGGGTGGCGATCCACTCGTTGCGTATGGTGCGGCGCGCCTTCATGTCGACCAGGGTGAAGTCGGCGTCGTAGCCGGCGGCGATCCGGCCCTTGGCCGCCATGTTGTAGACGCGCGCAGGACCCGCCGCCATCAGGTCGGCCAGGCGCGACAGCGACAACCGACCGGCGTTCACGTGGTCCAGCATCACCGGCACGATCGTCTGCACCCCGGTGAGCCCGGCCGGGCAGGCTGGCCACTCCTTCTGCTTCGCAGCCAACGGGTGCGGAGCGTGGTCGGAGGACACGGTGTCCACGGTGCCGTCGCGGACCGCCGCCCAGCTCGCCTCGTAATGCCGCCGGTCGCGGATCGGCGGGTTCATCACCGCGAGCCCGCCCAGGCGCTCGTAGCACTCGGGCGCCACCTGGGTCAGGTGGTTGACCAGCACCTCCACGGTGGCGACGTCGCGGAACGCGCGCAGGTAGCCGAGCTCCTCGGCAGTCGAAACGTGCAGGATGTGCGCCGGGCGTCCGGTGCGTCGGGCCAGCGCCATGATCCGGCGGGTGCCGAGGAACGCGCATTCCTCGTCGCGCCAGATCCGGTGGGTGTCGTACGGCATCCCGGCGTGGAACGAGTTCTTGCGCGCCTGCAGCCGGTACTCGTCCTCGCTGTGGAAGGCGACCCGCCTTCGGCCGGAGCGCATGACCGCCTCGATGCCGGCGTCGTCCTCGATCATCAGGTCGCCGGTGGAGCTGCCGGCAAACAACTTGACCGCGCACACTCCTGCCCTGGTTTCGTACTCGGCCAACGCCGCGGTGTTGGCCCGGGTGGCGCCGACATAGAAGGCGAAGTCGGCATAGCTTTGCGCCGACGCGTAGTCCTGCTTCCAGCGCAGCGTCGCGTCGTCGGTGATCGCGGGGCTGGTGTTGGGCATGTCGAACACGGTGGCGATGCCGCCCAGGATCGCCGCCCGGGTCCCGGTCGGGATGCTTTCCACCGCGGCGTCGCCCGGGTCGCGCAGGTGCACGTGCGCGTCGATCAGCCCGGGCAGCACGTGCAACCCGGTCGCGTCGATCGTCTCGACGGCCTCCGACCCGGCCTGGACGTCGAGCGAGGCGATGCGACCGTCGACCACGCCAATATCCGCCCGGGCCTCGCCCCACGGTAGAACGCAGGTGCCGCCTCGTATGATCAGGTCGTAACGCATGGCGGGGAGCCTACAATCATCGGCCTCGTCCTGGCCAACCGACGTGCGATCTGCGAGTTCATCTGCCGCCCGCTATCCTTTTGCCGGTCAGAACGGTCGCGCTGGACGTTTCTGCCGGGTCCGGCCGGCGGCAGCGTGCAGGTGACACGACAAGGCAGCAGGCGTTGTCGAAGCCAGGACCGACCGCGCCGTCCACCGGCGTCGGTGCCCCGAGGGCGCCCGGACACCCTGCTCCGCCGCTCGACAAAGCCGCACCCGATCTCCTGCTCGCGGTGCGGGACGCACCATCTGCCACAAGGCGACGCACTGCCGCTTGTGCGGCGGAAGCCCTGGACGGATGAACAGCACGATGAACGACAGCACCCTCGTCCGGCCGGCGGACCGGGCCAAGCGCCTTGAGGCCGAGCGCAACCGGAAGATGGCGGTGTCGGCGCACGCCTATGTCCGCGGCAGCACGGTGCGGTTCTACGAGTGGCTGGACGCATCCCGCCTGACGCTGCCCGACGGGCCGTCCGCCTGGATCTGCGGCGATTGCCACGTCGGCAACCTGGGCCCGGTCGCCAGCGGCGACGGCACCCTGGCGATCCAGATCCGCGACCTCGACCAGACCGTGATCGGCAACCCGGTGCACGACCTGATCCGGCTCGGCCTGTCCCTGGCGACGGCGGCGCGCGGCTCCGATCTGCCCGGCGTCGCCACCGCGCACATGCTGGAACGCATGACCGAAGGCTACGAGGCGGCGTTCGCGGCCGATCCGGAGCAGGCGCACGACCAGGACGCGACCATGCCCAAGATCATCAGGCAGGTGATGCGCGAGGCCGCCGGGCGGTCGTGGAAGCACCTCGCGGACGAGCGGATCGAGGGGCTGGAACCGGTGATCCCGCTCGGCAAGCGCTTCTGGCCGCTTCGCCGAGCCGAGCGGCAGGGGATCGACGCCTTGTTCGACGACGCGGCAATGCACCACCTGGTCACCACCCTCCGCGAGCGGCCCGACGACGCGCCGGTGCGGGTGCTGGATGCCGCTTACTGGCGCAAGGGATGCAGCTCGCTGGGCCGGCTTCGCTTCGCGGTGCTGGCGGAGGTCGGGCGCGGCAAGGCCGCCCGGCACTGCCTGATGGACGTGAAGGAGGCGGCCGCGGCCGCGGCGCCGCGCGACAGCACCGCCGGCATGCCGCGTGACAACGCCGAGCGGGTGGTCGCCGGCGCGCGCGCCCTGTCGCCGCTGCTCGGCGGACGCATGGCCACCGGACGGCTGCTGGATAAGCCGGTGTTCGTGCGCGAGCTGCTGCCGCAGGACCTGAAGCTGGAGATCGAGCGTCTCGAACGCGCCGAGGCGACGGACGTGGCCGGCTTCCTCGCCGGGGTGGTCGGTCATGCCCATGCCAGGCAGCTCGACGCCGCCGACCGGGCAAGCTGGCTCAAGGAGCTCCGCCGCCGCTCCGGCGCGCTCGACGCGCCGTCATGGCTGTGGAACGGCGTGGTCGAGCTGGTTGCGGCCCACGAGGCGGCCTACCTGCAGCACTGCCGCCGTTATGCCCTGGACCAGGCGGCCTGACCCGGACCGACGGCGCCGTCGACCGGCTCGCCAGGGTAGAGCCGGTCTGGCCTGGTCCTTGCAGGAATTGCCCTCGTGCGTGATCCCTGCTGGCAGGCGGCGTGGGCCGCGATCGAGCCCCTGCTTCGTCGTCACGACCGTCTGCTGCTGCCGCGCGGCGACTGGCCGTGCGGCGCGTGGGCGACGCGGTTCTACGACAACGAGATCCGCATCGGGCGGGCCAGCGTGCTGGTGCTGCACAAGGGCAGGCTCGCGGGCCTGCCCAAGCCGGCGCTGCGGGCGATCATGGGGCGGTGGCGCTTCGTATTCGCCAACGAGGTGCTGGTCTGCTTCCGGAAAGCCGCCCCGTTCCCGCTCGGCAGGCGGCCGCACGTCGACGACCCGCATGTCTGCACCCTCCACGAGCACGTCCACTCGGACCGCCTGAAGCGGATCGACGGCACGGTCTTCTTCGCGCACGTCCCGAAGGCCGCCGGCACCGCGGTCTGGACCGCGCTGAGCGAGCGGGTGCGGTCGAGCCTGTACTACGACTCGTTCGAGACCTTCCGGCGCAACCCGCCGCGGCCGGGCGAGTACGACCTAGTCGGCGGCCACGTGCCGGTGCCGCTGCTGCTCGCCCATGCCGCAGACGGGGACCGGGTGGTGGGGCTGGTGCGGGAGCCGACCGCCCGGTTCCGCTCCGCCTTCCTGCACAGCCGCCGCGCCGGGGAGGACCCCAGCACCTTCACGCCGATCATGCAGGCGATGCGCCGCGACGCGCTGGCCTCGTTCCTGCAGACCCATGACGGGCAGATGGAGCTGCGACAGCAGCTTCTCATGCTCGGCTTCGATTATCAGTCAGACTACGGTGTGCAGCACGACGCCGAGCTGCTCGGCGTGGCGAAGCGCCTGCTCGGCGACGATCGCTGCCTGTTCCGGCCGACCGAGGAGATCGACGGCTTCGTGTCGGAGGTGGCGGACATGCTCCGGATCGACCTGTCCGGCGCCGACCTCGGCCGCCTCAACGCCGCCAGCCTGGACCAGGCCGACCGGTCGATCGCCGAGTTCGAGCAGGCGCTGCCGCAGGTCACCGCCGGCAACCGCGTCGAGCGCGCGCTCTACGAGTTCGTGGCCTCCCGCTCGCGAAGCCGCCTGCCCGGCGTGCAGGACCGTCTTCCCGACCTCGCCCCTGCGGCAGGCGGCTCGACGACGTTTCTGGCCCCGAAAAGCGGCTGCTCGTGATCCAACCGGCCGGTCCCCGTCCGGGAAAACGGCTTGCGAGGCGTCGGGTCGACGTCGGGCGGAGGCGACCCGAACTCCACGCGGCTCACCAGGCGCCGGCTGCCCATCATCAGGACGCAAGGGTCTCGAACACGTCGCCCGCCGGCAGCCGCGCTTCCACATGCGTGCGATGCCACAGCGCGTAGAACAGCAGCGTCCAGGCCGCATGCTGCTCCCGTCGGCCGGCGGCGTTGCGGAACAAGGCCGTCACCCGGTCCGGCGCCGCGACCGCGGCCACGCCCGGCTGTGCCGCCACCAGCGGCGCCAGCCGGTCGCCCTGCGACGCGATCCAGGCGCCGACCGGCACGGTGAAGCCCTGCTTCGGCGCGAACGGCCGCGCTTCGGGCATCTCGGTGTCCAGCCAACGGCGCAGCAGCCACTTGCCGCGGCCGCCCTGCACCTTGAGCCCGTCGGGCAGGCGGAACGAGGCCGCCGCCACCGCCGGGTCGAGCAGCGGCGTGCGGCCCTCGACCCCGTGCGCCATCAGGCAGCGGTCCAGCTTCAGCAGCAGGTCGTGCGGCAGCCATTCGGCGATGTCGGCGGCCTGCGCCTCGGCCAGGCGGGACCGGCCGCCGACCCGGCCGAGCTCGGTGGCGGCGATGCCGCGCCGCCAGTCCCGGGCCCGGCCGCCGCCGGTGCGCAGCACGCCGAGCCCGTCGAAGGTCCCCCGCCGGCGCATCGGCCGCCCGCCCATCCACCACGGCCGCATCGCGTGGCGATACCGCCCGTAGCCCGCGAACAGCTCGTCACCGCCCTCCCCGCTCAGGATCACCTTCACGTCGCGGCGCGCGCGCCTGGCCAGCAGCCAGGTCGGGATGATCGCGTAGTCCGCCACCGGATCGTCCATCGCGGCGACGATCTCCGGCAGGTGGCGCCAGACCGTGGCCTGGTCGATCCGCAGCACCTCGTGACGAGCACCCGCCGCCGCGGCCAGGCGGGCCGCCTGCGCGCTTTCGTCCGCCGCCTCCGGCACGTCGAACGCCGCGGTGAAGGCCTGCACCCGGGCGCTGCCGAGCCGGGCCATCATCCGCAGCACCACCGCGCTGTCGATGCCGCCGGACAGGAACAGCCCGTATGGCACGTCCGAGCGCTGGTGCAGCGCCACGCTGTCCTCCAGCGCCCGGTCGAGACGGAGCAGGGCGTCGGTCTCGCCGATCTGCTCGACCGGCCCCTCGGGAAGCGCCGGGATGCGGCTGCGGTCGATCACCCGGCCGTTGGCGACCCGCAGCGTTTCCCCCGGCAGCAGCCGGGTGATGCCGGGAAAGATGGTATCCCGCCCGGTGGTGAACTGAAGCTGCAGCAGCTCGTCGCGCGCCTCGGTGCGCAGGCCCCGTGTGGCGAAGCCCGCCGCCAGCAGCGCCTGCGGCTCGGAGGCGAAGGCGATCCCGTGCTCCAGCTCGGCCAGGTAGAGCGGCTTGATCCCGAACGGGTCGCGCGACAGCACGAGGTTGTGGGTGCCGCGCTCGTGAATGGCGATCGCGTACATCCCGCGCAGGCCCTCGACGTAGTGCTGCCCGTCGCGCAGCCACAGGTGCAGCGGCGGCTCGCAGTCGCTGCCGGTGGCGAACCGCACCTCCGGCATGGCCGCGCGCAACTGCCGGTCGTTGTAGATCTCGCCGTTGGCGATCAGCGCCGCCGGACCCGCGAACAAGGGCTGGTCGCCGCCCTGGAGGTCGATGATCGCCAGGCGGGTGTGCACCAGCGCCACCCGTCCGACCAGGCTGTGCCCGGCGCCGTCCGGCCCGCGATGCGCCAGCGCCCGCACCAGCGCGGTCAGGCTGGCGGCGTCGAAGCCGGCGGCGGGTCCCCCGGTCCCGCCCGGTGGCGCTGCGGCGAAGGCGAACCCGGCGATACCGCACATCAGTCCTTCTCCACCGTTTGCAGGAACGTCCGCCAGCGCGCTAGCACCGGGGCGGCGGCGAACTCCGCCTCGTAGCGGCATCGTCCGGCGGCGGCCAGGCGCCCGGCCAGGACCCGGTCCTCCAGCACCGCCGACAGCGCGCCGCCGAGCGCCCGTGGGTCCTCCAGCGGCACCAGCATGCCATCGGCGCCGTCCCGGATCAGCTCGACCGGTCCCTGCGCGCGCGCCGCCACCACCGGCCGGGCGGCGGAGAACCCCTCGATCACCACGTTGCCGAGCGGCTCGTGACGCGACGGGCAGACCAGGACCGCGCAGGCGGCGATCAGCGCGCCGGTGTCGTCGGCCCAGCCCGGCATGTGCACCCGGTCGGCCACGCCCTCGCCGCGCGCGAGCGCTTCGAGCGCCGCCCGTTCCGGACCCTCGCCGGCGATCACCAGGTGCGCCCGCTCCACGTGGCGCATCGACCGGATCAGCACGTCGAACGCCTTGTTGCGGTGCAGCCGGCCGAGCGCCAGCAGCATCGGCACGCCGTCCGGCACCCCGTCCGGCCGGCGTGGTGCTGCGCCGGACAGCTCGGCGGCGAAATTCGGCAGGTGGTGCACGCGCGACGCCGGCCAGCCTTCGCCTGCGATCCACTCCACGATGCCGCGCGTGTTGCCGACCAGGTGGTCGCAGCGCCGATAGTTGGACAGGTCGTAGTAGCCGCCCAGCCGGCCCGCCAGCACCCAGTCGCCCGAGGGCGTCAGCCGGCCGGCGCGGTTCATCCAGGCCACCGCGACGCGCGGGCGGAACCGGCGCAGGGCGGCGCCGATCCGCGGTCCGGTCAGAAGGTCGAGCCGGCCGCCGAAGCGCAGCTCGACCGGGTCGAGCCCGCCTGCGCGCAGCCGGGCGGCACGGCCGGGGTCGCGCCGGATCAGCGGCAGCACGCTGGCCCCATCCGCCGCCAGCGCCACCGACAGGCGCTCGAAGAACAGCTCGGCGCCGCCGGCCGCCGCCCCGGCCATGACCTGCGCCACCCTCACCACGTGGGCGCCTGCACCGGAGGTCGCGCCAGCAGCGCCAGCGCCGCGTCCGCCACCACCTCGACGCCGAGCCCGTCGATCGGCGCCTCGCCCTCCGGGCCGGGTGCGGCCACGAACCCGGCCCTCCCGCCCACCGGCGCGTATTCCGACGGACGGCTGGGTCCGAACAGGCCGAGCGTGGCGATGCCGGTCGCCGCCGACAGGTGCATCAGCCCGGAATCGTTGCCGACGAACAGCGCGCAGCGGCGCAGGCAGGCCGCCGCCTCGGCTAGCGACAGCCGGCCGCGCAGGTCGACCGCGCCGTCGAGCCGGTCGATCAGCGCCTGGCCCAGCGCGTGCTCGGCCGCACCCGGTCCCGCGAACACCACCGGCACCGCGTCCGGCATCGCCTCCCTGAGCCGCGCGAACAGGGCGGCGAACCGCTCCGGCGGCCAGATCTTGCCGGACCAGTTCGCGGTCGGGCCGAGGGCGACCAGGGTGCGGCCCTGCGGCAGCAGAGCGTCGGCACGCCGCTCGTCGGCGGGACCGGTCCAGACGACCGGCGTCGGCGGCGGCCGCAGGCCCAGCACGCCGCCCAGATGCGCGACGCGGTGTCCTGGCCGTCGGCCGCCGCGCATGATCGCCCGCCGGCGCGTCCGCAGCAGGAGGGTGACGGCGGAGCCGCGCAGGTCCACCGCCAGGTCCCAGCGCATGCCGACGCAGGCGCGCCACAGCGACAGCCAGTGCCGGTCGTGGCGCTGCTTCTCCACCACCAGCAGCCGCGACAACCCCGGCATCCGCTCGAACAGCCCGGCCGCCACCGGCCCGCAGGCGACGGTCACCTGCGGATCCGAGGCGTGACGCAGCAGGTGGTCCAGCAGCCCGGTGGACAGGACCGCGTCGCCCAGCCGGGTCGCGGTGATGAACAGGATGCGGGTCAGGACGGGGCTCCGGTGGGCGGCGAAGGCCAGGGGCGTTGCCCCTGGACCCCATGAAGGGCAGAGCCCTTCAAACCCGATTCTTAGAAGTAAAAGGGGTCTGGGGCCTCCGGCCCCAGCGGGTCCAGGGCAGCGCCCTGGCCTTGAAGGCCGGGACACTTAAGCCCTTTCTCCCGTTGCCGGAAGGCGTCGGCTCGCCCAAGTTCGGTGCATGTCCAAGCTCGCCTTCCTCCCCGATCGCGCGGTCCTGTCGGTTGCCGGACCGGACCGGGTGTCCTTCCTGCAGGGGCTGGTCTCGAACGACGTCGCCCTGGCCGCGCCCGGCCGGGCGGTGTGGGCGGCGCTGCTGACGCCGCAGGGCAAGTACCTGGCCGACTTCTTCGTGCTGTCGGACAGCGAGCGGCTGCTGCTCGACTGCGAGCGCGCGCAGGCGCCGATGCTGGCGCAGAAGCTATCGCGGTTCCGGTTACGCGCGCAGGTGGAGGTGGCGGAATCGGTTCTGGCGGTGTCGGCCGCCTGGCACGGCATCCCGGCCCTGCCGCCAGGCTTGGTCGCGGCGCCCGATCCAAGGCTGCCCGAGGCCGGCTGGCGCATCCTGGCCGAGGCACCCCCGCTGCCCGATGCGGACGCGGCCGACTACGACCGGCACCGCCTGCTGCTCGGGCTGCCGGACGGCACGCGCGACTGCGAGCCGGACCGGACCGTGCTGCTGGAAGCCGGCTTCGACGAGCTGGACGGCATCTCCTGGACCAAGGGCTGCTACATGGGGCAGGAGTTGACCGCGCGCACGCGCTATCGCGGCCTGCTCAAGCGCCGGCTGGTGCCAGTCGCCGCGGAGACCGCGCTGCCGCCGCCGGGTACGGTGCTGACCGTGGACGGACGCGAGGCCGGCACCATGCGCTCGTCGCGGGAGACCCTCGGGCTGGCGGTGCTGCGCCTGGAGCACCTGCACGGCGCGCTCGACTACGAGGGCGGCACCCTGCAGGCGAGGGTCCCGGACTGGACGCGGCTGCCAGAGCCGAAGGTGGCGTCGTGATGAACGAGACGGAGGAGCCCGACCCCCCGTCGGTGCTGGACGAGGTGGCGTTCAACCCGGCCGGGCTGGTCGCCGTGATCGCGCAGCAGCACGACACCGGCGAGGTGCTGATGCTGGCCTGGATGAACCGCCAGGCGCTGGCCGAGACTCTCGAGACCGGGCGTGTCTGCTACTGGAGCCGCAGCCGCAAGCAGCTTTGGCGCAAGGGCGAGACGTCGGGCCAGACCCAGCGCCTGGTCGAGCTGCGGCTGGACTGCGACCGCGACGCGGTGCTGCTGCTGGTCGACCAGACCGGCGTCGCCTGCCACACCGGCCATCGCTCCTGCTTCTTCGACGCGCTGCGCGACGGGCGGCTGGTCGCGGTGTCCGAGCCGGAGGTCGACCCTGAGCGGCTCTACGGCGCTTGATCCCGGGGCGCGTGATCCAGGAGCCCCCGATCGCGGTCCCACGATCTGGCTGATGGCGGGCGAGGCCAGCGGCGACGTGCTGGGCGGGCGGCTGCTGGCGGCGTTGCGGCGGCGGCGGCCGGACCTCCGCTTCCGCGGCATCGGCGGCCAACGCATGGCGGAAGCCGGGCTCGACACCCTGTTCCCGATGCGCGAGCTGGCGGTGATGGGGCTGGTGGAGATCCTGCCGCGGCTGCGCGCGCTGTCGCGCCGCCTGGACCAAGCGGTGGCCGACATCGCCGCCAGCCGTCCGGACCTGGTGGTCACCATCGACAGCCCCGGCTTCGCGCTCCGGCTGCTCAAGCGCATCGCCGGCCTCGGCATCCCTCGCGTGCACTACGTGGCGCCGCAGGTCTGGGCCTGGCGCGAGCACCGGGTGCGCGAGTTCCCCGGTCTCTGGGAGCGGCTGCTCTGCCTGCTGCCGTTCGAGAGCGCGTTCTTCGCCCGTCACGGGCTGGACGCGCGGTTCGTCGGCCATCCGGTGCTGCAATCCGGCGCCGGCAGCGGCGCTGCGGCGCGGTTCCGTGCCCGGCACGACCTCGACCCGGCGGCCCCGGTGCTGGTGCTGATGCCGGGCAGCCGGCGCAGCGAGGTGCCGCGCCTGCTGCCGGTGTTCCGGCGCACGGTGGCGCTGCTGGCGGACCGGGTTCCGGGCCTGGTGCCGGTGGTGGTGGTCTCCCCGGTGGTGGCGCAAACGGTGGCGCGCGCGGTGCGCCGCTGGGAGGTGCAGCCGGTGCTGGTGACGGCGACCTGCGACAAGCACGACGCCTTTGCCGCCGCCGGCGCTGCGCTGACCAAGTCCGGCACCTCCACCCTGGAGCTGGCGCTGGCCGGTGTGCCGATGGCGGTCACCTACCGGGTCAACCCGCTGACCGCCGTCATCGCCCGCCGGCTGATCCGGGTGCGGCACGTGGCGATGGTCAACCTGCTGGCCGGGCGCCGGCTGGTGCCGGAGCTGCTGCAGCAGGACTGCCGGCCGGACCGGCTGGCGCAGGCGGTGCAGGACCTGCTCGGCGACCCGGCGGCGGCGGCCGCGCAGCGTGCCGGCTTCCGCACGGTGATCGACTCCCTGTCCGCTGGCGACGAGGCCCCCGCCGACGCGGCGGCGCGCGAGGTGCTGGCCCTGCTGGACGAGCATCGGCGGTGAGCGGACCCGGTCCCTCCGCCGCCTGGACCGTGCTCGGCCGGTTCGGGCCGGAGCGCTGGCAGCGCGAGGCGGGCCGCTTCACCGCCGTCGCCGTCGCCGGGGACCGGATCGACCTGCCGACCGACCGCGTGACCGCGTCGCGACTGCGCATCCGCGACGCCGCCTGCACGCATGAAGGCTCCTACCCGTCCGCCTTCCGCTTCTGCCCGGACTGCGGCGCGTCGCTGGCCCCGTCACCTCCGGAGCCGGGCAGCGAGAGCTGGTCGCCGCCGTTCGGCGCCGCCACCGGGCTGCCGACCCGCGACGAGGGGGGCGAGCCCGATCCGGCGAGCCACCAGGAGATCGAACTGCCGCCGTCGGCGGCATCCGGCTTCGCCGTGGCCGGCACGCCGCCGATGCTGCTGGCCTGCGACCGGATCGGCGGATGGGTCAGGGCCTGGTCGGAGGATGCCGGGCGATGGATCGACCGCGCGCAGTTGCCGCCCTGCTTGGCCCTGCCGCCCTGGAGCTGGGCCGCCGCCGCCGACGCGTCGGGCTTGTCGCTGCCCACCGACCGCGGCCCGGCCTTCATCGCGCTGACCGCGCCGCGTCGCACGCCGGTAACGCTGCTGGAGGGGCTGGCGCCGCTGGGCGGAGCGGGCTCGCTGCGCGGCCAGGTGGCGTTGCCGGTGCGCAACGACGCGGGACTTGCCCTGGCCGTGCTGGACCGGGAGGCGCTCACATCCGGCTGGTCGCTGCTGCCGGTGCCGGACGCCGCAACGGAGGCGCTGGCGAGCCCGGTCGGGACCGGCGACCGGCTGCATTGGTGCGGGCCGTCCGGGCTGCTCACGGTGCAGGCGGGGCCGGACCGTCTCGACGCCCATTGGCAGCCCTGGCGTGACGGGATCAGGCCGCTGCCCGGCGTGCGCCCGATGATGGAGCCGAACGGCACCCTGCACCAGCTCGCCCGGCTCGATCCACACAGCCTGGTGTGGCAGAGCCTTCCCGCCCCCGGACAATCGCCGGAACGACGATCGGCCAGCGGCTACGCGCCCGGCACCGGCCGGGCGGTGTTCCGCGAGAACGCGCGGCTGCGCCTACCCTGGGACGAGCGCGCGGCGTGGGACTACGTGATCCCGGACGGCACCTTCCTGCTGCCGCTGCTGGAACTCGGTCCGGGCCGCACCGTGCTGGCGCTGTGCACCGGCCGCGACCGGCTCGGCCGCTTCCTGGGCGACCTCACGGCCCCGGACGAAGCGGCGCCAGACCACGCCTGCACCCTGTTCTACAGCCGCGGCCCGCGCATGCTCGAGCCGCTGGACTGCCTGCTGCGCGCGCGGGACGCCTCCGACCTGTCGGTGTTCCTCCATGCCGGCTGGCTCTACGCGTACGGTGCCCGCGACGGGACCGGTCATCGCTGGCGGCTGCGCGATGCGGGCTAGGGTCGCGTTGGCGCTGCTGTGCTGCGGCCTGATGCCGGTCCGGCCGGCGCTGGCGCAGGTGAGCTCGGTCTACCTGGTCCAGGATTCCGGCTGGATGGAGCCGTTCTACACCGATCCGAACGCCTCGTTCCGGCCGCTGCTGAACGCCCTGGTCGCCGCCTCGCACGCCGATGGCGAGGTGGTCGTCGCCGGCTTCGACCAGGACGGTCAGGTCCCGGGCCGCCGCTCGCCCAACGTGCTGTATCGCGGCCCGGACGATCCGGGCCGGGTCACGGCCGCGATCGCGGCGCTGGACCTGCCGCGCCAGCCGGACGGTCACCTGGCCGACGCCGATTTCGACGGCGCGCTGGTGCGCGGCATCGACACGATCCTGGACGGGCATCCCGGTATCGTCTGGCTGGTCACCAACAACCGCAACTCGCCCAGCAACAGCCAGCGCGTGGACGACAACACCCGCGCCTTCGCACAGGCGCTCGGCTCCAGCCCGGCGCTGCCGCTGGTGGTGTCCTATCCGGTGCGCCTGCCGGCGACCGGCCGGCTTTACAGCGCGCAGGGGCTGATCGTGTACGGGATCGCCTATGGCCAGGCGGCGGCGGCCACGCTGCGCCGGCTCATCGCAAACCCGGGGCTGAGGCAACTGTTCCGCGACCCGGCGGTGCAGCTCAAGCCGCTCGACCAGGCGCCGCTGCGCTTCACCCCCGAGGCCACCCTGACCCCGGGGCTGGTCGCCAGAAGTGGTCCCGACGGCAGCCTGCGCATCGGCGTGCCCGGCGGCCGGGCGTCGAGCGTCGAGATCGCCGGCAGCCTGCGTTCGGACTACTACCCGCACGTGATCGACCAGGCCCGGCTTTCGCTGCGCTGGGACCGGCTGGACCGGGCGCCCGGCGCCGCGGCGCTGCCGCTTGCGGCGGCGGCGATCGCGCCCGCCGAGGTGCACGGGCTCGGCCCGGGCGAGGCCCTGCACGACGTGCGGATCCGGCTCGACATCCCGCGCATCGACCGCGCCCCCGGCCTGGCCGGCTGGCTGCAGAAGGACGTGGTGCTGCACGGCACGCTCGCGATCGGCCTGTCCGACCTCCGGCTGTCGCTGCAGGACGGGTTCGTGGCCAAGATGGCGCAGGTGGCGGCGCTGGATCAGCTGCCGGGGGTGTTCTTCGACAACAAGACGGTGACGGCCGCCTCGGCCCTGCTGCCGGTCACCCTGGTGGTGCATTATTCCGCGGTGCCGCTGGTGCTGGCGCTGTGCGGCCTGTCGGCGCTGCTCCTTCTGCTGGCGGCCCTGCTGGTGGTAGCGAGGCGCGAACGCGAGCACTTCGTGTCGCTCGACGGGCAGATGCGCCGGGTGCGGCTGCGTCCGTTCGAGACCCGCCGGATCGTACTGCCGCCGGGCCGGGCCTTCGTGCTGCGCGGCCGGCTTGTCGGGGCCCCGAGGATCGTGCGACGCCCGGACAGCGATCCGCGCTGAAGATTTCCGTCCAGGACAGGTCATGCCAGAGCCGTCGCCCAAGCCACCGCCGTCGGACTTCAACATCAAGCCTCCCGCGGACGCCGCCCCGGCGCAGCCGGCGCCGTCGCAGCTGCCGGCCCCCGTCGCGCCGACGCCCGGCACGGTCCAGCCGGGCACGCCGATCAGCGCCGCCGGCCTGCCCGGCGAGGTCGGCCTGTCCCCCACCGGCGAGGTGATCGGGGTGGCGATCCTGCTGCTGCTGGCGGTGGCGATCTTCTTCGTCCGCGGCGCGGTGCGCAGCCACCTGATCGCCCACCGCGCCTCCCCGTCCGCCGCCGGCAGCGCCGGCTGGGCGCTGTTCGCGTTCCTCCTGTCGCTGTCTGTGCTGATCGTGTTCGGCCTGCTCGGTGACCTGTGGGACGTGCTCGCCTTCGTGCTGCCGCTGCTGCTGCTGGTCGTGGTCACGCTGATCCTGTTCGTGCTGCTCTACCGCTCCGCCGCACGCGGCCGTGCGCCGCGCCGGCGCTGAGGAACCCCGCCCATGTCCAGCACCCACGCGCCCACCGACGCCGAGCGCCCCAACCTGGAACGTTCGGCCGCGCGACGGGTGCAGCCGACGCTGTTCGTCGGCCTCGGCGGCACCGGCATGCAGATCCTGCTGCGCCTGCGGCGCCGCATCCTGGCCGGCGACTGGAACGGTCGGCGCATCGACGACCTCGCCCGCTTCCCGATCGCCTCGTTCGTGTATTTCGACACCGACCTGCGCACCGCGATCGAGAGCGACCGCCAGCAATCCACCGACCCGCTGGCCCGCCTGGTGGCGTTCCGCGAGAACGAGCGGCTGCAGCACGCGGTCGACGTCAAGCGCTACATGAAGGACATCGACCGCTATCCGCTGATCGCCGACTGGCTGCCCGTCGCCGACTTCTCGCTGATCAACACCGAGAAGGGGGCGGGCCAGGTGCGGGCGATCTCGCGCCTGCTGTTCTTCGACCAGTTCGCCAGGCTCACCGACCTGCTGCGCGAGCGCGCCGACGGGCTGCTGCGCTCGGTCGGGCGGCAGGACGATCTCGCGCACCTCAACCTGGAGATCGAGAACCGGCTGCGCGTGGTGGTGTGCTGCTCGGCCGCCGGCGGCACTGGCTCGGGCGCCTTCATCGACCTCGGCCTGGCGCTGCGCTCGCTGATCCATCCCGCACCTACGGTCGAGCTCGTGCTGCTGCTGCCGGGCGGCTACCACGAGCACCAGCGCCAGCGCGTGAACGCCAACGGCTACGCGGCGCTGATGGAGCTGGAGCACGCGATGCGGCCCAACCCGTCGCCGCCCTTCGTCGAGGCCTGGGCGGAGCACCAGGGGCCGGCCACGAACATCGCGCCGTACGACGATGTCTACCTGCTCGACACCCGCAACGTGCTCGACGACGGGCTCGACTCCGTCGAGGACCTGTACGACATGGCGGCCGACATCCTGTTCGAGGATTTCGGCGCCAGCGAGTTCGCGGCCGCCAAGCGCTCGATCGCGGTCAACCAGGCGCAGCACAAGATCGACAACTACGAGCCGCCGCTGCCGGCGCATCTGGGCCGGCAGTCGCTGCGCTACAGCCAGCTCTTCTCCTCCTTCGGCCAGGCCACCATCGATACCAAGAGCCGGGTCGCGGTGGACGCCGCCGCCGCCGGCGCCGCCAAGGCGATGCTCAAGGCCTACTTCAACGTGGCGCTTGAGGATTCCGGCCGCCTGCCGACGCCGGCCGAGCGCGACGACTTCCTCGAGCGCCAGTTCTTCCTGCAGCCGAGCGCGTTCCACCACGCGCTGCCGGGTGCGGCCGACGCCGCCGCCATCAACGAGCCGTTCCTCATCGACCGCCTGCTGGAGGACGAGACCGGGCAGTCGGTGCTGGCCGGGATCGACCGCGACCTGCTCGCCACCTACCAGTCGGAAGGGTTCCAGGCCGCCGACCCGCGCAACCTGCCGACCCTGAGCCTGCGCGAGTTCGAGCAGCGGCACGGCGACGTGATGGGCACCATCCGGCACAAGACCGGCTCCGGGCTCGCCGCCGACCGCATCCTCGCCGCCCGCCAGCGCCTGGCCGCCGAGCGTCGCGGCGCCGGGCCGGGGTCCTTGCGCGCGGTGCTGTACGACTACCTCGACCAGCGCGACCGCGGCGGCCTGGACTACACCATCCGCCTGGTCGAGGACTCCAAGCTGCGGCTGGAGGAGGAGATCGCCCGGCTGGACCAGGTGGAGGCGCGCTACGCCGCCCGCGCCGGCGACACCCAGCACCGTTTCGAGCAGTCGCTCGACAACCTGCGCGAGGCGGTGAGCCGCCGCTTCCCGGGCCCCGACCGCCGCGCCGCCGAGCGCTACCTGGAGCACCTGCGCACCGAGACCTCGTACTACCTGGCCATGCAGCTTCGTCGCCAGGCGGCGGTGGAGGCGCGCGCCTTCCTGCGCGAGATGTCGGAGGCGCTCGGCACCCGTCGCGGCCAGGACGCGGACGGCAACACGCTGTGGGACGGCGCCGTCGCCGAGCTGGTGCAGGGCCGGCTGCTGGTGCGCCAAACGCTGGCCGAGTTCGACGCCGAGATCGCGCTGCTGCGCGGCGCGGTGTCCAGGCGCGACGCCGGCACCTTCGTGGTGCTGCCCGAGGCGGACGCGGATGCGCGCGCCATGCTGGACAGCGACCCGGCCGAGATCGGGCGCTGGGCGGCCGAGATGTTCCGCGACGAGGGCGGCTCGCGCACCCTGTTCCCCACCCTGCGCGACGACACCGCGCGCGCCCTGCTGCTGAACCGGCTGCGCGGCTTCGCCCGGGTGCAGCTCGCGCCGCGCGCCGAGGCCCTGCGCTCGGCGCAGTCGATCCTGCTCGACATGAGTGCGCGCGACCGCATCGCCCTGTTCGGCCGCGCCATGGTCCGGGCCATGCCCTGGCTGGACGCCTCGTTCGACCACCTCGGCGCCGGCTTCGCCATGGGCCCGCGCTACACCCTGCTGATCGCAGTGGACGACAAGGACGCGTTCGAGCGCAACTTCCGCGGCGAGATCGAGCAGGTGGTGCCGACCGGACGGCTGGGCATCGGGCCGCCGCAGTACCTGAACTCCGGGCTTCGCGACCGCATCCTGATCTACTGCGAGCTGAGCGGCATCCCGCTCGACAGCATCGACCCGCTGCGCTCGGAGTGGCGCATCTCCTACCAGCTCGAGCAGAAGCGCCCGCTGCCGCTGCACACCCACCGGAGTAGCGAGCGCTTCCCCGATCCCGTGGTGCCCAGCACCCGCGAGATCGAGGAGATGCGTCGCAACATGGGGCTGTTCATACGCGGCGTCGCCTACGGCATCCTCGCCCGCGGCATCCGGCCCGGACAGCCGTACCAGATCGACCTCGGCGGTGGCGACTGGGGCGATGCCGGCACCGAGCGCATCATCCGCGGCAGCGGCTTCTCCCGGCACCGCGACAAGGTGCAGACCCGGATCGGGGCGTTCGAACGTGCCTTAAGTCCGATACAACTGCTCGCCGCCGCGGCGCTGATCGCCTGGACCGGGGAACGGGTCTACGCCGCGCGCCTGGTCCGCATCGGGCCGACCCAGACCGACCGCATCCCCGGCCTGGTGCAGATCCTGGCCGCCGAGCTGTCGCGGCAGATGCGCGAGCGTGCGGGCGCCATGGCCGGCGCGCCAGCCGACGCGGACGCGCTGTTCGACCGGCTGCGTCGCACGATCCCGGACTGGACCGAGTCGCTGCCCGGAAGTGCCGCCGACGCCGACCCGCACGACGCCAACGGCGATCCGAACGACCTCCCCGAGGCGCGAGCGCAGGACAAGCGGCGCATCGTCCCGGCGCGGTTCACCACCGAGGCGCTGCAACGGGTCACTGCCGAGGCACCCAGCCCCATGGCAGCCGGTACCGCTCCGCAGGCGGGTGCCGCACCGTGCTGGCACCTGTCGATCGCCAAGCGGCTTTCCGGCCCGTTCGACCTGGTTCAGCTCGGAAGTCTCGCCGCCCAGGGCACGCTCAAGGAGGGCACCAACGTTCGCCTGCTGGGCCATACCGCCTGGCAGCGGGTGCGCAACGTGCCGGTGCTGCTGGCACTGCTGCGGGACACCCTGCCGGAGGACGAGGACGCGCTGCCGGATGACGAGTAGGACCCGGCGCCGCTGCGGCATCGTCCTCCTGCTGCTGGCCGCCCTGCCCGGCACCGCCCGCGCCCAGGCGGTGCCGCTGGAGCAGGCGGAGGCGGTGCTGGCGCCGAGGCTGCAGCAGGTGCTGGAGGACGCGCCGCCCGACCAGGCGGTGCCGTGGCAGGACGAGGCGAGCGGCCTGTCCGGCACCATCGAGGCAGGTCGAGCGACCTTCTCCGGCCGCCCCTGCCGCGCGCTGCGCTACACCATGCAAAACGGTTCGGCGCCGCTGGCGGTCGAGGGCGAGCGGTGCCGCGAGCCGGACGGGCAATGGGTGGCGGACCGGGCCGACCAGGTCGCCGAGGCGCCGGCGGCGAGCGGCCTGGTCCGCGAGCTTCAGGCGGCGCTGCGCCGCCTCGCCTACTACCGCGGCACGGTGGACGGCGTCCCGTCGCCCGCCTTGGCCCACGCCGTGCTCGCTTTCGAGCACGACGAGCAGGTGCCGCCGGACGCCGAGCCCAGCCCGGGCCTGTTGGAGCTGGCCACCGGCGCGATCGGCCGGATCCCCGCCGCCGGCTCCTGCGCGCCGGAGGAGCCGGTCCCGGACGGGATGTCGGCGGCGTGCGGCGGCACCCGCTAGTGGCCCGGTTCGGGAATGCACGAGCGGGTTTCGGGCACACGCGCGGCCTGCTTTCGGTGGCCGGCTTGTTCTTGACGTTCAGGCGGGCTTCGAGGGCAGGACGCTAGATGCCGGATCGGACCGAATGCCGGCGTTGCGGCGAGGTGCTGCAGGCGCCGGTGTCGTTCTGCCCGTTCTGCGGCATCGCCCAGATCGCCACCGACGCCGCCGCCCCCGTTGCCGCCGTCCCGGTTGCCGCCAGCACCGGTCCAGCCGCCCGCGCCGCCGCGCCGCCCGCGCCGCCGCCGACCGCCCCGACCGCCCCGACCGCCCCGACCGCCCCGACCGCCCCGACCGCCCCGACCGAGAAGCGGGCCCGTCCCGAGCCGCCGGCGCAACCGGCACAGGCGGCCCGCCATCCGATCGTGCCGCCGGTGTCGCCGTCCCCGCCGCCCACCTCCCGGTGGGGCACGTTTCCGGTTCGCGTGGTCCCGGTGACGCGGCCGAGGCGGCGACGGCCCGCGCCGGCAGCGCCCGCCGCACGCGCCGGTGCCATCCGCAAGCTGCTGCTTGCCGCCCTCATCCTCGGCTGCGCCGCGGTGCTGTGGCACCACCTGACTGCCGCCCCGCACGGTACCCTGGTGGTGCACCTGATCCGGCCGGTCGACGGCACGGTGCTGGTCGACGGGGTTCCGTCCGGCGGTGCCGACCAGCCGATCGCGGTGGGAGCCGGGCGGCACGAGGTCGGCTTCGCCGCGACCGGCTGGAGCACGGTCCCGGTCACGGTGGCGCTGCGCGACGGCGCCACGCGCACGGTGTCGCTGTCGCCGTCCCCACGCCGGGCCACGCTCGGTCTCGATAGCGTTCCGCCCGGCGCCAGCCTGAGCCTGAACAACCGTCGGATCGGCCACGCGCCGGCGACCCTGTCGCTGCCGCCCGGGTCGTACCGCCTCGACGCGGACCTGCCCGGTTACGAGCCGGACCGGCAGCTTCTGGCGCTGGCACCGGGCGAGCGGCGCAGCCTCGGCCTCGCGCTGCGGCCGCTGCCGATCCGGACCCTCCGCTTGTCCGCGCCGGCCGGCGCCTGGAGCGACCCGGTGGTGCTGCCGCCGCGCGCGCGCGTCACGCTGCTGTTCGGCGGCCCGATCAGGGTGCGCGTCGGCGGCCGGGTCGTGCTCCTGGACGGGGGTGCGCCAGCCAGAATAGGGTCGCTCGACGGCGCGCTGTCGTTCACCGCGGTGGGCGAGGATCCGGTGCCGGTCGTTCTCCTCCTGCACAGCGTCGGCGCGCCTGGCTGATCGGCGCCCGCCATGCACGCCGTGACGTTTATCCTGTTGCCGATCTTCGGCCTGATCCTGGCCGGATACGCCTGCGGGCGCCGAGGCTGGCTCGGACCCGGTGCGACCGACAGCCTCAACCGCTTCGTGGTGCGCCTGGCCCTCCCGGCCGAGCTGTTCGACAGCATGGCGCGGGTGACGCGGGCGGAGCTTGACCATCCGTCGTTCATCGCCGCCTTTTCCGTCGGCATGCTCCTGACCTTCGCGGTAGGCTTCGGCCTCGACTACCGCCGCCCGGTGGAGCGCGCCCACCGGCTGTCCGGCGCCACCATCGAGGGGCTGACCGCCGGCTACGCCAACACCGCCTTCATCGGCATCCCGCTCTGCCTCGGCGTGTTCGGTCCGGCCGGGCTGCCGCCGGTGGTGCTGGCCACCCTGCTGACCGTGTGCGCCTTGTTCGCGCTGGCGATCGGGCTGGTGGAGCTCGACCGAGGCGGCGGCCAGAGGCTCGGCCGCGTCGCGCTGACGGTCGCGGCGGCGCTGCTGCGCAACCCGCTGGTGGCGGCGCCGGTCGCAGGCGCGCTCGTGAACCTGTCCGGGCTCGGCCTCCTGGCACCCGTGCAGCGCTTCACCGGCCTGCTCGGCGACGCCGCGAGCCCCTGCGCCCTGGTCACCATCGGCCTGTTCCTGGCCGAGACCGGCGGGCGCCCGGCCCGGGCGTCGGCGGTGGTCCGGGTGGTCGCGGCCAAGCTGCTGCTGCAGCCGGCGCTGACCGCGCTGCTGGCGTTCCCGGTGTTCCGGCTCGAGCCGCTTTGGGCGCAGTCGGCGGTGCTGATCGCAGCCCTTCCGGTCGGCACCGGGCCGTTCATGCTGGCCCGGCTCTACGACCGCGAGGCCGACGTCGCCAGCCGCGCCACCCTGGTCTCGACGCTGCTGTCGCTCGTCACGGTATCGCTGCTGCTGCACTGGATCGGCTGATCGAACCCCGTGCGCAACGGTTGAACGGGACCGTCACGATCCCGGGTCGTTCATCGTGTAAAAAGATTGCCAATCGTCATGAAGTCCTTCTAGATTTTTATCGTTCGGAAAGATTTCGACACGTGAGACAGGTCGGAACGATCGGAGGCGGCCTCGCCTCCGGCCGCGGCGATGCGCTCCGGTCCAGATTGGCACGGGCGTCGTCGAACCGCTGATCGGAGAATCCGCTTGCCTCGAATCACCAGACACGCCGCGCGCACGGGCCTCGGTGCCGCGCTGCTCGCCTGCACCATGTCGGCGGCGGTATCCGCCCCGCCCGCGACGCTCGCCGGCAACGTTGCCGGCTGGGTCCCGTCCGCGGTCGAGACCGGCACCGCACCGGACAACCAGGCGGTATCGGTCGTCGTGCACATGGCCCTGAAGGACAAGGCGGGGCTGGCCGGCCTGGTCGCCGCGGTGTCCACCCCCGGCAACGCCCAGTACGGCCACTACCTCGACGCCGCCACGTTCCGGGCCCGTTACGCTCCCGACGCGTCCGACGTCGCGGTGGTGCGGACCATGCTGACCGAGGCCGGGATGGCCAACGTGTCGGTCGGCCCGCTCGGCGCCTACGTGTCGGCGACGGCGACGGTCGGCCAGGTGCGGGCCGCGTTCGGCGTCAGCCAGAAGCTGTACCGCTACGGCAACGCGACGCTGCGCGCCAACAAGGAGGCGCCGCGCGTGCCGGCGGCCCTGGCGGCCAAGATCCTGTTCATCGAGGGCCTCGACGACACCACCTTCCTCAAGCGGCCGCAGCACGTCTCGGTCACAGCCGGCACCCTTGTCGCCCCCGCCGCCCCGTCGTCGGCCGCATTGTCGGCATCGTCGTCGCTGGCCAGCCCTGCGGTGCTGGCGCCGCCGGTCGCGTCCAACACGCCGTCGCCCTATTGCAGCACGTATCTCGGCGAGAACGACGCCACGCTCAGCACCAAGCCGGCTCCCTATGGCAAGACGCTGCCCTGGCTGTCCTGCGGCTACACCCCGCAGCAGATCCAGTCCGCCTACGGGCTCAACCCGTTCAACATCGGCCTCGACGGACGCGGCGTGACGGTCGCCATCCTCGACGCCTACGCCTCGCCGACCTTGCAATCGGACGGCAACCACTACGCCGCCCGCCACCAACTTCCGGCGCTGACGGCGGCCAACTTCAAGGAGATCATTCCGGCCGGCATCTACGACGTGTCCGCCAGCGAGGCGTGCGGCCCGTACGGCTGGTGGACGGAGGAGTCGCTGGACGTCGCCGCGGTGCACGGCTCGGCGCCGGGTGCCAACATCGTCTATGTCGGCTCGCGCGACTGCGGCAGCTCGCTGACCACCGCCCTGCTCGACACCATCTACGAGCATCGCGCCGACGTCATCACCAACAGCTACGGCAACAACGGCGAGGACGTGTCGGCCGCCGACGTCGCCACCGAGGACCAGGCCTTCATGGCCGCGGCGGCGCAGGGCATCACCGTGCTGTTCTCCTCCGGCGACGACGGCGACCTGTCGCAGGACAACGGCGTCGCCACCGGGTCGTGGGAAGCCACCAGCGCCTACGTGACCGGCGTCGGTGGCACCTCGCTGCTGCTGAGCAACGCGAACGGGGCCAAGAGCGAGTACGGCTGGGGCACCTATCGGGACTTCCTCGCCAACGCCACGGTCAAGAGCGCCCACGCGATCACCACCAGCGGCCTGACCACCACCACGGCGTTCGGCAGCACCTTCCCGGCCTTCAGCTTCTATGCCGGCGGCGGCGGCGGCATCAGCCTGCTTGAGGCGCAGCCCGATTACCAGGCGGCGGTGGTGCCGGCAGCGCTCGCGACCACGCTGAACGAGGCAAGCGGCGAGTCCGTGCCGCTGACGCCGCGACGCGTCAGCCCCGACATCTCCGCCGACGCCGATCCCTATACCGGCTACCTGTACGGCGAAACGTTCACCATCGCCGGCGATGGCCACAGCGACATCGGCTGCACCAAGGAGAGTGCGACCACCGAGTACTGCGAGATCCCCGAGGGCGGCACCAGCCTGGCCTCACCGCTGACCGCCGGCGTGATGGCGACCGTGAACGAGGTGCACGGGCTGCTTGGCCGGCCGTTCGTCGGCTTCGCCAACCCGTGGCTCTACAGCCACCCCGTCGGCCAGACCACCAACAGCGCCGGCATCAACCAGATCACGGCGCCGTCCAAGCCGACCGCGGTGCTGCGCGGCTACGTCACCAACCCGAACGAGGTCCGTGTGGTGACCATCAACTCGGTGCCGGACCTGATCATCACCGCCCCCTTCGCGTTGCAGGTCTGCTCGGATCCGATCTGCGAGGGCATCGACGACGTGTTCAACTACACCACGCCCGGCTACAACGACGTGACCGGGTTGGGCGTGCCGTTCGTGCCGTTCCTGGCCGTGCAGTAGCCAGGCTCCGGGACCGGGCCGCAAGCCCGGTCCCTTCGGACGCCATCAGCCTGTTTCAAGGCGAGTGTCGCAGGTCGCGCAGTGATGCGAACCTCCGTTCCACCCAGCCGCGTGGTGACGTAGATCGACATCATCGGCGGGGATAGCGCGACGCAGAGATAGGACAGGAACAACGCCAAAGTGAGCCAGATGACGCGTTGGGTGGCGCGGTCCGGCCGGGCGGCACTGGTTGAGGACGACATCGACCGGCGCTCGTCAGGCCGGGTTCATCGCGGCGAAAACTGCGTCGTAGCGACCCTCCCGCTCGGCCCATCGCACCTCACGGGCGGCCTCGACTAGGATCTCGCTCCCAGGATGATCATGGGCCCCGAGAAGGCTCATGACCTCGGAGATATACGCCTCGACCGGCATGCCGCGCGTGTCGGACGCCTGCTGCCGCCCGGTCAGTTCGGTCCGCACGTAAGGGGGCGCCAACTCCAGCACGTCGACCGGACAGTCTCGAAGCTGGTAGCGCAACGATTGCAGCCAGGAGTGCAGGAAGGCCTTGGTGGCGCAGTAGGTCGGATATAGCGCCTTCGGCACGAAGGCCAAGTTCGACGTCGTGACCACGATGGTCGCGTTCGACTGGCGCTTCAAGCCGGGCAGCAGCGCCGCCACGACACGCAGGGTGCCGAGAATGTTCGTCTCGATCATCGCCTCCGCGACGGACATGTCCCAACCGTTCAGCAGGTCTTCCTGTTTCGAGATACCGGCGTTGGCCACCAGCACGTTCAATCCGGGAAAGCGGTTGCCGAGGGCGTCGGCGAAGTGCTGCAGCGAGGCCGGATCGTCGAGGTCGAGCTGAATGCCCGCCATGCCGTCGCGACCCGTCGCAACCGCGTCGAGCAGTGCCTGCCGGCGTCCTGCGATGATCACCTGGTTGCCGCAATCGTGGAGCGCCTCCGCCAGAGTGCGGCCGATGCCGCTTGTGCCGCCGGTGACGAGGATCGTGTTGCCGGTCATCTGCATGGCTGTTCTCCTGCTGTGTCGGGATACGCGTCGGCGCCGTTCACCTAGCAGGGCCGCTGTGAGATGTTACGCCAAATGGTATCGATGAAACGCCAACCCGCCGAAGAGCCGCCGTTCCGGACGTTCCGGGGCGCGAAGCCGCGGGGCGGCGGCGCCGCGTTGCACCGTCACGACGAGGCGCAACTGATCTTCGCGGCGTCCGGCACGATGCAGGTCTACACGGCGACCGGTCGCTGGCTCGTGCCGCCGCAGCTTGCCGTCTGGGTGCCGGCCGGGGTGATGCACGGGGTGGACGTGCTGTCCGACGCCGAGCACTGGATGATCTACTGGCACCCCTCGGCGGCGCGGACATGGGCACCGTCGGTATCTCTCGACCGGCCGTTCGCGCTGAGGGTCACTCCGCTTCTCCGGGAACTGATCTTCGCGGCGCACGAGACGAACACCGCGCCCGAGAAGACCGGCCTCATCGTCAAGCTGATCCTCCACGAGCTCACCGAGACGCCGGACGCACCGACCTTTCTGCCGTTGCCGGTCAGCACCATCGGGCGGCGGGTTGCCGACATGGCGTTTGCCGATGCGGCAAGCCGGCTCGACATCGGCGACCTCGCTTCCCGTGCCGCTACGTCGGTCCGGAGCATCAGCCGCCTGTTTCCCGTCGAGACGGGGCTGACCTACAAGGCCTGGCGGCAGAGAGCGCGGATCGTCCTCGCGATCGACCGGCTTTCCGCCGGAAGCGCGATCTCCCGGGTGGCCGCGCAGACCGGTTTCGCCAGCACGGCGGCATTCTGCTTCGCGTTCCGACAGGTCACCAGGATGACCCCGACGGAGTTCCTTGATCATGCGGCGCGCCGGTCGAAGCAGATCCACCCCTCGCAGGACGCGCGAGCGGAACGCGCTCTAGTGTCGCTGAACGCCCGTCGCGAGGCCGGCGGCGATCAGGATGCCGCCGCTCAAGCGCTTCGCCCACCGGTCCATCGTGCGACGCTCGGCCAGCCGTGATGCCTCGGCGGCGCCGAGCGCGTAGATCGTATCGGTGCAGCCGACGATCGCACCGAAGGTCAGCACCAGCGTCGCCGCCTGCAGGACGTAGTCGCCGTAAGGGCTGATGAACTGCGGCGCGAAGGCGACGAAGAACACGATGGTCTTGGGATGAAAGATGCCGACGGCGACGTTGCCCGCGAATGCGGTCCGTGGCGAAGTCGGCTGTCGCGACGGCGCGTTGTCCGACCTCGTCCCGCTCCTCGCGATGACCGCCGTGCCTAGCCCGATCAGGTAGAGTGCGCCGACCCACTTCAGGATGGTGAAGGCGAGGGCTGAGGCGGCGAGCAACGCGCCGACGCCCGCAAGTGACAGGCTCATCGCCACGACGTTCCCGACCGCCATGCCGGCCACCGAGGCCAAGGCCGTCCTGCGGCCCGAACCGATCGCATAGCCGACGATGCTCATTACCCCCGGACCAGGAACCAATCCCATCAACAACGAGGCCAAAGCAAAGCCGATCCAGAGATGCGCGTTCATGTCAGCTCCCAACCAACCCACCAGGTATGGCGCCGACCGATGTTGACGCCTGCGAAGACGTCAGGACGGCTGGACCCGCGGGCGATGTTCTTGGTTCCGAAAGCCGTCTTTCCTGTCATGGCTGCGACGCCATCGCGCACGGTCTCTACACCGCGGGAAATCCCGCGCTCCAGGGACGACCCGGGTAACAAACCGACCTGCTGAGCAAGGGATGCATCGCCTTGCGCTTCCATATTCAGCCAATGCTCATCCGAGTGCCGGTGCGCAAGGCGTGGCGTATGCTGGCCCAGGTGATCAGCAACGTGCCGATGATCGTCGGGACGATGAAGGTGACGGGCTTCGGCAGGAACCCGATGTTCACGACCAGGAAGGCGGTGACCGTCGCGACATAGGCGCCGCCCATCCCGGCGATGTGCGCCAGCAGCCAGTCAGGGTGCGGGGCGCGTTGCAGGTGCCATTGCCGGCCCGCCAGGACAAGGCCGCCCACGCCGAAGAACAGGCCGGTCACGTCCGGCACGGACACGCTGCGCCAAAGCAGCCAGATGCCGAAGCCCGTCATCAGCAGGCACGACATCCCGTCCATGGTGCGAGGACGTGTACCCCGCCGGAACGAGGCCGCCCGCAACCCGGTGAAGATCAGGAAGGCCGTCAGCACGGCTATCGTCAGCAGCAGGGTGCTGTGCACGACGAGAGCCAGCACGAAGGCGGACGCCGCGCCGCAGCCCATCGCGCCGCTGAAGACGAGGCCAGCCTTGCGGTGAAGCACCCCACCCTTCCGGACCAACATCGGCACGGGGCCGACCAGCAGGGCCACGCTTCCACCGAGAACGTGCAACCCCAACAGAAGCTCGATACCGGTCATCGCGGCCGTCCTATCTTGACGATGACAAGATCGGCCGGTCGCAGGCTGCGGTCAAGCGAAACTTGTCAGCGGCAACATCATCGGGCATCCCTTGGCCATGCCGGAACGGCCTTACCATCACGGGGCATTGCGACCCGCCCTTCTCGAAGCGGCGGAGCTGATCCTGGAGCGGGATGGTCTCGACCGGTTGTCGCTGCGGGCCATCTCCCGCGCCGCCGGTGTCTCTCACGCGGCGCCCGCGCACCATTTCGGCGATCTCTGTGGGCTGCTGACGGCGCTTGCGGCGGTCGGCTTCCGTCGCTTTGCCCGTTCACTGGCCGAAGCCGCGACGTCCCCAACGGATCCGTTGCGAGCACTCGGCCGCTCCTACGTCCGGTTCGCCCGCACCCAGCCAGGTCTGTTCCTGCTCATGTTCCACAACACCGTCCTGAACGGCGATGATCCCGACTTTCGAGAGGCGACGGCCGAGGCCTTCGCGGCCTTGGCGCGCGTGACGGCTGCCAGGTCACCGGGGTCGGACATCTCGACGTCGCGCGGCCGGGCACTCGCCTCGTGGTGTCTGGTGCATGGCTTCTCCATGCTGTTGCTCGACAAGCGCCTGCCGTCGCAGCCTGGAGCGGACGCACTGCTCGAGGAGGTCCTTGCCTGACGCGAGCGGCGACGCCCCCGGAGCAGCCCACCTCGCATCGCACAAGTCCAGTCAAGCGCATCGAGAGCATCCCGCTTTGGGTCGGATCAGGACCATCTCCGGCAAGCCTGAGCGCGAACCGTGCGACCGGCGCATTGGCCTCATGACGGCGTTCAAAGGCCCCCTCCGGATGCCGCATTTTCCATCACGGCTGCGGCCGATTCTGCCCGCTCCACCGGCGCCCCCAGCAACAGCATCCCCCCCGGCTCGCCCATGCGCGCCCGGCGCAGGCGCTCGATGTTGGTGCGCACCACCGGATGCTCGTCGGCCAGGCGGCGGAACTCGCGCGCGCTGATCGCCAGCAGGTGGCCGAAGCCGAGCGAGCGCACCGACACGCCCATCCGGCCCGACGCCAGCAGGTCCTCCGCCCCCAGCACCGAGCCGGGGCCGAACCGGATGTCGTGCTCGGACACGTGGCTTTCGAACTGGCCGGCGCTGACGAAGTACACCGTGCGCACGCGCCGGCTTCGCTTCAGCACCCGCTCGCCGGGTGCGGTGAAGTGGATCGCCAGCGTCATCGCCAGGTCGTGCAGCACCGCTTCCGGCACCCCGTCCAGCGCCGGCACCGCCTTGATCCGGCTCTCGATGCCGCTCTTGAGGTTGAAGCGCAGGCGCCGCTCCAGCCGGTGCCGACGCAGCTCGACGCCGCGATACAGCTCGGCATGCAGCTCCTCGCTGATCAGGCTCTCGCCCAGCAGCTCGTCGTACTGCTCGCCCTCCAGACGCAGCGCCACCTGGCGCAGCATCCGGCTTTCCAGCGCCTCGGTGTAGCCCTGGTAGTGCAGCCGCATGGTGCCGATCGCCTCCTCCAGCAGCCGGCGCTGCCGGTCCAGCACCTCCGACACGATGTCGGCCAGGCGGACGCCCAGCGTCGGCTCCACCCGGCGGCGCATGTAGCGGGTCAGCGACAGCGCCACGAGATGCGCGATCATCAGCATCTCGAACCGCTCCATCATGCAGTACATCAGCGGCGCATCGAGGCGCAGCCGATGGTGCACGGCCTGCGCCAGCCGGAACCGCCAGCTCGGGCTCAGCCGGCGTCGCACCGCCCGCACGTAGCCGAACCGCCCTTCCGCCCGGGCACCGTCGATCATCGCCTCCGCGGTGCGCAGCAACTGCTCCATCACCCGGCGCGAGATGCCGCGTATGCGGAACAGGTCGAGCAGGATGGAGCGCTCGTGGTTGGCAATCGTGATCAGCGCCAGAGTCACCCGCTGCCGCTCGCCGAGTGCGGTGTGGAAGGTGTTGACCGCCCGCTCCTCGGCGATGCGGCGCTCCAGCGTTTCCATCACGTAGCGGGTGGCGTGCGATGGGAAGCCGAACTCGCCGGCGATCCTCCGGGTGCGGTCGCGCACCTCGCCCAGGCCGATCTCCAGCACCTGGTGCCGCTGCGCCTGGTCGATCGGCGAAAGCTGGTCGAGGTGCAACGCCACCACCAGGAAGCGCAGCGTGCCCCCGTTCAGGAACAAGGTGACCAGCACGAAGCCGGTGGCGACGATGCCGACGAAGCGCGCCACCGGCGCCGACACGTGCGGGTTCTCGGTCACCGCCAGCGCCAGCGCCAGGGTGATGGCGCCGCGCAGGCCGCCCCAGACCATGGTCGCCTTGAACCGGGTCGGCACCGGCGGCGACAGCCGGGTCGCGGCCAGGATCGGCAGCAGCCCGAAGATCACCGCGGCCCGCGCGGCCATGCCGGCGGCGACGGTGATCGCGATCAGCACCAGGTCCCAGCGCGTCATGCCGACCAGCAGCCGCGGCACCAGCATGGAGGCCAGCAGGAACACCAGCGAGCCCGCGCAGAACACCAACTGCTCCCAGAGCTGCTCGCCGAAGCGCCAGGTCTGCGGGCGCAGGGTGGACGGTCCGTAGACCGAGAAGGTCAAGCCCGCCGCCGCGGTGGCGACCACGCCGGAGAAGCCGAACACGCGGTCGCAGACGATGTAGGCGACATAGGGCAGCGCCAGCGTCAGGGTGACCTCGCCGGCCGGCGTGCCGCCGATCACGGCGATCATCGCCAGCGTCAGCCGCCCCAGCACCACGCCCACCGCGAGGGCGCCGGCGAACGAGACCGCGAAGTCGATCGCCGCGTGGCCGACCGAGATCTGCGCGTGGCTGGTCAGCGCCGGCAGCAGGATGCCGAACAAGGAGATCGCGGCGGCGTCGTTGAGCAGCGCCTCGCCCTCGACCAGCCGGGTGAGCCGGGTCGCGGCGCCGATCTCGCGGAAGATCCCGGCGACCGCGCTCGGGTCGGTGTTGGCGACGATGGCGCCGAGCGTGAGGCACACCACCAGCGGCATGCCCGCCACCGGATACAGCGCGAAGCCGATCGCCGCCGTGCTCGCCACCACCGCCACAACCGCCAGCAGCAGCACGGTGGCCGCCTCGTGCGCCAGGCGCCGGACGTCGATCGCGAGCGCGCCCTGGAACACCAGGATCGGCAGGAAGATCAGCAGGAACGCCTCGCTGTCGATGGGCAGGTCGAGCAGCGTGCGGGCGGCGCCGTTGAACGCGTCGGTGACCGGTGAGCGCAGCAGCACGTCGGCAGCGCCGCCGAGCAGGATCCCGGTCAGCGCCAGCAGCACCGTTTCCGGCAGTTGCAGGCGTCGCGCGATCGGCTGCACCGCGCTGCACAGCACCAGCAGCAGGGCGATCGTGAGCAGCACCGCCGGCAGTCCGGTGAGCATCATGCGCCTGCCTCCTCTTGCCGCCGGGGCCTCGCGGTCATCCTGCCATATCCATGCAGCCGGCGCATGACATCGCCGTAAGGCCGCGTGCGTGGAGCGGGCGTTCGGTCAGCCGACAGGAAGAGACGTTCTTTCTTGAAAGAAAGAACCAAAGAACTTCCATCCGTTGGAGTCCGACGTAAGAAGGCGTAAATGCTTAAACAAATGAAAGTCTTTTTGCTTCTTTTTCTTCAGAAAAAGAAGACTTCCTTTCGATGCCCGGTGTCGGAGCGCCCAACGGCCTCTATCCGGTCGCCTCCTTGTCCATGTGCAGCAGCGGGAACTCGATCCCGCCGGGAAGCAGGAACGAGAACGCGGCGCCGGCACTGTAGCCGTGCCGGGCGTAGAACGGTTGTCCGGTCAGGGTCGCGCCCATGGCGAAGCGGGTGAAGCCGCGTGCCATCGCGTCGGCCTCGCTCCGACGCAGGATCAAGCTGCCCACCCCGCTTCGAGCGGCGTGGGGATCGACGTAGAAGGCGCGGATGTGGGCCGGCTCGGCACCTGGAACCGCAAGGGAATCGTCGCGGCCGTCGATCGCGTCGCCGCCGAACACCGTGCGACGGAAGCTCCAGCCACCGCTGCCCGCCAGCCGTCCGCCCGCCTCCACCACGAGATACGTGCCGTCCTCCACCACGCTGCGGTCGACGCCGAACAACGGGCCGATCGACGCGCGCCGCTGGACGAGCGAGTACTCGCCGGCCATCAGCTCCATCACCGAGCGGGCGATCAGCGCCTCGATCGCCGGGATGTCTTCGAGACGGGCACGCCTGACATCCACCGCACATTCCTCCCCGCCGTTCCGGCCTGTGACGACTACCACAGACGCCGTGACGGCTGCCCAAGCCTAGCCGGGCTGCGTCGCCGCGATCCAGGCCCGCGCCCGCGCCTCCGGGGCGATCACGCCGCAGCGGACGCGTCCAGGTCGTCGGCCTGCGGGCCGAAGCAAGGATGAACGCGTAACGCGGGTCGACCACCGCTGCCGACGGATGCGGGCTAGCCGACCTGGCGCAGCCTGGAGCTGCGTCGCCTCGCAGCTCCAGGGTGACGCGTACATGGCGTTCATCCGCGTCCCGTGGTTCAAGCCCGTCGGACGCTGTCCTGTCCTGCGGGGAAGGAGACCTCAGAGCCAAGCCGGATGGCGGTTCGCAGTCCCCGACAGCTTCAGCGATCGCCCGGTCCCGAAGGTCGCTCGAGAAGCTCCCGCAACAGGGCGGCCGTGACCTCCGGCCGTTCGATGGGAGGAAGGTGACCGCATCCGGGGACGACGTGGAGCGTCGACCCGGGCGTAAGGGTGTGGATTTCCCGGGACAGCGCGACGGGCGTCATCCGATCCTCCTGACCGACGATCACCGCGGTCGGAACGGTGATGCCCGGCAGGAACTTGCGCAGGTCGCCGCGCGCCATCACCGCGCGGTTCTGCCGGATGTAGGCCCTGGAACCGACCCTCACGCTCATCTCCACGAGCTCGTCGCGTACGTCTTTCGACGTCGATGGATGGACGAGCGAGACGAGGCTGCGCTCCGCCAGCCGCCTGAAGTCGCCGCTCGTTCCGACGATGAGGTTGGCCAGACGACGGGACATCCTTCGCCTGAACGCATCCGGCCGTGCGTTCGTATCCACAAGCGCCAGCCGGGTCACACGCTCGGGTGCCACTCTCATCAGTTCCAGCGCCACCATTCCGCCCATCGAGACACCAGCCAGGGCGAAGTCCGGCGGTGCCTGGTCGAGGATTCGGCGCGCCATCCCCGCCAGGGTACCGTCGCTGAGCGTATCGGCCACGATGCACTGGAGCTCGCCGCCCAGTGCGGCGATCGTCGGCCGCCAGACGGTCGCGTCGCTGCCGAGACCCGGAACCAGAACGAGAGTGTGCGTCGCCATGTGAGCCGCCTTGACCTGGAGGCGCCGGTCCCTACACCTTCAACCACGGTTGAAGGTCAAGTCCATGCGCATCGGCGATCTGGCCAGGCGGGCCGGCGTCAGCACGTCGAAGATCCGCTTCTACGAAGCCCGCGGTCTCCTGGCTCCAGCCGCACGCCTTGCGAACGGTCATCGCGACTACGGAGACCGCGCCCTTCAGGTCGTGAACTTCATCGGTCGGGCGCGTAGCCTCGGCTTCACCCTCCGCGATGTGGCCGAACACCTGAACTCGCCCGAGGGCAGCGGACGCAAGGCCCGGCTGCACGCCCGGCTGGAAGCCAAGCTCGTGGAGCTGGACGCCCAGATGGACGAGGTGCGGGCCCGTCGCGCGACGATCTCGGTCATCATCGAGGAGGTGAGGCGTTCGTCCTGAACAGGTAAGGCCATCGACCAGGCGGTTCGCATCAGGTCGGCCGCGACGGCACAGCCCACTCCGGTCCTCAATATGCCAGCAACCTCGGGTCAGACCTGCGATGCGCCCCGGACAGGCCAGGCCGTTGCCTCGGTCGCCGCGATCCAGGCCCGCGCCCGCGCCTCCGGGTCAGGGTCGGCCACCACGTCGGAGACCACCGCCACCGCGTCGGCGCCGGCGCGGAGGCAGGACGGGGCGCGGTCGAGGGTGATGCCGCCGATCGCGACCAGCGGGACCGCGCCGAGTCGGCGCTTCCAGTCGCCGATCCGCTCCAGCCCCTGCGGCGCCCAGGGCATCCGCTTCAGCGTGGTGGGCCAGATCGGCCCCAGCGCCACGTAGTCCGGCGTCACCGACAGGGCGCGGTCGAACTCGCCGTCCGAATGGGTGCTGACCCCGAGCCTGATGCCGGCGCGACGGATCGCCGTCAGGTCGGCGGCGTCGAGGTCCTCCTGGCCGAGATGCAGGAAGTCCACCCCTTCCTCGATCGCCGCCTGCCAGTGGTCGTTCAGCACCAGGCAGGCCTGGCGATCCGCACAGGCCGCCTTGGCCACGCGGATGACGTCGCGCAGCGCCGGGCCGTCGGATGCCTTCACCCGGAGCTGGACCAGACGCGCCCCGGCCCCGGCCATTCGCCGCACCCAGTCGGCGCTGTCCACCACCGGGTAGAAGCGGCCCGGCAGGACCTCCGTCATACGAAGGCCCGGCCCAGCACCGGGGTGGACGGGCTCGCCATCTCGCGCGGCTCCATCGGGTCGGCCAGCCGAGCCGCCTGCCCGGCCTCGATGGCCAGCCGGAAGGCGCGCGCCATCGCCACCGGGTCGCCGGCCTGCGCCACCGCGGTGTTCAGCAGGATCGCGTCGTAGCCCATCTCCATCGCCGCCGCCGCCTGGCTGGGCAGGCCGATCCCGGCATCCACCACCAGCGGCACCTCCGGGAAATGCGCCCGCAGCGCCCGCAGCGCCCACGGGTTGTTGAGCCCACGCCCGGAGCCGATCGGCGATCCCCACGGCATCAGCACCGCGCAGCCGGCACGCAGCAGCCGCTCAGCCACCACCAGGTCGTCGGTGGTGTACGGGAACACGGAGAACCCGTCCTCGCTCAGGATGCGCGCCGCCTCGACCAGGCCGAACACGTCCGGCGTCAGCGTGTCGCTCTCGCCGATAACCTCCAGCTTGATCCAGTCGGTATCGAACACCTCGCGCGCCATCTGCGCCGTGGTGACCGCCTCGCGCACCGAATGGCAGCCGGCGGTGTTGGGCAGCACACGCACCCCCAGCCCGCGGACCAGCGACCAGAAGCCCTGGCCGGCCTGCGCGGTTGATCCTTCGCGCCGCAGCGATACCGTCACCAGCTCGGTGCCCGACGCCCGCACCGCCTCGGCCAGCACGTCGGGCGACGGGTACTGCGCCGTGCCCAGCATCAGCCGCGAGCCGAGCTCGGTCCCGTAGAACAGCATGGTCAGCCTCCCTGCATCGGCGCCAGGATCTCCACCGCACTCCCCTCGGCCAGCGCCTGCGCGTCGCGGCGGCCGGCCGGCACGAAGTCGCCGTCCACGGCGGTGGCGACGCGCAGGCTGGCGTAGCCGAGTTCGGCCAGCGCCGCCTCCAGGGTCGCGGCGGCGACGTCCCGCTCCTCGCCGTTCACGGTGATCCTCATCTCCGCTTCCTTCCTACCGCATCTCAAGGCGATCGCCGACCGCGTCCGTCATCCGCCCCGCGGCCGCGTCGGTCGTTGACCGCATCATGGACAGCGGCCGTGGCCCCCGGAACCCCTGCACGCGCAAGCCATCCACCCATAGGCGTCATGACAGGAAACCGCTTCACCGGATGGTGTCGAGGATCAGCTCCCAAACCGGGAACGACACTCAATGATCGCCGCCTGGGTTCGATCGTGTCGCCGTGGCTCCTAATCCTTCTCTCGGCACGACCGATCCGAGCGTTGGCCGCCAGAACTGTCACTCGACCAGCATGCAAGGCCAGGGCTCCACCCTGGACCCGCTGGGGCCGGAGGCCCCAGACCCCTTGACCTTGAAGAATTGGGTTTGAAGGGCTCCGTCCTTCATGGGGTCCAGGGGCAAAGCTCCTGAGTCTTTCTTCCCGTTCACCAGAGTCCTCTAACGGACCCTCAGCCCGCGCCGAGCAGCGCGTCCGCCAGCCGCATCGCCAGCACCGGCGCCAGCAGGTAACCGTGCCGGAACATGCCGTTGACGTGCACCGTGTCGCCGGTGAGGTCGAGGCGCGGCATGTTGTCGCCGAAGGACGGGCGCAGGTCGGCGGCGAGCTCCAGGATCTCCGCCTCGGCGAAGCTGGGATGCAGCGCAAAGGCGGCGCTCAGCAGCTCCATCACCGAGCGCAGCCGCGGCGGGCCGCGCTCCTCGCTCTCGATCATGGTGGCCCCCAGCATGAACACGCCATCCGCGCGCGGCACCAGGTAGACCGGGAACCGCGGATGCAGCAGCCGCACCGGCCGATGCAGCACGACGCCGCGGGCCCGCATCAGCAGCATCTCGCCGCGCACGCCGCGCAAGCCCGGCAGCGCCGCCTGCGCGCCGATGCCGCGGGCGTCCACCACCCGGTCGAACCGGCCCGCCGGCCGCTCCGGCTCACCCAGCGCGATGCGGCCGCCGAGCGCCTGCAGCCGTGCCGCCAGCGCCGGCAGCGCCTCGCGGGGATCGAGATGCGCCTCGCCGGGGAAGAACAGCCCGCGGCCGAACCGTTCGTCCAACTCCGGCTCCAGCGCCGCGATTCCGGCGGCATCCAGAGTCTCGTGCCCGGTGGTGCGACGGGCCATGCGGCTCAGCTCGCCGGCATCGCGCCCGAGCGCCAGCACCAGGGTGCCGGCGGAGCGCGTGTCCGGCACCTGACGGCGCCACCAGTCCAGCGAGGGCAGCGCCATGGCGGTCAGGCCCGGCGGCGCGTTCTCCGCCTCGCACCAGGGCGCCAGCATGCCGCCCGCCTTCCACGAGGCCCCGGAGCCGATCGCCGGCCCCGCCTCGGCCAGAGTCACCGCCGCCCCGCGCTCGGCCAGCGTCACCGCGCAGGCGAGTCCGGCGACGCCGCCGCCGCGCACCAGCACCGAAAGCGGCGCGGTCATGGCGCCGCGGGGGCGCCGTCGAGGCCGAGATGGCGGAACACCGCGATCTCGCCGTTGCCGCAGAAATCGTCCTCGACCGAAAGCACCGCCATCAGTTCCGGCGACAGCCGGACGCGCCGGTCGCGCACCGCCTGCAGCGTCGCCGTCGCCGCCTCGGGCCGGAACGGCAGGTCGAGCAGGTCCGGCCCCCAGCAGCGGATCAGGGACAGGGCGTACTCCTCCACCCCGTCATAGATCCGCTCAAGGATCGGGAACACGCGCTGCGACAGCCCGTCATGGCGGAACAGCGGCGCCGCCGGCACCGCGCCGTCGTCGTAGCCGGTGACCTGGCCGTGCGGCGCGGTCAGGAACGCTTCCAGCATCAGCCCGTAGCCGCCGGTGAAGTCCGCGACGTTGCCGTCGGCAAAGGCGCCGAAGGCGTGGCCGCCGCCAGCCCGCACCTGGGCCGCGTCGTGCGACACGCCCATGTAGAGCCCGATCAACGGTTGTCCGAGCGCGGTCTGGATCGCGGTCTGCATGGTGCCGCTATAGCCCACGTCGACGAAGCCGAGCGGTCCCGGCCCGGTCAGCCCGACCTGCTCCGCATAGGCAGTGAACGCGTGCAGGGCGCCGGCGCCATGTGCCGCGATCTCGTCACCCATCAGGGCGATGGCGCAGCGCACCAGCTCGGCGTCGCGCGGGAAGCTGACCAAGTGGTGCTGATGGCCGAGTGCCGGATCCGGCACGAAGCCGAGCCGGGCCAGCAGGAACGCCGCGAGCGAGCCGTTGAACCCGGCGCCACGCAGCACCGCGTCCGGATCGAGCCCCCGCCCCTGCGCTGCCGCCAGCGCGGCCCGTCGCGAGCAGTGCAGGTAGGACGAGGGCGGCAGGTCCATCCGTCCGCTCGCGTCCCGCACCGCGTCGTACAGCCGGCGCAGGAACCAGCCCTCGCGAGACACGAAGAACAGCCGGCGCAGGTGCGGCACCGTCGGATGGCGCGCCAGCCAGGCGACAAAAGCGAACACGAGCGGCCCGAACAGCACGGCGCCCGCCTGCTCCGGCTCGCGCAACACCAGGGTCGGATCGGCCGGATCGAGATAGGGCGCGTTGAACAACAGCTCCGCGACCGGCCCGAGCAGGATGTCGTCGCCGAGCGTCCGCTCGCCGGCGGGACGGAGACCATGGAACTCGAACAGGGCGGTGGGGCCGAGGATGTGGAAATGGCGGATGCCGTGGTCGGCGGTCTGCTGGATGTCGGACTGCTCGTTGTCGCCGACATGCAGCAGCCGAGGCGGAGCGCCCGCCTCGCCCTGCTCCCGCCCTGCCACGATCGGCCACAGGTCGCCGCGATCCTTGCGGGCGCGCCGCTCCGACGACAGGTAGACCGCGTCCACCGCGATCCCGTGCTGCGCCAGCACGGCGTCGAACGCCAGCCGCGGCAGGTAGCTGTCGCTGGTCGCGACCACACGGCGTCCGGTCCGCCGGGCGTGGTCGAGCGCCTCCATCATGACCGTGCGCGGCCGCAGCGTACGACGGTCGAGCGCCACCTCCTCCTCCCGCACGAAGGCGATCGCGTCGGCACTCCAGGCCGGTCCCGCGTCGGCGGCGAAGCGGACGTAGATCTCGTCCAGGTCGACGTCGCCCGCCGCGCCCGGCGCCTGCCGCGCCGCCGCCTCGGCCGCGTCGCGGCGCGCGACGAAGTCGTCGGCGCCCGGGTAGCGACGCGCCGCCTGCAGGCCGACGAAGCGATGCACCGCGTCGGGCCGGAGGCAGATCCGGGTCAGGAGCGTGTCGAACACGTCGAACGAGACCGTGTCCACCTGGCCGATCGTGTCCAGCAGCCCGGCATGGGAGGCACGCCGATACTGGTCGAGGTTGCGGCTGCTCCAGCCCGGCCGGCACAGCCCGCGCTCGTAGTCGAGCTCGGTGAAGCCGTAACCCTCCTCCTGCGCCGCCAGCACGATCACCCGCTCGACGGCGTGCATGATCGTGCCGTCGGTCTGGCCGAGCTCGGGCGGAAAGTCCTCGATCGTCCAGGTATGGTCGAGCAGGGGGGCGATCGCCTTCGTGCGGGCCCAGAACATGCCGCCGACGGGATAGTCCAGCATGCCCTCCGGCACCGCGGACCGCAGGCCCAGCCGGTCGAACAACGGCTGCGCCAGATGCCGGTTGGACAGCCAGTGGTAGCCCCAGTAGCGCATCTCCTCGCCGGGCGAGGCGGTCAGCACGCCGAGCGCGGGGTCGTCTACGAAGCGCTGGATCAGGCCGCTGACCACCGGTCGCGCCGGCAGCAGCGTGCGCAACAGCACTTCGCGCCAGGCGGCCAGCTCGGCGCCGCGATGGAGCGACTTCTTGGTATGCAGGTGCAGGACGAGGTCGTGCGCCCTGACGGCGTGGCGCAGCCCGACCAGGAACGGCCCGAAGTTGCGCCCGCGGTTCTCGTGCACCTGCACCAGCAGCGAGGCGTCGAGCCCGTGCGAGGCGAACCCGGCCTCGATCCGCTCGGCCTTCTCCGGCTCGTCGGTGGTGACGAGCAGGCTGAACCGGTAGGGCAGCATCGCCAGCGCCGCGCAGATCTCGCCGAACAGCTCGACGTAGAACACGTGCACCGCCACCGCGACCGTCGGGCGCCGCGTGGGCGCCGGCAGCGACACGAGGCGCTCGACCGGCCGGCCGAACGGCTCCCAGGGCGGGCCGGCCCGCACCGAGATCGGCTGTCGCCCTTCCGCGATGCCGCGCTGGAGGTAGTGCGTGAGCGGGTCGTCCACGCCCGGCCGCAGGTGCCAGGCCTGCCGGAGGTAGTCGTCGACGTCGAACAGCGGGCCGGGCGCGGCCCGGGCGCGGACGCCGAGCGCCAGGTAGTGCTCCAGCGGGTCGAGGTCGCTGTGCCGGGCGGGGGGGTGGTGGCGGACGTACCAGTCGGGGTCGAACAGGCCGGAGCCGGCAAGCAGCGCCCGGCGGCGCGCGATCAGCTCGCGCCGGACGAGGGCCTCCCGTCGCTCCCGGTCGGCGGTGGTCGCGTCGGGCTCGGGCAGAAGGCGATCCATCGGGCGAGGCTACCACCTGGCGGAACACCGGTTAAGCGTGATGCAGCTGGGACGGGCCGATGGCTGCGCTTGCCTGCACCCGCCGATGTATCCATTGGGTAGACACAAGACGGTGTGGAGGGGGCCATGTGGGGCGTGGTGAAGAAGTGGGGCAATGGTGCCGCCGTGTGTATTCCGGCCGCCGTGCTGGACGCCGCGCAGGTGCGCCTGGATCAGCAGGTCGACGTCCGCAAGGAAGGCGGACGGATCGTCATCGAGGCGCTTCGTCCGGACCGCCATGACATCGACGTCCTTGTCGGCGGCATCACGGACGAGAACCGGCATGGGTCCGTCGACACGGGCGAGCCTGCCGGCCAGGAGGCCTGGTAGCGGCGCCGGGCACCATCACGGCGGCGTCCGACATCGTGTGGCTGGCGTTCGACCCGCAGGCTGGACACGAGCAGGCCGGTCATCGCCCGGCAGTCGTGCTCAGCCTGGCCAGCCACAACGGCCGGGCCGGCATGATCGCTTGTTGCCCGACGACCACCCGGGTCAAGGGCTACCCGTTCGAGGTGGCGCTCGCCGGGATCCCGCACAGCGTCGTGCTGGCTGACTAGGTGAAGAGGGGGACTAACGAGCGCGAAACGCCAGCCGCACGGGCCGGGTCAGCCCGACGGAGCTCGCGGAGGTGCGCGTCAAGCTGCGGGCGTTGATCAGGTAGAAGCGCCGGACCGACCCAGACCCTCGCCAGCGGCTCCGTTCGCGTCGATGCCGCCGTCACGTCCTACCCATCATCAAAGCGGCGATCATGCCTTAGATCCAGACACACGGGCGTGGATCACCTCCCTGAGACTTTCATTGTTGCTGAAGCCGACAACATCAGAATTCTTGAAGGCAGCAAGCTTGGGACATGAGAGAATGTCTCCAACAGCAGGCTTCTTCACGGTGATTATGGGTAACCTGAACAAGGATAAAGCGGCCGCTTGGCTCATGTCTCACGCCGGCTTGGCATCGAGCCATGAATGCGCAAAATACGTTCGGGAGGCCTTGGAAGCTGGCGGTATGAACACGGCCGGACGCCCGAGACAGGCAAAGGATTACGGGCCGTTCTTGCAGATGTCCGGCTTCTCGAAGGTGAGCATGCAGGGCTACTTTCCGCAGAAGGGCGACATCGTCGTGATCCAAAGCTATCCGGGTGGTAATCCCGCCGGTCACGTTGCCTTCTATACCGGAATGCAATGGGTATCGGATTATCGTCAGCTCGACATGGTCCCGGGATCTTTGTATCGGAAGGCTGCGCCTCCAATGCAGGTCTACCGACCATGAGGTGTCGTATCCGCCTCGCAGCCTGCATCGTCATCGCCTGTGGGTTGCCGACATGCGCAAAAGAACCCGTTGCGACACCTGAAGCATTCATACAGGCTTTGTATAAGGACTACGGCAAGAACGGCAGGCCGGACGTTCTCGGACAACTCGCCCCTAGATTTTTCGCTCCGAGGTTGCTCAGGCTGATCCAGGCCGATGAACGGGTTCCCGTCGGAGAAGTCGGAAGGCTCGACGAGGACCCGCTTTGCGATTGCCAAGACGACGGCGGTTTCCACCTGTCCTCGATCACGGTGAACCGGTCGTCGACCGATCGGGCGACCGCAACAGCGCGTTTCACTCTTGATACTGCTCCTGTGACGATTGTCATGGATCTTGAAACGATCAATGGCGCGTGGCGTATTGCCGACGTCCACAACCGAAGCATGCCAAGCCTGATCTCCTTCCTGAGCGGCACCGGCAGTCGACGGTAGACGCCGAGCCAAACAGGCTCCTGAAAGGTGAACACCATCGGTTCGATGGTCGACACGCCGACGGCGGTTCCACAGCTCAAGACGAGATCAAAAGCCGTCACGGTCAGGTTCGCGCCGCGATGCCAACTGGCGCGGCGAGTTCAAACGACGATCCGTCGCACCCCAGTGCACACCTCGAACCCGTCCGCCCGCGCCACCGCCACCAGCGTCATCCCCGCCTGCTCCGCCACGCGCAACGCCAGCGCCGTCGGCGCCGAGACCGCGGCCAGCACCGGCGTGCCCATGATCGACGCCTTCTGCACCAGTTCCACCGAGATCCGACTGGTCATCACCACGATCCCGTCCGCGGCGGTGCGCCCGGATGCCGCCAGCGCGCCGTGCAGCTTATCGAGCGCGTTGTGCCGGCCGACATCCTCGCGCAGGAACACCAGGCCCTCCGCCTCGGTCCAGAAGCCGGCGGCGTGCACCGCGTGGGTGCGCCGGTTCAGCACCTGCGCCGGGCGCAGCGATTCCATCGCCGCCTGCACCGCCTCCGGCGCGTAGCGCCGCCCCTCCGGCACCGGGCGCGGCGGCCGCAGCGCCGCCTCCAGGCTTTCCAGCCCGCACAGGCCGCATCCGGTCGGCCCCGCCACGTGGCGGCGGCGAGAGTCCAGCGTGCGCATGGCCGCCTCGCCCACCCACAACCGCAGCTCGATCCCCCGCGGCACGGCGTCCGGCTCCGCGCGCAGCAGCACGGTCTCGATCTCCTCGATCTCGCCCACCGCGCCGACGATCTCCTCCGACAGGCTGAAGCCGCGCGCGAAGTCCTCCAGGTCGAGCGGCGTCGCCATCATCACCGCATGGGACGTGCGGTTGAAGGAGATCGCCACCGGCATCTCCTCCGGCACCTCGCGCGAGCCGGCGGCGAAGACGCCGTCGCGCCAGCTCAGGCGTTCGATGCGCTGGACCGGATCGACCGCGTCCACGGCCAGCACCTATTCCACCGTGACCGACTTCGCCAGGTTGCGCGGCTGGTCGACGTCGGTGCCCTTCAGCAGCGCCACCTCGTAGGCCAGCATCTGCACCGCGATGCTGTGCAGGATGGGTGCGGTGAAGGCGTGCGCCTCCGGCAGCACGATCAGCTGCTCCGCCACCCGCTCCAGGCGCGCCGCCCCAGCCGGGTCGGTGAACAGCAGCAGCCGGCCGCCGCGGGCACGCGCTTCCTGCAGATTGGACGCGGTCTTGTCGAACAGCCGGCCCGACGGTGCACTCGCCACCACCGGCACGGTACGGTCGATCAGCGCGATCGGCCCGTGCTTCATCTCGCCGGCGGCATAGGCCTCGGCGTGGATGTAGGTGATCTCCTTGAGCTTCAGCGCCCCTTCCAGCGCCACCGGGAAATGCGCGCCGCGGCCGAGATACAGCACGTCGCGCGCCTCGGCGATCACCGCGGCGGCGTCGCGGATCGCGGGGCCGAGCGCGAACAGCTCCGCCGCCCGACCGGGCAGGTCGAGCAGCGCCTGCACCAGCTCCTCCTCGCGCGCCTGCCCCAGGGTGCCGCGGGCGCGGCCGGTGGCGATCGCCAGGCAGGCCAGCACCGACAACTGCGCGGTGAACGCCTTGGTGCTGGCGACGCAGATCTCCGGACCCGCCACCGTGTCCAGCACTAGGTCGCTCTCCCGCGCCATGGTGCTCTCGGCGACGTTGAGCACCGACAGCACGTGCTGGCCGCCGGCGCGCAAGGATCGCAGCGCCGCCAGCGTGTCCGCGGTCTCGCCGGACTGGCTGATCAGCAGGCCGAGCCCGCCCACGGCCAGCGGCGGCTCGCGGTAGCGCAGCTCCGACGCCACGTCGGCATCGACCGGGATCCGCGCCTCGCTCTCCAGCCACCAGCGCCCGATCATCCCGGCATAGAACGCCGAGCCGCAGGCGGTGATGGTGATGCGCGGCACCCGGGCAAGGTCGAACGGCAGCTCCGGCAGCACCACCCGCCGCGTTGCCGGGTCGATCATGCGCTGCAGCGTCTGGCCGATCACCAGCGGGTGCTCGTGCAGCTCCTTTTCCATGTAGTGGCGGTAGCCGTCCTTGCCGATCGCCCCGCCGGGCAGCGCGCTGTACCGGATCTCGCACGGCGCCGGCCGGCTGGCGGCGTCGAACATCTCCGCCCCGGAGCGCGACACCACCGCCCAGTCGCCGTCGCGCAGGTAGGCGATGCGACGGGTCAGCGGCGCCAGCGCCAGGCTGTCGCTGCCGAGGAACATCTCGTCTTCGCCGAAGCCGACCGCCAGCGGTGCTCCGTGCCGCGCGCCGATCATCAGCTCCGGGTGGCCGGCGAAGATCATCGCCAGCGCGTAGGCGCCGTGCAGCCGCGTCAGGCAGGCGTGGGCCGCCTCGCGCGGCACCATGCCCTGCTTGAGGTTGAGGTCGACCAGCTGCGCCACCGTCTCGGTGTCGGTCTCGGTGGAGAACACCTGTCCGCGCGCTTCCAGTTCGGCGCGCAGCTCGGCGTGGTTCTCGATGATGCCGTTATGCACCACCGACACGCGCGCGGTGCCGTGCGGATGGGCGTTGCCCTCGGTCGGAGCACCATGCGTCGCCCAGCGCGTGTGGCCGATCCCGGTCACGCCCGGCAGCGCGCGCCGCTCCAGCGCCTCGCCCAGCCGGTCGAGCTTGCCCTCGGCGCGCCTGCGCTCGATGTGCCCGTTCACCAGGGTGGCGATCCCGGCGGAGTCGTAGCCGCGATATTCCAGCCGACGCAGCGCGTCGAACAGGAGCGGGGCCGCGTCCCGCGTGCCGACGACGCCGACGATGCCGCACATCAACCCTTCTCCCGCTTCAGCCGGGCCCGCAGGCTGGCGCCCCGCCCCGGGTAGGTGTCCTGCCTGGCCCGCCCGAACGCCAGCGCGTCCGCAGGCACCGCCTCGGTAACCGTGCTGCCGGCGGCGACGAAGGCGCGATCGCCGAGCGACACCGGCGCCACCAGGGTCGCGTTGGAGCCGACGAACGCGTCCGCGCCGATCGTGGTGCGGTGCTTGGACACGCCGTCGTAGTTGCAGGTGATGGTGCCCGCCCCGATGTTGCTGCCCGGCCCGATCGCGGCGTCGCCCAGATAGGCGAGATGATTGGCCTTGGCGCCCCGGCCGAGCCGGGTCGCCTTCAGCTCGACGAAGTTGCCGACATGGGCCGCGTCCTCCACCACCGTGCCGGGACGCAGCCGCGCATAGGGCCCGATCAGCGCCCCCGCGCCCACCACCGCCCCTTCCAGGTGGCTGAAGGCGCGTATCTCGCTGCCGGCCCCCACCGTCACGCCGGGGCCGAACACCACGTTCTGGTGCACGGTGACGTCGGGGCCCAGCACCGTGTCGGCGCACAGGAACACCGTCCCCGGCGCCAGCAGGGTGGCGCCGTTCTCCATCGCCTGGCACCGCAGCCGGCGCTGCACCACGGCTTCCGCCTCGGCCAGCTCGGCGCGCGAGTTAATGCCGCGCAGCTCCTCCTCCGGCGCCTCGACGTGGCGCACCAGCGCGCCCTCGGCGGCGGCCAGCGCCACCACGTCGGTGAGGTAGTACTCGCCTTTGGCGTTGGCGTTGCGCACCTCCCCCAGCCAGCGGGCGAAGTCGCCGGCGGCGGCGCACAGCACGCCGGCGTTGCACAGCCCGATCGCGCGCTCGGCCGCCGTCGCGTCCGCCCACTCGACGATCCGCTGCACCGTCTCGCCGCCGGCGCCGTCAGGGGCGGTCAGGAGCCGCCCGTAGCGGCCCGGATCCGCCGGCCGCATCGCCAGCAGCGCCAGCCCGGTGTTGTCCTGCCGGCGGCGGGCGAGCAGCCGGGCCAGCGTGTCCGGCGAGATCAGCGGGTTGTCGGCATACAGCACCGCCACGTCGCCGGCGCCGAACAGCGGCGCCGCCTGCAGCGCCGCGTGCGCGGTGCCGAGCCGGTCCCGCTGCACCACCACCGGATGCGGCGCGGCCACCGCCTCCAGCGCGTTGGCCTCCGGACCCACCACCACCACGACGCGCTCGAACACCGCGGCACAGCTGTCGAGCAGGTGGCGCAGCATCGGCCGGCCGGCGAGGGGGTGCAGCGCCTTCGGCCGCGCGGACTTCATGCGGGTGCCGAGGCCGGCGGCGAGCAGAATGGCGGTGGCGTCGACGCGTTGGGACATCTCTTGTGGCGGTAGCGGTCCGCACCGGCGCCGTCAAACCCGCGCCGAACCGCGACCGATCAACAACCGTTACGGATTGCTGCATGACCCAACCTTCGCACGACCCCCTGCTGGTGTTCGACCTCGACGGCACCCTGGTGGACAGCGTTCCCGACCTCCTCGCCTGCGCCAACCGCATGCTGGACCGGCGCTCGCTGCCGCATATGGAAGCGGACGAGCTGCGGCCGATGGTGGGCGACGGGCTGCGCGCCCTGGTCGAGCGCGTCCTGCTCAGCCGGCGCGCGGTGCCGGACGAGCGGGCGGTCAGCGCCTACCTGGCCGACTACGCGGTGCACGCCGCCGACACCTCGCGCCTGTTTCCCGGCATCGCCGCCATGCTGGAGGCGGCGGCGGCGCAGGGCTGGCGGCTCGCGGTGTGCACCAACAAGCCGGCGGCCGAGGCCGGCCTGCTGCTCGCGGCCCTCGGGGTCGGCGGATCGTTCGCCGCGATCGGCGGCGGCGACAGCTTCGCGTCGCGCAAGCCCGATCCCGCCCACCTGCTCGGCACGATCGCGCTGGCGAACGGGCAGCGCGAGCGCGCGGTGATGATCGGCGACCACCGCAACGACGTGTCCGCCGCACGCGGCGCCCGCATCCCGTCGATCTTCGCCGGCTGGGGCTATGGCGGCGCGGAGATGCAGGAAGGGGCCGGCGCGGTGGTCGACGATCCGGCCGAGGTGCCGGCGGTCGCGGCCCGCCTGCTCGGCGCCACGGGTGCCGCGACCTGACGACGGGGGGCGACAATATTGGCACGGCGTGTGCAAGGTCTCGACCTCGTCCGATGCAAGGAGCCGACCCGCGATGCCCCTCCGCCCGACCATCCTGTCGGTTCTCCGCCCGGTGACGGCGCGCCTGCTCGTGCTCGCCCTGCTGATCCCGGTCGCGGCAACCGCGGCCCCTGCGGGTGCCGAGCTCTACACGCAGCAATGCTCAAGCTGCCACCAGGCCGATGCCGCCGGGCTCGCCGGACAGTTCCCGCCGTTGAAGAACCGGGTCGACAAGATCGCGTCCACCCCGGAGGGCCGGCACTACCTGGCCGACCTGCTGACGCACGGCATGGCGGGCGCGATCCAGGTCGGCGGCGACACCTATGTCGGCTACATGCCCGCCTTCGCCCGCCTCACGGACGACGAGATCGTCGCGGTGCTGGACTGGGTGTCGGCGCTGGGCGACAGCAAGCCGCCGGTGACCATCGCCGCGGCGGACATCGCCGCCGCCCGCGGCCGCATCCTGACCGCGGCCGCGGTGGCACAGGAGCGCAAGGCACTCGACGCGCAGCACCCCCTGCCCTGATCCTGCGTCGTCCTGGTCCGGCGCCGCGCCGATCCCGAGTCGCGCGGCCCCCAAGTTCAGGGCGGCTCGACGCTGACCCCGAAGCTGCGCCGCTCGACTGCGGCCGCGTCGCCGGACAGGACCTCGTGACGGGTGGCGTCGCCATCCCGCCAGAACCGGATCGAGAAGTCCTGCGCCCCCACGGTCAGGTCCTTGATCGTGACGTCGGGCAGCCAGTCGGGAAGCTCCGGATCGATGAACACCCGGCCCGCCACGGCGTCCGGCAGCAGGCCCAGCATCGAATGCAGCAGGGTGAAGGCGGAGCCTGCCGCCCAGGCCTGCGGCACGTTGGCGCCGAGGTACTGCACCGGGAAGTTGGTCGCGTCCTTCTGGATGCCGGCAAAGAGCTCCGGCAACTGGTTGTCCGCGAAGTGTCCGGCGGCGCCGCTGATGTCGCGGGCGATCTTCGCCGCCTCGGCGCCGAAGCCGTAGCGCTTGAAGCCCATCGCGATCAGCGCGTTGTCGTGCGGCCAGACCGCGCCGAGCTGATACGCGTACGGGTTGAAGGACCGGTGGGCCGCGGACAGGGTGCGTATGCCCCAGCCCGACCACATGTCCGGCTGCATCAGCCGCGCCACGACGCGCGCGGCCCGGTCCGGCGGCACGATCCCCGACCACAGGCAATGGCCGGGGTTGGACACGACCGACAGCACCGGCTGCTTGTCGCCGTCCAGGGCGTAGGCGTAGGTCCCCTCCGCCTCGTTCCAGAACGCCTCGTTGAAACGGGCGAACAGTTGGGCTGCCTTGTCGCGCAAGGTCGCCGCCCGCGCCGTGTCACCCAGATGCTCGAAGATGTGCGCCATGCGGCGCCACGCGTCGTAGACGTAGCCCTGCAGCTCGCACAGCGCCTTCGGGCCGCGCACCAGGCTGCCGTCCGGATACATCACCGCGTCGCCGCTGTCCTTCCAGCCCATGTTCTCGTAGCCGGCGGAAGAACGGGTCTGGTACTCCTGGAACCCGTCGCCGTCGCGGTCGCCGTAGTCGTCGATCCAGGCGAGGCAGGCCTCGGCGGCCTTCATGTGGCGGTCGAGCAGCTCGCGCCGCCCGGTCGCGCGCCAGGCGGCGTGCAGGGTGATCAGCCAAAGCGGCGTCGCGTCGGCGGTGCCGTAATAGGGCGTGTGCGGGATCAGCTTGAAGTGCGCGAGCTCGCCGTAGCGCAGCTCGTGCATGATCTTGCCCGGCTCCGCGTCGCGGTAGTCGTCGCGCTCCGTCGCCTGCAACCCTTGCAGGATCTCCAGCGTGCCGGCGGCGAAGTCCGGGTAGATGATCAGGTTCTGCAGCGACACGATCAGGCTGTCGCGTCCGAACGGCGCCACGAACCAGGGCAGCCCGGCGGCCGGCATGAACACCATGTGGTCGCCGTCGCCGATCGGCAGCCGCAGCGCCGCCATGTCGGCGATCGCCTGGTTGAAGAAGCGGTAGAACTCCTCGTTGGAAGTCGTGATCTTCATCACGCGGCGCTGCCAGTCGCGCAGGTCCCGGGACTGCCGGTTGTCGGCGTCGTGCGCAACGCAGGATCGCGTTGCGGCAATCACGTGCTCGCCGTCGAGAAGATCATAGCGCAGGCAGCAATGCCAGCGCGCACCGGGCTCCAGGTTTATCGCGAAGCTCAGCCGGCCGTTGGCGTAGAGCGCCTCCGCACCCTCTGCGGTGACCGTGACCGCCCGGACGAAGTCGCCGTTGCGGTAGGTGTTCGCCAGCGACTGTCGGTCCGGGTCCCACCGCGTGGTGATGGAACCGCGACGAACGATCTTGTTCGACTTCACCTCGAAGGTGTCGGCGAAGTCGCAGCGCAGCGCCAGCTCCAGGTTGAACCGGACTGGCCGGAGGCCGTAGTTGGTGATGTCCAGGTCCTCGTGGATGCCGCCATCGACCTCGCGGCCGATCACCAGGGATAGGGTGCGGGCGGCGACGGTGCCGTCCTGCGTCAGCACGTCGGCGTTGGTGAGGAAGATGCGCGACGCGTAGTAGGCGATGGCGCCGCCGTTGAGCAGCACCCAGGGCGTGCCGTTGGCATAGATCGACCAGGCGCTGATCAGCCGGGTGTCGCGGAAGTACAGCCCCTTGTCCGAGGGCCAGGCGACCTGCCCGTTCTCCTCCGAGATCAGCACCGTCTGGCCCTGGTGGATGGTGATCTGCGGCGGGCCGACCTGGACCTTGAACGACATCTGCTTGGGGCTCCCCCGGCACTTCGATCGACACCCAACGCCACGAGGACGTCGTTGTCGCACGGGAGCGGCCGCCTCCAAACCGATCCGTGAGCGCTACTTGACGGTGGCCCGGATTTCGAAGACTAAACCGTTCGCAAGTCCTTGGCTACTGGTCGCCGCTCCCATCCCGTCCAGAGACCAAGATGCTGAGTTTGGTAAACTCGTCAGCTTTCGAGGCCGAGTTCCGGAAACTCCTTGCAAACGGAAGCACCAAGCACTTCTCAGCCTGATGCCGAGCCGTCCGCCTCAATCATTTAGCAGTCACTTGCAAGGATGCGTCTACTCATCGCGAAGAGCCGGTCCTACTGGTTATGACACCAAACCTCGTAGACACCCGCGGGAGGCATAACGGCCACGGGTCGATACCCAGCCTTCGCCAGCTCACGACGTATATCTTTCAGGCTCCCAACAAGCTCACGTCGCACTTAAGGATAATCGGCAACCTCACGCTGACTGGCGATGAACTCATTCGAGTATCCAACACGAACATCCATAGTCATTTCAATAGCCTCATATCTCTTTAATATATAAGTAGACCAAGTGTCAGGAAACGCATCGACAGATACAGAACGGCTCAATTACCTGCGGAGACTTTATGACAGACCCTGAGGCCGTAGTCCATGCGCGGGAGTGGCTCGACATTCGCGCCCTACCTGGACACTTCAGCAACGTACTCGTCGAGCAATTGGCGAGACACCGCGTTGATAGGACAATGAACACTTTTGCTGTCCTGGACGAGATCGGCAGGATGCAACGCACCTGGAAGGGTAACTCCCTTGGTAAGCCAGAGCAATTTAAGCACGTACCTTTACGCGGTCTATGGAAGCAGCATTTCTTCGAAGCCCAAAACTTGCAACAGAACCTGCTCAACGAAATTTACTCAGCCGAATCAGCCAAGTCACTTAAAAAGATAGCGGATGCCATCAATGCCGGGTTCGATTTTAGTGAAGGGCTAGATGAACTAATGGTAGGTGGTTACAAGAGGAAGGCAGAAACTGGAACACTGACCGGTGAGTGGATCGTCTACGCGAAAGATGAAGCAGGCGAGAACTACTTCCTGACCCTCGCGAAGCATTTAGAATGTGAAAAGGGGTCCGGCGAATCACGCATAGAATGGCAGCAGAGAAGTGACGGCATTATCTACCAGCGAGTGATGGCCTGTCGCTCAGACTTCCCAAACCTCGTCCTATAAGTGGCCTTTGGGCACAGCTGAATGAAACCTACCATATCGGTCATACATGGCCATTTCCGTGCCTCCGGACACCTTCGGGTACTAGTTATCCGCAACGCAACACTGCGCCGATCAAACAAGGACTACATCGCTTGTGCAATCAGACGCGCTGTCGAGTTCTGACCGCCGATAACTATCTTAGATGTCCAGGTTGGCAACCTTGAGCGCGTTGCCGACGATGAAGTCGCGCCTGGGCTCCACCACGTCGCCCATCAGGGTCGAGAACACCTGCGCTGCGTTCTCGACGTCGCCGACGCGGACCTGCAGCAGGGTGCGCAACGACGGGTCCAGCGTGGTGGTCCAGAGCTGCTCGGCGTTCATCTCGCCCAGCCCCTTGAAGCGGTTGATGGCCAGCCCCTTGCGGCCCTGCCCCAGGATGCGCTCGTAGGCCGAGGCCGGCCCCGCCGCTTGCAGCGTCGTGCTGTCGAGCGTCAGCGTGGCCTCGGTGCCGAAGTCGCGCGCCAGCAGGTCGGCGTGCTCGGCCGCCCACAGCACGTCGGCGCTGCGCAGCGTCACCGGGTCGAGCCGGTACAGCTCGCCCACGCCGCGCACGGTACGGCCGAACTGCAGCCCGTCCGCATCCGCCGACACCTTCCAGCCGCGCTCGGATGCCGGCGATGCGGCGTCCAGCCGGGCCGCCAGCGCCTGCACCCGCGACTGCGCCCGCGCCACGTCGCCGGTGAGCGCCCCGGCGATCGCCGCCTGCTCCAGGATCCAGACCGGCGCCTTCACGCTGAGCCGGCGCAAGGCCCGCGCCGCCTCGCGCAGCCAGCCGGTTTCCTCCGCCAGCTCCGCGCCCGCCAGCACGCGCCCGTCGGCATAGGTGAGCTGCGCGTGGGCCAGCGCCTTGTCGAGCAGGTACTGCTCCAGCGCCGCGTCGTCCTTGAGGTAGCGCTCGTCGTTGCCGCGCTTGGCGCGATACAGCGGCGGCTGTGCGATGAAGAGGTGGCCGCGATCGATCAACTCCGGCATCTGCCGGAAGAAGAAGGTCAGCAGCAGCGTGCGGATGTGCGACCCGTCCACGTCGGCGTCGGTCATGATGACGATGCGGTGGTAGCGCAGCTTGTTGATCGCGAACCCACCCTGCTCCGGCTCGCCGCGCCCGATCCCGGTGCCGAGTGCGGTGATCAGCGTGCCGATCTCGGCCGAACCCAGCATGCGGTCGAACCGCGCCCGCTCGACGTTCAGGATCTTGCCCTTCAGCGGCAGGATCGCCTGGTAGCGGCGGTCGCGGCCCTGCTTGGCGGTGCCGCCGGCGCTGTCGCCCTCGACCAGGAAGATCTCCGCCTTCGACGCGTCGCGCTCCTGGCAGTCGGCCAGCTTGCCCGGCAGCGAGGAGATGTCCAGAACGCCCTTGCGACGGGTGAGCTCGCGCGCGCGACGCGCCGCCTCGCGCGCCGCGGCTGCGTCCGCCACCTTGGCGACGATCAGCCGCGCCTCCTTCGGATGGGTCTCGAACCAGTGCGAGATCGCGTCCGCCACGGCGGCGTGCACCACCGGCTGCACCTCCGAGCTGACCAGCTTGTCCTTGGTCTGGGAGGAGAACTTCGGATCGGGCACCTTGACCGACAGCACGGCGGTCAGCCCTTCGCGCATGTCCTCGCCCGACAGCGCCAGGGCGTCCTTCTTGCCGATCCCTTCGGCGTACTTGCCCACCACGCGCGTCAGCGCCTGTCGGAAGCCGGCGAGATGCGAGCCGCCGTCGCGCTGCGGGATGTTGTTGGTGAAGCACAGCATGGTCTCGTGGAAGCTGTCGTTCCAGGTCAGCGCGAACTCGACCTTGACCCCGTTCGCCTCGTCGGCGCCGTCGGCGGTGATCGGGTCCGGCACCACCTTCACCTTGCCGCGGTCAAGCCACTCGACGAAGGCGATCAGCCCGCCCTGGTAGCAGAAGCGCTGCTCCTGGACCGGCGCATGCCGCTCGTCACGCAGGTTGATCTCCAGCCCGGAGTTCAGGAACGCCAGCTCGCGCAGGCGGCGTTCCAGGATCGCGAACTCGAACTCGACCTTCGCGAACGTGCCCGCGCTGGGCTTGAACGTCACCTGCGTGCCGCGCGGCTCCCCACTGGCCCCCACCACCGACAGCGGCTCAACCGCCTCGCCGTGACGGAAGCGGATCAGGTGCTCGGTGCCCTGGCGCCAGATGCGCACCTCCATCCATTCGGACAGCGCGTTCACCACCGCGGCACCCACGCCGTGCAGGCCGCCGGACACCTTGTAGCTGTTCTGGTTGAACTTGCCGCCGGCGTGCAGCTTGGTCAGCACCACCTCGGCGGCGCTGATGCCCTCCTCGACGTGCATGTCGGTGGGAATGCCGCGGCCGTTGTCGCGCACGGTGACGCTGCCGTCGCCGTTCAGCACCACCGTGCAACTGGTCGCATGTCCGGCTTGCGCCTCGTCCACCGCGTTGTCGATGATCTCGAACGCCATGTGGTGCAGGCCGGAGCCGTCATCGGTGTCGCCGATATACATGCCCGGACGCTTGCGCACCGCGTCCAGGCCCTTCAGCACCGAGATCGACGCCGCGTCGTAATCGGCGGAGGGCGGGGCTTCGGCCGCCCTGTCGGCATCGCGCGCGCGGACCGGTTCGGCGTTTTCTGACATGCCTGCTGGATGCTCCGTATCGAACGAGGGAATGCCTGTAGACTATAGGCGTTCCCCGCCCTCCAAACCAGCGTCCAGCAGGCGCCCCTGCTCCGCGCGCAGGCTTGCCGATTGCTCTTGGATCCGCTCCAGCAGCGGCCGGAACAGGTCGAGGTCGGTGCCGGTCAGCAGCACCTGCGAGGACAAGCCGTCCAGCGCCGCGAACAGCGCTTCGCGACGGATGCGGTCCAGGTGCACCAGCGGCTCGTCCAGCAGCAGCAGCGGCGCGTCGCCGCGCAGCGAGCCCACCAGCGCCGCGTGCGCCAGCACCACGCCGATCAGCAGCGCCTTCTGCTGGCCGGTGCTGGCGGTCGCCGCCTCCTGGCCGGTCTCCGCGTCCGACAACAGCAGGTCGGCGCGGTGCGCGCCGATCGCGGCACCGCCGGTGTGCGCGTCCGCTCCGCGCCCGGCCGACAGCGACGCACGCAGCCAGTCCTCCACCGCGAGCGCCGGCTCGGCGCCGAGGCGCTCGGCGACCGGGCAGGACAGCGCCAGCCGCGCCGACGGGAACCCATCCCGCTCGGCGGAGGCCGCGTCGGCCCGCGCGTTCAGCCGCCCGACCAGCGCGCGGCGCGCCGCGGCCGCGGCCACCGCGTGGCGCGCCATCGACAGCTCCAGCCCGTCTATCCAGGCCCCTTGCGCGCGTCCGGTCGCCAGCAGGCGGTTGCGGCCGACCATGGCCTCGTCATGCGCCGCGATCTCCCGGGCGTGGCCGGGCTCCAGGGCCAGCACCAGGCGGTCGAGGAAGCGGCGGCGTCCGGACGCGCCCTCGACGAACAGCCGGTCCATCTGCGGGGTCAGCCAGATCGCGGACAGGCGCTCGGCGAGGGCGCCCCGGCCGCGCAGCGGCGCACCGTCGAGCCGGAACACGCGCCGTCCGGGCGGCCCGTCCGGCACCGTGCCGGTGCCGACCTCGAAGCCCTCCGCATCGTCGTCGAACCGCGCCGCCACCGCCCAGTGCAGGGCGCCGCGACGCGGCAGCTCGCCCATGCGCGCGCCGCGCAGGCCACGCCCCGGCACCAGCAGCGACACCGCCTCGAGCAGGTTGGTCTTGCCGCTGCCGTTCGGGCCGGTGACGACCACGACCCGCGCTTGGTTGCGCCAGACCAGGGCGGGGTAGTTGCGGAAATCGGTCAGCGCCAGCCGGACCAGCAGCGGCGCCGTCCCTGTCACACCCGTGACGGGACTACACGCGCATCGGCATCAGCACGTAGAGCGCGGACGGGCTGTCGACGTCGCGCACCACGGTGGGCGCTGCGCTGTCGGAGAACACGAACTCCACGTTCTTGTCGATCTGGTCGGTGATGTCGTTCAGGTAGCGCGCCTGGAACCCGATCTCGATCGGCGAGGAGTCGTAGCTCACCCGCCCCTCGTCGAGCTCCTCCTTGGCGGTGCCCTGGTCGGGGCTCGCCGCCGACAGCGTCAGCAGGTGCCGCTCCAGCGACAGCTTCACCGGACGCGAGCGCTCCTGGCTGATCGCGGACACGCGCGCCACCGCGTCGGCGAAGTCGCGCTTGCCGACGCGCAGCACCTTGTCGTTGTCGCGCGGGATCACGCGGTCGTACTCGGGGAAGGTGCCGTCAATCAGCTTGCTGGTCAGCATCACCGTGCCGACCGTGAACTGGATGCGCGTGTCGGACAGCGCCACCTCGACGTCCTCGCCCGCCTCGTCAAGCAGCTTGCGCAGCTCGGCGATGGTCTTGCGCGGCACGATTACCCCCGGCATCCCGGCAGCACCCGCGGGCAGCTCGGTTTCCACCCGCGCCAGCCGATGCCCGTCGGTGGCGACCGCGCGTAGCATGTCGCCGGCGTCGCCCGCGGCCGTGTGCAGGTAGATGCCGTTCAGGTAGTAGCGCGTTTCCTCCGTGCTGATCGCGAACCGCGAGCGGTCGATCAGGCCGCGCAGCACCACCGACGGGATGCGGAACCGGTGCGGCAGGCTGCCCGCGGTCATGGACGGGAAGTCGTCCACCGCGAGCACGTTCAGGCTGGTGGCGTAGCGTCCCGCACGCAGCGCCAGCGGCGCGTCGCCACCGGCCTGGTCGAGCTCGACGTCGGCCCCGTCGGGCAGCTTGCGCACGATCTCGAACAGCACCGCGGCGGGCGCCGTGGTCGAGCCTTCCCGGCTGGCGCTGGCGGCCACCTCCTCGACGATGGCGATCTCCATGTCGGTCGCGGTCAAGCTCAGCCGGCCGCCGCGGACCGCGATCAGGACGTTGGCCAGGATCGGAATGGTGTTCCGCTTCTCCGCCACGCTCTGGATATGGGCGAGCGCCTTGAGCAGCGTCGCGCGGTCGGCCTTGAACTTCATGGGGTCCTGTCTCGCCGGGCCGTCGTCACGCGGGATCGCAAACGGGGATACGACCATAGCAGGCAGGGACGCCTGGCGGAAGCGGCACCGGCCGGTCGGCCATCGACCGCCTGCGGGCGCCCGACCGTTGGTCGTGGTTGTCGACAACGTCGGACGCGGCGAGAAGGGACAAGGATCGCGTCCTGGAGCCGAGCCATGTCGCCATGAACCAGCGTGTTGGTCGTCCTGTCACCAGCTCCACCGCCGGCCTGATGAACCTCGACTCGGTCCAGGTGCCCGACAGCGATGCTTCCTTGAGAACCGGTCGGATGATCATGGCTGTTCTCGGCGCCTGCCTGTTCGTCGTCCTGGCGGGACCGGCCCTGGCTGCACGCGTTCCGACCGGGCCGGACGACGGGCCGCTCGGCGGGACGGTCCTGGGACTGATCGCCAAGGACGTCTCGACCCTGTCGATCGTTCCGGTCGACCGCGACGACCACGCGCTCGTGTGGGCGACATGGACGGACTATGGCGCTCACGACGCGCAGGCGCCGACCTCCCACCTCGCCCTGATCCGCAAGACCAGGACGTCGCCGGTCCTGCTGTGGTCGGATCGTTAACCCGGCGCCTACGAGCCTCGGATCGAGCCGCTCCACGGCAACCTTCCATCCGGCGTCACGGCGGTTCTCCTGCGCGACCAGCTCGGTGCCGCCTATGCCCGCGCCATCCTCTACACCGTGGATCGCAGCGACGTCGTTCGTCGCGTCGGCACGGTGGAAGGCGGCATCATCGACCTCCTGACCTATGCCGACAACACGCTCCGCGTCGGCGCCGACCCGCACGACCGGCCAACCTGCTACGGGTGGCGCAGGAGGAACGACACGCTGGCCGTGCGCCCGTGCCCCTGATCGCCAGCCAGATCGCCGGCCTGGCCGCCCGCGTCAGCTTTCCAGCATACGACGCAGCAGCTCGACATCCTCGGCAAAGGCGGTATCGACCTCCATCAGCTCGGTCACACGGCTGACCGCGTGCATCACGGTGGTGTGGTCGCGGTTGCCGAACTTGCGGCCGATCTCGGGCAGGGAACGCGAGGTGAGCTGCTTGGCGAGGTACATCGCCACCTGGCGCGGACGCGCCACCGCGCGCGCGCGCCTTGCCGAGCTCATGTCGGTCAAGCGTATGTTCCAGTGCTCCGACACCTTGCGCTGGATCTCCTCGATAGTGACGCGGCGGTCGTGCGCCTTGAGGATGTCGTGCAGCACCTCCTGCGTCGCGTCCAGCGTCACCGGGCGGCCGAAGAGGTTGGCGTGCGCGATCATCCGGTTCAACGCACCCTCCAGCTCGCGCACGTTGGTGGTGATCTTGTGCGCCAGGAACTCCAGCACCTTGGGCGGCACCGCGACGCCGGACGCCAGCGCCTTGGCTTCCAGGATGGAGATGCGAAGCTCGAAGGTGGTGGCGTGCAGGTCGGCCACCATCCCGCAGCCGAGGCGCGTGCGCAGCCGGTCCTCGAGCCCGGACAGGTCGGACGGCGACTTGTCCGCCGACACCACGATCTGCTTGCCGGCGTCCACCAGCGCGTTGAAGGTGTGGAAGAACTCCTCCTGCGTGTTGTCCTTGCCGATCAGGAACTGCAGGTCGTCGATCATCAGCACGTCGACCGAGCGGAGCTGCTCCTTGAACTCCATGGTCTGCTGCGAGCGGATCGCGGCGATGAAGCGGTACATGAACTTCTCGGCCGACATGTAGGCGACCGACACCGGACCCGCGTTGCGCGCGGCACGGGTCAGCTCGAGCCCCACCGCGTGCATCAGGTGGGTCTTGCCGAGACCGACCCCGCCGTACAGGAACAGCGGGTTGAAGCCGGGGCTGGACGGCCGCTCCGCCACGCGCCGGGCGCAGGCATAGGCGAACTCGTTCGGCTTGCCGACCACGAAGCCGTCGAAGCTGAAGCGCGGATCGAGGGATGCTGCGAGGTCGCCGCGCGGCTCGGCCGCCGGGGTGGCTGGGACATGGACCGGAGCGCCCGCCTGCACCGGTGTCGCCGCGAGCGGCGCAGGCGGCGGCGCCACCGCGGATGCCGCCGGCGCGCGCAGGTCCGGCGACAGCATCAGCTCGACGCGTCGTATGGCGGCGATCTCGCCGTTCCACAGGGCGCCGAGGCGGTCGCCATACTGGCTGCGCACCCAGTCGCGCAGGAAGCGCGTCGGCAGGTAGAGCGTGATCTCGTCGTGGTCGATCGGGCCGAGCGTCATCTGCCTCAGCCAGGTGTGATACTCCACCTCCCCGACCTCGGCCTGCAACCGGCCACAGATGCGTCCCCAATGCGCCGCGAGCGGGTGGCCGTCGAACGCATCGGCCGCATCGCCCGAACGGTGCATCACCGTATCGGCCGAGGCGCCGCTCAGGACACCGGAGTCATGCCTGCTGGACGTCACGCGCACCCCACCATTCTGTCAATGACGCCAAGCTTCGTTGACCGGACTGCATTCTTGCCAATGCGTGGGCGATACGCCATCAGCCGCGACGCGCGGCGCGTTCAACCACGCACAAGCAGAACGATGCGGCTTTCACAGCGACCGGTCGGCATCATGACCGTTCCGAGACGATAAGCCGCAGGATCGCGGGTGGCAACGGGAATCTCCGCGCCATCCGAAAAGCGCTGATTGTGTCACGGTCAAGGGGAAATAAGCGTGATATCGCTTCCGCTCCGTTACGACCGTCGTGATGCGACGAAACGAAGACGGGCCACGTGCATGCACGTGGCCCGTTTGAACGGTTCCGGTGTCGGCGGGCTGCGATCAGGCGGTGGCGATCGCCTTGATCCGGGCGGACAGCCGCGAGATCTTGCGCGACACCGTGTTGGCGTGGATCACGCCCTTGCCGGACGCGCGCTGCATCTCCGGCTGCGCGTCGCGCAGCGCGGCCGCGGCTTGCTCCTTGTCGCCCGACGCGATCGCGGCCTCGACCTTCTTGATGAAGGTGCGCATGCGCGACTTGCGCGCCGCGTTGCGGACGGTGCGTGTCTCGGTCTGCCGGATGCGCTTGCGCGCCGATGCGGTGTTCGCCATGCTTCTCTGTTCACTACGACGCGGTCAAGGGCCGGTCGGGGTGGACGGGACCGTAGGTCCAGCGCACCGCTCCGGCGGAGGGTCGCTCTTCTAGGGCACGACCCGGACCGGCGTCAAGCAACGTCGCGGTGAAGGCCAGGGGCGTTGCCCCCGGACCCCATGAAGGGCAGAGCCCTTCAAACCCAGGGGTCTGGGGCCTGCGGCCCCAGCGGGTCCAGGGCAGAGCCCTGGCCTTGCCCGCGCCTCTCACCGCTGCAGCCGCGGACAAAAGAAGCTGCTCCGCCCACCCTGCACGATGCGCCCGATGCCGGGGCAGGCCGGCAGGCCGGGACAGTCCGGGCAGCCCTCTCCCTCCCGCCCGTAGACGCGCCAGGCATGCTGGAACCAGCCGAGCTCCCCGTCCGGCTGCACGTAGTCGCGCAAGGAGGATCCGCCCGCTTCGATCGCCTCCTCCAGCACCGCGCGGATCGCGGCCACCAGCCGGACCATCCCGGCCCTGTCCACGTCGCCCGCCTCGCGCAACGGCGACAGCCGCGCCCGGAACAGCGCCTCGCACACGTAGATGTTGCCGAGCCCCGCCACCACGCGTTGGTCCAGCAGCGCCGCCTTGAGGCTGGTGCGCCGGCCTACCAGCGCCCGTCGGAGCACCGCCGGGGTGAAGCTTCGCTCCAGCGGCTCCGGACCCAGCCCGGCCAGCAGGCGATGCCCGTCCTCCGCCGCGGTCGCCACCAGGTCGATCGCCCCGAACCGGCGTGGGTCGACCAGGCCGAACCGGCAACCCTGCTCGGTCTCGAGCATCACGTGCTCGTGCCGTCCCACCACCACCGGCACCGCCGGATCGAGATGCACGAGGTTGACCCGGCCCGACATGCCGAGATGCAGCAGCATGCTGTCGCCGCCGTCCAGACGCATCAGGATGTACTTGGCACGCCGCCGGAAACCCTGCACCCGCGCCCCGCGCAGGCGCTCCGCCAGCCCCGCCGGCATCGCCCAGCGCAGGTCCGGCCTGCGCATCTCGGCGCGTATGATGGTGTGCCCCTCGAGATGCGCCCGCATCCCGCGCATCACGGTCTCGACTTCTGGGAGTTCCGGCATCGCTCGCTCGCACGCTATACCGGGTTCCCATGAGCGACAATCCGCCGACCGCCGTCCCGCCCACCACCGATTTCGGCTTCCGCGACGTGCCGGTGCACCAGAAGAAGCCGATGGTGCGCGCCGTGTTCGACAGCGTGGCGCCCCGCTACGACCTGATGAACGACCTGATGTCGCTCGGCATCCACCGCGCCTGGAAGCGCGCCTTCGTTGCGGCGCTGGGGCCGCGGCCGTCCTTGAGCCTGCTCGACCTCGCCGGCGGCACCGGCGACGTCAGCTTCGGCTGGCTGCGCGCCTGCGGCGGTCCCGCGATCCTGTCTGACATCAACGCGAGCATGCTGGCGGTCGGCCACACCCGGGCGGTGGAGAACGCCCTGATCGGGGCCGTGCGCTTCCTGGTCGCCGACGCCGAGTGCCTGCCGCTGCCCGACCGCAGCGTCGACCGGGTGTCGATCGCGTTCGGCCTGCGCAACTGCACCGACAAGGCGGCGGTGCTGTCCGAGGCGCGCCGCGTGCTCAAGCCCGGCGGACGGTTTCTCTGCCTGGAGTTTTCCCGCGTGCAAGTGGCGGTGCTGGCGCCGCTCTATCGCGCCTGGTCGTTCGGCGTGCTGCCGCGCCTGGGCCAGGCGGTCGCCGGCGACGCGGCCAGCTACCGCTATCTCGCCGAAAGCATCGCCAAGTTCCCCGACCAGGACACCCTGGCCGGGATGCTGCGCGACGCCGGCCTGGCCCGGGTCGCGGTGCAGAACCTGTCCGGCGGCATCGCCGCGATCCATTCCGGCTGGCGCCTGTGAGCCTGGCTGCCGACCCGTTGCACGGCCGCCGCGTGCTGTTGATCGTGTGCGGCGGCATCGCGGCCTACAAGGCGCTGGAGCTGGTCAGGCTGTTGACCGGGCGCGGCTGCGCGGTGCGCTGCGTGCTGACCGAGAGCGGCGCCCGGTTCGTCACCCCGCTCAGCCTGCAGGCGTTGAGCGGGGCTCCGGTGCACACCACGCTGTGGTCGCTCACCGACGAGAGCGAGATGGGCCACATCGCCCTGTCCCGTTCCGCCGACCTCGTGGTGGTGTGCCCGGCCTCGGCCGACATCCTGGCGCAGATGGCCGCCGGCCTCGCCTCCGACCTCGCCACCACCCTGCTGCTTGCCACCGACACCCCGGTGCTGGCGGCGCCGGCGATGAACGTGCGCATGTGGGAACATCCCGCCACGCGCGCCAACCTGGCGACCCTGCGGGCCCGCGGCGTCCATGTGGTCGGTCCGGACGAGGGCGTCATGGCCTGCAACGAGTTCGGGCCCGGCCGCCTGTCCGACCCGCCGGTCATCCTGGACGCCGTCGCCGCCCTGCTATCGGCGACCCAGGTGCCGCAGGACCTGTCCGGCCGGCACGTCCTGGTCACCGCCGGACCCACGCACGAGCCGATCGACCCGGTGCGCTATCTCGCCAACCGCAGCAGCGGCCGGCAGGGCTACGCCGTCGCCGCGGCCCTGGCCGCCCGCGGCGCCCGCGTCACCCTGGTCAGCGGCCCGACCGCCCTGCCGGCGCCGCCCGGCACCATCCGCGCCCCGGTCGAGACCGCCCACGAGATGCTGGCCGCCTGCGAGGCCGCCGGTCCTGCCGAGGTCGCCGTGCTGTGCGCCGCGGTAGCGGATTGGCGCGCTGCATCGCCCTCACCGGCCAAGCTGAAGAAGCAGCCGGGTCACGACACCCTGTCGCTGGACCTCGCCTTGAACCCGGACATCCTCGCCATCCTGTCCCGGCCAGGCCCGACCCGGCCGACGCTGGTGGTCGGCTTCGCGGCCGAAACCGACGCGCTGCTGGAGAACGCGCGCGCCAAGCGGCTGGCCAAGAACTGCGACTGGATCGTTGCCAACGACGTCGGTGCGGAAGGGGGCGTGATGGGCGGCCTGCACAACCAAGTCCACCTCGTCACCGCCGACGGCATCGAGGACTGGCCGCGCCTGGACAAGACCGAGGTGGCCAGCCGCCTCGCCGCCCGGATCGCCGCCCACCTCGCTGGAGCCGCCGCGCCATGACCGCACCGGTCCGGACTATCCGGGTCCGCCGCCTGCCGCATTCCGCCGGCCTTCCGCTGCCCGCCTATGCCACCGCCGGTGCCGCCGGCATGGACCTGCTCGCGGCGGTGGCCGACACCGTGGTGCTCGCGCCGGGGCAGCGCGCGCTGGTGCCGACCGGCCTCGCGGTGGCGCTGCCGCCCGGCCACGAGCTGCAGATCAGGCCGCGGTCCGGCCTGGCGCTGCGCCACGGCATCACGGTGCCGAACGCGCCCGGCACCATCGACGAGGATTATCGCGGCGAGCTCCAGGTCATCGTCATGAACGCGGGCGACGCGCCGTTCGCGATCGAGCGCGGGATGCGCATCGCGCAGGCGGTGCTGTCGCCGGTGCTCCGGGCGGAATGGGCGGAGATCGACGCCCTGGACGGGACGGCGCGCGCCGAAGGCGGCTTCGGCAGCACCGGCTCGAAGGCTGTTTGAGAACTCTTGTTCGACCGATAAGCAAGGCCAGGGCCCTGCCCATCGATCTGCTTCGCAGCTCGATCCGCTGGGGCCGGAGGCCCCAGACCCCATTCCTTAAGAATCGGGTTTGAAGGGCTTTGCCCTTCATGGGGTCCAGGGGCAAAGCCCCTGGCCTTCGCCGTCCACTGGACTTTTCATGCAGACTCCCAGGACACGCCGACGCCAACGCCACCGGTCGCTCAACCGTCACGAACGGCGCGTCTGGCGACACACGCTGAGGTAGGGTAAAGGCGGCGCACGATGAACAGGAACGCCGACTGAGGGGCTTCTATGCTGCCAATGCGCTTCGCCGCCATGCGCGTCCCGGCCAACGCCTCCGTCCAGACCCGTCCCAACCTGTTCGACTTCGTCGCCATCCTGGTGATGCTGGGCCTGGCCCTGGCGTTCGGCAGCATCGCCCGTCACACCCTCGCCCCGCTTTCGGCGCCCGGCGCCACCGAGGTCCACCTTCAGGCCGCCTACCTGCCCGGCTACGCGGTGCGCACCACGCTGCGCATGTTCGCCGCCCTCGCCCTGTCCCTGCTGTTCGCCTTCACCTACCCGGTGTGGGCGGCGAAGAGCAGGCGCGCCGGCGCGATCTTGATCCCGATCCTCGACATCCTGCAGTCGGTGCCGATCCTGGGCTTCCTGACCTTCACCGTGGTGTTCTTCATGGGCCTGTTCCCCGGCCGGGTGCTGGGGGCGGAGCTCGCGGTGATCTTCACCATCTTCACCGGCCAGGCCTGGAACATGGCGTTCAGCATGTTCCAGTCGCTGAAGACGGTGCCGGCGGACCTGGAGGAGGTGTCGCGCGGCTTCGGCCTGTCCGCCTGGCAGCGCTTCTGGCGGCTCGAGGTGCCCTATGCCATGCCGGGCCTGGTGTGGAACACCATGATGTCCATGTCCGGCGGCTGGTTCATGCTGGTGGCGGCCGAGGCCTTCACCGTCGGGGACACCCACGTCACCCTGCCCGGCATCGGCTCGTTCATCTCGGTCGCGATCGGGCACCGCGACCTGCCGGCCGTGTTCGAGGCGATCCTGACCATGCTGGTGGTGATCCTGCTCTACGACCAGCTTCTGTTCCGGCCGCTGGTGGCCTGGTCGGCCCGGTTCCGCTTCGAGACCACCGCGGGCGCCGTGGCGGAGGATCCCTGGATGCTGGCGCTGCTGCGCCGCACCCGGCTGCTGAACCGCGCCAGCCGGCTGTTCGCCGACATGCTGACCACGGTTGGCGGCCTGCCGCTCGGGCCGCGCCCCTCCTCGCAACGGCGCCTGGTGCCCAAGCAGCTTGGCGACGGGCTGTGGTTCTCGTTGCTGATCTTGTGCGCATTGGTCGCCGCCTGGCAGGTGACGCTCTACGCCCGCGCCAATTTCAGCCTGCACGAGATCGGCCACGTCGTGCTGCTGGGCACCTTCACCCTGACCCGCGTGGTGCTGATGATCGTGCTGGCGACGCTGGTCTGGGTGCCGGTCGGCGTCTGGCTCGGCCTGCGCCCGGTCTGGGCGCGTCGGGCGCAGCCGGTGGCGCAATTCATGGCCGCGTTCCCGGCCAACCTGTTCTACCCGATCTTCGTGATCGCCATCGTGCACTACCACCTGAGCAGCGACGTGTGGCTGACGCCGCTGATGATCCTGGGCACGCAGTGGTACATCCTGTTCAACGTGATCGCCGGCACCGCGGCGTTCCCGGGAGACCTGCTGGAAGCGGCGCGCAACTTCCAGATCGGCGGCTGGCGCTGGTGGCTGCGCGTCATGCTGCCCGGGATCTTCCCGTACTACGTCACCGGCGCGCTGACCGCCTCGGGCGGGGCCTGGAACGCCGCCATCGTGTCGGAGATCGCGAGCTGGGGCAGCACCACCCTGACCGCGTCGGGACTCGGCAGCTACATCCAGCAGGCCACCAGTGCCGGCTCAACCGCCCGGGTGGCGCTCGGCGTGGTGGTGATGTCGCTGTTCGTGGTCACGTTCAACCGGCTGGTGTGGCGCCCGATGTACGCCTTCTCCGCCCGTCGCCTGACCTTCGCCTGAACGGCATGACGATGGACACCCTACGGGTCGCCGCCCCGCTCGCCGACGCGTCGGACGAGCTGATCCGCATACGCAACTGCCGCCAGTCCTACCACAAGGAAAGCAGCGCCGACCTGGTGGTGCTGGACGACGTCGACCTCACCCTGACCGCCGGCGAGATCGTGGGCCTGCTGGGCCGCTCTGGCTCGGGCAAGTCGACCCTGCTGCGCATCGCGTCTGGCCTGCTCCGCCCGACCTCGGGCGAGGTGACCTGGCGCGGCGCGCCGCTGCGCGGGCCGGCGCCTGGCGTCGCCATGGTGTTCCAGAGCTTCGCCCTGTTCCCGTGGCTGACCGTGCAGGCCAACGTCGAGCTGGGCCTGGAAGCCAAGGGGGTCGCCCGCGCCGAGCGCGAGCGGCTGGCCGAGGAGGCGATCGACCTGATCGGCCTCGGCGGCTACGAGAACGCCTACCCGAAGGAGCTCTCCGGCGGCATGCGACAGCGCGTGGGCCTGGCTCGCGCCCTGGTGGTGCATCCCGACCTGCTGCTGATGGACGAGCCGTTCTCGGCGCTGGACGTGCTGACCGCGGAGAACCTGCGCACCGACCTGATCGAGCTGTGGTCGGAGAAGAAGCTGCCGGTGAAGGCGGTGCTGATCGTCACCCACAACATCGAGGAAAGCGTGCTGATGTGCGACCGCATCCTCGTGTTCTCCTCCAACCCGGGCCGCGTCGCGCACGAGCTGCTGGTGCCGTTCCCGCACCCGCGCAACCGGCACGATCCCGCCTTCCGCCTGTTCGTCGACCGCATTTACGGGCTGATGACGCGGCGCGAGACGCCGCCGATCGACGAGGCCGCCGCCGCCAAGCCGGGCGCCGGCTTCAACCAGGCCCTGCCCGAGCTGCCGATGAACCTGATGGCGGGCCTGATGGAAACGCTGGCCGAGCAGCCGTATCGCGGCCGCGCCGACCTGCCGCTGCTGGCGGGCTCCCTGCAGCTCGAGCTGGACGACCTGCTGCCGCTGGGCGAGAGCCTGCAGATGCTGAAGTTCGCGGAGCTGGAGGAAGGCGACATCCGCCTCACCGCCGAGGGCCTGCGCTTCGTCCAGGGCGAGCTGGACGAGCGCAAGCGGATCCTGAGCGCCAGCCTGATGAAGAACCTGGCGGTGGTGCCGGCGATCCGCCAGGTGCTCGACGAGCGCTGGAACCACCGCGCCCGTGCCGAGCGCTTCCGCGACGAGCTGGAGGACCACATGTCGCCGGACTACGCGCGTCGCACCCTGCAGACGGTGATCGGCTGGGCCCGCTACGCCGAGCTGTTCGACTTCGACGAGGAGGCCGACCAGTTCTTCCTCGACGAGGACGACGATTGAGCGGGGAAGGTCGGGGGCGTTGCCCCTGGACCCCATGAAGGGCGAAGCCCTTCAAACCCGCTTCTTGAAGTTAACGGGTCCGGGGCCTCCGGCTCCAGCGGGTCCAGGGCAGAGCCCTGGCCTTGTCCTAATCAGACAGCTCCGGGGCGGACGCTCAGCCGGCGCGACGGTCCGCGTCCGACCGGCGCAGCCGGTCGGCAAAGGCCTTGCGGAACTTCGACACCTTGGGCGCGATCACCACCCGGCAATAGCCGGCACCCGGATGCAGCGCGAAGTAGTCGTGGTGCTCGGCCTCGGCCGGGTAGAAGGTCGGCAGCGGCACGACCTCGGTCACGAGCGGTCCGTCCCAGATCCCGGACGCGGCGATCTCCCGCATCACCGTTTGCGCCGTCTCGCGCTCGGCCTCCGAGCCGGTGAAGATCACCGACCGGTACTGGCTGCCGACATCCGCGCCCTGCCGGTTCGGCGTGGTCGGGTCGTGTATGGTGAAGAACACGCGCAACAGGTCGGCATAGGACAGCACCGACGGGTCGTAGCTGACGCGCACCACCTCGGCATGGCCGGTGCGGCCGCTGCAGACCTGTTCGTAGGAGGGCTGGGCGGTGTGGCCGCCGGCATAGCCGGACAGCACCCCGGACACCCCATCCAGGTCCTTGAACACCGCCTCCAGGCACCAGAAGCAGCCGCCGCCGAGCACGGCGGTCGCGGTTCCGCCTTCCGTCGGAAGGGCGGTGGCCGAGGCGGCGGTGGGATGATCGGGCATGGTGGCGCCTTTCATGGCTTGGAGCGGCCGAACGGTCTGGACCGCTCGGCCTGGAATGGCGAAGCTGAGATGGCGATTCGTGGCGCGGGCGAACACCCCCCGGCGGGAGGACCGGCCGCGCCGCCATGACCGGAGGAAGATCGATGTCCGACAACCCGCTCGAAGACGACCCCGCACGGGACGCGCGCATCAAGGAGCGCGCCTATCACCTGTGGGAAGCCGATGGCGGCCCGCATGGCCGCCACGAGGAATATTGGGAACGGGCCAGCGAGCTGGTGAGGATGGAAGAGTCCGGCATGCCGGGGCAGTTGCCGAACCCCGCCTCGCTGCCCGGCGCCGACCCGTCGGCGACCGAGCCGGTCGAGGAAGCCTTCATCCAGGACAACCTGGGCGAGTTCCCGGACCGCTTCGCGGACCAGGGCGAAAGCCAGCCGACGCCGAAGCCCAAGCGCGCCGCGCGAGCCAAGGCGGCGGAGGACGGTCCGGCCACCGGAGCCGCCGGCCGCGACAAGCCGCCCGCGAGCGCCAAGCCGGCACCGGCCGCGAAGCCCGCTTCCGCTACCCCCGCCACCAACCCCGGCGCGGCTGCGAAGCCGGCACCGGCCGAGGCGAAGGCGCGCAAGCCGAAGGGCTGAGGGTCCTCTACTTGGGCACGACCACGGCGGACCCGTCCGGCGTGGTCGCCGGCGGACGGATCACCGGGGTGCTCTGCGGCGGCATCGGCGGCGGCTTGATCCTCATGCCGGGATCGATCCCGCGGTTCGGGACCACCACGGCGCGCATGCGCTGGCTTCCCGGGCGAGCCGTCGTGGCACCCCCGCCTGCCGCGGTCTGCGCCAGGCACGGCAGGACGGCACCCGACGCGGCGGCACAGCCGAGCAGGACGGCGAGGATCCGGTTCGCGCGCGCCATGACAGCTTCCCTTCGCTCAAGGCGTCTCTGCAACGAGGCGCGCTGGCCGCCGGTTCCGGCCGCGCCGCGTCGACGCCGGGCACGCTCCGCTCGTTCAACCGAGCATCATCACGTCAGAAGCGGTGTCGCAGCCGGTCGGGGATGCGCCACAGCGAGTCGCCGCTGAGGTGCAGGTCGATCCGGTACAGCGCGTGCTCGCGCCCGACCGCGCTTCGCATCACCTGGTCCTGCCACGCCGCCAGCATCGGGTCGTCCGGCAGCAGCGTCGCGCCGTCCCGCTTCGGCAGCCCGGCCATCCCGCGCAGCATGGCCTCCCAGTCCCCGTCGGTCATGCGCTGGTGCGATCCCGCCTCCGGGGTCACCCAGGGCTGGCGCCTGGTGCGATCGAGCCGCAGCAGGCCGGAGGACAGGTCGGCGTAGCGCAGGTGGAACAGGAACAGCGGCCCGAACCGCGGCGCGTCGTCGATGCAATGGAAGCCCGGCGCCCAGGCCACCCGGCGGCGGATCAGCACCGGCTTGCACATGGCGCTGCTGGCGCGGAGCCAGCCGCGCTGCAGCGTGACCGGCCGGTCCCAGTCCAGCGCCGGCTCCTCCTCCGGCACGTGGATCACGTCGAAGCCCGTCGCCGTCACCACCGCGTCGCGGTCCAGCGTCGACGCCAGCGCGACCAGCGAGGGGAACGCGTCCGGATCGGCCACCAGCAGCTCGTCGACGTCGGCGTAGATCACCGCCTCGTACCAGTTCAGCAGCCCGGCGCAGATGTCGGCCACGTACCCGCAGCGGTGGCCGTCGTCCTGCGGCGAGCGCGGGATGCGCATGGCACTCGCCCCCCGCAGGGCCGACGCCGCTGTGCTGCCGTCGTCGCTGCCGTGGTCCAGCACGAAGCAGTTGGCGGCACCGACCTCGGCGGCGTAGTGCCGCAGCCACACCGGCAGGAGCACCGCCTCGTTGTAGACCATGGTGACGACGGCGAGCGACGCTTTCATGACCGACATCTAACCCTTGTTTGTGTTCCTGCTGAACGCCTGGCCGCCGCGACGGGCCCTTGAACCGTCCGCCCCGCTCCTCCATACGATGACTGCATGGCAACCATGCAACGGCCCGGCCTGCCCGCCGCCCTTCCGCGCTGCGACGGAGGCCAGGCGGCATGAGCACCACGACCGGCGCGCCAGCCCTCACCCGGCGGGTCGGGCGGATGGGCCTGCGCAAGACCCTGGCGCAGATTGAGGCCGAAACCGACTCGCACGGGTTGAAGCGCAGCCTCGGCGCGCTCAACCTGACCATGCTCGGCATCGGCTCCACCATCGGCGCCGGCATCTACGTCATGACCGGCGCCGCGGCGGCGAACTACGCCGGGCCCGCCATCCTGGTGTCGTTCCTGGTCGCCTGCCTCGCCTGCGTGTTCACCGCCCTATCCTATGGCGAGCTCGCCTCAACCATGCCGGTCAGCGGCTCGGCCTACACCTATGCCTACACCTCCATGGGCGAGGTCGCCGCCTGGGTGGTGGGCTGGCTGCTGCTGCTGGAATACGGCATCAGTTGCGCCGGCGTCGCGTCCGGGTTCTCCGGCTACGCCACCAGCCTGCTGCACGACTGGGGCGTGAACATCCCGGCCTGGTACTCGACCCCGTTCGTGCAGACCCTGCCCGGCCCGCACGGCACCACCCTGCTCGACGTCGGCCACGGCATGAACCTGGTGGGCGCGTTCGCCTCGGTGATCGTGACCGTGCTGCTGGTGATCGGCGTTTCGGAGTCGGCCACCGTCAACAGCATCATCGTGGTGCTGAAGGTGTCGGTGCTGCTGGTGTTCGTGGCCCTGGGCATTTCCGCCATCCATCCCGCCAACTGGATCCCGTTCATCCCTCCCAACGAGGGCGGCTTCCGCTACGGCGTGCCGGGCATCTTCCGCGCCGCCTCGGTGATCTTCTTCGCCTATGTCGGCTTCGAGGCGGTCTCGACCGCGAGTGCGGAGGCCAAGAACCCGAAGCGCGACGTGCCGATCGGCATCATCACCTCGCTCGGCATCTGCACCGTGATCTATGTCTGCGTGGCCGCGGTGATGACCGGCGTGGTGCCCTACAAGCAGCTTGGCGTGGCCGACCCGCTGGCGATCGCGGTGGATGCCATGCACCAGCCGTGGCTGGCGCTGTTCGTGAAGGTCGGCGCCGTGACCGGGCTGTGCTCGGTGATGCTGGTGCTGCAATACGGGCAAAGCCGGATCTTCTTCACCATGGCTCGGGACGGGCTGCTGCCGCGTGTGTTCTCCGTGCTGCATCCGCGGTTCCGCACCCCCTGGCTCGGTACCATCCTGCTCGGCCTCGGTGTCGCCGCCGCCACCGCGCTGCTGCCGATCGACATCATCAGCGACCTGGTCAGCCTGGGCACCACCACCGCGTTCGGCATCGTCTGCTTCACCGTGATCTGGCAGCGCAACGCCAACCCCGGCTTGAAGCCGCCCTTCCCGGTGCCGTTCGGCGCGTTGCGCATACGCGGCGTCTGGCTCGGCATCGTGCCGATGCTGGGGATCGCGTTCGCCCTGGTGATGGCGGTGCCGCTGCTGATCGACATCGTGCGCGCTCTGCTGAACCACGATCCGGTCCCGGCATCGCTCCTGCTCGGCTACGCGGTGATCGGCGCGCTGTGCTACCTGCTCTACGGCTACCGCCATTCCCGCCTCGCGGCGGACACCGCCGCCGCGCGCTGCCCGGACGAACCGCCCGCATGCTGAACAAGCGAATCAGCCTGATCATCGGCCTGATGATCGTAGGCTTCGTCATCGCCTCAATCAGCGTCTGGGTGCTGGCGTTCAACGTCAACTCCTCCAACGTTCCGGCCTGGACCGGACAATGGCTCGCCGCCCGGTTGCCGATCCTGGTCGGCGTGCTGATGGTGGTGGCGGGCTTCCGGCTGCTGTCCTCGACCCGAGTGCCCCGCCCGGCCAGCGCGCCCGACGACGACCCGGCGCCGTGAGGCTCCCTCATGGGAGCGCCAGCGGGACGCGTCGATCCGGTCGGCACCGGCCGTTCGGCCAGCGATCGCGGTCCAGCTCGGCGATGGTGGTCCGCTGACTGGCCAAGGCCCCGACCCAGGCATGGAGCGGGGTCCGATGTCACCCTTGTCGAATCACTGGTAAGCCACGGGAACCGACGGGAACACACCGGTCCCGCCCGGGTCGTCACCATGCAACGCCGGGTGCAGCCTCAAGACGGGTTCGGCATCAAGAGCGGACTGAGCCGCGGCAACCCGCTTCGCGCTGCTCGCTCTGTGCCGGGATAAGCGAGCGCTTTGTAGGGAGACCGGGGGCGGCCACCGCGTAGGTATCACGAGGGGGACGCCCCGGGTCAACTTATTGCACCTGCCCTGACAGGAGGAACGTGCTGGCGCTGTCTACGACTACTTGCGCTTTAGCGAACTTGCCGGTCATAGCATGGGTCAGCGTACCGCTGCCGGTCTGCTCCAACGTCTCGCCTGAGCCGCCAGCAAATGTAATGAGGCCGACGCCAGCCTGCACGACGTCAATTGTGCAACCGACTGGCAGTCCAGTTGGAAGAGTATCGGTGTGTGCTGTAGCATCCGTGTCACGAATATAGGTGCCGCAGTCGGATAAACCAAAGGTATGTGAGACTGCGAGAGTGTCCACTGGACGTGACTGCTCCGTGACCTCTTGGAAGAGCCATCCGGACGTGATCTGTGCGTTCCCATTTGCCTGGGAGGAATACTGGACTGAGCTCATTTGGCCAGCTGAATTCTGATAGATATAGCTCACTGCATTAGTCGTGCTATCGGTGAATACGGCCGACTTGTTGACCCCAATAGAAAGGTTTCCGGTCGTCGCCAAGATGCCGCCGATCGTCACAGTTCCGGTTGAGTAGTTTCGGCTCTCCAACGCATCGCTACCATAGACAGCGATCCAGTCAGTGCCAAAGACGTTGCTGCTGCCAGTCGTCTGCCGCACAAAGAAAGCTGCTGGGTTGGCGCTCGATGGCATCGTATTTCGAACTTGAGTACCTGCTACCCAGGTTCCAGTGGTCGGTACCGCCGCACCGCCCTCAGGTGGCGAGAACAGGATTGTATCATAGGTAGCCGAGGTCGGGTCACTGTCCAAGATAACATGACTGAAGCCGACCGTGTGGCCAAAGCCAATGCCTTTGTTCGATGCCGAATATATGTCCAGCACGCTTGGTTGCCAATAATCGACGTTATTGAGGAACAATGACGGACCAAGATAGCCCGTACCTCCGGGTAAGGCGCCCGGGGCATAGTTCGTGTCCTGCAACACATTGCGGAACGAGTTCCGCCTAACGACGATGGATAAGTCCGTCGCTGCGGTCTGTGCTGTCTTAATTCCAATCGGGCCGCTTGTAGAGGACGACCAGCTGCCGCTCAACGCACGGCCACTGCCAGTATGATAGGGATCAAGATCGAAGTCATTGTCGTCGGCTTCCAGGATACCCTTCATCGTACTTGGATTGGCATCAATGAGGATACCAGCGTTTGTCATGTCGCGGATCACGTTGCCGCGGAAGTTAATCGTCCCATAATTCGTGCCATTGCTGCCTAGTTCCAAACCATTATAGAGGCCGACAATATTGTTGTTTAGGATTCTCACGTCGGCCTCCACGCCGCCGAACATCTGAATGCCATCACCGCGGAATGCAGCGTCCGGCAGTGACGGGTTGACGCCACTGGGGTTGGAACTACGGGTGTAGATGTTTCCGAGGTCCAGTTGGCTCCATGTAGTGTAATTAGTACCGGTGCTGTTGGTGACGGAGCCATCTGTGGGCGGCAGAGTGCGGATGAGATTGTTTCCCTCGATCAGCACACCTTCCATGCCGTTAGTCGCCACTGACGTGGATGGGCTGTTCGCATTCTCCTCAGGATATGGTGAGTGGATCGTGCCAACTGCTTCCGAGGTTGTTCCGGGAGGCGCAGGGGTGCCAGGAATAGCGCCATAGGGGCCGGGCCGGGCGCTTTCACCGTCAATCTGGATATAGTCGGCACCAGAAACCAGGTTATCTAGGTAGTAGCGGTTGATGACGTCAGTGATATTGTTGTTGGTAATAATGATGGAAAGTCCTGCCGCTTCTCCTTCTTCAATGCCGCTCTGATTAGTCGCGTAGACGGAGTTGATGTCGATGCCGTGGTAACGCGGCCACGAGATCGTATTGCCAGAAATCAGAGCTGTGCGCGCGCTGAGGGCATGGATGCCTTCGGTATCAAGCAAATAGTTGCCAACCACTGTCACATCACGCCGCGCACCGCCTAAGGGATCGCTAGTTGCGCTGTGTGTTGCAATACCGTCATCGTCGGTGTGGAGAATGACGTTGCCGGCGATAGTTACATTAGAACAACTTGAAGTGTTGATGCCATCACGTCCCGCAATGTTCACGAGGTCGCTAGTGAAGATGACGTTCGAAGACTGACGTGGTGCAAACGCCATCAGGCGTGCATAGTAGCTGCCAACGTGATCAAACGTCAGGTTGGTCACGTTGTAGGGAAGAAATGGATATCCACCGCTCCCAGACTGCACCGTACCATTCGCGCTCCATGAGCCAGTTACATTGAAGTTCTGGAACGTGATATTCTGCGCGGCATTGCCTACGCTGAGATCAGCTGAAAAGAGATTGTTGTTGACCGCTGTTGAGGCCGATGCTCCCGCGTCGTTCCAAATGATGGAAGTAGCGTCGCGACCGGCACCTGCTATGATCGTGTTGCTAGGAACTTGAAAGCCAGATCCAGAGGAGGTTGTTAGCGACCACTTGCCAGGACCGAACCAGATCATTGTTCCAGGATTAGCCTTGGCGTCGACAAGCGCCTGAGTGAACGCTGCGGTGTCACTTACTGGATCGTTTGGTAGGCCACCAAGCGTTGCAATCGACAGCACTTGGCTAGCGAGCTGCTTGGATGTGAGAGCCGCCGACCCAATAAAAGTTGCGACCGTTATAGCTTGAGAAGCGTCACAGCCGGTCGCGGTTGCTCCCGACGGCAGCGGGATGCAAGAGGATGCGTGAGAATGTTTGACAACAAGGATCGGCAGCACAAGGGCTGTCGACAATACAAGGAGCGTACGCATCAATTCACTACCACTTCAGTGTTGTAGACGATGACGTGCATTACCTGTCCTTGGCCCGGGATCAGACGGCCAGATGTGGCGCCAGGCATCGTCATGCCGCTGCCCGGTGCGATCATGACAAGTCCCGTGCCATCCTGTTCGACGTCGAAGGTGCAGCCTGCTGCAAGGCCAGTAGGAATCGTAACTGTCACTGCCGAACTGGATGATACTGGAATCATTCGGTTAACACTGCAGTCGGAGGTCAGGATCGTGTAGTTGCCCGTTTGTGCAGTGTCGAAGGTTTCAGGATTTGTTGCGCCCAAACTCGGAGTACTTTGCGCATATACTACATATGAGAAGAGCAAGATGGTGACTGCGAGGGGAACTCGGCGCATGGTTGTTCCTTGTCGGGGGGAACGTTCCAGAGGTATCGCAAAAGGTCAGACCGTTAGGCGGGTCTTACTTAGAGCCCGTTTGAAAATGCCGTTGGGGGCGGTCCTGCTTGGCTTCACATCTCGTAGGCGGGCGGTAGAGACCCGCATGAATCCTGAACTTCGTCACCAGCAACATCGGTTCGGACACCAGACAAGGAGCCCTTTTCGCCGCCTCCGGGCATTCTCAAACGGGCACTTAGCAACGATCAGACAGGTGGATCTGGAAACAACAGATGACATATATAGCATACGCTTAAAGGTTGTTTCTAAGAAAAATTCTCTCTTGAGGGAGAATTAAAGCTATGAGAACACTTGGGTCAGACCAAATCTTCGCCGTATATATATTTAGCTGTTTTTCTCATTTATTACACAATGACGTATTGAACAAGTCGACATTGAGAAGCTGGGTGTCGGCCTAGAGTTAAGGACAAAACCGTTTGATCTGGCGCAGACAGATGACGGCGCATGCGAGGGTTGTGAAGGCGAGGTGAAGATCGGCGCGGCGTTCGTAGCGCGTGGTAAGGCGCCGGAACCGGGCCAGCCAGGCGAACGTGCGCTCGACCACCCACCGGTGCCGCCCGAGATGGGCGCTGCTCTCCACCGCACGGCGGGCGATGCGGGGTCGGATCCCACGGGCCCGGCACTCCTGGCGGCAGCGGCGGTGGTCGTAACCCTTGTCAGCGTGCAGCTTCGTTGGTCGCTTGCGCGGCCGCCCACGGCGCCTGGCCCGCACGCCGGGCACGGCGTCCAGGGTCGCTGCCAACATCATGCTGTCGTTGCGGTTGGCACCGCCCAGCGTCAGGCCAAGTGGCGTGCCGCGGGCATCGGTGACCAGATGGCGCTTCGTGCCGGGCCTGCCGCGGTCCGTCGGGTTGGGCCCGACCTCCGCCCCCCCTTTTTGGCAGGCAGGCTGGCACTGTCCAACGCCGCGCGGCTCCAGTCCAGCGCACCTGCGCCGTGCATCTGCTCCAGCAGCACCCGGTGCAGGTTCGCCCACACCCCGGCCGCGTGCCACTCGCCCAGGCGACGCCAGCACGTCTTGCCGCAGCAGCCCAGCTCGGCAGGCACCTCGTGCCACTGAATGCCCGTGCGCAGCACGAACAGGATACCAGCCAGGGCCGCACGATCCGAGGCCCGGGGCCGTCCGCCTTTCGGCTTCGGTCGCACCGGCGGCAGCAACGGCTCGATCGCCAACCAAAGGTCGTCAGGAACAAGTAGCGCCATGTCCCAGCAACACCTCAGATGGGCTTTGTCCCAATCTCTTAGTCGAGCACCTGCAATCCCGTGGAGGCCGCGCGGCGCTACAATGATGCCGATCTATTATTCGACCTCGACCCAGATCCGAGTGGGATCCCTGGTGGCAAGTCAACGTCCAGGGTTCTTTTTAAGATGGAATGGGTCTGTCTTCTAACCGCGACACGTTTCCGGAACGGCTGCTGCGGTTCGGCGCGCTTTGACCTGCCCCCCTAGAAGTGAGCCGCCGGTGATGTAGGACCGGCAGGCGAACGGAGGGTGGGATGGCGAGCAAGCATCACAAGCCGGAGGAGATCGTCGGCAAGCTCCGGCAGGTCGAGGTCCTGGTGGGCCAGGGCAAGCCGGTGGCGGAAGCGATCAGGGCGATCGGCGTGACGGAGCCGACGTACTACCGCTGGCGAGCCGAGTATGGCGGGCTGAAGCTGGACCAGGTGCGGCGGCTCAAGCAGCTCGAGCAGGAGAACGGCCGCTTGCGCCGCGCGGTGTCGGACCTGACGCTGGAGAAGCTGATCCTCAAGGAAGCCGCATCGGGAAACTTCTAGGCGCCGCGCGTCGTCGCGCTGCCGTGGATCACGTCACGACAGCGCTGGGCGTCTCGCAGCGTCTTGCCTGCAGGGTGCTGGGGCAGCACCGCTCCACGCAGCGCAAGGCACCCTGCAGACCCGACGACGAAGCGGCGCTGACGCAGGCGATCGTCGCCCTGGCGACGCAGTATGGACGCTACGGCTATCGGCGGATCACGGCCTTGCTGCACGCCGAGGGCTGGGCCTGCAATCACAAGCGGGTCGAGCGGATCTGGCGCTCCGAGGGCCTGAAGGTGCCTGCGCGGCAGCCAAAGCGTGGACGGCTGTGGCTGAATGACGGGTCGTGCCTGCGGCTGCAGCCGGACCGGCCGAACCATGTGTGGGCTTATGATTTCGTCGAGGATCGCACCCGCGAAGGGCGCAAGTTCCGTATGTTGAACGTGGTGGACGAGTTCAGCCGCGAGTGCCTGGCGATCCGGGTCGAGCGCAGGCTTGGCTCGACGGAGGTGATCGACGTTCTGAGCGACCTGTTCATCGGCCGCGGTATCCCGGCGTACATCCGCTCGGACAACGGGCCGGAGTTCGTGGCCGCGGCGGTCAAGGACTGGATCACCACGCTCGGTGCCAAGCCTACGTATATCGAGCCCGGCAGCCCATGGGAGAACGGGTATGTGGAAAGCTTCAACGGCAAGTTCCGTGACGAGCTGCTGGCGTGCGAGGCGTTCAACACGCTCGCCGAGGCCAAGGTCCTGATCGAGCAATGGCGTGTGCACTACAACACGGTGCGTCCGCACAGCGCGCTGGGCTACCGGCCACCAGCACCCGAGATCATCCTGCCGAAGGTGCCAGCACTCGTGCCTCCGCCAGGTCCAGCGGGATCAGCCGCGGCGCCCGCCATCACGATGAACTAAGATTTCGCCTGGATCACTTAACGGGGGCTGGTCAACCCCCCCTTCGTCTGTCTCAAGCATCCTGCCACCGGCCGAGAGGTTATTATCCAGATCGGCGGGAAGAACTACGGCCAACACGCCAAGCTCGCTGATCTTCTTCATATTGAGCTTTGGTTACAAGGTAGAACAAGCGATCGATCTTTTGCGTCAGCTATCACAGCTGTTCCGTCAACTACAGAACTTGGGTCCACGGCATCGTCGCTTCGTTCACTCTAAAGATTAAAGCTCAATTCGCGTTAGGCTTGCATAGGGTGGCATGAGGGGTGCCTTACGAGCTAGGGGGATGCTCATGGACCGCCACGACTACCTGGTCTAGACGTCGGTGATCGACAGTCTGTCGGCCGAACAGTGGGCCGAAACGCAGCGTCTTCTGGCGCAGGCACCGTCGCGGGAGGCGGTCCTGGCTGTCCTGGAGGAGCGGGTCGGGCCTGAGCGATCCTGCCCGCACTGCTCGGCGAGCGGTGCCGTGATCCGCGATCGTTCCGACGGGTTGCAGCGATACTTCTGCAAGACATGCGGCAAAACGTTCAACGTCCTGATCGGGACCCCCTGGCCCGGCTGCGTCTCAAGCAAGACTGGACGGCGTTCGCGGCGTCGTTGGGCGCCGACGAGACGGTGGTCCAGACATCGGAGCGGTGCGGCGTGTCCAGCATCACCGCGTTCCGCTGGCGCCACCGGTTCCTGCGGGCGGTCACGTCGGGCGCCGTCAGGCTGCGGGGCGTCGTTGAGGCCGACGAAACGTTCGTGCTGGCCAGCCGCAAGGGCGAGCGCAAGCTCGACCGCAAGCCCCGCAAGCGTGGCGGCAAGGCCGCCAAGCGGGGGCGGTCGGACGAGCAGACGCCGGTGTTGGTGGCGGTCGACCGGTCGGGAACCACGGTCAGCTCGGTCCTGGCGGCGGTGTCCACCGCCGTCATCAGGGCGGTGCTCGAACCCGTTCTCGACCGCGATGCCCTACTGGTCACGGACGGGTGCACGGGCTACGCGCGCTGCGCCGCCGAGCTGGGGGTCAGCCACGTGAGGCTCGACCAGTCCGCCGGGGAGCACAGGCGCGGAGAGCTGCACATCCAGACCGTCAACAGCCGCCACCAACGGCTCAAGGGGTTCCTGCGCCGCCATCGCGGCGTCGCGACGCGCTATCTCGACAACTACCTCCGATGGCTCCACCTCGCCATCCTGCCGCGCCGCACCACCGCACGCTCGATCCTCGCCGCCACCGCCGGGATCCTGCCAGTCGGATCAGCCGTGCATGCCTAACGCGAACTGAGCCAAGATTAGAGCACGTTTGCTCCTGATTGAATCAGCCTGGGGGGATTCCGGCGCGGCGGCTTTTGTGATTCAAGCTGCTGCTGGGCAGGAGGCCAGCAGCAATGGCCAAGCCCTATTCGGACGACCTTCGTGCCCGCATTGGTTCGGCTGTCCGCGATGGCTATACGGTGCGTGAGGCAGCCGAACTATTCGGGGTGAGCGCCGCAACGGCGGTCCGGTGTGGTCAGCGGATGCGCCAATGTGGCAGTGCAGCAGCCAAGGCGATGGGTGGCGCCCGACGCGACGTGCTGGCAGAGCACAAGGAATGGCTGCGGGACCGGATCAAGGTAGCGCCCGACCTTACTCTCGACGCTCTCGTGGCCGAACTGGCCGCTCGTGGCCTGCAAGTCAGCCGTTGGGCGGTTTGGCGGTTTTGCCGCGCCGAGAACCTGACCTTTAAAAAAAAGCATTCTACCCAGCGAGCAGGAGCGGCCGTCCATCGTTCGCCGGCGTGAATTTTGGCGCAGGCTGCAGGCGGCTCTGCCACGCAATCGCTTGGTCTTTATCGATGAGACATGGGCAAAGACCAACATGACCCGCTTGCACGGACGATCTTTGCGGGGCACCAGGTTGCACGCCAAGGTGCCATACGGACATTGGAAAACCCTGACGTTTGTTGCAGCGCTTCGGTCAGATCGGATTGATGCGCCTTGCGTGTTCGATCAGCCGATCAATGCGGCCAGCTTCCTGGCCTGGGTCGAGCAAGCTTTGGTGCCGACGCTCAAGCCGGGCGACATCGTGGTGATGGACAATCTTAGTTCGCACAAGAACGCCGCCGTTCGTGCGACACTCAGAGCCGCCGGCGCCAAGCTCTTCTTCCTGCCCGCTTACAGTCCCGACCTAAACCCGATCGAGCAAGTGTTCTCCAAGCTCAAGACGCTGCTGAGAAAAGCTGCCGAAAGAACGGTAGACGCGAGCTGGAAAAGGATCGGCAGCTTGCTCGACGAGTTCAAACCGGACGAATGCGGGAACTACCTCACTGCCGCTGGATACGTTGGTTCAACCTGATGCAAACTTGCTCTAATTGCGAGACATGATCTGCTAATTGAGGCTGCCACATTAGCTACAGCGCAATCAGTATACCTCCTGAGTACTGTAGCGGGGCAGCCTCCTGACCGTATACATCTAAACTAAGCTCGCCGAGCAATGTCGGATCTCCTGACAGTGCATCATACATTGTCTCTGAGGCCAACATCTCTCCACTGATTCTACCACATACTGCGGTAGATAAGATGCTGCGATGCATCACAACGACCGCAGCACCGCCTCGTACTCCGCCGGCACGCCGCAGAAGGTGATCACCTGTTCCGGCACCACGTCGTAGTGGATGCGCCGCCCGGCCCGGATCAGGTGGTTGTAGAGCGGCGCCACGTACAGCTCCGGCAGGCTCGGGGCGTCCCGCTCCTGCGCCAGTGCCGAGCGGAAGTCGCCGGCACGGGCGAAGTGGTACAGCCCGTCGCAGCACAGGTCGGAGATCGGCTGCTTCTCCGTGGTGCGCGCCACCAGAGGCTCTCCGCCGGCCTCGGCATCGCCTGCCGGTCCGACATAGGACCAGTTGGCGCCGGTGCCGCAGAACACCTCCAGGTAGCCGTCGGAGGACGCGAACCAGGCCGCCTCCGGAAACGCGTAGCGGGCGCGGAAGGTGTCGATGTTGAAGATCGTCACCGGCTCGTCGTCGCGGGTCCCCGCCTGCGCCAGGCCCAGCTCCACCGTCTCGGCCTGGCCCGCGGTTTCCTGCTCCAGCATGGCGACCCGGGCGTCGGCGATGCCGAGCCGCGCGCATTCGCGTTGCAGGAACACTTCCGTGCCCGCGACGTGTCGCGCGATGAACAGGAACGGCGTGTCCGCGAACAAGCCGGAGAAGCTGCCCACCGCGTGCGCGAACACGGTGGTGTCCCCCACCGGCAGCATGTATTTCGGCACGGCGTAGCCGGCCAGGGTGAAGCGGCGCGACAGCCCCGCCATCGGGATCACGATCATCGGGAACCTCAGAGCCTGGAATACAGCCGCAGCGCGTTGGCGATGAACGCGTCCTGACGGTCCGGACGGTCGGCGTGCAACGGCAGCATCGACAGGAACAACCCCACCGTGATCGCCCGCACGTCGCGGCCGCCGGCCTGCAGACCGTCCACCTCGAACTCCGACAGCGCGTCCTGCAGCCAGCCGTGATGCGCGCTGGTCTCGAACCGGATCGAGAACGAGTACGGATCCGGCCGGTCCAGCGCGTAGCGGCCGGCGACGATGTGGTCGTAGTGGCCGTGGATCGAGTGCGACAGCTTGGCCAGGTCGTAGCGCGTGTCGCCGAAGATCGAGCGCTGGCCGGCTTCGGTGTAGCCGCGCGGATCGATCACGCTGATACGCGCCGCGCGCGAGTTGTACAGGATGTTGCTGAAGCAGAAGTCGCCGTGCATCACGTTGTCCGATCGGCCGGACCGCAGGTCGATCAGTTGCACCACCTCCTCGGCGATCCGTCGCAGCGAGGGAAGCGCCCGCCCGTCCAGCCGCGTCGGATGGTCGACGTCGAACCCGGTCTCCTCGGCGTAGCGCTGCAGCCGCGCCCCGGTCTTGGCCACCGCCAGCTCGGTCAGGATGGCGTCGCCCGAGCCCTCCCCCTTGCAGGCGGTGCAGGCCCGCAGGAAGTCGTGGCAGGAGCGCAGGATGTTGCTCCAGGTGTTGCGCCCGACCGAGGAGAACACGAACAGCTCGGACAGGGTCGGCGCATACTGGTACTCGGTGCTGTAGAACGCCAGCCCCGACGCTTCCCCTTCCTCCAGCAGGCGGGCGCTGAACGGCCGCACCGGCGCCGGGATGGAGCCGAACCAGTTCGCCTCCGCCCGCATTTTCGCCCCGTCCGCGCTCGACTTGCGCACGCACAGCGCGTCGATGTGCAGCGTGTTGAACGAGCGCGCGGTGGTGATGGAGCGGCGCGAGCGGAAATAGGTCTGTATGTGGCCGAAATCGTACCAGGTTCCGACCGAAGCCGCGCGGAGCGGACACTCGATGGTGTAAAGGTTCAGGCCGTCGACGAAGTCGCCGCGCGCGCGGGTGATCGCGCGCACCAGGGCGCGGCTGCTGCTGAACGAGAAGTAGCCGCAGGCGACCGGCCCGCCGCGATCCCGCCCGCTGCCGGCGCCCACGTTCTCGAACCGCGTCACGTAGCCGTCCGCGACCGTCACCGCGGCCCAGGAATAATCGTCGCCCTCCGCGTGCACCGCGATCAGGTCGCCGTTCTCCGACGGCAGGTCCTCGATCAGGGTGTCGCCGTGCAGCACCTGCACCGGGCCCGCCGGCAGGTCGATGAAGTTGATCGCGTACACCACGGACTCGCCCAGCCGCAGCCCTTCGGGCACCCGCAGCAGCGACACGTTGAGCTCTTCCAGCCGACGCAGGTCGTAGGCCTGCGGCATGTAGCGCTCGGGGATCGTCAGGTAGATCGGCAGGTCGGTGCCGAGGCGGGCGACCTGCGCCTCGTACAGCCGCGACACCCCCACCGGCAGGAACGCCGGCGGCACCTCGCCGAACTCGGCCGACAGCTCCTGCCCAGGATAGGCTGCGGACGTGATCAAGCGATACCCGGCCACCGGTTCAGGCCGCCGGCCGGATCAGGGTCTCGATCTGCTCCCGAGACATGGACACGAACTCCGACGGGCGCACCGCCCGGTCGTCCACGTAGAACCCCTCGAACCCGCACCACGGCTTGCCGACATAGATCTCGTCGTAGGGCACGTCGTGGCGCTGCAGCCAGGCGATGATCACCGGCAGCGTGTTGGCGTTGATCTTGCCGACCGAGCCGCCGTAGGTGCGCATGTTCCGCGCGGTCTGGATGATGATCTCGTAGCCGTCCGCCTTGTACTCGCGCAGACGCGCCACCAGCGGCAGGTTCGGCTCCTTGTCGGGATAGGAGCGGGACGCATCCGACACGGTCAGCGTGTCGTCGAGATCGACCACCAGGCGTTTCACGGGTCCTATCCATCCTTCCGGTCGCGCTCGCTGCCGCGAGTCAGGCTATCATCACCGGCGTAACGGCAGCAATCTTGCCCCTTGCGCGACCAGATCGACCACGTGCCGCTTAGGGATGGACGGCGAAGAAGGCCAGGGGCGTTACCCCTGGACCCCATGAAGGGCAAGCCCTTCAAACCCGATTCTTGAAGTAAAGGGGTTTGGGGCCTCCGGCCCCAACGGGTCCAGGGCAGAGCCCTGGCCTTGCTGCTGGCCGAACACATCACGGCTTGGCGGCGCGCTTCTCCGGCACGGAGTCGTTGGCAGCCGTCGGCACCTCGCTCACCACTGAGCTGATGGTGTCGCGCAGCACCAGCACCCGGACCCCGGCAGCGATCTCCACCTCGATCTCCGACGCCCCGTCCTTCACCTTCTGCACCACGCCGATGATCCCGCCTGCGGTCACCACCCGGTCGCCGCGACGCAGAGCCGCCAGGGTCGCCTTGAGCTGCTTCTGCCGCTGCTGCTGCGGCCGTATCAGCAGGAAGTAGAACACCCCGAACACCAGCACGATCGGCAGGATGCTGGCGAACGACCCGAGGCTGCCGAGCGGACCGGCGTTCTGCGCCGCGTTCTGGGCCGCGTCCTGGGCATGGGCGGAAGAGATCAGGAAATCCATGGTCGTTGGCATCCACACCTGGAGCCTGCCGCTTGCCGCCCCGTGCCGGGGACCATAGGTTTCGCCGCCGGTTCGCACAAGGAAACCTCCCGTCCCATGGATCCAGCACTGCTGCCCGCATTGCTGCGGATCGCCGACGCCCTGGAGCGCTTGTCGCCGCCCGAGCCGGCGCCCCCCGACACCGAGGCCGCGGACGCCTTCGTCTGGATGCCGGGTGCCGGCCGGCTCGACCCGGTGCACGAGGTGTCCGCGGTGCCGCTGCGCCTGCTCGCCGGCATCGACCGGCAGCGCCAGCTCCTGCTGGACAACACCGCCCGCTTCGCCGCCGGCCAGCCCGCCAACAACGCCATGCTGTGGGGCGCGCGCGGCACCGGCAAGTCGTCCCTGGTCAAGGCCGTGCATGGGGCGCTGGGGCCGCCCCCCGCCCGTCCCGGCGACGCCGCACCCGCGCCCCGGCTCGCGCTGGTCGAGATCGCCCGCGACGACCTCCACTCGCTGCCGGTCCTGCTCGACCTGCTGCGCCCGCAGCCGCGCCGGTTCCTCCTGTTCTGTGACGACCTGTCGTTCGAGCGCGAGGACGCCGACTACAAGGCGCTGAAGTCGGTGCTGGATGGCGGCCTGCGCGGCCGTCCGGCCAAAGTGCTGTTCTATGCCACCAGCAACCGGCGCCACCTGATGCCGCGCGACATGATCGAGAACGAGCAGTCCACCGCGATCAACCCGGCGGAAGCGATCGAGGAGAAGATCTCGCTGTCGGACCGGTTCGGCCTATGGATCGGCTTCCACGGCATCGACCAGGCGACCTATCTCGCCATGGTCGAGGCCTACGTCGCCGACCGCGGCCTCGCCATCGCGCCCGAGCGACTGCGCGCGGAGGCGATCGAGTGGTCGACCACGCGCGGCGCCCGGTCCGGCCGGGTCGCCTGGCAGTTCGTCGAGGACCTCACCGGCCGGCTGCGCGCTCCCTGAACGCGCTCCTTGAGCACGCCGCGCCGCTCACCCCCGGCCGTCCAGCGCGTCCAGGATCTCCGATGCCGTCCGGTGCCAGGCGATCGGCCGGAACTCCCGACGCACCTCCTCCTGCCAGGCCGCCAGTCCCGACCGGTCCTCGATCGCCTGCCGGATCACCCGCGTGGCGTCGCCCGCGTCGAACGGATCGAAATAGCGCGCTAGTCGGCCGCCCGCCTCCGGCAGCGCGGTGGCGTTGGACGACACGCACGGCTTGCCCATCGCCAGGCTCTCGCTCACCGGCAGCCCCCAGCCCTCGTAGAAGGAGGGGAACACGGTGAACGAGCAGCCGGCATAGACCGCCCGCAGCTCGCGGTCGTCCAGCCCTTCCACCACGTGCAGCCGCCCGCCGAGGTTCCGGCTGTTCTCGATCTGGCTCATCAGGTCGGCGACCATCCAGCCGACCTTGCCCGCGAACACCAGGTCCGGCACCCGTTCCGGTTTCATCTCCTCCAGTAGCCGGCGCCATACCCGGAACAGCAGCAGGTGGTTCTTGCGCGCCTCCACCGTGGACACGAACAGCACGTAGGGCCGCCCTCGGAGCGTCGCCTCCAGCACCGGCGGCAGCGGCCCGGCCGGCTCGCCCATCTGATCGGCCACCGCCCCGAACCCGGTGCCGATCGGCACCGGCCGCACCGGACGGCGCAGCGCCACGTTGTCGCGCGCGCACCAGGCGGACAGGTCGTCGGCGGTCGCCTGCGAGTTCGCGAACACCACGTCCGCCAGCGGCAGCACCGCGGTGTACCAGTCGCGGTAGACCCGCGTGGTGCCGCGATCGACCCATTCCGGCCGCCGCACCGGGATCACGTCGTGCAGCAGCACCGCCAGGCGCAGACCCAACCGGCCGCGCGCGTGCGACGCCAGCTCGGCGTAGTCGAGCTCGAACCAGGGCGAGCCCAGCACCGCCAGCACGTCGCCGCGACGGGCGATGTCGGCCAGCCGGCGCGGCAGCACTTCCGCCAGCTCGTCCGGCGCGGGCCGCGGCAGCATCGTCCGCACCGAGGGCAGCCGCAGCACGCGTCGTCCACCCGCGCGCATCCCGGCCAAGGCGGCCTCCCCCGCCGCTCCCGCCAGCGCCGCCGCCGCCTGCGCCTGCATCACCGCGAACAGGATGCCGGGCCGCCTGATCCGGTCCGGCAGGATGCCGAGCGCGCGCTTCAGCAGACGGACCGGCAGACGCCGATCCGGTCGCGACGCCACGGCCGCGACGCCCGGCCCCTCCCGCGCGGATGCGCGGGCGGCGGGCGGCGGGGCCGGATCGGGCTGCGCCGGGTCCGAACGTGGCCGCCCCTGCTCCTCCGGACGATCCGTGACGCGACGGAACAACGCCTGCAGCACCGCCCAGTCGGTCTCGACGAAGCCGCGCTCGGCGGTGGCGTGGCGCAGGAAGCCGACCCGTGCCGCCATGGACGGGTCCGCCATCGCCGCGCGGTAGATCTCGAAGCAGACGCGCTGGATCCCGGTCGGCCGGGCGTTGGCTCGCGCGAAATGGAACAGGTCCTCGACGTCGAACCAGATGCGCGGCCGGTCCCCGCTGCCGGCTGCCGCCTCGTCACGCATGGGCCACGGCATCCCGCCCCGCCCGTTCCGCGGCCGCGAGCCCGTCCAGCAGCGCGTCCGCCGCCCGGGCCCACGGCACCGGCACGAACGAGCGGCGCACCTCCCGCTCCCAGCGCAGGAGACCCTCCCGGTCGGCCAGCGCGCCGCCGATCACCCGCACGGCGTCGTGGAGGTCGAGTGGGTCGAACATGCGGGTCAGGCCGCCCCCCGCTTCCGGCAGGGCGCTCCCGTTGGCGGTGATGCAGGGCTTGCCCGCCGCCAGGCTTTCGGTCACCGGCAGGCCCCAGCCCTCGAACAAGGAGGGCAGCACGGTGAACAGGCAGCCCGCATAGAGCCGGACCAGCACGGCGTCCGACGGGTCCTCGACGATCAGCAGCTTGCCGTCGCAATAGTTGGTGTTGGCGATCTGCAGCATGAGGTCCGACACCAGCCAGCCGACCCGACCGGCGAACACCAGGGTCGGCAGCTCGTCCGGCGGCACGGTTTCCGCCAGGCGGCGCCACACCTGGAACATCAGCGCGTGGTTCTTGCGCGCCTCGATCGTGGACACGAACAGCACGTAGCTCCCGGGCGCCGGCAGGGCGTGGTCCGGCACCGCCTCGGCCGCCCCGCGCACCGCCCGCAGCGAGGCCGGGAAGCCGGTGCCGACCGGGATCGTGCGCACCGGGCCCGGTGAACGGTGCGCGGGGGCGGGGCCGCCACGTCCGGACAGGAACGCCTCCAGGTCGCGCGCGGTCGCGTTCGAGATCGCGAACAGCGCGTCGAGCGACGGCAGCACTCCGTCCAGCCAGGCACCGAAGCTGTCGACCAGGGTGTGATGGCACCACTCCGGCCGGCGCAGCGGGATCAGGTCGTAGAACAGCGCCGCGGTGCGCAGGCCCTGCTCGCGTCGGGCGCGTTCCAGCAGCCGCCCGTAATCGGTGCGGTGCCACGGGGCGCCCAGCGACAGAAGCCAGTCGCCGGGACGGGCGGCGCCGCGAAGCGCCATTCCGTCGCTCCCGGGCTGGGGCGCCCCCGGGTACGCTTCTGGGCGCGCCTCCGGGCGCTCGACCGCGGGCGGCATCCCGGAGCCGTCGGCATCCGTCCGCGGCGCCCGGCCGATCTCCGACAGCGACCGCAGCGCCGCCTTCTGCAGGATGCGGAACCGGTGGAAGTGCTCGCGCGCCGGGCCCGGAAGCCTGGCCTCCATTGCGGCGGCGATCCGGCGCGGCAGCCGGTGCGACGGGCGCGGCCCGGCCGGCGCCAGCACCCGTTCGGGCTCGATCCGGGCGGTGGTCAGCCCGTGGCACAGCGCGCGAACCTCCGCCCAGGACACCAGGCGAAAGGCGTCGCCCTGCGGGCCGATCCGCACGAAGCCGATCCGACGCCCGGCCGCCGGCACCCGTTCCTCCAGCGCGCTGTAGAGCTCGAAGGTCAGGCGCTGGATGCCGCTCGGCCTGGTGTTGTGGCGAACATAGTGGAACAGGTCGTCGACATCGATCCAGATCGCAGATGCCTGTCCCATCCCCATTCCTCTTGCCCGTGGGCGCAGGAACCATGCGGTGCCCCCACCGTCAATTCCGTCGCCGCCGGACCACGCGGCCGCCGGCGCGCAGCAGTGTCCAGGCGCGGCGAGGCGCCGACGGGTCGAGGCGAAGCCCGCCACTCTCGAGCAACAGCAGCGGGTGCAGGAACCGTTCCCGTCGCAGCGCCGTGCGATGACGCGACGCGACCAGCACCCGCGTTTGTTCCAGTTGCCGCCGGTTGGCCGGGTCGGTGTCGGGCGTGCGGCTGCCGAGCTCGTCGTGCAGCAGCACCGCGTCCCGCGCCAGAAGCACGCGGTGCCCCGCCTTGCGCAGCCGCAGGCACAGGTCGAGGTCGTTCCAGGTCACCGGCAGCGCCGGGTCCAGGCCGCCGATCCGCTCGAACACCGCGCGGCGCAGCGCCATGCAGGCGCCCGTCACCGCCGGAACCTCCTCGACCGGCGACAGGTACGGGTCATCCACCCGCAGGTGCTTCGCCCACGGGCCCGGCCAAAGCACCACGCCGGCATGCTGCACCGTCCCGTCGGGATAACGGAGCAGCGCCCCCGCCACGCCCGTTCCCGGCAGCAGGACCGCCCGCACCATCGCCCGCAGCCAGCCGGGCTCGACGCACTGCACGTCGTTGTTCATCAGCACGACGATCTCGCCGGTCGCGGCGGCGACCCCGTCATTGTTCAACGCCGACCAGTTGAACGGGCCCGGCCGACGCAGCACACGGCACCCGTCCCGTTCGAGCCGGTTTAGCAGCGCCAGCGCTTCCGGATCGGCGCTGCCGTTGTCGACCAGCACGACCTCGAACGCGGGATAGTCGGTGCACGCGCGCAGCGACCGCACGCAGCGCTCCAGCAGGACGGGCCGGTCGCGCGTGGCGATCACCACCGAGACCGGGGGCGACGGCGAGGCCGACGCGGGCGGCTCCGGCACCGGCGGCCCGAACCGGACCAGCCGATGGCATAGAATCGCCGGCAGGTGCACCAGCGGCTCCGCTGCCGGTTCGACCCGGCGATGCCACCGCGTCCCGCGCCGGATCACGAAGCCCGAACCGTCCCGCCGCTCCGACGGGCTGGAACCCGACGGCAGCACCGGGTCCGAGCGCGACCCGTCCTCCCGGCGCCGGTCCTCGTCGCAGCACACCGCCCCGGCCCACGGCCTGCGGCAGGCCGCGAATGCCAGCAGCGCCAGCGCCGACGGGGACAGCGTGTCGCCGGGCTGGAGCCGGCCGATCCAGCGCGCCTGTGGCAGCCGCTCCTCCGTATCGGACGCCACGGCGACCCGGGGATCCGTCGGCGGCGCGAACCCGTCCGGCAGCGCGCCGCGCAGCAGCAGCCGCCAGCGGCCGTAGACCTGGCCGGACAGGCTGTCGAGCGTGGCGTCAAGCTGGTCCCGCCGGTCGCCCGGCCCGAGCTCGACCAGCAGGCCGATCCTCGGTCCGACCGCGCGCAGCAGGGGCAGCAGCCGCCGCGCCGCCCGCGACAACGCCCGCTCGGTCTCCGACGCCCAGAGCCGGTAGGCCCAGCCGGGGGACACCTCGTCGTCGGCCGGATCGACCCCGTCTGGAAACAGCGCCTCCAGGATCGGTGCGTTTCGCATCACGGCGGTTCGGACTAGCCCGGCCGCCAGCCTCGGCGCGTCCGCCGCCGCCTCGGTCCAGGCGGCATGGAACCGGTGCGGCGCCCCGTCGGCCGCCCGCCAGATGTGGCGCGCGACCGCGTCCGGCGTCACGCCGTCCCGACCCGCCCCCCTTTCGTCGCTGTGCAGCAGCGACCACGCCACCGCTTCCAGCGTGTCGCCGCCGCCCAGCCGCTCCGCGTAGTGCAGCAGCCCGCCGCGATCGGCGGCGCGGCCGAGCAGGAGCCGGTAGAGATGGGCCACGCCGAGCAGGCGCTCGACCTCGCCTTCTCCCTGATCCGCCGCCGGCAACCGGTCAGGCCCCGATCCGCTCCAGCCCGCCGAGATACGGCCGCAGCGCCGCCGGCACGTCGATGCCGCCATCCGCGCGCTGGTGGTTCTCCATCACCGCAATCAGCGCCCGGCCGACCGCCACCCCGGAGCCGTTCAGCGTGTGCACGAACTCGGTGCTCCCCTTGCCCCCGTCCGCCGGGTCGCGCCGCATCCGCGCGTTCATCCGGCGGGCCTGGAAGTCGCGGGTGTTGGAGCAGGAGCTGACCTCGCGCCAGGCGCCCTGCCCCGGCAGCCAGGCTTCCAGGTCGTGGGTGCGGGCGGCGCCGAACCCGGTGTCCCCGGCGCAGAGCAGGACGCGGCGATACGGGATCTCCAGCCGCTCCAGCACGGTCTCGGCCGCCCGCGTCATGCGCTCGTGCTCCGCCCCGCTGTCCTCGGCCGCCACCACCGACACCAGCTCCACCTTCATGAACTGGTGCTGCCGCAGCATCCCACGCGTGTCGCGCCCCGCAGCCCCGGCCTCGCTGCGGAAGCAGGCGGACAGCGCCGCCATCCGGATCGGCAGCGCCGACTGCGGCAGGATCTCGCCGGCGACCATGCTGGTCAGCGGCACCTCGGCGGTCGGGATCAGCCAGCGCCCGTCGGTGGTGCAGAACGACTGGTCGGCGAACTTGGGCAGCTTGTCGGTGCCGTACATCGCCGCCTCGTTCACCAGCAGCGGCACCGCGTGCTCCTGGTAGCCGTGCTCGGCCACGTGCAGGTCGAGCATGAACTGTCCGAGTGCTCGTTCCAGCCGAGCGAGCGGCCCGCGCAGCACCACGAAGCGGCTGCCGGACAGCTTCGACGCAGCCGCGAAGTCCATCATGCCCAGCGCCTCGCCGAGCTCGTAGTGCTGCTTCGGCGCGAACGGGAGGTTGCGCCGGGTGCCCCACTCCCGCACCACGACGTTGTCGGCCTCGTCCGCGCCGTCCGGCACCTCCGGATCGAGCCGGTTCGGCAGCTCGGCCAGCCACCGGCCGATCGCCTGCTCGGTTCCGGCCGCGTCCCGCTCCAGCGCCTCCATGCCGTTCCGGAGGCGGATCGCCTCCGCTTCCAGCTCCGCCGTGTCGGTACCGGCCCGCTTCGCCTGGCCGATCTCCCGGGACAGCGCGTTCCGGCTCGCCTGCAGCTCCTGCAGCCGGGTGAGGCAGGCCCGCCTGTCTTCGTCCTGCTTCAGCAGCAGCGACGCTGCCGCGGGCAGCCCACGCCGGGCCAGCGCCGCGTCGAAGCCGTCTGGGTCGGCGCGCAGCGCCCGGAGGTCGTGCATCAGGCCTCCTCGGCCGCGGGCTTCGGCTCGACCAGCCGGGCGCAGAGAATGGACACCTCGTACAGCCCGATCAGCGGCACAGCGAGGCCGGTCTGGGTGATCACGTCCGGCGGCGTCAGGATCGCCGCCACCACGAAGGCGCCGACATAGGCGTAGCGCCGCGCCTTCCTCAGCCCCTTCGAGCTCACCAGCCCGACCCGTGCGCACAGCGTCAGCACCACCGGCAGCTCGAAGGAGATGCCGAACGCCATGATCAGCTTGGTGACCAGCGCCAGATACTCGCTCACCTTGGCCTGCAGCTGGATCTGCAGCTGGTCGGGACCGGTGTTGGTCTGGAAGCTCAGGAAGAACTTCCAGGCGAACGGGAACACGAAGTAGTACGCGAGCGCCGCACCCGCCAGGAACAGCACCGGCGTCGCCACCAGGAACGGCAGGAAGGCGCGCTTCTCGCTGCGATACAGGCCGGGGGCGATGAACATCCAGGCCTGGATCGCCACCACGGGGAACGACAGGAACGAGGCGCCGAAGAACGCCACCTTGATGTAGGTGAAGAACGCCTCGTACAGCGCGGTGTAGATCAGGTGCGGCGGCTCGCCCTTCTGGCGCATGATGTGCGCCAGCGGCTCGGCCAGGAACAGGTAGATCCGCTGCGAGAAGTGGTAGCAGAGCAGGAAGCCGAGCGCGAAGGCGACCGCCGACCACAGCAGCCGCCGACGCAGCTCGACCAGATGCTCGAGCAGCGGCATCGCCTGGTCGTTGATGGGATCGTCGGGCAGAAACCGTCTCCGGAATGGGGTGGGGCGCGGTAGGCGCCGTCAGGCCGGCCAGGTGCCGGGACGATCGCCCGGACGCGGGCTGCCGGACCGTGCGGCGTGGGGCCGGATCGCCGCGTCGGCATGGCGCGGCCGCGGCGGCACGAAGGCGGGCGGCGCCGCCCGCGCCCGCTCGGCCTGCAGGCGGCCGGCCACGCGCGGCGGCAGGATCGGCGGCGCCGGGTCGGCCGCCGCCAGGGCCGCCTCGTCGATCGCCTCGCCGTCCGCTCCATCTGCCAGCCCGGCCGCCGCCGGTGCCACTGCGCCGCTGTGCCAGCTCCGGTCCTCGATGGAGGCGGGACGCTCCGGGACGACCCGCTCGGCGAGCGGCACCGCGGCTCCGGTGCCGGTGCCGGCCGGCACGACCTGCGGTGCCGACACGTAGCGCGGCGCCGCAGCGGCCAGCGGCTTTTCTTCCAGGGTGCGCTTGAGCGAGCCGTCCTCGTCCAGCGCCTTCATGATCTGGCCGCGCACGTTGAACGAGCGCAGCTGGCGCAGCTGGTCGCGCGCCTCGCCCATGTCGGCCTCGCGCACCATCTCGTCCACGTGGGTCTGGAACTCGCCGGCGAGCTTGCGGCCCTTCTTCAGCAGGTTGGTGACGGTGCGGATCGCGACCGGCATGTCCTTGGGGCCGATGAACAGCAGGCCCACGATGCCGATGAGTGCCAGTTCGGGCCAGGCGAAGTCGAACATTGTCCCCAGGGTCCCAAGGTCAGCGATGCCGGATCGGCAGCGCGGCGTCAGCGATGCCTCAGTAACATGCCAGTCCGCCGTCAGCCATCCGCAGGCACGGCGCCGACATCCGGCAGCTCCGCCACCAGCTCCTCCCGCCGCGGCAGGTCGCGCAGGTCGCGCAGGCCGAAATGGCTCAGGAACTGCGTCGAGGTGCCCCACAGCGTCGGCCGCCCGGGCACCTCCTTGCGCCCCTTCGGCAGGATCAGGGACGCTTCCAGCAGCAGGTCCAGGGTCGCCTGCCCCAGCGACACGCCGCGGATCGCCTCGATCTCGGCGCGGGTGCAGGGCTGGTGGTAGGCCACGATCGACAGGGTTTCCATCGCTGCACGCGGCAGCCGACGCGGCCGCTCGACCACGCGCGTCAGCAGCGGCGCCAGGTCGGGCGCGGTGCGGAACTGCCAGCCGCCCGCGACCGGCACCGGGGCCACGCCGCGGCCGGCATACTCGCGGCCGAGCTGCGCCAGCACCGCGCGTACCGTCCCGGCCGCATCCTCGCATCCACCCTCGTCCAGCAGCCCCTGTGACGACAGCAGCTCCGCCATCGCGCGTTCCGTCACCGGCTCCGCGCTGGCGAAGACCAGCGCCTCGACCAGCCGGACCGCGCGTTGCCGTGCCGCCGACGGGTCGCTCATTCCGCCGCCTCCCGCATCACCGTCTCCCGCGTCACCGTCTCCCTGGGCCGCAGCAGCACCGGGCCGAACGGCTGCTCCTGTCGCAGCTCCAGCACGCCGTCGCGCGCCAGCTCCAGCCCGGCCACCAGCAGGGCGGCCAGGGCGGCACGGCGTGGCCGGTCCGCCGCCTCCGAACCCGCCAGGCCAGGCAGGAACCGGTCCAGCCCGCGCCATTCCGAGCCGTCGCCGAGCAGGCGGCGCAGGCGCTGCACCGCCTCCGACACGGTCAGGAACCGCGGCCGCGGCGGCCGGTAGACGCTGCGCCTATCTCGCCTGCGGCGGCAGGCGAGGTAGGCCCCGAGCAACTGGCCCAGGTCGAGCGACAGCCCGCTGCGGTCGACCTCGCAGAGCGGCTCCGGCACACCGCGGGCCCACACCTCCCGCCCCAGCGCCGGGCGCGCCTGCAGCCAGGCTGCCGCTCCGCGCATCTCCGCCAGCTCGGCCAGCCGGGCCTGCAGCAGGTCGGCCGCCGCCTCGCCCTCTTCCGGCGCCAGCGGGTCGGGCAGCAGCAGGCGCGACTTCAGCCAGGCGAGCCAGGCCGCCATCACCAGCCAGTCCGCCGCCAGCTCGGGCCGCACCCCGTCCACCGCGGCGAGATACTGCTCCACCAGTTGCAGCATGGAGATGCGCTGCAGGTCCACCTTCTGCGTCCGCGCCAGCTCCAGGAGCAGGTCGAGCGGCCCCTCGTAGCCGTCCAACCGCAGCAGCGGCGCCGCCGCGGCCGGTCGCGTGCCGTCGGACCACACCGGCGGTCCGGCCGCGCCGCCGCTCATGCCAGCAGCGCCGCGCGCTCCGTGACCAACGCGGCCACGTCCAGCGCCTGCAGCCGACCCGCCGCCAGAGCCGACGCCGCGTCGAGCCGCGCACGCGCCTGCGCGTCCGGCGCACCGACCGCCTCCAGCACCGCGCGGCTCTCGTCCAGCACGCCGGAACAATGCAGCGCCACGTCGCATCCGGCGGCGAGGCACGACGCGGCGGCAGCGCCCGGATCGCCCGACACCGCCCCCATGCTCAGATCGTCCGACACCAGCACGTTGCCGTATCCGATCGCGCCGCGCACCACCTGCCGGAGCACGGCCCGCGACAGCGTCGCCGGACGCACCGGATCCACCCGGCGGTAGCGCACATGCGCCGTCATCATCCACGGCAGCCAGGACAGGCGGCGGAAGGGCAGCAGGTCGTCCGCGTCGACGTCGTCTAGCTCCGGCAGCATGAGGTGGCTATCCACCACGGCCCGGCCGTGCCCCGGCACGTGCTTGCCCACCGGTTGCACCCCCGCCGACAGCAGCCCGTCCGCCATCGCCCCCGCCAGCACCGCCACCGCCTCCGGCCCGGCCGCGTAGGCCCGGTCGCCGATCACCGCGCTGGCGCTTGCCACCAGGAGGTCCAGCACCGGCGCACAGGCCACGTCGAACCCGGCCTCCGCGCAGTCCGTACCGATCAGCGCCCCGGTCAGGAACGCCGCCCGCCGCCCCGCCTCGGCGTTTCGCGCATGCAACCGGCCGAGCGCCGCCGCCGGCGGGTGCTCGCGCCAATGCGGCGGTTGCAGCCGCGCCACCCGCCCGCCTTCCTGGTCCACCATCAGCAGGCAGGACGGCAGCAGCGCCCGGACCCCGCCGACCAGGCCGCGCAACTGGTCCGGATCGGCGATGTTGCGCTTGAACAGGATGACCCCGAGCGGCGGCAGCTCTTCCAAGAGCGCGCGTTCGCCTTCGGTGAGGGCCAGCCCCGACAGGCCGATGATCGCCGCCTGCGTCACAACCAGCAAGCAAGGCCAGGGCTCTGCCCATCGATCTGCTTCGCAGCATCGATCTGCTTCGCAGCTCGATCCACTGGGGCTGGAGGCCCCAGACCCCTTAACTTTAAGAATCGGGTTTGAAGGGCTGTGCCCTTCATGGGGTGCAGGGGCAAAGCCCCTGGGCTTCCTTGGCCGTCCACGAAATCCTCAGAAGTCCGCGACGGTGCAGGCGATCCCCGCCCCGTGCAGCCTGCCGCAGAACGCCGACGCCTCGGCGGCGCTGGCGAAGCCCGCGGTGCGCAACCGGAAGAACCGCTTGCCGTCGCGGCTGACCGGCATGATGGCCGGATCCCGCTTAGCGAACAGCGACGGCGCCCGACGCGCCAGGCGCCCCCATTCCGCCTGTGCCGCCGCCTCGCTGTCCAGCGCCGCAAGCTGCACCGCGTGGCCGCCCGGCACTGTGACCGCACCCGTTCCCGGTGCCGCCGCCGAAGCGTCCGCCTCGGCTCCTGCATCCCCGCCATCCCCGCTGACGGGTCCCGGCACGGCGCGCTGCGGCGGAACCGGAGCCGCCGCCACCGGAGCCGCTGCCACCGGAGTCGCTGCCGGCGCCGCGACCGACGGGCCAGCCGCCGGCGTCGACGCGGCGGCTGGTGGTACCTCCGTCACCGGTGCCCCGACCGTCCGCGCGACGGCGGCGGGCGGCGCGTCGGCGCGTCGCGCGGCCTCCACCGCTTTCTGCAACGCTTGCGGGTCCGCCGCTTCCGGAGCCGGCGCCAGCGCCTGCGCCGCCGGGCCGTTGGTCTGCGCCACCTGCGTGCTCATCACCTGCATGCCGCCGGGATCGACCGGCTTGACCCGGACCGGGCCAGGCAACGGCTCGATCACCGGGATGCCGTTCTCGGCGCGATGCCCGAGCAGCGACCAGCCGCCGACGGTGGCCACCAGCAGGGCGCCGATCCCGCCCGCGACCAGCGCCAGCCAGCGGGTGCCATCGTCCATCCCCGGCCGGCGCGGCGCGCGCGGCGGCAACGCGCCCCGACGCGCCGCCTCGCGCTCCTCCGCGACCAGGTCCCGATCCACCAGGCTCATCGCATCTCCTCGACCGGCTCCACCCCCAGCACCGACAGCCCGGACCGGATCACGGTGGCGGTCGCCTCCACCAGCGCCAGCCGGGCGCGCGTCGACTCCGGCTGCTCCGCCTGCAGGAAGCGCAGCGTCGCATCATCGCGGCCACGGTTCCACAACATATGAAAGTCGCCCGCGAGGTCGTTGAGATAGAACGCGATCCGGTGCGGCTCCCGCGCCACCGCCGCCCCTTCCACCAGCCGGGGCCAGTGCGCCAGGCGGCGCACCAGCGCCAGCTCCGACTCCGAGTTGAGGGCGTCGAGCGGCACCTGCGCCAGCGCCTCCCGGGACACCGGGCCCAGTCCCGGCATCTCCGCCGCCGCCCGCAGCACCGACCGGCAGCGGGCATGGGCGTACTGCACGTAGAACACTGGGTTGTCCCGCGTCTGCGCCACCGCCAGGTCGAGGTCGAACTCCATCTGCGCGTCCGGCTTGCGCGTCAGCATGGTGAAGCGCACCGCGTCGCGGCCGACCTCGTCCAGCAGGTCGCGCAGGGTGACGAAGGTGCCGGCGCGCTTGGACATGCGCACCGGCTGGCCGTTCTGGATCACGTGCACGATCTGGCACAGCACCGCCTCGAATGCGACCGCCCGGTCCGGCGCGTAGAACGGCGCCACCGCCGCCACCGCCGCCCGCATGCGCGACACGTAGCCGCCATGATCGGCCCCCAGCACGTCGACCACGATCGCGGCACCCCGCGCGATCTTGTCGGCGTGGTAGCCGATGTCGTTGGCGAAGTAGGTGTTGCTGCCGTCGGACTTGCGCAGCGGCCGGTCGACGTCGTCGCCGAATTGGGTAGCGCGGAACAGGGTCTGCGGCCTGGCCTCCCAGTCCGCCATCACCTTGCCGCGGGGCGGCTCCAGCACGCCCTCGTAGAGCAGGCCCGCGGCGTCGAGTTGGTCGATCGCCGCGTCCGCCGCCCCGCTGGCCAGGATCGCGCGCTCGGAGGTGAACACGTCGTGGCGGACGCCGAGCTGCGCCAGGTCCTCGCGTATCATGCGCAGCATCCAGTCCAGCGCGAACGCCCGCACGGTGTCGAACCACAGCGGCGCCGCCGCCGGACGCCGGTCCGGTCCGGCCAGCGCGTCGCCGTGCGCGTCCAGGAGCGCCGCACCCACCGGCACGAGATAGTCGCCGCGATACTGCAGCCCGCCCGGCACCAGCGCCTCGAACTCCGCCTCCGCGATCGGCGTGCCGAGCGCTTCGAGATAACGCCAATAGGCGGCCCAGGCGAGGGCCGCCACCTGCGCCCCGGCATCGTTGACGTAGTACTCCTTGACCACCCCGAACCCGGCCTTGACCAGCAGGTTGGCCAGCGCGTCACCCACCACGGCACCCCGGCAATGCCCGACATGCATCGGACCGGTCGGGTTGGCCGACACGTACTCGACGTTGACCATGACGCCCGCCCCGGCCGCGCCGTCGCCATACGCCTCGCCGGCACGGAGCACCGCCGGCAGCACCGTACGCAGCGTCCCGGGGTGGAGGGTGATGTTGACGAAGCCCGGTCCCGCCGGCACCGCCGCCGCCACACCCTCGACCGTGGCCAGCTCGGCCGCCAGCGCCGACGCGATCTCCGCCGGGCGACGGCGCGCGGGCTTGGCCGCCAGCAGCGCCGCGTTGGTCGCCATGTCGCCATGCGCCGGATCCCGGGTCGGGGTCAGCTCGACGCGCGCCGCCACCTCCGCCGGCAGGTCCGGCACGATCCGCGCCAGCGCCTCGACCACCTGGGCCCGGTAGGATGCGAACAGGTCGAACATGGCGATCCCTTCCGGCGTGGCGCCCCCTGGTCCGGCACCCAGGCGTTTCAGCCCGTTCCGGCCCGGCCCGTCAACCGGCGGCTGCCCGTCGGCCTGGCACCTTCAAGAACCGTGGCGGACGCGCTATCTGTATGCCATGGACACCGCGACCCTCGCACCACCCGCCGCCCGGTTCTCCGTCTCCGAGCGTGCCGCCGCCCGGATCGCCGAGATCGTATCCGGCCAGCCAGGCAGCGCCGGCCCGGACGCCCAGGCGCTGCGGGTGGCCGTACTCGCCGGCGGCTGCAGCGGGTTCCAGTACAGCTTCAAGCTCGATCCCGAGACCGCTCCGGACGACGCCGTGATCCCGGCGGGTCCTGCCCGCGTGGTGGTCGATCCGGTCAGCCTCGACCTGCTCGGCGGTGCGCAGCTCGACTACAGCGATGCGCTGATGGGCGCCCACTTCACCGTGCGCAACCCGAACGCCACCTCCTCCTGCGGCTGCGGCACCAGCTTCTCGATCGACTGAGCCGCCGGACCGTTCGGCCCGTGAAGCTAGCCACCTGGAACGTCAACTCGATCCGGCAGCGGCAGGCTCACGTCGCCGCCTGGCTGAAGGCCAACACTCCCGACCTGCTGCTGCTGCAGGAGATCAAGTGCGAGGCGCACGCCTTTCCCGCCGACGCGTTCCGAGCACTCGGCTACGACAGCACGGTGGTCGGCCAGAAGGCCTATAACGGCGTCGCCGTGCTGTCGCGGCTGCCCGTCGCCGTCACCGCCCGCCACCTTCCCGGCCTTGCCCCGCCCGACTCCGGCGAGCACCAGGCCCGCTACGTCGAGCTTCGCGTCGCCGATCTCACCGTCGGCAACCTTTACCTTCCCAACGGCAATTCCGGCGGCGCCGACGGCTACGCCGCCAAGCTCGCCTGGATGGACGCGCTGATCGCCCATGCCCGCACCCTGCTGGCTGACGAGACCGACTTCCTGCTCGCCGGCGACTACAACGTGTGCCCGACCGACGAGGACTTCGCGCCCGGCACCGTCGGCCCAACCGACGCCCTGGTGCGGCCCGAGACCCGGCAGCGGTTCCAGGCTCTGCGCTGGCTCGGCCTGACCGACGCGGTGCGCGCCCTGCACCAGCGTAGCCCGGTCTACACCTTCTGGGACTACCAGGCCGGATGCTGGCCCCGTGACCTCGGCCTGCGCATCGACCACGCCCTGCTCTCGCCGCGCCTGGCGGAGCGCCTCGCCGCCGCCGCCCCCGACCGCGCCGAGCGCGACCGCCCGCAGCCCTCCGACCATGTGCCGCTGGTGGTGACGCTGGCGTAGGTAGGCCCGCCTCCGGTCCCGGTCGGCCGGAGCGTCGGGACGCTGCTACCCCGGGTCCCGCACCACCGCCGGCGTCAGGTCGGCCGCGACCAGCGTCCCGTCATAGCCCTTGTGCATCGGCACCTGGAACCGCGCCGCCCAATCCTCGAGCTTGCGGATCGGGCCGCCGCGGTCCGGCAGCAGCACGGTCGCGAGCAGCCAGCCGCCGTTGTCGGAGCGCATGAAGCTCGTGGCCAGCATCCGGTCCGGCACCGCGACGTGCAGCTCGCCGAGCCTGGCCAACCCGCGCTGCATCATGTCGTCCAGCGGGTGCGCCGCGGTGGCCTGCATGTCGACCGGGGTAATCGCCCAGCACTCGTGCGCGAGCGGGTTCTGCCCGGGCTGCTCCGGCGTGATGGCGCCCGCCAGCCGTCCCGGGTCGGCACAGGGCGGCGGCAGCCCTACGGAACCGGTGGCGCCGCTCATCACCCCGGGTGCTGCGACCAGCACCAGCCCGGTCAGGTGGTTGTCCACCACCCGGTCGAACAGCGTCGCCTGCTGCATCTCGGCGCCGCCGCCGCGCCCGACCACCAGCTCCTGCCAGGCGCCGGCCGGCAACGGCAGCAGCCGCCCAGCATAGTGGATGATGCCTTGCCGCGACGCACCGTCCGCAGGCGGAACGTGCAGGATGCCCTGGTCGGGCGGCGTGGGAAGCGGCGCCGGGCGGTAACGCGCCGCCACGTCCGCCCTGCCGCTCTGGACCCCGGGCAAGCGCAGCGGCAGGAGGTGCGGCAGCGCCGGCGGGAACATCGCCGCAAGCCCGGTGAAGGCGACCGCCGTCACCACGCAGGCGCGCCAGGCCGGCGCGCGCTGCCAAAGCCTGCCGATCACCGACATCCGACGATCCCCACGCGGCGCAGGCCCGGACCCGTCAGTGTTCCGCCACCAACGGTGCTGGCGTCGCGCGATCCGGCGCCTGCAGGTCGGCGATCCGCGTCACGATGCCGTCCTCGCCCTTCTCCAGCCGCACCCAACGCGCGCCCTGCTGCCTGGCCTCGATCAGCCCGTCGCTGACCATCTCCTCGATCGAGCGCACCAGGTCGCGGGCGCTCGCGCCCTGCCCCAGCCGGTCCTGGCGCTGCATCACCTCGAACAGCAGCGCCGGGTCGATGCCGCCGGCGGCGATGTCCAGCCCGTAGGAGGCGATCATCGCCTCGATCTCCAGCGCCGCCACACGCGCCACGTCCAGCCCGCCCAGCGCCCGGAACACGAAGATACGATCGAGCCGGTTCAGCACCTCGGGCGCGAACCCCGCCATGCGCAGCGCGTCCACCGAGGCCTGACGCATCGCCTCCGGGTCGGTCGCATAGCGGTCGGCGATCTCGCTCAGCGCGTCGGTGGCGATGTTGGAGGTCAGCACGAAGATCGCCCGCGTGGTCGAGACCTGGGTTCCCACCGACGCCTCGGTGACGTGCCCGTCGTTCCAGGCGCTGAGGAACTTCTTGAACACGTCGGGGTGCGCCTTCTCGATCTCGTCGAGCAGGACCACGGCGTCCGGTGTTTCTTTCAAGCCGCCGGTGAGCTTGCCGTAGCTGTCGGAGCCGACATAGCCCTTGGGGCTGCCGAACAACTGGGTCGCCGCGTGCGGGGCGCTCATCTGCGTCATGTCGAAGTGCAGCAGCTTGCGGCCGAGTGCCGCGGCCAGGCGCTTGGCGAGATAGGTCTTGCCGGTGCCGGGGGGTCCGGCCAGCAGGAAGATGCCGACCGGCTTGCCACGCACCTGCAGCGCCAGGCGGCGGCGAAGCTGCTGCGCCACGTCCTCGCACACTTGGTCCTGCCCGATCACCTGCGATCGCAGCGTGGCGGACAGCGCCACCGCGTCGATCACGGTCGCCTTGTCCTGCTTGGACAGCATCTCCTCGAGCGCGTCGCGGTTGGTCAGCCGGGCCAGAACGTCCATCATCCATCCCCGATTCTTTCGTCGCGCCCAGGCGGCGCGATAGCCGAGGCCGGCCCGCCGTTCCCGCCGCTCCAGCACCCCGGCGCGCCACTCGTAGCCGATGCCGCCGAGCACCAGCCCCCACAGCAAGGCGGCGCCGCCGACATAGAATGGGCCGAGCCGGGTCACCAGCGATAGCACGATCTCCAGCAGGTGCGCCGGAGACAGGTGCAGTTGCATCAGGATCTGCACGATGGCCAGCGTCAGGAACGCCAGCATCATCAACGGCATCAGCCGGGCGGCACCCGACATCAGTCCCTTCATTGCGCGATCACCCCGACCTCCAGCGCCTCGCCCTGGCGGAGATCCGGGAAGCGCACCGGCCCGGTCGCGGTGATGGCGCCGATGCCGAGCCCGCCCGCTGGCAGCGCCCCCGCCTCGCGCCCCGGCACCTGGAACGTCACGGTGCCGACGCGGTCGATCGGCAGCGTCACCATCACCGGCTGCCGCCCGATCCGCACCAGCCTGGAATAGCCGCCCGAGCTGACCAGCACCGCGCGGCCGCTATCGGTGCCGTCCGGCGCGGACAGCCCGGCGTCGAACAACGGCATCTGCACCAGCCGCAGCCGGTCGCGCTTCAGCGTTCCCAGCATCGCCGCGGCGTCGGAGGCCGGCAGGCCGAGCCCGGCCACCGCCGCCGGCTCGGCCGCCCGCGGCATCAGCCCCAGCTCCACCAGCCCGTGCACCGGCGGCCTCGCCGCCGCCTGCGCCACGCCGGACGCGGGGGCCGCCAGACCCGGCGCCAACGTCGCGATCTGGTCGTTGAAGCGCACCCAGCCGCCAGCCGCCAGCATCATCGCCAGGAGCGCATACACCGTGGTCCGCGCCGCGGACCCGCCGGCAGAGCCCGGCAACACCGGTTCCGCGTCCTGAAGGGGGCTGAGCCGTTCCATTCCTGCGATCAGACCAGACGCTCCGGGCGGGCGCAACGGACCGCGCGTGTCGAATGGTTAACGTCTTCGTCACGAGGTATCAGACCGACAACACCGGCGGCAGGTGCGGCAGCAGCTTGTCCGGGGTGATGGGGACGCTGCGCATACGTACCCCGGTCGCGTTGTACACCGCGTTGGCGACCGCGGCGCCAGAGCCGCAGATGCCGAGCTCGCCAGCGCCCTTGACCCCGATCGGGTTCACCGCCGGGTCGGTCTCGGCCAGCACGGTAACCTCGACTGCGCCCACGTCGGCCTGGATCGGCACGTGGTAGTTGGCGAGGTCGTGGTTGGCGAAGAAGCCGTGTCGCACGTCGACCTCGTTGCCCTCGATCAGCGCGCCGCTCAGCCCCCAGATCATCCCGCCCAGCAACTGCGAGCGCAGCGTCTTGGCGTTCAGCACCCGCGCCACCGAGAACACGCCCACCATCCGGCGCATACGCACCTCGCCGGTGACCACGTTCACGCCGACCTCGGCGAAGTGCGCGCCGAATGAGGCCTCTGCCTTTCCTTCCGGCTTCTCCGCCTTGGACACCTTGCCCTGCGCCGTTACCCCATCCGGCGCGATCCGCCCGGCCAGGGCCCCAAGCGCCTCGGATTCCGTCCCGGCGGAGATCCGGCCGTTCCCGAACGCGACCTGCGTCATGTCGGCGCCGTGCAGCGGCGAGGCGGGATCGCCGACCGCCGCCTCGGCCAGCCGGCCGCGCAGCGCCTCGCAGGCCCGGAACACCGCGGAGCCGGAGGTCTCCGCCCCGAACGAGCCGCCGGAGCCGGCGGTGGGCGGGTAGCGGGTGTCGCCCATCAGCACGCGCACCTTATCCACCGGCAAGCCGGTGCTTTCCGACGCGATCTGCGTCAGCACGGTGTAGGTGCCGGTGCCGATGTCGGTCATGGCGAGCCGCACCACCAGCACGCCGTCGGCGCCCAGCGTCACCTCGGCGGACGCGTCGCGCAGCATGTTGCCGCGATAGGCCGACGCCATGCCGTAGCCGATCAGCCACTCGCCGTCGCGGATCGTGCCGGGCGTGCTGGGCCGCCGGCTCCAGCCGAACTGCGCAGCACCCGCCTTCAGGCAGTCGGCGAGGTGGCGCGTGGTGTAAGGCTGGTGGCTGGTCGGATGGACCATGGTGTCGTTCCGCAGGCGTAGCGCCACCGGGTCCATGCCGAGCCGCTCCGCCAGCTCGTCCATGGCGCATTCCAGCCCGAGCGAGCCGGGGGCGTCGCCGGGTGCCCGCATCGAGTCCGATCCCGGCAGGTCGAGCTTCGCCACTTTGTGCAGGGTGGTGATGTTGGGCGAGGCGTACAGCCCGCGCGTCGGCTGCGCCACGTTCTCGACGAAGTTGTCGTAGCGCGCGGTCTGCACCCAGGCCTCGTGGTTCATCGACTGCAACGCGCCGTCGGCGCCGGCGCCGAGCTGCAGGTGCTGGAACGTTTGCGTGCGGTGGCTGGTGACGTGGAACATCTGCTGACGGGTCAGCGCCACTTTCACCGGGTGATCGAGCCGCTTCGCCGCCAGCGCCGCAAGGATCTGGTCGGCGTAGTACGGCAGCTTGCCGCCGAACCCGCCGCCGACGTAGCGGCTGACGATCCGCACGCTGCCCGTCGACATCTGCAGCGTCGCCGCCACCCCGCGCTGGTGGCTGTCCACCATCTGCGACGAGCACCAGATGGTCAGCTTCGGCCCGTCCCACAGCGCCAGGCTGGCGTGCGGCTCCATTTGGGCGTGGTGCTGGTAGTCGGTGTCGTAGCGGGCGTCGACCCGCACGGGCGCCGATGCGAACGCCTTGGCCGAGTCGCCGACGTCGCTGACCGGGGACTCGCCGCCATCCATCTTGGACAGCACCTTCGCCTGGTCGAGGTGCCGGGCGAGGTCGGCCTCCGGCACGTCCGCGTCGTAGCGGATCACCAGCGCCATCGCCGCCGCCCGCGCCTGCTCGAACGTGTCGGCGACCACGAAGGCGACCGGCTCGCCGTAGTGCCGCACGCGGTCGTCGCCCAGCGCCGGCTGCGCGCGCGCGAACCGGTCCTGCGCCACCAGCGGTCCCCACGGCGCCTGTGGGGGGGCGTTGGCGTGGGTCAGGATCAGACGCACCCCGGGGGCGCGGCTGGCGACGGCGTCGTCGATCGAGGCCACCCGCCCGGTGGCGATCGTCGCCGGCACGATGAAGCCGACCAGCGGCTCGGGGCCGTGATACTCGGCGCCGCCGTACTCGTAGGCGTAGGGTGCCGCCCCCGTCACCTTGAGCCGCCCGTCGACCCGGTCGATCCCCGGCCCGAACGGGCCGTCCAGGCTTGGGCCCCGCAGCCCCTTCGGCGTCCCGTCAGCCATTGCGCTGTCCCTCCGCCGCCGGCCGCACCGCCTGCGCCACCACGTGGGTCAGCAGGCGGCGGATCATCGGGATCTTGAAATCGTTGCGGCCGTGGCCGACGGCGCCCTCGAGCAGCAGGTCGCAGGCCCGGTCCAGCGACGCGCCGTCCGCCGGCGCGCCGGCCAGCGCCGTTTCCGCCGCCGGCACCCGCCAGGGCCGCGGCGCGATGCCGCCGCAGGCGAAGCGGGCCTGCCTGATCCGCCCGTCCGACCCGTCCACGATCGAGGCCACCGACACCAGCGCGAAGGCGTACGAGGCGCGGTCGCGTATCTTGCGGTAGCCCTGCACCCCCGGCGGCGGCGGCGGCAGGGTGACGGCGGTGATCAGCTCGCCCGGCCGCAGCACCGTGTCCAGGTGCGGCGTGCTGCCCGGCAGGCGGTAGAAGCTGCCGATCGGGATGCGTCGGCCGGCGCCGTCCGCGGTGACCGTCTCGATCGTCGCGTCCAGCGCCATCATCGCCACCGCCATGTCGGACGGGTGCGCCGCGATGCAGGCGGGGCTGGTGCCGACCACCGCGTTCATGCGGTTCACGCCGCCGATCGCGTCGCAGCCGGTGCCGGGGGCGCGCTTGTTGCAGGCGCTGGCGGTGTCGTAGAAATACACGCAGCGCGTGCGCTGCAGCAGGTTGCCGGCGGTGGTCGCCTTGTTGCGTAGTTGCGGCGAGGCCCCGGCCAGCAGCGCCTGCGACAGCAGCGGATAGCGCGCCCGCACCGCGGGATCGGCCGACAGCGCGCTGTTGCTCACCCCGGCGCCGATGCGCAGCCCGCCCTCGGCGGTCGGCTGCACCGCGCCCGGATCGAGCCGGCCGAGATCGACCAGCCGGTTCGGCGTTTCCACCTCCAGCTTCATCAGGTCGAGCAGGTTGGTGCCGCCGGCGATGAACGCGGCACCCGACGCCGCACCCGCCTGCGCCGCGCCCTGCGGGCTGCCGGCCCGTTCGTAGGCGAAGCTCCTCATGCCGGCACCTTGCGTCCGGTGCCTGGATGGTCGGCGCCCTCGACCTCGCGGATCGCGGCGACGATGTTGGGATAGGCGCTGCAGCGGCAGATGTTGCCGCTCATGCGCTCGCGCAGCTCCCCGTCGGTCAGGGCCGGCGACGCGGTCAGGTCCGCCGTCACCCAGCTCGGCCAGCCTTGGCCGTGCTCCTGCAGCATCCCGATCGCCGAGCAGATCTGCCCCGGCGTGCAGTAGCCGCACTGGTAGCCGTCATGCGACAGGAACGCCTGCTGCATCGGATGCAGCGCCTCGCCTTGCGCCAGCCCCTCGATCGTGGTGACCGCGCGGCCGTCATGCATCACCGCCAGGCTCAGGCAGGCGTTGATCCGCTGTCCGTCCGCCAGCACCGTGCACGAGCCGCACTGGCCGTGGTCGCAGCCCTTCTTGGAGCCGATGAGGTGCAGGTGCTCGCGCAGCATGTCCAGCAGCGTGGTGCGCGCGTCCAGGGTCAGCACGCGCTGCTGCCCGTTCACCGTCACCCGCACCTGCTCCATCACCACCGGCGCCAGGCCGGGCTCCGCGGCGGGGTCGCCCAATACCGGGGCCGGGGCCACCGGCTCCTCCGCGCGTGCCGGCACGCCCGCCACCAGCCCCGCCGCGATCGCGGTCGCCCCGCCCTGGAGCACGCCACGGCGCGATACCGCCGCAGCTGGGACCGTCGTCCGGCCTTCGTCCATGCTGAACCATCCCTGCCCGATGCGAGCCATCCATCATGGTCCTGCTTCGGCGGGGGCGGGAGGCGTCGCCGCCCGACCTCTCGCTCACGTGACCATCCTGCCCGGCGGTGTTGCAACACGATCGGTTTGGTGGCGTGGTGCGGCCGAACAGACAGGTCTCAAAAAGTGATCACGCAGACCCCCGCCTTTGGCCGACGCAGCCGCTTGTTGTGCGCCGTCGCCACCGTCCTGCTGGCCGCCGCCCCGCTGGCCGCCCCGTCGGCCGCCCGGGCGCAGCAGAAGCAGCCCGAACCGGCGCCCGCCGTGCCGCCGATCCAGGCGCCGCAGGACCATCCCTATCCCGGCACCATCGCGCTGCGGATCGACGCCACCGACCTCGACCGGCACATCTTCACCGCACACGAGACCATCCCCCTGGCCGGCCCGGCAACGGGCTCCGGCGAGGTCGTGCTGTTGTTCCCGAAATGGCTGCCGGGCGACCATTCCCCCACCGGCGAGCTGGACAAGTTCGCCAGCCTGGTGATCCACGCCGGCGGCACCCGGCTCGCCTGGGTGCGCGACACGGTGGACGTCTACGCCTTCCACGTTCCGGTGCCGCAGGGCGCCACCGCGCTCGACCTCGACTTCCAGTACCTGTCGCCGGTGGTGCCCGCCGAGGGCCGCGTGGTGATGACGCCCACCATGCTCAGCCTGCAGTGGAACAACATCCTGCTCTACCCGGCCGGCTACTTCTCCCGCGACCTGCCGGTCGACGCGTCCGTCACTTATCCCGCCGGCTGGACCGCCTTCAGCGGCCTCGACGTCGCCTCGCAGACCGGTGCGGTCACCCACTACAGGACCGTCCCGCTCAACACCCTGGTGGACAACCCGGTGCTGGCCGGTCGCTACGTCAGGCGCGAGGACCTGTCGCCGCCGTCCTCGGTCCCGGGCGGTGCGGCGCCGGTGCATCTCGACATCGCCGGCGACACGCCGGACGCGCTGGCCATGAGCCCGGCGGTGCTGGACGCGTACCGGCGCCTGGTGGTGCAGGAGCAGCACCTGTACGGCTCGCACCACTACGACCACTACGACTTCCTGCTGTCGGTGTCGGACCAGCTCGGCGGCATCGGGCTGGAACACCACCGCTCGTCGGAGAACGGCGAAGGCGCGGACAACTTCACCTCGTGGGACAAGAACCTCGCCGACCGCGACCTGCTGCCGCACGAATCCACCCATAGCTGGAACGGCAAGTTCCGCCGTCCCGCCGACCTGTGGCAGCCCAACTTCAACACGCCCGAGCGCGACACCCTGCTCTGGGTCTACGAGGGCCAGACCCAGTACTGGGGCAATATCCTGTCGGCGCGCGCCGGGCTGTGGACCAAGCAGGACGGGCTCGACCAGCTCGCCGACATGGCGGCGAGCTACGACAACGGCATCGGCCGCGCCTGGCGCAACCTCCAGGACACCGACAACGACCCGGTGATCGCCCAGCGCCGGCCGATCCCGTGGCGCGGCTGGCAGCGCTCGGAGGACTACTACGAGGAGGGCGCGCTGGTCTGGCTCGACGTCGACACCAAGCTGCGCGAGCTGTCGCACGGCGCGAAGTCGCTCAACGACTTCGCCCGCACCTTCTTCGGCATCGACAACGCCAGCTACGTCACCAGCACCTACACGTTCGCCGACGTCGCGAGCACGCTGAACGGCGTGGTGCCGTTCGACTGGGCCGGCTTCCTGCGCACCCGGCTGGACCGCGTCGGCGGCGGGGCGCCGCTCGACGGCATCACCCGCGGCGGCTACCAGTTGGTCTACACCGACGTGGAAAGCCCATACGAGAAGAGCGCTGCCGGCTTGCGCAAGATGACCGATCTCGGCTACTCGCTCGGGCTGTACCTGACCCATGACGGCACCGCGCGCGGCGTGGTCTGGGGCAGCCCGGCCTTCAAGGCCGGCATCACCGTCGGCACCGCGATCGTCGCCGTCAACGGCGCCGCCTACGACGCCGACGGCCTGTCCCGCGCCATCACCGACGCCAAGACCGCGCAGGCGCCGATCGAGCTGCTGTTGAAGGCGCAGGACCACTACCGCACCGTTCGCCTCGACTACCATGGCGGCCTGCGCTACCCGCATCTGATCCGGGCACCCGGCAGCACGGGCGGCAGCCTGGACGCCATCCTGGCGCCGCTGGGCTAGGCATCTGGACCGGGTCGATCCGGACGCGTATCTGCTTGGGTCGCTGCGTCGGGGTCGCGTCGTTCGCATGCCGCGGGCCCGAGTGTCGGCTCGTCGGCCTGTTGGGAACGATCTTGGCCACCCACTGAGTTCAAGGAGATCTTCCATGATCAGGCCCGGCTCCGTCACGGCCTATGCCGAACCCTCCGACCTGTCGCTCGCCAACCGCCTCGCCGCGGCGGCGCCGGTCGAGGCGCGCGCGTTCCTGGCGTTCAAGGACGTCTCGGAGCGGGAGGACGGCCTGATCCCGGCGAAGTATCGCGAGCTGATCGCGGTCGGCGTGGCGCTGACCACGCAATGCGGCTACTGCCTCGACGTCCACACCCGTCGCGCCCTGCAGGCCGGTGCGACGCGCGAGGAGCTGGCGGAAACCACCTTCATCGCTGCCGCGCTCCGTGCCGGCGCCGCCGTGGGGCACGGGCTGCTGGTGCAGAAGATCGCGGACGCGGCGATGGCCGCGGAGGCAGGCGCCACGAGACCGCACGGCCCTGGCGGTGACGTTGCCAATCGCGGTGTCTGAGGGAGCTGATGGATCGGCACGTTTGTCATCGTGGTCGCGCCACAGGTTTCTGCTCGGAGTTGCCCGCGAACCTGATTGAGTTAGCTTGGGTCCATCTGAATATTCCCATAGACGACGAGGACCCAGGGGCGTTGCCCCTGGACCCCATGAAGGGCGAAGCCCTTCAAGCCCGATTCTTATAGTTAAGGGGTCTGGGGCGTCCGGCCCCAGTGGACCGGGCTGCGAAGCAGATCGGTGGTGCGAAGCAGATCGATGGGCAGAACCCTGGCCTACCGCTTAGAGATTGGGACAAAGCCCATCTGAGGTGTTGCTGGGACATGGCGCTACTTGTTCCTGACGACCTTTGGTTGGCGATCGAGCCGTTGCTGCCGCCGGTGCGACCGAAGCCGAAAGGCGGACGGCCCCGGGCCTCGGATCGTGCGGCCCTGGCTGGTATCCTGTTCGTGCTGCGCACGGGCATTCAGTGGCACGAGGTGCCTGCCGAGCTGGGCTGCTGCGGCAAGACGTGCTGGCGTCGCCTGGGCGAGTGGCACGCGGCCGGGGTGTGGGCGAACCTGCACCGGGTGCTGCTGGAGCAGATGCACGGCGCAGGTGCGCTGGACTGGAGCCGCGCGGCGTTGGACAGTGCCAGCCTGCCTGCCAAAAAGGGGGGGCGGAGGTCGGGCCCAACCCGACGGACCGCGGCAGGCCCGGCACGAAGCGCCATCTGGTCACCGATGCCCGCGGCACGCCACTTGGCCTGACGCTGGGCGGTGCCAACCGCAACGACAGCATGATGTTGGCAGCGACCCTGGACGCCGTGCCCGGCGTGCGGGCCAGGCGCCGTGGGCGGCCGCGCAAGCGACCAACGAAGCTGCACGCTGACAAGGGTTACGACCACCGCCGCTGCCGCCAGGAGTGCCGGGCCCGTGGGATCCGACCCCGCATCGCCCGCCGTGCGGTGGAGAGCAGCGCCCATCTCGGGCGGCACCGGTGGGTGGTCGAGCGCACGTTCGCCTGGCTGGCCCGGTTCCGGCGCCTTACCACGCGCTACGAACGCCGCGCCGATCTTCACCTCGCCTTCACAACCCTCGCATGCGCCGTCATCTGTCTGCGCCAGATCAAACGGTTTTGTCTTTAAGCTCTTAGAGCATTTTCGCTTTACGTGAACTCGTATCCTGAGTTGTTGAGGTAGTTGCGGCACTCGTCGGGGCTGAAGCGGCCGAGCAACTGGCCGATGGTGGTCCAAAGTGCTTCCTTGGTGCGGGCCGCGGCACCCCGGAGCAGTGTCTTGAGCTTGGAGAACGCCTGCTCGATCGGGTTCAGGTCCGGCGAGTATGGCGGCAGGTAGAGGATGCTGGCGCCAACCGCCCTGATGGCCTCGGCGACGCCTGCCACCTTGTGGGCGCCCAGGTTGTCCATGACCACCACGTCGCCGCGCCGGAGCGTTGGCGCGAGGAATTGCTGGACGTAGGCCAGGAACGCGCGGCCGTTCATCGGCCCGTCCAGCACCAACGGGGCGACCAGGCCGGTGCTGCGCAGGCCCGCCACGAAGGTGGTGGTGCGCCAGTGCCCGTGCGGGGCAGCCGTGACCAGGCGTTCGCTCCGCGGTGCCCAGCCGTAGCGCCGGACCATGTTCGTGGCCGCGCCCTTGATCTCCTCCGGAGCTCAAGCGTCAATGAACACGAAGCGCTCTGCATCCATGAAGCGCTGCCATATGCGCCACATCCGGCGATGCTCAGCCACGTCCATCCGGTCCTGCTCGGCCGCCCTCAGACTATTTTTTTGTGCGACAGCCCGAGCCTGCGCAGGGTGGACCAGATGGTGGTCAGGCAGCCAGCCTCGATGCCGCGTTCGGCGAGCCTGACCTTGATCTCGGCCAACGTGATGGTGCCCTTGATCGCTACCAGCTCCCGTAGCAGGTCCTCGTGGCCGGCCAACAGCGGCTTGCGATAGCCGCCGATCCGCGCTGGTTGGATGCTGCCGGTTTCGCGCACGCGCCGAACCAGCTTGATGGCCGCAGACTCGCTCACAGCAAAGCGCCGCGCCGCCTTGCGGGCCGAACTGCCTACCTCTACCGCCTGCATCAGGCGGCGACGCAGGTCCTGTGATAACGGTGCGGCCATCCCATCCCTCGCTGCTCCAACAGCAGCGTCGAGTCAGAACCAGCGAGTCTGCGCAACCTCAAAGTGGTCTAGCCTGCCGGCGCGGATTTCGTCGCGTGGTATCAACTCCCGAACGGCTCACCGAACCGGCCACCGATCGAGCTGAGGTTAACGGTCTTCCCCCAGCGCTGCGCCCGCATCATCGGCAGCGCCAGTTGGCAAAGCCGTGCCAGCCCGAACAGGTGGACCTCGAACTGGCGGCGCGCTTCCGCCTGCGAAACGTCCTCCAGCGCACCGTAGCTGCCGTAGCCGGCGTTGTTCACCAGCACGTCGAGGCGCCCGCATTCTGGGCCGACCAGGTCCGCAGTGGCGACGATGGACCCGTATCGGTAAGGTCGAGCGGCGTGACCCGGGCACCCAGCGCCCGCAGCGACGCCATGCGCCTGGTCCGCCGCGCCGCCGCGTAGACGAGGCATCCATCACGTAGGAGCCGCTTCGTCGTCGCCTCCCCGACGCCGGACAAGGCACCCGTTACCAATGCCACACGCCGCAAGAGCCGCTCCACTATCCGGGGAGCGGGTTCTGTAAGGCTGGAGCACCGTCCAGGGTCAAGGAGGCAAACCATGCTGATGACGGAGTCCGCCCGGTCCACCGGACTGAGCACCGACACGGTGCGCTTCTACATCCGCCAGGGCCTGCTGAGGCCCGGCACCAATGGCCTGGGCGGACGGCGTCCGCATCAGGTCTTCACCGCCGAGCACGTCCGCGCCGTCCGCCTGATCCGGATTGGGAAGTGAAATCCCTGGGCCTGTCGCTGGACGAGATCGCGCGCCTGGGCCGCGAGCATCGGGCGGGCGCCATGACGACCCTACGTTCGGTCGAGATCGTGACCGCGCAGCTCGTGCGGCTGGAGGAGAGGGCGGAGGAGCTGGACCGACTGACCGCCACCCTTCGAGCCAAGATCGCGTGGCTCTCCGGCGGTCGAATGGAGGCGGAACCAGAACTTGATCCACGTCCGGACGCCGATGCGCCGCCGCAGCACGTCTCCTATTCGGGACGTTCTGCCCGCTGTCCTGCCGACTGCCGCTGGCAGCCAGCCCATCCGTGAAGGTATCAAACACGGCCTGGCTGTGCGGGCTGGGTCCTTTCGCATGACGATCCGGAGCCCGGATCGCGCCACGTTGCGCCAGCACGCTGTCTACCCGCAGCGGCGGCCTCACAGCCGGGACGATCGTTCGAGGACCTTACCGTCGAAGAAGTGCCCAGTATACAGGCCAGATCCAACCGAAGACGATGTCCTTCACACCGTAGAAAATCCAGTTCCACCAGTTGTAGTGTTGGTGGCTGAAGAAGAAGAGAAAGAGGGTCGTTGTCATTGCGGCTAGGATATAAGCAGCTCCTAAGTACCAGCCCACCAACCTCTCCTACTGTGCATGCAACGAGGCGATGCCCACGACAGCACTCGCAATACCGCGGCGATCAATACAACCTCTTTCTGCTGCCATCCACCGCAAGTTGTATTGTAGAAGTTTTGCAATGCACAAAAGATTTCCGAAGTATTTTCGGCAAGGGTAGTTGAAGTTCTCCCGGCGGGAGCGCTTATGACCACCACGAGGAACGAGTGATGTCAGCAGCTCTGTCGAACGACTCCGTGATTATGATGCAATCCCGTAACGAAATTTCCTACTCGGCTTTCAGGGGCATGATCTTCGGCATCGCCTTGTGCAGCCCAGTCTGGATTGCGTTCGGATTTCTGGTGCACAGGATGATCTGAATGGTGTTTGCCTTGTCGGCATCCGTCCCAAGGTCGTCTGAGCATCTCGACCCAGACCTACCGAAGTCGGGTTCCTGACGTTGCGGGAGGACTACTGGTTCCTCGTTGCGCCGGAGTCCGATGGTTCTCATGCGGCGCACTGTCGAGCCGGCTCCAGCTAGCAGGTCGCCTCGACGTCTTTAGCCGATCCTGCTCCCGCTGCCTTCCTGGTCACGGGTATTGCGATGTCGAGGGTTGAGGCCGCACGTGCGGGTGCCGTTGCCGAACTCGCTAGAGCATCATCCGATTGAACTGGCTCAATCGAGCCGACAGAATCAATTGATCAGACAATGCGCTCTAACCGCAATGGCCGACACGGCTAGCGACAGCCATGTTGGCATCCTGTCAGGACGGTGGGGGGCGTCAACGTTCGTCAGGAACTTGACGTCAACGGCAAACGTCGCGACAGGGCGTCCCGCTGCGGTTACGGTCCGCGACACCGCCGGCGGGGAAAAGGTCCTCATACGACGGCATGATTATGTCCATCCGCCATCCTCTTCCAGGTCCGCCCCTCCCCCCGACAAGGCGTCCGACGTCCTCGAACCTTCGCCTCGCCCTCCGGCGGTGCAAGGGCCGCCGATCACAACCATCTACAGATCCAACAGGGTCTCCACGTTGCGGTGCGCGATCTTCTCCTTGTCCTCGTCGCTGACGGGAAGGTCCTGGAGGAACGCCCGGGCGCCGTCGTTGGTCAGGTAGGGATAGTCCACCGAATAGATGATCCGGTCCGCGCCCAGCACCTCGTGGATGAAGCGGAACTGCGACAGGTTCAGCATCCCGCTCGGCGTGACGAACACTTGCGACCGGTAGGTCTCGGTGATGGTGCGCGACAGCCCGGTCACCGCGCGCGGCATCGCGTCGTCCATGCGCTGGAGGTAGAACGGCACCATCTCGCCCCAATGGCCGCTGATCACCTGCAGTCCCGGATGCCGGTCGAACGTCCCGGACAGGATCATGCGGATCACCTGGACGCCGGCCTCCGCGTGCCAGCCCCAGCCGAACAGCGACAGCCGGGCGGTGACGGACTCGCCCAGGCCGCCATAATAGGGCTGCTGCACCTGCGGCAGGGGCGCCCCTGGGTGGACGTAGAGCGGCACGCGCAGCGCCTCGAGCGTCGCCAGCACCGGGCGGTAGCGCTCGTCGTCCAGGAAGCTGGTCCCGGGCCGGCCGATCAGCAGCGTGCCCTTCAGGCCCAGCTCCTTGACCGAGCGCTCCAGCTCCGCGGCGGCCGCCTGCGGATCCTGCCAGGGCAGCGTGGCGAAGCCGGCGAGGCGGTCCGGATGCGCACGCACCGCGGCGGCCAGGCGGTCGTTGGCCGCCCGTGCCAGCCCGACCGCCGCCGCCGCCGGGGCGAGCTGCGTCGGGCTGCTGTACGACAGCACCTGCATGCCGATGCCGTGCGCGTCCAACTCGGCGATCCGCCCGTCGCCGAGGTCGGACTCGAGCGGCGGCACCTCGCGTATGGGGCGCATCGCCGGCCGGCCGGTGACGTCGGGCGCTGGCTGCGCCTCTTCCGTGGCGAGCGTCTTGAGGAAGCCGCCGCTGGCCGCCTGCGCCGCCTGCGTCGCCTGGGCCAAGTCCGGATCGAACGCGTGTTCCTCGATGGTGATGATGCGCATGGGCCCGCTCCGTGGTCGTGTCCGCCATAACCCAAGCCGCCACGGCGCCCTTGGTTCACCCGCGAGCTCGCCTGGAACAAACCGGCGGCTTGTCCCGTTGTCCGGTCATGGACATCGGCGACCTCAAGCTGACCGACGGCACCGAACAGGTGCAGCCCCATACGCCGCTGGTGAGCCTGTTGCTCGCCTACGCGGCGATGGTACCGACCGCCACCGCCGCCGGCGCGGTGCTGCTGGCGCCGCGGTCCTGGCGCGGACCGGCCTCGCGCCTCGGCGGCACGTGGGCCGGGGCCGTGCTGTGCTTCCTGGCCGGGGTGCGGCGGGGCTTGAGCTTCCGGCAGGACGGCGGATCCACGGTGTCCGAGATCGGCAGCGTGGTCACGCTGTTCAGCCTCGGTGCGGCGAGCCTGGTGCTTCCATCCGGGCGGGCGTCGCAGCTCGCCCTGTTGTCCGGCTTCGCCCTGCTCGGCACCGGCGACGCGCGGGCGGCGCGCCGGGGCGAGGCGCCGCGCTACTTCGCCCGGCTGCGCCCGGTCCAGGTGCTGGTGCCGCTCGCCAGCCTGTCGATCCTGCTCTGGGCCGGGGCGGACCCCGGCCGGGACCGTCGCTGAGCCCGCACCGCCCGATGTCGTCACCATGACATCTTGTGATCGCCGCCAACGCATCCTTCCCGAAAAGCCCACGTTCACCGGGCGACCAACAGGAGTTTCCTATGAGTGGCTTGAACGCAGCGATGGACGTCTACCTGACCGGGCTCCGGAACCAGCACGCCGTCGAGACGCAGGCGATCGGGACGATCCAGAACCAGCTTCCCCGTATGCAGGCCTACACCGAGCTGCACGCGAAAATGCAGCAGGACAAGCAGCAGTCGGAAAGCCAGGCAGCGCGGCTGGACAATCTCCTGGCCAAGCACGACACGAAGAAGTCGGCCCTCAAGGAAGTGGTGACTGGCAGCGTCGCGACAGTGGCCGGCCTGGCGCACGCGCCGGCATCGGACGAGGTGTTGAAGAACGTCCTGTCGGCGATCGGCTACAAGGCGTACGAGATCAGCTCCTACAAGATGCTCATCACGCTCGCCAACCTGTCCGGCGCGTCGGGCGACGTGTCGGTGCTCGAGCAGTGCATGCAGGAAGAGCAGGCGATGGGCGACTGGCTCGGTACCCATCTGCCCGACATCGTGCAGACCTACCTGAGCCATAAGCCGAGCTAGTTCGAGTTCTCAGCTTCGGTGCACACCGCGACGGCCGGGGCGATCCCGGCCGTCGTCACGTGTTGTGCGGGTCGACGCTCCTGAACCCATAAGTGACGTAGCGGGTGGAGAGCCGGTTGTTCTCCACCCGCACCACCGTGAAGCCTTCCGGCGTGCCGAGATGCGTGCCGTGCCACCAGTTGCCGCTTACGGCACCGCAGGTGAGGTATGGCACGCCGCGCCATGACACCATCTCGTTAACGTGGGTGTGTCCCTGCAGCACGCCGAGCACGTTGTGACCGGCCAGCAGGGCAATCACCTCGTAGCCGTTGACCACGCTGTTCTTGTGATGCCGCGGCGCCGGTGTCGGCGGCGGCGCATACCCGTCATACGCCGTCACGATCGGGATGTGGCTGACCAGCACGATCGGCGTCCCGGCCGGCAGCGCCGCGAGGTCCGTGCCCAGCCACGCGAGCTGCTCCGCATCGATCCGGCCCTCGTAGTCGCGGTCCGCCGTGATCCCGATCGAGTCCAGCACCACCATGTGCACGCCGCGATGGTCGAAGGAATAGTACAGCCGTCCGAAATGATCCTCGAAGAACTTCTTGCCGTAGAGCGGATCCGTCGGCGCCACCCCGCTCGACGGGTAGACGCCGAGGCAGTCGTGGTTGCCGATCGTGTGGTGCACCGCCATCCCGAGATCCTGCTCGGCGCGCGTGTAGAGGGACACCAGCGCGTCGGCGCGTAGGTGCTGCACGCCCAGCGCGTCGAACACGTGGTCCCCGCCCTGGATCGCGAAGTCGCCGCCGAGCCCGCGGGCCCTGGTGAACGCCATCGCGCACCCCTTGGCTGCGTCCAGCTCCGGCTGCAGGTGGGTGTCGGTCACGAACAGGAACGAGAACGGCTCGTGCGTCCGGACCGGCGCACGCGTCTGCGCCGCCGCCGGCAGCCCCGCCCGCACCAGTCCCGCAGCGCCGGCGGCCGACAGGAACCCGCGTCGCGTCCAGGGTTGGATCATGATGTCTCCCGCTGCCGCGTCCGTCGCGCGGCCCGTGCTGCGCAGCACCCCAGGCTACCCTATCCTGCCTCCTGTCCAGGATGACGATTTGAAGTCGCCATCCGGGTTGCACGTGATCTCGAAAATGTCTCCGCCGCGTCATCCGACCGTCATAGCCAGTCCCTAGGAACGCGCCGGGCGGACGTCGTCCGTTGCAACGAAGGAGACTTGTCCCCGTGGTCACACCCGATCGCCGCTCGTTCCTGAAGATCGTCGGCACCGGCGCCGCCGCGGCCGCCATGCAGCAGAGCATCGGCCGTGCCCTCGCCATCCCGGCGAACAACCGCACCGGCACCATCCAGGACGTCGAGCACATCGTCGTGCTGATGCAGGAGAACCGTTCCTTCGACCACTATTTCGGCACGCTGCAGGGCGTGCGCGGCTTCGGCGATCCGCGCGCGATGCGCCTGCCCGACGGCAACACCGTCTGGTATCAGCCGGACGGCGCCAGCACCGTGTTGCCGTTCCACCCAACCGCACCCGATCTCGGGCTGCAGTTCATCCAGGACCTGGCCCATGACTGGGAGACCACCCACGTCGCCTGGAATCAGGGGGTCTGGGACGGCTGGGTCGCCGCCAAGGGCACCACCACCATGGCGCACCTCGCGCGCGCCGACATCCCGTTCCACTACGCGCTCGCCGACGCCTTCACCATCTGCGACGCCTACCATTGCTCGCTGCTCGGCCCGACCGACCCGAACCGCTACTACATGTGGACCGGCTGGGTCGGCAACGACGGCAGCGGCGGCGGCCCGGTGGTGGACAACGCCGAGGCCGGCTATGGCTGGTCGACCTATCCGGAACGGATGCAGGCGGCCGGCATCACCTGGACGATCTACCAGGACATCGGCACCGGCCTGACCGAGGCCGGAGAGTGGGGCTACACGTCGGACGCGTATATCGGCAACTACGGCGACAACTCGCTGCTGTATTTCCACCAGTACCAGAACGCCGCCACTGGCACGCCGCTCGCGAACGGCGCCAAGGTCGGCACCGACATCTCCAGCTCCGGCACCCTGTTCGACCAGTTCCGCCAGGACGTGGACAGTGGAGCGCTGCCGCAGGTGTCCTGGATCGTCGCCCCGGAGGCCTACACCGAGCACCCGAACTGGCCGGCCAATTACGGCGCCTGGTACGTGTCGCAGATGCTCGACATCCTGACCGCCAACCCGGCGGTGTGGAGCAAGACCGTGCTGCTCATCACCTATGACGAGAACGACGGCTTCTTCGACCACATGGTGCCGCCGACCCCGCCGCAGAGCCCGATCAACGGCCAGTCCACCGTGTCGACCGCGAACGAGATCTTCCCCGGCAGCAGCGAGTACACCCCCGGCCCGTACGGGCTCGGCGCCCGCGTGCCGATGCTGGTGGTGTCGCCCTGGAGCAAGGGCGGCTGGGTCAACAGCCAGTTGTTCGACCACACCTCCATCATCCGCTTCATCGAGCAGCGCTTCGGCCCGAACAACGCGCTGATGCGGGAATCCAACATCACCCCCTGGCGCCGCGCCGTCGCCGGCGACCTTACCTCGGCGTTCGACTTCCGCTCGCCGAACCGGGCTCTGGCCACTCTTCCGAGCACGGCCGCCTTCGCACCGCCCGACGCGCTGCGCCATCCCGACTACGTCCCGGTGCCGCCCACCACCCAGGCGCTGCCGGCGCAGGAGCCGGGTCTGCGCCGCGCCCGCGCCCTGCCCTACCGCTCGATGGTGCGGGGCCAGGCCGACGCGCCGGCCGGCCTGTTCGTCATCTCGTTCGGCAACGGGGGCAGCGTCGGCACCGTCTACCAGGTGCGCTCCGGCAACCCGCTCGACCTGCCGCGCACCTATACGGTCGAGCCCGGCCTGACCCTGAGCGACCGCTGGACCGCCGCCGCGGACGGCAGCTACGACCTGTCCGTCTACGGTCCGAACGGGTTCCTGCGCGCCTGGCGCGGCAGCCTGCTGTCCGTCGGTCGCGCCGCCCTCACCGTCACCGCCGAGGAGGACGCCGCCTCCATCGGCCTGACGCTGCTGATCGCCAACACCGGCCCGTTCCTCGTGCATGCGGTGGTGACCGACGCCTATACCCGTCAGACCGTCCGGCAGGCGGTGCAGCCGGGCCAGCAGCAGCGGGTCGCCCTGGCGCTGTCGGAGCTGTTCGGCTGGTACGACCTGTCCGTCGCGCTGGAGGAGGACGCTTCCTTTGCCTGCCAGCTCGCCGGCCACGTCGAGACCGGCCGCGACAGCGTCACCGATCCCGCCATCGGTCTGACCGCTTGAAGTCCCCGCCGGCAACCGGATCGCGCCGTTCTCCGGGGCGCGGTCCGGTTGCCGCCATCGTCTTGACCTCGGTCGGAGCGCCCGTGTAGTCGTTTCGATGGCGGCTGGAACGAGCCGCTCCAACACGAGCGAGCGACGATGATCCTGCGCACCCTGTCGGCCCTGCTGCTGGGCGCGCTCCTGGCCGGCTGTGCCGAGACCGGACCACAAGCCTGCCAGGTCGACACGGTCGCCGACCTTCCGCTGCTGCCGCATACCGGCATCATCGCGGTGGAGGCTACCCTACAGGGCCAGAAGGTGGCGCTTCTGATCGACACCGGCACCTTCGTCTCGGTCGTGTCGCACAACGGCGCGCAGCAGTTCGACCTGCGTCCGGGCGCCGACGCCCGCTTCACCAACATCGTCGGGGTCGGCGGCGTGACCATGGCGCCGATCGTGACCGTGCGCGATCTGGGCCTGGGCCACGGCCTCGCGCACAGCCTCGACCTGCCTGTGGCCGCCAACTTCTCCAAGCCGGTCGACGGGTTGCCGGTGCTCGGCCTGTTCGGCGCCGACTTCCTGTCCAACTACGATGTCGACGTCGACGTGCCACGGCAGCATTTCGGCCTCTACCACGCGACCGGCTGCGACGCCGCGATGCGCCCCTTCGACCCGCCCTACTTCGAAGTCCCGTTCCGCGAGGAGGACAACCACATCGTGCTCGACATCAAGCTCGACGGCCATCCGATGACCGCCATGCTCGACACCGGCGCGTCGGCGACGGTGATCGACCGCAACGACGCCCTCGCCGCAGGGGTGACGCTGGACGGCTTGGCCTCGGACCGTGCACGAACGATGAGAGGACTCGATCTCCGCGCCGTCGAGGCACGGCGGCACCGGTTCGGCAGCCTAGAAGTGGGCGACGAGCTGATGAACAACTTCCATTTCGACGTCGCCGACGTACAGACCGGCACCACCCTGCTTGGCCGCGACTTCCTCCGGTTCAACCGCGTGCTGATCTCCTACCCGCGTAAGACGCTGTTCATCCAGCCGGTCGTTAGTGCCCATGCGGCCATGCAACAGGCGGAGCCTGTCGCCGGTCAGGCGGGACCACGCTAAAGCGAGCATCTATACCCGATCAGGTGATCCACCTGATCGGGATCCGTATGGCCCACCCGGTCGGCCGGCGCCACCGACCGGGTTGACGTCTGTGTCAAGCCACCCGCACCTTCGAGATGAAGCTGTTGACCTCCGCGGACAGGTTCTCGGCCTGACGCGACAGGTCGCCGGCTGCGGTCAGCACCTCGGTGGCGGCGGCGCCGGTGTCGTTGGCAGCCCGGCTGACGCCGGAGATGTTGCTGGTCACCACCTGCGTGTTGGCCGCCGTCTGCTGCACGTTGCGGGCGATCTCCGAGGTCGCCGCACCCTGCTCCTCCACCGCGGCCGCGATCGAGCCGGTGATCGCGCCCACCTCCTCGATCAGCCCGCCGATCTCGCGGATCGCCTCCACCGCGCCGCTGCTGGCCTGCTGCACCTGGGCGATCTGGGCCGCGATCTCGTCGGTGGCGCGCGCGGTCTGCTGCGCCAGGCTCTTCACCTCCGACGCCACCACCGCAAAGCCGCGCCCGGCATCCCCCGCCCGCGCCGCCTCGATGGTCGCGTTCAGCGCCAGCAGGTTGGTCTGGCTGGCGATGCTGGTGATCAGCTCCACCACCTGGCCGATCCGGGACGCGCTTTCCGACAGCGCCCGCACCGTGTCGTCGGTGCGGCGCACGCTGCCCACCGCCCGGCCGGTCAGGCTGGCCGAGCTCGTCACCTGGTGGTTGATCTCGGAGATCGACGCCGCCAGCTCCTCCGCCGCCGCCGCCACCGTCTGCACCCCGGCACTGGACTCCGCCGCCGCCTGCGCCACCGCGACCGCCTGGGCATCGGTCTGCGCCGCGTTGCCGGTCATCGACGAGGCGGTCGCCTCCATCTGCGTCGACGCCGAAGCAAGCGTCGCCACCGTGCTGCCGATCTGGCGCTCGAACTCCGACACCAGGCCCTCCAGCCGGACGCTGCGCTGCTGCCGCGCCGCCTGCTCGGCCTGCTGCTCCGCCGCCAGCCGGTCGCCCTCGGCCATGTTGTCCTTGAACACCTGCACCGCCGCCGCCATGGCACCGATCTCGTCGCCACGCCCCACGCACGGGATCGTCGTGCCCAGGTCGTGATCGGCTAGGCGGCGCATCGCCAAGGTCATCGCCGCGATTGCTCCCGAGATGTGCCGGATCAGCAGGAGTGCAGTCGCCACGCTGAGCAGCAGCACGAGGCCGATACCGGCCATGACGCAGACGCGTGCGCTTTCATAGGTCGTCCGGCTGGTCTCCGCGTATGCTTTTCCCTGCGTCTGGTTGTAGTTCATGTCCCACTGCACCACGTCCCTTAGCGCGTTGAAGTGCGCTGCCGACGCCGTCGTAACGTCGTGTGTCGCCGCATCCCGCACCGGGTCCTTGAGCTTCTGCAGTTGCGCGATGTCCTGCTGGTATTGCGGCCAGACGGTGTCGAACACGTTGTAGTGTTGCCGTTCCTCGCCCGAATCCATCATGTGTTCGTAGTCGGTCCGGCGCTGGGCGAGCGTCGCCATGGCGCTTTGCAGCGAGGCTGCGATTTCCGCGCGATCCTGATCGCCGGCTATCATCGCCAGCTTCGACTCGTCGCTTCGCACCTCCTGCAAAGCCAGTTCCAGTCCCGCCACCGCTTGCGTGCTGGGCAGGTAGTTGTCGCGGATTACCGCGACCGCGCTGTTGGTGACGCCGAGCCGCTGCAGCGAGAACAGCCCGAGCATGACGGACAGCGCCGTCAGCACCGCGAACCCGGCGCCAAGCTTGACGCCGAGGGATAAGCTACGCGGCCGTCCGGATGTGGTGGATTTGTCGATACGGGTGGTCATGGTCATGTTCCCTGTTGCATAGGGAAGCATCGGCGCGAAACGTTGACGATTAGTTGATCATGGACGCGATCGCGTCAGCCGGCCACGAGCAGGCGGTGGTTCGGGAGCGAGTTATCGCCGGCGGCCGGGTCGCCAGCGCGTCGCGGCGTGCCGCAGGTCCGCCGCCGGCCGCACCCGCCGTCGTTGTCTTCCATGACGGGACCGGTCCGCCGGATGAGCATGGCCTGCACCTGCGGCCTGTTCCTGCTCCAGTCGAGGTCGTGCTGCGGGCACTGGTTGACGGTCGGGTCGCGGCGTCGGTCGGCATCGGCAGCAACGGCGTGCTCCTGGATCAGCGGCAGCGCGTTCGGCTCCGGTGCTTGGGGTTGTCAGTCCGGCGTTCCGGTTTCACCATCGAGGATCGAAACGAGAGGTCGAGATGGCTCGCCAGCCGCAGCAGCGTTCCGTGCCGCCGCCCAGCATCAATGCCGGCATGTCCATGTCGGCCAGCGGGCGCGCCGCCCTGGCCGCGCGGGAGGGACTTGGCGGACGGCCGGGCAACGCGGGGGGCGCCTACAACGACAGCGCCGACAACTGCACGGTCGGCATCGGCACGCTGGTGCACTACGGCCCCTGCACGGCGGAGGAGCTCAGCCGGCCGGCCGACGCGGCGCAGAACCAAGCCGATTTCGATGCTCGTGTCCGGGTTGCGGAGGATGCGGTCAGGAACGGCGTGCCGGGCAGGCTTCTCAACCAGAACCAGTTCGATGCCCTCGTCTCAGCCGCCTATAACTCCGGTGGCGGCATGACGGGCGTGTTCGCTCAGGCGGATCGCGGCAACGACATTGGCGTCGTCGACCAGATGCGCAGGAACGTCATCATTCATCGTCATGACGCTCAAGGACACCGGGTTGGACCGCCTGTCGTATCCCGCGGACTGATCAATCGTCGTGCGGGTGAGATCGCGCAATACAATGGTCCAATCGCACCCGTTCCGGCGCGCGGCCGGCCGTGAAGGCGGGAGCCATCGCGCTGGCGTGCGCGCTGAGCGCAGGGTCAGCCTCCGCCCGGGCGACGCAGCTCTCCGACTTCTTCGGGAGCTGGAAGATCACGAGAATTGCCGGCTATGGCGACGTCAGCTCTGGCCCGAAATATGCCGAGCAGGGCCTCGGCAAGACCGTGACCATCTCGACCGACAGCGTGCTGTTGCCGTCGGATCCATGCGACCGGCATACCCTGACGTATGAGATGGCAGACGTCGATGCCGTGCTGGTCAGCGGCTGGGAGGCCACACGGCAGGACCTCAACCTGGGGCACTTCAAATTGGGCAAGCGTGCGGGGCGCCTACACTCCGGGTGTGTGGATGCGCTCGTGCTCGACCGCAACGACCTGTTGATGACGTCCGGCGAAGGGGCGTTCTACATCGTCCACCGTCAGTAGCCTTGCAAGAGAACTTGGCCTACGCGCTGCTGTAATGTGCAAGGGAACTGAGATGTCTACAGAATTAATTTTGGCTGAGCAACCCGAAGAGCTGGTATAGAACTTGAACCACGCGGAGTATAAACGCGCTTTTCATGCGGTGGAACTTGCCATTGCACGCGTATTGGAAAAGGGTACAGATGACGTCTTCAAACCGCCAGTGTTTTCGCACTCCATCGAAAGCGCCATCCTCGCAACCGAAGCGGAGGAGTTTAGAAAGAAAGCATCTCATCAGAGCCTAAAGTTTCTAAAAGCCGCCGATCTAAATATAGAAAGAATAGGTCCAACCCGGCGTTGTCTGGTAACTAAAGACCAAAATACTTTTCGTCAGGCAGCTTGGCTTGATCCTTTCGACACAGTAAAGTATCTAGCAACGACTTACCTTTTATTTGAGAAGATAGAGGCTGCGCGTATTCTGAAACATGAAGGCGTAATACATTCTCATAGAATGTCGCATAATGACCAAGAAATTTTTGACCCTAACTATGGATATGACAGTTTTCGTGCGCGGTCCTCCGAGTTATCCAGCCAGCGCATTGGAAAGTGGAAGATCGTTACCGATATTTCAAACTTCTTCGATCGAATTGGAAATCATTCATTAGAAAATCACCTTTTAGACATTGGTTGTGAAAAGAAGTACGTCACCTTAATCAGGGAGATGTTACTATCCTGGGCTGGAGATAGACGAAGCTTTGGAGTACCCGTCGGTTCGGACGCGAGTAGAATTCTCTCGGAAGCGGTACTGCTTAACGTAGACAGGACTTTGAAAAGCCGTGACATCGTATTTGTTCGATACGTTGACGATTTCCGCATATTTGCGGAAACGCGTGCAGAAGCATTGAAGTCTATCGAGATATTAACTTCTCTTCTTGCGGAGGAGGGTCTTTCCCTAAACAGCCGGAAAACCGACATTTCCGAGATTGTTAATCCGAGGAAATTGCGAACTACACGAACAGGTTTATCAGCGCTGAACATGAAAGGATTAGTCGGCAAGAGAGGAGTGAAGTGCGGCGAAGGGTTCAGACCAGCGGCCGATCATCGATATCCCGCTTCTATCGCGAACCGGGGCAAGACACGCTGAAGAGAGTCTCAGCAAAGTCTAAAGCTGACATTATCGCAGACTTTCTAAATGCTTCAGAGATAGATATCGAGCGGGAGATAAAGCTTGTCGTAAAATACTTCATACATGCTGATCAAGATGTTTCCCTTCTCAGGGTCCTTGTTGAGAGACGGATCACGTCTATATATTACATCGCAGATGCCCTAGTAAAGGAAGCCGATCGCTTCGACACTGACAAGTGTGCCGAAATAAAAGCGGCAGTTTTCGATTCGGTAGATTGGCTTAGATGCGCATATCCTTATCAGGTTCCTATTATTCGAATTTCTGCACATCCTTCATTTACCGAACCGAGATTCGTCTGTGCAATTGTGGACGGACATCTACAGAGGGACAGCATGCTATTTTATAGGGAAGCTATTTCTCTTGGTTATCCATGCCTTGATCGCGCGCGGCTACGAAGGTTGGCTATTGACGTTTTTGAAAGTGTTCCTCCTTTTGTCGGACGTGCTATCTATTCGGCAGTAAAGAGCCATCCAAGTCTACCCGAAGATGAAAAGCGGCCTCTGTTGAAGAATATGAAGCAACGCACCGACGATTGGTTTATCAATTGCATATGAAAGAGCATTAAACCTTTTGCTGGTTTTAAAAAAATATATAGAGCTATAGTTTCATAGACTAGATATCCGCATACACATGCGTCTCCGCCGTTCCACCCGGATGCGTCACCGCCCCCAGATGCGCCGGCCCCACCAACTGCGCGAACTTCCAGATCGCTCCGCTCTGGTAGTCCGTCTTTCGCGGTCGCCATGCCGCACGCCGCTCGGCCAGCTCGGTGTCCGTCAGCGCCACCTCGATCGTTCCCTCGGTGGCGTCGATGGTGATCCGGTCGCCATCTTGCAGCAGGGCGATCGGGCCGCCCTCCGCCGCCTCCGGGCCAACGTGGCCGATGCAGAACCCGCGCGTTCCGCCGGAGAACCGCCCGTCGGTGATCAGCGCCACCCGGTCGCCCATCCCCTGGCCGTAGATCGCCCCGGTGGTGGACAGCATCTCGCGCATTCCGGGCCCGCCCTTCGGCCCCTCGTAGCGGATCACGATCACGTCGCCCGCCTTGTACGACCGCGCCTGCACCGCGGCGAACGCGTCCTCCTCGCAGTCGAAGCACAACGCGGTGCCTTCGAAGCGCCGCTCCTTCATCCCGGCCACCTTCACGATCGCCCCGTCCGGCGCCAGGTTGCCCTTCAGCCCGACCACGCCGCCGGTGGTGGTGATGGCCTGGGCCACCGGGTAGACCACGTCCTGGTCGCGTGGGAACTCGACGCCCTCCAGGTTCTCCGCCAGCGTGCGCCCGCTCACCGTCATGCAGTCGCCGTGCAGCAGCCCGCCGTCCAGCAGCGACTTCAGGATCACCGGGATCCCGCCGACCCGGTGCACGTCCAGCGCCACATACTTGCCGCCGGGCTTCAGGTCGGCGATGTACGGCGTGCGGCGCATGATCTGCGCCACGTCGTCCATGGTGAAGCGCAACCCCGCCTCGTGCGCGATCGCCGGCAGGTGCAGGGCAGCGTTGGTCGAGCCGCCGGTGGCGCCCACCACCACCGCCGCGTTCTCCAGCGCCCGCATGGTCACGATGTCGCGCGGCCGCAGGTTGCGCTCCAGCAGACGCATCACCGCCCGCCCGCTTTCGAGCGCGAACCGGTCGCGCTCCTCGTACGGTGCTGGCGAGCCGGCAGAGCCCGGCAACGCCAGCCCCATCGCCTCGCTCACCGTCGCCATGGTGTTGGCGGTGAACTGCCCGCCGCAGGCTCCTGCGGACGGGCAGGCGGCGCATTCCAGCTCGAACAGGTCCTCGTCCGACATGTTGCCGGCCGCGTGCTGGCCCACCGCCTCGAACACGTCCACCACGGTGACGTCACGGCCCTTGAACCGCCCGGGCAGGATCGAGCCGCCATACATGAACACCGCAGGCACGTTCAGCCGCAGCATCGCCATCATCATGCCCGGCAGCGACTTGTCGCAGCCTGCCAGCCCGACCAGCGCGTCATACGAGTGCCCGCGCATGGTCAGCTCCACCGTGTCGGCGATCGCGTCGCGCGACACCAGCGAGGACTTCATCCCCTGGTGCCCCATGGCGATGCCGTCGGTCACGGTGATGGTGGTGAACTCCCTTGGCGTGCCGCCCGCCTCGTCCACACCGCGCTTGACCGACTGCGCCTGGCGGCTCAGCGAGATGTTGCACGGCGCCGCCTCGTTCCAGCACGTCGCCACGCCGACCAGCGGCTGGTGGATCTGCTGCTCGGTCAGCCCCATCGCATAGTAGTACGACCGGTGCGGCGCCCGTCCCGGCCCTTCGGTCACGTGGCGCGAGGGCAGCCTGCTCTTGTCCCACTGGGTCATGATCTTCCCTTCCGCGGCTGTGAGGCCGGGCTCCGCCTTGAACTTCTAGTTGATGGTTTCCAAAGGCGAGCCTTTGGTGGGGCCTGGGGCAACGCCCCAGATTCCTCCCTAGCCGATCCTCCGCAGTGCCGCGTCGAGCCGTGCCGTTTCCTGCCGGAACGTGGCCAGCCGTTCCCTGTTCTCGTCCACCACCTCGGGCTTGGCGCGCGCCAGGAAGTCGGCGTTGCCGAGCTTCCGCTCCACTTTCTCCGCCTCTTCCAACGCCCGCGCCCGCTCCTTGTGCAGCCGCGCCCGCTCAACGGCGAGGTCGATCACGCCGGCCAGCGGCAGCAGCAGCGTCGCCTCGTCCACCACCACCTGGGCCACCTCCGCCGGCACCTCGCCGTCCAGCACCGACACCGCGGACACCCGGGCCATACGCCCGATCGCCTCCGACCACGCTTCCGCCCGCGCCACCGTGTGCGGGCTCGCGTCGCGCAGCAGCACCGGCGTTACCTTGGACGGCGGCACGTTCATCTCCGCACGGACCGCGCGGATCTCGCCGATGAACCGCGTCACCCAGTCCAGTTCGCGTGCCACCTCGTCCGCCCCGGACAGCCGCGCCGCCTCCGGCCAGGGCGCCACGATCAGGCTGCCCTCGGCCCCGAACCCGAACTCGGCCCACAGCGTCTCGGTCACGAACGGCATCACCGGGTGCAGCAGGCGCAGGATCGTCCCCAGCACGTGCGCGGTCGCCGCGCGCAGTTCCGCCGCCTCCGCGGTGTCGCCGGCGTTGAACACGGGCTTGGCGAACTCCAGGAACCAGTCGCAGAACCGGTTCCAGGTGAAGCGGTAGACCGTTGCCGCGTACTCGTCGTAGCGGAAGGCTTCCAGCGCCGCTCCCGCCTCGGCGGCTGCTCCGGCGGCTTCGTCCAGGATCCAGCGCGCCAGCCGTCCCTGCGCCGCTTCCGGTCGGAACCCGTCCAACGGCCTGACCCCGTTCATCTCGCAGAACCGCGCCGCGTTCCAGATCTTGGTCACGAAGGAGCGGTACTCCTCCACCCGCTTCGGCCCCAGCTTCACGTCCCGCCCCTGGCCGGTCAGCGCGCAGATGGTGAACCGCAGCGCGTCGGCGCCGTACTGGTCGATCAGCTCCAGGGGGTCGATCCCGTTGTTCTTGCTCTTGGACATCTTCTGCCCGCGCTCGTCGCGCACCAGCCCGTGGATGAACACCTGACGGAACGGCACCTCCTCCATCAGGTGCAGCCCCATCATCATCATCCGGGCCACCCAGAAGAAGATGATGTCGTGACCGGTCACCAGCACGTCGGTCGGGTAGTAGCGCGCCAGTTCCGCCGTCCGCTCCGGCCAGCCCAAGGTCGAGAACGGCCACAGCGCGGAGGAGAACCAGGTGTCGAGCACGTCCTCGTCCCGGGTCAGCCCCACCGTGTCGGCATAGTGCGCGTGCGCCAAGCGGGCGGCTTCGGCCTCGTCATGCGCCACGAACACCTGCCCGTCCGGCCCGTACCAGGCCGGGATCCGGTGCCCCCACCAGAGCTGCCGGCTGATGCACCAGGGCTGTATCTCGCGCATCCAGGCGAAGAAGGTGTTCTCCCACTGCCGCGGCACGAACGCGACGCGTCCGTCCTCCACCGCCGCGATCGCCGGCCCCGCCAGGCGGGCCGCGTCGCAGTACCACTGGATCGTCAGCCGCGGCTCCACCACCGTCCCGCCGCGCTCGGCGTGCGGCACCTGGTGCGAATGCGGCTCGACCTTCTCCAGCAGCTCCAGCCGCTCCAGCTCGGCCACGATCGCCGCCCGCGCCGCCTCCCGCGTCTGCCCGGCGAGCCCACGCACGAAGGCCGGGTCCGCCAGTCCTGGCACCACCTGCAGCTCCGCCTCTATCTCGTCCAGCACGACACGGGCCTGGTCGTCGAGCACCGAGGGCATCGCCAGTCCGTGCCGCTGCCCGACCGCGAAGTCGTTGAAGTCGTGCGCCGGCGTGATCTTGACCGCACCCGTGCCCTTTTCCGGGTCGGAATACGCGTCCGCCACCACCTGCACCCGGCGGCCGGTCAGCGGCAGCACCACGAACCGCCCGACCAGCTCGGCGTAGCGCGGGTCCTCGGGATGCACCGCCACCGCGGTGTCGCCCAGCATGGTTTCCGGCCGCGTGGTCGCCACGCTGAGGAACCGCCCCGGCTCGCCCTCCACCGGGTAGCGGATGGTCCAAAGATGCCCGCGCACCTCCCGGCTTTCCACCTCCAGGTCGGAGATCGCGGAGCGGAAGGACGGGTCCCAGTTCACCAGCCGCCTGGCGCGCACGATCAGCCCCTCGCGGTGCAGCCGCACGAACACCTCGCGCACCGCCGCCGACAGCCCGTCGTCCATGGTGAAGCGCTCGCGCGACCAGTCCAGCGACGCGCCGAGCCGGCGCAACTGCCGGGTGATGCCGCCGCCGGACTGCGCCTTCCAGTCCCAGACCTTTTCCACGAAGGCGTCACGCCCCAGCGCGCTGCGCCGGATGCCCTGCCCGTCGAGCTGCCGCTCCACCACCATCTGCGTGGCGATCCCCGCGTGGTCCGTGCCCGGCTGCCATAGCGCGTCCCGCCCCTGCATCCGCCGCCAGCGGATCAGGATGTCCTGCAGCGTCATGGTCAGGGCGTGGCCCATGTGCAGGGTGCCGGTGACGTTGGGCGGCGGGATCATGACCGTGAAGGGAGCCGCGTCGCTACTCGGCGCGGCCGCGAACCGGCCCGCTTCCTCCCAGAGGGCGTAGAGGCGGCGCTCGGCCGCGTCGGGATCGAAAGACTTGTCCAGCATGCGGACGAACCTAGAGAATCGCGCACCGCCCCGAAAGGCACGGCCGCGCATGCGCCGCCCGCGCGGCCTTCATGATGGGCCCGCCGCTGCCGACGCGCCCAAGATCAGCCGGCGATCAGCCGGGCCGGACCAGCCGCTCGATCTCCTGGCGCACCACCCGCTCCACCAGCTCCGGCAGGTTGGCGTCCAGCCAGGCCTTGAGCTGGCCGCGCACCTCGTCGCGCGCGATGTCCTCCAGCGTCAGGCCGCCGGCGCGGGCGACCCGCATCTCGGACGGAACGGGCGGCTCCGTCCGCACCGCCTGCTGCAGCGCCGCGAAGGCCTGCGCCGCGGCGGCGCGGGTCTGCGGCGCCAGCAGCGTGTCCTCCGGCTGGTCCACCAGGGCATGGGTCGGCCGCGGCGACAGCAGCTCGGGGACCGGCGCCACAGCGACCGGAACCACAGCGACCGGAGCCGCTGCGACCACCGCTGCGGGCTGCGGCCTGGGCGGTGACGGCGGGTCCGGCTCGTCGAATAGGGCGGCGGCGAGGGCCGCCGCCGTGTGGGCGGGACCTGCCTGTTGGGAGCCTGCCGTCATCGGTGCCTCCTCGGATGGGTGCGGCTGCAACATCATGGACGGCTCCAGCACCAGGAGCTCGTCCTCCTCCTCGGCCACGGCCGCCGGCGGCTCGGGCGGCTGCGCCCCGGCCGACTCGTCCTCGCGTATGATGCGCCGGATGGAGGCGAGGATCGTCTCCATCGAGCCGTCGTTGTCGGACGGATCCGCTTGTCCCGTCATCGTCCTAGCGTCCCGGCTGGCCGACGGCGTAGTCGTTGAGGCCCCAGGCGCGGTCGCGCACCGCGTTGTAGTAGGCGGTCTCGTCGTAGAGCGGCACCGGCAGCCGCAGGTCGCGCGCGGTCAAGCGTCCGATCGCCGCCGCGACGCCGTAGGAGGTCAGCACCAGGCTGCTCAGGCTCTGCACCAGCGCCACCTGTGCGGTGAGCAGGGTCTGCTGCTGCTGCAGCACCTCCAGGGTGGTGCTGGTGCCGACGATCGCCTGACGCTCGACGCCGTCCAGGGCGATGATGTTGGACTGGATCGCGGTGCGGTTGCTGTCGATCGAGGCCTTGTACGACAGCAGGCTCTGCCAGTTGGAGATGGCGAGCTCGGCGGCGCTGCGGCGCTGCACGTCCACCTGGCGATGCCCCTGCTGCGCGGTCTGCTTGGCCTGGCGCACGGCGGCGTACTCGGCGCCGCCCTGGTAGATCGGCACGGTCAGGCTCAGCAGCCCCTCGCTGAGGAAGCTGCGCTCGAGCGGCAAGCCCTGGTCGGCCTGGTTGATGTACTGCCCCTGCAGGTTGAGCTTGGGCAGCAGCACCGACATCGCCACGTCCACCGCGTCCTGGTCGGATGCCTCGGTGAACAGGGCGTTGATGACGTTCGGGTTGTTCGACACCGCGATCGCGACCGCCTGCCCCTGGTTCTGCACCGGCAGCACCAGGGGCTGCGGCGGCACCAGGTTCGGCGGCGGCGGCGTGCCGACCTGCTGGGTGTAGGTGGCCTGGGCGGTCTGCAGCGTGCCCTCGGCCTGCTGTCGGGTGGCGCGGGCGCTGGCCAGGGCGGCTTCCGCCTGCGCCACGTCGGTGCGGGTGATCTCGCCGACCCGGAAGCGGTCGTTGGTGGCGCGGAGCTGCTCCTCCAGCACCTTCTCGTTGTTGATCTGGAGCTGCAGCAGCTGCTCGTCCTCGATCACGCCGACATAGGCGCTGACCACGTTGGCGAACACCTGCTGCTCGACCGAGATCAGGTTGGCACGCTCGGCCTGCACCCGGTTGACCGCCTCGTGCGTCTGCCCGGTGGTCCGGCCGCCCGCGTAGAGCGGCTGCACCGCCGACACGCTGGTGGTGTAGCCGCGCAGGCCGTGCAGAGCGGTACCCGGGATTGTCACCTGCTGTGTGGTGGTGATGCCGGTTATCGGGTTGGTGACCGGCTGGTTCTCCCTGCCGGCACTCGACGCGCCGGTTTCCAGCGTGCCGCTGGTCGTCAGCGAGACCGTCGGCCGCCAGCCGGCGACGGCGGTGGGCACGTTCTCGTCGATCGAACGCAGGTTCGCCCGCTCGGCCTGCAGGGTCGGGTTGGTCAGGTAGGCCGAGGCCAGCGCCTCCTGCAGCGTGTGCGGGACGAAGCTCGGCTGGCCGCTGCCGTCGTATTTCTGCGCCAGCGCGGTGGTGCTGCACAGCAGCGCGGCCAGTCCCGCACCCATGCCTCGGCTGATCGGCATTTGCACCCTCTCCGTCACGTCGCCGGCACCGGTCGGACCGCCTGCCGCAGCGCTTCTCCTGCCACAGATCGCGGCGCCGGTGCCAGTCCTGCCGCTCCCGAACCGATCAGAAGGAGAAGGCAGGCGGCGGGGTGAGCTCCGGAAGCAACGGCGTCGCCGCGTCGAACTGCGCCCGCGGCCGCAACGGCGCCGACGCGTCCGCCGGCAGGCCCTCGGCCAGGAACGCGGTGCGCACCCGGCCGGGCAGCGCCAGCACGCCGGCGATGCGTCCGCCCGGCGCCAACTGCGCCGCCAGCGCCGGCGGCACCTCGCGCACCGCCCCGTCGATCAGGATCAGGTCGTACGGGGCCCCGGCGGCGTGACCCTCGGCGAGCGGGCCTTCCCGATACTCGACCGCGGGGGCCAGCTCCGCCACCAGCGCGCGGCCGGTCGCCGCCAGCGCATGGTTCTGCTCCAGCGCCACCACCGCCGTGCCGAGCGCCTGCATCAGGCAGGCGGCGTATCCGGTGCCGGCGCCGACCACCAGCGCGCGCTCGCCGCGCAGCGGCACCAGGATCTGCAGCAGGCGGGCGATCACCCGCGGCTCGGTCAGCACCCGGCCGCCGCCCAGCGGCACGTCCTGGTCCATGTAGGCGCTGTCCGCCCGGTCCCGCGGCACGAAGCGCTCGCGCGGGAGCTGGCGCATCGCCTCGAGGATGCGTGGGTCGCTGACCTGCACCGGCCGGATCTGGGTGTCTACCATTCGCCTGCGCGCGAACGCCCGGTCGGCATCGCCGGACGCGGCGCCGGGCTGTCCCGGCTCGATGGGGGAAGCGGACTGGCTCATGGTGCTCCGTGCGGGTCAGTGCGGTGCGGTTATAGGTGCCGGGCGGACGGGGGACTAGCGCTGGTCCGGCCCGCCGCTTGACCTGTCCGCGGCGCCACGGCATGACACGGGCCGCATCCGCCGGTCCGGTGGCAGAGTGGTGATGCAGCGGACTGCAAATCCGCGAATGTGGGTTCGATTCCCGCCCGGACCTCCACACCTCATCCCCTGTGGACCGGTCGCTGGTTCGGATGCCGGAGGCGCCGTGGACCGGTGGGGCTGGCGTGTCGGCGTGTTCGTGGCGATGTTGTCCGGCTCCCTGGCGCTCGGCCTGTCCATGCTGCCGCTGCTGCTCCTGCTGCTCATGGTGCTGTTCGACAGCGCCACGCACGGGCTGCTTGCGCTGCTGGGGCTGGTCGCGTCCTGGCTCGGCAGCCTGCTGCCTGCCGGGAGCGGCGGCCTTCCTCCCTATGACGCCATCGCGCTCGATCCGGTGCCGGTCGCCGCCTGGGCGGCGCTCCGGTCGGCGCCCTGCCTGCTCGGGCTGTTGCTGATCCTCCTGTCGCCTCGGCCGGGGCGGCGCTGGTGGTGGGTCGCGCTGTCGTGGCTGCTGGCGGCGGCGGGCGGCGGCCGGCCGGTCGCGGTCGCGCTGCTGCCCGGGCTGGTGGCGGCGCTGCTGCTGGCGCGGCACTCCCGTTGACGGCCCGGTGCGGCGGCTTTAATGCCAAACGCTGGCATACCGACCGAGCGCCACCACCGCAGCGCCCAGGTCCGGCAGCAGGCAGCCGACCAGCAGCACCGGCGCCAACCGCGGCGCCCGTCCCCATTCCGGCAGCGCCAGCACCAGCGACACCAACAGCAGCAGTTCGGGCAGCAGCAGGTAGCGTCCCTGCACCCCGTCGATGAAGTCGCTCAGCGGCGGCCCGTAGCCGACCCGGAACGCCAGCAGCAGCAGCGCGACGTAGCCGGCGGCGGCGAGCGTCAGCAGGGCTGCCGCCGGCCGGTCCGGGGTCAAATCCGGCGGTCGATCCACCGTCGCCAGCACCAGCAGGAACAACAGGAACGTGCCCGCCAGCGCGGCGGGCACGGTGAAGTGGTACGGTCCGGGTCCGCCGCCATAGCGTCCCCAGCCGTCCACCCACCAGAACCAGCGGTCGTTCCACGCATTGCGCAACAGGACCATGACCGCGTGCAGCGGTGCTCCCAGCATCGCCTGCACCGCGAGGTGCGGCTCGGCGCCGGTGTGCCAGTAGCGGCCGGGCACGAACGGATAGGAAAGGTTCCAGGCCAGGGCAGCGGCGCAGCAGGCGACGGCGGCGCCGACGCGGAACAGCCAGCTCGCGCGCTCCGTCGCGAAGCGCTCGGACGGCACCAGCAGCACCAGCACGGACAGCACGACGCCGGTCGGCTTGAGCAACCCGACCAGTACCAGCAGGGCCAGGAGGCCCGCCATCCACCCGCGCGGCGGCAGCCGGTCCGGCTGGAAGCGCAGGCGCAGGCAGCAGGCCGCGAACAAGGCGGGCAGCGCGTTGCTGATCGGGTCGGCGCTGAAGCTGCTCGCCAGGTGCAGCGCGGTCGGCCCGGTCAGCAGCGCCAGCGCCGCCAGCCGGGCCAGCGGCAGCACCCGCAGCACGGCCCAGACCAGCAGGAGGTAGGCGGACAGGTTGCCCAGCCGGCCGGCACGCACCTGCGACAACAGGCCGAGATGCAGCAGGCGCGCCGCGTCGATGCCCAACGCGGCCGGCAGGTAGGCCAGCGGCGAGAACGATGCGGTCGAGGGGAAGGACGCGACCGCCTCGGTGCGCGGCGCCTGCGACAACCGGTCGGACAGCGCCGCCATCCCGGTGACGGAGGATAGCGCTCCGGCGGCGATCGTCTGGTCGGCGCCGGCCTCGAACGCCATCGCGCGCGCGTCGAGCGGGCCGCCCCAGTCGTTCGGGCCCAGCCGGCGTGCCAGGGGGTGCAACGCCGCCACCTGCAGGGCGCGCCGCCAATGGAACGCCTCGTCGAACCCGCCCATCGGCGGCACCCGGAACACCAGGATGATGCCGACCGTGGCCAGGCAGGCCAGCACCAGGCGGATGGAGGCCGCCTCGCCCGCGCGCGTCACGCGCCCGCCATCACGCCCGATGTCCCGGCGGAACGGCTCTGGGTCGATACGGGACGTTCGTCGGCGCCGACGCGGGCCGCCTCGAAGGCCAATGGAGACTGCGCCGTGGCCTGTGATCCGACGCGCCCTGCCCCGTGCTTGGCCTGGCTTACGGCCGGAAGGCGGCTCCGCTCCGGTTCTCGACGCACACGCCGGCGGTGCCGCGCGTCGCACGGCGCCCTCGCTCGGCACACCCCATTCTCGAACGGGCTGTCAGTCATAGGCCAGCTCCCGGCAGGTCGAGATCCCGTCGCGTTCCAGTTGGCGCGCGACCCGCAGCGCCAGCGCCTCGGCCCAGGGCCGGGCGATCAGTTGCACCCCGATCGGCAGCCGGTCCTCCGGCGCCTGCGCCGGCACCGACACCACCGGCAGGCCGATGAAGCTGATCGGCTGCGTCAGCAGGCCCAGGTTGGCGCGCGCCGACACCTCCCGGCCGCCGAGCCGGATCAGGGCGTCCCCGCGCGGCACCGCGGCGCACGGGGTCGCCGGCGCCAGGAGCAGGTCGACGCGCTCGAACAGCCGCGCCGCCTCGTCGCGCAGCGCGGCCCTGATCCGCTGCGCCTGGACCACCACCACCGCCGGCAGCAGGGCGCCCGCGATCAACCGGTCGCGCACCCGCGGGTCGTACAGATGCCCGCGCGTGCGCAGCCAAGGCAAGTGCAGCGCCCCGCCTTCCGCACCGGTCAGGCAGAATGCCGCCGACCGCGCCGCTTCCGCACCGCGCAGCTCGACCGCGGCGACCGCGGCGCCGGCGCGCCCGAGCGCGTCCGCGACGCGCTGCACCGCGGACAGCGCCTGGTTGGACGCGTTGTCGCGGAACCAGCCCTGCAGCACCCCGACGCGAAGACCCGACACCGGATCCTCCAGCCCGGCCGAGGCCGGTTCTGCCATCCGCGCTGACTGCGCCGGGTCGTCCGGGTCCGGTCCCTGCATCAGGTCGTAGGCGAGGGCCAGATCGCGCACGCTGCGGGCGAACGGCCCGACGTGGTCGAGGCCGTGTACGAACGGGAACACGCCGACCCGCGACAACCGGGCATAGGTCGGCTTGCACCCCCACACCCCGCACAGCGAGGCCGGCACCCTGATCGAGCCGTTGGTGTCGGTGCCGAGGCTGAGCGGCACCAGCCCGGCCGCCACCGCGGCGGCCGAGCCGCCGGAGGAGCCGCCGGCGATGCAGGCAAGATCGTGGGGGTTGGCGGTGTCGCCATAGTGCGGGTTCTCGGTGGCGAAGCCGTAGGCGAACTCGTCCATGTTGAGCTGGCCGAGCAGGATGGCGCCGGCCGCGCGCAGCCGGGCGACCACCGTGGCGTCCCGCGCGGCCGGCGCGGCGTCCGCCAGCACGGCGGAGCCGGCGACGGTGGTGTCCCCGGCCACGTCGAACAGGTTCTTGACCGCGAACGGCACCCCGGCCAGCGGGCCGGCCGGCTCGCCCCGGGCGATCGCCCCGTCCAGCGCCGCCGCTTCCGCCAGCGACGCGGCGGCGCGCAGCCGGGTGAAGCAATTCAGCACCGGGTCGTGCCGCGCCACCCGGTCCAGCGCCGCCTGCACCACAGACACCGCCGAACGCGTCCGGCCGCGGACAACGGCGGCGAGGTCGTAGGCGTCGGTCACGGGTCGGTCACGGAACGAACACGGGTGCCGGCTCGGCCTCGGGAGGCAGCGTCGTCGCCAGCACCAGGGCGGCATGGCCGGCGAGCAGCTCGAGGCTGGCGGCGACCCCGTCCAGGGAGGCCCCGTCGAGCGGAAGGTCGAGCAGCGCCGCGGACAGCTCGGCCTGCTGGCGGAAGCGGTCGGTCATTGCGGTTGCTCCTGCGCGCGAGGCGCCGATCAGAAGTGGCTCCAGCCGGGACGACGGAACGTTATCGCCTGCCCGGCGTCGTCGAGAACCGTCACCCCTGCCCCGGCTGCGAACCGGCCGATGCGGGCGACCGCGACGCCGGCTTGCTCCGCCGCCCGACGCAGCGCCGCCTCCCGATCGGGCGGCACCGACAACAACAGCTCGTAGTCGTCCCCCCCGGTCAGGCGACGCTCCAGCCAGCCTGGCCCGGCGGCGCGCGCGGCGGCCGAAGCGGGCACCGAAGCCGCCTCGATCCGGGCCGCGACGCCGCTTTCGCGGCACAGATGGCCGAGGTCCTGGACCAGCCCGTCGGACACGTCGATCGCGGCACTGGCGATGCCGGCGAGCGGCAGGTCGAGCCGCGGCTGCGGCAGGCGGTAGCGGTCGACCAGATACCCGGTGGGGTCGTCCAGCTCGCCTTGCAGGCAGGCGAGGCCCAGCGTGCCGTCGCCGATCGTGCCCGTCACCCAGATGGAGTCGCCGTCACGAGCGCCGTTGCGACGCAGCGCTTCGCCCGGCGCCACGTGTCCCAGCATGGTGAGCGACAGCACCAGCGGGCCGGACGTGGCCGTGGTGTCGCCGCCGAGCAGGAGCACGCCGTAGCGCTGCTGATCGGCGGCGAGCCCGGCGGAGAACCCCGCGAACCAGTCCGGCGGCAGCTCGGGCGGCACCGACACCGTTAGGAGGTAGCCGAGCGGCACGGCACCCATCGCCGCCAGGTCGGACAGGTTCACCCGCAGGAGCTTGGCGGCCACGGTGTCGGGCGGATCGTCCGGCAGGAAGTGCACGCCGGACACCAGGGCGTCGACACAGGCTACCAGCGAGCGGCCCGGCGGCGGGTCGAACACCGCCGCGTCGTCGGCGAGGCCGAGCGCGCCGGGGCCGGCCAGGACACGGAAATGCCGGGCGATGAAGTCGAACTCGTCGGCGGGCCGGCTCACGGAGGCTCAGGCCGGGCTGGGCAGGTCCGGCGCGCCGGACGCGTCGGCCGCGAAATCCTGCGGCCGCAGGCGTCGGCCGATGGCGTCGAGCAGGCCGTTCACCATGCGCGGCTCCTCGCCGAAGAAGAAGCCGTGCGCCACGTCGAGATACTCGTTGATCACCACGCGGCCGGGCGGCCCATCCTGCATGGTCAGCTCGCCGCTGGCCGCCCGGAGCAGGGCGCGCAGCACCGGGTCGAGCCGGCCGATCGGCCATTCCTGCGGCAGCGCCTCGACGATCAGGGCGTCGAGCCGGTCCTGCTCGACCACCGCGGTGCGCACGATGCGGCCGAACAGCGTCACGTCGGCGTCGGGCACGCGGCCCTCCTCGTAGCCGCCGGTGCCGGGCAGCTCGCCCAGGCGGTGGCGCACGAACTGGTCGATCACGGCTTCCGCGCTTTCGCCGCCCTGCTCGCTCTGGAACAAGGCCTGCACGGCGCCGACCCGGGCCGCGGTCCGGGTGCGAATCCGGTTGTGCGTCGGGTTCCGGCCCCGGCGCCGCGTCTGCTCCTCCGCCATCAGGAGAAGGTCCCGAGGCGGCTCGATCGGCATGGAATGACGGTCATGGGCGTGTCATCGTCCCTTTGACCCCTCAGGTCCAGCCTCCTGACCATCCGACCCTGCGTCCGACGGCACGATGGAGCCGCCCGACGCGACCGGGCCGACCAGCGCGCCGGCGGGCAAGGCGCCGGAGGCCAGCGAACCCAGGATCACCTCGAAGTCGCGCGCCTCGCGGAAGTCGCGATACACGCTGGCGAACCGCACATAGGCCACCGTGTCCACCTCGCGCAGCGTGTCCATCACCCGCTCGCCGAGCTGGGCGCTCGGGATCTCGGTGTCGCCGGAGGCTTCGAGCTGGCGCACCAGGCCGTTGACGATGCGCTCGATCCGCTCCTCGTCAACCGGGCGCTTCCGCATGGCGATCCGGATCGACCGGGCCAGCTTCTCGCGCTCGAACGGCACCCGCCGCCCGTCGGACTTGATCACCAGCAGCTCGCGCAACTGCACGCGCTCGACGGTGGTGAAGCGCTGGCCGCAGCCGGTGCAGAAGCGTCGGCGACGGATCGCGGCACCGTCCTCGTTCGGACGGCTGTCTTTGACCTGCGTATCCTCGTGACCGCAGAACGGGCAGCGCATGCGGCGGGTCCTGATCACATCGGTGGATCGTGCGTTGGCACAGGTGCGCCCGCGCCTCCATCCTGGCAAGGGCGGCACCCTGTCCCCCACATGACACAAGGAACCCGGACGGCTTCATGAGACACCGCATCATCCTCGTCAGCCTGATGCTGCTCCCGCTGCAGGCCCGGGGCGCCCCCCAAGGCGTGCCCAGTGGCGTGACCGTCAGCAACGGCTGGTTCGCCACCGCGCCGAACACCCCGGTGGTCGGCTTCTTCTCCATACGCAACACCAGCACGGAGCCGCAGCTCGTGACCGGCTGGCAATCGACCGGCTGCCACGCCATGCATCTGGAGGAAGCCGCAGGCGGCGGAGGTGCCGGCAACGGGCTGACGATTCCCGGCGAAAGCAGGATGACCTTCGTGCGCGGCGGCTACCAGTTGTCCTGCGACGGGCCCGGTCCGTCCGTCCGCGCCGGCGCGACGGTGCCGGTCACCTTTAGCTTCCGCGACGGCGGCACGCTGACCGCACCGTTCGCGGTGCGCGACGTCAGCGCGCACCTCCCGGGCCCGCCGGCGCCCGGCAAGGCCGGGGGCGGCTAAGCGCCATGCCGGCGGACGATCCGGCTCGGGACGACCGCGCGGCGGGAACGGCGCCGCCGGGTCGTGGGTAGGGTACGGACCGGTCGGCCATGACCGGCACCGGTTCCCGGCGCGTCCGGCCTCCCCGACCCGGAACGGCGGCGCCCCGGGGAGCGGAGCCCGCGGACGACGCGGCGCTGGCAGCGGCGCGGGCCAGGCTGGCGGCCGATCCGGACGAGCCACGGACCCTGTTCACCCTGGCGGCGCTGCTGCTCCGGGCCGGACATCCGGACGCGGCGGCGCTGCTGCCTCGGCTCGACCGGCACGAGGACTTCGCCGGCGGTTGGCTGACGCTGGGCGACGCACTGCTCGCCCGCGGCCAGGCCGCCGCCGGCCTCGCCGCCGTGCAGCGGGGCATGCGCGCGCTGTCGCGCGGCGATCCCTCGGCAGAGATGGCGGCGCGGGCCAGCCACCTGCTCGGCCGGGCGCTCCGCGCTAGCGACCGCGACGACGAGGCGGCCGACGCGTTCGAGCAGGCCACCCGGCTCGATCCCCGGCACGGGCCCGGCTGGTACAGCCTGGCGGTGCTGCGGCAGGACCAGGGACGCGACGAGGACGCGGCGGCCGCCTACCGCTTGGCGCTGGCGGTGCAGCCGGGCTTCCACGAGGCGGCGCTGAACCTCGGGATCGCGCTCGGCGAGTGCGGGCGGATGGAGGAGGCGCTGGACGCCTACGCCGCGGCGCTGGCGCTGCGTCCGGACAGCTTCGGCCGGATCGCTCAGTCGCTGGCGTCAGGCCGGACCGGCCTGCTGGTCCTCCACCCGCGACGGCTGCGCGCCCTCCTGGAGCGCCGCGTCCGAGGCGGCTGACGGCGCGTAACGGGTGACCCGCCGGTAGTGGCCGGTTTCCTCCAGCAGCACCCGCGCTGTGGCCTCGTAACGAGCCTGCTCGTCGGCATCGAAGGCGCCGGTCTCCAGCACCAGCGCCTCGCGACGCACCGGGATGCACTGCGCGACCGGCATGCCGCGAGGAAGCACGCCCTCGTATTCCGGGTCGAGCCAAACCGCCGGGAACAGGATGCCCACCTCGTGGAACCGGTCGGCATCGACCAGCCCACCGAGCAGCCGGAACGGCAGGTCGTCGCGGTTGATCGGGTGGGTGACCAGAAGCGACCATCCCGGCTCCAGCCGGATCGTCCAGAAGGCGTTGAACTTCACCACCAACTGGTCGTCCCGCGCGAACGGCGTGCCGCTCACCTGGGCCGCGGCGTGGAACGACATCGGCGCCCGCGGATGGGCCGCCGTCGCCGGCCTCGGCAGGTCCCACGACCAGGACAGCGCGCCGTCCGCCACCCGCACCTCGCAGGGCAGCGTCATCACGAAGCCCTGCATCATCGCGTCGACGAAGGGCGGGCAGTGCTTCACGGTGCGGATGGAGGCGCCCTCGTGCATGTCCGAGGGCGCGTGACCCGGCATGCGGCGCAGCCAGTCCGGCAAGGTGTCGCGGGCCGGAACCGGCGGCGGCAGCAGGTCGAGCAGAGCCAGGTCGCAGCGGAAACGGACGCGCATCGGAAGCTCCCGGGTTGCTTCTGGTGAACGGCGAAGGCCAGGGGCTTTGCCCCTGGACCCCATGAAGGGTTTCGCCCTTCAAACCCAATTCTTTAAGAAATAGGGATCTGGGGCCTCCGGCCCCAGCGGACCGAGCTGCGAAGCAGATCGGTGCTGCGAAGCAGATCGATGGGCAGAGCCCTGGCCTTACGCATAGGCCATCAAGCGTCGTCGGTAGCCAGCGCCAGCCGCACGGCGCGCTGCCAGCCGCGATAGCGGCGGTCGCGGTCCTCGGGCGAGCCGTCGGGCACGAAGCGGCGGTCGAGCCGCCATTCGCGGGCGAACGCGTCGGGCTCCGGATACACCCCGGCATCCAGCCCGGCGAGGTAGCCGGCGCCCATCGCGGTGGTCTCCTGGAACGCCGGGCGGTCCACGGGCAGGTCCAGCGTGTCGGCCAGGAACTGCATGGTCCAGTCGCTCGCCGACATGCCGCCATCGACCCGGAACACGCGTCGCTCGCGCGCTGGGGCGTCGGCATCCGCGCCGTCATCGGCCAGCATCGCCGCCAGCAGGTCGCGGGTCTGGTAGCCGACGCTTTCCAGCGTGGCGCGGGCCAGCTCCTTCTTGGTGGTGCCGCGGGTGATGCCGGTGACCAGCGCCTGGGCGCGGCTGTTCCAGTGGGGAGCGCCGAGCCCGGTGAAGGCCGGCACCAGGTAGACCTGCTGTGCCGGGTCGGCGGCTTCGGCCAGGCGTCCGGTCTCGGCCGAGCTTTCCACCAGGCCGAGCCCGTCGCGCAGCCACTGCACCGCGGCGCCGGCGGAGAAGATCGAGCCCTCCAGCGCGTAGTGGCGGCGGCCCTTACGCTGCCAGGCGATGGTGGAGAGCAGCCGGTGCCGCGAGCGCTTCATCACCGTGCCGGTGTTGAGCAGGATGAAGCCGCCGGTGCCGTAGGTCGCCTTGATGGTGCCGGGCTCGAAGCAGCACTGGCCGACCAGCGCCGCCTGCTGGTCGCCGGCGACGCCGCGTATGGCGATGGAGCCGCCGAGCAGGTCGGGCATGGTGTCACCGTAGCCGCCGGCGCTGTCGCGGATCTCGGGCAGCAGCGAGGCGGGAATGTCGAGCAGCCGGATCAGCTCCGGGTCCCAGGTGCCGCTGCGTATGTCGCAGAGCAGCGTGCGCGACGCGTTGGTGGCGTCGATCGCGTGCACGCGGCCGCCGGTGAGGCGCCAGACCAGGAAGCTGTCGACGGTGCCGAACAGGAGCTCGCCGCGCTCGGCGCGCGCCCGTGCGCCCGGCACTTGGTCCAGGATCCAGCCGATCTTGGTGCCGGAGAAGTACGGGTCGATGCGCAGCCCGGTGCGCTCGGCCACCAGCTCGGCATGTCCGTCCCGCTCCAGGCGGTCGCAGGTCGCGGCCGTGCGGCGGTCCTGCCAGACGATGGCGTTGTGGATCGGCCGTCCGGAGGCGCGCTCCCAGACCAGGGTGGTCTCGCGCTGGTTGGCGATGCCGAGTGCCGCGATCCCCGAGGCGTTGAGCCCGGCCTTCTGCAGCGCCGCGCGGGCGGTGCCGAGCACGGTGGCCCAAAGCGTTTCCGGGTTGTGCTCGACCCAGCCAGGCCGCGGGTAGATCTGCGGGAACTCCTCCTGCGCCTGCGCCAGCGGGCGCAGGTGCTCGTCGAACACGATGGCGCGGGTCGAGGTGGTGCCCTGGTCGATGACCAGCACACGCGCCGGGGACGAGGTCGATGCGGTCATGGGCGAGCACCCGGATGAGGGGGACCCGGACAGTTCATCCTGTCCGGGCCCGGTGTCGGATCAGCCTTTATTGGCGTCCGAGGTGGCCTGTCCAGGCGCCCAGCTCTTGAGCAGCTCCTCGTAGGCGATGGTCTCGCCCTGCGGCTTCTCGTTGGCCAGCTTGCGCTGCGGGGCGAGGTTGCCATCCGCCTCGGACTTCTTGAACCAGTACTCCGGCGTCATCACCGGGTTCATGATCGGGCCGAGATCGCTCTGCGCGCCGGAACGCTGGATCCGCGCCATGATCGCGTCCTGGTCGCGGGCCAGCCCGTCCATCGCCTGCTGCGGGGTGACCGAGCCCGCGATCGCGTTGGACACGTTCTGCCACCAGACCTGCGCCATCTTGCCGTAGTCGGGCACGTTCACGCCGGTGGGCGTCCAGTTCTTGCGCGCGGGCGAGCGGTAGAACTCGACCAGGCCGCCGAACTTCGGGGCGAGGTCGGTCATCGCCTGGCTCCTGACGTCGCTCTCGCGGATCAGGTGCTGGGTCAGCACCGCCTTCTTCAGCGTGACCGACTTCGAGGTGCAGAACTGCGCGTAGAGCCAGCCCGCCTTGGCGCGTTGCGGGTCGGCGTATTTCAGCATGGTCCAGCAGCCGGTGTCCTGGTAGCCGAGCTTCTGGCCTTCCTTCCAGTAGGCGCCGTGCGGGCTCGGCGCCATGCGCCATTTGGGCGTGCCGTCGGCGTTCATCACCGCCGAGCCCTGCTTCATCATCGATTCCGAGAAGGTGGTGTACCAGAAGATCTGCTGCGCGATGTGGCCCTGCCCCGGCACCGGTCCGGCTTCGAGGAAGTCCATGCCGCTCGCCTCCGGCGGCGCGTACTTCTTGAGCCACTCGACGAACTTGGTCAGCGCGTAGACCGCGGCCGGACCGTTCGCGTCGCCGCCGCGAGAGATGGACGATCCGCGCGGGCGGCCCTGGTCCATGCGTATGCCCCACTCGTCGACCGGGCGGCCGTTCGGCAAGCCGCGGTCGCCGGCGCCTGCCATGGACAGCCAGGCGTCGGTGAAGCGCCAGCCGAGCGACGGGTCCTTCTTGCCGTAGTCCATGTGGCCGTAGACGCGCACGCCGTCGATGGTCTTGACGTCGTTGGTGAAGAACTCGGCGATGTCCTCGTAGGCGGACCAGTTCTTCGGCACGCCGAGCGCGTAGCCGAACTTCTGCTTGAACTGCGCCTGGAGGTCGGGGCGGGTGAACCAGTCATGCCGGAACCAGTACAGGTTGGCGAACTGCTGGTCGGGAAGCTGGTAGAGCTTGCCGTCGGTGAAGGTGCCGAACGACAGACCCATGAAGTCCTGCAGGTCGAGCGTCGGGCTGGTGACGTCCTTGCCGTCGCCGGCCATGAAGTCGGTGAGCGAACCGCCGATGATGTCCTTGTAGCGCGGGTGGGTGCCGATGAAGTCGGAGTCGTTCATCCAGAAGTCGTAGATCGGCCGGCCGGACTGCATCTCGACCTCGATCTTGTCGACCAGCAGCCCCTCGTCCATCAGGTCGTGGTTGACCTGGATGCCGGTGATCTCGGCGAACGCCCTGGTCAGCGTCTTGGACTCGTACTCGTGGATGTTCAGGATCTCCGAGACGCAGTTCACCTTCATGCCGGCGAACGGCTTGGCCGCCTTGATGAACCACTCCATCTCCGCCATCTGCGCGTCCTTCGACAGGGTCGAAGGCTGGAACTCGCTGTCCACCCACTTCTTGGCGGCGTCCACCTGCTGCGCGTGGGATGGCCGGCTGTTGATCAGGATGCCGCTGCCGGCGGCGGTGACCGCAGCGGCGCCCTTGATGGCGGTGCGTCTGGTGATGTCCATGGGTTTCCTCCTCGGGGGTTGTGCCGGCTGGCCGCCTTCTGCGGGCTGGCTTCGGCGTGTCGGATGCGTCGATGGTTCAGGCGAAGCGGAACATCGCTCCACAATAGATCACCGACAGGATGGCGGCGGGCCACATCGTGGTGCCGCCGGTGAAACGGATCCAGAAGATATAGATGAACGCAGTGCCGATCAGCGACACGAACAGCCGGTCGCCGCGCGTAGTCGGGAAGCGCAGGATACCCCGTCGCGGCGTCTCGGGCCGGTAGATCGCTAGCAGCGTCATCACCGCAAGCAGTAGCACGATGGCGAGGAAGAACAGCGCCGTGTGCCAGTTCCAGGCCATCCAGCCCATGTCGCGGCGCCCCTAGACGCGACCAAGGGCGAAGCCCTTGGCGATGTGGTTGCGGACGAACCAGATGACCACCGCGCCCGGGATCATGGTCAGCACGCCGGCGGCGGCGAGCAGGCCCCAGTCGAGGCCGGCTGCGGAGTACACGCGGGTCATCACCGCCGCGATCGGCTTGGCGTTGACCGTGGTCAGCGTGGTCGCCAGCAGTTGCTCGACCCAGGAGAACATGAAGCAGAAGAAGGCGGCGACGCCGATGCCGTTGCGGATCAGCGGCAGGAAGATCTTCACGAAGAAGCGGGGGAACGAGTAGCCGTCGAGTGCCGCGGTCTCGTCGATCTCGCGCGGCACGCCGGAGATGAAGCCTTCCAGGATCCACACCGCCAGCGGCACGTTGAACAGGCAGTGCGCCAGCGCCACCGCCCATACCGTGTCGAACAGGTGGATCGAGTAGTAGAAGTTGAAGAACGGCATGGCGTACACCGCCGGCGGCGCCATCAGGTTCGACAAGAGCCAGAAGAACAGGTGCTTGTCGCCGACGAAGCGGTAGCGGCTGAAGGCGTAGGCGGCGGGAAGTGCCACCGTCACCGAGATCACGGTGTTGATCGCCACGTACTCGATCGAGTGCAGGAAGCCGAGATACCAGGCGGGGTCGCTGAAGATGTGCGCGTAGTTGGCGAAGCTGAGCCGGTGCGGCCACAGCGACAGCCGCGACAGGATCTCGTCGTTGGTCTTGAACGACATGTTCAGCAGCCAGTAGATCGGCAGGAACAGCACCACGAGGTAGGCGGTGATGCCGACCGAGCGCCCGGTGATGCGCATCACGCGTCCTTCCGGCGGTCGAGCTGGGTCATGACGGTAAAGAACACCCAGCAGATCGTCAGCGTGATGAGGTTGTAGACCAGCGACATCGCCGCCGCGTTGCCGAGATCCACCTGGCCGAGCGCGATCTTGACCAGGTCGAGCGACAGGAAGCTGGTCGACTCGCCGGGACCGCCGCCGGTGACGATGGAGGGCTCCGTGTAGATCATGAAGCTGCCCATGAAGCGCAGCAGCACCGCGATCACCAGCACCTTCTGCAGCTTCGGCAGCTCGATGTTGCGGAACACCGACCACCGGCTGGCGCCGTCGATCCGGGCCGCCTGGTAGAAGGCGTCGGGGATCGACTTCAGCCCGGCATAGGCCAGCAGCGCCACCATCCCGGTCCAGTGCCACACGTCCATCACCACGATCGTCGCCCAGGCCGAGGTCGGGTCCTGGGTGTCGTTGTAGGGGATGCCGAGATGGGTGAGGACGGAACCGAGCAGCCCGATATCGGCGCGCGCGAAGATCTGCCAGATCGTGCCGACCACGGTGTAGGGGATCAGCAGCGGCAGCGCGATCAGCACCAGGCTGGCGCCGACCTTCCAACCGTGGCGCGGGATGCACAGCGCCGCACCCACCCCCAGCGGCAGCTCGATCAGCAGCACCACCAACGAGAAGAACAGGTTGCGCAGCAGGGCGGCTGCGAACCGGCCGCCGATGTCGGTGGTGGGATCGAGCAGGTTCTGGAACCAGGCGATCCCGTTGAAGAAGAAGTTGTTCTGCCCCATCGTGTCCTGGACGGAATAGTTGATCACCGTCATCAGCGGGATCAGGGACGAGAACAGCACGAACACCAGCACCGGCAGGACGAAGAACCAGGCGCGGTTGTTGATCGCCTTTTCCATCATGCCGCTCCAGCGCTGCCGTCGGCGTCGATCCGCTCGTCGTCGACGTAGACGTGCAGGTGGTGCGGGGCCACCTGCAGCCGCGCCGTATCGCCGTCGAGGCTGGTTCCGGGCGGCAGCGTCGCCACCAGCTCGTGCCCGCCCAGCGCCAGCCGTGCCAGGCGCCGCCGCCCGAGATCCTCGATGCCGCGCAGCGAGACCGGGATCCCCTCCCCGCCCGACGTCACGGTGGCGTAGTCCGGGCGGAAGCCGAGCCGGATCGCGCCGGGCCGCGCGGCGTAGCGGCCGCTGAGCGGGAACACCGCGTCGGCCACCCGTGCGGCGTTGCCGTCCAGGGTTGCCGGCAGGAAGTTCATGCCGGGCGAGCCGATGAAGTAGCCGACGAAGGCATGTGCCGGCCGCTCGAACAGCTCGGTCGGCGTGCCGATCTGCAGCACCCGGCCGTCGTTCATCACCACCACCTCGTCGGCGAAGGTCATCGCCTCCACCTGGTCGTGGGTGACGTAGATCATCAGCATGTCGAGCGCCTCGTGCACCGCCTTGAGCTTGGAGCGCAGCTCCCATTTCAGCGCCGGGTCGATCACCGTCAGCGGCTCGTCGAACAGCACCGCCGACACGTCGGATCGCACCAGGCCGCGGCCGAGCGAGATCTTCTGCTTGGCGTCTGCCGTCAGGCCGCGGGCGCGGCGGTCCAGCACCGGAACCAGGTCGAGCAGGTCGGCGATCTCCCGCACGCGTGCGTCCGCCGCCGCTTTAGCCATGCCGCGGTTGCGCAACGGGAACAGCAGGTTCTGCCGCACCGTCATGGTGTCGTAGATCACCGGGAACTGGAACACCTGGGCGATGTTGCGCCGCTCGGTCGAGACCCGGGTCACGTCGCGGTCGTCGAACAGCAGGCGGCCATCCGACGGGATCACCAGGCCGGAGATGATGTTGAGCAGCGTGGTCTTGCCGCATCCCGACGGCCCGAGCAGCGCATAGGCGCGGCCTTGCTGCCAGACGTGATGCACCGGCTTCAGCGCGTAGCGCCTTGCCTCGCCCGGATCGCGGCTGGGATAGGCGTGGCCGACGCCGTCCAGGGTGATGGTCGCCATGCCCGCCGCCTCAGCCCGTCGCCGCGTGCGGCATCCGGGAGGCCATCGCCGGCTGCAGCCGCGTGCCGTCCACGGCGAACACGAAGATCCCGGCCGGATCGACCGACACCGCCGCCGGCGCGCCGGGACGCCAGTCATGTACGCCCAGCACCAGGCACACCCAGACCGCGAAGCCGACGTCGATGTGCACGAAGGATTCCGAGCCGCTGATCTCGGTCACCGACACGGTGCCGGGGAAGACGCTGCCATGGGACGGAGCGGCCTCCTCCTGCTCCACCACCGACGCGTGCTCGACGCGGAAGCCGATCCGGTACGACCCGTCCGGCAGGGAGGGAACCATACCGCCTGGAAGCGGCGCGCCGTCGGGGCGGCAGGCCCGGCCGCCGGTGACGGCGATCGGCAGCTCGTTCAGCGGCGGGTCGGAGAACACCCGGGCGGCGTCGACGTTGCCCGGGTCGCGATACAGCGTCGGCGTGTCGCCTTCCTGGGTCACGCGCCCCTGCCACAGCGTCGCGGTCCGTCCCCCCAGCAACAAGGCTTCGGACGGCTCGGTGGTGGCGTAGACCAGGATCGCGCCGGACGCCGCGAACAGGCGGGGCAGTTCCTCGCGCAGCTCCTCGCGCAGCTTGTAGTCCAGGTTGGCCAGCGGCTCGTCCAGCAGCACCAGCTCGGCCCGCTTGACCAGGGCGCGGGCGATCGCGGTGCGCTGCTGCTGCCCGCCGGACAGCTCCGCCGGCAGCCGGCGCAGGAACGGCTCGAGCCGGAGCACGCGCGCCGCCTCGGCCACGCGCGACTCGATCTCGGCCCGGCCCACGCCGGCGACGCGAAGCGGCGAGGCGATGTTCTCGTACACCGTGAGCGAGGGGTAGTTGACGAACTGCTGGTACACCATCGCCACCGAGCGGCGTCGCACCGGGGTGCGGACCACGTCCTCGCCGTCCACCAGGATACGCCCGCTGGTCGGGCGGTCGAGGCCCGCCATCAGCCGCATCAGCGTGGTCTTGCCGCTGAGCGTCGGCCCGAGCAGCACGTTCATGGTGCCGCGCTCGAACGCCAGGCTCACGTCGTCGATGACGACGTCGTTGCCGACGCGCAAGCCCACATGCTCCAGGATCACGCTCATCGGACCGGCTCGACCTCGACGCCGATCTCGATCGCTAAGGGCGCCTGGGCGGCCACCAAGGCACGCACACGCTGGTCGACCGCATCGCGGGCGGCCCGATCGAGCCGGAGCCCGAGCTTGGTGCGCCGCCACAGCACGTCGTCCCCGGTCTGGGCCCACTCCTCCCGCACCAGATAGTCCAGCTCCGCCTCGGTAAGGCCGGCGCCGAAGTCGCGCCCGAGATCGGACGCCACCTGGGCATCGCCCAGCAGCACGCGCGCCCGCGTGCCGTAGAGGCGCAGCAGGCGGCGGAGCTGCGGCCGCGGCAGGAAGCCGTAGCGGGCGGCCAACGCGTCCAGCTCGCGCTCGAAGCCGTCGCGCGCGAAGTCGCCGCCCGGCAGCGGCACGGTGCCGGTCCAGCCGGCCGGCTTGCCGGACGGGCGCGGCAGGTGCTCGCCCAGCTTCGCCAGCACCGCCTCGGCCAGGCGGCGATAGGTGGTGATCTTGCCGCCGAAGATGGTCAGCAGCGGCGGCGCGCCCCCCTCTGCGTCGAGCTTCAGCACGTAGTCGCGCGTGGCGGCCTGGGCCGCCGATCCGGAGGCCTGCTCGTGCTCGTCGTAGAGCGGGCGCACGCCCGAATAGGTCCAGCACACCATGTCGGGCGTCACCGGCCGCAGCAGGTAGTCGCTGGTCGAGCGGCACAGGTACTCGATCTCCTCCGCCGAGGCCGCCACCCCCGCCGGATCACCCTCGTAGTCGCGGTCGGTGGTGCCGATCAGGGTGAAGTCCTGCTCGTACGGGATGACGAAGAAGATCCGCTTGTCGTCGTTCTGGAAGATGTAGCAGCCATCGTGGTCGTACAGCCGCGGCACCACCACGTGGCTGCCCTGGACCAGCCGCACGGGCGCGCGATTGTTGTCGCGCACCACCGTCTGCACCACGCTGTCGACCCAGGGGCCGGCCGCGTTGATCAGCGTGCGGGCCTGGATGACGTGGCGCTCGCCATTCCCGCCTTGCAGCGTGATCCGCCACAGACCGTCCGCCTTCTCCGCCGAAACGCATCGCGTGCGGGTCATGACGGTGGCGCCGAGGGAGACTGCCGCGGCAGCGTTCAGCACCACCAGACGCGAGTCTTCCACCCAGCAATCGGAGTACTCGAAGCCACGCGTGAAGCTCGGCTTGAGCGGCTCGCCGACCACGTCGTGGCGCAGGTCGACCGAGCGGGTCGGCGGCAGGCGCTTGCGGCCGCCGATGTTGTCGTACAGGAACAGGCCGAGACGCAGCAGCCAGCGCGGGCGCAGCTTGCTATGATAGGGCAGCACGAAGCGCAGCGGCCAGACGATGTGCGGCGCGATGCCCCACAGCACCTCGCGTTCGCGCAGCGCCTCGCGCACCAGGCGGAACTCGTAGTACTCAAGGTAGCGCAGTCCGCCGTGGATCAGCTTGGTCGAGGCCGACGAGGTGCCGGAACCGAGGTCGTTCTGCTCGCACAGGAACACCCGGTAGCCGCGGCCCGCCGCGTCGCGCGCCACGCCGCAGCCGTTGATGCCGCCGCCGATGATGGCGATGTCGTAGAGCGGGGGGGCTGGCGTGGCGTCCACGGACGATGGTCCCGGCTGTGCGCGTTCTGGTCGGCGCTTGTTTCGATTGATGTTCTGTCACGCGCAAAGCGAACAGGCAAGCGCGCATGGGAGGTGGTCGGAAGAAACCGGATCAGGACGGTGCCTCGCCCTCCTCCGGGCCGGTCTCGATCACCTCGACGCTGGCGTTGCGGCACAGCGCGGCCAGCTCGGCGTTGGGCAGGCGGTCGGTGATGAGGATGTCGATCTCCTCCAGGCGGGCGATGCGGACCGGGGCGCGGCGGCTGAACTTGGAGGAGTCCGTGACCAGCATCACCCGGCGGGCGTTCTCGATGATGGCGCGCGAAATCTGCACCTCGCGCAGGTCGTAGTCGAGCAGGGTGCCGTCGTTGTCGATGGCGGAGGTTCCGATCACCGCGATGTCGGCCTTGAACTGGCGGAACGCGTCGGCGGCCAGGCGGCCGATGATGCCGCCGTCGGAGGGGCGCAGCGTGCCGCCGGCGACGATCACCTGGATCGCCTTGTTGCGATACAGCTCCAGGGCGACGTTCATGTTGTTGGTCACCACCAGCAGGCCGGTGCGGGCGGACGCCGCTCGGGCCACCTCCTCGGTGGTGGTGCCGAGGTTGATGAACAGGGAGGTGTTGTCGGGGATCAGGGCGGCGGCGGCCTCGCCGATCAGGCGCTTGGCGTTCTGCGCCACCTGCTTGCGGGCCTCGTAGGCGAGGTTCTCGACGCCCGACGCGATGACGGCGCCGCCGTGCACGCGGCTGATCACGCGGGCCTCGGCGAGCTCGTTCAGGTCCCGGCGGATGGTCTGCGGGGTGACGGCGAAGCGGGTGGCCAAGTCGTCGACCGCGAGGCGGCCGGACTCGCGCAGCAGGGCGGTGATGTCCTGCTGGCGGCGGGACAGGAGGCGCGGCGTGCGATCCTCGCTCACGGGACGCGGTCAAGCGGCATCGGCGAGGCCGAGATTGAAGGCGAGCGAGATGCGGAGCGCGCTGCCGCGGTAGGGGCGGACCTGGTGGAACAGCCAGGACGGGAACAGGACCAGCAGGCCGGGGCGCGGGCGGATGGTCTCGCCGCTGCCGGCGGAGGCGCCGTCCTCGCCGGCGAACTTGAGCGCTGGGGCGTACATGCCTGGGCCGGGGCCACGGGGGTCGAGCATCTCGAACTCGCCGCCGAGCGACGGGTCGTCGGCGCAGCCGCCGTCGTCGACGTAGTAGGTGCCGGACCAGAACGCGCCGGGATGGTAGTGGCAGATGTTGCCGTCGCCGGGGCCATTGACGTTGGCCCAGGCCTGGATGGTCCAGCGCGGGCGGACCGGCTGGCCGTGGCGGTCGGCGATCATCTGGGTCGCGACCTGTCGGGCGAGGTCGAGGATCTCGGTGGCGGCGGGGCCGGCCCAGTCGGCAAGGTCGCGGGGGGAGTGCCAGCCGCCGGCGTTGGAGGCCTGGACGGAGGGGGTGGCGTCGCGGCGGGCAAGGATGGTGGCGCGGAGGGTGGCGTTGCGGGCGGCGGCGCTCGGGAGCTGGACGGCGGCGACGGGGGTGGCGAAGAGGCCGCGCACGGCGATGTCGGGCATCGGGGGTGTCCGGGAGTGGATACAGGGACGGGTTCGGGAGAGCTGGATGTCAGGGTCGGGGATGCGAGACGAACATGATGCGCGGAAAGCGCGTGGAGGGGAAATGGGGATGTGAACGGGGCGAACATGGGGCGGCGTGGTGTCGAAAAGTGGTGTCATCGGGTGGCTTGGAGGACGCGAGGATGGTGGGTAGTGCAAGGGCCGGATTTCGGGCAACCCGAGATGGGGATCGTTGATCCTTGCCGCAGCCGAGACAGGTTTGGGAAAAGCTTAGTTGCTCGTGCTCTTTATTTGGACTCCGACGTGCTTTGACGCTGCTACAAGGTGACCAGCACATCCGGATCAGCGCTGGTTCAGGTCCCATCACCCCTGATAAAGGACGTTATCGGATCATTTCTTGCTAGCTGCTACCAGCGCGCCTTCTGAAACTACAGCACCAGCCTCCTTCCGCGACCGTCCATCCTCTTATTATCACATAGGTCACAGAAATCGGCTTAAGTCAGAGGAAGTCGAACAATTCTGGACCGCAAAGGCGAGCCTTTGCCGGGGTTTCAGGGGCAGAGCCCCTGCCCTTTCTTTCATCCGGCGTCGCGGAGGACGTCGAGGACGGCGTCGCCATAGCGTTCCAGCTTGGAGGCGCCGACGCCCTTGATCTCGGCCAGGGTGGTTAGGGTGTTGGGGCGGTCGGCGGCGATGTCGCGCAGGGTAGCGTCGGCGAAGATGACGTAGGGGGGGACGGCCTGGGCGCGGGCCTCCTTGAGGCGCCAGGCGCGCAGGGCCTGGAAGCGGGACTCGGCGCTGCCGTCCAGGGGGCGGGGCTGGCCGGCGGCGCTGCCGGAGCGGGTGGTGGGGGCGACGGCGTCGGCCAGGGAGGCGGCGGCGTCCTCGGCGAGCAGGACGGGCTGCTCGCCGCGCAGGATGGGGCGGGCGACCTCCTCCTGCAGGGCGAGGCTGGCGTACTCGCCGTGGATGCGCAGCGCGCCGCGGGCGACGAGCTGGCGGATTACGGAGCGCCAGAAGGTGTCGGGCTTCTCCTTGCCGATGCCGTACAGGGCCAGCTCGTCGTGGCGGTGGCGCTTGACGGCGTCGGTCTGCTTGCCGCGCAGCACGGAGACGATGTGCAGGGCGCCGAACATCTGGCCGGTGCGATAGATAGCGGACAGCACCTTCTGGGCGGCCACCGTGCCGTCGAAGGTGGCAAGCGGGTTGTGGCAGTTGTCGCAGTGGCCGCAGTCCTGGCCGAGGGACTCCCCGAAGCAGCCAAGCAGGGCGCGGGTGCGGCAGCCGGTGGTCTCGGCGAGGCCGATCATGCTCTCCAGGCGCTGGCTCATGACGCGCTTCTGCGCCGGCGGCGCCTGGCTCTGGTCCAGCCAGTGGCGGGCGCGGGCCATGTCCTCGCCCCCGAACAGAAGCAGGGTGTCGGAGCGCTCGCCGTCGCGGCCGGCACGGCCGATCTGCTGGTAGTAGCCTTCCGGGCTGTCCGGCATGTCGAGGTGCACCACCGAGCGCACGTCGGGGCGGTCTATGCCCATGCCGAAGGCGATGGTGGCGACGATCACCACCGGCTCGCCGGAGCGGAAGCGCAGCAGGCCGGCGCGCTTCTCAATCGGCGACAGGCCGGCGTGGAACGGGATCGCGGGCCAGTCGCGCTCGCGGAGCGAGCGGGCGATGCGCTCGGTCTTGTTGCGGCTGCCGCAATACACGATCGACGCCTCGCCGCGGTGCCGGCCAAGCAGCTCCATCAGCTGGGTCAGCTCGGAGCCCTTGGGACGGGCGGCGATATGCAGGTTGGCGCGGTGGAAGCTTGCGACCAGCACCTCGGCGTCCGGCATCGCCAGGGCGTCGATGATGTCGGCCCGGGTGCGCGGGTCGGCGGTGGCGGTGAGCGCGATGCGCGGCACGCCGGGCAGGCGCTGCGGCAGCTGCGCCAGGGCGCGGTACTCGGGGCGGAACTCGTGGCCCCAGGCGGACACGCAGTGCGCCTCGTCGATGGCGATCACCGAGATCTCGATCCGCGACAGGCGGTCGAGCATGTTGCCCGACAGCAGACGCTCGGGCGACACGTAGAGCAGGTCGAGACGGCCGGCGGCGAGGTCGTTGCGGATGCGGTTGGCCTCGTCCGGGTCGAGCTCGGAATGCAGCGCGCCGGCGTTGACGCCGAGTTGGCGCAAGGCCGCGACCTGGTCGTCCATCAGCGCGATCAGCGGCGAGACCACCAGCCCGGTGCCGGGACGGCACAGCGCCGGCACCTGGTAGCAGATGCTCTTGCCGCCGCCGGTCGGCATCAGCACCAGCGCGTCGCCGCCCGCCATCACGCGGTCGACCGCCTGTCGCTGCAGGCCGCGGAAGCCGGGGAAGCCGAACACACGCGACAGCACCGCGTCCGGAGTGTCGCCCGTGGTTCCCGCCCGCGTGTGCTCGACGTGCAGCACCGGACCGGATCAGGTCGGGGACACGAAGCCGATCTCGACCCGGCGGGCAGCCACCGCGGGATCCTCGTTCGCCGGGGCGCGGGCGCGCTCGGTGATGCGTGCGGCCGGGACCCCGTCGGCCCGCAATGCGGCCGCCACGGAGTCGGCACGGGACGCGGAGATGGTCTCGTCGGCGCCGAGGTTGCCGTGCGCCGCCGCGTAGCCGGCGACCAGGAGGGGGATGTCGGGATGACGCAGCGCCACGGCGGCGGCCTCGGACACCACGGCGCGGCCGGGAGCGTCGATCTCGGCCGAGCCCTTGGTGAAGAAGACGACGTACTTGCGACCGGTCTCGCCGCCTCCGGACGTGGCACAGCCCGACAACAGGCAGATCGCGGCGAGGATGGACAAGCGACGCATGGACACGGATCCCGAAGTTGTTGCATCACCACGTGCCGTCATGGGACCGGAACCGTCAATGCGGCGTATCCAGAGTAGCGTGTTCGGCAACGCCTGATCAGGCCGCCGCGGCGGAGGCGATGCCGCCGGCCAGGCGCCAGATCCGGTCGAGCCGTTCGACCCCGGTCAGGCGGTGCGCGATCAGGATCACCGTGCGGCCGGACGCGACCTGGTTCAGCGTCGACAGGAAGGCCTGCTCGGTGTGGGCGTCGAGGCCGGTCGCCGGCTCGTCCAGGATCAGGATCGGAGCCGGGGACAGCAGGGTGCGGGCCAGCGCCACGCGGCGCGCTTGTCCGCCGGACAGGCCGGTGCCGCCCTCGCCGAGCCAGGCGTCCAGCCGGTCGGGCAGCGCGCGCACGGCGTCGCCGATCTCGGCCTGGTCGAGCGCCTCCCAGAGCTGGGCGTCAGTGGCGTCCGGACGGCCGAGCAGGAGGTTGGCGCGCACCGTGTCGGCGAACAGGTGGGTGGACTGGCTGAGCCAGGCGATCCGCGTCCGCAGCGTCGCCTGGTCGATCCTGTCGAGTGCTGCACCGCCCAGGGTGATGCTGCCGTGCTGCGGCACGGCGATGCGCAGCAGCAGCGCGGCCAGGCTTGACTTGCCGGATCCGGACGGGCCCAGGATGGCGACGCGGGCGCCGGCGGGGATGTCCAGGGTCAGGTGCTCAAACACCGGCGGCCGGTCAGGCTGCCAGCGGAACCCGACGTCGCGTAGACGCAGCGCGTGGCCCTGCGGCACGTCCTGGCCGGGCGGCTCCCGGACCGCGCCTGCCGTCGCGTCGATCGGAGCAACGGCAGGTGCCTCAACCGGATCGCCGGCCTCCACCACGCGCGCGGCGGCGTGGCGGACGTGGCCGGCCAGGACACCGGCACGGGTCAGCCCGCCGACGAGCTCGAACGCCGCCAATAGCGCGAACAGCAGCAATGCGCCGGCCGCTGGCGGGATGCGTCCGAACCAGAGGCCGACCAGGGCGGCAAGCAGGGCCAGCACCGCGACCTGCTGGCACAGGAACGACGCGGCGCCGGCCAGGGCGGCGTCGCGGGCCAGCCTACGCTGCAGCGACAGGAGCGCGTTCTCGCGGGCCGTCACCCGTGCCAGCATCCGGTCCTCGGCGCCGAACGCACGGATCTCGCGCAGGCCGCCCACCAGGTCCAGCACCGAGACGCGCAGGCCGGAGGCCCGCTCCGACAGCGATCCGGCCCGCCTGCCGACCAAGCGTGCGGCCAGGACGGGAAGCAGGAAGGCGGAGGCGGCGAATGGAATCGCCACGGCGACGGCAAGGCCCGGCCCGTGACGCAGCGCCAGCAGGAACACCAGCGGCAGGGCCAGGACGGCGCCGGCCAGCGGCACGATGATGCGGAGGTAAAGCCCGTCCAGCGCCTCGACGTCGCCGACCAGGCGCGACAGGAGGTCGCCGGAGCGGCGGAAGCCGATGCCGCCGGCGGCGCTGCGGGCCACGCCTCGGAAGAACCAGACGCGCAGGTCGGCGAGTGCCCGGAACATGGCGTCGTGGGTGGCCAGCCGCTCGCCGTAGCGCAGCAGCACCCGTCCCGCGCCGAGCAGCCGGAGCAGCAGGCCCGAAGCCAGCACCAGGCCGGCGCCGGTGCCGGCGAGGCGCAGTCCGGACGCGGCGAGCAGCGACAGCCCGACGACGAACGCCGCCAGCGACAGGAGGACGCCGCCCAGCAGTGCCGGCGCGTGCCGGCGCCAGAGCGACAGGATGGTCAGGATCGGCGAGTGGGCGGAACCGGACCGGGTGCTCATGCCGAGACGGCTCCTTCCGTCTGCACCACCTGGCCGCGGGACAGGTGGATGCGCCGGCCCGGAAAGGCGTGCGCGGCGGAGGAATGGCTGGCCAGCAGCACGGTGCGGCCGACCGCCAGGCGCTTGAGGCTGTCCAGGATCTCTCGCTCGGTGACCGGGTCGAGATGCGCGGTCGGCTCGTCGAGCAGCAGCAGCGGAGCGTTGCGCAGGAAGGCGCGCGCGATCGCCACGCGCTGCGCCTGGCCGCCGGACAGGCCGTGGCCGCCCTCGCCCACATGGGTGTCGAGGCCGTCCGGCAGGGTGGCGGCGAAGCCGTCCACGGCGGCGGCGCGCAGGGCGGCGGACAGCTCCGCCTCCGACGCGTCGGGGCGGGCGAACAGCACGTTCTCGCGTATGGAGCCGGCGAACAGCAGCGGGCGCTGGCCGATCCAGCCGGTCATCTGCGACAGCGCGCTCGGCACGATCGAAGCGAGGTCGGCGCCGTTCAGGGTGATGCGGCCCTCGTCGGGCGACACGAAGCCGAGCAGCATCTCGATCAGGGTGGACTTGCCGCTGCCCGACGGGCCGACCAGCACCACAGTTTCCCGGGCCGGGATGCGGAAGCTGACATCGGTCAGCACCGGCCCGCGCGACGCGTCCCAGGTGAAGCCGACGCGCTCGAACGCCACCGTCACCCCGTGCGCCGCGACGGTGCGGATCGCGACCGGCCCGGGTGCCGGCGGCGGTGGTGCCGCGGGGGCGCCCCCAAGCGTGTCCAGCGCTTCCGCCGCCCCGGCCGCCTGCATGCGGTCCTGATAGGCCAGCGCAAAGGCGCGCAGCGGCGCGAAGAACTCCGGCACCAGCACCAGCGCGAACAACGAGCGACGCAGCAGGGCGGCGCCGGCGGCGGATGTCGCGGTCCAAGCCAGCAGGGCGTGCCCGTCCAGCAGGGCGATGGTCACCAGCGCCGCGGCGAAGGCGCAGTCGAGCGCTGCGGAGGACAGGAACGCGACGCGAAGCACGCGCATGGTGCGCCGTCGCAGCTCGTCGGCGGCGGCGCCGAGCCGAAGCGCCTCGTCCTCGGCACGGCCGGCCAGGACGATGGTGGCGACGCCGCGCATGCGGTCGAGGAAGCGGGACTGCAGGCGCGCCATGGCGGTGAACTGCTGCCGTGCAGCGACGGCGGCGCCGATGCCGAACACCGCCTGCGACACCGGAACCGCCAGCCCGCACAGGAGCAGCACCAGCGCCGCGCGCGGCTGCACCGCGCACGCCACCGCCAGCACCAGGGCCGGCGACGCCACGGCGAGGCTGGCGGCCGGGATCCAGCGGCCGAAGAAGCCGTCCAGCGCCTCGATGCGGTCGACCACCAGGGCGGTGAGGGTTCCGCCGGTCTCGCGGCGCAGCAGGGCCGGACCGCAGGACAGGATGGCGGACAAGGCGTCGCCGCGCAGGCGCCGGCGCGCGCCGGACGCGGTGCGTGCGGCCCACAGGTCCTGCTGCACCAGCAGCACGGCACGGAGCACGGCGAGCAGCCCGAACAGCGCCAGCAGGGTCCAGCCGGACCGGCTCGCCGCGTGCGCGACGTATGGAAGCGCCGCGCGCGCGGCGACGCTCCACGCCAGGGCACGCGTTAGCAAGGAGGCGATGCACCAGGCCTGGCCGATCGCGAGCCCGGTGTTGACCAGGCCGAGCAGGATGACCGGCATCGCCTGGCGGCGCCCGATCCGCGATTGGGCGCGCGACCAGGCGCGAACGAGAGCCTTGTTTGCAGCCTTGTCTGCCGTCATCGCCTGGATTTAGCCACGCGGAGGGCCGGTGCACAGGGTCGGATCCAAACCTTGACGAAACGTCATGCCAGCGGATGGCGAAACGCCAGACCGGCGCCCTGGTACGACGTCACGCGTGCGCCGGCGCGTCCTGGACGGCGTCCTCCGCCTCGTCATAGGTCTCCGCCTTCGGGTTCAGCGGCACCAGCAAGGTGTAGCGCGTTCCCTCGCTGCGCCCTTCGGCATCGGCCTCGCCCTCCACCACGTCGAGGGTGGCGCAGAGCTGCCTGGCGAAGCCGCGGATCAGCTGGATGCCGAGCCCGTCGCGTATGCCGGTCTCGGTCTCGGCGCGGCCGGCCGGGATGCCGATGCCGTCGTCCTGGATCACCAGCTTGGCGATCCCCTCCACCTCCTCGGCCAGGCGCACCGAGACCAGGCCACTGCGGCCGCCGGGAAAGGCGTACTTGATGGCGTTGCTGACCGCCTCGGTGACCACCAGGGCCAGGGGAACCGCCTGATCGGTGGACATGACGATGTCCGGCGCCTCGATCTCAAGCCGGATGCGGCGCCCCTCCTTCTCGCCGATCGCCTGGAACAGCTGGCCGCACAGCTCGATCAGGAAGGAGCGCATGTTCAGCGTGTGCAGCTCGCCGTCGGAATAAAGGTGCCGGTGCAGCGTCGCGAGCGCGCGGACGCGGTCGCGGGCGGAGGCGAACTCGGCCCGGGCCTCGGGCTGCCTGATCCGGTTGGCCTGGAGGTTCAGCAGGGAGGCGATGATCTGCAGGTTGTTCTTCACCCGGTGGTGGATCTCCTTGATCAGCAGCGCCTGATGCGACTCCGCCACGCGCAGGCGTTCCTCGTGGGCGCTCAGGGCGTAGGTCGCGTCGGCGAAGGCGCGCGACAGCTGGCGCAGCTCGATCGGCGTGGAGCGGGTCAGCCGCGGCGCGTAGGCTTCGGCGCGCCGCCACTGGGTCACCGACCGCGTGACCGCGCGCAGCGGCTGCACGATCAGGCGGGACGCGCCGATCAGCACGCCCGCCAGGCAAAGCGCCAGCAGCAGCGCGATCGCCATCACCCGACGCAGGAACACCGACAGGGCGTGACTTTCCGCCTCGGTCGGCAGGGTGGTCACCAGCAGGTCCATCCCGGCCACGACGTTGCGGCTCAGGTACCGGCCCAGGGCGGGCCCTGGAGCGGGCATCCCGGCACGTGCGCCCGAGGGCGCTGCGTGACCGGGCCAGCCGCAACCGGTGCAGAGCGGCAGCAGGCGGCCGGCGCCGGCGACCAGCCAGGCTTCGGTGCTGCCGCCGCTGCCGAGTCCGGGTCCCATGAGGTTCGGATCGACCAGGTCGCCGCGCGGCCAGCCCAGCGGCATGTCGGCGACCAGCTGGGCGGGACCGCCTGGTCCGGTCGTGTCCAGCGCGAGGCGGAGCAGCGGCTGGCGGGTGGCGCCGTCGCCGTCGAGCAGCGGCGTGATCGACACGGTGCGCGACGTCGCCACGGTGGTGGACGGAGATGGCTCTGTGATTGTGCGACTCGCCTGCCGGCATTGCTCGGCGCCCTGCCCCCCGGTCATGAACAGGTCGGCCAGGGGAACCACGTCGAGGGCGCGGACCATGCGCAGCACGGTGCCGCAGTGCTCTGGGTCGCGCAGGTCCGGCTGCGCCGACAGCGCGCGCAGCATCCGGGTGATGTCGATGATCTGCTGGTCCAGGTGGGCCTTCAGGGTTTCCCCGGTCACCGCGGCGCGGTTTGAGCTGGTGCCGAGGGTGACCTCGTAGTTGTGCCAGGCCATCAGCGAGCCGAGGGCTGCCACGGGAACCACCGAGCACAGGATGATCGCCAGCAGCCGTGCGCTGACGCTGTCGAGCAGACGGCGCAGACGGCGCGGGCGGGCATTGCGGCGGCGCCAGGGGCGAACGACGCGAAGGGCGCTGTCAGGCACCGCGATCATCGTCGATCAACTTGCGCAGCTCGTCCGGCACCGGCTCGTTGGCCACGTCGTCGAACAGCTGGTGCAGGCCGCGCTGCAGCCATTGCTCGAACGCGCTGTCGGTCTTGCGCTTGCGCTTCGGAACGCCTTCCGCGCCGTTGGGCCGCGGGGGCGTATCGCTTGCTGACGTCATCAACCGGATCTACCCCGAAACGAGACGAGGCCGAAGCCGTGTGGGAATGGCAACGACCTTGAGCATGGCAACGGGCCCGAATTGGGCCCGTTCCCTCACGAAATCACGTGATCGCCGGTTTCACGTCGCACTTGGCCGGGGGCGCTAGCCAGGAGCGGCGGGCAGGCGTCAGGCGGCGGGGCGACGCTCCCGGGCGGCGGCGGCGAGCCGGGCGTCGAGGGTGCGGCTCAGGGCTGAGGCGCGTGCGGCGGCGGCGCGTCCCTCGGCGTGCTCGGACACCTCGCCGGTCAGCCAGGTCTCGAGCTGGCGACGCGCCCGGAACACGCGGCTCTTGGCGGTTCCCACCGCGCAGCCGGTCGCCTCGGCGAGGTTCTCGTAGCTCATGCCCTGCACCACGACCATGATCAGCGCCTCGCGCTGGTCGGCGGGCAGACGGGTCATCGCCTTGCCCAGGTCCTTGAGCGCCAGCCGGTCCTCGTGCGGGGCCTCGGTGGCGAAGGCCGAGGCCGGCACGTCGTCGATGTCGGTGGTGTCGCGGCGCTTGCGCAGGTTGGAGATGAAGCGGTTGCGCAGGATGCGGTGCATCCAGGCCGGGAAGTTGGTGCCGGGAATGAAGCTGGTCTGGGCGGACAGGGCGTTGCAGACGGCGTCCTGGACTAGGTCTTCCGCGGCCGCGCGGTTGCGGGTCAGGGCGAGGGCCTGGACCCGAAGCTTGGGGAGGATGGAGATGACCTGGTCGTGGAAGCTGTTCGACATCTGCACGCACTCCGAAATCTGCCCGAGCAATGGACGGCTCCGCGAGGACGTTGCATGCGGCGAGACGGGTTTTCATCACGAAAAGGAGAGCGGACCGCGCCGGTCGGAAACCCGTCCCCGGAAGGTGTTCCAACCGACCCTTTACAGGACGGGCACCTTCCGCAACCGTGCGGGCCGGGCCACCACCGGACCGCGCTGTTGCACGCCGCGTCGGCGCGGTGTCATGGATGGCGCGGGCCCGATCGCGGCTCCAATAGACCAGAACGAGCAGACCAGGAGGCAGGATGATCAATCGCGGCGATGCACCCATGCCTCCGGCCAGAACGCTTGCGGGCGGAACGCGGTCGGCATCAACCGGCGGAATTCTCCACGCTGCGCGCGAGCTGGCCACGGGCTCGCGACACGCGAGCCTTCATGGTGCCAATCGGCACGCCGCAGATCGCGGCGGCCTCCTCGTGGCTGAGCTCCTGCGCGCCGACCAGCACCAGGGCCTCGCGCAGCAGCGGCGGCAGCGTCCAGAGCAGGCGGGACAGATCCGACAGCTCGCCGCGACGGTGCGCCTCCGGCGCGTGCGGCTCGACCTCGGGCAGGTGCTCGCTCAGCACGCGGGTCTCGCGCCGGCGGCGGCGCGCCTGCTCGTAGAAGGCGTTGCGCTCGATGGTGAACAGCCAGGCCTTCAGGTTGGTGCCCGGCTGGAACGATGCCTGCGCCGCCAGGGCGCGCACCACCGTATCCTGGACCAAGTCGTCGGCGGCGGTCGGGTCGCGGGTCAGGAAGCGCCCGAAGGCGCGCAGGTGCGGCAGCAGAGCCGTCATCTGCCGGTGGATCTCCTCGCCGCCCGACCGGTCCCCGGGCGCCCCGCCCCCTCCAATCCGCTCGTCCAAACGCAATCCTATCCACAGAGAGAGACGCCTGATGGCCAGCACGCGGCGCGATGACCTACTCCGCGCCCTTCCCTATGCGCGACGTTATGCCCGCGCCCTGACCGGAAGCCAACCGCGCGGCGACCTGCTCGTCGCCGAAAGCCTGCGCGAGATGCTGGCCTCCACCGACGACGCCCTGACGCCGCGATACGGCCTGTATCACTGGGTCACGCGCCGGTTCGACGCCGCCGTCTCGACCCTGCCGTCGCTGGTGGACGGGCTCAACTCCAAGCAGCGCCAGCTGCTGCTGCTGACGGCGCTGGAGGAGGTGCCGATCGAGGAGGCGGCGCCGATCGTGATGCTGGAGCTCCCCCACGCGTCGGCGGAGCTGGGCGACGCCCGCGAGCGGCTGCGCGCCGCCGCCGCCACCGACGTGCTGATCATCGAGGACGAGCCGATCATCGCCATGGACATCGAGGAGCTGGTGCAAGGCTGCGGACACCGGGTGGTCGGCGTGGCCTCCACCGAGGTGGACGCGGTGCGGCTGGCGCAGGCGACCAAGCCGGGGCTGATCCTGGCCGACATCAACCTCGGCCTCGGCGGCGACGGCACCTCGGCGGTCAGCCGGATCCTGAAGCACCACTACGCGCCGGTGATCTTTGTGACCGCCTATCCGGAGCGGCTGCTGACCGGCGACGCGGTGGAGCCGGCCTTCGTGATCACCAAGCCGTTCGAGCCGCTGACGCTGGCGATCGCCACCTACCAGGCGGTGAGCGGCGGCGTGGACCTGTAACGGTTTCGGACCGGGCGCCGCGCGGGAACCGGGTCTGCCGGGCTACGTTCGCCCGGACGATGCCGCAGGTCCGGGCCCGGGGCGGGAACCGGGTTGGGATCGTGGCCGTCCAGGTGATCTCCAACCCGATCGCACCCTGCGCGCGCTTCAAGGACCTCAAGCAGCAGGCCTGGCTTCCAGACCCGCGGGACCCGCCGCGACCGGGGTCGCCCTTTCAGGATCGGGACAAGACATGGACGTGATCGAACCGGTGAAGCAGGACCTCGCCGAGGCCGTGGTCCGGAGCGCGCCTGGGCGCAGCGTTTTGTCGCGCCTGCTGCTGCGGCCGGCCGCCGAGGCGGGACCGCTGCCGGCGGCGTTCGACGCGGTGCTGCTGCCCGACGCGTTCCGCCACGAGAACAGCGACGGCCTGACCGGGCCGCTCGATCCGGTGCTTCCCGCCCCGCTGCCGGACGCGCCGGTGCTGCTGGACCTGGACGTCTCGCGCGTCGCCGCGGACGGCGCCGCCGCCACGGCGCGCCCGGAGCTGTTCCCGCGCAGGCCGCCGTCGTTGGCGCTCGACCCGAGGCAGGACTTCTCCGACACGTGCAACGACGCGCAGGTGGCGACGCCCGAGGATGCGGAGGCGGTCGGGCGCTACTGGGGCGAGGTGCTGCGCGGCCTGAACGGGCGGGGCGTGTCCGGGGCGCGGCTGCTTGGGCTGGCCCGCGTGGCGGACGGGCTGAGGCTGCCGTTGCTGCGGGCGGTCAGGGCCTCGGCGCCCGGCATGGTGCTGATCGTCGACACCGCCGGGATTCCATGGGGCGAGATCGCGTCGTTCGCCGGACTCGGGCTGGACGGCGTGCTGTCGTCGCTGGCCTGGTGGGACGGCAAGGCGGACTGGTTCGCCGACGAGCTGGCGCTGCTGCGGGGCGTGGCACCGGTGCTGGCGGCAATGCCGGCGGATCCGGCCGGGGACGCGCGCCGCCTGCTCGGGCTCGCGGTCGCCGACGGCATCGGCTGGATCGTGCCGGACGGGGCAGTGGCACCCGACGAGGCCGCCCGGCTGGCGGCGATCGCGGACCAGACGCGCGGGCTCGGGCTGCCGCACGTGCTGTCGGCGCCGGGCCAGGCGGTGACCGCGATCCTGCGCGGCACCACCGACGACCCGCGCACCAGCCACGACGCCACCCTGCTGCTGCTGAACACCGGCAGCGCGCCGGCCACGGTCGATCCGGCCGGCGTGCTGCCCTGGACCGGCGGGGCGTTCTCGGCCTTCGCGCCGCTGGCGGGCACGGATGATCCCACCGGGCACGAGAAGCTGGTGCCGGGCCGCCCGGTGACGCTGCCGCCCGCGGCACTCTGCGCGTTCCGCGCCAACCGGCTGCACGACGGGACGCCGCTGCCGCTGGACGAGCAGTCGGCGCTCGACGCGGGGCAATGGCCGCGTCTGGCGCTGGAGGCGCCGAGCCCGGCGGTGGATGGCGGCGCGTTCCCGGTGAAGCGCACCGCCGGTGACACGGTCGAGGTGGAGATCGACGTCATCGGCGACGGCCACGACATGCTGGCGGCGGCGCTGCAATGGCAGGGGCCGGGCGACGTGGACTGGCACGAGGCGTCCATGCGCCTGCTCGGCAACGACCGCTGGCAGGCGAGCTTTCCGCTGGAACGGCGCGGCCCGCACCGCTACCGGGTGGAGGCCTGGCGGGACGTGTGGGCGACCTATCGCCACGAGCTGGGCGCCAAGCACAAGGCGGGCGTGCCGACGGCGCTGGAGATCGTCGAGGGCATGGCGCTGGTGCGGGCGGCGGCGGCGCGCGCCAGTGGCGGGCTGGACACCGTGCTGCGGGCGCTTGACGCGTCGGACGAGGATGGGAAGCGCACGATCCTGCTGTCGGACGAGCTGGCGACGTCCATGGCGGCGGCGGACGCGCGGCCGTTCGGCGTCCGCAGCGCCGAGATCCCGGTCGACGCGGAGCGCACCGGCGCCGGGTTCGCCAGCTGGTACGAGGTGTTCCCGCGCTCCATGGCCGACGACCCCGGCCGTCACGGCACCTTCGCCGACGTGGAGCGTCACCTGCCGCGCATACGCGCCATGGGCTTCGACGTGCTCTACTTCCCGCCGATCCATCCCATCGGCCGGCTGAACCGCAAGGGACCCAACAACACCCTGACCCCGGGACCGGAGGATGTCGGCAGCCCCTATGCCGTCGGCAGCGCGGAAGGCGGGCACGACGCGATCCACCCGGAGCTCGGCACGCTGGCGGACTTCCTGCACCTGCGCGAGGCGGCGGAAGCGGCGGGGCTGGAGCTGGCGCTGGACTTCGCGATCCAGTGCGCGCCCGACCATCCCTGGCTGCGCGAGCACAAGGACTGGTTCGACTGGCGCCCCGACGGGACAATCCGCTACGCCGAGAACCCGCCCAAGAAGTACCAGGACATCGTCAACGTCGACTTCTACGCGCCCGCGACCGAGAACGGACCTGGCAGCGTGCCGGCGCTGTGGATGGCGCTGGCGAACGTGGTGCTGTTCTGGTGCGAGAAGGGTATCCGGCTGTTCCGGGTGGACAACCCGCACACCAAGCCGTTCCCGTTCTGGCAGTGGATGATCGCCGAGGTGCGGGCGCGCTATCCGGATGCGGTGTTCCTGGCCGAGGCCTTCACGCGGCCCAAGGTGATGAACCGGCTGGGCAAGGTCGGGTTCTCGCAGAGCTACACCTACTTCACCTGGCGCAACACCAAGGCGGAGCTGACCGAGTACCTGACGCAGCTGACCACGGAAGCGGCACGCGACTTCTTCCGGCCGCATTTCTTCGTCAACACGCCGGACATCAACCCGTCCTTCCTGCAGAACACGACCCGGGCCGCGTTCCTGATCCGAGCTGCGGCGGCCGCCACGCTGTCCGGGCTGTGGGGCGTCTACAACGGTTTCGAGCTGTGCGAGGGTACGCCGCTGGCGCCGGGCAAGGAGGAGTACCTCGACAGCGAGAAGTTCCAGATCCGGCACTGGGACTGGTCACGGCCCGGCAACATCGTGCCCGAGATCACCCGGCTCAACGCCATACGGCGCGACAACCCGGCGCTGCGCACTCATCACGGCATCAGCTTCCTGCAGACAGCCAACGAGGCGGTGCTGGTGTTCGAGAAGGCGACGCGCGATCGCGGCAACGTGGTCCTGGTGGCGATCAGCCTCGATCCGAACCACGTGCAGACCGCCTCGATCGACGTGCCGCTGTGGAAGTGGGGACTGCCCGACCAGGGCATGCTCGACGTCGACGACCTGGCGGCAGGGGGCAGCTTCACGCTGTCCGGCCGCAACCATTCCATCACCCTGACGCCCGATCGGCCCTACCTGATCTGGCGCGCTGCACCCGCTTCCTGAGGCACCGTATCCATGCTTCCGCTCGACCAACCCACAGGTTCCCCCGGCCAGGCTCCCGTCGCGACCAGCCAGGCGGCACTGCCGCCGATCGAGGACGCGCTCTGGTACAAGGACGCGGTGATCTACCAGATCCACATCAAGTCGTTCTTCGATGCCAACAACGACGGTGTCGGCGACTTCGAGGGGCTGCTGCAGAAGCTCGACTACATCGTCGACCTCGGCGTCACCGCGATCTGGATGCTGCCGTTCTATCCGAGCCCCAGGCGCGACGACGGCTACGACATCTCCGACTACCGCGGCGTGCATCCCGACTACGGCACCCTGAACGATCTGCGCCGGTTCGTGGTGGCCGCGCACGAGCGCGGCCTGCGCGTGATCACCGAGCTGGTCATCAACCACACCTCCGACCAGCACAGCTGGTTCCAGCGCGCACGCAAGGCGCCGGCCGGGTCGCCGGAGCGGGACTTCTACGTCTGGTCCGACACAGACGAGAAGTATGCCGGCACGCGCATCATCTTCCTCGACACCGAGAAGTCGAACTGGACCTGGGACGAGGAGGCGCAGGCCTATTACTGGCACCGGTTCTACAGCCATCAGCCGGACCTCAACTTCGACAACCCCTTGGTGATGGAGGAGGTGCTGTCGGCGATGCGGTTCTGGCTCGACCTCGGCGTGGACGGGCTGCGTCTCGACGCGGTGCCATACCTGATCGAGCGCGACGGGACCAGCAACGAGAACCTTCCCGAGACGCATGACATTATCCGGCGCATACGCGCCGAGATCGACTCCTACGCGCCCGGACGGATGCTGCTGGCCGAGGCCAACATGTGGCCCGAGGACGCGCAGGTGTATTTCGGGCACGGCGACGAGTGCCACATGTCGTTCCACTTCCCGCTGATGCCGCGCATGTACATGGCGATCGCGCGGGAGGACCGGTTCCCGATCACAGACATCATGCGCCAGACCCCGGCGATCCCGGAGAACTGCCAATGGGCGGTCTTCCTGCGCAACCACGACGAGCTGACGCTGGAGATGGTGACCTCGTCGGAGCGCGACTACCTGTGGGAGACCTACGCGTCCGACAAGCGGGCACGGATCAACCTCGGCATCCGCCGGCGGCTGTCGCCGCTGATGCAGCACGACCGCCGGCGCATCGAGCTGATGAACGGGCTGCTGCTGTCGATGCCAGGCACGCCGGTGATCTACTACGGCGACGAGCTCGGCATGGGCGACAACATCTATCTCGGCGACCGCGACGGGGTGCGCACGCCGATGCAGTGGTCGATCGACCGCAACGGCGGCTTCTCGCGCGCCGATCCGGCCGGGCTGGTGATGCCGCCGATCATGGACCCGATCTACGGCTACCAGGCGGTGAACGTCGAGGCGCAGTCGGCCGACCAGCACTCGTTGCTGAATTGGATGCGCAGGATGCTGGAGGTGCGGAAGGCGCACCGCGCGTTCGGCCGCGGCAGCCAGCGCTTCCTGTTCCCGGGCAACCGCAAGGTGCTGGCCTACCTGCGCTCGCATCCGAACGAAGAGGGCCAGGACGAGACCCTGCTCTGCGTCTACAACCTGTCGCGCGCGGCGCAGGCGGTGGAGCTCGACCTGCACGAGTTCAACCGTCGAGTGCCGGTGGACGTGATCGGCGGCTCGGTGTTCCCGCCGATCGGCCAGCTCACCTACCTGCTGACCCTGCCGCCGTACGGGTTCTACTGGTTCCTGCTGGCGACCGAGCAGGTGCTGCCGAGCTGGCACACGCCGACGCCGGAGCCGCTGCCGGACCTGTCGACCATCGTGGTGCGCAACATGATGACCGAGATCTGCCTGGGCACGTCGCGCAAGTTGCTGGAACGCGAGGTGCTGCCGGCCTACCTGCCGAAGCGGCGCTGGTTCTCGTCCAAGAGCGAGACGCTTGGCGACATCGCCTTCGCCTACTCGGTGCCGCTGCGCGACGACCGCGACAACCCCTCCCTGCTGACCGAGATCACTGTGCAGGTGGGCAACCGCACCGAGCGCTACTGCCTGCCGCTGGGTGCCGTGGCGGAGGAGAGCGCGATCCCGGTGGCGCAGCAGCTCGCCCTGACCCGTATCCGGCGCGGGCCGCTGGTCGGCTACGTCACCGACGGCTTCACCACCGACAACTTCATGACCAGCACGCTGGAGCGGATCGGCCAGAACGCCGACATCGCGCTGGACGGCGGCGGCAGGATCGAGTTCCGCAAGACCGACCGGTTCGACCAGCTCGAGCGTCCGACGGAGATGCAGGTCCGCCGCCTGTCCGCCGAGCAGTCCAACAGCTCGGCGATCATCGACGACCAGATCGTGCTGAAGGTGGTGCGCAAGGTGCTGTCCGGGGTGCACCCCGAGGCGGAGATCTCGCGCTACCTGACCAGACGGGGCTATGCCAACTCGCCGCCGATGCACGGCGAGGTCACCCGCTACGATCCCGACGGCACGCCGAACACGCTGATCCTGGTGCAGGGCTTCGTGCGCAACCAGGGTGACGGCTGGGCCTGGACGCTCGACTTCCTGGCTCGCGCCGCGGAGGACAGCGTGGCCGACGCGGCGGTCGACCAGCAGGAGCAGAACGCTGACCTGTACAGCAACTACGCCGGCTTTGCGCAGGCGCTGGGACGTAGGCTGGCGCAACTGCACGACGTGTTCGCCTCCGCCACCGACGACCCGGCGTTCCAGCCGGAGACGGTGACCGAGGCCGACCTGCAGGGCTGGGCGGACGGCGTGATCGAGCAGATCGACCGCGGCGTCGAGGCGCTCGGGCGGCTTCCCGAGATGGTTCCCGAGGAGGTGACGCTGCTGGCGGCCCAGGTGGTGGACCGGCACGAGGCGCTGCGCGGGCTGGCGCGGCGGCTGGCGGCGCAAGGCGTCGGCGCGCTGCGCACGCGGGTGCACGGCGACTTCCACCTCGGCCAGGTGCTGGTGGTCGGCGGCGATGCCTACCTGATCGACTTCGAGGGCGAGCCGGCCAAGACCATGGAGCAGCGCCGGGCGCACTCCTCGCCGCTGCGCGACGTGGCCGGGATGCTGCGCTCGTTCGACTACGCCGGCGCCACCGCGGCCTCGCGGCTGCACAGCAACAGCGAGCGGGTGACCGAGCGTCGGGAACAGCTGATCGAGCAGTTCCGCAACCAGGCCGGCGCCGACTTCCTGGCCAGCTACCGCGAGGTGCTGGAGGCGAGTGCCACGCCCTGGGTGCCGCGCGCGGCGGAACAGGCGCTGCTCGACCTGTTCCTGCTGGAGAAGGCGGCATACGAAATCCGCTACGAGGCCGACAACCGGCCGGACTGGATCGGCATCCCGCTCGCCGGGCTGAACGGGATCGCAACGCGCCTTCTGGGTGCTGGAGACGCGCCGCATGAGTGAGCACCTGCCGCATCCGGGGGCGATCGACTCGCTTGTCCGCGCACGCCACGGCGACCCGTTCTCCCTGCTCGGGCCGCATCCCGTGGAGGGCGGGGTGGCGGTGCGCACCTTCCTGCCCGAGGCGTCGCGGGTGGAGGTGGTGGATGCCACCAGCGGCGCCGTTCGCGGCACCCTGGCGCGTGTGCACGGCGACGGGCTGTGGTCGGGGCTGGTGCAGGGCGAGCAGCCGTACCGGCTGCGCGTCGCGTCGCCGGATCCCGTCGGCGGCGAGGCGGTGCGGGAGGTCGCCGACCCTTACGCGTTCCCGCCGCTGCTCGGCGAGCTCGACATCTACCTGATCTCCGAGGGGCGCCATCGCGACCTGGCACAGGTGCTGGGCGCCCATGCGATGACGCTGGACGGCGTGGACGGCACGCGCTTCGCGGTGTGGGCGCCGAACGCGCAGCGCGTGTCGGTGGTCGGCCGCTTCAACAACTGGGACGGCAGGCGCAACCCGATGCGCGTGCGACAGCCCTCGGGGGTGTGGGAGCTGTTCGTGCCCGGCGCCGCACCCGGCGACGCCTACAAGTACGAGCTGGTCGGACCGGACGGCAACCTGCTGCCGTGGCGTGCCGATCCGGTCGCCTGGCAGGCCGAACTGCCGCCGGCGACCGCCTCCATCATCGCCGATCCCAACCCCTACGCCTGGACCGACGACGACTGGATGGCGCGCCGGGGTGCCGCCCAGGCGCCGGACGCGCCGCTGTCGTTCTACGAGCTGCACGCCATGTCCTGGCTGCCGCACGAGGAAGGCGCGACACCGAACTGGGAGCGGCTGGGCAACCGGCTGATTCCCTACGTAAAGGAGCTGGGCTTCACCCACATCGAGCTGATGCCGATCATGGAGCACCCGTTCGGCGGCTCGTGGGGATACCAGGTGCTGGGGCAGTTCGCGCCGACCTCGCGCATGGGACCGCCGGCGGAGTTCGCCCGGTTCGTCGATCGCTGCCATGCGGCCGGACTCGGCGTGGTGCTGGACTGGGTGCCGGCGCACTTCCCGACCGACGCGCACGGACTGGCGCATTTCGACGGCACCGCGCTGTACGAGCACGGCAACCCGTTCGAGGGCTACCACCAGGACTGGAACACCTTCATCTACAACCTCGGCCGCAACGAGGTGCGCGGCTTCATGATCGCCAGCGGGCTGTTCTGGCTGCGGCAGTTCCACATCGACGGGCTTCGCGTCGACGCGGTCGCCTCCATGCTGTACCGCGACTACAGCCGCAAGCAGGGCGAATGGGTGCCGAACCGTTACGGCGGCCGCGAGAACCTGGAGTCGATCGCCTTCCTGCAGGACCTGAGCCGGGCGGTGAAGGAGGTTGCCCCCGGCGCCATCCTGGTGGCGGAAGAGTCGACCTCGTTCCCGCACGTCACCGGCTCCGCCGACGAGGGCGGGCTCGGCTTCGACTACAAGTGGAACATGGGGTGGATGCATGACACCCTGCACTACATCGAGGAGCAGCCGGTGTATCGCCGCTGGCACCACGGCGAGATCTCGTTCGGCCTGGTCTACGCCTTCTCCGAGCGCTTCGTGCTGCCGATCAGCCACGACGAGGTGGTGTACGGAAAGGGCTCGATGATCGGCAAGATGCCGGGCGCCGACGACTGGCAGAGGTTCGCCAACCTGCGCGCCTATTACGGCTTCATGTGGACCCATCCCGGCAAGAAGCTGTTGTTCATGGGCAGCGAGATCGCGCAGTGGCGCGAGTGGAACCACGATACCGGGCTGGACTGGTGGCTGCTGGACACGCCCGCCAACCGCGGCGTGCAGTTGCTGCTGCGCGACCTGAACGCCCTGTATCGCAGCGAGCCGGCGCTGCACGCCCGAGACACCGAGGCCGACGGGTTCCGCTGGGTGGTGCTGCACGACGCCGACCAGAGCGTGTTCGCCTGGCTGCGCTACGGACGGTGGGGAGACCGGCCGGCGCTGGTGGTGTGCAACTTCACCCCAGTGGTGCGTCACGACTATGCGGTCGGCGTCAGCCAGGCGGGTTCCTGGCAGGAGCTGCTGAACAGCGACGCCGAGCGCTATGGCGGCTCCAACGTCGGCAACCACGGCGCGGTGACGGCGACAGATGTGCCGATGCACGACCAGCCGGCCTCGCTGACGCTGACGCTGCCGCCGCTGTCCACCCTGGTCCTGGTGCCGTCGGCATGAGCGTCGAGGACGGGCTGCTGCGAACGCTGGCCGAGCGTGCCGGGGTGTCGACGCGCTGGGAAGACGCGTTCGGCAAGATGCACGCCGTCACGCCGGACAACCTCCAGGCGGTGCTCGCGACCTTCGGGCTCGACGCGCGCTCGGATGGCGACGTACGCGAGCTGATCGACGGCCTGGAGCGGGAGGACGCGGCGCTCCCGCCGCGCGTGACCGGGGATGCGGGCGCCGAGCTGCTGCTTGCCGTGCGTCCGGGGGCCTGGCGGATGGAAGACGAGCACGGGACGGTCTCGTCCGGCACCGCCGCGGCGCGGGACGGGCGGGCCTGCGTGATCCTGCCCGCCGAGCCCGGCTATTACCGCCTGGAGATCGACGGGTGCGAGACCAGCGTGGCGGTGGCACCGCAGCGCTGCTTCGGGGTTGCGGACGCGTTCGCGGCGCCGGGGATGGACCGCGGCCACGCGCCGCGCGGTTGGGGCCTGGCGCAGCAGCTCTACGCGCTGCGCCGTCCGGGCGATGGCGGCGTCGGCGACTTCGCGGCCCTCGCCGAGTTCGTGCGCGAGGCAGCCGGCCACGGCGCGTCGGCGGTGTCGATCAGCCCGGTGCACGCGCAGTTCTCCGCCGATCCGGACCGGTTCAGCCCGTACGCGCCGTCCAGCCGGATCATGCTCAACGTGCTGCACGTGGCAGTCGAGGATCCGGGCGAGGAGGCGGCGCGGCTGGAAGCGCTCGACCTGGTGGACTGGCCGGCGGTAGGACGGGACCGGCTCGCCCGCCTGCGCCGCCGCTTCGACGCCGGAGGGCCGGAGGACGGGTTCGCCGACTGGCGCGCGGCGCAGGGCGACAAGCTCCAGTCGCACGCGCTGTTCGAGGCGCTGCACGCCCATCTGTGGCGCAAGCAGGACGGCGCCTGGCACTGGAAGGACTGGCCGGAGCCGTTCCGCGACCCGCGTGCGCCAGGTGCGGTCCAGTTCGCCGCCGTCAACACGGACGAGATCACGTTCCACGCCTGGCTGCAGTTTCGCGCCGACCAAGAGCTCGGTGCGGCGCAGCAGGCGGCCACACGGGCCGGCATGGCGATCGGCCTGGTATCGGACCTCGCGGTGGGCACCGATTCCGGCGGCAGCCATTGCTGGAGCCGACAAGCGGAAACCCTGATCGGGCTGACGGTGGGGGCACCCCCCGACCTGTTGCAGCGGGCCGGGCAGAACTGGGGCATCACCGCGTTCTCCGGCCGCGGGCTGCGGGCGAACGGGTTCCGCGCCTTTGTCGAGATGCTGGAAGGCGCCATGCGCCACGCGGGCGGCGTGCGGATCGACCACGCCATGGGGCTGAACCGGCTTTGGGTGATTCCCGAAGGCCGTGGCGCCGCGGATGGCGCATACCTGCAGCTTCCAGAGACCGACCTGATCCGCCTGACCCGACTGGAGTCGCTGCGTCACCGCGCCATCGTGCTGGGCGAGGACCTGGGCACGGTTCCGGCCGGCTTCCAGGACCGGCTGCAGCAGTCGGGCATCGACGGCATGCGCGTGCTGTGGTTCGAGCGAGACGAGGACGGGTTCACCGCGCCATCCCTCTGGACCAAACAGGCCAGCGCCATGACCAGCACCCACGATCTGCCGACCGTGGCGGGCTGGTGGAAGGGCCATGACGTCGGCATCAGGCGCGGCCTCGGCGGGTCGGAGGCGGACGAGCAGCGGGAGCTCGCCGAGCGGGTGACGGCACGGGCCGAGCTCTGGGCAGCCATGCAGGCGAGCGGCGCCGCGTCCGGTCCGATACCCGCGGTGTGGGATGCGATGCCGGTGGTGGACGCCGCGGTGGCCCAGGTCGGCGGCTCGGCGTGCGAGCTGGCGATGGTGCCGACCGAGGACGTGCTCGGCCTGGAGGACCAGCCCAACGTTCCGGGAACCGTGGACGAGCATCCGAACTGGCGCCGGCGCCTGCACGATCCGGCCGGCGCGGTGCTGTCCGGCGAGCGCACCATCCTCAGGCTGCGCCGCCTGGAGCAGCAGCGGCAGGGCTGACGCCGGGCTGGAGCTTTTGTCTGGTTTGGTGCAACTTGATTCCACCATGGCGCTTAGTGTTTGCGTTAAGATGTCCCCGCGTCGGTCGTCCTCGTCATCCGGGTGGTTGAGCGGCACCCCGCTCGGCCGACGCGGCCGTTGGCCCGACACTCGGAGAATGCCATGAGCAGATTGGTGGTCGTCTCCAACAGGGTCTCGATCCCGACCGGGGACGCGAAGGCGGGCGGCCTCGCCGTGGCGCTCAACGACCTGATGGAACGGCAGGGCGGGCTGTGGTTCGGCTGGAGCGGGCGGACCTCCGAGGGCAAGGGGGCCCAAGTCCCGGAGACGGTGCAGCACGGCTCGGTGGAATACGCCACCGTCGACCTCACGCCGTCGGAGCACGAGCTCTACTACAACAACTTCTCCAACGGCACGCTCTGGCCGCTGATGCATTCGCTGCCGGAGCAGATGAACTTCGACCGGCGGTCCCTGCAAGGCTACCGGGCGGTCAACACGCGCCTGACCGACGTGCTGCTGCCGTTGCTGCGTCCGAGCGACACCATCTGGATCCACGACTACCACCTGCTGGCGATGGCGGCGGTGATGCGCGCCCGCAACGTGTCCTGCCCGATCGGCTTCTTCCTGCACACGCCGTTCCCGAGCCCGGACATGATCTCCAGCGTGCCGGACGCGGCGCTGTTCATACGCGACCTGTTGTCGGCCGACCTGCTCGGCTTCCAGACCGCCAACGACGCGGAAAACTTCTCCGCCTCGGCGCAGCGGATCGCGGGTGCTGCGCGCCTGGCCGGAGGCGGGCTGCAGCTCGGCAACCGGCAGATACGGGTCGGCGCGTTCCCGGTCGAAATCGATCCGGGCGACTTCGCCGAGATGGCGGCGGACGCGCACGGCTCTGCGGAGACCGAGCGGCTGCGGCGCAGCCTCGATGGGCAGAGCCTGATCCTCGGCGTCGACCGCATGGACCCGACCAAGGGCCTGCGCCATCGCCTGGCCGGCTACCGCCGCCTGATCGAGAGCCGGCACGAGTGGATCCGACAGACCACCTTCCTGCAGATCGCCGCCGCCAGCCGGCAGGACGTGGACGCCTACCAGACCCTGCGCGACGACCTGGAGGGAGCGGCCGGGGCGATCAACGCCCGGCTGGGCGAGTCGGACTGGGTGCCGCTGCGGCTGATCAGCCGCGGCGTGCCGCGCGACGCGATCGCGGGCTTCATGCGCGAAGCCCGGATCGGGCTGGTGACGCCGTTGCGCGACGGCATGAACCTGGTTGCCAAGGAGTATGTCGCGGCACAGGACCCGGACGATCCCGGCGTGCTGGTGCTGTCGAAGTTCGCCGGCGCCGCCCGTCAGCTCGGGGCCGCCATCCTGGTCAACCCGGTCGATCCGGACGAGATCGCCGACGCCCTGGACCTGGCGCTGCGCATGAGCCGGCCGGAGCGGCAGGACCGCTGGAAGGCGTGCTGGGAGGCGATCAAGGACGCGTCCGCGCTCGGCTGGGGCCGGTCCTTCGTCTCGGCGCTGTCGCGTGCAGGCGGTGAGGTGCCTCGTCCGGCACGGCCGCAGCGGCCGGAATCTCCGGTCGAGCGGCGCACCGGGACCGGCAACGACATACGCATCGTGTCGACCCAGCCCGGTTCGCGCTCCGTCAACTAGGTCCGCCCTCTTGTTAACCGCGCCGGGCGACCAGCGCGGTTTTCGTGACCGGTCGACGTCCTGTGACAGGATCGTCGCAATCTCGCCCTACTGGTGCCACAACCGGACCGTGTAGTCCGGGCCAGCAGGGAGCACAGGTCGATGGCACCGCCGACGCGAGATGGACCGCCGCCCGCCAGTGGGCGGGCACGCCTTTGGATGGGCTTCGGCCTGTCCCTGATAATGGTGCTGTCCGGTCCGACCCCGATCTCGGCACAAGGGCGCTTCTGGTCCGGCAGTCGTGGCGGGCATGGTGGCCATGACGGAGCGGTCGGCCGGCCCGCAGGCGGACTTGGCTTCTATTCCCATGGGTTCGGCGGACGGGCGGGCGGCTTTGGCGATCGCGGGCCGGGCGGGTTCGGTGGCGGCCGGGCCTTCGGCGCGCGTGGCGGCTTCGTCGGCCGTGGCGCGGGACCACGCTTCGGGGAAAGGTATCCCGGGTTTGCCGGTCGGCGCTACGGATACCGGTTCGGCGGCTGGCGCGGCGGACATGGCGGGTTGGCCGTCGGGCTCGGCATCGGGGCCGGGGCGCTGGTGGGCGCCGGGCTGGCGGAGCGGTGGGAGCGCGGCGTCGGCTGGTGGCAGCCCGGCTATGGCTGGAGCGAACCGGACTGGGTTTGGAACGGTGCCGTGGTCGATGGCGGCCCGGCGCTGCTGTTCGCGACGCCCTACGTCGTCTACGCCCCGCCGCCGCTGTTCGTGGCGCCGCCGCCGATCGTGTTGGGCGCACCGGCGGCATTCGCGGCAACGGGTGTCCCGCCGGTGCCGGCTCCCGCGGTCGCGCCGGAGCAACTGTTCTATGCGGCGCTGCCACCGCCGATCCTGGTGCCGCCGCCGCCGCCGTTGCTGATCGCGGCGGAACCGCCGCCGGTGGTGTTCGCGCCGCAGGTCTACCCGCTGCTGATCGGGCCCCCGCTGCTGGCGCTCACCTCGTCCTATCTCGCCCTGGTGGCGGTGGACGGATGGGACCGCGCCGGGCGCGGCGGCTGGGGGATCTGGCGCGGCGGCTACGACGGCTCGCGCTACGGCTACGGCGACGGGCGGCGCGAAGGGTTCCGTCCGGTGGTGGGTGCCGCCGTCGCCGGCGGCGTAGTCGGGGGCCTGGTCGCCGCCCGGGGCGGCTGGCATCGCCATGACGGATGGCACGGCGGCGGATGGGGTGGACGGCCGTTCGGCGGCGGGCGCGGCGGGTCGTATGGCTGGCGTGGCGGCGGATATGGCGGCGGGCGCGGCGGGGGCGGATACGGCGGTTGGCATGGCGGCGGCGGGTGGGGCGGCCATGGCGGCGGCCGCGGTCGGCGCTAAGGCGAAGGGGAAGAACACGATGAAGCATACGATGGTCCTGGGCCTGGCGCTGGCCTTGTCGCCGGTGGTCGCCAACGTCGCGGCCGCTGCGCCGCCTGCGGAGCAGACCGAGCAGCAGGCGGCCGAGCAGCGGATCGGGACGCTGCAGGCGGCGCTGCAGATCGCGCCGCCGCAGATGGCGCAGTGGAACGGCTTCGCGCAGGCGATGCGCGACAACGCCGCCGCCACCGACGCGCTGTTCCGCAACCGCGCCGCGAGTGCGGCGACCATGAACGCGGTCGACAACATGAAGTCCTACGCCGCGGTGGCGCGCGCCTATGCCGACAACACGCAGAAGCTGTCGGACGCGTTCGGGAGCCTCTACGTCGCGCTGTCGGACCAGCAGAAGCAGGTCGCCGACCGGCTGTTCCGCCAGCAGGCGGAGCACCAGACCGCCCGGAAGTAGCCGTGTTGCGCAGGGAGGCGCCATCGGCCAGAACCGGGCCATGGCGCCTCCCCTGCTTCTGCTGTCCGACATCACCCTGACGCTCGGCGGCGCACCGCTGCTGGACGGCGCCGGGTTCGGCGTGTCGCCGGGCGAGCGGCTGTGCCTGGTCGGGCGCAACGGCTCCGGCAAGTCGACCCTGCTGCGGATCGCGGCCGGCGAGCTGCTGCCGGATTCCGGAACGCGCTTCCTGCAACCGGGCACTACGCTGCGCACGCTGCCGCAGGAGCCGGACCTGTCCGGCCACGCCACCACGCTGGACTACGTGCGCGCCGGGCTGGGGCCGAACGATCCCGGGCACCGCGCCGGCGTGCTGCTGAGCGAACTCGGCCTGGACGGCACCGAGGACCCATCCCGGCTGTCCGGCGGCGAGGCGCGTCGGGCGGCGCTGGCGCGGGCGCTGGCGCCCTCCCCCGACCTGCTGCTGCTGGACGAGCCGACCAACCACCTCGACATGCCGACCATCGAGTGGCTGGAACGGGAGCTGCTGTCGTCGTCGGCGGCCATGGTGATGATCAGCCACGACCGGCGGCTGCTGCAAACGCTGTCGCGCAGCGTGGTGTGGCTCGACCGCGGCGCCACGCGTCGGCTGGACCAGGGCTTCAAGCGGTTCGAGGCCTGGCGCGAGGAGGTGCTGGAGCAGGAGGAACGCGACGCGCACAAGCTCGACCGGCAGATCGCGCGGGAGGAGGACTGGATGCGCTATGGCGTCACCGCGCGTCGCAAGCGCAACGTGCGCCGGGTGGGCGAGCTGGCGGCGCTGCGTCAGGCCAGGCGCGAGGCGGTGCACAACCCGCAGGGGTTGAAGCTGGAGGCGAGCGGCACAGGGCTGTCGGGAAAGCTGGTAGCGGTGGCGGAGGGCATGTCTAAGGCGTTCGACGGCCGCGCGATCGTGCGGAACCTCGACCTGCGCGTGCTGCGCGGCGACCGGCTCGGCATCGTCGGCGCCAACGGGGCCGGCAAGACCACCCTGCTGCGGCTGCTGACCGGGCTGGACACGCCGGACGCGGGCCGGATCAAGCTCGGCAGCGCGCTCTCGGTGGTGACGCTGGACCAGCAGCGGCGCAGCCTGGATCCGGACGCCACGCTGTCGGCGACGCTCACCGGCGGCGCCGGCGACCAGGTGCAGGTCGGCAACGAGCGCCGCCACGTGATCGGCTACATGAAGGACTTCCTGTTCCGGCCGGAGCAGGCGCGCACACGGGTCGGCGTTCTGTCCGGCGGCGAGCGCGGGCGGCTGATGCTGGCCTGCGCGCTGGCGCGGCCGTCCAACCTGCTGGTGCTGGACGAGCCGACCAACGACCTGGACCTGGAAACCCTCGACCTGCTGCAGGAGATGCTGGCGGCCTATTCCGGCACGGTGCTGCTAGTGAGCCATGACCGCGACTTCCTCGACCGGGTGGCGACCGCTGTGGTGGCCGCTGCCGGGGACGGGCGGTGGGTCGAATACGCTGGGGGCTACAGCGACATGGTGGCCCAAGGCGGCGGGGTGGCCGGCGGGTCGGCGGACGCGGCGCCGGGCCGGCGCGAGGCCGCGGTGTCGGGCAAGGCTGCGAAGCCGGGCGCGCGCAAGCTGTCGTTCAAGGACAAGCACGCGCTGGAGCGGCTTCCGGGCGAGATCGCGGCGCTGGAGGCCGAGATCCAGCGCCTGCGCGGGGTGCTGGGCGACGGCGCCCTCTACGGGCGCGATCCCGGCCGGTTCGCCCGGTCGACCGACGCCCTCGCGGCGGCGGAAGCGGCGCTGGCGGCGGCGGAGGAACGCTGGCTGGAACTGGAGCTGCTTCGCGACGCGACCGGGAGCGGCGGGGGCGGCTGAAACGGCGCGGTCGCCGACGGACCCGCTGCAACGAAGCCCGACGGCACAGCGTTCGAAGAGGGTTCCGCTGCCCGGGTGCGGTGGCCCCGGTGCGGATCGGCGCGGTCCGTGGGCCGGACGCTGCAGGGCGAGACGACCAGCTACAACCACATGGCGGGGCCCGAGATGACCGGCGAGATGATGCTGCGGAGCGCGACACCGTGACCCTGGCAGGCGGGACGGACCGATACAGGCTGACGATGGCACGTGTGACGTTTGACCGAAGCGGCGACAGGGCGGGCCGTCGGTTCGAGGCGTCGGGGGTGAGGACCGTGCTGCGGCAGCCGGACGATGCCAGCCGCCTTGCCGACACCGTGCGCGTGGGCGTCAACCCGTCGTCGATGGTTCAGGTGCCGGCGGAGTGTTACGGGCTATGAACGCGATCGAGACGCTGGCCGGAGAAACCTGCGTCGCCTGCCAACCGGGCGCGGTCCGGCTGCAGCCGGACGAGGTCGAGGCGCTGTTGTCCGGACTGCCCGGCTGGACGCCGGGCGAGGACGGGCGGGTGATCTATCGCCGCTACGCGTTCCCGGACTTCGCATCGGCGTTCGGGTTCGTGTCCACCATCGCCGCCATCGCCGAGCAGCAGAACCATCATCCCGACATCCGCTTCGGCTGGGGCTACGTCGAGGTCGACCTGCAAACCCACGCGATCGTCGGACTGCATCGCAACGACTTCATCGTCGCGGCACGGATCGAGCGGGCATCGGCAAAATCAGGAGGAACCGGATCATGAAGACGCGTCGGCTCGGCCGCGACGGCCCGACCGTGTCCGCACTCGGGCTCGGCTGCATGGGCATGTCGGAGTTCTACGGCGACCGCCCGGAGGCGGGCTCGATCGAGACGCTGCACGCGGCGATCGACGCCGGCGTCACCTTTCTCGACACCGCCGACATGTACGGCAGCGGCCACAACGAGGCGCTGATCGGCCAGGCGATCAAGGGGCGGCGCGACGGGCTGGTGATCGCCACCAAGTTCGGCAACGTTCGCGGCCCGAACGGGGAGTTCCAGGGCATCAACGGGCGGCCGGACTACGTCATCAGCGCTTGCGAGGCGAGCCTGAAGCGGCTGGGCGTCGACGTCATCGACCTCTACTACCAGCACCGGGTCGATCCGAACACGCCGATCGAGGACACGGTGGGCGCGATGGCGACCCTGGTGTCGCAGGGCAAGGTGCGTCATCTCGGGCTGTCGGAAGCGGCACCCGCGACGATCCGGCGCGCGCACGCGGTACACCCGATCGCCGCGTTGCAGACCGAGTACTCGCTGTGGAGCCGCGAGCCGGAGGCGGAGATCCTGCCGACGCTGCGCGAGCTCGGCATCGGCTTCGTGCCGTACAGCCCGCTCGGCCGCGGCTTCCTCACCGGGCAGTACAAGAGTGTCGACGACTTCGCGCTCGACGATTTCCGTCGTCGCAACCCGAGGTTCCAGGACGGGAACCTCGAGAAGAACCTCGACCTGGTCAGGCAGGTCGGCGAGATCGCCGAGGACAAGGGCTGCACGCCGTCGCAGTTGGCGCTGGCCTGGGTGCTGGCGCAGGGCGAGGACGTGGTGCCGATCCCGGGCACCAAGCGGGTGCGCTACCTCCAGGAGAACATCGGCTCGCTCGACGTGGTGCTGACGCCGGAAGACCATCGGCGCATCGAGGCGGCGATGCCGGCGGGTGCTGCGTCCGGAACGCGCTATCCGGAGGCGGCGATGGCGGCGCTGAACCGTTGAGCCGGTCCGGGATGTCGGCGATGGACGAGACCGCAGGGCTGCGGGACTACCCCCTGCCGCGGCGCGCCTTCGTGATGAGCGGCCTGATCGGCGGCATCACGCTGGCTGCCACGCGCGGGGCGGAGGCCCAGGTGGTCCACACCGGCAGCGACGGGCTGGTGGCCGGGGAGGTGCACGTTCCGGTCGCCGGCGGCGCGCTGCCAGCGTATCGCGCGCGGCCAGAGGGTGCGGGTCCGTTCCCGATCGTGGTGGTGATCGAGGAGATCTTCGGCGTCCACGAGTACATCAAGGACGTGTGCCGCCGCCTGGCCCACCAGGGCTACCTCGCGGTGGCGCCGGAGCTGTATGCGCGGCTGGCGGACCTGTCCACCATGACCGACCCGCAGGCGATCATACGCGACGTGATCAGCAAGGCGCCGGACGCCCAAGTGCTGTCGGACCTGGCGGCGGCGGCGAGCTGGGCCGGGACGGAGCACGGCGACCTGTCCCGGCTCGGCACGCTCGGCTTCTGCCGCGGCGGCCGCGACGCCTGGCTGTTCGCCGAGCACGATGGGCGGCTCAAGGCGGCGGTCGCGTTCTATGGTCCGGTGAACACTGCCGACACGCCGATCCAGCCGCGCAACCCGCTCGAGCTCGCGGCCGGCCTCAAGTGCCCGCTGCTGGGGCTGTATGGCGGACAGGACACCAGCATCGCGCAGGACGACGTGCGGGCGGCGCAGCACCGCGCGCAGGCGGCCGGGCGGACGGTGGACGCCGTGGTGTATCCGGACGCACCGCATGGGTTCCATGCCGACTACCGCCCGAGCTACCGCAAGGCGGACGCGGAGGACGCGTGGGGCCGGGCGCTTGCCTGGCTGCGCGGGCACGGGGTAGGCTAAGGAGCATTCTCCGTTCCCTCGAGGTCACGTCAAATGCTTCGGCGTGTTGTTCGCGCGAGCCTCTTCACCCGATCAGGATCCTGATCGACGTCGACGTGTCGGCGCCGATCCAGCATCGGCGGCCTGCTGTCCACCTGTTCCGGCGCAGGCGCGTGACAAAGAGGCCGAGGCTGTTTCACCCACGGGTTCGGCAGTGACCGCGAACGTGCTGTGCCCTTGTCCCCCCTCGATGGCGTCCACACCCCGACATCGACCACGTCCGCCTACCGCCTGCCGCCTCGCCGGCCGCCAGCCTTGGAACGGGGCGTGGCGGGCATTATTCCGCATCGCACCATGATCCTGCCTGCATCACTTGGAATACGCACCCGACCGAGGGATGTGAGGCGCTGTTCCGCTTGCGGGAAATAGGAGCTAATCCTGGCGAGGAATGCAGGCTCGGTGCAGTTCCCGCGGCCTTGAGGATCAGGAGCAGTCGCATGCGGCGTTGGGTAGTTCTGCTGGGATGCTTCGTCGGCATGGGCATCTCGATCTCCGCCACGCTCGCGTTCCCGTTCGGTCTCTACCTGCACGCCATGACGACGGAGTTCGGCTGGTCGAGAACCCAGTTCTCGGCGACGCTCTCCTTCATCTCGTTGGGCAACATCATCATGCTGCCGGTGGCCGGATACGTGGTCGATCGTATCGGTCCGTCGCGCAGCATCCTGATCGGGCTGATCCTCGGGTGCCTTTGCACCGCGGCCCTGGCGCTGATCAACGCCTATCCGGCGTTCGTGGTCGTGAGCTGCCTTGCCAGCATGTTCGGCTCCCTGGCGCTTTACCCGGCCTATTTCAGCGTCGTGCGTGGCTGGTTCGACAAGAACCTCGGACTGGGCCTCGCCGTCGCGTCCGCCGGGGTATCGATCGGTGTGGCCGGCTTCGCCCGCCTGATCTCGGTCACGATCGCGGCGCATGGCTGGAGAAGCGCCTTCGTCACGACGGCGGTGGTGGCCTTCGTCATCGGCGTGATCAACCTGTGGTCGCTGATCCGCGTGAACCCCGGTCCCCTGCCGGCTGCGGAACGCCTGCCCGACGAGGCGGAAGGGGCACTGGCGGGCGTGCCGCTCGGCGTGGCGGTGCGCACGGTCGATTTCTGGCTGTTCTCGATCGCGTTCCTCCTGATCGTGTTCGCCGGGGCGGGACCGCAGGTCCACCTTCCGGCACTCCTGGCCGACAAGGGCATGTCGCCGGGCGTGATCGCGTCGGTGCTCGGGGCCATGGCGCTCGGTTCCGTGGCGGGTCGGATTGCCACCGGGTTCCTCCTGGACCGCATCTCGTTTCGCCTGGTGGCCTGCCTGTTCTTTCTCGGCCAGGCGCTCGGCATCTTCATGCTGTGGTGGAACATTGCCCTGGCAATCGTGGCGGCCCTGCTCATGGGCGGTGCCCTGGGCGCCGAGATCGACCTGATGGGGTTCGTGATGGCACGGCGCTTCGGCCGGCTCGCCTACGCGCGTATCCTGGGCGTCGCCCTGGCGGTGGCGCAGAGCGCCCTTCTCGTCAGCCCGGTGGGCACGGGGCTCATCTACGACCTGTACGGCTCGTACGACCTGGTTCTGAAGCTTTATCCGATCCTTCCCGTGGCTGCCGTCGTGCTGATCCTGTTCGCCAACATATCGAGGATCAGGCCGCACGCGCAGATCGGAGAAGAGCGTGGCGTCGTGGCCGGCTTCTAACCGGCAACGGGAGCTTCATGGGGCGCCGACCGTTCCGCTCGACGTCGACAGGCTTCAGCTTGGGCGATCCCTTGACGCAAGAAACCTGGTGAATTAGCCATCAAGCGGGGAGACTGTCCGGAGCGAAGACGATGACCTTCGAGGAGTTGAGCGCGAGGGAACAGATCCGCGACATGCTGGTCACCTACACGCGTGGCGTCGATCGCGCCGATGTCAGCCTGATCCGCAGCGTGTTCCACCACGATGCGTGGGTGCAGTTCCCGGAGAGCCTGCACCAGGGATCTCTGGAAGGCTTCCTCGACTTCGCCGTCAACGAGCTGCCCCGGTTCGTGCGCACGCGGCACACCATCACCAACGTCAAGATCGACTTCGACGGGCCGAAGGCCGCCTACGTCGAGAGCTATCTTCATGCGGATCATCAGGGCTCGGAGCGTCATCACTGGAAGAACAGGATGATCGAGCTGTGGGCGCGCTACCTAGACAAGTTCGAGGAACGCAACGGGGTTTGGAAGATCGCCCGTCGTGAGCTGGTCGTGGATTGGATGTACAAGTATCCGACCGAGGGCTGGTTCGACGACCATCCGGACGTGTCGGAAACGCGTCGGTTCGGCACCGATCCGTTCATGAAGCCGCGTGCCGGGTTCGGCGGCGTCCCGTTGTCCGAGTGACGGGGGACCGGCAGCCGCGGGCCGACGCTGCCGGGAGCTCGGACGTCGAGCCGTCGCATGTCCAGGCGAACCGGATCGCCGGGCCACGGGAGGTGCCGTCGAAGGTCGTTCCGGTGCCGGCCGGGCTCGACGCCGCGGACGCGGCACTGGTCGCCGCACCCTACGCGCCGTTCTGGAACGCGGCCCCTGTGGACTACGACGCGTGGCGCGCGTTCCAGCGCAGCCTGGCGGACAGGATGCTGCCGACGCTCGCGGCGACCCGCGCGCGCCTTGGGGTGTCGATCACGCCGATCCTCGTCGGCGGTGTGGAGGCCTTTCTCCTCGAACCGGAACACCTGGCCGAACCGCACCGGAACCGGCTCGCCGTCTTCCTGCACGGCGGCGGCTACGTCCTCGGCCAGGGCGAGTTCGGAACGGGCGAAGCCGTCCTGATGGCGGCCTACGGGGGCTACAGGGTCCTGTCCATCGACTACCGGCTCGCTCCCGACGCGCCCTACCCTGCGGCCGTCGACGACGCGGTTGCCGCCTGGCGCTCCGTCGTCGAGACGGCCGATCCCCACTCGGTCGCGGTCGGAGGCACGTCGGCCGGAGGCGGGCTCGCCCTGTCCCTCATGCTGCGCATCAAGGCCGAGGGCCTGCCGCTTCCGGCGGCGATGGCGCTCGGGTCGCCCTGGTCCGACATGACGCGAACGGGCGACAGCTACGAGACGAACCAGTGGCTCGACAACGTGCTGGTGAGCCATGACGGCTACCTGTCCCGCGCGGCCCGCGTCTACGCCGGTGGCCACGATCTGAGCGAACCGGGACTGTCGCCGATCTACGGCGACTTCGGCCACCTGCCGCCTGCCGTTTTGCTGACCGGCACGCGGGACCTGTTCCTGTCCAACACCGTGCGGACGCACCGCAAGCTTCGCAACGCCGGGGTGCACGCCGAGCTTCACGTCTACGAGGGGCTGTCGCACGCGCAGTTCGCGCTGAACCCCGACGCGCCGGTGACAAAGGACGCCTATGGCGAAATGGCCCGGTTCTTCGACAGGCACCTCGTCCCTTGACGGGCGCGGCAGGCCGGGTCGCCTTGCCGGGAAGCGGCTTGACATCGTGCGGGACGCCAGTCGATGCACGTGGGGTGGTGATCAAGGCTGCGTGGAGAGGACGAGATGGCTGACGAGATGAGCCGGTCGGACGCCGAACACCATCTGCGCGAGCTTGCGTCCCGGGCGGATGACGTTGTCGGAACCCATATCCGCGGCATAACTTTCGGCCATGACGACCTGAAGAAGCTGTCGGCCGCGGTCCGTGTCGTGCTGGGCCAAGCGGGCGAGCAGGCGTCCGCAGGCTAGAAGAACCACAGGCGCGGGATCGTCCGATCGATCCGGGTTCCTACCCGGCCTCGGATGCCCGGTGCCTGGCCGCGATCAGGCCCGACAGCTCCATGCGTCGGCGGGACGCGGCGATGGCGTCGGCCACCGCCAGGGCGGCAGCCAGGGCGCGTCGTCCGGCGACGCCGTCGACCGCCACCGGAGCGCCGTCCAGGCAGGCGGCGCAGAACGCCTCGTGCTCGGCCGTGAGCGTGTCGTGCTCCTGCCAGGTGACGGCCTCGCGCCGGAACCCGCCGGTGCCCGGTAGCGGCAGGCCGCGCTCGCGGCCGATCATGGTCAGCTCGCGGGCGACGAAGTCGGCGGACAGGTAGCCCTCCTCCGAGAACAGGCGCATCCGCCGCTCCGTCTTGAGCGAGATGCGGCTGGCGGTGATGGTGGCGACGCAGCCATTGGCGAACCGCACCCGGGCGTTGGCGATGTCCTCGTGCGCGCTGCTCACCGCGGCACCCAGCGCGTCCACGCTCTCGATCGGGCTGTCCACGATCGCCAGCACCAGGTCGAGGTCGTGGATCATCAGGTCGAGGATCACCGACACGTCGGTGCCGCGCGGCTTGAACGGCGCGATCCGGGTCGCCTCGATGTAGAGCGGCCGCCTGATGCGCGTGGTGATCGCCGCGTGCTCGGCGGAATAGCGCAGCAGGTGGCCGACCTGGAGCACGCGTCCGCTTCCGGCGGCGAGCGCGATCAGCCGGTCGGCCTGGTCGAGGCTAGAGGCGACCGGCTTCTCGACCAGCACGTGCCGGCCGGCGAGCAGGGCGGCCTCGGCCAGAACGAAATGGGCCTCCGCCGGGGCGGCGACGATCAGGGCGTCGCAGACCGCAAGCAGGGCGTCGAGCGGCAGTGCAGGGGCACCACCGGCTTCGCGGCCGACCGCGTTGGCGCGCTGATGGTCGGGGTCATGGAGGCCGACCAGCTCGGAGCGTGCGGAGGCGGCGACCTTGAGGGCGTGGAACCGGCCGAAATGCCCGGCCCCGGCGATGCCGATGCGCAGCCGCCGGGCCGGAAAGGCATCGGTTGGTGTGGGGATCGCCATGCTCGCTCCGCCTGCTCGGCCGTATCATGACGGGTTCGGGCGCACAGGGCGATTCGTTGCGCCACCGCCGCGCGAGCCGGACATGGAGCCGGTCATGCGGCCAGGCCGTTCTACCAAAACGTTTGCACCGGACTAGGATGACGTCGATCCGTCAGCCGGTCATCCAACATGCGCAACACGGGCCCCGCGTCCCTCACCCTGCTTCCATCCGAGGCCCATCCGGCCTGGCCCGACCTGCGCGACCTCGCGTTCCAGCTCGGTGCGGAGGCGGCGGCCCTGGCGGGACGACTCGCTCCGGAAACGGTTCTCGCGATCGGCGACCTCGTCCGCGGCGTGAACTGCTATTACAGCAACCTGATCGAGGGCCACGATACCCGGCCGATCGACATCGAGCGGGCGCTGAAGCTCGACTATGCCGGAGATCCGAAGCGGCGCGACCTGCAACGCGAGGCGGCGGCGCATATCGCGGTGCAATCGGCGATCGATCGCGACGCGCTGCCCGTGCTGGCGCCCACGGCGCTGGCGATCGAGCTGCACCGCCGCTTCTATGCGCAGCTCCCGGACAGCCTGGCGCAGGTCGAGGAGCTCGGGACAGGTCGGATCGTCGCGGTGCGCCCGGGGATCCTGCGCGACGGCGACGTGCGGGTCGGACGGCATGTGGCGCCGTCGCCGTCGGAGCTTCCGGAATACCTGCGCCGCTTCGACGAAACCGCCCCGGAGCGGTTCGGGCGCGCCGAGCGCCTGGTGGCGATCGCGGCCGGACACCATCGCCTGCTCTGGATACACCCGTTCGCGGACGGCAACGGCCGGGTGGCGCGCCTGCTGTCGCACGCGCTGCTGCGACGGAGCGAGGCTGGGTCCCCGCTCTGGTCGGTGGCCCGTGGCCTCGCCCGCCACGTGGGGACCTATCGCGCCGTCCTGGCGCGCGCCGACGACCCGCCGCAGGGAAGCCAGGACGGGCGCGGCCTGTTGTCCGACGGCAGGCTGGCCGGGTTCTGCCGCTTCTTTCTCGCCGCCAGCCTCGACCAGGTGCAGTTCATGCACGGGCTGCTCTCGCCCAACGCGCTGGCCGCCCGGGTGCGGGGGTTCGTGGCCGCCGAGGCGGCCGGAGGACGTTTGGACAAACGCGTGGCGTCGGCGCTGGAGCACGCAATGCTGTTCGGCCAGGTGCCGCGCCGCCCTGCCCGGCCTGCTCGGCGTCGGCGACCGCCAGGCCCGCCGGCTGGTGCAGCTCCTGGTCGCACGCGGCCTGCTGCACGGACCCAAGGATGCGCCGTTGCGGATCGCCTTTCCGCTTGGGGAGACCGAGCGGCTGTTCCCGCATCTCTGGGCGCCGGCCGGGGTGGCGATGCGGGACGATCCGGAGCTTGAGGCGGCCCTTCGTGCGCCAGGACCGGGCTGAGCAGGTGCTGCGGTTGCATCCGGCGGGAGGCCCCGGCATGTTCCGGCCGCCGCCGCACCGGGCGGTCCGGGGGAGGTCGGCGCGCTCGTCATGATGTACTACAGCCGCGCGAGAACCGCCGCCGTGCTGGCAGTCTGCCTGATCGGCCTGCTGCTCTGCCTGCCCAATTTCGTGCGACTGCCGGGCGGCCTACCGCGGCCGCAGATCCATCTCGGCCTCGACCTGCGCGGCGGGTCGTACCTGCTGATGCGGGTGGATCTCGACGCGCTGACGCATGAGCGGCTCGACACCCTGACCGACCAGGTGCGGCAGTCGCTGCTGACGGCCGGGCGCGGCTACCGCAACCTGGGGGCGGACCGGTCGCGCGGCGCGGTCACCTTCACCCCGCGCACGCCGGGCGAGCACGACCGCGACGTCGCGACCCTGACGGCGCTGCCGACCACCACGCCGGACGAGTTCGCGGTGTCCACCCTGCCCGACGGACGGGTCGCGGTGACGCTGTCGCCGGCGGCGATCCGGTTGCGCGCGCGGGACGCGGTGGCGCAGTCGATCGAGATCGTGCGTCGCCGGATCGATGCCACCGGTGCGGTGGATCCGGAGATCGTGCGCGAGGGTGACGACCGCATCATCGTGCGGCTCCCCGGGGTCAGCGACCCGAACCGGATCAAGCAGCTTCTCGGCACCACGGCCAAGATGACGTTCCACCTGGTGGCGGAGGGCGTGAGCCCGCAAGGTGCTGCACCGCCGGGGGTGGACCTGCTGCCAATGCAGGACGACCCGAAGCAGTTGGTGCCGGTGCTGCACCACATCGACGTGGACGGCGCCGACCTGACCAACGCCAGCGCCACCCAGGACACGCAGACCGGCGGCTGGGCGATCACCTTCACCCTGGACAGCGTCGGCGCACGCGCGTTCGCCGAGATCACGCGGGCCAACATCGGCAAGCTGTTCGCGGTGGTGCTGGACAACAAGGTGATCACCGACCCTGTGATCCAGGGCGTGATCCCGAGCGGCAACGGGCAGATCACCGGGCGGTCCTACACCGCGCAGTCCGCCACCGACCTGGCACTGCTGCTGCGCGCGGGCGCGCTGCCGGCGCCGCTGACCGTGATCGAGCAGCGCTCGATCGGGCCGACCCTGGGCGCGGATTCGATCCGCGCCGGCGCCATCAGCCTCCTGGTCGGCTTCGTGCTGGTGGTGGCCTTCATGGGCACGTTCTACGGGCTGTTCGGCTGGTACGCGAACATCGCACTCCTGGCCAACCTGGTGCTGATGATGGCGATCCTGTCCCTGTTCGGCGCCACCCTGACCCTGCCCGGCATGGCCGGGCTGCTGCTCACGCTCGGCATGGCGGTGGACGCCAACATCCTGATCAACGAGCGCATACGCGAGGAGGTACAGCGCGGCCGCACGCCGATCGCCGCCATGCAGGCCGGGTTCGAGCGCGCCACCTCGACCATCGTCGACAGCAACGCGACCGCGTTCCTGGCGCACGTGATGCTGTTCGTGTTCGGCTCCGGCGCGGTCAAGGGGTTCGCGCTGACCATCACCGTCGGCATCGTCACCACCCTGTTCACCACGCTGCTGCTGTCGCGGATGCTGATGGTGCGCTGGTATGCGCTGACGCGCCCTGCCCTGCTGCCGGTCTGAGAGGCTGCCTGAGAATGCGCTGTGCCGGCGATCCGACACGCCTTGTCTCGCGCTTGCCGAGGCTCACGGCCAGGAGGCCGCTCCGCTCCGGTTCTCGAAAGACACGCCGGCCGTGCCACGCCAAGCGCGGCACTCTCGCTCGGCACACCCCATTCTCAGGCAGCCTCCGAGAAACCGTTTGGGAATGCGGTGTGCGGAGATCGGCTTGTCTTCTCCGTTGGTCGAGGCTCACGGCCGGAGCCTCGACCCGCTCCGGTCCTCGTGGAACATGCCGGGCGTGCCGCGCCAGTGGCTGCATCCTCGCTCGGCACACCATGATTTCAAACGGTTCCTGAGGCGTGGCCATGCTGTCCCGACCCTTGTTCCGGTTCGTCAAGGACGGCACCCGGATCCGCTTCATGCGCGGCCGGTTCCTGGGCCTGGGCGTTTCCGCGTTCCTGTCGCTGGCCTCGGTGGGGCTGTTCTTCTATCCGGGCCTGTCGCTCGGGATCGACTTCAGCGGCGGCATCGTGGTCGAGGCGCGTACGCCCGGCCCGGCCGATTTCGGCCGGCTGCGCGCCGGGCTGGACGCGCAGCACGTGTCGGGGGCCGGGCTGCAGCGCTTCGGCGCCGACGACGACGTGCTGATCCGGCTCCAGGCGCCCGCCGGCACCGACGCCCGCTCGGAAGCCGCGACGCAGGCGCTGGTGGAGCGGGTGCGGGCCGGCGTGGTGGCGGCGCAACCGGGCACGCAGATCCTGCGCGCCGACGCGGTGGGGGCGTCGGTCTCGGCCGAGCTGTTCCGCAACGGCATGCTGGCGCTGGGCATCAGCCTGCTGATGATCCTGGCCTATATCTGGTTCCGCTTCGAGTGGGAGTTCGCGGTCAGCGCGGTGGCGACGCTGGTGCTCGACATCACCAAGACGGTCGGCTTCCTGGCGATCACCCGGTTCGAGTTCGACCTGGTGATGGTGGCGGCGATCCTGACCATCCTGGGCTACTCCACCAACGACAAGGTGGTGGTCTACGACCGGGTGCGCGAGAACCTGCGCAAGTACCGCACCATGCCGCTGCGCGAGCTGATCGACCTGTCGATCAACGAGACCCTGAACCGGACGCTCGGCACCTCGTCCACCGTGTTCCTGGCCGCCCTGCCGCTCGCCCTGTTCGGCGGCCACACCCTGGCCGGGTTCGCCTCGGTGATGCTGTTCGGCATCGTGGTGGGCACCTCGTCGTCGATCTTCATCGCCGCCCCGATCCTGCTGCTGCTGGGCGAGAAGCGGCTGCGACGCGACGCGCAGAAGGCGGCGCCGGTGCGGGCGCGTCCCGGCTGACGCGGCTGGCCCGGCACGCAACGGACGACACGGCGTCCGTTGCAAAAATGCAAGGTTTCGCAACAAAAAGAGACCTTTGCTGCCACCGCCCGTTCCGGAGCGAAGGGATGGGCTAGCCTCCAGCCGGCCGACGACGGCTGCGGGGGTGCCTGCGATGCGCGCGACGATGCGGAGCATGATCGTGAAGGCGGCCGGCACGCTCGGTGTCGTGGTCGCCCTGTTCGGAGCGGCAGGCGCGCCGCCCGCGCAGGCGCAACAGCCGCCCCCGGGCACATCGCCGTCGCAGCTCTCCACCGGCGGCATCCCGAACTCGGGCTTCGCCACCGGGGCCAGCGAGCAGGTGGCGCAGCCCGGCATGGGTCCGCTGTTCGGCTCGCCGTTCGGCGCCGACCACCTGTTCGGCGATCTCGGCGGGCTGCGCACCCGGCTCCAGGACCGCGGCATCGACATCAACCTCGACTACCTGACCGAGAACGGCGGCAACGTTTCCGGCGGCAGGCGGGAAGCCTTCGCCAGCGCCGGTCAGGTCGGGCTCGAGATCAACCTCGACCTCGGCAAGCTGCTGGGTTGGCAGGGGGCGGCGTTCCACTCCATCGTCGTCAACCGCGAAGGGCGCAACGTGTCCTTCGATGCCATCGGCGACGACCTGGCGACGGTCCAGGAGATCTACGGCGGCGGCGGCAACGTGCTGGCCCACCTGGTGTATGCGTATGGCGAGCAGTCCATGCTCGGGAACCGGCTCGACCTGATCGCAGGCTGGCTGCCGGTGGGCACCTTCTTCGCCTCTTCGCCGCTCTACTGCGACTTCATGAACGTGCTGTTCTGCGGCAACCCGCATCCGCTGCCGAACTATCCGGGCGAGGAGGACTGGCCGCAGGCGAGCTTCGGCACCCAGCTCCGCGCCCTGATCAACCCGCGGATCTACCTGCAGCTCGGGCTGTTCTCGGTGGATCCGGATTTCGGCACCGGCGGCGGCGGCAGCTCCGGCTTCGCCTGGGCCGATCCGCGCAAGTCCGGCGTGTCGATCCCGGTCGAGCTCGGCTGGGTGCCGGTGTTCGGCCCGCAGCACCTGATCGGCCACTACAAGGTCGGCTACGACCACGACACGCACCGCTACGCCGACGTGCTGGACAACACGCGCGGACTGCCGCAGGCGAGCTTCGGCGGCACCTTCGCCAGCGAGGACCGCGACGACTTCTACCTGTTGTTCGACCAGATGCTGCTGCGTCAGGGACCCGATCCCACCAACGGGATCATCGTGCTCGGCGGCTGGGTGCATGCGACGCAGCAGGTCAGCCCGCTGACGCAGCACGCCTTCGTCGCCACCACCACCACCGGCACGTCCTGGGGACGGCCCAAGGACACGCTCGGCGCCTCGTTCCAGTGGATCGAGATGAGCGGCGCCTTCACCCGCGCCGAGGAGATCGCGCTGGAGCAGGGCGGAACGCTGCCGGACACCGTCGACGGCTTCGGCAGGGCCTACGGGCCGCAGAACACGGAGCAGATGGTGGAGCTGACCTACATCGCGCACGTGTTCCATGGCGTGACGCTGCAGCCGGACTTCCAGTACATCATCCGTCCCGGCGCCACCACCAACACGCCGGACGCCGCGGTGCTCGGCTTCCGCACCAACGTGAACTTCTGACCGCCCGCCTCGGCCGGGGCGCCGAACGTCAGGGGGCGGTGGCCGCTCCGGGCGGCCCGACAGGACCCGGACGCAGATCGTTGTCGCCGGTGAAGTTCACCAGCGCCTGCAGAGCGTGTTCCGCCTGCTGGTCGCGCCCGTCGCCGGGCTGCAGCTCGGCCGTCACCACCGCCGCCAGGGCCGCGCGGTCGTACTGCACCAGCCGGGTGATGTCGGCGCGGCTGGCGCGGCCGGAATGACCGTAGCTGAGCGCCATGCCGCGGGCGATCAGGTAGCTGTCGATCAGGCTGGCGGGGTTGGCGCGGTCGTCGACGCGCATCTCCGGCGGTCCCGCCTGCACGCATCCGGCCAGGGTCGTCAGCGCCAGCAGGACGACGCGGCACGGGAACCGCTTCTTCCGAAGCGGCCGGTCGTTTCGGAACATGGTCGCCTTTCGGTCCTGCGGGCTGGACGGAGGATCGCTTCTAGCACCGGCCGAACCGCACCGGAACCGCGCCGCGTCCGCCACGCTCTACCGGACACCGGCGCCGGCCGGCCAACCATACGGACTGGACCTCCTCATGAGCTTCTTCGGATCGATCGTCGACAAGATCGTACACTACGCGAGTTCGGCCTTCGCCCCGGGCGCGAAAGCGGCCACCCCGGCGCCTACGGGCGACACCGTAGCGGCGACGGACGCCGTGCCGGCTCCGTCGGCCACGGCCGAGGGTGCTGCCGGGGTGTCCCCCGCGGCGGCTGCGCCGCTGCAGTCGGTCGATGTCGGGGCGGTGCTGGCGGCGCTCGACGCGCAGAAGGGCGGCGGCCTGAACTGGCAGAGCTCGATCGTCGACCTGCTGAAGCTGTTGGACCTCGACTCCAGCCTGGCTGCGCGCAAGACCCTGGCGAACGAGCTCGACGTGCATGTCGGTGCGGACGGCACCGCAGAGGAGAACATCGCCCTGCACAGGGCGGTGGTGCAGAAGCTGGCCGAGAACGGCGGCAAGATCCCGGCGGGGATGAAGGCGTAAGGAGCTGCTTGAGAAGTCGTATCAACCAAGAAAAGGCCAGGGCTCTGCCCATCGATCTGCTTCGCAGCACCGATCTGCTTCGCAGCTCGGTCCGCTGGGGCCGTCACGCGAAGCGTGCTTACGCACGACGGCCCCAGCCCCTTTTACTTAAGAGTCGGGTTCGAAGGGCTTCGCCCTTCATGGGGTCCAGGGGCAAAGCCCCTGGCCTTCGCCATCCGGAAGCCTAGAGGCCGGCGGTCGGCGGCAGGTCGGCCGTGCGGCCGCGCCCGTCCGCCAGCAGGTCGCGTATCTCGGTCAGCAGCAGCTCGCTCTGGGTCGGCGCGGGCGGGCCTTCCGTCTTTTCCTCCCGGACGTGCATACGGGTCAGCAGCTTTACCACCCAGAAGATCACCAGGCCCACGATCAGGAACTGGATCACCGCGTTCAGGAACACGCCCACGTTGACCGTGGGCGATCCGGCCTTCTGCGCCTCGGCCAGGGTTGCATAGTGCGGCCCCTTCAGGGTGAAGAAGATGTTGGAGAAGTCGATGTTGCCGACCAGCAGGCCGATGAAGGGGGTGAAGATATCCTTCACCAGGCTTTGCACCACCGTGGTGAAGGCGGCGCCGATGATGATGCCGACCGCGAGGTCCACCACGTTGCCACGCATGATGAAGGAGCGGAACTCGGCGACCCAGCCGGGCGCGTGCAGGGCGGACGGCTTGGACGGGTTGATCGGCATGCGGGTGCTCCTCCTGTCGGGTCGGCTGGATGCTATACCAAGACTACGGACGTGAAACGGCGGGACGGCGCCACCAGCTCGTCCTGCGCCTGCACGATCATCGGCTCGCGCTGCCCGGCCGCGGCGGTCCGCGCGAGCACGCCCCACACCGCGCTGGTCGCCTGCTCCAGCGCCGCGACCGGATCGGCCGAGCGCAGCACGTGCAGCAGGAACAGCGCGGCCAGTAGGTCGCCGGCGCCGTTCGCCTCCAGCGGGAGGCGCGGCGTACGCAGCAGCGCCGTCCCGCCGCCGCTGGCCAGCAGGAGGTCGATCGCCTCCGGCGGCGTTTCGCGCGCTTCCACGCTGGTGACCAGCACCAGCGCCGGGCCTTCGGGGCGCATTCGCGCGCGCAGCGCCTGTGCCGCCTCGGCGACGCGATGCAGGCTCGGCGGCAGGTCGCCGCACAGCGCCGGCACCAGCAGCTCCAGCTCGAACAGGTTCGGGGTCAGGATGTCGGCGGCGGCCACCGCGCGCTGTTTCAGCAGGGCGGCGACCTCCGGGCGGACGTAGAGCCCGCCGGCGCGGTCGCCCATCACCGGGTCGCAGCAGTACAGCGCGTCCGGGCGCAGGGCCCGCACCTGCGCCACGGCGTCCAGCACCGCCTCGCCGGTAGCAGCCTGTCCCAGGTAGCCGGACAGCACCGCGTCCACCTGCCCGAGCACGCCGTGCGCCGCGAGGCCGCCGACCAGCGCCGCCACCGCGGCGCCGTCGGTCACCTGCCCGGCGAAGCTGCCGTAGCCGGGATGGTTGGAGAACTGCACGGTGTTGATCGCCCAGACCTCGGCGCCGAGCCGCTGCAACGGGAACAGCGCCGCTGCATTCCCCACATGCCCGTAGGTGACCCAGGACTGGACCGACAGGATGCTCATCGCGGGCCTCCCCGTTTCCGGTCGCCGGGCCGAGCAGAGGATGGTCCATGATCCAGCGCCGCCGCTTGTTCCACCTGGTCCTGCTCATGGGCGTGGGCGTCCTGCCGCCGGCCGGCTTGGCCCTGGCGCAGACCGCTCCCGCCGGAACGCAGACCGGCTACGGACGGGATGCCAGCCCGCGGATCGAGAGCCACATCGCCCACCTGCACGCGAGCCTGCGTATCACCCCGGCGCAGGAGGCGTTGTGGCAGGGCTTCGCGGCCGCGCTGCGCGACACGGTGGCGCGGATGGATGCCGCCTATGCGAGCCGGCAGCGCGACCGCGCCGGCGCCGACGCGGTGCGCGACCTCCAGGCCTATGGGGCGATCGAGGACGCCAACGCGCGCAACACCCAGCTCCTGCTGCCGCCGTTCCGCGCCCTCTACGACAGCTTCTCGCCCGACCAGAAGAAGACCGCCGACGCCATCTTCCGGCGCTACACCGACAGGGCGGCGCGCCGGCCCGACTGACGGGGTGCCGCGGCGGACGCGGTCGTTGCCGGGGGCTCGGGGCTTCGCTATACGCGCGTCACCCCGCCCCGGTCGGCATCGGCGGCGGCATCGAGGGACCCTGGAACCATGAAGCCCGGCATTCATCCGCAGTATCACACCATCAACGTCGTCATGACCGACGGCACCCAGTTCACCACCCGCTCCTGCTACGGCAAGGAGGGCGACACGCTGCGTCTGGACGTCGACCCGAAGTCGCACCCGGCCTGGACCGGGGTGCAGCGCATGATGGACACCGGCGGCCAGGTGGCCAAGTTCAACAAGAAGTTCGCCGGGCTGGGCGTGCGCAGCAAGGGCTGACCGCGCGGCCGCCAGCGCTCGATTTTTTCCGAGATGCCGCCCTTGATCCAGAGGCGGCACTTTCCATTTCTCGATCCGTCGGAGGCGCCCTGATGGGGCCTCGGACGATCAAACCGGACCGGCTCCGCCCTCGTGGGGAGCCATCGAGCCTTGCTTCTTCAGGAGGTTTTTCCATGACCTACGACTTCGCACCGCTGTTCCGCACCGCTATCGGCTTCGACCGCCTCGCGCGCCTGGTCGACACCGCGGCACAGACGGCCTCCGCGCCGTCCTATCCGCCCTACAACATCGAGAAGACCGCCGAGGACAGCTACGTGCTGACCATGGCCGTCGCCGGCTTCGGCCCGAACGACATCGAGCTGACCGTGCAGGACAACACCCTGCTGGTGGCCGGCCGCGTCGAGGGCGAGCAGGACGGCAACCAAGTGCTGTATCGCGGCATCGCCGCGCGCGCGTTCGAGCGCCGGTTCGCGCTCGCCGACCATATTCAGGTCGAGGGGGCGGACCTCAACAACGGCCTGCTCCGCATCACGGTGAAGCGGGTGGTGCCGGAGGCGCTGAAGCCGCGCCGCATCGCCATCGGCGCGACGCCGGCGACGCTGTCGGGCCCCGCCAACGACGGCGTCAAGACGGTGGACACCCGGGCCGCCTGATCGGCCCCGGATGATCCGAGAATGAGAGGGGCCGGGCGACCGGCCCCTCTTCGTTTCGGGGTTTACGCCGCGCCTTGACCCGGTCCGCGGACGCAGCCCATATCGGCGCCACGTCGTGCCCGCCTGGGCATCCCCCACCCGATCCCGTCCCGCTCGAACCCGGCGTCAGCCGGTCCGGGCGAGGCGGCCAACAGGACAGTTCGATGACGTTGCCGCTGATGCCAAAGGCCACCGCCGTGTGGCTGATCGAGAAGACCGCGCTCACCTTCACCCAGGTGGCGGATTTCTGCGGCATGCATCCGCTGGAAGTGCAGGCGATCGCCGATGGCGAGGTGGCGGCCGGCATCGTCGGCTACGACCCGGTCGCCAACCACCAGGTCACCGCCGAGGACATCGCGCGGGCCGAGAAGAACCCGGACGCAAGGCTGACGGTGCTGTCGGAGAAGAACCCGGTCACCCGCCGATCCAAGGGCGCGCGCTACACGCCGGTGGCCAAGCGCAACGACCGTCCGGACGCGATCGCCTTCGTGCTACGCAACTACCCGCAGTTGAGCGAGGTGCAGGTGATCAAGCTGCTCGGCACCACCAAGGAGACGATCGCCAAGGTGCGCGACCGGCAGCACTGGAACAGCGCCAACATCAAGCCGCGCGACCCGGTGATTCTGGGTTTGTGCAGCCAGACCGACCTCAACGCAATGGTGGCGACGGCGAACGAGCGGCTGGTCCGGGAAGGTCAGCACGTGCCGGTGCCGCCGCCGCAGCCGGTGGACGAGGAAGCGGCGTAGAGCCGCCTCCCTTTTCCGACCTGCGACGGGCTAGAGCGTGATCCGTTCGCATTGGCTCACGGATCACGCTCTAGCTTGTTGTTTCAGCAAGCATCTTTATCCGATGATCCGATCTGATCGGATGATGCTCTAGGTCTGCCTGCGCAGTCGCTCCATCTCCTCCTTCACCCGTAGCTTCTGGAGCTTCAGCCGGTTCAGCGTGGCCTGGTCCGGAGCGGGCCGCGTGTCCTCGTCCGTGATCCGCGTGTCCAGCGTGGCGTGGCGGGTCCTCAGGGAGTCGATCCGTGACTGCAGGCTCATGATGCCTCCGCGTGGGGTTGTACCCATCGACGCTAGACCCGCAGCGGCCGGCGGCGCCATCATAAAGTGTTGCCACCGCTTCACCTCTCACTCCTTTGACTCATCGAGTGGAGGGGCGGAGCGCCGCATGCTATGCGGTGATTCATGCTGATCGACCGAGACACTGTGCTGCGACGGCTGCACGAGCTGCGCAGCGAGCATCGCGACCTCGACACCGTGATCGGGCGGCTGGCTCCGCAGCCGATCGATCAACTGCAGATCCAGCGGCTGAAGAAGCGCAAGCTGCTGCTGAAGGACGAGATCGCCTGGCTGGAATCCCGGTTGATCCCGGACAGCATTGCCTAGGACATGATCGTTCGATCATGCTCACCTTTGTCTTGGAAAGAGCAGCCCCATCAGCCAGGTGGAACCGCGATGCGGTTCAACCCGATCTGACGCTGTGCTAGGAAGCAGCACATGAGCGAAACCGAGCCCGGGCTCGATCCCGATACCGACGAGCCGGGCGATAGCGACGACCCGGTGGTCGGCCTCATCATGGGCAGCCAGTCGGACTGGGCCACGCTGAGCCATGCCGCGGCGCAGCTCGACACGCTGGGCATCCCGTTCGAGAGCCGGATCATCTCGGCGCACCGCACCCCGGACCGGCTGGCCGAGTACGCGCGCCAGGCCGAGGGCCGCGGCATACGGGTGGTGATCGCCGGCGCCGGCGGGGCGGCCCACTTGCCCGGCATGTGCTCGGCCTGGACCCTGCTCCCGGTGCTGGGCGTGCCGATGGAGAGCCAGGCGCTGAACGGGATCGACAGCCTGCTGTCGATCGTGCAGATGCCGGCCGGCGTGCCGGTGGGAACCCTGGCGGTCGGACGCGCCGGGGCCATGAACGCAGCTCTGCTCGCGGCGGCGATCCTGTCGCTCGGCGACGCGGCGCTGAAGGCGCGGCTGGAAGCCTGGCGGTCGCTGCAGACCGCGGCGGTGCCGGAGGTTCCTGCGCCGGACGCGTCGGCGCCGTGACCATGCAGGCGCTGCCGCCGGGTGCCGTGATCGGCATCGTCGGCGGCGGGCAGCTCGGGCGCATGTCGGCGATGGCCGCTGCCCGCCTTGGCTATCGCACCCACGTCCTGACCGAGGAGGCGGACGGGCCCGCGGCGCAGGTCGCGACCGCGATCACCCTGGGGGCGCATTCCAATCCCGACGCGCTGCGCCGCTTCGCGGACGCAGTGGACGTGGTGACGTTCGAGTTCGAGAACGTCAGCGCCGACGGGCTCGACCTGCTGGCGGCGATCCGTCCGGTCCGGCCGGACGGCGCCATCCTGCGTATCAGCCAGGACCGGCTGACGGAAAAGCGCTTCCTGGCGGAAGCCGGGATCCCGCTGGCGCCCTGGCATCTGGTGGACACGGCGGGATCGCTCGACGAGGCGGCGGCAGCACTCGGCCTGCCCCTCGTGCTCAAGACCACCCGGCTCGGCTATGACGGCAAGGGGCAGCGCGTGCTGCGCGGCCGCGACGCGCTGGCGGCGGCGTTCGCGGCGCTGTCGCCGCACCCGCTGGTGGCGGAAGGCTTCGTCGACTTCGCCTGCGAGCTGAGCGTGATGGTCGCGCGCGGCCTCGACGGCACGGTGCGCAGCTTCGACACGGTGCAGAACCAGCATCGCCGCCACATCCTCGACCTGACCCTGGCGCCGGCGCCGGTGCCGCCGGAGGTCGCCGCCGATGCGCAGGCGCTGGCGGTGCGGATCGCCGAGGCGCTGTCCCTGGTCGGGCTGCTGGGGGTGGAAATGTTCCTCGCCGCGGACGGGCGGCTGCTGGTCAACGAGATCGCGCCGCGTCCGCACAACTCCGGGCACTGGACCATGGACGCCTGCCCGGTGAGCCAGTTCGAGATGCACATACGCGCCGTCGCCGGGCTGCCGCTTCCGCCGGCCGTGCGGCATTCCGACGCGGTGATGAAGAACCTGGTCGGCCCGGAGGAGATCGCCTTGTGGCCGGAGATCCTCGCCACCCCCGGGCTGCTGGTGCACCACTACGGCAAGCAGGACGCCCGTCCAGGCCGAAAGATGGGCCACGTCAACCGGCTGTTCCCACGCGGTGCATTGCCTGGCGCGTTCGGGATCGAGGCGGCGCTGGGGCCGCTTCGGGCAGGGCCTGATCCGATCCGTTTCCAAGATTGACGCATGCAAGGCCAGGGCGCTGCCCATCGATCCACTTCGTGGCTCGATCCGCTCAGAGCTTAGCCTTGAGAATCTAGTTGTTTACAAGTCGGTTTCCGAAGGCTTCGCCTTTAGCGATCAAGCCGCGAAGCGGATCGATGGGCAGAGCCCAGCCTTTGTCTTCAAACGTTCGCTGTCCAGGCGCGTTGCCATAAAACACAGCTCCCGCTCAGCGGGAGAAGGATACGGTCATGCAGAACCCCTCTTCCCGGATCGCGCTGGTGACCGGCGCCAACAAGGGGATCGGCTTCGAGATCGCCCGGCAGTTGGGCCAGGCCGGCATGATCGTGATGCTGGGCGCGCGTGACGCGGCCCGAGGCGAGGCGGCGTCCGCCGCCTTGATGGCTGAAGGTCTCGACGTGCGCTTCGTCCTGATCGACCTCGACCGGCGCGACACGATCCGGGACGCGGCGGCGGCCCTGGGCACCGCGCATGGCCGGCTCGACGTCCTGGTCAACAATGCCGGCATCGTCGCGCGGGGCGACGGCATGCCTGGCAGCGCCGACCTCGACGCCGTGCGCCGCGTGTTCGAGATCAACCTGTTCGGCACGCTTGCGGTCACCCAGGCGATGCTGCCGCTGCTGCGCCGGTCCGCCTCGGGCCGCATCGTCAACGTGTCCAGCGGGCTGGGCTCGCTGACGCACAACAGCGATCCCGACTGGCCCTACGCGAAGGTCAAGCCGATCGGCTATAACGGCTCCAAGGCGGCGCTGAACATGCTGACGATCCAGCTTGCGGCCGAGCTGACGCAGACCAGCATCAAGGTGAACGCGGCGGATCCTGGCTACACCGCGACCGACCTGAACAACCACAGCGGCCACCAGAGCGTGCCCGAGGGTGCCGCCGCCGCAGTGCGCCTGGCGCGGCTGCCGGATGACGGGCCCACCGGCGGCTTCTTCAGCAGCGCCGGCGCCGAGCCCTGGTAGCGACGCGGCAGCACCTCAGCCAAGCAGCCCTTCGTCGCGGAAGCTGGTCCAGCGCCCGTTGCCGATGATCAGGTGGTCGCGCACCAGCACGCCCATCACCGCGCAGGCGTCGCATACCTGGGTCGTCATCGACAGGTCCTCGCGCGACGGGGTCGGGTCGCCGCTCGGATGGTTGTGCACCAGGACGATGGCGTGGGCCTGCAGCTCGACCGCGCGGCGCACCACCTCGCGCGGGTAGACCGGGGTGTGGTTGACGGTGCCGCGGGCCTGCGCCTCGTCCGCCAGCAGACGGCCCTCCACATCGAGGAACAGGATACGGAACTGCTCGATCCGCTCGCGCGCTAGCACCGCAGTCAGGTAGTCGAGCAGCCCGGCGCGGTCGGCCAGCACCGGGGTTTCCTCCATGCGCGCCCGCGCCAGCCGCAGCGCCGCCTCGTGCAGCAGCTTGATCGCCGCCAGGCTGTGGGTGCCGAAGCCCGACACGCCGCGTAGCTCGCGCACCGGCGCCGCCAGCAGGCCGGCGAACGAGCCGAACCGGGTCAGCGCCTTGCCCGCCAGCGCCTCGACGTCCCCGCAGGCCGGCATCACCAGGCGCAGGATGCCCGACAGCAGGGCCTGGTCGGTTTCGGCCGGGACGGGCCGGGACAGGACACGGGTAGGCGCGACGACGATCGGCCGGGACAGCAGGCCCATGCCGGCATCGGCAAACCCGTCCGACATCGCGTCCACTCCAGCCTCGATCGTTCGATGCCATTGTGCAACAAGCAGGCACGGTGCGCCAGCACCGCGCACGCGTCCCGTGAACGATGAATGGACGCGCGACGGCGGCGGTTCAGTCCGCTTCCAGCCCGAGCCGCTGGTGCCAATCGGCGATCGACTCCTCCGGGAACTCGCCGTAATGCTTGTCCGTTCCCCGAAGCTCCGGCTCGACCCAGGCTGGTGCCGCGTCCAGCATCAGGTGGGTGCGCTCCGGGGGCACGGGCAGGACGGTGTCGATCGCCGACGCGAACGGGTGGATCAGCTCCGGCCACGCGTCGTCGAACAGCCACAGCGCGCTGCCGCACAGGCTGCAGAACACGCGCTCGGCATTGCTGCGTGTTTCCCGCGTCCCGTCTCGCATCACGGCGTGGTAGCGGGCGGCGTGCTCGACGCCCTCGACCCGGAGCGTGTCCGCGGCTCCGGCGATGTTCACCGCGTATCCGCCGCCGCCCTGCGTCTTGCGGCAGATGCCGCAATAGCAGCGCTGGTAGGGCACCGGATGGCGCGACTCCAGCGAGAACCGGACCGCGCGGCAGTGGCAGGATCCTTCGAGGTGCATGGCGTCGCTCCGACGGGGTGATGCCGTGTCAGGAGCCGAGCCGGCCTCCGGTTCCGCAACCGGCTGCCAAGCCCGCTACAACAGCCCCTTTTGGCGCAGGCTGACCCAGGTGCCGGCGCCGACCAGGACGTGGTCGTGCAGGGTGATGGACAGCGCCGCCAGCGCCGTCGCCACCTGGGCGCAGAGCCCGGCCTCGCGCCTGGGCAGGGTCTTGTCGGCGGGCCCCTCGGCCACCACGCGCAGCAGGATCAGCGCGGTGGCGTGCAGCGCGAGCGCCTGTCCGGCCACGCACCGCGTCAGCCGCTCCGGCGTGTCGTCCACCGCCTCGTCGGCCAGCAGGCGGTTGCGGTTGTCGAGCAGCAGCACGCGGAGCTGGCCGGGAACCGCGCCGGCCAGGGCGGTGTCGAAGTACTGCAGCAGCCGGTCCCAGTTGTTCAGCACCGGCCGCTCGCGCGCCTCCGCCGCTGCCAGCCGCAGCCGGGCCTGTCGCGGCAGGCCCAGCGCCGCGACCGCGTCCGGACCGAGCTCGCCGCTCGCCTGCGCCAGCCGCTCCGGTCCTGCGGTCAGCACCGCGGACAGGCTGCCGAACCGGTTGATCAGCTCCTTGGCCAGCGGCTTGGTGTCGCGCCGCGGGATGCCGAGGAACAACAGCATCTCCAGGATCTCGTAGTCGGCGAGCGTGTCCGCGCCGCGCGACAGCAAGCGCTCGCGCATGCGGCCGCGATGCCCCTGCGGGCCAGTGCTGCGGAACGGCGGTGGGGCGATCGACAGGGCCGCGTCGGACACCGCCTTCTCCATGAACTAACGTTTCGTCAGGATGCGGGTGGGCGGCACCGAAGATCAAGGGGGATGGCGCTGCCGCATTGAGGCGCACCGCCGGGGCGCCTAGATAGGGTCGGGCATGGACAACTATCTCGAACGCCTGAACCCGGAGCAGCGCGAGGCGGTCGAGACCCTCGACGGGCCGTTGCTGGTGCTGGCCGGCGCCGGCACCGGCAAGACCCGGGTGCTGACCACGCGCTTCGCCCACATCCTGCTGAGCGGACGGGCCTCGCCCGGCCAGGTGCTGGCGGTGACCTTCACCAACAAGGCGGCACGCGAGATGCGCGAGCGGGTCGGGCACCTGCTGGAGCGGCCGGTGGAAGGGCTGTGGCTCGGCACCTTCCACGCGCTGTGCGCGCGGATGCTGCGACGCCACGCCGAGTATGTCGGCCTGACGTCGAGCTTCACCATCCTGGACACCGACGACCAGTTGCGCCTGCTCAAGCAGGTGATGGAGCTGCACCGGATCGACGCCAAGCGCTGGCCGCCGCCGGGGCTGATGGGGGCGATCCAGCGCTGGAAGGATCGCGGGCTGACGCCGGACCGGATCACGCCGGCCGAGGACACCGACTTCGCCGGCGGCAAGGCCAGGCAGATCTACGCCGACTACCAGGAGCGGCTGGCGCAGTTGAACGCCGCCGATTTCGGCGACCTGATGCTGCACGTGGTCGAGATCCTGCGCACCCGCCCGGACGTGCTGGCGCAGTATCACCGCAGCTTCCGCTACATCCTGGTCGACGAGTACCAGGACACCAACACCATCCAGTACCTTTGGCTGCGCCTGCTGGCCAAGCGCGAAGGGGAGCCCGCCAACATCTGCTGCGTCGGCGACGACGACCAGTGCGTCGCGGCCGGCACGCTGATTACCATGGGCGACCGGTCGGAACGGCCCGTCGAGCAGGTGCAACCCGGCGACGACGTGTTGTCTTGCTACGGTTCCGGGCTGTTCCGTCCGTCCCGGGTGTTGCGCGTGCACGCAAGGCGGTCCAACCGCCCGCTCCTGCGGGTTCGCACCGAGGCGGGCCGGGAGCTGGTCAGCACGGCGGAGCACGTCCAGTTCGCTGACGTCGTGCTGGGTCAGAGTCCGCAACGGCACTACACGTACCTGATGCGCAAGGACGATCGGTATCGGCTCGGCACGTCGCAGGTCTACACCCAAGGCCAGGTGCACCCGGTCATCGGGTTCAAGCAGCGCAGCGTGCAGGAGCATGCGGATGCCGTCTGGCTCGTCAGCGCGTTCGGTTCGGAAGCGGATGCGCGTGAGTGCGAACATCTGCTGAGCCTGCAATATGGCGTTTCGACCCTGCCGTTCATCGCGCGTGATCCCGGCGTGCGAGGCTCGGATCTTGAGGCCAGCCTGGTGCGGGACCAGGCCCGTCTGGACCGGATCCACGGCGTTCGCAGCGCGGCGGACGGGGCACGGCGCCTCATGGAGGACCATGGCCTCGATATCAACCAGCCGCACCATGTGGCTCAGACCGCTCGGGGCCGACGACGCAGGCTGATCCTGACCCTGTTCGCCGACAAGCGAGGATCCACGCCGATGCACCGCATCGCGGTGAGCGGCAACGACGACGAAGGTCGTGCGGCTATGGCGGCCGCGGGGTTGAACGCGCGGTCCTACAAGCGGAACCCGCAGAACTGGCGCTACGAGTCGAGCTTCCGGGACATCGGACAGGTCGAGGCGATCCGGACGCGGATCGCGGCGGACATGCCGGTCACGCTCGTGCGCAAGGCCAACCTGCTCGGCAAGGCGCTCACGCTGCGCCCGACCTCCCAGCTCCGGCCCGGCATGGTGCTTGCCGCGGTCGACGGACGGCACGACGCCATCATCGCGATCGAGGAGGCCCCCGCCTTGGAGGTGTTCGACCTCGACGTCGAGAACACCCACAACTTCGTGGCCAACGGCATCGTCACCCACAACTCGATCTATTCCTGGCGCGGCGCGGAGGTGGAGAACATCCTGCGTTTCGAGAAGGACTTTCCCGGCGCCCGCATCGTCAAGCTGGAAAGCAACTACCGCTCGACCGCACCCATTCTCGCCGCTGCGTCCGGGCTGATCGCGCACAACGAGGGGCGGCTCGGCAAGACGCTGCGCCCCGGCCGCAACGATGCCGGCGGCGAGAAGGTGCTGGTGGCGTCGGTGTGGGACTCCGACGAGGAGGCACGCATGGTCGGCGAGCGGATCGAGCAACTGCAACGCGACGACCACCGCCTGTCGGAGATGGCGATCCTGGTGCGCGCCGGGTTCCAGACGCGCGCCTTCGAGGAGCGGATGATCACGCTGGGCCTGCCGTACAAGGTGGTGGGGGGCCTGCGCTTCTACGAGCGACAGGAGATACGCGACGCCATCGCCTACATGCGGGTGATGAACCAGCCGTCGGATGACCTGGCGTTCGAGCGCATCGTCAACGTTCCCCGCCGTGGCGTGGGCGACGTGGCGATGCAGGCGCTGCATGTGGCGGCGCGTGCCGAGCGGATCCCGCTCACGGCGGCGGTGCTGAAGCTGCTGGCCGACGGCACCCTGAAGGGGCGGGTGCGCGAGCAGCTCGGCCTGCTGATGGCCGCCCTCGGCCGCGGCCGCGAGGCGCTGGCGCGAGATGACGACGCGGCGCGGCTGGCGGGGCCGGCGCACATCCGGGTGGTGGAAACGCTGCTGGAAGAGGCCGGCTACGTCGAGATGTGGAAGAAGGACAAGTCGCCGGACGCGCCGGGCCGGCTCGACAACCTCAAGGAGCTGGTGCGTGCGCTGGTGGAGTTCGACACCCTCGGCGGCTTCCTGGAGCACGTGTCGCTGGTGATGGAGAACGACGAGAACGCGGGTGCGGACCGGGTCAACATCATGACCCTGCATGGCGCCAAGGGGCTGGAGTTCGACAGCGTGTTCCTGCCCGGCTGGGAGGAAGGGCTGTTCCCGAGCCAGCGCACCCTGGACGAGGGCGGCAACAAGGGGCTCGAGGAGGAGCGACGGCTGGCCTATGTCGGCATCACCCGGGCGCGCCACCGGGCGCTGATCAGCCACGCCGCCAACCGGCGCATCTACGCCAACTGGCAAAGCTCGGTGCCCAGCCGGTTCGTCGAGGAGCTGCCGGAGGAGCACGTCGAGCAGATGGGCTCGGCCTCGCTGGCGCGCGAGCAGATGCGCAGCGCGCCGCCCGTCTTCGGGAGCCAGTTCGGCGGGCAGTTCCCGCTGGTGGCGCGCCGTCCGCGCACGGTGGAAGCGTGGGAGCAGCCGGCGCGTCCGTCGCGCGGCGGCGGCATCGCGGTGGGCGCCCGGGTGTTCCACCAGAAGTTCGGCTACGGCGTGGTCACCGGCGCGGAGGACGGCAAGCTCGACGTCGCGTTCGACAAGGCCGGGTTCAAGCGCGTGCTCGACTCCTACGTGGAGCCGGTTGCCGGCTCGGACGCGGGGACATCGTCCGGGCCGGGCGTGGAGACATCGTCTTGAGCGTGATCACCCGGCGACACGCCACCGTGCTGGAAACGATCCACGTCACGGTGCCGGACGCGGCGGTGGAAGCGTACGAGAGCGCGCTCGCCTCGGTCTGCGCCACCGTCGGCATCTTCGAGGCCGACGACAGCCAGACGGTGTGGCGGGTCGAGGGGGTCAAGGACCAGGGCAGCGGCGAGGTGGCGCTGTCCGCGGCGCTGGCGCTGGCGGAAGCGGCCACCGGGGTCGCGGCACCGCTCGGACGTGCCGCGACCGAGGCGGAAGGCTGGCTCGCCCGCACCTATGAGAGCTTTCCCGAGCAGCGCGTCGGCCGGCGCTTCTCCATACGCGGCACCCATCTGGGACGTGCGCCGCCCGGTCCGAGGATCACCCTGACGCTGGACGCGGGGATCGCGTTCGGCTCCGGCGAGCACGGCTCGACCCGCGGCTGCCTGCGCGCGCTGGAGCTGGTGGCGCATCAACGGCCGCGCCGTATCCTGGACCTCGGCACCGGCTCCGGCATCCTGGCGATGGCGGCGGCCCGGCTGCTGCGCCGGCCGGTGCTGGCGGTGGACATCGAGCCGTGGTCGGTGCGGGTGGCGGCGCAGAACGCGGCCGCGAACGGGCTCGGCCGGCGCCTCGCCTGCCGCCACGGTAACGGCTGGCGCACCCCGGCGGTGCGGCAGGGCGGCCCCTACGACCTGGTGTTCGCCAACATCCTGGCCCGGCCGCTGTGCCGGATGGCGCGCGACCTGTCGGCGCGGCTGGCGCCGGGCGGCACCGCGATCCTGGCCGGGCTGCTGGGCAGCCAGGTGCCGATGGTGCTCGCGGCGCACCGGCGCCAGGGGCTCGTGCTGGAACACCACCTGCGCGAGAACGACTGGGCGACCCTGGTGCTGCGCCGACCGGGACGGCCATGACCGGAACCATCCGGGACGCGGGCCCGCACGACCTGCCGCGCATCCTGGAGATCACCAACGGCGCGATCCTGACCGGCACCGCGCTGTGGACCATCACCCCGGCCACGATCGAGAGCCGCGGCGCCTGGATGGCGGAACGCCGCGCGGCCGGACATCCGGTGCTGGTGGTGGTGCAGGACGGCGCAGTGCAGGGGTTCGGCTCCTACGGGCCGTTCCGGCCGCATGACGGCTACCGCCACACCGTGGAGCACTCGCTCTATATCGACCCGTCGGCGCAGCGGCGCGGGCACGGCCAGGCCATGCTGTCCGCCTTGATCGCGCACGCGACTGAGGCCGGGCTGCACGCCATGGTGGGCGGCATCGACGCGCAGAACGCGGCCTCGATCGCGCTGCACGCGCGGTTCGGCTTCACTGTGGCGGCAAGGCTGCCCGAGGTCGGCGCCAAGTTCGGACGCTGGCTCGACCTCGTGTTCATGCACCGCCTGCTCGACGGCGGACCCGCGCCCACCTCGCCGCCCCGCTCCGGAGTTCTCGCATGACCGACGACCGCGCCGCCGAACGGCTGGATGCCCTCCGCGCGGTGCTGGCTGCCGATGGTCTCGACGGCTTCGTCCTGCCGCGCGGCGACGAGCACCTGGGCGAGTACGTGGCCCCATATGCCGAGCGCCTGGCCTGGCTCACCGGCTTCACCGGCAGCGCCGGCCTGGCGATCATCCTGGCCCACGACGCGGCGGTGTTCTCCGACGGCCGCTACGTGCTGCAGCTCGACGCCGAGGTGGACGGCGCCTGCTACCGGCGCCTGCACCTGACACGCGATCCGCCGGAGGCGTGGCTCGCCGCGACGGCGCGTCGTCCCGACCGCACCCCGCGCATCGGCTACGACCCCTGGCTGCTGAGCGACGGCGCGCTCGCGCGCTACCGCAAGCCCGGGCTCGAGCTGGTGGCGACGGCGCGCAACCCGGTGGACGCGATCTGGACCGACCGGCCGGCGCCGCCGGTGGCGCCGGCGGTGCCGCACCCGCTCGCGTTCTCGGGCCGCAGCGCGGAGGAGAAGCGGGCGGAGATCGCCGCCCTGCTGCGCGACGCCGGCGAGGACGCGGTGGTGCTGGGCGACCCCGCCTCGATCGCCTGGGCGTTCAACCTGCGCGGCGGCGACCTGGCCTTCACCCCGTTCGCGCTGGGCTTCGCCCTGCTGGAGGCGGACGAGCGGGCCACCCTGTTCATGGCGCCGGAAAAGGTGTCCGCCGAGCTGCGCGCCTGGCTCGGCAACACGGTGCGGATCGAGCCGCCGGACGGGATCGCGGCCGCCCTGGCGGGGATGTCCGGCCGCACGGTGCGGCTCGATCCGTCGGCCACCGCGTCCTGGTTCGGCCAGACACTGCGGGCCGCCGGCGCGACCGTTTCCCCTGCCCCGGATCCCTGCCTGCTGCCCAAGGCGCGAAAGAACCCGGTCGAGCAGCAAGGGGCACGCGACGCGCATCGCCATGACGGCGTCGCGGTGTGCCGCTTCCTGCACTGGCTGTCGGAGCACGGCGTCGGCCGCAGCGAGACCGAGCTGTCCGGCCGGCTCGACTCGTTCCGGCACGAGGCGCCCGGCTACGTCGGCGAAAGCTTCCCGGCGATTTCCGGCACCGGTCCGAACGGCGCCATCATCCACTACCGCGCGGCGCCGGCGACGGCGCGGCGGCTGCAGCCGGACGAGGTCTACCTGATCGACAGCGGCGGCCAGTATCGCAGCGGCACCACCGACGTCACCCGCACCGTGTGGAGCGGCCCGGGCCCCGCCCCCGCCGCCGTGCGCGACCACGCCACCCGGGTGCTGCAGGGCCACATCGCCCTGGCCAGGACTCGCTTTCCGGCCGGCGTGCATGGCGGGCGGCTGGACGCGCTGGCCCGCATCCCGCTCTGGCAGGCCGGGCTCGACTACGACCACGGCACCGGCCACGGCGTCGGCAGCTTCCTGTCGGTGCACGAAGGGCCGTGCGGGATCTCGCCGACCGCGCGTCCGGTGCCGATCGAGGCCGGCATGATCCTGTCGAACGAGCCCGGCTACTATCTGCCCGGCGCCTACGGCATCCGGCTGGAGAACCTGCTGCTGGTGCAGCCCGCCGGTCCCGACGACGAGGCGCGCTTCCTCCGGTTCGAGCCGCTGACCCTGGCGCCGTTCGACCGTGCGCTGATCGACACCGCGCTGTTGTCCCCGGTCGAGCACGACTGGATCGACCGCTACCACGCCCAAGTGCAAGCGGAGATCGGGCCGTTGCTGCCGGAGGCGGCCCGGGCCTGGCTGGCAACCGCCTGCGCGCCACTCGTTCCGCCGCCTTAATCCTGTGTCGCCCCAGCCCCGCCCACACTAGTCCAGCCCGCGCTAGTCCTGCCCGCCCTGGTCCCGAAGGAGCACCGATCCATGTCAGACACTCGAACGGTCGATGGCCGCATTCCCGCCACCCTGATCCCCGGCGACGGCATCGGCCCGGAGCTCGCGGAGTCGGTGGTCGCGGTGCTCGACGCGCTCGGCACGCCGTTCGCCTGGGACCGCCAGCTCGCCGGCATGGCCGCGGTGGCCGATAGCGGCGACCCGCTGCCGTTGCCGACGCTGGACAGCATCCGGCGCACCGGGCTGGCCTTGAAGGGCCCGCTGACCACGCCGGTCGGCGGCGGGTTCAAGTCGATCAACGTCACCCTGCGCAAGGAATTCGAGCTCTACGCCAACCTGCGCCCGGCACGGACGCTGATCCCGGGCGGCCGGTTCGACAAGATCGACATCGTGCTGGTGCGCGAGAACCTGGAAGGGTTCTACGCCGCGATGGAGCACTACCTGCCGATCGGGCACGACCCGAAGGCGATCGCCATGTCCACCGGCTTCAACACCCGCGCCGAGTGCCGCCGCATCGTCCAGTACGCGTTCGACTACGCGGTGAAGCACAACCGCCGCCGGGTGACGGTGGTGCACAAGGCCAACATCCTGAAGGCGCTGACCGGGCTGTTCCTGGAGGAAGGGCGCAAGGTCGCCCGCGACTACGAGGGCCGGGTCGAGATGAATGACCGCATCGTCGACGCCTGCGCCATGCAACTGGTGCTCGACCCCTGGCAGTACGACGTGATCGTCACCACCAACCTGTTCGGCGACATCCTGTCCGACCTGATCGCCGGGCTGGTGGGCGGACTCGGCATGGCGCCGGGTGCCAACATCGGCACCGAGGCGGCGATCTTCGAGGCGGTGCACGGCTCGGCGCCGGACATCGCCGGCAAGGGGATCGCGAACCCGCTGGCCATGCTGCTGTCGACCGGGCTGATGCTGCAGCATGTCGAGCGCCTGGACCTGGCGGACCGGCTGACCGCCGCAATCGACGCGACCTTGGCCGCCGGCGTCCGGACGCGCGACCTGGGCGGCACCGCCGGCACGCGCGAGCTGACCGACGCGCTGCTGCACCACCTGCGTTGACCGGCGTGGCCGGCCCCGCCCCCGGGGTGCTGCGCGAGGAGATCATGCGGCAGGTGACGGCGCGCGGCGGATCCAGGTCGATCTGCCCCAGCGAGGTGGCGCGGATCTATGGCGACGGGTGGCAGGCGCTGATGGGCCGGGTCCGCGATGCCGCCCGGAGCCTCGCCCGCGACGGGCTGATCGAGGTGCTGCGCAAGGGCCGGCCGGTGGACCCGGACACCGCGAAGGGCGTGATCCGGCTGCGGCTGGCCGGCGCCGTCTCAACGCCCGCGTATGAAGCCGGTCAGGGCGGCGAGCAGCAGCCCGCTGCGCGGCGTCACCAGCAGGTCGTCGCCGTGACGCAGCTCGGTGGTCAGGATGCAGACGGACGAGCTGCTCAGCAGCAGGGCGCCGAGCCGCTGGGTGGAGTGCGTCGCCAGCAGCACCGCGCCGAGCAGCTCGGTAGCGCCGATGATCTGCATGTCGGACTTGCTCCAGCCCCAGGAGCGGAACAGCGCGGCCTCGGGCTCGACCGCGACCAGCTTGGCGACGCCGGCGGAGGCGAAGGCCAGGCTGACCAGGGTGTGCCAGGTCGAGGGCGCGGTGCGTCGGCGGGCGATCGAGGACATGGAAGCTCCATCAGCGTCTTGGCGCCGGCGCCCGACCGGTTGGCCGGTCCCGGCGCCGCCCGGCTTGAACCGCAGGCGGCGGACGGAGTTGCCAGCCCCGCCACTTCTCAGCCTGATACGGAGCTTTGATGGACCATGCCCTGACCGTCGTGCTCGGCCTGCTGGTCCAGCTCTTCGACCTGGTGGTGGCGGCGATCGCCTTCATTGAGGGCGGCGCCCGCCACCTGCTGCAGCGGGTCGGCATCACCGGCCCGTTGCAGGGCGTGCTGCTGATCGTCCTGGCGGTGCTGCTGGTGGCGGCGGCGCTGCGCGTGTTCGGGCGGCTGTTCGCGGTGCTGCTGCTGATCGTGCTGCTGCTGCTGCTGCTGCACGGGCTGGCCGTCGGGCCGCCCGCGGTGAGGGCGTAGGTAGCGACAGGAGGTCAACCTGCGTTTGCTTGGGTCTGCCACGGAGTGCTGGCCGGACCTTCAGACAAGATCGGCATGATCGCGTGGACCGTGAGCTCTATCGCCTGCGCTGGCTCCGGCAGCGTGATCCAGCCGTCGCCGTTGGTCCAGCGCCAAGCCAGCCCGTCTGCCGCCTCTAGCGGCCACCAGCCGTCAGCGTCGGCGAGATGGGCAAGAGCCAGCTCCTGCCGCCAATTGCCGTCGTGCAGGATCAGCGCGCTGATCGCGACGCCGAGCCGGCGGCGGTCGTCCGACCAGGGTGCCAGGGTTGTCGGCAGGTCGCTGCGCGAGCGCAGCCGCACCCGCAGACAGCCGGAGGGGAGCGCGAAGCACAGCCGGTCGTCACTCTGACTCGACGTCAGCGTCGCACCGTGCTCGGTCTCCAGCCAGGGCAGCAGGCCGGCCTCAGGTTGTCGCACCGGCTCGGCGTGGCCGACGGCGCGGGCATGCTCGGCGAGGCGCTGCCAGACCGGTTGCACGAGGGTGGCCGCGGTGACAATGGGTGCACATGCGGCCTGAGCACGATCTGGGGTCGGGATACGCAACGGCACGACGTTGCCAGCGGCATCGAACTGCGCGCGGTTGCCGCTGTCGAGGTAGCTTTCGCACGGCATGCCGTCGGCGATCAGGATGGCGTGGCAGTCGAGCTCGACGTGGTAGTAGGTGACGCTTGCGTGGCTGCGGTCGTGCGTGATCGTCATGTGGTTCACGAGCTGGCGGGCCTGGATCAGCAGGCCGTCGACGTAGAGCGCGTGGTCGGGCGAGACGTGGAGGTCGCGGACAGGCAGACCGGGGGCGACGGCATCGCGGGCGATGCGGATTGGCAGCACGTGTTCCGGTTCCGGGTGCTGCGCCACCATGACGCGCCGGCGGCCGATCCAGCGCACCGGCATGAGCGTCTCGATGCCGCCCTGACGCGTGACCACAAGGTCGCCGAGCGCCAGATCCTCGACGGCGCGCTCACCCTGATCGGTGAGGATGCGCGTGCCGGCGCAGAAGCAGGGTGCGTCGGTGGTGAGAACCTCTCCGTTGGAGTTCGCGGTCAGCGTGAAGCTCGCGTCGGTGTAGTCTTGGCCGGTCAATGCGAAGCTGTCGACGATGTCGCCGTTCTGCTCCAGGGTGATCGTATTGTCATCATGATCGACGCTGTAGCCGTCACCGCCCAGATCGATCGCGTCACCCCTCTGGAAGAGCTGCAGAGTGCCGCTGGCGCTGCCGATCACGCCGTCCAGCGACAACGTGCCGACATCGTCGAGAAACGACACGGTGCCGAGCGCGCGGACCGAGCTCTCGATCTCCAGCGTGGCCTCGTCGCCGACGCTGATGGTGCCGGTGTTATCGAGAGCGAAGAATTCGACGGCCGTGCCGTGGCCTGACACCGTCAGCGTGCCGGTGTTCGTTAAGCCGGCGAACACGTTGTTGTTGTCGTCGCCATTGCTGATGGCGATGGAGCCCTCGTTGGTGGTGTTGGCGTCATCTTCGAGGGCGCCAGCGGCGGCGGTGATGCTTCCCTTGTTGTCCAGGCTGTCGCCGTCGATGTAGGCCAAGCCCCCCGTGACGAGCGTGCTGTTGGCGGCGAGGGTGAGTGCTGGCCCGGTTTCGAGCGCGCAATTCGATCCGTTGCTGCCGCCGAGGGTGATGGCGACGTTGGCGAGGGTCTCGGCGTCGTCGAACCGGAGGGTGGCACCGCTGCCGGTTTCGAGGATCTGCTCGGTGGCGGTGCCTGTGAAGGTGATGCCGCCGGTGATAAAGAGCTGGGCGTTGCTGGCGCTGAGGTCGAGCGGGCCGTCGAGGGTGACGCCGTCGAGGGTGACGCCGCCATAGTCGACCGTGCCACCATCCGGCTTGATGACGCCGCCGGTGATGGTGCCGTAGAGCCGGGCATCGTCGAACGTGCTGCCCTTGGTGATGTCGAGGGTCTGGCCGGCAAGGTTGAGCGTACCGCCCAGGGTGAGGATGCCACCGTTGCGGTCGATGGTGCCGAGCCGCGCAAACGTCTCCTTGCTCTGCAGGTCGAGCGCGGCACCGGAGGCCAGCATGATGGTGCCGCCGGTGTTGTCGAGGGTGCCCTCGGTTGCCAGCGAGCCACCTGACGCGACGCTGATGATGCCGGTGTTTACGGTGTCGATAACGGTGAGGACGGTTTCGCTGCCCGACACGCTGATGGTGCCGGTATTGCTGGCCAAGTCGAAGAGGTCGTTGTCGGCATTGCCATTGCCGACGGCGATGGAGCCGGCGTTGATGGTGGTGGCGGCATCGTTGAGAATGCCGGTGATGGCGGTGATGCTGCCCTTGTTGTCCAGCGTACCGTCGATGAGGGCCCCACCACCGCCGGCGACGAGCGTGCTGTTGGCGGCAAGGGTAAGGGTTGGCCCGGTGGAAAGGGATCCGCCGTTGCTCAGGGTGATGACGACGTTGGCAAGGGTCTCGGCATCGTCGAACCTGAGGTTGGCGCCGAGACCGGTGTCGACGATCTGCTCCGGCCCGACGCCGGCGAAGGTGATGCCATCCTTGATCGAGAGCTGGGCATCGCTGGCGCTGAGGTCGAGTGGGCCATCCAGGGTGACGCCGTCGAGGGTACCGCCGGCATAGTCTATGGTGCCGCCGTCCGCCCTGATGGTGCCGCCGGTGATGGTGTTGCTCACCACCAAGGTGCCGGCCTGCACGTCCATCACGCCCGCCAGGGCGAAGGAGATGGCTGGATTGATCGTCGCGCCGGCAGCGTCAAGCGTCAGCGAGCCGATCGAGGCGACGTCAAGCGCGATGGCGTAGCTACCCGCCAGGTTGACCAGGGCCGAGTCGGCGCTGCCGGGCACGCCGTTCGGCATCCAGTTTGCAGGATCGCTCCAGTTGCCGCCATCTGGACCCGACCAAACGTAGCTCGCCATGCTCGATCGCTCCGGAGGGGGTCGTAGCACATGGCCACGACCGTCACTGTCGCGAAACGGTATGCCGGAAGCTGAGCAGCTTCGCATCACCAATGAATTGAAACGATCTGGACTAACGTTTTTCTAACGGACGCGGTGATATGCTCGTGTGTTGTCCTACAGCTTGTGGATCCAGGCGTGATGTTCCCGAGCATGGGTGAGACGCGCGGTGGTCGGTCCACACGTGACACTCCGCTCCATCCGGTGCCTGATCTACACGCTGATTCGCCGCACCTCGTCGAGGCTGATCTCGTCTCGCCGGGGGGTCGTGGAGCTGGGCGTTGCGCGTGCCAGCGTGGTTGGCCAGGCAGCCGCGTTCTCCAGGATGCCGCTATCCTTGCGTCGGTCAAGTAGCGGGAGCGGTGGCCAGAACGCAAAAAACCGCCGCCAGCCCGTTCGGGGCCAGCGGCGGTTCATCAGTACAAGCGGAGGATCGACGGCTATGGCTATGACTTGACCCCGGTGTGTGTCGTTCCGTTATCGACCTGGTTGTAACAAGGCACCTCGTTGAAGTGCCTGCGAGCAGCCTTCCAGCGCAGACACTTGATGGTTGGCGTCACGCCGTACGACGTGTCTATCTGCAACCCGTTGACGAGAGGTATCGCAGCGATCCAGGCACCGTCCTCCTGGTCGAGAACTGTCGGACTTCGTCCTTTCCTCAAACCATCACAACTGCGATTTGAGCCTCGGAGCCTTGGCTATACGTGACCAGGAACACCAGCTCCCACATGGTGGATCAGGAGCCCATGTAGTGAACGGTGGGCATATAAGCGTCGGACCAGGTGTGCTGCCAGCGGCAGTGGCCGATCGTGTCGCACAGGGCGATATAGGCTGCTGCCTGGCCGTTGCCGAAGCCGGTATCCCAGACGATCCAGCGTTCGCTGCCGGGATCGGACGGATCCGACGGCGTCATCTGCAGGTTCTGCGAGCGTATCGAGGTAACCCGGCTCGGAACGGCGTCCTGTTGCCGCGCATGACAAAGAACAGGACTTCCGAGCGTCAAGCCGATGGTGCTTACCCGCGACATCCAGCGGAGAAACACCGATCCTCCGATCGAAGATCCCGCCAGATGGTTCCCGAGCACCACGATCGACTTGCCAACGCAGGTCAACCCAACCTCCGATGCCCACTGGCCAAGCTCACCGATTTGACCGGGGCGCCGAGCCCTACGGCTCTGTCTTCGCCGACCCGGCCAGCACGGCGAGGTTGCTGAAGTCCCGCGGCAGCGGCGTGGTCTCGCGATGGTGCAGGCAGTCGTGCACCAGGCGGCCGCAGATGCTGTCCGGATCGGTTGGGTTCACGTCGACGCCGGCATAGTGCACGGACTCGACCCGGCCGCGATCGAACCGGATCGCGGCGTGGCAGATCCCCGGCCGGCCCAGCTTCAGCTCGTAGATGCCGAACGCGACGTCGATGTCGGTGCCGGTCTGCACGTAGTCCCACTGCATGACCGATTGCTGCGCGCTGATGTACTGCTTCTCGGCCGGCACGCCCATGCAGGCGATCACGTCCGGCTCGGCGGCGCCGACCAGCCTGGTACGCGCCTGGTAGGCTTCCAGAGTGCCGCAGCCGCCGAGCGGGAGGAGCAGTGCGATCGGGATCGCGAGGCCTTTCACGCCGTCCTCGCCGCGCGCAGCTCGGCCGCCATGGCGAGCAGGTCCTCGCGCATCGGGCTGGACCCGTTCACCTCGAGCCAGTCGCGCGACAGCAGCCCGTAAGCCTCGTCACAGAACGCGTCGAGGAAGCCCCACTCCATCCGCTTGCGCTCGGCCCAGGTGTTCAGCCATAGGCCGTCCGCGTCGTAGCCGTGCACGAACACCGCGTGGCCGCCGGCGATCTTGACGCGCTGCTTGGGCGCCGCCCACACGGTGCCCTCGGACACCGCATACTCCGGCAGGCTCAGCCCGATATACAGCCCGCCCAGCATGGCGATCGCGCGGCGCACGCCGTCGTGGTTCTTCGGCTCCACCGCGCCATAGCCGGTCAGCGCGTCCGGGGCCTGCCGGCCGATGGCGTAGCCGGTCTCGCACCAGCGGTTCAGCACGTCGAGCTCGACCGCACCCTGGTCGGTCGCCGGACGCGCCGGGTCGTAGCCGTTCGCCTGGTAGATCCCGACCACCTCCGCGTCGGTCAGCTCGACCTCGCCGCCGCGCGCGGCGGTCAGCACGCGGATCGCGCTGGCCACACTGACTGCGGTGCAGTCGCCAAGGCCGGGAATGGTCTGGCCGTGGTTGCTGAGCTGGTCGCCGTTGCGCCACAGCGGCCAGGACGCGAAGCGTCGGCCGTAGTCGCATGCGGCCGGCGGTTCGGGCAGGTGCGCCGACAGTACCGAGGCCAGGTGCGGCGTGCGCAGGTCGAGAACGGCCGGCTTCTTGCCGAGGTAACGTGCAAGCATGGGAGGTCTCGCAGAACGGGGAAGATGAAGGGTCACGCCGGCGTCCGGCAGGCGCGCACGGCACGGGCGACGCCGGCTGCGTCGCGCAGCACGTCCGGCCAGACCGCCGAGGCGGGTGCCGCCGCGATCTCGTCGGCCAGCGCCTGCCGCCTCCCCTGGTCGAGCCGAGGCGGCAGGCGGATGGCGTCGCATGGGTTCACGATCCGCGACGGCGGCAGCGGAACCGGGTCAGAAGTCGCGCCCACTGCGCACGCCGTCAGCCAGAGCGGAACGATCCACGGGAGCATCCGCCTGGGCCACACGCGCTGCATCGGCAGCCTCCTGGTTCTGTTTGACGAGCCCGTTGTCGCGCGCCGCCGCGGCGTTGCGGTCCAGCACGCTCGCGATCCAGCGCAGGAGGCGGGCCAGCAGGGGGACAAGGCTCATCGGCCGACGCGGCGGACCACCGCCAGCGCCTGCGCCTCGTCCATCGCGCCCACGACGCTGCGGCTCGGCGCCAGGCCGGCGGCGACCTGCACGATCGGGATCAGCGCCAGCGCGGCGGCGACCGCGTTGCCGGTGGTGGTGGCCTCGGCGCCGGGCAGCTTGTTCAGCACGCCCTGCAGCAGCGCCAGCGCGGTCTGGCAGTCGGCCAGCATCGACACCACCAGGGACTGGACCTTCACCACGTCCAGGGACACCGTGACCGTGCCGCCGGTCAGGGTCTCGATCTCGCCCAGCACCAGCCGCGCCGCCGCCAGCGCCATCTCCACGGTGCCGTAGTTCGGGCCGAGCAGCGCGATCACGGTGGGCGCCAGCAGCACCGCGGAGATCGCCGACAGGATCGCCTGGCTGTCGGTCACGATCGTGGCGACGTCGATGGTGGCGGTGGCGGTGCCGCCGTTATGGGTGCTGGTGCAGGCGCCGATCAGTCCGGCGCCGCCCAGGGCGGACAAGCGAAGCATCTGGCGGCGGGACAGGATGGAGGTCGGATGCATGAGCTGGCTCCATGGGAAAGGGGGACGACGAGCGGGACCGCGTCCTGCGGGGCCGCGTCAGGACGCGGTCCCGCCGATCAGCAGGGTCGCGGCGGTGGAGGCGGCCTGCTCCAGGTCGGCCGGACGCCCGGTGGCGAGCGCATGCGCCAGCGCGTTGGACAGGCAGCGCGCGCGGATCGCGTCGGTGGTGTTGTCCGGCCACAGCTTCGGCAGGCTGGCAGCGAGCAGGGTTGCGGCGATGCCCTCGGCGGCGGGAAACGGGTGCAGCCAGGCCAGCATCAAGCCCGCGACCAGCAGGCTGAGCCCCTGCTGCGTTCCGGGCTGCCTGGACCAGTCCAGCAGCATCCGCCGCCGCGACCGCGCCGGGGATGGCGGCAGGAACGGCGGCGGGACGGGCGCTACCGCGGGGATCGCTATGGGGACCACCATGGGGTCCATCGCCTGCCCGCTCATGCGGCACCTCCCGCCAGGGCCGGTTCGGCCTGACCGGCGACGGCATCCGCCACAACCGTCGAGTCGGCCGGCTTCGCCGCGTGGGTCCGGACCAGCCAGAAACTGTGCCAGCGGTCGGAGTACACGTGACGCGCCGGCGCTTTCGCCCAGTAGGCAGGGCGCTTCAGGCTCAGCGCGTAGTAGCTGTCGGCGCCGCGGGTGCGGTCGGGCAGCCTGCCGGCCAGCGCCGCGTCGGCCACGTCGAGCGCCACCGCCCAGCCGGCCGGATCCGCCCGGTAGGCGGCCTCGATCCGCGCGCGGTTGACGTCGGACCAGCAGGAGAACTGCGCCGGCGCCAGGCACACCGCGATCGGCGTCGGGCCCCAGCCGTTCCTGACCCGATGCAGCACGACCGAGGTCACGTTCTCCATGCCGACACGGCCGCCGCCGCTGCATTCGCCGTAGGCGTTTCCCGCCAGAACCAGTCGTGGCGAGGCAAGGTCGAGGGACATGGGCCGGACTCCGGACATGAAAAAAGCCGCTCCGGGGGAGCGGCTTCGGGAAACGGCATCGGCGGGCGAGGACCGGATGGACGATCAGGACGCGGAGGGGCGTCCGGAGCCGCGCCTTGCTCAAGGAGCGCGCGCGGTCGCACTTGTTCCAGTATCGCAACATCATAGAAGCGGCGGGTCCGCCGGGTCAAGGAAATTGCCTGCCCGCGCCGTCAGGCAGGCGACGCCCGCGTCACTGCACCTGGCCGCTCAACAGGAAGGTGGACGGGCTGTCGATCACGATGCCCGCCCTGGTGAACTGCCCTGTGGTGGCGTGCGTCAGGGTCCCGCTGCCGGCCTCCTCCAGCGCCTCGCCGGACCCCGCCGCGAAGGTGATGGTCCCGCCGCTGCCGGCCTGGATCACGTCCACCCTGCATCCGACGGCGAGGCCGGTCGGCACCGTGTAGGTGTGCGGCGCGGTCGCGGTGTCGCGGATGACGGTGCCGCAGTCGGAGGGAAGCAGCGTGTAGGCGGCGGCCTGGCTGGACACGGTGCCGCCGGCGTTGCCGGTGATGGCGATCCAGTCGCTGCCGGAAACGTTCGACGCGCCGGTGGTCAGCCGCAACCAGCCATACACCGGCGCGGCGAGCGACGGTGCTGCGTTGGCGACGAACGCGCCGGACACCCAGTAGCCGGTGGTCGGCGCCGCCAGCGCCTTGGAGATCGGCACCGTGAGAAAGGTGTCGTAGGTGGCGCTGGTCGGATCGCTGTCGAGCTGCAGCAGCCGGAAGCCTTCGCGATGTAGCCTCGCGATGCCTTTGTTGCTGTTGGAATAGTAGTCGTTGACCACGACCGGCTCGGCCTCGTCGATGTTGTCCTCGAACAGGTCTCCGCCGCCCGGCTGGGTGGGATCGACGTTGGTGTCGTAGAGCGCGTTGCGTATGACGTTGCGCCGGAACACGACGCCCGAGCCGGCGTTCTGGTACAACCCCTGCGGGCCGCACTCGCTGGACCAGGTCCCGTTCGGCCCGCGCCCGCAGCCCTTCAGGTAGGGATCCAGGTCGAACAGGTTGTCCTCGACGTAGAGGTTGAGCTTGCCGCCGGTCATGTTCACCACGACGCCGGCCATGGCCATGTCGACCACGCTGTTGCCGCGGAACGCGATGTCCTCCAGGTGGCCGCTGCCCTGCACGAACAGCCCGTTCTTCAGGCCGTGGAAGTCGTTGCCCTCGATCAGCACGTCCTTGAGGTATCCGCCATCCAGGAACACGCCGTTGGGCTCGAGGTCGGCTTCGGCGAGCGTGGGCGTCTTGGCGCCCAGCCGGGACGAGATCGTGCCCTGCCCGAAGCTGGCCCAGTTCGGATAGCGGCTGTCGTTGCCGTTGCTGTTCGGCAGCGTGCGGCTGATGTGGTTGCCGACGATCAGGATGCTGTGCGTGCCCGCCGTCGGCACCGACGCGGAGGTGCTGTTGGCCATGAACTCCGGATACGGGTCGACGATCTTGCCGGTGGACGGGTTGTTCTCGCCCGGTATCGCCTGATAGGAGCCGGCGCGGGCGCTGTAGCCGTCGATCAGGATGGCGGAGGCGCCGGAGTTCAGGTTGTCGATGTTGGTGCGGTCGAGCACGTTGGAGATCGTGTTGTTGGAGATCAGGATCGACATCCCGGCCGAGACGCCCTCCTGGAACGAGCCGTTGTTCGGCGACACCGTCTGCACGTTGATGCCCTGCTGGCGCACCGTGTCCAGGGTGTTGCCTGAGATGTTCGCCTGCCGTGCCGACAGCACGCGGATGCCCTGGCTGTCGAAGATGCGGTTGCCGGTGATGTTCAGGTCGCGACGCACGCCCCAGCTATCGTAGATGTCGGAATGCACCGAGATCGAATCGTCGTCGGTGTGCTCGATGGTGTTGTCGGTCACGCTCACGTCGGCGCATTCCGACAGGTTGATCCCGTCTGACACGCCCCAGCGGACGTTGTCGTTCTGCACGCTGACTTCGGTGCTGGTGCGGGCGCTGATGCTGAAGGCGTGCGAGTTCTCCGACGTGATGCGGAAGAAGCTCAGCCCGTCCACGTTGGCCGGGATGAACGGGTTGCCGTAGCTGCCCGACGGGTTCGCAGGCGTGACGCTCGCCGTGGTCGGACTCCAGCTCCCTTGCACCGTGAAGTTCTGGAACCGGATGTCGGAGGCGCGCGCCGAGGGGGTGCCGGCGCTGGTGAACAGGTTGTAGCCCGACGCGTCGTTCCAGGTGACGATCGTGGCCGACTGGTCGGCCCCCTCGATGGTGGTGGAGGAGGGAATGGCGAAGCCGGCGCTGCTGGCGGCAGTGAGCGGCCAGATCCCTTGCGGGATGTAGACGTGAGTGCCGGGGTTGGCGGTGGCGTAGGCGATCGCCTTGTTCATCGCCACCGTGTCCGACGCGGCGTCGCCGCGCGCGCCGTGGTCGGCGATGTTGTAGACGTCGGACATCCGGGCCGACTGGGTCCGCCCGACCGTTTCGCCGGACGCGACCAGGATCGTCCCGCTCGCGTCGCCGCCGCCCATCTGCACAGCGCCGACGATCCGGCCGTCGGAATACGCGGCAGCGCCCCCAGGAAGTCCGACGGCGGCGGCCGGAAGTGCCGCCGTTGCAAGCTGACGCGCGTAGGTGTCGACCGAACCGGCGGCGGTGCTGGACCCCGCGGCGAAGACCGCCTGCAACTGCGTCGGCGTCAGGCCGTCCGCCTGCGCCTCGTCCAGCCACGCGGCCGAAGCGGCCGCGACGATCGCGCCGAACATGGCGATGCGCAGATGCTTCATCATGGTGTTCCTGCGAAAGCCGCCTGGGCGGACGTGATCATCGGGCAAGCCGCCAGACAGACCAAGTCGAGCCTTGGACGTGAGGCAGGACGGGGATAGGGGCTGTCCCGGATGTGCGATGCGAGACCGGCTCTGGGTCGCGCCGGCTGATCCGACAGGAGCGAGCCGGACGACCATCGATAATGTCAAAGCGCGCAACGACCGGAACCTGTCGATCTGCGACCTTATCAACAATAGCCGACCACATGGACCCGTTCAAGAAGTCGTTGCTGGACGGCCGGCACGGTGTCTGTCCGAGGATAGCGCTATCGCGGCGGCCCGTGCCCGTGCTCGGGATGCCGCGTCCGCGCGAGCAGGAACTACGTGGTCGCGTCGCGAACTGGTCGAAGCCAGGCGGACGGTTCCGCGTCGCGCCGCTCATCCCGGTGGCGCTGCCCGACGCTTGGCGACGGCCCACGTGCTCCGTCAGGAGCACGAGTGCTACACGCAGCAAGCCGTGCCGGCGCAGCCTTGGCGCCGGCGTCGTCGGCGACCGTTCAGCCCGGCAGCAGCACGTGATCGATCACGTGGATGACGCCGTTCGACTGGTAGACGTCCGCGATGGTGACCGTGGCGACCCCGCCCTTCGCGTCGGTCAGCATGATCGTGCCCGGACCGCCCATGGTCGCCGTCAGCGGCAACCCGGCCACCGTCGTCAGGGTCGCCCTGCCGCCGCCGGCAACGATCGCCGCCATCAGCGCCTTGGAATCCATGCTGCCGGCAACCACGTGGTAGGTCAGCACCTTGGTCAGCGTCGCCTTGTTCTCGGGCTTCAGCAGCGTCGGCACCGTCCCGGACGGTAGCATCGCGAACGCCTCGTTGGTCGGCGCGAACACCGTGAACGGTCCCGGACCGGACAGCGTGTCCACGAGGCCCGCCGCCTTGACCGCGGCGACCAGCGTGGTGTGGTCCTTCGAGTTCACCGCGTTCTGGATGATGTTCTGCTGCGGGTACATGGCCGCCCCGCCGACCATCGGATCGGTCTTCGGGCCTGATTGCATCGACGCGGAACCGGACTGCATGCAGCCAGCCGTCAGCACGGCCGTCAGCAGCATCGGCATGATGTTGCGAAAATTCATCGAATTGTTTCCTGCCAAGGCTGCGACCTGCAGCCCTTGTTATCATTACGGCAGCAGGATGTATTTGGATGCGGTTCCGGTGTGTCGTCCGGGCGAGATTGTAACGCATCGACGTCTCGCAGATGAACGTCTGCCCATGCTATCCGCGCCTGACCACGACCAGCCCGCCTCGCCCTCGATGCGCAGGACGGGTCAAGGGGTTCGACGCGCGGCGACGAGGCCGACCCCGGTTGCGCCGGTGGATCCGGCGGCAGCACGCCATCATCGCCGACCGGACCCGGAGCACGATCGCGTGCCCGTTCGCCAACTCGGTTCAGCCGGCTGCTCGACCGAGCTTCAGGAGGGGGTCAGGCGCCGTCGCTGGGCGGCGATGCCAACGACGACCCCAACGCGGTGGTAGCGGCGGACGGATTTGAACCGCCGACCAAGAGATTATGATTCTCCTGCTCTACCGCTGAGCTACGCCGCCATCGCACCGGGAGCGGTGGGATACAAAGCCGGGCACGCCAAGTCAACATCGGCGGAACCGCGTCGCCGGGCTTGTGTTCCGCCGGAACCAACCCCGCGAACGGTGATCGACAACACATGCGAAACGACTTCCTGAGCTACGTCGCCGAGCTGCGCGTCTGGCTGAACTGGGCGCCCGCCCCGCTCGCCTCGACCATCGTGCTGGTGCTGGCCGGGCTGCTGGCGCTCCTGGCCAGCCGCCTGCTGGTGAACCTGTTCCTTCGCATCCCCGGGTCCCGCCGCGCCTTCTTCCGCTCCTTCGCCAAGGAGGTCAGGCGTCCGCTGCGCGTTCTGGTGGTGGTGGTCGCGGTCGGCGCAGCACTTCCTGCGGCCGGCTTGTCCTACGGCGCCGCGGTGCTGATCGGCCAGGTGCTCCTGTTCATCTTCGTGCTTCTGGTCGGCTGGGCCGCCTCGCTTGCCCTGCGCATCTTCGCCGAGCTGTATCTCGAGCGCTTCAAGACCGGCGGGGAGGACGACCTGCAGGCACGCAAGCACGTCACCCAGATACGAATCCTCAAGCGGGCTGCCGACCTGCTCGTGTTGGTGGTCACGGTCTCGGCGGCCCTGATGACGTTCGGGCCGGTGCGCCAGTACGGCCTCAGCCTGTTCGCCTCCGCCGGCGCCGCCTCCCTGGTGGTCGGCCTCGCCGCCCGTCCGCTGCTCACCAACCTGATCGCCGGCGTGCAGATCGCGATAACCCAGCCGATCCGTCTCGAGGACGCGGTCATCGTCGAGGGCGAGTGGGGCTGGGTCGAGGAGATCACCTCGACCTACGTGGTGGTCCGGCTGTGGGACTGGCGACGCATGATCCTGCCGATCGCCTATTTCCTGGAGAAGCCGTTCCAGAACTGGACCCACCAGTCGGCGTCCTTGATCGGCACCGTGATGTTCTACCTCGACTACCGGGTTCCAGTGGAGCTGCTACGGACCAGGCTGGACGAGATCGTGACGCAGACCCCGCTTTGGGACGGCAAGGTCGTCAACCTCCAGGTCAGCGACGTGAAGGAGAGCACGGTCGAGATACGCATGCTGGTCAGCGGGCGGAACGCCCCGCAGACCTGGGACCTGCGCTGCTTCGTCCGGGAGAAGATGCTGGCCTTTCTGCAGGAAGCCTGTCCGGACGCGTTGCCCCGCACGCGGCTTCGCCTCGACGAGCCGCAGCGCGAAACGGACGCTGGAGCTGGCGCGGCCACCCCGTTCCGGGCCTGACGGGATGGCGCGGCGTCAGGCCTCGGCCGGGGACATCTCGGGCTGTGGACGTTGCTCCTCCGGCAACGGCTCCTGTGGGCCGCCCGCCTCGCTCCCGCGATCCTCCGGCTCGCCGTCCGAATGATGACGGCGCTGGTGATGCTGCTGCTGGTTGGCCTGGCTCTGCTGCGCCGCCTGCGCGATCGCGTTCAGGATCCGGAAGTAGTGCTCCGCGTGCTGGAAGTAGCCTTCCGCCATGACCCGATCACCGGAACTGGTCGCGTCGCGGCCAAGCTGCAGGTACTTCTCGAACAACTGCTGCGCGGTGCCGCGTATGCGGAGGTCCGGACCGTTGCTGTCGAACACGTGGTTGCGGTTGAGCGGGATCTGGCCGTTGTGGTGGCGGATCGGCGTGCCGCCACCACCGCCGCCGCCGCCGCCTGGACGATGGTTCCGGCCGCGCATGCGTTTCATGTTCATCAGCTTGTCACAGCACTTTCCTGATCAACGCTTGAGACCCGCGGGTCTGCCGAAGCGTGTTGCCTCGTTCGCTGCCGATCCTTCCCGCCGTTCCCGATCAAGGAACCCGTATCGGAACACGTTGGGTCACGAACACCTTGAACGCTCAAGACGGCGCGTCGGCCTTGAACATCCGAGGGCGCGGGCCATGGCCGAAGCCATGTGGCAGCGCGTTTCGTCGTTCCGCCATGTCCGAAACCGGTTCGATCCATGGACGCTGCGCCGAACCCTAGCTTCGGACGGCGTCCGTGCCAAACGTTTTCTGTGCCGTTCCGGATCCGGCACCCAGCAGCACCGCCCGGGTGATCCCGCCGAGGTCGGCGCGTGTCCCCGCCGGCACCAGCCCGGCGGTTGTTCCGAGCCCGACGACGTCCCCCGCCTGGCCGGCCCCCACCTCCAGCACGCACAACCCGCCGGGCACGAGCAGGGACGCGGCCGCGGGCAACAGCGTCCGGTAGGCCCGGAGGCCATCGACTCCGCCATCGAGGGCGCTGGCCGGCTCATGGCCCGCCACCTCCGGCATCAGCCCGGGCAGGTCCACGGTCGGGATGTAGGGCGGGTTGCTCAGGATCACGTCGAAGCCCCCGCGAACCGGGGTGCTCCAGTCGCCGCAAACGAAGCCGCTCCGGGCCGCGAGGCCGTTCGCCGCGGCGTTCGACCGCGCCAGCCGGCAGGCCGGCTCGGAGCGATCCACCCCGACGCCCCAGGCATCCGGATATTCCGACAAGGCGGCGAGCAGCAGGCATCCCGTGCCGGTGCCGAGATCCAGCAGCCGCGTCACCGACCGGCGGTCCGGCCGCGCGTCCAGCAGCGCCTCGACCAGGGTTTCGCTGTCGGCGCGCGGGATCAGGGTGTCCGGCGAGACCGCCAGCTCCAGGGTCCAGAATCCCTGCCGCCCGACGATGAACGACAGCGGCTCGCGCCGCACCCGCCGGTCCAGCAGGTGCTCGAACCCGTCCGCCTCGACCGGCGCGTCCCGTCCCAGCGCCACCAGCCCCAGCCGGTCCACGCCCAGCGCGTGCGCCAGCAGGCGCAGCGCGTCCCGCCTCGCTTCCGCGACCCCGGCCTGCGTCAACCGCGCCTCGGCCCGCCTCAGCAACTCCCCCACCCGCACCCGCGTCATGCTGATCTCCCTCGACCGATCGCGCACAGCCCGCGCGGCCCACGCGCCGGAAGGAATGCCGCATGATCCGTTCCCCTTCGACATGAGCCTGCGGCGCGCCCTGACGGCGTTCCTCGTCTGCGGTCTTCTCGTCCCCGCCTCCGCCGGCCGCGCGGCGGACTTCGTGGTGCTGGACCAGAAGGCGTCCGAGGAGCTGAGCGAGACCACGCGCCTCTACGTCGACGGCACCCTGGTCGCCACCGTCCACCTGGACCAGGCCGTCACCCAGGCGCGTATCCCGGTCTCCGTGCCCGACGGCAGCAAGCCGGCCCGGGCGCACGACTACGCCCTGTGCGGGGAGATCGCCTTCCGCAACCGCGACGGCAACCGCGAGGTGCACCAGGTCAGCGGCCAAGGCGTGCTGACCGACCCGGCCGGCCGCACCTTCCTGGCCCTCGGCGCACGCGACTTCACCCAGTTCTACCTCGCCGATCCGACCGACCCGGCGGCCGTGCAGACGCGCTACGGCCGCTCGCCGTTCTGCCAGACGCCGGTGTCCTGACCCCAGAGGGGCCAGACCCTACTCCTCCTGCGCCAGCAGCGCCGCCTGCTCGTCCGCCGTCAGCGCGTCGACGAACTCGTCGAACTCGCCCGCCATCACCCGGTCGATCTTGTAGAGCGTCAGGTTGATCCGGTGATCCGACACCCTTCCTTGCGGGAAGTTGTAGGTGCGTATCCGCTCGCTGCGGTCGCCGGTGCCGACCTGCGCCTTGCGATCGGCGGCGCGGATGGAGTGCGCCTGCTCGCGCTGCCCCTCATAAAGCTTGGCGCGCAGGATCTTCATCGCCTTGGCCCGGTTCTTGTGCTGGCTGCGCTCTTCCTGCATCGCCACCACGATCCCGCTCGGCAGGTGGGTAATGCGTACGGCACTTTCGGTCTTGTTGACGTGCTGCCCGCCAGCACCAGAGGCGCGGTAGACGTCGATGCGCAGGTCGCTCTCGTTCACCGTCACGTCCACCTCCTCCGCTTCCGGCAGCACCGCCACCGTCACCGTCGAGGTGTGTATCCTCCCTTGCGACTCCGTCGCCGGCACGCGCTGCACCCGGTGCACCCCGGACTCGTATTTCAGACGCGCGAACACCCCCCGTCCGTTGACGTTGGCGATCGCGCCGCGAAGCCCACCGAGCTCGCTCTCGTCGTATTCCAGCAGCTCGAAACGCCACCCGTGCAGCTCGGCGTAGCGGCGATACGCCCCGAACAGCTCGGCGGCGAACAGCCCGGCCTCGTCGCCGCCGGCGGCGGGCCGTATCTCCAGGATCGCGCTGCGCTCGTCCGCCTCGTCCTTCGGCAGCAACGCCAGCCTGATCTCGTGGCGCAGGGCGGGAAGCTGCGCGCCCAGCCGGTCGAGCTCTGCCTGCGCCAGCTCGCGCACGTCCGGATCGCCCAGCAGCGCCTCGGCGTCGCGCATCTCGCGCTCGGCCTGGCGCAGCGCCGCGACCCGCTCCACCAGCGGGCCCAGCTCGGAGAACTCGCGCGACGCCTTGTTGAACGCGTCTCCCCCCAGGCCGCCCGACAGCAGGGCCTGCAGCTCGTCGGAGCGCCCGACGATCCGGTCGAGCCTGTCCTCGAACCGCATCAGGCGGGCGGCTGGGCCAGGCGGGAAGCCAGCCGCGCGGCCAGGCCGTCGAGCGCCACCTCCTCCTGGCTGCCCTGGCCGAGATGCTTCAGTTGCGCCACGCCGCGCGCCACCTCCGCCTCGCCGAGGATGACCGCGTAGCCGGCGCCGATCCGGTTGGCCCGCTCCATCCGGCGCTTGAGGTTGCCGCGATAGGCCATCTCGGCGCGTATCCCGGCACCGCGCAGGGTTCGCAGCACCGCCAGCGCCGCCGGCACCGGGGCCTCGCCGACCGGTACCACCGCCACCGCGACCGGCGCCGGCGGCGACGCCTCCAGCAGCATGGACAACCGCTCGATCCCGGCCGCCCAGCCGACCGCTGGCGTCGGCGGCCCGCCCATGTCGGCCACCAGCCCGTCATAGCGCCCGCCCGCCAGCACCGTGCCCTGCGCCCCCAGCTCCTCGGTCACGAACTCGAACGCGGTATGGCTGTAGTAGTCGAGCCCGCGCACGATCCGCGGGTTCTCCCGGAACTGGACGCCGAACCCGTCCAGCGCCGCGCGCAGATCGTCCCAGAAGGCACGCGCGCTCGGCGTGAGATGGGCGGCGATGCTCGGCGCCTCCGCCACCAGCGCCTGGTCTGCCTCAGACTTGCTGTCGAGGATGCGCAGCGGGTTGCGCTCGAGCCGCGCCTGGCTGTCCTCCGACAGTTGGTCACGCACCTCGGCGAAGTAGCCGACCAGGGCGGTCCGCCAGGCCTGCCGGCTTTCCACGTCGCCTAGCGTGTTCAACTCCAGCACGGTCCGCCCGGCTAGGCCAAGCGCCGCCAGGATGTCGCGCCCCAGCGCGATGATCTCGGCATCCGCCAGCGCCTCGCCCGGCCCGATCAGCTCGGCACCGATCTGGTGGAACTGCCGGTAGCGTCCCTTCTGCGGCCGCTCGTAGCGGAACATCGGCCCGGCATAGAACACCTTCTGCGGCAGCGACTGGGTCAGGCCGTTGCTGACCAGGGCCCGGCACACCCCGGCGGTGCCCTCCGGCCGCAGCGTGACGAGGTCACCGCCGCGGTCGGTGAAGCTGTACATCTCCTTCGACACCACGTCGGAAGTTTCGCCCAGGCTGCGCTGGAACACGCGCGTGTCCTCGAAGATGGGCGTGCTCCACTCGTCGAACCCGTACAGCCCGGCGACGCGTCGTGCGGTTCCGACCACGTGGGCGAAGCGGCGCTCTTCCTCGCCGATGAGGTCGTGCGTGCCGCGTATCGGCTGCAGGGCATCCACGACGAGCCGGTCCTGGTCCTATTCCGCGGCCTGCGACGACAGCACGCGCGACGCGTCCGCCGCCTCCTGCGCCCGGCGCACGTCGATCTCGGCCTGGATCACCCCGGCCTTCGCCGTCACCAGCTCGACGATGTGCTCGACCATGGCCTCCGCCGGCATGGTGTGGTCCTGCTTGCCAGCCGCATACACCATGTGCCGCCCCGACCCGCCGCCGGTAACGCCGATATCGGTCATCAGCGCCTCGCCCGGCCCGTTCACCACGCAGCCGATGATCGAGAGCGTCAGCGGCGTCTCGATATGCGCCAGCCGCTCTTCCAGCGTCGCCACCGTCCGGATCACGTCGAACCCCTGACGCGCGCAGGACGGGCAGGAGATGATCTTCACCCCGCGATGGCGGATACCCATCGACTTCAGGATGTCCCAGCCGACATGTACCTCCTCCTCCGGCTCCGCCGACAGCGACACCCGCATGGTGTCGCCGATCCCGGCCCAAAGCAGGCTGCCCAGCCCGATCGCGCTCTTCACCGTGCCGGCGCGCTTTCCCCCCGCCTCGGTGATGCCGATGTGCAGCGGGTGGTCGCAGGCCTCCGCCAGTTGCTGGTAGGCGGCGACCGCCAGGAACACGTCGGACGCCTTCACGCTGATCTTGAACTCGTGGAAGTCGTGGTCCTGCAGGATCCTGGCGTGCTCCAGCGCGCTCTCGACCAGCGCGTCGGGGTTCGGCTCACCGTACTTCTCCAGCAGGTGCCGCTCCAGCGAGCCGGCGTTCACGCCGATGCGGATCGAGCAGCCATGCTCGCGCGCCGCGTTCACCACCTCACGCACCCGCTCGGGCGAGCCGATGTTGCCGGGGTTGATGCGCAGGCAGGCCGCACCCGCCCGGGCGGCCTCGATCGCGCGCTTGTAGTGGAAGTGGATGTCGGCCACGATCGGCACGTTGACCTCGCGCACGATCTCCGCGAGTGCCGCGGTGCTCTCCTCGTCAGGACAGGACACCCGCACGATGTCCACGCCGGCGATCTCCGACAGCCGGATCTGGGCGATCGTGGCCTGGGCGTCGCTGGTCAGCGTGTTGGTCATGGTCTGCACGCTGATCGGCGCGTCGCCGCCAACCTTCACCCGCCCGACGCTGATCTGGCGGGACTTGCGGCGTTCGATCTGCTGATACGGGCGGTAGCTCATCGCGATCTGCTCCCTGATGCGCGCTTACCTTCGCCGCGCGATAACGGTCCGCGCCGCCGCATCACGGCTCGGGAGGCGCTACCGCGGCGTCACCTGTGCGCTTCCTGCCAGGAACCGGCCCGGTTGAACAGGTCCGCAAGCGCGCTGCGGCACGGCGACACCGTCGCCGCGCTGCGCCGACGTCGACGGGCAGCCGCCGGTGGGCCATCCTAATGTGGCGTCACGCTTCTCAGTTGCCGGGCGTTCAGGTCGTCCGCCGAAACGTCCGGGTTCGCCGGTGGCGTGGAAGACCTGGTCGCTGCCGCATGGGTCGGCCTGGACGGATGCGTCGGCGCAGCCGGCGCCGGTGCCGGTGCCGGTGCCGGCGCAGCCACGATGGAGCCGTCGTGGACCGCCTGCGCGCTCAGCGGCATCGCCCGCCTGACTTCGCCGATCCGTCCCAGCGGCGGGGTGACGATCCCGTCCGCGGCCAAGGTGAGGCCGCCGGCATTGCCTGTGGTCAGCGTCACCGCACCGGCATCCGCCGGCACGGTCCAGGTGTCCCCCGGCTGCAGCACGTGGTCGTAGATCACCTTGCCTCCGGCCTGACGCACCTGCACCCAACTGGCCGCCACCGCCCGCAGCGTGACCTGCCCGGGAAGCGTTGCCGGCGCCACGGGTGCGGGTGCGACGGACGCCGACACCGTGTCGGCCGTTGCAGGAGCCGATGCCGCCGGACCGGGTGACGCGGACGATGCGGCGGCGGGCGCTGCGGGAGGCGCCACCGTCCCGGCCGTGGCCGGAGCCGAGGGCCCTGCCGGCGGCGCGGCCGACTCCGATGCCGGATGCGGCAGGGCGGCGGGTGCCGCGGGCGTCGGGGACGGGACCTGTCCCGATCCCGGCATCACCGTCGCCACCTGGGGCGACGGGCTGGTCGAGCCGCCCGCGTAGGGCAGCAGCGCCGGCGGCACCGGCGGCACCGCATGGACCTGTCGGTGTTCGTGTCCGGTGACCTCGTACCAGCCGACATAGGCACCCGCCACCACCAGCACGCCCAGCAGCACGATCGCGCCCGCCGGCACGCCGCGCTCCGGCACCGGCGCCGGAAACGACAGCTCCGGCTTGCGGTTCACGTCCTTGGTCTCGCCGCGGAAGCGACGCGACATGTCGTCCGGATCCAGACCCAGCGCGCCGGAATAAACGCGCAGGAAGCCCAGGGCGTAGGCGCTCCCGGGCAGCTTGGCCACCTGCCCGTTCTCCAGCGCCTCGAGATAGGGCAGCCTGATGCGCAGCCAGGCCGCGACGTCGGGCAGCGACCAGCCGAGCTGCTCGCGCTGCGCCCGCAGCGCCTGCCCGACCGGCAGCCTGCTGGTGTCGGCCCCCTGGACCTGGCCCGACTGCTCGCCCGTGCTCATGACGCCCCTACCGACGGAACGGTGACCATACGCACCGCCATCCCGGGACCGGCGACCGCATCAGCCGACCTGCGCATCGCGCACCAGCAGCGCCTGCACCGCCTGGTCGACCAGCTCGGCCAGGATCTCCCGCACCGGCTGGATCGCGCTCACCATGCCGACCGACTGCCCGGCCATCACCGAGCCGCCCTCGACGTCGCCGTCAACCACGGCGCGGCGCAGCGAGCCGGCCCAGAAGTGCTCGATGTCCAGTTGCGCCGCTTCCCGGGTCAGCTCGCCCGCCTGGAACCGGTGCAGCGTTTCCGCCTGGTGCACCAGGAAACGCCGCGTGCCGTCGTTGACCAGGCCGCGCACCGGGATCACCGGGAACCGCTCGTCCAACTGCACCGAGGGCAGCGCGTCGCGCGCGTTGGCGCGCACGAACGCCTGCTTGAAGCGCTCGTGCGCCACGCTCTCGGTCGAGGCGGCGAAGCGGGTGCCGAGCTGCGCGCCCGCGGCTCCCATCTCCAGCAGCCCCAGGATCGCCTCGCCCCGCCCCAGGCCGCCGGCCACGAACACCGGCACCTCGCGGATATAAGGCAGCACCTCCTGCGCCAGCACCGTCAGCGATACCGGGCCGATATGCCCGCCCGCCTCGGAGCCCTCGATCACCAGCGCGTCCGCCCCCAGCTTCACCAGCCGGCGGCCCATCACCAGCGCCGGGGCGAAGCCGATCACCTTGGCGCCACCGTCCTTGATCGCGCGCATCGCTCCCGCCGAGGGCACCCCGCCGGCCAGCACCACGTGCCCGACCCCGGCCGCGACGCAGATCCGGATCAGGTCGTCGAGCTTCGGGTGCATGGTGATCAGGTTGACGCCGAACGGCCGCCCGGTCAGCGCCTGCGTGGCCGCGATCTCGCGCTCCAGCAGCTCCGGCCCCATCGCCCCGCAGGCGATCACCCCGAACCCGCCGTTGTTGGAGATGGCCGAGACCAGGTGGCGCTCGCTGACCCAGCTCATCGCCCCGCCGAGGATGGCGAGCTCGCTGCCGAGGAATGCCGTCCCCTTCTCCCACAGCCGGTCCAGCCGCCGCCGCGCCGCCAACCAGGCCGGCGACTCCGCCACGCCCATCGCCTGTCCGTCCATCATTGCGCCCGTCCGCCTTCCATCGCCTCAGCCGACGTCCAGGCCATAGGCGGTGTGCAGCGCCCTGACCGCGAGCTCGGTGTAGTCGGAGCCGATCAGCACGCTCACCTTGATCTCGCTGGTCGAGATCACCTGTATGTTGATCGACCGCTCCGACAGGGTGCGGAACATGGTGCTGGCGATCCCGGCATGGCTGCGCATGCCCACCCCCACCACGCTGATCTTCGCCACGTCCGGGTCGGTCAGCATCTCGCCGTACTGGATGTCGCAATGCGCCGCCCGCAGCACCTCGACCGCACGCGGCAGGTCGGTCTTGCCGACGGTGAAGGTCATGTCGGTGGTGCCGTCGGTACCGGTGCTCTGCACGATCATGTCGACGTTCACGTGCGCCTCCGCCAGCGGTCCGAACACGGCGGCCGCCACCCCTGGCCGATCGGGAACCTTGCGCACCGTGACCTTCGCGTCGTCCCGCGAGTAGGCGATGCCGGCGACAATTTCCTTCTCCACGATCTCGTCCTCGTCCACCACCATCGTACCCGGGAGCAGGTTGTCCGCCCCCTCGAACGGGACCGGGCCGTCCACGAAGCTGGACAGCACCTGCACCCGCACCCGCTCCTTCATCGCCAGCTCGACCGAGCGCGTTTGCAGCACCTTGGCCCCCACCGATGCCAGCTCCAGCATCTCCTCGTAGGCGATCTTGTCGAGCCGGCGCGCCCGGGGCACGATCCGCGGATCGGTGGTGTATACACCATCCACGTCCGTGTAGATGTCGCAGCGATCGGCTTTCAGCGCCGCCGCCAGCGCCACCGCCGAGGTGTCGGAGCCACCGCGCCCCAGCGTGGTCACCCGGTTGTCCGGGCCGATCCCCTGGAAACCTGCGACCACGGGCACCTGTCCCGCCCGCATCCGCGCCAGCAGCGCGGCCCCCTCGATCGCCTCGATTCGCGCCTTGCCGTGCGCGCCGTCGGTGCGAAGCGCCACCTGCCAGCCGCACCAGGACCGGGCGTCCACCCCTGCGGCCTGCAGCGCGATCGCCAGCAGGCCGCTGGTCACCTGCTCGCCGGTCGACACCACCGCGTCGTATTCGCGCGCGTCGTGCAGCGGCGACAGCGACTGGCAGTAGCCGACCAACTGGTTGGTGACCCCGGACATCGCCGACACCACCACCGCCACCTCGTCGCCCGTTTCCACCTGCCGCTTGATCCGCGCTGCCACCGAACGGATCCGATCAAGATCGGCCACCGAGGTGCCGCCGAACTTCATCACGATGCGGGCCATGACGCGGTCGACTCCCCCCCGACGCTGCCAAGCCCCAGGCGCAGATTCCGGGGCGGCACGGTTCATGCCGCGTTGCAGCGATACGGCGACGGGGTCACATAGCTTTCCCGTCGAAAGGCAGCAACATGCGACCGCAGTCAACGCATTCTTCCCCGGCGGACGAGCCCGGATCCATCTCCCCCGACGAGGTCGCCCGCTTCGGCCGTCTGGCCGGGAGCTGGTGGGATCCGGACGGCCCGATGCGGCCGCTGCACCAGATGAACCCGCTTCGTGTCCGATGGACGCAGCGCCACCTGGCCCGGCTCCAGGCCCGCAGTCCGTCCCGGACGCTGCGCCTGCTCGATCTCGGTTGCGGCGCCGGCCTGGCCAGCGAGGCCCTCGCCAAGCTCGGCCACGACGTGCTCGGCGTCGACGCCTCGGCCCCGGCGATCGAGGCCGCCCAAGCTCATGCCGCCCAAACCCAAGCTGCCCAAACTCATGCAACCCGGGCCCGTGCCCCCCTGACGGACGATCGTTCCCTCGCCTATCGGGTCGGCAGCGCGGAAGCCCTGCGTGCCGAGGGACTACGCTTCGACGCCATCACCGCCCTGGAGGTGATCGAGCACGTTCCCGACCCGCGCGCGTTCCTGCTGCTGGCGGCGGACCTGCTGCAGCCGAACGGCCTGCTGGTCCTGTCCACCCTGAACCGCACCTGGCGTTCGCTGGCCACCGCGAAGATCGGGGCGGAATACGTGCTCCGGCTGTTGCCGGTCGGGACCCACGATTGGCGCCGCTTCGTCACCCCGGCGGAGCTGGCCCGGCACGCCGCAGGCGCCGGGCTGCGGATTGTCGACATCTCGGGCATGGTGCCGACCCTTCCCGGCCAGCCGGAGCGTTGGCGGGAATCGCGGGATCTCGGCGTGAACTACATCGCAGCACTGTCCGCCGCCTGACCCGCGCTCAGCCCGGCAGCTTGCAGGCTGGCCCGATGGAACCGCCATAGCGCCGCCAGTCCTGCGTCTGGCCCAGGATCGGCAGCAGCAGGTAGCCGCGCAGCTTCAGCACGTCCGGCACCGGCGACCAGATGGTCGCCTGGTAGGAACGTCCGCTGTCGGGATCGAGAATGGAGCCGTGCCAACGGCCGGCCTCGTCGGCGGGGCGGAAGCCGCTCAGCAGCATCAGCCCGCATTGCGGCCGGCGATACACGTCGAGCGGCATCGACCCGTTGTAGCGCATGCCCACCAGCCAGCCGCACAGCCCGGCTTCGCAGCGTTCGATCTGGAACACGCCGTCCCGTCCAGGGGTCATCCAGCGCCCTAGCACGCTCGGCGCCGGGTCCGCCAGCGCCTCGGCCAGTGCCGCCACCAGAAACGCCGCCAGGACGGCGAGCCGGCGCATGCTCAACTCTCCGCGGGCTTCAGCCAGGGGATCCGCATCACCTCGACCCCCTCATCGGCCAGCGCTTCGCGATCCTGGTCGCTGGCGTTCCCGTAGATGCCGCGCCGTTCCGCCTCGCCCCTGCTCATCCGGATCGCCTCGTCGGCAAACCGGTCGCCCATGTCCTCGCAGGTTCGCTCCACCTCGGCCCGGACCCGCTGCAGCACCGCCCGGATCTCGTCGGGCAGCGCCGCGGCCGGCATCTCCGGCGTCGCCGCCGCCTTCGCGGCCGCACGCGTGCGCACCGCGGGCGCCATGAGCCCGCGCGCCACGTCCGGGCTGCCGCAACGTGGACAGCTTAACAGCCCTCGTCCGGCTTGGGCGTCGAACGTCGCGCTGTCCTTGAACCAGCCCTCGAACTCGTGGCCGTGCGCACAACGCAGTTGGTAGTGGATCATCGACCGCCCTGCACCACCCGGCAGCAACCCGTGCTCAGGCCGCCTGCAGCAGCGTGTCGAGCTCACCCGTGCGGTTCAGCGCCATCAGGTCGTCGCAACCGCCGACATGGCGCGCGCCGATGAAGATCTGCGGCACGCTGGTACGGCCACCGGACCGCTCCCGAGCATGCACCCGTTCCGGCGTTCCGTGCGGCGCGTCGATCTCCCGGAACGCGACGCCCTTGCTCGACAACAGCGACAGCGCCCGCGTGCAATACGGACATCCCGGTTGCGTGTAGATCTCGATCGCCGCCATCCGCTCCATCCAGCCGAAGGGCCCGACCGGTTCCGGGCACCTAGAGATAAATCGTGCCTGGACGTTGCGCCGACAAGAGGCCCGAAGGTCAGCTCACTCCGGCTGTTCCTGCCGGTCCTCTCCGGTCTCGTCGCGTGCGGTGCGCGCTGCCGCCAGCACGTCCACCGAGGCCACGCCGGCTTCGATCAGGACCTCCGCGCAGGCGCCCAGGGTCGCCCCCGTCGTCAGTACGTCGTCGACCAGCACCACGCGCAGGCCGCGCAGCGCCGCCGTCCGCCCGGGCCGGACCCGGATCGCGTCCGCGACGGAGCGACGGCGCTCGCTGGGCGACTGCCCGACCAGCGGCGCGGTCTGCCGCACACGCGCCAGCGCATCCACCATCACGGCCCGGCCCGACATCCGCCCGACCGCCTGCGCCAGCAGCGCCGCCTGGTTGTAGCGGCGGGAGAACAGCCGCCGCCGGTGCAGCGGAACCGGCACCAGCCGGTCGCATTCCTCCAGCAGCGTTCGCCCCGCCCGTGCCATGTGCCGCCCCAGCACCGCAGCGTTTTCCGTGCGGTCGCCGTACTTGAGCGGCAGCACCAGCAGCCGCGAAAACTCGTCATACGCGAATGCCGCTCGGCCGTGCCGCCAGGGCGGCGGCGAATCGAGGCAGGACGGGCAGCTCAGGGTCGATCCCGCGGACCCCGTGCTGGCGAAGCCCGCGCCGCAGCGCACGCAACAGGGCGGCACGATCAGCGACGCGCGCTGGAAGCAGCCGACGCAGAGCCGGCCCGGCGCGTCGACGATCGTCTCGCAGGCCGGACAATGCGGCGGCAGCACGAGGTCCAGCATGCTGCGCCCAGTCCTCAACCCGACCCGGATCGGCCGCGCCAGCACCGACATTCCCATCCCCCAACCGTCCGACCGATCTGGACGTGGAACGATCTTCCACGGCTGGCCCGCGGCCGCAAGGCTTGGCATCCGTCCTCCCGCTGCTCACATGCGAGGTGGCCTGGAAAGCGACGCTTCATGGACGACAGCCTCATCTTCGACCGGCAGGCCGTGCGCCTGCATCGCGACCGGGCGGCCGCCACCGTCGCCTCCGTGTCCGACATCCTGTCCGATGCCGCCGACCTTCTGCTCGACCGGCTGGACGACGTCACCCGCTCCTTCAGCCGAGCCCTGGACGTCGGCGGCCGCGGCGTGGTCGCGCCGCGCCTGCGTGCGCGCGGGATCGACACGGTGTCGTGCGACCTGTCCGCCGCCATGGTTCGCAGCCAGGCCGGACTGGCGGTCGCCGCCGACGAGGAATGGCTTCCGTTCGCGCCCGGCAGCTTCGACCTGGTGGTCGCCAACCTGTCCCTGCACTGGGTCAACGACCTTCCCGGAGCGCTGATCCAGCTCCGCGCGGCGCTGCGTCCGGACGGGCTGCTGCTGGCGTCGCTGCCGATCCTGCCGAGCCTGGCGCCCCTGCGCGCAGCGCTGCTCGAAGCCGAAGCGGAGCTGACCGGCGGCGTGTCCCCACGGGTGTCGCCGTTCCCGGAGTTGAGGGACTGCGCGTCCCTGCTGCAGCGTGCCGGCTATGCGCTGCCGGTGGTGGATGGCGACGCCATCGTGCTCAGCTACGGCGATCCGCTCGCCCTGCTGCGCGACCTGCGTGCCGCCGGCGAGAACAACGCGATCCGCCTGCGCGACCGCCGGCCACCCCCGCGCGCCCTGTTCGCGGCCGCCTTGGCCCGCCTTCCGGTCGAAGCGGATGGGCGCATCGCCCTGACCCTGCGCCTGGCGATGATGACCGGCTGGGCCCCCTCGCCCGACCAGCCGAAGCCGCTCAAGCCGGGGCAGTTCAGCGTCAGCCTGGAGGACGCGCTCAACGCACTGCCGGATCACGTCCCGTCCTGAAGCGCGGCAGCGGATGTCGGCGGTGCCTCGCCCGTGCTAGATCGTCGTCCGGTCGAACCGGACCGGTCGACCGGACGGGGACAGACGTCCAAACAACAGGCTAAGCATGACCGGTGAGCCGGAGCGACCGGACCATGCTCTAAAGGCTTCGGCCCGCTTCTCTTGAGGATCGCGTCATGACCCGTTCTAAGCCCGGCCCGTTCCGGCACCTGCTCGCTGTCGCCAGCCTCGCCGCCGGGTTGTCGCTGTGCGGCTGCAACGGCCGCACGGTGATGGCGCCGGCCTCCGCACCGTCCCCGGACGCGAAGCCGGCCCTGGCCGTGCCGCCGGCCTCGATGATGACCCCGCACGGCTACTGACGGCGGGGAGGGCGTCCTCAGCCGCCGGTGGTGCTCATGTGGCGGGTTATCCCGCCCGTCTCCCCCCGTCGGCCGATGACGAAGTCGTGGCCCTGCGGCTTGCGCCGGATCGCCTGCCGGATCGCCGCCATAAGCGCTGGCTGGTCCGCTCCGTCGCGCAACGGCCCGCGCAGGTCCGCGGCGTCGTCCTGCCCGAGGCACATGTAGAGCGTGCCGGTGCAGCTCAGCCGCACCCGGTTGCAGGTCTCGCAGAAGGTGTGGGTCATCGGCGTGATGAAGCCGATCCGCTGCCCGGTCTCCTCCACCAGGGCATAGCGGGCGGGACCGCCGGTGCGGTGCGCGGTGTCGCGCAGCGTCCAGCGCCGCTCCAGCCTGGCCCGCACCAGTGACAGCGGCAGATAACGGTCGAGCCGGTCCTCGCCGGTATCGCCCATCGGCATGGTCTCGATCAGGCATAGATCCGCGCCGACCTCCCCGCACCAGGCCAGCATCGAGTCGATCTCGTCCTCGTTCGTGCCCTGCATCGCCACCATGTTGACGCGCACCGCCAGCCCTTCCGCGCGTGCCGCCTCGATGCCGTCCAGGGTTTGCTGGAGCCGGCCGAGCCGGGTGATGGTCCGGAACCGCGTCGGGTCGAGGGTGTCGAGGCTGACGTTCACCCGCCTGACCCCGGCGCTTCGCAGCGGCGGCGCGAAGCGCGCGAGCTGGCTGCCGTTGGTGGTGATGGTCAGCTCGTCGAGGCCGGGCTGCCCGTCGGGACGGCCGAGCCAGTCGCCAAGCGAGCGCATGAACCCCTCGATCCCGCGCCGGACCAGAGGCTCGCCGCCGGTCACCCGGATCCGACGCGTTCCCAGGTCGATGAAGGCGCGGCAAAGGCGCTCGAGCTCCTCGAGCGTCAACACCTCCGGCTTCGGCAGGAACACCATGTCCTCCGCCATGCAGTACACGCAGCGCATGTCGCAGCGATCCGTGACGGAAACCCGCAAGTAGCTGATATGCCTGCCGAAAGGATCGATCAGCGGAGCGTTCATCGTGTCCTGCGGGTCGTTGCGCCGGGGATGGTGCCGGAACCCTGCCGTGGTCGATCCCTAACGCACGATGTCCAGCTCGACCAGGGCGGCGTTGATCAACACCTTGCCCTGGTGCTCGAAATTGACCGTGATCCGGGACCCGATCGCCGACTGGACCTGTCCCTCGCCCCACTCCGGACGATCCGGATGCCTGACCCACTGGCCAGGCTCGATCGTCGACCAGGAGGAGCGGGAATCGGTCACTGACGCCAAACGCTCCTGAGCACGGACGGTTCGCGTTTAGGATTTGTTCGCTTCTTCGCCTGCATCATCGCCCTCGACCAAGACCGATGGAGCGCAGGTTGGACGACCTCCTGGCTGAATTTCTCACCGAAACCACCGAAAGCCTGTCCGAGCTCGACCTGGCGGTGGTGCGCCTGGAACGGGTGCCGGACGACCAACCGACCCTGTCGCTGATCTTCCGCCTGATGCACACCATCAAGGGCACCTGCGGCTTTCTCGGCCTGCCGCGGCTGGAGCGCGTGGCGCACGCCAGCGAGACGGTGCTCGACCGGCTGCGCAACGGCGGCCTGTCCGTGTCCGGCGACGGCATCGGCCTGATCCTGTCCGCGGTCGACCGCATCCGCCTGATCGTCGACACCATCAGCCGGACGGGCGCCGAGCCAGACGGGAGCGACGGCGAGCTGATCGCCGAGTTGATCGCCCTCGCCGAGGGCCGCGCGGCCATTCCCGTTCCCGCGACGTTCGGTCACGCACCGGCCTCGATCCCGCTGCCGACGCCGACCCTGGCACTCGATCAGGTCCCGCAGCCGGTGGATCCGGCTTCCTCGGTGCCGTCCGGCGCACCCGCTGCGGTCGATCACGTGGCGGAGCCGGGTGCCGCCCGCGGGCAAACCATCCGCGTGTCGGTCGACGTGCTGGAAACCCTGATGACCCTGGTCAGCGAGCTGGTGCTCACGCGCAACCAGTTCCTGCAGCAGCTTCGCTCCAGCGGCAACTCCGAGCTGACCGGCCCGGTGCAGCGCCTGTCGCACCTGACCACCGAGCTGCAGGAGGGCGTCATGAAGACGCGCATGCAGCCGATCGGCAACGTGTGGAACATACTGCCGAGGCAGGTTCGCGACCTGGCGCACGACCTGGGCAAGCGGGTCGATCTGGTCATGCACGGTGCCGAAACCGAGCTCGACCGGCAGGTGCTGGAGCTGATCAAGGACCCGCTGACCCACATGATCCGCAACAGCGCCGATCACGGGCTGGAGGGACCCGAGGAGCGTCAGCGAGCCGGCAAGCCGCCGACCGGCACCATCACCCTCAGCGCCCGGCACGAGGGCGGCCACGTGGTGATCGAGATCGAGGACGACGGACGGGGGATCGACGTGCGCCGGATCGCCGACAAGGCGATCGCCCAGGGGCTTTCGACCCGCGCCCAGATCGACGTCATGAGCGACGACGAGATCCGCCGTTTCATCTTCCAGCCTGGCTTCTCGACCGCGGCGGCCGTCACCTCCGTGTCCGGACGCGGCGTCGGCATGGACGTGGTCAAGACCAACATCGAGCAGATCGGCGGCCTGATCGAGCTGCACAGCGTGTTCGGTCAGGGAAGCCGCTTCCTCATCAAGATCCCGCTGACCCTGGCGATCGTCTCGGCGCTCATCGTCGGCGTCGCCGGGGAGCGCTTTGCCATCCCCCAGGCCAGCGTGATCGAGGTGGTCCTGCCAGGAACCCAGTCCGACACCCGGATGGAGACCATCGATGGGTCCGCCGTGCTGCGCCTGCGCGACCGGCTGCTGCCGCTCATCCGTCTCAGCACGCTGCTGCAGTTGCCGGACGAACCGCCAGGCGGCGCGGCCGGCGTCCGTACCGACATGGTCGCCGTGATCGGCATCGGCTCCACGCAGCTCGGCCTGATCGTGGACGGGGTGTTCGACACCGAGGAGATCGTGGTCAAGCCGGTCGCCGACGTGCTGCGCCACATCCCGCTGTTCGGCGGCAACACCATCCTGGAGGACGGTGCGGTCATCATGATCCTGGATCCGACCGGCATCGCCCGCCACGCCGGGCTCGACGCCGCGCGGAAGGATACCGCCCGGCCTGCTGCGGAGGAGGACGGAACCGCCGACCAGCGGCTCGACATGCTTCTGGTCCGCGCCGGCATCGGCGCTCCGAAGGCGCTGCCGTTGTCGCTCATCTCGCGGCTGGAAACCTTCGCCAACGATCGGCTCGAAGTGTCCGGCGGCCGCGTCGTGGTGCAGTACCGCAACGACCTCATGCCGATCGTCCCGCTCAACGAGACGGTCGACATGCCGCATCTGGCCCTGCACGGCGACCGGAAGGCGGTTCATCCGGTGCTGGTGTTCGACAACGGCGGCAAGCCGGTCGGCGTGATGGTCGAGGAGATCCTCGACGTGGTGAACACCACCCTGCACGTCGAGTTCGGCACCGACCGTCCGGGCGTGCTGGGTGCCGCGGTCATCGCTGAACGCGCCACGGACATCATCGACGCGGCCTTCTGGCTCACCCGCGCCGCCGGCAACTGGTTTCGTGCCAACACCGCGGCAGCGGCCCGCAAGCCGCGCCTGCTGGTCATCGACGACAGCAGCTTCTTCCGTCAACTGGTCGCCCCGAGCCTGTCCGCGGCCGGCTACGACGTGACCGTCGCCGACTCCGCCGAAAAGGCGCTGGCGATGCGGGAAGCCGGCCGCAGCTTCGACGCCGTCGTGTCGGACATCGAGATGCCGGGGCTCGGCGGGCTCGGCTTCGCCCGCAAGGTGCGCGAAGGCGGTCCCTGGGTCGACATGCCGCTGCTGGCGCTGACCGGCAGCGACGCGGTGCAGGAGGCGCGTTCCGCCGGCTTCACTGACACCATACGGAAGTTCGAGCGCGACACGCTCCTGTCCAGCCTCGAGCAGTGCCTTTCACAGCCCCTCGCCGCCTGAGGAAACCGCTCCATGGCCTCCAGCACGAACAAGATCCGTCCCGACGACGTCCGGCATCCGCCGGATGACCGTCAGGAGCAGGGATTTGTCACCCTTACTTTGGCCGGCCAGCTTTGTGGCGTTCCGGTACTTGCGGTCCGCGAGGTCATCACGAACAGCAAGATCGTCCGTGTGCCCCTGGCGCCTTGCGAGATCGCGGGAAACATCAACCTGCGTGGCCGCATCGTCACCGCCGTCGACACGCGCTGCCGCCTTGGCCTGCAACCGGCGTCCGAGGCCGCCGATCGCGTGGCGCTGGTCGCAGAGCATGACGGTGCGCTGTACGCCCTGCTGATCGATCAGGTCCTGGAGGTGCTGAGCCTGCGCATGGACATGATTGAGGAAACACCACCGAACCTGTCCGCCACCTGGCGCCAGTTCAGCAGCGGCGTGTTCCGGCTGCCCGAGCGCCTGATGGTGGTGCTCGACATCGACCGCCTGCTCGCGCTGTCCGCGTGAGCACGTCGCGCGCCAATCAGCCATGCCTGATCATCGGGGGCAGCGACGTCGTGCGCCCGGTCGCGCGGCGCACGCTTCGAAAGGCCGTCTGCGGGCCGTGGAAGCCGCTGACGATTTCAAAGGGTCCGCCGCCCGCCGGGACTGCCGCCCCCGACCAGGTGCCGCTCGACTGGACCATGCCGCGCGTGAAAGGGATCGACTGCCTCAGGGCGATCCGCGGGGAGTTCGGCATCGACCCTAGGGTGATCGTTGCACGACCAGCAAGGACTCCGACCGGATCATCGTGGCGATCGACACCGGCACGTGGGAGTTCATCATGAAGCCGCTCAACGTCGACATCCCGATCGGCAAGATGCCCCGATGCGGCCGTGCCAACGGGAGGTGGAACTTGATCCGCGTCATAGATGCCGCACCCGCAGCCACGACCCTGCGGCCGGTTCGGGTCATGATCTGCGACGACTCGGCCGTCATCCGCTCCCTGATCTCGCGCACCCTGGATGCCGATCCGGATATCGAGGTGGTCGCAAGCGTCGCCAACGGCGCCATCGCCGTGGAAACCGTCAAGCACACGCAGGTCGACATCGTGCTGCTCGACGTGGAAATGCCGGTGATGGACGGGCTGACCGCCTTGCCGCTGCTGCTCAAGATCGACCCGCGGATCCGGGTCATCGTCGCGTCGGCCTTGACCACCGCAGGGGCCGCCATCGCCATGCGCGCCATCCAGGCGGGAGCGGCCGACTGCATGCACAAGCCGAGCGCGGAAACGCGTTCCAGCTTCGCGCAGGAGATCCGCGCCAGGGTTCTGGGCCTCGGTCGCCGCCCGGCGCGATCCGCGGGACCGGCATCCGCACATCCGGCGCCGCTGCCGACGGTCCGGCCGGGCGCCCGGCGGTCGCCGTTGCTGGTGGCGATCGGCAGCTCGACCGGCGGTCCGCAAGCCTTGTTCACCCTGTTCTCCGGCCTGACGCGGCGCTTGCCGCAGCCGATCGTCGTCACCCAGCACATGCCTCCGCTTTTCACGCGCAGCCTGGCGGAGCATCTCGGCCGGATCGGCCACCGGTCCTGCGTCGAGGCGGAGGATGGGATGCCGTTGCTTGCGAACCGGGTGCACATCGCTCCGGGCGATCGGCATCTGCTGGTCGAGGCCTCGGCGACCGGGCTGGTCGCCCGGGTGGTCGACACGGCGCCGGAGAACTCCTGTCGGCCATCGGTCGACCCGATGCTGCGCAGTGCCGTCGCCGCCTGCCAGGGACGGGTCCTGACGGTGATCCTGACCGGCATGGGCAGGGACGGCGCTGCCGGCGCACGATCCGTGGTCGACTCCGGAGGCGCGGTGCTGGCGCAGGACGAGGCCAGCAGCGTGGTCTGGGGCATGCCGGGTGCGGTCGCACGCGAGGGCTTGTGCCAGGCGGTGCTCCCGCTGGACCGGATCGCGGGCAGGCTCGCCGAGCTGGCGGACGCGGCATGAACGGTTTCGAGACCATCGCGGCCCTGTTGAAGGCGCGATCCGGCTTGTCGCTTGGCGTGGACAAGAGCTACCTGGTGCAGGCTCGCCTGGAACCGATCCTGAAGAAGCGTGCGCTGTCGAGCCTTGCGGTCCTGGCAGACCGCTTGCGTCTCGATCCCGCGCTGGAGCGGGAAGTGGTCGAGGCGATGACCACCAACGAAACGCTGTTCTTCCGCGATGGCCGTCCGTTCGATCACCTGCGTGAGGTGATGCTGCCTTGGCTGCATGCGAACCGGCCCAAAGGCATGAAGCTGCGTATCTGGTCGGCGGCCGCCTCGACCGGACAGGAGGCCTACTCCCTGGCCATGCTGGTTAGCGAGATGGGCCCGGCACTCGCCGGCCGGGCGGTGGAGATCGTGGGAACCGACATCGCGCGGGAGCCGCTGCGTCGAGGGGAGCAGGGTCTGTACACGCAGTTCGAGGTGCAGCGGGGGATGCCGGAAAGGCTGCTGTTGAAGTACTTCACCAAGGAGGGTGGAGGCTGGCGTATCAACCGCAGCTTGCGGGACATGGTGCGGTTCCGGGAGTGGAACCTCCTGTCGGACCTGTCGGGGCTGGGACGGTTCGATGTCATCTTCTGTCGCAACGTGTTGATCTATTTCGACCAGGCGACCAAGGCGCAGACGCTGGAAGCGGCGTCGCGGTTGTTGTCGCCGGACGGGGCGATCTATCTCGGTGCGGCGGAAACGATCCTCGGGCTCAACATCGGGCTGTCGCCGGTGGCGGGAGGACACGGCATCTTCACCAGGAGTGCCAGCGCGGAAACAGCTACCACGGTGAGCTAGACCATGACCGGTTCACGTTCGTTCACCTGTCATGGTCTAGCAGGTTGTTTAACAAGCATCTTTACCGGTCAGGTGACTGCACCTGATCCGGTGATGCTTTAGGAGGCAGGCATCCGGAGCCGTGCCGGTCACCGACCAGCGAGGAGCCGGTGCAGCTCGGCAGGGTCGATCAGCAGGGCGCGGTCGTAGGAAACGCCGGTGGGTGCGGGATCGTCGGACTGCAGGCAGCGCACCTCGCGGTAGCGGTGGCCGAACAAGGTGGCGATGAACCAGAAGAAGGTGTCGGGCATGCCGGCACCGGCGAAGGTCAGGATCTCCGCCGGGTCACGGAGGTAGGCCAGGGTGGTCAGGGCAGCCCCCATGGCGCCGGCGACCAGGCGGGCGTCGCGGATCGTGGCGACCTGCTCCAGGAAGGACAGCCGATCAGGTTGGAGGACGTGATAGCCGGCGTCGCGGGCCAGGACTTCGACCGCGACCGGGTTGGTGAAGTCGCGGGCGCGGCCGGGGCCGCGGGAGATGAAGACGCGGGAACAGCCGATACCGGCAACGCCGTGGGCCAGGCGGGCGTGACAATCGCGCACCAGCGGCGACATGTAGGTGCCGTGCGCGGTCAGGCCCTCGACCAGGAGAAGGGTGCGGACGCGCACAGGGCGGTGGTCGGAGATGCGGACCCGGGCGGGAGCGATGTCGAGACGGGACAGGCAGGTCTGGATCACCTCGCCCAGGCGCGGATCGGTCACGTCGTGCAGCAGGACGCCGATCGTCGGGTCAGTTAGCCGGGCCAGCACGAGATGCAGCATCGGCAGCATCTCCATCAGCCAATGGCCGTAGTTCATCGCGCCGCGCTTCTTGCCCAGGACCAAGGGAAGATCGTGCACGGGGGCGGTGCCATCCCCTACGGCGGTGCGGACGGCGTCGACGGCCCACTCGATCTCGGCCAGTCCATGCTGGGTGACGCTGGGACGATAAAGGCGGCCGTCGCGGTCGAATACCAGGCCCTCGCAGGCGACGTGGACGTCATGGAGGAGCCAAACAGAGATTGATCGCGGGGGAAAGACCGCTTGCCGCTGGGCGGCGCAGGCAGCCCAGATGTCGGGAGGAACGCGTTCGGGGTGGACGATGTCGGGAGCGGCGGCCTCAAAGCCTGGCGAGGAGATCCGCATCAGCAGCGCGGAGTCCGGCGGGTCGAGGAGTTCGGTTCCGGTCACGACGGGAGGACGAGGAGGCGCCTCGTCGGTCGGCTGGATATCGATGGGACGCGCTCGACATGAACGCCGTCCGGATGGTCGCATCGATGCCAAGCGAGGCCCTCCGCGCCAGCAGTTCCACTCCTGTCGGATCGAAAGAGGTCAAGCCTGATCACGATGGGTGGAGGGAGCGCCTCGTCGGCCGCATGGATGTTGGCCGGGATGCGCTCGGGTGCACGATGTCGGCGGCGGTGGCCTCGAAGCTGAACGGAACGATCCGCATCAGCGGCGTCGAAGCCGGCGAGTCGAGGAACTGAGTCCCGGCCACGACCGGCGGGGAGGAAGGAGCCTCGCCGATCGTGTCGGGGTCGGGACGGATCGGTCAGTGGCCGGCGTTCTCGCCGGAGAAGTCGGGAGCCGCCAGGCCGGAGGCTTCGAGGTGGTGCACCAGGTCGGCCTTGAGGCGCTCCAGGCCATCGGTGGTCAGCCCCTCGGCACGGGCGACCAGGACGGCCTGGGTGTTGGAGGCGCGGAGCAGCCACCAGCCGTCAGGGGTGCGGACGCGGACGCCGTCGATCGCGGACACCTCCGTGCCGGCCTGCTTAAGGCGGGCGGCGACCTCGCCGATCACCTCGAACTTGCGCGTGTCATCGCAGTCGAAGCGCAGCTCCGGCGTGCTGACGGCGTGCGGCAACGCCTCCTTCACGGTCGAGAACGATTGGTCCATGCGGGCCACGATGCCGAGCACGCGGACGGCGGCGTAGAGGGCATCGTCGAAGCCGTACCACTTGTCGGCGAAGAACACGTGGCCGGACATCTCGCCGGCGAGCGGCGAGCCGGTCTCGGCCATCTTGGCCTTGATCAGCGAGTGGCCGGTCTTCCACATCAGCGGCGTGCCGCCGGCGCGCTGCACCTCGTCGAACAGCACCTGGCTCGCCTTGACGTCGGCAATGATGGTGGCGCCCGGGCGGGACTTCAGCACGTCGCGGGCCAGCACCACCAGGAGCTGGTCGCCCCACAGGATCTGTCCCTTGTCATCCACCACGCCGATGCGGTCGGCGTCGCCGTCGAAGGCGATGCCGATGTCGGCCCCCTTCTCGGCCACCGCGGCGATCAACTGCTCCAGGTTCTTCGCCACCGTCGGGTCAGGATGATGGGCCGGGAAGTTGCCGTCGATGGCGCCGTTCAGCACCGTGTGCTCGCCGGGCAGCGAGCGGACCAGACGGGCCAGGATCTCGCCGGCGGAGCTGTTGCCGTTGTCCCAGACCACCTTGAGGAGTCGGTCGCCGCCGTCCCAGTCGGAAATCAGGCGGGCGACGTAATCGTGGCTGACGTCCACCGTGCGGTCGGAGCCGGCAGCCTCGTCCACCACGTCGCCGGCGGCAGACAAGGCGCCCAACTGCTGGATCTGCGCGCCGAAGAACGGCTTGCGCCCCAGCATCATCTTGAAGCCGTTGTAGTTCGGCGGGTTGTGGCTGCCGGTGACCATGATGCAGCCATCCGTCTCCAGCGTGGTGGCGGCGTAGTACAGCATCGGCGTCGGGCCGCAGCCGACGCGCAGCACCTCCATGCCGGACGCCTTGAGGCCCTCGACAAGGGCCGCCTCCAGCTCTGGCGAGGACAGGCGGCCGTCATAGCCCACCGCCACGGTCTTGCCGTCGTGACGCGACACGATGCTGCCGAAGGTGCGGCCGATCGCGAACGCGTCCGCCGGGTGCAGGGTCTGGCCGACGATGCCGCGTATGTCGTACTCGCGCAGGCTGGTCGGCGCGAACGCGTGGGTGAAGGCCATCAGAGCGCTCCGACATAGGTCTTGAGGAACTCGCGCACCGCCGGCCCCAGGTCCGGCCGCTCCAGCGCGAAGGCGATCTGCGCCTCCAGGAAGCCCGCCTTGTCGCCGCAGTCGAAGCGGCGGCCCTCGTAGCGCAGGCCGTGGAACGGGTGGTGGCCGATCATCTTGGCCATGGCGTCGGTGAGCTGCACCTCGTTGCCGGCGCCGCGCTCCAGCTTGTTCAGGTGCGTCATGACGTCGGGGGTGAGCACGTAGCGGCCGATGATGGACAGGTTGGACGGCGCGTCCTTCGGATCCGGCTTCTCGACCAGGCCGGTCACCTCGACCAGGCGGCCGTCATCGGATCCGATCTTGAGGATGCCGTAGCGGTTGGTGTGCTCGCGCGGCACCTCGGACACCGCGACCACGCTGCCGCCGGTCTGGTGGTAGGCGTCGGCGAGCTGCTTCAGGCAGGGGGTCTTGGACAGCACGATGTCGTCGGGGAGCAGGATCGCGAACGGGTCGTCGCCGATGAAGGCGCGCGCGCACCAGATCGCGTGGCCGAGGCCGAGCGGCTCCTGCTGGCGCACCGACAGCATGGTGCCGGGCAGCATGCTGGACTCGCGCAATGCGGCCATCGCCTCCGGCTTGTTGCGCTCCTTGAGCGTGGCCTCGAGCTCATAGGCACGGTCGAAATACTCGACCAGGGCGGTCTTGCCGCGGCCGGTGATGAGGCAGAACTGCTCGATGCCGGCGGCGCGAGCCTCGTCGATCGAGTACTGGATCAGCGGCCTGTCCACGACCGGCAGCATCTCCTTGGCCATCGCCTTGGTGGCCGGGAGGAAGCGCGTGCCCAGGCCCGCGACCGGGAGGACTGCCTTTCGTAGCGGCTTGATCACGCTGGTCTACTCCCGTCTGGAACGCCCTGCCGATTGCCGGCATCGTTACGGCGGGAAAGGTGCCATGCGGCGGGCGGAGCCGCAATCCGGGGTTGCGGCGGGGCCGGCATGGGGAGCTCCGGTATCAGGGGCGAGGTGGTGCGGTCGAGAAGACTCGAACTTCCACGGGGTTTCCCCCACAAGCACCTCAAGCTTGCGCGTCTACCATTCCGCCACGACCGCACCGTGACAACCCCGGATCGGAAGACGATAACCGAGGACGACGGGGGCCGTATAAACGATGGACGCGAGCACGGCAATCATCCCAGGGCCGGTCTGGACACGAAGTGCCGCGCCGGTCGCGTATCCGGATGCGATGGCGCGGATGCGGCACGCGGTGGCGGGAATCCGCGACGGGGCAACGCCGGAACAGGTGTGGCTGCTGGAGCATCCGCCATGCTTCACCGCCGGCACCTCGGCGCGGGCTGAGGACCTGTTCAACCCGCTCGGCTTCCCGACCTTCGAGGCCGGGCGCGGCGGGCAGTGGACGTATCACGGACCGGGACAGCGGGTCGGCTACGTGATGCTGGACCTGCACCGGGCGCACGGGCCGGTGCCGGCACGGGACGTGCGGGCGTTCGTGTCCGGGTTGGAAGGGTGGCTGATCACAGCCCTCGCGCGGCTGGGAGTGGCGGCGGGGCGGCGCGACGGGCGCGTGGGGGTGTGGGTCACGGACGCGTCGACAGGTCACGAGGCGAAAATCGCGGCGCTTGGGGTACGGATGACGCGTTGGGTGAGCTGGCACGGGGTGTCGCTCAACGTCGATCCGGTGCTGGGGCATTTCGACGGGATCGTGCCGTGCGGGATACGCGAGCACGGGGTGACGAGCCTGCGGGCGCTGGGGATCGGGGCGACGATGGCGGAAGTGGATGAGGTGTTGGCGGCGTGCTGGGTGGGAAGCTTCGGCGATGGTGCGGCGGCCTGACCGGGTGGCGTTGCGACGTGCCGATCCGCCTAAGTTGGTAAAACTTTGGCGTTTCGCTTTGCGATCTTCGCCCGTTCGACTTCTGGTAAGGTTAGATAAAGCGCCTCTAGTTTAGCCGGCTTTGTAATGCGGTCTTCTACAACAATGTTTAATAAACCTATAAGAGCCTCAGTTGGAGCCGCAGTAATTTCATCTTCTGCAATTTCATATCCATGAAGAGCTTTGTTGCCTGTAACCCTGAGAACATCCATAGCCTGTTGAACGCTGGCATCCAGACCTTTTAACAATAGATGTCTGATGGCCTCGTCGGGCGTTGTCTTCCCTGTTATCTCGCCAAGTAGTTTTTCCATGCAAGCTCGCAAAAGAGCCGCTGCCGCGCGAGGCGAGGCTTCAGCTACGGCGCAGGCTTCTACGAAGTCAGCTTTGCAAACTTCAGGAAGATCTGGGTGAGGTGTCTTGCCAACTTCGATACGTGGCACAACGATGTCGTCTGCAACCCATACTGTCACCTCACGGCAGGTGTAGCATTGAGATAGTGTCAAATTCTCGACAGCTTGGTAGTCAAACGTCCCCCGCCTCCCCTGCCCAAGCTTAATGGCACGAGCCTTAGTATCAGTGGGAGGCGCGGGGCTTTCTGCTGTGCCGATCATATTTGGTGGGGTATGAAGCTGCGGAAGCCAGGGAGTAGGCACTCGGCTTGGATCAATGACCGTAGCAGATAAATTACGCCAGTTCTGTTGTGCTGCATTTCCACAATGCGGGCACCTGAAGCCAGGCTGTTTAAACCGATCGTCAGGCACATAAGCCTCAATGTCTTTCGCGGAAGTAGATGCTAACCTACCCGCAGTGGGCAATCCGGGCAAACCCGACGCTGAAGCGGCACTTGCTTCAAATCACAGACCTGAACTTAACAAGTTCTTAGATCACCTGCTGCCTCTTCGAGAAGCCTGATCAGCTCAGTAAGCCTTTCAACGGCATCTTCAGCTACTCGTATAGTAAAAGGTATGTGGTGTTGATAATCAGCCCATTTCCGAAGCTTATGAAGGTCTGTTAATCGAGTAGAGCCGATGCGGTGGTAGTGAGAATGTTTTAGCGTTTTCATTTTTGCTTTAACTAAACCATGATCCGCTCCGGTTAAAGTCAATACTAGGCCATTATGGACTGCCACGTCTGCGCACGCTTTGAAAGCAAGGAAATAGCAACGGGATCCGACAGTTCTACGACCGTTTTCATCCAGCGCTTGCAAAAGTAAAGCTTTAGCGTGGGAAACAGGATCCACTTAATGCTACTAACCCCGCTATGGGATCTATCTTTGGTTCTAGTGCTCGATAATCGAAGAACATCGGAGTTAACACGTCCCAAAAATCGATATCCTCAAGACCAACACGCTTATAATAAGCTTGAAGATTTGTGTAGAGGTCGTCGCTTAAATGGCTTCGAGCTTCGAAATCGTCGATCATGTAAAAGCATTGCGCAGCGGATGCGGCTGACTGTTCATCTTTAGGATGAATAAGGAAATGCGTATAAAGCTGCCTTGTCCCGATAACACTACGAACTATCTCTTGATGCTGGGCTAGGTGTTCAGTCATTTTGACTTCTTCAAGGCGCTTAAGAAATTGGCTAAACGCCCCTCGACTGCTTGACTCTGTCCCATCAGATAGTAGACGAAGGGATGCAACGTCGCCAATTGCCAAAGCAAGACGTGCGTCCTCAACGCTACCGTTATTTAGCTTTTGAACAAGATCAAACTTTCCTAAAAACCAAAGCAGTCGTGTATAAGCGGTCAGTGGTCCTTCAACCAAGACGTTGCGATATGCCCAAATTTCCTCTGCTAAAGTGTTAGCTTCGGAAGGACGCCCTGATGACACCAGAGCTTGTAAAAGAGCTACCTTTACAACTGGATCATGTGGTAGGCGACGCACCAGCGCCTGCAACCGCCACAAGATTTGTGGCAGCCTCTGCTCATCACCCATTGGGAGGTGCAGTGTCTCATTATAGAGCTGAGCGGCCTCGACAGCCGGAACGGCTTGGATCAAGCGGTTTTACCCTTGCTCATCGGGATATCATACACGTTTAGAGGACACCGTAAAACCGTTTGAGCCGACAGACTGCCTATGTGCTGGCCCGTTACGCAGCCTATCAGTGCAGGGCGCCTACTGAGCAGCTAAACCGATGAACCATTCATAAATATGAGTCGCCTACCCACAGCAGGCAGTCTCAACAAACCTTACGCTGAACCGGCGATAGCCTCACGCATAGTTGAACGTAAACCGGGACACAGCAAGCCATTGCAAAAGGTCACGTTGAAGCAGCCGGCGTCGCTTTGTGAAACAAATTGTGGAAACAGCCGACGCGTCAGCTTGATCAGCCTGCTAAGCTATTGCAATTGCTGAACTTATTTAGATGCTTTGGCGGAGGGGATGGGATTCGAACCCACGGTACACCTTTACAGTGTACAACGGTTTAGCAAACCGCCCTCCCCGCCTCCGCAGCGCATAAGATGTTGAAGTTGTTGACGCAGGAAGCGCGGTAGACGCGGTTCATGCCCTCTCGTGCAGGTGCCGTCCCCACATAATCCCCCACACCTGCGGCATGGGCCGCCCTTACGCTTGCACCAATGGGCGGGCCAGAAAGTCCCTGACGAGCGCGTGCCACCGGCCCAGGTCCCATCCCGGGGTTGCGGGGTGCTGGATGCTCATCGCCAAGGCGCCAGGCTGAAAATCCGCGAGTCCGAAGAAGCCTACATCCTCGCCGTGTCCTTCATGCAGCAGCGGCTCCGCTTCGATCCATGTCACTCCCTCGAAGCGCTCGGCGGCCTTCCAGCACCGCTTCGTGACGAAGAGGACGCGCCGCGGACGCAGGGCGCCGAGCATGCCCGGGAAGGCCCGGATGCCGCGGTCCATCATCTCTGGGGTGACCGCTTGGCTACGGTCGGCGACGGCACCTGGGCAGAAGTTCGCGAACGCCACATTGGGCCAGAAAGTGGGGGGTCTTGTCTCACCGGCCGCGCAGCCTGTGATGACCCGCTCCACGGCCGTGAAGAATCGCAGCTTGCGGCGACCTGCAGCGACATCGGAAACGACTTTCCGAGTCATCTCCGGGTCCTCAGGGTTCTCGTTGGAGTAGTGGCTCTCGCCTAGGACGAGGAGGCCCGTCTCAATCCAGCGGTCGCCCAGCCATGGCTTCCTGTATGGCGCGTACATGTCGTCTCCGGAACTGGCGGATGGCCTTCTGGACTCTATGCCACGTCCAGAAGGCTCGGCTGCACATCTGCGCCCACCATCTGGACGCCCTTCCGGCCAGTCGACAAGGTCTCGTAGAGCCCGGTGACCTCGGCCTTAGCGGCATTCTTGCCAAGGAACCTGAAGGCGCTGGCGGCCACGTAGGTCGGGTCCTGCTCGAAGGCCAGCCACCGCCGTCCCTCGGCTTCCGCTACCTGGCCGGTAGTGTTGCTACCCGCGAAGATGTCCAGGACGACATCCCCGGGATCGGTGCACATCCTGATGAAGTGCCGCGGGATGTCGACCGGGAACCGAGCCGGATGGGCGGGCGTGCCGACCAGCTTGCAGCACGCGGCGTAGAAGCCGTTGCTCTCGGTGTTAGGGACCGAGATGAGGTTAGAGGGAATGGCGCCCCCGTTGTCCTTGGCGAAGCCCCTGCCGATGTCATGCCCGGAAGGGCGCTTCTTTGGCGAGTAGAACTTGTCCGGATCCTCGAACAGCTTGTGCATCCTGGCCGAATATGGTGCCAGGACCTTGGTGATGTCAGCCTTCGGCCACTCGGTCTTCCCGAACCACCAGATGTTGTTGACCGAGTCCTTCATGCGCAGCTTGCGCTTGTTCACCCACTCGATTGGCGAGGGCAGCTTGGCTGGGTTGTTCCAGTAGACGTCCTCCGCGAGGAAGAGGCCCACCTCGTCGACGGCCCTGACTAGGAACCTGAACTGGTAGAGTGAGCGCGACGGCACGCCCCGCTGGTAGGCGCCGCCCATGTCCACCACGAAGCTGCCGTCATCCGCCAGCACCCGGCGCACCTTGGCGGCGAAGCCGAGCAGCCAGTCCACGTAGAGGTCTTGGGCGCGGTTGCCGTAGGTCTTCTCTCGCAGCAGGGCGAATGGCGGCGAGGTCACGACGAGGTTGACGCTCCCCTCCGGCAGGCTGTCCAGGAGGTCCATGCTGTCCCCGACGTAGGCGGCGCCCTGGCGGGTCAGGTAGCTCGGTGGGGTAAGCATCGCGGGAAGAACGGGCACCGAGAGTCTCCTTGCAGCCGCCGATCGCGGGTGATCACCTGACTGGAGAGGGTATCGCATCACCCCGAGTCGCCTGCCAGAGGAACGCATGCCGTCGCATCCGGATCTCGCGCGCCTGCGCGAATTGTTCCCCTACATCCAGCAGTATCAGTCGCTTGCCGCCCGCCACGGCGTCGATGACATCTTCCAGGACAACGGTGGCAAGCTTCTCCAGCTTGCCCTGGTCCTGGACGTCGAGCTCCTGAAGTCGCGCGAGGGCAACGACGCGGTCGACAGGGAGACGGGCCAGGAGCTGGAGCTCAAGACGGTCAATGTCCTGAAGACGAACCAGTTCTCGACCCACCACCACCTCAACCCGACGATCATCGAGAAGTACCGGAAGGTGCCCTGGATATTCGCCACCTACGAGGGGATAGAGCTCCGGCAGATATGGCGCCTGACACCGGAACACATGGCGGACTGGCTCGACCAGTACCTGCGGAGGTGGAACGAGAAGCAGAAGGACATCAACAACCCGAAGATACCTCTCCGCTACGTCCAGGAGCGCGGCGACCTGATCTACACGTCGCCTGACATGCCTACGGACACGAACGTCAACGCGGCGACCGGTCGGCCGTCTTCGGCTCGGAAGCGGTAGCCCCGGAGCCGGTCCAGGCGACCTAGCGGAGCTTCGGGTGCATCCATGGCAGGGGACATCATCTCGAAGCGGGCACGCAACCTGCTCTCCGACCACCTGTCGGCCTGGACCCTCAAGGAAATCCGGGACGAGTTCGAAGAAGTCGGCATCGAAGAGGTCCCCGATCCAAGTTTCGAGGGCGGACAGCGTCGGACACTCGTTGCGGCCTACTATAACGGTCTCGACTTCTCGAAGCCTCGGGACGCGCAGAAGTTCGTATCAGTAGCGACCCTCATCCTGACCGAAGTCGAGAGGCGGGTTGACGCGGCTCGAGCCGCCATGACCCCGGCGTGGTCCAACCCTCTCCCGTCGCCAGAACACCCACTGGTGCGCTTCATCGGCGAGATGAAGAAGTGCGGCTTCATCTGGAAGGACGGCGCCTTCCGGTCCCTGTCCATAGCGGCTCGCCTCGCGGACACTAAGGCGCTCGCCGAGCAGCTCGACCTCGCCCACCTTGGCGAGCACATACGGCGCATTGAAAGCTCCATCGACACGGACCCGAGGCAGGCCATCGGCAGCGCCAAGGAGATGGTCGAAACGGTGGCGAAGACGATCCTGGAGCGTCGTGGCTCGCCTCCGGAGCGGGGTGCCGATGTATTGGAACTCGGAAAAGCGGTCTTCAAGGCACTCAAGCAGGTGCCGGACGATGTCCCTGATGCCGCCAAAGGCGCAGCTACAATCAAGCGGATGCTGAGCAACTTGGCATCGCTCGTCCACGGCATCGCCGAACTCCGTGGTTTCTACGGAACCGGGCACGGGCAAGAAGGCAAAGCGAAAGGGCTTAGCCCGCGTCATGCGCGGCTTGCAGTCGGTGCCGCGGCGACACTGGCCTGGTATTGGCTGGAGACAGACCGGGAGATGCCCCTCTAGCTTGCCATTCGGCAAATAAGTTTCGCGTCACGAAATCCTGGCTTTCCGCCAGCCACCCCGTCATCCTGGTCTTCAACGGCCCCTTCCCGGCCACCTGGAGACCCGGACGATGACTACCTCTGCCCACGATGCCGCCCTTGAAGCCCTGCGAACCCTGGCACGCCTCGACCCCGACCACGCCGACCTCCGCAACCGCAAGGGTTTCTCGGCATCGAACTCCCGCCGTGGCCACCAGCTCGCCGCCCTCGAGAAACTGGACGACCGCGAGCTCGCTGAGGGCCGCGTCCTCGTCGCGCGCTATGCCCGGCAGCTCTCTGACGAGCTCGTGTGCACTGCTCTGCCACCGCCGTCTCCCCCGCCGCCTGCGCCTCGGGTGTCTCTGGCGGACGCGCTCGACGGGTTCCTCGCGTTCAGCAGGAGGGCGGCATGACCTCGATTACTCCGGCGGCGATCGAGGCTGTCCGCCAGTGCCTGCGTGTTCTCGCGGCGGCAGGAGACCTCGGCGCCGACACCTGCTTCGTTCGACATCAGGCCACGAAAGATGTCCTCACGCTTGGGCAGGCCACGTCAGTCCGCAAGATTCTGGCGCGCCACGTCGACCGGCTTCCCGCCGACCTCCTCGCCGCCGCCATGGTCGACGAGCCGCCACCTCCTCCGCCAATCCGCCGAGGCCCAGGCCGTCCGCGCCTCGGCCCCGGTATCCTATCCGCTGCTGACCGCACTAGGCGACGTCGGGCTGCGGCGCAGATGGTCGCTGTCGAGATACCTGCCGAAGTCGCGGAACGCCTGCGAGCGGCACGGGATACCCGCGGCGTGACGATGGGCGAGCTTCTGGCGGGAGCTCTGGACATGATCGAGGCGGGCTGAGGCGGCGCCGATGACAAAGCAACTACCACCCCTGAGTCTTCAAGCCATGTCTACTCTAAGTAGTATGACGGGCTATGAGAACATCGACAAAATCATGCGGCGGAGGCACAGCCTGAAGAAGCGGGGAGACTGCTTCGTCGAAGGCCGCACAGTCATCGTGGAGCAGAAGGAGATACTGAGCTATCAATGTATGAGGAAGAAGGACTTCCATAGCTTCCACCATGAGATGATAGCCAAGTACGGCCCCGACCCGCGAACGCTAGGGGTGAAGGTTGATAATCTGTCGGAAGACGAAAAGGCGAGATTGGGTCATATTCTTCTGGACGACGTCGAAATCATTCGTGACAAGGTCGAGCAGGCTAACAGGCAAATCAGAGAAACGAAGGAGATTTTCAATCTTCCAGACGCATCCGGGATACTGCTGCTCATCAGTGACAAGAACCAATATCTTCTGCCGCAGGCAATCCTTGTCCGGTTGGACAGCGCTATCAGGATGAAAACAGCGGAAGGAGCCTTGAGATATCCTCATGTAGAATGTGCCGTAGCGTTCGCTAGAGCGAGGGGCTTTCTTGTCAACGGAAGGTCACGTTTCACACTGACCGTATCGCGGGAGGCTAACCGTGCTCATCAGTTCGGGGAGCGTCTGCATAGCAGGCTTCTGAACCACGGGATCGAAACACTTCATGGCACCGATCCATCGAACCTGCGGATAAGCAATTTGGTGTCCCCATTCTCTCCGGGATGGAGAAGCTAGTCGGGAATCAGAAGGGGCCGGGAACCGGGTTTCCCCAGCTCCCGGCCCCTTCATGGCTTCCCGGCCTGCGCGACCCCGGACGGAGTGTGCAGACCTCAGCGTAGCAGTCCGCGATGCAAAGCGCACCGCTTTCGATGACCAGTCACCGCCCCGCCAGGACTCCCGCAACGGCCCCCAGCTTCTGTCGGCAGTCCGCACCCGCCGACCGTAGGCTCACGATCCACCCAGCAACCTGCGCATCGGTGGCCGACGCTGGTGACGGCGCCCGTGGTTCAGCGGGGCACGTGAGCAGGCTTCCGGGCACCGCGAGATGCTGCACCGCCACCGGCTGGTTGGCGCACGCCGTTAAGCAAAGCGCGCATAGCATCGGAGCGAGCGCATGCAGCGCTGGGTTTCGTGGCATTGATGGCCTCCATCATTTCGTCGTCCCTGGATGCGCGCGCCGCGGCGTCGGCCGCGCTCTGCTCCAAAGCCAACTGGTTGTTGATTGCGTCCTGCCGGACAGCGACGGTTTCGGCCTTTGCGGCGGACGCCTCGGCGCGAGCGACCGTGACCTCGGCGTGGTAGTGCCGGACCGTCAGGCCCAGGGCGCCGATGAGGGCGACGGCGCCCGCGAAGACGGCGGCCCGCCAATGGGTCGCAAAGAGGGCGAAGACCGCAGTCATGGTGTGCCTCCGACGAGGATAAACGCAGCGATCGCCGCGGCGAGAGCGAGGACGGCTGACACGGCGATGTCAGCCAGCACGCGGACGGTCCGTCTCACGACGGGCACCCATCGGCAGGCGGCGGCGGTGGCGGTGGAGCGCCTTCTTGGACGAGGGCTAGGACCACCGTGTCGACCAGCGCCAGCACGGTGCCGAGCGCATCGACGCGACCGGGGTCGGCATGCCACCCGATGAGCAGAGCGACCGCGTTGATGATCGCGACGATGGTGGACTTCTGAGTGAGCTGGCCGACGACGATCGCCACCGCACCCGGTCGGCACCGCCAATGCCAGCGCCGGTGAAGGTCAGGCACCCACCGCATGGCGGACCTCCTGAGCCCAAGACGCCAGCAGCCCGAGGTGCGCCGGAGCGGTGACGGGCGCCGGTGCCGATGCGGCCGCCGGGGTCGCCAAGGCGAGCGCCAGCCGCGCGTTGTTCCGGGTCGTCCAGCCGTTCAGGAACTGGCGCTCAGAGGTCAGGCCTTCGTAGTACGCCTCATGTCCCGCGCCGAGCCGCCGGATGAGGTCCATCCGGTCGGCGCGGGCCACGGCGGCCAGGGTCACAGGGCCAAGTTGTCCGTCGATGCGCAGGCCGCCGACGACCTCCTGCAGCAGCCTGGCGCTGGTGCCAGGCCCGCTGACATAGCCGAAGTCGAAGCACAGGAGGTCGACGCCCAACGGCAGGTGGTCGGCCTGGACCGCATTCCAGTAGCGAGACCGGATCAGGCCCGCGAGCTCGTCCTTGGACGCGGCGCCTAGGTCGGACTCGGTGGTCGGCCGGATGCCGTGGTCGCTGCGCCAGGAGGCGTAGGACGACAGGGTGACTCCCCAGGCGGTCGCCCCGCCGCGGTCGCCCGGCGTCGTGTGAAGCGGCTGGCCATCGTTCTGCGGAAGCCAGGTAAATGCGAGGCAGGTCTCGAAGCGGCTCACGTGCGCCTCCAATAAAAAAAGGCCGCCCGAAGGCAGCCTGGTATCCGTCGTCGATTGAGGGTGGCTGGGGTCAGCGCAGCTCGCGGATCAGGTCGGCGAGCGACCTGGGGCGGTCCGCGTCGTCGGCGGCGGCGAGCAGACGGGCGGCAAAAATCCGGGCGTCGGCGGTCCCGAGCTCGACGCTGACGTCGGCGCCGTAGGATTCGAGGTGCAGGCTGATTTTGACGCGCTCGCTGACACCTGCGGCTACGTCGATTTTCGAAGCCATGGCGGCCTCCTGAAATAGAGAACCCCGCCTTGTGGGCGGGGTCCGGGTGGTCACGGGTCGCATTGTGTCGGTGGCTACCGAGGTTTCGGCCCCGGCTTTCGTGCGGACCGCGCCGCTTCCAGGAGGCCAAGCACCTGGTCGACCGCCTGGTCGATGTCGTTGTTCTCGACCTCGTGGTCGAACTCGCCGCGGTGCGACATCTCCGCCTCAGCCTCGGCCATGCGGGCCTCGACATCGGCAGCGGCGTCGCCCCGGCGTTCCATGCGGGCCCGGAGCTCCTCTACCGATGGCGGCACGAGGAACACGCCGACCACGTCGCCGGGGAGCATTTCTTGGAGCCGCCGATGACCCTGCCAGTCGATAACGAAGACCACGTCGGTTCCGGCATCCAATGCGGCTTCCACCGGAGCACGCGGGATGCCGTAGCTCCGTCCGAAGACAGTGGCGTGCTCGAGCATGCTGCCTGACCGGACCAGGAAGTCGAACTCGTCCTGAGGGCAGAAGTAGTAGTGGACGCCGTCCACCTCGCCCGGCCGGGGAGCGCGGGTGGTCACGCTCACCGATTGTCGAATCCCGGGTTCGACGTCGAGCAGCCGTGCCATCATCGTCGACTTGCCGCCGCCGGAGGGGGAGGCCAGGACGAGGCAGAGACCGCGGTTCATGCTGAGCTCCTCCCGTCGGACGCGGCGGCCTCGACTTCGCGACGCGCTGCTACCACGGTGGTGACCGTTTTCCGGGAGCAGCCAAGACGCTCGGCAATGACCGTCGACGAGAGCCCCTGACGATGGAGTCGCCAGATTTTGTCGTGGTCGATCGCCGGTTTCAGGTAGGCCGCCATCATGCAGCCCTCCTGAGAGCCGCGACCTGGCCGACCGGGGCACCCCTCCAGCGCGGACCCCGCTGAGTGACAATGGCCCTCTTGCCGGACGGGTAGGTCACGATGTGGCTGTGCGACCAGCTCGACGGGCCCGCGTTATAACCCATGTCGAGCGCACCGCTGACGCCCGCCGTATAGATGCCGTCGGTGATACCGGCGCTGTGCGTATGGGCGGTATTCGCCCGGACACCGAGCTGGCGGAATGACTTCGGCGACCCTCGAGAACCGTTGGGGCCGCGGTGTCCATGCAACCCGCATTGGATGCCACCGCCCTGTTCGGCACACACCACCCAGGAGTCGTCCTCCCGCAGGAAGCGGGCGCCCTTGGCCGTGTCCGACAGCTTGTCGCGCACGGCCGCCTCGAACACGTAGAGGTCTTCGCTACGTTCGATGGCCGCGAACATGCGAAAATTCCAATAGTGCCAGTAGCGCGCATTCGGCGCATCCCGATGACCGTCGGCCTCGGCAAGCCAGCGCCTGAAAGCTTGGTCATGGTTGCTCTCGACGACGACGGTCTGACACCAGTCGCGGTGGATCCGATCCAACTTCGCGGCGCACCCGGCCAGGTCGGCCTCTACCCGGTCTCGACCGCTGGCGTGCATGACGGCGTTGAAGTAAGGGTCGTTCCGGTTGTGATGATTCCGAGCGGTGAAGTCCGCGAGGTCATGCACGTGCTGCTCGCGCGGCCGCAGGGACTCAAGTATCGAACCAGGACCGCCGAAGCAGGCGCTTTCAACCAAAGCGTCTGACTTCTCCTGGTGGAAATCTCCCCAGGTCACCGCCTCCACGCGGGCACATGTGACGCCGGTCGGCGTGTAGAGGTGCTCCAGGTCGTGAAAGCATCCCGCGTCGTCCGCGAGCAACTGGCGCACGAACCAGGTGCCGTCCACATCGACCTCGACAACCAGCGCGCCGAATACGTGATGGAAGCTGGCCTTCTGCCCGGCTTTCCTCTCGACATAATTCCGTTGCGTGACGGTTCCCGTCGTATAGAGGAAGCGGGACGCCTCGCGCTTCATCGTCGCCATCGACCGCATAGCAACTTTTGCGTGCGGGACTATCGCGGACGCTGAACGCGTGTAACTGTCGAGACCGGAAAGTGGGTCGGTCGCCGTCGGCAGGATATCGAGCTCGCCGCACCACACCAGGCCAGGTGCCAGCTCGAGGCTCTCGTCGCACACGTAGTCGAGGATTTCCGGGTCATACCACAGGTCCTCGTCGGTCTTGGTCACCTTCGCAGCCCAGGCAGACTTGTTGTAGGAGAACCGCGACACGAGGATTTCTGCGTCGTGGGCAGCAGCGTAGACCCGCAGGCTGGCCAGGAAGCTCGGGTGCACGTGGGTATTGTTCTGAGCGCATGTCAGCACGAACCGCCTGCGGTCGCGGCTGACGGGGGTCGGCGCCGGGCTCGGGATGCGGCCACCGGCAACAGGGCGCTCGGCGTCATCGTTTGCGGCGACGGCTTCTGGAGCGGCATGATTTTCCAGCAGCAGACGGAGTGCGGCGACCTGCGCGACCAGGTCTTCGACCGTCGGAGCGACCGGGGCTTGCGCGGCGGCAAGCTTTCGGCGGCGGTGGATGGTTGCGGGTGATACCCCTGCGGCCATCGCCTCGGCGCGGAGTGTCAGGTGGCGGTGCGCGTCAACGTCAACGGCCGCTGCAACGGGCGCACTCTGGGCGACAGGGCTCGCATGCTTTCTCATTTTGCGACCTCGTCCGGGATAGTTGGCAGACACGCGGCGGGAAGTCCGTGCGTCTCAAGGTCATCGTGACAAAGGTCACTGCACAAAAGCAAGAAGGCTGCAATGCAAGATGACGAGAAATCGTGCGGTGTCCACAGCCTTTGCAGAATCCGTGTCTTTACCGGCGACCTTCTCGTTCCGAGGTCAAATACTTCACGCCGGACTCGATAGCCGCGAGACGCTCGCGGAGTTCCGACAGCGTGTCGGTGAGGACGCGCATCTGCTCGTCACGGGATTTCGTGCGCTCGTCGAGGGTGATTTCGAGGTGATTCAGGCGCTTTTCGTGGTCCGACAGTTCACTGCTCGCGCTCGATGCATACCAAACTCCGGTGGCCAAATTACCGATAAGCAGGAGCACGAGCGGAATGCCAATGCTTCGGTCGAGCTGCCAGCTACCGGGAGTGCGGACGGATACCACACTCTGCATCGTCGGTGCGACCACCGTCGGCGGGGAAGCGCCGCTGTTGTTCTCGGATCCGGACATGTGCGCAGGTCTCTCGTCTCGCGCACTCGGCGCCGATGGTGATGAATTAGGCTATCCGTTGCCGATGTCGCTGGTGTCCGGGAGCGACCAATGCCAGATTTCGGCGCCGATGCTCGGGCCGCCGGACGCCGCCCACGTGCAGTGGTCGCGGTCCTGGCCAAGGCGCTTGCCGAAGAAGGTCAGCACGCCGCAGAAGATAGCGGCTGCCTTGGAACCTGCAGCTCTCGCGCGGGCTGCCCTCTTGCTGACGGTCTCACGCGGATTCCCGGCGAAGAGCAGCGAGTTCGCCGTGAGGTCGAGCGTCAGCAGCCCGTTGTAGACGAGCTGCCGGACGACGGCGCATGCACCGCAGGTCACGATGCACCGCCGGACGCGTTCGCAGCCGGAGCCGCCGCCGTCGCGCTGGTCGCCGTCACAGCCGGGGGCACCTGGTTCGCCAAGATCGCCGCTGCCCGAGCCGGTGTCAGGAGCCCTGCGGCCACCATCGCTTGCACGCCGCCGACCGTGGCCGAGTCGCCCAAATCGACGTAAAGCGCGCCGCTGATTTTCAGGAGCCACACCAGCACGCTGGCGTTCGACTGCGCGGCCGTGGCGATCGCGACCTGCTCGGCGGCCGTCAGCAGCCCCATGAACTCAAGCGAGGTCAGCCTCGGCGCCAAGGGCGCGACCACCGCCGGTGCCGAGAACACGGTCCCGCTGAAGGTCCATCCTGCGACCGGCTGCGGCGACAGATTGGTCACATCGTACCAGGTCAGCTTGGTCGGGAAGAGGTCCACGATGTCGGCGACCGTAGACAGCGTCTCGACGACCTTCCCGCCGATGACGTGCGCGTAGACGCGGGTGGCCGGAGCCGGGGTCAGGGTCTGGCTCATGATCCGTTACCCCTCGACCACGACGAGACCAGGCGCGCCCGATCCGCCGCCGTGCTCCGTGTAGTAGCCACCACCGCCGCCTGAACCCGGGGTTTGCCCAGCTTCGAGCGGGCCGTCCGCAGTGCCGCCTCGCGCGCCGCCGCCCCAGTAGCCCGCCCCTCCGAGACCGCCGTACGTCGTTCCACCGGGGGAGCCGTCCGAGCCGCAGCCGCCGAACAACAGGAGCGACTGGAGGCCCGCGGCGCACGTGCCCGCACCGCCCTGCCCGCCTGCCGAGCCGGTTTGACCACCCTGACCAGGCCCACCGCCGGATGCTCCGAGGTAGGTGCCGAAACTGGAAGTACCGCCGTAGCCGCCATCGCCGCCAACATCGCTGCCAGGCAGGCCGGGCCCGCCAACAACGTACGGCACCACCTGGCCTGCTGTGAGTTCGACATAGCCGATGGCCGTGCCACCGGCCCCGCCGCCGCCACCGGCTTGCGTGCCTGTGCTACCACCGGCACCCGCACCGCCACCGGTCACGGTGATGCGGAAAGCCCCGGCCCAGGGAGCCGTGAAGCTCTTCACACCGGGCACGTCGTCGGTGACCAGGAACGTGGAGGTTCCGGGCCGGACGGCGGCCGTCGCCGCGAGGGCGGCTGCGATGTCGGCGGCCTCTTTGGTCGCGAGGGCGTTGAGCTCACCAGTCAGCGCGTTAAGTGCGGCGTTGAGCGCGGGAAGCTTCTGGCCGACGAACGGCGCGCCCGGGAACACGGCGATGTCGCCCGGCTGAACGCTGCTTTCTCCGTAGTTAACGGTGACGACCCAGAGTCCGACCCAGCCCGCGTCGACGGCCGGTGTGGCCTGGGTGCCGGTCGGGGCGGCGACACCAGCACGGAGCTGGAGCTGGCAGCTCTGATAGCGCCTGGTGAGCTGTGCGCCACCTGCTCCACCGGGGCCGCTGAAAGGCTGGCTCGGGTTGGCGCTGTTGTAGTACGGGATTACCGCGCTGGCGCCGTCGCTCTCCAAGAACGCGGCTTCCAGCAGATAGGAAATCGACTGGCCAGCCGTGGTTGGAGCGGTCAGCGGGAAGGTCGTGGATTCCGTGTTGACGCCAATCTTGACGACCGGGTCTGCATCCGCCGCCAGGCTGCTGAACGAATTCTGGTCAACGATGGTCGTCTGAAAGATGCTTCCTGGCCCTACAACGACGCCCAGGCTGCCGACCGCAGGCGTCGCGGCTAAGCCATCGACGACGGGCCCCGTTCCTACGGTCGCTGCAGCGAGGTAGCCGTCCGATATCATGGCGGCGCGCTGCAGGAACAGGATGTCAGCGCTTGCCGGAATCTGGCCCGGGTAGATGATGGCTCTGTCCACAGGTCGCTCCTGGCGGATAGGCATGCGGCATCGCCCCGGCGCGCGTGCGCCCAGGGTGGCCGATGTCGGATGGGTTGGTGTCGGAGGCCGTCTGGAGACGGCGGCGGTGTCAGCTCTCGACGAGGCTCTCGACGCGGACGCTGATGACGCCCTGGCCGCCGCCGAACGGGAAGTAGTTTCCCGGTCCCGCAGCATCTACGTAGACACCCCAGGTAGCCGATGCTGGCAGGTATCCGTAGATGTTATACCGCGCGAAGCCGTTCTGGACGAAGTCGATGCCGTTGCGGCTGAAATAGAAACCGACGCCGACGCCACTCTGGTCAACAAGGCGAAGCCAGAGTCTGGAGCACCCGTTCAGGGATACCTGTCCAGAGGTCGCCCTGGAGCCTGCAGGGTTCTGCGCGCCGTAGGACTGCGGACCACTGACGATTTGGCCGATCGCCCCCGATGGTCGGTAACCGCTGGCTGTCGCGTTGCCAATTCCGCTGTTGTCCGAGCCCACGGTCGATGAATACATGTTCGCGTTGACGGCGTCGTTGAGCGCGATGCCGCACTTGATGCCGGGTGCGTCGGGCAGGTCGTGCTCGACGAGCGCGGTCAGCGTTCTTAGTCCGCTGCTTCCGTAGGCAGGGACCGGCTTGCCGCGATAGACCGGGGCTGCTGAGGAGGACGAGTTGTAGGTCGGCCCGGAACATACGAAGGCCGTTCCGTCGTCGGACCAAGCCGGTGCGCCGCCGTAAGCCAGATTATCCGTGAATAACGAGAACGCTGGGCGGCTCAGGGTCGGCCCGCTGCTGGTCGCGACGGTCACGTTGCCGGAAGAGTCCGGCCCGACTCCGTTGACCGTCTTGACGGTCCCCCCACCCGCAGCTTGCGCCGCCGCCAGCGCAGCCGCGGCCTCGGCCTCCGCAGCGGTCGCAGTCGTCTCGGCGGTCCCGGCCTCGGTCGCGGCGGCGGCCGCTGCGGTTCCGGCGGCCAAAGCGTCGGCGTCGACAGCCGTAAGGGCGGCGTTCAGGGACGCGGCCGGAAGAACCGTATGCGGCTGAAAGGGCACGAAGGTCATGTCATGCTGCTTTCGTCGAGAATGAACGAGTCATCGAGGACCTGCTGGCCGGTCGGCGGCACGTTGGTGAGCCGAACCCAGCACACCGTCGCGGCGGGCCTTGTGGCTTCGATGACCGCGTAGATGTCAGTGTCACTGACGCCGCTGACTTGGTCCGGGCTCACATACTCGACGGCGCCCACGTCCCAGCCGCCCAACGAGCCATCGAAACCATCGACACCAGCGATACCGCCGACATGCGGCCGATACGCGGTGATGAAGCACTGAAAGGCCAACGACGGGTCGCCCCACGCGCCGCCAGCATCGAACCCGACGCCGCCGAGGTCATAGCCGCCGCAATCGCTGGTGTTGCCCGGCTCGACGATGAGCGGGATTTGGCCGGTGAGGTCGACCAACGCCGCGACCATCGCCGCCCGGGTCGCCCTGGAGCGTAGGATTTCACGGCGGATCCGGAGGCGGAATGCCGCGTCGGTCTCGCCGTCTAGGCGGTAAATCCGGGTGCCGAGGAAGTCGGCCGCGATGCCGTCCAAAAAGTCGTCGGTCGCCTTCGCCAGGCGGATTTGCAGGCGGGAGAACGCGATCCAGGTGGAGAGCTGGGCGTGAGCGTAACCGAGGCCAGCGAGGATGCCGTCCAGGACGGGCGTTGAACCGGGCTCGGCAAACCACCCGCGAGGCAGGACACGGCGGATGCGGATAGCCCACGCCGATTGGTCGAACCCGAGCATGGCGCGACCTCCGCAGTCAGTGGGTCAAGTGGCCCAAGTGGGTTACTTCGGCACTGTTCTATGAAAGATGCAGTGGTGTGTCTCTCTGACACTTTTCTCGCGGAGTCAGAAATCAACCCACTTGAGCCACTTGAACCACTTCGGGATGCAAACCGCCTTAAGATGCGGCGGCCAGACCGAGGGTTGGGTCGATGGGCGGCAGGCCCAGATGTCCGTCGATTGCCGCAACCACGTCCGCCGTCACCGTCACCGGCACGGAAGCGCATAGAGCTCGTCGGGCACCGAAGATTTGCGCATCGCGCCCAGCGGCCTCCACCCTATCGACGGGTGTGGTGGATAGGGCAGCCTGCATGGTGTGCCGGTAGGCGATCACCGCAGCCCAGGCTAACTCCGATACGAGAGGGTCAATCTTCCCCAGCTCCGTGTCGCGGGGTAGCCGCAGGACGCCGAGTGCCATTGTTACAGCGTTGGCCTTCTTGATGTCTGCGATGGCGTCGGGAACCTGGACACCGGCAGCCTTGAGTATCCTCTCCGCATCCGCACCCTTCCTCTGTAACTCCTCCGCAGGCGTTTCCAGCCCGAAGAGCCGCTTGATGAAGCCAGCCACCGCCTTCCCCCTACGTGCCGGAGGTCCGGCAATACCGTGGGGAAGGTCGCGAAGAGCACGGGCTCGCGCAACCTCCGGCGGGCCAATTAAGAATGAGACTCAAATGGCCGTTCTGGTGTCCATATACCAGGGTATGGAAGGGTCGATGGGACGGGTGGGTAGACGCCTCCATCCGCACGCCTCCTCCGTCAGCTAGAGCGAGATATGACGCCGGAAGAGATAGCTGCCGCCTACCTTCAGGAGGATGGCGACCCCCTGGGCACCGCGGCTCGACTGCTCGGCGCCTACGAGGACCTGCCCAGGCAGCCAGTCTGGGCCGCGACCGGTGGTCCCCATGGTCCGATTGCCTTCCTGTACGCCGCCGCCGACGTCATCGACCGGCTGGGCTACGTAGGGGGCGACCCGGATTGGTGGCACCCCGGCGTCCGCGCCGCGAAGGCTGCGGAACTCGAAGAAGCCCACAGACGGATGCGGGAACCGGTCCGAGCGGCGTGCCGGGCCATTGTCGACTACCGGGCATGCTCGGCGGCTAGCTCACGGTGACGCTGCGGGCCTTGATGACCACACCGGCCCCCGCGACCACGTCAGACGTCCTGCCGTTCAGGGCCACGCCCGTGACGTTGGCAATTGTGTTGCTGGCGCCATAGGCCAGCGCCGACACCCTCGTCAGGCTCAGCGTGCCGCCCACCGTCAAGGTGTCAACATATGCCGTGATAGCCGCCTCGACGGGCCCCACCAGCGCGGCCTTCGTGCCCGAGGACACGATGACGGTCAGCGCCACGTCGACGTAGAGGATCGCCGGGCTCTGGACGCTGAACGTGGAACACAATGGGCGCACCAGGTCCACGGCCGCATACACGGATGCCTTCAGCGCAGCGGATGGCGCGCCGGAGCCATCGTCTACGACGACGACAAAATGTCCCGGCCTGGTCGAGCCATCCTCGGCGACATTCTCGCGAATCTGATACGTCAGCCCGGCCTGCACGCTCGCCACCGCAGCGGCAATTGCCAGCGCCGTCGCCTTGTCCAGCGAGCCGATCCACAGCACGAACCGCGCCTTAACCGCGGCATCCGTTTCGCCCGGTTCGCCTCCTTGCGTCGGGGCGCCGTTGCTGACGACGTCGATACCGGCGATGGCGGTCCCGAACAGCGAAATCGCGCCCTCGACGACATTGCCGCCAGAACCAGCGACGGTCGCCGTGACGGGCACGGTCACCGACGCCGTTCCCGCTTGCAGCACGTATCCGCCTGCGGTCCCGAGGGTCGCGGAGAAGGCCGCGTTCGTCGCGTCGTCGCCGATTGCGTACGTCTGCGATGCGTCTGCCGTGCGCACGGTGGTGCCCACAAGCACGGTTGCGGAGCCCAACGCCACATAGCGGCTCAGGGTCACGGCGCCGGTGGCGTAGGTCGCAGGCTCTCGGGGTGGGCAGCCGTAGTCGCCGATGAACGTGTCAACATCGATACCGGTGCTCGTGGACAGGCGGCTCGCGGACAGCACGCGGTAAATGTTGCTCTGCTGCACGCTCCACTGTGCGGCCGATGCCTGGAGCAGCGCCCGGCCCGGCGAGCCGACGGTGAGGTCGAGCAGCGCCGCCGCCGCCGCCTGGGCAGCCGCGACCATCCCGCCGACCATCGACTGCAGGGTCGGCAGGTTCAACTGCATGGCGGACGTCCTCAGGTGGAGACGAGGACCTTCTGCGGGTTTCCGCTGAGGTCGACGTAGACGATGGTCGCAGACACCGTGCCGAGGCGGTCCTGCGTCACGGTGACCGACGTTACGGATGCGACTGTGGCCTCAAGGAGCGCCTGCTCGCTGATGAGCGCCGAGAGGGCGGGCCCGTTGACCGGGCTACCGACGAAGCGGCCGAGCCCGGCGCCGTAGCCGGGGTTCCAAGGGTCGTCACCGGGGTTCGTGAGCAATCGCCGGATTAGCCGCTGCTCGGTGAGCGCGGCACCATCGACGAGCGCGAGCCCGGCGGTGCTCGAAAGCGCCAAGTCGCCGCTCCATGGCAGCGCGAAGTCCGCCATTGGGGGTTCTCCTCGACTACTCGGCGTCCGGACGGGTCGTGGTGCCGACGCTCTGCTGGTGGTCGTGGCTGTCGTAAGCACCGCGCAGGCGGTCCAGCGACCCGTGGACGTCGGAGACATTCATCGTCGAGCTCACGTTGCCGTCGACGATGAGGTCGCCCTTGATGTGCCAGACACCGCCGATGCCGTGCAGGAACGCGCCGCCCGGCAGGAACACGCCGACCTCGCCAGGCTGCACCGGCTGCCCAGTGACCGGAGACACCGGCGGCTTGTCAGCATTCGACGGCACCCGTCCGAGGACGTGCGGGTGGTCGGCATCGCCGTGCAGGAAGCCGATGGATACTTGGTCGCCTTTCGTCAGGGGCATCACGAACCCGATGCCGCCGCTGTAGTGCGCCAACGAGCAGTCTGGCATCCATCCTGTCAGGATACCTTCCGGCTGCAGCATTACACGAACAGCGCCCTGGGTCGGGTCGACGCTCTCGACGATGCCGTGGCGGGATTGGGCCATGGACGCGACGATTTGCTCGGCATCACGGCGGGCCGCGTTCCGGAGGGCGTCCATAGACATCGGAGGATACCTCACGGTAGCGGATTATGATCCGGATCGGAAGCTTCTCAGGCCGGTCACGATGTGCAACCGCTACCGGAAGGGGAGGCCATGATGAGCGGTTGGACGCGTCTTAAAAGGATTGAAAGCGCCGACCGAAGGCGGTGGATCGACATCGAGACCCGTGCCAGGGGCGACGCTCGCTTCGTTGAGACCCATATTCTTGTCGAGAACGGCGTGGACTACCCATCGCTCCAGCACTTCTCGGGCCTCTATGTTGATGCCGAGGCAGCGGAAACGGACGCCAGGCTCATGCTGCCGTGGCTTTGCGCGACGGAATGAAGCAGACGCCTCGATGGCCGGTCAGCCGACCTCGGCGGCCGGTCAGCCGACCTCGGCATCGCTCTGCGTTGGATGGTTCTTGAGCACCAGGTGCTGCACGAAGCCAGCGTCCAGCGAGAACTCGCGGCTCAGTCCGTCCACGAAATACGAGGTGTCGAAGGACGTCCCCGTTCCCGTCAGCGACACGACGGACCGCGGTGTCAGGGATAGTTCGCCGGGCATGCTGATATCGACCGTGCGCTCATGCCGCAGGATGTCCGCATATTCGGACTGCGCGTATTGCAGCGCGCGCTCTGGCGACCAACCGGGCCGGACATATACGTATTCCTGTGCGTCGTTGGCGGCACTCGGCGGGTAGCTGATTTCGGTCGCCGTCTTCTGCTTGCTGCTCCAGATTTTGACGATGACCTTGACGCCCTTCCCGATGGCGCACGACCTCCGGAGCTGGATGTCCACCACCGGAGCACTCGGGTATGCGACGGCGTCGGTGGCGGGCGACCACACCAGCGGAACCGGCGTCGCGGTCTGTGGGTCAACGGCCTGCTTGAAGTGCAGCGTACGTCCGTCAACCCAGAGGTCGAAGCCCTCCTGCTTGGCCAAGAACGACAGCAGGTCCCAATACGTGGTCGTCTTGGAAAAGGCGTCGTTGACCAGCTTGTCGTGCTCGAGCTGGTAGTAGCTCCCTGCCCTGGCTGTGGTCGCGTCTACGTCGGCCGTCAGTCCGAAGCGGCCCGCGACGGTCGTGGCGATCTCCGAGCTGCTCTGGTTGGCGAACGTTTCGCGGGTCCTGCCGTCGATGAGGCGTCCGGCCAAGTCGCGGCCGGTCACGTCGACGGAGCCATTCGGCAGGTCGATGTGGATGTCGGACACGTCGCCCACGAACACCGACTGCCAGCTCGCCTGCCCTTCGGCTTGGCCATCAGACAGGAGGGCGGCCTGGACCTCGAGGTTCACCGGCGGCTGGGTATCCGCCCAGGTGGAGAGCACCGAGGGGTCGGCGTTCAGGGAGAAGCGGGCCGAGATGGTCGATGCCTTCCGGTGCCCGGTGGAGTGGATCTCGGCGCTTTCGCAGCCCTCAAGCGGGGTACCGCCGACCAGGACGCGCCAACGGGGGCGGCGGACGGCGCCAGGGGCATTTGGCCAGGATGAGCCGTCCATGATACCCCGCTTGAATCTCTATCTGCTGAGAATTAACGTGTTGGTTCATAAATCGGCTGCCGGTTCAATTCGATAGGTTTGGGTGCTATCTACTATAGTATGTCTACTTGAATAGGTCGGCCATTGTCATTTCCGTAGACATACCGAAGAGCATCGAGAGCTGCGCGACTGTTTCCTGCAAAGCAAGCCTTCCTGTTATATGCAGAAGGTGGCGTAGTTCCTAAGAGCACACATCCATGTGTATTCTTCGGCTCATTTCCAACATGGATTTCTATTGCGGTCTGCGACGTTCCACTAAGCAATATGCGCCAGCCGAGCTTTATCCCTTCTGAGGTCGGAGCAGTTAGCACGGTCCCAGCATAGCTGCCTTCCCTAGTACAACTTATTTGATTTATTTCATTCCGAAAGGGCAGTTCTAGAGTATCACAAAATCCTGGGCCAAAGGTTTCAGGACCTGGTGCCTGTGTATATAGAGTCCCAGGTATACAATCATTCAAGTTCAAAGCAGTAGCTAAGGTGCCAGCCCTTCGAATCGTAATATGAAAGGTAGATAATGGTGAGCCAAAAGCATGTGCTGAAACTAGCGAAGCCAAACCGCCTAGAACTGCACGCCTCTTTATCATCGTTCTATTGAGGAGGCTGTTCTTCAGGAGCTTGAGGTTCCTGTTGGGGAGCCTGCTGCGGGGCTTCTTGAGGTTGCACTACATGAACTTGGCTATTTGGTGCCGGTTGAGTGTCGTAGTCGAGATGAGTAACACCATTTCCATGCGTCTCATTGACCGGTTGCCCGGTGCCCGGCGTAATCAGAGTGCCTTTCTGGCCTGGCCCAGGTGGAGTGACATCCACCTGCGGACGCCCTTGCGCCTCGCAACTAGCACCGGCTGCAAAGCAGATTAAAGCGGTGATGGATGCAACTGATAATTTCATTTCGCCAACCCTTGTCAGCTTGGTGTCCCCACACCAGCGACTATTGCATATAACCCCGCAGCAAATCACGTTCTTTCGGGATTACCCGACCTCGTATTAGCCCTTCGAAGCTTTGTCACGGCACCCACCCCGAGAAGCTCGCCGACCAGTCCGGCACCACCAACGTCGTAAGCCCCGCCGGGAGGTCCGCCGTCGTCAGCCCGTTCGCCTGCGCAATCGCCAGCCAAGCGGTGGCGTCCCCATATTCGCGTGAGGCGACCCAGAACAGGTCGCCGTCCGCCGCAGAAACCGCCACCTGCTTTGCCAATTCGGACTCCTGTCAAAATCGGACCGCCGCAAACGGCCCGCTGAGCCCCGATAATGAAGTGGGCCTACCGAAACTCTTCCGAAGCCGTCCTCGCCTGCCACGGAGCCCTGGAGGCGTTTTTGCCGCGCGACGAATGAGGACGGTCTGTAAGCTGTCGGACAGCTTGAGTTGTCCCGGCCACTTCACCGCAGGTTCGTCAGGCAGCGGTCGACCTGAGCCTGTTCGTAGCATCTTGAAGCAGGCCGTATGCCGTTACCTCGTCCATGCCGCAGCCGAGCGTCGTGGCGCGTCCGGAGACTTCAGCATCCAAGCGCCAGGACACCTTTGCTCGTTTCTGATGCCAAGCTCGGCCAGCGCTGGCGCCCATGTTGGCCAGGCCGTATCCGATACTTGCATGCAGCACCGCCCCTGGGGTGCCGACGATAACGGTTGGGTTCATTCCAACTTCTGGCGCTACTTCTTGTTCGGTAACATGATTCCGAAGGATGAGTCGGTGAATCTGAGCCGCCGGTATCGTGCTGTCTCCAATAATAATTCCGTTCCTGCCTACGCAGAAATGCATAGGGCTACGCAGCCTGCTGTTTTTCCTCCACACCCACCAGTAGAAGAGGCCGGGTATCAAAAGAATAAGCACGCCGCCGATGAAGTGATTGGGCAACGCAATCAAGCCAAATATCAAGAAGGGCGACGAGGCCAGAAGGTTGAAGATAGGCAGGGGCGCCGAGGCGGGACTGACCCGGAACTCGGTGGTGCCGGTGGGCTCGTCGGCGACTTGATATCTGGCAGCAGTCACGTTGGGTCCCGCCCCTCGTCGTGTGGACAGCGACCAGACGATTCCATAGCCGAAACGGCGTGTCTACAATTTAAGATGCCAAATTCTGAACGGCCCGCCCCAGGAACGCGCTCGCCTGCGTCGCGGCGGCCTGGCTGTCGGCAGCGGCCGAGGCGATGGTCAGGTTGCCGAGACCACCGAACGTCGTCCCGGCCGAGGTCCCCGCAGCAGCGACCCCGGCAAGCTGGGCGTCCGCTGCGGTCGAGGCGGCCGATGCGGCTGTCGATGCCGAACCGACCGCAGACGACAGGCCGATGAACGCCGGGCTTCCGCCGGTGAGGACGGCTCCGACCGGAAGCGCGGCCTGAGCGGTGGTGGCGGCCGAGGTGACGGCGGGGGCGAGCGACGACAGGCCCAGAGTGCTGGAGATGTCGCTGGCGACCGAGGACAGGAGGGTCGGCGTGGCGGTCGAGGGGCCAACTGTGACAACGACACAGACGATGCGGTAGGGCAGCAGCGACCCGGACGACCCGTAATCGCAGTCGAACGTCTTGAGGACTACGGTCCGCCGGAAGGTGCTCCACGTCAGGGTGACCTGTGCACCAGCGGTACGGATGGCATCGAGCTGCATGGCGCGCGACACGGCGTCGGAGCCGGTGAAGTATCCGCTCCACTCGATGTCTCTGTCGTCGCGACCCAGGCTGTCGACCACTCTCCCGCCACCGGGCATCTTGTGGACCACGACACGCTGGTCGCCACCCCAGGGCATGCGCGCCGGGACCTCGAGCCCGGTCAGGCCGACGCCGCCGATGGTGACAGCGGGGCCGGATAGGAGGGACTCGACATCGGCAAGCAAGCCGAGGCTGCGGGAAAGCGTGCCTGACATCAGAGTCCTCCGGCACCAGGTTGCAGCGGCGAGGTGCGGCTGTCGAAGCCGGTGGCGCCAGTGCTTGGCCCGCTGGCGGCACGCGCCTGCATCGAGGTCACCCCGCGTGTCAGGTCGCGTCCATTGCTGACGGCGACCTGCCCGCCGACCACGTGAACCGCAAGCGGAGCGGACGACGGCGCGGCATTCGGTGGCGCGAACGAGGTCCGCGACTGGCCGCCATAGCCTGTGGCGTCGTCGCTCAGGATGCCGTTGCGCTCGAGGAACCCCTTCAGGCCAGAGTGCCGATCCAGCCAGGTCTCGTGCCCGGCCGGGGCATGCCACTTCGTCGGATCGAGAGCGGCCTTCTGCTGCTCGGCCGACATGGCGCGATGGGCGTCGATAGACTTCCGCTCGGTCCCGTTGGGGTCGATGGTCGTAGGAGACATCGCCATGGCGAAGGCCAGCGGACCGCTGAGGATTCCGCCCAGCCGGAGCAGCGTGCCGCACAGGCGGCTGATGCCCATGGCCAGCGCCCCCATGTTGGAGGCCGCCATCGCGCCTTCGCCGCCGACGAACAGCCGTAGCAGCGCAGAGAATGTCCGTGTGAACGGGTTCAGAGCGAGGGTCATGATGCCGATCGCGCCGCCCAGCACCATGAGCGCGCCGAGCCCAGCGGCCAGCATCTCAAGCTGGAATACGAGCTGAGGGTGAGCTGCCGCCATCTGAGCCAGCCGGTTGACCGCGCCCGCCAACTTCAGCAGCAGGTCTGTGCCGCCGGTGACCAGCGGAGCGCCCAGCGCTTTCATCAGGTTCTGCCACGCCTCGGTGAAGGCGCGGATCTTCAGGTCAGGGTCGGTGGCTGCGGCCACAGCATACTGGTCGGTGCCGCGCGCCTGCTGGACTCGGGCTGCGTCCTTGGTGAACGGGAGCTCGTTGCGGATGAGCTCGACCAGCATGCGGCTGACAGTGCTGCGCAGGTGCAGGTCGGATACGGCTTTCTGGACCGCGCCGGGGTCGTGCACGTCGACGCCGCTCTTCACGAGTGCGGGCATCAGCCGGTTCCAGACCCACCCGGCGGTGTCGCTCAGCATGCCCTTCTCGTCGACCCAGGCGTCGGAATCCATCTGGATCCCGCCGCCCTTGACCTGCTTCCAGTGACCCTTCTTGAGCAGGCCGAGCTGCTCGAAGTGGTGGGCCGTGATTTCGGTGACGTTCCGGCCGCCGCCCAGGAGCTGCTGCTCGAACGACGACAACATCGTGCCGACCTTGTCGCCCCGGCCGAACGCCTGGATGAGCGGAATCATGTTGATGAGGCCAGTGTCGCTGAGCGCCGCAGCCGCACCACCGCCCTGAGACTGGAACATCAGGAGCTTCTGCGGGTCTACCTGCCCGCGGAGACCGGCGACGATCGCCTCGCCCATGCGGGCCTGCTGCTCGAGGCGTGCCGGGTCGATTTGACCCGTCTTTTCGTTGACCAGAGAGCCGCGCAGCTCGAGGAAGCGGGCGAAATCCCGCTCGACGTGCTCGTCGACCTTGTGTCCCTCGCTGAACCCGGCCAGCACGACGCCGACCTTGGCCATGGCTGGCATCGCCGCGATGCCCTTGGTCGTATCGCCGAGCACGTTGCCCAGGTCGGCCGCCAGCGCCAGGTTGTGGACGACCCCGGTGCCGATGACATCGCCGGTGGTCTTCCAGGCGGCGGCCGTCATGCGGGCGATCTCGGCCTGCGAGCGGCCGCCTTGGGCAATAAGGGACTGCTGGTGGACCAAGTCGCGTCCGTGCTCGGCCACCTTGACCAAGCCACCGATGATGGCGGCACCGCCCATGATGCCGCCGATGCTGGCCATGGCGAGGCCGAGCCTCTTGATGGCGGCCTCGGTCTCACCGACCTTGCCGTGCAGGCCCATCACGTCGCGGGAGATTATGCCCAGGACGGAGGATACGTTGTTGTGGGCGGCGATCTCGACGCCGATCTTGAAGACCTCGAGCATGGCCGCCCCCTATTCTTCGCCGGGGATTTCCATCCGGCCTTCGTGGACGCCGCCACCGACGAGAGCCGAGGTGACGCCGCGCCCGACGATTCGCGCGACTTCCTCGCCCTTGCGGACGGCCGCGCCACCCAGGAAGCTCCTCGGAGGAATTCGGTCCGTTCCAAGCTCCTGATACTCCGCGACCGGGTCGTTGGAGCCGACCACCGCCTCGTCGCCATCGACCGCATGGCCGATGCTGTCGCGCAAGGTGCCGTCGCGCAGCAGCGGCTCGTCCTCGGGGTAGCCGTGGTGGACACGGTCGTCCCGGGTTGCCTCGGCCAGCGCCGCCCAGCCCGCGAACGGACCGGCGGCCTCCTGGTAGTGCCCGAGCGACCGCTTAGCTTCGGCTTCGACCACCTGGGCGGCGCGCTCCAGCGCCTGGCGCTGCTCCTCCTCGACGCGCAGCGTGGCGGCGGCCAGAAAAGCTGCGAAGCCGGTCAGGGACATCTTAATGCTCATCACCCGGCCCCTTCCAGCTCTGCGTGCCCCAGTCGAAGGTCGAGCCCGCGATCTCGCCGAAGTGGATCGTCCAGGCCCGGCGGTCGACGTCGTCAAGGCTGAACGCGACGTCGAACGGCACGCCCTTGCTCACCAGGTAGAGGCAGTCGCGGATGTCGGGGTCCGTCGCCAGCTCGCGGATCAGACCAAAGGGTCGGTGGAAGCCTCCGCGCCCTCGCCTGCTTCCTCGGCCTCGAGCATCGCATGGGCCTTAGCCTCCAGTTCGGCGACTTTGGCCTGCTGGTGCAGACTGACCGCGAGCATACCTTCGTCGCCGAGGAGCTCGAGGCGGGCGTCGATCTGCCGCTCGTTGGTCACCGCTGGAAGCGGACGGCCGTCGATGTGCGACACCGCGGCTGCCGCCTGCACGATGCGGACGTAGACCTGGTTGCCGGACTGCTCGCCGCCGATGGCGCGCAGCAGGCGCGTCTGGTCCAAGATGTTGAGGTTGCGGATGCGCAGCGTGCGTCCGCGCAGGTCCTGGATGTCCTCGGTCTGCGCGGCTGCGGAGACGACGGACTGCGTAGGGGTCATGGCCTCCGACATGGTTTAGCCCACCGTCCGCATGAAGCGCGCGTAGAACGAGATCTTCAGCGGCACCGTGCTCTCGCTCTTCCAGCTTCCGAGGTCGAACTGGAAGTCGCAGTCGATGAACTCGTGCGCCGTCTGGGTGCCATCGCGCTCGGTCACATAGCGGTAGGCCGTGCCCAGCGTGATGGTGCCGCCTGCCGCCCAGTAGTTTGCCTCGACGGCCGCCACCAGGTCGTCGATGGCCCGGTTCGTGCGGTCGACGGTGATGGTGACGTCGTGACCGTCCGGCTCGGAGATCCGGATGCCGGGGCCGTCGAGCACTGCCGACGTGGTCGCCTTGTACTTGGGCTTGCTCTCGAACGAGATGACGTTGCCGAGGTCGATGAGGCCGAAGGGCCCGTTGACGACGGCCTGGATGTCCTTGCCGAGCGAGAACTTCGAAGTGGATGCCATGATGTGCGGCGCTCCTCATGAAAAGGGCGCCGAAGCGCCCCAGGTTGTCTGATGTTCGTGAGGTGCGCCGGTCAGGCGGCGACGGACTGCGAGGCCGCCGACGCGATGACGACGGTCGCGCCGTCCTGCAAGTTCACCAGGAACTTCTCGTTGATTCCCTGGAGCTGGACACCGACGTCCGCCTGCACGTAGCCGAGGCCTTCGCGTGCCTGCGGGTTGTTCGAGGCGTCGCAGACCACCGAATATGGCAGCGTGCTAGACCCGACGGTGCCGAGGAGGCCCTGGCCCTGGAGGTTCGACAGCGTGCCGAGCAACGCGGACCTGATGTTCTGCAGCAGCGTCAACGAAATCGGCTGTCCGACGTAGATGCCGGTCCCGGCGTCGATGGTGTCAGCCAGGAAGAAAGACATCCTGGTGTACTGATCGCCGTAGCGCGTGGAGTCCGACGAGGTGTTGTGTCCGCTGCGGCAGGCCCAGTAGGCTCCGCCGGGCGCTGGGTTGCAGATCACATCGATGCCCGCCTCAATAAGCGCGGACAGCTCAGCCGTCGAGTACGCTCCTGCGCCGGAACCGGAGCTCTGGCTAGCGATGATGCCGCCGAGCTGCTTGTTCAGCGAGCTCTGGTTCGGTGCCAGCGCGGCTAGCTCACCGGCGGCGAAGGCGGCCGGGCTCACCAGGCGGGTCACGCCGTTCGTGGCATCCGACCAGTAGAGCCAGTCGCCGAACATCAGCTTCGCAGCATAGTTGTCCACGCCAGCGGCAGACTTCACGGACACCGTGTCGGCGATGGTGTCGCCGCTCGGCCCGGTCATCACCATATAGATGGCCTCGGACAGGCCGAATGTCGCCTGCGACAACCACGTGGTGCTGTCGTCTGCATCCGCGAGCACGGCCACCGCAGCCGACGTTCCGCGCAGGGCATACATGCCGGTCCTGGGCTGAGCGCCATCATTGCCAACCAGCATCTGCGCGGTGACACCAGCGGCGCCGTCGGTGCCCCCGGCCAGCGAGAAGCTGGCGACACTCGGCACGGTGCCGGTGGCCACGATATTGTCGTAGACCTCCGGAGTGCCACCGCCGAGCGACGCGACGGCACGCATGGTGCCCGTCTTCGAGCCGGGCCCTACCGAGATGACGACGTTGTTGCCGTTGCTACCGGTGTAGAGGGCGGCGAAGATTCCGGTGGCAGCGTTGAAGCTCACCAGCGCGCTCGCGCCCCTGTTGACACCGATACCGGCGTTGATGGCGAGAGCCAGGGCCGCGAAGAACGCGGTCGAGGCAGAGAGGGCTGCCGCCGGGACGGTCGCGCTGGCGGCGGTGTCGGTGCCGTCGGTCACCCGAACGCCCAGGAACGAGTTTGCTCCCTGCATGGCGGCGATCGCGACGTGGGTGCCGAGGTCGTGCTTGCGCACGGCCAGCGGCCCGAACGCCCGGGTGCAGTCGACCGGCGTGCCGAGGACCACCGGCTGGTTCACGGGCCCCCAGGACGCGGACCCGATGACGCCCAAGGTGTTGCTCGGAGCTCCCGGCAGCGCCAGAGCAGCAGGCGGCACGATTTGGACGTAGCGATCCGGCACGACGATGGCGGCCGTGTTCAGCGAGCCGTACTGCGAAATCGGCATAGGGATACCTCAACGGGTAGCGCCCCGGGACATGCCCAGGGCGAAGTGAATTCGGGGATGTCGGGAGCGGCCGGAGCCGCCGGGCTACTCGGCGGGGTGCAGCGCCTTCTCGGCGGCTACGACACCGGCCGCGACCGCTTCGGCCACCGTGGGCGCGGGAGCCGGTGCGGCGACCGGCTCCGGGAGGCGGACCACCGACGCGCGGTGCGGCCCTGCCAGGATTGAGACCACCGTCTCGGCATCGGTGACGACGTCGCCCCTGGCGTAACCCGCAAACGGCCGCGTTACGAAAATGCTCATGGGGCATGCTCCTACGAAACCAGGGTTTCGAATACGGCTTGGTCAGCCGAGACGTTGGTGACGCCGAACAGCACACAGGGTGCCTGAGCGGTCTGGACGCTGGCGTATTCGACCAGAAAGCTCAGCGTCCGCTTCCAGAGGCTGTCTTTGGTCGGCACGTCATCCACAGCCGTCCCGCCGTAGCGGACCCAGGCTTCGGTGCCATCCGGCAGCGGCAGGAAGTCGATGGGTACAAAGGACGCATCGACCAGCGCAGTCGCAGCGTCCCGCATCGCAGGGGTCGAGGCCCATACGGTGAGGCGGACGCCCTGCACCTGGCGGCGCAACTCGCGCTGAACGGTGGCAGGAGCCTCGACGCGCGCCAGGAAGTCAGCGGCGGCCGGGACGGTGACGGTCGGGCCGCTTGCCACCGCACCTGGCACGACGGCGGCCAGGGCGGATGCGACATCGGCGGCGGCTGCGGGCGCCTGCACGGCGTAGGCCGCTCCGTTGGCACGGATGCCTGCGAGCTGACCGGAGCCGCCGGTCCCGGCGAAGGTGGCCGTCGCGCCGGAGGTCGTCACAGTCAAGGTCGGGGCCGCCCGGCCGATGAAGCGCCACTCTCGCGGATAGCGGGTGGTCGTGCGGCTGTGACCCGGCAGCGAAAACACGCTGACGTTGACGGTTCCGGCGGCGATATCGGCATCCAGAGCGGCGGCATCGGGCCAACCGCGGTAGATGCGGGCGGCCGCGCCACCGGGGAGCGCGCTGGGTGTGGACGGGCCGCCGGGATAGACGGCGGCATTCGCCATAGCAGCCAGGGCAGCCTCGATATCGCTGAGGTCCGCCATGGCGTTCTCTCCTGGTCAGGACCCCGCATACATCGCGGTCAGCCGCCAACCTTTGGACGTCAGCTCAGCCGAGCTGACCTTGTATCGGTGGGCGGCCGCATCAATCAGGATGTCGTAGGGAAGGATGCTGACACCGACTGCGGCGGGCATCAGGACCTGATACCAGGCGGCTCGTGCGTCGCCGGGCAGACCGCTATCGGGTTTCTCACCCTTGGTCCCCTCGAGCAGGCTGCTCGGCCACCCGGTCATCACCACCGTCTCAGCCGAGGCGACGTCGCCGCCGTAGCCGACGAGTCCGGTCGATGCGGGCGCGGCCGGGTGGCGGACATTAAGGATGGTGTTGCAGGAGATGGCCAGGATGGGGACAAGGGGGTCCAGGGCGGCAATGAAATACGTGCCTGCCGGGCCGACGAGGTAGTCCCCGACCAGAAGCTGCGACCCGTCGACCAGCGCCTGGTGTTCCGGCTTGCCGTAGTCTGACGGGCGCCCGAAGCGATAGTTGTCGACGCTGAACGCAGCGGACAGCGTGGCCAGGAGGTTCGCGGCGGCGAGGGGGTTGCCGGGGCCGGAGGGGCGAAACTGCGTATGAGGCAGGCCGACGCGCTGCGCCGAGAGCGCGTAGCCTCGGTTGACCAAGCTCTGAATGCGGCTACCGTCCATGTGTCATCTCCGGAGCGGTCGAGTGCCTGAAATCAGACCAGTCGTCATAGACTGTCCGGCCGACCACCTACCGGCGGTGGGTGCGCTCGTCCGAGTCGAGCGCGGACCTGACGACGAGAACGGAGCCACCTGGGCGCTCATCGCCGGTGATCATCGGCTGAGCGCCATGGGCAGCATCGACGAGGACCAGGTTCCAATCGACATGACGTTCATCGACGGCGTGGTCGACCGCATCGAGGAGATGCATCCGATACCCGGCGCATATCCGAGCGAGGAAATCATGCTGGAGCATGCTGCCCAGACTGGTCCGCGCTGGGCGGTGTGGGTCACGGTCGAAGGCGGTAGGCCCGACGGGCTGGCTAAATAACGATCCGGCCGCTGTCTGTCGACCGAGAACGCGGCAGGCAGCTTGGCCATAAGGTTCGCCGAAGCGGGGGTTGCTGGAGCAGGAAGGTCGGTATTGGGCTTGCGGTAGGCCGACGCGGGCGGCGGATAGAGCATATCTGCGGTTGACGAGGGCCTGGATGCGGGTTCCGTCCATGTCATTCTCCGGAGCTACCGCGTGACCGACAAATCTATGGGCTGCCGACCTGTTTCGAGGCGCAGCGCCCGAGCGTCGGTGACCATGTCGAGGTCCGGCGCCATCCAAACCCGGAGGACGAAGCCGAGGGCTGCGGTCCGACCTACGTGATGCACATGCCGAACGACACCGGCATCACATGCGTCGGCGTCTGGAAGCCGGGTGCTGACAGTATCTGGGATACCGGCGACTGGGGCGAGCCGGAAGAAGTAATCAGGACCTTGACGGGGGTTCGCGTTGAAAAGCGGACAACCGAGCAGCTTGCGGAACTCAGCCCCGACATGCGCGCCGCTGCCGAGTGTGGCAACTTGCCGGAGCCGGTATGGGTCGCTGTTCGGTCGGACTGATGGTACCGCGCGCCGCCGAGGAAGCAAGTCAGCGGCACCGACGAGACCTCCAGCCGGACGCAGTTGACCTAGAGACGCCAGCCGCTACGGTCCAGTCGTTACGTTGTCACGAAGGGTTCGGACATGCCGTGGTGCTTGGTGAGGGTAAACGGGGGCTACTGGCCAGACATCGGGCATCCGGTCGAGGTCGTTCCGCCCACGGGCGGTCCGTTCCAGATCAAGGGTTTTCTTCGAGCGCAGGGTGGCTACGAGTGCGACATTCTTCTCTGGCAACAAGGATGGCCCGAAGGCTACGCCGAGGTCGGTGACCGGGGCGTTGTTACGGCGGCACATAGGCTTAGCCCAGGAAGAAGTCCTTTTGTGGCCTTTGGCATGATCGAGTTCGAACCCGGCTCCGCCTAAATGATAATCCGGCCGCCGTCCCCGCCGCCAAACTCTGGCCCCGGAGGCACGCCCAGAAACGAGCACAGCCTCCGCCGCCAGCCATCGTAGAGACGCTCGCGGTCGCGGATCTCGTTGGCGTTCCTCGTCCAGACGGCGGCCGACTGCGTGTCGAGGTTCGCAGCCGCGCCGAGGATGCCAGTCTCCAATGGGGCGAGCTGCGCGAGGTAAGTCCGCAGCACGATAAGCTCGTTGTCTGCCAAGTTGGTCAGACGATACTCGAGCATCCCGTAAGCCTGGAAAAACCGATACCCGACGAAACCCGAGGCACCGGGCCCATAGACTGGGTAGCCGCAGAACCGGCGCGCATCGACCCGTTCGGCGTCGGTTAGCGGGCCGGTGGCGGTCACGGTCGCGGACATCGACTACTCCAGGACATCGACAGATGCGCCTCGTTCGATGAGGATCGCGATGTCGTCGGGGTGTTCGACGAGGGCATCCTGTCGCCAGAAGCGAGGGACGCCCTCGTCGTAGAAGCCATAGGGCCGCAGCAAACGGATCCGCTGGGGGGCGGCTTCCGGTTGCGGAGGCTGTTGCGGGTTAGGCTGCGACCGGCTGTTCGCTCGGGCCATTGTCGTTCTCCGCGATGCGGATGTCCGCAAGCCGCCGGATATCGGCAGCGCGGTCGGGCGCGAACTCCTCCAGAGTTCTGTCTTTCTTCCGGGTGTTGCAGGACCGACAGGCGCAGGCGATGTTGCCGCGCTCGTTCCTGCCGCCCTTCCGGAAGGGCGTGAGGTGCTCGATGGTCATCGTGGTCACCTCGCCGCAGTAGCAGCAGGCGTGTTCGAATGCGTCGAGTACAGCGAACCAGTAGGCCCGGTCTAGGCGCTCGCCACCGGGGCCAAAGATAGCCCTGTCCTTGTGGAAAGCATGCGACAGGCGTGCGTGATCCAGACAGCGCTCGCGGCGGCCTTCCGCGTTCCAGTAGTGGTTGCGCTGTATCTCACGCATCCGCTCACGGTTGTTGTCAGCCCAACGTCTACTGCGTTCAGCCGCCTTCTCGGGGTTGGCACGGTTCCAGGCGACGGTTCGCGCGTTCGCTGCTGCTGGGTCAGCATGGTAGCTTGCGCGCTTGCGGGCGTTGGACTTTGCCTTCCGTTCCGGCTTCTGGTTCTGCTTCCTGTCAGAGGCAGCCTTCTTATCCGGGTTGGTCTTCTGCCACGCCATGGCCCTCGTCTTCTCACAAGCTTTGCAGTAGGACTGATACCCATCCTTTGCCGCCTTCTTGCCACGCTGAACATAGAAGTGCTCGTGCGCGACCAGAGCAAGCTGGCAGCGTCGGCAGGTTTTTACGTATGCGTGGTCTTGTAAGTCGCCCATGCCTCCATGGAGACACGGGCGCTTGCAAGCGAGCCGTTGTTGTTAGAACGATTCGATGACCACACCCCTTTTTAGGGCCGAATTCGTCGCCGTCGGAATGATGGCCGGGTTGGCCGTAACGTCCGTCGGAAGCGCGAACCCACCGATCCAGTACCAGGACTGGGCGATGACCTGGCCGAGGCGGTCGAGCGGCGCCCTGGTCACCATGCAGATGCCGTCGTGCATCTCCTTCAGGTCCGCCAGCGTCTCCGGCAGGTCGCTGTAGCCGGTGTCGGCGTAGTCGCCTTCGACCAGCGCCCCCTTGCCCACGACCATCGCGCGGTGGATGGCCTGCCCGTTCAGCGTCTGCTGCGGGCTCTCGGTGGTCGGAATGAACCTGACCCCCATGAGCTCGAAGACCTCGCCCTGACGGAACTCGCGCGACTGGTAGGCGCCGCGGAACATGTTCTGGAACTGGGCGTCGTCGAACAGGCCCTGGAGCTGCTCGTCCGAGAGCGTGCAGTTGAACAGGCCGTCGATTGTCGGCACCGCATTGCGACGGAGCTTGGTCACGGCCGACTGGACCGCCTTGAAGCTCAGGGTGTCACCGGCGACCAGCGAGCCGGTGGTGAGGCGCCCGTTCGGACGGATCACGCTCGGCGCGCTGAAGGCCACGACTGCGGCACCCGCGGCGCCGTTCGCCTCGGCCACGTTGCCGGAGAACTGCAGCGTTCCGCTCGTGCCGCGCGGAGCGGTCGAGATGTTGGAGCCAGCGCCGTCGGCGGTGACGCCGATGAGGACGTAGGGCGCGCCGTTCACGTAGACGGTGAGCGGGTTGGCGTTCGACACTGGCTGCACGACGCCGGTCGCGGTGACCGCGTTCACGAATCCACGGATGTCATCGACGTGCAGGGTGCTCGCATCGGCGCCCAGCGCGGTGCTCACGCTGGTGTTGCCGCCCAGGTAGCCGCCGACATCAAGGACGTTGCCGCCGCTGTTGCCGTAGAACAGGGTGTTGCGGGCGATGCGGTCGAGCGACTGCACGGCCTGCGTGCCGTTGACTTCGGCATTAGCCAGGAACTGGCGCGCGATACCGACGCCTTCGGAGACCATGTTGAGGTCGAGGGTATCGTTATACTGATCGATGCCCATCGAATACTGTTCGACGGTCCAGCTCGTCGGCGTCATGCCGTTGTCGAGGCCCGTGTTCGCGGTCACCGCGGTCGGGGTTTCGACGGGTGCCTTCAGGCCACGGCGGGTCTCGGTGATTGTCTGGCCGATGCGACCAGGGAACGTCACGCGGTCGGCGATGGCTCGGAAGCCCAGGGTGCTCTTGAGACCGGTCTGGAACCGGCGGGCCAGGAAGCCCTGCTGGATGATCGGCTGCAGCGCAGCCGGAAAGTCGGCGATCGGCATCGTGTGTTTTCCTCGTTGGGTTGCGCGCAGGCGGCATCACGGGGGTCGAACCCGAGGCTCGTCGGCGGCTGCTGGATGGGTGTCGGTGGTGCCGGATCGCCCGGCGGGTCGATTAGCGACGCGAGAGCAGGGCAGCCTCGGCGGCGGTGGCCTCTTCCGGCGTCATGTCGCGCACGTGCTTCGTCACGGCGGCGGCGGGCTTCGGCGTGGCGCGCGGCTGCGAAGTCGTGCCCCGGTCTGCGCCGGTCGCGGCGAACAGGTGCGGCAGGTCGGCCTTGATTTTCGCCCAGAAGCCCTCGGGCAGGACCACGTCGCCGTCCTCGTTCACCTTGGCGGCCGAGGTGTCGATGAGCCGCAGGAAGTCAGGGTGGGCCAAGCCCGCCTCTACCGCCGTGGCCTTGACCTCGGCGCGGATGAGCCTGTCGTCCAGGGCCTTGGCCGCACGGGTTACATTGGCTTCCGCGTCCTTCACTGCCTTTTCCAAAGCCGCCCTTGCCTCAGACGCCACCTTGTCGGCGGCGGCGCGAGCTTCGGCGGCCTTGGACTCGGTCGCGGCGACGGCAGCCTTCAGGCTGTCCCGCTCGGCTAGAGCTGCCCGGACGAACTCGGAGCTGTAGACCTCCGGCACCGAAGCCCTCGGGGTCGCCGGGACCACCGGCACGACGGGGACGACGGCCGGTGTCGGGTCGCCGGTGGGCGCGCCTTCGGGAGCGCGCAGCATGCCCTCCCGGGCGAGCTGCAGGGAGCGGAGATACATGGATTTTCCTCGTATTTAAGTGCGGCCCTGCCCCGCCCGGGCGCCGTCCGGAGACGGCCGCCGTCGATTCCCTTAGGTCCGGAGGGCTTCCGCGACCCGCTTGCGATCCTCGCCAGCGTCACCGGCGAGCACGGCATCGTCGTGCCCGAGCAGGACCATGTGCGTCGCGGACGCGAGCAGGAGCACGGCTTCCTTGTGCGACGTCAGGCCGCTCATCGACATGGCGTTGAAACCGCGCGGGTCGCTGACGACCAGAATTGCGGACGCCGCACCCAGGCGGGCTGCTGCCTCGTCGACCAGCGCCTGCAGGTTTTCGATATCGCTCATGCCGCGAGGACCTTAGTGGCCTTGATTTGTGCGGCGGCATCCTTGGCGCGCGCCTGCTCGGCCTCGACCTCGGTGAGGATGAGCTTCCGCTCGGCGGCGACGTCCTCGACGTCCAGAGCGGGCGCGACGACGCGGGTCGCCGTCTGCTCGCTCAGGATTCCGGCGCCGGTGAGGGACACCATGGTCGTCGCGGTCGCCTGCAAGTCGCTGGCCGTCGGTGCGAACCAAGCGGGCCACCTCAAGCTGAGGCCGTCTGCCGACAGGTTGCTGACCTTCGTGCCGCCGATGACCAGGCCGCCTACCACCTTGCGGCTGGCCGCACACAGCATCCGCATCAGGCTAAGGAGGGCACCCTCGCCGTAGCTGGTCCGGAGGCGGTCAGCGAGCCAGACCAGCGGCTGGTTCAGCAGCTCCATGGCCCGGCCGCTCTGTGCCGCGGCGAGCTTGTCCGGGTCTGCTCGCGAGCCGTGGGTCACTTCGAGGGCCGTGTGCCGCAGGAACTTGACGTGCTCCAAGACTGCATTTGCCGCCTCCCCGGAAATCTCCAAGAACTTGGCTTCCGCCGTCGGGTCAGACAGAACGATTGCGTTCGCCGCTCCACCGGTAAGTGGTTTGTCCTGGCCACCCGGGTCCCTGATTACCAAGCGCGGGTCGGAGGCGTATTTCAGTCCCCTGCCCGCCTGGGACAACTGGTAATCGACCTCGACGCTGGTGCTAATTGCCGCTTCGAAAGTGCAGGCCCCGTCCACGTCATCGCCGCCGCTTAAGTTGCGGATCCAGACGATGGGCAGGAAGCCCAACCCGTGGACAACGGATTTTTCGGTGTCCCGCACCGGTTGCTTACCCTCGCGGGCGTCGCTCACCTTCTGTGGCAGGAACCAGGTTTCCTCGGTCGCATCCCAAGTGCGCTGGAACCAATACTGCTCATTCCCGGCATCCGCAGCCACCGAGTAGCCCTGAGCGACCAAGTCGGACCCGCGGACCTTGTAGCGTTCGGTGACTTTCAGAAGGCTGTCAGGGTCCTCAGGGTCCCATGTCGGCGTGAGGAACGCCGTCGAAAGGACGCTGACGAACGGCTTTGACCGAAGCACGCGAAACAGCAAAGCAACGCTGCCCACGGAGCCTCTGGTTGCGGCGTCCGCCATGACCTCGTTGAGCTTGCGGTCCTTTGACCAGGCGGCCACTGCGTCGATTGTCGCCTTGGTCGAGGCGTGCACGACGGGGAAGTGGCCCTCGGAGAAAAGCAGCGCGACGCTGTCGTCGACTACTGTCCTGCAGATGCCTGCCCTGACCGAAGGACGCCGCGAGCCGAGCGGGATATACTCGCCCGCCCCCGAAATCTCGTCGCTGAATGCGTGCCGCAGGTGGTCGTAGTGCCGCCCCTCGAGCGTCGCGGTCAGCGCGGCGATGCGGAACGCCCTCGGCGGGAGGTCTGCGTCCTTCGGCATACTTGCCTGGAGAGCCTGCCAATCCACCGGTAGCTCTCCTTGTCATCCGTCAGCCGTCGACGAGTTCCGCAGCCGATCGGAGGTGCGTCGTATCAATCCGCAGCTCGTCGGCAACGAGGCTGCGGCTCCGCAGGGCCTTGTTGCGTGCCACCGCCTCGCCAACGTCCGTGAAGCCGGATGTCCGGGCCGCGACCCGGGCGGCGATCGCGTCGTCATCGGCAATAAGGCTGATCAACTTTGCCGGGTGCGTCAGCCTCGTCCGGAGCCAGCGCGCGTCCTCGTCTCGGACGTCCGACAGCGCAACCCGGCGCCCCGAGGAGGCGTAGGCATCGGCAAGCGGCGCCATCACTGCGCAGGCCAGGCGCTCGTCGTCGGGGCCGCACCCCGACCAGTCGCGTGGCAGGTGGAAGCAGCGGACGCACCACTGCTCGACGAGCACCGTGCCGCGCTCGCGGAGCGCCTCGCCGAGCGACGTCTTCCCCGCGCCGGGCGCGCCGGTCAGGACCAGCACCGGGAAGGCGCTCACGTCCACCCCGGCGAGCCTAGTCATTCGAATCCTCGTCGCGGACCGTGTTCAGCCGCCGGAGGCCATCCCGCAGCAGTCGGTTGTCGCTGCTCAGCGACGGGATTCCCTGCCAGTCCCAGGTCAGGTCCAGATCGGGGTCGAACCCGCTCTCGCGCACGATCTCCTCGCGCGACAGGTAGAACCGCTTCTGCTTCGAGCCGTGCCAGCCGTGCATCAGGAGTCCGGGCACGACGCCGATGTCCTGGCGGACGTGGCGGTCGCAGCGTTCTGCCAGGTCCCGAAGGCGCCGTTCGCAGCCGGGCGTCCGGTAGTTATCCGAAGGTCCGAGTTTGCCTGCGAACGCGCAGGCCATGTGGTAGTCTGCCGCCCCTGTAATCATCCAGTCCGGCAGGCCGCCGACGCCCTCATATGCTTCGCGACGCGCGGACCAGGCGAAGCCATAGTGCTGTCGAGGGTCGGCATCCCTGTTCTGCAACAGGGCGCGGGACTGCTCGCGACCAGGCACGAACCCGTATGCCTGGCTCACGGTGTCCACGTCGCCCGCGACCCAGGCGGCCGAAAAGCTGCGGTCCACCGCGTTGCCCCACTCGTTCGCCATGGGCGACCGGTCGGGGCCAAGGTCCACCGAGTGCGACCAGGGCTGGCCGACTTGGTGATGCTGGAGCATATGCAGCGTCTCGAGCGCCATGTCACGGCGCTCGAACCGCACGTCGGCATCGACCCAGGCCAGGTAGCGCCAGTCGTCCGGCAGGTGGCGGACGCCGACCCGGACGAGCGCCTCCTTGATCCAGATCTCCTGAGAGGCACCGCCGCGCACCCGCACATGCCGGACGCCGTTCAGGACGGGGTCGTCAGGATCGATGTTGTGGTCGCGCTCGCCGAACGCGTGGTCGACCAGGGTCAGCGAGACGCCCTGCTCGCGCATGTGCTCGATGAACTCGCGCAGCAAACGGACGCGGGACCGCCAGCGGCGCGGGTTGTTGATGACCGACACCACGTGCAGGTCGCTGGCCTTCAGCGGCATCGCGCCTCTCCTGGCCGTCATCGGCCCATGACGTTGACGGCGCCGGTTTTCGGCGGCTTATAGGCGTAGAGGCCGAAGTGCAGGTAGCCGGTGGCGTCCACTAGGTGGTCGTAGCCGCTGCCCTTGTCCGGCTCGCTCGACCCATCGCGGTAGGCCAGGCGCTCGTACGCCTCAATGCTCTTCGTGCATCGTGGGTCCACGAACGCCCGCCGTTTCCCATCGGCGGACAGGAAGCGCGCGTTGCTGACGTTGATGCGGTCCCTGACCAGCGGATGGCTGCTCATCGCGATGACGCGCATACCGGCGCCCTGCAGGATGCCGATGTCGGTCCTGCCCTGTGCGGATGTCCTGCGCTGGGCACCCGCCGGGTCTGGATATGCCGTCACGTGGCCAAGGGTGCCGCCCCGGGCGTAGCGCCGCCGTATCTCCGACACCAGCTCGTCAGTGTTCGAAGTCGAAAGGATGATTTCGTCGACTTGGTGGAGCACTTCGCCGTCGGCCTGCCAAACCGTGCAGGACATCGGGTTGATATTGAAGTCGATGCCGAGAAGGAGGGGCGCCGTCGCATCCAGGGCGCGCTGGCGGACGCTGTCCACCCTCGTGAACGCGTAGAGCACGCGCCCGGCGAAGGTCTCGAAGCTCGCCTCGTACTCCTGCCGGAACGTGCGCGGGTCCAGTTCGGCACGGGCCGTCGCCACCTCGTCGGGAGGCACGTTGCCGCCCTGGAGCGTAGTGAACATGAAGCTCTTGTTGCCCGGCTTGCCGCCGGGCTGCCCGGCGACGTAGCTGTCGCGCAGGTGGTCGAATCCTTTCGGCGTGCCAATGAAGATGGCGTTTCCGGCCGCCGTGGACAGCATCGGCCGCAGGGTCTCTGACCATGCCTCCGGCGGGCAGTCGGCCCACTCGTCCACTACGACGAACCATAGGCCGCTGCCCCGCAAGGCATCATAATTGTCCAGTCCGACGCAACGCACGATGTGGCCGCTGGTCAGGACGATGGAGCAGTCCGTCTCGTTCGGCTTGCCCGATATCCATCCGCTCGGGATGCCACGCTTGAGGCGGCGCCAGAACACGCGTTTGGCCTGCTTGAAGTTGGGCGCCGCATACCAAATTTCGTTGTCGGTGCTGACGTTCCGCTGCACTGCCAACCGGCACGCACGGCGGAGCTCCTCGACCGCTAGAAACGTCTTCCCGAACCGACGCCCGCACACCGCCGTCCGGAAGCGCGCTTCAGCAGTCCAGCCTGCGTTGTAGATGGCCCACTGCGGACGAGTCAGCGTCGGCCGACTAGGCGCCTTCTGCTTCCGGAGCGACCGGAGGGTCTTCGTCGGCACCGATATCCTCCGCGTCCTCGCCGCCACCGGCACCCACGCCGACGTGCGCCGCGAGCAGTCGAAGCGCCGCCAACTTGTCGATGAGCTTGACCTTCAGAGTCCGCTGACGGCCCTGCGTGCTCTCCGTGACTTCAGAGACCGCTGCCGCAACGTCGTCATCTATTTCGGCAGACGGCCGGAGAACGAGGCCGCCAGGGCCCCAGGTGACCGTCTTCCGGACATCCGAGAATGCGATGCGCGCGAGCTCCCTGACCACGCGGTCCGCGCTGACGTGCGTGCGCTTCGACCGCTCGGCCTGCGCGACGGCGATGGCGGCGGCAATACCGGGTTCCCGGAGTAACCGGTAGCCTGCCTGATTCGCGTTCTTTGGTGCGTAGCCCGCTCGGATCGCGGCGGCCGTCGCGTTCAAGTCAACCAGATACTGGTCAACAAAAGCCTGCTTGCGGACAGAAAGCGGCATGGGGGTTCTCCCCCGGGAGAGCGGGCGTCAGGCCATCGAAGGGCGCTAGAAATGGTGAGGGCCGCACCTGGAGGATGCGGCCCTCGCTCAATCAGGTGGCCTTGGACAGACCAAGGACGCACGAAGAGAGCATGGAAACATACTGGCCGATGTGATCCACGCGGTCAAGGATTCCCGCACGGGAGGGCTCGGGAAAGGTGTTGACATTGAGGGACGGGCGGGCGTATAGAGATCACAGTGCGCCACGATCGACCGTCGGCGACCTGGATCTGGAGGGTCCCATGGCCTACGAAGCCGACCACGTCGCTGGTCACATGCATGGTGCTATCGGTGGCGTGGCCCAGGCGGCGATCGCAGCCTGGATGGTCTCTCGCCAGGATACCGGTCGCCGTGATGCCGAGAATGCTGCCGCCGCGAACGGCGCCCGAGCTGGGGTGCTTCGTTCCACGGTGCATGGCCTGCGGGAGCAGATTGCTCAGGAGCGCTACGAGCACCGCGAAGAGGTCCTCGACCTCAAAGCAGACGTCGACTTCTTCCGCAGCGAGAACCTCAAGGTGACGGCGCGTATGGCCGAGCTCGAGGCGGTCGTCCTCCGTCTGAACGCCGACTGTCGTGTCCTGGTCGACGCTCTGCGTGACGCGCGCGCCGCCTGAAACCGCCGCCCTCCAACGAAGAAGGGCCGTCGAGGGATGCCCCGGCGGCCCTTTCTATATCGAGATCCGGTTCAGCCGCGTGCATACCGGCTCATCACATCGTCCACGGTTTCCGTCTTTGACTGCTCACCACGCATAGACGCCCGAAACGCCGCCTTGACCTCTGCCCTGCGTGCCGCCACCTGCTCGGCGGTGACGACCTCGGCCTGCTGACCGGACTCGCGGACCTCTTTCGGCGTGCGAACACCCTCGGGAGGGCGGCCTCGAAGCACGTTCCTCAGCCCCATTACGCTCGCCGCCGCGACAACTTCGCACTCGGACTTGTCGAGCGCCGTCAGGTAGTCGCGGACCGCCTCCGGGAGACGGGCCAGCGTCACATCGTCCAGCCGCTCGCCCCTGGCTCGGGCGGCCGCCACGCTACGGACGGCCGCGACAAGCTCCCGCGCCTCCGACTGACGGTCGGCAGCAGACTGCCTGGCTTCCTCCTGCTGAGCGGCTTCTCGCTGGGCGGCGGCCTCCTCGGCGGCGGCGGACTGTGCAGTCGGCTGCGGACCGCGCTTGCCCAGCACCATGCCCGCCAAGCGGAAGGGGAGTTTTGCCACGTCGCTGACGATGCCGACGCCGAGCTTCGCGGTCGCGACACCCAGGTCGAAGGCGAACCTGGGTGTCGCGGCGACCGCGTCGAAAACGCGTTCGAGCACGACCTCGGTCGATCGGACGAGCTTGCCACCAACGAATTTCGTGACCGACACGGATTTCGACACCAGCCTGCCCAGGGCGGCTACGATCGCGGCGAGTATCTCGGAAATCTTGTTCATGGGTGTGCCTCCAGCACTCGGTGACCACCATCGGTTACCGCTGGACCCAGCATCCGAGGCCCGCTTGCAAGACACGCCGTTCGCATGGCTTTCCTAGCTCGACCTCATCCTGGACGGTCACCCGAACCCTGCGGTCCACAATTTCACCGACCACCGCGAGAAATCGACCGCCAGGAAGGGCCTCTACAGCGAGATTTCCGCCGAAACCGACGCGGAACCCATCGTTAGGGATTTCGCCCGCCACCGAGGCTCCTGGAAGGTTTTCATCCTTCGGAGGCCCGAATCAGCCCGCGATGGCTTCCGCGACACGTCGCCTGACGCTTTCCCATGTGCGCTGCAGCGACCTGGCATCTTCAAGCGCGCGATGCTGCCTCGGGCCACGGGCATCATCTTCGGCGATGGATTCCGCGACAATCTGCGCCGCCCTCCGCCCCCGAAGAGCCCGCTCTGACTGGTGGTCCGGATTGTCCGTAGGCGGCAGGTCATCGAAGAGCGGGCGGCAGGCGGCGGCGTAAGCGCTGGTGACGTCGATGAGGCGCACCGCGTCGCTGGGGTAGTCGGCCGCCGCGAGCAGGACGTCGAGCCAGTTGGCATCGAAACCGGGGGCGTCGCTGTGAACTCTCTGCCCGCCGAGAACTTCGACGACTCGGCGGGCGACCTCGGCCGCAGGACGGCCTTTGACGGCGAGGTCGCCTTGGGTCCGGCCATGCACTTGCTGGGCGTTGTAGTCCCAATCGGTCCAGTCGGCTTCGGGCCGGATTAGGTGCTCTTCGCCGATACTGTTTTCGTCACACCAGCCGACCTGAACCGGCACGGAGTCCGGACCGAGGCCGGTAGCATCGAAGTCCAGAAACCAGATCACCGGCGGCCCCTGCTCAGTTCGACCAAGCGCACCTCGGCGGCGGCGAGCCTCGCGATCCGGATGACCTCCGCCCAGGACAGGCCAGCAGCCCGCGCGAGCAGGAATCCGCCCATCAACTCGGCCGTCGCCTGTCGCCTGCGCCAGCCCTCGCGCTCGCGGTCCAGCAGGCCGAGGTCAACGGCAGCTTGCTCGGGAGCGGCCCGGTGCACCGACAGCACGCCTTCCGCGATGAGGTAATCATCGGACACGCGGCGCACCTCCCCAATGCGTGACATCAGCGTCTCACGCGGCGGCCTCATGCCACGTGCTCCATGCGCAGGGCGCGCTCGGGCGAAGAAGCCATCCTCTCGCGGATCTCCGGGAGCGACACGGGCCGGTAGTCCCAGCAGTCGACACCTACGTCCAGCGACCTTCTGTCCGCAGGGAGCAGGCCGTGAGAGTGGCCGTACAGATGCAGCGTGCCGTGGTGCTGCCGCTGCCAGGTGCGCATCGCGTAGTGACACAGCACCAGCCGGAAGCCGTCGACGCTGATGTCGGCAATCTGCTGCACCGACGACCAGCCAGGTGCGGTGACGGTGTCTTCGTTGTCATGGTTGCCGACGACGAGGTGTTTGATGCCGTGAAGTCGGTCAAGGTAATCCTGTGCAGGCCGCCTGGACCGGAAGCAGAAGTCTCCGAGCATCCAGACGACATCCCCAGGTTGCACGACCGCATTCCAGCGCGCGACCAGCTCGGCATCCATCTCGCCTACGCTACCGAACGGCCGGTCGCAGTGCTGGATTACGTTGGCGTGTCCCAGGTGCAAGTCGGCGGTAAGCCAAGTCCGCGTCATCGCACACCTCCCTGGTCAAGAGCACAGGATACCACGGCGGTCGGCAGCTCACGCGGAGCAGGATGCAGAGACGACATAGAGAACCTCAGACACAGCGGACAACGGGAATGCGCGGACGGCTACGGGGCCACCGGTATTCGCATAGCGTGCGTGTTCAGGCTCATGAGAAGCGATCTACCCCGCCTGGCCGCCCTCCGGCAAGAGGTATCCTTGTCAACATACTGTTTTGGATCGCTTTTTTGTTCGGAAAGCTTGATGGTAGGCGTTGTCCGTGGTATCTATGGACATGGGAAACGCAATGAGGCGCTTCCCGCACCCGGAGACGAAGACAATGGCGTACGGCAGCAAAGCATGCATCGCGGACGGCACATTCAAGAAGGGCGACATCGGGTTCCTCGTGCTCCGAGACGGGGACGACACCGACGAGATGGCGATCTCCTCGACTCCGTGGATGACGAACCAAAGTGGCGAGCCGCGACTCAGCGGATGGCTCGGCAACACGCAGAACGTCTCGTCATCCGCCTACGGCCTGGGCCGCGTCGTAGCCGTCGACGACAACAGCCAGACGGTCCGCGTTGTCCGCGTCGTCGACAGAAAAGTCCCGGCCGCCCTGGCGGAACTCGGCTACCCCGAGCTCGCATCGTGACCCCACTCGGCGCCCTGGTCGCCACCGGGGAGGCCATCTTCGGCCCCCGGTGGCGCTCACCCCTGGCCCGGCAACTCCACCGCCCCGGCGCACCAGAGACTGGGGTGGACCTCCGGCTTCTCCAGAGGTGGACGTCGGGTGAGCGCCCCCCGCCGACCTGGCTCACCTCCGCGTTGGTGGCCGTCCTGCGAGCAGAAGGCAATCGGAGAGCTGCGGACCTCGAGCGTCTCGCAGACCGGATCGAGAAAGCGGCCTGAAGATGCCGCCGCCAACCGACTGAGGGCGCCCTGGGGGACCGGAGGCGCCCTTCTCGTATCCGGTCGTCAACCTGCTGTTTGTAAACAACTTTCTTGCACGAAATGCTTCGTTTGTGAAGGGTGTCCGTGGTATCTATGGACATGGGCTCCCGGCCCGCCTCGAACCCGGAGAACGTCATCATGCTGCACCAGCACACCTCTACCCCCGTCGCCGTCCTGAGCCCGGATTGGGCCCTAGTCCGAGACGGAGTGTCCCCGCGCCTCCAGTTCCGCTGCCAGCAGGTCAGCAACCAGATCCAGCGCCTGCTGCCCGACGCCGACGTTAGCGTTCGCCATCGTTTCGGGAACATCTCGAAAGTCTATGCGACCCTCGCCGGGCAGACCGCTGCCATCGAGCTGCAGTCCACCGGCGGGGACGTGCTCTACCGCGCAACAGACGCCTTAGGCGAGCCGCTGTCAGCCTTCGAATGCCCGCTGGACCGCATGAGCTTCGGCGGCCCGTGCGAGGAAGCCGCCGCCTGGCTGCGGCGCGCTTCATAGGACGGTCACCCTCGGAGAAGGAGCGCACCATGACGACGTGGGTCTCGCCGCTGAGTCCTTTCCGCCGACCACTCGACTTCGACATCCGCGCGCTGGCCGCCGCCGTCCGGCGCACCGAGGCCGACATCACCTTGGGCGACAAGCGCGGCCGGGCGCTGGCAGCGGTCGCTGGGCGTCACGGCATGATCGCGGCGGCCCGGATGCATCATGCGACCGATGCCTGTTGGCGGGCGGCCGAGCGGAGGGTCGGCGGCGGTCCGGGCGCGGGTCGCTACGTCCAAGTTGCAGTGAACAGAATGATTGAGGACAACGAGCGCACGAGGCTCACGGCGGCGTGAGCCGAGGCGGAAGTCAACATTTATGAACGAGGAGCGCATCATGAGCGAGGTGAGCAATGTGGTCCCGATAACGGGGCCGTCTGCGGTCGCAGTCCGGATCCAGGAAACCGGGGTGTTGCTCGAGCGGGCCACATATGTCCGGCCGCTTCACCACGACGTGGTTTACGCGCTCATCGGCGGCCGTGTCGGCTCGGCGCCGCTGGCACGATATCGTCTGCCAAAGAGCCTACGCGGCAGCACCCTGGTCGCACCGGAATATGGTGACACAGACGGCCTTGCGATGCTCCCGCAGCTCGCGGTCCATGCCGACCGCATTGCGCCTTGGCTTGCGGTCCACATCGTGCCGAAGCTGCTGACGCGTCGACGGGACGGGGATGATTTTGGACGGGCGTCGGGGTACTTCGACGTGGAGGGAGGCCGTTACTCAAGCGCCGGTGGTCTGGCGTGCTACGACGAGCGGCTGGTGTTGATCGCGTCCGCCACGCCGACGAAGATGTCGTCGATTCTGTTCCACGAAATCTTTCACCACTGCTGGCACTTCCATTTGTCTGACGCAGCCCGCTACGTGCTGAAGGCTGCCGTCGCGCAGGGCGCTGACTGGCCTGGGGACTACTACGGCAGCGTTGCCGAACGCACTGCGCGCCTCTTCGAAAGCTGGGCATGGGCACGCATGGAGGGGATGCCGAACGCGGCACCGGTTCCGATGACGGTCGAAGGAATCTTCGATCTAATTTGGAGCGGCCAACTCGCCGACGACCAGATACAGCACGGCCTCGTGGACGGACATGAGGCGCTCCGCATTCGTCGCGGCCTGCCCGCATTGCCGCCGTCGAAGCCCGAAGTCGTCGAACCGGAGCCGACCTCCGCACAGCACGCCCGCATCGACGACGTAGTGTGCGACTGGATATGGGATGGCTGCGCCGCCCTGGTGCGCCTCGTCGGCCGGGGCGTCCGCCTCGCAGCGGCCTGAGGAGGTCACGATGCTGGCTCCCCTGGCGTTCGCCGCCCTCCTCCCGGCGTACTACGTAACGTCGGCACTCTACGACCGGTGGACCGAGAAAGTTGTCATCGTAACGCCGAATCCCACGCGTGACCGGCACTACCTCGACGTAATCACGGACATGCAGCGCCTTGGCCCGCCTACCCTCCGCGCGGTCCTCCACGAAGATGGTCGCTGGATCCTGTTGGAGGGCTCGAACAGGGCGACCGCCGCCCTCGGCCTGAAGCGCCGCATCAATCTCGTCGTCGTCGACCCGGATGAAATCGTCGACGTCGACTGTTTCCGACCAGATAGCGACGGTGTCTGGCGCCGGATTCCGCCAAGCCCGGCACGGGATTTCGCCTTGGGGTGGAGCCGACCGGTAGAGCACCGAGTCCCGGCGCACCGCGTCCGGATCCTGGACCGGCACGACCGCGCCTCCTGACGTCGGATGCCGAACGTACATAATGGCCGCCTCCGACGTGGAGCGGCCCTTGTCATGTCTACAGACGAACGACTGACTCTACGATGAGGTCGTCCCACGGCGATGCGACGTACGCCACTAGGCAGTCCGAGACCTCGTCTAATAATGCAAGGCCATTTGCGTCGACATCGTTATCCGCAACAATCCTGAGGATGCTGTCCGAATAGGAACAGCGGACGTCCGAGTAGTGCGTTCTGTGTTGTTTGAACTCTGCTTCGATATCTCGTACTGCTCCTTCGGCTTCGTCAGCCGGGAGCCCTGTGCACGCTAGGGTTATACGGAGCACAAATCATTCGCCGATTGTTACCGGAGCTGAGAGACTAACGGTTCTCGGCCTCGTCGGGCAACACCATAGCGGGGCATCGAGAGCGCGATCACCGACGCGGCCAGCCAGAGCGACCCCGCATGCTCGGTCACAGCCTCCCACGCCCTCTCCCGTTCCCGACGGATACCGGCAGGTTCTGGATCCCAGGGACCGATGCGCCTCTGTCGCTCGACCTCCGCGCGCAGCAGCCGGTGTGCTTCAGGCGACAATGGGCCGACGCGCGCGCGGGATACGGCCGCATGGTAGGCGTCGGCGGGCGCCAAGACCTCCGGCTTCGGCTTCCGTCTACGGGCAGGGCGCGGCGTCGGTTCGGGCGCCGAGGTCGGTGAGGTGTGCAGTGTCTCGAGGAGCTCGGCGAGACGGAGGAGCGGTCCGGATGCTGCCTTCCGCCCAGCTTCAAGATTCCGGAGGCTGGTGGGCTGGATCCGGAGCTCGGCGGCGGCATGGACCACGGTCCAGTCGAGGCGGTCGCGCCAGGCGGTGAGGTCGGAGCCGGTGAGGATGGCGGGCATGTCTGGGCTCCGGGTTCTGAGAAGCGGTTCTCAGAATGCTGTCGCCGGATGCATGCCACCGGCTATCCCTCCGCCTCCGCCCGCATGATCCGGATGGCGGTCGGCCCCAGTACCCGGACGACGAACTGCGCCATCGGCGGGATGTTTGCCGCAAGCCAGTCCCGAAGCCCCTTCCCTCCCATGATGCGCGGTGAGCCGTTCGTGTTGGCTCGCCGGTTGATGGACGCCAGTATCGGCTGAGCGGCATACCCGAGGAACACTTCCAGGACCTGTCCGTCATCTCCCAGAAGGTCAGTTCCGGCGACTCCTAGGTTGAAATAGCCGGACCGGGCATACGTCGGCTGTAGCGTGACGCGGATTTCAGGGGTGCCCGCTCCCCCGTCGTCCGATAGGTCCTCGGCTGCCGGAACATCCGGTGGTTCCTTCGCCGCCAGGGCCGACTGCTGCTCAGTCCGCCCGCCGTTCCAGGGCGGCTCCATGATCCGGATGATGCTGTCCTCGAGGGCGGCGGCCAGGTTGAGGTTGAACGGGCCGAAGGACACCAGGCCCTCGTCCGGCAGGGCGTAGATCTCCACGGCTTTGCCCTCCGCCAGCAGCAGACGGATGCGCTGGTTGCTCCGCGCGTTCGTGGTCTTCGCGGAACCCGGCGCTGCATAGCCGTTCATGCGGCCCACGAGGGTGGCTGTCGTCTTCCCGACATAGAGGACCTCCCCGTCGGCGATGAAGGCGTACAGGCAGTTCGGGAGCCGTGCGTGCTCGTCCAGCCGATGCCGTAGGCGACCGTCGTCGGTAATCTCCCAAGATCCGGCGCGGCGGAAGCCAATGCTCAGCAATCGGTTCATCCGGTTCGACTACGGTCAGGAAGCCTTCATCGGCAAGCGCCATGGCCCGGCATCTTCGCCCGGAGGACCAGAAGATGGGAACGAGGCATCCCAGTGGGTTAAGTGGATTCAGTGGGTATGAATCAGGCCGTTCGTATAAAGATGCACCTTTGTATCTGACACTTTTCACACGGAGTATAAAACAAACCCACTGAACCCACTGAACCCACTTGGACGCCTCGAACATCCCGGGATCCGACCCATTGAGGACAAGAAAAGGGCCGCAGGTATGAACCTGCGGCCCTCTTCGGGGTGTCGACGAGGCTGGGGAGGTCACCAGCTCGGGCCAGCGACCTTCCCGGCCAGCGACCAAGTCACCACCCCATCCCGCATCGGCCCCTTCTCGATTTGCATGCCGGACACGATCCGACCGGAGTGCGAAAGCAGCCAGCGGCCAAGGCGTCGCGTGGTCACCACACGTCCATCTCCGGCTACTGACATCAGGGCCTCGCGGAAATCGGGGTTGAGGAAGGTCGACCCGCCTTCGTCTGACGCTCGTGTCGAGAAAGCAACCTCGACCACGTCACGCGCAGTGTAGAAGCCCCGCCCCAGGATACGGGCCCACTGCGTCGTCACGCCCAGCATCGCGTCCAGCTTTGGGTCCAGTTCCCTGGCGGCCTCCATCGTCGCGACCGGATCGGCCTCTCCCAGCCAGATGAGCGCGTCCCTCACCCACCGGCTCCACTCGCCGAAGCTGCCCAATGCTGGAGCTTGCGGCGGACGACCGGCGATGTGGTAGGCCCGCAACACCGTCAGAGCGGCGACCAGGTAGGCGCCGCGCTCGGCTTTCGCGGTGGCCATAGGGTCCGTGCCGAACACCCGCAGCTCGGGGCGTTCGACCTGCGGGTCCAGGCGGCAGAGCAGGCCGCGCCGGGTCATGTCACCTGCGAGGACCAGATTGTTCCCGGTGGCCGCGACGAAGGCTGACGTTGGAACCTCCGGTGTTTCCGACTTCCCCAGTACGCGTGGGCGGACCGTTGTCTGCGTCAGGACCTGGCAGAGCAGGTCTCCCCCTACGGGCGCCTCACAGTTGTCGATAGCGATCACCGCGTCTCCGCCCAGCAGAAGACTGCCGAGCCGCTTCTCGGACTCCTCCTCGCTCTTGCCCTGCGCGATGACGCCAGCTTCCCGTCCGGTCGCCAGAATTGCTGCGAGGTCGACCAGAGTGCTCTTGCCAGACCCGGCGACCGGGGCCGTGAAGGCGAACAGGGGTGCTGACCGCAGAGACCGACGAACCGGGGCCGTCAGGAGGGCCGCCAGGGCGACGGCACGGTCAGCAGGGGTCACGAACGGGAAGGTCGCGACGAGTTCGTTCAGCTTCCCGAGCGCCGCCAGGGCGTCATCGCGCGTCGGGGCGTCCGGAACGGCCGGGAACTTCACGCCCCGTGTATCCAGCAGCAGGCCGGTGACCGCGTCGTAGCCGGGTGACGACAGGATGCTGCCGTCGCGTCGGAGGGTCGGCGCGGAGATCACTCCCGACAGGACCGGAAGGCCGAGGCGACCAGCGCGCTCGGACAGCGACTTCGCGATCCACATCGGTGGAGCCGACCTTACGATGGCGTCCTTTCGCCCGTCGTGCTTCTCCCAACGAGCGGCAGAAGCCAGGTGCTCGACGAGGGCATAATCGCCGACTTCGTAAATCCGCTGGCTGCTGATTTCGCTACCGGCTGCCGTTAGCACCGGAGTTTCGCCGACGGCGACGATGCGGCCACCACGCTGATAGACACCCCGACCCGCCGCGACCAGCGCCTTTTCCGCCGCATCCACGATGCTCTCGATCTCGCCGACCTCGAGCAGGATGACCGGCAGGTCAGATGCCGACCCGATATCAGCCGCCTTCGCATGTGCAGGCTTCCGGCGGTCCGGCTTGACCTCGCCTGACGCGACCTTCGCCGCCAGGCGCCGCACGCGGTAGCTGACTTCGCGGGCGAGACCCGCCGGTGCCCAGCGTCCGTCGCAAGCTGCCTGAGACGCGAACTCCTCGGCGATAGCCGAGCACAGATCGCCCAGGACGCCTTCCAGCTCAGCACCCTCGGCCGCGAGGATGGCCTCACCAGCGAAGCGGGTACGTGCCCAAACAAGATCCGACAGCATCTTCTCGCGACCGTCTGTCGCAGCGGGCTCGCCGGACTTGCGGGTCTCCAGCGCGGGCAACGTAAACCCGGCGAACGGAACCATCGGCGCCTTCGCATAAGGGAACCGGGCATCGACGGCGGCCAGGAAGGCGGTGACCTCCTCTGACGTGACCTCGGGCGCCAGGTTCGGACCGTCGAGCAGAGGATTGGCGGATCCCGCCCATGTGAAGTACTGGCCGGTCTTGTGGTGGCGGCCGTGCATGGTGAGGAGCTTACCCGACGACAGAATTTCGAGCCCGTGCTCGCCCGGCCGACCATCCTCATCCGCAAGCCGCTTCGACACGCTGCGCACTGTATTGCCCGCAGCATGCCGATAGATGAGAGCGATCTTGGGCGCGCGCCCGACACGCATGAAAGGGGTTGCCCCCAGGATGTCCTCGGCGATGCCGACGATGGCGTCCGACATGGCGGCATCGAGCACGTCGACGTCCACCGCGAACGTGTTGCAGCTCGCGGGTCCGAACACGCAGGCGACGTTGTGCGATGCGCACTGCAGCGCACAGTCGCGCAGGAAGTCCGGCGTCGGCGGCGTGTGCGCGAGGTCGTGTTCTTCGGACCAGCGGATTACGCGGCCGTGCAGCTTTCCGGGCATCCGGCGTTCGCCCGAGGTCTCCTGGGGGAACACCGACCAGCCCAGAGCGGCCATAGCAGGTCCGGCGGCGGCGAACACGCTTTCCGATAGTCCGCCGAGCAGTTCGACGCCTTCGATTTGGGTCTCATTTTGCGGTGCGCTCACGGTGGCCTCCTGGGCTCGTGTTCTCTCTGTGGGAATACTCCCACACGCAACCGCGATTCACCTAGTCTTTCGTGCGAAGTTTCTTCAGTGCCTCATTGTCAACATTAGAGCCACAGCAATCGATGTTGACAATGTCGGTTCAGGCGACCTCGGCCGTATCAGAACGCCGATGCATCTCAGCCGTCATCCAAGACTCTACGCGCTCAAGTGTTGACAACTGCGTGCCGTGGCCGAGACGCAGGCGACGGACGAGATGGCTGTCCCCGACGGCCTCTACGCCGAGGCGGCGCTCGCTGATGCCGGTCGCATCACAGAAGCTCGCGATTCCATCGAGAACTTGACGACGAATTGTGCTCACGACGACCTCCTGCTTCCGTACCGATTATAGATCGGAAGATGGCGTGGCACACGTCCCACGTAAGGAATTTTCGCTCCGCCCGGCCTGCACTCTATAGATCGGTCGCGAACGGAACCCTGGCACCAGGCGCGGAGGCAGCCTCCTGAATCCTACGGACACCTGGTGCGCCGATCCGGTTCCGCCGGTTCCCAGGTCCACCGCATTCCAGGCTTCCGTGACGCCAGGCACGTCCTCCGCCTCCTGCTCGCTCATCCGAACCTGCCTTGGTGTCCGCAGTCGCACCCAGGGCACCGGCGCCCGGTCTCCGACGTCACGCAGCGGCCCACCTGGCGCCCGAGCTCTTCGATCACACGCCGCAGCCGTTCGAGCTCGCCGCCCGCCTCGAGCGCGCACGCCGCACAGATTGCTGGGCCGCCGCACCGTGCCCGGGTACCGTCCGCCCGAGGTCGCACCCACCCATGGCCGCCGGTCACGCCGCCATCCCCTGCCCGGCCACCACCCGAGGCCGCAGCACGCCATCGACGCTGTGGCGGTCGCACTCGGCATAGTGCGCGCTCAAGTCCAGGAGCACCGTCGCCAGTTCTTCGGCCGCCCTCGTAATCGCGGCGCCGCCCACGCTGCCGGTCGCCGCCATCACCGAGGCGCGCAGCGACGTGGACAGGTGAACGTGTCGGACGAGGAGGGCTTCCGCGTCGCGGCCGAGAGCTGTACGGACCTGGGCTAGCCTCGTCGCCGCGACAATTCCACCCAGCCAGCGAAGTTCGGGCCCGCAGTTCGCGCCGCCGGTTCCGCGGATGGAGGCCGTCGCCGGGTCAATGTAGCTCGACCGCAGCGCCCTCTCGTAATCCGCCACCCATCTGGCCGCGGCAACGACCTCGCCATCCAGGATCCGTCCACTTCTGCGGAGGCCGTCCACTGGACCGCTGACTCGCTGCACCCGGCGCGCCACGACGTCGCCCTCGTCGACCGGGGCCACGTCATAGTCGGCGCCGTGCGACCAGCGCTCGGGCGGCGCAGCGGTGATGTCGATGAGTCGGGTGTCGGGGCCGCCTCCGGACCCCCTCTTGCTACGTGCTCGCGCCATTGCGGGGGTCTCCGTGGGCGCCGTATCGAAGGACGTCGCTCACGAATACGTTACCACCTGCGGTAGCGAGATACCTACGAAGTCGAAACGGAAATCTTCTCGTCTTGGGCAGCTACGGCACGCGGCGGGCTTCATCTATAAACCGTACGACCTGCCACTCACGCAGACCGAGACGCTCAGCGATTACTTCCCGTCCAAGGCCCTGGTTGCGGAGATCGCGCACACGGGACAGCAGGTGCGCGTGCCGCTGCTCCATCCAGTCAGCCCGTCCGTCGGCCGCCTCCCCGGCTAGACCGAGCTCCAGCCACTCGCGTTCTCGGACAACGGGCGCTTGCTGAGCGAGCATTGCGAGAACCGCAGGCGGCCGCAGACGCAGGCGGCGGGCGGCCGTCCCGACATCGAGTCCGTCGACATGGACGAGAGCCCAGGCTTGCTCAGCGTTTGTCGGCTGCCTTGGGGCAACCTGCGTCGGCGGAGGGCAGCCGCGACGGACGGACTCCCGCTCAAGAGCTTTCTCGATGCCATCCGGGCCGAATCCCATGGCCTTTGCGATCTGTGCCGCAGAGGCACCCTGCTCGGCGAGCCGCCATGCTTCGACTACGTCGATGCGCCTGTGTACGCCGGGGCGCACCCGTGCCGATACGGGCATCGGGGTCGGTGCGGCAACCGGACGGGGCGGGGGCTTGGGTGCGGGCGGCGGGCAGTATGTGGCCAGCAGAACCAGGAGTTCGGACGTGCTGATGTTGAGCCGCTCGGCGGCTTGGCGCATCGGCACGTCTTGCTCGTGGACCAGGCGCCATACAATCGAGGGAGTCGGGCGAGGATAGGCCATGATCGATGCTGGATCGGTTGTCGGCGGTGACGAAGATGATTCCGCTGGCAGAAACGGCGCAAATGTTGTTGCGTTACCGCCGAAACAGAGGGCAGACGATGGCGGTGTTGAGCGACGCTAATTTAGGGCTGATGCTGAGCGAGCTCACGAACCGTCCGACGATTGCGACTGTCAACGCGAGCAAGAACCCTGGGCTCCTGAAAGCCTTGTGGACGATGCTGACCGTCTACCAGTGGACCCCGACGATACAGTCGGCGGTGGACGCGGCGATCCGAGCGGCGATGGTTCAAACCGGCCTAACCAGCCACGTGTCGGCGATCGCACTCACCCGGGATGCCCTCTTAGCCGACCCGGACTTCTTTCCTTTCTGCCTGAGCCCAGGATATTGGCCGGACGCTCAGCGGGCGCATTTTCGCGGCCTTGTCGGGCAGACGACCTACCAGCCACCCTCATATTACGGTGCCCTAGCCTCCGATGCATGGAAGATCGTGATCCCCGTCGCGGCGGGCGCAGTGGTCGCCGCTTTCCTCCCAGAAGAGCTAGTCGGCGGTGCCGTCGCCATTGCCGCGACCAAGCTGGCTGGCCGGACCCTGACGTCGGCGGGGTCGAAGGCGTTGGCAAAGATGGCGACAGGGATCGGGTTGGCAGGGGGAGGCATGGCCTTAGGCAACGCGCTAAACGCGCCGACACCTGGTGATGCCGCACGACAAGACGAGATGTGGCGGCGGTACCAGATCGAGGCCCGCCGCCGGGCCATGCCATCATGACCTCGGCAGCACGCGCTGCTTGGGTTCCGGGACACGTCCTGCTCATAGCGGGTTGGCTGGCCGGATTGGCAGCCTACGTCGGTGGGTCTACCTCGATCGTGGTCGCCGCCTGTGCCGCAATCTTTATCGGCGCCCAGGCGCTCCTCTGGACCGGCGCGCTGCGAGGCTATCCCCGGAAACGGGCGGGCTCGATCGTTTCGAGCGTTCTCTGCGGGGTGCTGCTCGTGTTCCTCATCGGCCTGAGGATCTACGCGGGCCCAGCCGCCTGGTCCGGCTGAGCAACCAGCGTCCCCGACCGCTCCCTCCTCATGACCGGTGCCGCCGTCACCACCGACACCGGCCTCGAACCACGGCACCCGCCACCAGCAGGCCGCCCGTAATACCTCGAACTCTCGCATCCCGCGTGCCCCAGCCACCTGGCCACCTCCTCCACGTCACCCCCGAACGCAATCCGCGCATCCGCACACCGTTGGTGCCTGATATCGTATGCGCTGATGGGCCGCGGCAAGTTCACCGCACGACCTAAGCTCGCCACCGCCATAGAGATCGCCGCTGGTGAGCAGTCCGCCCCGACCCGGGCCACACCGCCCTCTGCCGCGTCCGCCAGCCGCAGCAGATAGGCCGCAGGGCCGTCGACATCGTCCGCCACCGTCAGCCGCCGCCACACTTGCCCCGCCCCCGGCCGGACTTTCGCGCCGACGATGCTGATTTCGAGCCCCGCATCTACCCGGCGCACGGCAACGCCGTAGGTCGCCTCGGCTGGGCGGCATCCTGTTACGAGCAGGATCGCGAGGCCGTTGAGGTGCCGGTGCCCATCATTGACGGCCGCCTGCCAGAGATGCTGCAGCCAGTCGGCGGGGAGCTCACGAAGCCCGGCCCGCTTCGACATCACAGGCCGCGGCTTCGGCCCGGGTGCTCGGTGCACCGTGGACATGTCGCCCCGCGGCAAAGGCGGGCAGCGCTCGGCTTCGGGCACCCAGAGCGCCAGCCGGTCGGCGCCCTCGGCGGCGGTGACGCGACGCTCCCGGACGTCGCGCAACGCGGCGGCGACTTCGACGACCGCTCGACGTGCCCAGGCGGCGCGTCTGACCGCCGCTGTATTTCTGCTCTCGATGCCCGCAGTCGGCCCGGTCCAAGCGGCACCGGCAGTGGCGCGCTCAAGTAGAAGACGGTCGGCCACCACACGATACTCGAGCGCCGTGCTGTGCGCGATCTTCCCAAACTTGGCGCCCTCAATGACGCCAGCGGCACGCTGGAGGAGGTCTTGAGCATCTGACCGCATCATTAGGCCCTCCTTTTTCTGGAAAGCCCATGATGCAGTATGCGGATGCATAGGATTGCAGGGAGCGTGTGCAACACATGTCGGCTACCGTGCAACGAAGATTCCGGAGTGGAAGAAGCGTCCTTTTACGGTATCAGCACGGTGCTTTTACGGTATCCAGACCGTGCGGATACCGTGTGAATGCGGTAGCTGTCGGCTTCGGCAGACCCTGCATCCTCCGACAGGCCAACATCAGTCTGGCCGAGGCTTGGAAAACTCGACGTAAATGAAAAATTGCGGCGGGGGACCTTCCCCGCCCGCCACGCGACGCTCCGGCTCAGGCCGCCGCTCCTGAATCGGCCGCCCGACGTGATGCGGGCCGCCCTGTGCTATTGCTGCTCACGATCCGGAGGACCCCGCCATGGATTACGACCGCCTCGACAAGCCGGACGGCCCGCCTACCGTCAGCAGCCCGCCGCCAGAGGCTGACCATCGGATGTCGAAGGCCGAACTGGAGCGGGCGCTGGTGCTATTCGAGGAGACAATCCAGCGGGACCGGCGTGCCTACGAGGAACTCGCCACCCGATAGTCCCGGCGGTCCTCCGCATTCATTTCAATCGGGCCGCGGGGCGTATGCGCGGTCCACGTCGGGGCGGAAAACTTCCTCGGCGCCCGGGCTTCCACCACCACTGGATAGCTCATACAGCAGTGGCCAAGTCCTCATCAACCCGGACACGAGCAATCCCGATCGCGACAACGGCGCGCTGCACCGCCGCAGCATCCCGTCCGTCCGGCCCGGCCAGCAGGTCGTATCCGCCCTCAAGTACCCTAGCGATGGCAGCTATGTTGTGCGCAGTCGCCTGCAGCTTTTCGCGGCACAGGGACAGGTCGGCGCCCTTGTTCGCCAGGAGCGTGAGTTCGATGTGGAGCGCCTCGGCGTAAGCGAGCACGTCGGCAGCCTGTGCCTCAAGTGCCTCAATCATGCCTGCGCTCTGGCATCCAGTCGCGGACGCCCGCGACCGCTTCGAGGTATCTCGTGGCCCGCCTTGCGCATCCGGAAGAGCTGCTGCGACACGTGGGCCGGGGTGCATCCGAAGATTTCGGCGACCTCCCTTGGCGGATGCCCGGCTCGGCTCAGGTCGACCAGCGCTTGTCGGCGGGCCTGCATCCTGGCGGCGACCGCAGGGCCCGGCTTACCAGGCGAGAAACGGGGCACATCAACCCCGTCGGCCCGCGCGTGCGACAGGGCGGCGCAAATCGTGGTCTGCTTCCGGTTGAGGGTCTCCGCGATGAGGGTGGGCCGCATCCCCGACTTCGCGAGCTCGACTGCAGCAGCCTGTAGTTCCCGTCCTCTCAGCACGTTCGCCTCCTGTGTTTACACCAGAATCCTGACGGATCCGGATGCGAGAAATCAAGGAAGTCGAACACAATTCCCGCACACTCCCGCGCGGGACACCTCTATATAAGGAGCACTTCGTCTGCCGGAGGAACAACACCTATGGCAACCCGTGTTGACACTGTTGACAGCCTTTCCGCCGGGCTTCAGCGCGCGATGGAGCTGACTGGATGGTCGGCACGCGGTTTGAGCCTCAAGGCTGGACTGGGTGCGGATGCGGTGCGCGACGTCCTCCGCGAGCAGGCCGCTACGCTGACCGGCGACCGGCTCGCTCGGATCGCCAGCGTGCTGGGCATCGACCCGGCAGCGCTTACCGGAGAGAAGCGGTGGCCTCGCCGACGCCTGGCCCCTGCCCCGGCACCAGCCCCCTCACCCCGACGTCCACCGCTCGGTTCAACGCTCTCAATTCCTGAAGTTGACCTTCGGCTGCACGCACCCGGCGGTGGGCGGGGAATCCTCGACCCGTCTCGGCCGCGACAGCACTGGCGCGTGCCCGCCGACCTGCTCGAAGGCCGCCGCCTCGACGCCGCAGCGCTCGTGATTATCCGGGCGCCGCATGCTGTCGAGGATGCCGGTGTCAGAGGAGGCGACCGACTGCTGGTCGATGTCAGCGATGGAGCGCGGAGGCTTCTGCCGGGGATGCTGGTCGAATGGAGTCACCAGGCTCATGCGCTGGTTCCTGTTAGAGGGAAGCGGGCAGGCAGGGTCAAGGTCGGCATACACGATGGCTCAGACGCCGATGTCATTGATGTCGTTGGCCGGGTGGTCGGACGCTGGTCGTGGATGTAGCCGAAACGATTGTCAACATAGTGGTCTGACGATAAACGATTAATCGTGTTCGACATCCTTGCTTTTCTGCATCCGGATCCGTCACGCTTTTGGTCATGGGCATTCCCGGCCCCGAAGCACACCGACGGAGAACACGACCATGAATTACATCGACTGCGACATCATCGTGGAGCTCACGCTGCTCGTCGCCGAGGGCGGAGAAACTACCGAACGCCAATATCCGGTCACAGCGCGAAAGCACTCGTGGAACCGTCGGGTGTACGAGATAGTCGCCGCTCTAGCTCGCGACGGCGCAACCCCCGGTTCCGGTGCGGTGCCCGCCAGCAGTACGGCCCCGGCACGCCGGATCCTGTCGGCCACTGCTCGTCTCAAGAATGGCAGCCGTGTCGACATCCTGGACCAGTTCATCGAGGACGGGTGGCGCACTTGGCTCGACACCGACCGGTACGTCAGGTTGCACCAAGTCCCGCACTCGACGCCCGAGCGTGATGCACGAATTCGCGCGCACGAGATTGTGGAAGATGCACAGGCTAGCGACTGGACTCCGGAACACGACGCACTCGACGCCGCGTACGACATGGCTTGCGTGGCCGAAAAAGCCGCCGTGCTCCGGACGGCGGCGTCGTGGCAGGAATCAGTGGCCGAGGAGCCGGTGCCCGAGGAGGCGCCCGCAACCGAGGGTCCTGCTGTGGATCCTGTTATCGTCGAACCGGTTGCCGTGATCGCGGAGCCGGTCACCCCGGTCCAGGAACCTGAATTCGCCCCGCCTATTCCCACGCCTGCCAATGACACCTCGAGCTACGACACCGCCCTTCGGCGCGCTCGGTCCGCCAGGAATGCTGCCGAGGCCGAGGAGCGCCAGACCCTCGCCGCGTTCCTGGCAGCTCAGGAGGCCCGGCGGCAGGCGCAGGCGGACCTGGACGAGATCCAGGCGACCGCCGAGCTATACAGTGCCCCTGCCGTGGCGGATGTCGGGGAGGACCGGGATCCTCGTCTCGGACCGGATGCGGACGAAGAGGCGGCCGAGTCCGAAGCGCATGCCGAGTTCGTGGCGACCCTGAATGGGCTTGAGGCCGACGACAGGTTGACGGATGCGCTGGCGGCGACGGATGCGGCCGAGTCCGAATTGTGGTCAGCCGTGTCGAGAGCCGAGCTTGCCTTGGGGGCCGAAGTCGCGACGGAAATTGGCGCCGCGTGCCGCCTCCTGTGGAGAGCACACCAGGCGGAGCGGGTGGCCAGCGACATCCATGACCGGGCGTGCGACGGACGATCCAGGCTCGCCGCCTGATAACGAGGGCGCTGAGACATAATGGCGGACGCCCTTCGCCGGGGCGCCCGTTCCATGTTCCTGGCGCCCCTGTCAGCGCGTATGCCGTTCCGGGCGGATCCGGTTCAGTAGCTCCACTCTTCGACGCTGAGCAGCATCGAAGCTCTAGGACGCGCAAGCAGCTCGTCGAGGTCCGCACACGGCGCGGGTCCAGCGAGCTCGGCTTCCTTGCCCCCGAAGAGTTCGCGTAGGCGGCCGACATCCTCGGCGGACACAGTCCCCTGCCACGACGACGGCCAATCCCCCGGCGGCAAGGCAACCGCCTCGACCGAGGCAAGGCCGCGCCAATGTCTCGCCAACCAGTGCCATGCAACGCCGCCCTCCGGGTCGAGGCCCATCAAGTCGACAGCCAAGGCCATGCCAGAGACCTCCCTCCGAAATTGTCGAACCCTATCCGGGTCCATACGGGGGAGCCAAGTCGTTACGGGTCCGGCAACTCACCGCAATAGAGGTCGGCGCCCAGGTGGCCGCAACCGGAACACCGGAGGCGGCTGCCGACGCGGTGCAGGGGGTCCAGAGGCCGGTGGCGCCCCAGGATAACGGTCGTCGGCAGCAGGCTCTTGCGGCCGCAGCCCCGGCATTTGGCGAGCCAGACCGACCCAATCGGCGCCATCTTGAGGAGGCCGACGTAGGGCATTCGGTCGGCATTTCGATTGCCCACATCCGTTTCCCGGCTGGCGTTCGGCAGGAGGATGTTCTTCTTTCGTTCTGGTGGCAAGGCTAGGGGTCCGCAGCGATGATCCGCTGGAACAGCGAGGGCGCCCGCCTCGAGCAGAGGGCTGTTGCCATTCGGGAGGACCGGGATGCCGTACAGGGACTTCGTGGAATACTGGGGCGGCCTGCTGGCTATCATCATACCGATGGCGACCGGATGCAGGCTGGCGTGGAACTACAGCCGACGGCATTACGTCAGCCGGAGCGCCGTCAATCGCGCGGCAAACCTAGAAAGACTATCGGACCTACTTTCGGTAGCAAGCCTCGCTCGGAAGGACACCTATCAGTATCAAGCTGGCCTTACCCATGCGACTTTCTTGTATATTCGCGCTGCGTCCGACATCACCTGCGGCGCGGTGCTGTATGGATTGGCAATGATTTCGGCAGTCGTGTTGCTGCTGGCAGATGATAATCGGCCCCCGCCGTCCATGGATACTTTTACCGAGATATTTCTATCGTTCTTCTCACTATTCATGCTTCTTGTAGGGTCTATTTTCGCGTTGCGCGGGCAGAAGCGGTTGGTAGCCGGGATTGAGCTCAGGGACGCGATCGTCTGCTCTCGTAGGTTCCTGAGAGCCTCTTCCTCTTATTTGGTAGAAGCGCTTGAGATTGGAGGCATCGAGGTCTCGCTCGCGAATAAGATTAGGGAACAGATTGATGCCGCCCGTAATGTGCAGTTCCTGGAGTGGCTGAAGGTCGTCGGCCTATGAAGTTGTCTCAAAGCTAAAGCAGCTTGCCCGTCCATGTTGACACGGGTATGTATGCCCTATGCCGACGACCATTGCCCCTCCTGTCATCCAGATCGCTGACGTCCTCCGCCGCTTGCTGGAGGACAGGAGGATGTCGCCACGGGAACTGGACGAAATCGCCGGTCTAGGTCGCGAGGGCACCCGTAACATCTTGCGCGGACGGTCGGCGGCACCCCGGTCGGCGACGTTGCAGTCCATCGCTGACGCCCTGGGGATTCCAGTGGGCGTCTTCTTTGGTGAGGCGGAGGCGCCTGCGAATCCTTTGGCTATCCCGCGTTCAAAGCGCAAGGTCGGCGTAATGATGCGGCCCCGGCTCCCAGAGGGTCAGGACGACCTCGAGCCTCCGCTTCCGGGCATCGCACCGCCTGGGCTGTGCGATGTCGGGGTCTACGATCTGCGGCCACGTCAGGATCCGGTCCCGGAAATCATGCATTTCGCACGGCGAACGGGAGCGATTTCACGGCTTCCGTCGATGCCCTTGAGCCTGGCCGGAGCATCGACAGCGACTGTGGCTGCTGTGCAGGCGCCTGGCGAGGGTTTCCCGCCTGAGGTCCAACCGGGAACCTGGATCCTAGTCGACACAGCCGACACCGTGCCGACACGTGGGGTCTACGTCGTGTGGGACGGCGCCTCGCACATGCTCGCGCGCCTGCACCGACAGCCGGTGCCACCTCCGCACGACTTGTTCGTCGAGCTGGCGGACAAGGTGCGGCCCCCGAACCTACTAGAGGGCTACACCGTATCCGGACGCGTGATCATGAGGTTCGCGACTATGTAGTGACCGGGCCCTTTATGCCCTGTTGACGGGTATATATACCCGTGTCACAAGAGCCTCCGTCTGGAGGTTCTGAACCGTGTCTGCCGCCCTTATCCTTGCCACCGCTGCTGAGCCTGCGGCCGCTGCTACCGGCGCGGCTAGTCGGCGCGTGGGTGCCGAGGTGATAGCGGCCACCATCGGCCTCCCCATTCGCACCGTCCAGGACCTCGCGAAGCGTGGGCTCATCCCCGCTGCTCAAGTCGGACGCCGGTGGACTTTCAGCGAGGCGCGCATCACGGCGTGGCTTGCGGAGCTTGAGGAAAAGAACTCGTGTCAGCCTCGCCGCCCGCCCGTCCGCGCAAGCGCACCGCCAAGGCCGCCGCACCCCGCAACTGCTTCCGCCGCGGCGAAACGTGGTGGGCCGAAATCGTCGTCGGCGGCCAGCGACACCGAGAAAGCCTACGAACATCTGATGCGGCCGAAGCGGCCCTCCGGGTAACGACACTCCGCCAGCGTATCGAGAGGACGGCACTCGGCGTCGAGGGTGAGGAGAGCTGGAAAGTGGCCGTGGTCCGCTGGGCGACCGAGGTCCTGCCGGGCAGCGTCAAGCCCGCCGTTGGGAAACGCTATCTGTCATCGATCCGCCATTTCGACGCCGCGTTCGGCGAGCGATTGATTGCCACGCTGACGACGCGCGACGTGGCTGACTGGGTCAGCGCCCGGAAGCGTCAGGGGAGGCTCCCGAACGGGAAGCACGCCTCCATCATGACGAAGCCGCTGGCGCTGGGTGCGGTGACGAACGCTTCTATCCAGCGGGACTTGACGGCCCTATCCCGGCTTCTGAGCGCATGCTGCTCATGGGGCTGGCGGGTCGACAACCCGGTCCAGGCTTTCGACCGCACGATCGTGCGCGAGAAGCGGGAACCGAAGCGTCCGCCGACGCGCGAGGAGATCGATATCGCGATCGCGGCAGCCTCGCCGGGCGTCGCAGGCGTCCTTCGCCTGCTGGCGGAAACCGGAGCCCGTATGCAGGAGATGGTCCAGCTTGAGCGGTGGCAACTGGACGGCGTGAGGCAGCAAATCCTGCTCACTAAGACAAAGACGTCGAAGCCCAGGACGCTTGCCTGGAAGACGCCGGGTGGTGACGCCACCCCAGCGTTGGAGGCCGGAGCGAAGAAGGGCTTCCTCTATCCGTCGGAAACCACCGGCGCCGCGTTCGCGAACTTCTCGTCGAATGCGGCTCAACTCATGCGTCGCCTCATCCGTGACGATCCCGGCTTCCGCAGGTTCGGGGTCCACGACCTCCGGCATGCTTTCGCGGTCAGGTGGCTCAAGGCTGGAGGCTCAATCTACCGGCTGTCGCGCCACCTTGGGCACTCGTCGCTCAAGGTCACCGAGCATAACTACTTGGGCTACCTGACGGTCGAGGAGCAGGAGCGCGTGCAGGCGGAAGCGGAACGACTGTCCACAGATTAAGCGCCTATCCCCACGTTTGACCCCACACTGCTGTGGGGAAGCCGCTCAGAATGGAACAACAAACCGCTGTAGGTTTCGTAAAGTTCGCTACTAAGAAGAGGAACTTTGGCGGAGGGGATGGGATTCGAACCCACGGTACACCTTTACAATGTACAACGGTTTAGCAAACCGCCGCCTTCAGCCACTCGGCCACCCCTCCGCCGAAGAGCGTGCTCATCACACGGCGTTTGCATCGTCGCTTCTAGGGTGTCCCGGTGCGGGCGTCAAATCGGACACCGCTCAGGCGTCGGCGGCCAGGCGGCGCTGCAGCGCCTCGTTGACCAGGGCCGGGTTACCCTTACCGCCCATGCTCTTCATCACCTGGCCGACGAAGAAGCCAAACAGCTTGTCCTTGCCGGAGCGGTACTCCGCCAGCTTGTCGGCGTGCCGGGCCAGCACGGAGTCGATCGCCGCGTCGATCGCGCCCACGTCCACCACCTGGCGCAGGCCGCGGCGCTCGACGATGGCGGACGCCCCCTCCCCCGTCTCGACCATAGCCTCGAACACCTCCTTGGCGATCTTGCCGTTGATGGTGTTGTCGGCCATCAGGTCGAGCAGCCCGCCCAGCGCCTGGGCGTCGACCGGGCTGTCGGCGATGGTGCGGCCGGTGCGGTTGAGGGCGGCGAACAGCTCGCCGATCACCCAGTTGGCGGCCAGGCGCGCGTCGCGGCCGGCGGCGACGGTCTCGAAGAACGCGGCCGTCTCGCGCTCGGCCACCAGGACCGCGGCGTCGTAGGCTGGGATGCCGTACTGCGACACGAAGCGCAGCCGCTTGGCGTCGGGAAGCTCGGGCAGGGCGGCCTTGAGCGAGACGACCCAGTCCTCGTCCAGCACCAGCGGCAGCAGGTCGGGATCGGGGAAGTAGCGGTAGTCGTGCGCGTCCTCCTTGGTGCGCAGCGACCGGGTCTCGCCGCGCTGCGGGTCGAACAGCCGGGTTTCCTGCTCGACCGTGCCGCCGCCCTCCCACACCGCGACCTGGCGACGCGCCTCGACCTCGACCGCCTGCATCACGTAGCGGACCGAGTTGACGTTCTTGATCTCGCAGCGGGTGCGGAACGGCTCGCCGTGTCGGCGCACCGACACGTTGACGTCGGCGCGCAGCGAGCCCTCCTCCATGTTGCCGTCGCAGGTGCCGAGGTAGCGCAGGATGGTGCGCAGCTTGCGCAGGTAAGCGCCGGCCTCCTCCGGGCTGCGCAGGTCGGGCTCGCTGACGATCTCCATCAGCGCCACGCCGGAGCGGTTGAGGTCGATGAAGGAGCGGGTCGGGTCCTGGTCGTGCAGCGACTTGCCGGCGTCCTGCTCCAGGTGCAGCCGGGTAATGCCGATGTCGCGCCGGGTGCCGTCGCCGAGCTCGATCTCGATGCGGCCGGCGCCGACGATCGGGTGGGTGAACTGGCTGATCTGGTAGCCGGCGGGAAGGTCAGCGTAGAAGTAGTTCTTGCGGTCGAACCGGCAGAGGAGGTTGACGTGGGCGTCGAGGCCGAGGCCGGTGCGCACCGCCTGCGCCACGCAGGCCTCGTTCAACACCGGCAGCATGCCCGGGAAGGCGGCGTCGACCAGGCTGACCTGGGCGTTCGGCTCGCCGCCATAGGTGGCCGACGCGCCGGAGAACAGCTTGGCCTCGCTGATCACCTGGGCGTGCACCTCCAGGCCAATCACCAGCTCCCACGGACCAGTGGCGCCCTCGACCGTGTAGCTCACGATGCCGCTCCCGCACGGATGGACGGGCGATAGGTGAAGGCGGCCGCCTGTTCCAGCACGGTGCCGAGCGCGAACAACCCTTCCTCGTCGAACGGCCGCCCGAGCAACTGCAGGCCGAGCGGCAGGCCGTCGCGGTCGAGCCCGGCCGGCACCGACAGGCCGGGGATGCCGGCCATGCTCGCCGGCACGGTGAAGATGTCGTTGAGATACATCGTGACCGGATCCGTCATCTTCTCGCCTTGCGCGAACGCGGCCGAGGGGGCCGTCGGCGTCAGCAGCGCGTCCACCTGCGCGAAGGCCTCGGTGAAGTCGCGCAGGATCAGGCTGCGCACCTTCTGCGCGCGCAGGTAGTAGGCGTCGTAGTAGCCGGCCGAGAGCACGTAGGTGCCGATCAGGATGCGCCGCTTGACCTCGGCGCCGAAGCCGGCGGCGCGGGAGCGCTCGTAGAGCGCGTCCAGGGTGTCGGCCTCGACGCGCTCGCCGAAGCGGATGCCGTCGTAGCGGGCGAGGTTGGAGGAGCACTCGGCCGGGGCGACGATGTAGTAGGTGGCGAGCCCGTACTTCGTGTGCGGCAGCGACACGTCGACGATCTCGCAGCCGGCGTCGCGCAGCCAGGTGATGCCCTGCTGCCAGATCGCCTCGATCTCGCCCGATAGGCCGGGCAGGCGGTACTCCGCCGGGATGCCGATGCGCAGGCCCTTCGGGCTGCGTCGGCAGGCGGCGCGGTAGTCCGGCACCGCGCGGTCGACGCTGGTGCTGTCCTTCGGGTCGTAGCCGGCCATGGAGCCGAGCAGGCGGGCGCAATCCTCCACCGTGCGGGCCATCGGGCCGGCCTGGTCGAGCGAGCTCGCGAACGCGACCACGCCCCACCGGCTGCAGCGGCCATAGGTGGGCTTGAGGCCGGCGATGCCGCAGAACGCGGCCGGCTGGCGGATCGAGCCGCCGGTGTCGGTGCCGGTGGCGCCCAGCGCCAGGTGGGCCGCCACCGCGGACGCGGAGCCGCCGGAGGAGCCGCCCGGCACCAGCGCCGTGGTCTCGTCGCCGCGTCGGGTCCAGGGGTTGAGCACCGGGCCGAAGGCGGAGGTCATGTTGGACGAGCCCATGGCGAACTCGTCGAGGTTGGTCTTGCCGAGGCACACCGCGCCGTCGCGCTTGAGCTGGGCGGTGACGGTGCTCTCGTACGGGGGCACGAAGTTGTCGAGGATGCGGCTCCCGGCGGTGGTGCGCACGCCTTCGGTGCAGAACAGGTCCTTGATGGCCACGGGCGCTCCGCAGAGCGGGCCGGCCTCGCCGCGGGTGCGGGCGTCGTCGGCGGCGCGGGCCCCGTCGAGGGCGCGGTCGGCGGTCACGGTGATGAAAGCGTTGAGGCGCGGGTTCAGCTGCGCCACCGCGTCGAGATGCGCCTGCGTCAGCTCGACCGCGGAGAAGCGGCGTCGGTCGAGGCCGTCCAGCGCCTCGCCCAGGGACAGGTCGGTCAGCATCACTCGACCACCTTGGGCACCGCGTAGAACGGGCCGGCTCGGTCGGGCGCGTTGGACAACACGGCCTCGGCCTTGTCGCCGTCCGTGACCACGTCGGGACGAAGGCGCAGCGCCGCCTGCCCGACGCCGGCGATCGGCGCCACGCCCTCGACGTCCAGTTCGGACAACTGCTCGATCCAGCCGAGGATGGCGTTCAGCTCGCCCTGCAGGCGCGCGATCTCGTCGTCGTCGACGCCGAGCCGGGCCAGCCTGGCAATGCGACGGACGGTCGCGGGTTCAAGCGCCATGAACGAAGCCTTCGATGGTTGCCGGAGTGGGGGTTGCCAACGCTGGACATGGTCGCGTCGCGCCGGAACCGTGCGGCAAAACGACGACCGCCCGGCCTGGACCCTGGCAGCACGGGTGCGGCGGGACCATAACCGCTCCCCATGGTGCTGTTCAACATGCCGCAGTTGCGCGCCGCCCTGCCCTCCGGGTCGCGGCTGCTCGGGATCGACCTTGGCACGCGCACGATCGGGCTAGCGCTGTCGGACGTGTCGCTGATGCTGGCCTCGCCGTACGGCACCCTCAAGCGCGGCAAGCTCGGTGCGGCGGCGGCCGAGATCGCGGCGATCGTCGGGCGGGAGGGCGTCGGCGGAATGGTCGGCGGGCTGCCGCTGTCGCTCGACGGCAGCTTCGGGCCGGCGGCGCAGGCGGCCCGCGACTGGCTCCGCAGCCTGTCGGAGGCGACCGGTCTGCCGGCGGCGCTGTGGGACGAGCGGCTGTCGTCGAGTGCCGTGAACCGGATGCTGATCGATGACCTGGACATGACCCGGCGGCGCCGCGGGCAGGTGGTGGACAAGCTGGCGGCGGCGTACATCCTGCAGGCGGCGCTCGATGCCAGCCGGGGAATGCCTGCGTGACCGGCACCGGCCTGCTACGGAACGGGACGCGAGCGGCGCAGAACCGGTCGCTGCCCGATCGGCTGTCGTCGGCGAGCGGGGGATGAGAGCAACGGATGGTGGGCGCGACAGGGATTGAACCTGTGACCCCTACCATGTCAAGGTAGTGCTACTACCGCTGAGCTACGCGCCCATCCGTTGCGGCGGGTTCTACAAGCGCCCGTATGCTTCCGCAAGCGCCGCCTGTGGCGATTTTCGGTGGCCGGCCGCGGTGTGGCGCAGATGAATGGCATAGATGACAGGGCGGGCCGCGCGGGCGAGGATGCGGCCATGACGAGGCAGGGCCAGCAGCCGACCGCGGACGCGTTTCCGTCCTCGCCCTTCCGCATCATCAGGCCGGGCGACCGGAACAGCCCGATGCTGGTGGCGTCACCGCATTCCGGACGGGTTTACACGCCCGCGTTCCTGGCCGCGTCCAGGCTCGATGCCCACAGCCTGCGGCGCAGCGAGGACTGCTTCGTCGACGAGCTGTTTGCCGGTGCGCCCGGGTGCGGGGTGCCGCTGCTGGCGGCGGACTTCCCGCGCGCCTACTGCGACGTGAACCGGGAGCCGTGGGAGCTCGACCCGGCCATGTTCTCCGACAAGCTGCCGCCGTGGTGCAACACGCGCACGCCCAGGATCAACGCCGGCTTCGGCACCATCGCCCGCCTGGTGGCCTCGGGGCAGCCGATCTATGCCGAGAAGCTGTCCTTCGCCGAGGCGGAAGGGCGTATCCGGTCGTGCTGGCAGCCGTACCACGACGCCCTGTCGGGGCTGATCGCGGAAACGCGGGACGGCTTCAGCCACTGCATCCTGCTCGACTGCCATTCCATGCCGACGGAGGAGCCGGCATCCGGCCCGCGGCACGATCCGGACTTCGTGCTGGGCGACGCGCACGGCACCTCCTGCGACCCGATGCTGTCCGACGCGGCGCACCGCTTCCTGGAGCAGGCGGGATACCGAGTGCGGCGCAATGATCCGTATGCCGGTGGCTACGTCACGCGCCATTACGGCCGTCCACGCCAGGGCGTGCACGCGCTGCAGATCGAGGTCAGCCGGAGCCTTTACCTGGACCAGACGCGCTATCTCAAGCTTCCCCGCTTCGACGGGCTGCGCGAGCTGATGTCGGGCCTGTTGCGGGCGTTGTCTGGCGCAATGGCGCAGCCGGCCTGAAGGCCCATCCGAGAACGCGCTGTGCCGGCGATCCGACGCGCCCGCCTGCGCTTACGGCCAGGAGGCCGTTCCGCGACGGTTCTCAACGGACACGCCGTGCCGTGCCGTGCCGTGCCGTGCCGCTCGCGCGATACGGCACTCTCGCTCGGCACACCCCATTCTCGAACGGGATTTGGCGGCGTCGGTCCAAAAAAAAGGCGGTGCCGAAGCACCGCCAAGTTTAGGGAGGAAACGTCCAAGAAGCGGCGTGCCTGAGCAGCGCCGCCGGAACCCACATAGCAACGGCGGCCAGACCGGTCAACCTATTTTTGCGTCGCACAATTTGAGCGGTTCGGAACCTCCGTCTTAACGGTCCGGGAACCTCCTCCGTCCAGTATCCCCGTCATGGTGTGTCGCGCCCGCCTGCGCATCCTCGTCCTGAGCCTGTCGCTCCTGGCCTGGGCCGCCGCCGCGCGGGCGCAGGCCACGTCGGGTGTCGGGATCCTGTGCCAGAACGCCACCGCAGCAGCAGAAACCGGCACCGGGGTGCCGAACCAGTTGCTGGGCGCGATCAGCCGGGTCGAGACCGGGCGCTACGATGCGGCCGCCGGCGGCGTGCGGGCCTGGCCGTGGACCATCAACGCCCAGGGGGTCGGTCACTTCTACGACACCAAGGAGGAAGCGGTCGCGGCGGCACGGACGTTCCAGGCGCAGGGCATCCGCTCGATCGACGTCGGCTGCATGCAGATCAACCTCATGTTCCACCCCGACGGCTTCGCCAGCCTTGAGCAGGCCTTCGATCCGGCCGCCAACGCCCTGTTCGCGGCGCACTTCCTGACCGACCTGTTCCACCAGACCGGGAGCTGGCCGCACGCCGCGGCGGCCTACCACTCGCAGACGCCCGATCTCGGCATCGACTACCAGAGAAAGGTGCTGGAGGCCTGGGCGGAGCCGATCGACCGTCCGGAGGGTCGGGCCGGCGTGCGCAGCGGCGGCCACAGCCGCCCGCACACGGCGGTGGCACTGGCGAGCACTGGCGGGTTCTCCGGCGGCGGCGCTGCGGCCCTGCCGCCGATGAGCCGACCGCTGGGCGGGTTCGGGCACGTCATTCGCAGCGCAGTCCCGGCAGGACCCGGCCTCGGCACCATGGGCATGCCGATGGGCAGCCTCGCCGCGTATCGCGCGCGTCCGGTGGCGCTGGCCTCGCTGCCGATGCGGCCGATGCACGACTGAAACGAGCGACGAGGCGGAGATCCGCAGCCTCGACATGTTGAACTGGAGGGATTGTCCGCGCATATCGCCGCCACGGGCAGCACGCGCGCGTTCCAATCATCCAGCGAGGCCACGAGATGAGCGACCAGGACACCACGCAACAACCCCCCGCCGGCGAGGAGCGTCACGAGTTCGGCGCCGAGGTCGGACGGCTGCTCGACCTCGTGGTGCACGCGCTCTACTCCGAGCGCGAGATCTTCCTGCGCGAGCTGGTCGCCAACGCCGCCGACGCGTCCGACCGCCGGCGCTTCGAGGCGCTGACCGACCCGTCGCGGGCGCTGCCCGACGGGGCCAAGATCCGCATCGTGCCGGACAAGGAGGCCCGTCTGCTCACGGTCTCCGACGACGGCACCGGCATGAGCCGCGAGGAGCTGGCGCAGAACCTCGGCACCATCGCCCGCTCCGGCACCCGCGCCTTCGGCCAGGACATCACCAAGAGCCTGGCCGACGCCAAGCCGGACGAGCGGCCGAGCCTGATCGGCCAGTTCGGCGTGGGCTTCTATGCCGCCTTCATGGTGGCCGAGCGGGTCGAGGTCGTCTCCCGCCGAGTCGGCACGGAGGAGGCCTGGCGCTGGTCCTCGGAGGGCCAGGGCACCTACACGCTGGCGCCGGCCACGCGCGCGCTGCCCGGCACCGACATCGTGCTGCACGTCAAGCCGGACGCGGACGAGTTCCTCGAGCCGTACCGGCTGGAAGCGATCGTGCGCAAGTGGGCCGACCACATCACCTGGCCGATCAGCATCCAGCGCGACGGCAACGAGGTCGCCGCCAACGAGGGCACCGCGCTGTGGCGCAAGCCGCGAGCCGAGATCACCGAGGAACAATACGCCGAGTTCTACCAGCATCTCGGACACATGTTCGACAAGCCGTGGGCCACGCTGCACTGGCGCGCCGAGGGCACGCTCGAGTTCAACGCCCTGCTGTTCGTACCGGGGATGAAGCCGTTCGAGCCGGTCGAGAGCACGCGGGAAAGCCGGGTGCGGCTGCACGTGCGGCGCATGTTCATCACCGACGAGGCCAACCTGCTGCCCGCCTGGCTGCGCTTCGTGCAGGGCGTGGTCGACACCGAGGACCTGCCGCTGAACGTGTCGCGGGAGATGCTGCAGGCGACGCCGGTGCTGGCCCGCATACGCAAGGCGGTCACCAACCGGGTCATCAGCGAGCTCCGTTCCAAGGCCAAGGACGCGGACGCCTACGGGCCGTTCTGGGAGAACTTCGGCGCCGTCGTGAAGGAAGGGCTCTGGGACGACTTCGAGCACCGCACCGAGGTGGCGGGGCTGTCCCGCTTCCGCTCCTCGGCCGAGGAGGGATGGGTGTCGTTCGCCGACTATGTCGGCCGCATGAAGCCGGAACAGGAGGCGATCTACTTCCTCGCCGGCGACAACCACCATGCGCTGGCGAGCAGCCCGCAGCTTGAGGGGTTCCGGGCCCGCGGCATCGAGGTGCTGCTGCTGTCCGACCAGGTGGACGCGTTCTGGCCGGAGCGGCTGGACCGGTTCGAGGAGAAGCCGCTGCGCAGCGTGACGCAGGGCCTGGCCGACCTGTCCAAGATCCCGCTGCAGGACGCGCCGCAGGCGGAACCCGCCGACGTGGCGGCGCTGCTGACGGCGCTGAAGGAGGCGCTGGGCGACGACGTCGCAGAGGCCCGCGCCACCGACCGGCTGGTCAGCAGCGCGGTGGTGCTGGCGGCCTCGCAGTCCGGGCCCGACCTGCAGATGCAGCGGCTGATGCGCCGCAGCGGCCAGAAGATGCCGAGCTCGGCGCCGATCCTGGAGATCAACCCGCACCACGCGCTGATCCGGGCGCTGGCGGCCAGGCTGGCGCGCGGCGAGGCCATCGACGGGGCCGCGCGCACCCTGCTCGACCTGGCGCGTGTGCAGGACGGCGAGCAGCCGGCCGAGCCGGCGGCGTTCGCCCGTCGGGTCGCCGAGGCGATGGTGGCATCCTTCGCGCTGCCGTCGCAGGACGTTTGAGCTGTGTCCACCGCCGGGCTGGTGGTCGATCCCGCAACCGACATGCTCGGCGTCGTCGACCTGCAGCCGAGCTTCATGCCCGGCGGCGCGTTGCCGACCATCGGCGGCGACGAGATCGTTCCCGGCATCAACCGGCTGCTGCGCGATTGCTTCCGCCACGCCTTCGCCACCCAGGACTGGCATCCGCCCGGCCACACCTCGTTCGCCAGCAGCCATCGCGGCCGTTCGCCCTACGAGGTGGTGTCGATGCCGTACGGCCCGCAGATGCTGTGGCCGGACCACGCGGTGCAGGGCACGGCGGGGGCAGCACTACATCCGGGCCTGGACGGCGACCGGTTGTCGCTGGTCCTGCGCAAGGGCTGGCGGCCGGAGCTGGACAGTTATTCCGCCTTCTTCGAGAACGACGGCGCCACCCGCACCGGCTTGGCCGGCTGGCTCGCCGACCGCGGCGTCCGGCGGCTATTTCTGACCGGGCTGGCGGCGGATTTCGCCGTCGCCTGGTCGGCGAAGGATGCGGTCCGCGCCGGGTTCGAGACGATCGTGATCGAGGACATGACACGCGCCATCGCCCTGCCTCAGCCGGACGGCTCGACCAGCGCCACGGGAGCGCGGAGCCGGCTGGAGGCGGCGGGGGTGCGCTTCGTCGGCTCCGACGCGCTTACCTGAGTGGGCGCCTGAGTCGGCACCTGGCTGGGCCACCGCCCGGCCGTCCCATTTCGATTGCAGCCTACCCCGGGCTGGCCGAGAGTCGCGCGCGATGAGCCGCGTTCCTCCTGCCGACGATCCACCGGTCCACGTGCAGGGGCCGCACGAGCCGGCGCCGTCGATGCGCTGGGAGCGGCTGCTGGACGACACCCGGCTCGGCGACGCGACGCGACGCTCGGCCGGTGCGGTCCGGCGCCCGGCCACCGGACGGTCGGAGTTCCAGAAGGACCATGACCGGCTGATCTTCTCCGAGCCGTTCCGCAAGCTCGGTCGCAAGACCCAGGTGCACCCGCTGCCGCAGAACGACCGGGTGCACAACCGCCTCACCCACAGCCTGGAGGTGTCCTGCGTCGGGCGCTCGCTGGGCGAGTTGACCGGCAAGCGGCTGCAGGTGCAGGGCGAGCTACCCGACGGCGTGGTCGCCGCCGACGTCGCGGCGATCGTACAGGCCGCTTGCCTGGCGCACGACATCGGCAACCCGCCGTTCGGCCATGCCGGCGAGTTCGCCATACGCGGCTGGTATGCCAAGCGGCCGGCGGCGTTCTTCGAGGGCATGCGCCCGTCCTGCGTGCTGGACCTCACCACCTTCGAGGGCAACGCGCAGGGCTTCCGCCTGCTGACCAGCCTGGTCGACACGGTGGGGCTGCGCCTGACCTACGCGACGCTGGGCAGCTTCATCAAGTACCCGTGGTCGGCGCTGCACGCGCCGCGCTACCGGCCGGGCAAGTTCAGCTACTTCGCTTCCGAGGTCGACGCCTTCCTGACCATCGCGCGCTCGATGGGACTGCTGGAGATCGAGCCCGGCGTGTTCTGCCGCCATCCCCTGGCCTACCTGGTCGAGGCGGCGGACGACATCTGCTACGCCATCATCGACATCGAGGACGGCATCGAGATGAAGCTCCTGCACACCGGCGAGGTGGAGGAGCTGCTGTTGTCGGTGATGACGCCAGAGGTGCGGCGGCGCTACGACATCGATCGGGTCGGGCGCTCGGAGCGGCAACGGGTGCGCTGGCTGCGCGGCCAGGCGGTGGACCTGCTGATCGAGGACTGCGTCGGCAGCTTCTTCCGCAACGCCCCGGCGATCCTGCAGGGCCGGTTCAACGGCAGCCTGGTGGAGGCCGGCAGCAATCAGGTGGCCGCGGGCGTGGCCGGTGCCAAGGCGCTGGCGCGCGAGAAGATCTTCACCCACACGCGCAAGATGGAAATCGAGATCGGCGCCTATGCCGCGGTCGACACGCTGCTGGACTCCTGCTCCGACGCGGCGCGCGAGCTGCTGGCCTCCGGCGCCGGCCCGGCGCTGTCCTATCGCGCCTCGCGCATCCTCGGGCTGATGGGCGAGTCGGCACCCGGCGAGTCGACCGGGTTGGAGGACAGCTACCGACTGGTCAACGACTTCCTGTCCAGCCTGACCGACAACCGCGCCACCGAGCTGGCGCAGGTGATCCGCGGCCGGGGCTGAAGCGGAGCAAGCGAACGGTGAGGGCCCCTCGCCCGGTGCCGCGGGGCCGAACGGCAAGGACCTAGGCGGAAGGCGGCTCCCACAACTCGATCGGATTGCCTTCCGGGTCGTGGATGCGGGCAAAGCGGCCCGTCTCGGGCGTATCCCATGAGGCATCCGTCTGGATCGGGATGCCGACCGCCGCGAGTTCGCGCAGCAACAGGTCGAGGTCCGAAACCCGAAGGTTCAGCATCCACTGCTTCTCCGCCGGGAAGTAGTCGGTGGAACGAGAAAACGGCGCGAACACTGTCGGACCGGCCGACTGCTGCCAACCGAGATCGGCAGGCAGGATGCCGAGATGGTTCCGATACCAGGTCGAAAGGGAACCCGGATCGTTCGACCGAAAGAAGAAGCCACCAATACCTGTCACCGGCATAGCCGCGTTCCTTGCTCTGGGGCGATCGGCCGGAGGTGGACGTCCTTCCGAGCGTTTGTTCCACACCCAGCCGTGGCCCACCCGGCGTGACCAATGCAGTCCATCATGGAGGTCTCCCGCCGGCGGCCTTCCAAAGGGTATGGCCGCACGACGACATCAACTTCGTCAAGCCTATAGTCTGCACAGGAAACGCCAGGATGGCCCCATTCCTCGCTACCCGACCGCCTCCTGCGCCGCTGGATCCGAGCCTCCTCAACCGACCCGCTGCATCCTCACAAGCGCGACAGATGCCGGTCCACCCGCGTCGCGGATCCGGTCGCTTCCCACCATCCTGCGGCAGGTCAACAGCGATCGGGCACCGAGGTTATGGCCGTTCCCCGGCAAACGGCCCTTCCGGTTTGGTTGAACGTCACGAACACGTCATGCTGCAACGCAGCGAAGAAGTGGACGGCCAGGGTGCGACACCCTATGTTGCATTGCAGCATGAACGGGAGGCTGGCATGACCATCACGGCAGATCCGATCGAGACCAGGCAGGACACGCGCCGCCTCGACGTCTTCCGATCTATCCTTGGCACGGTGCGGGCACAGCGTTCGTTGCGCCGCGAGCGCGCGCGCCTGGGAGAGGAGCTGGCGCAGTGCTCCGACCGCGAGTTGGCGGAGATGAACCTGAGCCGCGCCGAGATCCCGAACGTCGTTCGGCACATCCGGGTCGGCTAAACGGAGGCGCCGGGCCGGCGCACGCGATGACGGGTCCATCCTCCCCTCGCGGTCCAGGCCGGGACCAGGCATCCTGCATCCGCTTCTGGGATGGCGGGACAGGCGGATGCGCGGCACGACGGGACTCTGGATCGGGCTGGTGGTAGTGGCGATCAACGGGCTGGTGTTCGGCCTCGATCTGCACGGCTTCCTGACCGCCGCACCTGGACCCGGCCAGAGCTTCCCGGTCTTGCAGGCGATCGTGCTAGCCGGGGCGTGCGTGTACCTTCTGACCGCTGGGATCCTGTTCGACCGGGAGCGGCGCGGCAAGCGGTAGCGGGACCGGGCGCGCCCACGGCCCGATACGTGAGCGGCAGGTTTCCAGTCTCTTCCCCGCGACGGGGGCACCGAGGGTTGTCGCGTTCTCGCATGACACCGCTGGTCTCCACGTCGATCCGCCGCCAGACATGGACCAGCAGGCTGCCCACAGGCCTTGCACGCCGGTCGATGTCATGGATGGCTTGTCTGCCGCTCGCGAGTGCAGTGTTTATTGCATAGGCGACTTGGTGCGACGCCTGCTGCCAGCTCATGACACGCTTCCGTGAGACGGGCTCGGGAGCAGCGAGAGCCGCTTCATTGATCGTTTCAGAAAAAGGAGAGGGTCTCGACGCCGATGCCGGCTTCGACCATTTGCAGCACTTCGGCGCGTTCCAGGTCACAGACGGCGAGGGTACCCTCGTTCTGGTTGGCGATCAGCACGGTCCGACCGTCGGGATGGAACGCCATGTTCATGGGACCTTGGCCAAGACGCAGAAGGCGCTGCGTCTTGAGACTCGCATCGAAGATGGTGGCGAGCGGCGCGTCGACGCTGGTGACGACCAGGTAGCGGCCATCGGGGCTGTAGCGCGCGACCTGCGCCGCCTTCTCGTGCCCCTCAAGCCCGATGATGGACACCACCTGGTCGGTCGCCGTGTCCACCACCATGATCCGCGGCCTCTGCGCGTCCACGAGGACGATCGTCTCGCCGTTCGGCGACAGGCCGATCCCGGCCAGCCCGCCCGGCGCCGGGATCGTCCCGATCCGCTTGCGGGTGGCCAGGTCGATGATGGAGGCGAACGGATCCTCCTCGTTCTCGGTGTAGAGCTTGCTGCCACCCGGTAGGATCTCCATCCGGTGCGCGTTGTTGGAGCCGACCTCGATGACGTGCTCGATGCTGCCCGTGACGGCGTCCATCTCCAGGACCACGCCGCTGTTCTCGCACACGCAGTAGAGCTGTCCCTGGGGACCCCAGCGCAGCCCGTGCGGCGCCACGTGGGGATAGGTGCTGAAGTCGCCCATGTGCCGGCGGGCGTTCAGGTCAAACAGCGCGATCAGGTGCCCGGGATGCGGGTTCTTGCCGTGGATGCCGTCGCCGTAGATCGGGACGTAGGCGATGCCCCGGTCCGGCGCGATCAGCACCTCGTGGACGCGGGGAGCGAACCCGTCGAGCGTGAGCACGGTCTCGTAGCTGTCCGGGTCGAGGAACAGCACCTGGTTGCCCACCTTGTCGATGGCGATGAGACCGTTGCTGCCGGTCAGGAAGTTAGCGTCGCGGGTCGCCACCCCGGTCATCGCGAAGACGCTCCGAGGAAGGCGGCGAGTTCCGCGGCAACCGCCGCCGGCTGTTCCTCGGGAAGAAAATGGCCGCAGTTAGCGATCACCCCGCCTTGCACGTCCTCGGCAACGGCCTTGAGCGGGGACGCCATGTCCGCGATGGACCCCTGGTCGGACCCGAGCGCCAGCACCGGCATTCGCAGCTTTCCACGCGCAGCCAGTTCCCGGTTCTGCTGCGCCGACAGGGCGGCCGCACGGTAATAGGCGAGGCCGGCGCGCAGGCCGCCGTCCTTGACGAAGACACGAAGGTACTCGACGATGTCGGCGTCCGAGAACGTCTCCGGGTTGGCCGTCTTGCGGCGCAGGAACCAGTCCAGATACGCGCGCTCCCGACCGGCGATCAGCATCTCCGGTAGATCCGGGATCGCGTGGAACGCGAAATGCCAGGTGCGCCACGCCCGATCAGGGGCGATCGACAAGGCGTCGGGCAAGGTGATGCCCGGGATGCCCGCGTCCATCAGCACCAAGCGCTGGACCTCCTCGCCGAACAGGGCGGCAAACGGGTAGGCAACCCAGGCCCCAACGTCATGGGCGACAAGACAGTATCGAACGATGCCGAGCTGCCGAAGCAGGTCATGCACCTGCGTCGCCAAGGTCTGGGTGTCGTATCCATCCGTCGGCCGGTCGGAGTCGCCCTGACCCGGCAGGTCCGGCGCGATGATCCGGTATGCCGGGGAAAGCAGCGGCATAAGCTTGCGCCATGCGAACCAGCTTTGCGGAAACCCGGCCAGGAGCACCACGACGTCACCATCAGGCTTGCCGCCCAGGACGTAATGCAGCCTGACGCCGCCGACCGTCTCGAACCGATGTTCGAAGCCGTCCAGCTCAGGCACAGGCCGAGATGACGGGAGACCCTCGACTACCCTCGCCGGGGATATGAGCGTTAGAGTCGGGGCCTGCTGGGTCATAGGCCAAGTTATCGTGCTGTTTCAGGAACGCGCCAGCCTCGGAAACTACTCAGCACCGCGACACGGGTAGAGGAACGACACCGCAGTCAACTCCGCGGAGCGTTCATGATTTGCGCCGCTTTGGTTGGATACCACTTGCCGCCGATCGGCTTGCCGAACGCGTCCTCGCCGCAAAACTACTACCGCTGTATCGCCGTTCTCATCTTCGCATATAGCTTGGATGGTTCATCGATAACACGACGAGATCCTTATCCGTAGCATGAGCTTTCCATGTCGCGAGGTAAGAACACCTCAAATAACCGACACAGATGGCAGCGGAAACTTTCCGACTTTCTGGAAAGGCATGCGCTGTCGTCCATTGCGCCATCTAGCTCCTGCGCCTTGGCGAGCGCCGCCTGTTTAAGAGCTACGGACAAAACCGTCTGATTTGACGCAAGCAGATGACGGCGCAGGCGAGCGTGGTCAGGGCGAGATGCAGGTCGGCACGGCGTTCGTAGCGCACGCTCAGCCGCCGGAACCGGGCCAACCAGGCGAAGGTGCGCTCTACCACCCAGCGGTGCCGCCCGAGGCGGGCGCTGCTCTCGACGCCACGCCGTGCGATGCGGGGCTGGATGCCGCGAGCGCGGCACTCGCGGCGGCAGCGCCGGTGGTCGTAGCCCTTGTCGGCGTGCAGCTTGGCCGGACGGCGCCGCGGTCGCCCACGGTGCTTGGCCCGCACGCCGAGCACCGCGTCCAGCGTGGGGGCGAGCATGCGGCTGTCGTTGCGGTTGGCGCCGCTCAGCGTGACGCCGAGCGGCGTGCCTTGGGCATCGGTGACAAGGTGGCGCTTCGTTCCCGGCCTGCCGCGGTCCGTCGGGTTGGGGCCGACCTCCGCACCCCCCTTTTCGCGGGCAGGCTCGCGCTGTCCAGCGCCGCCCGGCGCCAGTCCAGGGCACCTGCGTCATGCAGCCGCTCCAGCAGCACGCGGTGCAGCCGTGCCCACACCCCGGCCGCGTGCCACTCACCCAACCGCCGCCAGCAGGTCTTGCCGCAGCATCCCAGCTCGGCGGGCACCTCGTGCCACTGAATGCCCGTGCGCAGCACGAACAGGATGCCAGCCAGGGCAGCACGATCCGCCGCTCGCGGTCGCCCGCCCTTCGGCTTCGGCCGCTCAGGCGGCAGCAACGGCTCGATCACCGTCTACAGGTTGTCAGGAACAAACAGGGCCATGTCCCGACAACGCCCGCAAGTCGGTTTTGTCCCGGTCTCTAAGAGCGACCTCCTTGCCGACACCCAGCTCCAGGTCCAAATAAGAGCTCGAGTTGGATGGCTCGTCGAATTGATCTTTTGCCAACGTCTTGTAGGTGTCGCCCTACCGCAGCCTCGCGAAGTCCTTCTGCGTTCGGCCCGGCTCCCCATCCAGCCTGACAGCGTCGTCTCTGGCTGGTCCGTTCTCTCCATTGACGAGTTGGATTAAGTATTATCGTCAGGATTGTTCAATATAGAGGTCGCCGAACCTGCGGGCCTCCGGACCAAGCGCGGCTCGTATCCTCGGCCACAAGCCATCGATCTCCTCCACCCTGTTGATCAGTCCCTCGATCAGTCTGGCAACGATCATCGTAGAAACGTCTTCATCGCTCGACGTCACTCTATTCTCTATCGTTATCGAGAGATTCTTGCACTCCTCAGGCTTGATCTCATGGAAATGTATTACAATCTGCTCTGCAAAGGAGCCGCAATTGAAAGTCGGCGCCGGGTCGTCCGTGTCCATGAGGAGCTTCAAAGCTCTGGCATCTCGTCCCAACAACTCGCAGTTTCTTGACATGTGATTTACATATGCAACGGCAGTTTCCTGAGTCATTTTTTCTCGTGACGTTCTCAAGATAGCGCAACACTTTTTCCGCGGCGGCACGGTCGCTTGGAAGAGCAAAAGGACGACGGCGCAGCCAATCCTTTTGAGTTCATAGGACTCGCTGCTTTCCCGGAACCTCCGCCAGGCAGCCTCAGCGCACCACACCCGCCGGCGCGGACGCGTCCTCGTTGCCGCTGCCGGTGCCGTCCGGCCGCGGCGTCCGGTCGCTGCCGGCGACCGCCACCGGGTTGAACGGCAGCACCCCGTTCTCGCTCGGCAGATCCGCCGTGCTCCAGCCGCCGCCGACCGCGCGCACCAGCGACACCGCCGCCTGCAGACGCGCGGTTTCCACCTGCACTTCCGCGATCTGCGCCGTCAGCGCCGTCACCTGCGCCACCACCGCGTCCAGGTAGTTGGTCAGCCCCCCGGTATACAGCGCCAGCGTCATCGCCTGCGCCCGGTCGGCCGCCGCCACCGCCTGCTGCTGCTGCTGCGCCTCGGTCTGCAACTGCGCGGTCAGGGTGAGCCCGTCCTCGACCTCCTGGAACGCCGACAACACGGTGGCGCGGTAGGCGTCCACCGACTGCTCGTACTGCGACCAGCTCCGCTGCAGCTCGGCGCGACGCAAGCCTCCCTCGAACAGCGGCAGCACCGAGCCGGCGCCGATCGTCCACAGGCTGTTCGGCAGGCTGGCCAGGCTGAACCCGGTATCCTCGAACCCGCCGAGCAGGCTGATGGAGATGTCGGGATAGAACGCCGCCCGGGACACGCCGATCCCGGCGTTCGCCGCCGCCATCTCCCGCTCGCCCTGCGCGATGTCCGGCCGGCGCTGCAGCAGTTGCGACGGCACCCCGGTCGGCACCGCCGGTACGGTCAGGCGAGCATCGTCCACCGGCTCGACTCGGAACGTGCTCGGGTTCTGGCCCGCCAGCACCGCGATCGCGTGCTGCAGCACCGCACGCTGCCCGGACACGCCGGACTCCAGCGCCTCGGTCGCGTCGAGCTGGCTTTCCGCCCGCGCCACGTCCAGCGCAGACGCGATCTTGCCTTGCAGGCGAAGCGTGGTGATCTCCACCGCCTTGCGGTAGAACCCGATCGCCTGCCGGTACACCGCGTCCTGCGAGTCCAGGCCGCGCAGCCCGACATAGTCCGACGCGAGTTCCGCCTGCAGGATCAGCCGCGCCGAGGCCAGATTCGCGGCACTGGCCTGCGCCAGCCGCTTCTGCTGCCTGGTCTGGTTGCGCAGCCGGTCCCAGAAATCGGCCTCCCAGGACGCGGTCGCCTCGATCTGGTTGGACGACTGCACGTTCAGGCCCCCGCCGCCGCCGCGGAACAGCCGGTGCTCCGACTGCCGGTTGTCGGTGGTGGACGCCTGGCCGACCACCTGCGGGAACAACCCGGAGCGCGCCTCCGCCGCCAGGTCGCGCGCCTGCACGTACTGCTCGTAGAGCCCGGCCAGGTCCGGGTTGTCCGCCGTCGCCTCCTGCTCCAGCCGGTCCAGCAGCGGGTCGTCGAACCGCTCCCACCACGGCCCGCGCGGCAGGGTGTCGGCGGGATCGGCGCGGCGGAACGGGCCCGACCCGGCATAGCTGTCCGGCAGCAGGGTGTGCGGCGGCCGGTAAGGCGGCGCCAGGTCGCAGCCCGAAGCGAGCCCCAGCAGCAGCAACGTCGCCGCGAGCCGCGGCGCGCCCCGGCCGCACCGGCGCCACCGGCGGCAAATCATCGCAGCGCTCCCGCCTCCGGATCATCGGCATCGGCCGCTGCCGAGACGGTCGCGGGCGCCGAGGCGTGGGCGGGCTCGCCATAGCCATGCACCGGCTGCACCGCCTTCACCTGCTCGCCCTCCAGCAGGCCGAGCGACGGGTTGTCGATTACCCGGTCGGTGCGCTTCAGCCCGGCCAGGACCTGCACCGTGGTGCCGAAGTTCAGCCCAAGCGTCACGTTCTGCAGGTGCACCCGGTCCTGCCCGTCCACTAGCGCCACCTGCATGCCCTGCGCCCGGAACAGCATGGACTGTTCGGGCAGCACCAGGATGTTCGGATCGCCCGGCACGGTGAGCTGCACGCTGGCATAGGTGCCCGGCCACAGCAGGTGCCCGGGATTGTCGACGGTGAGCTCGGTGACCACGGTGCGGCTCTGCGGGTTGACCGCGTTGGCGGTGGTCAGGAACCGCAAGGCGAGCCGCGTGCCCGGGCTTTGCGGCAGCGACAGCGTGGCGGTCAGCCCCGGCTTCAGCACGTCGGCGTAGTCCTGCGGCACCGACACGAACACCCGCATGGCGTGGATGTCGGCCACGCTGAACAGCTCGGACGCGCCGCCGCGGGCGCCGACGTCGCCGCCGCCGGCGTTGACGTAGTCGCCGACATCGGTGCGACGCGACGTCACCACGCCGTCGAACGGTGCCACCACGCGCTCGAACGCGTGCTGCGCCTGGTAACGCGCGACCTGCTCGTCGGCCACCTCGACCTCCGCCTTCTGCGCCGCGGCGCCGGCGGTCTGCACGTCGACCTCCTGCTGCGACACCGCCTGCGTACCGGACAGCGCCTTCCAGCGGCCGGCGGTCACCGCGGCCAGCTTGTAGCGGGTCTGCGCCACCGCCAGGTCGGCCTGCGCGGCCGCCAACTGGGCGTCGGTGGTCGGGCTGTCGATGCTGGCGAGCAGCTCTCCCGCCTTCACCGGCGCGCCGTAGTCCTTGTACCACATCTTCACGTAGCCGGAGATCTGCGCGTAGATCGGCGCCTCGAACCAGGCGTTGATGTTGCCGGGCAGGGTGACCGTCCGGCTGGTGGGGCCCGGCTCCGGGGTCACCACCTGCACGCGCGGGATCGCCGCGTCGTCGGCCCGGTTGCCGAGCGCGGCCAGCGCGGTTTCGCGCGACCAGATCCCGTAGCCAGCCAGTGCCGCGGCCAACAAGAGCCCCAACAGCGCCATGCGCATCCCGCCGCGGCGCGGCCTCGTCTCCCGGACAACGGTCATGCGGGCGCTCCCTCGTGCGTGGAACGGTGCAGCAGCGCGAACACGCAGGGCACGAACAAGAGGGTGGCAACGGTGGCGACGCTCAAGCCCCCCACCACGGCGCGGCCGAGCGGGGCGTTCTGGGTGTTGCTGAGCGACATCGGCAGCATGCCGATGATCATCGCCAGCGCCGTCATCAGTACCGGCCGTATGCGGCCGTAGCCGGCCTCGATCGCGGCCAGCACCGGGTCGCCATGCTCGGCCAGGCGCTCCCGCGCGAACGAGACCACCAGGATCGAGTTCGCGGTCGCCGTGCCCATGCACATGATCGCGCCGGTCAGTGCGGGCACCGACAGGGTGGTGTGGGTCAGGAACAAGCTCCAGCTTATCCCGGCCAGCGCCGCCGGCAGGGCGCTGACGATGATGAACGGGTCCAGCCAGGACTGGAAGTTGACCACGATCACCAGGTAGATCAGCACGATCGACAACGCGAGCCCGGCCACAAGCTCGGCATAGGCCTGATGCATGGTGACCGCCTGGCCGCGTATGCCGACCGTCGAGCCGTGCGGCAGGCTCGGCTCCATCTGCCGCACGATTCGGTTCACCTTGTCGCTGACCGCGCCGAGGTCGAGGTCCTGCACGTTGGCGTAGACGTCGATCACCGGCAGGATCGAGTAGTGCGACACCAGCCCCGGCGTGCCCACCTGCGCGATGCGGGACAGCGCGCCCACCACCTGCGGCGCCTGGCCGGACGGGCTGGCGGCGCCATTGTCGACCGGAATGGTTTCGAGGTCGTTCATGCTGCCGAGCTGGTCCTGCGGGGTCTGTATGTTGACCAGGTGCGACACCCCGTTGGACGTGTCGAGCCAGTAGGTCGGCGCCACCTGGCCGCTTCCCGACAGCGTCGCCAGCACGTTGCCCGCGATGTCGGACTCCGTCAGCCCGATGCCGAGCGCGAACGAGCGGCGCGAGTTGATCCTCAGCGTCGGCTCGCCCATCACCTGCTGCACCCGAACGTCGGCGATCCCGGCGATCCGCCTCAGCCGCGCCGCCATGCGCGTGGCGTAGGCGTAGTTGGCGTCGAGGCTCCGCCCGGTCACCTGCACGTCGATCGGCGACGGCAGGCCGAAGTTGAGGATCTTGGCGGTGATGTCGCCGGGCAGGAAGCTGAAATCGGTGCCGGGAAACCGCTCCGTGAGCCCGGCCCGCAACACCTGCCTGTCCCGATCCACCGGCGAGGCCGGGTCGTCCAGCAGGATGCTGAGGTCGCAGTCCTGGGTGCCGACCGTGCCGGACGAGCCGTAGGCCTCGTTGATGCCGCTGACCGGCTGCCCGCAATTGGACACGATGCTGGTGACGTGGCCGTGCAGCAGGCGGCGTACCTGCTGGTCCACCAGGGTGGCGGTCTTGCCGGTCTCCTCCAGCCGCATGCCGATCGGCGCCCGCAGGTGCATGTCGATCTCGTCCGACCGGATGCCGGGAAAGAAGTTCTCGCCGGCGAACACCAGCAACAGCAGCGAGGCCAGCGCAGCGCCCAGCAGGCCGGCGGAGAAGCGGCCGCGCGCCGCCACCAGCCCTTCCAGCAGCAGGCGGTAGCGGTCGCGGAAGCGGGTGAAGCGGCGCTCGAAGCCGCGCTGGAACCGGGTGAACGGGCCCGGCCGCCGCGCGTGGTGGCCGGCGTCGCGATGCGCCGCCACCTGGGCGGGCAGCAGCCAGTTGGCCATGGTCGGCACCAGCGTGCGCGACAGGATGAAGGAGGCGATCATCGCGAACACGATCGCCTCGGCGAGCGGCAGGAACAGGTAGCCGGCCACCCCGCCAAGCTGGAACAGCGGCAGCCAGACGATGCAGATGCACAGGGTGGACACGAAGGTCGGCACCACGATCTGGTTGGCGGCGTCGATGATCGCCGGTTCCAGCCCCTTCGGGCCGCCGTCCTCGCCCGTCATCTCGAGATGGGTGTCGATGTTCTCGATCATCACCGTGGCGTCGTCGACCAGGATGCCGACCGCCAGCGCCAGGCCGCCGAGGGTCATCACGTTGATGGTCTGGCCGAACCAGGACAGCAGCAGGATCGAGCACAGGATCGACAGCGGGATCGAGGTGGCGACGATCAGGGTGGAGCGCCAGGAACCCAGGAACAGCAGCACCACCAGCCCGGTGAGGCAGGCGGCGGTCAGCATCTCCTGCAGCACGTCGAGGATCGACTCGCGCACGAAGCCGGACGCGTCGTTCAGCGGCGTGATCGACACCCCCGGCGGCAGGGTGCGCAGGATCTGCGGGATCTTCGCCTTGACCCCCTTCACCACGTCCAGCGTGGAGGCGTCCCCGGTCTTGAGGATCTCGATCAGCACCGACTGCTTGCCGCGCACCAGCACCATGTTCTGCTGCGGCGGGCCGCCACGGTGCACGAAGGCGACGTCGCGCAGGTAGACCACGGCACCGCCCACCTGCTTGACCGGCAGGCTGTTGAAGGTGGCGACCTGCAGCGGCGTGGCGTTGGTCTCGACCAGGTAGTCGATCGCCCCGATCTTCTGGTCGCCGGCCGGCAGCACGATGTTCTGGCCGGCCAGCGCCCGCCCGATATCGGCCGCCGACAGGCCGTGCGCCAGCAGCGCGGACTGGATCAGGTCGACCTCGACGTTGCCGGCGCTGCCGCCGTACGGGCTCGGGATCGCGGTGCCGGGCACCGAGATCAGCGCCGGCCGGATCAGGTTCGACGACATGTCGTAGAGCTCGGAGCCGGTCATGCTGTCGGAAACGACCTGCAGGTCCAGCACCGGCACCGACGAGGCGTCGAACGCCAGCACCTGCGGCGGCGTGATCCCGGCCGGCATCTGCTTGAGCACGGTCTGCGAGATGGAGGTGATCTGCGCCTGCGCCGCCGCCACGTCGGTGCCGGGCTGGAAGAAGATCTTGACGATGCCGCGGCCGTAGAGCGACTGGCTTTCGATGTGCTCGATGTTGTTGACCGTGGTGGTCAGCGAGCGCTCGTAGTAGTAGATCACCCGGCCGGACATGTCCTGCGGGGTCAACCCGTTGTAGGTCCACACCACCGCCACCACCGGCACCCGTATGGCCGGAAAGATGTCGGTGGGGGTCTTGAGCACCGCCAGCCCCCCGAACAGCAGGATCAGGATGGCCAGCACGACGAAGGTCAGCGGTCGCCTAAGCGCGGTGAGGACGATGGCGTTCAAGGCGCCGTACTCACCCGTGACAGCGCCTGTCCGCGCCGTCCGTCCCGCATGCGCCGACCCATCGCCCTGCCCCGGTCCCGTTCACTCGGGGATGGGTAGGACGGCGGCCGGCGCGCATAAATGAAATTACTGTTTAGGCAACGCCCCGACCCGGGTCAGCGATGGCCGCCGCCGCCATGGAACCCGCCGCCGTAGAAGCCGCCGCCGTGGAAGCCGCCGCCGTAGCCGAACCGGCCATAGCCATATCCGTAGCCGAACCGCCCGAAGCCGTAGCCGAAGCCGAACGGGTAGCCGAAGCGGCCGAAGCCGAAATAGTCGAAGCCGTACGGGTAGGCATAGCCGAAGCCGAACGGGGTGCCGTATCCGAAGGCGTAGGGGTAGCCGTAACCGTAGCCATACGGCGTGCCGTAACCGTAATAGCTGCCGTAGCCATACCCGTAGCCGGGCGGATAATAGTCGCAGCCGGCTGCGGCCAACACCGCGGCCGCCGCAGCCGTGGCGCGCAACGGCCCAGAAAGCCGGGACACGATAGACTGGAACCTGGATGACGATCTGGGCATGATTTTCTCCCGGCACGGGACCTGCCGGATGGCGTGGGAACAACGTGCGAGATGGTGCGTCGGATCGTCGTCCGCCGCTTTCGAATCGTGATCTTTTGTCACGGCAACGTCTCGTTCCGTTCCGTTTTCGGGAACACGACCTCGAACACGGTGCCGATGCCGGCTTCCGCCGCTTCGACGACCAGCCGGGCTCCATGCAGCCGCGCGATCGCGCTGGCCAGGCTCAGGCCGAGCCCGCTGCCCTGGATGTGCCGGCTCTTGTCCGAGCGGTAGAACCGCCGGAGCACCGCCTCCCGCTCGGACGCGGCGATGCCGATCCCGGTATCCGACACACGCAGCACCGGACGCCGCTCGCGCAGCGACACCGACACGCGGATCAGCCCGCCGGCCGGCGTGAACTTGACCGCGTTGTCCACCAGGTTGGCGGCGAGCTCGATCAGCAGGTCGTGGTCGCCCCGCAACGGCGCCGCCTCCGGGGGATCGAGCAGCAGCCGGTTCCCGGCCGCCTCCGCCAGCGGCTCGTAGAGCTCGACCACCTCGGCCGCCACCGCGTGCAGCCCCACGGCAGCGAAGCCGCCCTGCCGGCGCCCGTTCTCGATCTCGCCGATCCGCAGCAGGGCGGTGATCACCGAGAAGCACTGGTCCAGGTCGGCGACGGCGCGCTCGATCGCCACGCGCAGCCCGCCCTCGGGCAGCGGGTGCAGGATGGCCCGCTCCAGCCCCGCCCGCACCCGCGACAACGGGGTGCGCAGGTCGTGCGCGATGTCGTCGCCGACGCCCTTGATCTCGTCCAGCAGGTGCTCCAGCCGCTCCAGCATGCGGTTCACGCTTCCCGCCAGCCGCGCCATCTCGTCGCCGCCGCGCCCGACCGGCAGGCGCGCGTGCAGGCCGCCTTCCATGATCCGGTCGATCGCCAACTGCATGCGGCCGACCCGGACCAGGTTGCGCCGGCTGAGCCAGGCGCCGGCGAGGAGGGAGAACAGCAATGCGGGAATCAATGCAGTCTCAATGGCATCAAGGGTGATGCTGCGGATCTGCTGGAGGTCGCGCAAGGAGCGGCCGATCACCAGCACCCGCCCACCCGCCACCGGCAGCGCCTCGGCACGCACCTCGCGCACCCCCTGGCCCTGCGGATGCACGGTGATCTGGCGGATCGCGCCGTCCACCGGAAGCGCTTCTGGCCACTCGGACAGGTTGCCGGCGATCGAATGGCGGTCGGCGTCGAACAACCCGGCTGCGGTGATCAGCAGCCTGAGGTCGTTGGTCGCCCAGAGCCGCATCTGCTCGGTCAGGTGGGCCGCATCCTGCGCCGCCAGCAGCGCCGCCTCGCGGTCGAGCAGGCGGTCGGCCCGCTCGACCTCGTACTGGGTGACGCGCCAGTAGATCAGCGAGAACTGCAGCACCGCCACCACGGCCAGCAGCGCGGAGGAGCCGAGCGTCAGCCGGAAGGTCGCGGTGCCGAACAGGTCCGCCAGCGACCGCCCGGCCCGTCGCCTCGCGATGCTTGCAGCGCCTGGCCCGCCCCACCCGGGTCGGGCGCTCAGTCTCCGGTCCGAAGCAGGAAGCCGACGCCGCGTATGCTCTGGATCAGCGGCGTCGCGTCCGGCGGGTCGAGCTTGCGGCGCAGCTTGCCGATATGCACGTCCACCAGGTTGGTCTGCGGGATGAACCGGTAGTGCCACACGTCCTCCAGCAGCATGTCCCGGGTCAGCACCTGGTTCGGGCGGCGCACCATGTATTCCAGCAGGCGGAACTCGCGCGGCAGCAGCTCCAGGCTGCGGCCGTCGCGCCGCGCCTGCCGGGTGATCAGGTCCATTTCCACCGGGCCGGCGCGGAGCACGGTTTCGCGCGCCTCGGCCGGACGCCGCAGCAGCGCCTCCAGCCGGGCCGCCAGCTCCTCCATCGCGAACGGCTTGGAAAGGTAGTCGTCGCCGCCCGCCTTGAGCCCGACCACCCGGTCGTCCACCGCTGACAGCGCGCTCAGCACCAGCACCGGGGTGCGCACCCCTTCGGCACGCAGCCGTTCCAGCACCGCGAGCCCGTCCAGGCCCGGCAGCATGCGGTCCAGCACCAGCACGTCGAAGGCGCCGCTCATCGCCTGGTCGAGCCCGTCCGGCCCGCTCGCGGCGTGGCTGACCTGGTAGCCACGGCCGCTCAGCTCAGCCGCCACCTCCCCCACCAGCCCGGCGTCATCCTCGACCAGCAGCACCCTCCGGCCCGTCGGCCGCATGGCATCCTTGAACAGGAACTCGGCTGAAGACGTCATGACACCTTCTACTTGGGAACGGCTGCACCGTCAGACCAGTCCAATCCCGGTCACGCCCGAAATCGGCTTGAACGGACCGGCCGCGACGGGCCGTTCAATCGGCCGCCAGCCCATCCGGCCCGTGCTCCTCCAGCTCGAGCAGCGCCGCGGAGGCCGCCGGATCCGGCGCCTCGACCTCGCGCAGCTTGCGCGCCACCACACGGGTGCGGCGCCTGGCCTCCTCGATCGCGTTGCTCATCGCGCCGGCGTTGCGACCCAGGCGCTCCAGCACCCCGTCCATGCGGATCATCTCCTGCCGGGTGGCGCCGAGCAGGTGGCTGATCGCCTCGGTCTTCTCCTCCAGCGCCAGCGTCACGTAACCGAGGTGGATGGTGCGCAGCAGCGCCGGGATCAGGCTCGGCCCCATCACCAGCACCCGGCAGGAGCGGCCGATCTCGTCGATCAGCCCCGGCACCCGCGCCACCTCGGCATACAGCCCGTCGGTCGGCAGATAGAGCACCGCGAACTCCACCGTCACCGGCGGCAGGATGTACTTGGACGCGATCTTGCGCGCCTCCATGCGCACCAGCGCCTCCAGCGTGCGACGCGCCGCGCGCTCGGCCTCCGCGTCCACCGCGTCCACCGCGTTCAGCAGCCGCTCGTACGCCTCGGTCGGAAACTTGGAGTCGATCGCGAGCAGCGGCGCGGCAGCCCCGCGCATCGGCATGCGCACCGCGAACTCCACCACCTCGGCGCTGGACGGGTTGAGCCGGCGGTTGGTCTCGTAGGCGCCCGCCGGCAGCACGTCGTCCAGGATCGCGCGGAGCTGCGCCTCGCCCCAGCCGCCGCGCGTCTTGACGTTGGAGAACAGCCGCTTCAGGTCGCCGATCTGCGCGGTCATGGACGACACCTCGCCCATCGCCTTCTGCACCGCCGCGAACTGCTCCAGCACGCGCTGGAAGCTGGTGGTCATCTGCTTCTCGACCGCGGCGTGAAGCTGCTCGTTGACCGAGGCCTGGATCGCCGCGAGCCGGGCAGCGCTCTGCTCGGCCATCTGACGCAGGGCGTTCGACATGGCGGTGCGCGCCTCGCCCTGCTCGCGCGCGATCACCGTGGTGAGCCCGCCCAGGCGCTCCTCCATGCCAAGCCGGACCTGCCCCAGCCGGTCCGCCATGTCGCGCTCCAGGCGGCCGAGCTGATGGAGCGCCTGGTCCTCGCGGCCGGACCCGAGCAGCAGGAGCCGAAGCACCAGCAGCGACACCACCAGGGAGGCGACCGCGCCGGCGGCGCCGAGCAGTTCGAGGACATCGACGGACATGGAGCAAGGTTAGCAGCGTCGCCCGATTCGCAGCGGCAGGATTCGGCACCCGGGGCAGATCGGGCGGCGGTCCCGGCAAGGCTGGTCGAGCAGACGAAAACGAGGCGCCTCACGCCCTTCGGGCGCGACGCGACCTCGTTGCCATCCAGGAACGTCACCGAACGTCCGCCGTTCTGTAACGCAAACCCAACATGTCGTCCGCTAGGCCTCCCGCCGCACCACCAAGGGAGGCAGCGATGCCGAACACGATCATCCGATCCTGCAAGCGCGTGTCGATCCTGACCGTGACCACGCTGCTGGCGAGCTCTCACGCCTTGCCGGCCTGGGCCTGGGGCCATACCGGCCATCTCGACATCAGCTACCTGGCCGCCGCGGCGCTACCCGGCGACGTTCCCGCCTTCCTGCGCACGCCCGACGCGGTGCAGGCGATCCAGCAGCTCGGCCCGGAGCCGGACATCTCCAAGGATGCCGGCACCACTCATGACGAGGAGCGCGACCCGGGCCACTACATCGACCTGAACGACGACGGCACCGTGCCAGGAGGCAGCCTGCTGAAGGCCGACGGCACCCCGGTGACCCTGACCCGCGAGGGGTTCGACACCATGCTCCGCAGCGCCGGCAGCGACCAGTACCAGGAGGGCTACCTGCCCTACAACATCGTCGACGGCTGGCAGCAGCTGCGCAAGGACTTCGCCTATGTCCGGGCCGACCAGGTCGGCCTCGCCACCGCGACCAACCCCGCCGACAAGCAGTACTTCTCCTACCAGTTGGCGCTGCGCCAGCAGTTGACGATCCGCGACATCGGCGTGTGGAGCCACTACGTCGCCGACGGCAGCCAGCCCCTGCACGTGTCGATCCACTACAACGGCTGGGGCAACTATCCCAACCCGAACAACTACACCACCAAGCCGATCCATTCCCGGTTCGAGGGCGCGTTCGTCAAGAACGACGTCCCGCTGCAGGCGATCGCCGCCCTGATCCCGGCCTATCACGACTGCGGCTGCGCCATCGAGACCAGGGTGGGGCAGTACATGGCGCACACGCTGAGCCAGGTGCAGCCGCTCTACCAGGTGGCGAAGATCGACCTGTTCACCACCCCGGCCCCGGCCGAGGTCCAGTTCGCGGCACAGCAGCTCGCCGCCGGCGCGGCCGAGCTTCGGGACGAGATCTACGACGCCTGGAAGTCGAGCGAGACCATCGGCGTCGGCTATCCGCTGATCGCGGTGACCGACATCGAGTCCGGCAAGGTCCACCTGACCAGCACGTCCTTCGCCGCCGATTGAACGCCCATGGGCGGACATGTCCGACCACGGCGTCCGCCCGAACTGTGCCCTGCCGCGCCGCGCAACGATCGGTGCGGCGACCGGTGCGGTTGCGGCCTGGATCGGGACGGCCATGAGCGTCGGACATGGTCGCGTCTTGCCCGGCGGGACGCAGCCCGACGTCGCGCAGGCTCGGGCTATCCTCATCCCGGTCAGGTGTCGTGCCGGTTCGCCCTTCTTCAGGGAATTACGACGCGGGGCGCGGGATGTCATCGAGACGGACCATGACGCCGCGATCGATCCATCAGGCCGTTCGGCCCTGCAGTGGAGATCCAGGATGACGTGCTGGCGAGCGAACCGGGACAGGAGCGCCTGGTTGACGGCGATCGTGCTGCTGATCCTTCCTTTCGGCCTGTCGCCGGCCAAGGCGCAGGCGCCGGCCTCGATCGCGGAGGTCGCCTACGACCCGCCGGTCGACGTGATCGGCGACACCCTGGCGGGCCTCACCCTGCGCAAGGCGATGCTGCTGATGCGCCACGGCGTGCGGCCGCCGACCAGCACGCCGAAGTTCCAGGTCTATGCCGACGCGCCGTTCCCCTCCGACTGGGGCGTGCCGGACGGCGACCTGACCGCGCACGGCGCGGCGCTGGTCGGCACGGTCGGGCTGTTCGACCGCATCGCCTACGCGGTGCAGGGCCTCCTGCCGGTCTCCGGCTGCCCGAGGCCGGGCGACCTGTTCGTCTGGGCCAACAACGCCGACGAGCGGACCGAGGCCACCGGTCAGGCGCTCGTGCAGGGCCTGTTTCCGGGCTGTGGGCTGACCGCGCCCTTCTCCGCCTCGTCCACACCCGATCCCCTGTTCACCGTCCCCTATCCGGAGGACACCGCAGCGCTCGGCGCCGCGGTCCTGGCGCATCTCGGCGGCAGCCTCGGGCCGGTGCAGGCCGAGCTTGCACCGCTGCTGGCCCAGCTCAACGCGGCGCTCGGCTGCTGCTCGACGGCGCTCTGCCAGTCGCAGGTCGGCGATGCCGGCTGCACCATCGCCGACCTGCCCACCTCCATCGCGGCCAGCGGCAACACGCTCTCGTTCAACGGCGCGCTCGCCACCGGCTCCAGCCTGTCCGAGATCTTCGAGCTCGAATACGCCAACGGCTTCGCCGGCACCGACCTCGCCTTCGGCCGGACCGGGGAGGCCGGGGTGCAGCAGTTGATGCGGCTCTACACGGCCAGGTACCGCCTGTTCGACCGGACACCGGCGCTGGCGCGGGCGACCGGCTCCAACCTGGCGCTGCAGATGCTCGATGCGGTGTCGAGGCCGGCGCCGGCATGACCGTCCAGGGCGGCCCTCCTGCCGGCCGGCTGACGGTGTTCGTCGGCAACGACACCACCCAGTCGGCGGTCGGCGGCCTGCTGAGCCTCGACTGGCACCAGCAGAGCTTCAACACCGACGACATGCCGCCCGACGGCGCCCTCGGCTTCGAGCTGCTGAGCGACCGGGACAACCGCTTCTTCGTGCGGCTGGTCTTCATCACCATGACGCTCGACCAGATGCATGCGGCCAGGCCGCTCGGCCTGGGCAACATCCCGCTCTACGAGGAACTGTCGCTGCCTGGCTGCGAGTATCAGCGCGGCCGGCTGTGCAGCCTGGCCAAGTTCGTCTCGATCGTGCGCGGCAGCATCCAGGTCTCCGCAACCGGACCGATCAGCTACCAGTAGCGTGACCTCGGAGGGACGGCCCGCTGGGGGGGTGTGCTGGCGCGGGAGGTGGACGGGCCGGTGGGTCGTGCTGCGGCGCCGAGACCCGATGCCGTTCCGCCGGACGGAGACAGCCGACGACGGTCCTGCCCTGAACTTCGAAGTGCAGGACGCCAGGCCGCCGACAATCCCTCCCGCGGGCAGGTGTGCGTCGTCCGGCTGACGGGTTGAAGACGAGCAGAACCGCCGCGGTTACAAGACAACGACAAGACATGAACTCGTCCGGCCGAAGATTTCGATCGGACCGATGACGTCCGGACAGCAGAGTTCGTCCGCAAACGCGCGGTTTAATAAATAGAGGCGGCGCACAGTTCTACATCCTTACTTGATCTTTTGGCTGAATCTCGTTCTTTGACCTCGCTTTGCTATTGTGTAGCAGGCCTGCACATGATTATGGTCTTCCGACCGCAGGCAAGGGGCCTGTTCATCCAGGATATCGCGAAATGACAACACGTCTGAACCGCATCGTTTCTCTCGGCGGCGCCGCAGCCCTCGTCGCCGTCGTCGGGTTCTCGGCCGGCGCCCGTGCGGAGACAACGGTGCAAGCGTCGGGCCTGTCGGCCACCGCGGCGATCAACGACTTCGATCCGCTGTGCGGCCACCATTACGAGGTCGCGGACATCAGCCCGCTCTGCGGCCACCATTATCCGTCTTCAGCGGTCTGAAACGGTCGCTCGTCTCCGCCTGCGCCGGCTCCTTGAGCGTCAAGGAGCGGCCCAGGCACTGGTTCGACCAAGCCGGCCGTTTACGCTATATTGAACGGCCTCGCTTCGTCGTTTGGCCGTTCGTCTCGTTGTGGTTGTATCATCCGTCGCTCCCGCACCGGCGCCGATTGCGCGGGACCTCGGAGGACCTGGACCAGCGTGTCGACATCGGCTTGCCTGCCGGCGCGGACCCTGAGGCGACGTGCGCTGTCGTCCTTGGGCGTCATCGCCATGGCGGCCTTGTCGACGCCCTGCCTGGTCCCGGCCCAGGCGGCCAGGTCGACCTTCCGCACCTATGATGCTGATCAAGGGCTGGTGAGCACCGGCGGCTTCTGCATGCTGCAGGACCGCGCAGGCTACGTCGTGGTCTGCACCGAGCACGGCGTGTTCGCATACGACGGACGGCGCTTCGTCAACCTCGGACCGGATCAGGGCCTGCGGCCGGGCGGCTTCGTGTTCGACCTCGCCCTGACGGCCGAAGGTCGGATCGCGGTCGAATATTCCGACGAGGTGCTGATATCCGATCGACCGTCGGATGCTGCCCATCCGCCCAGCGCGCTGTGGTTCAGCTCGGTCCGTCACGACGGGATCCCGTTCAACAGCGACAAGCTTCACCGACTCGCTCCCTGGAAGGACGGCGTCGTCCTGCTCACGGACGGCACCACGGTCAGGATCGCCCTGACGGACGGACAGGCGCCGCACGTCGAAGCGTTGGGATACGATCTTGGGGAGCAGGCGCTGTTGCGGAACGCGCAGACGGTCTTCTCGGTCCGCGACCACCTTTGGGAGGCGACCGATGACGGCCGGCTCTGCGCCGCCGATCCAGGCGCCGTGCGGTGCTACGGCGAGGCCGACGGGCTTTCCGGCGGTCCCTGGCTGGATGTCGTCGCCGCGGATGGCGGCGACGGCGTGCTCGCCAGGTCGGCGTCGTCGGTCGCGACCTTCTCGTCCGGATCCGGCCGATGGAGCCTGGCGGCGCTCCCGGACCAGGGCGACCGCTACCTGAACTATACCCACGACCTCGGCCTGTTCAGGGCGCCCGATGGAACCGTGGTCACGCAGGCCGATCATGGGCTGGCCGTCCTGCGAGCGGCCGGTTGGCAGGCCTTTTCGGTCGCGGATGGCGCCCCGCCTGGAACCATCGTCAGCGCGATGACCGATGCGACTGGGCAGTTCTGGCTGCAGACCTACGGCCAGGGGCTGCTGCGCTGGGTCGGCTACGGGCACTGGGAGACGCTCGGCAAGGAGGAGGGCCTGTCCGCGGGCTTGCCCTGGCAATCGGTCCGCCTGCCCGACGGGACGATGTGGGTGGCCACCGACACCGGAATCGACGAGATCCTGCGCCGAGGCGCCCGTCTGCGGGTGGGCAGGGTGATCCCGGGACCATCCTTCGCCCTGAAGCTCGGTCCGCAAGGACATCTGTGGGCATCCTATGGCGCCAAGGGCGTCCACGTGATCGACCTGGCTGACGGGTCGATCAGCGCCGTCGCCACGCCGCCCGTCAACGCGATCCTGCCCGATCCGGCCGGCTTCGTGTGGATCGGAACCGAGGAAGGGTTGTTCAGGGTCGACGCCCGGGCGAACGAGCCGGGTCCGGCCGTGCTGGAAGCGGCGGCCCAGACCCCGGTGCCCGACCTCGTGCCCGACGGCGCGGGCGGGATCTTCTACCTTGCGAACGACCGCCTGCGTCATCGGCATGCGGACGGAACGGACGCGGCGGTGACCGGCGCCTGGCCGGCCAACGGCTTCAACCCGCTGGCCATGGCCTTCGGACGCGACGGCACCCTTTGGACCGGCGGTGCGGGCGGGCTGTTCCAGCTCGTCCTGTCGGCCGATCGCGTGTCCTCGTTCAAGGCGGCCTCGACCGAGGACACGCAGACCAACACGATCCTGGCCGTAATGGTGGACCACCGCGGCTGGGTCTGGATCGGCACCTCGCTCGGCGTTTCCGTGTTCGACGGGCGGAGCTGGGCCTCGGTGGATGCGGATACCGGCCTGCTGTCCAACGACGTCCAGCAGCTCGGGCTTCGCGAGGACCCGGACGGGTCGGTGTGGATCTCGACCAGCCGCGGGCTGACCCATCTCCTGGATCCGAGCGCGTCGATCGACGGCCACCCGCTCAAGGTGCTCGTCAGCGAGGCCCTGCTCGGCAACAGCCCCGTCCGGGGCCACAGGACACCCTACACGGACGCGGCCCTGTCGCTCCAGTTCGGAACGCCAAACTACGCCGCCGAGCGCTCCGTCGTGTTCCGCTACCGCCTGTCGGGCAGCGATGCCGACTGGGCCGAAACGAGCACCGGTGCCGTGCGGTATGCGTTCGTTCCACCCGGCCGCCACGTGCTGACGGTGATCGGCATCGACCGGCTTACCCATAGGACCTCCGGTCCCTGCAACCTCGTCATCGACATCGCCTACCCCTGGTGGCGGCAATGGTGGGCGTACGCGCTCTGGGGCCTGTGCGCGCTCGGCGTCGTTTCCGGCGGCGTCTACGGCGTCGAGCGTCTCCGGCTCCGCAGTGTCATGGCCCGCGAGGCGGAGCTGAAGCGTCACGTCGCGGAAGCCACCGCGCAACTGCATGCCCGGACCGAGGAGCTGCACCACCAGGCCGCGCATGACAGCCTGACCGGGCTGCTCAACCGGTCCGAGGTCGAGCGAAGGCTGGCCAGGGCCCTGGCCGGCGGTCGCGCCGGGGACGAGCTGATCGTGGCGCTGCTCGACATCGACCACTTCAAGCGGATCAACGATCGGCATGGCCACCTGGGCGGCGACGACGTGCTCCGCGCGATGGGACGCCTGGTGGCCGACATGATCGGCAGGGGCGAGTTCGCCGGCCGCTACGGCGGCGAGGAGATCCTGCTGGTCCTGCAGGACGGCAACGGGACCGGCGCCGGACGCGTGCTCGGCCTGCATCGCGCGGTGGAGGCGGAAGCGTTCAGGGCCGCCGGCGCCGCGGTCGCCGTGACCTGCTCGATCGGGCTGACCTGGGCCGTGCGCGGCGACGACTGGGAGTCGCTGATCGGGCGCGCGGACGAGGCCCTCTACGATGCCAAGACGAGCGGCCGGAACCGCGTCATCGAGAGCCCGCGGATCGAGCCCGGCAGGGCGGACAAGAAGACTGGCGACCCCGCTGCGGGTTCAAGCACGTAGGCTGGAAACGTGAAAGGCAGGCTCCCTGAACCGCCGGTCGGCGTCACAAGGCCCGGCAGCACTCCTCCAGCCGCGTGCCGGACAGGCACAGGGCGACGTCCTCCGCCGAGCGCGGCCAGCCCAGGAGGTAGCCCTGCACGGCGGCGCAGCCGATGCCGCAAAGCGCCGCCAGCTCGGCCTCGTCCTCCACGCCCTCGGCGACCACGTCCAGCCCCATGGCCTGGCCGAGCCGGACGATCGTCTCGACGATGGTGCAGGCGGCCTGACGCGTCGACATCCCGCTCACGAACGAGCGGTCGATCTTGATGGTGTCGACGCGGTAGCGGTCCAGGTAGCTCAGCGAGGAATAGCCGGTGCCGAAATCGTCGAGCGCGATGCGCACCCCGAGTGCCCGTATCCGGTCCAGGATGTCGCCGATCAGGTCCGGCTGCTGCAGGAAGATGCTTTCGGTGACCTCGAGTTGCAGGCAGGCTGGATCGAGGCCGGTGTCCCACAGGATGTCCTGGACGGCGCTCACGAAGCCTGACGCCTTCAGCTCCTGCCCGGAGGTGTTCACGTTGAGATACAGGTCGAGCCCGGGATGCTCGTCGCGCCAACGGCGCATCCGGGTACAGGCCTCGCGCAGGACCCACCGCCCGATCTCGCGGATCAGGCCGGTCTCCTCCGCGATCCGGATGAAGACCGCCGGCGACACCAGCCCGCGCCTGGGGTGGCGCCAGCGGAGCAGCGCCTCCAGCCCGACGATCCGTCCGGTGGCGGTCTCGCAGATCGGCTGGTAGTCCAGGAAAAGCTGGTCGCGCGGCAGGGCGTTGCGCAGGTCGGTGCGCAGCTCCAGCGCCTCCACCGCCTCGCTGCGCATGGCGTCGGTGAACACCACGTAGCCGTTGTCGCTGCGCTTGGCGCAGTACATCGCGATGTCGGCATTGCGGAGCACCTCCTCCGACGCCAGCACCCCGGCTGTGGCGTGGACGACGCCGATGCTGCCCGACGAGAACAGCTCGTGCTCGCCCAGCCAGAACGGGCGCCGGATCGTGGCCAGGATGTCCTCGGCCAGCTCCAGCACGGCCGCGAGCCGGTCCACCTCGCCCACCAGCACCGCGAACTCGTCGCCGCCGAAGCGGGACAGCGTGTCCTCTGGCCCGATGCAGGCGCGCAGCCGGTTGGCGACGCCCATCAGCAACTGGTCGCCGACCTGGTGGCCGAGGCTGTCGTTGACCAGCTTGAACCGGTCCAGGTCGAGGAACAGCACCGCGCATCCGCGCGCGGCGTCGTGCTCCAGCCTCCCCAGCGACGCCTTGAGCCGGCCCATGAAGAAGACGCGGTTGTGCAGCCCGGTCAGCCCGTCGTGATGCGCGTCGTAGACCAGTTGCGCCTCGATCCGCCTGCGCTCGCCCACCTCCTCCTCCAGCTCGCGCGCGCGACGGCGCAGGTCGCCCAGCAGCACCTGCTGGTGCTCCTGCAGCGCTTTCAGGTCCTGCACGTCGGTGGTCGAGCCCAGCCACTCGACGATCCGGCCGGCCTCGTCGCGCGCCGGGGTGGACCGGGTGCGGTGCCACAGATAGGCGCCGTCCGACGCCCGGCGCACTCGGAACTCGACGTCCAGGATGCCTGACGGGACCGCGGCGTCCCAGGCCGCCTTCGCGGCGTCCCGATCCTCCGGATGGACGGCGTCGAGCCAACCGCTCGTGTGGCTCTGCTCCTGGCTCTGGCCGGTGAAGGCGAGCCATTGCGGGCTGGCCCAGGTCCAGTCGCCCTTGTCGCGCGAGCGCCACAACAACTGCGGCACGCCCTCCACGAACACCCGCAACTGCCGCTCGGCCACCGCGATCTGCTGCCGCAGCCGGTAGATGTCGTCGACGTCGGCCGAGCTGCCGACCCAGTCCATGGCCGGCGTCATCCGCTCGGTCAGGCGCGCCGCGCGGGTCTGGTGCCAGCGGTAGGAGTCGTCCTGCGCGCGGCGGATCCGGTGCTCGACCAGGTAGTCGCCGGAGGCCGACGCGTCGGACCAGGCGTCCAGCGTCAGCCGCCGGTCGTCAGGGTGGATCGCATCGAGCCAGCCGAAGCCGAGGCTCTTCTCCTCCGACAACCCTGTGTAGAGCACCCATTGCGGGCTGGGCCAGGTCCGGTCGCCGTCGGCGCGGCAACCGAACACCAGCAGGGGCAAGCCGACGGCGAGGCCCCGGAAGCTGCGATCGATCGGCTCGTCGTCCAAGCGGCGCCCCCCGTCCCGTCCCGTGTGCGATCGTGACGCCGGGCCAACGAGATGTTTGCCCCAATACCGCCACCGACATATCATCAAAAGTTCGATATATCCTTGGGCGCCACGCGACAGCGTCGAGGACCTATGCGAGGCCGGTCACATACCGGATCCGGCCCGTCGGCACCGCCAGGATGAACCAGGCGCCGCCGTCGCCGTGACAGGTCAGGCTGAGCTTCGCCTGGTCGGCCAGGCGGTTGACCATGCCCAGGCCGGTGCCGTCCGAACAGGTCCGCAGATCGAACTCCGGCGGCAGGCCGAGGCCGTCATCCTCCACGCAGAGCAGGTAGCGCCCGCCAGGCGCCGGGTAGCCGACCACCCAGATCCGTCCCGGCCGGTCGGGGGCGAACGCGTGACGCAAGGCGTTGCTGACCAGCTCCATCACCACCAGGCCGACCTGCCGCGCCAGCTCCGGCGGAACCTGCAGGGGCGTCATGTAGGCGCGCAGCACCGGTCCGCTGGACGCGGGCGCCAGCGCCGGCCGGAAACCGTCGCAGATGCTCTTCACGTAGGCGCCGAGCTCGATCGAACGCGGCGGGCCCTCCGGCCGGGCCGCCAGCCGCAGCGACTCGTGGACCCGCGCGACCGCCCCCACCTGCAGCCCCGCGTCCCGCAGGGCCTCGCTCACCTCGTCCGCCACGGCCCGGTTCGCCTGCATCGTCAGCAGCGCGGACACCGTCTGCAGGCTGCTGGCGGCGCGGCGGTCGGCCTCGCCCGCGACGCCATCGACCGCAACCCCCGCCGACGGCATGCCGACGTCGCGCAGGGCTCGTTCCAGGCGTGCGGTCACCTGCTCCAGGCGGTCGACGAGGTCATCCAGCCGTCCATCCAGGATCCCGACGCCGGCCGAACCCGAAGGCTGGCCGAGATGCGCGAGGTCACGCCGCGTCGACGCGAGGTCGAGCCGGCAACCCGCGAGAAGGGCCTGCACCTGATCGGGATCGAAATCGAAGGCGGCCATTCCACTTCCCGCATCGAAGCACAAGACGTCGCTCCCTCGGGCTCCGGGGGGCGCGAAATCGCAATAGCGTGAAGGCTCCACCAAGGCTGTTCGATACCGGACACGTTCACGATCCGTTACCGCGCGAGCCGTTACGAGGCGGGCGGTTCGGTCAGCCAGGCATAGCGACGCTGCACCGCGCCGTAACATTCGCAAGCCGCAGCCTCAAGGCCGGAACGATCCAGGATCCGCAACTGTCCCTTCTCGCGCTGCACCAGCCCCGCCTGCTGCAGCGTGCGCACCGCCAGGTTCACGCCGGGACGCTGCACCCCCAGCATGTGTGACATGAACTCCTGCGTCATCACGAGGCGGTCGTCCTCGATCCGGTCGTGCGTCATCAGGATCCAGCGGGCCAGGCGCTGCTCGATCTGGTGACGCCCGTTGCAGGCGGCGGTCTGCGCGACCTGGTGATGGAAGGCGTCGACGTAGCGCAGCAGCAGGCCGGACAAGGACGGCAGCTCGGCCAGCGCGGTACGGAAGGCCGCCGCCGGCAACCGGGAGGCCGTGCCGCTGGCCTGCACGATCGCCTCGACCGGCGAGGTGGGAGCCCCGAACAGGAGCGGCAGGCCGATCATCCCTTCCCGGCCGACTAGGCCGACCTCGACCTGCGCCCCGTCCTCCAGGGCGGCCAGCATCGAGACCGTCCCGCTCTCGACGAAGAACACGCTGTCCACCGGCCCGTCGGGAATGAACATGAGGGTCTTGAGCTTGAGTTCGACCGGTTCCAGCCGCGGACGCAGCAGCTCGAGCTCCGCGTCGGGCAGGCGTCGCAGCAGCATGTTCCTGGCGGGGCCGGATCGGGACGCGCTGTCCATCATGGAGGCCCCGCTTGGTCTGGCGGGAGCATGCGTCGCTTCCAGTCGGACCGTGCCGGAACGGACGTCCGATGGCTGTCCTGTAGGCGTGATCGCTCGATGCGGCAAGGCAAGGCCAGGGCTTTGCCCTGGACCCACTGGGGCCGGAGGCCCCAGACCCCATTACTTATTAGAGTTGGGTTTGAAGGGCTTTGCCCTTCATGGGGTCCAGGGGCAAAGCCCTTGGCCTTCAGCTTTCCAGCTTGAACATCATCAGCGAGCGCCCGACGATCTCGCAGCCGGTTCCGATGCCGTAGGCACGGCCCGAGGTCATGCCGGGCCGGTTGGTGTCCAGGATCAGGTGCCAGTGCATGCCGCCGCTGCAGGGCGGCATGACGAACTCCAGCCCGTCATGGTCCCCGTTCAGCACCAGCAGCAGCGTGGCGTCGGTGCCGGGACGGCGGATGCCGCTGGTCTTGGCGCGCCCGTCCATCAGCATGCCGAAGCAGCGCAGCTCCGGGTCGTGCCAGTCCTGCGGACGCATCGCCTCGCCGGCGCAGTTGATCCAGGACACGTCGCGCACGCCCAGATCCTCGTCGTACTCGCCGGTCATGTAGCGCTGCCGGCGCAGGATCGGGTAGTCGCGGCGGAGCTGGATCAGCCGTCGCACGAAGCCGTAGAGGCCGGCGTAGCGGTCGAGCCGGCTCCAGTCGACCCAGGAGATCTCGTTGTCCTGGCAGTAGGCGTTGTTGTTGCCGTTCTGGGTGCGGCCGAACTCGTCGCCGGCCAGGATCATCGGCGTGCCCTGGCTCAGGATCAGGGTGGCCATGAGGTTGCGCATCTGCCGCTCGCGCAGGGCGAGTACCACCGGGTCGTCGGTTTCGCCTTCCGCGCCGCAGTTCCAGGAGGAGTTGTTGGACGTGCCGTCCCGGTTGTCCTCGCCGTTCGCCTCGTTGTGCTTGTCGTTGTACGAGACCACGTCGTGCAGGGTGAAGCCGTCATGCGCGGTGATGAAGTTCACCGAGGACCAGGGCCTGCGGCCGCGCCGGTTGAACTTGTCGGACGAGGCGCACAGGCGCTGCGCCAGCTCCGCCACCGAGGCTTCCGAGCGCCAGAACCCGCGCACGGTGTCGCGGTAGCGGTCGTTCCACTCCGCCCAACCGGGTGGAAAGCCGCCGACCTGGTAGCCGCCGGGCCCGCAATCCCAGGGCTCTGCGATCAGCTTCACGTCGGACAGCACCGGGTCCTGCCGGCAGCTATCGAGGAAACCCCCACCCTCGTCGAAGCCGTAGCTTTCCCGCCCTAAGATGGTGGCGAGGTCGAAGCGGAACCCGTCCACGTGCATCTCGGTCACCCAGTAGCGCAGGGAATCCGTGACCATCTGCAGCACCCGCGGGTGGCTCAGGTTCACCGTGTTCCCGGTGCCGGTGTCGTTGATGTAGTAGCGCTCCTGCCCCGGCAGCAGCCGGTAGTACGAGGCGTTGTCGATGCCCTTGAACGACAGGGTCGGGCCCTGCTCGTTGCCCTCCGCGGTATGGTTGTAGACCACGTCGAGGATCACCTCGAGCCCGGCCTCGTGCAGGCGCGCCACCATCGCCTTGAACTCGGACACGTGGCTGCCGAGCCCCGAGCCGTAGCGCCCGTCCGGGGCGAAGAAGCCCAGCGTGTTGTAGCCCCAGTAGTTGGTCAGCCCGGTCTTCGCCAGGTGGCCCTCGTCGGCGAACATGTGGATCGGCAGCAGCTCGACCGAGGTGACGCCGAGCTCGCGCAGGTGCGCCACCACCTCCTCCGATGCCAGGCCGACGAAGGTGCCGCCCTGGCCGAAGCGCAGCGACGGGTGGCGGATGGTGTAGCCGCGCACGTGCGTCTCATAGAAGATGGTGCGCTCCCACGGCACGCGCGGGCGCCGGTCGCGGCCCCAGGTGAAGGCCGGGTCGATCACCCGGCACTTCGGCACGAAGGCGGCGCTGTCGCGCTCGTCGAAGCTGAGGTCGCCGTCGGGATCGCCGATGCGATAGCCGAAGATCTCCGGGGCGTGCCTGAGCTCGCCGACATGGGCCAGCGCATACGGATCGAGCAGCAGCTTGTGGGGGTTGAAGCGGTGTCCGGCCTCGGGGGCGTACGGCCCGTGCACCCGGTAGCCGTAGACGGTGCCCGGCCGCGCGTCCGGCAGGTAGCCGTGCCAGACCTCGTCGGTGTATTCCGGCAGGGCGGTGCGGGCGATCTCCTGGCTGCCTGTGGGATCGAACAGGCACAACTCGACCTTGGTCGCGTTGGCCGAGAACAGGGCGAAGTTCACGCCGAGCCCGTCCCAGGTGGCCCCGAGCGGATGCGGCAGGCCCTCGGTGATCCGGACGGCACCCGTTCCTCGTCCGCTCATCGTCGTTCTCCCGCCACGTTCACCGATGCAGGCCAGTCCTGGCGCGCCCGGCTGTCAAGCCGGGACGTGGCAGGAAGCAAAGGCCAGGGCGCTGTCCTGGACCCGCTGGGGCCGGAGGCTCCAGACCCCTTTACTTTAAGAATCGGGTTTGAAGGGCTTTGCCCTTCATGGGGTCCAGGGGCAACGCCCCTGGCCTTATTCGAACAGCAGCCGGCGCAGCAGCCCCGGCGCCAGCGCCGCCAGGGCGTTGACGCGCACGTCCGGGCCCGCGAACGGGCCCTTGATCGACACCGTGGCCGCCAGCACCCCGCCCCCCTTCTCCGGGCTCAACAGCCGCCCAACCAGCGGCAGGCGGCCTGGCAACTGGTTGATCGCCCAGGCCGGCACCACCGTGCCGCGCAGGTCGAGGCGCTGGCGCGCCAGGTCGATCCCGCCCTGCATCGTCACCCCGAGCGCCGCGCTGTGCGCGCGCGCGTCGGTCAGGGTCAGCACCTCGTCCCGCAGGGTGAACGGCGCCACCAGCCGGTCCACCGCGAGCTGCGGCGCCGGCGGTGCGGTCAGCCAGCCGTAGATCGACAGGTTGCGCACGATGCGCGCCGCCAGCGGGGCGTCCGGCACCACGAAGCGGCCGACCGTGACGGTGCCGGACAGCGGCGCCCCCGGCAGGCGGTCGTCGAAGCGGCCGTCGAGCTGCAGCCCGCCGCCAGCGATTGCCCCGGTCACCCCCAGCGTCTGCAGCAGCACCCCGGTGTCGCCGGCCGAGCCGGACAGGCGCCGTCCGTCCGGCCCCGCCGACAGCCGCACCAGCACCGGCGTCGGCCGCAAGGCGTCGAGGCGCGCCTGGATGATCCGCCGCCCGTCGTTCTCGACATGGGCCGCCACCTGCCCGAACGTGCTGGTGCGGCCGACATACACCCTGCCGAAGGACAGGTCGGCGATCCAGGGTGCGGACGCGGCCGCCCCCCGCCCCGCCGCCCGCGCCGGCACGCTTCCGCCCGCCGGCCCGCCCCCCCTGCCCTTGAACACGGCGGACAGGTCCAGCACCGGGCCGCTGGCATCCACCCGGATCGGCCCGGCCGGCCGGCCGGCGGCGGGAACGGGCAGCTCGATCCGGCCCTGCCCGCTGGTGCGCCCGACCGCGAAGTGCCCGACCACCACCTCGCGCGCGCGGCCGCCGCTGACCGCCGCCCGCGCGTCCACCGACAGGCCCGGGCCCTCGGCGTGCAGCGCGTCGATCGCCGACAGGCGGCCGCGCAGCAGGACGATCCGCGCCGAGGCCTCGGCCGGAATGCCGGCAGGCTTGTTCCACACCGCCGTCGCGATGCCGAGCCCGGCCATGTCCAGCCCGAGCGAGACCAGCGCGTGCCCGTCCCGACGGGCGGCGTAGTCGACGACCAGGCCGGCGCTGCCGGACACGTTGCCGGACGGGTCGAGCCCTTCCCGGCGCAGCGTCGCGTCGGACACGCGGCCCTGCACGTGCGCCTGCTCGACCAGTTGCTCCGGCGGCCCGGCCCGGAAGTCCATCGCGTAATGCAGCCGCGCCGGCACCGCGCCGACCAGCCCGTTGCCGTCCAGCGACAGGCCGCTGGTGTTGGCGGACACGGTCAGGCTCGCCCGGTCCAGCGCGCGCCCGGCCACCACGTCGCCCAGGTGGATGCCGGTCATGACCGAGCGCGCCTCGACCCGCACCGCGTCGATCGAAACGTCGTTGTCGAGCGGAAGCCCCACCGTCACGGTGGTCTCCGTGTGTCCGGACGGGTGGGTGAAGGGAACCGGGTGGGCCGATAGCAGGTGGAGCCGGGGGTTGGCCAGCTCGCGCAGCAGGTCGCCGAGGTCGCCGGACAGGGTGAGCCCGACCGTGGCGGGCTGGTGGGAGGCGTCCAGCCCGGCGATCCGCATCCTGCCGTCGGACACGGAGAGCACCGGCGAGGTTCCGGGCGGTCCGACCGGCAGGACGGCGTGCGGCACGGTGATGAGCACCGCGTCGGTGCCCTGGAAGGCGAGGTGGGCGCGCATGTCGACCAGCGGCGGGATCGGCCGCAGCCACCACAGGGTCAGGCCGTCGGCATCGAAGCCGCCGCTGCGATCGGTTTCGGCGAGCGAGGCCCAGCCGTTGTCCCCGGACAGGCGGGTCTCGACGTGCAGGCCGGTGGCCTCGCCGGCGGTGATGTTGGCGGTGATCCAGCGGCGCAAGTTGCCGGCGGCCTCGGCTGGCCAGTAATGGGCCAGGGTGGCGAAGCCGATCCGGGGGATGTCGGCATCGAGGGTGACGCGGATGCGTCGGGGATCGAGGAGGCGGTCGAGCAGCATCCGGCCGTGGGCGTGCAGCTCCGGCCCGGTGGGCGGAGCGCCCGGCGCGTCCTCGGCCGCGCGCAGCCGGAGCCCGGCCTCGGACAGGTCCAGGGTCGCCATCCGCCGCAGGCCGTCCGGTAGGCTGGCCTGGAGGCGAACGCGGCCGGCCTCGACATGGAGCAGGGCGCTGCCGGCCTGCAGGGTACCAGGACCGAGCTCCGCGGACAGCAACGCCTGCGATGGGTCCATGAACCGGCCGGGGCCGCCCGCGAACTCGACGTCCAGCCCGAGCGAGACGGGCAGTGCCAGCGCGCGGAGCGGAACCAGCATCGGCAGCGCATCCGCGAGCCGGGACGGCACCACCGGGTCCAGCGCCAGGTGCCAGGACACGGCGCCGCCCGGGCGCGCGATGCCGCTGCCGCGCAGGGTGGCCTGCCGTCCGTCCAGGGGCATGGAGACCGCGAGCCGCCCGACGATGCCGCCGCCTTGCGGTCGCACGTCCAGGCCGATGTCGCGCAGGGTCCAGTCCCGCCGCGCCAGCAGGTCGTGCACCGAGACCTCGGCGTCGGACACCGTCAGCCGGCGCAGGCGGTCCCAGCGCAGGATCGGCGCGGCGCCGCCTCCGAGGGGCTCCCGGCCGGGCGGGGCCAGGCCGAGGTCCAGGCCGCTCGCGTCGCGTCGCAGCGTCAGCCGGACGCCGAACGCCGTGATCCCCTCGACCGCGAGTGTGCCGTGCAGCAGTGCCGCGGCGTCCAGGCCGACGCCGAGGCGGGCGGCGTGGTCGACCACGCCGTCGCCGGCTCGGCGGATCGAGACGTCGGCCAGGCGCAGGGTGAACGGCGTGCCGGCGCCGCGTCGGAACCCGTCCCAGCCGATCCAGGCGCGGCCCACGTCGAGGCGCCCGGCGGGATCGGGGGGTGCTGCGCCGCGGGCGGGGCCGCCCAGCGGCAGCGGGGTCAGCAGGTGCACCAACGCGGTGACCTCGATCGGGCCGGAGGCGAGGCGGAGCGCCAGCCCGAGCCCGGCCAGCACGCCCAGCACCAGGACCGCCAGCAGCGGGCGCAGGATCAGGACGAGCACCGCCCGTCCGGTGCCGGCGCGGCGCAGGCGACGCCGTCCGGCCGGCGCCGCGGAAGCAGGCAGCGCGGCCGTCGGCCGGTCGGGAGGAGCCTGGTCCGGCGTGTTCACGGAGGCCAACCTGCCGGTCCGTGCCAGGCAGGACAATGACCGTCGTCCCGGAGGCCGCCCGTGGCCCAGGCCCCTGCTCCGCATCCTGCGGACCGCGACCGCGAACCGGAGGCCCGGCCCGCCGAAAGCCCGGATCGCCAGCATGGCAGCCATGAGTTAGTCGAATAGGTCATACAAATGACGTTGTCCCCCGCACGGCCGTGGGGATGCCCGGTTGTCCACGGGGCGCGAGGGGGCCGGGGCAGAGCCGTTGGGGTTAAGGCCTTGATCCGGAACAAGGGACGCGTGTGTCGGTGCGGGAACGCGCGTCCCGGCCGCTGCCGGAACCACTTTGTTGCGAAAGCAGCAGCTTTAGTCGCCAAGTTTCACGTGGAAGCAAGGCGTTGCCAGGAACAAGCACAGGTTGCTGCCTACCTTGGTAGCGAGAAGAACCGTCGCGTGGACCATGGCGACCGGGTGGGCGAAGCAGCGACGGGATCCGCCCCGGCATCGACGTGATGACGTTGCATTTCTCGGACATATCGTTCTTCCTGTTGCAAGGCGCCGGAGACGCGCCCCATCGACGGCTTCCGGCCGTCGTCGAGATCGTCAGGAGGATCCATGCTTCTCGTTGATCGACGGGTGACGGCGGCCACGCAGCCGCACCAGCGCAAGCGCGCAGCGTCCCGGTGCGGATGGTCCCCAATCCGGACCGGCCGGACCTGCCCGGGGAGCATGACATGAGCGTCTCGCTGCGCAGCGCGCTGTTCGTCTCCGCCGCAGCCCTGGCGATCGCCGCGCCGCGGCAACAGGCCCGGGCGCAGAGCACCTTCACCCCGATCCACCCGCCGGCGGCACCCCTCGTCACCCGTGGTCCCTACGAGAACGTCTGGCTGCAGAACGCGAGCGGGGTGCTTCCGGGAACCTGGCCGACCCACTGGGACGGCACTGTCAAGGCCATCACCGGCATCGCGTACATCGACAACAAGCCGTTCCTGTTCCTGGGCGCTCCGGCGCTGCCGGCCGGGTCGCCGACGCTGACGCCCATGGCCCAGGTCTCGCTCCAGACCACGGCCACGCAGTCCAAGTTCACCTTCAACGCTGGCGGCGTGACGCTGTCCGTCGACTTCCTGTCGCCGGTCGAGGCGAAGGACCTGAAGCGGCTCAGCATGCCGCTCTCCGACATCATCGCCACGGCACAGAGCAGCGACGGCGCGACCCACCAGGTGCATCTGTATTTCGACATCAGCGCCGAGTGGACCAACGGCAACGAGAGCGCGCTGGTGTCCTGGGCGCCGGAAACGGTCCCGCTCGACAGCGACGGCACGTCGGCCAACGGCAGCCTTGCGGCCTGGACCGCCTACCCGACCGACCCGCAGGTGTTCACCCAGACCGGCAACTTCGCCGATTGGGGAACGTCGCTGTGGGCGACGAAGCAGGTCGCGGGCCTCACCGTGCAGAGCGGGCGGGACGTCACGGTGCGGACGCAGTTCGCGACCACGGGAACGCTCGACGGCACCAACGACGCCCGCCAGCCCCGTGCGATCAACGACGACTACCCGGTGTTCGCCTTTGCCGACGACCTCGGCAGCGTCGGCACCACGGCGACCGCGCCGTTTACGCTGCTGCTCGGCCGCGAGCGGGATCCGGCGGTCAACTATCTCGGCAACCCGGTCCGGTCGCTGTGGACGCAGTACTTCCCGTCCTACGAGGCGATGCTCGCCTTCGCCTACAAGGATCGCACGGCGGCAGTGAAGCGTGCCGACGCGCTCGACGCCGACCTCAACAAGGCCGCCACGGCCGTCGGCGGCTCGCAGTACGCCGCCCTTACCGCGGTGACGCTGCGGCAGGCCTTCGCCGCCACCGAGCTCGTCAACACCATCGACAATCCCTACATGTTCCTGGAGGAGATCAGCAGCGACGACAACGTCCAGACGGTGGACGTGCTGTTCCCGGCGAGCCCGGTGTTCCTCTACACGAACCCGGAGCTGCTGCGTTACCTGCTCGAGCCGGTGATCGACTACGCGGAATCCGGACAATGGCCGGAGCTGTTCTCGCCGCACGACCTCGGCTCGACCTACCCGAACGCGACCGGCCACAACGACGGCGGCGGCGAGAACATGCCGGTCGAGGAGACCGCCAACATGCTGATCATGGCGGACGCGTACATGCAGCACGTGTCCCCCGCCGAGGCCGCGACCTATGCGAACGCGCACTACGCCATCTTCAAGCAGTGGGCCACCTACCTGAACACCGTGCCCGCGGGCGTCACCTACTCGAACGCGGTCGACCCGCAGTTCCAGAACCAGACCGACGACTTCGCCGGTCCGGTCGCGCACAGCGTCAACCTGGCGCTGAAGGGCATCGAGGGGCTGGACGCGTTCGCCCAGATCGCCCGGATGGCAGGCGAGACCAAGGACGCCAAAACGTTCCTCAACGCCGCCGAGCAGGGCATCAGCCTGTGGGAGGAGCTGTCGCAGAACACGGCCGGCACGCACCTGCTGCACACCTACCGCGAGCCGGCGAACGCCTATAGTGCCAGTACGCTCGGCGAGGCTGACAGCGACTGGAGCGACGACTACAACGCCTTCGCGAACGCGCTGCTCAAGCTGAACCTGATCCCGGCCTCGGTCCTCGCCGAGCAGTCGGCGTTCTACAAGACGCAGGTCCTTGCCCTGGGGCTCGAGCTACAGCCGGAAGAGATCGGCTCCGGCAGCTCCGCCGACCACATCGCCAAGGCCGACTGGGAGCTGTGGACCGCGGCGGCCTTCACCTACCAGTCGCTGCCCGGCGACATCGTCAACGCCGTCTACAAGTATGCGAACACGACCACGTCGGGCATCCCGTTCTCCGACCTCTACGATCCGACCTCGACCTGGGTCAGCGGCTTCCGGGCGCGTCCGGTGGTCGGCGGCGTGTTCGCGCCGCTGACGCTGACCTTGAAGGCGGGGAAGTAGCGGTCGGACGACCCTCGCCTGCCTCGCGGAGGTGAGTCGCCCGCCATGGAAGGTCCATGGCGGGACCGGGCGTGGACAGGGAGAGCATCGTCAGGTCGCGGACGAGGGCGGCCCGGAGGGTAAGGCCGCGCCCGGTCGGCCACCGCCGGCCGCGACGCCCCGCCCGCCTCCGGATGGCGATTCTAGAGCTGGGTGTCGCCCTGCCCCGGGGTAGCCTGCGGCTGGACGCCCGGAGGCAGCGTCCCGGGCGAGGTCGAGTGCTCGACGTCGTAGGCCGTCGCCCGCTGCTCGTAGGAGCCCTTGGCGCCGGGATGCTCCTGGTCGTAGAGCGCCGCCTTCTGCCGGGCCTCCTTGCGATACTTGTGACGAACATACATCCCGGTCGCGCAGCCGCCGACGGCGCCCAGCACGCCGTGATGCACGACATGGCCGCCCACCGCGCCGACGGCGCCGTATTTGAGGCAGCCTCCCGGTTCCGCGCGGGCAGGTGCCAGCGTGCCGGCGGCCAGGACGGCGGCGAGCGCCACGCCAAGCGTCATATGCGTCATGATGAAGCCCCTTTGTTCCGCCGCTCGCGCGGCCCACACCAATAGGGCGCGGTCCCGGTCCGGAGTTCCGGACCGGGGACAGGCGGGGGCGGGGCGCCTCCGAAGCCGCCGCCGCCCGCGCCGGGTTGAACCGGACGGCCAGGGTCCGCGTCGCGGGTCCAGCGGCATCGGCACAGGCCGGAGGTCGCGGACAGGCATGGATAGGGAGATGCCGATGGCGGGTCCGCGACACGGCGCAGGGGTCGGCAGGAACGGCCGGTCGGCTGCCGGTTCGCGGCGCGCTCCGCGCTACGGCGCCGACCGGTGAGCGGGTTCCGGCTGCCGGAGGCCTGGCCCCGCGCGGCGGACCCGGTCGGCGCGGACGCGCTCGTCCAAGCGCTGCACGCGCCGTCTGCGGACGAGGCCGCAATCCCGCGGACGCCGGCCAACGACGCGCTGCTGGCCTGCCTCGGCGGCAACAGCGCGTTCCTGTCCGACCTCGCCCGCCGCGAACGCGGCTTCCTCGCGCACCTGTTGCGCGCGGGGCCGGAGCAAGCGGCGGCGACGGCGCTGCGCCGGCTGCGCGGGTTGCCGCCGGACTCCGGGCGGGCGGCGGTCGCATCCGGGCTGCGTCGAGCCAGGCGCCAGGTGGCGCTGGCGGTGGCGATCGCCGACCTCGGCGGGCTGTGGACCCTCGAACGGGTGACCGGCACCTTGTCGCTGCTGGCGGACGCGTCGCTCCGCGTGGCGACGGCGCACCTGCTGCGACAGGCGCACGAGGCTGGGCTGCTGCGCCTGCCGGATCCGCGCCGGCCGGAACGCGGCTCCGGCTTCGTGGTGCTGGCGATGGGAAAGCTCGGCGCCCGCGAGCTGAACTATTCCAGCGACGTCGACCTCGTGCTGCTGTACGACCCGGCCGCGCACCCCACGACGACGGAGCCGGGACGGCTGTTCGTGCGCATGGCGTCCGACCTGGCCGGGTTGATGCAAACCCCCGATGCCGACGGCACGGTGTTCCGGGTCGACCTGCGGCTGCGGCCCGACCCGGGCGCCACGCCGCCGGCGGTCTCGCTGCCCGCCGCGATCGCCTACTACGAGAGCAGCGGCGAGACCTGGGAACGGGCGGCGATGATCAAGGCCCGTCCGGTAGCGGGCGACCGCGTCCGCGGCGTGCGATTCCTGGAGGCGATCCGCCCGTTCGTGTGGCGCCGGCACCTCGACTTCGCCGCGATCGACGACATCCACGCCATGAAGCGGCGGATCGACCGGCACGCCCCGTCGCCGGCGAAGGGGTTCGCGGCGGGCACGGACTCACGGTCCGGGACCACCGATTCGGTGGGATCCCTGCTCGGCCACGACCTCAAGCTCGGCCATGGCGGCATACGCGAGATCGAGTTCATCGCACAAACGCTGCAACTGGTCTGGGCCGGGCGCGAGCCGGCGCTGCGCGATCCGACCACGCTCGGAGCGCTCGGCCGCCTGGCAGCGGCGGGTATCCTCAGCCGGGCCGCCGCCCGGTCGCTGGCGGAGGCGTATCGGCGGCTGCGGTCGCTGGAGCACCGGCTGCAGATGCAGGCGGACCGGCAGACGCACAGCCTGCCGTCGACGCGGCAGGGATTCGAGGCGTTCGCGTGCTTCGCCGGCGCCGCCGACGGCACGGCGCTGGTATGGGACCTCCTGCCGGAGCTGCGCCGCACCAGGCGCCGCTTCGCACACATGATGCGCCGGCGGAACGGTGCCGACGGCGCGCAGGACGACGGGCCCGCCGCATCCGGCCTGGACGGGGACGAGATGCCGCCGCAGGCGCTCGGCCTCGCCTCCTCCGGCGAGGCGGCGGCCGCGCAGGCGCGCGACATCCTGCGCGGCTGGCGGGACGGCCGCCACCGGGCGCTGCGCCAGCCACGCACGCGCGCCCTGCTGGACCGGCTGATGCCGGTGCTGCTGCCAGCGCTCGGACGGCAGCGCGATCCGCTGGCGGCGCTGATCGGGTTCGACACCCTGTTGTCGCGACAGGGCAGCCTGACGCCGCTGCTGTCGCTGTTCGACCGTCATCCGGCGCTGCTGGACCGGGTGGCCGCCGTGCTCGGCGCCTCGCCGGCGCTGGCCGACCACCTCGCCGCGGTGCCGGGGGCGCTGGACGGGCTGCTGCTGCCGGAGCGCGGGCGGGCGGCGGGCCGGGCGGTGCGCGCGCTGCTCGACCGGCAGATACGCGCAGCGGACGGGGTGGAGGAGGCAATCAGGACGGCGCGCGGCCTGGTGCGCGGCGAGGAGTTCCGCTTGTCGGTGGCGCAGATGGAGGCCCAGCTCGACGTCGACGCGGCCGGGACCCTGCGCACCGCGCTCGCCGAGCGGGTGATCGTGCGGATGCTGGACCAGGTGTCCGCCGAGCACCGGCGCCGGCACGGGATCGTCCCCGGCGGCGGCCTGAGCGTGGTGGCGCTGGGCAAGGCGGGGTCGCGCGAGATGATGGCCGGCTCGGACCTCGACCTCATGCTGGTCTACGACCATCCGGACCCGGTGGACGCCGACGGGGAACCGCCGCCGAGCCAGTACTATGCCCGGCTGGCGCACCGCCTGATCGCGGCGCTGTCGGCGCCCGGCGCGGGCGGGCCGCTCTACGCGCTCGACATGCGGCTGCGCCCATCCGGCAGCAAGGGCCCGGTTGCGGTGTCCCTCAAGTCGTTCCGCCGCTACCACGCCGAGCAGGCCTGGACCTGGGAGCGCATGGCGCTGTCGCGGGCGCGCGTGGTGGCGGGGCCTGCGGCGCTACGCCGACGCGTCGCTGCCGCGGTCGCGGACGCGCTGTCGGCGGCGCCGGGTGCCGCGGATAACGGGCCGGCGGCGGAGCGGGCGCGGCTGTGCCAGGACGCGTCGGCGATGCGGGCACGGCTGGCGCGCGACCTGCCGCCGGTGGGGCCGTGGGACGTGAAGCTGCGCGCTGGCGGGCTGATGGAGGTGGAGTTCATCGCCCAGGTGCTGCAACTGGCCTGCCCGGACCAGCACCTGCGTCATCCGACCACGCGGATCGCGTTCCGCCGCCTCCGACGGGCCGGACTGCTGGACCGCGCGGACGCCGTCCTGCTGATCGAGGCCGACCGATTCTGGCGCCGGTTGCAAGGCATGCTGCGCATCCTGCTCGGAATCGAGGTGCCGCGCGGGCCGGCTCCACGGCTGCCGGGGCCGGTGGCGGTGGCGCTGCTGCACGGACTTGGGCTGGACGCGTCCGATCCGGAGCGGGGGCTGGACGCGCTGGTTCGGCAATGCGACGTCGTGGCGGGGTCGGTGCGGTCGGCCTTTATCCGGCTGGTGGGATCGTTGGACGACGCCCGGCCCGATCCCGAACCAACAAGGAGGCTGTCGTGACCGACGCGGAACCCCAGGCACACGTCCCGCAGGCCGGCGATCCGGCGCCGGACTTCGACCTTCCCGCCAGCTTCAACCGGCGGGTCAGCTCGGAGGCGCTGCGTGGCCAGCCGTTCGTGCTCTACCTGTATCCAAAGGCCGACACCTCCGGCTGCACCCGCGAAGCGTGCGACTTCCAGGAGGCGCTGCCTGCGTTCAAGAGGTCCGGGCTGACGGTGGTCGGCCTGTCGCGCGACCCGATCGCGGCGATCGAGGCGTTCGCGAAGAAGTTCGACCTCGCCTTCCCGCTCGCCTCCGACGCCGAGGGCGCGGTGGTGGCCGCCTATGGGAGCTGGATGGAGAAGTCGATGTACGGCCGGACGTACATGGGCATCGACCGCTCCACCTTCCTGGTCGGCGCGGATGGGCGGATCGTGCGGGCCTGGCGCAAGGTGAAGGTGCCGGGACATGCGGCGGAGGTGCTGCGCGCGGCCGCGTCGGCGTGAGGCTCAACACGCCGTGAAACCGTCACCCGTTGCGTCGGCCGGGTGTAGGCTGCGGTCCCGCCTGCCTCGTCGGGCGGCCGAAGGAGGGATCCATGCGCGTCATCACGTCGATACGGGCGGCCTGCTGCCTGTTCCTGCTGGCCGTTCCCGCCGGAGCCGCCCAGCTCGACAACGGCACCGGGGTGCAGGCGAGCCGGGAGGTCGAGGCCGTGCCGCCGCCGGCATCCGCCAGCCGTCCCGTCGCCACGCGGCCGGGCGCGGCCACGGTCCGGAACCGGACGCCGCAGACGACCCGGGCCGGCGCCCGGACGGTCCCAGGCAGCAGCCGCGGCAAGGCCAATCCGCCCTGACCGCTCCTTGAGAACGACCAGCAAGCAAGGCCAGGGCGCTGCCCACCGATCTGCTTCGCAGCTCGGTCCGCTGGGGCCGAAGGCCCCAGACCCCTTCACTTAAGAATCGGGTTTGAAGGGCTCCGCCCTTCATGGGGTCCAGGGGCGACGCCCCTGGTCTTCCCTGTCCACCGGAGTTCTGAGACGGATTCTTAGAGCAAGTTTGCATCAGGTTGAACCAACGTATCCAGCGGCAGTGAGGTAGTTCCCGCATTCGTCCGGTTTGAACTCGTCGAGCAAGCTGCCGATCCTTTTCCAGCTCGCGTCTACCGTTCTTTCGGCAGCTTTTCTCAGCAGCGTCTTGAGCTTGGAGAACACTTGCTCGATCGGGTTTAGGTCGGGACTGTAAGCGGGCAGGAAGAAGAGCTTGGCGCCGGCGGCTCTGAGTGTCGCACGAACGGCGGCGTTCTTGTGCGAACTAAGATTGTCCATCACCACGATGTCGCCCGGCTTGAGCGTCGGCACCAAAGCTTGCTCGACCCAGGCCAGGAAGCTGGCCGCATTGATCGGCTGATCGAACACGCAAGGCGCATCAATCCGATCTGACCGAAGCGCTGCAACAAACGTCAGGGTTTTCCAATGTCCGTATGGCACCTTGGCGTGCAACCTGGTGCCCCGCAAAGATCGTCCGTGCAAGCGGGTCATGTTGGTCTTTGCCCATGTCTCATCGATAAAGACCAAGCGATTGCGTGGCAGAGCCGCCTGCAGCCTGCGCCAAAATTCACGCCGGCGAACGATGGACGGCCGCTCCTGCTCGCTGGGTAGAATGCTTTTTTTTAAAGGTCAGGTTCTCGGCGCGGCAAAACCGCCAAACCGCCCAACGGCTGACTTGCAGGCCACGAGCGGCCAGTTCGGCCACGAGAGCGTCGAGAGTAAGGTCGGGCGCTACCTTGATCCGGTCCCGCAGCCATTCCTTGTGCTCTGCCAGCACGTCGCGTCGGGCGCCACCCATCGCCTTGGCTGCTGCACTGCCACATTGGCGCATCCGCTGACCACACCGGACCGCCGTTGCGGCGCTCACCCCGAATAGTTCGGCTGCCTCACGCACCGTATAGCCATCGCGGACAGCCGAACCAATGCGGGCACGAAGGTCGTCCGAATAGGGCTTGGCCATTGCTGCTGGCCTCCTGCCCAGCAGCAGCTTGAATCACAAAAGCCGCCGCGCCGGAATCCCCCCAGGCTGATTCAATCAGGAGCAAACGTGCTCTAGGGCGGCGCGACCGGAGGCGGCGCGGTCAGCACGCGGTCGCCGTCGGGGATCGCGAACACCACCGCCGGCTGCGGCGAGTGGTCGACCCGCGTCGCCTGTACCAGCACACGCCCCGCCTGCATCGCGCGCAGCAGCACCCCGTCGGCGGTGAGGCAGACCACGCTGTCGCGGCCGGCCACGTCGCGGGTGGCCCAGTCGGTGCAGGACGTGCCGGCGACCACCGTCGGCTCGAGCCGGCGGTAGTCGCCGGCCTTGGGCGGGCCGTGCAGGGCGATCGGACCGCCGGGGGCCGGCAGGATGGTGGCCAGGTGCTGCGCCGGCTGCACCACGATCATCCGGCCGGCGTTGTACTCGGTGATCATGTAGGTCCCGTTGCCGGGCGGATCGATCCGTTGTTGTTCGCTCGACGCGGAGAAGCGCATGCGCTGGACCAGCGGGGTCGTCCTGCCCGAGGGGGCAGGCGCGGTCACGGCGTAGGACACGTCGACGTCGTGCTGCGGCACCACCAGCGGGCGGTCGGGAGTCGGGACTATTCCCTCGGCCGACGCGGCAAAGGCGGGCGTCACTAGCAGGATCGCGCAGGCGGCGCGCCGGTGCCGGGTCACTGGCCGACCGGCGCGCCGGGCTGGAGGCCCGGCTGGAGACTTCCCGACGCACCGCCCGGGCCCGCGGGACCGCCGTTCGGAGCGGTGCCCGGGGCACCGGCTGCCGCCGCCTCGGGATGGGCGGTGCGCTGGAACCCGGGCGGTGGCAGGAACATCGATTGCGGCAGCGGCGCGTACTGCACCGTCTGCGCCACCAGGCGGCCACGCGCGCCCTGCCCGTCCACGCCGGCGGCACTCAGCACCACGCCGTCCTCGGTGACGCAGGCGGTGGAGCTGCCCTTGGGCGTGACGATCGAATAGGTCACGCAGGACAGGCCGGCGACGCTGCCGGTTCCGGTGCGCGTGAACCGCATCGTCGAATCGAGCACGAACGGCGACTGCACCTCCTCGCGCTCGGGGATCTGCATGTAGCTGTGGGCCGGGTTCAGCACCACGGTGATCAGGCGGTTCGGCCGGTCCAGCACCATGTCGCCGCTGGCCGAGCCGTCCGGGCCGGGCGGCCCGTCGATGCGCATCTCGCTGCCGCCGCCGCGGAAGTACACACGCACCGACTGCGCCTGGGGTGCTCCTTCCGGCGTCACCAGGTAGACCGCCGTGACGTCCCTGGTCGGCATCAGCGGCGGCCCGTCGGTGGCTGCCTGCGCGGCCCCGGCGGGGCTGGTCGCGGCCACTGCCAGAAGCAGCGCCGGCATCAGGCTGGTTGCACGCATGGGATCGAACTCCTTGGCAAAGCTTCGGCCGGGATCACGTCCGGCCCATGGCGTCCACAACGCCGAGCAGCGCGTCCGGCTCCGGCTCGGCGATCCAGGTCGCGCGCACCGCCACCGCCTCGGCCAGCACGCGCCGGTAACGCGCGCGCGGGATCTCGTGCGCGCCGAACTGCTGCAGGTGGGCGGTGGTGAACTGCGTATCCAGCAGGGTGTAGCCGCCGAGCCGGAGCCGCGCCACCAGATGCACCAGCGCCACCTTGGACGCGTCGCGCGCCCGGCTGAACATGCTCTCGCCGAAGAAGGCGCCGCCCAGGGCGACGCCGTACAGCCCGCCGACCAGGGCGTTCCCGGTCCAGCACTCGACGCTGTGGCCGTGGCCGGCACGGTGCAGCGCGGTGAACAGCCGGACGATCTCCTCGTTGATCCAGGTTTCCTCGCGCCCGGAGCCGGACTCCGCGCAACCGGCGATCACTTCGGCGAACGCCCGGTCCGACGTCACCGCGTAGGTGCCGGACAGCACGGTGCGGCGCAGCCGCTTCGGCAGGTGGAAGCGGTCGAGCGGCAGCACGCCGCGCTGCTCCGGGTCGAGCCAGTACAGCTCGGCGGAGTCGCGACGCTCCGCCATCGGGAACAGCCCAAAGCGATAGGCCTGGAGCAGCAGCTCCGCGGTCAGGGAGGGCGCAGGACGCGGCATGGCTCGGATGATGGCGACAGCCGCGGCGATGGAGAAGGCCTTATCGCCCGAGGCTGCCGGCCCCAAGTAGGCGGCGATGGATCCCGAGCGCCCAAGACCATGCCTCGTCAGCGCCCAGGACATGCCGCCGGCGGTGGCGGAGCGGATCGCGGCGGAGTTCGACGCGCCGCCGCTGCCGGCGGCACGGCTCAGTCCGGCGGAGCTGGCGGAGGCGGCACGGCGGCACCGGCCGGACGCGCTGCTGGTGTCCAGCAGCACGCCGGTCGACGCGGCGCTGATCCGGGCGTTGCCGGACAGCGTGCGGCTGGTCGCCACCGTCAGCGTGGGCTTCGACCACGTCGACCGTTCCGCGCTGCGCGCCCGGGACATCGCGCTGACCAACACGCCGGACGTGCTGACCGACTGCAACGCCGACCTGACCCTGCTGCTAATCCTGGGCGCCTGCCGGCGTGCCGCGGAATACGGCGCGGTGATCCGGGCGGGATGGAACCGGCCGCTACGCATGACCGAGCTACTCGGCATTCGGGTCAGCGGCAAGACGCTCGGCATCGTCGGCATGGGGCGGATCGGCCGCGCCGTGGCCAGGCGCGCACGCGGCTTCGGCATGACGGTGCTGTACTGCAACCGCACCCGGCTGCCGCCGGAGCTGGAGGAGGATGCCGCCTTCGTGGCCGACCTCGACGCGATGCTGCCTCGCTGCCAGGTGCTGACGCTGCACCTGCCGGGCGGCCCGGCCACTGCCAACCTGATCGGCGCGCGCGAGCTGGGGCTGCTGCCCCAGGGGGCGGTGCTGGTGAACGCGGCGCGCGGCACCCTGCTGGACGAGGAGGCGCTGTTCGCGACCCTCGACGACGGGCGGCTGTCGGCGGCGGGGCTGGACGTGTTCCGCAACGAGCCGGCCATCGACCGGCGCTTCCGCGACCACCCGCGCATCTTCGCCACCCCGCACATGGGCAGCGCCACGATCGAGACGCGCACCGCGATGGGGATGCGCGCGTTGGACAACGTCGCCGCGTTCTGCGCCGGCCTGCCGCCGGTCGACCCGGTGGCGTGAGCACCGCGCGCCCAAGCAGGAGCCGCCCATGTACATGACCGGCGTCTTCACCGCCTTCGCGGCCATCTCGGGTCTGCTCGGGTTCGCCATGCCGCATCTAGTGCACCGGCTCGGGTTCCGGATGATGCTGGTCTACCTGTGCTGCGCCGTGTTCTGCGCCGTGTTCGGCATCCTCAAGCGCGCGGGCTGAGGGGCGGAGCTCAGGTCGTCGCCACCCGGTCTGCGAGGGTGCTGCTGATCGACTCGACCGCTTCGCGCACCTCCCCACCATGCTGACGCTCCAGCCGGCGTATGGTGAAGTGGGCGCGGGCCAGCGAGCGGTAGTGCTGAAGGAAGGCGGCGTTCAGCGACGCGCCGCACAGGGCGCCGGCGATCGGCATCATCTGCAGCGCCACCTTGCGCGACAGCGCCAGCCCGTAATGCGAGGCGACCTCGGACAGCAGCATGACCACCGGCCGGCCGCGCAGCACGGCGCGGGCGGAGAAGTAGCCCAGCTCGCTTTCCTCCGACGACGCGGCGACCGGCTTGAGCGCGAACACCTCCAGGCAGGCCCGCCTCGCATCCGGCGTGGACAGGTCCTCGCCTTCTTCCCGCGCGATCCGGGCGATCTCGCGCATGATGGTCATGGTGGTGAAGCCGATGTCGGGCAGCAGCCCGCCTAAGCCAGCGAACCCGCCGAGCGCCCCGGACACCGCGACCGCGCCTTGGGTCGCGCGGTCCTGCCACGGCTGCCGGGCCGTCCTGCCCACGCCGGTCCTGCCCAAGACTGGCGCCGCCGGCTGCCCGAGCCCGAGCACGGCGACGTCGAAGGCGCGGCTGATCGCGCTTTCGGCCACGCCGCGCAGCTTGAGCTGCAGCCCGGGCGCCAGGCCCAGGCCGCGCACGCCGAGCCGCGTCGCCTGCCCGACCGCGCCGCCCATCAGGTCGGCCAGGCGCACCAGCACACCGCGCCCGGACTCCAATTGCTCCAGCACGCGCTGCAGCTCGCTGCGCGCGCCAGCGCTCAGGCCGATCGGGGACAGCCCGGTCGGCGATAGCTGGTTTCCCGTGGTGGCGCTCATCGGTGTTTTTCCCCTTCTGGTCGCACCACAACGCAGCCGGAACGCGCCGGGCTGCACCGTCGCCTGCCGAAACCCCGCCGTCCCGGCCCGCGCCGCGTTTGTCCTGTGCCGGGGTCAGGCGGATCCGGTCGAGGCGGCGATCTTCTCGGCCACGTGCATCAGCACCGACCGGTCTTCCGGGCTGCAGCCGCGGTAGAGGCGGAGCAGCGCGATCTCCTGCGGCGTCAGCGGCGCCTGCTGCATCGATTCTTCCCAGCCGTTGCGGAGCACGCCCACCGACACGCCGAGCACCTCGGCGATCCGGCGCAGCATGCCGGCGCTATGGCCGGCGCGATCGCTTTCCCACTGCGCCACCGCGCTGCGCGACACGCCGGTGGAGCTGGCCAGCCGGTCCTGGGTGAGGCCGCGGGCGCGACGCAGCGCCCGGATCCGCGCCCCGAGTGTCAGAACCGGCTCGTCCGCCTCCATCGATGTTTCCCCCTGTCCCACCCGTCGATCCGTTCGGATGGCTGACGACGCCCATCCGGTCGGATGCTCGTTTTGCTGCCCTAGATAGCGTCAAGTTGATCCTTGGCTGTCAACATATGCCGCACGGGCGCGTTGATGTCACACGAAAGCCAAATTTTTGGAGATCAGCTCATGCGCAGCTTCATCCGTTCGGGTGCGTCCGCCGGCCTCGCCATCGCGATGACGCTCGCCGTGTCGGCCCCAGCGCTGGCCCAGACGCAGGTCCAGACCGCTCCGGTGCCGAGGGCGACGGCGAACACTGGCAGCACGGCCAGCAGCGACGTCACCCGACAGGCCGGCCCTGGCCTGCCGCCGGTGGACGCGGACCAGACGATTCGCGGCACGGGCAACACCCAGTTGTTCCAGGTGCTCGGCTTCTCCGGCCAGATCGCGGCACCGGTGAACGCGGACTACAACGCCGACAACACCTACCAGACCTTCGCCGGGCAGCCCGGCCGCGGCTCGACCGCCGTGCTGTCGGAAAGCATGGACGGCTCGCCCTGACCAGAACCGGCGCCTAGCGACGCCAGCCGCCCAGGGCGCAAATACGATCCCAATGCATGCGTTCGACCGGGACCACCGACAAGCGCGACTGGCGTATCAAAGCCATGTCGCGCAGCGCCGGATCCGCCTTCATCTCTGTCAACTTGACCGGCCTGGGGAACGGCCCCACCGCGCGAAGATCGACACAGCACCAGCCGCTATCATCGGCGGCGCTAGGGTCCGGATACGCTTCCCGCACCACCTCCACCACGCCGACGACCTCCCGACCGGTGCTGGAATGATAGAAGAGGGCAAGGTCGCCGCGCCGCATCGCCTCGAGGTTCCGCTTGGCTTCGTGACTGCGCACGCCGGTCCAAGGCTCGACGCCGTGCTCGACCTGCTGCTGCCAGGAGAACGCGTCGGGCTCCGACTTGACTAGCCAGGTCGCCAACCGCCTCAGTCCGTCATGGTGCCGTCGCGGAATACGCTGCGGTAGCCGCGTATCACCACGCTTTCGAACAAGTTCACCGCCGCATAGGGATCGGCGGCAGCGAAGCCTTCGGCCGCCGCCCGGTCCTCCACGTCGACCATTAGCAGGCTGCCGCACGGGCGCCCGTTGTGGTCCAGCAGCGGCCCGGCCTGGAACACCCGATCGGCATAGGTTGCCACGTAGCGCAGATGCGCTTCCCGTGCCGCCAGGCGCGCATCGAGGCTGTTCGGTCGGTCGGTGCACATGATGGCAAACAACATGAAACGACTCCGTTCGGCTGGCGATAGGGCGTCCCGGCAGCATAGGACAAGCGACCGGACGAGGCACGACCCAACACGCGCCGGAGCTGGCCTGGTCGCGTTTGCCCTGGAGCCGGCAATGGTCGATCGTGCTAGAAGACCGCTCCACGGAAGCCCGGTTCCTGCCATCCGCGCTTCGCCTCCTGTTTCAGGTCCGCTGCATGAATGGCCCGACCCTCGCCAGATCGCCCGTGTCGACGATAAGCGACTGGCTGCACCGCACCGCCAATCCCGGCCGGTTCCTCCGGCTCGGCGGCGCGGTGCAGCCGGTTTTGTCCGTCCTGGCCCTGCTGCTGACGTCGGCGGGCCTGCTGTGGGGGCTGTTCCTGTCGCCGGCGGACTGGCAGCAGGGCGACGCGGTGCGCATCATGTACGTGCACGTCCCGATGGCCTGGCTGGGCTCGGCCGGCTATGCGGCGCTGGCGCTGTGCGGGCTCCTGTCGCTGGTGTGGCGACACCGTTTGGCCGACCTGGCGGCGGCTGAGATTGGACCGGTCGGCGCCTGCGTCACCGCGCTCTGCCTGCTGACCGGCTCGCTATGGGGCCGGCCGATGTGGGGGGCGTGGTGGGTGTGGGACGCGCGCCTGACCTCGGTGCTGGTGCTGTTCTTCCTCTACCTCGGCCATGTGGCGTTGGTGCGGGCGTTCGACGATCCGGCGCGGGGCGCGCGGGCGGCGGCGATCCTGGCGCTGGCGGGTGCGATGGACCTGCCGATCATCAAGTTCAGCGTGCAATGGTGGAACACCCTGCACCAGCCCGACAGCATCACCCTCACGGGTGCACCCACCATGTCGCTGTCGATGCTGTGGCCGCTGCTGGTCTGCACGCTGGGGATGACGCTGGGCTTCGCCGCGATCGTGCTGGCCCGTCTGCGCGCGGCGGTGATGGAAACGCGGGCGCGCGGGCTGCTGCTGGCGGACGCCCCAATCACGCGGCACGGTGCGGCCGCCGGCCTGGCAGGCGCCGCCGGATGACGCACCTGCCGTTCGTCGCTGGCGCCTACGGCCTGACCGTTGCCGTGGGCGCCTGGCTGTCGGTGTCGGCGGCGCTGCGGCTTCGTCGCGCGCGGCGCCGGCTCGCCGCGGTTGACCCGCGGGCGCGCCCGGGACGGCTGGCATGACGCGCCGCTCGCGCCGGCTGTGGCTGGTGGGTGGCTGCCTGCTCGGCTTCGGCAGCGCCGCGGCGCTCACCCTGCAGGCGTTCTCGGCCAACATCGTGTTCTTTATGGCCCCGTCGCAGCTCCTGGCGGCACCCCCGGCGCCGGGCCGCACGGTCCGCCTCGGCGGCATGGTGGTGGCGGGCTCGCTGCGCGAGATCCGCCCGGTCGGCCAGCCGCCCACCGTGCACTTTGCCGTGACCGACGGGCAGCGGGCGGTGCCGGTGCGCTTCGTCGGCATCCTGCCCGATCTGTTCCGGGAAGGGCAGAGCGTGGTGGCGCTGGGCGAGATGACGGCGGATGGCGGCTTCCAGGCCTCCGAGGTGTTGGCCAAGCACGACGAAACCTACATGCCGCGCGAGATTGCGGCGGCGCTGCGCCGGTCCGGACGCTGGGACCCGCGCTTCGGCCCGCCGCCCGACGCGAGGAGCTGGAACACCATGACCGCAGCGGACACCGCAGCCGGCGACCGCACCGCGCGGCACGGCGCCTGAGCGCCATGGCTACGTGGTTGCTGCCGAGCGCGCTGCTGGGGCCGGAGCTCGGCCGGCTGGCGCTGGCGCTGGCCTGCTGCCTGGCGCTGGCGCAGGCGGCGCTGCCGTCCTGGGGCGCGCAACGGGGCGATCCCCGGCTGATGGCGACCGGCCCGGCGCTCGCGGGCGCGCAGCTCGGCTGCCTCGTGCTCGCCTTCATCTGCCTCGCGGTGGCCGCAGTCGGCGACGACTTCTCGGTCGCCAACATCGCCGAGAACAGTGCCACCACCAAGCCGCTGCTCTACAAGATCGCCGGCATCTGGGGCAACCACGAGGGCTCGATCCTGCTCTGGGCGCTGATCCTCGGCGCCTGCGGCGGCGCGGTAGCGTGGTGGGGGCGCACCCTGCCCTCGACCCTGCGAGCGCGCGTGCTGGGGGTGCTGGGCGGCACCGCCTGCGGCTTCGAGCTATTCTGCCTCCTGACCTCGAACCCGTTCGACCGCGCCTGGCCGGCGCCGGTGGAGGGCCAGGGCATGAACCCGCTGCTGCAGGACCCGGGCCTCGCCGTGCATCCGCCGATCCTCTACGCCGGCTATGTCGGCTTCGCGGTGCCGTTCGCCTTCGCGGTGGCGGCGCTGCTGGAAGGACGGGTGGACGCCGCCTGGGGCCGCTGGGTACGTCCATGGACGGTGGCGGCCTGGTGCTGCCTCACCGCCGGCATCGCGCTCGGCTCCTGGTGGTCGTACTACGTGCTCGGCTGGGGCGGCTACTGGTTCTGGGACCCGGTCGAGAACGCCTCGCTGCTGCCCTGGCTGACCGGCACCGCGCTGCTGCACTCCGCGATCGTGGTGGAGAAGCGGGAAGCGCTGAAGGTTTGGACCGTGCTGCTGGCGATCGGAACCTTCTCGCTGTCGCTCAGCGGCACCTTCCTGGTGCGCTCGGGCATCCTGAACTCGGTGCACTCCTTCGCCAACGACCCGACGCGCGGGGTGTTCATCCTTCTTCTGCTCGGTCTGGTGATCGGCGGCGCGCTGCTCCTGTTCGCGATCCGGGCCCCGGCGCTGACCGCGGGGGGCATGTTCGCGCCGTTGTCGCGCGAGGGCACACTGGTGCTGAACAACATCCTGCTCTGCGCGATCTGCGCGGTGGTGCTGACGGGCACGATGTATCCGCCGTTCGCGTCCCTGTTGTTCGGGCAGGCGATCAGCGTCGGCAAGCCGTTCTTCGATGCCACCGCGGTGCCGATGGCGCTGCCGCTGCTGGGAGCGATGGCGATCGGGCCGATGATGCCGTGGAAGCGGGCCCGGTTGGCCCCGGTGATCCGCAGGCTGTGGGGGGTGGCGCTGTTCGCTGCCTTGGCCGGATCGATCGCGTCCCGCGGCGCCGGCGGGGTGCTGCCGGCGCTGGCGTTCGGCTTCGGGGTCTGGGTGATCGCGGCGAGCGCGGTCGAGCTCGCCCACCGGGTGCAGTTGTTCCGGGTGCCCGCCTTGGCCAGCCTGCACCGCGCGCGGATGCTGCCGCGCGCGGCGTTCGGCGCAGCGCTCGCCCATGCCGGGGTCGGGATCACCGTGCTCGGTCTCGCCGGCATGAGCCAGGCCAGCCACGCGATCGTGTCGATGCGTCCCGGCGAGGCGGTGTCGCTCGCAGGCCTCCGCTGGACGCTGGAGCGGCTCGACGACACCGCTGGGCCGAACTACAGCGCTCGGGTCGCAACGGTCGCGGTGACGCGGGGCGGCCACCTGGTCACGGTGCTCCATCCCGCGCGCCGCACCTTCCCGGCCGCCGGGCAGACCACCACCGAGGTGGCGATCCACACCAACCTCGTTTCCGACCTGTACGTGGTGCTCGGCGACGAGCACGGGGCCGGCGCCGCCCACACCGCCGTGCTGCGCCTGCACCGCAACCCGCTGGCGCCCTGGATCTGGCTGGGCGGGCTGGTGATGGCGCTGGGCGGCGCGCTGTCGCTTAGCGACCGCCGGATCCGCGTCGGCGCGCCGCGCCGGGCGCGCCTGCCGGTGGCGGTGCCGGCGGAATGAGCGGGGCCAGGTCTTGAGTGGGGAAGGCCAGGGGCGCTGCCCCATCGGTCCGCTTCGCGGCCCGATCCCGCCAAAGGCTCGGCCTTTAGAAACCGGATATCAGAAGTCCGGGTCCAGGGGAGGCGCCCCAACCCGGCGCCGACTGCTGACGCTGGCCCCGCTCGGCCTCGCGTCCGCCGCCGGGATCGGGTTCTGGGCCATGCTGTCCGGCATGGAGCGCGGCTCGTTCGACCCGCACGACATACACGCTCCGGCGGTGGACCGTGCGGTGCCGCCGTTCGCGCTGCCGGACCAGGCGCCGGGAAGCGGGTTCTCGTCCGCCGACCTCCGGGCGCAGACAACGCCGTTGCTGGTGAACTTCTTCGCCTCCTGGTGCGTGCCCTGCGTGGTGGAGGCGCCGGTGATCGCCGCCCTGGCCGGGCGGCTGCCGGTCTGGGGCATCGCCTACAAGGATCGGCCGGACGACAGCGCCGGGTTCGTGGCGCACTCGGGTGCCGCCTCCTATGCCAGGCTCGCCGCCGACCGCGCCGGGCTGACGGCGATCGACTGGGGCGTGTCCGGGGTGCCGGAAAGCTTCCTGATCCGGCCGGGCGGGACCATCGCCTGGCACCTGCCCGGCCCGCTCACCGCCGAGGTGGTGGCGGCCGAGCTGCTGCCGCTCGCCGCGCGGCTGCGTCGATGAGGCGGGTCGTCCCGCTCCTGCTGCTGGCGACGTGCTGGTCGCTGCCGGCGCTGGCGGTGAGCGACCCGGCCGAGATGCTGCCGGATCATCGCCTGGAAGCGCGCGCCGAGGCGATCGGCTCGCGGCTGCGCTGCCTGGTGTGCCAGAACGAGGACATCGAGGACAGCGGCGCCGACCTGGCGCGCGACCTGCGCCACGTGGTGCGCGTGCACGTCGCCGCCGGCGACAGCGACCAGGCGGTCATGGACTGGATGGTGGCTCGCTACGGCGACTTCATCCGTCTGCAGCCGAGGCTGACCCCCCTCACCCTGCTGCTCTGGGCGACCGGGCCGCTGGCGCTGCTGGTCGGCGGGTTGGCCGCCCTGCTCGGGCTGCGCCGCACCGCCGCCGCCCCCACGCCGTTGACGCCGCACGAGCGCGCCAGGCTCGACGCGCTGCTGCGCTGATGCCGGTCTTCTGGATCGAGGCGCTGCTGCTCGGGGCGCTGGCACTGCTGCCGGCGGCGCGTGCCCTGCTCGGCACCGGCGTCGCGCTGCGCGACCGGCACGCGCCGGCGCTGGCGCTGCACCGGGCGCAGTTGCGCGAGCTGGAGCGCGACCGTGCGGAGGGCCTGATCGAAGGGTCGGAGCACCAGGCGGCGCGGCTGGAGGTGGAACGACGCCTGCTGGCCGCCGCCGACGCGCAGGCCGCCTCGGGCGGCGCCGTTTCGTCCCTAGCCTCGGCCCGATCCTCGCCCTGGGGCGCCGCCGCCGTGCTGGCGCTGGTGCTTCCGGCAGCGCTCGGGCTCTACCTCCTCGGCGGTCATCCGGAGCTGCCGGCGCAGCCGGAGCGGTTGCGCATGATGCAGGCGGAGACGCGGGCCAGGCAGGACGACGCCCTGATCGCCACCCTGCGCCGGGGCCTGGCCGGGCTCGACCCCGCCACCCCGTCGGCGCGCCAGGGCTACGTGCTGCTCGGGCAGGTGGAGGCGTCGCGCGGCAACCTCCAGGCCGCCGCCGCGGCGTGGCGGGTGGCGCTGGCGCACGGCTTCGATCCCACCCTCGCGGTGCAGGCGGCGGAAGCGCAGACGCGCGCCGATAACGCCGTCAGCGCCGCCTCCGCCGCCTTGTTCCGGCGCGCGCTGGACGCCGCCTCCGCCGACGCGCCGTGGCGGGAGCTGGCCGAACAACGATTGGCGCAATCGGAGCATCGCTAAAGCACGGCAGCGTCCCCATGTCGGATGACATGAGCGACAAGACAGACACCACTCCCCCCGTGCCGTCCGATGCCCCGACCGTCGACGGGAAGGCCCCGCCTCCGCCCGAGGTCGGTGGCCCGAAGGAGGCCGATCCGACCCGCTACGGCGACTGGACCGTCAAGGGCCGCTGCATCGACTTCTGATCCCGGAACGATATCTTCCGACAACGATCCGCGCTAGGCTGTTCCCCGGCACAGGGGAAGAAGCGCGGAGGACGGGATGGTCGGTCGGACGGTGTCCCGCCTGGTGGCGACCCTGGCGCTGTGCCTATGCTGGGCGATGCCGGCCGTGGCCGACGATCTCGATCTGCCGGGGGTCGCGACGGACAGCGACGACTTCGCCACGTCGTTGTCCGAGCGGCATCCGGCGGGTGGCAACGACGCCGAGCGGAAGCAGGCGGAGACAGCGTTCAACGCGGCATTCGCCAAGGGCGATCACGACGCCGCCGCGAACGCGCTCGAGAACCGGCTCGGCATGGAGGAGGCCAGTCCCAGCCTCTGGATCCTGCTGGCGCGGGAAGAGCTGGCGCGAACCCGTCCCGACCCGGTACGCGCGCTGGACGCGGCCTGGCAGGCGCAAGAGCAGGCCAAAGACGGGTCGGCGAAGGCGGACGCCTACGCGGCGGTGGCCGACGCGCTGGTGGCGCAGCACCGGCCGGAGCAGGCGGGCCAGGCGCTGGAATGGGCGGTGGCGATCGCGCCCGGGGATGCCGGCTACCGATCGCGGCTGGCGGTGCTGGAGGGTGGCGGGCTGCGCGTGCGCCGGGTCCGGGTGGAGGCGGACGCGGAGCCGCCGCGCGCCTGCATCGGCTTCAACGCGCCGCCCTCTCGGCGCAACGACTTCCATCCCGAGGACTGGATCACCCTGTCGCCGGCGCCGAAGGACGCGGCGATCACCCGCGAGGACGACCAGATCTGCATCTCCGGCCTGCCGCTCGCCGCAACCACGCAGGCGACGATACGCGCCGGGATGCCGGGCCAGCTCGGCTTCCGGCTGGCGCAGGCGGCGGAGGTGCCGCTGGTGGTCGGCGACCGCTCGACGCTGCTCTCGTTCGACAACCGCATGTTCCTGCTGCCGCGCGGACAAGCGCCGCGCATCGTGCTGGCCAGCACCAACATCGCGGCGGTGAAGATACGCATCGCCTACTTCAGCGAGCGCACGATCGAGCCCTGGACGCTGGACCACAGCCTGGGCAAGGCGATGGACGAGTACGTGGCGCAGAACCTCGACGACGGGACGCGGATCGTCTGGTCCGGCCATGCCACGATTCCGCACTACGGACGCAACCAACGGCAGCAAACGGTGCTGCCGCTGCCGACCGACGCCATGACCCTGCCCGGCCTGTATGCGGTGGCGGTAGTGCCGGATGACGGGCACCGCGACGAGGCGGGGGCGGTGCAGCCAGTGCTGCAGACCGACCTGGCCCCCACGGTCTGGCGTGGCGCCGACGGCCTCACGGTGCAACTGCGCGGCTATTCCGACGCGCGGCCGCGCCCCGGCGTGCACCTGCGCCTGCTGGCGCACAACAACGACATCCTGGCCGAAACCGACACCGGCGCCGACGGCTTCGCGCACTTCGCCCGGCCGCTCCTGGCCGGCAGCGGCCCGCTGGCGCCGTCAACGATCCAGGGCATGGCCCCGCTCGGCGGCGGCGGCGGCACCGACTTCGTCAGCCTCGACCTCGACACCGCCGCGTTCGACCTGTCCGGACGCGGCACCGGCGGCCTGCCACAGCCCGGGCCGGTGGACGGCTTCGTCTGGCTCGACCGCGGCATCTACCGGCCGGGCGAGACGATGCAGGTGATGGCGCTGCTGCGCGACCCGGCCGGCCGGCCGGTGTCGACGCCGGTGCGGATCCGGGTGCGCCGGCCGAACGCCCAGGTGTTCTTCGAGGGGCCGGCCGCGGCCACCGGCGACGCCTCGGCGCACCTTGCGGTGACGCTCGGGAACGGCGCCGTCTCGGGCCTGTGGACCGTGGAGCTGCTGACCGACCCGTCGCTGCCGCCGGTGGGGCAAACCCAGTTCAAGGTCGACGCCTTCGTGCCGGACCGGATGGCGGTGACGCTCGGCGCGCTGCCGGCCGTGCTGGCGCCGGGTGCGACGGTGCCGGTGCCGGTCGCGGCGCGGTTCCTCTACGGCGCGCCGGCGGCGGGGCTGGTCGGCAGTGCCACGCTGGCGCTGGACGCGGCGGACGCGGCACCTGCTCTGCCCGGCTACCGGGTCGGGCTGGTCGACGAGCAGTTCGCGCCGCAGGCGATCCGCAGCATCCTGCCGGCGACGGACCAGGCGGGCCGCACCACCCTGTCCCTGGCGCTCGCCTCGGCGCCGGACAGCACCCATCCGGTGCAGGCGCATCTCGACGTGATCGTGAACGACCCATCCGGACACGGGGCGCGGGCGCACGCCGACCTGCCGGTGCGAGCAAACGGACCGCTGATCGGCATCAAGCCGGACTTCCGCGACTCCGTCGACGACGGCGCCGAGGCAGGGTTCGAGGTCGCCGCGATCGATCCCGACGGGCGCCGTATCCCGCTGCGCGCGCACCTACGCCTCGTGCGCGAGGACCCGGACTGGCGGCTGGTGCTGCGCGACTCGCTCGCCAGCTACGAGACCGTCTACCACGACACCACGGTCGACAGCCGCGACGTATCGATCCCGCAGTCGGGCACCCTGCACCTGGCGCGACGGCTCGGGTTCGGCCGCTACCGGCTGGAGGTCGAGCAGGCGGGCGGGCTGGCGGCGAGCTCGATGCGCTTCTACGCCGGCTGGAGCGACTCGACCGATCCCGACGTGCCCGATGCCGCCGCGGCGTCGACCGACCGCGCCCGCTATGCCGCAGGCCAGGTGGCGCACGTGCACGTGTCGGCGCCGTTCGACGGCATCGCCACCCTGCTGGTGCTGACCGACCGCGTGCTGTCGCACCGCGAGGTTTCGGTGGCGAAGTCGGGCTCGACCTTCGACGTCCCGGTGGACCCGGCCTGGGGACCGGGCGCCTATGTCGCCGTGCACGCCTACCGCCCCGGGAACGGCCGGGACCGGCCGAAGCGGGCGATCGGCCTGGTCTGGCTGCCGATCGACCCGGCGGCGCGCCACCTCAAGGCGGCGTTCGCGGCACCGCCGGTGGTGCGTCCCGGCGCAGTGGCGCATGTGCGGCTGCACACCGCACCCGGCGCTTGGGCCAGCGTGGCCGCGGTCGACGAGGGGATCCTGCGGCTGACCGACTTCGCGGCACCCGATCCGGCGGCGCACTTCCTCGGCCGCCGCCGGCTCGGCATCGACGTGCGCGACGACTGGGGCCACCTGATCGCGCCGGCGTCGGGCGAGGCGGCGCTGCTGGCGCAGGGCGGCGACGAGAACGGCAACGACAAGCCGAACATCCCGCAGGTGATCCTGTCGCTGTTCCAGGCGCCGATGCGCGCGGATAGCGACGGCAACCTCGACGTTTCGCTGCCGATGCCGGACTTCAGCGGGCAGGTGCGGCTGATGGCGGTGAGCTGGGACGGCACCCGGGTTGGATCGGCCAGCGCCGACATGCTGGTGCGCGACCGGCTGGTGGCGACCCCGCTGCTGCCGCGGTTCCTGGCGCCGGGCGACGAGGCGCGGATCGGGCTGCTGCTGCAGAACGTGGAGCTGCCGGCGGGACGGGTCGGCTGGCGGCTCGGCGCGAGCGGGCCGGTCGCGCTGGAGGGTGCCGACAGCGGCGCGGTGGCGCTGGCGCAAGGCGCGCAAGCGATCCCGACGGTGCTGCTGCGCGCCACCGGGGCCGGCACGGCGACGCTCCGCCTGGACGTCGACGGGCCGGACGGCTTCCACGCGCATCACGAGGCGACCCTCGGGCTGCACAGCAGCCGGCCGCGCATCACCGTGGCCGCGGTCACGGCACTCGGTCCGGGTGCCGACGCCTCGATGCCGGTGCCGGCGGCGGACTACCTGTCCGGCACCTGGACCGCGTCCGCCAGCTTCGGCGGCGCGGTGCGCTATGGCGCAGGCGGGCTGCTCGCCGACCTCGACGTTTATCCGCTGTTCTGCCTGGAACAGGCCAGCAGCAAGGGCCTGCCGCTGACCTTCGTTCCGGCCGGGACGCCGGACGCGGACCGCGCAGCACGGCTGCAGCGCCTGGTCGGGTTCGTGCTGGACCGGCAGCGTTACGACGGCGGGTTCGGGCTCTGGAACGCCAGCGACACGGCCGAGCCGTGGCTGTCCGCCTACGCGACCGAGTTCCTGCTCCGCGCCCGGCACGCCGGAGCGGTGGTGCCGGATCAGGCCCTGCACGACGCGCTGCACTACCAGTCGGACCTGCTCGACGGCGACGACGACACCCCCGAGCAGCGGGCGCGGGAAGCCTACGCGCTCTACGTGCTGGCGCTCGGCGGCGAAGGCCGGATCGGCCGGGCGCGTGTCCTGTTCGAGCAGATCGACCACCTGCCCACGCCGTTGTCGCGGGCGCAGCTCGGAGCGGCGCTGGCGATCGGCAACGACCGGCCGCGCGCGGACGCCGCCTTCGCCGCCGCCGGGGACGGGCGGCGCGACGATTGGGCCTACGACTATGGAGACCCGCTGCGCGACCGCGCAGCGCTCGTGGTGCTGATGAGCGAGAACGGTGCGTCGCCGGAGCGGCTGCGCGCGTTGCTGGCCGGCCTTCCCGGAGCGGACCTGAAGCCGGACCAACTGGACACGCAGCAGGAAGCCTGGCTCGCCGCCGCCGCCCTCGCCGCTGGCAGCGGGGCCGCACCGGTGCGTATCAGCCGCGACGGCGCGGCGGTCACGCCGGCGGCCCTGGTGACGTTGCCGCTGCCGACCCCGGGACCGGTGCGCAACCTGGGCGACGCCGCGATCTGGCAGGCGGTGTCGATCACCGGGACGCCGGCGCAGGCGCCGCCGGCCAGCCGCAGCGGGATGCGGATCAGCCGCCGCTTCCTCACCCTCGACGGCAAGCCGCTCGACCTCGACCACCTCGCGCGCGACACCGAGTTCGTGCTGCTGTTCGAGGGACGGCTCGACAACAACGATCGCGACCACCAGGTCAGGCTGTTGCAGGGCCTGCCGGCCGGCTGGGAGATCGTCGCCCGCCTCGGCCCCGGCACGATGCCGGAGATGAACTGGCTCGGCACGCTCACCCCCACGCTGGCGCTGCCTGCGTCGGACGACCGCTACACCGCGGTGATGACCCTGACCCGGGAGCAGCCCGGCTTCCGCCTCGCGATCCGGCTGCGCGCGGTCACCGTCGGCAGCTTCAGCCTTCCCGGCGCCGACCTCGCCGACATGTATCAGCCGGGCCTGTTCGCCCGGCAGGGTGGCGGCACCATCGTCGTGCAGCCGCCCGGCTGAAAAGCCGTCCGGGAATGCGCTGTGCCGGCGATCCGACGCGAGGCTCTGCGCTTCCGTTGCTCACGGCCAGGAGGCCGCTCCGCTACGGTTCTCGATCCTCACGCCGGGCACGTTCCGCCGCTGGCGCGGCGGAACGCTCTCGCTCGGCACACCCCATTCCCGGACGGCCTTTTGGGAGTTTGATGAGGTCAGCAAAACGATCTCCGGAGCCTAAGGTCTTTAGCGATCAAGCCAACCGGCTTGATGGGCGAAGGCGGACCCGTCCATGACGCGGCGCTGGCCCCTGCTTCTGGCGCTGCCGGCGCTGCTGCCCGGCCTGCTGGGCGTGCTCGACCAAGCCTGCCCGCCCGACCTGTCGCGGATGCGCTCGCTGGGCACGGAGGTGCTGGACCGGAACGGCCGGCTGCTGGCCGAGCTGCCGGCGCCGGGCGGGGTCTGGCGGCTCGACACCCGGCCGGACGAAGTGGCGCCGGTGTTCCTGTCGCTGCTGCTCCGCACCGAGGACCGCCGCTACCGCGAACATGCCGCGATCGACCCGGCGGCGCTGCTGCGGGCAACGCTGCAATGGGCGGTGGCCGGGCACGTGGTGTCCGGCGGCTCGACGCTGGCCATGCAGGCGGCGCGCCTGCTGGAGCCCAGGCCGCGTACGCTGCGCTCCAAGCTGATCGAGCTGTTCCGCGCCACCCAGCTTGAGGAGCGGCTGGGCAAGAACGGGGTGCTGGAGGTGTGGCTGACCTTGGCGCCGTTCGGCGGCAACCTCGAAGGGGTGAAGGCGGGGGCGCGGGCCTGGTTCGGCGTGGATGCGGCCGCACTCGACCGGGCGCAGTCGGCGCTGCTGGTGGCCATCCCGCGTCGGCCGGAGGCGCTGCGGCCGGACCGCCATCCGGATCGCGCGCTGGCCCTGCGCGACCGGCTGCTGGGCACGGCGCCGACGGCGCAGGAGGCGCCGCTTCCGACGCGGCGGCTCCCGTTCCCGTCGCACGCGATGGCGGCGATCAGGACCCTGCCGCGCCAGCCAGTGCTGCGCACGACGCTCGACCTCGCGCTGCAGACCGGGCTGGAGTCGCTACTCGCCCGCACCCTCGCCGGCGCGCCGGAGCGGATGAATGCCGCAGCACTGATCGGCGACGCGGCCGGCCACACGCTGCTGGCGGTCGCCTCGGGCGACGGCACCCCGGCGCGGTCGGGCGGGCTGGACCTGACCCGGGCGGTGCGCTCGCCCGGCTCGGCGCTGAAGCCGATGCTCTACGGGCTGGCGTTCCAGGACGGCCTGGCACGGCCGGACACGGTGCTGAGCGACCTGCCGCGTCATTTCGGCCGCTACGCGCCGGAGAACTTCGACCACCGCTTCACCGCCCCGGTGACGGCGGCCGACGCGCTGCGCCGCTCGCTGAACCTGCCGGCGGTAGCGCTGCTGGACCGGATCGGGCCGGAACGGTTCCTGGCCTGGCTGGACGGCGCCGGCGCCGGGCTGGCGCTGCCGCCGCACAGCGCGGCCTCCTTGCCGATGGCGCTCGGCGGCGGCGGCATCCAGATGCGCGAGCTGGCGGCGCTGTATGCGGGGCTGGCGACCGACGGCAGCGTGCACCGGCTGCGGCTGCTGGCCGAGGCGCCCGACCCGGCGCGGCCGCTGCTGCAGGCCAGTGCGGCGCGCCTGGTGGCGGAGGTGCTGACGCGCGACTTCCCCGACGGCGGGCCAACCGGCATCGCCTGGAAGACCGGCACCAGTTGGGGCGGCCGCGACGCCTGGGCGCTCGGCTTCGACGCCGCGCACGTGGGCGCGGTCTGGCTCGGACGGCCGGACGGCACCGCGGTGGAGGGCGCCACCGGCCGTGACGGCGCGCTGCCGGTGCTGTCGCAACTGTTCGCCCTGCTGCCGCCGGCGCCGCGCGTCACGCCGGAGGCGGCGCTGCCGGGGACGAACACCGCTCCGGTGGCGACGGTGGCGGACCCGTCGCTGCGTATCCTGTTCCCGCCGCCGGGAGCGGAGCTGGCGATGGACGGGGCGGTGCCGCTCCGGGTGATGGGCGGCAGGCGCCCGATCAGGTACCTGGTCGACGGCACGGCATTGCCGTCGCGGCCGGTGAGCCGGAGTGTGAATTGGTTGCCATCCGGCCCGGGGTTCTACACCCTGTCGGTGATCGATGCAGACGGGCTGACCGACCACGTTTCGGTGCGGGTGCGCTGAGGTTCGGTGGACGGCGAAGGCCAGGGGCGTTGCTCCTGGACCCCATGAAGGGCGGAGCCCTTCAAACCCAATTCTTAAAGTAAAAGGGGTCTGGGGCCTCCGGCCCCAGCGGGTCCAGGGCAGAGCCCTGGCCTTACTTCCTCACGCCTTGCCGCGCACCGTGCGCGGCGTCCAGTCCACCACCGTACGCCGATATGCAGGCGGCCTAGGCTGGCAGGAGATCAGGTAGAGCCCGACCACGTAGACCAGGTTGGCCAGCGCGTTGAAGCGCAGTGCCATCACCAGTTGCGGCGACGCGGTCGACATGATCCACAGGCTATAGACCGCGAACGGGATCGACAGCGGGCGCAGGCCTTGCAGCATCAGGCGCAGCGGGTTGGCGTGGCCCGGCTTCACCAGCGGGCGCAGGCGGGCGATCGACACGTAGAAGAACGCCGCGAACAGCCAGGTCAGCCCGTTCCACATGCCGTTGCCGAAGCCCATGCGGCCGGTGGCGATCATGGCCACCAGCGAGGCCGCGTCCAGCACCACGGCGCCGAGCTGCAGGCTCATGCCGACGTCGAAGCCGGATGGCCGCTCCGGCAGCCGGTCGACCATCGGCTGGAACACGCGGTCCAGCAGAAACCCGTCGAACTGGTTGATCCTGTCGGCGACGCTCATGTCCGGAGATGTCGGCACGAGTGCCTGCGGGTCAAGACCACAGACGGAGGCGACGGCGGCGCGCCGTCATCAAACGATCATGCGCCGGGCGTTGCCGATGCCGTCGCCATCGGGCCAATACCCCGACGCAGCCGGATGCCGACGCGATGCAGCTCGTCCACGTTCCACGCCTCGACCGCACCTACTGGGTGGCGCTGTGCCTCGCCAGCATCGCCGGCGCCAACGCCGGCGACCTGGAAGCGCACGGGCTCGGTCTGGGCCACGCTAATGGTCTGCCGATCCTGGCCGTGTGCCTTGCGGCGACGCTGCTGCTGGAACGGCGCAGCGACCGACGCGGCACCGGCTTCTACTGGACGGCGATCCTGCTGGTGCGCATGGCGGCCACCAACGCGGCCGACCTGCTGACGCACGACCTGCGCCTGCCCTACCCGGGCACGATCGCGGGGCTCGGGCTGGCGACGCTGGTACTGGCCCTGCCGATCCGCCGGCGGCGGGTCGGGGGCGAGGGCAGGATGGCGACCGGCGGTCGGTATTGGGCGGCGATGCTGGCGGCCGGCGCGCTCGGCACCGCGATCGGCGACGCGGTCGCGGGAGCGGCCGGGCTCGGCACCGGCCCGGCCACCGTGTTGCTGGGGATGCTGCCATGCCTGGTGCTCGCCCTGGCCGGGATAGTACCCAGCCGGCTCGGCTACTGGCTCGCGGTGGTGGCGATCCGCTCGGCCGGCACCACCGCCGGCGATTTCGCCGCCGGCCGGCTGGGGCTGGCGCTGTCGACCACGCTGTTCGTCCTGCTGCTGGCCGCCGCCGCGTCGGCGTGGCCCGTCATGCTCCGCGCCAGGACATCATCCGATCGAACCGGCTCGGTCGAGCGGATGATGCTCGACTAGACAACGCGCCCTAGCCGGCCAGCGCGTCGCCGACCAGCCGCGCCAGCCGCTCATGCTGGTCCGCCTCGTAGTGGATCCCGTCCGTCGGGCTGACCGTGGCGACCGAGCCCGCGTCGAGGCAACGCGCACCGAACCCGGCCGCTACCTCCCGGTAGAGCGGCGCCAGCCGGCGCGACTTGTCCGCTCCCCCGGCGAAGATCCCGCCCAGGAAGCCCACCTCCTCGATCGGCACCGGCGCCAGCACCAGTAGCTCCGGCGTGCCGCCGGACGGGCCGGCGCGGCAGGCCCGCACCTCCTGCAGCAGCACGCCGATGGAGGCGGCGATGTCGGCGGGCGTGACCGAGAAGCGCGCCTTGAGGTCATTGGTGCCGAGCATCAGCACCAGCACGTCCACCGGGAGCTGGCTTTCCAGGCAGGGACGCAGGTAGGCGAGCCCGTTCTTGTGCCGCCCCTCGATCGGGTCGTCGTGCACGGTGGTGCGGCCCGGCAGGCCTTCCTCCATCACCCGGACGCCGATCAGCCGGGATTGCAGCAGCGCCGGCCATCTCTCGGCGGGGCCGAAGCGGTCAGACTCGCCGGGACGCAACAGCGGCCTTGTGCCGTGTGTATTGCTGTCGCCGTAGCACAGAATGACCTTGTCCGGCATCGCGTTCACCCTCGCCGTGGAACGCTTGATCCTAGAGCAGCATCAGGTCAGGTTGAACCGCATCGCGGTTTCACCTGCCTGATAAAGCTGCTCGTCTCCGAGACAAAGTAGAGCATCCCCGGATCGGGCGCAGTCATCCGGTCGGTGACAATGCTCCCGGAAGCGGTCTGACGGCAGGCTAGGATCGATCGGCGGCTGCGATGCCGCGTGCCGAGGCGCCGCGCCTACCAGGGGGTCTCGCCGCTCGCCTGCACGAACCGGCCGGACACGGCGTTCTCGCCAAGCAGCGCATACTCGACCGGCAGCCTAGCGCCCTGTTCGGGGGTCAGGAATCCGCCCTGGCCGGTCATGTCGGTCTTGATGTAGCCCGGACTGATCGAGTTCACGACGATGGGGGTGTCGCGCAGCTCCGCGCTGAGCTGCACGGTCAGCATGTTGAGCGCCGCCTTCGAGGCGTTGTAGCCGATCAACCGTGCGGCGTAGTAGGGCGAGTCCGGGTCACCGTTGAGCGTCAGAGAGCCGAGGGAGCTGGACAGGTTGACGATCCGTGCCGCCGGCGCCTGGCGCAGCAGCGGCAGCATCGCCTGCGTCACCGCCAGGGTGCCGACGAAGTTCGTGTCCAGGATACGGCGGACGGCCGCGACCGCGGAAGTGCTCGGCGGACCGTCGCCCGCATCGACGATGCCCGCGTTGTTGACGAGGATGTCGAGCTTGCCGTGCTCTTTGCCGATCGTTTCGGCAGCGGCTGCGATGCTTGCCGGGTCGTCGAGGTCGATCGAGACGAATCCGGCCGCCAATCCCTGCGACGCCAGGTCTTCGACCGCCGCACGGCCTCGTCTTGGATCGCGGGCGCCGATGACGACGAACACCCCCGCTTGCGCGAGCTGGCGAGCGATCTCCAATCCGATGCCCTTATTCGCACCGGTGACCAGCGCGACGGGTTTGTTGTCGGTCATGGATGATACTCCGCGTTCGATTATATCCTGATCTAGACTAGGATGAATCCCCTGGTTTGAGGATTCGCTTATGGTGTCGAGCCCGCCCCTGCATCTGATGCCACGGAAACGGCCGCGTCAGGCACGGGCGACGGTGACGTTGGACGTCATCTTCGAGGCGACCATTCAGGTTTTGTTGGCTGGCGGCCCCCGCCGCCTGACGACCACGCGGGTGGCGGCGCGGGCGGGGGTCTCGGTCGGCACCCTGTACCAGTATTTCCCGCACAAGCAGGCGCTGTTCTATGCCTTGAACGAGCACTACCTCCAGGTCCTGGCCGAGACGGTCGAGACCGCCTGCCGGGCACGGCACGGCGCGCCGATCGACCAGATGGTCGACGCCATCGTGACGACCTACTGGAACGCCAAGACGGAGCGGGCCGACGTGACGCGCGCCCTCTACCGCTCGGTCGTGGAGCTCGACAACGAGCTCCTGATCGAGGCGTTCGTCCAGCGCGTGGATGCCGCGACCGGAGCGATGTTCGCCAGCGCGTCGGACGCCGTGTTCGCCGACCTGCCGATCGTCAGCCTGACGCTCCTGACCACCGTGTTCGGCACGACACGCGGCGTGTTCGAGCGCAACCTGTCCATGCCCGACGCCAGGGCGGTGCATCGGCAACTGGTCCTGATGTGCATCGCCTACCTGGATGCGGTCAGGATGCCGGCGCCTGACGCTGCCGCCACGCCGGAACCCAGCGGGCGATCGATGCCGGACGGCGCGTCGCGCGACCCGGCCGATCGGCTCGGGTCGGACGCGGCAGCCGATTGACCGTTCCTCCCGACACAGGAAGCCGCGTCGCCGGCGGAACGTGAAAAGGGCGGCGCCATCGCTGGCGCCGCCCTTTCGGTCTCCGTGCTCCGTCGCCGGAGCGGGGCGTTACTCCGGCAACTGGGCGCTGCGGCGGCGGATCGCCGCCGACAGGATATCGCCGAGCGACGCGCCGCTGTCGGACGAGCCGTACTCGTTGATCGCCGCCTTGTCCTCCTCGACCTCGCGGCCCTTGATGGTCAGCGACAGCTTGCGCGAGGCACGGTCCACCGACACCACCTTGGCGTCGACCTTCTCGCCGACGGCGAAGCGCTCCGGACGCTGCTCCGCCTTGTCGCGGGCGAGCTCGGCGCGGCGGATGAAGCCGGTCAGCACCTCGTCGACCTTCACCTCGATGCCGTTGGCCTGCACCGCGGTGACGATGCAGGTCACCACCGCGCCCTTGTTGACGCGAGACAGCGTGTCGGCGGCCGGATCGTCGTGCAGCTGCTTGATGCCGAGCGAGATGCGCTCCTTCTCGACGTCGACGTCCAGCACGCGGGCCTGCACGACCTGGCCCTTCTCGTACGGCGTCATCGCCGCCTCGCCGGCCTCGTCCCAGGAGATGTCGGACATGTGCACCATGCCGTCGATGTCCGCGGACAGGCCGACGAACAGGCCGAACTCGGTAATGTTGCGGATTTCGCCTTCCACCGTGGAGCCGATCTTGTGCTCCTCGGCGAACAACTCCCACGGGTTGCGCTGCACCTGCTTCAGGCCGAGCGAGATGCGGCGCTTGGAGCTGTCCACGTCCAGCACCATCACGTCCACTTCCTGCGAGGTGGCGACGATCTTGCCCGGGTGGACGTTCTTCTTGGTCCAGCTCATCTCCGACACGTGCACCAGGCCCTCGACGCCGGGCTCCAGCTCCACGAAGGCGCCGTAGTCGGTGATGTTGGTAACGCGGCCGCTGTAGCGGGCACCCGGCGGGTACTTCGCAGCGACACCTTCCCACGGATCGGCCTCGAGCTGCTTCATGCCGAGGCTGATGCGCTGGGTGTCGGAGTTGAAGCGGATCACCTGCACCCGCACCGCCTGGCCGATCTGAAGCGCCTCGGAGGGATGGTTGATCCGCTTCCAGGCGATGTCGGTGACGTGCAGCAGCCCATCCACGCCGCCCAGGTCCACGAAGGCGCCGTAGTCGGTGATGTTCTTGACCACGCCGTCGAGGATCATGCCCTCCTTCAGGCCCTGGATCAGCTCGGAGCGCTGCTCGGCCCGCGTTTCCTCCAGCACCGCGCGTCGCGACACCACGATGTTGCCGCGGGCGCGGTCCATCTTGAGGATCTGGAACGGTTGCGGGGAGCCCATCAGCGGGCCCACGTCGCGAACCGGGCGTATGTCGACCTGGGAGCCGGGCAGGAACGCCATGGCCCCGCCGAGGTCGACGGTGAAGCCGCCCTTGACCCGGCCGTAGATCGTGCCCTGGACCCGCTGCTGGCCCTCGAATGCCTTTTCCAGGTTGGTCCAGGCCTCCTCGCGCCGCGCCTTCTCGCGCGACAACACGATGGCGCCGTCGCGGTCCTCGTAGCGCTCGACGTAGAGCTCGATCACGTCGCCGGGCTTGACCTCGTGGTCGGCGCCGGGAAGGCCGAACTCCTTGAGCAGGACGCGGCCCTCGCTCTTGAGGCCGACATCGACGATCGCGTACTCGTCGGTCAGGCGGATCACCCGGCCGGTGACGACCGAGCCGTCGAAGCCGACGTCGCGGCCGAGGCTCTCGTCGAGAAGGGAGGCGAAGTCCTCGCCGCCGAAGTGATCGGCGGGCGGGCGGGCAAGGGTGGCTGATGCCATGTGGCGGATGGTTCCTGCGTCGGATCCGGAGCCGGAGGCTCCGGGTGCGGTTCATGCGCCCTGCCAGGCCGTAGCGGGTGGCAGCACGTCTTGTCCGGGTTCGGCAGGGACGACAAGGCCGCTGCGCCGCGACGGACCGGCTACGGGAAACGGGCCCTGTCCGGAAGACAGAGCCTGAGGATCGCGTGATGCACCCGTGGCCTGGTCGGCGTCAAGCGGTTTCGCCCGCCCGTACCGCTACGACGCGCAGCGCCTCGCGCAGCACGGCACCCGCATCCAGCCCGTCGCTGTCGATCCACACCGCGTCGGCCGCCGCGCGCAGGGGGGCGGTGTGCCGCGCGGCGTCGGCGGCGTCGCGCGCCTCAAGCTCGGCCTGCACGGCGTCGAGCGCCGCCCGCGCGTCGGCACCCGGAGGCGCATCGCCGTGCAACTGCCGCCAGCGCCGCTCCGCCCGCGCCCGCAGCGAGGCGGTGACGAACAGCTTCACCGGCGCATCGGGAAACACCACCGTGCCGATGTCGCGGCCGTCCAGCACCGCGCCGTGCGACGCGCCGAAGCCGCGCTGGAACTGGAGAAGGGCCGCGCGCACCGCCGGCTGCGCCGCCACCAGGCTGGCGGCGCGGTCCACCTCCGGCGTGCGCAGGTCGGTGCGGAGCAGGTCGTCCGGCCGAAGCGACGCGGCGTGCGCGGCGGCCTGGGCAGCGGCGGCGTTGCCCAAGGGCGGGGCGGCGTCGAGCATGCGCCGTCCGACCGCACGGTAGAGTAGCCCGGTGTCGAGGTGGGGCAGGCCGAGGGCCGCCGCCAGGGCGCGCGCCAGCGTGCCCTTGCCGGCCGCAGCCGGCCCGTCCACCGCGACCACCAGCCGGCGGCTCATGCCTCGGCATCCGCTGCGCTGGCATCCGTGAGCCCGGCGCCGAGGCGGTTCATCAGGCCCACGAAGCCGGGAAAGCTGGTCCCGACCTGCCCTACGTCGTCCACCGTCACCGGATGGCGAGCGGCGAGCCCCAGCACCACCGCGCTCATTGCCAGCCTGTGGTCCATCCAGGTCCGCACCCGGCCGCCGCCCAGATCGCCAACCTGGCCGCCGGACACGATCATGTCGTCGTGCTCGACCCGCACCGGCACGCCGTTCGCCTGCAGCAGCGCCACCGTGCCCGCGAGCCGGTGGCATCGCTTCACCCGCAGTTCGCCCAGCCCGCGCAACCGTGTCTCGCCGGCTGCGAACGCGGCCGCCACGGCCAGCACCGGATATTCGTCGATCATGCTCGAAGCCCGCTCCGGCGGCACCACCACGCCGCGCAGCGCGCCCGCCCGCACCGTCACGTCGCCGACCAGCTCGCCGCCCTCGGTGCGCCCGTTCGCGACCGCGAGCTCGGCGCCCATCTCGATCAGGGTGGTGAACAGGCCGGTGCGCAGCGGGTTGAGCCCGACCGCCTCGACCGTGACTGCGGAGCCCGGCACCAGCAGCGCCGCCACCAGCGGGAACGCCGCCGAGGACGGGTCGGACGGCACCAGCACGTCGCGCGCCACCAGCGACGGCCGGCCCTGCAGCCGGACGATCCGTCCGGCGCCGGCGCGTTCCACCGACACCGCTGCGCCGAAATGGCGCAGCATGTTCTCGCTGTGGTCGCGAGTCGGCACAGGCTCCTCGACCAGTGTCTCGCCGCACGCGTTGAGCCCGGCCAGCAGGATCGCCGACTTCACCTCCGACGAGGCCATCTCCAGCCGCCACGACACCGGCTGCGGGGTGCCCGAGCCGCGTATGCAGAGCGGCAGCCGGCCGCCGGAGCGTGCGGCGAACACTGCTCCGGTGCGCTCCAGCGGTCCGATCACCCGCTGCATCGGGCGCCGCCTGAGGTCCTCGTCGCCGGTCATCACCGAGACGATCGGATGGCTGGCGAGGATGCCCGCGAGCAGCCGGGCCGCAGTGCCGGAATGGCCCATGTCGAGCACGTCCTCCGGCTCCGCCAGCCGGCCGAGGCCGCATCCCCTCACCCGCCAGCCGCCATCCGCGCCCCGTGTCACTTCCGCACCGAGCGCTCGCATCGCCGCTGCGGTGCGTTGCACGTCCCCACCCTCCAGCAGTCCCCCGATCCGGGTTTCGCCCTCGGCGAGGCTCGCGAAGATCAGGGCGCGGTGGCTGATCGACTTGTCGCCCGGAACCCTGGCCGTGCCGGCGAGCGGTGCGTCCGCCCTGCGCACGACGAGGGGCCGGGGCGCGTTGAGGTACGACGTCATGGCTGTTCCCTTAACGCTTGCCGCGCGGCGCGGAAGTTGGCCCGCCCGTCCTCCAGGCCGCGCGCCGCCGGTTTGACAGCACGCGGCCGAGGTGGCATGGGGCCCGCCCTTGCCGCGCATCGTCCTCCAACGACAGAGTCACAATGGCCAAGCCAGAACTCGGTAACAAGCGGGTGTGCGTCTCTTGCAACACCCGGTTCTACGACTTGACCAAGGTGCCGGCCATCTGCCCGAAATGCGCGACCGAGCAGCCGCTCGACCAGCCGCGCCTGCGACGCGCGGGCGGCAACCTTCCGCCCGAGGACCGTCGGCCGAAGAAGGCGGCGGTGGTGGACCCGGACGATGCGGACGTCGAGGTCGAGCCGGTCGAGGACGAGGCGGAGGCCGACGAGGTGGCGGAGGACGCGGACGACCTCGATGACGACGCCGACGTCATCGGTACCGACATCGAGGTCGAGGTCGACAGCGACGAGAACGAGCGCTGATCCTCGGCGTCCGCCGCACCGGCGGCGGCCTCCCTCGTTCCGCGGTTCAGACGGCGGCCCTGGTGCCGCCGCGGCTCAGCGCCAGGTAGCGCTCGGTGGTCGGCACCATCTGCGACTGGATAAATTGGCCCATCGCTTTCTCCTCCGCCAGCGACTGCTGCAGCGGCGCGATCGCGGCGGCGTCCCCGACGGCCTGCGCCATCGCGATCAGGCTGGTGTAGGCCGCGATCTCGTAGTGCTCGAAGGCGTAGTTGGCGAAGGTGTTCTTCAGGATCTCGTCCGAGGCCGGCATATGCAGCGCCGCCGCCATGTTGCCGGTCAGCGACATCCAGCCCTCCTTGAGCGCGGACGGGCTGCTGCCGTGCCGCGTCAGGATCGCTTCCAGCCGCTGCACCTGCGCCTCGGACTCGGCGGCGTGCTGCTGCAGCCGCGCCCTCATCTCGGGATAATGCTCGAGCCGCTCGACCTGCCGCCGGCACAGCGCGATCGCGCTCATCTCGGTCGCGTGCTGGTTGCGCAGGCCGACATGGTAGGTCTCGTGGGCTGGGTCGCCGCGTGAATCGCCGTCCATCGGAACAACTCCCTGTTCTGCTCGAAGGTGGCTGCACAACGAAGGCGGCCGCCTCCGGTTCGCGCGGGCGCTCGGGGCCAGACAGATCCGGAACCGCCACGTCGGCTGATGCGCTGCCGTGACGGAGCGGACGATCATCGGGCCGCGGGGGCGGAGTCCGGACATGGCCGAGAATGCCTACGTCATCATTGCGGAGTTCGAGGTGTCCGCGGCGCACAAGGAGGAGTTCCTCGAGCTGTGCCGCTACGACAGCACCCGATCGGTGCAGGACGAGCCGGGATGCCGCCAGTTCGACGCGCTGACCATCGACGAGGCGCCGGAGACGGTCGTCCTGTACGAGGTGTACGACGACAAGGCAGCGTTCGACGCGCACCTGGCGACGCCGCACTACGCCATCTTCGCCGAAGGAGTGGAACGGCTCGGGATCACCAAGAAGCAGGTCCGGTTCCTGACCCGCCGGTCGGGTTGACCGGCAGGTGGAGCGGGCAAGGCTCCCGCTGCCGGATCGCAGTCCTGTGGGTCTTGCTGTGGCCGCTCGTGAGCGATGACGGGCGGGTGGCGGAACAGGCGCGCCTCCTGGCGGCCGACCGCGCCGGTGCTGCGGAGCGGGACCTGGTGGTGGTCGAGCCGGTGGCCCTGGACCAAGCGGACCTGCGCCGACGCTACGGCGTCGCGCCCGGACGGTTCGCAGCGCTGCTGATCGGCAGGGACGGCGGCGTCAAGCTGCGCAGCGGCGAGCCCATGAGCACCAGGACGCTGTTCGAGGCCATCGACGCGATGCCGATGCGGCAAGCGGAGATGCGGCGACGAGGGTCGTCATGAGCCGTGCCCGCCGGCGTCCGGGCTGAGGACCACTCGGGTTCGATCGCGATGGCAGGTGCGGCCGTGAGCGATCCTTCCGACCTCGAACCAGATTCATCGGGACGGGTTTTCAGGGCCGCGATTATCCGCCGGTATGGTTGCTCCGACGCCTGACCGGAAGGCTCTCGCCGTGCCCGACCTTGCATCGGAAGCGACCAGATCGATGGTCGCAATCCTGGCATCGGCCTTCTCCCCGGCCTCTCGATCCTGCTCGTGGTCCTCACGCGCCGTCATAGGCCGCCACCACCGCGTTCTTCGCCGCCTCGCCGATGGTCGGATGGATGACCACGGAGTCGATCATGGTCTGCGCCGTCGCCCCGGCGTTCATCAGCGCGATGAAGGCATGCACCACCTCCGCGCCGTTGTGGCACAGGCAGGCGGCCCCCAGAACGATGTCGGTGTCGGCGTCGATCACCACCTTGATGAAACCGGTGGTCTGGCCGACCTCGCGCGCCTTGCCGCTGGTGCTCATGTCCTTGACGCCGATCCGCACCCGGTGGCCGGCACTGCGCGCCTCCGCCTCGGTCATGCCGACGCGGCCGAGTTCGGGGTCCAGGAACATCGCGTAGGGCACCACCCGCTCGGTGGTGCGGGTCTGGCTGCCGGCGAGCTGGTCCTGCAGCACGGTGAAGTCGGCATAGGCGGTGTGGGTGAAGGCGGGGCCGCCGCGTATGTCGCCGGCCGCCCAGATGCCCGGCACGCTGCTCGACAGGTGCTCGTCCACCGTGACGACGCCATGCCTGGTCGTCTCCACCCCTACCGTGTCGAGGCCGAGGTCGTCGGTGTTCGGCCGCCGCCCGGTGGCGACGAACAGGTGGCTGCCGTCGACGGCGCCGACGTTCGTGTGCACACGCACTCCCTGCTCAGTCCGTTCGACCCGGTCGATGCGCACGCCGAGGCGGATGTCGAGGCCCTCTGCGGCGAGGAACTCGCGGATCGCCTCCGACACCTCCGGATCCTCGCGCTCGGCCAGGCGGTCGCCACCCTGCAGCACCACCACCTCCGCGCCGAGCCGGGCAAAGGCCTGACCGAACTCCAACGCGAGGTAGCTGCCGCCGATCATGATCAGCCGCTGCGGCAGCGTGTCGAGGTCGATCCAGTTCTCCGCAGTGATGGGCGTCACGTCGCCGAGGCCCGCGATGTCGGGCATCAGCGAACGGGTCCCGGTGTCGAGCACGACGTTGCGGGCGCGCAGGATGTCGCCGCCGGCGTCGATCCGGAACCAGCCCGCGGCGGCCCCGTCCAACCGGGCATGGGTGCGGATCAGCCTCGGGCCGGATCCGTCGGCGAAGCTCTTGTCGAGCGAACGCACCGCGTCCGACGCGAAGCCGCGCGCCCGGTCCATCACCGCCTTGAAGTCGACCACGACCCCGGTGACGCCGACGCCCCAGCGCCGCGCCTCGCGGGCGTGGTGGGCGATCCCAGCCGAGGCGATCAGCGCCTTGCTCGGGGTGCAGCCGAAGTTGACGCAGGAGCCGCCGAGATGGGTCTGCTCGATCAGCGCGACCCGTTGTCCTGCGCCGGCCAGAGCCCGCGACAACGGCACGCCCGCCTGGCCGCCGCCGATGATCGCGGTGTCGAACTCCATCACCCGTCCCACCCGTTTCCAGACGCTGCAACACGCGGCAACGGCGGCGGCGGCAAACAGGTTGCCACGGAGCGGGCAGACGCCGTATTGTCTGAGTAATTTTCCGAGCTGGACGGGTGGATGGGCGACGGGATCGACGCAGGACGACAGGACGCAACGCGCGGCGAGGCGGGCGCCGGCCGGGAGGGTTTCGGCACCCTCGGCGATGGCACCGCGATCGAAGCCGTAGTGCTGCGCAACCGACGCGGCACGACCGCGCGGCTGATCGGCTTCGGCGCCGCGCTGCAGTCGCTGCACGTGTCGGACCGGCACGGCCGGCTGGACGACGTGGTGCTGGGCTACGCCACGCTGGCCGAGTACGTCGAGCATCCGCAGTATTTCGGCGCCACGATCGGCCGCTACGGCAACCGCCTCGCCGGCGGCCGCTTCGTGCTGGACGGAGCGGTGCGCGTGCCGGCTACCGACGGGGCGAACGCGCTGCATGGCGGGGTGCGCGGCTTCGACCAGCGCCGGTGGGAGATCGAGACGCTGTCCGGCCCGGGCGAGGTCCCGCACGTCACCTTCCGCAGGATCAGCCCGGATGGCGAGGAAGGCTTTCCCGGCCGGCTGGACGTTTGCGCCGGCTACACGCTGGGCGAGGACGACACGCTGACGCTGGACTACACCGCCACCACCGACGCGCCCACGGTGATCAACCTCACCAACCACAGCTTCTTCAACCTTTGCGGCGAGAACAGCGGGCGCTCAGCGCTCGACCACCTGGTGACGATCCACGCCGACGCGTTCACCCCGGTGGACGCCACCATGATCCCGACCGGCGAGATCCGGCCGGTCGCGGGTACGGCGATGGACTTCACGGCAGCGGTCGCGGTGGTCGAGCGGATCCGCGACGGCAGCGAGAGGCAGCTCGTGCTCGGGCGCGGCTACGACCACAACTACGTGCTGCGCGGCGGCGTCACGCCGGAGCCGAGGCCGGCGGTGCGGGTGGAGGACCCGATATCCGGCCACGTGCTGGAGATCGCCACCACCGAGCCCGGGGTGCAGTTCTACTCGGGCAACTTCCTGGACGGCACGCGCACCGGCAAGGCCGGCCTGCTGTATCGCCAGGGCGACGGGCTGTGCTTCGAGACGCAGCACTTCCCGGACGCGCCCAACCACCCCACCTTTCCCTCGACCCGCCTCGACCCAGGCCAGACCTTCCGCTCCCGCACGGTCTGGCGCTTCACCATTAGCCAGAACTGAAGCGATGCCCGACACACCGCCGAACCCCACAGACGGCCTGTCCCCGCAGCACGCCGCCTCGCAGCAGAGCCAGCCGCACGACCGCGGCCGCACCCGGCTGCGCTCGCGCGCCTGGTTCGACAACCCGCACAACCCGGACATGACCGCGCTCTACCTGGAGCGCTACATGAATTTCGGGCTGTCGCAGCGCGAGCTGCAGTCGGAGCGGCCGATCATCGGCATCGCCCAGACCGGCTCGGACCTGTCGCCCTGCAACCGGCACCACCTGGTGCTGGCCGAGCGGCTGCGCGAGGGCATACGCGAGGCGGGCGGCATCGCCATCGAGTTCCCGGTGCACCCGATCCAGGAGACCGGCAAGCGCCCGACCGCGGGCCTGGACCGCAACCTCGCCTATCTCGGGCTGGTGGAGGTGCTGTACGGCTACCCGATCGACGGCGTGGTGCTGACCATCGGCTGCGACAAGACCACGCCGGCCTGCCTAATGGCGGCGGCGACGGTGAACATCCCCTCGATCGCGCTCTCGGTCGGGCCGATGCTGAACGGCTGGTTCCGCGGCGAGCGCACCGGCTCGGGCACCATCGTGTGGAAGGCGCGCGAGCTGCTGGCGATGGGCGAGATCGACTACGACGGCTTCATCAAGCTGGTGGCATCGTCCTCGCCCTCGACCGGTTACTGCAACACCATGGGCACGGCGACCACGATGAACTCGCTGGCGGAGGTGCTGGGGATGCAGCTTCCCGGGGCCGCTGCGATCCCGGCGCCCTATCGCGACCGCCAGGAATGCGCGTTCGAGACCGGCCGCCGGATCATCGCCATGGTGCACGAGGACCTCAAGCCGTCCGAGATCATGACCAAGGCCGCGTTCGAGAACGCGATCCGCGTCAACGCCGCGATCGGCGGCTCCACCAACGCGCCGATCCACTTGGCCGGCCTCGCGCGCCACCTCGGCATCGACCTGCCGATCGAGAGCTGGCAGCGCCTCGGCCTCGACATCCCGCTGCTGGTCAACCTGCAGCCGGCCGGCGAGTACCTGGGCGAGGACTTCTATCATGCCGGCGGCGTGCCGGCGGTGGTCGGCGAGCTGATGCGCCAGGGCCTGATCGCCGAGGACGCCCGGACGGTGAACGGCCGCACCATCGGCGAGAACTGCCGCGACGTGCCCATCGCCGACGACAAGGTGATCCGCCCCTACGACCGCCCGCTGAAGCAGCGCGCCGGCTTCCTGGTGCTGACCGGCAACCTGTTCACGTCCGCGATCATGAAGACCAGCGTGATCTCCGAGGAGTTCCGGCAGCGCTACCTCAACGATCCCAAGGACCCCGACGCGTTCGAGGGACGGGCGATCGTGTTCGACGGGCCGGAGGACTACCACGCGCGGATCGACGACCCGGCGCTCGACGTCGGCGACCACGACGTGCTGGTGATGCGCGGCGCTGGCCCGATCGGCTACCCGGGGGCGGCCGAAGTGGTGAACATGCGGCCTCCGGTCTACCTGATGGAGCGCGGCGTGCATGCGCTGGCCTGCATCGGCGACGGCCGGCAATCCGGCACCTCGGGCTCGCCGTCGATCCTGAACGCGTCGCCGGAAGCGGCGGCCGGCGGCCCACTGGCGCTGGTCCGCACCGGCGACCGCATCCGGGTCGACCTCGGCCGCGGCCGCGTCGACATGCTGGTAAGCGAGGCGGAGATCGCCGAGCGGCGCCGGCAGCTCGAGGCGGAGGGTGGCTATCGCTACCCGGCGAGCCAGACGCCCTGGCAGGAGATGCAGCGGGCCCAGGTCGGGCAGCTCGAAACCGGCGCGGTGCTGGAGAACGCGGTCCGCTACCAGCGCATCGCCCAGACCATGGGGATCCCGCGCGACAACCACTAGCGCCGCCAGTTCCGGGCTTCGCGGTCACCGGGGAGATCCGGCTCACGCCTGCTGTGCGGTGAAGCAGTGGGCGATCGGGGAACGTGAACCACGCCGGCGCCCTGCGCATGGCGTTCCGGGGCGGCGTGGACGGTGCCGGCCGCTGCCGGTCCTGGCAGCGAACCTGGCCGGCGGACGCGTGCGACATGCGGCCATGATCAGGGCGTCGACAGCAGGCTCGCCAGGCGAAGCCTCAGGTCCATGGCCTCCGGTTCCGTCCGCAGCCGAGGCCGCTCCAGGCTCGGCGTCAGGTCGCCCGCGACGAGTCCCGGTCGGCCGCGCAGGACCAGGATCCGGTCGGCCAGCGTCACGGCCTCGTCCATGTCGTGCGTGATCAGGACGATGGTCGTGCCATAGTGGCGGTGCAGGTGCAGCAGGTGATCCTGCATCTGTGCGCGGGTGAAGGGATCCAGCGCGCTGAACGGCTCGTCGAGCAGCAGCACCTCCGGCTCCGGTGCCAGGCCGCGGGCAAGGGCGACGCGCTGCGCCATGCCGCCGGACAGGTGCTTGGGCAGCAGGCCGCCGGCCTCGGCCAGGCCGACGTGGCGCAGTGCCTCGGCGACCGCGGCGTCGCGTGCGCGGCGATCGCGGCGGGACAGGCCGAAGCCGACGTTGGCTGCCACCGTCAGCCACGGCATCAGCCGCGGCTCCTGGAACACGGTGCCGACGTGTTCCGGCCGCAGCGTCCCGTGGCCCACGCGGATCACACCCGCATCCGGTCGCTCCAGGCCGCCCAGGCAGCGCAGCAGGGTGGTCTTGCCGCAGCCGCTCCGGCCGATGATCACGGTGATGCTGCCGGCCTCCAGGTGCAGGTCGATCGGGCCCAGCACGGGTGCTCCCGCGTAGGCCTTGCGAAGTCCCTCGACGTGCAGCGCGTGCGCCATCTCAGCGCTGCGCCGTGTCCTGCCAGGCCACCAGCCGGCCGCCGACCGAGGCCAGCACGAGGTCGCTCAGCTTGCCGCAGACCCCGAACAGCAGGATCGCCACCAGCACCCGTTCCGGACGGCCGGTCTGCTCCCCGTCGTCGAGCACGAAGCCGAGCCCGCTGGAGGCGCCGAGTAGCTCCGCCGCCGAAACGAACATCCAGCCGAGGCCCAGGCCGCTGCGCAGGCCGACCACGTAGACGGGCAAGGCCGCCGGCAACTGGATCCGCAGCAGGCGGCGCAGCCGCGACAGGCCGTGCACGGTGCCGACCTCGATCAGCTTGCGGTCGACGCCGGCGATGCCGCTCATCAGGTTGAGATAGACCGGGAAGAACACGCCCACCGCGATCAGGGTGATCTTCGACCCCTCGAAGATGCCCAGCCACAGCACGAACAGCGGCACCCAGGCCAGCGAGGGCACGCTGCGCAGCGCCTGGATCGACGGGTCCAGCAGGTCGCGTCCCAGGCGGGAGCTGCCGCTTAGCGCGCCGAGCAGCGTGCCGACGCCGGCGCCGATCGCGAAGCCGGCCGCCAGCCGGCCGGCGGTGGCGGCGACGGCCTGCGCCATCTCCCCGGTCGACGCCATGTCCAGCAGGGTCCTGATCACACGCATCGGCGGCGGCAGCACCGACGCGGTCACGGCACCGCTGGCACTCGTGACCTGCCAGGCGACGAGCAAGCAGGCCGGGACCGCCAGCCCCAGCACGGCGCGAACCCTACCCGCCACCTCAGCGTATGCCGAGCGCCGTCGTGAAGGAGGTGTTCACCAGGGTGGCGGCGGCCTGGTCGATGTCGGCGCCGGCACTGATCCTGCCGCTCGCCTTCAGGACCGGCGCCGCCGCCAGGATGCCGGCCCGCTGCGACGGCCCAACCGCCTGGGCCGCGAAGTCGATCCGGCTGAGCTGGAGCTTCGCCACGTCGAGGCCGAGGCCGGACGCGCTGGACAGGATCCGCGCCATCCCGTCCGGGTTGGCGATCGCCCAGCGCCGCGCCCGCGCATAGGCTTGCAGCACCTGCCGGACCACCTCGGGATGGGCCGCCTCGAAGTCCTCGCGCACCAGCAGCGTGCCCGGCGAGATCAGCGCCTTGTTGCGATACAGCAGCACGTCGTGGTGCTGCAGTTGCGCTTGCGCCATGAACGGGTCGAGCCCGGCCCACGCGTCGACCTGGCCGGCATCGAGCGCCTGCCGGCCTAGCGGGTGCTGCAGCGGCACCACGGTGACGTCGCGGGTGCCGAGGCCCACGGTCGCCAGCGCACGCAGCAGGAAGATGTCGGGATCGGTTCCCGGCGTGGCGGCGATCCGCTTGTTCTTCAGGTCGGCGAGACTGGCGATTTCGGAACGCGGCGCCACCACCAGGGCGGTCCATTCCGACGTGGCGGTGACGGCGATCGCCTGGACCGGCGTCCCGTTGGCGCGGCCGAGCAGCGCCGCCGACCCGGCGGTCTGGCCGAACTGGACCGAATTGCCGCGCAGGAACTCCAGCGCCTTGTTGCTGCCCTGGCTCAGCACCCAGTTCAGCCGCACGCCGGGACCGACGGCGTCCTGCAGGAAGGACGTCTCCTTCAGCACCAGGCTTAAGGGATCGTAGTACGCGTAGGACAGGCCCAGCGTGCCGATCGGTCCGGCCGTGGCCGCCCGAATCGGCCCCGAAAGGCAGAGCACCGTCAGGGCGGCGGCCATGATCCTGTGGACTGGGTTCATTCGTTGCTTCGTTCTTCCCGGTAAGGCGGAGGAGTGCTGCGCGTCGGCAGGCGCTGCGGCAGGGAGGATCGCTGCCGCGGACGGGCTCAATCCTTGAGTGCGAACGCGTCGCAGGATGCGGTCGCCCGGAGGAGCCGGTCGTGCCGGCGGCACTGCCCGTCCCCGGCCCGCGTCGCGCCGAACCCCGAGCTCAGCATGCCGAGCCCGGCGAGGCCGGCCTCGATCGCGGCGGGGTCCGCCTCGAACTCGCGGCAGCCGCCGCACGCGCGCGGCGCGTTCATCGGCCGAGCATCGCCCAGGTGCCGCCGAACACGAGCGACGACAGCACGAGGCCGAGCACGAGGTTGACCGCGACGCCGGCGGAAAAGGCGGCGAACGGCCGCCCGCCGATCCCGGCCAGGTCGCGCACCCGGGTGGTGAGCCCGATCGCCAGGAAGCCGAACGCGAACGCCTCGGTGCGCAGCGTCTTGAGCGGCGCGACCAGTTGCGGCGTCGCGTCGTGGGTGAAGGCGGCATGGCCGATCCGGGCGGAGAGCAGCGTCAGCAGCACCGAGGCGGCCAGGAAGCCGAGCACGAACTTCGGGAACCGGCGCCAGATCTCGCCCGGCCCGGCACGGTTGGCGATGCCGATGTCGTCCCAGCGCGCGGCCGCGACGATCGAGAGCACCAGTGCCCAGATGCCGATCCAGACGTCGCGGCCGACCACCTTCATCAGGGTGAAGGAGGCGACCGCGCGCTCGGCCTCGCCCGCCGGGGCACCTGGGAAATGCGCAGCCAGGGCGCCGTAGGACTGGGCGGCGGCGAGGCCGGCCGCATCGGCGAACTCCGAGGTGCCGATCCAGGCGCCGCCGATCCCCGCCGGCATGTGCAGCGCCGCCGCCGCGAAGGGCAGCGCGAAGATCATCACGATCGCCCACAGGATGACGATCGAGATCACCACGCCGGTGTCCTGCCTGCGTCCGCCGACCGCGGCGGCGACCGCGATCGCGGCCGACACGCCGCACACCGCGCCGCCGACCCCGAGGGTGGCCGCGAAGCGCGGGTCGATCCCGAGCGCCCGGCCCGTGCCGAAGATGACCGCGAACGTCACGATCGACACGATCGAGGCCTGGAGCAGCGCCACGGGACCGGCCCAGACCAGCAGCGACAGCGGCAGCGTGGCGCCCAGCAGCACGACGCCGAGCTTGATGAAGAACTCGACCCGGAACGCCGCGTCGGCGGTGCGCGGCAGCAGCCCGGTGTTGGCGACCACCAGGCCGAGCGCCAGCGCCAGCAGCGGCGGCTCAAGGTTGTAGGTGACCGCCTCGGTCCATTGGCCGAGCGAAAGGATGCCGACCGACACCACGTAGAGCAGCGCGAAGGCCGGGATGACCCGCCGGGGCTCGTGCCCCAGGGCCGTGAGGGCGCCGGTGACGAGAACGAGCCAGAGCAGGAGCTGTGCCGCGTAGCGCGGCCACGTGGTCGCGAAATGGCGCCCGAGCTCGGAGACGCCATGCCATTTCGGCGGAATCACCGCGATCCAGGCCGGCACGCCGGAGCCCGCGGCGAAGAGCAGCAGGCCCGCGAGCACGAGGACGAGGCCCACCGCCAGCGCCCAGGCGTCGTCCGTCCGCCAGAAGCGGGCCGGTCCGTGTGGTCGCGTTACGGAAGCTGCGATCGACATTGCGCCATCCCTATCTCCTCGCGATCATGCCACACTCTAGGATCAAGGCAATCATTGGCGGAGATAGCGTAAATAGCGACAGAATTTAGTGGTTCTATCTACACTTTGCAGCGTGCTCCATCCCGGCTCCGTTCATTGCGCCGCTCCGTTCCTGCCGCGTTGACACCGGAGGTACCTTCTTCTACCGAAACGACGCAACAACAACGGGATCTCCGATGCGACGGGCGGTTCGGGTCATCGCGGGGCTGACGGTGCTGCTTCTAAGTGCGGGCTGCACGCCACCGCTGCACTACTCCGAACCGCGTCTGACCAGCGGCGCCAACCTGTCGCAGGGCAAGCGGCGGCCGGCGCAAACGTTCGACCTGAACGACCGGGTGGTCATGCTGGTCGACGTCACCTGGCCGGACCCGACCGTTGATGGCGGGCTGCACGACTGCCAGTGGCGCTGGTACCGGGAAGGGCAACTGGTGTCGCAGACCCCGGTCAGGTCGATCCGCTTCGTGCGCACGCCGGTGACGCTGCAAACCGCTCGTCCGGCGGCGGCACTCGGGGTCGGACACTACACCGTCGAGACGATCGTCGATGGCACGGTGGTGGCGACCAGCGGGTTCGACATCGTCGGCTAGGGTCTCCCAATCGCCACCACCGGAACCTGCCGATGCCGCTCCGTTCGTTCCGCACCGTGCTGCACGCCGATTGGAGCATCGCTGCCGGACGGCGATGGCTGGCGGAGGCGAGCCGGACGGAAACCGGCTGGGAGGTCGCGGCGCCGGCTCCGGTCGGGGATTGCGCGGCGCTACTGGACCGGATGTTCCGCGGCGGCGGCGTGCTCGCCGGCTTCGACTTTCCCATAGGCCTGCCGGTCGCGTTCGGGCGCATGACCGGGCTGGAGAATTTCCCGGCCGCCCTGGATGCGTTCGGCCAAGGCCCGTGGGCCGAGGTGTTCACCGTGGCCGAGCGGGCGGAGCAGATCGCGGTGACGCGGCCGTTCTATCCCCGCGTCTCGTCCGCCGCGGCAGCGTAGCGCCACCTGCTGGACGCGCTGGGGCTGGACCACATGGACGCGTTGCGTCGGCGGTGCGAGCGGGCGACGCCAACCCGTCCGGCTGCGTGCCCGCTGTTCTGGACCCTGGGCGCGAACCAGGTCGGCAAGGCCGCCATCGCCGGCTGGCGCGACGTGCTGCAGCCGGCGCGGGCGCGCGGCGCACGGTTGTGGCCGTTCGACGGCAGCCTGGAACAGTTGGCGCAGTCGGGCGCGCCGGTGCTGGCGGAAACCTATCCGGCGGAAGCGTATCGCCATGTCGGCGTCCGCTTCGCGCCCGGGATGAGCAAGCGGCGGCAGGAGGACCAGCGCCTGGCGATGGTTGGCCTGGCCGACCACGCCGCGCGGCGGGGCGTGCGGTTCGGCCGCGAGCTGGCCGCCCGGGTCGCGGCGGGGTTCGGGCCATCGGACGGCGGCGAGGACGCATTCGACGCCCTGATCGGCCTGCTCGGGATGCTGGAGGTGGTGGACGGGCGCCGTCCGGCCGCCCCGGCGACGGCGGCGCCGGACCGCTGGGAAGGCTGGATCATCGGCCAGTCGTCCGGCTGACGCCGGAGCGCCCGGCACGCCCCGGTTCACGTGTCGCCGAACCCGGCGAACCGGCCCGGTTCCGGCCCGTTGCCCGGTCGCGGTGACACTGCGGGGCGCGAAGCCCGAAGCACGGAGCCCGCGACATCAGCTTGGAGCAGCGGCGATGAACCCGACCCTGAAGCCTCTCGCCGGACAGGTGATCGTCATCACCGGAGCCAGCAGCGGCATCGGACTGGTGACGGCGCGGATGGCCGCGGCGCAGGGGGCGGCGGTGGTGCTCGCCGCGCGCAACGAGACGGCGCTGCGGGACGTAGCCGAGGAGATCAAGGGGCGCGGCGGACGCGCCGTCGTCGTGGTCTGCGACGTGGCCAGGGACGACGAGGTCAGGCAGGTCGCCGCCGCCGCGATCCGGGAGTTCGGCCGGTTCGACACCTGGGTGAACGACGCCGGCATCTCCATCTTCGGCGAGACCTGGGACGTGCCGCTGGAGGACTGGCGCCGCATGTTCGACACCACCTACTGGGGCGTCGTGCACGGCGCGCTGGCGGCGGTGCGGCACTACCGCGAGCGCGGCGGCGCCGGCAGCATCGTCAACATCGGCAGCTTCTTCGACCAGCGCGCGACGCCGGTGCAAGGGACCTACTCCTCCGCGAAGTTCGCCGTGCGCGGCTTCACCGACACGCTGCGCATGGAGATCGAGCACAACGGCCTGCCGGTGTCGGTGTCGCTGGTCCATCCGGGACGGATTGACACGCCCTACAACGAGCATGCCGGCAATTACATGCCGATGCAGCCGGTGCATCACGGCATGGTCTACCCGCCCGAGGCGGTGGCCGAAGCGATCCTGTGGTGTGCCGCGCACCCGAAGCGCGACATGTATGTCGGCTCACAGGCCAAGGTCGCGGCCCTGCTCGGCGCCATGGCGCCCCGCCTGACCGACAAGCTGTTCGAGCGCATCATGTACACCTCGCACCAGTCGCGCGAGCGGGCCTCGACCGGCTCCCGCTCGCGTGCCCTGCACGCGGCAGGCTACGGCGGACAGGAGCGCAGCACGCACGAGCCGGACCTGCTGCGCAACGAGAGCCTCTACGTGAAGGCGACCAAGCGGCCGCTGGTCACCGCCGCCGCGATCGGCGCGACGGCGGTGCTGGGCCGTGTAGTCTTCGGCCGGCGCCGCGTGGGCTGACGCCGGTCCTTTACGCCGCCGGCTCCGGAAGCGGCTCCTATCCCCGGCGCGGCACCGGCCGCCAGTCCTTTGGCGCCAGCTCGAAGCCCTCGAACCGGAAGGCCGGCGCCACCACGCAGGCAGCCAGGGTCCAGGCGCCGAGCGACACTGCGGTCTGCCAGTGGCCGCGCGGCACCAGCAGGTGCGGCGACTGACGCAAGCCCAGGTCCGGGCCGAGATGGCGCGCCGCCGCGTCGTGCCCGTCCGGCGAGGTGGTCAGCACCAACTGCGCGCCGGCCTGCCAGATCCACAGCTCGTCCGCATCGACCCGGTGCCAGTCGCTGAGCTCCTCGGCGCGAAGCAGGAAGTGGATCGCGGTGCCGGACCCTCGTCCGCCATCCGCCGGCCGGTCCCTCCAGGTTTCGCGGTAGTGGCCGCCCTCCGGATGCGGCTGCAGCGCCAGCGCCCGGATCACCGCCTCGGCGGTCAGGGCCGGATCGCGCAGGTCGATCATCCCGCTAGCCGCTCGATCCGGGCGAGCGAGAACGCGTCGGCGGCGAGCTGCAGCGGGCGGGTCTCGACGTCCGAGGAGCCGTCCCGGATCAGCTCGGCGAAGCGGCGATACAGGCCGGCATATTCCCGGTCCGGCTCGTCCACCACCGTCTGCCCGTCGAGCAGCAGCGAACGCCCGCCGCCGCGTAGCGTCAGCCTGCCGCCATCCGACAGGGTCCAGTCGATCGACCAGGTCTCCTCGCCCTTGTGGTTCCAGTCGAACAGGGCGGAATACCCGTCGGCACGGGTGGGGGTGGCGAAGGCGAGCTCGGCGGTGATCGGGGTGTGCGCCCCCGGCATCACCCGGAACCGGGCCTCGCGCACGAAGATCGGCTCCGGCAGGCAGGCCACCACGATGGACAAGGCGTTCACGCCGGGATCGAACACCCCCATCCCGCCCGGCTGCCAGAACCAGTCGACGCCGGGGTGGAACTTGTGCACGTCCTCGCGCCACAGGATGCGCATGGCGCTCGCACCGCGCTCGGCCAGGATCCGGCGCGCCGGCGCCACCGCGCTGGAGAACATCGAGTGCCAGGTGGCGAACAGAGTGCGTCCGACGGTGCCCGCGAGGCGGCGGAGGTCGTCCACCTCGGCCACGGTCTGCGCCGGCGGCTTCTCCAGCAGCACGTGCATGCCGGCGCGCAGCGCGCTGCGCGCCAGGTCGTAGCGCACCTGCGGCGGGGTGCAGATCGCCACCGCGTCGACCAGCCCGGAGGCGATCATCTCGTCCTGTGTCGTGAACAGCGCCACCCCGTCCGGCACCGCGGGCGTCGAGCGGCTGGACATGGCGGTGAGGCGGCACCCGTCATCGGCGGCCAGGACCGGGATGTGCTGCACCCGCGCGATCTCGCCGATGCCGACCAGGCCGACCCGGATCTTGCTCATGCGGCGGTGCCCTTGGCGCGCGTCCAGGCCTCGGCATAGGCGACGGCCCGCCTGCCGACCTCCTCGGCCGGGCGCCCCGGCACGTAGAGCCCGGAGCCCAGCCCGAACCCGGCGGCGCCGGCGGCGACGAAGGGCTGGAGGTTGTCTGGTGTGATGCCGCCGACCGGCATGAACAGGGTGCCGGCCGGGAACACCGCCCGGAACGCGCGCAGCACCGCCGGCCCGACCAGCTCGGCCGGGAACAGCTTCAGCCCGTCGGCACCCGCGTCCAGCGCCGCGTAGGCCTCGGTCGGCGTGACGATACCGGGCGTGCACACCATGCCGAGCGCCTTGGCGGCGCGGATCACCGCGGTGTCGGCATGGGGCATCACCAACACCCGGCCACCCGCCTCGTGCACCGCCCGCACCGCGTCCACGCTGGTGACCGTGCCGGCGCCGATCAGGCAGGTCTCGCCGTAGCGATCGGCCAGCAGGCGGATGCTGCGCAGCGGGTCGGGCGAGTTCAGCGGCACCTCGATCACCCGCATCCCGGCTCCCACCAGGGCGGCCGCCACCGGGATTGCCTCCGCCGGCGACAGCCCGCGCAGGATGGCGACGAACGGCGACTGGGACAGGTAGTCGGTCAGCATGGAGCGTCTCCTGCGGGCGGTGCGACGAGCCCGGCGGCGGTGGCGATGCGATAAAGGCCACGCACCGACGCCGCCTCCACTTCGACCGGCACCAGCCGGCCGAGGAACTGGAACGCCAGCGCGTAGCGCCGGGTCAGCGACGCGTCGCCGACCAGCACCACCCGGTCCGGCACCGGTCCGGCCTCGCCGGGGCGAAGCAGCTCTCCCCCGCGAAGCAGCTCCTCGCCGATCAGCAGCCCGGACAGGTAGTCCGGCACCAGCGCCGGCAGGAGCCGGCCGGTGAGCATCAGCGCCCGGGTCGAGAACAGCCGGCCGGCGAGCCCGTCGGCGGCGGCAGCGCGAACGCCGTCGCGGAACGCGTCGTCGCGCGCGGACGGGTTCTCCGCCGCCTCCCCGGCCGGTGGGATCCCCTGCCCCAGGATCGAGTGCCGGGTCAGCAGCGCGAACAGCTCGCCGGTCATGAAGGTGGCAAACGAGGCGATCACCTGGTTCGACACGCGCACCCACTTGCTGTGCGTGCCCGGCATCACCAGCAGGATCTCGCCGTCCGGGGAGCCGAGCGCGTCCAGCACGCCGACCGCCTCGGTCTCCTCGCCGCGGATCACGTCCGGCCGTGCGGCGTCGAGCAGCCCAGGCACGAGATGCAGCACGCCCGCGCTGCACGGCACGGTGGCGAGCGATCCGGCCAGGCGCTGCAGGTCGAGCGGCAGGGGGAGGTAGTCCACCTCCTGCCAGCCCTTCCGGCTGCCGACCATGCCGCAGGCGATCGCGGGCACGCCATCGGCGCGCCAGCCCGCGGTGATGGCGTCGAAGGCGGCCGGGTAGCCGCCCTCGGGCAGGCTCAGGATGCCCCAGGGCTCGCGCCTGCGCTCCAGCACGGTGCCGTCGGCGGCGACGCGCCAGGCGCGCAGCGCGCTGGTGCCCCAGTCGAGCGCCAGAAGAGCAGTCTTGTCCGACAAATCGGGTCCTCCCGCGGCGTTATGCGCGACCGCCTCCCCTGCTGGCAAGCGCCGGCGGCCAGGCGTGCCGGTACCGCCGGTCAGCGCGCCGTCGGCCGGGTCAGCCGGGCGTTGCGGCCGCTGAGCGAGGCCTGCATGTCCTCGAACGCGGTGCGCACCAGCTCGGCCATCGCCTGGCGGGCGCCGTCCGCATCCCGCGCCCGTATCGCCTCGAACACGGCACGATGCTCGGGCAGCGGGTCGCGCGGGTGGCGCTGGGCGCGGTGCTTGAACACGGTGGTCCACCAGATCGCCGCGACCACGCTGCTGGACAAGGCGGTGATCAGCTCGTTGCCGGTTGCGACCAGGATCGCGTGGTGGAATGCCCGGTCCGCCGCCCGTCCTTCCTCGGTCGCCAGGCGCAGCCGCGCCATGGTGCCGAGCGCGTCGCCCATGGCGTCGATGTCCTGACGGGTGTGGTTCTGCGCCGCGAGGGCCGCCGCATGCGGCTCGACCATCTGCCGCACCTCGAACAGGTCGCGCACGAACGCCTCGCTCGGCTTGGTTTCCAGGAACCAGCCGATCACCTCCGGATCCAGGATGTGCCAGCGGCTGCGCGGGCTGACCCGGGTGCCGGTCTTGGTGCGGCTTTCCACCATGCCCTTGGCGGACAGGATGCGCACCGCCTCGCGATACGCGGTGCGCGACACCGCGAGCTGCTCGGCCGCCTCGATCTCGCCGGACAGCAGGTCGCCGGGGCGGAGCTGCTCGGCGGCGATGCGGATGCCGATCGAGCGGGCGATGCTGTCGTGCAGGCGGGGGCTGCTGGCCGGCCGCCTGTCGCCCGGCTTGGGGCCGTCGCTGTCGGGCGTGGAGCGGCGTGGTCCTGACCGGCCCATCGACTGGCGGCATCCCCTTCCTGGTCAAGCGCGACCTATCATCAACACAAAGGCGCCGCCGCGCCAGCCCTTGCAAGGCGGTGCCGGAACGCCGAATCCTTGCCCGGCAACGAAGGACGCAACGGCATGACCGCACACCCCACCGGCGGACCCGGCGCGACAGGGTTCCGCGGCCTCGACCCGCGCACCGGCCAGCCGGTCGGTCCGGAGCTGCCGGTGGACGATGCCGGCTCGGTCGCCGCGGCGGCGGCGCGGGCGGAGGCGGCGTTCGACGCCTATCGCGCCACCATGCCGGAGGCCCGCGCCCGCTTCCTGGACGGGATCGCCGCGGCACTCGGCGCACGCGGGCCGGAGCTGATCGCCACCGCCGCGCTGGAATCCGGACTGCCGGAGGCGCGGATCACCGGCGAGCTGGCGCGGACCACCGGCCAGCTGCGTCTATTCGCCGCCGTGGTGCGCGACGGGGACTGGCTCGGCGTGCGGCTCGATCCCGCCCTGCCCGACCGGGCGCCGCTGCCGCGCCCGGACCTACGCCTGCGCCGCATCCCCGTCGGCCCGGTCGCGGTGTTCGGCGCCAGCAACTTCCCGCTGGCGTTCTCCGTCGCCGGCGGCGACACCGCCTCGGCGCTGGCCGCCGGCTGCCCGGTGGTGGTGCGCGGCCATCCGGCGCATCCCGGCACCAGCACGCTCGCGGGTGCCGCCATCGCCGCCGCGGTGCGCGAGGCCGGGCTTCCCGAGGGGGTGTTCTCGCTGATCTCCGGACCGGACCTGCTGCTGGGCGAGGCGCTGGTGCGGGACCCGCGGATCATGTCGGTCGGCTTCACCGGCTCCAGGCGCGGCGGGCTGGCCCTGGCGAAGCTCGCGTCGGAGCGGCCGGTGCCGATCCCGGTGTTCGCCGAGATGAGCAGCGTCAACCCGGTGTTCCTGTGCCCGGACGCCCTGTCCACCGGCGCCGACGCGCTGGCGGACGCGTTCGTCGGCTCGCTGACCCTGGGTGCCGGCCAGTTCTGCACCAATCCCGGCCTGCTGGTCGCGGTGAAGGGGCCGGCGCTCGACCGCTTCCTGGCGCGCGCCGCCGCGACGCTCGGCAACGCCCCGTCCGCCACCATGCTGACGCCCGGCATCCACGCCGCCTATGACCGCGCGGTGGGAGAGCGGCATGCCGTCGGCGGCGTCGGCCTTGTCGCCAGCGGCCGGTTCGGCGAGGGCGAGAACCAGTGCCGCGCGGCGCTGTTCGTTACCGACGCTGCCCGCTACCGCGACGAGCCGTCGCTGGCGGACGAGGTGTTCGGCGCGAGCGGCCTGGTAGTCGCCTGCGACGACGAGGGGACGGTGCTCGACCTCGCGGCGCGCATCGAGGGCCAGCTCACCGCGACGCTGCACCTGACCGACCGCGACACCGCGTTCGCCGCCCGGTTGCTGCCGGTGCTGGAGCGGCGCTGCGGCCGCATCCTGGCCAATGGCTGGCCGACCGGCGTCGAGGTGAGCCACGCCATGGTGCATGGCGGCCCGTATCCGGCCACCACAGACGGGCGGTTCACCTCGGTCGGCACGCTGGCGATCGACCGGTTCCTGCGTCCGGTGTGCTACCAGAACCTGCCGGCCGCCCTGCTGCCGCCGGAGCTCGGCGACGACAACCTGTACCGCCTTCCGCGGCGGATCGACGGCCGCCTCACCCCCGCCTAAACCGGGTCCCCACGCCAATAGCCGGACGCCCATCATGTCCCTCAGCCTGACCCAGTTGTTCGACGAGGCCGGGCATCGCATGGTCGCGACCACCGATGCCGCCGGCGTGTCGCGCCGGCTCGACGGTGCCACGTCCACCTACGCCCTGGCGCTCGACGCCATCGCCACTGGCGAGACGCTGGCGCAGGTGGCGGCGCGCCATGGGCACGGCGAGCCGGTGGACCTGCCGGCGGCGCTGGCCGAGGGCCGCGTGCTGCCGCCGATCGACCATCCGGACCCGGCGCATTGCCTGCTCACCGGCACCGGGCTGACCCATCTCGGCTCGGCGGAGGGACGCGACGGGATGCACAAGACCGCCGCCGCCGGCCAGGCGACGGATTCCATGCGCATGTTCCTGCTGGGGGTGGAGGGCGGCAAGCCGGCGGGCGGCGCCGTCGGGGTGCAGCCGGAATGGTTCTACAAGGGCGACGGGTCGAGCCTGGTGGCGCCGGGTGCGGCACTGCCGAGCCCCAGCTTTGCCGGCGACGCCGGCGAGGAACCGGAGATCGCCGGGATCTACGTGGTCGGGCCGGACGGCACGCCGTGGCGGCTCGGCTACGCGCTCGGCAACGAGTTCTCCGACCACGTGACCGAGCGGGGCAACTACCTGTGGCTCGCGCACTCCAAGCTGCGCGCGGCGTCACTGGGCGGCGAGCTGCTGACCGGAGCGCTGCCGGCGAGCGTCGCGGGGCGATCGGCGATCGAGCGTGACGGCACGGTGCTGTGGGAGAAGCCGTTCCTGTCCGGCGAGGCGAACATGTCGCACAGCCTCGCCAACCTGGAGCACCACCACTTCAAGTACGAGCTGTTCCGTCGTCCGGGCGACGTGCACGTGCACTTCTTCGGCACCACAACGCTGTCGGTCGCCGACGGTATCGAGACGCGGGACGGCGACGTGTTCGTGATCGAGGCGGCGCCGTTCCGGCTGCCGCTGCGCAACAGGCTGGCAAGGGCCGCGCCGGCCTCGCAGCCGGTCGCGGTCCGCGTGCTGTAGCAGCAGTTCCCGGCACGACCGAAGCCGCGCCGGGAGAAGGGCCTAGCGGCTCTTCTTGTAGAGCTTGCTGGCGATCTCGAAGATCTCCTGCGGCGCGTAGTCCGGCGCGAAGGCGCCGTAGTTGCCGTCCAGCTCGGGGATCTTGCCACCCTCGGGATGGCCGTCGACGATCTCGAGCTGGCCCGGCGGGTCACCCGGCAACGCCACCTCGTCGTTGGACCAGACGCCCGCTGCCTCGGCGTAGTCGGACGGACTGAAGCGGTACAGGCGGCGATGGCTGCCTTCCTGCAAATACTTCTGGCATTCCGGGATGCGGCTGAGGTCGATGTTCGGGGTCGGCAGCATCTTCTCGATCGACACGCCGGTCAGCTTCTTCAGCGCCAGCGCGTAGGCGTGCGCGTGCACCGAGCCGCGCACCAGCAGGTAGCCGCAGACCTCGCGGCCGGTCGGCTCGGTCATGGTCTCGTACACACGCAGCTTGTGCAGGCGCGCGCCGCATTCGAGGTGGAAGTTGTGCAGCAGGTCGATGATCAGGTTGCCGGTGGTGGTCACGAAAGCCATGTTCCAGGACGCCGCGTTGCTGTTCATCGGCATGGCGCCGCCGCCGTTGCTGAGGAAGCTGCCGGCGAGCCGGATGTCCTCCATCTCCTTGAACGGTGCCTTGGAGATGTCGACCATCTCCTTCGGGTTGCCGGGACCGGCGCCCAGCATGGACACGCCGGTGCTGACCAGCTCCACGTGGCCGAGCTCCTCGGCGAAGATCGCCGAGACCAGGCTGTAGAACGGGCGCAGCTTGCTCTTGTTGCGGAAGTTGAAGCTCTGGAACATGTAGTTCCCGAGCGTCGACATCTCGCCGTACTTGCCGCCGAGCAGTTCCTGCAGGGCCGCCGCCGCGTTCGGGTTTGGAGCCTTCGGCTCTGGCAGCTCGGCCTGCAGCCGGTCGATTCTCATGAACATGACGGTGGTCCTTCGAACGGTAGGTTCAGCCGCCACTACGACCACCCGCCCGATTAGTTCGCCCGCCCCCGCATCACCTGCTGGTCATGACGACGCCTGCCGGCGCTCGATCTCGACGCCGACGGAGTCGAGCTCGGCGAACACGTCCAGCTTCTCGACTCGGACCCGCACCACACGCACACGCGCCTCGGCCAGCACGCCCATCGCGATCCGCTCGGCCAGCGTTTCCACCAGGCGGACGTGCCCCTCGCCGATGATCCGGCGCACCAGATGCACCACCCGCTCGTACGACACGGTGCGGCTGAGGTCGTCGCGGCCGATGCCAGCACCGTCGGCCGCCTCGTCCAGCACGCCGAACGCGATGTTGACCCGCACCCGCTGCTGCGTGCCCTGCTCGTGCGGATAAACGCCGATCTGCGCCAGGCTCACCAGGTCGCGCAGGAACACGCAGCGCAGCGGCGGCTCCTGCGGCCAGGGCGGGAACGCGTCCATGCGCGCTACTCCTCCATCCCGGTGGGATGCGCCGGCGCTGGATGCCATTGCAGGTGCTGGCCGCCGTCCAGCGCCAGCATCTGCCCGGTGACCGACGGCAGGCACAGCAGGGACAGCGCCGCGCGCGCCACCTCGCCGGGGCTGGTGCCGCGGCCGAGCGGCACGCCGTCGCACTGGGCCCGGAACTGCGCCTGGTCCTGCCGCGCACTGGGCAGGGCCGGGCCCGGCCCGATCGCGTTCACCCGGATCCGATGCGGCGCCAGGGCCAGCGCCATGGACTGCGTCAGCGTCCACAGCGCGGCCTTGGACAGGGTGTAGGAGACGAAGTGCGGAGTGAGCGACCAGACGCGCTGGTCCAGCATGTTCAGCACCATGCCCTCCGCTTCCTCCGGCAGCCGGGCGGCGAAGTCCTGCATCAGCCGGAACGGCGCGCGCAGGTTCGGCTCCAGGTGCCGGTCCCAGGAGGTGCGGTCGGCGTCGTGCCACTCGTCGCGCTCGAAGGTGCTGGCGTTGTTCACCAGCACGCCAAGCGACCCAAGCGCCGCTTCCGCGTCGGGCACCAGCCGCGCCACCTCGTCCTCCCGCGACAGCTCGGCCAGCAGCAGCACGCCCTTGACCCCACGCGCCTCGATTGCGCGCAGGGTGTCCTGCGCGTCCGTCCCGTCGCGCCGGCTGTGCAGCGCGACCGCGAAGCCGCTCTCGGCCAAGGCGAGCGCGATCGCCCGGCCGAGGCGGGCGGCGCCCCCGGTGACCAGCACCGCGCGCGGGATCGCGGCGGGGATCGGCCAGATCACGCTCACCGCCGGATGCTCACGATACGGCGTTCAAGATGGGGGCGCTCAAGATGGGGAGGCGCTCAAGACCGGCGCGCCATCAGCGCCGCCGCCAGCGTGCCGTCGTCCAGCACGTCCAGCGCGCCGCCCATCGGCACCCCCTGCGCCACCCGGGTCACCGTCACGTCGAGCGGCTGCAGGCGCTCGGCCAGCCAGTGCGTGGTGGTGGCGCCCTCCACCGTGGCGCCGAGCGCCAGGATCACCTCGCGCACCCCGCCCGCCTCGATCCGGGCCAGCAGTGGGGCGGTGGACAGGTCCTCCGGCCCGGTGCCGCCCAGCGCCGACAGCGTGCCGCCCAGCACGTGATACAGCCCGCGATGCACCCCGGCCCGCTCCAGCGCCCACAGGTCGCCGACGCCCTCCACCACGCACACGATGCTGCGGTCGCGATGCGGGTCGTCGCAGATCGCGCACGGGTCGCGGCTGTCCAGGTTGCCGCACTGGCTGCAGGTCCTGACCGTGCGCGCCGCCTGCTCCATGGCGCTCGCCAGCGGCAGCAGCCGTGTGCGCGGCTGGCGCAGCAGGGTCAGCGCCGCCCGCCTGGCGCTGCGCGGCCCGAACCCGGGCAGGCGCGCCAGCAGCTCGATCAGCCGCTCGATCTCCGGACCACCCACAGGGGAACTAGAACGGCAGCTTCATGCCGGGCGGCAGGTTCAAGCCCCCGGTGACCTTCTGCATCTCCTCCGCGGTGCGCGCCTCCAGGTGGCGGCGCGCTTCCGCATGGGCGGCGACGATCAGGTCCTCCAGCATCTCGGTTTCCGCCGGGTCGGCCAGCTTGGGATCGACGCGGACGCGCTTGAGGTCGCCCTTGCCGGTCAGGGTCAGCGTCACCATCCCGGCGCCGGCGCTGCCTTCCACCTCGATGGTGGCGAGGCCCGCCTGCATCTCCTCCATCTTGGCCTGCATCTGGGAGGCCTGCTTCATCAGGCCGGCGAGGTTCTTCATGACTTGAGCTCCTTCATCGTTCGCACTCCTTCATCGTTCATCGTCCGTCCAGGTCGTCGAGCCCGACCGGCTCGGAGTCATCCGGCGCGAACTCCATGTCGGGCGCTTCCGGCTCGGACAACAGGGGTTCGGGCGGCGAGGCGGCGGCGACGGCCGGTTCCGGTGGCAGTCCGTAGTCGTCCAGCGTGGCGTCGTTCACCGGGCCGAGCTTGGCGCCCGGGAAGGCGGCCAGGATCGCCTGCACCAGCGGATGCGCTTCCGCCTCCCGCGAGCGCTCGGCATCGAGCGCGCCGGCCTGCTCGGCCAGCGTCGGCTCGCCCGGCTCGCGCACCACGGCGATGGTCCAGCGCGTCCCGGTGGCTTCTATCAGGATCGCCGCCAGGCGCTGCGACAGGTCGCGCGGCGCCTGCGGCTCCAGCCGCAGCTCGATCACCGGCGGCGCGAACCGCACCAGGTGCGCGCAGTGACGCAGGTGGCCGTGCAGCGTCGCCTCGCGCTGCGTGGCGACGAACGCCACCACCTCGCGCCAACTGCGCAGGCTCGGCGGCGGCGGCGTGGGGGCGGCGGCGGGCGGCGGCGGTGCCGCGAGGAGCGGGTCGGCCTCCGGTTCCGGCTCCGGCGCACGCAGCGCGCCGCCGGTCTGCACCGGCTGACGCGGGGAGATCGCCGACGGGGCCGCGGCGACCGGAGCCGGTGTCGGCGCCGGAGGCGCGGCCGCCGCCGGCAGCACCGCCGCCTGCGGTCCCTGCGACGCGATCCGGCGCACCAGCTCGGCCGGCGTCGGCAGGTCGGCGACGTGGCACAGCCGGATCAGCACCATCTCGGCCGCCTCGCGCCGGTCGGGTGCTGTGTCCACCTCCGCCACCCCCTTGAGCAGCATCTGCCAGGCACGCCCCAGCACCGGCACCGACAGCCGGTCGGCGAGTGCAGCACCCCGCACCCGCTCGGCTTCCGGCAGCTCGCTGCCGTCGCGGAGCGCCGGGATCGCCTTCAAGCGCGACACGGTGTGGATCAGCTCCAGCAGGTCGGCCAGCATCACGCCGAGATCGGCGCCGCGCGCATGGGCCTGGTCGGTGATCGCCAGCGCCGCCGCCGGCTGCCCCGCCATCACCGCGTCGGCCAGGTCGAACACCAGCCCGCGATCGGCCAGCCCCAGCATGTCCGCGACCCGCTCGGCGCGGATCGCCGCGTCGCCCTCCATGCTTCCCTGCGCGATCGCCTGGTCCAGCAGCGACAGCCCGTCGCGCACCGAGCCGTCGGCGGCGCGCGCGATCAGCGCCAGCGCCTCGGCGTCGATCGCCGCCCCTTCCTTGGCGGCGATGCGGGCAAAGAGCGACGCGAGCTCGGCCTGGCTGACACGGCGCAGCTCGAAGCGCTGGCAGCGCGACAGCACCGTCACCGGCACCCGTCGCAGCTCGGTGGTGGCGAAGATGAAGGTGACCTGGGCGGGCGGCTCCTCCAGCGTCTTGAGCAGCGCGTTGAACGCCGGCTTCGAGAGCATATGCACCTCGTCGACGATGAACACCTTCATCCGCGCCTGCATCGGCCGGAACCGGGTCGCCTCGATGATCTCGCGCACGTCGTCGATGCCGGTGCGCGACGCCGCGTCCATCTCCAGCACGTCCGGATGCCGGTCGGCGAGGATGGCGGTGCAGTTCGGGCATACCCCGCACGGGTCCGGCGTCGGGCCGCCGCGCCCGTCCGGGCCGATGCAGTTCAGCGCCCGGGCGATGATGCGCGCGGTGGTGGTCTTGCCGACGCCGCGCACACCGGTGAGCATGAAGGCGTGCGCCACCCGGCCGACCGCGAAGGCGCGGCGCAGGATGCGCACGGTCGCGTCCTGGCCGATCAGGTCGTCGAACCGGGTGGGACGGTAGGTGCGGGCGAGGACGCGATACGGTGTCTTGGGTGCCTCGGCCGTCGCCGGCGCCTCACCGAACAGGCCGGGTCCCTCGGCCGCCGGCGCCGGCAGGCCGGGCTCGTCGTCGTCGATCATCGCGGAGTCACAAGGCGGGTGGGAGGCCGAACGAACGACCCGAGCGGAAACTCACTGCGGCTGCTTCCTTCCGGACCTGACCGGGTTGGCAAGGCGCCCGTCCGCTGCCGACCTCCCGGGCGCGTCTTAACACATCTCCCCCGGTGGGCCACAAGAGGCGAGTGGGAACGCGGCGAGATCGGAGCAAGGACCCTGGACGCGACCTTCTATAGCGGCGGCCGGCACGACCGCACCGCCAACGACCGCAACGACGACGCGCTGATCGCGGCCCGGTTGGCCGACCCGGCGGCCCGCTTCGTCCCGCTATGGCGCGGCCGGCACACGTTCGAGCGCGGCCGCGACAACAGCCTGGCGCTCGCCATGCCGCGCCGGCGCGACTGTCCCGACGCCGGCCTCGAGTCGCTGCCCTGGACCTATCTCGGCCTGGACGAGCACGGCCCGCTGTTCTCGGTGGATCTCGGCGCGCATGACGACCCGGCGCCGCTGCTGCCCGCGGGAGCCGGCGCGTTCGAGGAGCTGCGGCCGGTGGCTGGTCTACTGCCGCCGGCGGAGGCGGCGCTGCTGGCGCAGGCGCGCGGCATGCACCATTGGCGGCGCACGCACCGGTTCTGTGGCGAGTGCGGCCTGCCGATGGTCCCTGAGCAGGGCGGCCACCGGCTCGCCTGTCCGAACGACCACCACGCCTTCCCGCGCACCGACCCGGTGGTGATCATGCTGGTGCGCCACGGCGAGCGGGCGCTGCTGGCGCGTGGCGTCCGCTTCCCGCCGCACCGCCGCACCGTATCGGCGCTGGCCGGCTTCATCGAGCCGGGCGAGAGCGTGGAGGAGGCGGTGGCGCGCGAGGTGTGGGAGGAGGTCGGCGTCCGGGTGCACGGGGTGCGCTACCTGGCGAGCCAGCCCTGGCCGTTCCCCGGCTCGCTGATGCTGGGCTGCCACGCCGAGGCCGGGGATACGGCGCTGCGCATCGACCCGAACGAGATCGTGTCGGCGCGCTGGGTCACCCGGGCGGAGGTGCGGGACGCCGATCCGGACGATTTCGACATCCCAGACCGCACCGCCATCGCCCGGCAACTGATCGACGCGTGGCTGGACGAGGGTTGACGCTCAGGACCGCTGCCGCTCCCGCATCCGCTGCGCCCAGCGCGGCCCGGCCTCGTCGCCGGGCTCCCACTGCTCAGGCGTGGTCCAGGGCTGCCAGTAGCGCAGCCGGATCATGCGCAGGGTCCACCAGGCAAAGATGCCCGCTACAGCCCAGTAGAACACGTTAAAGTAGCTCGCGAAGCTGAGATCGGGCTCCTGAAGGGGTATTATCCGAATAAGGATGAGTACAGCCAAGATCACACCCATCGTATAGGAAGCTAGCAACAGGCACCCACTGATGAACATCAGATAGATGAACCAGAGGCGGCGCTTGTGCAGGTTCAGCACGCAGAGGATGATGAAGGCGGTCACGCAGCCGAACAGAAACGGTATCGAATCGAGCCAATGGTCAAATGCCGTCTTGAACACCGGCAGCAGGCTCTGCATCGTTGCAAACGGGACCGCGCCGGACAGCATCATAAGCCCAAAGAAGCCTAGAGAGGTGCCGCGCGGCGCATATCCAGGCGGTCGGCTCGGTTCCAGAAGCTTCATCGGAAAGCTCCTGCTGCCAGGAAGCTCATGACACGCAATTCAAGGCGTACATCGCGCGGCATGCCGCCCTTCGGGGCCAGCGACCTTTCATAGTCTTCGTCACGCTTCTTCTGCACAGGACTGAGAACCACACCCGGTGGGGCTGCCGTCAGCAGTCCGGTACCCGCGACCGTAGCACCTTGGAAAAGCCCGATGTCGCGCGTGGCGACAACTCCCATCCTGCCGGTTGCTGCGTCAGCCGCACGCAGCAACGCCTGCCTTTTCTGCTCCAACAGTTTTGCCTTGTGCAGGCGTCGATTCAAAGGGGCAGGGTGACGCCAAGGGTTCCGGATCTTGGCAGCTCGTGCACGCGCTTCGACCGCAGCACCATCGGCTTCCGCCGCCGCGAGTCTCGCCTCCTGCGCCTCGCTGGCAAGCTTGCCGATCTCCATGAGGGCACGAGTGCCCCCAACCAAGAGGTCCGGTAGGAGCATAACCGTGGCAGCGATGCGAGCCCACTGGATCATGCGGTTGTCCTCCAGCTTCGCCGCCCGGGCTCTGTGACCAGTCAGGTCCGCGCCATAGATGAAGCCGTCAACGCCGAATAGGAAGAAGGATCCTAGCGACGCAGCCACGCCAGTGATCAAGCCGGCCGATGCGGCGACCGTACCGGCAGCGATCAGCTCCGGTGCCGCAAAGATCAGGAATATTCCACCCGCGATCACGCCCACGGTGTCGAGCGCGATTCCGGCTGTGTCGGCGGCGAACTTGTGGCGGATCAAGAACTCGTGCGTCGGCTCCCAGACCCGATCGCGGAACTCCCGGCCGACCGCCTGCGACGCCGCCATCTGTGCCTGGGCGTTCGCGACCTCCGCCTGGCCCTCGATCTCCATCGCCTTCCAGAACCAGCCCTTGAGGCTGCCGAGCAGGCCGCCCGATCGCGCCGGGACCGGGGCCGGTGCCGAGATGTGCTGCACCAGCACGTTCAGCCACGTGCGGGCGCCGTTGGGTGCCGCGGCCGGATGACGCAGCACCGACAAGCGGGCGCCGTCGCTGAAGCTGACGCCGCAGGATGCGCCGACCGCCTTGTCGGCGAACGCGCGCACCCGCGCCCGCGCATCCTGGAAGCTGTCGTAAGGATACCAGAAGCCCGGCAACGCCCCCCTCCCCGGCAATCGGTCCAGCAGTCCGGGGACCAACGTGCGGCCAAGCCGGACGTTGCGCAAGCCATACGAACGAGCGGGCGCGGCTCCCGTTGCCGCTATGTGTGCAGGGGTGTGGGGAAACCTGGACGGCACCCCGCTCCGCCGGGTCGACGCGCTGGCGCGCCGACGGCCAGGGCCCCACCCGGGCGGGAGCGCCCGAGCCGACGGCAGCAGGCGACGGGACTGGACAGCGCCTTCGTGTGCTACCGCACGGATGGCGAGCGCGACTTCGTGTTCAACATCAGTCACAGCGCCTGCGACCGGACCCGGATCGCCGTCACCAGCCGGTGGTCGCCAAGGGCGGGCGGGGATCCGCCACGTCCGAGGCTCGTCACGTCAGCGGACTGTCCGCTTCCGGATAACCGGCCCGGAAAGGCGAACCATCCGCTTCAGGCTGCCGACGCCAAGGATGGACAAGGGCCTCCGGGATCTCCCACGGCCGCTATCGCGAGCCACGCTTCCAGATCATCTGGAAGGAGCAACACACTTCACCGCAGCGTGTAGCCACCGTCAATCGTGAGAACCTCGCCGGTGATGTAGCTCGACGCGTCCGAGGCAAGGAACAAGACCGCCTGCGCGATCTCCTCCGGCTCGCCAACGCGGCGCATCGGCGTCATGTCGAGCCACACCTTGCCCCACTCCGGATGCTCAAGGCCGCCCTTGGTCATGTCCGTGCGCACGTAGCCGGGCGCCACTGCATTGACCCGGATGCCCGACCCGGCGAACTCGCTCGCAAGCGACTTGGTCAACATATGCACGGCGGCCTTGGAGGAGTTGTAGACCGATTGGTTCTGCGGAATGTTGGAGATGATCCCGGAAATCGAGCCGATGTTGACGATGGCTCCGCCACGTCCGCGTCCCACCATCTGCCGGATCGCCTCGCGGCAGCACAGGAACACGCCCTTGTAGTTCGTATCGATGATCTCGTTCCAGTGCCCGATATCGGCCTCCAACGTGTCGCGATGCCGCGCAACTCCCGCATTGTTCACGACGATGTCGAAGCCGGCATCGGCCGTCAGGTCACGAAACGTCGTCACCACGCTTACCTCGTTCGTCACGTCCATTCCGACGAACCGCGCGGTAATGCCGGCTTCGGTCAAGGCTGCCTGCGCCTTGTGACCCTCGGTCTCGGTTCTTCCGACGATGACGACCTCGGCGCCGGCTTGGCCGAGCAACCGGGCGCAGGCGAACCCGATCCCCCGGCTTCCTCCTGTGACAAGGGCGCGACGGCCACTCAAGTCGATCTGGTAGGGCATGTGATCCTCGTCTGGTCGGCAGTTGATCGACGTTCAGATGTCGAGGCTCTGGGGCAGGATCACCAGGTCGCGGATCGTGATGGTCCGCGGCCGCGTCAGCATGAACATGACGGCGGCGGCGACCTCCTCCGCCGGCATCAGGCTGCCGGACGCCAGTGCCTCGTCCATCTTCGCCTTCGGCCAGTCCTTGAGCAGTGCGGTCACGACCGGCCCGGGTGCCACGCCGCCCATGCGGATGCCGTGCTGGGCGACCTGCCGCCGCACGGTGTGGATGAACGCCTGCACGGCGTGCTTCGAGGCGGTGTAGATCGGCTCCCAGATCACGGGGACGAGGCCCGCGACCGAACTCGTCACGATGATGTCGCCCGTCTTGCGCTCGACCATGTGCGGCAGCACGGCGTGCACCGTGCGAAACACCGCGTTGACGTTCAGGTTGAGCATGCGGTCCCAGGCGTCGGGATCTCCCTCCAGAACAGGGCCACCGATGTATGCCCCTGCATTGGCATGGAAGATGTCGAGCTTGCCCGCCATCTCCAGGATCCGTGGCATCATGCTGGCCACGCTCGCGGGATCGGTCAGGTTGATCGGCAGCGGAAGCGCTGCCGGGCCAAGCTCCGCGACGATCTCTTGCAGCCGTTGGGCCGCCACGTCGACAAGGACGACCTTCGCCCCGGCCGCGAGCATCGCCTTCGCACATTCAAGCCCGATACCGGACGCGGCACCCGTGACGGCCGCGACCTTTCCTTCAAGGTCGTTATTCATGCTGAACCTCATTCTCGTGCGGCTCCCCCGCAGGGGAAGCCCACGCCAGGATGCCGTTTCCGGCTAGGTCTCCGTCGGCACCCGCCTGGTCCGGCGGATCGACCAGGATCATGCGCGCCCGTGCGACACACGCGAGCGTCGGGCAAGGGAGTCGATGATGACGGCTATGGCCAGCACGGCACCCGTGATCATGTAACGAAACGACGACGACAGATCGAGCAGCGTCAGTCCGCTCGAGATCGCCTGAATGACGATGATGCCGAGCAGGGCCGAGTATGCGCTGCCGCGTCCCCCGAACAGGCTGGTTCCGCCGATCACCGCCGCGGCGATGGCATCCAGGTTGACGTCGCCCGTGCCCGCCTGCTGGCTGGCCGAGGCAAGCCGGGCCGCCGTCAGCACGCCGCCGAGGGCGGCGAACATCGAGCACAGCATGAAAGCGCTCGTGTAGATGCGGCGAACGTTGATGCCGGCGCGGCGAGCCGCCTCGCGGTTGCCGCCGACGGCCTTCAAGGACCGACCCCAACGCGTGCGGGTCAGGGCATACTCCAGCGCCAGCACGAGAACCACGAAGAAGCACAGCATCCACGGAACGCCGCGATCACGGTCGAGGTAGAAGACCGCGGCCAGAAGGACGAGGGTCAGAAGACCCGCCCGCATCGCATCCATGTGCAGCGGACGCGAGGACAGGTTGGCTGCCTGACGGCGACGCGCCTGCCGCACGCCCAGTCCGAACCGCACGACGCCGAACAGGATCACCGTGAGATAGGCCAGGGCCGGCGGCATGAATGCCGTCTGCCCGAAGCTCACCAGGGCGGAGCCATAGGGCAGGTTGATCGAGCCGCTCTGGCCCAGCACGTAGAGCTGGAGGCCGAGCACCGCGAGCAGTCCGGACAGGGTGGATATGAAGCTCGGCATGCCGAACCGGTTCAGCAGGGCGGCATACAGGAAGCCCATCAGGGCGCCGCAGCCAAGCGCGGCGAGCAGGGCCAGCGGCACCGGCCATCCCAGGTTGACCCACATCATGCCGACCAGGGCGGAGGCGAAGCCGCTGACCGAGCCTACCGACAGGTCGATCTCCCCCACCATCAGGATGCAAACGATGCCAAGGGAAATGACGCCGATCGTCGAGCTGTCGTAGAGCAGGTTGACGATGTTGCTGCTCGACAGGAAGACCCCGTTCAGGATCTCGAACACCACGCAGATGATCACGAGCCCGGCCACCACCGGCAGCGAGCCCAGGTCGCCGGAGCGCACCCGATCGACGAAGGAGCGCAGCGCGCCCGCGACGCTGTCGTCGGCGGTCAGCCGCTCGTCCGAGCGGTCGATCAGCTTCGCACCGCTCATGCCCTGGCCTCCGGGCTCGTGGCGTGTTGACCGGGCCGCCGGCCGGCACGACGTGAAACGGGGTTCTCCGCCGTGCCGGTGATGGCGCCCACGAGCTCGGTGTTGCTGACGTCGGGATAGAAGACGCCGTTGTTCCGCCCGAGGCGGAGGACGACGATGCGGTCCGCGACCGCCCGGACGTCGTCCATGTTGTGGCTGACGATGATGACCCCGAGGCCACGGTCACGGACGCGCTCGATCAGGTCCAGCACCTCCGCGGTCTGGGCGACGCCGAGTGCTGCGGTAGGCTCGTCCAGGAGGATGAGCTTGGGCTCGAGCAGCAGCGAGCGGGCGATCGCCACGGTCTGCCGCTGCCCGCCGGACAGCGACGCGACCGAGGCCCGGACGCTCGGGATCTTGGCCGAAAGCTCGCGCAGCAGCGTCCAGGCCCTCACCTCCATGGCGACCTCGTCGAGCGCCGCCGACCGCAGCTCCCTGCCCAGGAAGATGTTCGCCACCACGTCCAGGTTCTCGCACAGTGCGAGATCCTGGAACACGGTGGCGACGCCCAGCGACAGCGCGGCCGAGGGATCCGGAAGGGTGACCTCCTTGCCGTCGAACCTGATCGTTCCCGTTGTCTGCTGGTGCACCCCTGCCAGGATCTTCACCAGGGTCGACTTGCCGGCGCCGTTGTCGCCGACAAGTGCGACCACCTCGCCGGGGTGGACATCGAGCTCGACGTCGGCCAGCGCAGAGACGGCGCCGAACTGCTTGGAGATATTCCGCAGGCTGAGCACCGGCTCGCCGGCGCCCACGGCCCCCGGCTCGTGGCCGCCCGGACCGTGGCCCCCCTGCCCGACGACGGTCCCGCCTGGGCTCATGGCGTGATGCCCAGCTTCCGGCAGCCGTCGGCATAGCGGCCGGTGCACAGCACGGCGGGGGCCTCGATGGGATGGCCATTGATCGTCCTGTCGACGATCTCGGTCTTGAGGTTGGCCGCCGTGACCAGGGTCGGCGTGAACAGGTCGGTGGGGGTGTTGAAGAGCGTGGTGTTGCTGTTCGGCTTCTCCCCGTTCAACAGGGCGATGGCGGTCCTGGCGGCCGCCGCGGCGACGATCTCGCTCGGCTTGGAGATCGTGTTGTACTGGTCGCCGGCGATGATGAGCTGCAGCCCGGCGATGGTGGCATCGTTGCCGGTCACGGCCGGCACCGGCTGGACCCCTGCCGCCTTGAAGGCGGCGACGACGCCGCCCCCGGTGCCATCGTTGGCGGCGGCCACCCCGACGATCTTCTTTCCGAACCGCAGGATCTGGCCCGCGGCCCATTGCTGCGCCTTCGGCGGCAGCCATTCCGGCGTGTCGTATTCCGCCAGCGTCTTGTAGCCGCCCGTGGCCAGGCCCTCGTGGATCCCCTTCCTGATGAGGCCGGCCGCCGCGTCGGTCGGCGAGCCGTTGACCTCCAGGACCCCGGCACCGGTTGTCGGAACATGCTCGGCTTTGAGGTGCTCGACCATGGACTGCGCGATGACCTTGCCGATCTTCTCGTTGTCGAACGAGATGTAGAAGTCGGCGGGGATCGTGGGGATGGGCCTGTCATAGGCGATGATCTTGATGCCCTGGCTCTGGGCTTCGTGCACCAGGGACGCGGCGGCCGTGGAGTCCACCGGATCGAGCACGATCGCCTTGGCGCCCTGCGAGACCACCGAATGGAACTGCTGCTGCTGGCGGGACACGTCGCCGTTGGCGTTCTGGTAGAGCACCCGGCAGCTCGGGCAAAGCTTCTTCATCTCGGCAGCGAAGCCGGGGAAGTCATGGTCCTCGTAACGGGTCGATCCCTCGTCGGGCATCAGGAACGCGATCTTGACGTTGGCAAGGTCCGCTGCCCGGGCGGGATGGACCATTCCCAGAAGCGGAACGACCAGCGTGGACAGCAGAGCCGTCCGGAACCTGGTCTTCGCGTTGTTCGTCAGCATGTCTTCCTCCTGTTCATTGTTGTTGGATGAACGGCTGGATGGTCTCAGCCATTCACGAACTCGCCGGCACTCGCCTGGCCAACGACGCTCGTCGCGTTCTGCCTGTGACGCAACCTGAATGTTCTCGGCGTCGTCTGCGTCCGCGCCCGGAACTGCCGGTTGAAGTTCGAAACGTTGTTGAAGCCCGCCTCGAAGCAGATGTCCGTGACAGGATGGTCGGAGGTCATCAGGAGCTTGCACGCCAGGTTGACGCGCATGCCCGTGACGTAGGACGTGAACGTCATTCCGGTGTGGCGGTGGAACGCCCGCGAGAACGCGCTTGCCGTGTATCCGCTCAGCCGGGCCAGCTCGACCTCGTCCAGGTCGCTGGTGAGGCTGTTGGCGATGTGCTCAAGCACGTGGTTGAGTGGATGAGCCATGTACAGCATCGGCTTCGGACGGTAGCCGACGCTGGCCAGCATGCGCCGGTCCCGGTCCCGCACCAGGCACTCCAGGATCTGCAACAGCAGCCCCGGGCGCGACAGCCGGTCGCCGGAAAGCATGGCGCGCATGATCGCCTCGACCGCGGCGCTGGTGGCCGGGTTGAACTCCAGACCCCGTCTGGATGCATCCATCAGCTCGGCCAGGCCCAGGCTCGGGAAGACGCTGGCACAGGACTCCGCGAAGTCCGTCGAGAACTGCAGGACGACGCAGCGCTGTTCGATCGTGGTGCCCGGCGACACGTCGCTGAGCCAGTTGTGCGGAAGGTTGGGCCCGGTCATGACCAGGTTGCCGGGCGCGAAACCGGCACTGTAGTCGCCAACGAAGAAGCGTCCGCTCGTCGCAGTGACCAGGTGGATCTCGATCTCCGGGTGGAAGTGCCAGCGCACCGTGTGGAACGGGTAGCCATGCGAGAAGATCCTGAACGGATCGCTTGCCGGCACGTTGATGACCTCGAGCTCAGGACAGGCCATGTCCCGTCACGGTCTCGTCGCCGCGAGCGCGCCATCATGCCGGCAATCCCACCGGTACCAGGACATTCGCCTGCTCCCTTCCGTCCCATCCCGCCCCGACGCTCGAGGCGTGGGTTTATCGTTGGACGGCAGCTTAATGCGCCGCAAGGCCGTCCACCTCACCTGTGTTGCAGAGAATCGATACTATTTTAGCCCCGCAGGCACATTCCTGCCTGCGCTGGTGCATGGTCCTTGCCGGCCCCGATGAACGAACCCGCTGCGAGCCCGCCCGGCGATCGGTCCAGCAGTCCCGAGGACCACCGTGCGGCCAAGCCGGACGTTGCGCAAGCCTCACGAACGAGCGGACCGAGCCCCCGTTGCCGCTGCGTGTGCCGGCGTGTAGGGAGACCCGGACGGCACCCCGTTCCGCCCCGTCGACGCGCGGGCACGCCGACGGCCGGGCCGCACCCAGGCGGGAGCGCCCGAACCGACGGCAGCAGGCGACGGGCCCGGACGCGCCATGCCGGCACGAAGAAGGACGCGCTGCATGCCGGCACTGCCCAACCCGTCCACCCCGGGCCGCATCGTCGCCCTCGGCGAGATCGTGGTCGAGATCATGGCGGAGCAGCCCGGCCGCGGCTTCCGCGAGCCGCTGGCGCTGCGGGGGCCGTTCCCGTCCGGAGCCCCCGCCATCTTCATCGACCAGGTGGCCAGGCTCGGCCACCCCGCCGGCCTGATCGCCGCGGTCGGCGACGACGATTTCGGGCGGCTGACCGTCGAGCGCCTCCACCGCGACGGCGTGGATGTCAGCGCGGTCCGCGTGCACCCCGACCACGTCACCGGCAGCGCCTTCGTGCGCTATCGCCACGACGGCGAGCGCGACTTCGTGTTCAACATCAGGCACAGCGCCTGCGGCCAGACCCGGATCGCCGCCGAGGGCGAGCGCCTGCTCTCGGAATGCGCGCACCTTCACGTCATGGGCTCGTCCCTGTTCTCCCCCGAACTGATCGACGCGGCGAGGCGGGCGGCGGAACAGGTGAAGTCCCAGGGCGGCACGATCTCGTTCGATCCGAACGGGCGCAAGGAGATGCTGGCCCTGCCGGGGATGCGCGACGCCCTGGAGATGATGCTGCGTTGCTGCGACCTGTTCATGCCGAGCGGGCCGGAGCTGACGCTGCTCACGAAGGCGGTCACGGAAGAAGGCGCCATCGCCGAGATCCTGGACCTCGGCGTGTCCGCCATCGTGGTCAAGCGCGGCAGGGAGGGCGCCAGCTTCCACGACCGCGCGCACGCCCTCCACATGCCCGCCTTCGCCGCGACCGAGATCGATCCCACCGGCGCCGGGGACTGCTTCGGCGCCACCTTCGTCACCTGCCGGCAGCAGGGGCGCAGCGTTCCCGACAGCCTGCGCTACGCCAACGCCAGCGGCGCCCTGGCGGTCGGGCGTCGCGGGCCGATGGAGGGCACCTCCACGTTCCTCGAGCTCGACGCCCTGATCGTGGCCCGGAACTGAGGAGTTCTCGTCCATGCCGGCACTGGACTTCACCACCGCGTTCGACCTGCGGGACCGCGTCGTGGTCATCACCGGTGCGGCCGGCGGGATCGGCCAGTCCCTGGCGTCGGCATTCGCCGAGCGCGGCGCGCGGCTGGCGCTGCTGGACCGCGATCCATCCGTGCAGGCGGTAGCCGAGCGGCATGGCGGAACCGCCCGCGGCTTCGTGCTGGACCTTTCCGTCGAGCGGGAGGTGGCCGACACGGTGGATGCCGTCGTCGCGGCGTTCGGCCGGATCGACGTGCTGGTGAACAACGCCGGCATCGGGCACGTAGGGCCGGCCGAGGACATCCCGACCGCCGACTGGAACAAGGTCGTGTCGATCAACCTCAGCGCCCAGTACCTCGTCACCCGCACCGTGGCGCCGCACATGCTGGCGCGCGGCCATGGCCGGGTGGTGTTCATCGCCTCGCAGGCGGCGGTGGTGGGACTGGATCAGCACACCGCCTACTGCGCCGCAAAGACCGGCCTGCTCGGCATGGCGCGCTGCATGGCGATCGAGTGGGGCCCGCGCGGGATCACAGTCAACTGCGTCTCGCCCACCGTGGTCAACTCGCCGATGGCGCTGGTCGGCTGGGCCGGCGAGAAAGGCGAGCGGGCGAAGGCCGACATCCCGACCCGGCGCTTCGCCGAGCCGGAGGAGGTGGCGCTCGGCGTGCTGTTCCTGGCCAGCGGCGCCGCGGCGATGATCAACGGCGCCAACCTGCCGATCGATGGCGGCTACACCATCCGCTGAAAGGGCTACCTGCATGGACACGATCCTGTCGCGGCTCGCCGGGTACCGGGCGGAAGGCCGGCCGCGGGGCATCACCTCGGTGTGCTCGGCACACCCGCTGGTGATCGAGGCGGCCCTGCTGCAGGCCGGGGACGACGGCGCGGACGCGCTGATCGAGGCCACCTGCAACCAGGTCAACCAGGAGGGCGGCTACACCGGCATGACTCCGGAGGGGTTCCGTCGATTCGTCCTCGACATCGCGGACCGCGTCGGCTTCCCGACACAGCGGATCATCCTGGGCGGCGACCATCTCGGGCCCAACCCGTGGAGGCACCTCCCCGCCGCCGAGGCTACGCGCCGCGCCGGCGACATGATCGCCGCCTATGCCGCTGCGGGCTACGGCAAGCTGCACCTCGACTGCAGCATGGGCTGCGCTGGCGAGCCGGCGGCGCTGGACGACCGCGTCACCGCGGAACGGGCGGCGCAGCTGGCCGCGCGCGCGGAGGACGCAGCACCCGGCCGGGCGGTCTACGTGATCGGCACCGAGGTGCCGACGCCCGGCGGCGCCACCGAGGGGCTCGACCACCTGCGGCCGACCGCCCCGGAGGCGGCGCTGGCCACCCACGCGGTGCACGAGGCGGCGTTTCGCGGCGTCGCCGACGGCGCCTGGGACCGAGTGATCGCCCTGGTGGTGCAGCCGGGCGTCGAGTTCGGGCACGAGGCCGTCGCGGTGTACAAGCCCGACGCCGCGCAGGCGCTGTCCGCCGCCCTCGACCGCCTGCCCGGCCTGGTGTTCGAAGCGCATTCCACCGACTACCAGCCGGAAGGAGCGCTGCGCCGTCTGGTGCGGGACGGGTTCCCGATCCTGAAGGTGGGGCCCGGCCTGACCTTCGCCCTGCGCGAGGCGCTGTACGGGCTGGACGCGATCGCAGCCGCGCTGCGGCCGGGCGCTGCGCGCCTGCCGGAGCAGATGGAGGCGCTGATGCTGGCGGAGCCGCGGCACTGGCGGACGCATTATCCGGGCCCGCCCGACACCCAGCGCGTGCTGCGCCACTACAGCTACAGCGACCGCATCCGCTACTACTGGCCGGAGCCCGAAGCGACCGCGGCCACCGCAGCGCTGATACGCCGGCTCGACGGTCTGGTGCTGCCGGAAACGCTGGTCAGCCAGTACCTGCCACGGCTGTACGAGCGGGTGATGGCCGGCCTGCTGAAGCCGGACGCGCGGGCGCTGCTGGTCGAGGCGGTGCGCGACGTGCTGCGGACCTACGGCAGGGCCTGCGCCGGCTGACCATCGGCGGGCCGGCGGAACTCAAGGAGCGAACGGGGACATGGGCAAGCTGGACAACAAGGTGGCGGTGATCACCGGAGCGGCGCGCGGCATCGGCAAGGCGATCGCCGCGCGCTACGTGGCGGAAGGGGCCACCGTGGTGATCGCCGACCTGAACGAGGCCGGCGCCCGGGCGGCGGCGGCGGAGATCGGCGGCGCCTGCACCGGCATGGCGTTCGACGTGACGCGGCAGGATTCGATCGACGCCATGGTGGCCGGCGTGGTCGCGTCGCACCGGCGGCTGGACATCCTGGTCAACAACGCCGGCATCTTCGACATGGCGCCCACAGTGGAGATCACCCGGGAAAGCTACCGCCGCGTCTACGCGGTGAACGTGGAAGGACTGCTGTTCACCACGCAGGCGGCGGCGAAGCAGATGATCGCGCAGGGTCGCCCGGCGGATGGGGGTGCGGCCGGAAAGATCATCAACTTCGCCTCCCAGGCCGGGCGGCGCGGCGAGCCGCTGGTGGCGGTGTACTGTTCCAGCAAGGCGGCGGTGATCAGCCTGACCCAGAGCACCGGGCTCGACCTGATCCGCCACGGCATCAACGTGAACGCGATCGCGCCCGGCGTGGTGGACAACGAGCACTGGGACCACGTGGACGCGAGCTTCGCCCGCCACGAGAACCTCCAGCCCGGCGAGAAGAAGCGGATCGTGGGTGCCGCGGTGCCGTTCGGCCGCATGGCGCGCCCCGACGAGATCGGCGGCCTGGCGACGTTCCTGGCCAGCGCGGATGCCGACTACATCGTGTCGCAGTGCTACAACATTGACGGCGGCAACTGGATGAACTGATTGTTCCGCCGTGCGGCCGGTTCGAGAACGGATCAACCGTTCCCGCCGCCCCGAGACGCTACAACAAGAACCAGGACCCAGGGAGGATCCGACTCCATGACGACACTGAAGCATTGGCTGGCGGCCACGGCGGCTGCCGTGGCCCTCGGCGCGGGCGCGGCGCAGGCCGACACCACGCTGACCATCGCCACGGTCAACAACGTGCAGATGATCGAGATGCAGAAGCTCTCGCCGACCTTCGAGCGCGAGCATCCCGACATCCACCTGCGCTGGGTGGTGCTGGAGGAGAACACGCTGCGCCAGCGCGTCACCACCGACATCGCCACCCATGGCGGCCAGTTCGACATCCTGACCATCGGCAACTACGAGGTGCCGCTCTGGGCCAAGCGCAACTGGCTGCACGCGTTCGACAACCTGCCGGCGAGCTACGCGGTGGACGACATCATCCCGCCGGTGCGCGCCGGGATCAGCTACCAGGACCACATCTACGCGCTGCCGTTCTATGCCGAAAGCGCGATGACATTCTACCGCAAGGACCTGTTCGCCAAGGCCGGCCTGACCATGCCGGCCCAGCCCTCCTACGACCAGATCCGCCAGTTCGCCGACAAGCTCACCGACAAGAACAACCAGGTCTACGGCATGTGCCTGCGCGGCAAGCCGGGCTGGGGCGAGAACATGGCGTATTTCGCCACCCTGGTGACGGCGATGGGCGGGCAATGGTTCGACAATAGCTGGAAGGCGACGCTCAACACCCCGGCCTGGCGGGAGGCGCTGACCTACTATGACGGCATCCTGAAGGCGGACGGCCCGCCCGGCGTCAGCTCCAACGGGTTCAACGAGAACCTGGCGCTGTTCTCGTCCGGCCACTGCGGGATGTGGATCGACGCCACCAGCGCCGCCGGCACGCTATACGACAAGAAGCAGAGCCAGGTGGCCGACAACGTGGGCTTCGCCGCGATCCCGTCCGGCTCGTTCGCGGGCGGCCCGACCTGGCTGTGGTCGTGGAACCTGGCGATCCCAACCTCGTCGCAGCACATCGACGCGGCCAAGACCTTCATCACCTGGGCGACCTCGAAGGAGTACATCGACCTGGTGGCGAAGACCGACGGCTGGGTGAACATCCCGCCGGGAACCCGCCTGTCCGCCGCCGCGGCGCCCGAGTACAAGCAGGTGGCGCCGTTCGCGGACTTCGTGGTGCAGGCGATCCAGAACTCCAACCCGACCGGCCAGACCAGGAACCCGCGCCCCTATGTCGGCGCGCAGTTCGTCGACATCCCCGAGTTCCAGGCGATCGGGACGCAGGTCGGCCAGACCGTCGCCGCCACCCTGACCGGCTCCACCGGCGTGGACCAGGCGCTCAGCTCGGCCGAGGCGACCACCAACCGGACCATGCGCCAAGCCGGTTATCAGAAGTAGCCCAGCGACGCCGCTGGCCAGGGCGCGATCCCCGGCCGGCGCCCAGAGCCCGCCAGAGCCCGTTCGAGAATGGGGTGTGCCGAGCGAGAGCGTTCCGCCGCGCCAGCGGCGGGACGTGCCCGGCGTGTCCGTCGAGAACCGTAGCGGAGCGGCCGTCCGGCCGTGAGCAACGGAAGCGCAGGCGGGCACGTCGGATCGCCGGCACAGCGCATTCTCGGACGGGCTCTCAGCCGCGGAAGGGCGAGCGCGGGTAGGTGCCGAGAATGCGCACCTGGTCGGAAAAGAAGCCGAGCTCCTCCAGCGCGTGCGCCAGGCCCACATCCTCCGGATGGCCCTCGACGTCGAGCAGGAACTGCGTCGCCGAGAACACGCCCCCTTCCATGTAGCTTTCCAGCCGGGTCATGTTGACCCCGTTGGTGGCGAACCCGCCCAGCGCCTTGTAGAGCGCCGCCGGCACGTTCCTGACCCGGAACAGCACCGTGGTCATGACCCCGGGCGTCATGATCCCCGGGCCGGGCGGCGGGATCGCGGTGTCGCGGGCGGTGACGTAGAAGCGGGTGGTGTTGTGCGGCTCGTCCTCGACGTTGCGACGCAGCACCACCAGCCCGTGCAGCTCGGCGGCCAGCTCCGAGGCGACCGCCGCGTCCTCGGGGCGGTTCCAGCCGGCGACCAGGGAAGCCGCACCCGCGGTGTCGGACTGCGTCACCGGCTCCGCGCCTAGCTCCGCGACCAGCCGACGCACTTGTCCCAGCGCCACCGGATGGGTGTGCAGGCGCCGCACGCCGGCTACGGTGCTGCCGGGCACGCCGAGCAGGCAGTGCTCGACCCGCTGGAAATGCTCGGCGACGATGTGCAGCCCGGAGCCCGGCAGCAGCGCGTGGATGTCCGGCACCCGCCCGGCCAGGCTGTTCTCGCAGGCCAGCATGGCGAGCGCCGCGCGGCCGTCATGCACCGCCTCGATCGCGTCGGCGAAGGTCGGGCACGGCACCGTACGGCGTCCGGGATAGGCAGTGCGGCAGGCGAGGTCGGAATACGCGCCGCGCTGCCCCTGGAACGCGATCGCGCCGCCGGACGCGTCGGGCTGGTTGGGCGGGTCGGGAAAGAGCATCGGCCGGTCCGGGTTGTTCCGCCGGGCTGCATCCCATAGGCTCGCGCGCACCGCAAGAAATCGCCCGAACGCGGCCGCCGCCCGGCCGGCGCCGGGCCTGGGCCCACGGATCCGCATGGACAGCATCGAGCTCAACAAGATCGCAGCGGCAGGGCTGTGCGCGGCGCTGGCGCTGGGCGGGTCGGTGCTGGCCGCGATCCTGCTGGTGCCCGATCGCCGTCCGGCGCGTCCGGCCTTCCCGATCGCGGGTCTGGAGCCGGACGCCGCGGCGCCCGGCCCCTCGATAAACGCGCGTCTGGCCCGGGCCTCCGCCGCGCATGGCGGCCAGCTTGCCGGCGAGCTGTGTTCGGCCTGCCACGGCTTCGACAAGGGGGGTGCCGCGCAGGTCGGGCCGAACCTGTTCGGCGTAGCGGGCCGTGCGGTCGCCGCGGCGGCGGACTACGAGTATTCCACGGCGCTGAAGCAGGCCGGCGGACGGTGGACCCCGGCACGGCTCGACGCCTGGCTGACCAAGCCGCAGGGCTTCGCGCCTGGCACCAAGATGGGCTTCGCCGGCATCAACGACGGCGCAGCGCGGGCCGACGTGGTCGCCTACCTGGTCAGCCTGTCGGACAAGGCACCGGCCACCCCGTCCCCGCCGACCCCAGCGGCGGCTGTTCTCCCGTCGCCTGCTCCGGCGGCAACTACCCGCACGTCATCCGCTGCTGCGGCGGCTGCCCAGACGGCGGCTACCCCGGCAGCCACCTCGGCGGCGGCTGCTTCGGCGTCGCCTGCCCCTCCGTCACCTGCTCCAACGGCAGCGAGTCCGACGTCGCCCGCTTCTCCCGCGGCGGCGACCCCGACGACGGCCAGCTTGGCGACGGCTGCCTCGGCGTCGCCCGCCCCTTCATCACCCGCCCCGGCAGCGCCCGTCCCTTCGTCACCTACTCCGGCAGCAGTGAGCCCGACGTCGCCCGCTTCTCCCGCGCCGGCTACCTCGGCAACCACCTTGGAGACGGCTGCTCCTCCATCACCCGCCCCGGGCTCGCCTACCCCGGCGTCGGCCGCCGCGGCGGCGCCCGCTCCGGCGGCAGGCGGCGTCGAGGCACTGGTGGCCTCCGCCGATCCCAAGGCGGGTGCCGCCACCGCCGACGCGCAGTGCAGCGCCTGCCATTCCTTCGACAAGGGCGGCAGCGCGATGATCGGCCCGGCGCTGTACGGCGTGTTCGGCCGGCCGATCGCCAAGGCTCCCGACTACACCTACTCCGCCGCCTTGTCCGGCCATGGCGGCAACTGGACCGTCGCGTCGCTGGACGACTGGCTGCGTAACCCGCGCCACTTCGCGCCCGGCACCAAGATGGGGTTCGCCGGCATCGCCGACGACACGCAGCGCGCCGCCGTGATCGCCTACCTGCGCTCGCTGTCGAACCACCCGTGACGCCGGATCCCGCCCTGCTCGCCCGCGCCGTGGCCGCCGCCCACGCCGCCGTCGACGTCGCCGGCAGCGCGATCCGTCCGTTCTTCCGCACCGGCCCCGGTCTCGGGGTGGAGCTGAAGGGCGACCAGACCCCGGTGACAGTCGCCGACCGCACCGCGGAGCTGGCGATGCGCGCGGTGCTGTCGCAGCGCATGCCCGAGGCGGGCGTGCTCGGCGAGGAGTTCGGGCTCGACCGGCCGGAGGCGCGCCTGCGCTGGGTGCTGGACCCGATCGACGGCACCCGCGCCTTCATCACCGGCCGCCCCACCTTCGGCGTGCTGGTCGGCCTGCTGGCCGACGGCGTGCCGATCCTCGGCGTGATCGACCAGCCGGTCACGGGCGAGCGCTGGACAGGCATCGCCGGCCGGCCCACCCGGTTCAACGGCCCGTTCGGCGGCAGCCCCCTCGCCCGCTCCTGCCGCGCTCTGGACCAGGCCGAGCTGTCCTGCACCGACCCGGCGATGATGGACGCGGCCCATCGTCCCGGCTTCGACGCCCTGGCGCAGGCCGTGCGGCGCGTTTCCTGGGGCGGCGACTGCTACGCCTACGGGCTGCTGGCGCTGGGACAGATCGACGTGATCGCCGAGTGCCACATGAAGCCGTGGGACTGGGCGGCGCTGGTGCCGGTGATCGAGGGCGCCGGCGGCCGCGTCACCGACTGGTCCGGCCGGCCGCTGCGTGAGGACAGCGACGGCAGCGTGCTGGCGCTGGGCGATCCCGGGCTGCTGGACGCCGCCCGCGCCCGGCTCGGCACCCGCTCGTGACCTGATCCAGGTGGTCGCCGGACGCTCGCTTCCCGCTCCGGTCGGTCCGCTTGTCGATCGATTTCAAACGAAAGTCAGGCGCAGGACACGAGGCCGTTATGCGGCCCCGCGCTACACGCGGCGTCCGGTTTGCTCTAGAGCAGGTCATGGTCAATTCCTTGTCCCTGTCCAAGAACCGCATCCGCATCCTGCTGCTCGAGGGCGTGCACGAGAGCGCCGTGGCGCTGCTGGCGGCGAGCGGCTACGCGTCCGTCACCCGGCATCCCGGCGCGCTGGACGGCGAGGCGCTGGCGCGTGCGCTCGAGGGCGTGCACGTGGTCGGCATCCGCTCGCGCACGCAGCTCACCGCCGACATAATCGCTGGCGCGGACAAGCTGATCGCGATCGGCTGCTTCTGCATCGGCACCAACCAGGTGGCGCTCGACGCCGCCACGAGCCGGGGCATCCCGGTGTTCAACGCGCCCTACGGCAACACGCGCAGCGTCGCCGAGCTGGTGATGGGCGAGATCGTGATGCTGCTGCGCCGCATCTTCCCCAAGTCGGTCGCCGCCCATGCCGGCGGCTGGGACAAGTCGGCCGCCGATAGCTGGGAGGTGCGCGGCAAGACGCTGGGCATCGTCGGCTACGGCAGCATCGGCAGCCAGCTCTCGGTGCTGGCCGAGGGGTTCGGCATGAACGTCCTCTACCACGACACCGTCGCCAAGCTCGGCCACGGCAACGCCCACGCGGTGGCCTCGCTGCACGAGCTGCTCGGCCGGAGCGACGTGGTCAGCCTGCACGTGCCGCAGACCCCGGAGACCGACGGGCTGATCGGCGAGGCCGAGATACGGGCCATGAAGCCGGGCTCGTTCCTGCTCAACAACGCGCGCGGCAACCTGATCGACCTGCACGCGCTGGCGGCCGCACTCGACGACCGCCACGTCCTGGGGGCCGCGATCGACGTGTTCCCGCACGAGCCGGGCAGCAACGCCCAACGCTTCGCCTCGCCGCTGCAAGGCCGCGACAACGTCATCCTGACCCCGCATGTCGGCGGCTCCACCGCCGAAGCGCAGGAGCGGATCGGGGTCGAGGTGGCGGCCAGGCTGGTCGAGTACAGCGACATCGGCGCCACGCTGGGCGCGGTCAACTTCCCCCAGGTGCAGTTGCCGCCGCGCCCGCGCGGCACCCGCTTCATGCACGTCCACCGCAACACGCCCGGCATCCTGCGCCGGATCAACGAGATCTTCTCCGAGGCCGGCATCAACATCGCCGCCCAGTTCCTGCAGACCGACGGCCAACTCGGCTACGTGGTGGTCGAGGCGGAAAGCGACCGCAGCGACGACGTAGCGATCCTGACCCGGCTGCGCGCGCTGGACGGCACCATCCGGGCGCGGCTGCTATACCAGCGGTAGCGCCGCCGGCTCGCCCGGGCGGCGAAAGAGGGCCAGGGCTCTGCCCTGGACCCGCTGGGGCCTCAGGCCCCAGACCCCTTTTACTTAGGGAATTGGGTTTGAAGGGCTCCGCCCTTCATGGGGTCCAGGGGCGAAGCCCTTGGCCTTCTTCCCGACCAACCGACGCCTGGTCTTAATCAAGCCTCAACACCAACCCGGTCATGCTCGCGCATCCAGAATGGAGCCGCCGCATGACCATCGCCTGCGTCCAGAGTTTCGCCTTCTCCGGCATCGACGCGGTCCCGGTCGAAGTCCAGGTGCAGATCTCCAACGGCCTGCCCGCCTTCCTGATCGTGGGCCTGGCCGACAAAGCGGTGGGCGAGGCGCGGGAACGGGTGCGGGCCGCGCTGACCTCCATGGGATTGGCGCTGCCGCCCAAGCGGGTGCTGATCAACCTCGCCCCCGCCGACCTGCAGAAGGAGGGCAGCCACTTCGACCTCGCCATCGCGCTGGCGGTGCTGGCGGCGATGGAGGTGCTGCCGCGCCTGGAGGTGGCGGCCTTTGCCGCCATCGGCGAGCTGTCGCTGGATGGCCGGGTCAACCCGGTCAGCGGCGTGCTGCCGGCGGCAATGGGCGCCTCGGCGCAGGATCTCGGGCTGATCTGCGCGCAAGGCCAGGGCGGCGAGGCCGCCTGGGCCGGGCGGATCGAAGTGCTGGCGACGCCGGACCTGCTGTCGCTGGTCAACCACTTCCGCGGCGTGCAGGTGCTGGAGCCGCCGGTGCCCCCGGGCGTGGCGGATCGCGGTCCTTGTCCGGACCTGGCCGAGGTCAAAGGCATGGAGACCGCCAAGCGGGCGCTGGAGATCGCCGCCGCCGGCGGCCACAGCCTGATGCTGGTGGGTCCGCCGGGGGCCGGCAAGTCGATGCTGGCAGCGCGGCTGCCCGGCCTGCTGCCCGACCTGTCGCCCAAGGAGGCGCTGGAGGTGTCCACCATCCACAGCATCGCCGGCCTGCTCGAGGACGGCAAGCTGGTGACCCGCCCGCCGTTCCGCGAGCCGCACCATTCGGCGAGCCAGGCGGCGATCGTCGGCGGTGGCCCACGCGCCAAGCCCGGCGAGGTCAGCCTGGCGCATCGCGGCGTGCTGTTCCTGGACGAGATGCCGGAACTGCCGCGCCAGTCGCTGGAAGCGCTGCGCGCGCCGATCGAGACCGGACGCACCACCGTCGCCCGCGCCGCCGGGCACCACACCTACCCGGCCCGGTTCCAGCTGGTGGCGGCGATGAACCCCTGCCGCTGCGGCCATCTTGGCGATCCGGGACGCGAGTGCCGCCGCGCGCCGCGCTGCGGCGAGGAGTACATGGCCAAGATCAGCGGGCCGATGCTCGACCGCATCGACCTCACCGTGGAGATGCGCCCGGTAACGCCCTCCGAGATCGCGCGGGCACCGGCGGGCGAGCGGAGCTGCGACGTCGCGTCGCGGATCGCCTGTAGCCGCGCCCGGCAGCACCGGCGGCAGGATGGGCTTTGCAACGCCGAAAGCGCGCCCGAGCAGTTCGTCCTGAGCGAGGAGGCCCGCGTGCTCAGCGAGCAGGCCGGGGACCGGCTGCATCTCTCGGCGCGTGGCTTCACCCGCCTGCTGCGGGTATCGCGCACCATCGCCGACCTCGAGGGGTGCGAGGCGGTGCAGCGCCCGCACGTCGCCGAGGCGCTGGTCTACCGACGCCGGACCCACGCTTGACGTTTCGGTGACCGCCGGAACAAAACAGGTACCTCGTCGTTGCCACCGTCATGAGCACAAACCCGAAGACCGACGCGGTGGACGAGCAGGACGTTCCCTCGAACACCGTCAAGAACCCCGACGACTGGACCACCGGCAAGGAAACCATGACCGGCGCCCAGGCCTCCTACCTCAAGACCTTGTCCGAGGAGGCCGGCGAGCCGTTCGACGAGACCCTGAGCAAGGGGGAAGCCTCCAAGCGGATCGACGCGTTGCAGGCGGCCACCGGCCGCGGCAAAAACCACTAGGAACGCTGGAGCCGCGCCGCCTCAGGCCGAGGCGGCGCGGAGCACGGCGAGGCCCCCTTCGAGGTCGGCGATCAGCTCCTCTGGCGCTTCCAACCCGATATGCAGCCGGAGCGCCGGCCCTGGCTCGGTCGGCGTCGCCCGCGCCGCGGTTCGGCTGACGATGCCGGTGGTCGGCAGCACCAGGCTCTCGTAGCCGCCCCAGGACGCGCCGAGCCCGAACACCCCCAGCGCCGCGACCATATCCTCGACCGCCGCGGCGGTGTACCGGTCGCTGAACACCACGCCGAACAGGCTGGCCGCACCCCGGAAGTCGCGAGTCCAATACGCATGGCCTGGGCACTCCGGCAGCGCCGGGTGCAGCACGCGTGTGACCTCCGGCCGTCCCTGCAGCCAGCGCGCCACGATCAACGCCGATCGCGACTGCCGCTCCAGCCGCACCCCCATGGTGCGCAAGCCGCGCAACGTGAGCCAGCACTCGTCCGGCGACGCGTACTGGCCGAGCTGCACCACCGAGTCGCGCAGCACCACCCAGTCCCCCTGGTCGACCACGGTCACGGCCCCCAGCACCGCGTCGGCATGCCCGGCGGGATACTTGGTCAGGGCCTGGATCGACACGTCCACGCCGTGCTCGAACGGCTGGAACACGTGTATGCCCCAGGTGTTGTCCAGCATCAGCTTGGCGCCGTGCTCGTGCGCCACACGCGCCAGCATCGGCACGTCCTGCACCTCGAAGCTGTGGCTGCCGGGGCTTTCGGCGAACAGCACCTGGGTGGTGGGCCGCATCAGCGCGTGCAGGCTGTCCGCCTCGATCATCGGGTCGTAGTAGGTGGTCTCGATGCCGAGCCGGCGCAGCATGCTGTCGCAGAAGCGGCGGGTCGGGCCATACACGCTGTCCGGCATCAGGCAATGGCCGCCGGCGCCGAGAAAGGCGAGCAGCGGCGTGGTGCAAGCGGCCAGCCCCGACGACACCACCTGGGTATGCCGTCCGCCCTCGATCGCGGCGATCGCCTCCTCCAGCAAGGACTGGGTCGGGCCGCCCATCGCGCCGTAGATCAGCGCGTGCTCGTAGCGTTGCGCCGACCGCGCGCGCATCGCGTCCATGCTCTCGTACAGGACCGTGGAGCCGCGCCACACCGGCGGGTTGACGAAGCCGGGCTCGGTGCCGGACGGGCGCCCGAGCCGCACCATCTTCGCGGTCAGGTCGGACCAGCCGTCGTCGGGCACCGGCAGGTCGTCGAGGCCGTCCTTCGGCATCCCTGGTGGCTCGCTCATCGGCCGGCTCCGGTTTCGCGCGGCACCCCTGCCTGCGCCCATTCGGTCCAGGAGCCGTCATACAGCGCGCCGGGCCCGTGACCGGCCACCGCGAGCCCCAGCGACAACACCGACGCGGTCAGGCCGGAGCCGCATGTGGTGATCACCGGATCGCCCTCGCCCACCCCGGCGGCGGCAAAGCGCGCGCGCAACGCGTCCAGCGGCAGGAAGCGGTGTTCCGCGGTCAGCAGCTCGCCGAACGGCAGGCTGACCGCGCCCGGGATGTGGCCGCCGGGAAGGCCCGCCCGCGGTTCCGGCACGCTGCCCTCGAACCGGCCGCGGCTGCGTGCGTCCAGCAGGCGGACCCCGGCATCGCGCGACAGCTCCGCCACGTCGCCGAGGCCAACCAGGCGACGGGCCCGGAATGCCGGCACGTAACGCTGGCCCGCCGCCGGTGCCGGCTCGCCCCGCTCCAGCGCGCGCCCTTCCTCGCGCCAGCACGGCAGCCCGCCGTCGAGCACGCGCACCCGGTCGTGGCCGAACAGCCCGAACAGCCACCAGGCGCGCGCGGCCGACGCCACCCCGGTCTGGTCGTAGAGGATCACCTCGGTGTCGTTGGACACGCCGAGCGCGGAGGCCAGGCGGGCGAACCGTCCCTGGCTCGGCACCATGTGCGGCAGGTCGCCTTCCGGATCGGAGAACGCGTCGAGGTCCAGGAAACGCGCGCCGGGAAGGTGCGCCTGCGCGAACGCGTCCCGCGGGTCGAACCGCTCGCCCGGCAGCAGGGTGGTGGCGTCGAGCACGACGAGGCCGTCGCCGGACCGCGTGCGGAGAGCCAAGTCCAGTTCAACCGTCGAGATGAGCGGATCCATGCGGCAACCCTCCCGGCCCGGCCGGTCACGCGGCGGCGTGACCCGGCCCGGTTCTGCTGACGCCGGGCAGCCCGGCGCGGAGGGCAAGTCTAGATCACTGGACGCGATGCGCCGCAAGCAGGGCCCGCACCCGTTCGGCCGCGGCCTTGCCCTTGATCGAGTCGCGCCACATCCCCTCGATCACCCGCTGGTGGGTCGCCACCGCTTCCGGCGCACCCGTGACCATGGCGACGCCGGTGGGAACCGTGCAGCTCGAGTCGCTGCGGAACGGGTTGACCGCCAGGGTGGCGCGATCGCGCTGGCGCAGCAGGACGCAGCTCGTGGTCGGCGACGTCTCGGCGAGCAGGCTGAACTGCAACCCCATCGGCTCGGTTTCCAGCAGGTTGGCGACCTGCTCGACCTCGGCGGCGGCGATCGCGCGGGCCCGGCGGCGCAGCGGCTCGTCCAGCTTCAACCCGGCGCAGATGCCGTCGCGCAGGAGCTGCTGCAGCGCCTGCTCGGGCAGGATGGCGATGATGCCCGGACGACGCGACTGGTAGCTCCGCTTGCGGGCGGACAGGATGCCCAGCACCTGCTCGGCGACCGCACGCGCGGCGGCGGCGTCGGCGCCAGCCAGGTCCGCGGCCTGGAACAGGCTTTCGGTCAGCGCGAGGTCGAAGGAGTCCGAGGTCGTCAGGTAGCACAGCGGCAGCCCGACCTGGAGGATCTGGTCGGCGGTCTCCTCGACCTGACGCAGCCGCTCGAAGAAGCCCACCGAGCGGCTGTAGTACTCGACACCAATGCCGAGCAGCGACAGCGGCGAGATCTTGAGCAGCTCCGCCAGGCGCTGGACCGTGTCCAGCTTGATGACTTCGCCCTTCTCGTAGCGATACAATGCCGCCCGCGACACGCCGAGGCGGGCCGCGATTTCCTCGGCACGCATTCCGGATTCAACGCGGTAGGCACGCAGTTGCTGGCCGATTTCGTTGAGGCGCATGGGGATGTCCTACCCGAACTGACGAGATAACGACGCTTCAGGATGAGAGTTTAACACAAAACTAACGATACAGCCGAAGGGCGCCGATTGGCTATAACGATTTCGCCGTCATGATGATTTCAAGCTCACCGCATGATCGGGCGTTCATCGCGCGACCCTGGCCGCGCCCGCGGAGCCTGGTCCGTTCGTGATGGCCGAGCGGATCATGATGGGGCTGCTGCTGGGCGGCGTCGCCGCCGGCTGCGTCGTGGTGCTGCAGCCGTTCTTCTCGGCGATCCTGTGGGCGGCGATCCTGGTGTTCGCCACCTGGCCGGTGTTCGTCCGGATGCGGACCCATGTCGGCCGCTTTCCCGCCGCCATCCTGATGATGGTGATGACCGCGCTGCTGGTGGTGCTGCCGCTCGGGCTGGTCGCCTCGGCCGGGGTGGCGGACGCGCCCGGGGTGGTGCGCGCGGCGATGGGGCTGGCCGCCATCGGCCTGCCCGAGCCGCCGCGCTGGATCGCCCGCGTGCCGCTGGTCGGGCACCAGCTCGCCGAAACCCTGCACCGCTGGTCGGTCGACCTGGGACAGGTCGGCGCCACCCTGCAGCCTTATATCGGCACCATCGCCGAGCGGATCCTGGCCGTGCTGGTGCAGATCGCCAGCGGCCTGCTGCAGCTCGTGCTGGCCTTGTTCATCGGCTTCTTCTTCTGGATCAGCGGCGACACGCTCGGCAACACCTTGTCCGCGATCATCCGGCGCATCACCGGCGCCTATGCCGACCGCCTGCTCGGCGTCGCCGGCAGCACGGTGCGCGGCACCGTCTACGGCATCCTCGGCACCGCGATCGTGCAGGGCATCCTGACCGGGATCGGCTTCACCATCGCCGGCGTGCCGAGCCCGGTGCTGTTCGGCGGCATCGCCGCCTTTGTCGCGGTGCTGCCGATCGGGGCGCCGCTGGTCTGGATCCCGGCCGCGATCTGGCTGGCGATGTCGCACCACCTCGGCTGGGGCATCTTCCTCGCCGCCTACGGCGTACTGGCGATCTCCGGCGCCGACCACGTGATCCGGCCGGTGTTCATCGCCCGCGGCGCGCAACTGCCCTACCTGCTGACCCTGCTCGGCGTGCTGGGCGGCGTGCTGGCCTTTGGGGGCTTGGGCATCTTCCTGGGCCCGGTGCTGCTCGGGCTCGGCTACACCCTGGTGGTCGAGTTCGCCTCTGGACAGGCGGCCATCGCCAGGCCCGAGGCTTGACGCGGCGAAGCGGAACGATCGGCCCGCCTGCCGCGCTATATCGGCCGATGCGCGACCTTTCCCCCGACGCCGCCCCCGTCCCCGGGAGCCGGCCACCGACGCGGTCGGGTGCGTGATCGTGAGCTGGAACCTGCTGCGCACGGTCGGCGCGTCGCTCGACGACGTGGCCCGGCTGGTCGACGACGAGCGGCCGGACCTGCTGCTGATGCAGGAAGCGACGGTCGCGATCGACCGGCTGCAGGACCGGATCGGCGGCCACTACGCCCGCTCGCCGCTTCCCGGCCGCATACACGGCGTCGCCTGCTGGAGCCCGCACCCGTTCCGCAAGGCCCCCACAGTGCACCCGCTGCAGCCCGGTACGCTGATCCGGCGGGTCTGCCAGGTGATCGACATGGGCCCGTTCTCGGTCGCCAACGTCCACCTGTCGCACGGCCAGATGCTGAACCGGCGGCAACTGCGGCTGATCGCGACCCTGCTGCCGCCGACCGGCGCCGTGCTGGGCGACTTCAACCTGCTCGGCCCGGCGCTGCTGCCCGGCTTCCGCGACGTGGGCCCGCGCGGCGCCACCCACCGCATGGCCGACATGGTGCCGATCCGGCTCGACCGCTGCCTGGCGCGCGGGCTGGACTGCGTGGAGGCCCGCGTGCTGCCGCACCTGCCGTCCGACCATCACCCGATCCGCGTGGTGCTGCGTGCCCGCGCGCACCATCACCCGCAGCCGGGACCGTCCGCCGCCTACAGGTAGGGCAGCATCAGCCGCGCGCTGGCGTCGCGCAGGCGCACCGGGAAGGAGCGCTTGTCCAGGTCGTGATGGGTCAGCCTGAGATGGCGGTGCTCGGCGACGAACGCCTCGATCTCGGCCGTGATCGCAGGGTCGTAGACCTCGACGTTGAGCTCGAAGTTGAGGCGCAGGCTGCGCACGTCCAGGTTGGAGCTGCCGATCATCGCCCAGCGCCCGTCCACCGTCATCAGCTTGGAATGGTTGAACGGCGGCCTGGCCAGCCACAGCCGCACCCCGGCATCCAGCAGCGGGCCGTTGTTGGCGCTCCTGGCCCAGTCCACCGGCTTCTGGTTGCTGGCTTGCGGCATCACCACGTCGATCTCGATGCCGCGCATCGCCGCCATCGACAGCACCGTCAGCAGCCGCTCGTCGGGCAGGAAGTACGGGGTCATGATCCGCACCGAGCGACGCGCCACCGCCACCGCCTGCATCATCGCGAACTCGATCTTCTCCAGGTCGAGGTCCGGCCCGGAGGTCACCACCCGCATCAGCGCATCGCCGGAGCCGGGATCGACCTCCTCCTGGTCGGGGAAGAACACCGGATCGTCGATCTCCAGGCCGGTGCAGAACGACCAGTCCTTGGCGAACGCCTCGCTCAACTGGTGCACGATCGGGCCGCGCAGCTCGAAATGGGTGTCCGACACCGGATGCCTCGGCCGGGTGCGCAGCACGTTCTCGACGGCGATGTTCATGCCCCCGGTGAAGCCGACGCGGCCGTCCACCACCAGGATCTTCTTGTGGGTGCGCAGGTTGATGAACGGCATGCGCCACGGCCACACCGAGTGCATGAAGCGCGCGGTCGGCACCCCGCCGGCATGCAGCCGGCTGGCCGCCCGGCAGCGCAGGTAGCCGCTGCCGATCCCGTCCACCATCACCCGCACCCGGACGCCGCGCGCGTGGGCCGCGACCAGCGCGTCGACGAAGCGCTGGCCGACCGAGTCGTCGTGGAACAGGTAGGAGCACAGCAGGATTGTCGCCTGAGCGCTCTCGATCGCCGCCAGCATGACCGGATAGGCGCTGTCGCCGTCGTGGAACCGGCGCAGGGCGTTGCCACCCAGCAGCGGCCGGCCGGTCAACCGCCCGACCGCCTCGGCCAGCAGCGCGTACTCGCCCTCGAGCTGACGCTTGCCGGTGGACACGCCGTGCCGGCTCGACCAGCGGCGCGCCCGGCCCAGGCGGCGCGCCAACCGGCGCACCCGGTTGACGCCGAACATCACGTAGAGCGCGGTCCCGGTCAGCGGCGCCAGCCAGGCCAGCCCGATCCAGCCGATCGCCGAGCCGATGTCGCGCTTGGTGCGCAGCACGTGCAGCGTGACCAGCACCGACAGCAGCAGCCGCACCGGCCACAGCAGGTGGAACAGCATCCGGACCGGGTCCGTCATGATCCGGTAACGCAACGGTAAGGAGTGCCGCGCAAGCTTCGCATGTCCATGATTTGGGAGGATGACCTTGCCGAAGCCGGATCGGGCCCCACGACGAACCGCGGCGGTGCGACGATGCGCATCGGGTCCGATTTTGACAAGCGCGACCGCACCGCCGGCACGGCGGCGGCGCGGCCACGCCGCCTGGGAGGCGGGACTGCGCGCCGAGCAGGCGGCCTGCACCGCCCTCCTCGCCGACGGCTGGACCGTGCTGGCGCGGCGCGCCCGCACCGCGGCGGGCGAGGTCGACATCGTGGCCTCCCGGGCCGCGACGGCGGCGGAGCCGGCGCTGCTGGCCTTCGTCGAGGTCAAGGCGCGTCCGGCGCTGTCGGACGCGGCCGCGGCGCTGAGCCTGCGCCAGCAGCACCGGCTGCTCGACGCGGCGGCGATCCTGCTCGCCGCCAACCCGGACTGGCAGCGCGACGCGATCCGTTTCGACCTGCTCCTGGTGGACCGGGCCGGCACGGTGCGCCGGATCGCCGACGCGTTCCGGGACGAACGAGGCTGTTGACGGTGAGCCTGGATAAGGCCAGGGCGCTGCCCTGGACCCGCTCAAGGCAAAGCCTTAAGAATCCAATTGCTTAACAAATCGGTTTCCAAAGGCCGAGGCCTTTGGCAGGTCTGGCAGAGCCCAGCCTTGTCTTCCAACGATCCGCGTCCAGTCGGCCCGGTAGGACAGGCTTCGTCACACGACGATACTGCGCGTGTCGTTCCACCATGCGATGCTGCGGCAATGCAGCTCGACACCGTCCAGGCTCTGGCCCGTTTCGGCCTTGGTGCGAGGTCCGGGGAAGCCCTGCCGGCCGACCCGCACGGCTGGCTGCGCGGCCAGGTGACCGGTCCCGACCCGGTGCGGTATCCCGAAACGCTGCCCACCACGGCCGACGGGTTGGTGCTGCTGCGCGAGCAGCACCGGCTGAAGCCGCCGCCGGGACAATCGCTGGTCGAGCCACTCTACCGCACGGACGCGCAAGCGCAACTGGCAGCGCTGCTCGACGCGGAGGCGCCGTTCCGCGAGCGCCTGGTCTGGTTCTGGGCCAACCACTTCACCGTCAGCATCCGCCTGGGCGAAGTCCGGCCGATCGCCGGCAGCTTCGTGCGCGAGGCGATCCGTCCGCACGTATTCGGCCGCTTCGGCGACATGCTGCTGGCGGTCATGCGCCATCCGGCGATGCTGATGTATCTCGACAACGCGGGCTCGGTCGGTCCGGACAGCCCGGCCGGGCGCAACGGTACGCGCGGCCTGAACGAGAACCTCGCGCGCGAGTGCCTGGAGCTGCACACGGTCGGCGCCGGCTCCGGCTACGACCAGGCCGACGTGTCCGCCTTCGCCGCGATCCTGACCGGATGGTCGGTGGACCAGGCCGCCGCCGAGCCCGGTTACCTGTTCCGCGCCCGCGCGCACGAGCCGGGCACGAAGGCCCTGATGGGCCGCGCGTTTCCCGAAGGCGAAGCCGGCGGCATCCTGGCGCTCGACTTCCTCGGCAGCCATCCCGCCACCTTCCGCCGCCTGGCGGGCAAGCTCGCGGTGCACTTCGTATCCGACGCGCCGGCCCCGCAGGCGGTGGATGCCCTCGCCGCCGTGCTGCAGCGCACGCGCGGCGACCTCAAGGCCACGGCACTGGCGCTGATCGAGCTGCCGGACGCCTGGCAGCCGGAACCCAAGTTCCGCGCCCCGTCCGAGTTCGTGGTCGCCACCCTGCGCGCGCTTGGCGTCCCGCCCGACCCGCTTCCGCCCGCCCCGGGGCACGGCCTGGCCGACGCCATGCAGGCCCTCGGCCAGCCGGTCTGGGGCGCGCCGCTGCCGAACGGCTGGCCGGACCGGGCCGCCGACTGGGCCTCGCCCTCGGCGATGATGGCGCGGATCGACTGGAGCTACCGCGTCAGCGGCCAGGCCGGCGCCACCGCCGTCGAGCCGATCGAGATCGCCCGGGCCAGCCTCGGCAACGCCCTGCATCCGGAAACGATCGCGCAGATAAACGGCGCCGGCGACCGCCGCGACGCGCTCACCCTGCTGTTCTCCTCTCCCGAGTTCCAAAGGCGCTGAGATGCCGATCCTGTCCCGACGGGCCGCCCTGCTCGGCCTGTCCGCCGCCTGGAGCCTCGGTCCGGTCTCGCTGGCACTGGCGGAGCGGCGCGAGGCCGGCCCGGACGACCACCGCTTCGTGGTGGTGATCCTGCGCGGCGCCCTGGACGGGCTGGCCGCGGTGGTGCCGTACGGCGACCCCGCCCTCGCCGGCTGGCGCGCGCCCCTGCTGCCGCCAGGCGTCGGGCAGCCGGACGGCCTGCTCGACCTCGGCGGGTTCTACGGCCTGCATCCGGCGCTGACGGGCCTGCACGGGCTGTACCGGGCCGGCCAGTTGCTGCCGGTGCATGCAGTCGCCGCCGGGTATCGCAGCCGCAGCCACTTCGAGGCGCAGGACTGCCTGGAAACCGGTTCCGACCATCGCCTGACCAGCGGCTGGCTGAACCGCGTGGTCGCCACCCAGCCCGGCATCCCCGGCCAGGCGGACGGCGACGGGCTGGCGGTCGGCCTGGTCGTGCCGCTGCTGCTGCGCGGGCCCGCCCGTATCGGCAGCTACGCCCCGGACCATGCGCCGGGACCGTCGCCCGACCTGTATGCACGGATCGCCGCCCTGAACGCGCCGGATCGGCTGACCGGCCCGGCGATCGCGGGCGGCCTGGCCGCGCGCGGGTTCTCGACGCAAACGCTGGGCAGCCCCCCCGGGCACGGCGCGGGCGCGTTCGCGTCCCTGGCACGCGCGGCCGGGCAGTTGCTGGCCGCACCGGAGGGGCCGCGAGTCGCGGCACTCGAGCTCGGCGGCTGGGACACACATGCCGCGCAGAAGCATCGCCTGGACGGGCCGCTATCGCAGCTCGACGCCGGGATGCTGGCGCTTCGGGACGGTCTCGGCAGCGCCTGGACCGACACCGTGGTGCTGGTCATGACCGAATTCGGCCGCACGGTCCGGGTCAACGGCACCGGCGGCACCGATCACGGCACCGGAACGGTCGCGTTCCTCGCCGGCGGCGCCGTCAACGGCGGCCGGGTCGGCGGCACCTGGCCGGGACTGGGTGCGTCGCGGCTGTTCGAGAACCGCGACCTCCAGCCCACCACCGACCTGCGCGGCCTCGCCAAGGGCGTGCTGTCCGCCCACCTCCGGCTGGACGCGGCCGCACTTGAGCGGGTGTTCCCCGACAGCCGGGACGTATCCCAGGTCTCGGGGCTGATCCGTGCCTGAGGGCTCGTCTCAGCTCCAGCGGCGGCGACGGCTGACGCCGAGGTGGATCGTCGTGCCGGTGGCGCGGATGCCGTGGCGGAAGGACGCCTCGTGCCCGAAGCCGCGCCGGAACGACGCCTCGTGCAGGAGCGCCGCGGACCGGCCGCGACCGCGGTCACGGCTCCAACCCTCCGACCAGCTCATACGGACCGGACGATACGCCGCGTGGTGCACGATCACGCGCGGAGTTGCGGTGAGGGCGTCCAGGGTCAGCTTGCCGGCCTCGTCGTCGGTGACGACGTGCTGGGCGAGGGCCGGGATGGACGCGGTGCCCGCGGCAGCCGTGAGGAAACAGGCGAACAAGCCCCTGGCGACGACAGAGCGGATGGTCACGACGTTTCCCCCGGATCGGTTGATCACGGAACCTCGATAACCTATCCGCCCAGCCAAGGTAAAGCGGGACGGCGAGCGGTCGTGGTCAGGCCGCGACGAACGCCACGCCCTTTTCCTTGAGCAGCGCCTCCAGCTCGCCCGACTGGAACATTTCGGTAACGATGTCGCAGCCGCCGACCAGCTCGCCCTTGACGTAGAGCTGCGGGATGGTCGGCCAGTTCGAGAACACCTTGATGCCCTCGCGCAGCTCCGCGTCCTCCAGCACGTTCACGGTCTGGAACGGCACCTGCATGTGCGACAGGATCTGCACCACCCGCGCGGAGAACCCGCACTGGGGGAACATGGCGTTGCCCTTCATGAACAGCATCACCGGGTTGGCGTCGATCTCGCCCTGGATTCGCTGGAACACCGTGTCGGCCATGGAACTGCTCCTCGGGAAATGGGTCAGGGGGCGCTTGTCTGGATCGCGAGCGCGTGCAGCGCGCCGCCCATCTGGCCAGCCAGCGCCGCATACACCAACTGGTGCTGCTGCACCCTCGACCGGCCGCGGAACGCCTCGCTGACCACCGAGCAGGCGTAATGGTCGCCGTCACCCGCCAGGTCCTCGATCGTCACGTGCGCGTCCGGCAGCGACGCGCGGATCAGGGTCTCGATCTCTGAGGCCGCCATCGGCATGAACGGGTCTCCAGCCTGCGTGGCCGGCCTAGCGGTCCATCAGCCGGGGAAAGAAGGCGTGATGGGCCTGTCTCAGCCGTTGCAGCGATATTGTGGCGCCGCTCGGCAAAGTCAAACCGTCGCCGCCGGAGCGCCCGAGCAGCCGGCCCTCGATCCCGGCGCGCCTGGCCTGCTCGATCAGCGCCGCCCCGTCCGCGACCGCCAGCAGGTAGCGCCCCTGGTCCTCGCCGAACCAGTACGCGTGCGGGCTGAGCCCCGAGGCCGGCACGTCCAGCTTGATCCCGGTGCCGCCCGCCATCGCCATCTCGGCGATGCCGACCAGCAGCCCGCCACCGGACAGGTCGTGACAGGCCGAAACCCGCCCGGACAGGATACGCGCCCGCACGAAGTCGCCGTTCCGCCGTTCCGCCTGGAGGTCCAGCGGCGGCGGCGCGCCGTCCTCGCGGCCATGCACCTCGCGCAGCCACAGCGACTGGCCGAGCGCGCCCTCGGTCCGCCCCAGCAGCACCAGGTCCAGCTCGGGCTTCAGCGCGATGCCGACCGCCTGCCCCGCATCCTCCAGCACGCCCAGCCCGCCGATCGCCGGAGTCGGCAGGATCGACACGGTCATGCCGTCCGGCAGGCGGGTCTCGTTGTAGAGCGACACGTTGCCGCTCACCACGGGGAAGTCCAGCGCCCGGCAGGCCTCACCCATGCCGGCGATGGCGTCGGCGAACTGCCCCATCACCTCCGGCTTCTCCGGCGAGCCGAAGTTGAGGTTGTCGGTGACCGCCAGCGGACGCGCGCCCACGGCCGTCAGGTTGCGCCAGGCTTCCGCCACCGCCTGCGCCCCGCCCAACCTGGCGTCGGCGGCGACGTAGCGCGGCGTGCAGTCGGTGGTCAGGGCCAGGCCGATCGCGGTGCCCTCGACCCGTACCACCGCCGCGTCCGCGCCTCCCGGGCGACGCACGGTCTGGCCGCCCACGGTGCTGTCGTACTGGTCCCACACCCAGGCGCGCGAGGCCCCGTCCGGGCAGCCGATCAGGGCGACCAGCGCGTCCTCGATGCCCATCGGGTCGTAGACCGGCCCGAGCGGCGCGGGAGGCGCCTTGGGAGCGGTCGGACGATGATACAGCGGCGCCTGGTCCGCCAGCGGCGCCAGCGGGATGTCCGCCTCGACCCGCCCGCCGTGGCGCAGCACGATCCGGCCGGTGTCGGTCAGCCGGCCGATCACCGCGAACTCCAGCTCCCACTTGTCGAAGATCGCGCGCGCCGCCTCGGTCCGATCCGGCCGGATCACCATCAGCATGCGCTCCTGGCTTTCCGAGAGCATCATCTCGTAGGCGGTCATGCCGGTCTCGCGCTGCGGCACCAGGTCCAGGTCCAGCTCGATGCCGACGCCGCCCTTGCCCGCCATCTCCACCGCCGACGAGGTCAGCCCGGCCGCCCCCATGTCCTGGATCGCCACGATGGCATCCGTACCCATCAGCTCCAGGCAGGCCTCGATCAGCAGTTTCTCCACGAACGGGTCGCCGACCTGCACCGTCGGTCGCTTCGCCTGCGCGTCCTGGTCGAACTCGGCCGAGGCCATGGTGGCGCCGTGGATGCCGTCGCGCCCGGTGCGCGAGCCCACGTACACCACCGGATTGCCGACGCCGGCCGCCGCGGACAGGAAGATGCGGTCCTGCCGCGCCACCCCCACCGTCATCGCGTTGACCAGCGGGTTGCCGTCGTAGGAGGGATGGAAGTCGATCTCGCCGCCCACCGTCGGCACGCCGACGCAGTTGCCGTAGCCGCCGACGCCGCGCACCACCCCGTCGACGATGCGCCGCGTGTTCGGGTGGTCCGGATCGCCGAAGCGCAGCGCGTTCAGGTTCGCGACCGGCCGCGCGCCCATGGTGAACACGTCGCGCAGGATGCCCCCCACCCCGGTCGCCGCCCCCTGGTACGGCTCGATGAAGCTCGGATGGTTGTGGCTTTCCATCTTGAAGATGGCGGCCAGCCCCTGCCCGATATCGACCACGCCCGCGTTCTCGCCCGGCCCGTGGATCACCCAGGGTGCTGTGGTCGGCAGCGTCTGCAGCCACACCCGCGACGACTTGTACGAGCAGTGCTCGGACCACATCACCGAGAAGATGCCGAGCTCGGTCAGGCTGGGGTCGCGCCCCATGATCGCCAGGAGCTTCCCGTACTCCTCCGTAGTCAGGCCGAACTCGCGGGCGAGCGATCCGTCCACCGTCCGCTCGGCACTCAATGCACCAGCGCCTTTACCATCCCCTCGAACAGCGGCAGGCCGTCCACGCCGCCCATCAGCGGGTCCACCAAATCCTCGGGATGCGGCATCAGCCCGCACACACGCAGGTTCTCGCTGAGCACGCCGGCGATCGCGCGGGCACTGCCGTTCGGGCTGCCGCCCTCGTAGCGGAACGCGACCAGCCCCTCGCCCTCCAGCCGGTCCAGCGTGTCCGTGTCGGCCACGTAGTTGCCGTCGCCATGCGCCATCGGCGCCCGGAACAGGTCGCCGGCGCGCCAGCCGCCGGTGAAGGCGGTGTCGTCCCGCTCCACACGCAGCCGGCAGTCACGCGACAGGAACCGCATGCCCGCGTTGCGCAGCAGCGCGCCCGGCAGCATTCGCGCCTCGGTCAGGATCTGGAACCCGTTGCACACGCCCAGCACGTACCCACCGCGACCGGCAAAGGCGCGGATCGCCGCCATGATTGGAGCGTGTGCCGCCATGGCGCCGGAACGCAGGTAGTCGCCGTGGCTGAACCCGCCCGGCAGCACCACCAGGTCCAGCGGCGGCAGCTCGGTGTCGCGGTGCCAGAGCAGGGAAGGCGCCCGCCCCGACGCCACCTTCAGCGCGATCGCCATGTCGCGCTCCCGGTTGGTGCCCGGGAAGACGACGATTCCGGCCTTCACGGCTTGGCCGTCCCCGCTTCGCCCGTGCACGGGAAGGCTTCGGTCAGCGCGTCGTAGACCACCGGCCCCACGTCGGCGGACAGCCGCTCCGGATGCTTCGACATCCAGGCCACCACGCTGCCGCGGAGCTGGGTTCCGCTCGCCTGCGGGATGCACGCCTTGCGCGCGGTGTTCGGTCCGGCCACGGTCTCGACCAGGGTGATGCCGTCGGAGATGCCGCTGACATAGGCGTCGCACACCTTGATCGTCTGCGGCGACTGGCAGAACCGAAGCAGCGCCGAGGCCGGCAGGTGGGTCAGGCGCCCGACCGGCCGGTCCTGGGCCTGGGCCGCACCCACCACCGTCGCGAGGAGCACGCCGGCCAGGATCCAAGAACGCGTCATCCCACCACCTCTGTCGTGAAGCTCTCGATCACCAGGTTCGCCAGCAACTGCCGGCCCATCTCGTCGCCCTGCGCGCGGGCCCGTGCTGGGTCGGTCTCGTCCAGCTCCAGCTCGATCACCCGCCCGGCCCGGACCTCGCCGACATTGGCGAAGCCCAGCGTGTGCAGCGCGTGCCCGATCGCCTTGCCCGGCGGATCGAGCACCCCGTCCTTGAGCATCACCGATACCCGGACCTTCATCGCGCGGCCTCGTGGCCGGTTCGGCCGAAGGCCAAGGGCTTTGCCCCTGGACCCCATGAAGGGCAAAGCCCTTCAAACCCGATTCTCAAAGTAAAGGGGTTTGGGGCCTGCGGCCCCAACGGACCGAGCTGCGAAGCAGATCGGTGCTGCGAAGCAGATCGGTGCTGCGAAGCAGATCGATGGGCAGAGCCCTGGCCTTGCCTATGCCCGGTCACTGCATGACCTCCGGGCCCTTCATGTCGTTGTTCCCCGCCTCGGGCAGGATGCCGAGACGCCGCGCGACCTCCTGGTACGCCTCCTCGACCCGGCCCATGTCGCGCCGGAACCGGTCCTTGTCCATCTTCTCCGAGGTCTTGGCGTCCCACAGCCGGCAATTGTCCGGGCTGATCTCGTCCGCCAGCACCAGGCGCATATCCTCGTTCTCCCACAGCCGGCCGAACTCCAGCTTGAAGTCCACCAGGGTGATGCCGACGCCGAGGAACAGGCCGCTCAGGAAGTCGTTGATCCGGAGCGCCAGGGCGACGATGTCGTCCATGTCCGCGGTGGACGCCCAGCCGAAGGCGGTGATGTGCTCCTCCGCCACCATCGGGTCGTTCAGGCTGTCGTTCTTGTAGTAGTACTCCAGGATCGAGCGCGGCAGGCGCGTGCCCTCCGGGATGCCGAGCCGCTTGCTCAGGGACCCGGCCGCCACGTTGCGCACCACCACCTCCAGCGGCACGATCTCGACCTCGCGGATCAACTGCTCGCGCATGTTCAGCCGACGCACGAAGTGGGTCGGCACGCCGATGTCGTGCAGCCTGAGCATCAGGTGCTCGCTGATCCGGTTGTTCAGCACGCCCTTGCCGGTGATGATGCCCTTCTTGGCGCCGTTGCCGGCGGTGGCGTCGTCCTTGAAGTACTGGACGAGGGTTCCCGGCTCCGGCCCCTCGAACAGGATCTTGGCCTTACCCTCGTAGAGCTGTCGGCGGCGGGCCATACACGGTCCTTGGGTGAAGCTGCGCTGGACGCGCCGCCTGCGCGGCACCGGCGCGGTATAGCAGCGTCTCGGGTTACCGCCTACAGCGCCGGGCCGGCGCGGGACCCCCGCCCGGGCGCGCCGCCGGTTCAGGCGGCGGAGGCCAGGGCGACGGGAACGAACGGGGTGCGGTCCGGGGCGCCGGCGGCGAACATCCAGTTCGGCAGCCGCTCCGGATCGCGTGGGATGCCGACCAGCGAGGCGTTGGTGGTGCCGAACCCGGAGCGCGGCGGGATGTTGAGCTCGCTGCCGGCCGGAAGCGTGCGGTCGGACAGCAGCCCGGTCCAGGTGCCCCAATCGGGCGGAATCGGTATCGGTGCGGACTGGAAGCGCGGCAGGTGGCGGGCGATGCGCGGGATCTGCATGTCGTCCGGGCCGCCGGTGGCGATCATGTGCGTGCCCGGCTCGAGCCGGGTGACCTCCGGATGGCCGTAGCCGAGTCCGCACAGGTAGAACGCCGCGTTCCGGTCGCCGACGATCATGTTGTACGACCGGTAGCGCCCGGCATCGGTCGCCGCCAGCACCTGCACCGCCGCCTCCGCGGTGGCTTCCCGCGCCGCCATCAGCGGCAGCTCGCCACGCGAGCGCTTGCCCGGCGCCGGGCCCAGGCTGCCCACCCGGTTCAGCACGCCGGCCACCACGCCGCGATCGTTCAGCGCGAGCCAGGTGCCGCCGCCCGGAACGTCGCGCGGCCCGAGCACGTCGGGCTGGTCCGGCCAGTAGCGTCCAGGGGCCTCCCACGGCCGGTCGAGGCGCTCGTCGCGGTTGGCCGCGAGCAGGAGCGGCCAGGCTTCCCCGGGCATGGTGGATACGATGACGGTGCACACGATGACTGGAACCTGTTCCTACAGCCGGCAGGGCTGACGAGTAACACAATGCCGCAATGCGACATGGGGGCGAAGCGGTGTCAATGGCGGGACTCGGGCTCGCTGCCATGCCGGTTCCGGACCGCAGAACTCGGGCGCCCCAACTCACGCATCCGGGCCCGGCTCGCCGAACACGCGCTGGAAGCTCCGGTCGAGGGCGAGGAGGTGCCGGGTGGGATCGGTGGCGCGGTCGAGCTGCGCCGGCGCCACGCGGCCGGCCACCTCCGGATCGGCGTCCAGGTTCTCGCGGAAGCTCCGCGCGCCCGGCGTGCCGAGCGCCTGCCAGGTCGCCATCGCGTTGCGCTGCACGATCCGGTACGCGTCCTCCCGCGAGATCCCGGCCCGCGCCAACTCCAGCAGCACCTCGCCCGAATGCACCACCCCGCCCAGGGTGTCGAGGTTGGCCAGCATTCGCTCAGGATACACCACCAGGCGCTCCATCATCCCCGCCAGCCGGGCCAGCGCGAAGTCGAGCCCGATCGTCGCGTCCGGACCGATGTTGCGCTCCACCGCCGAGTGGCTGATGTCGCGCTCGTGCCACAGCGCCACGTTCTCCAGCGCCGGCACCGCGTGCGCGCGCACCAGCCGGGCCAGCCCGGTGAGGTTCTCCGACAGCACCGGGTTGCGCTTGTGCGGCATCGCCGAGGAGCCCTTCTGCCCGGGATGGAAGAACTCCTCCGCTTCCCGCACCTCCGAGCGCTGCAGGTGCCGCACCTCCGTCGCCAGCCGCTCGATCCCCGAGGCGATCACCGCCAGCGTGCAGAAGAACGCGGCATGCCGGTCACGCGGGATCACTTGGGTCGAGACCGGCTCCGGCTGCAGCCCGAGTCGCTCCGCCACGTATTCCTCCACCGCGGGATCGACATGGGCGAAGGTGCCGACGGCGCCGGAGATGGCGCAGGTGGCGATCTCCGCCCGCGCCTGCACCAGCCGCGAGCGGTTGCGGTCGAACTCGGCGTAGTGCCCGGCGAGCTTCAGCCCGAACGAGGTCGGCTCGGCGTGGATGGCGTGGCTGCGGCCGACCGTCAGGGTGTGCTTGTGCTCGAACGCCCGGCGCTTGAGCGCCGACAGCACCGCGTCCAGGTCCTCCAGCAACAGGTCGGAGGCCTGCTTGAGCTGCACCGCGAGGCAGGTGTCGAGCACGTCGGACGAGGTCATGCCCAGATGCACGAACCGGCTCTCGGGCCCGATCTTCTCCGCCAGCCAGGTCAGGAACGCGATCACGTCGTGCCGCGTCTCGGCCTCGATCGCGTCGATCCGCAGGAGGTCGGCGTCCGAGAACGCCGCCATCGCCGCGCCCCCGCGCGCGCGGATCGCCGCCGCCGCCTCGGCCGGCACGTCGCCGGTGCGGACCATCGCCTCGGCCGCCAGCGCCTCGATCTCGAACCAGATCCGGTAGCGGTTGGCGGCCGACCAGATCGCCGCCATGGCCGGCCGTGTGTAGCGTGGAACCATCGGACCCCCCTTCCCGGCCGCAGCCCCCGTCGGCCGCCGCTTGCCTTTTCACAGATGCGCATGGCTTTAGGCCGCCCCGGCGCCGCTGTGCAGGCCCGATCGAACGGAGCGCCCATGCCGATCCCGCATCACCTGCTGCCGGAGCTGGCGGCACTCGCCCAGGTCCTGGTGATCGACGTGACGCTCGCCGGCGACAACGCGGTGGTGGTGGGCCTGGCGGTGATCGGGCTGCCCCCGCGGGAACGCCGGATCGCGATCCTGTTCGGCATCGGCGCCGCGACGCTGATCCGCATCGCGCTCGCCACCGTGGCGGTCCGGCTGCTGGCGATCGTCGGGCTGACCCTGGCGGGCGGGCTGCTGCTGCTCTGGGTGTGCTGGCGCATGGTGCGCGAGCTGCGTCACAGGCCGGCGGAGGCGCGTGATGCCGCCCTGGCCGGCCGCCCCGCCCCGGGGGCGTTGCGGCGCGTGGTCGCGCGGATCGTGCTGGCCGACCTGTCGATGAGCCTGGACAACATCCTGGCCGTCGCGGGGGCCGCCGGCCAGCACCTGTGGGTGTTGGTCACCGGCCTGGTGGCGTCGATCGCGCTGATGGGCCTGGCCGCCTCGCTGGTCGCGCGCCTGCTGGAACGCTATCGCTGGATCGCCTGGGTCGGCATCGTGATCGTGGCGGTGGTCGCGGTCCAACTCATCGTCGAGGGAACCCACCAGGTGGTGCGGCAGACCGGGATCGGCTTCTGAGAGGCTGTGAGCCAGGACAGCAAGGCCAGGGCTCTGCCCTGGACCCGCTGGGGCCTCGGCCCCAGACCCCTTTTACTTTGGGAATTGGGTTTGAAGGGCTCCGCCCTTCATGGAGTCCAGGGGCAAGGCCCCTGGCCTTCCCTGTCTACAAGAGTTCTCGAACGAACCCCAAGACAGGCCGGGCCCGCGATCACTCCCCGATGGCGGCGCCGCCCGGATGGCGCAGGTCGAGCCCGCCCCAGTCGCCCGGGCTGTGCTGCCCGAGCGATGGGCCGCCCACCAGGATGCCCTCGGCCGAGCCCCAGTTCTGGTGCACCGCGATCGTGTAGCCCATCGCCGCGAGCTTCGCCGCGACGTCCGGCGATAGCGCGCCGGCCTCAGCCTCCACCTTGTCCGGCATCCACTGCTCGTGGATGCGCGCCATGTTCACCGCCCGCGCGATGTCCATGCCGCCATCCACCACCGCCAGGATCGCCCCGAGCGTGATGGTCGGGATGCGCGAGCCGCCCGGGCTGCCGATCACCATCACCACCTTGTTGTTGCGCGACAGGATGGTGGGCGACATCGAGGAGAGCGGCGTCTTGCCCGGCGCCACCGCGTTGGCCTCCGAGCCGACCAGGCCGTACATGTTGGGGGCGCCGGCCTTGGCGGAGAAGTCGTCCATCTCGTCGTTCATGACGATGCCGGTGTGCCCCGCCACCACCTGGGCCCCGAACCAGCCGTTCAGGGTGTAGGTCATCGACACCGCGCGGCCGTCGCGGTCGATGATGGAGAAGTGCGTGGTCTCGGCCTTCTCGTGCGGCCCCGGGTCGTGCGGGACCGGGTCGAGCGGGCTCAGGGTGTTGGAGGCGAGCGCGTGGTCGGTCGGCGTGTGGCGCCTGATCTGCGCCGCGTAGGCCGGGTCGATCAGCCTGGCCACCGGATCATGCACGAAGGCGGGGTCGCCCAGGTTCTGCCGGTCGGCATAGGCGTGACGCATCGCCTCCACCTGCCGCTGCACCCCGGCGGCGCTGCGCAGGCCGAGCCCGTGCAGGTCCTCGCCGTCCAGGATGCCCAGGATCTCGCACAGCGCGACCCCGCCGCCGCTGGGCGGCGGCGCCGTGTCCACCGTGTAGCCGCGGTAGTGGCAGGTCACCGGCGCCAGCAAACGGGTGCGGTAGCGGCTGAAGTCGTCGACGGACAGCACGCCGCCATCCTTGGCGCTGGCGGCAACGATCGCCGCCGCGACCGGGCCGCGGTAGAACGCCGCCGGCCCGTCGCGGGCGATCAGCGACAGCGTGTCGGCCAGCTCGGCCTGCACCAGGCGCTCCCCGACCGCATAGGGGCTGCCGTCGGGGTGCAGGAAGATGCGCGCGGCATCCGGGTCCTTGGCGAAGCCAAAGGTGGTGGTGCGCAGCAGCATGACGTCGCCCGGCCGTAGCACGTAGCCCTCGCGCGCGAGCCGGATCGCCGGCGCCATCACCGCGGCGCGCGACATGTGCCCCCAGCGGGCCAGCGCCTCGTCCATGCCGGCGACGGTGCCGGGCACCGCCACCGCCTTCCAGCCGGTCATGGACAGGTCAGGCACCACGGTGCCGGACGCGTCCTGGAACATGGTGGGCGTGGCGGCGAGCGGCGCGTGCTCGCGGAAGTCGAGGAAGTAGGCGTGGCCGTCCGGTTCCTTGAGGGTCAGGAAGCCGCCACCGCCGATGTTGCCGGCGGCCGGATACACCACCGCCAGCGCATAGGCCACCGCGACCGCGGCATCCACCGCGTTGCCGCCGTCCCTGAGGATCTGCGTGCCGACCTCCGAGGCCAGCGCCTGCGCCGTGACCACCATGCCGTGCGCGCCGTGCACCGGCGTCGGCGCCACCGCGCTCGGCGCGGACGAACCGAAAGCGAGCGGATCGGCACCTTCCCAGCCGCCGGGGCGGGCTGCCGGCCCCGACGGGACCTGCGCCACCGGCGCCCGGACCATGGGCGCGGCCGGTGCTGGGACCACGGGTACTGCCGGCGCCTGGACCACGGGTGCTGCCGGCTGTGCCTGGGCCAGCGCCGGCGGCACGGGGCAGGACGCCAGCACGGCCGACAGGGCGGCCCGCGCCAGGAGCGGAGCGCGGCTCATGCCGCCGCAGCCGAGTAGGGTGGCTTGTCCAGCCCGGCGGGCGACAGGGTGAAGATCTCGCATCCGTCCTCCGTGACCCCCACCATGTGCTCGAACTGAGCCGACAGGCTGCGGTCGCGCGTCACCGCGGTCCAGCCGTCGTCCAGGATCTTCACCTCCGGACGTCCGGCGTTCACCATCGGCTCGACGGTGAAGAACATGCCCGGCCGCAACACGGCACCCTCCTTCGGCCTGCCGTAATGCAGGATGTTGGGCGAGTCGTGGAAGGAGCGGCCGATGCCGTGGCCGCAGAAGTCGCGCACCACCGACATGCGCTGCGGCTCGACGAAGCTCTGGATGGCGTGGCCGATGTCGCCCAGCGTGTTGCCGGGCCGGATCACCGCCAGGCCGCGCATCAGCGACTCGTAGGTGACGTCGATCAGCATCGCGGCGCGGCGGGAGACGGTGCCCACGGTGTACATCCGGCTGGTGTCGCCGTACCACCCGTCCAGCACGCAGGTGACGTCGATGTTGAGCACGTCGCCGTCCTGCAGCCGGCGCTCGCCCGGGATGCCGTGGCAGACCACGTGGTTGAGCGAGATGCAGCAGGATTTCGGGAAGCCGCGATAATTCAGCGGCGCCGGCACCGCGCCCTGCGCCAGGGTGTAGTCGTGGATGATCCGGTCCAGCTCGCCGGTGGTGGTGCCGCCCCGCACGTGCGGGGTAATCATGTCGAGGGTCCGCGCCGCCAGGTTCCCAGCCGCGCGCATGCTCGCGAAATCCGCCTCGGGATGGATGGTGATCCGACGCCTGTCCGTGTCCCCGTCCATCATGGCGTTCCCTCGCACCCGTTCCCTGGCACCCGATCTTTCAGGCCGGATCGAGCAACGCCCGAAACGGCGTCAGGATCGGCCAGCCTGGGTGATGAGGAAGATGCGCGGGCCGGACCGGAGCCGCAAGGCGCGCCGCCGAGCGGGATCAGCCCCGCTGCCAGCTTCTCCGTGCATGGGCGTGGCGGTGCGGCGACACCAGCACGGCCGTCGCCAGGTGCATGCGCGCACCGGTCAGATGGACGCGCAGCCCGTGGCCGCGCACGTGGAAGGCGCGTGCGTCGCCGGCCTCCAGCGGTGCCACCGCCCGCGCCGCCACCAGGCGCACCACCAGCCGGCCGCCGCGCAGGCGCACCAGGCGGCGTCGCATCGGCATCGCCTGCTCGTCGCCCGCGGCGTCGGAGGCCAGCATGAGGGCCGGCCGGCGGAGTCGCATTGGACGCACCATCACCGGCACGCCTTCCTGCTGGAAGCCCTGGTCGAGCAGGGCGGTCATCACCGCGGAACGCTGCGGGTTGCTGCTCGCCCCCAGCACCACGCCGATCAGGCGGACGTTGCCGCGCACCGCCGAGGTGACCAGGTTGCGCCCGGCATCCGCGGTGTAGCCGGTCTTGAGCCCGTCGGCGCCGGGATAGATCTGCAGCATCGGGTCGTGGTTCATGACCTCGCGGCCGTGGAACACGAAGGCCGGCACCGCGAAGTAGTGGTACTGCTCGGGGAAGTCCTGGATCAGGTGGCGGGTCAGCACCGCGAAGTCGCGCGCGGTGGACACCTGCTCGTCGTCCGGCAGGCCGGACGCGTTGCGGAAGGTGGTGCTGGTCATGCCGAGCGAGCGCGCCTTCTGCGTCATCATCTGCGCGAACCGCTGCTCGTCGCCCCCGCCCAGCAGCTCGCCCAGCGCGCAGGCGGCGTCGTTGGCGGACTTGGTCACCAGCCCCAGGATCGCCTGCTCGACGGTGAGGTAGGTGCCCGGCACCAGGTCGAGCTTGGACGGTATCATCGAGGCGGCGTGCGCCGAGACCGGCACCGACTGGTCCAGCGAGACGTGGTTCTGCCTGAGCGCGTCGAACGCCAGGTAGAGCGTCATCAGCTTGGTCAGGCTGGCCGGATAGCGCTGCAGGTCCGGGTTGGTCTGCTGCAGCACCGCGCCGGTGCCCGCATCCATCACGAAGGTGCTGAGCTGGCCTGGGTACTGGGCCCGGGCGAGGCTCGGGCCCAGCAGCATGGCCCCCAGGCCGACACAGGCGAACAGCGCCTGGCGGAACGGCCGGGCCGCCGCTCCCGTGCGGGCGGCTGCATCATGACCCTTGGACTCTGGCGCCATGCGCACCCCCTCGTTCACGAGGGCGATACTACAGAGAGCCCGAACCGTTCGTCCAGGTCGTTTCACAGTTTTGCAACGGGTTGACGGCGGCGGCGCCCCTCGGCCGGCGAGCATCCGACGCAAACCGCCGCCCCCGCCGACGGACCGGCCCGCTTAGGGGGTTTCAAGCCGGGTTTGACTTCCAATATGCTCGCTCCATGCGCTTGCCCCACACCCGTCCGGCCCTTCCCGCTGGGTTTCCCGCCGTCCACAGGGCGGAGCGCCGCGCCACGCGGCCGGCTGGCGGGCCGGGCGGCGGCAGGGACGACGACAAGACCGATAGCCCGGATTCGCCCAATGTCGGCGTGGTGGTGAAGGCGCGTCCCAAGACGCGCAAGCCCGCCATGTACAAGGTGCTGATGCTGAACGACGACTACACGCCGATGGAGTTCGTCGTGCACGTGCTGGAGCGCTTCTTCCAGAAGTCGCGCGACGAGGCGACACGGATCATGCTGCACGTGCACAAGCGTGGCGTGGGCGTGTGCGGCGTCTATACCTATGAGGTCGCCGAGACCAAGGTGACCCAGGTGATGGACCTCGCCCGCCAGAACCAGCACCCGTTGCAGTGCACGATCGAGAAGGACTAGCGGGCGACCGGGGGCTGGCGGTCTCCAAGCGGTCGCGGGGCCGGTCCGCCCGCCTGGCGGGATGGAACAGCGAGCACCGGGCCCCTATCTGTTGCAATGCGGCGACGGCCCCGTCCCGGCCTCGGCGCGACCCTCGACGATTTTTACTGGTCTTCTGCGGATAAAGCCCCAAGATGATGAAGGATCGCGACGGGGTCGTGCGGTCCCGATGATCGAGGGGTTGGCTGCACCGGCCTGGCCTTGAAGGGCGAAGGAGCGTTCCCATGCTGTCACGCAACCTCGAGCAGACGCTGCACCGGGCCCTATCGCTCGCCGGCGACCGCCGCCACGAGTACGCCACCCTGGAGCACCTGCTGCTCGGGCTGGTCGACGACGGCGATGCGGCCACCGTGTTGCGCGCCTGCGGCGTCGACCTGGACAAGCTGCGCACCGACCTGACCGAGTTCCTGGACAAGGACCTGGCCGGCCTCGCCTCCGACCGCTCCTCCGAGCCAAAGCCGACCGCGGCGTTCCAGCGCGTGGTGCAGCGCGCCGCGATCCACGTGCAGTCGTCGGGCCGCGACGAGGTCACCGGCGCCAACACCCTGGTCGCCCTGTTCTCCGAGCGCGAAAGCCATGCGGTCTACTTCCTGCAGCTCCAGGACATGACCCGGCTCGACGCGGTCAACTTCATCAGCCACGGCATCGCCAAGGCGCCCGGCCGCACCGCGCAGCGCCCGGCCACCGGCTCGGCCAATGGCGGCGACACGCCGGAGGGCGAGCGCGAGGAGCGCGGCCGCGCCGGCTCGTCCAAGCAGCAGGACGGGCTGTCGGCCTATTGCGTCAACCTCAACAAGAAGGCGCAGGCCGGCAAGATCGACCCGCTGATCGGCCGCGACACCGAGATCGAGCGCACCATCCAGATCCTGTGCCGGCGCACCAAGAACAACCCGCTCTACGTGGGTGATCCGGGCGTCGGCAAGACCGCCATCGCCGAGGGTCTAGCCAAGCGCATCGTCGAGGGCGACGTGCCCGAGGTGCTGGCCAAGTCCACCATCTACGCGCTCGACATGGGAGCGCTCCTGGCCGGCACCCGCTACCGCGGCGACTTCGAGGAGCGGCTCAAGGCGGTGGTGACCGAGCTGGAGGCCAACCCGGGCGGCATCCTGTTCATCGACGAGATCCACACCGTGATCGGCGCCGGCGCCACCTCCGGCGGTGCGATGGACGCGTCCAACCTGCTCAAGCCGGCCCTGGCCCAAGGCACGCTGCGCTGCATCGGCTCCACCACCTACAAGGAGTTCCGCCAGCACTTCGAGAAGGACCGCGCCCTGGTGCGCCGGTTCCAGAAGATCGACGTCAACGAGCCGTCGGTCGAGGACGCGGTCAAGATCCTACGTGGGCTCAAGACCAACTACGAGAAGCACCACAAGGTGAGCTACACCGACGACGCGATCCGCGGCGCGGTGGAGCTCGCGGTCAAGTATATCCACGACCGCAAGCTGCCGGACAAGGCGATCGACGTGATCGACGAGGTAGGGGCGTCCCGCATGCTCCAGCCGGAGGAAAAGCGGCGCAAGGTGGTGACGCTGCGCGACGTCGAGGAGATCGTGGCCAAGATCGCCCGCATTCCGCCCAAGAGCGTGTCGGCCGACGACAAGGAAACCCTGCGCTCGCTGGAGCGCGACCTGAAGTCCATGGTGTTCGGCCAGGACCGCGCGATCGAGGCCCTGGCGGCGGCGATCAAGCTGAGCCGCGCCGGCCTGCGCGACGCGGAGAAGCCGATCGGCAACTACCTGTTCTCCGGCCCCACCGGCGTCGGCAAGACCGAGGTCGCCAAGCAGCTCGCCTCCACCCTCGGCATCGAGCTGATCCGCTTCGACATGTCCGAGTACATGGAGCGGCACTCGATCTCGCGGCTGATCGGCGCCCCCCCGGGCTATGTCGGCTTCGACCAGGGCGGCCTGCTGACCGACAGCATCGACCAGCACCCGCACGCCGTGCTGCTGCTGGACGAGATCGAGAAGGCGCACCAGGACCTGTACAACATCCTGTTGCAGGTGATGGACCACGGCAAGCTCACCGATCACAACGGCAAGACGGTGGACTTCCGCAACGTCATCCTGATCATGACCACCAACGCGGGTGCTGCCGACCTGACGCGCGAGGCGATCGGCTTTGGCCGCGACAACCGCGCCGGCGAGGACGAGGAAGCGATCAAGCGCATCTTCACCCCTGAGTTCCGCAACCGTCTCGACGCCATCATCCCGTTCGCCGGTCTCACCCCCGAGATCGTCGGCCGTGTGGTGGAGAAGTTCGTGCTCCAGCTCGAGGCGCAGCTCGCGGACCGCAACGTCACCATCGAGGTGTCGTCCTCGGCCAAGGAGTGGCTCGCCGAGCGCGGCTACGACCGGCTCTACGGCGCGCGTCCGCTGGCCCGCGTGATCCAGGAGCACATCAAGAAGCCGCTCGCCGAGGAGCTGCTGTTCGGCTCCCTGGTGCATGGCGGCGCGGTCAAGGTGTCGCTCAAGGACGGCAAGCTTGCGTTCGAGTTCATCCCGAACGAGGCACCGGCTCCCGAGGGCGACGAGGGTGGTTCGGAGCGGGAGTCCGAGGCCGCCAGCTAGGCCTTCCGGCACGAGTTCATGGACAGGGGCCTCGGCGCAAGCCGGGGCCTTTTTCGTTCGACCGCGTCATGGCCGTCGGGCATCCTTGGCCCATGGACACGGATACTCCGCATCGCGAGCTGGCATCTGCCCTTCTGGCGCTGCTGGCAACCGTCCTGTTCGCGCTTCGGGCCCTCGACTACGCCGGCAACGAGGCCTTCGCCGCGGCGACGCTGGCAATCGTCCTCCCCGGGCTGTGGCGGATCAGGCAAGCGGATCCCGCCGGGCGACGAGCGGCGCCAGGCAGGATGCCCCTGTCCTGGCCGGCCGCCGTTCTCCTGATCGGCGCGACGATGCTGGGCTTCGCCGTCATGGACCGGATCGGGCCGCCGCATTTGCTCCTGAGCCTGTTACTTGCCGTCGGCTCGGCCGCGGAAGCGATCGCTTGTGTGCAGCAGGTGGCCGGTGCAATCCGGACCCGGGCCGTGAGCAGTCCGTTCTGAGGGTTCGTCCAGTCCTGCCGAGGCTCGGCGGACCGTCATAGCCTCGGTCTGATCGACGCCCAGCGCAGGAACCGCCAGCGCGTTGCGGCTGCTGCGCTCGGGCCCACCCCGAGCCCTTGTCGCACCGTCGCACGATCTCGGCGCTCACCCTGCGGCGGACCTCCGGCCAAGCTCTGCTGGACCTTCGCTTCCTGATGGCCGCCGTCGCCGCGAAGCCTTGCGGAACGGGCGGCGGTCGGTGCTCAGCCCATAGATGCCCACGCTCCGCCTGTCGTCCCTTCGCCTGGCCCGGGATCCCCGCCTCGGCCAGCGCCGCTGCTTGAGCCTCGTGGATCAGCCCTCTGGAGTAGCGCGGAGTCATCCAAAACGTGGACTGCGGAGTATGGGTGGTGAAAGTGGACAATACGATGCTTTGACTACTATTTCGTTTACGCATAGCAAATGACACGCAGAAAGCGCCTCCGAAAAAGTATAAGACATGAGAAAGCGGCTACAATTTCTGGCTCTTTTTTGAGTTTTCTTCTCTTTTTGCTCCTATGGTCGTTGCAGGATGACCATGACGGCTCCTATGTTCTGCCAGAGCCGATATCCGGCCTGACATCAACTTGGGAGAGCTGCTCATGATCAATCGGTTGTTCCGTTCCGCGTCGCGGGTATCCGGTGTTGCCCTTGCGGCGATGGTCGTGGCCGCAATGCCTATCCGCCACTACGGTGCGAGTGCCGGTGCGCAGGGTGATCTGTCTCAGAACCCGGCTGCGAACCGCATCATCAGTCATGCCGCGCCTGCCGTTGGCGAGACGTCAGCGGTTGCGAAGGTGGACGTCGGATTTGTTCCGTCCGGGTTTCATCATTGGCCGGATCCCTGATCCTCGCGGGGCGCCTGGGGTGTTCTCCAACCCCAGGCCATAGTGATAGTCGATCGCCATCCAACTATATGGACTAGTCAGTTTTATTGCGACTCTAGCTTTTTTCTTTGCCCGACGCCAAGAAGCTCCTAGAGTAAATGCTCTTGCCCTGTCGCGGTACCGCTGACGGGCGCCTACGATGAGACGTATCGATGGCAAACGGCCCTTGTCAGTGGCGGTCGTCACTCCGGGCCATGTCCATGGCGGCGGCAGTCATCGCCTTCCTGGCCGCGTCATGGTCGAGCCCCGCGTCGGCCGAAAGGTCCATGTTTGCGACCTATGGTTTCGATCAGGGCTTATCGAGCGTCGAGGGGACATCCCTTGTCCAGGACCGCGCGGGCGACATTCTCGTTTCTACCGAACACGGCGTCTTCGCCTATGACGGCCGACACTTTGTCAACCTCGGCCCGGAACAAGGCCTGCCCTCGGGAGGCGAGGTCTCCTCGGTCGTCTTGGCGTCGAATGGACGCGTAGCTGTTCGATACCCTGGCGAGATCTATGTTTCGGACGCGTCGTCGACTCCATCGCGTCCGGCCTCCTCGCTGCGCTTCCACCCGTTGAGCCATCCCGGCATCAACTTCTACTCCGAACGCCCGCACCAGATCGCGGCATGGGGTTCTGGCTTCGTCTTCCTGGCTGGCGACGCGACCATCCGCATTGCTGTCCCGTCGGTCGGGCCCGCCCGCGCCGAAAGCATGTCCTATGCTCAGGAAGAGCACGCCTCTCTCAAAGAGGCCACAGCGCTCTTCACCGAAGCCGGTCATCTTTGGGAGACGTTCAAAGACGGCCGCATCTGTGCCGCCGATCCCGGAGCGGTTCGTTGCTATGCCGGCTCCGATGGGCTCACACCGGGCCCTTGGGTTGATCTCGTCGACGAGGGTGGCGGCCGGATGATGGCACGTTCCCCGGTGGACGCCGCCACGTTCGACCCTCGAACCCATCGCTGGTCATCGTCCGCACTGCCGGACCAGGGCGGCCGATACGGGACTTATCATTCGCATCTCGGGCTGTATCGCACTCCGGACGGGAAGCTGATCACCCAGTCGGTACAAGGGCTCGATGTTCTCGGAGCGCAAGGATGGACCGAGCTCACCGTCGCCGAGGGCGCTCCGGCCGGAACCATCGTGAGCGCGATGACAGATGGAGCGGGCCAGCTCTGGTTCCACGTGCTCGGCAGAGGCCTCGTCCGATGGGTCGGCTATGGGCACTGGGACACGATCGAGAAAGCCGACGGGTTGTCTGACGGCTACCCCTGGCAAACCGCCCGGTCCAACGACGGCTCGTTGTGGGTCACGACGGATGACGGTGTCGACAGGGTTACCGGTCAAGGCACGCTCAGGCACGTTTCGCAGGTCTTCCCGGCGTCATCCTATGCCCTCGCGGTAACGGCGCGTGGAGATGTCCTGGCCGGCTACAGCAACAAGGGCGTTCGAGTGATCGATCCAGTCTCCGGATCGATGACTGTCATGGCCGTGCCAGCCGCCAACGTCATCGTTCCGGTGGGTCATCACATCTGGATCGGAACAACGGCGGGCCTTTACATCGTCGATGACAGCGCAGGACCACCCTATCAACCAGTGCTGACAAAGCCCTTGAAGACGCCGATCAACAGCATCGAGCCGGACGGTCACGACGGGATCTACTATCTTTGCGGTAACACGCTCCATCACCTTCGTCGGGACAACATCGACATCACGCTGGAAGGAACCGGGTTTCCAAACAGTTTCGAACCTCTCTCGATGACGTCCGGACCGGATGAAGCCTTGTGGATCGGCGGAGCGGGCGGCCTGTTTCGCCTGACGCTTCGTGATGACCACGTCCTAGCCTCAAAATCGATCTCGACCGAGGACATCCCGTCGAACTCGGTCCCCGCGCTGATGACCGACCATCGCGGGTGGATCTGGGTCGGGACCGACCAAGGCGTCTCGGTCTATGACGGCCAAAGGTGGGTCACCACCGACTCCGGCCAGGGTCTGCTCTCGAACGACATCAACCAGGACGGCATAAGGGAAGATCCGGACGGCTCGGTGTGGATGACGACGAGTCATGGCGTCGCGCACCTGCGTGATCCGGCCTTTCTCTTCGCCGACCACCCGTTGAACATCACCATTCCGGACGCTCACATCGGCACCAGGTCGGTCGGTGCCGGCGAGATCCCCTACAACCGCGACCCGCTGATGGTCGAGCTCGCCACGCCCAACTTCGGCGAGCGTCCGGTCCTGTTCCAGTATCGCCTGTCCGGCGTCGACGGCGGATGGGTGTCGTCATCGTCCGACCGGATCCGTTACCCCTTCGTCCCGCCTGGCCATCACGTGCTCACGGTGCTCGCCACCGACCTGCTGACGCATCGTCAATCGCAGGCCACCGACCTCGTCATCGACGTCGCCTTTCCCTGGTGGCGGCAATGGTGGACGGAAGGCGCTTGGGGCGCGTGCATCCTGATCGTCCTGTACGGCGGGATGCGGTTCCGCTATCGCGCCATGTATCTCCGGCAGGCCGAGCTGAGGCGGCACATCGCCGAGGCGACGGCGCATATCCGTCATCAGGCGGCGCATGACCAGCTCACCGGCTTGCTGATCCGATCCGAGGTCGAGCGCCGCCTGGCCGAAGGGCTGGCACGGGGCAATGCCAAGCAGCAGCTCGTGATCGCGCTCCTCGACGTGGACCACTTCAAGCGCATCAACGACAGCTACGGCCATCTCGGTGGCGACGAGGTGCTTCGCTCCCTGGGGAGCATCATCAGGCGCAGCCTTCGGGACGACGAGTTCGCCGGACGCTACGGCGGCGAGGAGATCCTTCTCGTCCTCGACGACGGCGACGAGTTCGCGGCGGAACGGGTCCTCAATCTTCACCTCGCCATCCGCCACGACACGTTCAAGGCAGGGCTTAACCCGATCGCCGTGACCTGTTCGATCGGCGTGGCCTGGGCGTCCAAGGGCGACAACTGGGAAACGCTCATCGGCCGAGCCGATGCCGCGCTCTACGACGCCAAGAATGCCGGTCGTGACCGAGTGGTCGAAAGCCGCTCGCACGATGCGCCGCCCGGGTCCATGACGGTCGCGTCGAGGCCGCACGGGACGATGCACTAGGTCCCGGCTGTCGCCCCGGCCGGCGCGGACGGGCGACGCCGCGGTCGCAGCAGACCCTTGATCCTGAACAGGCCACGATCGTGACACGCCGGCGACCAGGCCTTGGGGATCAAACCTAGCCCTCCGCTTCCAGCGCGCGGCGCGCCTCCGCGAGCTTGGCTTCGTCCTCCACCGTCACCTCTGGCGGCGCCAGCGGCATCCGCTCCAGCGCCTGGACCATGGCTTCCACCACCACCAGCCGGGCAAACCACTTCCGGTCGCCCGGCACCACGAACCATGGCGCCTCCGGCGTGGCGGTGCCGGCGATCGCATCCTCGTACGCCTCTTGGTAGCGGTCCCAGTGCCCCCGCTCGGCGAGGTCGGCGGAGGAGAACTTCCAGGTCTTGCCCGGCTCCTCCAGCCGGTCCAGGAAGCGCCGCCGCTGCTCGGCCTTCGAGATGTGCAGGAAGAACTTCAGCACCACCACGCCCTGCCGGTCGAGGTAGCGCTCGAAATGGCGGATGTCCTTCATCCGCTGCTTCCAGAACCCTTGTCCGCGCCTGGCCTCCGGCAGGCTTTGGCGATCCAGCACCTCCGGATGCACGCGCGCGATCAGCACCTCCTCGTAGTGGCTGCGGTTGAAGATGCCGATCCTGCCGCGGGCCGGCACCGCCGCATGGACGCGCCACAGGAAGTCGTGGCCGAGCTCCGCAGCGCCCGGCTGCTTGAACGAGGTGACGTCGACCCCCTGCGGGCTCACGCCCGACATCACGTGCCGGATGGTGCCGTCCTTGCCGCCCGCGTCCATCGCCTGGAACACCGCCAGCAGCGCCCAGCGCCCATCGGCATATAGCGCCTGCTGCAGCGCCGACAGCCGCTCCACCCCGTCGGCCAGCAGCGCCTCGCCCGCCTTGGCGTCGAGCCCATCCAGCACCCCGCCATCGGTGTCCCGATCGCCGAGCGAGAAGCCGCGGCCGCTGGTCACCCGGTAGCGGCGCAGCAGCGCCTTGCGTTGGTCCCGGTCCATCGCGGCTCAGGGTCCACGTCGGGAGATCGCCAGCGCCGCCGGCGCCTGGGTGATCGGCATCAGCTCGACCCGGTTGACGTTCATCCGCCGTGGCAACCCGATCACCCAGGCGATTGTTTCTGCGATATCCTCCGGCAGCAACGGATCGGCGTTTCGATACACCGCCTGCGCCTTCTCGTCGTCGCCGAACCGGACGTTGCTGAACTCGCTGCCGCCGACCATGCCGGGCTCGATGTTGGTGACGCGCACCCCGGTGCCGATCAGGTCCGCCTTCAGGTTCAGCGCGAACTGCGCCACGAACGCCTTGGTGGCGCCGTACACGTTGCCGCCCGGATACGGATAGGTGCCGGCAATGCTGCCCAGCATGACCACGTGGCCGCGGTCGCGCGCCACCATGCCGGGCAGCAGCGCCCGCGTGGTGCCGAGCACGCCGCCGACATTGGTCGCCACCATGCGGTCCCAGTCCGCCATCCTGCCTTCCCAGGCCGGTCCCAGCCCCAATGCCAACCCCGCGTTCGCGACCAGCACGTCCACCGCCCGCCAGTCCTCCGGCAGGCTGCCCGGCAGGGCGGCCACCGCTTCCGGGTCGGTCACGTCGAGCGGCAGGCCGAGCAGGTTCGGGCCGAGCTCGGCCGCCAGCGCGTCCAGCCGGTCCCGCCTGCGCCCGGTGGCGACCACGCGGTGTCCATCGCGCACCAGACGCTGCGCCGTGGCGCGGCCGAAGCCGGCGGTGGCGCCGGTGATGAGGACAGTGAAGCTCATGATGGGTGTCCTTCCACCGCTGGGTCGACGGCGTCCTGTTGAACGGCGTTCGAGCCGAGCTCGGCCGCGAGCCGCTCCGGCCCCGCGATCAGCCGGCCGTCCGGCCCGTACAACCGCAAGTCGAGCCAGTCCGGCCCGGGCAGCAGAACGGCGGCGCGGCGGCGGGCCGCGTCCTCGGTGCCGAAATGCTCCCGACGGTCCGGCGGCCGGCCGGCTCGGTTCGGACCGTGCTCGGCCGGGATGCCCGGGACCGGGCTGTCGAGATAGGCGAGGGTGAAGGGCATGGCGAACCTTGTTCGAGCGGTCGGAAGCGGCGCCGGATGCGGCCGCACCGTGTCCGCATCCCTGCCGGGGGAGACGCGCGCGCCGCCCCATCGTTCCGGCAATCGACCGGCTCGGCGACGTGGCCGATCTTGCGCCGTCCGGCGCTCTCGCCACATCAGGAGCCATGTCTCCTGACCCAGCACCCGAGGGAAGCCTGACCGGTCAGCTCCTGATCGCGATGCCCTCCCTCGCCGACCGCAACTTCACCCAGACCGTCATCTTCCTGTGCGCCCACTCGCTGAAGGACGGCGCCATGGGGCTGGTGGTCAACCGCCGCCTGGCGGAGCCCGGCTTCGACGACCTGCTGGCGCAGCTCGAGATCGCGCCCGCCCCGCCCCGCCGGCGGATCGTGCTCTGCTCCGGCGGCCCGATGGAAAGCTCGCGCGGCTTCGTCCTGCACAGCAGCGACTGGACCGGCGACGGCAGCCTCACCGTGGACGATGGCATCGTGCTGACCGCCAGCCTCGACGTGCTGCGCGAGATCGCCGACGGGCAGGGTCCCCGACAGGCGCTGCTGGCGCTCGGCCACGCCGCCTGGGGCCCGGGCCAGCTCGAATCCGAGATACGGCAGAACGCCTGGCTGTCGATACCGGCCGTCGATGCGATCGTGTTCGGCAGCGACCACGAGCGCAAGTGGCGCCGCGCCCTGGCGACGCTGGGCGTGGACCCGCTGCGCCTGGTCGGCCAGGCCGGCAACGCCTAGTGTCGTGACCCGGAAATCCGTAGGCGAGTTTCCGCACGCTGGTTTTGCCGACACCACACGCCCTTGAGGCTGCCCTATAGAAGGCCAGGGCGCTGCCCTGGATCCGCTCAAGGCGAAGCCTTGAGAATCCAACTGTTCCAGAACGTTGGCCTTCAAAGGTTGAGGTCTTTTGCGATTTCGGTATGCCTCGATGCGCAGCTTCATCAGGCAGGCGAGACCGCAGGAACGGTTCAACCTGTGCCGATGGCGCTTCAACCGCCGCCGGCACCGACACGCGATGATGATGGACCGGCGTTGAACCGGGGCGGCGCGCGCGGCCTTGAAGGTGTGGCCGACCGTGGCCTCGATCCGGAGAGCGACCATGACCGTCCGCAGCATGATGACCATCTGCCTCGTTGGCCTGACCACGGCGTTCCTGGCCGGCCCGGCTAACGCCCAGATCAACGGCATGGGCGCCGTACCGGGCGCCGCGGCGGCGGCTGGAGGCGGTCCATCGCCCGCCACCATCGGCGGCGGCAGCCCGAGCGCTGGGATGGCCGGATCCGCGAACGGAGGTGCCGGCCTGTCCGGCGCCGGCAACCCGGGCTTCGCCAACCCCGGCATCTCGCCCGGTAGCGTGGCACCCGGCGCCACCACCCCCGGACTGATGACCGCGCCTGGCACCAACGGGACGCAGCCGATCACCGGCGTTCCGACGCCGAGCCTGCCGGCGGAGGTGCCCGGCCGGGTGGCGCCGCGGGACGGCGGGCATCCTCGCTAATGTTCCAGTGATCGCTAAGGTTGACGCACGCAAGGCCAGGACGCTGCCCTGGACCCGCTCAAGGCGAAGCCTTGAGAGTCCAATTGTTTAACAAGTCGGTTTCCAAAGGCCTGGGCCTTTGGCGACCGAGGCTCGCCTCGATGCGTAGAACCCAGGCTTGTCTTCCAACGATTGGTGTTCAGGCGACTTGGTACTAGTTGAAACGTCCGATGTCGGGCGGCTCGATCCACCTCTCCGGGCCGCGCGGATCACGCACCCCAGGTGAAGCCGGGTACCGTCGCCACCGGATGCAGGCCGGCGGCGACGGCTTGCGCTTCCGCCACGGCCGGATCTCCCCCGACGCTCTCCGCGTGGATGCCGCCCAGCACCCAGCACGAGTCGAACCCGGCCGACGCCGCGCCGGCGATGTCGGTGGCGAGCGCGTCGCCGACGGCGAGCACGCGCGCGTCCGGCAGCCCGAGCATCCGGCGCACCGGCTCGTAGATCGCGGGGGCGGGCTTGCCGACCTGACGCACCTCGCCGCCCATCCGGCCGTATTCCTGCGCCAGCAGCCCGGCGCAGATCACCCGCTGCCCGCCGCGCACGATCACCAGGTCCGGGTTGGCGCAGACCATCTTCAGGCCCAGCGCCGCCGCCTGCCGCAACCCGGGCAGGTAGGGCTCCGGCTCGGTCTCGCCGAGCGAGTCGTCCGGCCCGGTATTCAGGATGAACGCGCCCGGCTCCGGCTCGGCCACCCGGGACAGGGGCAGTCCCTCTAACAAGCTCGAATCCTTGTCCGGCCCCAGGTGCCACACGCGCTCGCCCAGTGCTGCGAACCACGGGTCGGTGCGTGTCAGCAGCGCCGTCCGGGTCGCCTCGCCGCTGGTCATGATGCCGTCATAGGCGTCGTCGGGCAGGCCGATCCGGCGCAGGGTGTGCCGGGCGGCCTCGGCGCGTCGCGGCGCGTTCGACAGCAGCACCACCCGGCCGCCGGCTGCGCGCAGCCGGCCGAGGCACGCGACCGCGCCGGGATAGGGTGCGATCCCGTCATGGATCACCCCCCACAAATCGACGATGAAACCCTCGTAGCGCGCGGCGAGCGGGGCGATCCCGTCCAGGTGCAGCATCTCAGCCTCCGCTTCCGCTGGGTCCGGCCAAGCGCGCCGCTTCCAGCGATGGCCAGCCGCCCGCCCGGAGGGCCGCGCGCAGCTCGCGCTTCAGCCGCGGCAGCATGCCGGGACCCTCATAGGCGAACCGGGTGTAGATCTGCACCAGGTGCGCGCCCGCCCGCACCTTCTCCAGGATGTCGGCGCCGGTCTCGATGCCGCCGCAGCCGATCAGCGTCAGCCGTCCGGCGGCGAGACGCGCCACCTCCGCCAGCATCGCCGTGCTGCGCGGCCGCAGCGGCCGTCCCGACAGCCCGCCCGCCTCGCCGGCATGGCGGCCCGACAGGCCGGGCGGCCGCGCCAGCAAGGTGTTGGACACGATCAGCCCGTCCACCCCGGCCGCCAGCACCGTGTCCACAATCGCCGGCAGCGCCGCGTCGTCCAGGTCCGGCGCCAGCTTCACCAGCAGCGGCGGCCGGTTGGGGGCCGCGTCCGCCACCGCGCCCAGCAGTTCGCGCATCCGCTCGGTCGCCTGCAGCGCACGCAGGCCCGGCGTGTTCGGGGAGGACAGGTTGATCACCAGGTAGTCCGACAGCGGCGCCAGCGCCCGCACCAGGCGGGCGTAGTCGCGCGGCGGGTCGGCGTTCTCCTTGTTGATGCCGAGATTGGCGCCGAACGGCACCCCCGGCCCGGAGCGCCCGCGCAGCCGCTCCAGACGGGCCGCGAAGCGGTCCAGCCCCTGGTTGTTGAAGCCCAGGCGGTTGATTGCGGCACCCTCCTCCGGCAGCCGGAACAGGCGCGGCTTCGGGTTGCCGCCTTGCGGCAGCGGCGTCACCGTGCCGGCCTCGACGAAGCCGAAGCCGAGCCGGGCCAGAGGCCGCGGCACCCGCGCGTCCTTGTCGAAGCCGGCCGCGATGCCGATCGGGTTGGCGAAGCGCATCCCCATCGCCGTGACGCCGAGCCCGTCATCCTCCCCTGCCCCGGCCCGTCCGGCGAGCCCGAGCGACAAGGCGGCGAGCGCCATCGAATGCGCCCGTTCCGGGGCGAGCCGGCGCAGCAGCGGCAGGGAAAGCGGAGCGAGGGGCATCACCGCTCGTTCCTGCCGCATCCGCGCGCCCGGTGGAAGACACGCTTGCCACCGCGCCCCGTCGCGGCGATCCTCCGGCGATGTGGAACGAGCCCTATCTGGAGACCTGCTGCCGCTCCGCCCTGCACCGGCTGCTGCTGTGCGGCGGCACCGGCCGCCCCGACGCGCACCGCGCCGAGCTCAAGGACGCGCGCTGCCTCGATCGGCTGGAACAGCTCGGCCTCGCCGTCCATGTCGGCGACCACTTCGCCATCACCCCTTCGGGCCTGGCCCGGCACGACCAGGAGATACGGAAGGTGGCCTGAGGCACGGCTGGCCATGAGGCACGAGGACGTTTGGCGCGCGCTCGACACGCTGGCCGCCGAGAAGGGCCTGTCGCCGTCCGGCCTCGCCCGCGCCGCCGGGCTGGACCCGACCACCTTCAACCGCTCGAAGCGCCGCAGCCGTGCCGGCCTGCGCTGGCCCTCCACCGAAAGCCTATCGCGGGTGCTGCACGCGACCGGCGCCAGCCTGGAAGCCTTCACCGCCCTGGTCGGCGGCGCCCGCGCGCTCACCACCGGCCGCCACCACCGCGGCCTGCGCCACCTGCCGATGCTGCCCCTGTCCCGTCTGGGCGAGGCGGACCTGTTCGACGGGACGGGCCATCCCGTGCGGGAGAACTGGGAGGAAACCGAGGTTCCGCAGCCCGCCGACCTGCACGCCTACGCCGTGCGCATCGACGGCCGGCAGTTCGAGCCGATGTTCCGCGAGGGCGGCATCCTGATCCTGTCCGTCGACGCCGCACATCGTCCCGGCGATCGCCTGCTGGTCTATCCGGGAGGCGGAGAACCGATATCGGCGGGCATCATGGCCACGGATGGCGCACGGCCTCGGATCGAGATCCGCTACGGCGCGGAACGCTCCGTCCTGCAGACGGATGCCGCGGAACGATGTCACCGGATCGCCTGGGCGTCGTTCTGACGGAGCACTCCGTGACCGCTTCGGGATCCGTCTAGCGGGGCGGTGGCGGATCGGCACGTCGCTTGGGTGGCATCGATCCGGTCGAGCATGTTTTGTCGCCATCGAGACGATCATGTCCTACGGCAGGACCGGCCCGACCCGCTCCCGCCCCATCTTCACGTCGCGCGTGTCCCGCCCCAGCATCACCAGCCCAGCCACCACCACCGCCACCACCGCGATCACGCCGGCCAGCGCCCAGCGTATGTCGCTGCCGGCCCAACTCGCGATCCACACCTGCAGGTTGGCGTTGGGGGCGGCGAACAGGTTGCCGAGCTGGTACACCACGCCCGGGAAGGTGCCGCGGATCGCCGCCGGCGAGATCTCGTTCAGGTAGGCCGGGACCACCCCCCAGGCGCCCTGCACCGCGGCCTGGATCAGGAACCCGCCGACCGCCAGCACCACCACGCCGTGCCCGAACGCCCAGAGCGGGACCATCGGCAGCGCCAGCAGGGCGGCGATCGCCAGCGCGTGCTTCCGCCCGATCCTCTGGCTGAACCAGCCGAAGAACAGGCCGCCGACGATCGCGCCGAGGTTGTAGATCACCATCGTGGTGACGACCGTGCCGTGCGGGAAGTGGTGGTAGCCGGCCAGGAACAGCTTCGGATACAGGTCCTGCGAGCCGTGCGAGAAGTACAGCATCGCCGTCATCAGGAGCGCCGCGTAGGCGCTCAAGGGCAGGTGCCGGCGCAGCACCGACAGCATCGGCTCGCGCGAGGCCTCGACATGCGACACCCAGTCCGGGCTTTCCGCGACGTTGCGGCGGATGTAGAGCACCAGCAACGCCGGGGCGGCGCCAGCGATGAACATGCCGCGCCAGCCGATCCATGGCTCGGCGATGAACAGCAGCGAGGCCAGCAGGAAGCCGGTCGGATAGCCGGTCTGCAGGATCCCCGAGACCGCGCCGCGCCAGCGTCCCGGCACGCTCTCCATCGCCAGCGACGCGCCCACGCCCCATTCCCCGCCCATGGCGATCCCGTACAGCGCGCGCAGGATCAGGAACACGGTGAAGCTGGGTGCCAACCCCGACAGCAGCTCCAGGACGGCGTAGCACAGCACGTTGATCATCATGGTCGGCCGCCGCCCGTAGCGGTCGGCGATGCGCCCGAACAGCACCGCCCCCACCACCCGGCAGGCCAGGGTCGCGGTCAGCGCCCAGGCGGTGGCGGAGACCGGCACGCCGAAGGTGCGGGCGACGGTGTCGAGCGCGAACACCATGATGAAGAAGTCGAACGAGTCGAGCATCCATCCCAGGTAGCAGGCGACCACCGCGTGGATCGCCGAGCGCGAGTGTTGTGCAGATGCCATGCCGTCCGTCCGATCCCTGTTCCAAAGCCGCGCCCCGAACCCGCACGATGCGCCGGTCCGACCGGTCCGCGTTGTTGCTGGGGGTCATCCTCGCCCTACTGGCCGGCTATGTCGATGAGGGGGGTTGCCTCTCGCCGTCAGGGACTTCCTGCGCGTCAGCGATGGTCCTGGAGAGGCTTACGATAGAACACGACGCGTTCCGTCTCCTCGAAGCCGAGCGCCTGGTGTACCCGTTGAGCGTCCAGATTGGTGGTTGCGGTATCGGAGGCAAATTCTCGACAACCGAGACCGGCTGCCCAGGCCTCGACGGCGCAGCAGAGCGTCCGGGCCACCCCGCGCCCGCGCCAGGCCAGCCGGACGTAGAGGCCTTCGAGGAATACGACTGGAGAACTGCTGCAGCCGTTCACGTAGTCGGTTCGCAAGGCGGCCTCTGCCAAGCCGATGCTGACGTCGCCGGCCATAGCCAGATAGCCGACGTTCCGGTCTGAACGTTTCAACGCGTCCCTGATCTGGCTTCGGTGACGACCCGGCGTCTGGTCGGGCCATAGGGCCTGGCGAAGTGCCAGCCAGTCATCCAGCAGTTCGCGTCCGCACTGCACGACGGCAAACTCGGGTTGCTCGCTCATGATCCGTTCTTCTCTCCGCTCTTCCTGGCCGGGATGCCGGTCAGGATGGAGCACGGGCTGGCCGATGCGCTGCCTTGGACGTCGCTGGTTCCCAGGGCGGCGCCACCGCCGGCAGCGGGGCCTGTTCCCATGTGCCATGCGGGAGCCACTGGTCGCAGCCGTTCCGTTCAGGGTGCCCGCCGCCGTCACGCATCCCCATCGGCCGCGATGACGAATGCCCCACCCGGGTTCTGCGCCGGGCCCTGCGGCGTGTCGCGCCAGAACACCGAGCCGGCCAGGCGCTGCACGATCTGCGGCGGCAGCACCGTGCGGCGGTGCAGCCGCTCCACCCGCGGCCGCACCGCATGCAGCCCCGGCGTATTGAGCGCGGCGTCGAACGCCGTGCCGCCGTCGTAGCCGACCCGCGCCGGGTCGTGCGCGAACGGTGCGAGCCCGAGCAGGTCGTAGAGCTGCGCCAGCACGCGCAGCGGCGCGTCGGCCAGCACGTCGTACTCCACCAGGATCAGCCGGTGCGCCCACTCGCCGTAATACGCGTCCTGCAGCGCCTGCCACGCAGCCCCGAACGCGCCGGTCACCGCCATCAGCTGCTCCACCCGGTCGAACACGGTGGCCGGGTGGGCCAGGCCGTGCAGCCGGGAGACCAGGAAGGCGTTGCGCCGGAACAAACGCTCGAAGCTGTCCAGGATCCACACCGGGTCGCGCACGCAGGCGATCACGAACGCCTCCGGACGCAGCGCAGCCAGCACGCGCAGATGCGCGCACCAGGCCCGGTTGGTGTCGAACAGCACCGCGTCCGCGGGCGCGTCGCCGTAGTAGCCGTCGATCACCCCGTCCAGCACCGCGCAGCGGCGCCGGTCGTCGAACGCGGTCGCATACTCGCCCTGCCCCATCACCGGCAGCAGCCGCTCGCACAGCACCGCCACCGGGCTGCTCATCTCCGCCCGCAGCCTGGGGTTCTGCCGCAGCAGCGCCGCCAGCAGGGTCGAGCCCGAGCGCGGCAAACCGGAGATGAAGTGGACCGTTCGACTCATGCGAAGGAGATGACATGAAAATCAGCGCACGCAACATCCTGCCTGGCCGGGTGGTCGCCCTGACCAAGGGCGCCACCACAGCCCACGTGCGGCTGGAGCTTCCCGGCGGCGCCGTCGTCACCGCCTCTATCACCAACGAGGCGGTGGACGAGCTGGGCCTGGCGGTCGGCCAGCCGGCGAGTGCGGTGATCAAGTCCTCCGACGTCATGATCGCGGTGGGATAGGCGATGGGACTTCTCGTCGACGGACGCTGGCAGGACCGATGGTACGAGACCCGCGACGGCCGGTTCGAGCGCCAGGACAGCCTGTTCCGCAACTGGGTGACCGCCGACGGTGCCGCGGGTCCCACCGGAGAGTCCGGGTTCAAGGCCGAGCCCGGCCGCTACCACCTGTTCGTTTCGCTCGCCTGCCCCTGGGCGCACCGCACCCTGATCCTGCGCAGCCTGAAGGGGCTGCAGCCGACCGTCGGCCTGTCGGTGACGCACTGGCTGATGGGCGAGCAGGGCTGGAGCTTCGAGCAAAGCGCAGGCGTGATCCCCGACCCGATCCTGGGCGCCGAGCACCTGCACCAGCTCTACGTCGCGGCGGCCTCGCACTACACCGGCCGGGTCACGGTGCCGGTGCTGTGGGACCGTGAGCGGCGCACGATCGTGTCCAACGAGAGCGCCGACATCGTGCGCATGTTCAACGGCGCCTTCGACGAGATCGGCGCGGCGCCCGGCGACTACTCGCCCGCCGTCCTGCGCCCGGAGATCGACGCGATCAACGCCCGCGTCTACGCGACGGTCAACAACGGCGTCTACCGCGCCGGCTTCGCCACCACCCAGGCGGCCTACGAGGAGGCGGTGACGGCGCTGTTCGACACGCTGGACTGGCTCGAGCAGCGCCTGTCCACCCAGCGCTACCTGCTTGGGAACGCGCTGACCGAGGCCGACATCCGGCTGTTCACCACCCTGCTGCGCTTCGACCCGGTCTATTACGGGCACTTCAAGTGCAACCTGCGCCGGATCGTCGACTACCCGGCGCTGTGGGGGTTCACCCGCGACCTGTACCAGCATTCCGGCGTGGCGGAGACGGTGGATCTCGACCACATAAAGCGACACTACTACGGCAGCCACCCGACCATCAATCCGAACCGGATCGTGCCGATGGGTCCGATCCTGCACCTGGACGAGCCGACGGACCGCGCCACGCGGTTCGCCGCCTGAGCGGGCCGGTCTCATGCTGATATGCACCACCTGGGCGCTCTAGGAGGAGCGCTTGAGCGACCAACCTGAGACCCTGATCCTGGAACTGCTTCGAAGCATCCGCGCCACCCAGGCCGAGCACACCGCTGTGCTGGCGCAGCTCGATCGGCGCGTGTTGGCTACCCGGCTCAACATCACCCGGATCCGCCGCGAGAACGCCGGCGACGCCGAGACCGCGTTGTCCACGATCATGGACCTTGACGAGCGCGTCAGCCGCCTGGAGCAGGCCGCACGGGAGCGGTCGTAATCCGGCCGCCCCGTCGCCTATCGCGGCGAGGACAGGATCGGTAATCTCCGCTCCGTGCCCGGTAACGACCGGCACGCGGGAGGAAACACACATGGACCGTCGCTCATTCCTGGCGGCCTGCGCGGCCGCCGGCACGCTGGCAGTCGTCCCCGGCCTCGCCTGGGCCCAGACCGGCCGCAAGCCGGTGGTCGGGCTGGTGATGAAGTCGCTGGCCAACGAGTTCTTCAAGGACATGCAGGAAGGAGCGGTCCGCCACGTGCAAGAGCGCGGCGACCTCACCCTGATCCCGCTCGGCATCCAGTCCGAGACCGACATCGACGGCCAGATCGCCGCAGTGGAGAACCTGGTCACGCGCAGGGTCGACGCCATCGTCGTGGCGCCGGCCGACAGCCGGGCGCTGCTGTCGCCGGTGATCCGGGCGATCCGCGCCGGCATCAAGGTGGTCAACATCGACGTGGCGTTCGACCCGGCGGCGATGAGGAAGCACGGCGTCGACATCGTCTTCGTCGGCCCCGACAACCGCGCCGGCGCCCGCCTGTCCGGCGACGTGCTGGCGAAGGCACTCGGACGCGGGGCCAAGGTGGTGATCATCGAGGGCAACCCGGGGGCCGAGAACGGGGTGCAGCGCAAGCTCGGATACACCGACGCCGTCTCCGCCGGCGGCCTCACCCTGCTCGACAGCCGCACCGCGCACTGGGAGACCGAGGAGGCCAACACGGTGTTCTCCAACATGCTGACCGCGCACCACGACATCCAGGGCGTGATGGCGGCCAACGACTCCATGACGCTGGGCGTGGTCAAGGCGATCGACGCCGCCGGGCGCTCTGGCCAGATCAAGGTGGTCAGCTTCGACAACATCCCGGCGATCCAACCGCTGCTCAAGGATGGCAAGGTGCTGGCGACGGTGGACCAGTTCGGCGCGCAGCTCGCCGCCGACGGCATCGACAACGCCATGAAGGAGATCGCCGGCCAGAGCCTCACCGGCTGGATCAGGACGCCGCTGAAGCTGGTCGGCGCCTGATCCGGCGCCGAGGGAGCGCGGATCCTGCCGTTGGCGGCCGAGCCGATCCTGCGTCTGGAAGGGCTGACCAAGCGGTTCCCCGGCGTGGTGGCGCTGGACGGCGTCGACCTCGACGTCACCCAAGGCGAGATGCACGCGCTGGCCGGCGAGAACGGCGCCGGCAAGTCCAGCCTGATCCGGCTGCTGGCCGGCATCCACCGCCCGGATGCCGGCCGCATGACGCTGGCGGGCGCGCCGTACGCGCCGCAATCGCCGCTGGACGCGATCCGCGCCGGCATCCGCGTGGTGCACCAGGAGTTCAACCTGCTGCCGGCGCTGAGCGTGGCGGAGAACCTGCTGTTCGAGCGCCTGCCGCGCCGGCGGCTCGGCTTCGTCGACCGCCGTGCGATGGAGGCCGAGGCGGAGGCGCTGCTGGCTCGGGTGGGCCTGGCCGAGCTGTCGCCGCGCACACCGGTGGAGCGGCTCGGCATCGCGCAGATGCAGCTCGTGGAGATCGCGCGCGCCCTGTCCAGCCGCGGCCGGGTGCTGGTGCTCGACGAGCCGACCGCCACCCTGACCCCGCGCGAGGCCGGACGGCTGTTCGAGCAGATCCACCTGCTCAAGCACTCCGGCCTGACCCTGATCTACGTGTCGCACCACCTCCCGGAGATCTTCTCGCTGTGCGACCGGGTCACGGTGCTGCGAAACGGCCGCAAGGTCGATACCGCGGCGACCGCCGACACCGATCCGGGCGCGCTGGTGCGGCACATGATCGGCCGCACCCTGGCGGCCCAGGCGCCGCTGGCCGGCGCAGCCCTGGGAGGTGAAGCGCTCAGGGTGGAGGGCCTTCGCCCGGCGGGAGCGCCGCCCGGTCCCGGCATCAGCTTCAGCCTGCGCCACGGCGAGATCCTGGGCCTGGCCGGGCTGGTCGGCGCCGGACGCACCGAGCTGGTGCGGGCGATCTTCGGCGCCGACCGGGTCGCGGGCGGCCGCATCCTGCGCGACGGCCGGCCGGTCGCGATCCGCTCGCCGCGCGACGCAGTACGCGCCGGCATCTGCCTGGTGACCGAGAACCGCAAGGAGGAGGGCCTGGTGCTGCCGATGGCGGCCCGGGTGAACACCACCCTCGCCCGCCTGGCCCGGGTCACCCGCCTCGGCTTCGTCCGTCGCGGCGCCGAGCGCCAGGCCACGGTGCGCATGACCGCCGGGCTGGGGATCCGGCTGAGCGGACCGGAGCAGCCGGTGGTGCAGCTCTCCGGCGGCAACCAGCAGAAGGTGGTGCTGGCGAAGTGGCTGTTCGGCGACGAGGCGCCGGTGCTGATGCTCGACGAGCCGACCCGCGGCATCGACGTCGGCGCCAAGGCCGAGATCTACGCCCTGCTCGGCCGCCTCACCGCCGACGGCCGCGCGCTCCTGGTGGTGTCCTCGGAGCTGCCCGAGCTGATGCACCTGTGCGACCGCATCCTGGTGCTGTCGCGCGGCCGGCTCGCCGGTGAGGTGGAAAGGTCGGAGTTCAGCGAGGAGCGCATCCTGTCCCTGGCCTACAGCCAGTTCATGCACACGGAATGAGGCCAGCACCCATGTCGCTCACCGCCTCCCCCGCCGACGGGTCCGCCCGCAGGAGCCGGCTCGCCCGCCGGGTGCTGCGCGAGGCCGGGATCGGCCTGGCGCTGCTGGCGATGGTGGTGTTCTTCGCCGCCGTCGCCCCCGACTTCACCACGCCCGGCAACGTGGCGAACATCCTCACCCAGATCACCATCAACCTGATCCTCGCCACCGGCATGACCTTCGCGATCCTGATCGGCGGCATCGACCTGTCGGTGGGCGCGGTGATGGCGCTGTGCGCGGTGGTGGCGGGCACCGTGCTCAAGCTGGACAGCCTGTCCGACCCGGTGGCGATCGCGCTCGGCGTCGTGGCCAGCCTCCTCGTCGGCATGGCATGCGGCGCCATGAACGGGTTCGTGTCCTCGTTCTGGCGGGTGCCGAGCTTCATCGTCACGCTGGGCATGCTCAACGTGGCGCGGGGTGCGGCGCTGGAGGTGACCAACGCGCGCACCATCTACGACTTCCCCGACAGCTTCACCGCCTTCGGCACCGCGAGCGTGCTCGGCGTGCCGGTGATGTTCGTGCTGGCGCTGCTGCTGCTGGCGGCAGGCTACGTGGTGCTGACCCGCACCGTGTTCGGCCGGATGATCTACGCCATCGGCAACAACGAGGAGGCGGTGCGCCTGTCCGGCCACCGCCCGTTCGTGTTCAAGGTGCTCGCATTTACTGTCACCGGGCTGTGCGTCGGCATCGCGGCGCTGGTGTACATGACGCGTCTGACCATCGCCAACCCGATCCTGGGCATCGGCTTCGAGCTCAACGCCATTGCCGCGGTGATCATCGGCGGCACCAGCCTGTCCGGTGGCCGCGGCTCGCTGGTCGGCACCCTGCTGGGGGCGGCGATCATCGGCGTGCTCGCCAACGGCCTGATCCTGATGGGCGTGACCGACTTCGTGCGGCAGATCATCACCGGGCTGGTGATCATCGGCGCGGTGATCCTGGACTCCACCCGCGCCCGGCTGGCGGCGCGCGGCAGCGCCTGACGCTCAGGCCCCGGCAGCGACGCGCTGCCGGGCGGTCATGAACGAGCCCTCCGGATCGCGCGCCGGCGCGAAGCGGGCGAACCCGGTTGGCGGCATCCCGGAATAGATCGCCTCCATCCCGCCGCCGATCCGGTAGGTCTCGTGCCAGATGCCGCCGGCCTTCGGGTCGCGGGCGAAGTCGCGCCACCACCCCTTGTGCCGCGCCGCGCGGGTGAAGGCCTCAAGGCTGTCGAAGTCGCGCCAGTATTGCCGGAAGCCGGGATGCAGGGCGCCGAACCACATCCCCTCGTGCGACAGCAGCCCGTCCGGCGGGTTGGTGCGCATCTCCTGCAGGCCGCGCCCGATCCGCAACAGGGTGCGCAGGCCAGCAAAGCTGTTCGCGCGATAGCCGAGATAGATCACGACCAGGTCCGGATAGCCGGACAAGTCGACCGAGCGGCGTTCGTAGCCCATGCCCATCTCCTTCGTTGAGGTCGTCCCGGCCGGTTCAGCCGATCATCACCGTCTCGGTGGACAACAGGAACGCGCAGGCGTTCAGGTCGAGGAACCGGGCCTCGTCCGGCCGGATCGTCGCCATGTACTCGTCCGAGGTGAACACCGCCTCGAGGCCGGCCACGTCGTCGGTCCAGATCTCGGTGATGCCGTCGAACCCTGAATCCGGCAGCCCGGGCATCGGCAGCGGCTGCGCGTGCGACTGCACGTAGCGTCGCACGTGCTCGCGCACCTCCGGCAAGGCGCAGAACAACGGCGCGTGCTCGTTCCGGTGATAGGCGACGAAGGCCTCGTGGCGCATCGACGGGTGGCGGCGCAGCAGGATGGTGAACTTGATCATGGCGCTCTTCCCCGGCAACGGTCGGATGCTGGACGAACCCCGACTGGCTGCTTACAACGCATACATAGAGGGTTTGCATACACTGTCAACATCGAGGCGCTATCATCACGGCGAGCTGGGTCCGGCGCTGCTTGCCGCGGCGCTGTCGCTCCTGGCCGAGGACGGCGTCGAGGCGCTGTCGCTGCGCGAGGTGGCGCGTCGCGCCGGCGTGTCGGCGATGGCGCCGTATCGCCACTACGCCGACAAGAACGCGCTGATCGCCGCGGTGGCCGCGCACGGCTTCCGTGTCCTGGGCGACGCGCTGGGCGCCGCCGACCAGGCAGCACAGCCGGGGCAGGCGCTGGTGGCGCAGGCGGTCGCCTACGTGCGCTACGCGCTGGCCAACCCGATGCTGTTCCGCCTCATGTTCGGCGCCAAGCGGCCGGACGCCCTGCCGGACCCGGCGCTGGAGGCCGCAGGTGCCGCGACCTACGCCGTGCTGTCGCGTCGGGTGGCGGCGGAAACGCCGGAGGAGGAAGACCGGGAAGCGCGCACGATCGGCTGCTGGTCGCTGGTGCACGGCCTCGCGCTGCTGTTCCTGGATGGCGAGATCCGTCCGCGGCTCGACGATCCCGACGAGGCGATCACCCGCCGCGTCGCCTCCGTCATGCTCGGCGTCCCGTCCGGCGACCGGAGCCCGTCCCGCCCGCCATCGCGCCGATCCGGAGCGAAGGAATGAACCGCAAGCAGCGCCGGGCCCAGGACAGCGCTGGGCCGGGCAGCCCGGAGATCGCCGCCGACCTGTTCGGGCAGGCGGTCCGGCATCACCAGGGGGGCCAGGCGACGCAGGCCGAGGCGCTGTATCGCCGTGTGCTGGCGCTCGCGCCGCGTCATGCCGACGCCCTGCACCTGCTGGGCCTGCTCGCCTTCGAGGCGGGACAGCACGAGCGCGCTCGCGACCTGATCGGCCGGGCGATCCGCATCGAGCCGACCAGGGCGCCGTTCCATCTCAACCTGGGCCACGCGCTTGGCGCCCTCCAGCAGCACGACGCGGCGGTCGCCGCCTATGCCGACGCGATCCGGCTCCGCCCCGACCACCTCCCGGCCCATCTCGGCCTGGGCAACGCGCTCCGGTCGGCCGGGGAGCCGGACCGGGCCGTTGCCGCCTACCAGGCCGCGATCCGCATCCAGCCGGGCTTCGCCGACGCGCATGCCAACCTCGGCGTGGCGCTGAAGGAGCTGGGCCGGTTCGAGGGCGCGGTCGCCGCCCTGGAGGCCGCGATCCGCCTCGAACCGGACGCGGCCGGACCGCGCTACAACCTGGCGAACGCCCTGGCCGCGTCGGGACGGCTCGGCGAGGCCATCGCCGCCTACCGCATCGTGCTGCGCCAGCGTCCCGGCTTCGCCGAGGCGCAGTGCAACCTCGGCAACGCCCTCGCCGCCTCGGGACGAACGGAGGACGCGGCAGCCGCCTACCGCGCCGCCATCGAGGCGAAGCCGGACTATGCGGACGCCTACACCAACCTCGGCAACCTGCTCGGCACGGTTGGACGGCTCGGCGACGCGATCGCGTTGCAGGACGCCGCCATCCGGCTCAAGCCCGACGGGGCCAAGGCGCACTCCAACCGCGGCAACCTGCTGAAGGACGCGGGACGGTTCGACGAGGCCATCGCCGCGTACGACGCCGCGATCGCCCTCGATCCGGAGTTCGCCGACGCCCACTCCAACCGCCTGATGACCCTGCACTACCGCGACGAGGGCGACACCGACGCCGTTCCGGCCGCGGCACGACGCTACGCTGGCCTGGTCGAGCGGCCCGGCCCGACGCCGTCCTTTGCCAACGAAGCCGACCCGGACCGCCTGCTGCGCGTCGGCTACGTGTCCGGCGACCTCGGCCCGCACCCGGTCGGCTACTTCCTGCGGCCGGTGCTGCGCTGTCACGACCGCGCGGCGGTGGAGGTGACCTGCTACAACACCAGCCTGCACGGCGGACCCGTCGCGGAGGACCTGCGCCGCGCGTCGGACCGCTGGCGCAGCCTGATCGGGCTGCCGGACGCGGCGGCGGCCGCCCTGATCGCCGCCGACGGGATCGACATCCTGGTGGACCTGTCCGGACACACCGCGGGCAACCGCCTGCCGTTGTTCACGCGCCGGGCGGCACCGCTGCAGGCGAGCTGGCTCGGCTATTGGGGCACCACCGGGCTGTCCGCCATGGACGTCATCCTGTCCGACGCCGCCACCATCCCGCCCGGCGAGGAGGCGGCGTACAGCGAGCGGGTGGTGCGCCTGCCCTCCCGGTTCTGCTTCGCGCCGATCGACGATGCGCCGCCGCCGGCGACGCCGCCCTGCACGCGCGGCCGTCCGCCCACCTTCGGCAGCTTCAACAACCTGGCCAAGGTCGGGCCCGAGGTGGTGCGTTCCTGGGCGTCGCTGCTGCGCGCGGCCCCCGGCTCGCGCCTGCTGCTGAAATGGAAGTCGCTGACCGACGACGCCATGCGCCAAACCCTGACCGCCCAGTTCGTGTCCCTCGGCGTCGACGCGACGCGGCTCGTGCTTCGCGGCGAGTCCTCGCACCGGGCGGTGCTGGACGAGTACGGCGAGGTCGACGTCGCCCTGGACCCGTTCCCGTTCTCCGGCGGCCTGACCAGCTGCGACGCCCTGTGGATGGGCGTGCCGGTGGTGACCCTGCCCGGCCGCGCGCCGCAGTCGCGTCAGACCGCCGGGTTCCTGGCCGCGATCGGGATCACCGACTGGACCGCGCGCTCGCCCGAGCATTACGCCTCGATCGCGCTGTCCCTCCTGTCGGACCCGCAACGGCTCGTCCGCATCCGGCACACCCTGCGCGATTGGATAACCGCTTCTCCCCTATGCGACGCCCCGTCGTTCACCCGCGGCCTGGAAGCCGCCTACCGCGCGATGTGGCACGGTTGGTGCGAAGCGCGCGAAGAAGGCCAGGGGCGTCACCCCTGGACCCCATGAAGGGCAAAGCCCTTCAAACCCGATTCTAAGTAATAGGGGTCTGGGGCCTCCGGCCCCAGCGGATCGAGCTGCGAAGCAGATCGATGGGCAGAGCCCTGGCCTTACCTGATTGGCCAAACAAACGGCCGTCAATCATCCAATGTGCGGCATCCACGCTAATATTCAACGTGCTGTAAGCAAGTCCGATGACGGCGATAGAAGCGAACTATTGCTCATTCCAAGCATTCGGCTTCCTCCATCGATCCCGATCCCCTACGCTCGCTCCATGGCCGCGAAGGCGACCTTCCGAACGAGACGCGCTGCTGAAGCAGCCGAAGGGAGAACAAGATGGACGGGGACAACGTCGGCAAGTGCCCGATGACGGGCACCTCCAAGACAGGCAACGCCGCCAACAACTCGACGGCCTGGCCGCGGTCCAACCGCGACTGGTGGCCGAACCAGCTCAACCTCAAGATCCTGCACCAGCATTCGGTCGACTCGAACCCGCTGAAGGAGGACTTCGACTACGCCGCCGCCTTCAAGACGCTGGACCTTCCCGCGGTGAAGCAGGACCTGTTCGCGCTGATGACCACCTCACAGGACTGGTGGCCGGCCGACTGGGGCCATTACGGGCCGTTGTTCATCCGCATGGCCTGGCACAGCGCCGGTACCTACCGCATCGGCGACGGCCGCGGCGGTGCTGGCTCCGGCACGCAGCGCTTCGCGCCGCTGAACTCCTGGCCGGACAACGCCAACCTCGACAAGGCGCGGCTGCTGCTGTGGCCGGTCAAGCAGAAGTACGGCCGAAAGCTCTCCTGGGCCGACCTGATGGTGCTGGCGGGCAACTGCGCGCTGGAGTCGATGGGGCTCAAGACCTTCGGCTTCGCCGGCGGCCGCGCCGACGTGTGGGAGCCGGAGGAGGACATCAACTGGGGCCCGGAGGACACCTGGCTCGCGGACGCGCGCTACAGCGGCGAGCGCGAGCTCGCGGGCGATCTCGGCGCGGTGCAGATGGGGCTGATCTACGTCAACCCGGAGGGCCCCAACGGCGCGCCCGACCCGCTCGGCTCGGCCCGCGACATACGCGAAACCTTCGCCCGCATGGCGATGAACGACGAGGAGACCGTGGCGCTGGTCGCCGGCGGCCACACCTTCGGCAAGAGCCACGGCGCCGCCAGTGCCGGGACGCACGTGGGCCCGGAGCCCGAGGCCGCCGACCTGGAGCAGATGGGGCTCGGCTGGAAGAACAGCTACGGCACCGGCAAGGGCGCCGACACCATCTCCAGCGGCCTGGAGGGCGCCTGGACCTCCGAGCCGACCCGCTGGGACAACGAGTACTTCGAAAACCTGTTCCGCTACGAGTGGGAGCTGGAGCGCGGCCCCGGCGGCGGCTGGCAGTGGCGCCCCAAGAACGGCGAGGCCGCCGACCTGGTGCCGGACGCGCACGACGCCGCCAAGCGCCACCCGCCGATGATGTTCACCTCCGACATCGCCATGATCAGGGACCCGGCCTACCTGGAGATCTCCAAGCGCTTCCATCAGGATCTGGACGCGTTCTCCGACGCCTTCGCCCGCGCCTGGTTCAAGCTCACCCATCGCGACATGGGGCCGGTGGCGCGCTACCTCGGCCCGGAGGTGCCGTCGGAGGTGCTGCTATGGCAGGACCCGGTCCCGGCGGTGGACCATCCGCTGGTGGACGACGCGGACATCGCGGCGCTGAAGGCGACCCTGCTCCAGTCCGGCCTGTCCGTGTCGCAGTTGGTCTCGACCGCCTGGAAGTCGGCTTCGACCTTCCGCGGCACCGACAAGCGCGGCGGCGCCAACGGCGCCCGCATCCGCCTCGCCCCGCAGAAGGACTGGCCGGCGAACGAGCCAGCCGAGCTGGCGACGGTGCTGCACACGCTGGAGCGGATGCAGGCCGAGTTCAACGCCGCGCGGACCGACGGCAAGAAGGTCTCGCTCGCCGACCTGATCGTGCTGGGCGGCTGCGCCGCGGTCGAGCAGGCGGCGAAGGATGCCGGCCACGCCGTGGAGGTCCCGTTCACTCCGGGCCGCACCGACGCGTCGCAGGAGCAGACCGACGCGCATTCCTTCCGCGTGCTGCAGCCGCACGCGGACGGGTTCCGCAACTATGTCGGCCACAGCCGCGGACGGCAGGACGAGGTGAACCTGGTGGACCGGGCGCACCTGCTGACCCTGACCGCTCCGGAGATGACGGTTCTGCTCGGCGGCCTGCGCGTGCTGGGCGCCAACCACGGCGGCTCCGCGCTCGGCGTGTTCACCACCCGTCCGGGGGTGCTGACCAACGACTTCTTCGTCAACCTGCTCGACATGGGCACGACCTGGACGGCGGTGTCCGAGGCCGAGGACCGCTTCGAGGGCCGCGACCGCCGCACCGGCGCGGTGAAGTGGACCGGCAGCCGCGTCGACCTGGTCTTCGGCTCGAACTCGCTGCTGCGCGCGGTGTCCGAGGTGTTCGGCTGCTCGGACTCGCAGGACGCGTTCGTGCAGGACTTCGTGACCGTGTGGACCAAGGTGATGAACCTGGACCGGTTCGATATCGCCTGATCCGGACAACTGCGACCAGACGGGAGGGCGTTTCGCAGTGTGGAACGCCATCCCGCTCCACGCTCTTCCCCTCCCGCATCTCGACCGCCCGGGCGACGGCTCCTGATCCGGTGACGTCCTGGCTTCAGGTATTGGCGGGCGAGTTCCTTGAATATCCGTGCCGACGGAGCCCGCGATCGGCCGGATGCCTCGCACGCCGGAAGAGCCGTCTGCCCGGCGTCTCGATGAACGTGTAGGAAAGCTGGGACAAGCCCAACACGGGCAAGAGGACGCACCCCAAGTACGCAGGGTAGACCGCCAGGACCGGAAGATGGCGCTCCAGCAACGGAAGGCTTCCTGACAGCAGCGTCACCACCGGAAGGTGGAGAAGGTAGACCAAGAAGGAGATGCGGCCTAGCCAGGCCAGGGGATCGATCGATCGGGTTGGTCGGGTCGGAACGTTTCCGATGTAGAGAACCAGGATGATCAGCATCGCCACGAACGGGATCGGCCGCGTCTGCCCCTGGGATGCCTGCCAGACCAGCTCGGCGATCAGAACAAGCTCGACGACCCGCCTCAGAACGGCCGGGACCTGGAACAGCCTGTCCTGCCAGCGAGCGATCTCCAGGTAGGACAGGACGCCCAGGAAGAAGGCGGGAACACAGCGGGCCAAGGCGGCTGTTGCCCACCAGTAGGTGACGTATGTCGGGTAGAAGTGCCATTCGAGCAGCACCGCCGACATCAGCAGGACGCGAGCATAACCGGCGCCGAGCATCCTCGCCGAGATCAACGCGAACGGGCAGGCTAGGTAGCAGGCGAACTCGATGCCGACCGACCAGTTCACCACCAGCCACTCCGGCTGGCGCGTCAGAAACGGCTGAACCATGAGAAGCGCTGCCAGCAGCCTGGACCAGCCGACCGGGGCGCCGAGGTAGATGCCGGCAACGGCCCCGATCGACAGCACTCCGATCAGGGCGATGTTGAGCGGGTAGACGCGAACCGCTCGTCGCAGGAAGAAGCCCGGCACGTGCCCCAGCTTCATGTCCCGATTGGCGTAGGCGAGCACGAAGCCGCTCAGCAGGAAGAAGATATCCACCCCGACATAGCCGACTTCTGGGACGTTGGCGAAAGGAGCTGGAGGCTTGAACGCCGTTGGCGTTTGTTGCACGCAGTGATGCCCGACCACCCAGAGCGCCACGATCCCGCGAAGAACGGTGAGGGACCTCACCTCCGCCTTGGGTGGAACGACCCGACCGGCAACCACGGGGTCGGACGCCGGATCGGGCTGACGAGTCGACGTCATGCAGCTTCGGCCCGTCGTGCCCCACGGCGTTCGTGCTTGCGCATCTCGATGCGGCGAACAGGACCACGTCGCGGAGTGACCGTCCACCCCATCCGCGCCGCACGCGCCCTGCACGGCGTCGCTGACGACGCTCGTGTCGATCCGACGACGGGCCCAGGTCAAGATCCACGCCCACGAGGCACGAACGCCGGAGCGCCGCGAGGGTGCTGCCTGTCTTGGGGTCGCTCGCCAGCGACCCGGTCCTCCAGGTGTCGAAGACGAGGCGACCGGGCGCTGGTGGCCGCGACCGGCCCGAGCGGGCTCATGCCCCGGTGCGCGATCGGCCCGCGCCGCCGCCGCGGATCATCGACGGACCCGGGACGCCGGACGCGGCGGCTGATAGGGTAGCCCCATCTGCCCGGGCCGCGTGCCGCCCAAGCTCCACCGCAACCGGAACCTCATCCTTGACGACATCCTGGGTCCCCGCCGCCTGCCTCGCCGCCCTCCTGGCCATCCCCGTCGCGGGCACGGCCCAGACCGCCCCGCAATCCCCCCAGCCATCTTCCGGCCCCGCGCCGGCGCAGCTCGACGACCAGCCCCCGACGCAGGGCGACATCGCCCCCCATTGGGCGGCCCCTCGCACCGAGTACGACTACGACCGGCGCGAGGTCATGATCCCCATGCGCGACGGCGTGAAGCTGCACACCGTCATCGTCGTGCCGCACGGCGCCCACGGCCTGCCGATGCTGCTGGAGCGTACCCCCTACGACGCGACCTTCTTCGTCAAGAAGGAGATCCCGCATCTGCGCGACGCCGCCTGGTCCGCCGACCGCGAGTGGGTCGACGACGGCTACATCCTCGTGTTCCAGGACGTGCGCGGCAAGTACGGCTCCGAGGGCGCCTACACCATGACCCGCCCGCCGATCGGCTCCTTCAACCCGTCCAACACCGACGACACCACGGATGCCTACGACACCACCGACTGGCTGTCGAAGAATGTCCCGGAATCCAACAGCCGGGTCGGCGAGATCGGCTCCTCCTATGACGGCTGGACCGTCACCATGGCCCTGCTCGGGCCGCACCCGGCGCTGAAGGTCGCCGCTCCCGAAAGCCCGATGATCGACGGCTGGATGGGTGACGACTGGTTCCACTACGGCGCCTTCCGCCAGACCAACCTTGACTACGTCGCCGGCCAGACCAGCGTGAAAGGCAAGGGTGACCCCGTCCCCCGCACCGCCTACGACGACTACCAGGCCTTCCTCGACGCCGGTTCCGCCGGCGCCTACGCCCAGGCGCACGGCTTCGACCAGCTCCCGTTCTGGCGCCGCCTCGCCGCCCACCCGGCCTACGACGCCTTCTGGCAGGTGCAGGCGCTGGACAGGCTGATCGCTGCCCGTCCCCCTGCCGTTCCCACCATGTGGCTGCAGGGCCTGTGGGACCAGGAGGACATGTACGGCGCCGTCCACACCTGGGACGCGCTCCGCGCCGCCAACGCGACCGCCAACGCCCACCTGGTGATGGGCCCGTGGTATCACAGCCAGGTCAACCGCAGCGCCGACTCGCTCGGCCCGCTGAAGTGGAAGGGCGACACCGCCGCCGACTTCCGCCGCGACGTGCTGGTCCCCTTCTTCGACACCTACTTGAAGGACCGCACCCCCGCCCAGCCGACACCCAAGGTGCTGATCTACGATCCCGGCGAGAACCACTGGGACAGCCTCCCCGATTGGCCGCTGGTCGCTCCCGCCGCGCTGACCCCGTACTATTTCCAGGACGATGGCGGCCTCGCCACCACCGACCCCAAGGCAGGTGAGGACAGCTACACCTCCGACCCCGCCCGGCCGATCCCGTTCGAGCCGCTCCCCGCCCGCTTCGCCGACCATGCTGCCTGGACCACCTGGCTAGTGCAGGACCAGCGCAGCGCCGCCAGCCGCCCCGACGTGCTGGTCTACCGCACCCCGGCGCTCGACCACCCGGTCCGGTTCGCCGGTGCCCCGGTGGCCGACCTGTTCGTCCGCATCACCGGCACCGACGCCGACTTCGCCGTCAAGATCATCGACGTCTACCCGTCCACCGACCCGGCGCAGCCGGAGATGGGCGGCTACCAGCTCCCGATCAGCCTCGACATCTTCCGCGGCCGCTACCGCCGGAGCTTCGAGCACCCGAGCGCGATCCCGGCCGGCCAGGTGCAGGAGTACAGGTTCCGCCTCCCCACCCTGAACTACACGCTGCAGCCCGGCCACCGCCTGATGGTGCAGGTGCAGAGCACCCTGTTCCCGCTCTACGACCGCAACCCGCAGACCTTCGTGCCCAACATCCTGTTCGCGAAGCCAGCGGATTACCGCCCAGCCACCATGACCGTCGAGCGCGGCGCCGGAGGCCGCAGCGCCGTGCTGCTGCCGGTCATGCCGGCCGCTTCGGCCCCGGGCTGAGGCGGACCGTTCGCCCGAGCCGCGAGGCCCGGACACGGACCGTCATCCGGAACGACCAGGCCGCAGCGGATTGACGATCTCGACGCCCTCGAATCCCGCTCGTTGTCGGTCACGACCACGCCGCCATTCGCGTCCGCGATGGCGGCGATGATCGCGTCCAGCGCGCTGCGAGGCCGGCCATGCGCCCGTGCGTCCGCCATGAGCCTTGCCCAGGCGAGGGCCGCCTTCGCATCGAAGACCAGGATGCGATCGGCGAACAGGGCCTGGGGACCTTCAGGGCCGAAGAACCAGTCCTCGAGCTGATCGCGGCGCCGTCCAGCAGGCTTTTCCAGCACCCCGCGGTAGATCTCGGCGACTGTCAGGGACGTGATGAAGAGATCCTCGTCCAGACGCCGGGCCATCCAAGCCAGGAGCGCTTCGGACGGAGCCGGCTTGACGACGTTGCTGATGATGTTCGTGTCGAGCAGGAAACGCATCAGCCATCGACCTCGCGTCCCTCCAGGCGTGGGCGAGACAGGTCGAGATCCACACCCACGAGAGGCGAACGCCGGAGCGCCGCGAGGATGTTGCCCGCCCCGGGCGGCTTCCCGGCGATGGAGCTGGCCATCCTGGCCCGAAGCTCGGCCGCCTCGGGCGTATCCGCGGCAAGCCGACGTGCGAGTGCCCGTATCAGGTCGCGGTCCGCATCGCGCCCCAGCACCTCGAAGCGCGTGAGGCCACGCTCGCCGAGGCGAGACCGGTAGTTGCGGATGGCACGTTGTTGAGCCTCGCCCATGACAGCCTTTCTTCCATTCTATCAGCGAAAGCCAGGGGCTTTGCCCCTGGACCCCATGAAGGGCTCGCCCTTCAAACCCAATTCCTAAGTAAGTGGGGTCTGGGGCCTCCGGCCCCAGCGGACCGGGCTGCGAAGCAGATCGGTGCTGCGAAGCAGATCGCTGGGCGGAGCCCTGGCCTTCCCTTAGTCCGTCTCCACCACTACCGCGGTCACGTTGTCCCGCGCCTTGCGCAGCAGCGCCGCCTCCACCAGACGGGCGGCCGCGTCGCCGCCCTGCTGCAGCAGCAGCTTGATCTCGGCGTCGGCCAGCGTCTTGCTCAGCCCGTCGCTGCACAGCAGGAACCGGTCGAACGGCAGCAACTGCCCCACCCGCTTGTCCAGCAGCAGCGGCGAGCGGCCGGCGCCGATCGCGCGCGTGATCACGTGCGCCTGCGGATGGCTCTCCGCCTCCCACGCCTCGATCGTCCCGGTATCCACCAGCTCCTGCACCACGCTGTGGTCGCGGGTGAGCTGGGTCAGCTCGCCCTCGCGCAGCAGGTAGATGCGCGAGTCGCCCGCCCACAGGCAGGCGAAGAAGTCCTGGTCCAGCAGCAGCGCCACCACGGTGGAGGCCATGCCCCGTTCCGGCGCCCGCGCGCCCGCCTCCTCCAGCAGCGCGTCGTGCAGCGCCGACAGCCGGTGGCGCAGATGCGTCAGCCGCTCCGCCGCACTCAGGCCCGCGGCGAGCGAGGCCACGCTGCCCACCACGCGGCTGGACGCCATCGCCCCGTCGCGGTGGCCCCCGGCGCCATCGGCCACCACGAACAGCCCGACCTCCGGCCGGCACAGCAGCGCGTCCTGGTTCTCCGGGCGCACGGCACCCGCATGCGACACCGCGGACACGCGCGCCTCGCCGCTCACGCGGACGCCACCGGACGGGACCAACGCGCGCGACCGGGTCGGGAGATGGAGCGCATCATGGTCTCGCTTCAGCCCGCTCATTTCAACACCGGACAACGGAACGCCTGCAACGCCCTCGTGTCGAGGGGGGTGTTCGCGGACGCCATCTCGACCGAGAACGTGGCCTCGCGGTCGCCGGACCGGAAGCCCAGCAGGTAGCGGCCCGGCGCGTCCGCCGGCTCCACACGGCCGTCCCCGAGCAGCCGGAACAGCGCCCAGGCGCCGGCGGCATGGTGCGGGAACGAAGCAGCCGGGTGGAACGCGAGCTCCGCCTCGTTCGGGCCGTCGGACGGCCAGGTCACGCCGCTGCCATGCACCGAGCCCGGCTGCCAGGTCACCGTCACCGCCCCCAGCGTCAGCAGCACCTGCTTGGATTTCGGGTCGGCCGAGACCGGGGTGACGGTGAAGTGCAGGGTGGGGGTGCTGCCGCCGGTCGGGAAGAACTGGTCGCGTATGCGCGCCGCCTGCTGGAACATCGCCAGCGACGCGTCCGACGCCGGGGGGGCGATCCCGCCCACCGGCTGCCCGTGCCAGGCCGCCCCGGAGGGGTCGACGTAGGGACGGAGCTGGGTCTTGAAGTAGGCGTCCAGCGCGCCACCGGGCGCGAACAGGCGGGCGAAGTCGTCCAGCGGCGCGTCGGCCGACGCGTCCGGGTCGAACGGGTAGTGGTTGTCCACCACCTGGTGGCAAAGCCGCGCCGGGCCGTCGCTGCCGTTGAACGCGCCCGCCGCCGCCTGCCGCGCGTCGCCGCGCAGCATGGTGCCGCCGCCGGACGAGATCTGGTGCAGCCAGCGCGCCACCGGCTGCGGCTGCCGGTCGGCCTCGGCGGCGAGCAACTGCGCCGGGTCCTGGCTTCCGGCCAGCACCGCCGACGGATTCTCTGCCGCCGACACCTGCGCCAGCTCGCTTTGGAGCTGGTTCAGCAGCCGGAACACGCCGGTGATCGGCTCGGCCTGCCCGGTCGGGCCGGTGAAGTCGAGCAGCGCGCGGTAATGCGCGTCGATCTGCGCGCCCGGCAGCGGTGCGGCGGCCTCGGCCGGACGGCCTTGCGCGAACACCGCCGACAACCGGCTGGCGCGCGCGTCCGCCGCGGCGCGATCGCCGCCGCCCGCGTGGCCGCCCGGATCCGCCGCCGCACGGGCGGGCGCCAGCTCGTGCACGATCGACACCAGCAGGTCCCGCATCGGCGATTGCGGCGAGGCCATCACGTAGAGCGTCTGCACCGCATCGGCGTGGTTGCGGAACGGCTCCAGCGCCAGGTCGTCCAGCATGGCGTCCCACAGCCGGACGTAGTCGACGGCATAGAGCGCGATCACGCCGTCTTCCAGCGCCTCGAGCCCGTCCGGCCCGGCCGCCCCCGGAGGCTGCCGCCCGAGCACCCAGGCCTCGTCGGTCACGTCGCGCGCCGCCGAGCGCAGCGCCGGCAGCAGCACGCTGCGGAACCCTTCTGCGGTGTAGAAGCCGGGAATGCCGTCGCTCATCGGCCGGCCCGAGATCCGGGTGAACAACTGCCCGTTCCCGCCGCCGCCGCCCAGCACCAGGTCCGGGCTCCAGGGCGGCACCGCGGCGGCCGCCGCACCCGGCCGGATCCGGCTATATACCCGCTCGGCCGGCGATACCCGGCTGAAGGTGCTGCGAGCCTCCTGCACCAGCGCCCCGTCCAGCGGCACCGTCGGCAGCGGCCCGGCCAGCAGCGCGTCCAGGTGGCGCAGCAGGTCGTCGCGCATCGGCTCGAACACCGGGCCCGGGTAGCGCGTGCCCCAGTCCAGCGCCATCCAGTCGCGCACGAGGTTGACGTCGAGCGGGCCGTCATTGCCCAGCATCAGGTAGATGCGGGTCGCCTCGTACAGGAAGTCGGGCTGATCGAGGTGGCTGCGCATCTGCCCTTCCAGCCGCCAGATCAGCCGCGGCAGCAGCACCCGCTCCAGCGCGTGGCGGTAGGCCAGCCGGTCGGTGACGGCGAGCTTGTCGCCCTGGCCGATGCCGAACCGGGCCGCCAGGCGGCGGCCGCCCGCCGCGCCGCCACCGGGCAGCGCGCGGGCCGCGTCCAGCACCGGCACGATCCGGGGCAGGTCGTCGTCCCTGACCGGGTCGAGCGGGAGGGCGAGGAGGCCACCGCGATACGCGTCGATCGCCGATTGCGCTTGCGAGATCGCGCGCGCGTTGACCGCGTGCTCCCGCCACAGCAGCAGGCAGGCCACCGCGGTGACCAGGCCCACGGTCGAGAAGCCGGCGGAGCGCCAAAGCAGGCGCCGCCGGCGCACGCGGGGGCTCGCCGACACCAGCAGCGCCTCGCCCAGGATCACCTCGCGCACCGTCCTGCCGATGAAGTAGGAGCGGCCCGCCACCGGGCGCAGGCTCGGCGCCCGCCTCTGGTCGATGCCGAAGGTGCGCGACAGCATGCCGGTGAGCCGGTCCACCGGCGTGCCTTCCTGGGTGCCGGAGGTGAAGTACGCCCCGCGCAGCAGCGGCGCCGGGTCGAGCCGCGTGCCGCCGAACGCGGCGTTCAGGAACTCCGACAGCGGCGTTTCCAGGCTCGCCATCTGCAGCGGAAAGGCGGCGATCGCCACTCGCCGGTCTGGGCCCCGCTCGGCCTGCAGCCGCTCGAACAGCCGCCCGTCGAGCCGGTCGATCAGCAGGCGGTACTCGGCGGAGAACATCTCCACCCCCTGCGACAAGGCCAGCGTGGTGCCCCAGACCTGCTGCCGCGCGCCCTGGTCGAGGTCGTCGAAGAACTCGGTGAACCCGGCGATGCGGTCGGCCTTGCTGAACACGGCGTAGACCGGCAGCCGCACGCCGAGCCGGTCGGTCAGCTCCTTGATCCGGCTTCGCACCGCCAGCGCGTGCTTCACCCGCTCGGCCGAGGCCATGTTGCCGATCTCGGCCAGCGACATCACCACCAGCACGCCGTTCAACGGCTGGCGCGGCCGGGTGCGACGCAGCAGGTCGAGAAAGCCGAGCCAGCCGGCATGGTCGACCTGCTGGTTGGAGTCCTGGGTGGTGTAGCGGCCGGCGGTGTCGATCAGCACCGCCTCGTCGGCGAACCACCAGTCGCACAGACGGGTGCCGCCGACGCCGGCGACCGCGGCGGCGCCGCCGCTGCCATCCGGCCGCGCCAGCGGGAACCGCAGCCCGCACTGGGTCAGCACGGTGGTCTTGCCGGCGCCTGGCGGCCCGATCAGCACGAACCAGGGCTGCTCATAGATATAGCCGCGGCCGCCGCCCCGCGCCTTCCGCAGGGTGGACAGCGACTCCCGCAGCCGCTCCCGCAGGCGACGCACCTCCTCGTCGCCGGCGGCGCGCGGGGAGGCCCCCCGCACGGCGCGATGTCCGGTCGGGGCACCGTCCTCCCCGGTCAGGCCTGCGGTCAAGGCGCGGTCGCGGCGGCGGCGGCGCCAGCTCAGCACGCCGTTGATCCCACCCCATAGCATGACCAGCGCCAGGATCAGCAGCACCCGCGCCAGCCTGCTCTGCATCCCGGGGATCAGCGGCCCCAGGTACCAGACCAGGGTGCTGGCGATGGCGAGCCCGGCGAAGCTGGTGGCCCAGCGGCCGAGCAGCATCGCCAGCAGGTTCTCGATCCCGCTCACGGCACGGCCCCTGCCCGGTGCAGCACCACCTCGATGCGGCGGTTCTGTTCCCGCCCTTCCGGCGTGGCGTTGGCCGCGATCGGGTCGGCGTCGGCGCGCCCCTCGGCGCTGACCTGCACCGAGGGTGCCGCGGCGGCGATGACCGCGGCGGCGGCCTGCGCGCGCGCGGTGGAAAGCTGGAAGTTGGACGGGAACCGCACGGTATGGATCGGCTGGTTGTCGGTATAGCCGATCACCTGCACGGTGCCGCGCTGGCTTTGCAGCGCCAGCGCGATCCGGCGCAGGATGGCGACGAAGCGGGGCTCCACCGCAGCGCTGCCGGAGCCGAACATGCCGCGGCTGTGCAGGCGCACGATCGGCACCGCGTCGGTGCCGACCACGTCCACCAGCCCCTGCTGCACCTCCGGACGCAGGAACCCGGCCAGCGCCGCCCGCTCGCCCGGCGGCGGCGGCACCACGCTCACCGGCACGGCGGGAACGTTGCGCGCGATCGCCGGCATCTGCAGCGGCGGCAGCGTGGCGCCGGCAGCGAACAATTGGTCGGAGGCGCCGGCCAGGCCGAACAGGGCCCAGGCATAGACCAGCGCGATCAGCCCGAGCCCGGCCAGCGCCGCCACCCAGACCGGCAGCACGAAGCGGCGCGGCCGGTACGGCGCGCTCACCCCCTGCCAGTGCGGCGACAGCCCGCGCTCGATGGCGGGACGGTTGCGCATGATCAGAACATAGGTTTCCTCGCGTACCCGGTCGAGCTCGGCCGGACCGCGCGGCGACAGCCGGTAGCGGCCCTGCATGCCGAGCGACATGCACAGGTACATCAGCTCGACCACGAACAGGAACTTGCCCGGGTTCTGCCGCAACTGCGCCAGCAGGTCGAAGAAGCGCTCGCCGGAGCGCACCTCCTGATGGAAGGTGGACACCAGCGACGCGTCCGCCCAGGCGCCGCGCGAGCCCCAGGGGGTCGCCTGCACCACGTCGTCCATGCTGGCGCAGAGCGCGTAGTGCGCCGGGCGCAACTGCTCCATCGGTAGGTTGGCGGCACGCAGCGTGCGCTCGAAGCGTTGCAGCTCCTGCACCGCGTGCTCGCGCAGCGCGGTCGGGTCCGGCACGGTAAAGGCGTTGCGCAGCCGTCCCAGCAGGCTCAGGCACCCGGCGGCCGCCGACACCACCGGTGACACGGTGCCGGCCGGCAGCTCGCCGAACCCGGCGCCGGCCTCGCCCGGCTCCGGATCCACCGGCGCCTCGGCGCCCGACACGGGCGCGCGCGGCTCCAGGCGCCGGCCGCCCGGCACCGGGCGGATGATGGTGCGCTCGTTGTCGTCCGGCTCGGCGAACGGGTTGTCGCTCATCGGGTACTGCTCACGACCGCAGCGCCGCGGGCGTCGCCGGGCCGGGCGCGGCCGCGCGGCAGGCCGGGATGCGCGTCGAACCAGGCGCCAGGCTGGGACCGGCTGAACGGAGGTGAACCGGTCATGGCCTAGCCGCGGATCGCCCAGAGCTCGATGCTCAGCCCCGGATAGTCGCCGGACACGTGCACGGCGAAGCCGCCGGAGGCCTGCATCTGCTGCCAGTGCGGCGAGTTGCGGTCGAGCTCGAAATAGGACGCCCCGGCATAGAACGGCATCTGCCTCGGCGCCACCGGCAGGGTGCGCAGCGCGATCCCGGGCAGCGCCACGTTGACCAGCTCGCGTATGTGCTCCACCGCGCCGATCTTGGCGGTGGACGGGAACAGCCGCCGCAGCGACTCCGTCGGCATCTCGGCCTGCACCGCCAGCACGAAGTTGGCCTGGCCCAGCAGCGAGCGGTCGGTGATGGCGCCCACCCTCACCCCGTGCCGGCGCTCCTGCAACGGGATCATGATCGCGGTCTGCTCCAGCACCGCCGACAGCGAGCGGCGGATGTCGGCCACCACCGGCGCGAACGAGCGCTGCAGGTCCTCGTGGCGGTAGGCCGGATAGGTGGTCGGCCGGCGCCTGGCGTCGGTGAAGGTGGCGAGCTCGCCCGCCATCTGCAGCAGCACCCGGTACAGCTCCTCGGGGTGCAGGTTCCCGGCATCGGCGTAGTGCGACATCGTCACCTGCCAGCCGTTCACCGCCTGCAGCAGCAGGAAGTCGGCGACCTCGGCGCTGCCCTTGTGTCCGGGCGCGGTGAGCCGCGCCGCCACCGCCTCGCCGCGCTGGTTCAGCATCCCGGCCAGCTCGACGCAGAGCGAGGCCAGCGGCGGCACCGCCGAGCACAGCAGCGCCGGCGGGATCCAGCGCGGATCCAGCACCACCCTGCGGTCCGCCATCACCTCGGTGATGCGCGCCACCGGAAGACACAGGTAGCCCTCGCGATCGTCGGTCTCGAGCAGGTAGCGCAGCCGCAGCCGGCCCACTTGCAGCTCGGCCGGCTGCGGCGCCCCGGACTGGGTGTCGTACGCCTCGAACGCGCGCGGCCGGTAGCGGCCCTCGTCGCGCGTCGCGGTCGCCATCTCCAGCGCCCCGGACTGCCGCGCCGGCAGCGCCAGGAAGACGAGCGCGTTGCGCGCCGTGTCCGGCACCTCGAACGGCGGCGGCAAGTCGGCCTCGCCCGGCAGCGCGAACGGCGTGCCGTCCTCGAACAGCCCGGCGGCGTTGTCCAGCGCGAACCGCCCGGCGTTAAGCAGGTCGCGGGCGACGCTGACGGCGCTTACCCCCCAGGGATGGGTGCGTAGGTGGGCGATGCTCTGGCGCAACTGGGTTTCCGTCCAGCGGTCCTGCTGCTGGAAGTGCTGCGCGCGCAGGAACATGCCTTCCTGCCAAGCGACGCGGTTGGTCCAGCTCAACGCCGTTCTCCTGCCCGGCCACGGCCGTGGGCCACCGCGGCACCGATCAAACTCGTTTCGGTCACGATAAGGCCTCGGCCGGACGAAAGCGACCGCTTCGGACGACCGGCCGCGTCACCCGTCCCGCTCCTGCCCGCGCTGCCCGATCTGGCCCTGGCCGTGCTGGGCATCCGCCATGGCGCGCTCGTAGGCGCGCGCGAACGCCTTGCCGAACACGCTATCGAAATCGTCCGACAGCGCGGCCACCACCTGCCCGTGCAGGGTCTCGTAGCCGAGCCAGGCGCGCGCCCGTCGCCAGCCCGGAACCACGTCCATCGGGCTGCTCGCCACCTTGCGCAGCAGCGTGCCGGGCTCCAGCCGGGCCAGCAGCTCGCGCACCGCGTCCTGCATCGCCGCCATCATCGCCACCTCGTGCAGGCGCATGTCGCCCAGCGCGTCGGCGATCGCCGCCTGCGGCGTGACGTCGCTGCGCCGGCCGAGGTTGAGCAGGGCCGCCAGCGCGTCGTCGTCGTCGGCAGAGAACTTCAGCGGGTTGTTGCCGGCCGCGCGTATGGTGGTCTGCTCGATGCGGAACTCGCCCTTGATCGAGGCCCGCGCGATCATGATCTGGCGCAACCCGTGCACCACCGCACGGAACGCTCCGCCCAGCGCACGCAGGGTGGCGACCGACCGGTCGCGGGACACGCCGCCCGGCGGCAGCGGCACCGCGGCGCCCTGCAGGAAGGCGGCGAACGCCGCGTCCTCTGCCGCCCCGCCGGACGATCCGGCGCCGCCGGCCGACAACAACGGCGGCTCGGCCGAGTACCCTGCCGCCTCGGGGCCCGGCTCCGGATCGACGGGGCCGGATCGCTCCCGCAACGGGGCCTCCCGCAGCGACGCTTCCGGCAAGGACGGCTCCGGCAGCCCGAGCAGGAGCGCTTCGTCCTTCGCCCCGTCCTGCGCCACATCGGCTGACACTGAGCCCGCCTGCATCGAGCCCGCCTGCGTCGGCATCGCCTGGCTCGGCATTGCCTGGGCGGCGAGCGGCGGGACGGGAGGTGGCGGCTCCGGGAACGGCGGCAGCGGATGCGCGGCCGGCGGCGCCTCGACCTGGACGTCGGGCATGGGCGGCTCCCCGTGCACGGGCAGGCCCGGCCGTACCGGCTCGTCCTCCACGTCCCAGTCGTCCGGCAGCAGGTCGGCCGGGCGCGGCGGACGGTAGGCCGCGTCCATCAGCCCGCCGTCGCGCATCACCGGGTCCGCGTCGACCTCGTCCGGCGGCGACAGCGGGTCGAAGCGCGACGGCAGCCCGATCCCGCCTCCGGACAAGCCGAGCGGATCCTGCGTCGAGGGCGGGAACGGGTCACCGACCAGCCGGTCCTCGGCATGGGCGGGCATCGGGCGGCCCTGACCCGCGGCCATCCCGCTTGCCCGGTCCTCGTCGCCGTGCAGTGACACCTCCATCTCGTAGGCGCCCATCAGGATCCGGTCGCCGTCGCGCAGCGCCCGCGGGCTGGCGCGGAGCGGCTCGATCTCGTGGTTGAGGTAGGTGCCGTTGGTGCTGGTGTCGGAGATCTGCCAGCCGGTCGGACCGTAACCCAGCACGCAGTGGCGCTTGGACAGGTAGCGGTCCGGATCCGGCAGCACCCAGTCGTTTCGGGTGTCGCGCCCGATGGTGAACTCCCCGCCCGACACGTGACGGGTTTCCGGCGGCACCCCGTCCGGACAGCGCAGGATACTGAGGGTCAGCATCAGACGGCCTTTCGTTCGGTGTGTGCGGCGGCCGCCGCGCGGGCGGTCTGCGCGCCTGCCGCGCGGGGGGGTGCCGCCGCGCCGTCGGCGGGCGCGATGTGCCCCGCCCCGCCGCCGGCGATGTCGCGCGCGCTGCGCAGGAACGACGCCATCCGCTCGGCCCGCGCCGGCATCGGGCCGCGCAGCGCTGCCAGCCGCACCGAGCGCTCGACGCTGCCGCCGAGCTGTCCCGCCGCCGCCTCGGCCGACATCGACAGGGTTTGCGACGCCACCCAGAACACCGCCAGCGCCGCCAGCGCTTCCGCCGACCGGAACCGCCCGGCCTGTGCTGCGCGGTAGGCGCGGGCGCGAGCCGCCTCGTCCGGCTGCCGCACCCAGGCCTCGGCCGCGTCCACCGCCACCCGCTCCAGCGCCGGGGCCCCCTCGAACGCTCCGGACGCGTCGGCGGTGGCGCGGGCGCACTTGCACGCCCACCACACCGCCTCGCGCGGCGGCAGCGCGTGGGCGGCGAGGCACAGCGCCGCATCCGCCTCCCCGGCCGCCTCGAGCCGGTCGAGCAGCGACGAAGGGCAGGGCCGGTCCCTTAGCATCGGCCCGTCCGGATCGAGCTTCAGGCGCAGCCGCATCCAGGCGAGCGGCAACGGGCGCAGCTTGTCGACCGGCGCCGGCGCCGGCAGCGCGCCCGGATCGGGACGCGTGTCCGGCATCGCCCTCACCCGTCCAGCGCCGCGGTGGCGGCGGTCAGGGTCGCATCCAGCGTGTCGGCCTCGACGGCCACCTCCGCCGGGTTGGGCAGCACCGGGACCGTGGAGAAGATCGCCGGCGCATCCAGCAGGACCATGCCGCCGGCGGTGGTGGTGACGATCCCCTCCGACTCGGTGTCGACCACGGGTGCTGCCATCAGCAGCGCCGCCTCCGCCTGCAGGTCCAGCGTCACCCCGTTGACCTTGATTCCGGCTTGCGTCATCCGGATGGTGTTGGTGCCCACCTTAAGCGTCAGCGCCACCGCCGCCTCGATCGTCACCTCGCCGGTCTCGCTGGTCAGGCTGTGGTTGCGCGTCACGCGCACGGTCTCGTCGCGTCGGACCACCACGGTGCGGTCGCGATCCACCGTCAGCTTCTGGTCGTTCTCGACCTCGGTGGTGTAGTCCTTCTGCGCGTGCAGGAACACGAGCTCCTGCCCCTTCCTGTCGTCGAACGACCATTCCGAATAGTCCTGCGTGCCGCCATGCAGGGTGGAGCGGCTGCGGAAGCCGTGCTTGGTCTGCTCGTCCGGGATCGCGAACACCGGCCGCTGCGACTGGTTGTAGAACGAGCCGACCACCACCGGCGTGTCGGGGTCGCCGTCCATGAACGCGACGGCCACCTCGGAGCCCACGCGCGGCAGGTGCTGCCAGCCCCAGGTGTTGCCCGACCAGGGCTGCATCACACGCACCCAGGTCGCCATGCTGGCGACGGTTTCCCGGCGTCGGTCGAACAGCAGCCGCACCTTGATCCGCGCCAGGCTGTCGGCGTGGATCTCCTCGCCCTCGTTGCCGAGCACGATCGCGGAGAAGATCCCGGTCATCGGCGGGCGGGTGTTGCGGGCGGGCTCCCGCCAGGTGGTCTTCTGCGGGAAGCAGGTGAAGCTGTTCTCGTAGGACGGCCGCTCGGCGCCGCCGATCCAGCTATGGTCGGTGGCCTGGTGGGTCACCGATTGCAGCGCGTAGTCGATGCCTTCCGCCCCGGTGAACGGGTCCCTGGCCAGGGTGAAGCGGAAGCCCGGGCAGAACTCCTGGTCGTAGCCGTGGCCGTGCCGCAGCGCCGACGAGGCTTCGGCGGACTCGATCCGGAACCGGGCGCGGTCGGTGGCGATGTTGTTCTCGTTGGTCAGCGCCGGCCAGTTGAACACGTCCCGCGTCGCCGCCCCCGGCGTGGACAGGGTGGTGGCCTGCTGGCCCAGCACCGGCGCCGACGGCCTGGTCGGGTCGTAGTCCTGCAGCTTGACCAGGCCGTGCGCGGTCGCCTGCTGCTCGCTCCACTGGTCGAACACGTCGACGTTGTTGCCCTCGTGGATCACCCAGTGCTGCGGGTCGGCCAGCGGCTTGAACGCCTGGTTGCGGTCGGACACGACCAGCGTGTGCGCCCCCTTGGCGTGCTCGAAGAAGTAGAACCAGCCGGTTTCCTGCAGCAGCCGGTGCACGAAGTCGAGGTCGGTCTCGTTGTACTGGGTGGTGTACTCGCGCACCGGCTTGTCGCCGTAGAGGCGGAACTCCACCGGCTGCACCGCGTGCTCGGAGAAGATGGTCTGCAGGATCTCCTGCGCCGTCCGGTTCTGGAAGATGCGGCAATCCTCGGTCTGTCCCAGGAACCAGAGCCGCGGCACCACGTCGAGCCGATACATCCAGCGCGAGCGCTGCGCCTGGCCGACCGCGCTCACGCCGCGCACCACGCCGTTGACGAACCGGTCGGCGTGCGGCTGCTTGCGTATGGTCAGGCCGACCGGCTGGTAGAGCAGGCGGTTCGGGTCGATGCTTTGCTCGGTCGAGACCACCGTCATCGACATCTCGAACGGCTGGCTGATCGCCTCGGTGCCGTGCAGCCCCACGCAGTGCAGCGTGCCGCCGCCGTCGATCGGCAGGGTGTCGTCGCCGAGCGGCGAGCACAACAGCAGCAGGGCCTGGAGCTGTCCGCCGGACATCGCTGGTGTTTTCCTTCCCTGCGCCCGCTTCGTTCCGGTACGCGATCATGCCATCCGGCATGCGGTCTTGCCAACCGGCGGGCTCAGCGCCCGCGCGGCGCTTCCGCCTGACGGAGCAGGGCCCGGAACCGTTCCCGTTCCCCGTCGCGCGGCACCGACGCCTCGCACAGGATCTGCAGCGCCTGCCGGTCGCGCGCCCGCACCGCCGCGCGTCGCACCACGCTGCGGGCGATCGGCCCGATCACCTCGGCCAGCGCCCGCTGCGTCCGCTCGATCTCCGCGTCGGTCAGCACCGGCGGCGACGGCGGCGTTTGCGGAATAACCGGGATCGGCGCGTCCGCCACCGGCGCCACAGGGATTGCAGAGGTGGCAGGCGGGTCGTCCTCCGCGGACGACGCCGGCTGGTAACGCTCGATCGGGATCCGGGAGGTTTGCAGCGGATCGAAGCCCGGCCCGGACGCCGCCGCCTCGACGGACGCGAGGGCGTGCAGCGTCGGCTCCGCCTCGACCGCAGCCGGTTCCGGCAGGGATGCCACCGGTTCCGTCGCAGCGGCCGCCGGCTCGACCGGCCCAGGCTCGACCGGCACGGGCTCAACCGGCACGGGCGCCGCAGGCGGCGCCAGCAGCGCCTCGGCATCGCGCACGAACCGGTCGCGCTGCGCCGGGTCCTCGATCCCCCGCGACAGCAGCGCGCACAAGGCGCTCGGCGTGTCGGCCTCGCGCAGCGCCTGACGCAGGTAGACACGCGCCATCGGTCCCACCTGGAGCGCCAGCCGCCGGCTGATGGTCTCGACCAGCCGGTCGTCCAGCTCCAGCCGGCCAGGCGCCGCGCGGGCCTCGGCGACCGGCCGGGCCTCGGCGGCCGGCCACGCCGGCGGCAGCCGCATCGTGTCCGCGTCCGGGTCCGCGTCCGGCTCCGGTGCCGCCGCCTCGGCGACCGGGAACGCGATCGGCAGGCTGCCGGAGACCGCCGCCGGCATCGCGTCCAGCGGCGGCGCCACCCCGCGCAGCGCGTAGGCGAAGCCGGCCGCGTCGTCGAAACGGTCGCCCGGCTTCTTCGCCAGGGCGCGGTCGATCACCGCCCCCAGCATGTCCGGCAGGTCGGGACGCAGCGCCGACAGCGGCGTGTGGGGCTGGTTGACCAGCTTGAAGATGGTGTCGGTGTAGCTGATGCCGGCGAACGGGCGCTCGCCGGCGAGCAGCTCGTACAGGATGCAGCCCAGCGAGAACAGGTCGCTGCGCTGGTCCACCGGCTCTCCGGCGCACTGCTCGGGCGACATGTAGCTCGGCGTGCCGATCATCAGCGGCGTGGTGGTGAGTTCCGTGCTGGCGAAGCGCGAGATGCCGAAATCGGTCACCTTCAGCCGCGCCTGGCGCGTCAGCAGGATGTTGGCCGGCTTGATGTCGCGGTGCACGATGCCGTAGCGGTGCGCGTAGTCCAGCGCGTCCAGCACCTGCAGCGCGATGTGCACCGCCTCCGACATCTCCATCCGGGTGCCGCGCGGCACCGCCTGGTGCAGCCCGACCCCGTCCACGTACTCCATCACCAGGTACGGGTTTCCGTCCATCAGGGCGAAGTCGTAGATGCTGACGATGTTGGCGTGGATGCAGCGGCCGGCGATCTTGGCCTCGTTGCGGAACCGGTCCAGGTAGCTGTCCCGTTCCTCGCCCTCGAGCAGGTCGGCGCGCACCAGCTTGATCGCCACCGGCCGGTCGATCTCCGGGTCGTGGCCGCGATACACCACCCCCATCGCCCCGCGCCCGAGCAGCGACTGGATCCTGAACCGTCCGATCTGCTCGGGATGCTGCATCCCGAGCTCCTACTCGTCCAGCATCTTCATCGCGTTCTCGAGCGAGCGGCGCATCCGGTTGAACGAGTTGGCGAGCGAGCCGATCTCGTCGCCGCCCGCGACGGCGAACTCCGGCACCGCGAAGTCGCCCAGGCTTACCTTGTCGGCGATGGCGGTGATCTCGCGCACCGGCCGTATGATCACGAGGTGCAGCAGCAGGTTGACCAGCAGCAGCATCAGCGCAAAGGCGAGCGCCAGCCAGGCCAGCGTGACCGCGGTCAGGTGGCCGGCCTGCCGCAGTGCCGCCGCTTCCGGCACCGACACGATGCTCGCCCCCACGATGTCGTGCAGGTGCCAGCCAAACCCGTTCTTCGCGCCGTACACGTCCAGCATGGTGGCGGGTGCCGCCTGCGGCGTCGAGTGGCAGGACAGGCAGCCGGGATCCTCCACACGAATCGGTACCGAGTACGACAGCACGCGGCCGGCCGGGGTGTCGCGCTCGCTGACCAGCCGATGCAGCGCCGGCTCGCCGCGGAAGCGCCCGATGATCGCCGCCTCCCAGGGCGCCGGGCGGTCGGCCGGGTTGGTCGGGTTGGTCGCCGGCTGGTGGAACCGGTACTCCGGGAACCGGCTGGTCAGGATGCGGAAGCTCTGCGAGGCGGCGAAGAACGGGATCGACTGCGGCAGGAACTGCACCTTGCTCTGCTCGGCCAGCAGCGGCGCCACCTCGTCGTTGGTGTAGGCGATGGTGGCGTCGGCCTCGCCCATCATCACCGCCGCCTGGTCGAGCTGCGCCCGCTCGGCCGTGGCCACGCTGATCCGGTGCACGAACAGCGCCGCCAGGAGCAGGCCGACCGCGAAGGTCGCCAGCATCAGGAGGTTGAACTTCAGCCGCAGGCTCATTTGCGGGCGCCGACCTTTCCCAGCTCCTTGCTTTCCCCATACGTCAGGAAACCCGTTTCCGGATGCTTGAGCGACCGCTGGTACGCCCGCACCGCCGCCTGCGTGGCGGGGCTCGCCAGCCCGTCGATCTGCTTGTTGTAGTAACCGAGCGCCAGCAGGGACACCTGCAGCCGGCGTATGCTGGGCGAGCCGCCGGGCGCGTTGTCGGCGGGCACGCGCGGCTTCTTCGGCGCCGCCGGCTTCGCGGGAACGGATGGGCCCGAACCTGACGCGCCCGCAGCCGACGCGTCTGGGCCCAACCCGTCCGGGCCCGACGCTCCCGCCCCGGACGCTGGCGCGCCGGTATCCGCCCTGGCCGAACCCCGCGCGTCCGTCGCCGGACCGGCGGAGGCGACCGCGGGCCCGCGGATCGGGATCGCTTCGCCGGGAGCGGGCTTGCCGGGACCAGGCTGCGTGAGGGAAGGCTGCGCCGACGCGGACCGGGCGGGACCAGGCTTCGTGTGGGCGGGAGCACTCCCCGCCGGGATGGACATCTCCGGTTCGGCAGCGGCCAGCGGCACCGACGCCGCCGTGCCGGACGATGCGGGCGACGGGCTAGGCGAAGCCGGGGGCGACGGGGACGCCGCGGCCGGGCTGCCCGGCCCGGTCGCCGGCGACGGCTCCTCGCCCGCTCCGGCCTGGTACGGCCAGCCGGCCGAGCGCTCCACGGTCCGGGCGAACGCGTCGATCTGCGGCGCGGCGGCGTCGTCCACCGTGTGCAGGTCAAGGTAGGTGCTCATGGCGGACGCCTCGCGCAGGCCCTGCACCGCGTTGGACAGGTCCGGCGCGCCCGGTGCGGGATGCATCTCGGCGACCAGGATCGAGTCGTGGCCGGACAGCACGCGCGACAGGGTGCGGGCGATGATCGCCTGCCGCGGCAGGTCGGCCGGCTGCACCGCGTTGGTCCCCACCGGCAGCAGGAACAGCTTGTCCGCGTCGGCCGCCACGTAGCCGCAATACACGATCGCCGCCTTCTGCCCGGCGAGCAGATGAACGTCGAAGCTGCCGATCGCCGCCTGCAGCGACGGGCCGGCGGCGTCGAACTGTTCCGACACGCTGCCCCCCTTGGCGCGCAACCGGTCGGCGAGGCCGCGCATCGCCGGCACGCATCCCGGCAGCTTGGGCAGGGCGGCGTAGTCCGAGTTGGCGATCAGCAGCACGGCGGGAGCCGGTCCGGTCGCGTCGGCGCGCCCCGCCGCGGGGCTGAGGAGGACGAGCCCGGCCAGCGCCGCCGCGGCGTGCCGGGAGATCCGATCCGCATGGGGCTGCTGCCTGCTCATTGCGATGGTGATCCGCGTGTACGATGCTGCCGCGCCGGTGTGGCCGAGCCGGTGTAGCCGAGCCGGGAGCGGGCGGAAAGCCGGTGCGATACCGGATCGGATGAACTACGCCTCCGGATCGGCATCGACCAGCCCGGCCCGCTGCCACACCGCCAGCCGGCGCGACCGCAACGCCGCCGCACCCTCCCCGAACGCCTGCCGCGCCGGGTCCGCCTGCGGCGCGAAAGCGTCGCGCAGCACCTGGTCGGCCTCGCCCAACGCGTCATGCGGTCCCGCTGCGGGAGGCGGCACCGCCAGGATGCCGGCCACCACCGCCTCGTCCGCGCTCGACGGCAACCCGGCGCCCAGCCGGACGCTGGCGAGGCCCGCGAGCTGCACCGCCTCGCCGCGCAGGATGCGTGCGGCCAGCAAACGGTTCAGCCGCGACGCCGCCTCCCCTGCCCTTGGCTGGTCCGGACGCGCGACCACCATCGCCTGCCCGGAGCCCACCAGCAGCCCGACCAGGTCGAGCGCGCTGCCCTGGCGGTCGCCGGCCGGCGCGTCGAGCAGCGTGTCGACCCGACAATCGCCCTGCGCCAGCCGCTCCACCGCGGGCCGGAAGAACCCTTCCTGCAGCGACGCGGTGCCGCCCGGCATCTTCAGCGCGTAGACCACCTCCTCCGGCGCGCGCAGCAGGCACAGGGTGAGCCCGCGCAGCCGCCGCTCCTGGTCGTCCCGGCTCATCGTGCGCGCCCCGCGCACGAACACGTCGCTGCGCAGCGCCCGGCCGAGGCACAGGTCGCGGGTCAGCTCGGCCAGGCGCGGCTCGTCGATGCGGTCGCACACCGCGCGCTGTTCCGGGGTCAGCATCAGGGCGGGGATGTTCTCCAGCAGCTCGGCCGAGCCCACGAAGTCGAGCCGCGCCGGCTGGAGCGCGTCCACGACGTCGGCATGGAAGCACGGGCGCCAGTGCCGGTTCATGAACTCGTGGCTGACATAGGCCGACGACGCGTCGCGGGCGCGGTCGATCAGCTCCGATGGCTGCCCGCTCGCCAGGTGCACGGCCCCCGCCGCGCGCAGCGCCTGCGCCAGCTCCAGGGCGCCGGCCGCGCGCCGGTCGGTACGCCCGCCGATGCGGTCGCCGGCCTCCATCAGCAGGCGCTGCAGGCCGATCGCCCCCTGCCAGCCCGGCAGGGCGTTGTAGCTCAGGTGCAGCGCGCCGCCCGCGCGCAGACGCGACGACACCAGGCGCACGATGCCGGCCCTGACCGTGTCGTCCACCCAGCTCCACACCCCGTGCGCGCTGACCACGTCGATCTCCGGCAGCCCGGCCGGGTCGAACCCGGCCAGGTCCGCCTCCACGAACGACGCGTTGCCGATCCCGGCCGCCTCGGCCAGCGCGCGCGCCTCCGCCACGTGCCCCGGCATCACATCCAGGCCGATCACGGTCCAGCCGGGGTTGCTGGCCGCCAGGCACAGCGCGGTGCGGCCGCGGCCGCAGCCCAGCTCTACATAGGTGAGCGCGTCCCTGCCCCGGCCGAACGGACCCTCGGTCCGGTTCAGCAGGCAGGCCAGCTCCAGCGTTCCCGGCGCCTGCTGCGGATGGTAGTTGGCGGTGTAGGGCACGTCCGCGACGTAGCCGCGCCAGGTGCCGCTCATCGGTGCACCTTCGGGTTCACGCCCGGGCCTCCCGCTCCACCAGCTCGGCCTCGAACACCGCGTCCGTGGCATCCCCGACGCGGACCGTGGACGCTGGCAGCCAACTGTTCCAGCCCAGCCGAGGCGGCTCTACCGCGGCCATCTCCAGCGGCGGCACCGCGTCCTGCGACAGCACCGGGTTGACCGCGAAGGCGACCTCCAGCCCGAGGAACGCCCGCACGAACGACACCAACTGCTGCAGCCGACATCCCGAGGGCAGCAGCGACAGGAATTCAGACAGACCGAGCGGCCCGAGCCGCAGCACGATGCGCCCCTGCACGTCCCAGCACCGCGCGCCCGCCGCCGCGTCCACGCCGAGCTGGTTGAACGAGGCCGTTGCCTGCCCGTTGGGTAGCGCCACCGGCAGGGCCGAGCGCTCCTCCGGGCGCAGCGGCAGCCAGGCGCCGGCGAACTGCTCGACCTCGACCGCCTGGCCCAGCCAGTCCGACACGATCGCGGCGAGCCGGTCGGCCGAGCGCGGCCGGGTCGCGAACTGGCCGGCGAAGTGCAGCAGCGGCGCCGGGTCGAGCCCCAGCCGGTCCAGCAGGTTGGGCGTGCCGAACCCGTCCAGCGCCAGCAGCAGCGCGCCCAGCGGGTCGGGCGGCGTGACCGGCTCCGGATCCAGCCCGAGCCCCACGTCCAGCTCGAACGCCCGCGCGTCCTCTCGCTCCTGCCGCCCGACCAGTGCTGCGGCGGCGGCGCGGTGCGGCCGGTACTTGATCGCCGCCTCGGCGAACAGCGTCACCGGACGCTGCGCCAGCACGTCCAGGAACGCCGCCAGCGCCGGCGAGCGGCGGCGCTGCTCGGCCACCACCAGCTCGCTGTAGGGCCGCGGCAGCACCCCGGACGGGCCGGTCAGGCCGATCGGCGTCACCGTGGCGTGGTAGCCGTCCGCGCGGTCCTGCACCGCGAGCACGTCGGCGGCCGGAAACCCGAGCCCCACCTGGGCATGGAACCGCACCGCCCGCCCCGGGTCGCGGCGGCGCGCCGCCTGCATCAGCACCATGACCGCGGCGTCGAAGCCGAACCGGCGCGGCTGCCGCAGGAGGCGGTCCAGCAGGGTCTGCGCCGCCCCGCGGCGCAGCACCTGGCCCGCTGCCGGGGCGGCCGGGGCGGGCAATCCCGCTGCCGCGCCGCGGGCGGACCCGTCGGCCGCCGCCGGATCGTCCAGCATCGGATCGTCGACCGCCGCCGACGGCGCCGGTTCCCGGTCGGCCCGGGTTCCGCCGCCGCTCACAGCAGGACGCGCGCCCCGGCGCGCGGCGGGAACGTGGCCACCACCCCGGGCCTGCCCTGCAGCACCACGGTGGTGCGCACGAACGAGTTGACGGTGGCGTGCAGCGCCAGGAACCGCTCCAGCACCGAGGCCAGCAGGAACAGCCCGGACGCGCTCCACAGCCGTGGATCGAAGGTGAGCTGCACGTCCAGCCCGCGGCAGAACGCGCCCGGACGCACCCCCGGCACCCGCGCGGTGCCGCCGGTCGCGGTCACCTCCACCAGCCCCGCGATCGCGCTGCGTGTTTCCGCGCTGTCGTGCAGGTCGTAGAGCCGGAGCACCTCGCGCAGCGCGTCCGCAGCCGCCGGTCCCCCCACCACGGACAGGTGGCTGAGCGACAGGTGCGAGATCAGCCTCCAGGCGCGGTTGTCGTGCAGCTGCGCCCTGAGCGCGCCCGAGATCGGCGTCAGACAGGCCAGCGACGACACCGCGCTCAGGCCCTCCGACAGGTGCAGCCGCGGCTGGTCGCCGCCGAACGGAAGCTGCGCCGGCAGGTCGCGGTTGGAGCACAGCGCGTCCACCGACAGCACCGAGTCCGCCGGCCGGTGCACCGACAGGGCGGGGTCCATCACCGCCAGGAACACCTCGGTGCCGCCGATCGCGGGCGGAGCGTTGCGACGGACCACGTTGTAGTAGCCGGCAGGCGTGTCCCCCGCCTCGCCGGCCTCGGCGTCATGGGGGGCGTGGCGGTAGAACGGCCGCCACGGGCGCAGGCTGCCGTCGCCGTGCAGCTCGCGCACCCGCTCGATGCTCCAGATCTCCAGGCTGCGGGCGCGGCGGTGGTCCACCGCGACGTGGTACTCGGTCTCCTCGTGGGTCAGCGCCACCGGCTCGCAGCGGCGGGGGAACAGGTTGACCATCGGCACGCAGCCGAGCGCCAGCGCGTCCGGCCTGAGCGTGCGCTCCATCTCCGGCACCGCGCGGTCGAGGTAGAGGAACACCTCCATCCGGTTGCCCGCGTGCAGCAGGGTGCGCGCGTCCAGCCCGACCAAGTCCACGAACAGGAACTTCTCCGGCAGCGCGAAGTACTCGGTCAGCAGGCGGAAGCCGGAGAACGAGCGCGCCGACCACGGATACAGCGCCTCCTCGTCGCCGAACCCCGCCGCCTGCACGCACGACGCCGGCAGCAGGGTGGGGTTCGGATCGTTCGGCCCGTCCGCGCAGGCGATGCCGACACAGTTGCGGCAGATCAGCTCGTAGAGCAGCAGGCTCTGCTCCACCGGCCCGCGCAGGAACAGCCGCAGCCGGTCCGGCCCCAGCTCGGCGAAGCCGGCCTCCGGGTCCACCGTGGCCAGCGCCAGCCGAAGCACCGAGCGGGCGCCGCGCGCCTGCGGGTTCACCGGGGCCGCCAGCGGCAGCCCGGTCAGCCGGACCCCCTCGACCCGTATCGGCCACAGGGTGACGTCGGCGGTGGTGGTGAACGAGCAGGGCTCGCCCTCGACCGGGTCGGTCTCGATCGCGGTGCCGCGCGGCACCGTCACCGGAACCCGCAGGTCGGGCTGGCAGGTGAGCTGCATGATCGCCGCCGACGGCACCGGCGCCAGGTAATGCGGATACAGCACGCCGAGCAGCGCGTCGGTCAGCTCCGGGAACTCGTCGTCCAGCCGGCGATGCACGCGGCCGGCCAGGAACGCCACGCCTTCCAGCAGCCGCCCGACATGCGGGTCGTCGGCGGAGTCCGGCCCGAGCCTGAGCCGCCCGGCCGCCTTGGGGTTGGCCTCGGCAAACTGCGCCGCGAGCTCGCGCAGCGCCGACAGCTCCCGGTTGTAGTAGGGAAGAAGCGGATCCGTCACGGGTCAGGCGCCGTTCTGGAGCTGCAGCACCATGGCGGCGGTGGCGGCGTGCACGGTGGTGTCGAACGCGATCGGCGCCACCACCGGCTCGACCCGCAGCACCGCCTCGATGCGGAACCGGAGCACCGCGCGCAGCCGGTCCGCCTCGTCGCGCAACCGGACCCGGACCTGGGTCAACCGCGGCTCGTGCCGGCGTATGGTCAGCTCGATCTCGTGACGCAGCGCTTCGCGCTCCTCGCGATGGTTCAGCGCGCCAGAGGTGAAGTCCGGCACGCCGTAGGACAGGCTGGAGTTCTGCGCCGCCGCATGGGCGGACGGAATCCCGCGCCACGGCCGGCGCGCGTTCAGCAGCGCTTCCAGGTCGCGGTGCACCGCGCCGCGCAGCTCGCCGAGCGGGTCGGGCGAGCCGCCGCCCTCAAGCAGCCGGTCGAGCACCGAGCCCAGCACCCGGCGCCCGACCTGGCGCTGTCCCGCGTCGCGCTGCCCAAGCTCGCGCGGGCTCCTCACGGCCGCGTCCCCACGCCGGCCGCCGCCAGGCGGCTCATCCGAAGCGCAGCGACGACAGGTCGCGTACCGCCACCCCGTCCTCGCCGGCCAGGAACACCCGCTGGCCGCGCCCGCGCACCAGCCGGTCGCCAACCCAGTCGGTGGCGTCGCCGATCCGCAGGGCCCCGTCCCCGCCTGCCGGGTCGGCCTCCGCCGGGCCGGCCGCCAACGGATCGAGGTAGAGCGCCGGAACGTACACGTCGCCGTCCGGGCCGCCGCTGACCGTCATGCTGCAGCGTCGCCAGAACAGGTCGCGGGTGCGCCGCGGGGCCGCGAACTCCATCTCCGCGATCCGCTCCACCGGCACCCAGAAGTAGCGCCCGGTCGCGGTCAGCACCTCCACCAGCCCGGCGCACAGGTCGTCCGCATCGCGGAAGTCGTCGAACGGGGAGTCGCCCCGGTGCCCGGCCACGCGCGGGCGCACTGCCTCCGCCGCCGCCGCCGCCTCGGCGGCAGCGCCCTCGTCCCCGCCGCGCAGCGCCGCCAGCGCCTTCAGCGTGTGCTGCAGCGCCTCGGTCGGCTCGCCCAGGAACTCCGGCACCCGCCCCTCGCGCCAGCACTGCCGCCGGATCGCCTCGGCCCGCAGCAGGTGGCGGAACTCAGACACGTAGAGCCCGAGCGACGGGTCAACCGCCTCGGCCGCGTCCAGCACCTTGTCGGCGCGCTCGGCGTTGCCGCTAAACAGGAGGATCTCTGCCAGCAGCAGCCGGCTCGCCGCGTCGCCCGGCGCCCCTCGCACGGCCTCGCCCGCCAGCGCCGCCGCTTCCTCCAGCCGCCCCGCCCGGAACGAGGCGGCGACGCCGCCCGGAACCGTTCCGTTCTGCCCTTCGTCCATGCCCACACCATGCTCGCCGGCGGCCGATACAAGCCGATGCGAAACAGTTTTTCATTTATCGCGGTCTTCTGCCAGCCCGTTACGCGAACCGGCCACTGGCCCGGATGCCGTTTCTTGGACCGTGACCGGTTAACACCCGCTCAACGGCCACACCCCAACGTTTACTGTCGGCGTTGAACCCCTAGTTCCGCGACCCCGGCACCGACAATTCGGTCACCAGCCGGAACGTCGTCTCGATGTCGTCGAGCTGGTAGTGCGGCTGCAGGTGGATGATGCAGCCGAAGGTTCCGGGACGGTCCGGCCGCTCGCGCACCGATACCTTGCTCGACACCAGCGGGTGCTGCGCGCGCGCGTCCGCCCCGGCGCGGGTGCTGCCGTTGGTGTAGCGCGACAACCAGCGCTGCAGGCGCTGCTCGATCTCGCTCCCGGTCATCATCGAGCCCACCATCTCGCGCCCCATCACCTTCAGGTAGTGCGCGAAGCGCGACACGCAGAGCACCGAGTTGACCTGCGCCGAGATCCGCTCGTTGGCCGCCGCCACCCCCGGCCCCTGCCCGCCGACCTCGCCGGCCGGCGCCGCGTACAGGCTGCGCACGGAGGCGAACAGCGCCTCGTCGCCGTGCGGCAGGCGGTTGAGCGGGATCAGCCCGGCATCCACCAGCCGGCGTTCCTGCGCGTCGGTGAGGGTGAGGTCGAGCGGCGGCCGGCACCAGCCCCCCCTGCCGCCGTCCCCGCCGCTTGGACGGTCGGTGCCGAACGGCTCCACCACCAGGTCCGGCACCAGCCCGCCGCCCAGCCGGTCGGTTTCCACCCCGCGTATGTCGGCAGGCCAGTGGAACTGGGCTTGCGCCCGGATCACCACCGAGGCGAAGGCGTAGCCGGCGGCCGACCACACCCGGTGCCGCGGCTCCGGCGCGTGCTCGGCGTAGCGGAACCCGTCGCCGCGGGCCGGGTCCGCCGCCCAGGGCGGCCGGGCCAGCACGCGCGGCAGGGTGATGCACAGGAAGCGCGAGCCCTCCTGGGTGGACAAGCCCCGCCAGCGCGCGTGGTCGGGATCGCGCAGGGAGGCGGTCGGGTCGAACGACAGCGCCAGCTCCTCGAACCGGTCCACGCCCAGCAGCGCCGGCGACGCCGACACCACGGCGGGCGCGAACGCCGCCGCCGCGAGCGCGCCCAGCGAGGCCAGCGCCGACACGTCGTCCACCGGCAGCGGCCCGGACAGGCTCCGCCGCTCGGGGCGGTGGCGCATCTCGTGGTCCACCACCAGCAGGCCGAACGGCTCGCCGCCGGGACGGCCGAGCTCGTCCTCGTAGATCATGCGGAACAGGGCGCTCTGGTCGAACTCGACCGCGCGGTCGAAGTCCCGGCCGATCTCGGCCCAGGACGCGGACAGCACCCGCACCCTGATCAGCGACACCGGATCGACCCCGTCCACCAGCCAGGCCAGGCCGCGCCAGGAGCCTTCCAGCCGCTGCAGCCTCGGGTGGTGCAGGATCGCGTCGAGCTGGCCCGCGATCAAGCGGTCGATGGCGGCGAGGTCGCGGTCGATCAGGCCGCGCAGCCGCTCGCGCTCGCCGCGGCAGCCGACGATCGGGGCAGCACCGAACCAGTCCGTCAGCGCGTGGAGGCCGCCGTGGAGGAACCGGCGCAGTCGCGGCGCTACCGCCGACGCCGCCGGCCCGCTGAAGCTGCCGTCCAGCAGCGCCTCGCGCAGCGGCCGCTCCGACGCTGCCTCGGCGGTACCGGCCGGCTCCCGGATCGCGAGCCGGGTCGCGTCCAGGATCAGGCCTTCTCGGGGATACGCGCCACCATGCGCAGGCTGGTGGTCAGCTCCTCCATCTGCAGCCAGGGCCGCATGTAGGCGATCGCGTTGTAGGCGCCGGGCCGGCCGGGGATCTCGCGCACCTCGACCCGCGCCTCGCGCAACGGGAACTTGGCCTTACTTTCAGCGCCTGCGTTCTCGTTGGTGTTGACGTAGTTCTTGATCCAGCGGTTGAGCCAGATCTCGCAATCGGCAGCTTCCATGAAGGAGCCGATCTTGTCGCGCGCCATCACCTTCAGGTAGTGCGCGAACCGGCTGGTGGCCATGATGTAGGGCAGCCGCGCCGAGATGCGGGCGTTGGCGGTGGCGTCCGGACGGTCGTACTCCTTGGACTTCTGCGCCGTCTGGGCGCCGAAGAACACCGCGTGGTCGTGGTTCTTGTAGTGGCACAGCGGCAGGAAGCCGAGGTTGGACAGCTCGTACTCGCGCCGGTCGGTGATGCCGATCTCGGTCGGGCACTTGGCGTCCATGTCGCCGTCGTCGGACTGGAAGATGTGGGTCGGCAGGTTGTCGACCTTGCCGCCGCCCTCGGCGCCGCGGATCGCGGTGCAGAAGCCGTGCTTGGCGAACGCGTCGGTGAGCCTGGCACCCATCACGTAGGCCGCGTTCATCCAGCAGTACTGCTCGTGTCCCATCGCCAGCGGCCGGCCGGCTGCGTCCAGCGGCGCCTCCTCGTAGTCGAACTCCTCGATCGGCTTGGTCTGCGCGCCGTAGGGCAACCGCGCCACCACGCGCGGCATCACCAGCGAGACGAAGCGGCTGTCCTCGCTGTCGCGGAAGCCGCGCCACTTCTGGTACTCGACGGTGTCGAAGATCTTGGACAGGTCGCGCGGCTTGGACAGCTCGGTCCAGCTGTCGAAGCCGAACATGGTGGCGCCGGCGGCCGAGATGAACGGCGCGAAAGCGGCGGCGCTGACGTTCGACACCTGTCGCAGGGTCTCGATGTCGTCGGGATGGTTGCCCCACTCGTAGTCGCCGATCAGCGCGCCATACGGCTCGCCGCCGGGGGTGCCGAACTCGTTCTCGTAGATCTTGCGGAACAGGAGGCTCTGGTCGAACTCGACCACACGGGTCAGGTCGCGGTTCAGCTCGCGCTTGGACGCGTTGAGCAGCCGGATCTTGAGCATGGTCCCGGTCTCGCTGTTCTGCACCAGGTAGTGCAGGCCGCGCCAGGATCCCTCCAGCTTCAGGAACCGGGGGTTGTGGACGATCTCGTTGAGCTGCGCAGACAGCTTGGCGTCGATCTCGGCGACCGCGCGCTCGATGGTGCGGTTGAGGTTGCGGTCGAACTTGACCGTGCCGGCCTGGGCCTGCTCGACCAGGGCGCGGACCAGGTCCTGGGCGCGGTCCGGCTCGGTCTGCCGCGTGGCCGACACCACCTGCTGCAGCAGGTCGGTGGTGGCACTTGCGGCGGGTGCGGCGTCGGGTGCGTTGGTCTGCGACATGGCTCAGCCCTCGTCCTTGATGCCGAGCTGGCCGGACACCTGGCGCAGGTCGCCTGCGTCGCGCAGGATCTTCTCCAGCAGCGCTTCCAGCTCCTCCGAGCGGTCGGCCTTGCTCATCAGGTCGCTCAGCTTGTTGCGCGTTTCCAGCAGCGCCTTCAGCGCCGGCACCTGGTCCAGCACCCGTCCCGGCTCGAAGTCCTCGATGGAGTTGAACTTGAGCGCCACCGCGATCTCGGTGCCGTCGTCGGTGAGCTTGTTCGGCACCACCAGGTTGAGGCCGGGCGTGAGCCGGGTCATCACCTCGTCGAAGTTGTCGCGGTCGATCTGGATGAACTTGCGCTCGCCGAGCGGGCGCAGCGGCTGGGTCGGGTCGCCGGAGAAGTCGCCCAGCACGCCGACCACGAAGGGCAGCTCCCGCACCACCTGCGCGCCCTCTGTCTCGACCTCGTAGGTAATATGGACGCGCGGGCGGCGCACCCGGCTCAGCTTCTCGTGAATGCTGGCGCTCATCTCAAGGCTCCTTTTCCGTGGTCGGTGGTGGCGTCTCCGGTGTGGTGCCGGTTCCCCCCCGGGGAGGCGACCGGTCCGCCGGTCCTTGCGGCCTCGGCACGAGCCGGACCGCCAACGACGGACCACGGACCATCAGCCTATCTGCGGAAACGTCCGAGGGTCAATCGCGCCGAATCCGCTTCCGGCACCTTGGATGCCGTCGAGGCGAAGCGCGGCCACCGATCGCGGATGCCGCAGAAGCCGAGACCTATGCCGCACGGATCACCACGGCGACGTGTGGTGGGGCGGAGACGGGCGCACAACGTTTCGTCCATGCCGCGGTGGACGGTGACCGATGGAAGGTGGTCGGGTCGAGGCCGATGGACCTCGGGACCATGACCGGGCCGATCACCATCGTCGTCCGCCGAACGGATGGCGCCGTGGACGACATCTTCTTCACCGCGGCTCCAGCCGGCCGGGACGCGGCGATCCCGAAGCGCCTGTCGTCAGGCCGTTGAGCCGGCGTCGCGTCGGGGTACGGCCCGTGCCAGGACGTCCGCCGAACCCGACGGATGCGGAACCCCATCATGACGTGGGCGGCGGCCTGCATTGCGTCGGGCGGCCAATCGGGACCTCCCGCTGCCTCAACCAGTCCCGGGCGGACCCATCGCATGAACCCGGGCGTCCCCGAACACGTCCCGCCGGCCGGCGAGCCCTCATCCCGGCTCGGGCCGTATGCCGAGCTGGGACAGGATCACCGCGCGCGCCTGCGGGTCCGGCACCACCTCGCCCAGCAGCTCGGGCCAGCTCATCCGCCCGCGTCGCACCGCCTCGTCCAGGGTGTAGGACAGCGGCGAGTGCGGCTCGTGCACGCGGAAGAACTCGGCGATCCGGGCCAGGCTCGCCAGCATGTCGTCGCGGCTCGGCGGCAGCGGCGCCGCAGGCTGCGGGCGGGCGGCCCCGGGCGCGACATCGGGCGCGGCATCGTCGCCATCGGCTGCGGGCACCGCCGCCTCCGGCTCCGCCGCCGCCCCGGTTTCCTCCGCCGCCTCGGCGCTTTGCGCCGGCGCGTAGCGTTCCGCGACCCGGAGCACCTTCTCCAGCACGCCCGCGACCCGGCTGGTCGGCGGCGATGCGGACCCGGCCAGCCGGTCGAGCAGGCCGGCCAGCGCCTGCCAGCCCTTCAGCGCGCGCCTGGCGCCGCGGCCGACCGCGCCGAGCTGGCCGGCGCCGAAGGAGCGGGCTTCCTCCTCGAGGGTGCGGAACGGCAGCGCGCCGGCGGCCAGGCGCTGCTTCTTGCGCGCCGCGTCGCCGATCCCTTCCACCTCCTCCGCCTGCTCGAAGCGCCACACCGTCACCGGCACCCCGTCGGCGCGGTTGAACAGCACCAGCTTGCGCAGCGGCTGCATCAGCGTGCCGTCCGAGCCGATGCCGTTGAGCCCGGCCAGCGGCGAGACCCGACCCTCGATGCCGTCCTCGTCCGGCAGCGGGTGCAGCCCGCCGTCCCAGTAGCGCTCCACCAGCCCGGCCATCAGCCAGACTCCGCCCGCGAGGCCGTCGATCCCGTCCAGGCGGACCAGCGCCTCGGTCAGCCAGGCGGCGACCTCGATGTCCTTGCCGACGGTGCCGAGAATGCTGAGCGAATGCTCGCGCACCAACTGCCAGTTCTCCGCCCCGCTCGGTCGGGTGCTATCGGAATCGGTCTGCCGCTCGGCGGCGCGGGCGTCCGCGCGCGCGTCGCGCAGGCGGAAATAATGCGAGGCGGGCGAGATGTCGGCGCGCGGGTCCAGGCCGGCCGGCGCGTCCCCGGCGATCGGGTCCAGCAGGCCCGCGACGTCAACGTGTGGCTGCATCGGCCGACCCCCGCATCCCGTGCCAGCCTCGCGCGAGCCTGTTCATGTGTCCTGGGCACGTAATCCTGGACGTGTCGCAACCGCTTCCGTATCGTTCCACAGTGTTGCTGGACAGGCTGCGCTGTCAAACCTAACGTTCCGGTGCCGGCCGTCGCCGGCGGGAGCCTCCATGGCCGCGATCGACCTGTCCCTGCTCGTCGCCCGCCTGAACCCCACCTGCCGCACGGCTCTGGAAGCCGCGGCCGGCCTGACCCTGTCCCGCACCCACTACAACGTCGAGATCGAGCACTGGCTGCTGCAGCTTCTGGGCACGCCGGGCAGCGACATCCCGGTGCTGCTGCGCCATCTCGACATCGACGAGGGGCGTCTGGCCGCCGAGCTGCAAGCCTCGCTAGGCGGAATGAAAACCGGCAACGGCCGTCCGCCGGCGTTGTCGCCGGAGATCGTGGCGCTGTGCAAGCAGGCCTGGCTGCTGGCCTCGGTCGAGCGCGGCGACGACGCGATCCGGTCCGCCGACCTGCTGATGGCGATCAACACCGACGAGCAGATCTCCGCCCCGCTCCGCCGTGCGGCGCCACGATTGTTCCGCATCAATCCCGACTTCGACCGGCAGGCGCTGCCCTCCCTGCTGTCTCGCAGCGTCGAGAGCGCCGAGGCGACCGCCACGCGGAACGATCCGCCGCCGGCCGAGGGCGACGCGGCGCCGCGACAGGGCCCGTCGACGGCGCTCGGCCAGTACACCGTGGACCTGACCGATCGCGCGCGCGCCGGCCGGATCGACCCGATCCTGGGGCGCGACCCGGAGATCCGCCAGCTGGTCGACATCCTCACCCGGCGGCGGCAGAACAACCCGATCCTGGTCGGCGAGGCCGGGGTCGGCAAGACCGCGGTGGTGGAAGGCTTCGCGCTGCGCATCGCCGCGGGCGACGTGCCGCCGGCGCTTGGGGGCGTGGTGATACGCACCCTCGACCTCGGCCTGCTGCAGGCCGGCGCCGGGGTGCGCGGCGAGTTCGAGAACCGTCTTCGGAGCGTGATACGCGAGGTGCAGGCGAGCCCGGTGCCGGTGATCCTGTTCGTCGACGAGGCGCACACCCTGATCGGCTCCGGCGGCGCCGCCGGGTCGGGCGACGCCGCCAACCTGCTCAAGCCGGCGCTGGCGCGCGGCGAGCTGCGCGTGATCGCCGCCACCACCTGGGCCGAGTACAAGAAGTACTTCGAGAAGGATGCAGCACTCACCCGCCGGTTCCAGCCGGTGGTGGTGGGCGAGCCGGACGAGGCCACCGCCTCGGCGATGATACGCGGCCTGGTGGCAACGCTGGAAGCGCATCACCGCATCCCGATCCTGGACGAGGCGGTGGACGCGGCGGTGCGGCTGTCGGCGCGCTACATCCCGAGCCGTCAGTTGCCGGACAAGGCGGTCAGCCTGCTCGACACCGCCTGCGCCCGCGTCGCCATGAGCCAGGCCGCAGCACCGGCGCGGCTGGAAGATGCCGAGCGCCGGCTCGCCTTGATCGACACCGAGCGCGCCATCCTCGGCCGCGACGCGGATTTCGGCACGGAACACGGCGAGCGCCTGGCGGCGCTGGAGGCCGAGCACGCGTCGGTGTCGTCGCAGCGCGCGGCCTTGAGCGAGCGCTGGCAGCAGGAACGCGAGATCGTCGGCCGGTTGGAGCAGATCCGCGCCGCCATGCAGGCGACCGGACCCGCCTCCGAGGAGGAGCGCGCGGCACTCCGCGCCGACTATGCCGCCCGGAACGCCGAGCTGCAGGCGATGCAGGGCGAGCAGCCGCTGGTGTTCCCGGTGGTGGACGCGCAGGCGGTGGCGGAGATCGTCGCCGGCTGGACCGGCATCCCCACCGGGCGGATGCAGACCGACCAGATACGCACCGTGCTCGACCTGCAGGCGAGCCTGGCACGGCGCATCGTCGGCCAGGACCACGCGCTGCGGGCGGTGGCGCAGGCGATACGCACCTCGCGCGCCGGCCTGACCGACCCGCGCAAGCCGATCGGCGTGTTCCTGATGGTGGGCACGTCCGGCACCGGCAAGACCGAGACCGCGCTGGCGCTGGCCGAGCTGCTCTACGGCGGCGAGCAGAACCTCACCGTCATCAACATGTCGGAGTTCAAGGAGGAGCATAAGGTCAGCCTGCTGATGGGCTCGCCGCCCGGCTACGTGGGCTACGGCGAGGGTGGCATCCTGACCGAGGCGGTGCGCCGGCGCCCCTACTCGGTGATCCTGCTCGACGAGATGGAGAAGGCCCATCCCGGGGTGCAGGACGTGTTCTTCCAGGTGTTCGACAAGGGGCACATGAAGGACGGCGAGGGCCGCGACATCGACTTCAAGAACTGCGTCGTCATCATGACCTCCAACGCCGGCACCGAGATGCTGTCGCGGCTGTTCGCCGACCCCGACACCGCGCCGGAGCCGGACGCGCTGCCCGGGCTGCTGCATGAAGAGTTGGTGAAATGGTTCAAGCCGGCCTTTCTCGGCCGCGTCCGGCTGGTGCCCTACGTTCCGCTCGACGACGCGGTGCTGCGCCGTATCGTCACGCTGCAACTCGACCGGATCAGGCAACGTTTCCGCAACCGGTTCAAGGCCGAGCTGCACTTCGACCCGTCGATTGGCGAGGCCGTCACCGGACGCTGCACCGAGAACAGCGCCGGCGCCCGCGCGATCGAGGGCATCCTGTCCGACACGCTGCTGCCGGAGCTGTCGACGCGCGTGCTGGAGCACATGGCCAAGGGCCTTGCGGTGGGCGCGATCTCCGTGAATATGGGGCCCGACGGTGCTTTTCGTTACCTGCTGACTTAACCCAAGGAAAGGAAGATCCATGGCCATCTACATGAAGTTCCCCGGTTGCGACGGCGACGTCACCGAGAGCGGCCACACCAACTGGATCGAGCTGCACGGCTTCCAGTGGGGCGTGGGCCGCGGCATCTCCAGCGTGGTCGGCTCGTCCGCCGAGCGCGAGTCCACCGCTCCCTCCATCAGCGAGGTGACGGTGACCAAGGAGAACGACGTGTCCACCGGCAAGCTCATGCAGGAGGCCCTGTCCGGCCACGGCCAGGAGGTGCAGATCGACTTCACCCGCACCTTCAAGGACCAGCAGGACATCTACCTGACCCTGATGCTGACCAACACCATCATCAGCGGCTACTCGCACACCTCCAGCGGCGACCGCCCGATGGAAAGCCTGTCGCTGAACTTCACCCAGGTGCAGTTCACCACGCAGCAGATGTCGCCGGACGGCACCACCGGCAGCCCCGACCACGTCACCTACAACCTCGCGACCGCGAAGACCTCGTAGCCGCCGCTCCCGGGCCGACGCCGGAGCCTGCGGGCTTCGGCGTTCGACCTACCATCCCGATCGGCCTTGCGGGCGTGCCGGTGTTCTGCTCAAAGCCGCTCGTGCGCCGTCCGGCATCTCCTTCCCCAGTCACGACGCCCCGCGTCCCCCCATCAGCGACGCCCTGCGTGACTCCTTTCGCGACGCCCTGCGTATCCCCCCTCGCGACGCCCTGCGTCGACGTCGTGTCATGAGCCAGCCTCCGTCGTCCGAGCAGGACGGGCTTCCGATCCCGCGCCGCTATTGGGCGGCGCTGGCGGTGGCACTTGCGGTGATCATGGCGGTGCTCGACGGCGCGATCGCCAACGTGGCGCTGCCCAGTATCGCGGTCGACCTGCACGCCACGCCGGCGTCCTCGATCTGGATCGTCAACGCGTACCAGTTGGCGATCACCGTCAGCCTGCTGCCGCTGGCCTCGCTGGGCGAGATCCTCGGCTACGCGCGCATCTACCGCATCGGCCTGTTGCTGTTCACCGCGGCCTCGCTGTGCTGCGCCCTGTCGGACTCCCTGCTCACCCTGACCGCGGCCCGCATCGTGCAGGGCTTCGGCGCCGCCGGGATCATGAGCATCAACTCCGCGCTGATCCGCTTCATCTACCCGCGCTCCCTGCTCGGCCGCGGCATCGGCATCAACGCCATGGTGGTGGCGCTCTCGGCCGCCCTCGGGCCCACGGTCGCGGCCGGCATCCTGTCGGTGGCCCCCTGGCCCTGGCTGTTCGCCATCAACGTGCCGATCGGCCTCCTGGCGCTGGCGGCGGGGATCTGGAGCCTGCCCGACTCGCCGCGCGCCACGCACCGGTTCGACTGGGCCAGCGCGCTGCTGAGTGCCGCGACCTTCGCCCTGCTGATCACCGCGGTCGACGGCGCCGGGCACGGGCTCGGCATCCCGGCGGTGGCCGGGATCGCGCTCCTGACGGCGCTGTGCGGCACGATGCTGGTGCGGCGCCAGCTCGGCCGGCCGGCGCCCCTGCTGCCGCTGGACCTGCTGCGCATCCCGATATTCGGCCTGTCGATCGGCGCCTCGACCGCCGCCTTCACCGCGCAGATGCTGGCCTTCGTGTCCTTGCCGTTCTTCATCCAGGGCACGCTGCACCGTTCGGCGGTGCAGACCGGGCTGCTGTTGACCGCCTGGCCGGTGGCGCTGGCGGTTCTCGCCCCGATCTCGGGGCGGCTGTCCGATCGCTATCCCGCCGGCCTGTTGGGCGGCCTTGGCCTGCTGGTGCTGGCGACCGGGCTCGTGCTGCTGGTGCGTCTGCCGGCGGAGCCGACCGACCTCGCCCTGTTGTGGCGGCTGGCGCTGTGCGGCGTCGGGTTCGGCCTGTTCCAGACCCCGAACAACCGGGCCATGCTCCAATCCGCCCCCCGCGCGCGGTCCGGGGGTGCCGGCGGCATGTTGTCCACCGCCCGGCTGCTCGGCCAAACCCTGGGTGCAGCGCTGGTGGCGATGATCCTTTCGCTCACCCCGGAACGCGGCACCATGGTGTCCCTCGCCATTGCCGCCGGCTTCGCGCTGCTGGCCGCGTCGGTCAGCCTGCTGCGGTTGAACGTCAGGCGGGAGGGCGATGTCCCGGTCTCCTGACGTGCCGCCGCTGCTCTACCTGGCCGGGCCGGACGTGTTCGTCCCCGAGCCCCACGCCCGCGGCGCGGCGCTGAAGGCGCTGTGCACGGAAGCCGGCGCGATCGGCCTGTTCCCGATCGACGCGGAGATCGACGACGCCGCGCACCGTCCGGACGCCATACGCGAGGCCAACATGGCGATGATCCGGCGCTGCGACGCCGTGGTCGCCAACATGACGCCGTTCCGCGGCCCGTCGATGGATCCCGGCACCGCCTACGAGATGGGCGCCGCCGCGGCGCTGGGCAAGCTGGTGGTCGGCTACACCACCGACCCGCGCCCCTATGCCGAGCGGGTGGCGGCCGCCATGCCGGTGGAGCGTGCGCCGGACGGCGCGCTGCGCGACGGGCACGGCATGGCGGTGGAGCAGTTCGCGGTACCGCTGGCCGACAACCTGATGATGGCCTGCGGCGTGGCGGCGTTGTTCGACGATGCGCGTGCGGCGATCGGCCATGCCGCAGCCCGGCTGCGAACCGGCCGGTGACGGGCGAGCGGGATCGGCGCGTGGCCGAGCTGAACCGCAGGACGCTGTTCGGCCTGGCCGGCCTCGGCGCGGTCGCGGTCCAGGCCGGTGCGAACGCCGCGCCGGCACCTGCCGCGTCGGCGCCCGTCCCCCCGGCACACGCCGGGGCCGACCCGAGCACGGTCGAGATCGTGGTCGACGTTCTGGTCGGCTGGGGCGTCACCCACGCGTTCGGCATCGTCGGCGACGGCATCAACCCGCTGATCGAGGCGCTGCGCCAACGCAGCCGCGAGCTCGCCTTCGTCGGCGTGCGGCACGAGGAGGCGGCGGCCTTCATGGCCTCTGGCGTGCACAAGCACGGCGGCGGGCTCGGCGTGTGCGTGTCCACCACCGGGCCCGGCGCCATCCACCTGCTGAACGGGCTGTTCGACGCCCGGCTGGACGGCTCGCCGGTGCTGGCGCTGACCGGCTCGACGTTCCACGACATGGAGGGGATGCGCTATCCCCAGAGCGTCAGCACCGTGCGCCTGATGCAGGAGGTGGCGGTGTTCAACGAGCAGGTCAGCGGCCCTGCGCACGCCCTGCACGTGGTCGACCGCGCCTGCCGCGCGGCCCGCGACGCGCGCGGGGTCGCGCACCTGACGATTGCCAAGGACGTGCAGACGCTGCGGCTGAGCGAGGACAGGCCGTCGGTGCGGTTCCAGCGCGGCCCGCTGGCCGCGTCCTGGAGCGATCCGGACGGGGTGCCCGCCCCCCTGCTGCTGGCGGCGGCAGCCGACATCCTGAACCGCGGCCGACGCGTGGCGATCCTCGCCGGGCAGGGCTGCCTCGAGGCGGGGCCGGAGCTGGAGCGCCTGGCCGACACCCTCGCCGCCCCGGTGGCCAAGGCCTATCTCGGCAAGGCGGTGCTGCCGGACGACCATCCGCTCACCACCGGCGGCATCGGCCATCTCGGCACCCTGCCCTCGCGGCAAGCGATGGCCGAGTGCGACACGCTGCTGATCCTCGGCTCCACCATGCCGTGGACCGACTACTATCCGGCACCGGGACAAGCGCGCGTGGTGCAGGTCGACCGCTGCCCGGACCGGATCGGCCTGCGCACCGCGGTGGAGCTCGGGCTGGTCGGCGACATGCGGGCCACCCTGTCGCAGCTACAGCCGCTGCTGCGCAGGCAGGAGGACCGGGGCTTCCTGCAGCAGGCGCAGGCGCGGATGCGCGACTGGACCGCGCTGCTGCGTGGCGTGGAGACCACGCAGCTCCGCCCGCGCCTGCGTCCGCAGACGGTGGTGCGCGCGTTCGGCGAGCTGGCGCCGGACCGGGCGCTGTTCAGCCTGGATTGCGGCGCCAACACCCAGTTCGCCGCCCGGCACATACGGCTCCGTGCCGGGCAGGGCTGGACCGGCTCCGGCACGCTGGTGACCATGGCCTCCGGCCTGCCGCTGGCGATCGCCGGCGCCTTCACCCACCCGGACCGCACCTCGCTGGCGGTGGTGGGCGACGGCGGCCTGGCGATGCTGATGGCGGAGCTGTCCACCGCGGTGCTGCACCGGCTGAACCTCAAGGTGCTGGTACTGAACAACGACTCGCTCGCCGAGGTGCGCTTCGAGCAGCGCGACATCGGCTATCCCGAGTATGGCTGCGCGCTCGGCCACATCGACTTCGCCGCCTATGCCCGCGCGGTCGGCGCCGCCGGGTATCGCTGCGCCACGCCGGGCGAGGTGGTGCCGGCGATCAGCGCCGCGCTGGCCACCCCCGGCCCGGCCCTGATCGACGCGATCGTCGATGCGGACGAGCCGGCGGCGGCGCCGATGGACCTGCGCGTCTAGAGCAGCATCAGGCAAAAGGAGAGCATGATCAAATGATCATGCTCTAGCGCGTCATCGGGGCAGGTGCAGTCGCCCGACCGGCACGGATGTCCTTGAAACACGGGGCCGGTGTGGATCAGCGGCCGACCGGGGTAGGGGCGCCATGGCATGGCCCCTGTCAGATCGTCTTCGAGGGCTGCTCCCTCCGGTCGACATAATGCCAGACATCATCCGGCGCCTTGCCGAAATGCAGGTAGCCGGCGTCGAACTGGGCAACCGCAACCAGGGCGTCCAGGTTCAGAAGCGTGAGCTGGCGTCGCTCCAGCATCAGCAGGCCATCCCGTCGCAGCGCTTGCAGCACCCGGTTCACGTGCACGGGCGTCAGCCCAAGCGCATCGGCCAGCTCGATCTGCGTCAGCGGCAAGTCGATGCTGTCGCCGCTGGCATGGCCGATCGCCTTCTGCCGCCAAACCAGCTCGCACAGCAGGTAGGCCACCCGCTCGCGTGCATCTCGCCGACCGAGCGAGACGATGCGCTCCCGCAGCACGGCCTCCTCCTGCAGGGAGCTCCACCACAGGCCGACGCTGATCCGTGGGTGGCGCAGGCCTACCTCCAGCAGGTCCTCGCGCGTGATCGTCGCCAACCGGACCGGCGTGAGCGTGCCGATCGAATGGTCCATCCGCCGCAGCAGGAAGACGTGCAGGTCGCACAGGTCGCCCGGCAGCAGGAAGGTCAGGATCTGCCGCGCGCCGTCGGGCAGCATCCGGTAACGGCAGGCGAGGCCTTCCAGCAGGACGAACATGGAGCGGGGAGCCTGGCCCTCCGAAACGATGTTCCGGTCGGCCTGGACATGCTCCTCCAGTCGCATCAGGCCAGCCAGCGCGTCCAGGTCGGGCGCCTCGAGCGGGACGACATGTTCCAGCTTGCTCAGGAGTGGATTGCGCCGCCCGGACATCGCAGTCATGACGTGTTCACGTCTTTCATTCTGGTTGGACGCTTCCTCTTCGGATGCCACGGCACCGCTTGCTTCGGTCGCCGGCAGGTCCGGATTTCCCGGGTCGAACTGCATCAGCCTTCACAACGCGATCAGGCAGAAGGATGCCGATCGGGCCAGCACCTCCAGAACCCGAGGCACATCGTGCTACGAGTGCGTCGGCTTGTGCGGCCAGGACAGTAGGTTGGTGCCCGCAACGGGCGATGTCCTGGTCTGATCGAGCTGCCGTTCCACCCAACGCTTCGCCACGTCGAGATCGATGAACGGTGCGGGCGCCTGGCCATCCAGCAGGCCGAAGCCGCGCTCGAGGTGCCACCGTCCGGCTGCGGTGCCGTGCTGGCTGGACAGGTGCACCAGCACCCCCGTCAGTCCTTCCCGGCCGAACACCAGGCAACCATCCGTATCGCCGCTCCGGGTGTCGAGGAGCACACGCTGAAGGACGATCTTGCTGTCATGGACCGGGGCCGGCGTGCCGGGTCCGGAAGCGACCTCGGCCGCGCGATCGACCGCCCAGGCGCCTTGTGTCTGCCGCACCATCGCCTCGGTCTCGCGGCGCCGCGTCACGTCGATCTGGCTGGCGAAGAAGTAGAGCAGATCGCCCGTGTCGTCCAGCACCGGACTCAGGTACAAGGCGTTCCAGAAGCCGCTCCCGTCCTTGCGGTAGTTGTACAACTCGGCGGAAACGTCCACTTTCGCCCTGATCGACCGGCTGATCTCCTCCACGACGGAACGATCGGTGTCCGGGCCTTGCAGGAAGCGGCAGTTCCTGCCCAGGATTTCCTCCTGCCTGTATCCGGTCATGTCCTCGAACGCCCGGTTCACGAAGACCAGCGGGTTGTCGTGTTGACGTGGATCGGACAGGCACATCGGCATCGGCGACATCCTGACCGCAGCACGGAACATGCCGAGGTCGCCGTCAACCTTGATGCCCTTGATGGTCAGCCCTTCTTGCCGGGCGCCAACCTCCTTGGGACCGGCAGGTGCCGTGAGGCCATCCTTATCCTCGCACATGGCCTAGGGCATTCCCGATCATCAGGTCTGAAAACCCAAGCCTATAGGCTTCGCCCGGAGGATCCAACATGTGGTTGCCGCCGGTTTGATGGACAAACACCCTTGAACCGACGCGGCGGACGCGCACCGCGGTGGCTTGACCGGCCGCACAGCCGCGGCGGGACGGTAGGTATTTACTCGACCGGCAACCCGATTGAAGAAGCTCAGGGCGGCATCCGATACGGGCTGAACCGGTGTGGATCGGCTGCGGAGGCTCAGCGGTTCCGGGAGATACACCACCGGTGCTAGGTCGCGTGTTTTGTCTCGGCATCGCGCTCACGAGCGCGGGTGCGGTCCAGGCCAAGTCCGTCGACGCGTTCCGCGGTTATCCGGCCCGACCGGTCGCTCATGCGTCGCCCACGGTCGTTCACGGGCGGGACCAGTTGACGTGTGACGACAGCGACGACCTGGTGTGGGCCATCAACAGGAACAGATGGACGCGGCAGGCCACTTCATTCTGGCAGAGCTGGGCTGCGGCACCGGCTGCATCCGCCTGGCCGCGGTCGACGCCCTGACCGGACGCGCCCACCGACTGCCGAAGACGATCAGCTCGTGGCCGATCAGGATGCTCCAGCCTGTGCAGTTTCGAAACGACAGCCGCCTGATCGTCGTGTTCGGGCAGTTGAACGAGCGCGGCGCCGTCGGACCCTTCCACTTCCTCCTCGCAGCCGACGGGTTTCATTCCCTTCCGAATGCCCGGAGTTGCGGGACACGATAGGCCAGTCCGCAGCCTCCGGTGGTGCTGCCCCCGGGGCCGCTTGGGCGAGAACGTGGTTTGGGCTGGAAGAGCCCACGCTTGCTTCGGCCGTGGTTCTCCGATCGTGCTCAATCCCCGCCCGCCGCCACCTCCTGGCCCAGCCGCGGTCGCGGTCGAGCCGGACTGACGGACGGAACCGACCCGCTATACAGGCCGACCTGTTCCGGCAGCGGCGCCAGCTCGTCCACGGTCAGGAACAGGCCGAGCCGCCTGGCCAGCCGGCCTAGCTTGACGCTGCCGGAACACACGGCGAGCGGTATCGACAGCGCCAGCCCGCACAGGAACGGCAGCGTCCACGGCAGCAGGCCCGGCCGCAGCAGGCCGAGAGACAGGATCACCAGCACGCCGACCGCGGTGTGCACGCGGAAGCGCCGCACCGCCTCGGCCCAGCCGACCGGGCGGTCGCCGCGCGCCTGGGTGCCCCAGCCCACCACCCGTCCGCGAAAGGTGTCGATCACGAACCCGGTCACCGACACCACCACGATCGGCGCGTACAGCATCCCCAGCGCCTGCTCCGCCAGCACGCTGAGCAGGAGCCGGCCGCGTCCGCCGAACCCGCGCCAGGACGCGTCCGGCAGCAGGAGCGCGCGCACGAGGCTGGCGAGCTTCGGCGCGAACAGCAGGAAAAGGGTCAGCCACAGGCAGGCTTGCATCGCCCAGGCCGGATGCGGCCCCTGGCTGACGCCGGCCACGCCCATGGCCAGCAGCAGCAGGCTCACCAGCAGGCCGACCGGGGAGGCCAGATAGTACAGGATGCCCATCCCGATATGCACACGGCTCGCCGCACGCAGGCCCGGTGCTGCCAGCAGGCGCAGGTGCTGCAGGTTGCCCTGGCACCAGCGCCGCTCGCGCGCCAGGTGGTCGACCAGGTTGCTCGGCGTGGTCTCGAACGAGCCGCCGATCTCCGGCGCCAGCCGCACCGCGGAGCCGCCACGCAGCAGCAGCGCCGCCTCGATGGTGTCGTGGCACAGGATCTCGCCGCCGAGCGGCGGCCGTCCCGGCAGCACCGGCAGGCCCGCGTCGGCCATGAACGGGCGGAGCCGCAGGATGGCGTTGTGGCCCCAATAGGTGCCGTGCCGTCCCTGCCACAGATGCTGCCCCGCGACCGAGAGCGGGGTGTTCAGCCGGGCGCCGAACTGCTGCAGCCGCGCGAACAGGGTGGTGCCGCCGACGGGATAGGACACCGACTGGATCAGCGCGGCCCGCGGGTCGCGGCGCAGGGCGTCGATCAGCGCGCGGATCGCGGCGCCGGTCATCAGGCTGTCGGCGTCGAGCACGATCGCGAAGTCGTACTCGGCGCCGTGGTCGCGGCAGAACGCGGCGATGTTGCCCGCCTTGCGCCCGGTGTTCGGACTGCGATGGCGGTAATGGACGCTTGTTCCGGAGCGCGGGCGCATGAACGGGAACAGCAGCGCCTCCTCCGCCAGCCGCCCGGGATCCTGGGTGTCGCTCAGCACGAATACGGTGACGCCGTCCGCCTCGTCCAGCGACTCCGCCATGATCCGCACCGCGGCCGCGATCGGTTCCGGCGACTCGTTGAACACCGGCAGCAGCAGCGCCGTGCGGACCGGGCCGGCGCATGCACCCGGACGACCCACCCGGTCCGGCCGTTCCGGCAGCAGCCCGACCAGCGGGCTCGCCGCACTCAGCGCCATGCGCCCGTACGACACCGCGAACAGCAGCCATAGCGGCATCATCCAGTCGCGGTCGAGGCCGAACGCCAGGATCGCGCTGACGGCCCCCGCGAGGCCGAGCAGCAGGGTCGGCAGCAGCAGCAGCGCGAGACGCGACCGGTCCGGCGGCGTCACCTCCGGCGGCGTCACGTCGGCCGGGTTCCGGCAGCTCCGGCATCCCGGCGCCGCCGCAGCGCCAGTTGCGCGGAAAGCGGGTTGGCCTCGCGATACAGCGGATACACCTGCTCCACCCGCGCATCGATGCCGTCGGTGTCGAGGAACGCAGCGCCCCCGGCCCGCTCGGCATCCTCCGACCGCAGCCGGACCAGCCGGTAACCCGCCGCCGGGCGATCCGACAGCAGGGCATCGCCGCGGTCGCGCAGCCGACGCACGCCGCGCCAGCCGATCCGGCCATAGCTCATGGTCTCGCTTTCCAGCCCCGGCACGATCACCTTCACCGCCCGCACCGGCGACCCGGCCGGCGAACAATCCACCCACAGGATCTCCAGCCCCTCGTCGCGGAGCCGCCGCGACAGCCAGTCCAGACGGGCCCGGCTCTGCCCGAGATCCTCCGACACGTCCGGCAGCGACGAGAACGGGGCCTCGGTCCGTCGCAGGAACACGGTGTCGACCAGACGGCGGCGCAGCTCGGCCTCGTCCTGCGCCACCCAGTCCGCCATGGTGTCGAGCGCGCGCGGCTCCTCGTCGCGCGCCTCCGCCACCGCCATCTGCCGGGCGAACGAGGCCGGCGGCAGCAGGTCGCGCAGCAGCTCAATCGGCCCATGCGTCGCCGCCTTGCGCGAGCGCGAGCCCACGAACTCCAGCAGTGCCTTGCGCAGGCCACGCATCCGGTTCGGGTGCGCCGCCTCGCCGCAGGCGGTGATCTGGATCGGCAGCATCGCCTCCCCGTGGTCGTCGCCGACCACGTACAGGTTGGCGATGCCGAACCCGGTGCCGGCGAGCTTGACGGTGACGTCGATGCCCGCTTCCCGCAGCGTTCGGCACAGCGACTCGCAGTCCGGATCCAGCGGCGCGTCGAGCGACACCACCGCGCCCTGGTCGAAGGCGCGGTAGGTCAGCACGTTGCCGTCGCGCTGCAGCAGCTCCATCACCCCGTGCGCGATCGCGTGGTCGAGGTCGAGCCCGGCGCCGAGCCCGTTGGTGATCGGCGTGATCAGCCCGGCGCGGCCGCCGAGCTGGTACGGCGCGATCGCCACCCACTCGATCGGCACCAGCACCGTGTCGTCGGACGGGTAGCGCCGGGCCGGCAGCCAGCGCCGCGTCGCCTGCGGATCGTAGTCGGAGCCGGCCGGCAGGCACAGCGTCAGCGGGTCGGCGACCCCGGACGGGCCCAGGCGCGCCAGCAGCGCGGCGTAGCTCGCCTCGACCGGCTCCTGCCGCTTGAGCCAGGTGCCGAGATGCACCTCCTCGCACAGCTCGCCGAGCGCGCCGGTGGCGGCCTCGGCCTCGGTGAAGCCGTAGCCGTGGCCGATCACCGTCGGACGGTCCGGCGTCAGGAGGTTCGCCTGCACCACCGGGATGCCGAGCCGGTCGAGGGGATCGATCCGGAACGCCAGCGTTTCCGCCTCCGGCGGCATGCTGGCGCGGAACAAGGCTGCGATCTCGGCATGGTCCTGCGTCACGCGGCGGTGTCTCCTCGGCCGATGATGATGATGTGTCCGCCGCCCCCGCGCGTCATGCCGCGATCCCCGCCAGAACGGCGGGATCCGACAGGAGCAGGCGCTCGGCATGGCTGCACGCCTCCCCCTCGGCCTCGCGCAGCATCAGCCGCTCGATCGCCTCGGCCGCCGCCGCCTTCCCCCCGAACTGGTAGCCGAGCTGGGTGCGGTAGCAGCCGATCGCCCGCTGCCTTGCGTCCCGCGCGCGGGGATCGAGCGGCACCAACACCGGCGTCGCCGGGAGGCCGGCGACGCGCGGATCGGGCAACGCCTCGGCATCGCGGATCACGTAGGGGGTGTCGCGGTAGAACCCGAGCGGCGGCAGCGGGCCGGGCAGCCCAAGCAGGGCGGCGATGAGCTGCAGGTGGTCGACGTGCCGGCCGCAGCCCTGCGGCGCCAGCAAGAGCGCCGGCCGCTCCGCCGCCACCAGCTCCGCCAGCAACGCGCGCAGCGGTCCGGCCACCGCGTCGTCCGTCCGCGGCGGCGCGAACAGCGCTTCCGCCGAGTCGTAGCCGCGGTTCGGCGCTTCCGGCAGGTCCAGCAGCACCGGCCGCGCGTCGAGGCTGGCGCAAGCTTGCGCGTCCTCCTCCCGGCGCAGCGCCATGTAGTCCACCGCGTCGTCCAGCCCCTTGTCGCGCTGGCAGGCGAGCGCGAAGCCGCTGGCGGGATGCACCGAGCGGGTGAACGCGGTCGCCACCACCACCTCCCAGCCGCACGCGGCCAGGGTCGCCGCGGTGCCGCCGCAGGAGAACGCCACGTCGTCGAAGTGCGGCGACAACAGCAGCGCAAGGCGGCCTGCCGGCCGGGACGTCTGCCTCACACCGGCACGCATACGTTCCGCCTCGCGAAAGCAAGCAAGGCTGGGCTCCGCCCAGACCCGCCAGGGGCGCGCCGCCCCTGGACCCGCATCTTAAGGTCTGGTTTCCTAAAGCCGGGCCTTTGGCGGGATCGGGCCGCGAAGCGGACCGATGGGGCAGAGCCCTTGGCCTTGCTCAACGGGTCGCGACTCAAGGCCTGCGATGTCACAGCAGATGCGGGCTGGCGCGATAGCGGCACGGGTCGCGCGGCAGCGCCGGCTCGAACCCCCGGTCCGGCGCCCGGCCCGCCACGGTGCCGTAGACCGCCATAATCCGGTCGGCCACCGCGGACCAGGAATACACCTCGCGGCATTCGGCCAGGGCCGCGTCGGCGAGACGCCGGCGCAAGCCGGGCTCGGTCAGCAGCCGGCGCAGCGACGCGGTGAGCGCGTCGATGTCGCCCGGCTCCGTCAACAGCCCGTTCTCGTCGTCGCGTATGCAGTCCACCACCCCCACCGCCCGGCAGGACACGGTGGCGAGGCCCGAGGCCATCGCTTCCAGAATGGTGTTGGAGAACCCCTCGGCATAGGTCGGCGAGACGAAGATGTCGGCGCCGCGATACGCGTCCGGCGCGTGCTCGTAGTCGACGTAGCCGCGAAGCCGGGTATGACGCATCAGCCCGGTCGCCTCCAGCCGGCCTACCGCCTCGTCCAGGTCCGGCCCGATCCCGGACAGCACCAGGCGGAACGCGGTTCCCTCCCGGTCCAACCGTTCGAGCGCCTCGATCATGTCGAGCACGCCTTTCCGCCGGTCGACCCGGCCGTGATACAGCAACACCGGCGGCGCATTCGGGTCGCGGCGCACGTTGTCCGGCCGGAAGCGCCCGACATCCACCGCCCCAGGCACGATGGTGAAGCGCGACGGGTCGGTGCCGAGCCGCTCGGTCACCTCGTCCGCGAACGAGCGGCAGCCGATCAGCACCGCGCCCGCATGGTCCAGCACCCGGGTCATCGCCAGCCGGTGCGCCTCGCAGCAGGAGCCCACCCAGTGCCCGTCGCCGCCCTGGATCGACACGACGTTGGGCACGCCCAGCTCCCGCGACGCCAGCAGCGCCGCCCAGCCGGTCGGATAACCGTACTGGGCGTGCAACAGGTCGAACGGATCGCGCGCGTGCTCGGCGCGGATCGTGTCCACCAGCACGTCGATGTCGCGCTCGAAGTCGCCGCACTCTGCCTCGCCCGCCTGTTCCAGCCCGATCACCCGCACCCCCGGCACCGGCGGCGGCGGTCCGCCGCCGTAGACGCCCTTGCCGAACGCATCGTCCCGATACTGGCTGATCATGGTGACATCGTGGCCGGCCGCGACCAGCGCGCGCAGCAGGTTGAGCGCGTATACGCTCATGCCGGAGATCGCCGGGAAGTAGCGCCGGCTGACGAAGCAGATCCTCATGCCGCCGCGGGCTCCGCACGGGCCGGCAGCAGCGCCGGTACCGGCACCGGGCGGGTGGAGGCAGCACCGTCCACCATGCGGTCGAGCAGCTCCAGCACCGCCGCCCTGGGCACGCCCACCGCGCATTCGAACGGGGTGAACACGGTGTCGAAATCGAGCTGCTCGAACACCGCGCGGTAGCGGCGCGACTCGTCCGGCGACAGCGGGATCTGCTTGTGGAACGCCTTGTGGCAGGACAGCGCCTGCACCCGGCCGTCCTCGTCGAGGTCGAGCTTCAGCGCGTCGCCGACGAACACCGCGCCCCGCCTGGCGTCATGCAGGATCGAATGGCCCTCGTAGTGCCCGCCGGTGTGGTGCAGCACCAGCCCGGGCGCGATCTCGTGTTGCTCGTCCCAGGGATGGGTGACCCGGAACGCCTTGGTCCATTGCAGGTCGTCCTTCTGTATCAGCAGCGGCGGGTCGAAGCGGCGCTGCAACTGCCACAGCGCGCCGTAGCCGTGCGGATGCGAGGCGCTCAGCGTGGCGATGCCGCCGAGCTCCGCGATCGCTCGGAGCGCGTCGTCGTCGTAGCAGGGCGCCGCCTCGAACGCGACGTTGCCGCCGCGCTCGATCAGCAGCCAGCCGTGGCTGTCCAGCCCGAAGCGCGGCGTGGTCCAGAACTCCCACACGCCCGGGATCACCTCCCGGCGGTGGTGGCGCAGCCCCGCCGCGACCTGCTCCAGGCTACGAAAGTCCCAGCCGTCCTCCGGCAGGTCGTTGCGCACGTCCGAGCAGATCGGGCAATGCGGCGGCACCGCGAAGTACATCTGCCAGTGCCCGCAATTGCTGCACGCGAACGGCGATAACGGCATGGTCAACGGGCTCCTTGGGTGGCGACGGCGTCGCGCAGGCGGCACAGCAGCGTCATGGTGCGCAGGTCGTCCTGCGGCTCGAAGCCGAACGCCTGGCGGCCGAGCAGGTGGTCGGCGAACGCTTCGACCTGCAACGCGAACGGCGAGCGCTCGATCCCCTCGACCGCGACCTCGTGCGTCCCGGCCTGCGTCGACAGGGTCAGGATGCCGCCCGGCGTCTGGCCCATGGTGTCGAGCAGGGTGAGCTGCCCCGCGTCGCCGACGATCTCCAGGCGCCGCCTGGGCAGGAACTCCGGGCAGTTATAGGCCACGTGGAGCTGTGCCAGCACGCCGGAGCGCGTGCGCGCGACCACCATCGCCCCGTCATCCACGCCGCCCGGCGCCTGCGCATAGGCGTGCACGCGCCGCTGGCCCAGGATCGATGCCTCCTCGAGCGGCTCGCCGAGCAGCATCGCCAGCAGGTCGAGCCCGTGTGGTGCCAGGTCGAAGAACGCGCCGCCGCCGGCACGCGCCGGGTCGATGCGCCAGTTGTCCGCCGCCCAGGACGCGCCGACCCAGCAGGCGTAGACGATACGCGTCGCCGCCACCCGTCCGACCGCGCCCGTCCGCACCATCTCCGCCGCCTTGCGGTGCGCGGGATGGTGCCGCTGGTCGAACGCGGTGGCGTAGAACACGCCCGCCCGCGCGCAGGCCGACACCATGGCCTCGGCGTCCTCGGCCAGCACCGCCATCGGCTTCTCGCACAGCACCGCCTTGCCCGCCGCCGCCGCCGCCTCGACCAGGGGCCGATGCGCGTGGTTGGGTGCCGCGACGTAGACCGCCTGCAGCCCGGGCGTGGCGAGGAACCGCTCGATCGAGGTGGTGCGCGCGACGTCCCGCTCCCCCGGCGCGATCGCGCCGAGTGCTGCCGGGTCGGGATCGCACAGCGCCAGCAGCCGGCCGTTGTTGCTTTCGGCGATGGCGGGGGCGGCGAAGTCGCGCGCCACCCAGCCGCAGCCGACGATGCCCCAGCCGATGCCCTCCCCGCCGACGCGTCCGGGATTCACCGCCGCTACCACCGGTCGGGTAGCGCGACAAAGACGCGCCGGCGCAGCAGCGCCTCGCGCGCCGGCTCGTCCGTGCGCTCGATCGCGTCCGGCCCCTGCCAGCGGGCCGGATAGGTCGCGAGTGCCGCGTATTCCTGCTCGTAGCGCGGACTCGGCCAGGCGATCTCCGCCCCGCCTACTACAGGCCGGTAGAGCGGGTTGAGACGCAGGGTCGGCCCGCACTCGGTGCCAAAGCCGGGCCGGCCGGTCGTCGTGCCGGCCGCGCCCTGGGCCTGCCACAGCAGCGACACCGCGGCCGCCGGCCGGAGCGCCGGCGCTTCCGCCGCCGCCGCGGCACGGCCGTCGGCGAACGCCGCGGTCAGCTCGGCATCGTCGAACAACCGTGCTCCCGGAAACAGCGCCGCGTACTCCGCCACCGTCAGCGGCGCCCCCGCCGATTGGTTCTGCGCCTCCGCGTTGTGGGCGTGGCCGACCGCCACCCTGCCCCGCTCGCCTGCCAGCCGCTTCATACGGGACGCAATCCCCGGCTTGTCGGGCAGGAAGTAGAACGCGTCGTGGCAGAACGTCGCATCGACGGCGTTACCCTCGACCGGCCACGGCGCCTCGGCATCGAAGCAGACCAGGCGCGCGTCCGGGCTGACGAAGTGCCGTGCCAGCCACAGCTTGGCGAACACCAGGTCGCCGCCGGAGGCCTGCACCCCGGCGCGGGCAAGCGCCTCCAGGAAGTGCCCGGCGCCGCAGGCCAGCTCGAACGCCGAGGCGGGCCCCGACGGTAGCGCCTCGCCCAGCAGGGCCAGGCCGGACAGGAAGGTCGGATCGGTCCAGCGATGCGCGAAGTAGTCCCCGACCCGGCCGAAGCCGAGTGCCGCCATCGCCTCACGGAAGCTCAAGCCGTTCCGGTCGCGGACGATCCGCTCGCACGCCGCCACCGCGGGCGGCGGGTCGGGCGCGTACGGATCCTGGTCCCGAAGCAGCAGCGCGGCCGCCCGCTCGACCCGTCCCGCCTCGACCAGACGCACCGCCTCGGCCGCCAGCTCGGCACGGTTGGTGCGCAGGAACGGGATGCCGTCGATCACCGGCCACGCCTCACCGTCCGCGACCAGCAGGGCGTCGCCGCGCGGCTCCAGGACCCGGCCGGAGACCGGGCTGCGCAGCGTCCCCGCCGGCCAGGCAGCGCCGGTCACAGCAGGCCGAGCGTGGACAGCACGCGCAGGTGGAACGCCTGCAACGGCCCCGCATGCACCAACTGGAGGTCGCCCAGCGCCTGGTCCACGGTGAAGGCGGCGGCACGGGCATGGTGACGGGCCTGCAGCACGCGGTCGATCACGTCGGCGGCGTTGAAGGCGCGTCCGTCGGCGGTGTCGGCGTCCGCGATCGGCGTCAGCGCGTGCTCGACACGGGACCGCAGCGCCGGGGGCAGGGTGCGCAGCTCCCCCTCGGTCAGGCGGCGCATCAGCGGCAGCAGCGCGTCGCCCAGCATCACCTCGCCGGCGAACCCGGTGTCCGGCAGCCGGGCGTTGTGCAGGTGGTGCGCGAGCCCGGCCAGGAAGGCCGGCGCCGGGTCGATCCCGTCATGCAGGGCGATCAGCGCGCCCAGCACGCCGACCACCACGCAATGGTCGCCATGGCTTTCCGCCGGCTCCAGTGCCAGGCGCGGCTTGCCCGGCGAAGTGGCCCCGGCACGCGGCTGTCGGATCAGCCTGTCGACGAAGTCCGGCGTCGGCCGGCCGGGTGCTGCCCGCATCCCGCCGACCGCATTCCGCACCGGCGACAGCGCCGCCGCGGACAGTCCCTCGGCGGCGTCGTCGAAGCCGCGTCGCAGGATCGCGTTCCGGGCGTCCCGCTCGACCTCCATGTCCCGGAGCAACCCGGCATCGATCCCGGCCAAGCGGGTCGCCACCAGTGCGTCGGCCACGATCCGCATGCACACCTCGCCGGGATCGGCCCCGTCCGCCAGCGACGCCCAGGCCGAACGGAACAGCCGCTCGGCGACACTGTCGGTGGTGGACTGGTCGCGCATCCGTTTCAGCTCGGACAGGTCGCGCGCGACCGCGCCGAACCGGGCCAGGCCTTCCATCGCCTGCGTCACCGGCTGATCTCGGGGGAGCATCGGCGCAACCGGTCGACCGGAAGCGGGCCGCAGGGCCCGGATGCGGCCATCGCTCGGTGAAACGCCATGATCGTCCGTGCTCGAAATCCCGGAGCGCTACATGGGGTGGCGGGCCGGCGCCTTCTGCCCGTCCCGGATCACGAAACTGTGTCCACGCGGCGGCCGCAATGTCCCGTTTTCCGCCTGTCGTCTTCCCTGGCGGCCGGGTTCCAGGTCGTGGTCCCGCGCGGCCCGATCCGTCATCCTCCGCGTCGATGACGCCACGCCCTCAGCCTCCCGACCACGACGACCCGCGCCGCGCCGACCTGCTCGCCCGCTGGACCCTGTTGACCAGGACGGTCCTGCCGGCGATGGCGGCGGAACAGCGCTGGCCGATCCGGCTCGACCACTGCTTCATGCGCGTCTGCCTCGACGCGGCGGTCGGCGTGCGCTGGGACGCGGTGGTCCGCCGCCCGGCGACGCAAAACCTCAGCCTGCCGCAGCTCGCGGCGGCGGTGGATCACGCCGAGCGGATCGTCGCCGAGCCGGCGCTGCTGCCTCCGTTGAACCGGGCCAGCCTGCGCCTGCGCGGCAAGGCGTGACGAGGCCCCGTCAGCCGGCCGGTCTGCGCCCGGCCGATCACCCCGGCGCCTGGCCTACCGTGCGGGTCCGGGTGCGCAACGTCACGAACTCCTCCGCCGAGGTCGGATGGAGGCCGATCGTGCGGTCGAAATCCGCCTTGGTCAGCCCGGCCGTCACCGCGATCGCCAGGCCCTGCATCATCTCCGGCGCGTCCTCGCCCAGCATGTGCGCGCCGACCACCCGGCCGCTCGCCGCGTCCACCACCAGCTTCATCACGCTCTGCCGGGAGCGCCCGCTCAGGGTGTGCCGCATCGGCGTGAAGCGGGCGAGGTAGATGTCGGCGGGTCCCGCCGCTGCCGCCTCCGCCTCGGTCAGCCCGACGCTCGCCAGCGGCGGCGAGAAGAACACCGCCTTGGGCGTGGTCTCGAACGACCACTCCCGCTCGGTTCCGCCGAACAACCGGTCGGCCAGGATGTGGCCTTCCGCGATCGCCACCGGCGTCAGGTTCCTGCGGTTGGTGACGTCGCCGATGGCGAACACGCCGGGCTGCCCGGTCTCGCCGTGCGCGTCGACGGGGATGCGCCCGTCCTCCGTGGTCTCGACGCCGGCCGTGTCCAGGCCGAGCCCGTCCACGTTGGGCGTGCGCCCGACGGCGAAGAACACCAGGTCGGTGTCCCATTCCTGCCCGTCCGTCAGCGTCACCCGCAACGCGCCGTCGTGGCGCCGGATCCGGTGCAGTTGCGTGCCCGGATGGGCCTGGATGCCGCGCGCCGCGATCGCCTCGGCCAGCGCCTCGCGCAGGTCCTGGTCGAAGCCGCGCAGCGGCAGGTCCTGCCGATACACAAGCTTCACCTCCGAGCCGAGACCGGCGAAGATGCCGGAGAATTCCACCCCGATATAGCCGCCGCCGACCATGGTCACCCGTTCCGGCCGCTCGGCCAAGTGGAACGCCTGGTCGGAGTCGATGCCGAGCGCGTAGCCCTCGATGTGCGGCTGCACCAGCGGCCGGCTGCCGGTGGCGATCACGATCCGCTCGGCGGTGATGCGGCGCGGGGCGAAGTCCGGGTCGAGCGGTCCCGGCTCCAGCATCACCGTGTGCGCGTCCTCGAACCGCGCCCGGCCCTCGAACAGGGTCACGCCCGCGTTGCGCAGCAGGCGAACGTAGACTGCGTTGAGGCGGCCGATCTCCGCATCCTTGGCGTCCATCAAGTGGCGCCAGTCATGCGTGCCGGGCTCGGTGCTCCAGCCGAAGCCGCGCCCGTCCTGCGCGTGCTCGCCATACTCGCTGGCCTGCACCATCATCTTCTTCGGCACGCAGCCGAGGTTGACGCAGGTGCCGCCCCAGTGGCGGCTTTCCGCCACCGCGACCCGGGCGCCGTGGGTGGCGGCGATGCGGGCGCAGCGCACGCCGCCGGAGCCGCCGCCGATGACGAGCAGGTCGAAGTCGTGGGCCATGGACGGATCCTGTCGCGTCAGCGGGATCAGGACCAGTTCCTGCCCCGGCAAAATGGGTCAGCGCTGCGCGAACGCCTTTTCGACCACGTAGGCGCCGGGGCTGGCATTGTTGCCCTCGTCGAAGCCGCGCGACGCCAGCATTGCTTCCAGGTCGGCCAGCATCGCCTCCGAGCCGCAGATCATCACCCGGTCGTGCTCGGGGTCCAGCGGCGGCAGCCCGAGATCGGCGAACAGCTTGCCGCTCTCGATCAGGTCGGTCAGCCGGCCGGTGGTCTGGTACTCCTCGCGGGTCACGGTCGGGTAGTAGAGCAGCTTGGCCGCCACTTCCTCGCCCAGGAACTCGTGCTGCGGCAGCTCGTGGCGGATGTGGTTGGCGTAGGCGAGCTCGCCCGACACGCGCACGCCGTGCGCCAGGATCACCCGGTCGAACCGCTCATAGGCGGCCGGATCCTTGATCAGCGCCAGGAACGGCGCCAGCCCGGTGCCGGTCGCCAGCAGGTACAGGTTGCGCCCGGGGCGGAGATTGTCGATGAGCAGCGTGCCGGTGGGCTTGCGCCCCACCAGCACCACGTCGCCCGGCACGATCCGGCACAAATGCGAGGTCAGCGGCCCGTTCGGCACGCTGATGGACAGGAACTCGAGCTGGTCCTCGTAGTTGGCGCTGGCGATGCTGTAGGCGCGCAGCAGCGGCTTGCCCTCCAGCTCCAGCCCGATCATCGCGAACTGGCCGTTCTCGAAGCGCAGGCTCTGGTCACGGGTGGTGGTGAAGGAGAACAGCCGGTCGGTCCAGTGGTGCACGCTCAGCACGCGCTCCGGGCTCAGATGGCCATAGGTCCGGGTCGGCGGCGCCAGCACGGACGTTGCATCGACGAGATCCGTGTCCGACATACCGCTGCATGCTCCCGTTTGCTGCGCCGCACGCTGATCTATGGTCGGCGACATCGAGTTGCCAGGGAAAAACGCTCATGGCAGGGGCCGGCGCCGCGGGACGGTCGGGTTGCTGGGACCGGACGACGGGACGCCCGCCCGGCCCGGCGCCGACGTGAGCGGCCAGGACCCGCTCGACCCCGACCGCGCGATCAGCCGCCTGCTCGGCACGCGCTGCCCGGTGCTGCAGCCGGGTCATGTCTGGCTGGCCGGCGCCGGCCCCGGCGACCGCGGCCACCTCACGCTCTACGCCCTGTGCGGGCTGATCCAGGCCGACGTCATCGTCTACGACGCCCTGGTCGATCCCGGGGTGCTGGACCTGGCACAGGCGGAGGCGGTGCGCGAGTTCGCCGGCAAGCGCGGCGGCCGGCCGTCGATCCACCAGAGCGACATCTCCGCCCGGCTGGTGTTCCTCGCACGGCAGAACAAGCGCGTGCTGCGGCTGAAGGGCGGCGACCCCTACGTGTTCGGCCGCGGCGCCGAGGAAGCGCTGGTGCTGGCGCGCAACGGCATCCCGTTCCGGATCGTGCCCGGCCTCACCGCCGGGCTCGCAGGCCTCGCCGCCGCCGGCATCCCGGCGACGGTGCGCGGCGTCAACCAGGCGATCGTGCTGGCCACCGGCCACAGCGCCGAGGGCGAGGACGACCCGGTCGCGGCCCTCGACTGGTCCGCCCTCGCCCGGCTCGACCAGCCGATGGTGCTCTACATGTCGGTACGCAACCTGGGCGCGATCGCGGTCCGGCTGGTCGATGCCGGGATGTCGGCCGACACCCCCGCGGCGGCGGTCTCGCGCGCTGCCAGCGCCGAGCAGCAACTGCTGGTCGGCACCCTCGCCACCCTGCCGGAACTGCTCCGCGGCAACCCGCTGCCGACGCCGGCGCTGATCGTGATCGGCCGCATCGTCGCGATGCGGGACGCGCTGGGCGGCCTGGCCGCGGACGCGGCGGCGGTGCTGGACACGTTCTGATCCGACCGGCGGCCGACTCGGCCGCCGTCCTGTCAGCGTCCGCGGGTCCAGACCACGTCGGCGCGCCCGTCGTCGTTCAGGTGGCGGGCCAGCACGAAGGCGTAGTCCGACAGCCGGTTGAGGGTGCGCACCACCAGCGGGTTGACCGGCTCGGCGGCCGCCAGCGTGACCACCCGCCGTTCCGCCCGCCTGACCACGGTGCGCACCACGTGCGCCTGCGCGGCGCCAGCGCTGCCGCCCGGCAGCACGAAGCTGTCCAGCGGCGCCTGCCGCTCCAGCAGGGTGGCGATCTCCGCCTCGATCAACTGGAGCAGCCGGTCGTCGATCCGGTACGGGGCGTCGACGGTGCCCGGCAGGCACAGATCGCCGCCGATGTCGAACAGCCCGTGCTGGATCCGCGCCAGCACCGCGTCCAGTCCCTCGTTTCCGGCCACCTGCAGGCGGAGCACGCCGACCGCCGCGTTGGCCTCGTCGACGCTGCCATACGCCTCGACGCGGATCGAATCCTTCGGCGACCGCGTGCCGTCGCCCAGGCTGGTGCGGCCGTCGTCGCCCGAACGGGTGACGATCTGGTCGATGCGGATCGCCATCACCCCTTGTCCACGGTCTGCAGCACCTCGAAGCCCTCGAACTGCGGCGGCCCCAGGTACATCGCCCTGGTCCCGGCCTGGCCGGCGTTGCGGTGCGCCTCGCGGAACGCCTCCGACCGGGTCCAGGCCTCGAACGTCTCCTTCGAGGCCCAGACCGTGTGCGACGCGTACAGCACGTGGTCCTCGTGCTCCGGTCCGCGCAGCAGGTGGAAGCTTTCGAACCCCGGCACGGTGCGCAGGTGCACGTCGCGGCTGAGCCAGACCTGCTCGAAATCGGTTTCCGACCCGGGTGCGACCCGGAACCGGTTCATGGCGATGAACATGGGTTAGCCCTCGATGAGGCCCGGCCAGGACCGGGCCGCCGGATATGAAAACGCCGCCCATGCGCGAGGCATGGGCGGCGCAACTGCGCTCGAACCGGGCGCCGTCGGTTACGACGTGGTCTTGTGCTTGTGGTGGCGCATCGTGCCCTTGTGGGCGGGCGCCGACAGCTTGTTCGCCTGGTCGAGATGCGACTGGATGGTCGGCACCGTGTCGGAGGCGAACTTCTTCAGGTCCGGATCGGTGCCGCTCTGCGCCTCGGTCTGGAACAGCACCAGTTGCTGCTGGTGGCCGGCGATGTTGTCGGCGATGTAGTCGCGGTCGAACATGCGGCCGGTTTCGCCCTGCAGCTTGGTGATCTCCTGCATCTGCGCGTCGTCCACCGCGGTCGGCACGGTCGCGTTCTTGGTCATCGCCAACTGCTTGAGCTGGTCGTTCGCCGCGTCGTGGTCGGTGATCATCTTGGCCGCGTAGGCCTTGATCTTGGCGCTGTGCGAGGTCTTCTGCGCCAACTGGGCTTCCTGGATCTCGGTCATCCCGCCCTGGGCCGCGCCGGTCACGAAGCTGGCGTCGGCGGAGGCGAGCGGCGGCGGGCCCGCAGGCGCCGCGGGCGGCGGCGGCGGGTTGCTGGCACAGGCGGCGATGGGCAGGACAGCCAGGGCAAAGCCCCAGCGGGCGTAACGATTCATTCTGTTTCCTCAACTTCGGCCATGGCAACGCCGCCCGGCATGGCGGCGGACTGGTCTGGTTCGCCCGCCTAACGCCGCTTGTTGCAGGACGTTCACCCGAAATCCACCGGTGCCGGCGAAAAAGAGCGCACGGAACAAGGCGAAGCCATTGCCGTGCCGACGGGAGGGTTCGCAGGCGGCGGTCGCGGCCGGCATCGTCCCGCGCTGACCGAGCTCGGGGGACGCGGCATCGCTCGTCGCGAGCATCCCGATTCAGGAATCTGCGGGCGAATGTCCGGGGACACTACCGCGCCCCGACCAGTCGCAGCATGAGGACCGCCACGGGCGACGGTGCCGCAAGGTCGACAACCGCCTGGCCGGCGACGATCGCCCCCACCCCCCACGCGTAGGCCGGATGGATCCGCCTTCGCGTCGCGAGGTCCGTCGCCGGGCCGACCAGGGCGATGAGATCGAGCATGCCGTCGGCCACGAACGGCCAGGAGGTGCCGAACAACGGCAAGGGAAGCGATCGCTCCAGCCCCGGAACCACCACCGTGATGGCGGCGCACAGCATGAGCCGCTTGTGCCATTCGGGTCTGCGGCGCAGCCGGATCGCGGCCGCGAGGAGGCCGGCGAACAGGACCAGCCCGACGACGCCGCGGGTGATGAACAGCCCGGGCGGGTAGAAGGGCGGAAGGGAGTGGCTCCACAGCGCGAACAGCACGGCGCTGCCGCCGAGCACGATCATCGCGCACGCAAGGGCCACGCCGATCCAGCCCAGCGTGCGGTGGACCGAAACGGAGCGCCTGGCGACCAGGACCGGCTGCGCGATGAACAGGAGCACCCAGGCGCCGAAGACGACGGCGTGCAGGACGAGAAGCAGCGGGAGGCCGGGCGGGGCGAGGTCGAAGGGGATCGTGTGCGAGAAGCCGAACGCGACGATCCCGGCGAGAACGACAGACATGACCAGGTAGGGCTGCCGCCCGGCAGGCACCGCTGGCTGATGGCTGGCTTCCACCACAACCCCTGACAGTGGTCTCGTTTCGACCGCGTCATCGACTACACCCGCCGAGTCTCGATAAAGCAACACCTTTCTCGGCCAGACGCGATCGATCCAGGCGACGCGTCGCCTGGAAGCGTGGGCCCGGACGGAACGAGCTGCTTCCGTCCTCGATGCGGCTCGGACGGGACGCATCGCCCGCCTGGGGAACGGGCTGCGACACCGGGAGCGGGCGGCTTCGACCGCTAGGCGACGGGACACGCACCGGTCGTCGACCAGCTCGGACGATCAGGCGCGGAACCGTTCCAGTGCCGCGATCAGCGCCCGACGCGTGCCGGGTTCCAGGGCGGAATGGCCGGCATCAGGCACGATCGTCAGCCGGGCGCCCGGCCAGGCGGCGGCGAGGTCGAACGCGCTCCGGGCCGGGCACACCATGTCGTAGCGGCCCTGCACGATCTCGGCCGGCAGGTGCGCCATCGTCGCCATGCCGCCGAGCAGCCCGCCCGGCGGCAGGAACAGCCCGTTGGCGAAGTAGTGCGCCTCGATCCGCGCCAGGCCCAAGGCCGCGCGGTCGCGCGAGAAGCTCGCCACCGCCGCCCCGGTCGGCAGCAGGGTCGAGCAGGTCCCCTCGTATTCCGACCAGGCCCGCGACGCCGGCAGGTGCACGGCCGGATCCGGATCGGTCAGGCGTCGCAGATAGGCACCGAGCAGGTCGCTCCGCTCCGCCTCGGGGATGTGCCGGGCGAACGCGGCATGGGCGTCCGGGAACACCGCGCGCAGCCCGTACAGGAACCAGTGCAGCTCCTCCGGCCGGCCCAGGAAGATGCCGCGCAGCACCAGCGCCATCACCCGGTCGGGATGCGCCTGCGCATAGGACAACGCCAGGGTGGAGCCCCAGGAGCCGCCGAACAGCACCCAGCTCGCGATGCCGAGGTGGCGGCGCAGGCGCTCGATGTCGTCCAGCAGCGCCGCCGTGTTGTTGTCGCGCAAGGCTCCCTGCGGACGCGAGCGCCCGGCGCCGCGCTGGTCGAAGATCACCACCCGCCACGCATGCGGGTCGAAGAAACGCCGGTGCACGATCCCGGCCCCGGCACCCGGGCCGCCGTGCAGGAACAGCACCGGCCGCCCGTCCGGACGCCCGACCTGCTCCCAGTACATCACGTGCGCGCCCGCCTCCGTCGTCGCCTCGAGCGGCAGGTAGCCGGCCGCGAACGGCTCGATCTCGGGAAACAGGTCGCCAGTCGCCATGCCGCACTATACGCAGCCGCGATCCGTCAGCCAGGGCAAGGAGCCCGGTCAAGACGCGCCGCCCGATCGAGAGCCCGAAACTTTCCTGGCCGGCCCGGCACGTTCTCCAGCACGCGCTCGCGACGCGGCACCCCGCCGGCACCCCGCGTATCCCTCATGTCCCCGCGTAACGCCCAGCCGTGCGCCTGATCAGCGTCGCGCGATGCGAACGGCATGATCTCGCGGGCGGCGCCCACGCATCACGCTCCAAGGCGGCCGTATCGGGGCGGCAACGAGCCGGCCGGCTCCGCCCGGGTCGAAGACCAGGAAACCCGACATCGTGACGCGCGGGCAGCACCCGCATTGCGGGAAACCGGCATCCGTGAACTTCTAGGCTCCTTGCACCCGCCATCCCATGAGGTTTCGTCCATGGCTTCCGTTTCCGTCGGCGACCGGGTTTCGGATCTGAGCGGATCCCGGCACGGGAAGCTGGTCGATGTCGACGGCACCACCGGCTACGTGATGCAGGACAACGGCGTCGAGATCGAGTTCCCGCTGGACCGGCTGAAGCCGTACGAGGCGCCGAGGGTGGCGGAACACCGCACGCTGTCGGGACCGCTGCGCGACAGGCTGCTCAGCCCGGCCCAGAAGACTCTCCTGGCCTCGGTCCCGGCGGAGCTGGCGGTCGCCGTCGCCAAGGCCTACGACGCCGCCGACGGGGCGCAGGCCTCCCGGCCGAGCTTCGCGACGCTGCCGGACTCCAAGCGGCTGGAGGTCCTGCGCATCTACCTGCCGTCGCTGCCGCACCAGCTCCTGCTGCGGCACATGAACCTGGTGGTGGCGATGCGCGACCTGGGCAAGCCCGGCCGCTAGGATCCCGGCGCTCGGACGCCGCACCCGTGCGGTCCCCTCCTCCCGCACGCCCCGGGACCGGCCAGGCGCCGGACCACGTCGCCGCGCGGTGGTGTCTCGTCGCGGGCGCCGTGCTCGGCCTTTCCACGGTGGCGATGGGCGCGGTGGCGGCGCACCTGCCGGAGCGGATGCTGGCGCCGGGCGGCCGCGAGCTGCTGCGCAGTGCCGTGCAGATGCAGGGCTGGCACGTCCCGGCGCTGCTCGCCTGCGGCCTGCTCGCCGAGCGGCGCGGCGGCGTGCTGCTCCGGCTCGCGGGCCTGGCCTTTGGGCTCGGCATCGCCTGCTTCTGCGCCGGCGTCTACGCGCTCGGCTTCGATCGCGACGCCGCCTGGGCCAGCCTGCTCGGCCATGCCGCCCCCTTCGGCGGCAGCGTGCTGATGGCGGGCTGGCTGCTGCTCGCCCTCGCCTGCCTCCGCCGCCGCGCGTGACCGAGGGGACCCGCGCCGCCTACCTCGCCTCGGAGGGCAACGAGGCGGTGCTGGCCGAGGAGCTCGATCGCCGCGGCGTCGCGGTATCCGTCGTCCTCGGCCGGCTGGCGCTGTCGCCGGACCCGCCGGCGCCGGCGTTCTGGGCGCTGGACCGGTGGGATGCGCCGGAAGAGGTCGCCTGCGCCTCCATCGGCGACGCGGTTGCCGCGCTGCGCGACCGGCAGCGCAACTGGAGCCACCTGCCGGCGCTGCACCATCGCCGCTCCGCCCTGATCGCCGCCCGCCTGCCGCCGGTGAAGGCGGCGCCGCTGCGCTTCCCGGCCGCCGCTCCCACGGCACCGCTCGGCGCCTGGACCCTGCTGGCGCCGGACCGCCTGCTGCTCAGCACCACCAAGACCAGCCCGTTCCCCGGCGGCGTCGCCCGCTTCCACGAGGACCGCATCGGCCCGCCGAGCCGGGCCTACCTCAAGCTGTGGGAAGCCTGCGCCCGGCTCGGCGCCTGGCCGGAACCGGGCCAGACCTGCCTCGACCTGGGCGCCTCCCCCGGCGGCTGGACCTGGGCGATCGCCAGCCTGGGCGCCGCCGTGACCGCGGTCGACCGCGCCCCGCTCGATCCCCGCGTCGCCGCCCTGCCGGGCGTGCGGTTCCGGCGGGACAGCGCCTTCGGGCTCGACCCGACGCGCGAGCCGGCGGTGGACTGGCTGTTCAGCGACGTGATCGCGTATCCCGCCCGCCTGCTCGCCCTGCTGCGCCGCTGGACCCAAGCCGGCACCGCGGGCCGGATCGTCTGCACCATCAAGTTCCAGGACCCGACCGACCACGACGCCGCCGACGCCCTGGCCGCACTCCCCGGCGCCCGCCTGCTGCACCTGTCGCACAACAAGCACGAGCTCACCTTCTTCTGGGAGCGGGACCCGTCGTAGGATTTTGGCGATCCAGATCCACCCTTCGGCACGACGTGATGAAGCGCCTCACCCTCTTCGCGACCCTGACCGTCTCGATCCTGGCAATCTGCCGCCCCGCCGCGTCGGAGGAACCGCTGACGGCACCGGGACCGTCAGGTCCCCTGGCCGGGACGCTCCGGCTCGCACCGGCGCAACATGCTCCCGTGGTGCTCATCATACCCGGTTCCGGACCCGTGGACCGGGACGGGAACAGCCCGGCGGGCCTGCAGGCCGCCACCTACCGGTTTCTGGCGGAGGGGCTAGCCCTGCACGGCATCACGACGCTGCGGATCGACAAGCGCGGCCTGTTCGGCAGCCAGGCGGCCGTTCCGGATGGCAACCAGGTAACCATCGACGACTACGCGGCCGACATTCGCCGCTGGATCGTCGTCCTGCGCGCCAGGACCGGAGCCTCCTGCGTCTGGCTGCTCGGGCACAGCGAGGGTGGGCTTGTCGCGCTTCTTGCGGCGCAGCCTGAACCGACATGCGGGCTGATCCTCGTCGCCACGCCCGGCCGGTCTCTGGGCGAAGTGCTGCGCAGCCAGCTCCGCGCGAACCCTGCCAACGTCCCGATCCTGCCCCGGGCCCTGTCCATCATCGCCTCGCTCGAAGCCGGACAGCACGTGGCAGCGGCCGGCATCAGCCCGGCCCTCATGCCTTTGTTCCGGCCAGCCATTCAGGACTTCCTCATGAGCGAGCTGGCCCTGAAGCCTAACAAGCTCATCGCCGGCATCCGCGAGCCCGTCCTGATCCTCCAGGGCGACCGCGACCTGCAGGTCGAACCCGCGGATGCACGGCGGCTGGCTGATGCCAACCCCGTGGCCAGGCTGGAGATCCTGCCGAACGTGAACCACGTGCTGAAGCAGGTCCGGTCCGACGACCGGAGCGAAAACCTCAGGACATACGTCGACCCGTCCCTGAAGCTGGCGAGCGACGTCGTCGACCAGGTCTCCGACATCGTCCATGCAAGGCCGGCGCCCGCTGACGTTCGGTCCGGAAGCGGTCACGCCGCGTCATCTGCCACGAGCCTGACCGACTCAGGGAGTGACGAGACGAGGCTGCGGCTCGTCCAGGACACACCGCCATTGCTGACGATCTCGGCGCTAGAAACGCAGCAGCGCAAACACGGTCCTTATCGGCGAGCAGTCCAGGCAGCTTCACCCCATGTATCGGGGCGGGTTTGAACAACCACCTTGTTGATCCAGCTCTTTGCCCTTTCTAGCCGCCGACCAGGGCCACCCGCTCCACCGGTTGAGGGCAATGCAGAAGAAACGGCAGACGGTTCGGTTCAACGGCCCGTCGTCCCTGTCGTCCGCCCTGGCAGAGCAGACTGCTACAAGCACGAGCTCACCGTCTTCTGGGACCGGGACCTGCGCCCCGGCGGCGCCCGGCGGCAGTCACGCGCCGATCAGCGCCGCCAACCGCCCCGCCGCGATCCGGAGCCGCCCCACGAGAACCTTCTTCGGCGGGAACGCGGCTCATGCCGGTCACGCCGCCGCACGTGCCGCCGTCATCCGCATGACGTGCCGCGACTGCCAGGAGGCGCCGAGCAGCTCCGCCGCCGCCCATGACGGGAATTGGACCGCGTCCATGCCCGCAGGCGCCCTCGCCGGGCCCAGCTCCACGGACTGTCCGGCCCCGCCAGGAACACGACCGGGCTACCGAAACCAGCGGACCCGCTATCCGCCCTATCCCGCACGCTCGCTCACCGCGACGTCTAGGGCGACGCGTCCGGCGACGGCCCCGGGTTCAGGTTGCCGCACGCCTTGGCCATCGCGGCACCCACCGGTGCCCGGCAGGCGCGGACCGCGTCGGGTCCGCAGGCCGCGGTCGCGGTGTCGTAGTCCGAGCCGAGCACGTCCCGGGCGATGTCCAGGCTCGGGTTCGGCTTGTCCTCCGTGCCGGTCCCGTTGCGGCTCAGCGCCGTCACCTGGTCCTCGGTCTTGTGCGCTTCCGTCATGGCCCGCAGGCACGCCACGCTTGCCGCAGCATTCTGCAGCCGAAGCACGGCCAGCACGCGCTCGAGCGTCTGCCGCGCGCCACTTTCCGCGTCCTGGGCCGAAGCCTGGCCGATCCCGCACAGCAGGCCCAGCACGGCCGCCGCCGCCAGGCACCTCGTTCCCATCCGCCGCTCCCTCGCCGGTCCGATCCGCATCACGGTCTAGCCGATCCGTGTAACGATTGCGCGACCGGCCGGGGTCAATGCGGACGGGCGTCCCAGGCGGCGATCTGGTCCACCGACTCCTGCGGCGACATGGCGCGGGCGTGGCCGAGCGCCAGAGTGCCGTCCGGGTCCAGCAGCTTTCCCTGCGGGGTCAGCACCAGCACGGTCGGGATCTGCTTGACCGTGACGCCGTAGCGGGCGGGAATGTCCATGTTGACGTTGAACCGGTCGACGTTGACCATCACCGTCTCGAACCGGCTGTCGCGCCACGCCCTCACCGCCGGCATCTGCATCACCCCGTTCAGCATGCGGCAATCCGGGCACCAGTTGGCGCCGAAGTCGATCAGCACGTCGCGGCCGCTGCGCTTGGCGGCGGCGAAGGCGGCGTCGACCTGCGCATGCGCGTCGGCGGCAGTGTCGTACGGATGCGGGCTCGGCACCGGCTGCGCCGCGGGCAGGCCGGTGGGCGTGGGCAGCGCGATCGCCAGCGCGGCGCCCGCGGTCCCAAGCGTCAAGCCGGCGGCGAGCAGGGCAGGAGCGAAGATGCGCATGCGAAACACTCCGGGTTGCGTGGGCCGCCCGGACTTCGCGGGCGTGGGGCGACGATGCTATGAACTATGGCATCTCGTGCGGGATTAGCCAAACCACAAGGAGGCTGGGATGATCGACCTGTACTACTGGACCACGCCGAACGGCCACAAGATCACCCTGTTCTTGGAGGAGACCGGGCTGGAGTATCGGATAATCCCGGTGAACATCGGCAAGGGCGAGCAGTTCACGCCCGCCTTCCTGCGGATCGCCCCCAACAACCGCATGCCGGCGATCGTCGACCATGCGCCGCAGGACGGTGGCGAGCCGTTGTCGCTGTTCGAGTCCGGCGCGATCCTGCTCTACCTCGCCGAGAAGACCGGCCGCTTCGTCCCCGACGGCGCGCGCGGCCGGGCGGAGGTGCTGCAATGGCTGTTCTGGCAGATGGGCGGCCTCGGACCCATGGCCGGGCAGAACCACCATTTCCGCAACTACGCGCCGGAGAAGATCCCCTACGCGATCGAGCGCTACGGCAACGAGACCAACCGCCTCTACGGCGTGCTGGACCGCCGTCTGGCCGACCGTGCCTTCGTCGCCGGACCCGAGTACACGATCGCCGACATGGCGAGCTATCCCTGGATCCTGCCCGAGGCGCAGGGCCAGTCGATCGACGACTTTCCCCACCTCAAGCGCTGGCACGCCGCGATCAAGGCCCGGCCGGCCACCACGCGCACCTACGACCTGGTGCGGACGGTCAATCCTCAGTCTGGCGGCATCAGGACGGAGGAGGAACGCCGGGTGCTGTTCGGGCAGACCGCGACATCGCCTTCGCCGCGCGGCTGACCGCGGCGCGATGCCCATCCCGCGTGATGCCGGCACGGGTGGCAGGCCGGCCGCATCCTGCTAAGGAGGCGGCATGCCGACCAGCCGGACCCGCCGCCCGACCGCACCCCCTGCCGACCCGACCGCCCTACGGCAGACCCCGCCTGCGGACCGGCGCGGCGCGCGCACGACCCGCAGCCGGATCGTGCAGCGCGTGCTGGTGGCGCTCATGGCCGGCCTGGTCCTGTTGGCGCTGCAGCGCTTCGGGCTGCTCGACCGGCTGTCCGGCGGCGCGTTCCCGTCGAACCTGGACTGGTCCAGCGACTATCCGCTGGTGGAGCACCTGCGCCGACTGGTGGTGCAAGACGGTCTGACCCACGACTCGCCGGACTGCCTCCTGTTCGTGATCAACGGCAACGATCCTCCCGACGCGAGCCGGATGGACGTGATGGAGAAGCATTCCGGCTCCTGTCCCGGCACGCGCGGCCAACTGCCGCGCTTGTTCACGCTCAAGGTGAACCGCATCGCGCGCAGCGTCGCCATCGATGCCGGATCCCCCGGCTCGTTCCACCCCCTGCCATGACAGGCTCCCCGCCCGTGCCCCCCGACGACGAAGCGCCCGCGCCGGTCCGTCGCGACTTCCTGTCCCTGGTCACGGTCGCGACCGCCGGGCTCGGCGCCTGCGCCTTCGCCTGGCCGTTCCTCGACAGCCTAGGCCGGCGCACCGTGCAGGACGTCGCCGACACCGCGGTCGACGTCGACCTGGCCCCGCTGGCGCCGGGACAGCAGGTGGTGGCGGTCTGGCGCGGCATGCCGGTGTTCGTGGTGCGACGCACCCCGGACGCGCTGCGCCGCCTCGAGGCGACGCCGCCGCACCTGCGCGATCCAAGCTCGACCGAGCGCCAGCAGCCCGCCTACGCCACCAACTGGCACCGCTCGATCGTGCCCGAGTTCGGGGTCATGGTCGGGATCTGCACCCATCTCGGCTGCGTGCCGAAGTTCCATCCCCAGCCGGAGCCGGCGTCCGGCGGCGGGGACTGGCCGGGCGGCTATGCCTGCCCCTGCCACGGCTCGCGCTTCGACCTCGCCGGACGCGTGTTCGTCGGCGCGCCGGCCCAGTACAACCTGCCGGTGCCGCCCTACCGGCTGACCGAACCGTCGCGGCTACGCATCGGCGTCGATCCGGACGGTTCCGCCTTCGACTTCGACAGCATCCGCAAGATCTGAGCTTGGGCCGCCAGGCGTCTTCACAGAACAAGCACGACCGCCGATGCATTGTTAAAGATGTCGTGGCAGCATCAAACGTTGATCACGATGCTTGAGTCGAAACATGATCCGCACGCACGGATGCAACGTTTCTTCCGCGTGACGGCACACGCTGTCCGGACGCGCACCGGTGATCATCGCGATGAAGCGACGGGCTGCGGCCCTTGTCACAGTGGTTCCGCACTCTTTGCACCGTCCGACCCGTCCGCCATGCTGGAGCTGGCGCTCGTCCCCGCGCGCCGCTCCCTGCCCGACTCGGAGCCCGGCCGAACCGGCCGCTTGACGGATCGCAAGGCGGCGGTCAGGGTCCGCACGCCAGACGGCTGGACGGTCGCTGTCGCGGCGGGGCTCACGTCCCCTCGCGGTGGAGGAAAGTCCGGGCTCCACGGGAGAACGGTGCCGGCTAACGGCCGGCGGGGGCGACCCCAGGGACAGTGCCACAGAAAACAAACCGCCCGCACGGCGTGCGTCCCGGCGCCGGCCTACGGCGACGGGACGCATGTTGCGGGCAAGGGCGAAACGGTGCGGCAAGAGCGCACCGCGCTTCCGGCAACGGCGGCGGCAGGGTAAACCCCACCGGGAGCAAGACCGAATAGGGACGACAGGTGCCGGCATCCGTGCCGCGCGCCGGAGGCTCTCCCGCCTCGTCGTCCGGGTTGGTCGCGCGAGGCACGCAGCGATGCGTGTCCCAGAGGAATGACCGTCGCGTGGGCCTCGGCCCGCGCACAGAACCCGGCTTACAGGCCGTCTGGCCCTTCCCTCCTTCGCTCGGGTCGGACCATGCTCCCGAGCGTCGAGCAAGCACCGATTCTCTTGAGAACAAAAAGTGAACAGTAATCGTCGGCGCTGTTTCGGATGTGGATCATTTTTTAGAGGCGCCGCAACGCGTTCATCTGCTGCAAGCCGCGGTTTTCAGCCATTTTCACCCCGGCTTTAGTTTGACCTCCCACAAAATCCCATGATATCCCACGGTCACCCAAAGCGGTCTCCTGCGTGTCTGCTCCGGCATCGCTCCATGGCCCGCGACCGGGACCGGCGCATGCGGAATGCGCCAACAGACCATGCCGTGGGGGCGGCTTGAACCGGCGAATCCGGGTGCGGGAGGGGGGCATCGATGAGCGTGTTCCTCGGTGCGCACCAGAACCGCCTGGATGCCAAGGGCCGGGTCTCGATCCCCGCCGGCTACCGCGCCATCCTGCGCGCCCAGGCCGCCGAGTCGCAGCCCGGCGACGCGCTGCTGGTGCTGCGCCAGTCGCCGAAGCATCCCTGCATCGAGGCCTGGCCGATGCCGGCCTACCTCCAGCTCGGACCCAACCTGAACCGGCTCGACCTGTTCAGCGACGATCAGGAAGATATGGCGCTGTCGCTCTACGGCGACGCTTATCCGGTCGATCCGGACAAGGAAGGCCGGATCGTGCTTCCCGAGGCGCTGGCGGCCCATGCCGGGGTCTCCGAGTCGGTCGCCTTCATGGGGCTCGGCCGCCACTTCCAGATCTGGGAACCGCAAGCCGCGGAGCGCCGGCGCGCCGAGGCCCGGCTCCGTGCCCGCAGCGTTACCCTGCCCGCCGCCGCCGGAGCCGCCTCATGAGTGCTCCCATGAGCGTTCCTGGACCCCGCGAGGACCGCAGCCGCATGAACGGTGGCCACCTGCCGGTGATGCTCGGCGAGGTGCTGGAGCAGTTGCAGCCGACCGACGGCGGCACCTATCTCGACGCCACCTTCGGCGGCGGCGGCTACGCCTCGGCGATCCTGGCCCGGGCGCGCTGCACCCTGTGGGCGATCGACCGCGACCCGCAGGCGATCGCGCGCGGCCTCGCGCTGGCTGCGCGGCTGCGCGCCGAGCACGGCGAGCAGCGCCTGCACCTGCTCCAGGGCGGGTTCGGCGACATGCTGGCCCTGCTGGGCGACGCCGGCGTCGTCGCCCTCGACGGCGTGGTGCTCGACCTCGGCGTGTCGTCGTTCCAGATTGACGAAGCGGAGCGTGGCTTCTCGTTTCGAAACGACGGCCCGCTCGACATGCGCATGAGCCTGCAAGGCCCAAGCGCCGCCGACCTCGTCGCGACCCTGCCGGAAGCCGAACTGGCAGATGTGCTCTACCAGTTCGGCGAGGAGCGCTTGTCGCGCCGCATCGCCCGTGCCGTGGTCGCCGCGCGCGCGGAAGCGCCGATCACAACCACGCTGCAGCTCGCCTCCATCATCCGGCGCGTGGTGCCGCCCGAGAAGTCCGGCCTCGATCCCGCCACCCGCTCGTTCCAGGCGCTGCGCATCCGCGTCAACGACGAGCTGCGCCAGATCGAGCAGGGCCTGGCGCAGGCGGCGAGCCTGCTCCGCCCGCACGGCCGGCTGGTGGTGGTGTCGTTCCATTCGCTCGAGGACCGCATCGTCAAGCGCTTCATGCAGGACGCCGCCGGCCGCACCCCGGCCCCGTCGCGACACGATCCGCGCGGCCTCAGCCGTCCCGACACGCCGCCCGCGTTCCGGCTGCTCGCCCGCGCGCTCCGCCCGGGCGACGCCGAATGTCGCGCCAACCCGCGCGCCCGCAGCGCCAAGCTGCGCGCGCTGCAACGCCTCGATGCCATTCCTCCTTCCGGAGACGCCCGATGATCCGCCCCTTCACCTGCGTTTGCGCGATCCTGGCCGGCGCCTCGGGCCTCTACCTGTACTCGGAGAAGCACCGCACCACCCTGCTCGACCAGCAGATCAGCGCCATCGTGTCGGACACGCAGGCCATACGCGAGCGCACCGCGATGCTGCGCGCGGAATGGGCGCTGTTGAACCAGCCGGACCGGCTGCAGGTCCTCGCCACCCGCTTCCTGCCGCAGTTGCAGGCGATGGCGCCGACCCAGTTCGTGCAGATGGCGTCGCTCGACCACCGCCTGCCCCCGCCGGGCGCCGAGGTTCCGCCGCACCCGATCGCGACGCCGCAGACCGCCCCTGGCCTGGTCGGACAAGCGCCGACGGCCCTCGCCTCCGCACAGGCGCCCGCGCCAGACGCGATCCTGTCCGCCCGCGCCGAGCCGGCCCCCACCACCGCCGGGACCGCGGCCGCGCCGAGGCCGGTCAGGCTCGCGCAAGCCCATCCGTTCCGCAGCCCGCTGGTCCACGTCGCCGCGGCGCACCGCGAGGTGGCGCTCGCCGACGCCGGTCCCGTGCTGGCGATGCATGCGGCCGCCACGCACCGGGCGGCCGCCACCCTACGCGCTACGGCGCCGGTCCACCTCGCCGCCTATGCCGAGCCGCACGCGCGGCCGGTTGTGGCGACGGCCGGCGGCTCGTATGCCGCCCGCCCGCCGATCGAGGCGGCCGCCGCCTGGCGGCCGGCGCGCGCGAGCTGGCCGGCGCAGCGTCCGGCGAGCTACGCCGTGCCGCAGACCGCGTCCGCGCTCGGCTCCTCGCTCGGCGGCGGCAGCCATCTCGCCCTTCCGGCCCCGGTGCCGCTGTCGGACGGCAACTGATCCGTGGCGTCCGAGAACCGGACCGGACCCGGCTGGCGACCGGAAACAATGGTCAGCGTGACCGGGCGCGATCTCCAGCAGCGCGCGTCGCTGGAGCGGATGCGCGTGCGCCTGCTCGCCACCGCCGCCGGCTTCGCCGGGCTGTTCGGCGCGGTGTCGCTGAAGCTCGCCGGTGCCACCGTGCTGTTCCCGATGGCACCGGCGCACCGCCAGATCGCGCCGCAGGTGCCGTCCATCCCCACGATCAAGACCGACCCGCACAGCCTGTATGCCGACGACGTCGGGCTGCCGCACGTGCGCCGCGCCACCATCACCGACCGCAACGGCCAGATCCTGGCGATCTCGCTGCCGCTGGCCGCGGTGTTCGCCAACCCGCTGGAGCTGGTCGATCCGGCCGACGCGGCGGCCAAGCTCAAGACGGTGCTGCCCACGCTCGACGTGGACGAAACGATCCGCCGGCTGTCGTCGAAGAAGCAGTTCGTCTACGTCGTCCGCGACATCACGCCGGACAAGGAACTGGCGATCAACGACCTTGGCATCCCCGGCATCTACTTCGAACCGGGCGAGAAGCGCCACTACCCGCTCGGCCGCACCGCGGCGCAGATCATGGGTGCGGTGGACGTGGACGATCACGGCGTCGGCGGCGTGGAGCGCTCCTTCGACCACCGGCTGAACGCCGACCATTCGCCGCTGCGCTTGTCGCTCGACGTGCGCGTGCAGGGCGTGGTGCGCGAGGAACTCGAAGCCGCGAAGGAGCACTTCCAGGCGATCGGCGCCTGCGCGATCGTGATGGACGTGCGCACCGGCGAGATCATCTCCATGGTCAGCCTGCCGGACTACGACAGCAACCTTTACAACAAGGCGACCGACGACCAGCGCTTCAACCGCGCCGTCACCGGACTGTACGAACCGGGCTCCACCTTCAAGCTGCAGACCGCGGCGATGGTGCTTCAGGACGGCATCGCCCATGTGTGGGACAGGTTCTCCACCACACCGATCCATGTCGGACGCTTCACCATCTCCGACATGAAGACCGACCACTTCGCCCCCTGGCTGGCGATGCCGGAAGCGCTGGCGCTGTCCTCCAACCCGGCGGCAGCCCACATGGCGCTCGATGCGGGTGCGAAGCGCCAGCAGGACTGGCTGCGCCAGATGGGCTTCTTCGACCGCGTGCCGGTGGAGCTGCCGGAGGCGGCCCGCCCGTTGCTGCCGCGCCCGAGCAACTGGGGCCTGTCGGCGGTGATGACGGTGGCGTTCGGCCATGGCGTCGCGGTGCCGCCGCTCGCCATCGTGCGCGGCACCGCCGCCACCGCCAATGGCGGCATCCTGGTCAAGCCGACCCTGGTGGCGCGGGACGACGCCCAGCCGGGCGACGCAGCACCCGTCGCCGACGCCGACAGCACCGCCATGCAGCCAGCACTTCAGCAGGTCGCCGACACCCTGTCGGACGACCATGCCGCGGCACCTGAGCCGAAGATCGTGCCGCAGGGCACGCGCGTGCTGTCGGAGGACACCTCGTCCCTGCTGCGACGCATCCTGCGCATGGTGGTGGCGGGCCCGGACAAGGAGCGCACCGGCAAGCAGGCCGAGATCCCCGGCTACTTCGTCGGCGGCAAGACCGGCACCGCGGAAAAGGTCGGCGCGCATGGCGGCTACCTCAAGCACACCAACGTCACCGCGTTCACCGGCATCTTTCCGCTGAACGACCCGCGCTACGCGGTGTACGTGATGCTCGACAGCCCGGTCGCCACGCCGGAAACGCATGGCTGGATCACCTCGGGTTATAACGCGGTGCCGACCTGGCGGAAGATCGTCGCGCGGATCGCGCCGATGATGGGACTGTTCCCGGTCACCACCAACGTCGACCAGATCGAGGCCTCGCTCTCGATTCCGATGTCCCCGGCGGTCGGCACCGGCGCCAGGGCGCTCGGCCCCGGCAACGATCCCGGCGATCCCCTGGCGCAGGCGCGACTGGCCAGGCAGGCCAAGGACGCCGAGCGCGCAGCCCGGACTGCGGAGAAGACCGCCGGAAAGACCACGGAGAAGATTGGCACGAAGGCGGCGATGCCCGAGCCGGGCCAGCCGGCTGCGCGGCTGGCACCCGCGGCACTTCGCCGCGACGTCAGCTACACCGGGTCCGCCGAGTGAGCCCGGCTGCTCCGCTCGGCCTGCTCGCCTGCGGCCTGGTCGCGGTGCCGCCCGGCGCCGGCGCGCTCGCCATCGAGGGCATCGCGCTGGACAGCCGCAAGGTGCGCCCCGGCTACCTGTTCGCGGCCCTTCCCGGCACGGCCGGGGACGGGCGCCGGCACATCGCCGACGCGGTGGCGCACGGCGCGGTCGCGGTGCTGGCGCCGCGCGGCACCGCCTGGCCGGACGGGGTCGCGGCCCTGCCGCTGGTGTTGGCCGACGAGCCCAGGCGCACGCTCGCCCGCCTCGCCGCCGTCCATGCCGGGGCGCAGCCGGAGCGGATGGTCGCGGTCACCGGCACCAACGGCAAGACCAGCACGGCCGACTTCCTGCGCCAGCTCTGGACCGGGGACGGCGTTCCGGCCGCGAGCCTCGGCACGCTCGGCCTGGTCGCCGACGTGGTGCTGCCGGAGCCGCCGCCGGCGCTGACCACGCCGGACAGCGTGGCGCTGGCCGCGCTCCTGTCCGGCCTCGCCGCCCAGGGCGTGCACGCCTGCGCGATCGAGGCCAGCTCGCACGGCATGGACCAGTTCCGGCTCGACGGGGTTCGGCTGTCGGCGGCGGGCTTCAGCAACCTGTCTCGCGACCACCTCGACTACCATGGCACGCTGGAGGCGTATCGCGAGGCCAAGCTGCGGCTGTTCGCCGAGCTGCTGCCGGAGGGGGCGGTCGCCGCCGCCTCCGCCGACATGGAGCCGGCGACGCTGGACCGGCTGCGCGCGATCGCCGCGTCGCGCCGGCTGCGGCTGCGCCTGGCCGGCAAGAACGGCGACGCGATCCGGCTGCAGCGCGCGGTGCCGCTCGCCGACGGGCAGGTGCTGGAGCTGGAGGTGCAGGGCCGGCGGATCGAGCTGCGGCTCCGCCTGCCCGGCCGGTTCCAGGCCGACAACGCGCTGCTGGCCGCGCTGCTGGCCGAGGCGGACGAGGACCGGCTGCCGGCGGTGCTGTCGCGGCTGCCCGCCCTGCGCGGCGTGCGCGGCCGCATGGAGCTGGCCGCCCGGCTGCCGAACGGCTCGGCTGCCTATGTCGACTACGCCCACACCCCGGATGCGATCGAGCGGCTGCTCGCCTCGCTGCGTCCGCACGCCGCCGAGGCCGGCGGACGGCTGGTGATCGTGTTCGGCGCCGGCGGCGACCGCGACCGCGGCAAGCGGCCGCTGATGGGCGAGGCTGCCGCCCGGCTGGCCGACCTGGTGATCGTCACCGACGACAACCCGCGCTCGGAGGACCCGGCCGCGATCCGCGCCGCCATCAGTGCCGCCTGCCCGGACGCGATCGAGATCGGCGACCGACGCGCCGCCATCGCTGCCGGGCTGGACGCGCTGCGCCCGGGCGACGTGCTGGTGGTGGCCGGCAAGGGCCACGAGCAGGGCCAGGACGTGGGCGGCATCGTCCATCCGTTCGACGACGTGGCCATCCTGCGCGCGCTGGCGGGTACGCCATGAGCCCGCTCTGGACCGGCGCCGCGCTGGCCGCCGCGGTGGACGGGCGCTTCGGCGGCGCCGTTCCGGACGCGATCACCGGGATCTCGATCGACACCCGCACGCTGCGTCCCGGCGAGCTGTTCGTGGCCCTGGTCGGCGAGACCGACGGCCATGCCCACGTCGCCGCGGCACTGGAGCGCGGCGCCGCCGCGGCGCTGGTGCACCACACCGACCTGCTGCCGGCAGCCATGCGCGACCATCCGCGCCTGCTGCACGTCGGCGACACCTTTGCCGCCCTGCACGCGCTCGGCCGCGCCGCACGGGCCCGGTTCCGCGGCCGCGTGGTGGCCGTCACCGGCAGCGTCGGCAAGACCACCACCAAGGAGATGCTGCGCATCGCCCTGTCCGCGATCGGGCCCACCCATGCCGCACAGGCCTCGCACAACAACCATTGGGGCGTGCCGCTGACCCTGGCGCGGCTGCCGGCGGACCACGCGTTCTGCGTGTGCGAGATCGGCATGAACCATCCGGGCGAGATCGCGCCGCTGGCGGCCCTCGCGCGCCCGGACGTGGCGGTCGTGACGACGATCGCCGCCACCCATATCGGCCACATGGGCAGCCTGGAGGCCATCGCGACCGAGAAGGCGTCGCTGTTCGACGCCCTGTCCCCCGGCGGCACCGCCGTGTTCCCGGACCAGGCGCCCGGCGCCGACCGGCTGGAAGAAGCCGCCCGGAGTGCCGACGCACGCATCCTCCGCTTCGGCGACGGCGCCGCCGCCCGGCTGGAGTCCCTCGTGCTCCGCGCCGACGGCTCGACCGCCGACGCGATCCTGCCCGGGGCCACGGTGGCGCTGCGTTTGGCAGCACCCGGCCGGCACATGGCCGACAACGCGCTCGCCTGCCTTGCCGCCGTCGCGGCGCTTGGTGCCGATCCCGCCCCCGCCGCGGCGGCCCTGGCCGGCTTCATGCCCGGCGGCGGTCGCGGCGCGCTGTGCCCGATCCTGCACGGCGCCGCCTCCATGCTGGACGAAAGCTACAACGCGTCCGGCGCCTCGGTGCGCGCGGCGTTGTCGGTGCTGCACCTGCTGCCGGCGCGAAGGCGCGTCGCCGTGCTCGGCGACATGCTGGAGCTGGGCTCGTTCGCCCGCGCCGAGCACGAAGCCTTGGCCGAGGCCGCCGCGGGCGCCGCCGACCTCGTGTTCTGCTCGGGCGAGATGATGCGCTGGCTGTTCGACCGCCTGCCTGCCGCCCGACGCGGCGGCCACGCCGCCGACGCCGTCCGCCTGGCGCCGCTGGTGCGGGCAGCACTCCGCCCCGGCGACGTGGTGCTGGTCAAGGGCAGCTACGGCAGCCGCATGCGCGACGTGGTCGCGGCCCTTGCCGCGACCGCGGCGGACGCGGCCTGATGCTCTACAACCTCGCCCATCCGTTCGCCGCGCACTACGCGCTGTTCAACCTGCTCCGCTACATCACCTTCCGCTCCGCCGCCGCCTGCCTCACCGCCTTCGTGCTCAGCCTGCTGATGGGCCCGCGCGTGATCGCCCGGCTGCGCCAGATCCAGCGCGAGGGCCAGCCGATCCGCACCCTGGGCCCGGAGCGGCACATCCTCGAGAAGGCCGGCACGCCCACCATGGGCGGGGTGCTGATCCTGACCACCTGGCTGCTCTCCACCCTGCTCTGGGCCGACCTCGCCAACGGCTACGTGTGGGCGGTGATGTTCGCGACCCTGTCGTTCGGCGCGGTGGGCTTCGCCGACGACTACCTCAAGCTGTCGCGGCGCAACACCAAGGGCGTGTCCAAGCGCGTCCGCCTGGGTGCGGAGTTCGGCACCTCGCTGATCGCGGGGTTCTGGATCGAGAGCCTGATGCCGACGCCGCTGACCGACGCGCTCGCCTTTCCGTTCGTCAAGGAGGCGCTGCTGCCGCTGTCGTTCGCGTTCCCGATCCTGGCCATGCTGGTGATTACCGGCTTCGGCAACGCGGTGAACTTTACCGACGGGCTCGACGGGCTGGCGATCGTGCCGGTGATCATCGCCGCCGTGGTGTTCGCGCTGATCTCCTACCTGGTCGGCAACCGCATCTTCGCCGACTACCTGCAGCTCCATCCAGTGCCCGGCACCGGCGAGCTCGGCGTGTTCCTGGCCGCCCTGATCGGCGCCGGCCTCGGCTTCCTGTGGTTCAACGCCCCGCCGGCGGCGGTGTTCATGGGCGACACCGGGTCTCTGGCGCTCGGCGGCGCGCTCGGCGCGGTGGCGGTCGCGGTCAAGCACGAGATCGTCCTGTGCATCGTCGGCGGCCTGTTCGTGGTCGAGACGCTGTCGGTGATCATCCAGGTCGGCTGGTACAAGCGCACCGGCCGGCGCGTGTTCCTGATGGCGCCGCTGCACCACCATTTCGAGAAGAAGGGCTGGCAGGAAGCGCAGATCGTGATCCGCTTCTGGATCGTGTCCATGGTGCTGGGCCTCGCTGGCCTGGCGACGCTGAAGATCCGATGAGCGGCGCCTTTCCCTCCGCCCTGTTCGCCGGCAGGCGCTACGCCGTGCTGGGCCTCGGCCGCAACGGCGAGCCGGCGGCGCACGCGCTGGCGGCGATGGGCGCGCACGTGCAGGCGTGGGACGACCGCGACCGTCCGCATCCGGATGGCGGCAAGGTGGTGCTGGCCCCGTTCCACGACCTGGACGGCCAGGACGCGCTGGTGCTGTCGCCCGGCATCCCGCATCGCCTGCCGGCGCCGCATCCGGTCGCCCGCATGGCACAGCAGGCCGGGATCCCGATCCTGTCCGACGCCGAACTGCTGTTCCAGGCGGTGCGCGCCAGCGGCAGACGCACCCGGTTCGCCGGCATCACCGGCACCAACGGCAAGTCCACCACCACCGCGCTGCTCGCCCACCTGCTGCGCGAGGCCGGCGTGCCGGTCGCAGCCGGCGGCAACCTGGGGCCGGCGGCGCTGGCGCTGCCGCTGCTGCCCGACGACGGCGTCTACGTGCTGGAGATGTCCTCCTACATGCTGGAACGGCTGCAGACGCTGCGCTTCGACGCCGCGTGCCTGCTGAACCTGTCCCCCGACCACCTCGACCGCCACGGCGACATGGACGGCTATGCCCGGGCCAAGCGGGAGGTATTCGCCCGTCAGACCGCGGACGACCTGGCGGTGATCGGGCTCGACGACCCGGCCAGCCGCGCCATCGCGCACGCCGGCACCGCGGCCCGGCTGCACACGATCTCCGGCAGCGTCCCCGGCGCGCTGGCGGGCCTGCTGCCGCCCAGCCTGCCGGGACGGCACAACGCGCAGAACGCCCTCGCCGCTTGCGCGATGGCGCGCCATCTCGGCCTGTCCGACGCCGCCATCGCATCCGGCCTCGCCACCTTCCCCGGCCTGCCGCACCGCCAGCGGGAGGTAGCGCGGATCAAGGGCATCGCCTTCGTCGACGACAGCAAGGCGACCAACGCCGACGCCGCCTCGCGCGCGCTGGCGTGCTACGACCGGCTGATCTGGATCGCCGGCGGCATCGCCAAGTCCGGCGGCATCGACGACCTGGCGCCGCTGTTCGATCGCATCCCGCTCGCCCTGCTGATCGGCCGAGACGCCCCGCTGCTTGCCGGCACGCTGTCGGCCTACAAGGTCGAGCACCGCATCTTGCACACGCTGGAGCACGCGGTGCCGCAGGCCCTCGCCGCGGCGCAGGCGCTCGCGGCACCGGTGGTGCTGCTGTCGCCCGCCTGCGCCAGCTTCGACCAGTTCGCGAGCTTCGAGGCGCGCGGCGAGCGCTTCGCCGAGCTCGCTGGCCAGCTCGATCCCCAACCGGGAGGCACACGGTGATGGCGCAGTTCTCGCGCGCGGACAATTCGGTGCTTGGCCGCTGGTGGTGGACGGTGGACCGCTGGACGCTGGGCTGCGTCGGCCTGCTGATCGGCTTCGGCTACGTGCTGATGCTGGCCGCCTCGCCCTCGGTCGCCGCACGCATCGGCGCCTCGCGCGACATGTTCATCCTCAAGCAGGTGATCTTCCTGGGGCTGGCCGGCGCGATCGTGCTGTCCACCTCCATGCTCTCGCCCAGGGGCGTGCGCCGGCTGGCCCTGGTCGGCTGCCTCCTCGCACTGGCCCTCACCGCACTCACCCTGGTGCATGGCGTCGAGATCAAGGGGGCGCGGCGCTGGATCGCGCTGCCGATGATGTCGATCCAGCCGTCGGAGTTCCTGAAGCCCTGCTTCGCGGTGGTGACCGCGTGGCTGCTGGCGGAGGGCAAGCGCACGCGCGCCTTTCCCGGCACCCTGCTGGCATTCGCGGTGTTCGCGGTGATCCTGCTGCTGCTGAAGTCGCAGCCCGACATCGGCATGCTGTCGGTGATCACCTGCGTGTTTATGTGCCAACTGTTCCTGGGCGGGCTGAACCTGTTCCTGGTCGGCTGCGGGGTGGGCAGCATGATGGCCGCCTTCGTTGGCGCCTACGTCGCGTTTCCGCACGTGCGCTCGCGCGTCACCCGCTTCCTGCATCCCGGCCAGGGCGACCACTACCAGATCGACACAGCGCTGCAGGCGTTCGGCAACGGCGGCCTGCTCGGCCGCGGCCCCGGCGAGGGCCGGGTCAAGGACCTGCTGCCGGACGCGCACGCCGACTTCGTGTTCGCGGTCGCCGGCGAGGAGTTCGGGCTGCTGGTCTGCTTGTTCATCATCGGCGTGTTCTGCCTGATCGTCGTGCGCACCCTGCTCAAGCTGCTGGCCGAGGACGACCCGTTCGTGGTGCTGGCCTCCGCCGGCCTGGTGTGCGGCTTCGGGCTGCAGGCCTTCGTCAACATGGCCTCCTCGCTGCACCTGATCCCGACCAAGGGCATGACGCTGCCGTTCATCTCCTATGGCGGCTCGTCGGCGATGTCGGTGGCGCTGACCATCGGCATGGTGCTGGCCCTGACCAGGCGGCGCACCCAGGCGAGCCGCCTTCCCGCCCCGGCGCCCCGTCGTCGGCAGGTGACGGCATGACCGGCGGCAGCAGGTCGAGCAGCGACGAAACGGGCAGCAGCGGGATGGGCCCGGTCGTGATCGCAGCCGGCGGCACCGGTGGCCACTTCTTCCCGGCCGAGGCGCTGGCGACCGAGCTCGCCGCACGCGGGCACAGGCTGGTGCTGATGACCGACAACCGCGCCGGGCAACGGACCACGGGCGCGTTCGCGGGCACCGAGCAGCACGTGCTGCCGGGTGCCGGCATCGCCGGACGCGGCGCGGGCGCCAAGCTCGCCGGCGCGCTGGCGCTGGCGCGCGGCACCCTGGCGGCGCGCCGCATCCTGGCCCGGCTGCGTCCGGCCGCGGTAGTGGGCTTCGGCGGCTACCCGTCGGTGCCGCCGCTGCTCGGCGCCCGGCTGCTCGGGCGGGCGCGCCCGAAGCTGGTGCTGCACGAGGGCAACGCCGTGCTCGGACAGGCCAACGCCCTTCTCGCCCGCTTCGCCGACGCCGTCGCCACCAGCTTCGACCACGTCGCCAATCTGCCGGCCGGCGCCAACGCGGTGCTGACCGGCATGCCGGTGCGTGCCGACATCGCCAGCGCCGCGCACAGCCCGTATCCGGATCCGACCGGGCCTCTGCGCCTGCTGGTCTGGGGCGGCTCGCTCGGCGCCCGCGTGTTCGCCGACGTGGTGCCGCAGACCCTGGCTGCGTTGGCGCCCGAGCTGCGGCGCCGGCTGTCGGTGACGCAGCAGGCACGTCCGGAGGACGTGGACCGGGTGCGCGCCGCCTATGCGGACGCCGGCATCGGAGCGGAGGTCGCGCCGTTCCTCCACGGCATCGCGTCCCGCCTCCAGGCGGCGCACCTGGTGATCGGCCGCGCCGGCGGCTCCTCGGTCGCCGAGCTCGCGGTGGTGGGGCGCCCGTCGATCCTGGTGCCGCTGCCGATCGCGGCGTCCGACGAGCAGTCGGCCAATGCGGCAGCGCTGGTGCAAGCCGGCGGCGGCTGGATGCTGCGCCAGGCCGAGCTGTCCCCGGCCACGCTCGGCACGCTGCTGGCCAAGCTGCTGGCCGACCCCGCGCGGCTGCGCGACGCGGCCGAGGCTGCGTCCCGGCTCGGCCGCCGGGACGCCGCGGTCGCCCTCGCCGACCTCGTCGAGCGACAGCTCACGATTTCGCGAGATCGGCACTTGCATACGGCGCCGGCAGCCGCCATCCCCAGGCGTCCGGCTCGGGAGATGCCAGCATGAGAGCCCTGCCCTTATCCATCGGCACCATCCACTTCGTCGGCATCGGCGGCATCGGCATGTCGGGCATCGCCCAGGTGCTGCACACGCTGGGCTACGTCGTGCAGGGCAGCGACATCGCCGAGGGCGCCAACGTGCAGCGGCTGCGCGCCGCCGGCATACCGGTGATGGTCGGGCACGACGCCGCCAACCTCGGCGACGCCCGCGTGGTGGTGACCTCGACCGCGGTGAAGCGCGACAACCCGGAAGTGGTGGCGGCGCGCAGGCGGCTGGTGCCGGTGGTGCGGCGCGCCGAGATGCTGGCCGAGCTGATGCGGCTGCGCTGGTCGATCGCGATCGGCGGCACGCACGGCAAGACCACCACCACCTCCCTGGTCGCCGCCGTGCTGGAAGCGGCCAGGCTCGATCCGACCGTGATCAACGGCGGCATCATCGAGGCCTACGGCACCAACACCCGCATGGGCGAGGGCGACTGGATGGTGGTGGAGGCGGACGAGAGCGACGGTTCGTTCCTGCGCCTGCCCGCCGTGATCGCGGTGGTCACCAACATGGACCCCGAGCACCTCGACCACTGGGGCACGCCCGAGGCGATGATGCAGGCCTACGACCAGTTCGTCGGCAACATCCCGTTCTACGGCTTCGCCGTGCTGTGCCTGGATCATCCCAACGTGCAGCAGATGATCCCACGCCTGTCGGATCACCGCGTCATCACCTACGGCTTCTCCCCGCAGGCCGACGTGCGCGCCGAGCGGCTAGTGGCCGACAAGCGCGGCGCCACCTTCGAGGTGATCGTCACCGACCGCGCGCGGAACCGCACGCGCAAGCTGGGGCCGTTCCGCCTGCCGATGCTGGGCAGCCACAACGTGCAGAACGCGCTGGCTGCGGTGGCGGTGGCGGTCGAGATGGAGATCGACGAGAGCACGATCCGCTCCGCCTTCGCCGATTTCCGCGGCGTGAAGCGCCGGTTCACCCGCACCGGCGAGACCGGCGGCATCACCGTGGTGGACGATTACGGCCACCATCCGGTGGAGATCGCCGCCGTGCTCAAGGCGGCCCGGCAGGCCGGCGCCCGCGACGTGGTGGCGATCGTGCAGCCGCACCGCTACTCGCGCCTGCAAACGCTGTTCGCCGAGTTCTGCACCTGCATGAACGACGCCGGCACCGTGATCATCGCCGACGTGTACGCCGCCGGCGAGGCGCCGATCGAGGGCATCGACCGCGACGGCCTGGTGGACGGCCTGCGCGCGTCCGGCCACCGCTCGGTGGTGCCGCTGCCGGGCCCGGAGCACCTGGCCGAGATGGTGCACGCGATCGCCCGTCCCGGCGACTTCGTGATCTGCCTGGGTGCTGGCAACATCACCGCCTGGGCGCAAGCGCTGCCGGGGCAGCTTAGCGCGCTGCAAAAGAACCGCGGCGGCCACGCGGCATGACGGCGGCACCCGCCCTGCCTCCGGAGCGGCGCGACGTTCCGACCAGCGTCGGCCGGCTGATGCCGCCGGTACGCGGCCGGCTGGAGCAGGCGGCGGCGCTCGGCGGCCAGACCTGGTTCGGCGTCGGCGGCCCGGCCGAGCTGCTGCTCCGTCCTGCCGATGTTGAGGACCTGTCCACGTTCCTAGCCGCCCTGCCGCCCGAGCTGCCGGTCACCACGATCGGCAAGGCGTCGAACCTGATCGTGCGCGACGGCGGCCTGCCCGGCGTGGTGATCCGGCTCGCCCGCGACTTCGGCGAGATCACGGTGGAGCCGGACGGCGTCGTCTGCGGCGGCGCCTGCCTCGACATGACGGTGGCCGAGCACGCTGCGAGCGCCGGCCTGCGCGGACTAGAGTTCCTGGCCGGCATCCCGGGCTCGATCGGGGGTGCCGTGGCGATGAACGCCGGCGCCTACGGTGCGGAGGTCACCGACGTGCTGGACTGGGCCGAGATCGTGAACCGCGATGGCCAGTTCGTGCGGCTGCCGGTGGAGGCGCTCGGCTTCGGCTACCGCCATTCCAACCTGCCGGAAGGTGCCGTGGTGGTGCGCGTCCGCCTGCGCGGCGAGCCCGGCGATCCGTCGCTGCCGCGCGCGCGCATCCACGAGATACGCAGCCTGCGCGAGGCATCGCAGCCGACCCGCGCCCGCACCGGCGGCTCGACCTTCCGCAACCCGGACCCGGCCCAGAGCGCGTCCAAGGCCTGGCAGTTGATCGACCAGGCCGGCTGCCGCGGACTCAGGCTCGGCGGCGCACAGGTGAGCGAGAAGCACTGCAACTTCCTGCTCAACACCGGCAACGCGTCCGCCGCCGACATCGAGGCGCTCGGCGAGGAGGTGCGCCGCCGCGTCGCCGCCAGCTCGGGCGTCACGCTCGCCTGGGAGATCAAGCGGGTCGGAGTTCCTCTCGCCCATGGGGCGGACGCATGAACCGTCCCACCGTCGCGGTGCTGATGGGCGGCATCTCGTCCGAGCGCGAGGTCAGCCTCAGCTCCGGCCGCGGCGTGCTGTCGGCGCTGCGCGAGGCCGGCTTCGCCGTGCGCGCGATCGATGCCGGCCCCGACCTTCCGGCGCTGGTGGCGGACCTTGCCGCCGTCCGCCCGGACGTGGTGTTCAACGCCCTGCACGGCCGGTTCGGCGAGGACGGCGCGATCCAGGGCGTGCTGGACTGGATGGGCATCCCGTACACCCATTCCGGCGTGCGCGCCTCGGCGCTGGCGATGGACAAGGAGGCGGCGCGCGCGGTGTTCGCAGCCGCCCGGCTACCGATCGCCCGCGGCCGCGTGGTCGAGATGGAGCGCTTCGCCGAGGCCGACCCGCTGCCGCTTCCCTACGTGATCAAGCCGCTGAACGAGGGCTCCTCGGTGGGCGTGGACATCGTGCGGGCGGGCTCCAACCGACGCGGCGAGATCGTGTCCGCCTGGCGCTACGGCAAGCTGGCGCTGGTCGAGGAGTTCATCCCCGGGCGCGAGATCACGGTGGGCGTGCTGGGCGGGGGAGAGGCCGACATCGGCGCCCTGACGGTGACCGACATCGCCCCCAACCCGGAGATCGCGCACGGCTTCTACGACTACGACGCCAAATACGCCGCCGGCGGCTCCCGCCACGTGCTGCCGGCCGCGATCCACGCGGACGCGTTCGCCGACGCGATGCGCGTGGCGCTGGCGGCGCACCGGGCGCTCGGCTGCCGCGGCGCCACCCGCACCGACTTCCGCTACGATGACACCGCGCACGGCGACGACCGGCCAGGCCGGCTGGTGCTGCTCGAGGTCAACACCCAGCCCGGCCTGACCCCCACCTCGCTGCTGCCGGAGCAGGCCGCCCATCGCGGCATCGCCTTTCCCGCCCTGTGCGCCTGGATGGTGGAGAACGCCGCATGCCGCGCGTGAAGCAGCCGACCGCGACCGGCGGGCTGATCGACCGCCCGTCGCGCTACAGCATCTTCGCCCGACGCCAGCGCCGGCTGCTGCGCCCGGCGCTGTGGTCGGCGGTGGCGGTGGCCGGTCTCGGCGGCGCGCTGCACCTGGCGCACCTGATGCGCAGCGAGGCGTCCTTCGCGCCGCTGCGCAGCGCGCTCGGGCACAAGGTGGCGATGCACGTCACCACCATCACCGTGTCCGGCCGCGACATGACCCCGGAGTCGGCGCTGCAGCAGGCGCTCGGCGTCAAGGTCGGCGACGACATGCTGGGCTTCTCGGTGGAGGCGGCGCGCCGCCGGATCGATCAGCTCACCTTCGTCGAGCACGCCACCGTGGAGCGCCGCCTGCCTGGAACGATCGTGGTGCAGCTCACCGAGCGTCGGCCGTTCGCGGTGTGGCAGAACCAGGGCCGCTTCGTGCTGATCGACCGCAGCGGCGCCCTGGTCGCCGATCAGGGCATGAACGGCAAGGACGCCGACGCCTTCTCGCAGTTGCCGCTGGTGGTCGGCGTCGGCGCACCGTCGGCGGCGGCGTCGCTGATCGACGCGCTCGCCGCCGAGCCGGACGTGCGGGCCCACGTGGTGGCCGCGGTGCGTGTCGGGCAGCGGCGCTGGAACCTGACGCTGCGCAACGGCTGCGACGTGCTGCTGCCCGAAGGCGAGGAGCCGGCGGCGCTGCACCGTTTGTCGCAGCTTCAACGCGGGGAGGCATTGCTGGTGCGGCCGCTGGAGGCGATCGACATGCGCCTGCCCGACCGACTGGTGGTGCGCCAGCGCCCGGTGCCGGCCGCAGGCCCCGCCGACATGGATCCGGCTGCCGGCGCTCCGGCCGACGCGGCACCCGCCGACGGCAAGGAAGGCGGCCCGGCGCGGCCGGGCGCCATTCCAGCGACCAGCGGCCGCACCGAGTCCGGCGCCGCGATCCTCGACTCCGGCAGGAGGCCCGCATGACCGACCTGGTCCGCACGCCGACCAGCCGGCCGTCGCGACGCAATAATCGGAGCCCTGTGCCGGCCGAGGACGGCGCCGCCGCCCTGCCCACCCTGCTGGCCGCTCCCGCGCCGGAACAGGCGCGGCTGCTGGCGCTGCCGCCGCCCGACGCCACCCAGACGCCCAGGCGGCGCCCGTACCGGCCGGGCGTGTTCGGCGTGCTCGACGTCGGCACCACCAAGATCACCTGCCTGATCGGCCGCGGCGAGCCGGACGGCTCGCTGCGCGTGCTCGGCTGCGGCTGGCAGCGCTCGCGCGGGGTACGGCTCGGCGGCATCACCGACCTCGCGGAGTCCGAGCGCGCGATCCGCGCCGCGGTCGGCCAGGCCGAAAGCCAGGCCGACCACCACCTGCGCACCGTCACCGTGAACCTGTCCTGCGGCCAACCGGAGTCCCGGCTGTTCAACGTGCGCTGGCCGGTGGGCGGCCGCGTGGTCGGCGACGCCGACATCCGGCGCGTGGTCAACGAGGGCCGCAACCGCGCCGTCACCGACGGCCGCGACGTGATCCACGCCTTGCCGCTCGGATTCTCCGTCGACGAGACCGCCGGCGTCGAGGATCCGCGCGGCCACCACTGCGACCAGTTGTCCGCCCGCCTCCACGTGGTGGATGCGTCGGCGACGAGCTTGCGCAACCTCGCCGCGGTGCTGTCGCGCTGCGACCTCGACATCGCCGAGCTGGTGGCGGCCCCGCTCGCCTCGGGCTTGTCGGTGCTGGTCGAGGACGAGCGCGAGCTCGGCGCCACCGTGGTCGACATGGGCGGCGGCACCACCTCCATCGCCGTGTTCGGCGAAGGCCAGGTGCTGCACACCGCCCAGCTTCCGGTGGGCGGGCTGCACGTCACCAAGGACATCGCCGGCATGATCTCCACCCCGCTCGGCAGCGCCGAACGGCTCAAGGTGATCTACGGCAACGCCGAGGCCTCCTCCGACGACGAGCGCGAGATGCTCAGCGTGCAGCAGATCGGCGAGGACGAGCACCAGTTCAGCCGTATGTCGCGCGCGCGCATCGTCGCCGTGATCCGGCCGCGCATCGAGGAAACCTTCGAGCTGGTGCGCGACCGGCTCGACAACGCGGGCCTCGGCCGCGCCAGCGCCGGCCGGGTGGTGCTGACCGGCGGTGCCAGCCAGCTCGACGGCATCACGCCCATGGCCGCCCGCATCCTCGACCGCCAGGTGCGGCTCGGCCGCCCGGTCGGCGTGCGCGGCCTGCCGGACAACGCCACCGGGCCGGGCTTCGCCACCGCCACCGGCCTGCTGAGCTGGGCCGCCGGCGCCGGGCGCACCCTGCACGACATCGACTTCAACGAGCCACGACCGCCAGGCCTGGTGCGTCGGCTCGTCGAGTTCCTGCGCGAGCGGGTCTGAGATGACCCGCCCGCCCGCGATCCCGCACCGGTCGCCGAACGCGACCACCCGCCCAGCCTTCAACAGGGGAGCCTGCCCATGACCCTCAACCTCACGATCCCGCAGCAGACCTATTCCGACTTCACGCCGCGGATCACGGTGATCGGCGTGGGCGGCGGCGGCACCAACGCCGTCGACAACATGATCCAGCTCCAGCTCGCCGGGGTGGAGTTCGTGGTCGCCAACACCGACGCGCAGCAGCTCACCCACAGCCGCGCCGACCGGCGCATCCAGCTCGGTCCGCACCTGACGCAAGGACTCGGTGCCGGCGCCAAGCCGGAGATCGGCCGCGCCGCCGCCGAGGAGGCGGCCGACGAGCTCGCCCGGCACATGGACGGCGCGCACATGGTGTTCATCACCGCCGGCATGGGCGGCGGCACCGGCACCGGGGCGGCGCCGGTGATCGCCCGCATGGCGCGCGAGCGCGGCATCCTCACCGTGGGCGTGGTGACGAAGCCGTTCACCTTCGAGGGCCAGCGCCGCGCCAAGGCGGCCGAGACCGGCATCGCCGAGCTGCAGCAGTTCGTCGACACCCTGATCGTGATCCCGAACCAGAACCTGTTCCGACTGGCCAACGAGCGCACCGGCTGGAAGGAAGCGTTCAAGATGGCCGACCACGTGCTCTACATGGGCGTGCGCGGCGTCACCGACCTGATGGTGGCACCGGGACTGGTGAACCTCGACTTCGCCGACATACGCACCGTCATGGCCGAGATGGGCAAGGCGATGATGGGCACCGGCGAGTCGGACGGCGAGAACCGGGCGATCCGCGCCGCCGAGGCCGCGATCTCCAACCCGCTGCTGGAGGACACCTCCATGGCCGGCGCCCGCGGCCTGCTGATCAACATCACCGGCGGCGACGACATGACCCTGTTCGAGGTCGACCAGGCCGCGAACCGCATACGCGAGGAGGTGGCGGAGGACGCCAACATCATCTTCGGCTCGGCGATCGACGACAACCTGTCAGGCCGCATCCGCGTGTCGGTGGTGGCGACCGGCATCGACACGCCGATGCCGCAATCCGAGCGTCCGCGCCTGGTCGCGGTCGGCAGCGCGCCCGCGCAAGCCCTGCCGGCGGCGCCGGGCCCGCAGTCCCACCAGCCGATGCATACCGGCCCGATCGGCGCCCCCGTGCTGAACCAGTCGGTGCTGCACCAGTCCGGGCTGAGCCACGCGGCGGTGGGCCAGTCGCCGCCGCAGCCGCAGGTCGGGTCCCCCTACGCGGCGGAGCCCGCGGGAGCACCGACGCAGCACGGCCCGGCGCCGACGCAGGCCACCGCGGCGCCGGCCCCGATCGGCTCCCTCCGCCCGGCGATGCCGCAATACGGCGCCGAGGCGGGCGGCAGCCATACGCCGTCGGCGCACGCCCTGCCGCACCAGTTGCCGAACGCCCGGCCGCCGGCGGCGGCGTCGCGTCCGGGGCTGTTCTCCGAGCCGCCACGCCAGGTGGCCGAGGCGCCGCCGGCGCCGTCGCGCAGCCTGTTCGGCATCGTCACCGGTGCGCTGCGCGGGCGGGCCGCTCCGGCGGCGCAGGGCGGTGCCGGCCGCACCGAGCCGTCGGTCCCCGACGCCGAGCCCGCCGCCACCGTGCGTCCGGCTGCGGGCGAGGAGGCCGGGCTCGACATCCCGGCCTTCCTGCGCCGCCAGTCGTCGTAGCCGGGCCGGCTTGAACCATCCGGAGGGCGTTGCGACGCCCTCCGGTTGCGGAGTGCCAAGGCCGGCGAGGGGAAGATCGGCATGAGCGACATCCTCGGCATCCGTCCGTTCGTTCCAGCGAAGGACTTCGACCGCTCGACCGGCTTCTACGAGAAGCTCGGCTTTTGCTTGTTCTACAAGGATTCGAGCATCGCCCTGCTGCGGCTGGGCGAGTTCGCCTTTCTGCTCCAGAACTTCTTTGTGGAAGCCTTTGCCGCCAATTGCGCCGTACAGCTCCTGGTTCGCGACGCGAACCGCGCCTGGGCGTCGCTAAACGTCCAGGAAGCAGCGGAACGGTTCGGAACCAAGGATCCGATCCCGCCCGCCATGCAGCACTGGGGCCGGAAGGTGGGGTTCATCTTCGACCCGTCCGGCGTACTGTGGCACGTCACGGAGGCTCCATCCTGAGCCGGGAGCTATCTTGGCGGGGCGAGGTGCCGTTCGCCGCCGATGCCTGCGTCGACCTGTTCGGGCTCGGCAGCCCGATCAGCGACCAGGATCCCCGGATGCCTTGCTACTTCTTCCCCTCCTTCCTTTCCTTTCTTTTTTTCTGCCTTTCCCTTTCCTGCTCCTTGAAGAACTCCAAGAAGCCTGGCTTGGCGTAGACAACGATCCCCGTGCTGCCGCCTTCGTCGGTGTCGACGTCGGGTCCGGCGCACTCGATCAACTCGTCCAGGCTGGCGGCGATCTTCAAGAACGCTTCGTCTCCCGCGATCTCGTGGTCCTCGAAGTAGACCGCCCCCTTCTCGGGACCATCGGCCACAACGACGCAGAAATGGTTGCCGCATCCATCCATGGCGAATGGCACCAGCAGGAGGTCGGTAGGCCTCTCGTTGTCAATCGCGTTCTTGCTTTGGACGATCTCTTCAATCTTTCTGAACCTGTTGATCCCGTAATCCTCGTCCCCGGGTCCCTTGATCACGTTCGGTTCTGCTACGGCGCCGTTCAGTTGCGGAAGCAGGGCCCTGAAGCGGTCGGGGAGGCGGGAGCCGAGCTGGCGTTCGAGATCCTGTATCTCCGCTTTGGACGGCACCCGGTCGGGAGGATCGATATCAAGGGCCATTCTTCATTTCTTTGTCGCCCGCGATCCGGACCTGCAGTCACAGGAACAACCAGCGTCACCAGAAGTGCGTCGGAGCCGATGTTCAACGCCGACCCACAGCCATGCTCCCGAACCAGCATTCTGTCCGGACTACTCGAGGCGGGTTGGTCAATTCAATCCGAACCGGATCCGTAACCAGTCAGACAGCTCATTCAAGATCAGCGAACACTCTGGTCAATTGTTACATATATCTCTCCAAGCTCATCATCCCGAGCGACTCGTGCGTAATGGGGCAGGGAGAGTTGTTGAGCAGCTATGGCTATCTCCCAGCATCTACGGATCGGTTCTGCAAGCTTCAGCGCAACATCTGGCTCGATGCGAAAAATTTCTGTCAATTCGAACAAGTTAGCCCATGCTTGAGCTTCTTTGCAGGAGAGACCTTCAGATCGACGTTCTTGATAAAGCTTATCAGCACCTATTTCTTTATTAAGCAAGCAATCATCTACGACAACCAACTCAGGATACATTAGCCTAACTAGATCATTAGCCAACGATTTGCATAAGTCCTCGTTCTTTTCACATAGACCATATAACAGGTCAGCGGTATTATCCTTGAGCATCTTAAACTACCCTTTAGGAAGCCATCACGGAATGAGTGGGACTTCAACAATAGGAGGAATTTCCTCCGGAAGAGCTGGTCTTACTATGGGAGTTCCGGGCCTGACTGCTCCATTCGGATCTTCATTCCGAGGAAAAACTTTGACATTAGGGCGAGGGATATCGCCGTGGGCCTTACCACTACCCCGACATTGAGGCTGAGGCCCAAACCTATCATAGGTTGTATATCGCCCAGCGGGGCCTGGTTGCTGAACGACACTATGTGGCAATCCTTGCGCCTCCGGAAGTGGTGGTGGGGTGTGCTTCGCAAGCCAGCGCGCGGTGCCTGCGGTGCAGGCGTCGGTTGCGATGTTTGCGGTGCGGGCGTCGACTGTGCTGCGGGAGGCGCGGGCGCTGGTTCATTCTGGGGTGCCGGTGCGTTACTCTCGCGAGGGCTAATGCTACTCGCCCTTCCGCCACTGGCCCCGCCGCCCTGGCCACCGGAAATTACTGGACCTAGAGCAATGACAGACGGCGTTCCCTGTTCATTGTTGAGTGGATCGTTAACCGTTGTGTCTGAAGAAGTATTGTCTGACGGATCGGACTCATCTAGCGCTTCCTGATCCGTCCTAGTTGCCGAGGCCGAGACGGTTGATGGCACTGCGACCGGCAGGGCCGGCAGCCTGGATGCGGGCATCGCGGTCGCGGGCGTCGGCGACGCTGCGCCTGAGACTTTCTCCGCCGGCGCGGTGCCGGACGGATGGTCCGAGCCGACGGTCCATCCCGACGCCGCGAACGGGTCCGCGCCGGCAGCGCCGCCGGTGCCGTCCCGCTCCGGATTGCCCAGGAAATCGAGAAACGCCTCGAAGTCGCCGATCGGCGGTGGCGGGGCTCCGCCCGAGCCGGCCCTGGCATGATGGGGCGGCGGTGCCAGCCCGCGCCGGACGAGCTGCGGCGGAGCCGCGTCGCGTCCGTGTCCCGAGGCCGCACGACCGGGTGCCACCAGCCCGTATCGCAGCGCCATGGCCGCGGTGATCTCGGTCGTGGTCTGGAACGGAAGACCAGGGCGTCGGGGGAGTGCCGATCGATGCCGCCCACCGGCTCGGGCGAGGCCGGTGCCGGCTCGCGGAAGGCGCTGGCGGCGAGGTAGAGCGGATAGGCCGGGTGCGACGGATCGACCGGCCTGTAACCCAGGCTCACGAGCAGGTCGAAGGAGATGTCGAGTTCGGCGTGGAACTGGCCCAGCAGGTCGTCGTAGCCGGGTGGTGCGGGCGGCGGCGGCGTTTCGCTGGGGTCCAGCAGACGTGCGGTGCCGTAGAACGTGGCCGGGATGCGCACGTCGCCGAAGCGCAACGACAACTCGGATCGGTTCGACACGCCACCTCCACGCGGGGAGACCGCATCATACGTGTCCCAACCGAAAGGTCCGTTTTCGCAACGATCTTGGGGCTGGTCTGGATGTCCGTAGGCGAAGACTGGAAATCCTAGGCCCAGGTGTTCAGTCTTTGCGACACGTCGTCCGCGGTGGAGTTGCGCAGGCCTGGGCGTCAGGAGACCGATCGGCGGCTGCGGCGCGCGTGACGGCGATGGCCAACACTCCCGAAGGAACGACGCGCGCTGAAGCGGGGGCCTGGAGCGTCGGGCGTTGCAAAGCCCCGTCCTGCGCTGCGACGCCGAGGAGCTGGATGGTCCCGTACGGTCGTCCCCGGCCCGGCGCCGGAGCCAGGCTTGACGACACGCGGATGGCACGGCCGCGCCGGATCGTGGTCGACGGCCCGGTGGAGAAGCACAGGCGATGCAAGCAGTCCGCCGCCGGCCGCTCGCCGTCGATTGAAGCGTGGCCGTCCCGCCCGGCCCGCACGGGCGTCCGCGCCCGGGCTTTCTCGACGCTCATCCGCGCCGGAGGTTGAGCACCGCATCGGCCGGCGTCGCCGCGGCGGCGCCGGTAGTCATGCCCGCGGGACCACGCCTTTATGCCGGGCCTCAAGCTTGGAGCGGCTGGTCCCGAAACCCTGATGGTCGTCGTCGGTTCATGTCCCCTGTCGTGGAGCCACGAACGCCGATGAGTTTGTCCAAACCAAAACCGTTCACAAACAACGCGTTGTGCCGAAACAGTCGGCAATAAACCTTGAATGGTGGTTTCCGGGCGCTTCGCCTACACCGCACCCTGAAGCGCAAGCCACCGGCGCCGGGTCAAGGAGAGTTCGTCGATGGATGGCATGTCGGCCCCGTTCCAGACCGCGCCACAAACGGATCCCGTGGCGGCGCTGTCGGACGATGGCGCGCGGCCCGATCCTGTCGTCCTGTCCAGCCGCAGCCGGCAGCGCACGCTGCGCAACCCGATCTCCTGCAGCGGCGTCGGGCTGCATCGCGGGCAGAAGGTGACGCTGACCCTGCGGCCGGCTGCCCCGGACAGCGGCATCGTGTTCCGCCGCACCGACCTCGGGCTCGACCTGCCGGCCCGCTTCGACCACGTGGTCGACACGCGCCTGTGCACGGCGCTCGGCTCGGCAGCACACCCCGACGCGCGGGTCGCCACCGTGGAGCACCTGACGGCGGCGCTGTCCGCCTGCGGCGTCGACAACGTCCTGGTCGAGATGGACGGGCCGGAGGTGCCGGCGCTGGACGGCAGCAGCGCGCCGTTCGTGTTCCTGCTGGACTGCGCCGGGCGCGTCGAGCAGGCGCAAGCGCTGCGCACGATCGAGGTGCTGCGCCCGGTACGGGTCGAGGAGAACGGCGCCTTCGCCGAGCTGAGGCCGTCGCACGCGCCCGGCCTGTCCGTGTCGCTGTCGATCGAGTTCGACGCCCGCGCCATCGGCCGCCAGGCCTACAGCATGCGCCTCGGCGAGCACGGCTTCCGGCGCGAGATCGCGTCCTGCCGCACCTTCACCCTGCTGCGCGAGATCGAGGCGATGCGCGCAGCCGGCCTCGCGCGCGGCGGCTCGCTCGACAACGCGGTGGTGGTGGACGACGCCCTGGTGCTCAACCCGGCGGGCTTGCGCCATCCGGACGAGTTCGTGCGCCACAAGGTGCTGGACGCGATCGGCGACCTGGCCCTGGCCGGCCACCCTCTGCGCGGCGCCTTTATCGGCCATCGCTCCGGGCACGGCCTGAACAACCGCCTGCTGCGCGCCCTGCTGGCCGATCCTACCGCCTGGCGCTTGTCCGGCCGCCCGGTGCCGGACGAAGCCGTCCTGGCCGACCGCGCCGCCTGACGCTATCCCCGCTTGGTCCTGGCCGCGCTTGACACCGCGGCGCCGCGGACGGCCTTCTCGCCCCCCGGCCGCGTGATATAAGGCGGTTTCTTTTTCCAGGGCGGGTAGGTCGATGTCGTTGATTCCTTGGCACCTCCGCCGCCTGGCATCGGGCCCGGTCGCCGTGGCGCTGGTCGTCGCTCCGCTGGCCGGCTGTGCCGCGCTCGACAGCATCAACCCGTTCTCCGATTCCAAGCCGGCGCCGCACCTCGCCGCCGGGCCGCAGACGCCGGAAAGCCTGTACAACAACGGCATCGATGCGCTGCACACCGACCGCTACAAGCTCGCGGTGACCCAGTTCGAGGACATCCAGCAGAACTTCCCGTATTCCGGCTACACCGCCAACGCACAGCTTATGGAAGGCTACGCCTACTACCTGCAGGACCAGTATCCGGACGCGGTGCAGCAGATCGACCGTTTCCTGCAGCTCCACCCGACCAGCGGCGACGCCGCCTACGCCTACTACCTGCGCGCGCTGTGCTACTACGAGCAGATCGCCGACATCCAGCGCGACCAGCAGGGCACCGTGCAGGCGATGAACGCGCTGCAGGACGTGGTCACCCGCTACCCCGACACCGCCTATGCCCGCGACGCCCGGCTCAAGATCGACCTGTGCCGCGACCACCTGGCCGGCAAGGAGATGCTGGTCGGCCGCTACTACGAGCAGCAGCACTACTACGAGGCCGCGATCAACCGCTACCAGCGCGTGGTCGAGGACTTCCAGACCACCAACCACGTGGCGGAGGCGCTGCACCGCCTGGTCGAGGTCTACCTCAAGCTCGGCCTGACCGACCAGGCGCGCAAGACCGCCGCCGTGCTCGGCTACAACTATCCGGGCAGCTCCTGGTATCAGGACAGCTATGCCGACCTGCGCTCCGCCGGCGCCCTGTCCCCCGACGGCTCCATCCCCGGCCAAGGCCAGACACCGGCGCAGCAGCGCGGCTTCTTCGGCCGTGCGCTGCACTCCGTGTTCTGAAGGCCAGGGCTCTGCCCATCGATCCACTTCGCGGCTCGATCCGCTGGGGCCTGAGGCCCCAGACCCCCAATTGTTTAAGAACAATAAATCGGGTTTGAAGGGCTCCGCCCTTCATGGGGTCCAGGGGCGACGCCCCTGGCCTTCCTTCCCCATCTCACCCCCATGCTGACCCGGATCTCGATCCGCGACGTGGTGCTGATCGAGCGCCTCGACCTCGACCTGCATCGCGGCCTCACCGTGCTCACCGGCGAGACCGGCGCCGGCAAATCGATCCTGCTCGACAGCCTGGGCCTGGCGCTCGGCGAGCGCTCCGCGTCCGGCCTGGTGCGCGCCGGCGCCGAGCAGGCCAGCGTCACCGCCTGCTTCGAGCTGGCAGGCGCGCATCCGCTGCACGCGGTCCTGTCCGAGCAGGGGCTCGAGCACGAGCCTGGCGAGGCGGTGGTGTTGCGGCGCGTCGTCACCCGCGACGGCCGCTCGCGCGCCTACGTGAACGACCAGCCGGTCGGCATCGCCCTGCTGCGGCGGGTCGGCACCCTGCTGGTCGAGATACAGGGCCAGCACGAGCAGATGGGCCTGGCCGACCAGGCGACCCATCTCGACCTGCTCGACGCGTTCGGCGTCCCGCCGCCGCTGCGGCAGGCCGTGCGCGCCCGCCACGCGGCCTGGATGTCTGCACGCACCGCGCTGGCGGAGGCGCGCGCCCGGGTCGAAGCGGCGTCGCGCGAGGAGGACTGGCTGCGCCAGTCGGTGCAGGACCTGTCCACCCTGAACCCACAAGCGGACGAGGAAGCCCAGCTCGCCGGCACGCGGCAATCCCTGCAGCAGGGCGAGCGCCGCGCCGAGGCGATTGCCGCCGCCCTGTCCGAGCTCGCTCCGCGCGACCGACGGAACGCCGGTCCGGGTGCGGCACTCCGCGCCGCCAGCCGCGCGCTGCAGCGCCTGCTGCCGACCACGGCGGGCGACGAGGCCGGCGCCGAGGCATCCGGGCCCGACACCCCGGCCGCCCGCGCCCAGGCCGCCCTCGACGCACTCGACCACGCCGAGGCCGCCTTGTCCGACGCGGAAGGACTGCTGTCCCGCCTCGCCGCCGACCAGGACGGCGATCCCCGCCTGCTGGAACAAACCGAGGAGCGGCTGTTCGCGCTGCGCGGCGCTGCCCGCAAGCACGGCGTCGCGGTGGTCGAGCTGCCCGCGCTGCTGGCCGAGCTGCGCGGCCGGCTGGAGGCGCTGGACAGCGGCCAGGCCCGGATCGGCGCGCTGGAGGAGGCGGTCCGCAGCGCGCGCGCGGCGTTCGAGGCGGAGTGCGCCGCGCTGACCGCCGCCCGCGCCGCATCGGCAAAGCGCCTGGAGAGCGCTGTGACGGGCGAGCTGCGTCCGCTGCGGCTGGAGCGCGCTCGGTTCATCGTTTCGCTCGACGCGCTGCCGCCCGACGCCTGGACCGCGCGCGGCACCGAGCAGGCCTCGTTCCTGATCGCCGCCAACCCCGGCCAGCCGGCGGGACCGCTGGCCCGGGTCGCGTCGGGCGGCGAGCTGTCGCGGCTGATGCTGGCGCTCAAGGTGGTGCTGGCCGGCCGCTCGGCGATCCCGACCCTGGTGTTCGACGAGGTCGATTCCGGCGTCGGCGGGGCCACCGCCGCCTCCATCGGCGAGCGCCTGGCGCGGGTGGCGGACGAGGTGCAGGTGCTGGTGGTGACGCACAGTCCGCAGGTGGCGGCGCGCGGCGACCACCACCTGCGCATCGCCAAGCGGGTGCGCAGCGAGCGCACCGAGACGCTGGCCTCGCCGCTGGACGGCACCGAGCGCCGTGAGGAGATCGCCCGCATGCTGGCCGGCGAGACCATCACCGAGGCGGCGCGGCGCGCCGCCGACAGCCTGCTCGGCCTGCCCGGATGAGCCCGCGCGACGTTGCGGCGCTGGAGCCGGCCGAGCTGAACGAGACCGAGGCCGCCGCCGAGCTGGCCCGCCTCGCCGCCCTGCTGGACCGTCTGGCCCGCGCCTACCACAACGCCGACGCGCCGGAGGTCAGCGACGCCGAGTACGACGCGCTGCTCCGCCGCAACGAGGCGATCGAGCGGCTGCATCCGGACCTGGTCCGCGCCGACACCCCGTCCGCCCGGGTGGGCGCGCCGCCGGAGGGGGGCTTCGCCAAGCACCGGCACCTCGTGCCGATGTTGTCGCTGGACAACGTGTTCGACCGCGCGGACTTCGAAGGCTTCACCGCGCGTGCCCGCCGGTTCCTGGGCCTGAAGGAAGCCGAGCTGCGCCTGGTCGCCGAACCGAAGATCGATGGGCTGTCGATCAGCCTGACCTACGAGCACGGGCGCTTCGTGCACGGCGCCACTCGCGGCGACGGCGCGGTGGGCGAGGACGTGACCGGGAACCTGCGCACGATCGCCGGCCTGCCCGACCGGCTGCCTGGCGAGGCCCCTGCCCTGATCGAGATCCGCGGCGAGGTGTTCCTGCGCAAGGCCGACTTCCTGGCCCTGAACGCCGCCCAGGCCGAGGCCGGGCAGCGCCTGTTCGCCAACCCGCGCAACGCCGCCGCCGGCTCGCTGCGCCAGCTCGACCCCGCGATCACCGCCGGACGTCCGCTGTCGCTGTTCGCCTATGCGCAAGGACGGTCGAGCGAGCCGGTCGCCACCACCCATTCCGGCTACCTGGACCGGCTGCGCGGCTGGGGCTTCGACGTGAACCCGCTGTCGGAGGTGCTGGAGGGCTCGGACGCGGCGGAGCGGTTCCAGGGGCGCATGGCGCTCGACCGCTCCGGCCTCGCCTACGACATCGATGGCGTGGTCTACAAGATCGACGACCTCGCGCTGCAGGAGCGGCTTGGCTTCGTCGGCCGCGCGCCGCGCTGGGCGGTGGCCTGGAAGTTCCCGGCCGAGCAGGCGATCACCCGGCTGGAGGACATCCGCATCCAGGTCGGCCGCACCGGCGCGCTGACACCGGTGGCGGTACTGGAGCCGGTCAACGTCGGCGGCGTGCTGGTCACCCGCGCCACCCTGCACAACGCCGACGAGATCGCGCGCAAGGACGTGCGGCCGGGCGACCGGGTGCAGTTGCAGCGCGCCGGCGACGTGATCCCGCAGATCCTGCGACGAATCGAGGAGCCGGACGTCGCCCGCGGCCCGGAATGGCGCTTCCCCGATCATTGCCCCGCCTGCGGCTCGAAGGCGGTGCGGCCCGAGGGCGAGGTGGTGGTCCGTTGCACCGGCGGCCTGGTCTGCCCGGCGCAAACGGTGGAGCGGCTGATCCACCTGGTGTCGCGACAGGCCTTCGACATCGAGGGCTTGGGCGAAAAGTCGATCGCCGAGTTCCACGCCGCCGGGCTGGTGCGCAGCCCGGCCGACATCTTCCGTCTCGAAGCCGAGCAGCTCCACGGCCGCGAAGGCTGGAAGGAGGTGTCGATCGCCAAGCTGATGCGGGCGATCGACGACCGTCGCACGATCCCGCTGGCCCGCTTCATCTACGGCCTCGGCATCCGGCGCATCGGCGAAACCAACGCGCGGCTGCTGGCCCGGCACTACGGCTCGTATGCCAACTGGCGGGCGCAGATGCAGGCGGCCACCGTGGTCGGCTCCGACGAGCGCCTGGCGCTCGGCAGCATCTCCGGCATCGGCGGCACGATCGCCGACGAGCTCGCGACCTTCTTCGGCGAGGCGCACAACCGGCAGGCCGTGGACGACCTCGCCGGCGCCATGCGGGAGATCCAGGACGAGGCGGCGCCGGACAGCGCGGCGCTGTCCGGCCGCACGATCGTGTTCACCGGCTCGCTCGCCACCATGACCCGCCCGGAGGCCAAGGCGATGGCCGAGCGGATGGGGGCCAAGGTCACCGACACGGTGTCGCGCAAGACCGACCTGGTGGTGCTGGGCGCGGAGGCCGGCTCGAAGGCGAAGAAGGCGGCCGAGCTCGGCATCGAGACGCTGGACGAGGCGGGCTGGCGACGGCTGGCCGGGCTGCCGGACGAGACGGCGCCGTGACCGCCTGCGGGCCGGCCTCGGTTGGCGATCCGGGCTGCGTGGTGGAGCTGCCGGACGACGCGTGGCGGCGGCACGTCGTCATGGAGAACCGGGACAATCGCGACCAGGTCGCCGGCGCCGTGGCGCGGCACGGCTGGACCGGGTTTGAGACGCCGCTGCCCGAGTACCTCTACGGCGTGGCGCGCCGCATGCCCGGGCTGGTGATCGACGTCGGCAGCAACACCGGGTTCTATGCCCTGCTGGCCGCGTCCGCGTCCGCGCGCAACACCGTGCTGGCGTTCGAGCCGATGGCGGAGATCGCGTTGCGGGCGCAGCGCAACGTCGCCCGCAACGGCCTGGGCCACCGGGTCGAGGTGCGCCAGGTGGCGCTGAGCGACCGCGACGGGCTGGCCGAGTTCTACGTGCCTCCGGACGCGCACGGCCTGGTCGAGACCAGCGCCTCGCTGCGACGCGACTTCAAGGGCGAGCCGGGGGCGATACGCGCGGTGGCCGCGCACCGGCTCGACCGCGTGCTGCTGCGCTCGCGCTGGGCCGCGCGCCCGATCTCGCTGATCAAGATCGACGTCGAGGGCCACGAGGCCGCGGTGCTGAACGGTGCCCGCTGGACCATACGGCTGCGCCGCCCGGTGCTGTTCGTCGAGGTGCTGCCCAACGCCGACCTCCCCTGGCTCAACCACTTCGTCCGCCGCCGCCGCTACGTCGACGTGACGCTGGGCCCGGGCCGGCTGGCGACGCCCTGCGACACCGTCGCGCACGACCACGCGGCCTGGAACCATGCGCTGGTGCCGCGGGAGAAGCTGGCTGCGTTCCTGGCGATCCGCCCGCCTGCCGGCCAGGCAGCCGACTAGCCTGCGGCAAGCGGCCTCGTCGCACGGCACCGTCGAGGCGGGTGGGAGGAGACACGTCCGCCCCGTTCGATCCATCCAGTCGGCCGCGAGGTGCCGGCCATCGCCGCGGTCGGGCTGCTCGTTCCGGAACGAAGCGGAGCGTGATCGAACGATCGTGGTTCAGAACTTCAACCGGAAGCCTGCGACGGCCGCGGCAGCGCCGGTCGTCCCGGATGGCGACAGGCTGTCGCGGGTTCCCGCCAGCGACGCGGTGAAGTCCAACCCTTTCAGACCTGGAACGGGAACGGCCAGGCCCGCGGACACGCCGTCCGAGATCGCACCGTGGACCGGGCCACCCTCGATCCTGACGATCCCCAACCGGCTGCCGGGACCGAAGCCCGCCTGGGCGCCCGGTTCGAGCAGCCGGCCATCAGGCACGGGCGCCAGCGTGAACTTTCGCCGATGGCCCCAGACCTGGATCTGCTCCTGCCGATCGGTCAGGGTGACGTTCGTTGGCTTTGACAGCGATCCGGCATCCGGCGACGGGTTCGGCGCGGCGTCGGCCGGTCCGGCGATGCAGACCAGGCACAGCGTCTGGAGCATCCGGCGTCGCGAGGCTGCCACAGCCTGATCTCCTCGGGGACCAACTCGGTCGGACGCCTCCGTCGAGGCCCTTCACGGTCCTACGTCCGACGCGTCATGCGGTGCAAGCCTCGTGGTTGACCGGCCTGTCATCGCGAGGGATCCGGCAGGCCGGAACCGGTGCCAGGCCCACGTCGAACACGCGTTGGCCGGCCTGCGACCGGTCGCCGTGTCGACGAGGCTGCGGCGGCGACTCCTGTCGGCCTTCCGCCACGTCGTGCGGCGTCGTCCCCGCGACGCCATACCCTCGACGATCCCGGACGGTTGAGGTCGCGTCACGACGTCGATCACGGAAGGACGGCTGCCGTGCGAACGGACCCACCGCCACCGGCGGCGGCAATGACACCATGCGGCGCGGTCCCGATGAGCCCGCGCGCATGTCTCATTTACCATGAAATGGGTCATGACGGTTAACACTGCTCAATGTAATGATCTCAACCGTGACAGTATCAATGATCATGGGACCAACTTCTTGTTGTCGTCGTGTTAGAATATCACTAACAATAGCCAACGACGTAACCAGCCAAGAAACGATCCTGGCTGACCAGGGAGCTGAGCCATGGCTACATACAATTCCGGAACCTATACGCTGACCGGAAACATCCTCCAGCCGACCACTGCAGAGACGCTCGCCAACCAGATCGTCACCTACAACCTCGCAGGGGTGGTCAGCCTCTTCAACATCCAGTCCGACGCCGGCGCGACGACGACCATCAACCAGACGGTCAGCATCGCCGACACGCTCGACCTTACCGCCGCGGGCGGCTCGATCACCCTCGGCACTGGCATCGTCGGGGTGGACACGGTCAACACCACGCTCACGACCGGCGGCAGCGTGGTGGTCAACGGGACGGGAACCGGGCTCCTGAGCGGGGGCTCGTTCACCTATGGCACCGGCGGCGGCACCATCGTCACCGGAACGGCCGGAACGCTGGCGACCGTGACGCTGGCCTCCACCATCAACGCGTTCAACAGCACGACGGACCATATCGACGACCGGTCGCTCAGCCTCGCCAATATCACCAGCTACACCGTGACGGGAACCGGGACCGGCACCCAGACCGTCACCGTCAACGACAGCAGCGGCAACTTCAGCTTCACGACCAGCGCCTCCAACCTGACCGACGGAACCTTCACCGGCGCCACCCTCAACGCCGGCACCCTGAAGTTCACCGCCGACGGCACGGGGGGAACGACCCTGACCGTCTGCTTCCTCCGCGGGACACGCGTCGCCACGCCGGACGGCGAGACGGCGGTGGAGGACCTGCGCGCCGGCACCCTGGTGGCCGTCCGTCGCGACGGCGCGACCGTGTTCGAGCCGGTCCGGTGGGTCGGCAGCGGCAGGATGAACGCGGCACGCCAGATCGAGGACTTCCCGGTCCGCGTCCGCGCCGGCGCCTTCGAGCACAACGTTCCGCACCGCGACCTCCTGGTCACCTCGGAGCATTGCCTGTTCGTCGACAACAAGCTGATCCCGGCACGGATGCTGGTCAATGGCCGGTCGATCACCGTCGACACCAGCATCACCGAGTACGAGTACTTCCACGTCGAGCTGGAAGCCCACGCGATCCTGGTCGCCGAGGGACTGGAAGCGGAAAGCTATCTCGACACCGGCAACCGCGGCAACTTCCTGAACAGCGCGGTTCGGAGCCTGCGGCCGGACTTCACGGTCGACCCGGCCAACAAGAGCTGGGCGCAGGATGCGGCGGCGCCGCTCGCGGTCGACCGCGACACCGTGGAGCCGATCTGGAAGAGGATCGAGGCGCGGGCGACCGCCCTCGGCGTCGCCGCCGGTGCGGTGCAGGCCAGGATGGTGGACGAGCCCGATCTGCGCCTGGTCACCGAGACCGGCCTGGAGATCGAGCCCACCCTGTTCGACGGCAGGTTCTGCGCGTTCGTCGTGCCCGGCAACGTCGGCACCGTGCATCTGCGGTCGCGGACGGCCAGGCCCTCCGAGATCGTCGGGCCGTTCCTCGATGACCGTCGCGAACTCGGCGTCCTGGTCGGCAGGATCGGCATCAGCGAGGGCCGCCGCCGGGTCATGTCGACGGCGCACCTGACGGAGGCGGCGCTGACGGGGTGGCACGGCCTGGAGGACCAGGCGTCCTGCCGCTGGACCAACGGCTGCGCCCTGATCCCGGTGGACCTGTCCTGGTCCGAAGGCCGGCCGGTGTTCCTCGACATCGAGGTCGTCGATGCCGGACCCTACCTGACGGCTGCACTCGCAGCCTGATCGTCCGGCTGATACAACAGGTGGGCTGTCGAGGCTGGCAGCTCACCTGTCGTGAAAAGGCCGGACGCGGATGCTGCCACGGACCGTGCCCACCAACCTGTTCTCTCCTGGCGACCCCGACGCGAAGGACAGCATCGGGGCGCGCATCCGTTTGCTGCGTCAGCGTCGCGGCATGACGCAGAGCGAGCTCGGCGCGGCGATGGGGGTCAGTCGCAGCCTGGTGGCGCTCTGGGAAACCAACCGGACTAGGGAAGCGCACAACCTGCCCAGGCTCGCGGAGACCCTTGGCGTTCCCCAGGAGTTCTTCGTCAACGGCATGGTCAGGAACGGCGCCACGATGACGCTGAGCAGCGACGAGTGCGCGCTTCTCGCCATGTACAGGAACTGCTCCGAGACGCAGCGGCTGGCCTTGTTGCGCAAGGCGGGACAGCTCGAGAAGCAGGCGCAGCGGGTCGCGGCACCTGAGCCGCTCGCCCCCGGTTGAAGGCTGAGGCCGCCGTCGAACGCGATCCCGCCTGATCCGTCGACGCCTGACGGGTTCAGTTCGAACCGATCGTGACTCTCCGTGCGATCCGTCATGCTGTGCGAGCCGCAACGCCGGCGGGTGCCGGGGCCGGACCGGTCGCAACACCGGGGTGGGAAGTGCCGCGACCGAGATGGGGAATCCGGCTCGGCTCCCGCGACGATCCCGGTCGGCCGCCGGCCCGCGCAGACGGCGCCGCCCCGGCAAGCGATGGAACCGTCCCGCCGGAGCACCGCTTTGCTCCTGCGAGACCGGGCGCCCTGCCCGGCCCCGAACGCGTATCGGACACCCATGACAGACCAGGCCGACCCGCCCATCCGGATCCGCGCGCGGCGAACGCTGTCCGAGCGGCGGTTCAAGCTGGAAGCCGTGACCTTCGAGCAGACCGCCGCCGATGGCAGGGCGGAAACGCTGGACCGGGAAGTTTATCACAGCGGCGCCGGGGCGGCGGTGCTGCCGATCGACCGCCGGCGCGGCACGGTGCTGCTGGTCCGACAGCTCCGCATCCCGGTTGTTCTCAACGGCGATGGCGCAACGCTGGTCGAGGCATGCGCCGGCATGATCGACGGAGGCGAGTCGCCGCTCGACACGGTGCGCCGGGAAGCGGAGGAGGAGCTGGGCACCCGCCTCCACGCGCTGCGTCCGGTGTTCGGGCCGCTCTACACCAGTCCCGGCGCTTGCACCGAGCGGCTGCACCTGTTCATCGCCGAGTACGGGCCGGACGACCGGTTCGGCGCCGGCGGCGGCCTGCCGGACGAAGGCGAGCAGATCACGGTCCTGGAGCCGACCCTGGCGGAAGCGTGGGAGATGGTCGCCACCGGCCGCATCCGAGACGCCAAGACGGTGCTGCTGCTGCAGCAGGCGCGGCTGGAGTGCGGATGAGGGCGGGGCGGAACCAGGGCTGCCGCCTTGAGATTGGGACGTGCCGAGTGAGAATGCTCCGCCGGACGCGGTGTGTCCGGCGAGAACCAGGATGGAGCGACCGTCCGGCCGCGAGCTCAGGCTGGGACCCGTCAGCATCCGAACCAGCTAGCTGCCTCGAAGCGGCAGGATGCTGACGTTCGCAAGTGGCCTGGACCGGAGCGCTTCCCATCAGGCGGGGATGCCGTCTTCCTGATTGCGGTTGGACGACAGGGGCGGCAGCATTCGGCGACATGACAAGCGGGCAGGATACGCTGGATGCTGAAATATGCCTTGGTCGCCGCGATACTGGGGGGATGCGTTGCCAGTTCTCCGGCCGCGGCTGCCCCGCGTGCAACCCCGGCGGCCGTTACCAAGCCGCTCCCGGCTGCACAGACGCGCATGATCGGTGTCGGTGGGCGCCGTGTCGCGTTCCACGTCATCCCCGGCCGATCACCAGCCGTGGTGTTCGAGGCTGGCAGCGGCATGGACGGTACCGCCTGGGCCCCGGTACTTGCCACCATCTATGCCGAGACCGGCGCCGAGCTGATCACCTTCGACCGCGCTGGCTTTGGCGACAGTGACGAGGACACGCGGCCACCCGCCGTGCAGCACGAGGTAGACGACCTCCGCACAGGGTTGTCCGTCCTGAAGGCTGATCGCATCGTGCTTGTGGCTCACTCCTTCGGCGGCGAGGTCGCAACCGCCTTCGTCAACCAGAACCCCGATACGGTCGCCCGCGCCGTGCTCGTGGATGCCAGCATTCCCTCTTTCTTCACCGATGCCGAGACGGCCAAGATGGTGGCGATGTTCCCGAAGACCATGCCGCAGACCGACAAGCAGAGCCGGACCATGGTCGCGCTCTTCAAGGCATTCCCGGCCATGCAGCACGGCTTCCACGCGATGCACTGGCCAGACAACGTGCCCGCAATGGTGATCGTCTCCGAATACCCCCCGCTCCCCACGCCAGCGGAGAACGCGCTTTGGACGCAGGGTCACGTGGACTTCGCCCATGCCGCTGCGAACCGCAGCGTTGTGATCGCGACAGGCAGCGGCCACATCGTGATGACTGACCGCCCGGACCTGGTCTCACACGCCGTGGTCGCCGCGATCATCCAAGTCAGGCAGACGGCACGACATTGAAGTCGGTCGCCTTGATCCAGTCGCATGATGCGGCAAGGCAGAGGGCGCCCATGAAGGAGCAGGCGGTCTTCTCGTAGCGTGTGGCGATCGCACGGTCAGTCTGCTTCGCAGCCAGACTTTTCAGCCTTGCCCAGAGCCGCTCGACCTGGTTGCGGCGTGTGGATCCAGCGCGGCGAGCGTCGGCCCAAGCGCCAAGGCCCGCGTTCATCCGGGATCGCGGGTCCGTTGCGGCAGCGAGATCATCCTGCGAACCGTCCGGCGGGCGACACCCCGGAGGTGCGGATCGACCAGGCTTCCCAGGAGGACGGCCAGCCCCGCCAGGCCGGCAGCGGCAACCGTCACCGCCGTTGTCATCGGCACCAGCTCCGCGACGAGCAGGCAGGACAGCATCAGCACCAGCGCGGGAAGAAGGCTGGACGCCGGGCGCGGGATGCAGCCGCTGACGACGTAGAGGCCGACGCAGTTGACGCCGACGCGCAGGGTCCAGGCGAGCGCCGCTCCAGGCACGCCATAGGCCGTGATCAGCAGCCACAGCACGGCGAAGAACGGCACGATCTCGATCGCGGTCGCCGCCGCCGTGACGTGCGGACGTCCCTGCGCCTGCAGGAACCCGTAGGGCAGGAAGGCGAGGCCGTTGGCCCAGGCGCCGAACATCACGATCCGGGCCACCGCGTGCGACGCGGGCGACAGGCTCGGGCCGATCCACGCGCGGAGGAACGGTCCGGACAGCAGGATCGCCGGCGCGCAGACGGCACCGAACCCGTAGGCCAGCATCACCGTCGCGCGCCGGATCGTCGCCACCGCCTCCTCGTGCGACGCGCGGGACACGCGCGGGAACAGGGTCCGGGCCATCGCCGTGGCGAAGACCTGGGAACGCGTCGCCAGGGTCATGGGCACCGAGTAGGTCGTCACCGCGGTGGTCCCGAGCGTGATGCCGATGACCATCTGCGCGGAGGTGTCGAGCAGCGGGTTGAGCAGGCTGGACACGCTCACCCAGGAGCCGTAGCGGAACAGCCGGCGCACCACGCGTCGGTCGAAGTCGAGCAGCCGGACCGGCCACTCGATCCGTATGACGATCCCGTAGGCCAGCGTCACCATCACGAGCCGGGCCAGGAACGTCGCCGGGATCACGACCGTCAGGCTCGGGCCGAAGGCGTAGGCGCAGAGCAGCGGCATCACCTGGCCCAGCACGGTGCCGGCCGAGCTGAGCAGGTTGGTCGCCAGGAAGCGCTCGCGTGACTCCAGCGCGCCGCCGGACACCCCGGCCAGCATGCCGAGCGGCAGCATCGCCGCCATCCACGGAAAGGCGGCCCGGGCCTCCCCGGCCAGGCCGCCGGGGATCTTCACCAGATGCAGCAGCACGACGTGGCCGATCAGGACCATGGCGAGACCCCCGGCCAGGCCCAGGCACAGGTTGCAGCAGAACGCCGTCACCAGGATGGGCGACCGCTCGCGCGCGCCGGCATGCCCGAGCCTGGCGAGCGCGTTGGCGGTGGCGCGCGACAGGCCGAAGTCCAGGAAGCCGAAATACCCCAGCAGCACCCAGGTGATGACCACCACGCCGTAGCGCGCGGAACCGATCTGGTGGATGTAGAACGGTACGGTCCCGAGCGAGGTGATGGTCGGCAGCAGCATGCCCAGGACGTTGTACAGGTAGTTGGCCGACACCTTCCTCCGGTCGCTCACCGCCGGGCCCTTGCCGGCACGGGCGTTCCGGGATCGACGGGCGCGTGGGTCCGGACCGAACCGCTTTCCCGTGCCTCCCGCCTCGAGGCTTCGCAGGGCGGCCTCGCGGAATGCCGACGCGTCCTGGATGCCCGGCCGGTCATGCTCCCGTCATCCCCTGGTCCGGCCCGGCGCCGTATCGCCCCAGGGCGGCGTTGGGGGCGGCGTCGGGGGCGGCGTCGGGGGCGGCATCACGCATCTGCGGCGGTGGTCCGGCCAGGGCCGCGAGCGCCCTGGTCGCCTGGCGGCGGCTGAGGATGGTGCCGTAGGCCTCGTTCGACCGCAGCCTGGACTCGAGGTAGGCCAGCAGGCTGCGCTTCGTCCACGGCGGACGGAGCAGTTCCGCGACCAGCTCCGGTGCCGTCCAGGGAACGTCCAGTCGCGCGTCCGCCAGGCTCACCTTCGTGGCGCCGAAGCGGAGGGCCTGCGGGAACATGGCGACCGGCCGGTCCTCGTCGGGCGCATCCTCGACGCCCGCGACGGTTCCGCCGAACGCGGTGAAAAGCCTTGCCGCGAGGCTGCAGCCGTTCCGGACCAGGTGGCCCAACTGCGTCGCGCGCGGGTTCATCTCGATGAGGAAGTAACGGCCGGTGCCTTCCTCGATCACGAAGTCCAGGCCGAAGAAGCCCGATAGCCCGAGGCGATCCGCGACCAGCCTCGCAGCCTCATCCATCTCCGCGCTCTCGACCGGACGAACCACGGTGGCGGCGCCCGTGCGGCCCTGCGCCTGGATCACCTCGACGCTGGTGGTGCCGAGCAGCCGGCCGTCCCGACAGGCGGCCATGACGTTCGCCTGGCGGCCGGCGATGCGGGCCTGCACGGTGATCTCGCGTCGCTCCCGGCGCAGGAACTCGGCGAACGGGAACGGATCGCGGTCGACCAGCAGGATGCGGAGCGCCTTGCGGAACGCGAGCGGCCGCGACATGACCAGGAACGCCGCCAACGCGGCCTCCGGCGTCTGGGCCAGGACGACGCCGGAGCCGCCCCAGCTTCCTTCCGCCTTGACGAAGCACGGGCCCGGATGGTCGGCATGCCAGGCCTGCAGCTCCTCGCGTGTGCCTACCGTGCGTCCGGCCGGGACCTGGACACCGCCAGCGCCGATCATGTCCAGCAGGCATTGCCGCGTGCCGCTCACGGCATAGCCCGCCGGCGCGCCCAGCGAGCGCTCGATCAACGCGGTGATCATGCCGGAGTCCGGTCCGAAACGGTCGGCGCATCCATGCAGGGCATGCAGGTGCGCCACCGTCCGGTCGTCGGTCGGCACGATGATGTCCGGCTGCTGCTCGCGTATGGCCCGGACCAGCGCCTCGGTCGGCGCCCACGCGCCGTAGGTGTGGACCGCCTTGAGGTTCGCCAGCGCCCGAAGCGGATGGCCGACCGGGCAGATCGCCGAAACCTCGCCGCCGAGCTGCTGGAAGGCGAGAACCAGGCGCGCGGCGGACGGCCACCACGTCGTCGTGGCAACGAGGAACCGGATCACCGCCATGGGATGGTGTTAAACCGTAACGGCGGACGGCGTCCAGCGCAACGGACCGCGCACCGGGACTGCGTCGATGGCGGAGCACCGCCAGGCGCCGACGCCGTATCGTACGGCAAAAGTGCGAGCCATGGCGGATGGCGGCGGCCGCCCTGCTCCGGCTGGTCGCCGGTCCCGGGCGTCTGGATGGTCCTCGGCACGGCATGGTCGATCGTGACGGGTGCGGAACCTGGTCCACCTCCACCTGTTGCCCGAACGATGGGAGGCGGGGTCCTCGTTCCGATCCTTCCTCGTCCCGCTCGCCCTCTTGATGGTCTTCCAGGCCTGATCACAGACCGGGCCGTCCGAGACGTATCCGATGCGCTATCCAAGGTCGTCAGCGACGAGTTGGTTTCGTTAAATAAACGCCAATAAGATGCTAATCCAACTCTCGCCCTATGCTTGCGGCAACTGCCGATGGACTGCACCTTGAACTTGAGTTATTCCCGCATAGGTTGTTCTGACCTATGAAAGCCGGATTGCAATGGGAAGTGATACCGACATCGCGGTGATCGGCGCCGGCCCGTATGGCCTGTCCATCGCCGCACATCTGGCCGGACGCCAAGCGAACTTCAGGATCTTCGGGACCCCGATGGGTGTGTGGCGCAACCACATGCCGCCGGGCATGTTCCTGAAGTCCGAAGGCTTCGCCTCCGACCTGTTCGATCCGCGTCGGGAGCTGACCCTGGAGCGCTACTGCGCCGAGCACGGACATCCCTACGCGCCGATCGGCGTGCCGATCTCGCGCGAGCTGTTCTGCGAGTACGGCCTCGCCTTCCAGAAGCGGTTCGTGCCGAACCTGGAGGACAGGCACGTGGCGGACGTGGCGCCCAACGGAAGCGGCTTCATCATCCGTCTCGAGGACGGGGAAACGTTCCGTGCCCGCCAGGTCGTGGTCGCGGTCGGGATCAGCCACTACGCCTACGTTCCGCCCGAGCTCGAGAGGCTGCCCGACGAGGTCATGTCCCACACGTCGCGGCAGCACGGTCTCGACCGCTACACCGGAAGCGAGGTCGGCGTGCTCGGTGCGGGCTCGTCCGCGGTCGACATGGCCGGGCTGCTGCACGCGGCCGGGGCGCAAACGCAGCTCCTGACCAGGCGGTCGAAGATCTGGTTCCACAGCCCGCCGGTGGAACTGCGCGGCACGCAGCGGCTCACCGCCAGGATCACGCGGCCGCGCTCGGGTCTCGGCCTCGGCTGGCGCTCGCGCCTGGCCTGCGACCTGCCGACCGTGTTCCACCACATGCCGTCGAAGTTCCGGATGCGGGTGACGCGCGGTCACCTGGGACCGTCCGCCGGGTGGATGACCCGGTCGATGGTGGAGGGCAAGGTCGACCTGCGCTTCGGCATGACGCTGCGCAACGCGGAGCTGCGTCGCAACCGGCCGCACCTCACCTTCGTGAACGCCGAGGGCGAAACGGAGCAGGTGGTGGTCGACCACGTGGTGGCCGGCACCGGCTACAAGGTCGACCTCGCGCGGCTGCCGTTCCTCGGCCAGGAGGTGCGTGCGGGAATCAAGCAGGAGCAGAAGACGCCGGTGCTGTCGCGCAACTTCGAGTCCTCGGTAGACGGGCTCCATTTCGTCGGAGTCACCGCGGCGAACAGCTTCGGACCCTTGCTGCGCTTCGCCTGGGGCGCCAAGTTCACCGCACGTCGGTTGACGTCGCACCTGGTGCATTGAGCAGACCCGATCTGCGGCCCGGTCGCGCGACGCGCGACGGCCGCCGTCGCTCCATCTCGGTGGCGATGGCGACCTTCAACGGTGCCCGCTTCATCAACGCCCAGCTCGAGAGCATCCACAGGCAGCGCCTGCCGCCGGACGAGCTCGTCGTCACCGATGACGGCTCGACGGACGACACCGTCGCCCTGGTGGAGCGCTTCGCGGCACGGGCCCGGTTTCCGGTCAGGATCTACCGGAACCCGCGACGCCTGAACTACCGCGACAACTTCATGCACAACGCGTCGCTGTGCCGGTCGGACCTGATCGCGTTCAGCGACCAGGACGACGTTTGGCACGAGGACAAGCTGCAACGCGCCGTCGCCCTGTTCAACGACGCCGAGATCCTGCTCGTGCACCACGACGCCCACGTCGTTCGTGACGGGGTGCCGAAAGGCGAGCGGCTGGGCAAGCCGATCCAGCCTCCGCCGCTGCTGGAGCCGATGACCAGCCCGGCCTGGGCGTTCTCGCAGGGGTTCACCCAGATGCTGGACCGTCGGCTGGTCCAGTTCTCGCCGTTGTGGCGGCGCTCCATCTGCCGCTACGACCAGAGCCTTCCGGACAGTCACGACCGCTGGTTCTTCTTTCTCGCCTCCGTCCTCGGCCGGATCGGCTTCATCGACCGTCCGTTGGCTGATTATCGCCAGCACGGGCAGAACGTGTTCGGGATCCCGCAACGGCGCGCCGCCCGGTTCGAGAGGGTACGGAGCATACTGGAGAACCGGTCGGAGGTGTTCGGCGACCTGCAGCGCCAGTCGGCCAGGCGGGCGGAGATCCTCGCCGCCATCGCGCAGATGGACACCCTGGGAAGGACGTGGCGCGTGCGCGCCGGACACGGGGCGGACCGCTTCGAGAGCCTTGCCGAGATCTACCGTCACCGCCAGGCGCTCTACGCGTCCCCCCGCCTGACGGCCCGCCTCCGGCATCTCCAGTCGCTGGCGGCACGGGGGGCCTATGACAGCCGGGGAAGCTGGCACTTCGGCCGCAAGGCGCTGCTGAAGGACGCGGTGCTGGGCGGCGTGCTCGGACCGCTTACGCTGCGCCACGGCGTGCCCGCCCGCGGCGGCGACCCATTATGCTGGCCCGGATCCTGGCGGTGACCCACCGCCTCGACGGCGGAACAACAAGAACGCGGGCATCGGTCCGCACAGCGTCCAGAGGGTGATTCGGATGAGGGTTCTCATCGTTATCCGACGCGGCGGCAAGAGCATACACGGCGCCTGGGTCAACCAGGTACGCAACCTCGCCGACATCGGCATCAGCACCTATGCCGACACGGAAGAAGAGCCTGGGACCGTGCTCCACCATCACCACAAGGGAACCAAGCAGGAAGCGCTGCACGACCTGTTCACGCAGCGGCCGGATCTCCTGGCTTGGTACGACTACGTCTGGTGCGTCGAGGACGACCTGCACATCCCGTACGAGTCGGCCTACGGGATCCTCAACGCGCTGTCCAACACGCCGCTCTCGCTCTGCGCGCCGTCCTTGACCTACTACAGCTACTATTCATGGGCCTGCACGATCAGCAACGACAACCTGTCGTTCCGCGGCGTCGACTTCATCGAGACCATGGCGCCGATCTTCTCGTCCGACCTGCTTCGCGAGGTGCTGCCGAGCTTCGTCGAGTTCCCGATCTACGGATCCTGCGTGACCTGGAAGCAGGCGATGCACCGGCGCGGCGAGATCAGCATCCAGTTCGACGAGTTCCCCATCGTCCACACCAGGCCGGTCGGCGGCGGCGAGCTGTATCGGCTGGCGGTCCGCAATCCGCATCAGGATCTGGCCGACGCGTATCGCCTCTACAACTCGGAGTTCGGCACCTACGGGACCAGTTGGTTCGGCCAAACCAAGGATGGCCGCGTCCTGACCGGGACCAGGCTCTACCACGCGATGTTCGACGGCTACCGGCGCTTCTTCGACTACCATCTGGGGGCCGAGCGGGCGTTCGAGGAGGCCCAAAGCGCGTTCACCCAGTACGACAACCGCTTCGTCGAGCGCCTCAACTTCAACGTCAGCGAGGACGTCCTGCGGAACTACAACCGCATCAACGGGTTCCCCGACTTCCGTTCGGTGGTCGAGGTGCCCTGGGTGCTCGGGTCGCAGGAACACGGCGACTACCGCGAGCTTCGCCTGCGTCGCGACGGACGGGTCGAGCCCCAGGCCGACCCGAACGAGACGACGTGGTGCACCAGGAACGGCAACATCTGCCTGCTGGACCAGCACGGCAGGATCAGCGTGGAGTTCTCCTCCCAGGACAACGGTTCGGACGGCACCCGCATCCTCCGGGGGGCGAGCCAGCCCTATGCCGGCCTGAACCTTTACCTGCGCTCGACGCAGTGACCCGGACGGGCGGCGGCCCGGTCCGGGACCTTCAGAACCCGTTTGAGAATGGGGTGTGCCGAGCGAGAGCGTTCCGCCGCGTCAGCGGCGGAACGTGCCCGGCGTGCTTGTCGGGAATCGGAGCGGAGCGGCCTCCTGGCCGTAAACATCGGAAGCGCGAGACAAGGCGCGTCGGATCGCAGGCCACAGCGCATTCTCGAACGGGCTCTCAGACGCGCAGCCAGATCGGGTCCTTCAAGGTCGCCAGGAGGGCGGCGTGCGCGGCCAGCTCCACGGCGCTGGGCACCACCGGCCGCGGCGTGCGGACGCGGGTCAGGGTGTAGGCCACCGCCCCGCCACCTTCGGCCACCGCCAGCTCCAGCCCGCGCTGCCGCCCGCCCATCAGCTCGACATACACCTCGGCCAGCAGCCGGCAGTCGAGCAGGGCGTTGTGGGTGGTACGCTCGGACAGGTCGATGCCGTAGCGCCGGCACAGCGCGTCCAGGCTGTTCGGCAGACCCGGGAACCGGGTGCGCGCCATGTCCAGCGTGTCGATCATGCGGGCGCGGTCCAGCGCCGGCCGGCCCAGGCGTTGCAGCTCGGCGTCGACGAAGCCGAAGTCGAACGGGGCGTTGTGGGCGATCAGCGGGTCGTCGCCCACGAAGTCGAGGAACGCGTCCACCACCTCGTGGAACTTCTTCTGCCCCAGCAGGTGCGCGCGGGTGTAGCCGTGCACCCGCGCCGCCTCCTCCGGCACCTCGCGCTCCGGGTCGATCAGGGTATGGAAGTGCCGCCCGGTCGGCAGGTCGCCGACCAGCTCCAGGGCGGCGATCTCCAGCACCCGGTCGCCGGTGGACGGGTCGAAGCCGGTGGTCTCGGTGTCGAACAGCACCGCGCGCTTCATCGGCCGATCCCCCTCAGGGCTGCGGACGGAGTCGCGCCAGCAGCCTCCTTATCTGCGCCAGGCCGTGGCCGCGCGACAACCCGGTGCGTATCACCCCGTCGGCGCGTCGGCGCTTGTCGCGGTCCGGCATCTGCCGCGCGATCAGGGCCGCCGCCTCCGCCTCGGTCATGCCGCGACGGCGGCGGACACGGTCGAGCTGCAACGCCGGCGGCGCCGACACCACCAGAACGAGGTCGCAGGCGCGGTCGCCCCGGGTTTCCAGCAGCAGCGGCACGTCGAGCACGGCGAGCGGCGCGCCACGGCGGCGCGCGCGGGCGAGGAAGCGGGCCTGTTCCCGTCGCACCAGCGGGTGCACGATCCGCTCCAGCGACGCGAGCAACGCCGGGTCGGCCGCCACCGCCCGACGCAATGCCGCGCGGTCGAGCGCGCCGTTGCGGACGGCGTCCGGCAGCAGGGCCGCGATCGCCGGCAGCGCCGCTCCGCGCGGCGCCTGCAACGCGCGCACCGCCGCGTCGGCATCGAACACCGGCAGATGGGCACGGCGGAACGCGTCGGCGGCGGTGGACTTGCCCATGCCGATGCCGCCGGTGAGGCCAATCACCTTCACCGGTCCCACCCTCACCGATCCAGGTCGGCCCGCACCAGGGCGAGCAGCGCCGGATCCACCACCGGATCGATCCCGAACCAGGCGGCGAAGCCCGGCCGCCCCTGGTGCAGGAGCATGCCCAGCCCCTCGACCGTGCGCAGGCCCAGCGCGCGCGCTCCGGCCAGGAGCGGCGTCACACGCGGCAGGTAGACGATGTCGGCCACCACCAGCCCCGGCGGCGCCCGGTCGAGCGGGCACGGGCTGCCTGGCATGTGCGCCATACCGACCGGGCTCGCGTTCACCAGCAGCGCGACCTCGGCGAGCGCCGCATCGCGCGCCTCCCAGTCGATCACCCGCATTGGGTTGGTCGGGTCGGCCAGCGCCTCCGCCAGCACCTCGGCCCTGGCATGGCTGCGGTTGCAGACCCGTACAGACACGCCCAGCGCCTGCAGCGACGCCGCGATCGCCCGCGCCGCACCCCCTGCCCCCAGCACCAGCGCCGGCCCGGCGTCCGGCGCCACGCCCGCATCGCGCAGGCTGTCCAGGAAGCCCTGCCCGTCGGTGCTGTCCGCCCGCAGCCGGCCGTCCGGCAGGAAGGTGAGGGTGTTGGCGGCGCCGCAGCGCGACGCCGCCGGCGTGAGGAGGTCGGCCAGCCGGAACGCGTCCTCCTTGTGCGGCAGGGTGACGTTGACCCCGGCGAAGCCGGCCGCGCGCAGGCCGCGGAGCGCGGTGTCGAGCTGCCCCGGCGCCACCGGCAGCGGCACGTAGGCGCCGTCGATGCCGTGGCGACGCAGCCACTCGTTGTGCAGCAGCGGCGAGCGCGAATGCTGCACCGGCCAGCCGATCACGCCGGCGAGCCGGGTGCGGCCGCCGATCATGGCTCCGGCACCCCGTCGCACGCGTCCAGCGCCAGCGGCAGCAGGCGGGCCAGCCGTCCCGCCCAGGCGCGCTGCCCGTCCGCAGCGGCGATCAGGTCCTGCCTGATCTCCAGCTCGGCGTGCAGCAGGCCGCGCCCCTCGCCGTGCACCGGCACGGTGTAGTCGTCCAGGTCGGACAAGGCGTACGGCTCGTTGTCGCCGACCACGAGGTCGCCCTCGCGCTCAAGCAGTGCCAGCAGGGCGCGCCCGAACCGCGGGTCGTGGTTGTACAGCACGCCGGCATGCCAGGGCCGCGCGCGTCCGCTCATCGACGGGGTGAAGCTGTGCACCGCCACCAGCACGCTGCGGCGCCCCGTCGCCCGCCTTGCGTCCAACGCACCGGCGATCGCCGCCTGGTATGGCGCGAAGATCGCGGAAGCCCGCGCGTCGCGGGCCGCCCCGTCGAGGTCGAGGTTGGCCGGCACGGTGGTGCCGTCGCTGCGCGGCGCGATCGAGGTCGGGTGGCCCGGCCTCCTGTTGCAGTCGATCACCAGGCGCGAATAGCTCTGCGCGACCGCCGGCGCGTCCAGCAGCGCGCTCAGCCGCTCCGCCACCCCCAACGCGCCGATGTCCCACGCGATGTGGCGCTCGAACTCGTGCTCCGGCAGGCCGAGCCGCCCGAGCGAGGCGGGCACCGCGCGGCCGGCATGGTCAACCGTCAACACGAACGGGGAACCGCCGCCGGGGTTCAGCCATTGCACCGGGGACGGGTCCTCCGGGCCAAGCAGCGCTGCGGAGTTGTCGGGTGCCAGCGATCCGGGTGGGCTCACGCGGCGCTTTCCTTGCCCGCCGGGCCTGTGGTCTGCTGCATCGATCGCTCCGGAGTCGCCTACAACCGGCATACTGCCTGATCCCCCTCCCACCCCGGAAGCGCGGAAGGACCGCCCGATGCCGGTTCTGACGGTCGAGCACGTCACCACCTATCGCTACCGGCGCCCGGTCGGGCTCGGCGAGCATCGGATGATGTTCCGGCCGCGCGACTCCGTCGACCAGCGCCTGCTGTCCTGGGAGCTGCGGATCACGCCGCGCCCGCTGCACCTGCGCTCGGTCCTGGACGCCTTCGGCAACGTGGTCACCCTGGCCCGCTTCAGCGGCCGCGCCTCGGAGCTGCGCTTCGAGAACCGGCTGACGGTGGAGCACACCGCGCTGGCGCCGAAGCCGGAGATGCTGGCGCCCTACGCCCGGACCTGGCCGTTTACCTATGACGGCGACGAGGCCGCCGACCTGGCCCGGGCGCGCGAGCGGCACCACGACGATCCCGACCACGTGGTCGACGCGTGGGCGCGCGGCTTCCTGCCGCGTCACGGCGGGGACACGCTCGACCTTCTGACCGGCATGACCGAGGAGATCCGGCGCGGCTTCACCTACTCCGCCCGGCACGAGGAAGGGGTGCAGGAGCCGGCGCGCACGCTGCAACTGCGCAACGGCACCTGCCGCGACTACGCGGTGCTGATGATGGAAGCGGTGCGGGCGCTGGGCCTCGCGGCGCGGTTCGTGTCCGGCTACGTCTACACCCCCGGCTCGAACGGGGTGCCGCATGTCGGCGGCGGCTCCACCCATGCCTGGGTCGAGGTCTACCTGCCCGGCTGCGGCTGGTGCGAGTTCGACCCCACCAACGGCATCGTCGGCAGCCGCGACCTGATCCGTGTGGCCTCGGTGCGCGACTGGCCCCAGGCGGTGCCGCTGGCCGGGAGCTGGACCGGGTTTCCCGCCGACAGCCTCGGCATGTCCGTTTCGGTCAAGGTCGCCATGCGCGGAACGGAGGTGGACGACGTGGCCGAGCCGGGCAACAACCCGCCCGTCGCCGGCGCCGGGACGCGTCGCTCGGCCGACATCGTGGCACTGCCGGGCCGCGACGACGCCACCACATCGTCCGACGCTTGTTCGAACGCCGACCGTCCGGTCGAGGCGGTTTGAACCGGGGCCTGCCGCACGCTGGGACTGGAAGGAACACCGCATGCTGATCCGTGCCGGCTACGACATCGCCTTCAACGCGCCGGCGCCGACGCCGCTGCTGCTGATGCTCAGTTTGCATCCGGAGCGCGAGCCCGACCTGCGCACGACGCAGCAGATGAGCTTCGACCCGCCGGTGCCGTCGCACCAGTATCGCGACGGGTTCGGCAACGTGTGCACCCGCGTGCTGGCGCCGGGCGGGCTGCTGCGCATCCGCGACGAGTTCACCGTGCAGGACAGCGGCGATCCGGACCGGCACGCGCCGGACGCGCCGCAGCTCGCGGTCGAGGACCTGCCGGACGACGTGCTGGTGTTCCTTCTGGGCAGCCGCTACTGCGAGACCGACCGGCTGTCCGACACCGCCTGGTCGCTGTTCGGCCACGTCGCGCCGGGCTGGGGGCGGGTGCAGGCGATCGTCGAGTACGTGAACGACCACATCACCTTCGGCTACGAGCACGCGCGGCCCACGCGCACCGCGCATGAGGGCTTCATGGAGCGGCGCGGCGTGTGCCGCGACTTTGCCCACCTCGCCGTCACCCTGTGCCGCTGCATGAACATCCCGGCGCGTTACTGCACCGGCTATCTCGGCGACATTGGCGTGCCCGTCTCCGAAGACCCGATGGACTTCAGCGCCTGGTTCGACGTGTTCCTCGGCGGGCAATGGTACACCTTCGACGCGCGGCACAAGAAGCCGCGGATCGGGCGCATCCTGATGGCGCGCGGGCGGGATGCCACCGACGTCGCGATCTCCACCGCGTTCGGCAGCGCCTGGCTGGCCGGCTTCGAGGTCACCACCTATGAGCAGATTGGCGCGCAGCCGGACGGGAAACCGGGCGCGCAGCCGGATGCGGCGGTCACGACACCAGCCGGGTGACCAGCCCGGCGGCGTTTGGCGACGCCCAGTCCACCGATCCTGACACGCGGGCGACTTCCCGCCCGGCGCGGTCGATCAGCAGGGTGGTCGGGATGCCGTCCAAGCCGAGGGTTGCCATCGACGAGCTGTGCGGGTCGAGCAGCACCGGCAGGGAGCGGATCGCGTGCGCGGCGAAGAACGCCCGCACCCGCTCGGCGCCGCCATGGTCGAGCGACACCGTCAGCACCGTCACCCCGTTCGGCTGCAACGCGCGCGCAAGCTGGTCCAGCGCTGGCATCTCCGCCACGCAGGGCACGCACCAAGTCGCCCACAGGTTCAGCACGACGGCGCCGCCGCCCTGCGCGGTCCTGAGCCGGTCCAGCGTCGTGAGCTGCCCGTCGGCGTCGGCGAACGACAGCGCCGGCAGCGGGCTCGGCGGGTGCGGCCGCACCACCTCCAGCCCCTGCACCGGCGGATGCGCGGGATCGGGCTGTGCGTCCGCGTGGCCGGGCCCGAGTTTGCGCGCGACCGCCGCCGCCAGTAGGGTCCCGCCGGCCGCGAGAACGCCGCGGCGGAGGGTGCTGCGCATGATCCTGGACATGGCATGTCTTTAGAAGGAGACGCGCCGGCCGAGAAGCCGCGGAGCGCTGCCAACGCTCAGTGGGGCGGCCGCTTCGCCGCCGGCCCGTCGGCGATCATGCAGGAGATCAATGCCTCGATCGGGTACGACCAGCGGCTCTGGCGGCAGGATCTGCGCGGCTCGGCGGCGCACGCGCGTATGCTGGAAGCGGTTGGCATCCTGGATGCCGCGGACGCCGCCGCGATCCGGGACGGCCTGTCCGCGATCGGCGACCAGATCGAGGCCGGGCGCTTCACCTTCGATCCCGCCCTCGAGGACATCCACATGAACATCGAGGCGCGGCTCGCCGAGCGCATCGGCGAGGCCGCCCGGCGCCTGCACACCGCGCGCAGCCGCAACGACCAGGTGGCGACCGATCTCCGCCTTTGGGTGCGCGACGCGATCGACGCGATCGACACGCAGCTCGCCACCCTGATGCTGAGCCTGGCCACGCGGGCGGCGGAGCACGCGGCCGACCCGATGCCGGGCTTCACCCACCTGCAGACCGCGCAGCCGGTCACCTTCGGCCACCACCTGCTGGCCTATGTCGAGATGCTGGCGCGCGACCGTGGCCGCCTGGCCGACACGAGCCGACGCCTGAACGAGTGCCCGCTCGGGGCCGCGGCGCTGGCCGGCACCTCGTTCCCGATCGACCGCCGCCTGACCGCCTCCCTGCTCGGCTTCGACCGCCCGTCGCAGAACTCGCTGGACGCGGTGTCGGACCGCGACTTCGCGCTCGAGTACCTGTCCGCGCTGTCGATCCTGTCGGTGCACCTGTCGCGCCTGGCGGAGGAGATCGTGACCTGGTGCTCGGCGCCGTTCGGCTTCATCGCCCTGTCGGACGCCTTCACCACCGGCTCGTCGATCATGCCGCAGAAGCGCAACCCGGACGCGGCCGAGCTCACCCGCGCCAAGTCCGGACGGATCATCGGCGCGCTGATGGGCCTGCTGACGGTGATGAAGGGCCTGCCGCTCGCCTACGCCAAGGACATGCAGGAGGACAAGGAGCCGGTGTTCGGCGCCACCGAGGCGATGTCGCTGTGCCTCGCCGCCACGAACGGCATGGTGCGCGACATGACGGCGCGGACCGAGCGGATGCGGTCGCTGGCCGGCTCCGGCTACGCCACCGCGACCGACCTTGCCGACTGGCTGGTGCGCGTGCTGCGGCTGCCGTTCCGCACTGCGCACCACGTCACCGGCCGCCTGGTGGCGCGCGCCGAGGCGCTGGGGATCGAGCTGGCGGCGCTCAGCCTGGAGGACATGCGGGCGGAGGAGCCGGGCATCACCGCGGACGTGTTTGTGGTGCTGACGGTGGACGCCTCGATCGCCTCGCGCGTCAGCGAGGGCGGCACCGCGCCGGACAACGTGCTGCGTCAGGCGCAGGGCTGGATCGCCCGGCTGCGGGATCCCCAATCGTGAAGGCGGTCGCGGCCTTCCTGCTCTGCGCCGGCCTGGCGCTGGGCGTGTCGGGCTGCGGCAAGAAGGGCGCTCCGGAAGCGCCCGGCCCCGGCGACCGGATCACCTATCCGCGGGCCTATCCGACGGAGTGAGCGCGTCCGCAGGCAGGCCGAGCGGCACCGCCACGCCGCCGGCGCCCGCAGCCGACGCCGCGATCTGCACCCCGATCGCCGCCCAGCGTCCGTCCGGCCGACGCCACAGCAGCGGCGCGCCGCTGGTGCCGCGTGTGGCGTCGCAGTCATGCGCCAGCAGCGGACGCCCGGCCCCGTCCGCGACCTGTCCGGTCAGGGTGCAGGCGGGGTCCGCCACCACCCGCTCGTCGCGGTCCTGGCCATAGCCGCCGAGGCGCACCGGCAGCGGACCCGACGGCGCCGACGCGGTGCCGAGCACGGCCGACTCCGGCGCCACGGCGTGGTCCAGCACCAGCACCGCGCGGTCCGCGCCGCCGCTGCCCGCCTCGTCGAGCGGCTGGTAGCCGGTCGCGACCTGGAATGCTGTCACCCGCGCATGCGCCCGGTAGCGTCCGGCATCGTAGCCGAGCAGCACGTGCACTGAGCCCGGCTGGATGAAGCGGCGGACGCGGGGCAGGAACAGACAGTGTGCTGCGGTCATCACCACACGCGGCGCCACCAGGAACCCGCTGCACCGTTCGCCGAGCTCTGTCTGCACCCGTGCGAGCGCGATCCACGGCGCTTGGTCCACGGGCACCGGAACACGGCGGTCGACCGCGCCGACCCCTGGCCGCAACGGCAGCAGGGATCGGCCCGACGCGGCCTGCACGAAAGCAAGCGCGACCAGAACGGCGACACCCGAACGCTTCATCATTTCTTATCGGTTCCGAATCAACACTCTGCCATCAGCCTGCCACGAACCGGCCGCAAACTCCGCGTCGTGACCTTGGTTGCCGGAGGAGAGTCGCATGACGAAGGCCGAACAGCACGATGCCGCTGGACTGCCCTCCGCCCAGCCCAGCCTGGAGCGGATCACCGCCCGCGCCCTGTCGCGGCCGGCGGCCGTAGCATCGCGCGGGGGGTGGTCGGAGGCCGCCAAGCACCGCCTCTACGCCCGCATGTTCCCCGACCAGCCCCACGTCACGGTGTCGCATGACAAGCCAGTCGCCTGAACCACGCCACGGGGTGATCGTGATCCACCCGTTCGGCCGCTACCGCGAGGCGCAGTTCCTCGACGATCCGGCCGAGATCGAGCAGCTGATCGCGGACGGCGAAAGCTGGCGGATCGCCGACGCGGTGCTGCTCGGCGCCGACTCCTGACCGCGCGCGACCTGCCGCCTTGTGTCCGTTCTACCGTCCGATGAAGGCGGCGAGGTCGGCGTTCAGCCTGTCCTTCTCGGTGTAGAACAGGCCGTGCGGCGCGCCCTCGTACTCGATCAGCCGTGCTCCTGCGATCGAGGCGGCCGTCCGCCGTCCGGACACCTCCGTCGGCACCGTGGCGTCGGCGGTGCCGTGGATCACCAGCGTCGGAACCTTCACCGCGGCCAGATCGGCACGGAAATCGGTTTCGGAGAACGAGCGCACGCAATCCAGCGTCGCCAGCGGCGACCCCTGCAGCGCCATGTCGCTGCACCATTCCAGCAACTCGGCCGATACCGGCGAGCGAAGCAGGCCTGCGCCGAAGAACGCCTTGCCGAAGCTCGCCAGGAAATGCGGGCGATCCGCTTCGAGCTGCGCGATCATGCCGTCGAACACGCTCCGGTCCACGCCGTCTGGGTTGTCCGCGGTCTTCGAAAGGAACGGCGTCACCGCCGCCAGCAGCACCGCCCGCGACACGCGCGCGCCGCCGTGCCGCGCCAGGGTGCGTACCACCTCGCCGCCGCCCATCGAGAACCCGACCAGGGTGACGTCGCGCAGGTCGAGCGCCTCCAGGAGAGTCGAAAGGTCGTCCGCGAGGACGTCGTAGCCGTAGCTGCCGGCGGGCTGGCCGGACCGACCGAAGCCGCGCCGGTCGGCGGCGATGGTGCGCAGCCCGGACCGGACGAGCGGGACCATCTGGTACTCCCACATGTCGGCGTTCAGCGGCCACCCATGCACGAACACCACCGGTCGGCCCGATCCCCAGTCCTTGTAGAACAGGTCGGTACCGTCCGCCGCCTTGATGAAGGGCATGTCGAGACTCCCTGTCGCGGGTCCTGGCAACGAGTTGGAGGAGATCAAGTTCCAGAGATGTTCCTTAACGACTTAACCCCTCCTTAACCGCGCCTGGTCACCCTTGCCGTCGAAGCAGCATGGGACGGTGCAATGGACGCGATCACGCACGGGGCGGTCATGTCTTCTGCGGGACTCGCGGTCGACGAGGCGCCCGCCGCGCGCACGATCCCGGCTGCGTCCGAGCTCGACTCCTCCCCGATCCCGCTGCTCGACCGGTTCGCACTGTCGGCGATCCGCCTCGTGTTCGACCGCGGCTGGTACCTGCTGCGTCATCCCGACGTCGCCGAATCCGGCATCGACCCGTTCGACCACTTCCTGACCTCCGGCCTCGCGGAAGGCCGCTCGCCCTGCATCCTGTTCGACCCGACCTTCTACCTGGATCAGCCGGGCGCACCGGACACGACAGAATTGCTGTTCCTGCACTACCTCACGACCGGCGTCCGGCTGGAGATCGATCCGCATCCGCTGGTCGATGCCGGCTACTACGCGTCGCAGCATCCGCGGCTGAAGCCCGGCACCAATCCCCTCACCCACCTGCTCGGTCCCGGCCGTCGCGAGAACCGGCGGCCCAACCCTCTGTTCGATCCCGCCTATTACCGCCGGCGGAACCGCACCCTGGACCGCGCCGCGCACCCGCTGGTGCACTATGCGACGCAAGGCTGGCAGGAGCGGCTGCAGCCGCATCCGCTGTTCGATCTGGACACCTATGCGGAGAACCGGCCGGACGTCGCAGGGGTCGGCCTCGACCCGCTGGCGCACTACTTTCATTCCGGCCACCTGGAGGGCGTACGGCCGAGCTGGCTGTTCGACCCCGTGCACTACCTCGCCTGCTGCCCGGACCAAGTGGCGCCGGCCGAGGCGCTGCTGCACTTCGCGCGGTTCGGCTGCGGCCCGGGACGGTCGCCCAACGCCCTGTTCGACGGCGCGCACTACGCGCGCGAGCACCCCGACGTCGCCCGTTCCGGCATGGACCCGTTCCTGCACTTCCTCGAGTTCGGCCTGGCCGAGGGGCGCGACCCGCATCCGCTGTTCGATAGCTGGTTCTACCGCAGCCGAAACGCCGACGTCGCGGAAAGCGGCATCCCGCCCTTCCTGCATTACCTGCGCTACGGCGCCTGCGAAGGCCGCGACCCGAACCCGTTCTTCCCGGCCGCCACCTATCTGGATCGCCATCCGGAAGCGCGGGCGAACCCGGCCGGCCCCTTGGCGCACTTCCTGGCGACCCCTGAGGCGCATCTGGAGCGGCTCTGCGACGGGTTCGACCCCGCCTACTACCGGTCCTGCTATCCGGCCTGCGCGGAGGCGGCTGCGCGCGGCGTGCCCCCGCTGAGCCACTACCTGTCCGCCGGACGCGGCCGTGCCGTTTCGCCGCTGCCGATGTCGCTGGACCGACATCCCTGGAGCCTGCCTGCCGGCACCGTCGCCGCTGGCGCGACCGGACTCCTGATGATCGTGCAGGACGCGTCGCACGGCGAGGCGGGGCTGTGCGCGTTGCGGGCGCTGGAGCAGATGGCGGTCGATCCCGGCCTCGCCTGCCGCGTCGTGATCTGCCAGGACGGGCCGCTCGCCCCGGCGGTCGCGTCGCTGGTTCCCACCCTGGTGCTGGCGCCGGAGCGTTGGTCGGACGCGGTCCGTCGCGACCAGATGGCCGACATCCTTTATTCCTTCCGCGAGCACGATCCGCATGGCGTGGTGCTGGTCAACAGTACCGCCGCGGCCGGTGCCGCGGTTCTGGCCGGGCAGCTCGGGCTGCGGACGCTGGCCTGGCTGCACGAGATGCCGGTCACGATCGACAGCCTGCATGGCGGCCAGGACACCATGCAGGCGTTGTCGCGAGCGGCGTTCCGCATCGTCACCCAGTCGGAGGCCGCACGGGACGCGCTGGTCCGGCACTACCGGCTGCCGCCGGGACAGGTCGCATCGTTGGCGGACGGGGTGGCGCCGGCGCCGGCGAGCCTGGACGCCCGCATCGCCGCCCTGGAGCTGCGCGGAGCGCTGGGACTGCCGCCGGACGCGCTGGTGGTGCTGGGTCGCGGCGGCATCGAGTTCCGCAGCGGCACCGACCTGTTCATCCGCATCGCCAGGGAGGTGACCGCGCGCGCCTTGCGCGAGGCGGCCGACGACAGCGCGTTGCGGCAGGCCGTCTTCCTGTGGCTCGGCGAGACACGGGACCCGTTGTTCGCCGCCTTGTGCCGGCACGACATCGACCGGCTCGGCTTGTCCGGGCGGGTGCGGCTGATCGACCCGCAGCAGGCGCCGGCCCGCATCCTTCCGGGAGCCGACCTGTTCCTGTTGACTGCACGCGACGGGGCGTCGGGTGCCGCGATCCTGGAAGCGCAAGGCAACGGCCTGCCGGTGATCGGCTTCGACGGCACCGGCCAGTCGGTCGGACCGGAGGATCGCCACGACCTGGTCGAGGTCGGCTACCTGGACCTCGACGCCATGGCCGATGCGATCATGACCCGCGGCAACCGGCCGGCCCGGCGCAGCCGGAACAGCTTCGAGAACAGGCAGGCGGGACCAAGCTGGGCCGACTGGCAGGCCGGGCTGCGTTTGGTGCTGGCGGAGGATGCGATGCCGGCCGAGCTACGCTAGGACAGCATCAGGCAGGCGGCAGCAGGTCCGGGCCGAAGGCGTGCGGCAGCAGCTCGTCCAGGCGGCACTCCAGCAGCACGGTGCCGGACGCGTCGACCATTCGCACCGGAGTCCCGGACTCGGCGAACTCGCGTATCTTCTGGCGGCAGCCGCCGCAGGGAGTGCAGGGCGCGCTGCCGCCGGCGGCGACCACCACCGCCCTGATGCGCCGGCTGCCGGCCAGCACCAGGGCGGCGACCGCACCCGCCTCGGCGCAGGTGCCCTCGGGATAGGCCGCGTTCTCGACGTTGCACCCGGCGTGGACGATCCCGCGCTCGCACAACAGCGCCGCGCCGACGCGGAACCGCGAGTACGGCGCGTGCGCCCGGTCCCGCGCCGCCAGCGCCGCCTCGATCATGCCGTCCACTATCGACCTCCCGTCCCGCGGCCGAGCCTAGCCCGCCTCCCCCGGCCCGCGCCATCGCCGCCGCGGGATCGCGCGAGACTTGGAGGATGGCGGGGCGGCTCCTATCCTCCCGACATGGCCAGTCCCGCCCCCATCCTCCACGTCGAGCCCGATCCGACCGTCGCGGAGCTGCTGGCAGCGCGTCCGCAGTTGCGCATGGACCCGTTCGACGGGCTGATGCTGGAAGGGGTGGCGCTCGGCGCGATCGCGAGCGAACTCGGCACGCCCACCTGGGTGACCGGCGCCGGCACCCTGCGCGCCCGCTACCGCCGGCTGTCGGCAGCGCTCGGCGAGGCCGGCCTCGACGCGACGCTGCACTACGCGGTCAAGGCGAACGACCACCTGGCGGTGCTGCGCACGCTGTCGGCCGAGGGCGCAGGCGCCGACGTGGTCAGCGGCGGCGAGCTGCACCGCGCGCTCGCGGCCGGGATCGCGCCGGGACGGATCGTGTTCTCCGGGGTCGGCAAGTCGGACGAGGAGCTGATGCTGGCGCTGTCGTCGCAGGTCGCCCAGGTCAACGTCGAAAGCCGCGAGGAGCTGCATCGCCTGTCGGAGCTCGCCGTCGGCGCCGGCCGGACCGCGCGGGTGGCGCTTCGCGTCAACCCCGACGTGGACGCCCGCACCCACGCCAAGATCTCCACCGGCCGCGCCGGCGACAAGTTCGGCATCGCGCACGACGAGGCGGCCGGGCTCTACGCCCTGGCCGCGACGCTCGGGGGGATCGAGCCGATCGGGTTCGCGATGCATATCGGCAGCCAGATCGCCGACCCGGCGCCGTTCCGCGCCGCCTATGCCCGGATTGCCGGGCTGGTGCGGCAGGTGCGCGACGCCGGCCACGCGGTCTCAACCGTGGACTGCGGCGGCGGCCTCGGCATCAGCTACCGCGACGAGCCGGCGGGATCGCCGCGCGCCCTGGCGCACGCGATCCGCGCGGCCCTGGGCGGGCTCGGCCTGCGCCTGCTGGTGGAGCCGGGACGCTGGCTGGTCGCACCGGCCGGGGTGCTGTTGTCGCGGGTGATCCGGGTCAAGCGCCGGGCCGGCGCGCCGTCCTTCGTGGTGCTGGACTGCGCCATGAACGACCTGCTGCGGCCGAGCCTTTACGATAGCTGGCACGGCGTGGTGCCGGTGTCCGCGCGTGACGCGTTAGCGCCAACGGCGCCGGCGCATCTGGTCGGGCCGGTCTGCGAGACCGGCGACACCCTGGCGCGCGACCGCCTGCTGCCGGAGCTGCCTTGCGGCGCGCTGGTGGCGATCCTGGACACCGGCGCCTACGGTTCGGTGATGAGCTCGACCTACAATGCCCGCCCGCTGGCGGCGCAGGCCCTGGTGGACGGCGAGCGCTGGGCCGCCACCCGCGCCCGCCAGCCGGTGGAAGCACTTTGGGACGGCGAGCGCGTGCCGGACTGGATCGGCTCCCCCCTGGCCGGGACCGCGGAATGAGCCTGCTCCCCCAGGCCCCCGGCGCCGCCGCCATGCCCTTGCTGCACCGGGCGCGCCGCAACGCCGGGCGCGTGCTCTGGATCGAGCAAGCGTGGCCGGCGGTGCTGCCCGCCCTGGGCGTGCTGCTCGGGCTGGTGGTGTCGTCGCTGCTGACCCTGCCGCAGCGCCTGCCGGGCTGGCTGCACGCCCTGCTGCTGCTGGCGGTTGCGGCTTGGTTGGCGCGGTCGCTGCACCATCGCCTGCGCCGCCTGCGCAGCCCGTCCGTGTTGATGCGCGACGGGCGGATCGAGCGTGCCTCGCGCCTGCCGCACCGCCCGGTGTCCACCTTGTCCGACCACCCGGTCTCGGCCGGTAGCCCTGGCGACGAGGCCAGCCTGATCTGGCAGGCGCACCTGCGACGCACCGAGGCCGGGCTGCGTCGCCTCCAGGCCGGCCCACCCCGCCTGCGCGTGCGCGCGCATGACCGTTACCGGCTCGCCCCGCTGCTGCTGCTGGCGCTGGCCGGATCGCTGTTCCTGGCCGGACGGGACGCGCCGATCCGCATCGCGTCCGGCTTCTGGCCGGGCCTTGCGGTGCCGCTCGGACCGAAGCCCCAGCTCCAGGCCTGGATCACCCCGCCGGACTACGCCGGCGGCGCGCCGATCTTCCTCACCGACCCGAACGGACGCTACACCGTGCCCGCCGGCGCCCGGCTGAGCGCCAGCCTCACCGGCACCGCCACCGAGCCGGCACTGACCCTGCGCGGCTCCGAACCCGCGCGCTTCCACGCCCTGTCGGAGCGGAGCTGGAGCCTGGACCGGCTGCTCACCGTCGACACCCCGGTGGTGATCCGGGCCGCCGGCTACCGGCTGGCGGACTGGCACATCACGGTGCAGCCGATCCCGATCCCGGTCGTGCGCTGGAACGGCGCGCCCGGCCCGGCCGCCGACCTGCCCTGGCACACCAAGCTGCCCTGGTCGGTGTCGCATCGCTACGGCGTGCAGACCCTGACCGCAGAGCTGCGCCTGGCCGATAACGGCCAATCGGAGCGCGTGCTGCGCGTGCCGATCCCGTTGCCGGGCCTGCCCACCGCAGCACGCGGCGTCGCCACGCCGGACCTGTCCGCCGATCCCTGGGCGGGCGACGCGGTGACCGCGGTGCTGGTCGCCACCGACGCCACCGGCCGGTCCGGCCGCAGCGCCGAGGTCCGCTTCACCCTGCCGTCCCGAACCTTTCGCAACCCCCTGGCGCGCGCGGTGCTGGACCTGCGCCGCCGGCTGGCGCTCGGCCGGGAGGCGCCAGCGGAAGTCGCCGACGACCTGCAGGCGCTGGGCGACACGCCGGGCGCGTTCGCGCAAGACTCCAGCCTGTTCCTGAACCTGAGCACTGACGCTTCCCTGCTCAGGCTGGCCGACCGCGCGGCAGACCGCGCGAAAGGCGCGCGTGACGAGGCGTCGGACCGGCTCTGGCAGTTGGCCCTGGCGCTGGAGGACGGGCTGCACAACGACCGTGCCGGAGCGCGGGCGGCGCTGGAGGTGCGCGCGGCGCAGGAGCGGCTGTCGGCGCAGATCGAGCACATGCGCCAGCTCGGCCAGAAGGGACAATCGGCCGCCGAGCAGTCCGAGTTGCAGCAACGCATCGCCGCCCTGAAGCAGGCGATCGCCCGCCGGATGCAGGCGCTGGCGGCGCAGGCGGCGCGGAACCACGCGGCGACGCCGCCGATGCCGGACCCGTCGGCGTTCGGCGGCGACGCGCTCGGCCGCATGATGAAGAAGATACAGGACGACGCCGCGTCCGGCCACGCCGATGAAGCGATGCGCGAGCTGTCGCAGATGCAGGCGATGCTGGAGCACATGCGCGTGGCGACGCCAGAGGACTTCCAGGCCGCGCAGCAACAGGCGCAGGCGCAAGCGCAGGCGCGCGACCAGATGGCGGCGGTGCGGGACCTAGTGCAGCGGCAGTCGGCCCTGCTCGACCACGCGCAGGGGCGACAAGCGCAGCAGGACCGCGCCAGGGCGCAGGACGGGCTGGATGCCCAGCCCGGCGCGGACGACGGCGAGGACGCGGCCGCGGGCGGCACCCCGCCGGGCGGAACGGACAGCGCGGCGATGGATCCCGCGACCCGCCGGCTGATGCAGCAGCTCGGCGTGCCGATGGGCGACGCGCCGGCTCCGGACGCCAGGCCCGGACAGGCGCCAGGACAGCAGGGACCGGGGCAACAGGCACCGGGTCAGCAGCGACCGGAACAGCAGGGATCAGGACAGCAGGCGGACGCGGCGCGGCAAACGGATCGCCACGCCCAGCACGTGCTGCGACGGGCGCTGGACGAGCTTGCCACCGAGTTCCAGGCGCTGACCGGCAAGAAGGCGGACTCGCTCGCCAAGGCGGCCACGGCGATGGCGCAGGCCCACGCCGCCCTGGCCAAGGGCGAGGACGGCAGCGCCGCGCAGGCGCAGGTGCAGGCGCTGTCGGCGCTGCAGCAGGGCGCGCAGCAGATGCGCAGCGCCATGAGTTCCGGACACCAGGCGGGGACCGGCCTGGCGCTGCTGCCGGGCGGCGAGGACGGTGCCGGCAACGAGCCGGGCGACCAGGATTCCGACGGGCAGGAGGAGCAGGGCGACCGCGACCCGCTCGGGCGGCACCTGGCGTCGGGCCATGCCGGCATGGACGACGGCGACGAGACCCACCTGCCGGACCAGGCGGCGCCGGCGCGCTCGCGCGAGATCGAGCAGGAGCTCCGCCGCCGCGACAGCGACCGCACCCGGCCGCCGTCCGAGCTCGACTACCTCGACCGGCTGCTCAAGTCGTTCTGACTGCCTAGAGCATTTCTCGTTCGCTCGGGGCTCACTTCCATGCTCTGGCTCGTTGTCTTGACGAGCATCTTTACCCGTTCAGGTGAGTTCACCTGATCGGGATCTGTTCTAGGAGCCTGCGTCTACCAGATCTGCGCCCGGTCCTTCGGCGCGAGGTAGAGCTTGTCGCCCGCGTTGACGTTCCAGGCCTTGTACCAGCCGTCGATGTTGTGCATCGGCATGTCCACCCGGGCGAACGGCGGCGAGTGCGGATCGGTGACCAGCAGCATCTTCGCCCGGTCCGGGCGCACCTTCTGCCGCCACACCTGCGCCCATCCCAGGAACACGCGCTGGTCGCCGGTCAGCCCGTCGATCACCGGCGCCGCGCTGCCGTGCAGGAAGGCGTGGTAGGCGTCCAGCGCCAGGGTCAGCCCGCCCAGGTCGGCGATGTTCTCGCCCATGGTCAGGCGGCCGTTCACGTGCAGGCCGGGGAACGGCGTGAGCGCGTCGAACTGCGCGCCGAGCCGGTCGGCGCGCGCCGCGAACCGCTTGGCGTCGTCCGCGGTCCACCAGTCGTGCAGCCGCCCGTTCTCGTCGAACTTGCGCCCCTCGTCGTCGAAGCTGTGCGTCATCTCATGGCCGATGACGCCGCCGATCGCGCCGTAGTTGATCGCCGGGTCCGCGTCCTTGTTGAAGAACGGCGGCTGCAGGATGGCGGCCGGGAACACCACCTCGTCGAAATCGGGCGCGTTGTAGGCGTTCACCGTCTGCGGCGTCATGTCCCACTCGGTGCGGTCGACGGGATGGCCGAGATGCCCGACCTGATAGGCCCACTCGAAGGCGATCGCCCGCTCGGCGTTGCCGTACAGGTCGTCAGGCCGCACCGACAGCCCGGAATAATCCCGCCACTTGTCCGGATAGCCGATCAGGATCAACTGGTGGTCGAGCTTCCGTAGCGCCGCCTGCCGGGTGGACGGGCTCATCCAGGCGTTGTGCTGCAGCCGCACCCGGAACGCGTCCTTGAGCTCCGCGGTCAGCGTGGTCATCGCCGCCTTCTCCTCGGGCGGGAAGTAGCGGGCGACGTAGACGCGGCCGATCGCCATGCCCATGGCGCCGCTGGTGGCGGCGACCGCCCGCTTCCAGCGCGCTTCGAGCTCCGGCTGGCCGGACAGCGTCCTGCCGTGGAACCCGAACGACGCGTCGACGAAGGGTTGCGACAGGTCACCGGCGGCGTTGTCGGCCAGGTGGAACGCGAGCCAGGAACGCAGGACGGCGAGGTCGGTATCGGCGGCGACGCCCGCCTCCGCCAGCACCGCCGACTTCTCCGCCAGCACCAGCGTGTCGGCACGGGCGAGACCGGCATGGGCCAGGAACGTTGCCCAGTCGAACCGGGGGGCGTCGTGTTGCAGCGCCGCGACCGCGACCGGGTTGTAGGTCCGGTCCGGATCGCGCCGGTCCGCCCGCGCCCAGTGCGCCTGCGCCAGCCGTGTCTCGAACGCCACCACGGCACCCGCCTGCGCGTCCGCTCCGGGCCAGTCGATCATGTGCAGGAGCTGCGCCACGTAGGCCTGGTAGGCGGCCTTCTTGTCGGCGAAGCTCGGCTGGAGGTAGTAGTCGCGGTCGGGCAGGCCGAGCCCGGCCTGCCCGAGCCCGATCGCGTAGCGGGTCGGGTCCTTGGCGTCCGGCTGGATCGACACGTCGAACAGCGAGGTGCCGTAGCCGTGCTGCGCGTCGCCGAGCAGGGCCGCGAACGCCGGGCGGTCGCCGACCGCCCGGACCGCGTCGAGGTCGGCCCGCATCGGCTGCGCGCCGCGCGCTTCCACCGCCGCCTGGTCCATGAACGCGGCGTAGAACGCGCCCAGCTTCTGCTCGACCGTGACCGGGTTCTTGGCCGGATCGGCCGACACCGATTTCAGGATCTCCTGCACCCGGACCCGCGACAGGTCGGCCAGGATGTTGAACGCGCCCCAGGAGGTGTGGTCGCCCGGTATCACCATACGCGTCACCGCGGTGCCGTCGGCATAGCCGAAGAAGTCGTTCCCCGGCTTCACGCCCGTGTCGCGGCCGGGGAGATTGAAGCCCCAGGGCGCGAACGCGTGGGCCGGCGCCGCGTCAACCGAGATCGCGACCCGCGACGTGGTCGAGGGCGCCACCGGCTGTGCCCGCGCGGCCGCCCCCAGCAGGCAAAGGCTGGTCGCCGCCAGCAGCAGCAGGCGGGCAGATCCTGCGCGTCCGTTCCGTTCGTATGGAGGTTCCACGTGCCGCCTTCCCGCCTCGTTGCAACGCCACAGCAGGACCGGAAGGAGCGGGATCGTGTCAAGGCGTCGCGGCGGCCACCTCGCCTGGCACTTCGCCCGGCACCGCAACCGCCACCGCCGGCCGGTCCCGCGCCACCCGCCCGAACTTCCGGCCTCGCCTGCGCATCGCCGCAAAGGCGAGCCGCGAGGCGCCGCGCGACACCCGGCCGCGCGGGGTGAAGCCGATGGTCTTGAACATCATCCCCATCGCCCGCTCGATGTGGCGATACTGGTAGTAGCCCATCGCCCGCGACATGTACGCCGCGATGCAGCGGGTGTGGTCGTAGAGGGTCCCGTCCGGCTCGTTGGTGCAGTGATAGGCGTAGGCGAGCTCGTCGTCCTCGCTTTCCGTCACCCGCCCGAGCGCGATCCGCGTGCGCGCCACCACGCCAAGCTTCTCCCGCTTCAGGTAGCGGTGCATGTGGTCGTAGAACAGCTTGAAGTGCCGATACTCGTCGGCGGCGATCTGCTTGGAGATCGTCTTCAGCACCGGCTCGTCGGTGGCGTCCGCGAGGGCGGTGTAGAAGCTCGACGTGCCGGTCTCGACCATGCAGCGCGCGATCAGCTCGCCGGTGCGCGAGCCGCGCACCGAGGCGTCCACCTCGATCGGGATGTGATACGAGTTGCGATAGCGCTCGAACGCCGCCGGGTAGTTCCAGGCGGGGTCGGCCAGCATTGCCCATTGTCCGAGCGCGTCGCCGTGCTGCACCTCCTCCACCGCCCAGTTGTCGGCCGCGCGCTGGAAGTCCGGATCGTCGGTGAACACGTTGTTCAGGTAGGCGGCGTAGTCCACCCCGTTGCGCTCCACCACCGACGCCGCCTTCACCAGGCGCAGCACGTCCGCGTCCACGCGGCCCGGCTCGAACCGGTCCCACGCCACGTCCTCGATCCGCCAATGCTTCATGAGCCTGCTGCCCTTCCGGCGTCGCCTGCCCCATCATGCCACCGTCCGGCACCCGGCCGGAAGACCAGCGCCAGGACCGGCCGGCCAGGACGTGCAGGATTGTGCAGCGCAGCGTGACTTTGCCGACGAGCGGAGGCAAACCGTCCGAACAGCGATCGCCCGATCCTGCGCCGCTGGACGCAGGACACCCGCAAGGAGCCCGCGCGGCATGAACATCCACGAATACCAGGCCAAGACCCTGCTCAAGGGCTATGGCCTGCCTGTGCTCGACGGCCGCGTCGCCCGCTCGCCGGAGGAGGCGCTGACCGCCGCGCGCTCGCTGCCGGGACCGGTCTACGTGGTGAAGTCGCAGATCCACGCCGGCGGCCGCGGCGCCGGCCGGTTCCGCGACGACCCGAACGGCAAGGGCGGCGTCCGCCTGGTGCGCAGCCCGGCCGAGGCCGAGGAGGCCGCCACCGCCATGCTCGGCCACGTGCTGGTCACCAAGCAGACCGGGCCCGCCGGCAAGCAGGTCAACCGCCTCTACATCGAGGCCGGCTGCGACATCGCCAGCGAGCTGTACCTGTCCATGCTGACCGACCGCGAAAGCGGCCGCATCGCGCTGATCGCCTCGCGCGAGGGCGGCATGGAGATCGAGGAGGTCGCGCAGACCCATCCGGAGAAGATCCTGAACGCCACCATCGACCCGGCGATCGGCTATTCCGACTACATCGCCCGCGACCTCGCCGCCGGTCTCGGCCTTGCGGGCAAGTCCATCGCCCACTTCGCCAAGGTGGTGCGCTCCATCTATACCGCCTTCGTTGCCCTCGACGCCGCCTCGGTCGAGATCAACCCGCTGGTGCTCACCGGCGCCGGCACCCTGGTGGCGCTCGACGCCAAGATGACCTTCGACGACAACGCCCTGTTCCGCCATCCCGAGCTCGAGGACCTGCGCGACGAGAGCGAGGAGGACCCCAAGGAGCTGGAGGCGGCCCGCTACGGCCTGAGCTACATCGCGCTGGACGGCTCGATCGGCTGCATGGTCAACGGCGCCGGCCTGGCCATGGCGACCATGGACATCATCAAGCTCGAAGGGGCCGAGCCCGCCAACTTCCTCGACGTCGGCGGCGGCGCCACCAAGGAGCGCGTGGTGGCCGCGTTCAAGATCCTGTTGTCGGACAAGAACGTCGAGGGCATCCTGGTCAACATCTTCGGCGGCATCATGCGCTGCGACATCATCGCCACCGCGGTGATCGAGGCCTCGCGCGAGGTGCAACTGAACGTGCCGCTGGTGGTGCGCCTGGAAGGCACCAACGTGGAGCTGGGGCAGTCCCTGATCGACCAGAGCGGGCTGCCGATCATCAACGCCGACAACCTGTCCGACGCCGCCCGCAAGATCGTGGCCGCGGTCAAGGACGCTGGCCCCAAGGGGAGCAAGAACTGATGTCGGTCCTGGTCGACAAGAACACCAAGGTCATCACCCAGGGCTTCACCGGCTCCCAGGGCACCTTCCACGCCGAGCAGGCGATCGCCTACGGCACCAAGATGGTCGGCGGCGTCACGCCCGGAAAGGGCGGCTCCACCCATCTCGACCTGCCGGTGTTCGACACCGTGGCCGAGGCGCGCGAGCATACCGGCGCCACCGCCACGGTGATCTACGTGCCGCCGCCGTTCGCGGCCGACTCCATCCTGGAAGCCATCGCCGCCGAGATGCCGCTGATCGTGTGCATCACCGAGGGCATCCCGGTGCTGGACATGGTGCGGGTCAAGGCGGCGCTGAAGAACAGCCCGAGCATCCTGATCGGCCCGAACTGCCCCGGCATCATCACCCCGGAGGAGTGCAAGATCGGCATCATGCCGGGCCACATCCACCGCAAGGGGAAGGTCGGCATCGTGTCGCGCTCCGGCACCCTGACCTACGAGGCGGTGGCGCAGACCACCGCAGTGGGCCTGGGCCAGAGCACCTGCGTCGGCATCGGCGGCGACCCGGTGAAGGGGCTCGACTTCATCGACGTGCTGGAGATGTTCCTGCACGACCCGGAAACGGAGTCGATCGTCATGATCGGCGAGATCGGCGGCGCCTCGGAGATCAACGCCGCGCACTTCCTGCGCGACAACGCGGTGAAGAAGCCGACCGTCGGCTTCATCGCCGGCGCCACCGCCCCGCCGGGACGCCGCATGGGTCACGCCGGCGCGGTGATCACCGGCGGCAACGACACTGCGGCGGCCAAGATCGAGGCGATGCGGTCGGCTGGCATCCACGTCGCGTCCAGCCCCTCGCTGCTCGGCGAGACCATGATCAACGCGCTCAAGGCCTGACCACCTGGTCGGACGCTGCCGGTCCTGCCGGCGCGTCCGACGGGAGATCAGCTCGGCAGTGGTCGGTCGTGGACGATCGCCAGCACGAGGCCGAGCAGGGCGAGGGGGAACAACAGCGCCAAGAGGGTGCCGGAGATCCAGGCTGCCGGCCTGGACACTCCGCCTGCGTTCAGGATCGCGGCGTTTGTCGGCTGTCCGTCACGGCGCAGCGCCTCGAGCCTGCGAAAGGCCCGCTGCAGCGCCGCATGCAGTCCGACCACGCCCAGCGCGATGCCGAACGGCAGCCCCAGCCGGCTGACGGACACGACGGACATGAAGTCCAGCACGTTCAACAGCGCCAGGACCAAGACGATGGTCCAGGCCAGGCCGTACAGCCGGCGATAGAAGAACCACACCGGCCCGAACAAGAGGGCGGGCCAGCACGTCCCGGCGCCGCGCGTCGGCCAGGCGCCCGTCCGCCGCGCCGCCGCCTGCGCCCGCATCCGGTCGTAGTCCTTGAGGAACGGCGCCGGGTTGGGCGCGAAGTAGAGCGAGAGCTCGTGACGTCGCGCATCCACGTCCGGGTCGATCAGGAAGGGGTCCGGACTACGGGCCATCGGGAGACCTCGGCACGTGCCGGACCTCTTTATGCCGGACCGGCCGGGGCATCCTCGCGCCGGAAACGTTGCGGGTCCAGGGCGATCCGACCACCGCGTCCAGCGCCCGGTTTCGCCTCGGCGCGGCCTGTGGCACACGGGGTGGGGCCGGCCCGGAAGGCGGGTCGTAGGGAGCTTGCCGCCATGCCCGACGGTGCCATCGATCGACCGGTCCTGACGCCCTGTGCCGCCTCGGCGTTCACCCTGCGCCACGATTGGATTACGGCCGAGGTGCGGACCCTGATGGCGCTCCCCTTCCCCGAGCTGATGTTCCAGGCCCAGTCCGCCCACCGCACCCACTTCGACCCGCGCGACGTGCAGATCTCCACCCTGCTCTCGATCAAGACCGGCGGCTGCCCGGAGGACTGCGCCTATTGCCCGCAGAGCGCCGCCCTCGACGCGCCGATCAAGGCGACCCGGCTGATGGCGGTCGACGCCGTGCTTGCCGAGGCCCGCGCCGCCAGGGACGCCGGCGCCAGCCGGTTCTGCATGGGTGCGGCCTGGCGCAGCCCGAAGGAGCACGACCTGGACACGGTGTGCGCCATGGTCGAGGGGGTAAAGGCGCTGGACATGGAGACCTGCGTCACGCTGGGCATGCTCGAGGCGTCCCAGGCCGCCCGCCTGCGGGAGGCCGGGCTCGACTACTACAATCACAACCTCGACACCTCGCCCGAGCACTACGGCGCCGTCATCACCACACGCACCTACCAGGATCGTCTCGACACCCTGGCCCATGTGCGCGACGCCGGCATCGCCGTGTGCTGCGGCGGCATCGTTGGCATGGGCGAGACGATGGAGGACCAGGCCGGCCTGATCGCCACCCTAGCGTCCTTGCCCAAGCATCCCGAAAGCGTGCCGATCAACATGCTGGTCCGCGTCGCCGGCACGCCGCTCGCCGACGCCGCCCCGGTCGACCCGATCGACTTCGTGCGCGTGATCGCGGTCGCCCGCATCACCATGCCGGGAAGCCATGTACGCCTGTCCGCCGGCCGCGAGGGCATGACCGACGAGACCCAGGCGCTCTGCTTCCTCGCCGGCGCCAACTCGATCTTCTACGGCGAGAGGCTGCTCACCACGCCCAACCCGTTGGGGAGCCGCGACATGAAGCTCCTCGGCCGCCTTGGCATGCGACCCGTCTGACCGATCCGAACGGCCCCGGCCGCCTGCACGACCCCATCGCGCCGCAACGGGAGCCAACACGATGAGCGAGAACGCCGGGCTCCAGTCGCCGCATCTGAGCGAACAGGAACAGCAGCAGGCGGCCGATAACGCCGTGGTGCGGTCGCTGGTGATCCACGAGGTGGTGCGCGAGCAGGGCGAACGGGAGCTGGAGCGGTCGGTCAGTGGCCTCGCCTGGTCCGGCCTCGGCGCCGGGCTGTCGATCGGCTTCTCGATGGTGACGCAGGCGACGCTGCAGGCCGGGCTGCCGGAGGCACCCTGGAGCCGGCTGGTGGACAGCTTCGGCTACAGCCTCGGCTTCCTGATCGCGGTGCTGGGCCAGCAGCAGCTCTTCACCGAGACCACTCTGACCGCGCTGATCCCCGCCCTGACCAGCCGCTCGCTCGCCTCCCTGCTCGGCACGATACGGGTCTGGGCGGTGGTGCTGGCGGCCAACCTGCTCGGCACCTGGATCTTCGGCGCGGTCGTCGCCGTGCACGGCCTGTTCCCGCCCGGCACCGAGGCAGCCATGCAGGTCCTGTCGGCCGAGACCATGGCGCACCCGTTCGGCCACACCGTGGTCACCGCGGTCGCCGCCGGCTGGCTGATCGGACTGATGATCTGGCTGCTTCCCGGCGCCGGCGCCTCGCGGCCGCTGATCATCATCCTGCTGACCTACACGGTGTCGGTGTGCCACTTCCCGCACGTGATCGCGGGCTCCACGGAGGCGGCGTTCGGCGTCGTGTCCGGCCATGCCAGCCTGTCCGACTACCTGCTCCGGTTCCTCCTGCCGACCCTCCTCGGCAACGTGCTGGGCGGCACCGCCATGGTGGCGCTGCTGAACCACGCGCAGATCGCGGGCGAGCTGAACCGGCAGGACAGGGACAAGGGTTGAACAGCCGGCGCCAGTGACAGGCCGTTCCGCCCGGACGCCTGTCGGCCGATAAACCGCAGCAACGAAAGGCAGCCGATGACCGACCAGTTCGCGACCTATCCCAGCCTGCGCGACCGGCGCGTGCTCGTCACCGGCGGCGCGTCCGGCATCGGCGCCTCCATCGTCCGGCACTTCGCCGAGCAGGGTGCGCATGTCGGGTTCCTCGACCGCGACGAGGCGGCCGCCGCCGCGACCCTGGCCGCCCTGCCGGACGGCGCCCCCGTCCGGTACGCCGCCTGCGACCTGCGCGACATCCCGGCGCTCCGCGCCGCCATCGCGGCCTTGCGCGACCAGCTCGGCGGGTCGTTCACCGTGCTGGTCAACAACGCCGCCCGCGACGACCGACACGCCATCGACGACGTGACGCCGGAGTATTGGGACGACCGCATGGCCACCAACCTGCGCCACCAGTTCTTCTGCGTGCAGGCGGTGAAGCCCGACATGATCGCGGCCGGCGGCGGCTCGATCATCAACATGAGCTCCAACAGCTTCCTGCTTGCCACCGGCGGCATGCCCGCCTACACCGCCGCCAAGTCCGCGGTGATCGGCCTGACCCGCGGCCTCGCCCGCGACCTCGGGCCGCACCACATCCGCGCCAACATCGTCTACCCCGGCTGGATCATCACCCAGCGCCAGCTCGACCTGTGGATGACCGAGGAGGCGGAAGCCAAGCGCGCGAGCGGCCAGTGCATCCCGGACCGGCTGTACGAGCCCGACGTCGCCCGCATGGTGCTCTGGCTCGCCGCCGACGACAGCCGCATGGTCACCGCGCGCGAGTTCGTGGTCGACGGCGGCTGGTTCTGATCCGGGCGCGCGTCCGCCCGCCGCCGCCTCACCCGCGCGCCAGCCGCCGCCCGCCGCGCCGCAGCATCCGGCCCAGTGCCATGCCGGGCAGTTCCACCGCCTTGTGCAGCACGGTCGCCACCGCCACCACCGCGGCCAGGGCCACCAGTAGCGCCGACAGATAAGACAGGTGCAGCGCCAGCATCGCGAACTGGACCAATGCATAGCCCAGCATGGTGTGCGTCATATAGACCGGGTAGCTGATGTCGGCGAGCCGGTCGATCAGCCACAGCGGCCGCGCGAAGCGGCGCAGCGCGAAGGCGAGCGCGAACACCGCCAGCGCCTCGCCGTAGGACCAGGTCACCACCGGGAACTGGTCCCGGATCGGGCTCGCCCGCCAGACCAGACAGGTGAGCGCGCCGCCGACCGCCACCGCGACCGCGAACCAGGGCAGGAACAGCCCGCGCAGCCGGAAGTAGAACAGGATGCCGATCGACATGAAGGACAGGTATACCGCGTCGTGCCCGACCATCCGGGCGACCGATCCCGCCAGTCCCGGCAGTCCCGTCACCAGGGCGGCCAGCAGGCAGCCGGCACCGAGCGCCGGCACCGCCATCACCTGGCGCCGCCGGATCGCCGGCGCCGCGAGGGCCGCCAGCAGGTAGAACTTGACCTCGATGCAGAGCGACCAGGTGACGGTGTTCAGGTCCGGCATGCCGAACCAGTCGTAGACCAGCAGCATGTTGGCGATCAGCGTGCCCGCCGGCGGCGAGCCGAGGCCGGACCGCCCGGCCAGCAGGTGCGCCGCCAGCAGGCCCAGGAGCTGGCCGCAGATCGCCACCGGCAGCAGCCGGAACACCCGTGCCACCAGGAACGCGCCCACCGTGCGCCGCTCCAGCGAGATCGGGATCACCAGCCCGCTGATCAGGAAGAACAGCGCCACCCCGAACGGGCCCGGCTGCCAGTGCGGCCAGAAGATCCAGCGGACGAAGCCCGGCGGCGGCCCTGCCGGTTGTGCTCGACCGGTCAGGTCCGCGACCACCACCGGCATCGCCCAGAACACGCCGACCAGGTGGCTCAGCACCACGGACACGACGGCGACGGCCCGGAGCTGCTGCGCGAAGACGAGGCGGTGCACGGGGACCCCATGGAACAGCGGGCGCAACCGGCTTGCGACGCCTGTCGGCGCCTTCTAACAGATCGCCGCATGCGCGCGACCTTGCCCCGTCCCGGAGCCGGCCTGTTCGGCGCTGCCGTCCTGGCCTTCTACCTGGTGCTGTCGCTGTCGTTCTGCGCCCGCGGCGCGGACTGGACGCACGCGCTGCTGGCCTCCTCGGGCGGCGATGCCTGGAGCTTCGTCTGGTTCCTCAATTGGTGGCCGTGGGCGCTGTCGCACGGCCAGGACGTGCTGCACAGCGCGTTCGTCTACGCCCCGGACGGATATGACCTGCCCTGGGCCACCTCCGTGCCGACCGCCGCACTGCTGGCCCTGCCGGTGACGCTGACGCTGGGCGCCAACGTGTCGTTCAACCTGCTGACCGTGCTGGCGCCGGGCCTGGACGCGTTCTGCGCCTTCCTTCTGGTCCGCCGCTGCGGCGGCGCCCTGGCGGCCAGCGTACTGGGCGGCCTGTGCTACGGCTTCTCGCCGTTCGAGGCGGGACAGTTGCAGGGCCACCTGAACCTCGACCTGTCAGCGCCGGTGCCGTTGGCTTGCCTGCTGGCGGTCATCCGCACGCAGCAGCGCATCCGGCCGCGACTGTTCATCCTTGGGCTGGCGCTCGTGCTGCTGGCCGAGTTCGGCCTGTCGGCAGAGGTGTTCGCCACCTTTTGCTGCTTCGGCTCGGCTGCCTGGCTGCTGTTCGTGCTGCTGTCGCGGCCGCCGATGCGCGCGATCCTGCTGCGCGCGGGCGCGGAAGGGCTGGCGGCGCTGGCACTGATCGCGGTCGTGGCGTCACCCTGGCTACTGCGCATGGCGGCTGGCGCCGACCGCATCCCGGGCTTCCTCAACCCGCCCTGGTTCTATTCCACCAACCTGCTCAACCTCGTCGTGCCGACCCGGCTGACCCTGCTCGGCGGCGCGCTGTTCACCCCCCTGTCCGGACGGTTCGACGGCAACCTGTCGGAACAGGGCGGCTATCTCGGCCTACCGCTGCTGCTCATCCTCGGCCTACTCGCCCGCGAGCGCGGCCGTGAGCGCCTGGTGCTCGCCCTGCTGCTGCTGGTTGCGGGCCTGGTGGTGGCCAGCCTGGGCCCGTCGCTGCATGTCGGCCGCTGGAACAGCCGGCTGCCGCTGCCGTGGTGGATCGGACTGCACCTGCCGCTGCTCAAGGGCGCGCTGCCGGCCCGCTTCTCGCTCTATGTCGGGCTGGGAGCCGTCGTCGCCGCCGCCTTGTGGCAGGCGGGGGCACGGACCGCATCCGGCCGCAGGCAGCGCCTCGCGACCCTGGGCGTCGCCGTGTTGGCGCTGGCACCTGTCCCGTCGGCGATCCGCTGGAACAGGATGCCGACCCTGCCCTTCTTCGAGCCCGACCGGGTCACCGCCTTTTTTGGCCGCGACGCCACCGTGCTGATCCTGCCCTACCTGTCGAGCCAGGGCGCCGCCACGCCCGCGATGCTGTGGCAGTGGCAGTCCGGGATGCGGTTCCGCCAGACCGGCGGCTACCTGAGCTTCGTTCTCTATCCGGACGCAAGGCTGCCGTTCGTGCAGCACCTGATGCACGAGGAGCCGGGCGGCGACTTCGCCAACGGCCTCACCGCCTATGTCGCCAGCGCCGGTGCCAGCGCGGTGATTGCCGGTCCCGGAACCGCGCCGGCGCTGCTGGCCGGGCTGCGCGCGCTCGGCTGGACGGAACGGGACACCGGCGGCGTCGCCTCGTTCCGTGTCCCGCCCGCCGACGCGCTGCGCTACGCCGCCCTGTCCGGCGAGACCTGGCTTGAGTCCGGCGACCGCTCTTGGCTCGGTCGCAGCGGGCTGGTGGTGACGCATGGGCGGGGCGCGGTGCTTCACCTCAGCAGCGTCAACCTGCCGCTTCCGGCGACCACGGTCACGGTGCTGGCCGAGACAGGCGCCCCCCTCGTTTATCGGATCGAGGCCCAAGGCACGCTCGACATCCCGCTGCCGGCCGATGGGCGCTACCGTATCGCCCCGGGTGCCACGTTCCGCCCCGGCATTGTCTGGCACACCCCCGACAGCCGCACCCTGTCCTTCATCGTCACCCTGCGATCGCGCTGATCCGGCCTCAGAGCCCGTTCGAGAAGGCGCTGTGCTGAGCGAGAGCGTTCCGCCGCGTCAGCGGCGGAACGTGCCCGGCGCGTCTTTCGAGAACCGGAGCGGAGCGGCCTCCTGGCCGTGAGCACCGGAAGCGCGAGACAAGGCGCGTCGGATCGCCGGCACAGCGCATTCTCGAACGGGCTCTCACGCCGCGGCCAGGCGCAGGGTGGCGACATCGCGCCGTGGCGGCGTTCCGAACATGCGCGCATACTCGCGGCTGAACTGCGACGGGCTCTCGTAGCCGACCCGGAACGCCGCCGCTTCCACGTTGGCCATGCCCGACACCATCAGCCGGCGTGCCTCGAGCAGGCGCAACTGCTTCTGGTACTGAAGCGGCGTCATCGACGTCACCGCCTTGAACTGGCGGTGAAACGCCGACGGGCTGAGCCGCGCGATCGCTGCGAGTGCTTCGAGCCGCACCGGCTCGGCATAGCGCGCGCGGAGCGCGTGCACCGCGCCGAGCACCCGGGGCGCATGGCCATGGCCCAGCGTCATCCGAGCCACCGCGCCGCCCTGCGGGCTGGTCAGCAGCCAGTAGCAGATCTCGCGCATGATGGCGGGGCGCAGCAGCGCGATCGCCCGCGGCGTGTCCAGCAGGCAGACCAGTCGGCGCACGCAATCCGCCAGCGGGCCGTCGAACTCGGTGACGAACACGCCGTGCCGGAGATCGTCGCCGGCGGGCGGAGGCGCATCCAGCCCGTCCAGCACCTCGCGCATCGACGCGGCGTCGAGCGCGATGACCACGCCCAGGAACGGCTTGTCGGGGCTGGCCTCGGTCACCCGGCCGACCGCCGGCATCTCCACGCTGACCACCAGCGCCTGCCCGGCGCGGTAGTCGAAGCGCCGGTTGCCGAACGTGGTCCACTTCGCGCCCTGGACCACGACGCACAGCACCGGCTTGAACACCAGGTGGCTCGGCTGCGTCTCGCCGTCCGCGCGCAGGATCCAGACCCCGTCGATCACGGTGGCGGCGAACCGGTCCGTCCCGACCCCGGCCGCGTGACGCTCGACCGCTTCCAGCAGCAGATCCGACATGGCGTGCCTTCCCAAAGCGCTCGATGTCATGCGCTGTGAGGCAGGAATAGGCAAGAATTTGGATGGTTCCGGCATTCACCGCGCTGGACACCTAGGCGAGGCTCCCGCCGGCCACACCAGCCGCGGAGCACGTCATGTCGCTGAACCATTCCCCTTCCGAACCCCGGATCGCGCTCGTGACCGGCGGCAGCCGCGGCCTCGGCCGCAGCACCGTGCTCGCTCTCGCGCGGCGCGGCGTCGACTCGATCTTCACCTACAACACCAACCAGGCCGAAGCCGAGGCGGTCACCGGCCTGGCGGCCGAGGCCGGGCAGCGCACGATCGCGCTGCAGCTCGACACCGGCCGCATCGCCGGCTTCGGACCGTTCGTGCAGCGGGTGCGGGAGGCGCTGGCGCGGCTCGGCCACGAGCGCTTCGACTTTCTAGTCAACAACGCCGGGACCTCGCACCACAACGCCTTCGAGAGCACCACAGAAGCCGAGTTGGACCACCTCTACGAGGTCCACTTCAAGGGCGTGTTCTTCCTGACCCAGACCCTGCTTCCGGTGATCAACGATGGCGGCCGGATCGTCATGATCTCGTCCGGCCTCACCCGCTTCGCCTTCCCCGGCAGCGCGTCCTACGCCTCGATGAAGGGCGCGGTCGAGGTTCTCGCCCGCTACCTCGCCAAGGAGCTCGGGCCACGCCGGATCGCCGTCAACACCGTGGCGCCGGGTGCCATCGCCACCGACTTCAGCGGCGGCATGGTCCGCGACAACCCCGAGGTGAACAAGCAGGTCGCGGGCGCGACTGCCTTGGGCCGGACCGGGCTGCCGGACGACATCGGCCCGATGATCGCGTCGCTTCTGTCCGAGGACAACCGCTGGGTCAACGCCCAGCGCATCGAGGTCTCGGGCGGGATGCTGATCTGAGAAGGCCAGGGGCGTCGCCCCTGGACCCCATGAAGGGCAGAGCCCTTTAAACCCGATTCTTAAGTAAAAGGGGTCTGGGGCCTGAGGCCCCAGCGGGTCCAGGGCAGCGCCCTGGCCTTGCTTCCTACCCCAACCCCCGCAGCGTCCAATGGCTGAAGCTGCGAAGCAGCGTCGCGAAGCACAGCGGCTCGACGTCGATGCGCCAGAACGCGCTCGCGTTGGCGTCGAGTGCGGTGAGGATGGCGGCGCGGACGAACGCGGGATGGGTCACGGCCAGGATGCGTCCCTCGCGGCCGCTCATGCGGTCCATCCAGGTCGCGACCCGGGCCAGGAGATCGACCACCGACTCGCCGCCATGCGGAGCAGCTTCGGGATCGGCCATCCATCGTGACAAGCCGGCGGCGTCCGCGGCCTGGACCTCGGCGAGCGACCGTCCCGACCAGGAGCGCAGGTCGATGTCCGTCAGGGCCGGATCAACCGTGGCGTCCAGCCCGAGTGCCGCGGCCGTCTGCACCGCGCGCAGCGCCGGGCTGGTCCAAGCCACGTCGACCCGTCGGAGTGTGCCCGCCAGCGCCGCCGCCTTCGCCGCGCTGGACGGCTCCAGCGGTTCGTCGGCTGGAAACGCCGCTCGCCGCGTGGCGCTGGTGGCGGCGTGGGCGACCAGCGTGAGGTGGAGGCTCATCCCGACGGGGATCCGTTTGACAGCAGGCCGGCACCGGTCTCTACCCGGTGCCGGTCATGGAGATGGAAGCCGGCGTGATCCCGGCACGGTCGCGCTACTGTGGATCGAGGGCTGCCCCCCGGGCTCCCCCGAAAGTCAGACCTGACCATGGCCTCGTTCCAACCCGACGGGACGCTCGATCCCGTGGAGTTCCTGCCGATGTCCGACACCACCCTGGGTTCCGACGCCGCCGCACCGATCCCGGTGCGCGAGATCCTGCCCTGGATCATCTTCGGCGCCCTCATGCTGCTGGCGATCTACTTCGTCGGCGCGGAGGAGGGCGCGACGTTCCTGGTCAAGGGAATGTATGTGCACGAATGGGTGCATGACAGCCGCCATCTGCTTGGGTTTCCCTGCCACTGAGCGAGACGGGTCCGTCATGGTCGGAACCCTGCTGATCCGCGGGATGATCGTGGGCTTCGTCGCCGGCCTGCTGGTGTTCGGCTTCGCCAAGGTGCTCGCCGAGCCGCAGGTCGACCGCGCCATCGCCTTCGAGACCGCGACCAACGACGCCAGGGCCAGCGCCGACCTCGCCCGCGGCATCCACGACGTGCCCGAGCCCGAGCTGGTCAGCCGCCCGATGCAGGCGAGCTACGGCCTGCTGACCGGCGTGATGGTCTACAGCACCGCGTTCGGCGGCCTGTTCGCGCTGGTGTTCGCGTTCGCCAACGGCCGCGCAGTAGCCCTCGGCCCGCGCGCCGTGTCCGGGCTGCTGGCGCTGACCGGCTTCGTGGCCTTCTACCTGGTGCCGAACCTCAAATACCCGGCCAACCCGCCTTCGGTCGGGCAGCCCGGGACCATCGGCATGCGGACGGAGCTGTATTTCGTCATGATGGCGTCGTCGATCGCCGCCATGGTGGGGGCCGCGATGCTGCGCCGGCACCTGTCCGCACGGCACGACGCGTGGTCGTCCGCCCTGGTCGCGGCGGCCTTCTACGCCCTGTGCGTCGTGGTGGTGGCAGCCGTGCTGCCCGCGATCAACGAGGTTCCGGGCGACTTCCCGGCTGTCGTGCTGTGGGATTTCCGCCTCGACTCGATCGTCATGCAGGTCATCATGTGGACCACGCTCGGGCTCGGCTTCGGCGCCCTCGCCGAGCGGACGGCGCCGGGACATCGCTCCAACCGGCAGACGAGCGTCCTGTGGCGGTAGCCCGCCACCGGTGATGTTGCGAAGGGGTGGCATCGGGACGGAGCCGGACACGCTCCTGCCGCTCCGCTGCCGCCCTGGCGGCGCCTCAGCCCGGCAGGAACTCCGGCACCGACAGGTAGCGCTCCCCGGTGTCGTAGTTGAAGCCCAGCACCACGGCACCCGGTGCCAGCTCCGGCAGCTTGGCCGCGATCGCCGCCAGCGTGGCGCCCGAGGAGATGCCGACCAGCAGCCCCTCCTCCCGCGCCGAGCGCCGCGCCCACTCGCGCGCGTCCTCGGCTTCCACCTGGATCACCCCGTCCAGCACGTCCCGATGCAGGTTCGCCGGCACGAAGCCGGCGCCGATGCCCTGGATCGGATGCGGCGCCGGCGCACCGCCGGAGATCACCGGCGACGCCGACGGCTCCACCGCGAACACCTTGAGCTTCGGGAAGCGCTGCTTCAGCACCTGCGCGCACCCGGTGATGTGCCCGCCGGTGCCGACCCCGGTGATCATGGCGTCGATCCCGTCCGGGAAGTCGGCCAGGATCTCCTGCGCCGTGGTCCGCACGTGCACCTCGATGTTGGCCGGGTTCTCGAACTGCTGCGGCATCCAGGCGCCCGGCGTGTCGGCGATCAGCGCCCGCGCCCGCTCGATCGCGGCCTTCATCCCGCCGGCGCGGGGCGTCAGCTCGAAGGTGGCGCCATAGGCCTGCATCAGCCGCCGCCGCTCGATCGACATCGACTCCGGCATCACCAGTACCAGCCGGTAGCCCTTCACCGCCGCGACCATCGCCAGCCCGATGCCGGTGTTGCCGGAGGTCGGCTCGATGATGGTCCCGCCGGGCTTCAGGGCACCGCTTTCCTCCGCCGCCTCGATCATCGCCAGCGCGATGCGGTCCTTGATCGAGCCGCCCGGGCTGCTGCGCTCCGACTTGATCCACACCTCCGCCTCGGGGAACAGCCGCGCCGCCCGGATGTGCGGCGTGCTGCCGATCGTCCCCAGAACGCTGTCGACCTTCATGCTGGCTTCTCCCCGATCGTGTCGTGCATTGTCCTGAGCCGCGCCCACGTATGGTGATAGCACAATCCACCAACGCAGCCGCCTGGCCAAGGCCCTCGTTCTTCGGCCCTGCGGGCGTCGGGCGATCACCGCGCGTCGGACGCGTCACGTTCCGATGAGCATCGACACGCCTCGGAGGATCAGCGCGGCTTGCCGAAGCCCGCGAACACCTGCCGGTCCTTGTTCTCGCGCATCAGGGTGGAGAAGCTCGGGATGGTCTCGAAGCCCAGTCCCTGCGGCAGCCCGGTCTCCGGGTCGGCGGCGACGGCGCCATAGGCCGCTCCCGCCACCTTCTCCCATTTGCCCGCCGGCTTCTTGACCTCCAGGTTGACCACGGTGGCCTTGAGCACCATCCGCACGATCGCTTCCTTCGGGCTGGACGGCTTGGTCAGGCTCGGCATGCCCCCGATCATCTGCCAGCCGTTGCGCAGCGCCCAGTCGGTCAGCTCCTGTTGCGTCATGCGACGATCCCCGTCTGCCTGCGTTGCAGCTACCGGCAAACCCGGCGCGGCCGCAAGGCCGTGCGCCTTCCTCCCGCCCCGATCCGGACGAACCGCATGACCTACCAGCCCGCCGCCGACCGCTACGACTCCGCACCCTTCCGGCGCTGCGGCCGATCCGGCCTGATGCTGCCGCCGATCTCGCTCGGGCTGTGGCACAATTTCGGCGGCGTCGACGTGTTCGAGACCGGGCGCGCGGTGATCCGGCGCGCGTTCGACCGCGGCGTCACCCATTTCGACCTGGCCAACAACTACGGGCCGCCCTACGGCTCGGCGGAGGAGAATTTCGGCCACATCCTGGCCAAGGACTTCGCCCACCACCGCGACGAGCTGGTGATCTCGTCTAAGGCCGGCTGGGACATGTGGCCGGGCCCGTACGGATCCGGCGGCTCGCGCAAGTACTTGCTCGCCTCCGCCGACCAGAGCCTGCGACGCATGGGCCTGGACTACGTCGACATCTTTTATTCCCACCGTCCCAGCCCCGACGTGCCGCTGGAGGAAACGATGGGCGCGCTGGTGCAGTTGGTCCGGCAGGGCAAGGCGCTTTATGTCGGCATCTCCTCCTACGGCCCGGAGCGGACCCGGCAGGCGGCGCAGATCCTGCGCGCCGAGGGCGTTCCCCTGCTGATCCACCAGCCCTCCTATTCCATGCTCAACCGCTGGATCGAGACCGGGCTGCTGGACACGCTGGAGGATCTCGGCACCGGCTGCATCGCCTTCTCGCCGCTGGCGCAGGGGCTGCTCACGACGAAGTACCTCGACGGCGTGCCGCACGACGCCCGCGCGGCCAAGGGCCGGTCGTTCAGCCAGACGCTGCTGTCGGAGGACAACCTGCACCGGGTGCGCGGCCTGAACGAGATCGCCGGGGCGCGCGGGCAGAGCCTGGCGCAGATGGCGATCGCCTGGGTGCTGCGCGACCCGCGGGTCACCTCGGCGCTGATCGGCGCCCGCAACGTCAGCCAGATCGACGACTCGCTGGACGCGCTCGCCAACCTCCGCTTCTCCGCTGCCGAGCTGGAGGCGATCGACCGGCATGCCACCGAGGGTGGGATCGACCTGTGGCGCGGGGTGTCGGAAGAGGTGCCGGCCTGAACACGGGCATCGGGCTGCCGGCGCCGGGGAGCGTCACGAAAACGCTACGTGTCGACGTGGGCCCGGCCAGCTAGGTTCGGCCATGTCCAGCCGGTATCCCACCGCGCGCAGCCCGCTGCTGTCCGTGCTGCAATCAGCCGCCGCATCCGTGGCGCGCCGGCGGCTCGGCGCCGATGACGCACCGTCGCGCCATCCGCTGGCGCTGGCCGCATCCACCATCGCGGGCACGGCACGGCCGGGTCGGACCGCGTCCTACGCGCCGCCGCATGGGATGCCCGTACCGGCGATGGACTGCGCTCAGCTCGGCCTGGAGCTGCTGCGCGCGACGATCGCCGGCGACCGCGACCGGCAGCAGGCGCTGCACGACCGGCTGGACTTCTCGCAATGCGACCCGCTCTGGGCCGAGACGCTGCTGGACTACGCGCGCGACCTCGGTCCCGACTTCCGTACGCGTCCGATCCCGTATGTCCGCTACGCCGGGCTGGACGACTTCGTGCTGACCGCGCCGCAGCCGCGTATGCGGATCGCCCTGCTGTCCGACTGGGGCACCGGCACACGCGAGGCGCGCCGGGTCGCCGCCCTGCTGGCACAGCAGGCGCCCGACGCCGTGATCCACCTGGGCGACATCTACTACGCCGGCACCGCGGAGGAATGTCAGGCCAACTTCCTCCAGCCGCTGCGTGCCGTGCTGCCGGACACGCCGTTGTTCACCCTGTGCGGCAACCACGACGTCTACAGCGGCGGCCACGGCTATTACGGCCTGCTCGGCCAGATCGGGCAGCCGGCCAGCTATTTCTGCCTGCGCAGCCCGGACCGGAGCTGGCAGATCCTGGCCGCCGATACCGGCCTGAACGACCGCGACCCGTTCGACGAGGCCACCGCGCTGACCGCGCTCGATCCGGCTGAGGAACTCTGGCACGCCGACAAGCTGCGCGGGTTCGAGGGCCGGACGGTGTTCCTGACCCACCACCAACCGTTTTCCGCCTTTGCGCAGATCGGGCCGCAGGATCACCACGACCCGGTCAACCCGAACCTCATGGCGAGCCACGAGCGGTTGTCGGCCGCCGGGCGGATCGACGTCTGGTTCTGGGGCCACGAGCACCGGCTGCGCTTGTACGCGCCGTATCGCGGCGTCTCGGTCGGGCGCAACATCGGCTACGGCGCCGTCCCGGTCGAGGCCGCGCCGGACCAGGACACGCCGCTGCCGGACCTCCTGGACCCGCCGGCCGTGTCGGCGACGGTGACGCTCGACCTGGTGGACGGCGCCTACGCGCACGGCTTCGCCCTGCTGGACATCGATGACGACGGGATCCAGGCCAGCTACTGGGCGGCCACGCGGCCGGACGGGCCGGTCCATGTCGAGGCGATCGGTGGCGTCCCAACCGTCTAGGATCCTGATCCAGAAGTTTCCACGCAGCTGGCACGGCTCGACGCATCGCAGGCCCGGGCTGGCGACGCGGCGGAGCCAGATCGCGTGGCCGGTGACCGGGGTCGGGAAGCGGTGGCCCGGGAAGGAGCAGTTCCAATTACACCGTCAGGTCAGGACCACGGTCCTGAACGTGCCGGGCGTGACCCCCAGCCGCTGCCGAAAGGAGGCCACGAAATGGGCGGTCGAGCTGAAGCCGGTCCGGAACGCGACGTCGCTCACCGTCTCGTTCGGCTGCGTCAACAAGGTCCGCGCGCGCTCGATCCGCTGTCGCATCACCCAGGCATAGGGCGTTTCCCCCATCGTCTCGCGGAACGCCTTGATGAAGTGGTGCTTGCTCACACCCGCTGCCTGCGCCAGCTCGACGAGCGAGGGCGGCGACAACATCGGCTCGTCGAGGCGCGCCCGGACGAGGTCGTCGATGCGCTTGAACGCCGTGTTGGTCACCCCGCCGCGCCGCGAGGCAGGCGTCCCACCAGCCGGCTGCCCGAGAATCCCGGCCAGCCGACAGGCAACCGAGTGGAGCAACAGGTCGGACTGGCGATCGTCCATACGCAACGCGTTCAGCGCGCCCATCGCACTCCGCTCGATGCGGGCATCATGTTCGTTGAACAGTGGACGTATGGCGCGAACGCGCGCGTCGGCCGCCTCCTCGATCAACCGCAGCGAGACGGAAAGCTGCAGCACCCGCGCCTCGCCGTCGACGGTGAAGATCGTGCGCTCCGCCGGATCGATCACCGTGACCGCGCCGACCAGGGCGGGTCCACGGGACACGCCGGCCTGCGTCTGCCGTTCGACGTGGTAGCACGCCGACAAGGCCACCATGATCGGGACATCCTGTCCGCCGCCGATTTCCCGGCGACCCGATCCATGCCGCGCCCGTGCGATCCGGAACACCTGCGTTCCGTCCTCGACGATCGACCGCATCAGCGGCCTGCTCTCGGCAGCCCGCGACGGTACGTCGCCGGGCGTGCGCGAGGTGTCCATGTCAACGACCTGGGGATCGCGCGGATTTGGCTTCGGCAACGATGCGGTCGGCCAAAGTGATGAACAGCAAAGCGTCGTTTACCTTTTGAGGCGCACGCATCGCCAGACCCTTGCAAGCGATCGACCGTATGCCGATACCAAGACCCGAACAAGCAGATCGGGATCATCCCGCAGCACAGGCTCCGATTGACGCTACTTCTTGATACCGCCCTGACGTTCGGATCGCGCAAAGCTTGCCGATCGACAGGAGAAGATCATGACTGCAAGACGATCCATTGGCAGCCCGGCCCGTCTTCGGCTGGATGCAAGCGACAACGTCTCCTCTTCCGGACCGATGCGGCAACGCCGGACGATGTTGCTCGCCGCCGTGGCGACGCTGGGGCTCAGCAACGTCGCTCCGGCGCAGACCTTCGGCGGCGGGGCCCATGGCGGACCGCCGGGCTGGCCCGGATACGACGCGCCCTCCAGCCTCGTCGTGTTCGGAGACCTGCTTTCCGACGACGGCAATGCGGCTGCCGTCGAGAAGTCGCTCGGTCTGTCGCCGAGCTATCTGACGACGCCCTACTCGTCGACCGGCGATTTCTCGGACGGTCCGAAATGGACCACCGACCTCGCCCTGAGCTTCGGGCTTTTCAGCCCGTCCCAGCAGGAGAACTTCGCCTACGAGGGCGCGACCGCCGGGTCCCTCGGCGACATGTTCAGCCCGGTCAACCCGACCGGAGGCCTGACGCCGCTCGACACCTTTGCCGGACAGATCCGGCTTTTCGCCAAGCAGCACGGCCGCTTCTCGCCCGACGACGTGGTCTCCGTCACCTTCGGCGGCAACGACATCTTCCTGGCCAGCCAGCTGGCGCTTGCGGGCAAGGCCAACTCCGCGCAGGTCCTCGCCGACAGCGTCAACGCGATCGTGGCGGGGTTGACGCAACTTCGAAGTCTCGGCGCCCGGCACATCCTGGTGTCGAACTCGCCTGACGTCAGCTTCGCACCGATCTTCCTGACCGCCGAGTTCAAGGCCAGCGGCGCAACACCTGCCGGAGTGGAGGTCCTCGTCAACGAGTTCAACGGCGAGCTCTCGACCGCGCTCGGCGCGTTCAAGACGGCGACGGGCTTGGACGTGAAGACCCTGGATCTTCACACCCTGTTCGACAGGATCGTCGCCACGCCGGCGGAGTTCGGCTTCAGCGACGTCACCCAGGCGATCCTGTCGAGCCTGCCTGGCACCGGTTCGGAGCCGGTCTACAACACGACGATCGACGGGAGGAACCCGCTGGTCCTGCAGACGACGCTGTTCATCGATCCGCTCTTCGATGTCACCGAACGCGGCCAGATCCTCATCGCAGCACTCGCGCACGGCACGATCGTCGGAGGCGGCGTTCAAGGTCCGTGGATTTAGCCGGTGAAGTAGCGCCTCTACCGGACTCGACGATTGACGGGGCCTGGTTCTGCCAGGTCCCGCCTCGGCGTCCTGATCTTCGGCACGGGGCGCGTCCAGGCCTACACGGCGGCGAGCCTGCCGGTGCAGCCGGTGTCGACCGATGGATGCGCCTCGGCGCTCGGCGGTGTAGAGCAGCATCAGGTCAGGTTGAACCGCCTTGCGGTTCCACCTGCCTGGTAAAGCTGCTCTTTTCAGGCAAAGAGAGCATGATCAAACGATCATGCTCTATGGTTTGAGTTCGATCAGGTCCGCAGCCGAGGCACATGATGGAGTTGGATGATCGCCCCGTCGCGTCGGAGATCCGACGCCGCTTCAGGCGGCTGGCTTCCGACAGTCTTAATGGCTACTTGGTCAAGTGGAACCTGGTCGCCGACGGAGAACTCGTCCTGACGACGTCCAGCCTGCTGCTGCCGGTTCGCGCGGCCGGTGCGGCCGCGATGCTGAAGGTGTCCGCCGATCCGCAGGAGCGGGTCGGTGGCACCCTTATGGAATGGTGGGACGGAGCCGGAGCCGCTCGGGTTCTAGCGAGGGAGGGCGACGCCCTCCTCATGGAGCGGGCAACGGGAACGCGATCGCTGGCCATGATGTCCCGCTCGGGGCGTGACGCCGAGGCGTGCCGCGCCCTGTGCGCCGCTGCACGGGACCTGCGGGCGTCACGGCCCGATCAGCCTCCGGCGCTCACTCCGTTGGAGGCGAGGTTCCACGACCTTGTCCCGGCGGCTGCCCGACATGGCGGCATCATGAGCAGGAGCGCCGCCGCCGCGCGGACACTGCTGTCGGCGCCGCGCGACGTCGCGGTGCTGCATGGCGACCTGCACCATGGCAACGTGCTCGACTTCGGCGACCGCGGCTGGCTCGCGATCGACCCCAAGGGTCTGATCGGGGAGCGAGGCTTCGATTACGCGAACCTGTTCTGTAACCCGGATCTTTCAGACCCGGTGCCACCAGTCGCGACGCGTCCGGACGTGTTCGCGTCGCGGGTGGCGTTGGTCGCGGACCTGGCGGGTCTTGAGCGTGACAGGCTTCTGTTCTGGGTGCTGGCGTGGGCAGGTTTGTCGGCGGCCTGGATCATCGACAGCGGCGAGACGCCCGCGACCAGCCTCACCGTCGCCCGGCTTGCGGCGACCGAACTGGACCGCTGACGACCCGAAGCAGGCAACCACCCATCAACCCTTCTTCGTCATCGTTGTCTCCAAGAATCCCGAATAGATGTCGATCAGGTCTGGCCCATCGCATGCCCGTTACACAGGCGAAAAAACCGCACGACCAAGGCCCGGGATCAGGCGGCGAGGCGGTCAGGCGCCGAGCAGGTCGACCGTGCGCGACACCACCCGGTCCTCGTCGTAGAGCGCCAGCGCCCGCCTGCGTCCCGCCTCGCCCAGCCGGCGCCGAAGCGTCGCGTCCGTGGCCAGCCGGCGCAGCGCCGCCGCCAGCGCGTCCACCGCGCGCGGCGGCACCAGCAGGCCGGTCTCGCCGTCCACCACCTGCTCGCGCGGACCGCGGATCGCGGTCGCCACCACCGGCAGGCCGCACAGCATCGCCTCGATCACCGACATCGGCAGCCCCTCGAAGTGGCTCGGCAGGGCGAAGATGTCGGCAGCCCCGAGCAGGGCGGCGATGTCGGTGCGGTAGCCGAGCCGGCGCAGGCGCGGGCCCAGCGCGTCCGGCCGGGCGGCGGCCGCGAACGCGGCGTCCAGCATCTCGCCATGGTCGGAGGCGAGCCGGTCGCCCACCACCCACAGCTCGGCGTCGGGCACCTGCGCCATCGCCGCCAGCAGCTCCGGGTGGCCTTTGTGCCGCACCAGCCGCGACACGACGATCACCACCACCCGATCGTCGGGGATCCCGAACAAGGCCCGCACCTCCGCCCGCTCCTGCAGGTCAGGATGGAAGGCAACCGGCGACCGGCCGTTGCCGATGCCGACCGCGCCGCGATGGATGCGCAGGCGCCGCGCGTCGGCGGCCTCCTCGTCGGACACCGTGAAGTAGCGGTCGGTGACCCGGCCGGCCAGCCATTCCAGCAGCAGCGACACCAGCCGACGCGGCAGCGGACCCGGCTGGTTGAACAGGAAGCCGTGGCAGGTATAGGCGACCACCGGCACGCCGCAGATCCGCGCCGCCAGCCGCGCCAGCACGCCGCTGATCGGCATGTGCGCGTGCACGAGGTCCGGCCGCTCGCGCCGGATCAGCCGGACCAGCGACCGGAACGCGTCCAGTTGCGCCAGCGGCGACAGGCTGCGCGCCAGCGGCAGCGCCTCGACACGGAACCCTTCCGCACGCACGTCGCGCAGCAGCGCGCCCTCGGCGCACACCCCCACCACCTCATGCCCGCGCGCGCGCAGGGCCCGCATCAGCGGCAGCAGGAAGTGCCGCAGCGAGAAGTCGACGTTGGTGACCTCGAGGATCCTCACCTGCCGGTGGCGCGCAGTCGATCAGGCCTCGGCGCGGATCAGCGCCCAGCGGATCGCCTTGGCAGCGCCCGGTTCCTCCGCGGGCGACAGCGCGTCGGCCCCCACCTCCGCTTCGGCCTCCGCCGCCTGCGGCGCAACGTCGATCACGATCTGCAGGCTCCGGCGCGGGCTGTCGCCGCCGAGGTAGACGCTTTCCTCGACCGACAGCCGCCCGCTATCGACCCGGAACCGCCACACATTGCCGGACGTCAGCGTCAGCAGCACGGCGCCGCCCCCGTCCTCGACCGATCCGGGCTCGTCGCGCTCGCGCACCGCCTTTACCGCGGGATGCAGGTGGAAGCGCAGCACGAAGCGGTTCGGGCGGCCGACCAGGGAGTCCTCGCCGCGTATGTCCTCGCCACCGTCGGCGATGTAGATGCGCCGGTGATGCACGGCGCCGAAGTTCGGCATGTAGCCGTCATGGCTGAGGTCGAGCCAGTGCGCGCCGGTGGCCTGGCGGTGGTCCAGGGTGACGTGCGCCGGGCGTCGCGACACGGCGCCGGCACGGAGCTCCGACGAGCTGGTGTCGGCGACCGACAGGGTGGAATGCGCCGCGGTGGCGCGCAGCGCGTCGCGCCAGGCCGGCAGCATGCCGGTGCCGCAGTTGGTGATCAGCCGCTCGCGCGCCCACGACATCTCGAACGACAAGGTGCCGGCATGCGCGGTCGCGTCGAACCCGGCGGGCGGCGGCGGCCCGGCATCGACCAGCAGCAGGCTGCGTCCGGAGGCGATGCGCACGAACCCGCCATCCGGCATGGCGGTGGCGATCACCCGGCCGCGCGTGGCCTGGCTCAGCAGGAGGTCGACCAGCACCGGGTTCTCCTCGTGGCTGCCGTTGAACAGGGCCAAGCCCCCATCGCCGTGGCGCAGCGCGCGCAGCACCGGGCTCATCCGGTCGAGTGCTGCCGCCAGCGCCAGCGGCGGCCCGATCTGCCCCGTCTGCATCAGCGCCCTGATCTCGGCCAGCTCGCGCAGGGCGTTGAACTGGGCGTTCGGGCTGCGCTCGGCATGGCTGCCATCCGCCAGCACCTGGCGGCCGATCTCCGGCCCGATATGGCGCATCGCCCGGGTCAGGAAGCCGGACTGTTCCCGCATCGCGACCGCCGCCGCCAGCAGCCCCTTGAGGCAGGTCAGGGCGCGGTGGTCGTGCTGCGCGGTGGGCACGCTGGCGGCCAGGGTGCGCGCGTCGGCCATCAGACGGGCCATCAGCCGCTGCCTGAACGCGTCGTCGGCGGTGGCGGCGAAGAAGTCGTAATGCGCGAGCCAGGCGGTGATCCGGTTCGCCACCACCTGCGGCATGCGTGCGGCGGGATCGATCGGCGGCCGGGCCAGCCAGTCCGACACCAGGGCACGGGCGCGCAGGCGGCTCGCATCGGTGCCGAGGGCCCGCAGGTCGCGCAGCCAGGTGAAGCCGTGCGCGTGCGCGCGCAGCAGCGGCGGCACTGCGGGGTCGCCCCATTGGCCGCCGGGCGCGGACTGCCCATCGTCCCGCCCCGGGCGGAGCGGGCCGACCGCGCCGGAGAACGAGAGCTCGCCCTTCATCAGCCGGGCGCCGCGTCCGGTGTCGCCCGGCCACAGGTCGCGGATCGATACCGACGGCGCGTCGGGAACGCGTCCGCCGCCCAGGCCCGGCAGCCGGATCAGGGACAGGCGGGCGTCGCGGGTCCAGTCGCGCATCGCCATCAGCAGCCGGTCCCGCTCCGGCCTTCAGGCCTCGTCACGACCGGCTCCGGACGCGTCCGGACCGCGGGCCGCAGCCGCACGCAGCGCCGCGATCGCAGCCTGGTAGTCGGGCTGCCCGAACACGGAGGTGCCGGCGACCAGGGTGTCGGCGCCGGCGGCGACGCTCAGCGCCGCGGTGTGCGGGTCGATGCCGCCATCGACGATGACCGGGACCTCGCGGCCGGTCGCGTCTGCCATCCGCCGCAGCCGCGCGATCTTGTCCAACTGGCTGTGCAGGAAGCGCTGCCCGCCGAAGCCGGGGTTGACCGTCATCACCAGGATCAGGTCGGCCACGTCCATCACGGCGGAGATCGCCTCCGCCGGCGTCGCCGGGTTGAGCGCGATCCCCGCCTTCACGCCGAGCGAGCGCACCAACTGCATCGAGCGGTGGGTGTGCGGCCCGGCCTCGACGTGCAGGTGGATGTGCGTAGCACCCGCCTCGGCGAAGGCGTGGAGGAACGGATCGACCGGCGCGATCATCAGGTGGACGTCGAAGGGCAGGCGTGATCGGGGCCGGAGCGCCTTGATCATCTGCGGCCCGAACGACAGGTTCGGCACGAAATGGCCGTCCATGACGTCGAGATGCAGCCAGTCGGCGCCGGCGGCCTCGACCGACGCGACCTCCTCGGCCGTCCTGCCGAAATCCGCGGCGAGCAGGCTGGGCGCCACGAGGACCGGTCTGGGAGATGTCACGGACATGACCGGCTTGTAGCAGCAAGTGACGCGCCGGGCGCAAGACGGGACGGCCCCGAATCAGGCCTGCTCGCATCAGGCACGCTCGCATCAGGCACGCTCGCATCAGGCACGCACGAAGCGTGCCGCGAAGAAGCCGTCCATGCCGCCCAGCTCCGGCCAGAGCCCCGGATGGGTGCGCAGCCACCCTTCCGGCGTGCGCGCGTCCGGCAGCGCCGCCAGCTCCTCCGTCGTGAAGGGATCGGGACGCAAGCCCAGCCGGATCGCCGATTCGATCCGAAGCTCGCCTTCTTCGGGTTGCAGCGAGCAGACCGCGTAGACCATCCTGCCGCCGGGACGCAGCATCCGGGCGGCTGCCGCGATCAGCCGGTCCTGCCCCTCGACCAGCGGGGCGATGTCGGACGCGCGCTTGAGCCGGAGCACGTCGGGATGGCGCCGGACGGTTCCCGTGGCGCTGCACGGCGCGTCGAGCAGCACCGCGTCGAACAATGACGGCGGGATCCAGGTGGCGGCATCCGCCGCGACCGCGTCGACCTCGAGCCGGAGGCGGAGGAGGTTGCGTCGAAGCCGCACCATGCGGCGTTCGTCACGCTCCACCGCGACCACCTGGGCGCCGGAAGCGGCGAGCTGTGCCGTCTTGCCTCCCGGGGCCGCGCAAAGGTCGGCGATCCGCTCCCCGGCCCGCGGCGCCAGCAGGCGCGCCGGCAGGGCCGCGGCCGCGTCCTGCACCCAGAACGCGCCGTCGTCGTAGCCGCGCAGCCCGAACACGGAGGTGCCGGCGGGGAACCGCACCGAGCCGGTCGGCAGGACGATGCCGCCTTCCGGGACGGCGGCATCCGGCGCCAGGCTCAGGTCGAGCGGCGCCTCCCGCACCAGCGCCTCGCCGATCTGCCGCGCGGCACCGCCCCAGGACGACCACAGCCAGGCCGGAACGTCGAGCCTGGGACCGTCGAGTCCCGCCAGCGCCGCAATGCCCGCGGCGGCGACGCGGCGCAGCACCGCATTGGCGAGGCCCGCGAACGGCGCCAACCCGCACGCTCGCAGCAGCGACACCGTGGTGCCGACCGCGGCGTGCGGCGGCGTGTCGAGCAGCAGCAACTGGGCCGCGCCCATCAGCAGCGCCAGGCGGACGCGTGGCGGCGGCGCCTTGAACAGGAACGGCTCCAGAACCGCGTCGAGCGTGCCCATGCGTCGCAGCACCGCAGCGGCGAGGCGGTGCGCCGCCGCCCGGTCGCGCGACGAGACGCCGGACCCGGCCGGATCAGCAGCGTCGAGCGCGTCCTCGAGCGGGCGCCGCCGCTCCAGCACGGCGACCAGCACGTCGAAGGCGACGGTGCGGGTGGGATCGGATCCCGGAGTGCCGGCGGCGGCTGGGTTTAATCGTTCGTTCATGCGTCCCGGAACACAATGTCCGTCGACAGATGGCATGGGGCCGTATGGCGGACCAGGGCGGGGCAGGCTGGACATCATGACAACGCAGGCCTGGACGGTGCAGTCCCGTGCCACCGCGCCGGTCGCAGCCGTGCACATCCCGTTCACGGCCCCCCAGTTGGCCGGCGCGCGCGGGCGGCGGCAGCGGAACGGGATCGAGTTCATCCTGCCGAACCCGTCCGGCGGCCGTGGCACCTACGTGGTGAGCTGGGCGCAGGCGGTGGGGCTCGCAGCCCCCACGCTGCACGACACGGTTCTCGCCAAGCGGCTGCAGGAGATGCAGAGCCTCACCCCGGCGGCGGTGCGCAACGTGGCACGCAGCGTGGCGGCCGAAGGGTATGCCGGCCGGGAAGCCGCGGAGGCGGCCACCCGGTCACAGACTAAGATCGAGGCGCAGACGCTGCGGCTTTGGGCGACGTTCCTGTTGGCGCTCATCCAGGGATCGCCCATCCCAGGCCCGGAACAAGGCCGCATCCTGGCAAGCCTCGGCAATGCCGGGCCCGGGATCGTCACCGAAGGGTTCATCGCCGGCGCCGGACGGCTCGGATGGGACCCGTCCGCGCTGTCTGACGCGCTTGATCAGCTTTCGGTCACCTTTCTGCCCATCGGGGCCCAGGGGCGGGCGCACCGGCTGCTGGGCCTGATGAACGCGCTGCATCCGGCGCTGCTGGCGGAGCAGGCGCAGCATGCGCAGGACGCGGCTCCGTCACCCGCCCTTCTCGCCCGGACGATCAACGGCGTGTCGCATTGGCTGGGCCTGGCGGCGGCCACGCTCGACGAGGCTGCTCGCGCGCTTGCCGATCCGGCCGTTCTGCTCGCCCGCTGGCGGACCGATCCGGCTGGGGCGCTGGGCGCTGCGCGACAGGTCGAGGAAACCCTCGATGGCTGGGACCGGATCTGCCTTCTCTGGCTGGACGCCGACACCCTGTCCGCCCGGCTGCGCCTGCTGCCGGAAATCGGGTTGCTGGTGCGCCTGGCCACCGCCGCCACGGCCGGGGACGCCGACACGGCCCCTGCCGGCAAGGGCAGTCCCGGCCAGCCGGGCACCTCGGACGCCGCCGCGGCGCAGGCGCAGGCGGCACGGCTGGAACGCGAACCGACCTGCGGCGTCCCGGGCCCGGGCCTGGTCGAGCGCAACGAGCGCATCAGGGCGAGCGAGATCGCATTGGAGCATGGCGATGGCTGACGGCGACAGGCCTGCTGCGACGACCGTGCACGCGTTGTCGAAGGAGTTCCGCAACGCGAGCGACGAGAAGATCCTCAAGGTCACGCGCATGATCGATCTGCTGCCGGAGCGCGGCGAGGCCGATGCCCTGCTGGAACCGGTCCGTGCGCGTCTCGCCGCCCTTCGCCCGGCCCGACGGATGAACCGGACGCGTCTGCTGTTCACCCCGTTCGATCCGGTCATCGCGTCCGGAGCGGCCTGGCGTCCCGGCGACTTCAGCATTCCGCGCTCGGTCCTGACCCCCGTCGCGGCGCTGATCTTCAGCTCCGGCGACGGCATCCCGTCGGTCCCGACCATGCTCGACGAGGGCGACGAGGCGCAGCTCACGCGGATGGGCATGCCGCTCTGGCAAGCCGCCGCCGCCTGTCTTGCCACCGCCCCGATCCCCCCGGCCTGGGAAACGCCGGACTGGCAGAAGCAGAACGGCTTGACGGTGCCGATGGTCATGCCGCTCATCCCGGTGCTGCGTCTGGTGCTGGATCGGGCGGCGGCGATCCGGACCTTGCCGCCACGCCAGCATCCAAACTACGAGTCGGGGCTGACCGCGCTGCTGTCCGAGGCGATGCGGCTCGGACCGCTCGGCTGGGGCATCGTGCTGAGGCTGCTATTCGACGCGGCGGCGCCGGACCAGGTGGCGCGCCTCGCCTTGAGCCTGACACGCGGCGGCCTTCCCACCCCATTGCAGGCTGGCCTCGACAGCGCCATCGAGGAGATGCTCGGACGCATGGAAGCGCCGCAGCCAGACCAGGCAGCGGCGGAGCAGCTCGACACCTCCGCCCTGTCCGGGGTGTTGTCCGGGCGCCTCCACCTGATCGACCGGGTCGAGGAGCTTCGCAAGCTGGAGAACCGTCCGGCCGAGGAACAGCGGCGGGTGGCCCGGCTGCGTCAGAGGCTGGCGGCCGAGAACCGCATCGTGTTCGAGAACGCTCTCCAGTCGCGTCTGGCGGGCCTCGATCAGGCGTCCGCGGAGCCGGCACTTGAGGTCTTGCCGACGGAGGCGGTGCTGGCAATCGAGGCGGACGCGCGGCAACTGCGTGCCTTCGCCCTGGCGGCGGCGAAGCTGGGGGACGCGGACGAGTATGACCGCATGCTGGAACAGGCGGCGGCCCGCTACGTACGCAACGGCGTCAAGAGCGGCATGACGCGCGCCGACCGCATGCGGGTCACCGAGCTGCTGGTGGGGAGCGAGAAGGCGATCCAGGTGCTCGGCTTGGCGTGATCCGGCGGCGGCTTCACGTTTCGTTTATCGTGTTCGGCCATCCTCCACCTCGAAACGCGAAGCGGCTCCATGCCGCAGCGGACCGGCAAAAGGCGGACGAGTCATGGGTATCCTGCAGTCGATACCGACCCCTGCACGATCCTATCGGCCCCTCCCGGCGTCCATGGCGCCCCGTGACGCGGTGCCGGGCGTCCGCCGGACGGAGCACAAGCCCGATGACGGGGTGCATCTTCCCTTCCTGGCACCGATGCTCGGCGCGGTACGGCTGCGTTCCAGCCCGCGTGGCCTGGAGTTCGTGCTGCCGAACCCGTCCGGGGGACGTGGCGTCTACGTCGCCGCCTGGAGCGTGGTCGCCGGCTTCGCAGCACCCAACCTGCACGACACGCTGCTGGTCGGGCGCCTGTCCGGCCTGGACAGCATCGGTCCCGCCGAGGTGCGTCAGGCGGCACGGCTGGTGGCGCTGGAGGGCCATGCCGGCCGGGAGGCTGCCGACGCGGCGCGACAGGCGCAGGACGCGCTCGACATCGCCGCCCTGCGTCTGCGCGCGCAGTTGCTGATGTCCCTGGCGCGGCACGGCGGCTTCGATCGTCCGGAGGATGCGGTGGGGTGCATGGACCGGGACGGCTTCAACAGGCTGGCAGGTAGGCTCGGCTGGCGCGGGCCGCCGCTTGCCGAAGCGTTGCAAGAGGTTTCGTTACGGTATGCGTCGGTCGCGGTTGGTGCCGGGCTCGTGTCCGAAGCGCCGTCGCCGCCGCGGCTTCCGAGCGAGATCGGGCGGAACGAGACCGGCCGTTGGGGACGGTTGCTGTCGCTGGTCCAAAGGCTTCGCAGAGCGCTGGCGGAGGAGCAGTTCAGCCGCGGCGGCACCGATGCGGTCCTGCTCGGCCGGATCATGGCGGCGGCCGATCGCTGCATCCGCCAGTGCGCGCTGCTGCTGCCCGAGATCGGAGCGATGCTGGCCAACCCGCTTCCCCTGCTGGACGCCTGGCGTGCCGGCAGCCTGATGGCGTCGAGCTGGCTGCAGGGGCTTGAAGCCGCGTTAGACGGCTGGGACCGCATCTGCCTGCTCTGGTTCGACGCGCAAAGCCCGCGCCTGCGCCAGTCGCTGATCCCCGAGATCGCCGCCCTCACCCGCACCAGCGGCGGCGATAGCTGGCTGACGGCCAGGCAGGAGCCGGATGCCGCCTTCGAGGATGCGGCGGGCTGCGGCTGGCTGCGGCAAAGGCTGACGCGCAACGAACGGATACGGGCGCAGGAGCTGACCTTCGAGCTCCAGGCAGCCTGATGCCACGAGAGCAGTTTCCGTTCGCTCGGGTTCACTTCAAATACCCTAGTCTGTTGTTTCGACGAGCATCTTCACCCGATCAGGTGAGTTTACCCGATCGGGATCTGCTCCAGGGTGGCGCACGGTGCCGCTTGACCCGGATCCCACGCCGCGGGAGCGTGCGCCGCATGATGGCACCAGAGCAGGGGGGCACGCGGCCGGACGCTCCCGATCCGATCGCTGCGGCGCTCGCCCGGATCCGCCAGCGGATCGGCGAAGCCGCGGAACGGGCCGGCCGCCGGGCAAGCGACGTCGACCTGGTCGCGGTGTCGAAGACCCATCCCGTCCAGGCCGTCGCCGCGGCGCTCGTCGCCGGTCAGGCGGTGTTCGGCGAGAACCGGGTGCAGGAGGCGCAATCCAAGTTCCCCGAACTGCGGCCAGGCTGGCCGGCGCTCAGGGTGCACCTGATCGGGCCGTTGCAGACCAACAAGGCGGACGACGCGGTCCGCCTCGCCGACGTGATCGAGACGCTGGACCGCGACCGGCTGGCGGACGCGCTGGACCGCACGGCGCAGAAGGCCGGGCGGCTGCCGAGGCTGCTGGTGCAGGTCAACATCGGGGCGGAGCCGCAGAAGGCCGGCGTGCTGCCGGACGAGGCGGACCGGTTCATCGGCGCGTGCCGGCGGCGGTTCGGCGACCGCGTGGTCGGCCTGATGGCGATCCCGCCGGCGGAGGCCGATCCGGTGCCGTTCTTCCGACGGCTGGCCTCGATGGCCGCGGTCCATGGACTGACCCATCTGTCGATGGGCATGTCGGGCGATTTCGAGCAGGCGATCGCCTGCGGCGCCACCTCGGTGCGGATCGGCACCGCGATCTTCGGCGGGCGGCCCGCGGCGGGGGCGCTTGCGCCTGCGCGGAACTAGGTCGTATGGGGCAGCGTCGGGCTCCAGACTGCGTTGCCCTCGGTGCCGGAGCATGGCTGGATGAGTGACATCGCCGGAGCATCCGGCCCCGCGCTGTTCAGCGGGAACCTGTCGGAGGTCGCCACCGAGCCGGCACCTGGCGGCGGCCACGGCACGATACGCAACCGTGGCGTGACGATCGCCTCGCTGATGGCGGTGCTGGGGGTCGTCTATGGCGACATCGGCACCAGCCCGCTCTACGCACTCAGTGCGACCATCAACATCATCGGCAACCACGCGGCGCCGACGCGGTGGGAGGTGCTGGGGATCGAGAGCCTGATCTTCTGGTCGCTGATCCTGGTGGTGACGGTCAAGTACATCACGCTGATCATGCGCGCCGACAACAACGGCGAGGGCGGCATCCTGGCGCTGATGGCGCTGGCGCAGCGCGTGGCGCCCGGCCGCCGGCTGCGCGCCGCACTCGGGCTGGTAGGCATCATCGGCGCCTGCCTGTTCCTCGGCGACGGCACCATCACGCCGGCGATCTCGGTGCTGTCGGCGGTGGAAGGGCTCGAGGTCAGCATCCCGAGTGCCGCCAGCATGGTGCTGCCGATCGCGGTGGTGGTGATCCTGGCGCTGTTCGGCCTGCAATGGCGCGGCACCGGCAGCGTCGGCCGTATCTTCGGACCTGTGATGCTGATCTGGTTCGCCGCGATCGGGGTGCTGGGCGCGGTCGAGGTCGCGCGCCAGCCCTTCATCCTGCGCGCGCTGCTGCCCTACCACGCGGCGCTGTTCATCTGGGACCACGGCTGGATCGCCTTCATCACGCTGGGCGCGGTGGTGCTGGCGGTGACCGGGGCGGAGGCGCTGTATGCCGACATGGGGCATTTCGGCCGAACGCCGATCCGGGTGGCGTGGCTCGGCTTCGTTCTGCCGGCGCTGACGCTGAACTACCTGGGCCAGGGCGCGCTGATCATCGCCCACCCTGCTGCGATCAAGAACCCGTTCTTCCTGCTCTGCCCGCACCTGCTGCAACTGCCGATGGTGATCCTGGCGACGCTGGCGACCGTGATCGCCAGCCAGGCGCTGATCACCGGCGCGTTCTCGGTCGCGCGGCAGACGGTGCAGCTCGGCTACTTCCCGCGCATGCGGGTGCTGCACACCAACGCCGACGAGGAAGGCCAGATCTACGTGCCACAGGTGAACTGGGCGCTGATGGTGGGCGTGGTGGTGCTGGTGCTGGCGTTCCGGTCCTCGGCCAACCTCGCCTCGGCGTATGGCATCGCGGTCACCGGGACCTTCATGTGCACCTGCGTGCTGGCGGCGGTGGTGTTCCGGCGCGTCTACCGCTGGTCGCGGTTCGCCGCGTTCGGCACGTTCGGCGCCTTCTTCCTGATCGACGCCACCTTCTTCTCCGCCAACGCGCTCAAGTTCCTGCAGGGCGGCTGGGTGCCGCTGCTGCTGAGCGTGGTGCTGACCACGCTGATGACCACCTGGAAGACCGGGCGCGGCCTGATCCTGTCGCGCTGGAAGCAGGACAGCATGCCGCTGGCCTCGTTCCTGGCCCGTTTGCCGCAGTCGCGCACCCTGCGTGTGCCCGGGATCGCCATCTTCCTGACCGCCAACGCCGAGTTCGTGCCGGCCTGCCTGCTGCACAACCTCAAGCACAACAAGGTGCTGCACGAGCGGGTGCTGTTCGTCACCGCGCAGAACCTGGACCAGCCGGAAGCCGATCCGGGCGGCCGGATGCTGGTCGAGGAGCTGGCGCCGGGCATGCACCGCGTCACGCTGCGCTATGGCTTCATGGAAAGCCCGAACCTGCCGCGCGCCCTGGAGGGCCTGCGGGCGCAGGGCGTCGACTTCGACCCGATGCAGGCCTCGTACTTCGTCAACCGCGAGGTGCTGGTGCGCGGCACCATCCCGAAGATGCGGTTGTGGCGCATCTCGCTATTCCTGTTGATGGCGCGCAACGCCGTGCCGGCGATCGAGTTCTTCCGCATCCCGTCCGACCGCGTGGTCGAACTCGGCGTCCGCGTCGCCATCTAGCGTTCATGTCCAACGATCGGGTTCCAAGGGCTTCGCCCTTGGCGGGTCCAGGGCAGCGCCCTGGCCTTGCCTTGTACATCCACTGGCCGTTCTGCCTGGCCAAGTGTCCCTACTGCGACTTCAACAGCCACGTCCGCGACGCGATCCCGCAGACCCGCTTCGCGCACGCCCTGCGCACCGAGCTCGCCACCGAAGCCGCGCGGATCGGCCCGCAGCCGCTCGCGTCGATCTTCTTCGGCGGCGGCACGCCGAGCCTGATGGCGCCCGACACGGTGGCCGCGCTGATCGAGGACGCGTGCCGGCTGTTCCGTCCCCTGCCCGACCTGGAGATCACCCTGGAGGCCAACCCGACCAGCGTCGAGGTCGGCCGGCTGCGCGGGTTCCGCGCCGCCGGGGTGAACCGGGTGTCGTTGGGGGTGCAGAGCCTGGAGGACGAGGCGCTGCGCGTGCTCGGGCGGGCGCATTCCGCGGTTGAAGCGATCGCGGCGCTGGAGCTGGCACGGGAGATCTTTCCGCGTATCTCGTTCGACCTGATCTATGCGCGTCCAGGGCAGGACCTGCCGGCCTGGCGGGCGGAGTTGGACCGCGCGCTGGCGCTGGCGGCGGACCACCTATCGCTCTACCAATTGACGATCGAGCCCGGCACCCGCTTCGAGGCGCTGCACCGGCAGGGCCTGATCGCGATGCCGGGAGCGGAGCTGGGTGCGGCGCTGTACGAGGAAACCGCTGCCGTCGCGGCGAGGCACGGGCTGCTGGCCTACGAGGTGTCCAACTATGCCGCTCCCGGCTGCGAAAGCCGTCACAACCTAGCCTATTGGCGCTACGGCGACTATCTCGGGATCGGGCCGGGCGCGCATGGCCGGATCACACGGCCGGGGCCCGATGGGCTGCCCGCGATCTATGCCACACGCCGGCACCGCGCGCCGGAGCCATGGGCCGAGCGGGTGGAGCGGTCCGGCCACGGCCTGACCGAGGAGACCAGGCTGGTGGCGCCGGAGCCGGCGCGGGAGATGCTGCTGATGGGCCTGCGTCTGTCGGAGGGGATCGACGCGGGGCGCTTCGCCGCGCGCACCGGCACGGCGCTGCCGGACGCGTTGGAGCCGGAGATCCTGGAGGCGGCGGTCGAGGCCGACTACCTGCGCTGGGACGGGGGCTGCCTCGTGGCGACCCAGGCGGGGCGGATGCGGCTCGACGCCTTGCTGGGCGCGCTGGTGCGGTGACCGGTCGTTGACGGTACATGAGGAGCGGCCCCGGGGTTTGTTGCCGGCGACCGGGGAGATGGTCGCAGCCGACCCGACCCTGATCACGAGATCGGCGGACTCGCTCGCGGATGTGGATCTGGCCGACGGCCTCGATTATGGCCGTATCCACGTCCCGCCGACGGCATCCGCACCGACGGGGATCGGCTGCGGCCGGTCACGATGGTGCAGCGGGTCGACACGAGGCGGTTCCCGAACGGTCTCGTGAGGGACGCGCAGAGGACACCCGGGCATTGAAGGAGCGCGCATGACGTCGTCCGAAGCATCCACCGTCCTGATCGCCGGCGCGTCGCGCGGGCTGGGCCTCGGGCTGGTGCAGCGGCATCTGGAACGCGGCTGGCGGGTGATCGCGACCGTGCGCGGCCGGTCGGACGCGCTGGACGCGCTGGCGGCCGAGGCCGACGGGCGGCTGGCGATCGAGACGCTGGACGTCACGGAGCCGGAGCAGATCGCGGCGCTGGCGGACCGGCTGTCCGGGACGCGACTTGACCTGCTGTTCGTCAACGCGGGTGTCACGCACAACCCGGCGCAGCCGGCGGCCGAGATGTCGGACGAGATGTTCATGCACGTGCTGCGCTCCAACGCGCTGGGGCCGATCCGGGTGGTGGAGCGGCTGGGCAGCCTGGTGCCGCCGGGGGGCACGGTGGCGGTGATGACATCCGGGCTCGGCAGCATCGCGAACAACGAGAGCGGCGGGCTGGAAGCGTATCGGGCCAGCAAGGCGGCGCTGAACACGATGCTGCGCTCGCTGGCGGCGCGGAAACATGCCGATGGGCTGTGCTACCTCGCGGTCGATCCGGGATGGGTGCTGACCGACATGGGCGGGCCGGAGGCGCCGCTCGACGTCGAGACCAGCACGCGCGGCATCGCCGACATGCTGGAGGCCCGCCGCGGGCAGGCGGGCGTGGCGTTCGTGACCCACCAGAACAAGGTCGTGCCCTGGTAGGTGTTCCATGCCGCTGAACCTGATCAAGCTGGCGGTCGGGGTCGCGACGCCGGACGCGCTGGGGGAGCGGCAGGTAGCCCGGTCGCTCCAAACCGGCGCGCATGGCGGGCGGCCGTTCTTCCGCACGCGCGCCTTTCCCAGGCGCTCGGAGGAGCTGCTGGCGGGCGGCTCAATCTACTGGGTGACCGCCGGGCTGCTGCTGTGCCGGCAGGCGATCCACGACATCGTGCAGGACCATCGCGACGACGGCACGCCCTGCACCGGGGTGGTGCTGGACGGGCCGGTGGTCGCGGTGGTGCCGCGCAGCGTGCGGGCGTTCCAGGGCTGGCGCTACCTCGCCCATGCCGACGCGCCGGCGGACCTTGCGGGGAACGTGGCCGGCGGCGACGAGCTGCCGCCCAAGCTGCGCCGCGAGCTGGTGGCGCTGTGCCTGTTGTAGGCCCGGCGTCCCGGTGGAACGGGACCTGTTTCAGGAACGGGGCAGGCCCGATCCGGACGTCTTCACGGGGAGCTGGATGCAAAAGTGTTCTATCACGTGGAGCGGGTCGTCGGCGATGGCGGAACGCTGGATGTGCTAACGCGGACCGACACTGTGCCGATCGTTCTTTGGGCGTGAGGGTGCTACCGGCGCTCAGCCACAGCCGTCCGGATACCCACTCCTTCGCGCCTGCTCGACGATGATCCGGACGCGGTCCGTCGCGTTCGGGGGACCATCACCAGAACCGGAAAACTCCCGACCATGATCGATCACCGCCTGTGCACGGTCCTCGCGGCCGCGCTCGCTTTCGGAGCTACGGCCGATCCGCGCCGTGCCCACGCCACCACCGGTCCGACCGTGCAGACGACAAGCGGCGCGGTGCAGGGCGTGTCGACTGCCGGTGCCCTGGAATGGCTCGGCATCCCCTACGCCGCCCCGCCGATCGGCGCCTCGCGCTGGCGCCCGCCCGCCCCGACGAGCTGGACCGGTGTGCTGTCGGCCGACGCGCTTCCCCCTGCCTGCCCGCAGAACCCGGCCGCAGCCGGTTTGGCGCCGACGCTGAACACCGCCAACCAGTCCGAGGACTGCCTCGACCTCAGCGTCTACGCCCCCACGTCCGGCGCGCAGCACCGCCCGGTGATGGTGTGGTTCCACGGCGGCGGCAACGAGGTCGGCACCGGCGCCTCCTATGACGGCTCCGCCCTCGCCGCCGACGGCGTGGTGGTCGTCACGGTCAACTACCGCCTCGGCGTCCTCGGCTTTCTCGCCACGCCGGCCCTCGATGCCGAAAGCCCGAACCACGCCTCCGGCGACTACGGCCTGATGGACCAGCAGGCGGCGCTGCGCTGGGTGCAGGCGAACATCGCCGGCTTCGGCGGCGATTCGGACAACGTCACCGTGTTCGGCCAGGGCTCCGGCGGCCAGGACATCACCGACCACCTGGTCTCGCCCGGCGCGACGGGCCTATTCGCGCGCGCGATCGTCGAGAGCGGCGCCTACGGCGTGCAGTTGCCGACGCTGGCCGTCGCCGACGCGGAAGGCAGCGCGTTCGCGACCGGTGTCGGCTGCACCAGCACCACCGACGCTTCCTGCCTGCGCGCCCTGACGCTGTCCTCGATCCTGGCTGGCGAGGAAGGACCGGGCTCGCCATACCTGTCGCAGAACGTGCTCCGCTACGAGCCCAACATCGGCACCGCCATCCTTCCCGACCAGCCGATCCAGGCCACCGCCCTCGGCCAGGAACAGCGGGTCCCGCTGATCGTCGGCACCAACCACGACGAGGCGCGCGCCCTGGTCGCCGGCGAGTTCGACCTTGCCGGCGCCCCGCTCACCGCGTCCGGCTACCCGGCCGCCATCACCAGCGTGTCGGGCAACGCGCAGCTCTCGCCGCTGATCGAGGCCATCTATCCGCTCGCCGCTTATCCAACCCCCGACCTCGCCTTCTCCGCCGCGTTCACCGATGTCGGCTTTAGCTGCATCTCGCTGCTCAACGACCAACTGTTGTCGCTGCGGGCGCCGGTCTACACCTACGAGTTCGCCGACGAGAACGCGGCCAGCTTGTCGTTTCCATCCGATCCTTTTCTGCCGCTCGACGCCACCACCACCACCGAGCTGCCGTTCCTGTGGCCGAACCTGGTTGGCACCGGCGGCGCCAGCCGCGGCAGCCTCACCGCGGCGGAACAGGCGCTGGCCGTGGAGATGCGCGCCGCCTGGACCGGTTTCGCTGCCGGCGGGAACCCGAACGGTGTCGGCGTGACGCCGTGGAGCGCGTTCTCGCCGCTCCTGGACCGGACGCACGAGTTCGTGCCTGGCGCCACCGCCGACAGCACCGGCTTTGCCGCCTTCCACAAGTGCGACTTCTGGGAGCCGCTCGAGATTGCGAAGGCGGCAATGCCCGAAACCACTCCGTAACCGTTATCCGGCGACAATGCCCCGGAGGTCCTGTCCGCTTCGTCGCTGGCCTTCGGTGTTGCGATCTGGCTGATTTTGGCGGGAACCGTTCGTCAGGCGGTTCCCGTTTCCCTCCGAACCTTTATCCCCGCCCCCGACGCGCGGCCTATTGGCCCGCACCCGGCTTCGCTCCGGGCTCTCAGAAAAATAGGAACTGGTCCGCCCCCGATCAGGCGGGCACCTCTGACATCGCCGAGCCGGCCGGAGAATTTTGCGCTCCGTCGGTCGCGCCTGAGCTGGGTGCGGCAGAACTACATCCGCGCCGAGACCCTGACCCGCTCCAACGCGTCCTTCGCGGAATCGCATCCCGTTCGCCCATATCCGATGGGGCGGCAGCGCTGCGCGAACCCTGGATCGCCGACGATGAAGGCTGGATCGACTTTCGGCTCCGTTGCCATCGAACTTCCGCGTCCTTCGGGGCACCGCAAGCAAGGCAGGAGGAGGAAACGCAGGTCCGCCTCGGCCGGCTGTCGAAGCGGAGGATAACATTGGAGACATGGCGCCGAGGATCTGGAAGCGACATCCCGACGGCGCACGTCTACCGCTTGAATGCCAGAAGATTGGAGAGGGTTGGCTAATCATGTCGAGGTGCGACGAACTGGCCGCCGGTTTCGTTGCTTCTTTCATCGCTTCCCAGTAGGCTGCCCAGGTTGTAGGCGTTGCCGAACGATGCCCTGTCCGCGCCGATCATCGTATCTTTGATGGCCGTGTCGGTTTCCCAAGGGGCTCGACCGTTCCCGTAGGCTGGCAGGGGAGCCGTTCCGAACGGTCGCCTGCCGAGAACCGTTATGTGTTCCTGGCCATCGTGATCAGGGTCGTCGAGCGGTTGGAGAGCATCCATCCGGCGAGCGACGTCTTATTGATTAAGTTGCTAAGCCTTACGATGAAAGGAGCAGATGAGGCTACCATGGTAACAGCTACGCAAGTGTCCAGGTATCCTGCCATCTCGGAGGATCAGCAAATTGTGTCTCAGTTATCCTCTTAGGCTACTACGTTCACAACGTTGTCGATGTTGTGCGCTATGGTAGTTATGACAATACTTCCGCTGAGCAAGCGAAGCACTATGAACAGGGTGCTCGCCAGCAACACGTCGGGTTTCACCGTTGTAATAAGAATTGTTCCAGCTCGGATACTTACGACGTGTGCCAGCCAGAACATAATGATGACGACTAGGGCCGACAGAACTCGACCCTTTGCCGCCGTAAAGCTTCGAACAAGAAGCGCAAGAAGTACTCCACGGTAAACGAGTTCCTCGTCGAGCCCGGGCATTATGGCTTGGAAGGCTAACGTTTCAGCTCCATAGAGTTGAGTGCCAGCACCGAGCCGTTCCCATGTCGAGCATGCTGCTAGTAGCAAAATCCCAAGGATGGAGATGATCCACCCGCGCGATCCTGTCGGTAGCCGTAAACCGACCTCCTCACGAAAAAGACCAGTCAAGCGAAACCAACAGATACTGGCCAAGATAGCGAGCAGCTTTCCAGTCCAATTCGAATGACCGACGTGCAGACTAGGAACCAGTTGCGGCACCGCGAGCATGATCCCGTTTGTCAGGTAAAACCCGACAGCTAGTAGCAACCAGCCCCACCGCGGTTTGAAGCGAGTGCAGATGAGAACTAGAACTGTAAGTAACAGTGCCAGACAAAAAGGCTGTTCAAGCGCCATAGATCCCCCGAAAGACTCCATATCTGCTTATCATCAAAGGTACGCCTCAGGCGGCTGCTGCCATATGCGTTTTCGGCTCGGCGCACTTCCACGGTGACAGGTGGCCAAGCTCGTGAGCAGGTAAGTCGTGTTCCCGGCGTCGCGAAGGTCCTGGCTCAGGGCGCTTCGGATCTGCGCTCATGCCTGGACATGGCACGCACGCATCATCTGCCGACGACCAGGTCACTGGTCGACCTTTGCCTGGATCACGATCCAACCTATTCGCCGACGCTGACAAAGGTTCTGGACCAGATGGCCCTGAGCACCGACCACTGGGCCGCCTTGACGTCTGAGCTCGGCTCGTTCCGCCTGCCTCCCGGAGGCTCGGGCCAGGACGTCGACAGCGTGGAACTGGACCATGAGGCCCGATCATTCGGTGATCTGCCGCTGATCGTGCTGACGGCAGGCAACGGCAGCTCGGGCTTCGATCTTCCGGCCCAGGAGACCGCGGCTCTCGACCAACTGCGGATGGCCGGTCACGACCGGATCGCCGCCCTGTCCAGCGCGGGCCGGAACCAGGTGGTGCCGAACACCGGCCACTATATCCAGTTCCAACAGCCCCAGGTCGTCATCGCCGCCATCCGGAAAGTCGTCGACGGGTTCCGCAGGCATCCCAACATCGGACAGGACTGAGAGGAGCCCTTGTCGGCGCGTCGAGGAAGCCCGGCCAAGGCACGGATCATCCGCCTACAGGGTTGAGCCGCCCCGGCCACGGCCGAGGAACCGGCCGGCAAGGCGGAGCGGGCGAGTGACGCGCCACGACGTGGAGCCCCGCATCGCCTCCAGCTCCGCCTGCAGTTGCGCGGGGGTGATACCGGGATCGCTCGGGGTCGACGGAACGTCCGGTTTCGGCTCCGGTTCCGGCTCTGGTTGCTCGGCCGCGGAGCCAGGCTCCAGAACATAAAGGTGGGCGCGGCCGCAACCTGGGAACGGATGGAAGCGGGCTTGCCAGCCGGCGCGCCGGGCCGCCTCCAGGAAGAACTGGTGGGTGAAGCCCAGCTCCATCCAGCCGAACCGGCGTATGCAGAACACCGAAAGCGCGTCCAGCCTGGGTCCCCACGGATAGGGAACGCCCTCGAAAACGTCGGGTACCACGGGCTCGCCGCACAGGAGGACGCGTCCGCCGGGGTTCAGCCGGTCGTGCAGGCGCTCCAGCAGGGACTGGAAGTCGATCGCGTGGTGGAACGCCTCGTAGAACACGATGCGGTCGAAGCGCTCACCGTCGAAGCCGGCTCCGAACAGGGCACGCTCAACGGCGACCGGGAGCCCCATCGCCTCGGCCTGCAGGCGGATCCCTTCCAGCGCCACCGCGTCGACGTCCACGCCGAAGCCGGCGAAGCCCATGCGGGCGAGCATGAGCAGGAACTGGCCGCTGCCGGGGCCATATTCCAGCACGCGGCCCCCGGGTGCCAGGTCCATGTGCTGCATGATGTGTCCCCACGCGTAGAGGTGGGTCCCCACCATGGCGGGATCGCGGAAGCTCCAGGGCGTCAACTGGCTCCACAGGTGTTCCGGCACCGCCGAGGCCGGGGCCTCGTCCCGCTCCGGCAGGTAGTCGCCGTCGGGCCGGCCCCGCAGGCTCAGGTAGAGGTCGAGAACGGCAGCGTGGTAGTCCGTCGAGAACGGGTCGAGCCCGGCCAGACGCCGGGCTTCCGGCATGTCGAGCATCAGGGTCGTCATGCGCTGATACAGGGCCGCATCCGGCACGCCGCCGCGCAGGCCGTCGACGATCCGCTCGAACTCCTCGGCCGAGCAGGTGCTGAAGCCGTCGTCCATAGTCCGGTCCTTCCTGGAGCTGCCGAGGCCGCCTGCTCGTCGAGCTTATCCAACCGCCCCCGCCACGGAGGAGCTGCCTTCGCGCCGACGGGTCCGATCCGAGCCGAAGCGGCCTAGTCGCCCGGGACGCTGATCATGAACTGCTCGATCCCGCCCTTCGGGTCGCTGCGCTCCACCGCGGTCAAGGTGCGGGACGCGGTGACCACCGTCCAGATCCGGGTCTGCAGGCCGCCGCGCGTCGACTGGCGGACCAGCCGGAGCAGACGGATCGGACCGGAGCCGCGCAGCCCGGCCTTCTGGTCGGCCAGCACCGTCGGGGTCAGGTAGGCGTTGCCGTTGGCGGTGAACAGGGAGCGGTCGACGGTACCGCGGCGGAAGCCGTCGAACACGGCGCGGGCGCGGGCTTCCGCCTCGGTCGGGGGCAGCACCACGAAGGCGATCCGGTCCACCACCGTGCCGGGACTTGCCCAGTCGTTGTTGGTCAGCGCCACCACCGCCACCTTGTCGTCCGGCTACACCGCGTTGGCGGCGAGGAACCCGGAGCCGGCGCCGTCATGGCTCCATTCGCGCCGGCCGTCCGCCAGGCCAAGCTCCAGGCCCAGGCCGTAATGGGTGTCGCGGCCGCTGCGGAGGATCACCGGCCGGGTCATCTCGTCGTAGGAGGCAGGCGCCAGCAGGGAGCGGTCCATCAGGCTGATGTCCCACAGCGCCAGGGTGGACGGGTCCATCGCCAGCTCGCTGGCGCCGAACAGCCAGCCGGCCGCCTCCTTGGCAGCGGGGCGCGGCGGTCCCAGGGCGTAGCGGGTGACCGCCTCGGCATCGCTCCGGGACAGCGGGGCGGTATCGTCCTCCGTCACCCGGTCCATGTGCAGAGGCGCGAAGATGCGGTCCTGCAGGACGCGCATGAGCGGCTGTCCCGACACGACCTGCACGATCGCGCCGGCGACGACGTAGCCGGTGTTGGAGTATTGCCAGTCGGTGCCGGGCGGGAAGTCGAGCGGCTTGGTGCCCCATTTCGCCAGCAGCGCGTCGAGGCCGGTCGGCCGGGTCATCTCGACCGGCACGTAGTCCTGCGGCCAATAATCACGAAAACCGGCGGTGTGGCTGAGCAGTTGGCGGATCGTGATTGTGTCAGCCCCGGACAAGCGGGGAAGGTAACGTGCGACCGGGTCGTCCAGCCGGAGGCGACCGTCCTGCTGCAACAGGAGCATGGCGGCGGCGGTGAAGGCCTTGGACACGCTGTCGACGGCGTAGCGGGTATGGATGGTGGCGGCCTGCGGCGGGTCCAGCCGGGCCCGGCCGTAGGCGTGGGCATAGGCGAGCGCGCCGTCCCGCACCACCGCCACCGACACCGACGGCGCGCCGGTCCGGGCAAGCCATTCCCGCACGCCGTCGTCGATCGGGCGGGTCTGCTGCGTCGTCAGCGGCGCGGCGGCGGCCGCGACCGGAATGACCAAAGCCAGCATTGAGGCGGTCAGCGTTCGTCCCAAGTCCAACGTCTCCGGTTCCTCCCTCGACGCTATCGGGGGCTTCCGGGCCGGTCCAGACGCGGCCGATGCTGTGGCATATCGGCACGAAGGAGGCGGATTCGGTCGCGCGGCACACGCTCCGGTTGATCGGGCGTCCGGCGCTGGTCACCATGGGCGGATCATGCCGCCTTCGCCCGCCATCGGTGTCCCCTCCCGCCTGCTGTGGCTGCTGCCGCTGCTGTGCCTGCTGGCGGCGTGCGGCGGCGGCGGCCGGTATGCGGCGCGGACGGGCTATGCGGGCGGCATGACCTATCCCGAGCCGGGGCCGCCCGGGGATCCGTGGCGGCCCTACATCCAGCAGGCGTCGGACCGGTTCAGCGTGCCGCAGGCCTGGATCCGGGCGGTGATGCACCAGGAGTCCGGCGGGCACGAATACCGCAACGGCGAGCCGATCACCTCGAGCGCCGGGGCGATGGGGCTGATGCAGTTGATGCCGGCGACCTACGCCGATCTCGAAGCACAATACGACCTCGGCAGCGACCCATTCGAGCCGCACGACAACATCATGGCCGGCACCGGCTATATCAGCCAGATGTACCGGAAATACGGCGCGCCGGCGTTCCTGGCCGCCTACAACGCCGGGCCGCAGCGGCTGGACGATTACCTGTCGCGAGGGCGGGCATTGCCGAACGAGACGGTGGACTACGTCGCCGCGATCGCGCCGCATCTCGGCACGGAGATCGCGATGAGCGGGCCGCTGGCGGCCTACGCCTCCGGCGGCGGTGCCGACGTGCAGGATGCCGGCACCGCCGCGCCGGTGCGTCTCGCCGCCTACCAGGTTCCGGTGCGTCGCAGCCGACGCAGCCGGCGAGCGACCGCCTGCTGGCACGATCCGGACGCGGCCTTTGATCCCGACGCGCCGTGCCAGGCGCCGCCGCCGGTGCGATCGGCGATCGCACCGGCGGCGGTCCCAGCCGCCACCTGTGCACGGGATCCCGACGCGGCCTATGACTCGCCCTGCGGCGCACCGCAACCGGTGGCGATCCGGTCGGCCATCGCCTACGCCCCGCCGGCGCCGGCCGCATCCGGCTGCGCCCGCGATCCGGACGCCGCCTACGACTCGCCTTGTCGCCCGGTGCGGACGGCGATGCCATACGACGCGCCCCGGCCGACGCTGATGCTGGCCAGTGCCGCGGCGCCGGTGCGGCCGAACGGGACGTGGGCGATCCAGGTCGGCGCGTTCGTGTCGGTCGAGCAGGCGCGGTTCGCCACCACCATGGCGCGGCAAGCCGACTTCTCCCTGCTGGCCGGGAGCCAGAGCGTGGTGCAGCCGACCAGCCCGTTCGGGCACGGCGTGCTCTACCGCGCCCGTCTCGCCGGGCTGGGGCGTGGCGACGCCGGCAGCGCCTGTGCCGCGCTGCGGAACCGGAACATCCCCTGCATGGTGGTCGCGCCGGGCGGCTGAACCGCCGCAGGCGGCCGTCGTTTCCCTGCTAGCCCCGAGGAGAAACGACATGACCGAGATCACCACTCTGGACCCGCACGACCCGCTGCCGGACGGGCCGGCCATCATCCTGATGCGTCGCTTCGAGGAGGACGACCCGAAGCACGACATGATGGAGCTGATCGTGATCGACGCCGACCAGACCGAGCGCACCAGCCGGCTGCTGACCACCGAGGGGCTGCCGATGCCGTGGCAGCAGGCGGAACGCCGGGTGATCGACGACGCCGAGGCGGCCGGAATCGACCGGCTGTACCGGATCGACCGCACCGCCGGGCCGCGCGAGCACGAGGTCGAGACCCATGGCGGCGACCGCACCGTCGCCATGGACACGCTCGACGACTTCGACATGGAAGAAGGCGAGCGAGGTCCGGACATGCGCGACATGCCGCTCAACGAGTCGCCGCGGAAGTTTTGAAAGAAAGGCCAGGACTCTGCCCTGGACCCGCTGGGGCCTCAGGCCCCAGACCCCTTTACTTTAAGAATCGGGTTTGAAGGGCTTTGCCCTTCATGGGGTCCAGGGGCAAAGCCCCTGGCTTTCTTCACTCAAACGGTTCCCAGAAGCTGGACCTGGCCGTCCATGGCGGGCCAATCGGTGTACCCGGTGGAGTCGCCGCCGTACCAGTACTCCTTCGGCGCGTCGGCAAGCGGCGCTCCGGTGCGAAGCCGGTTCACCAGGTCGGGGTTGGCGATGAAGGAACGGCCGAAGCTGAACAGGTCGGCCCGGCCGTCGGCGATCGCCTTCTCCGCCAGCTCGATCGTGTAGTTGTTGTTGGCGATGTAGGCGCCGGTGACGTGCCGGCGCAGTGCGGCGAAGTCCACGTCCGCCGGATGGTCGCGCGTCTGCTGGGTGATGCCCTCGATCACGTGCACGTAGGCGAGCCCGAGCGGGGCGAGCCCGTCCAGGAAGGCGCCGTAGGTGTCCATCACGTTGTCGTCGAGCGGCGTCTCGCCCGGCATGGTGGTGGTGGGCGACAGGCGGATGCCGACCCGGTCGCCGCCCCACACCTCGGTGACGGCGTGCGCCACCTCCAGCGGGAAGCGCAGCCGGTTCTCCAGAGAGCCGCCGTAGCGGTCGGTGCGCTGGTTGGTGCTGTCGCGGATGAACTGCTCCAGCAGGTAGTTGTTGGCGGCGTGGATCTCGACCCCGTCGAAGCCCGCGTCGCGCGCGCACCGGGCGGCGTTGCGGTAGTCGGCGACGATCGCCTCAATCTCGGCGGCCGCGAGTGCCCGCGGCGTCACGTGCTCCTGCATGCCGGCGTTGGTAAAGGCCTGGCCGACCGGCCTGATTGCCGACGGCGCCACCGGCAGCGCGCCGCCGGGCTGCAGGCTGGGATGCGAGATGCGGCCAGTGTGCCAGAGCTGCGACACGATCAGGCCGCCATTGGCGTGCACCGCGTCGGTGACCGGACGCCACGCCGCCACCTGCTCCGCGTTCCAGATCCCGGGCGTCAAGGCGTAGCCGCGCCCCTGTGCGGAGATGTTGGTGGCCTCGGACACGATCAGACCGGCCTGCGCGCGCTGGGCGTAGTACGTGGCGGCGTAGTCCGGGACGATCCCCTCGTCGCTGGACCGGCTGCGCGTCAGCGGCGCCATCACGATCCGGTTGGAAAGGTCGAGGGCGCCAGCCTGGAACGGCTTGAACAAGGGGCTGTCTTGATAGGCGAGCATCGAACGTCTCCGGCAGTCGAGGGTTCTCAAGGATCGAACGGCGCAGGGGCGTTCGGGATGCGCATGGTCCAGGCTTGACAGACGCGCCCGGGCCAGGCGCGGCAACGAGGATCGAGGATCCACGTCAGACTCGATCCGCTCGTTCGGATCAGGTCGGGGACGACGCGAGCGCTCAAGTGCGGGCGTCTGGGTGTCCGCCATGTTGGTCATCGTCCTGCCATCTTCAGGGTGATGCTGCGCCTGGGCTCCCGGATCAAGCGCGGGGTTCCATCTCCGGTGGCGGGATGGCTGGGGAGGGGGTATTCGAGACCCGTCGCTCCCGGATGGCGTTCCGGCCGGTGATGGCCAGCGTCAGGCGGGACGGCTCGGATGGAGGACGCGATCCTGCGATCAGGCTCGACCGAACGTGAGAAACCAGACCGGTTGTGCAACGATGACGCGGTTGCCGAAATCTGGCATGATGATCTCGTGACACGTGACCGCGAGGTGGTGGCTTGGAAACGCTGAGGCCAGGCTTGCCAAGGCCGGACGCCGTGCTGCTTCGGCTGAACCTCATCGGCCGGATGCAGGCGCTGACACTGGCAAACGAGAGCGTGCTGCCGCTCGGCCGCAAGACGCGCGGCCTGCTGGCCATCCTGGCGCTGTCCGGACGCCGGCCGGTGCTGCGGCTCCGCCTGGCGGAGCTGCTGTGGAGCCGCCGGTCGGAGGAGCAGGCGCGCGCCTCGCTGCGCCAGGAGATCCACCGCCTGCTGGAAGCGCTGACGCCGCTCGGCGTGGACGTGATCACGGTGGAGCGGCACACCCTGGCGCTGAAGCCGGCGCTGACCTCGGTGGATGCGGAGCGGATCCTCAACGCCAGCGCCCACCAGGCGGAAACCCTGCCGCCGATCGACGGCGTGTTGCTGGAGGAACTGAACGGCACCGATCCGGCGCTCGACGCCTGGCTGCAGGGGGAGCGGAACCGGCTGCGCGAGCACGCGATCGGGCTGTTCGAGCAGATGCTGCTGCGCCAGCGCGAGCCGGCCGGCACCCTGGCGGCGGCCCGCCAGTTGCTCCTGCTGGACACGCTGCACGAGCGGGCCTGGCGGGCGACGATACGGGCGCAGCTCCAGCAGGGCGACACCGGGCTCGCGCTGCAAACGGCGGAACGGTGCAACGCCGCCTTTGCCGCCCGGCACGGGGCGGAGCCGGGACCGGAAACCCGTCGGCTGCTGTCCGAGCTGGGCCGCACCTCGTCGGGATCGCTGGCCGGCGACATCCTCAGGACCGTCGACAGCGTCGTTGCGGACGAGCCGGCTCCGGTCCAGGAGCTGGACGGCGCAATTGGCGGCCAAGGCGCCGGGGAGCCGACGGCTGCGGTGCAGGCGTCGGGCATGGCCCGGCTGTCCGACTCGTCGGAAGCGCGGCGGCGCGATCCGAACGACAGCCAGCCGCTGCTGGCGGTGCTGCCGCTGCTCGACCTCGACGGAGGCGGTCAGGCGGGCCTGACCAGCGGGGTGGTGGACGCGATCACCGCGGGGCTGGTGCGCCAAACCCAGCTCAAGCTGCTGAGCGGCACCGAGCTGCAGGGCAGCCTGTCGCAGGGTCGTGAGGACGCGGTGCTGCGCCGGGCGTTCGGGCTCGACTACGTGCTCGACGGCACCCTGCAGCGCGCCGCGGGCCGCTTGCGCGTGATCGTCCGGCTGACCGACATCCGACAGCACGGCCAGATCGTGTGGGCGCAGCGCTTCGACGCCGCCGAGGCGGACCTGCTGGCGCTGCAGGACCAGATCGCGACGGTGGTGTCGGCGCGGCTGCCGACCGAGATCATGCTGGTGGAAGGGCGCCGGATGCGTCGGCGGCCGCTGTCGGAGCTGGACTCGCACGGGCTGGTGGTGCGTGCCTTCTCCTGCATCCTGAACGGGGATCCGGCGCAAAGCGAGCAGGCCCTGGCGCTGCTGAGCCAGAGCATCGACCGCGACGCGGAGGATCCGCTGGCGCATGTCGCGGCCGGTCTCGCCCACCTGCTGCGCGCGCTGCAACGCTGGGGCGATACGGCCCGGGAAGCCGAGCTGGCCGACGCTTGCACCCGCATCGGGGTCGAACGCGCGCCGCTGCTGGCGGTGGCCATGGCGCTGCGCTGCGTCGTCCGCAGCGAGCTCGGCGACGTGCCGGAGGCGGCACTTGCGCTCGCCGAGCGCGCCCGGTCGCTGCAGCCGGAATCGCCGTCGAGCTGGGCCGCCTCGGTGTTCCCGCTGGTGCGGCTGGGCCGGCTGGACGAGGCCGCGACCTGCTTTGCCCGCTACAAGGCGCTGTTCCCGACCCATCCGTTCGAGATGCTGCTGGACCTGCCGGGGATCATGATCCCGCTGCTGCAAGGGGAGGACGAGGAGGCGGCACGGATCGGCCTCACCTTGTCCGAGCTTCGACCCGGTTTTGGACCGCCCCTGGGCCCCTACCTGTCCGCCCTCGGCCACCTCCGGCGCGCCGGCGAGGCGGCACGCGTCCGCAGCCAACTGGACGCGATCTGGCCGGGCCAGGACGTGTCGCGGCTGGTGGCGGCGGCCGGGCTGCGACGTGCGGCCGATCGCGAGCGGTATGCCGCCGGGCTGCGCCTGGGCGGGCTGGCGGAGGGCGGATCCGGCGGCTCGGAGGGCCTGTCGAGGATGCAGGCACCACCGGCGATTGGCGGCGCCGCACCGCTTGGCGACGCAAGGCGGGCAGGATAGACAGGTCCGCTCGACAGCCGGGCTGTTCCGGCAGGCCGTCAACGGTCCCCGCTTGCCACGCCGTCGGTCTGGATCGGGGCCGGCTGATCTTAGGTCGCTCAGAGGCACCATGACGCTCCGCCCACATGATCCCGTGACTGCCCAGACGGCGTGCCGCCCGCGGCGACGATCGATGGCCCCGTGGCCTGGTCCGGTCCTCGGCCTTGCCCCATGCCTTGCGCTGGCGTTCTGCCTCGCCGGCTGCGGCAGCGGGTCGGGGGGCCGCAGCCAGCCGCTGGCGGGCGACAGCACGCCGCTCTCCACGCCGACGGCGGAGAACCACCTGCTCGGCGAGGACAAGAGCGCCAATGGCGGCGACCAGACCGCGGTCGGGGTGAACGCTTACCTGTGGCGCGGCGCGATCGACACGCTGTCCTTCATGCCGTTCGCGTCGGCCGAGCCGGAAGGCGGCATCATCATCACCGACTGGTACACCCCGCCGACCGTGTCCGGCGAGCGGTTCAAGGCCAACGCCTACATCCTGGGCAAGCAGCTCCGGTCCGACGCGATCCGGGTGTCGGTGTTCCGCCAGGTGCTGCAGGACGGGCAGTGGGTCGACCAGCCGGTGGCGCCGAACACCGCGGCCGACATCACCAGCAAGATCCTGGCCCGCGCCCGGCAGTTGCGCGCCGATGCCGGCGGCGCCGGCTGAGCCGGGCGGCATCCCGCCGATGAGCGGCAGCGAGCTCACGCGCACCGACCAGGCGGTCCGCTACGACGTTCACGCCACCGAGCAGTACTGGCAGGCGGAGTGGGACACGCGCGCCTGCTTCGACGTGCCGGACGTGCCGCCGGCGGCACGTCCGAAATACTACGTGCTGGAGATGTTCCCCTACCCCAGCGGCCAGTTGCACATGGGGCACGTGCGCAACTACACGCTGGGCGACGTGGTGGCGCGCTACAAGCGCGCACGCGGCCACGCGGTGCTGCATCCGATGGGATGGGACGCGTTCGGGCTGCCGGCCGAGAACGCGGCGCGCGAGCGCGGGGTCGATCCGGCGGAGTGGACGCTGGCCAACATCGAGACCATGCGCGGAACGTTCAAGCGCCTCGGGCTGTCGCTGAACTGGGACCGCGAGTTCGCCACCTGCCTGCCGGAGTACTACGGCCAGCAGCAGAAGCTGTTCCTGGACCTGCTCGAAGCCGGGCTGGTGGAGCGGCGCGACGCGCTGGTGAACTGGGACCCCGTGGACCAGACCGTGCTGGCCAACGAGCAGGTGGTGGACGGTCGTGGCTGGCGCTCCGGCGCCACGGTGGAGAAGAAGCGCCTGAGCCAGTGGTTCCTGCGCATCACCGCGTTCGCGCCGGAGCTGCTGGAGGCGCTGGACGGGCTCGACGCGTGGCCGGAGCGGGTGCGTGTGATGCAGGCGCACTGGATCGGGCGCAGCGAAGGGGCGCGTGTGCGGTTTCCGCTGACCGACGCCGAGGCGGCGGCGGCGGTCGGGGCCGAGGTCGAGGTCTACACCACGCGGCCGGACACGCTGTTCGGGATGTCGTTCCTGGCAGTCGCGGCCGAGCATCCGCTCGCCGCCTTCGTCGCAGCCCGTGATCCCGCAGCGGCAGGGTTCATCGCCGAGTGCCGCAGCCTCGGCACCAGCGAGGCGGCGGTCGAGAGTGCCGAGAAGCGCGGCCACGACACCGGCCTGCGCGTCGCCCACCCGTTCCTGCCGGGCGAAACCTTCCCGCTCTGGATCGCCAACTTCGTGCTGATGGAGTACGGCACCGGGGCGGTGTTCGGCTGCCCCTGCGGCGACCAGCGCGACCTCGACTTCGCGCGCAAGTACGGGCTCCCGGTGCCTGTGGTGGTGCTGCCGCCGGGCGAGGACGCCGACTCGTTCTCGATCGGGACCGTCGCCCATGACGGGCCGGCGACGCTGATCAACTCCGGCTTCCTCGACGGCCTGTCCGCGGACGAGGGCAGGCGGGCGGCGATCGAGCGGCTCGAGGCGATCGGCGCCGGACGCGGCGTGGTGAACTGGCGGCTTCGCGACTGGGGCATCTCGCGGCAGCGCGCCTGGGGCTGCCCGATCCCGATCGTCCATTGCGACGCCTGCGGCGCGGTGCCGGTGCCGGATCACCACCTGCCGGTGCGCCTGCCCGACGGCCTGGACTTCTCCGTGCCAGGCAACGCGCTCGACCACCATCCGAGCTGGAAGCACGTTGCCTGCCCGCGCTGCGGCGGCCGGGCCACGCGCGAAACCGACACCTGCGACACCTTTGTCGATAGCTCGTGGTACTTCGCCCGCTTCACCGCACCCCGTGCCGACACCCCCACGGTCCGGGCGGCCGCGGATGGCTGGCTGCCGGTGGACCAGTATGTCGGCGGCATCGAGCACGCGATCCTGCACCTGCTCTACGCCCGCTTCTTCACGCGGGCGATGCACCGGACCGGTCATCTGGGGCTGGACGAGCCGTTCGCGCGGCTGTTCACCCAGGGCATGGTCAACCATGAGAGCTTCCGCGATCCGGACGGCACCTGGCTGTATCCGGAGCAGGTCGAGCGCGACGGTGCCGGTGCCCGGCGGCGCGACACCGGGGCGCCGGTGCAGGTCGGCCGGGTCGAGAAGATGTCGAAGTCGAAGCGCAACACGGTGTCGCCGGAGGCGATCATCGACCGCTACGGCGCCGACACCGCGCGCTGGTTCGTGCTGTCGGACAGCCCGCCGGAACGCGACATGGAATGGACCGAGGCCGGAGTCGCGGGAGCGGCGCGGTTCGCCCAGCGCTTGTTCCGGCTGGTCGCGGCGGTGGCGGACGTGCTGCCGGTTGCCGAGCCCGCCGCCTTCGGCGAGGCGGCGGACGCGTTGCGACGCGTCACCCACCGCACGGTCGCGGCGGTGAGCGAGGCGCTCGACGGGTTCGCCTTCAACGTGGCGGTGGCGCGGCTGCACGAGCTGACCGCGGCACTTGGCGACTCGGCGTCGTCCGCCATGGCGCCGGACCTCGACTGGGCCCGTCGCGAGGCGGCTGCGTCGCTCTGCCTGCTGTGCGCGCCGATGATGCCGCACCTCGCCGAGGAGATGCTGGCGCTGCTGGAACCGGACGGCGAGCTGGCGGCGCTTAGGGCGTGGCCGGAGGCGGATCCGGCGCTGCTGGCGGCGCGCAGCGTCACCATCGCGGTGCAGGTGATGGGCCGCCTGCGCGGCACGATCGAGGCGCTGCCGGACCAGCCGGCCGACGCGGTGATCGCCGCCGCGGAGGCGGAGCCCAACGTCGCCCGGCTGCTGGACGGCAGGCGGGTGGTCAAGCGCATCCACGTGCCGAACCGGATCGTCAACTTCGTGCTCGCCGGATGACGCGGGCATGCCCCGACGCCCGGACGCGGGCGCTGCTCCTGTCCCTTCCTCTGGCGCTGGGGGCGTGCGGCTTCCATCCGCTGTACGGCGCCGGCAACCAGTCCGCGCTCGACCGCCTGCCGGACATCTTCGTGCAGCCGATCAGCGACCGCAGCGGCCAGGAGCTGCGCCTGGCGCTGCAACAGCGGCTTGCCGGAACCAGCGACGCGGAGCCGCAAGGCTACACCCTGGCGGTGTCGTACTCGGTCGCCGGCGAGGCGGTCGGCATCAACGGCGACAACAGCGCCGAGCGCACACGGCTGGTCGGCCGCGCGCACTGGGTGCTGGCCTCGGTCTCGCCGACGGCCATCCCGGTGACCAGCGGCGACGCCCGCGTGGTGGACGGCTTCAACATCATCAACGAGCAGTACTTCGCCAGCAACCTCGCCACCGAGACCACGCAGCAGCGGCTGGCAGGCAACCTCGCCGACATCGTCACCACCCAGCTCGCGACCTGGTTCGTCAACCACAGGCCGCCGGCCAGCGCGCCGGCGCACGCCGTGGCGGCGCCCACGCTGGGCCCGAGCAATGTTCCGGGAGACTCCGACCAGTCGCCGCTGACCGCCCCGGGCGAGGACGGGCTTCCGCCCAGCGCGATCGGGCGCGGCCCGCTCAATCCGTAGGACATGATCGTTTGATCATGTCCTGCCTTCGCTCTGGACGTGGCACGATGCTGCTCCAGGCCTGCCGCGGGTGAAGGTCGACGCGCGCCAGGCAGCCCGGGTGCTGGGAGCGCCGGGAGCGTTGCGGGCGATCCTGCTGCACGGCGAGGATGCCGGGCTGATCCGCGAGCGCGCGTCGGAGGCGGTGCGGGCGGCGGCCGGCGCGACCGACGACCCGTTCCGCGTGGCGACCCTGTCGCGCGACGCGCATGACCGGCTGGAAGAGGAGGTCGGTGCGCTGTCGCTGACTGGCGGGCGGCGGGTAGTCTGGGTGCGCGAGGCCGCGGACGCGCTGGCGGGACCGCTGAAACGGGCGCTGGCCGGTCCGGGCGAGTCGCTGGTGGTGCTGGAAGGGCCGGGCCTGACCGGACGGTCCCGGCTGCGCGCGCAGGTCGAGGCGATGCCGGACGGGGCCGCGATCGCCTGCTATGCGGAGGAAGGACGCGCCCTGGAAGCGCAGGTGAGCCAGATGCTGGCGGCCCACGGAGTGCGGATCGACGCCGACGCGTTGTCGTGGCTGTGCGCGCGGCTAGGTGCGGACCGTGCGGCGACGCGTGGCGAGGTGGAGAAGCTGGCGCTATATGCCGGCGAGACCGGACGGATCGCGCTCGACGACGCGATGGCCTGCACCGGCGACGCCGCCAGCGCCTCGCTGGACGATGCCGCCTTCGCCGCCACCGTCGGCGACCTTGCCGGCGCCGACCTCGCGATCGAGCGCAGCCTCGGCGAGGGCACCAGCCCGGTGGCGGTGGCGCGGGCGCTGCTCGGGCACCTGCACCGGCTGCGTCAGGCGCGGCTGCTGATGGAGCAAGGAGGGCAGAGCGCTGCCGCGGCGATGCGCGCCCTGCGGCCGCCGGTGTTCTTCAAGCGAACGGACGCGTTCGGCCGGGCGCTGTCGCTGTGGGACTCGGGCGGGCTGCTTCGCGCGGCGGAGCAGACCCAGGCGCTGGAGCTCGCCTGCAAGCAGAGCGGCGCGCCGGACCTGCTGCTGTGCCGGCGCCACCTCGCCGTGGTCGCCGGGCAGGCGCGGGCACGGTGCTGAGGTTGCCGCGGAGGGCGAAGTTGCCGTATAGGCTGTGCCGGTTGTCCGCGTAGCTCAGCAGGATAGAGCACAGGATTCCTTGTCACCAACTGGGCGCCACGAGGGGAAACCGCGTGGTGGATCCGCTCAAAGTCGGGGAAAGCTCCGACGCGCTCGCGTCGTGCCGATCCCGAGCCAAGCCCGGCCTACTGCGGCCGGGAAGGTGTAGAGACTGGACGGGCGGCACCTAAGGGTTCCGGCCTAGGGTGAAGGGACAGTCCAGACCACGAACGCGGCCGTCGGCCGCGGCGGCGAAAGCCGAAGTGGGATGAATCCTGGGGCCGTGGGTTCGAATCCCGCCGCGGACACCAACTTATGAAAAGATCGAGCAAGACAACGGGTTGGAAGGCGGTGACTTGTGCCTGATGTAGCGGCCCGTTACAGGCTCCCCGTTACACCCTGCCCTGCCCGTAATACCGTCGGCACCATGGCTGGATCACTTCTCAGGCGTGGGAATATATGGTGCGTCCGCTTTGGAGTCTCCGAAGCTCGTTGGGCGGACGTAGGCCGCGCGATGGGCGCCACGGGCGGCATCAAGCGGGAGATCGTCAGGACCCTCGGCACGATTGACCACGCGACCGCTAGGCAGCGCCGGGACCAAGCCCTCGCAGCCATCCGAACGGACGTAGGCGCTCGACCGCACCCAGCCCATGCGGCCGGGCCAGGCCGAGCGGCGCACCCATGACTACAAGCGCCACGGTACCACCAGCCTGTTCGCGGCGCTGGACGTGGCCACCGGCCGCGTCATCGGCAAGTGCCACGGCCGCCACCGCGCGACCGAGTTCCGCCGCTTCCTCGACGAGGTGGAAGCCCAGGTGCCGCCCGACCTGGACGTGCATCTCGTGATGGACAACTACGCCATCCACAAAACGCAACTGGTGCGCGACTGGCTGCTCAAGCGCCCGCGCTGGCACGTGCACTTCACGCCCACCAGCGCGTCGTGGCTCAACCAGGTCGAGCGCTTCTTCGCGCTTATCACCGAAAAGCAAATTTGGTGTGGCGTCCACCGAAACGTCGCCCAGCTCAAGGTCGCCATCACCGGCTTCATCGACCAGCACAACGCCGACCCAAAGCCATTCCGCTGGACCAAGTCCGCGTCCGACATCCTGGCCAGCGTCGAACGCTTCTGCGTCTGCACCCTGCAAACCCAAAGCGTCCCGCAATGAAACGGACTTCTAATTCAAAATATTAGAACAGCAGTTTCATCTCAGTCAACTGGTGTCATGACCTCGGTGCGCGCCTTGCCATCAGCAAGGTTTGGAAGGCCGAGACGCTTCCACAAAAGCTCGTATCGTTGGTCGCTGATCTTAAAATCGGCATCCAGGAACTTCCCGTCAAGGCTGAGATAGCTTGTCCACTCTTCAATCGCCGATCCTCCACAATACCGATCTATGTTCGCATCTCCGATGTCTTCGTTGCAGGAAAAGAGCAATTCGACAAATTCGCTCTTGGTAGTTTTGACGCATTTCCATTCTTCAATCGATGCCGCAGGCTGAGAATAAGACCTTCCATTATTAGAATCTGTATATGCTATATGTAAGTTAGCTTTTATTTTGGTTCCATTGGGTAGGTAGGCGTATAGAACTTGACTGTTTGGGCCTTTTCCTGAGCTCTGCAGTGCTCTGATAACAAATTTCGTTTTCCCGCAGAAAAGCTTGTGATCTGTCGAAATCTCGGCTGCATACGCCAATCGCAGGCTGATAGGTAAAGCACAGAGAGTGAGAGCAATCGTATTTCCAAGGCCACGTCTCATTGTGGTGTTTCCCCCAATTGTTGCCAAAAATAAGCCTTGGCTTCTTCGCTAGATACTTGTTGCTACCCCCCTCCCGGGAGAGAACTCCATATTTTATGCAAAGCCAGAAAGGCTCCGTCTAGCTGTCCATCCCAAATAAGTGGCAATGCACCCTTTCTCTGTATTTCCCAAATTGCTATTGCATCTTGCGATTGTTTCTGGAAATCAAAAGCAATCTCATGTTTCACCGCATCATCGTATGTCTTCTTATTTATTTGATATGCGCCTGCGGAGGTAAACGAATGCCCCCATCTCGTCACCTTAATGTTGGGATGCGTCGACAAATTTGCAAAAGACCTACCACCATACAATTCCTGGTAGGCGTCGGCAGGCACATGTTTATTGAATTCTGCATAACGAATCAGAGCTAGGAAAGCCGCAACGCGTTTATCGTTTTCACTAGAACTCGCCATTCTAACCCCGAGGGAAGTCGATACCGAGGTCTCGTATGTCTCCATCCCACAATCATACCTCTTCTGTCGCTCCCCACCTCGTGCTTGCAACGCCGCCCTGGCGCAAGACGCCGACCTTTTCTCTCGCTGTTCACCCCAGCACCCTGCCATAACCGCTGCAGGATCAATTTGGAATGATGACGGCCGCTGGTGCCGGAAGTCGCAAATGCAGAGGGAGTAGGATGGGTGGGATTATAGGCAGGATTGATACCAAATACCTACCCAACGGACTGAAATTGCGTGATATTCCAAGTCAGCCGCGGACACCATACCGCCCTTCCACGCGTCTCCACTGGATCGCTGCGCCTAGAGTGTATCCCCTGATCAAGCATTATCCGCTGACCAGGCGGTTCGATAGAACGATGACCTAGGCCGCCGGAGCGGTGGTCGCGGCGGAGCTGGCCTGCCGGTGTCGCGAGTGCAGCGGCAGGAACGCAGAGCCGAGGGCCGCCGCCTGGCTGCCGATGCTGCCGAGGCGCAAGGCGACCGGGGGTGCCTCGCGGTCGGCGCTCCGCAGCAGGGGCGCCAGGCGCTCGAACAGCGCCTCGATCAGGACGCGCGGCAGGTTGCCGTCGAGGATGATCGCCTCGACGTCCAACAGGCCGGCCATCGTCAGCAGCGGCACGGCCAGCGCCTCGGCGCAATCCTGGAGCCAGTCCGACATCAGCGTCTCGTGGCTGCGCATGACGGCGTGCAGGTCGCCGGCGCGGGCGATGGCGACGCCGTTGGCGCGCAGGTGGCGGATCAGGGCCGAGCCGGAGGCGCGCTGGAACAGGCAGGTGGGACCGGCCGCGGCACCCGCCCGCAACGGCCAGGGCGCTGGAGGTACAGGGATCGCCTGCATGCTGCCCGCACGGCCGGTCGCGCCGTGGCGGGTGTCGCCGTTCAGCACGATGCCGGCACTGATCGAGCTGTTGAGGTAGACGCAGAGGAAGTCGTCCAGCTCGCGGCCGTGGCCGCAGAACAGCTCCGCCAGGGCGACGGCGGTGCCGTTGCTTTCGTGAAACACCGGGACGTCCAGCACGCCGCCGATCTCGGCCGCGAAATCGAACGATTGCCAGGCCTGAAGCAGCACGGGCGGCACGAGCGACTCCGACAGGCAGGACTGGAAGCCGACCGGCAGCGCCAGGCCGACGCCGACCAGGCGATCGCGCCGCGACGGGGACAGGGCGCGGCGCAGCTCCCGGATGCCGCGCAGCGCCAGTTGCATCGCCTCGGGCGGCTCGGGATCGATCCGCTCGAAGCGGCGGCTCTTCAGCACGATGCCGGTGAAGTCGATCAGCAGCGCGTCGATCGAGCGGCGGCCCAGCTTGATGCCGATCGAGTAGGCGCCGGCGGCATCGAGGCGGAGCATGGTGGCAGGCTGGCCGCGCTGCCCCGTGCGCCGCCCGGCGCTGGTGATCAGCCCCTGCTGCTCGAGCGACTGCACGATCTGGCCGACCGTGTTCTGGGTGAGGTTGAGCTGACGGGACAGGTCGGGCTTCGACGCCTCGCCCAGCCGGCGCAACGCCATCAGCAGGCGGCGCTCGTTGAAGTGCCGCACGGCGACGGAGTTGCCCCCCTGACCGGCCGCGACGGGTTGGATCTGCCTGCTCATCAAGGACGCCCGCTCGCCGGTTCTGCCGCCGGTCATGGCGGTAGATGGCATCTTCGCAGCGCCGGTGAAAGCCATTAGTTTAACTAAGGTGAATTAATCGTCTTGACGGGATGATGGATTTGTAGGAGTGAAGTGCCGGCAATTTCGTCGGCCGCGACGGCGTAACGTGTCCGGATAATCCTCTCCCCATGGCGAGGGTCAACCGGGTGGCTGTTACTACTCTGCCAACTGTGGCAGAGCCGCCACGGTGGGTGTGGCTGCTGGGTCAAGAATCAAGAAGCGTTCGGAGGAACATCATGTCGACACCAACCAGGGCGAAGCCCCGCTCAGCCTGGCGCGCGCGTCGCCACGCCCTGCTCACGGCCGGGGCGATCGTGGCACTCGGGTCCGGTCCGGCCTTCGCCCAGCTCGACTCCGGCACGGGCCTGGTCGCCAGCTCGAAGATCAGCAACGTGCCGGCCCCGAACTTCGGCATGCCGCCGCTTCCGGCGCCGCAGGCGCTGGTGCCGCAGGTGAACCAGTACCTGTCGAATTACGGCGCGGCGGTATTGCTGGACAACATCAACGAGTTCGACGGCATCATCAGCGGACCGCACCAGGAATCCGGCAACGCCGGCCAGTACGGCCTGGAATACGATCAGGACTGGTACAAGCTGGCCGGGATCCCCGGGCTGGAGACGCATTCGATCGCCGTCGGCCGCTATGGCATCAACGTCGGGCCGAACTTCGGCGACACCCTGGACCAGACCCAGGAAATCTACGGCGCCGGCGGCAACGTCGCCATCCACCTCGTGTTCTTCTACGCGGAAGAAACGCTGGCGCACGGGCGGGTCAACATCGCCGCAGGCCGCGCGCCGATGGAGAACGACTTCGACTCGAACCCGCTGAACTGCAACTTCATGAACAACTCGCTGTGCGGCAATCCCAAGGGCATCACCGACAACAGCGCCAACGCTTCCTATCCCGACGCGCAGTGGTTCATCCGACCGCGCGTTCGGCCGATCCCGCAGCTCTACGTCCAGACCGGCATCTACTTCACTGAGAACAACACCTATCAGGCGACCAACGGCTATCGCTCCGGCTTCCACATCGACGGCTCGCACATCAACGGCGAAGCGTTCCCGGTCGAGGTCGGCTACGAGCCCAAGATCGGCCCCGATGCCATGCCTGGCCACTACAAGGTCGGGTTCATGTTCGAGAACCGGGCGCACAACACCTGGGAGCTGCCCACCGAGCCGGTGCAGACACGCAAGGGCGGCTCGCAGGAATGGTTGTCGATCGACCAGATGCTGGTGCGCCAAGGTCCCGGCGCCACCGACGGCATCATCGCGATCTTCAACTACAACCACAACGATCCGCGCTACTCCGAGCGCGCGGACCAGTTCAACATCGCCGCGATCGACCGCGACTTCTGGAAGGCGCGTCCGCTCGACACCATCGGCGTGCTGTTCAACTACCAGACCGTGTCCGCCCAGCTCAGCAAGGTCCAGAGCGAAGAGGAAGAGTTCGGGTTGCCGATCACGGGCAGCTTCGGCACCTTCCCAGGGGCGGCGGGCGTCCAGAACCACGTGTTCAACGTCGAACTGAACTACCAGATCCACGTGTTCCGCGGCGTGACCTTCGCGCCGGACTTCCAGTACTTCATCCGCCCGAACGGCGAGGCCAGCCTGCCCGACGCCGCCCTGATCGGCTTCAAGAGCCACATCCAGCTATTCTAAGCCGCTTGGGGTTTAGCGGGCAGGCCGCAGGAGGCCTGCCCGCACCGAGACGTTCGGGCGATCCGGGCAAGGCACCCCGCCGACAGGCGGCGCGGTTCGCCGTTGACGTCATCCAAGCACGATGACACGGTCGGCATCTGCCAGCCCAGGCTGGCCCATAAGAATGGTTCCGGGAGGACCGTCCATGTTCAAGCGCTTCGCCAGCCTGCGGGCGCTGGCGGCGACCACCGCCCTTACGGTAGGGGTGATCGCCACGGCCGTCGCCCACGCCGCCTCCACCATCACCGTGGCGACCGTGAACAACGGCGACATGGTGGTGATGCAGAAGCTGTCCTCCGTGTTCGAGCAGCAGCATCCGGACATCCATGTCCGCTGGGTCGTGCTCGAGGAGAACGTGCTGCGCCAGCGCGTCACCACCGACATCGCCACCCATGCCGGCCAGTTCGACGTGATGACCATCGGCAACTACGAGGTGCCGATCTGGGCCAAGCAGAAATGGCTGGTGCCGATGGACAACCTCCCGGCGTCCTACGACGTGAACGACCTGCTGCACCCGGTGGCGGAAGGCCTGACCTACCAGGGCAAGCTGTACGGGCTGCCGTTCTACGCCGAAAGCGCCATGACCTATTACCGCACCGACCTGTTCAAGAAGGCCGGGCTGACCATGCCGGCGCAGCCCACCTACAAGCAGATCCGGCAGTTCGCGGACAAGATCACCGACAAGAGCAACCAGGTCTACGGCATGTGCCTGCGCGGCAAGCCGGGCTGGGGCGAGAACATGGCCTACGTCACCACCCTGGTGGATGCCGAGGGCGGGCAGTGGTTCGACAAGACCTGGAAGCCGACCATCAATACCCCAGCCTGGCACACGGCCATCACCTACTACGCCGACATCCTGAAGGCGGACGGGCCGCCCGGCGTGTCGTCGAACGGGTTCAACGAGACGCTGGCGCTGTTCTCGTCCGGCCATTGCGGCATGTGGATCGACTCCACCGTCGCCTCGGGCCTGCTGTTCGACAAGAAGCAGAGCCAGGTGGCGGACAAGGTCGGCTTCGCGCCAATCCCGACCGGCTCCTACAGCGGCGGCCCGACCTGGCTGTGGAGCTGGAACCTGGCGATCCCAGCCTCGTCGAAGCAGCAGGACGCGGCGCGCACCTTCGTCACCTGGGCGACATCCAAGGAATACGTGGCGCTGGTGGCGAAGCAGAACGGCTGGGTCGCGGTGCCGCCCGGCACGCGCCAGAGCACCTACGACAACCCAGACTACAAGGCGGTGGCGCCGTTCGCCGGCTTCGTGCTGGCCGCGATCAACTCCGCCAACCCGACCGGCCAGACGCAGCAGCCGCGTCCCTATACCGGCGCGCAGTTCGTGGCGATCCCGGAGTTCCAAGGCATCGGCACCCAGGTCGGCCAGACCATGGCCGGCGTGCTGACCGGGCAGGACACGGTGGACCAGGCGCTGGCCTCGGCGCAGTCCGCCACCGCACGCACCATGCGGCAGGCCGGCTATCCCAAGAAGTAGGAGCGCCTGCCCATGTCGGCGACCACCGTTGCGGTCGGGACTGTTCCGGGGGACGCGGCGCCCGCCGCCTCCCGCCCGGCGCGCAGCCTGCTGGTCATGCCCTCCGTGCTGGTCCTGCTGGTGTGGATGATCGTCCCGCTGGCGATGACGCTGTGGTTCTCGTTCAGGACCTACAACCTGCTCGACCCGACCACCGCGGGCTTCGCCGGGTTCAACAACTACGCCTACCTGGTCACCGACCCCGACTTCTGGGCGTCCTTGCGCAACACCCTGGTGCTTCTGGCCTCGGTGCTGGTGATCACGGTCGGCCTCGGCACCCTGCTCGCGGTGCTGTTCAACCAGCCCTTCCCGGGACGCAACGTCGCCCGGGTGCTGGCGATCTCGCCGTTCTTCGTCATGCCGACGGTGGCCGCCCTGCTGTGGAAGAACCTGATGATGCACCCGATCTACGGCGTGCTGGGCGTGGTCGCCCACGCCTTCGGGATGCAGCCGGTGGACTGGTTCTCGCAGTATCCGCTCGCCTCGGTGATCGCCATCGTGTCCTGGGAATGGCTGCCCTTCGCGCTGCTGATCCTGCTTACCGCGGTGCAGTCGCTCGACAACGAGCAGCGCGAGGCAGCCCGCATGGACGGGGCCGGCGCCATCGCGCAGTTCTTCTTCATCACCCTGCCGCATTTGTCGCGGGCGATCAGCGTGGTGATCATGATCGAGACGATCTTCCTGCTCAGCGTGTTCGCGGAGATCTTCGTGACCACCTCGGGCGGACCCGGCAACGCCACCACCAACCTTGCCTTCCTGATCTATGCCCGGGCGCTGCTGCAGTTCGACGTCGGCGGCGCCTCGGCCGGCGGCGTGGTGGCGATCCTGCTGGCCAACGTCGTCGCCTTCTTCCTGGTGCGCACCGTCGCCCGCAGGCTGGAGACCTGAGATGACCGACAGTTGGCCCAAGCGCATCCTGGTCGCCGTGCTCGGCTGGGCGGTGGCGCTGCTGCTGTTCTTCCCGATCCTCTGGATGGTGCTGACCAGCTTCAAGAGCGAGACCGACGCCATCACCGCGCGGCTGTTCTTCCACCCTACCCTCGCCTCGTACGGCGAGGTGTTCGCCCGCGCCGACTACCTGGCGTTCGCCTTCAACAGCATCGCCATCTCGCTCGGCGGCACCGTGCTGGCGCTGCTGCTGGCGATCCCGGCCGCCTACTCGATGGCGTTCCATCCGACCGCGCGCACGCGCGGCACGCTGCTGTGGATGCTGTCGACCAAGATGCTCCCCCCCGTGGGCGTGCTGGTGCCGATCTACCTCTTGTTCCGCACTACCGGGCTGCTGGACACGCGCACCGGGCTGATCGTCATCTACGCGCTGATGAACCTGCCGATCGTGGTCTGGATGCTGTTCACCTTCTACAAGGAGGTGCCGCACGAGATCCTCGAGGCCGGCCGCATGGACGGCGCCACCACCTGGGGCGAGGTGTGGCACCTGCTGATGCCGCTGACCCTGCCCGGGGTCGCCTCTACCGGGCTGCTGTCGCTGATCCTGTGCTGGAACGAGGCGTTCTGGAGCCTCAACCTGTCCTCGTCGCATGCGGCCCCGCTGACCGCCTTCATCGCCTCGTTCTCCTCGCCGGAGGGCCTGTTCTTCGCCAAGCTGTCGGCCGCGTCGACCATGGCGGTGGCGCCGATCCTGATCTTCGGCTGGTTCAGCCAGAAGCAGCTCGTGCAGGGCCTCACCTTCGGCGCGGTCAAGTAGGAGCCCATCATGGCCACCCTGACGCTTCGCAACCTGCGCAAGGCCTACGGACCGGTCGAGGTCATCAAGGGCATCGACCTCGACATCGCCGACCGCGAGTTCGTGGTGTTCGTGGGCCCGTCCGGCTGCGGCAAGTCCACCCTGCTGCGCATGATCGCGGGCCTGGAGCAGATCACCAGCGGCGAGCTGTGCATCGACGGCAAGCGGGTGAACGAGATCGGTCCGGCCGATCGCGGCCTGGCCATGGTGTTCCAGTCCTATGCGCTCTACCCGCACATGACGGTGTCGGAGAACATGGGCTTCGCGCTGCGTCTTGCGAAGGTGCCGAAGGCCGAGCGCGACGCCAAGGTCAGGGAGGCGGCCCGCATCCTGCAGCTCGGGCCGTATCTCGACCGCAAGCCCAAGGACCTGTCCGGCGGGCAGCGGCAGCGGGTGGCGATCGGTCGCGCCATCGTGCGGGCGCCCAAGGTGTTCCTGTTCGACGAGCCGCTGTCCAACCTCGACGCCGCCCTGCGCGGCCAGACCCGTATCGAGATCGCCCGCCTGCACGAGGAGCTGGCGACCACCATGATCTACGTCACCCACGACCAGGTCGAGGCGATGACCATGGCCGACAAGATCGTGGTGTTGCAGGCCGGACGGGTCGAGCAGGTCGGCTCGCCGCTGGAGCTGTACCACAACCCGGCCAACATCTTCGTCGCCGGCTTCATCGGCTCCCCGCGCATGAACATCATCGACGCGACGGTGGTGGGCGCCTACAGCGACGGCGTCGAGGTGCGGCTGCCCTCGGGCGCGCAGGTCGTGGTGGAGGTCGCCCCGGGCGCGCTGCAGCCGGGCCTGCCGGTCAGGCTCGGCATACGGCCGGAAGCGATGCGGATCGACCCGTCCGGGCCGATCGCCGGCGAGGTGCGGCTGGTCGAGCGGCTCGGCGGCCTGACCCTGCTCCATCTGGGTGCGGAGGGCCGCGACGACCTGATCGTCCAGGTCGAGGGCACTTCCGCCGTCGAGGCGCACCAGCAGGTCCGTGTGTCCGCGGACGGCGCCGCCTGCCACCTGTTCGACGCCGAGGGGCTGGCGCTGCCACGGCTCGCGCGCCAGCAGTTGGTCGCCTGATGGGTCTGGGTTCCTGATGTTCCTGGGCCTCGACTACGGCACCTCCGCGGTCAAGGCGCTGCTAGTCGATGGCGAGCAGCGTGTGGTCGGCAGCGCGTCGGTCGCCTTGACCGTGTCCAGGCCGGCGCCCGGCCACAGCGAGCAGGATCCCGAGGCCTGGTGGCAAGCGACGCTGGACGCGGTGGCGGCACTGCGCCGCGACCACGCGGCGGCACTCGGCGCGGTGCAAGGGATCGGGCTGTCCGGGCAGATGCACGGCGCGGTGCTGCTCGACGCCGCGGGTGCTGTGCTGCGTCCGGCGATCCTGTGGAACGACGTGCGCTCGGCGGCGGAATGCATCGCCTTCGAGCAGGCGTTCCCGGAATCGCGACAGGTCACCGGCAACATCGCCATGCCGGGCTTCACCGCACCCAAGCTGCTCTGGGTGAAGCGGCACGAGCCGGCGGTGTTCGCGGCGACACGCACGGTGCTGCTGCCCAAGGCGTGGATCCGCTACCGCCTGACCGGGGAGATGATCGAGGAGATGTCGGACGCGTCCGGCACGCTGTGGCTCGACGTCGGCGCGCGCGACTGGTCCGACGCCGCCTTGGCCGCGACCGGGCTCGATCGCGGGGCCATGCCGCGCCTGGTCGAGGGCAGCGACCCGGCCGGGACGCTGCGCCCGGAGCTGGCGCGGTCCTGGGGCATGGACCGTGCGCCGATCGTGGCTGGCGGTGCCGGCGACAACGCGGCCGGCGCGGTCGGGCTGTCGGCGATCCGGCCCGGCGACGCCTTCGTCTCGCTCGGCACCTCGGGCGTGCTGTTCGCCACCACCGACCGGTTCCGGCCCTACCCGGCGGCCGCGGTGCACGCCTTCTGCCACGCCATCCCGGCCACCTGGCACCAGATGGGGGTGACGCTGTCCGCCGCCGCCTCGCTGGCCTGGTGGGCCGGCATCGCCGGGCGTGACGAGGCGGCGCTGCTGGCCGAGGTCGCGCCGCCGCGCCGGCCGGCGGAGGCGCTGTTCCTGCCCTATCTCGGTGGCGAGCGGACGCCGCACAACGACGGCGCGCTGCGCGGCGCCTTCGCCGGCCTGTCCTACGACACCGACCGCGCGGCGCTGACCCAGGCGGTGCTGGAAGGAGTGGCGTTCTCCATGCGCGACTGCCTGGACGCGCTCGCCGCGTCCGGCACGACCGTGGCGGCGGCGGACGTGATCGGCGGCGGCTCGCGCTCGCGAACCTGGACCCTGATCATCGCCTCGGCGCTCGGCATCCCGCTGCGCCGCCTCGCCGCGGGCGAGCATGGCGGCGCGTTCGGTGCCGCCCGGTTGGCGCGCATGGCGGTGACGGCCGAGCCGCCCGAGCTGGTGTGCACGCCGCCGGTTCGCGAGGAGACCGTGCTTCCGGACCCGGAGCTGGCCGAGGCGTATACACGTCGGGTCGCTCGTTACCGGGAGCTGCACGCCGCCGGCGGGGATGCGCTGCGGGCGCTGTACGGCTAGGCTCCGGCCTCCCGACCCGGCTCCGGACGGTGATCCGATGCCGATACGGCGTTGGTCGGCGGGGAGCGGCCGCAACCGGTCTGTGGCTCCGGCGGCGGCGGCCTGCGACGGCGAGGATACCGACGCGGCGATGAGGATCCCTGATTGGCCGCCCTTCGGCGGCGTCGGCAGCGTCCGGCAGACCGCTGGACCATGACCGGCTCACGTTGGTTCATCGATCATGGCCCGAACCCCGAGGCCTAGCGCCTCAGGTGAAGCGGATGTCGAGCGGGCGCAGATACGTCTGCAGGCCGGCGTCCTGGATCGGGATCAGGCGCGCCTCGCGGCCGGAGGTGTTGAAGTGGGCGTGCCAGTAGCCGGGCGGCGTGACGAAGGCGCAGCCGCACTCCCAGTCCACCCGAACCGGGTCGGCGATCCTGCCGTCGGCGTCCAGCTCGGTGCCGAGCAGGCTGTAGCAACCGGGATCGCAGTCGACGATCAGGTCGAGGGCGATCGACTGGTGCCGGTGCGGCTTCTGCTCGGTGCCGGGGCTGATCATGCCGTACATCGCCCACAGCACGTGGGTGACGGTCCGGGTCAGCGGAAACTCGGCGTTGGCGAGCAGGACGCTGACCCGGCTGCGGTTGGCGGCCTGAGCATCGCTCGCGACCTTTCTCAGCTCCTCGTTGGCGCGGTCGGCCTTGTAGATCAGCGGCGAGAAGCGCGGATGATCGACCCGGGCACCGAGATAGGTCAGCAGCGGCGCGTCGTTGACGTAGTAGAGCGCCGCGTCGGCAGACGCGTGCAGCGCCATCGCCACGCCGCCTGGTGCGGTGAAGAAGTCGCCTTCCGACCACTCCAGCCGGTCCGGTCCGATCTCGGCAATGCCGGCGCCGCGGATCACGTAGAACACCATCGAGGTGGCGTTCACGTCGAGGGCGATGCTGTCCCGGGCGATGATCCGGATGAAGTTGGCGCAGAGATCGGGGCCGGTGGCCGGCGACGGGCACTTCAGGCCCTCGCTCAGGTCCAGCGGGACGATCCGGCTCGGTCCCTCGCCGTACAGGCTGGGCGGGAAGAAGTGGAACGGGACTCGCGGCGTCAGGCTGGGACGGATCGGGTTGGCCGCCTTGCTGTACTCGAAGAACTGCGCGTGGTCGGCGTGGGCGATCGCATGGTTGTCCGCGACGTCGGCGTCGTTCGAGCGAAACTGCGTGAAGCTGTCCATGACATTCTCCTCTGGTGGCGGTTCGGCATCGAGCGAGCCGCCGTGACGAGGAGATAACCGCGCTGGTTCGCGGCATTAAGGATGCCGGCCGCAAAGCATATTTGCCGAAAAGGGCTTGCCGGCCTGGCGACCCACCGGCGCGGCGCGAAGGCTCAGAGGACCGCGTCGGCCTGCGATGAAGCGCCGTCCCGGCCACCGGAACGGCCTACCCGCCCTGCGAGGAACCCGAGGAACGCCTTGACCTTCGGGGAGACGATCTTCTTCGGCGGATACAGGCCCCATATCGCGCGTTCCGATCCGGGCGACGGCAGCCAGCTCCACTGCGGCAGCACGGCCGCCAATCGTCCCTCACGCAGTTCCAGGTCGCACAGCCAGGTCGGCAGCAGCGCGATGCCGCTCCCGTCGAGGACGGCGTCCCGGAGGACCTCCAGGTCGTTCGTGCGCATCCTCCCGCCGACCTCGATCTCCGAGGACGGGCCAACGAGTTCCGCGGCGCTCCTGAAATGCCACGCCCTGCTGGAATGCGGATCGGCCAGCAGGCATTCGTGGCCGGCAAGGTCCGACGGCGTTCGCGGTTCGGGATGGCCGGCGAGGTAGTCGGGGCTGCCGACGAGGAGGAACGTTTCCGACGCCAGCCGTTTCGCGATCAGGGTGGAGTCGGCCATCACGCCGATGCGCACCGCGACGTCGATCCCAGACTCTATCAGGTCGATCGACGCGTCCGCCACCGTGGCGTCGAGCCTGACCTCCGGGTTGGCGTTCAGGAACGCCCGCATGTGCGGCATGACGTGGCGTCGGCCGAAGGCGCCCGGCAGTGCTACGCGCAGCACGCCGCGCGGCCGCGCGTTCAGGGACCTGGTCGCGTCCCGTGCCTCCTCCACGTCCTGCAGGACCCGTACCGCCCGCTCGTAGAACGCCTGGCCGGCTTCCGTCAGGTGCAGGCTGCGCGTCGAGCGGTTGAGGATCGCGGCACCGAGATCGGTTTCCAGCCCGGTCACGTAGCGGGACACGGTGGACACCTTGACGCCGGCTTCCGCGGCCGCCTTCGAGAAGCTGCCAAGCTCGACCGCACGGACGAAGGATCGCATCGCGGCGAGATAGTCCATGAGCCGCACTTTTCCCTTTCGCGCAACAATGTTTTGCCACCGGCGCCGTTCCGTCGGCAAGGTCTCATCGCCTACTCAGAAGACGGATCGGTGGCAGGTGCCGGACGATCTGTGGAGGCGCAGATGCTGCTCGCGATCCTTGTCCTGATGGGGTGCCAACTGATCGGCGAGGGCGTGCGCGATGCGTTCGACCTGCCGATACCGGGACCCGTGATCGGCATGTTCCTGCTCGCGGCAGTCCTCGCCTGTAGCGGAAGACAGTCGAGGATGGTGCCGACGGCGCTGGGGCCGACGGCCGACGCGCTGATCGCCCACATGGGCCTCCTGTTCGTGCCGGCCGGCGTCGGCATCATCGCGGAAGCGCCGTTGCTCGGGCAGCAATGGATACCGATCCTCGCCGCCGTCGTCGGATCGACCGTGTTGAGCCTGGCGGTCACCGGCCTCGTGATGCACCGGGTCATGCGCGGGTCGGAGAAGCGGCTGGCCCGCGTGCCCACGCCGATCGCCGAGGAGACCTTCCCGTGCTGACCGCGAGCTTGAACCATGCCTGGACGCCGCTCGCCGCGGGACCGTTGCTCTGGCTGGTCGTCACCCTCGGCAGCTACGCGATCGGGCAGGCGATTCAGCGGGTCTGCGGAGGGTCGGCGATCGTGAACCCGGTGCTCGTCGCCACGGTCCTGGTCGGCACCATCCTGGAGGCGACCGGCACGTCGTACCGGGAGTATTTTTCCGGAGCCCAGTTCATCAACTTCCTGCTCGGGCCCGTGACCATCGCGCTTGCGGTTCCGCTCGCCAGGAACCTGGCCCTGGTCCGGGCCAACCTGCGCGGCATCGGCCTGGCGCTGCTCGCCGGATCGCTGACCTCGATCGTGTCGGGCGTTGCGATTGTGTGGGCGTTGGGCGGCTCGCGGCAGGTGGCGCTGTCGATGCTGTCCAAGTCGGTCACCACGCCGATCGCGATGGCGGTCTCGCAACAGGTCGGCGGCATTCCGGCACTGACGGCAGCGCTCGCCATCCTCGGCGGCATCGTGGCGGCGGTGACCGGGCAGCAGATGCTGCGGCAGATGCGGATCACCGACTGGCGCGTGCACGGGTTGGCGGCAGGCGTTTCCGGCAGCGGCGTCGCGGCCGCGCAGGTGGCGCCGCTGCATGAAGCGGCTGCGGCCTTCGCAGCGCTTGGCATCGGGCTGAACGGCCTGCTCACGGCGCTCCTGGTTCCGTTGCTGGTGCAGCTCTAGAGAAGGACCGATTGCTCAGGCTCCGGCGTCGTCCTCCCGGCGATCTGCATCATCGCCGACGTCGTCGTCAGCTCGTCTTAAGCGGTCCCGAGGCTGGCCCGCCATGGTCGATCCCGCCAGCGGATGCGCCAGGGCGGCAACGGTGTCCGCCAGCCGCTCGCGCGAAGCGGGCACCGGGCGGTGTCGCGCGCCAAATACGTCGCGGGCGAGGAAGTGGCCGGTCAGGCGCAGACCGTCATGCCAGTCCTCCGGGGTGCCATGGTCGGTGTCGTCGCGGAACAGCGGCGGCAGGCGGAGCAGCCGGTCGCGCCAGGCGCCGGCGGCGTCGGCCGAGACCGCCCGCCCGGTGCGCGGCGACACGTAGGCCAGGCCATCGGTCGCACCGGTCACCGCGCAGGAAGACAGGTCGAGCCCGTAGCCGAGATCGGTCAGCAGCAGCGCCTCCCAGCGCAGCAGCGCCGCCGGGCCGGCCTTGGCCCCCTGCACGGGATCGAGGCTGAGCAGGGTCAGCAGCCGCACCAGGCCATCGAACGCATGCGGGTGCGGCTCGCGCTCCGGCAGCGCGTCGTCGGCCACCGCGCAGGCGGCACTCAGCAGGGCGAGCGGCAAGGCGGATTGCATCAACCGGGCGGCCGACGGGTGCACCAGCTCGGCCTTCAGCGTGCCGAGCTGCTCGGACAGGCGTGCCGACCAGTGCGCGGTGACCAGGTTGCCGGCTTGCCAGGTGGCGACGTTGGCACGCGCGCTGCCGCCGCGCACCAGCCCGCGATGGGCGCCGTGCCGCTCGGTCAGCACGTGCGCCACGGCGCCGCCCTCGCCGTAGGGCGAGGCAGACAGCACGATCGCCGGAGCCTCCCATTCCACCGGAGGCTCCGGGCTTGATCAGGCGTCCGGCGCGTCGGCGCCCGCATCGGCCGTCCCGGCGGCCTCGCCCGGCTCCGTCGTTTCCAAGGCGGCGCGGCCGACGCCGGACACGGCGGCGACCTCGGCGGCGAAATCGGTGGCCTCCTTCTCGATGCCCTCGCCAAGCTGGTAGCGGTCGAAGCCGACCAGCTTGCCGCCGGCCTTGCCCACCACCGCCTTCACCCGGCTCTCGCCATCATGCACCCAGACCTGCTCCAGCAGCACCACTTCCTCGTAGTACTTGCGCACCCGGCCGTCGACCATCTTCTCGATGATCGCCTCGGGCTTGCCCGACGCGCGGGCCTGCTCGACCAGCACCGCGCGCTCGCGCTCCAGCGCCGCCGGGTCGACCGCGTCGACGTCGAGCGCGGCCGGACGGGTGGCGGCGACGTGCATGCCGACCTGCCGGCCGAGCAGCTCCAGCGCGTCGCTCTCCGACGGTGCCTCGATCGCCGCCAGCACGCCGATCTTGCCGATGCCCGGACGCAGCGCGGCGTGGACATAGGTTGCGACCACGCCGGAGGGCACGCGCAGGACGCGGGCGCGGCGCAGGGTCATGTTCTCGCCGATGGTGGCGATCAGGTGCGTCAGCTCCTCCGCGACGGTACGGTCGGCGCCGGGATAGTCCGCCGCCTTGAGCGCCTCGACGTCCTCGCCCACGGTCAGCGCGAGGCGGGCGACGGTCTCGCAGAAGCCCTGGAAGCTCTCGTTGCGCGCGACGAAGTCGGTCTCGGCGTTGACCTCGACCATCGCCGCCACACGCGGCGCCGAGGCCACGGCGACCAGGCCCTCGGCCGCCACGCGGCCGGACTTCTTGGCCGCGGCGGCGAGGCCCTTCTTGCGCAGCCAGTCGATCGCCCCCTCGACGTCGCCGCCGGTCTCGCCCAGCGCCTTCTTGCAGTCCATCATGCCCGCACCGGTCTTCTCGCGCAGGTCCTTCACCAGGGCAGCCGTGACTTCCGCCATCTCGTTCGCTCCATCAGCCATGGCGGCGCTCCTCCCCTGGGGGCGGGCGCCGCGTCGTTCACATTCCGGTCGGTGGACGCCGCCGCCGGGTCTGCCCGAGACGGCTTGCCGGGCTCTATTGCGCTGCGGCGGCCGGCGTCGGCTCGGAGGCCGACAGCTCCGGCACCAGCTCGACAGGAAGCTCCTCGGCGGCGCCGTAATCCTGGCCGGAGGCGCCGAGCTCGGCCGAGATGCCGTCCAGCACCGCGGAGGAGATCAGGTCGCAGTACAGGGTGATGGCGCGGATCGCGTCGTCGTTGCCGGGGATCGGAAAGGTCACGCCGGCGGGGTCGGAGTTGCTGTCGAGCACGGCGATCACCGGAATGCCGAGCTTGGCCGCTTCCTCGACCGCGAGCTTCTCCTTGTTGGTGTCGATGATGAACAGGATGTCGGGCAGGCCGCCCATCTCCTTGATGCCGCCGAGCGAGCGCTCCAGCTTCTCCCCGTCGCGGGTGATCTCCAGGATCTCCTTCTTGGTCAGGCCCTGGGTATCGCCGCCGAGCATCTCCTCGATCTGGCGCAGGCGCTTGATCGAGCCGGTGATGGTCTTCCAGTTGGTCAGCATGCCGCCGAGCCAGCGGTGGTTGACGTAGTACTGGCCGCAGCGCGCCGCCGCCTCGGCGACGTGCTCCGCCGCCGCCCGCTTGGTGCCGACGAACAGCACGCGGCCGCCGCCGGCCACGGTGTCGCGCACCGCCTTCAGCGCGCGGTCGAGCATCGGCACGGTCTGTTGCAGGTCGATGATGTGGACTTGGTTGCGCACGCCGAACAGGTACGGCGCCATGCTCGGGTTCCAGCGTCGTGTGTGGTGGCCAAAATGAACGCCGGCCTCAAGCAACTGGCGCAGGGTGAAGTCGGGCATCGCCATCGGCGTGCTCCCTCGTATCTACTGGTTGAGCCTCCGCGGGTGCTGCGTCCGTGTCCGGACACCAGAGATCGGGCCCCGCGTGCGAATTACCTGCCCCTCCGTAAAACGGTGGCGCCGGCGCGCGGGATATGGGCGGAAGCGGGAATTTGTGCAAGCAGGATGTGCCGGCAGCTCCCGCCGGCAGGGGCCCCGGAATGAGCGTCGGCGTGCGGAACCATGGCGTGGACTTGATCCGCTCGGCGGCGATCCTGCTGGTGCTGCTGCACCACTTCAACATCGCCTACGACCTGCCGCACTCGTCGCTCGGGCAGGCGCTGTCGCCATGGCTGGTGCGGGCGGTGTGCCGCAACGGCAATTACGGCGTGACCATGTTCTTCGCCGTGTCGGGCTACCTGATCACCTCGAACGCGCTGCGCCGCTGGGGCAGCTTGCGGGAGGTCCGGCCCGTCACGTTCTATCGCCTGCGGATCGCGCGTATCCTGCCCTGCCTGCTGCTCCTGCTGGCGGTCGTGAACGTGCTGGGCTGGTCCGGGCCGCCGATCTTCGCCAACCAGTCGGAGGCCGGGCCGCCGGTCTCGTTCCTGGACGCGGATCTGGCGGCGCTGAGCTTCCGGATGAACGTGCTGATGGCCCAGGCCGGGTGGTTCAACTACTGCCTGTGCGTGCTGTGGTCGCTGTCGGTCGAGGAGGTGTTCTACCTCGCCTTCCCCCTGCTGTGCCGGGTGCTGCGTGCTCCTGTCCTGCTGGTCGGGTTCTGGCTGCTGGTGATCGCGATTGGCCCGATCTGGCGGGCGGCGCACGCGGACGACGAGGCCGGCTTCCTGTACGCCTACCTCGCCTGCTTCGACGGCATCGCCATCGGCTGCTGCACTGCCCTGCTGTCGCGCCGGCTGTCGCTGTCCTGGCGGCAGGCGCGCTGGCTGCTCATGGCGATCCCGCCGATGGCAGCACTCTATCTGTGTCGCTCGATCAGCGTCACAGGCGTGTGGGGCGTGACGGCGATGGCGTCCGGCACCGCAGCCCTGTTGCTGGCGAGCGCTGCCGGCACCTCGTCCCGACCCGGACGGATCCGCACCGGGTTCGGCTGGCTCGGCCGGCACAGCTACGAGCTCTACCTGTTCCACCTGCCGGTGCTGGCGGCGATGCGGGTGGCGATACCGCCGGAGCAGGCCGCGCCGGGGATCAAGCCGCTCTGGCTGCTGGTGTTCCTGCTGCTGTCGGCGGCGGCGGCGGTGCTGGTCGCGCGTCTGGTCGCCGAGCCGGCAAACCTGGCCATGCGCCGTCGGCTGATGAATAGCCGGTCCGGCATCGTAACAACGACGTGAGCGCGCTGCGACCGGGGCTTCATCCCGCGTCGCCGTTGGACCGGTCGTGATGACCTACATTGTGCGGTCCAATGTAGCCGTGCTACATCTGCGCCGCCTGAACGATGTTAACGATAAAATGACGATTCAGCCGGAAGACGAGCCGCCCTTCCGCTTCATCTCCCTCGGGACGGACTGCCAGCCCGCGCTGCAGATCTCCATCCACAGGCCGAACAACGTCATGCATCTATTCGACTGGCTGGCCGTGCCGATCCGCCAGCTCATCACCCTGATCGAGAACGATTTCGAGGGGTTCCTCCAACCAGACGACCTTCATCCGTTCTTTATCGAGAACAAGCTCACCGCGGTGTTCGACACCAGGTATCGGATCGACTTCAACCACGACTTCACGACGTTCGACGCGGCCGACATATCCCGGGTGAGAAGCCTGTACGGGCTCAAGATCCGTTGGTTCCGGGAGCTGCTGGACGAGCCGGACGAGCCACCGAGCTACTTCATCCGCCGCTGGGATGTACGGGACGGGCCCGAGGACGAGACAGTCGCGGTCGAGCTGTTCGACGTGCTGAAGCGGCGGCGGCGGGACATACGGCTGCTCTACCTGCACAACGACCCATCCCGGCTTCCGGTCAAGCGCAACGGCTATCGCAGCCACTTCCTTCGGCCGCCGCAGCCGTTCATCTGGAAGGGCGACTTCCAGGCCTGGCAGCACATCCTCCGCCAGTTCGCACTCGAGCCGGACACGGACCGCAGCGAAGCGTTCGCGCTGCCGCCATTGCGGGTGCCGCGGTTCGCCTAGACCACGACCGGTTCACGTTCGTTCACCGCTCATGGTCTAGCAACTTGTTTTAACGAGCATCTTTACCGGTCAGGTGACTGCACCTGATCCGGTGATGCTCTAAGCGCGCTACTGCTCGGCCACCCGCGCCACGCCGGGCACCCGCTTCAAGGCCTGCGCCAGCCGCGGCGTGACCATGTAGGGCTCGGGCAGGGTCACCTCGACGTCGCTGGTGTCGTCCAGGCACGGCAGCAGGACCACGCGGCCGCGGCCGCCCTTCTCCGGCCCGAGCAGGCTGCGCACCTCGTGGACCGCCATCGGACGGTCGATCCAGATACGCAGCTCGCCCCGATCCTCGGCCGCCGCCTTGTCCAGGGGCACCGCGTCCTGCGCGGTGACGCGCAGCATCTCGCCCTCCATGCGCAGTTCCGCCGTGACCAGCACCGCCTGGCCGGCCACCAGCATGTCGCGGGAGCGCCCCAGCGCCTCGCTGAAGAAGGTGACCTCGCAGGAGCCGGTGGAGTCCGACAGCCGGACCCACGCCATCTTGGTGCCGGTGCGGGTGGGACGCTCCTTGCGGTCGATGATGCAGCCGGCGATGCGCACCCGTCCCTGCCCCGCCTGGGCCGCGGTTTCCAGGCGGTTGGCCTGCACGACACCCAGCCGCCGCAGCAGCGGCGCGTAGGAGTCGAGCGGGTGGCCGGTCAGGTGGAAGCCGATCGCGTCGGCCTCCAGGCCGAGGCGCTCGATGCCGGGCCAGTCGGCGATGTCGGGCAGGCGTAGGGTCTCAGCCCGTGCGGCGACGCCGCCGAACAGGCCGATCTGGCCGCTGGCGACTTCCTCCGCCTGGGCCTGGGCACGTCGCAGCAGCGTCTCGGCGGCGGCGAACACGCGGGCGCGGTTCGGCTCGATGCCGTCGAAGGCGCCGGCCTTGGCCAGGTTCTCCAACTGCATCTTGTTGAGCTGCCTCGGCTCGACGCGCTGCGCGAAGTCGGCCAGGTCGGCGAACGGGCGGGTGCCGCGCGCGGCCTCCACCGCCTGCATGGCGGCGAAGCCTACCTTCTTCACCGCAGCCAGCGCGTAGCGGATCGCCTCCGTGCCGTCCTCGGCCACCTCCACCAGGAAGTCGGCGCCGGACCGGTTGATGTCGGGCGGCAGCACCTTGACGCCGAGCCGGCCGGCCTCCTGTCGCAGGGCGGCCAGCTTGTCGGTCTTCTCTCGCGCGAGCGACATGCAGGCGGCGAGGAAGGCGACCGGGTGGTTCGCCTTCATCCAGGCGGTCTGGTACGAGACCAGCGCATAGGCGGCGGCGTGCGACTTGTTGAAGCCGTAGTCGGCGAACCGAGCCATCAGCTCGAATACCTCGACCGCCTTGGCGCGGTCGATGCCGCGCTTCACGGCGCCCTCGGTGAAGACGGCGCGCTGGGTGTCCATCTCGGCGCGTATCTTCTTGCCCATGGCGCGGCGCAGCAGGTCCGCCGAGCCCAGGCTGTAGCCGCCCATCTTCTGGGCGATCTGCATCACCTGCTCCTGGTAGACCATGATGCCGTAGGTCTCCTCCAGGATCTCGCGCAGCTCCTCGTGCGGCGCGTCCCATTTCTCGCCGTGCTTGCGCCGGCAATAATCCGGGATGTTGGCCATCGGGCCCGGGCGATACAGCGCCACCGCGGCGATCAGGTCCTCCAGCCGGGTCGGGCGCATCTGCCGCAGCACGTCGCGCATGCCGGCCCCTTCGAACTGGAACACGCCCGCGGTGTCGCCGCGGGCCAGCATCTCGTAGGTGCGCGCGTCGTCGAGGCGGAGCCGGGCCAGGTCCACCGTCACGCCGAGGCGTGCCAGCATCTGCACCCCGCGCTGCAGGATGGTGAGCGTGGTGAGGCCCAGGAAGTCGAACTTTACCAGGCCCGCCTGCTCGACGAACTTCATGTTGTACTGCGACACCAGCATGTCGCTCTTGGGGTCGCGGTAGAGCGGCACGAGCTGGTCCAGCGGGCGGTCGCCGATCACCACGCCGGCGGCGTGGGTGCTGGCGTGGCGGTACAGCCCTTCGAGCTGCAGCGCGATCTCCATCAGCCGTCGCACCGCCTCGTCGGCCGCGCGCATCTCCTGCAGGCGGGGCTCCCCGTCGATCGCCTGCTTCAGCGTCACCGGCTTGGCCGGGTTGTTCGGGATCAGCTCGCAGACCTTGTTGACCACGAAGAACGGCAGGCCGAGCACGCGGCCGACGTCGCGCACCGCGGCGCGTGCCTGCAGCTTGCCGAAGGTGATGATCTGGGCGACCCGGTCGTGACCATACTCGTCGCGCACGTAGGCGATTACCTCGTCGCGCCGGTCCTGGCAGAAGTCGATGTCGAAGTCGGGCATGGACACCCGCTCCGGGTTGAGGAAGCGCTCGAACAGGAGGTTGAACGGGATCGGGTCGATGTCGGTGATGGTCAGCGCCCAGGCGGCGAGCGAGCCGGCGCCGGAGCCGCGTCCCGGACCCACGGGGATGTCGTGCGCCTTGGCCCACTGGATGAAGTCGGCGACGATCATGAAGTAGCCGGGAAAGCCCATGCGGGCGATCACGTCGAGCTCGAAGGAGAGGCGCGCGCGGTAGCGGGCGGCGGTGTCCGCATCGGCTTGCATGGCGTGCAGGCGGCGCTCCAGGCCCTCTTCGGCCATGGCGCGCAGGGTCTCGTCCTCGGTGCTGCCGGCGCGGACCTTGGGGCAGACCGGCAACAGGGGGCGGCGGGTCTCCGCCATCACGGCGCAGCGGCGGGCGATGGCCACCGTGTTGTCGCAGGCCTCGGGCAGGTCGGCGAACAGGGCGCGCATGGCGGCGGGGGGCTTGAACCACTGCTCCGGCGTGACGCGCCAGCGGTCGCGCTCGGCCATGGTGCGCCCTTGCGCAATGCAGAGCAGCGCGTCGTGCGCCTCGTGCATCTCGGGGCGGGGGAAGAAGCACTCGTTGGTGGCGACCAGCGGCAGGTCGAACTCGTCGGCGAGCGCCACCAGCCCGGGCTCGACCGCCTTCTCCATCGCCAGGCCGTGACGCTGGATCTCGACGCAGACGCGGCCTGGAAAGGCGTCGGACAGGGCGGCGAGCAGGCGGCGGGCCTCGTCGAGCTGACCTTCCGCCAGCAGCCGGGCGAGCGGGCCGCGCGTGCCGCCGGTGAGCAGGATCAGGCCCTCGGCGTGGGCGCACAGGGTGTCGAGGGTGACGCACGGGTTGGCCGGGTCGCTGCGCAGGAAGCCGATGGTGGACAGGTGCTGGAGGTTGGCGAGGCCAGCCGGGGTCTGGGCCAGCAGCACCAGCGGCTCGGCGGTGGCGACGCCGCGGGCGCCGGCGCCGCCCAACGAGACCTGGCAACCGACGATGGGCTGCACCCCCTTGGCGGTGCAGTACTGGGAGAATTCGAGCGCACCGAACAGGTTGCCGTTGTCGGTGATCGCGACCGCCGGCATGGCGACGGACTGCGCCAGGGCGGCGATCTCGGCGACACGGATCGCCCCCTGGCTCAGGGAATAGGCGGAGTGGACTCGGAGGTGGACGAAGTCGGCATGCGGCATGGGGACGAGGATAGCATCCCCCGTATGACGCCGCAGCCGGCGGGGCCCGAGTCGCGATCCGGGGATCGTCCGAATCGGGACCGGGGACGCCGCTACTCCGCCGAGCTGGGGATCTTCCCGCCGGTACCCTCGCACAGCCGCTTGATGCTCCCCAGCGAGGCGCGCAGCCCGTCGACCATGGCAGCCGCCGGGCCGCCCTGGTGCTCGTCCATGGCGTCCTTGATGGCGGGCGTGGGCGTGAAGCGGAGCGTGCACTCGACCTGCGACGCGAGATGATCGCCCTGCACGGTCATCTTGCCGGCATAGTCGTTCTCGCCGTCGGAGCCCCAGCTCATCAACCGGGTGGCGGGGTCGGACTTCAACCAGCCGGTGGACGCGTACTGGTGCCCGTTGGCGGTGCCGTCGACCTCGACTCGGTCGGTGCCGTGGGCATGGGCGCCGTGCACGGTCGGCAGGTACTTGGGCAGGTTGCCGATGTCGGAGATGAAGGCGAAGACTGCGTCGGCAGGCGCAGCTACGTCGATGCGGTCGCTGTATTCGGCCATGGTGGGTGTTTCCCAGGATCCTCGTTGCGAGGATGCTGGGGTCTAGACGCCCCAACTCGGCTGCGGTTTGCCTAAGGCCAGGGCTCTGCCCTGGACCCGCTGGGGCCGGAGGCCCCAGACCCCTTTACTTTAAGAATCGGGTTTGAAGGGCTCTGCCCTTCATGGGGTCCAGGGGCGACGCCCCTGGCCTTCAAGCTGCCTGCGCGGTGGACACGCCGCCCCGCTCCGCGACGTGGTCGAGGGTGCGGCTCAGAAAGGCGACCACGGCGACCTCCTCGGCGGACAGGTCGGTGTGCGAGCGTCCTTCGGGCGACAAGGCGGCCTCGGCGCGCTCCTTCAGCGCGTCTGCGAGCGAGCCGTCCAGGTAGCCGTCGAAGATGCGCGGGTGGATGTAGCACTTGCGGCAGATCGCGGGCGTGTTGCCGAGCAGCTTGGACACCTTCTCGATCGCGCGCAGCACGTTCTTCTTGGCGGCCGCATGGCTGTCGAACTGCTCGAACTCCTGCAACGCCAGGGCGGCCAGGTTGGTCGCGGCCCAGGTGCGGAAGTCCTTGGCGGTGATCTCCTCGCCGGTGACCTCCCGGAGGTACTCGTTGACGTCGTGCGAGGAGATGTCGTGCTGCGTGCCCGCCTCGTCGACGTACTGGAACAGCTCCTGGCCGCGCAGGTCCTGCAGGCGGGACACGATCCCGGCGAGGCGGCGGTCCTTGAGCTCGATGTGCTGCTGGATGCCGTGCTTGGCGCGGAAGTCCAGCACCAGGGCGGATCCCTTCACCTTGGCGTGGCGGCGGCGCAGCGTGGTCAGGCCGAAGCTCTTGTTGGTGCGGGCATACTCGTCGTTGCCGATGCGCATCATGGTCTTCTCGAGCAGCGCCACCACGGTGGCCAGCACCTTGGCGCGCGGCAGCCCGGGCAGCGCCAAGTCCTTCTGCACACGGGCGCGCAGGCCGGGCAGCTTCTCACCGAACACCAGCATCTTGCCGTACTTGGCCTGGTCGCGGACGGCGCGCCAGTCCGGGTGGTAGCGGTACTGCTTGCGGCCGCGAGCGTCACGGCCGACCGCCTGCAGGTGGCCGCGCGGATCGGCGCAGATCCAGACGTCGGTGTAGGCGGGCGGGATCGCCAGCTTCTTTAGCCGGGCGATGACCTCCTCGTCGGTGACCACCGCGCCCTTGGTATCGAGGTAGACCGGGCCGTCGGGACCGAGCCGGCGCGTGTAGCCCGGCTTGTTGTCGTCGACGTAGTGCAGGTGGGCGGCCCGGGCGGCCTCGCGCGGGTCGAGCGACGCCTCGGCCGGTTCCGGCCTTGGCGCCGCGGCCGCCTTGCGCCTCGATGCCCCTGCCCTCGTCGTGTCCGCCATGTGGTGTCCTTCGCCGCCGTTGCCGCAACCGTTGCTGCCTGGGCACCACAACCGGGGGATGGTGATCCGGTTCGACGCGTCAGGCGAACGGGACGATCAAACCCTCGCGCAGGGTGACGATGCGGTCCATGCGCCCGGCCAGCTCGACGTTGTGGGTGGCGATCATCGCCGCCAGGCCCTGGTCGCGCACCACGCGGAGCAGCTCGTCGAACACCACCTGGGCGGTGGCGACGTCCAGGTTGCCGGTGGGCTCGTCGGCCAGCAGCACGCGCGGCCGGTTGGCGAGAGCGCGCGCGATCGCCACGCGCTGCTGCTCGCCGCCGGACAAGCGGCCCGGCAGGTGGTCGAGCCGGCCGGACAAGCCGAACAGGCCGAGCAGCGCGTCGGCGCGCACGCGCGCGTCGCGCCGGGGGATCCCGCCGATCATCTGCGGCAGCACCACGTTCTCGCGCGCGGTGAACTCGGCCAGCAGGTGGTGGAACTGGTAGACGAAGCCGATCGCGTTGCGGCGGATCGCCGTGCGCTCGCGATCCGGCAGCCGTCCGGCGTCGCGCCCGTCGACCAGCACGGCCCCCTCCTGCGGCCGCTCCAGCAGCCCGGCCAGGTGCAGCAGGGTGGACTTGCCGGTGCCGCTCGGCGCCACCAGCGCCACGATCTCGCCGGGCCGCAGGGTCAGCTCGGCGCCGCGCAGCAGCTCGAGGGTGTCGTCGCCGCTGCGGTAGCCGTGACGCAGGCCGTGCAGCGCCAGGGGTGCGGCCTGCACGCCGACCTCATTCATGCCGCAGCGCCTCCACCGGGTCGGTGCGGGCGGCACGCCAGCTCGGATACAGCGTGGCCAGCAGCGACAGGGCCAGCGCCATGACGATCACCTGGGTGACCTGGCCCCATTCGAGCTTCGCCGGCAGGTGCTCGAGATAGTACACCTCCGGATTGAACAGGTTGGTGCCGGTGATCCCCTGCACCAGGTTCTTGATCCGCTCGATGTTGGAACAGAACACGATGCCGAGCATCGTGCCGACCACCGTGCCGGTGACGCCGACGGAGGCGCCGCACATCAGGAAGATGCGCATGATGGCGCCGCGCCCGGCGCCGAGCGTGCGCATCACCGCGATGTCGCGTGTCTTGTCCTTGACCATCATGATCAGCGACGAGATCACGTTGAACGCGGCGACCAGGATGATCAGCGTCAGGATCAGGAACATCACGTTCTGCTCGACCTGCACCGCACCGAAGAACGCGTTGTTGCTCTGCGTCCAGTCCAGCACGTGCAACGGGTCGCCGGCAAGCGCCTGCCGGATCTGCGGCGTGACGGCAGTCACGTCCTCGGGCGTCCGCGTCATCACCTGGATCAGCGACACCGTGTCCGACATCTGGAAGTAGATCTGTGCCGCCGGCATCGGCAGGAACACGTAGCTGGCGTTGTAGTCGTTGACGCCGGCATCGAACACCGCGACCACGCGGTAGGCGCGCACGCGCGGCACGGTGCCGAACGCGGTGGCGGCACCGTTCGGCGAGATCAGCGTCAGCCGCGAGCCGATGGAAAGGTTGGCGCGAGTCGCCAGCGTGGTGCCGACCACCACCGCGTCGTCGCCGGAAAAGGCGTCGAGCGAGCCCGCCTGGATGGTGTCGCTGATCGCGTGCAAGGCCTTCAGGTCGGACTGGGTCATGCCGTGCACCAGGCCGGCGGCGCTGTAGGAGCCGGCGTTCAGCAACACCGGTCCCTCGATGATCGGCGCCGCCGACGTCACGTGCGGCAGTTGCCGTATCCGGCCGGCGATGGCGTCGTAGTCGCCGATCGGAGCACCCGCGCCGTAGACGCTGAGATCGCCGTTCAGGCCCAGGATGCGCGACAGGAGGTCGGCCTTGAAGCCGTTCATCACCGACATGACGATGATCAGCGTGGCGACGCCCAGCGCGATGCCGATCAGGGAGAAGATCGCGATCACCGAGACGAAGCGCTCGCCCTTGCGCGCGCGGAGGTAGCGGCCGGCGACGGCGCGCTCGAACGGCCCGAACATGATGCGGATTCCTCGAACTCGTCAGGCGAACGCGGCGATCTTCGACAGCGCGTCCTCGACCGAGATGTCGTCGCGCTCGCCGGAGCGGCGGTGCTTGCACTCGACGCGGCCGGCGGCGGCGGCGCGCGGACCCACCACCAGTTGCCACGGATGGCCCATCAGATCGGCGTCGTTGAACTTGACCCCGGCGCGTTCGGGGCGATCGTCGTAGAGCAGCCGGTCGGGCCGGGCGGCGTACAGCCGCTCGCACAGGGGATCGCAGGCCGGATCGCCCGGCTTGAGGTTGAGGATCGCGGCGGCGAACGGCGCCACCTGCTCCGGCCAGACGATCCCGGCCTCGTCGTGGCTGGCCTCGATGATGGCCCCCACCAGGCGCGACACGCCGATGCCATAGCTGCCCATCTGCGGGAAAACCGCCTGCCCGTCCGGCCCGCTGACCGAGATGCCCATCGACTCGGTGTACTTGGTGCCGAAGTGGAAGATGTGGCCGACCTCGATGCCCCGCCCCTCGCGACGCCGCTCCGGCGACACCGCGCTCCAAGCGGTCTCGTCGTGCTTCTCGTCGGTGGCGGCGTAGAACGCGGTGGTGCGGGCGAAGAACGCCTGCAGCGAGGCGGCATCGTCGACGTCCACCGGTTCGGCCAGCCAGTCGTGGGTCTCGAACGCGCCGTCGTAGAACACGCCGCTCTCGCCGGTGGGGGCCAGGATGATGAACTCGTGGCTGAGCTCGCCGCCGATCGGGCCGGTGTCGGCCACCATCGGGATCGCCTTGACGCCCAGGCGCTGGAAGGTGCGCAGGTAGGCCAGCATCATGCGGTGGTAGCTCGCGACCGCTGTGACGTGGTCGATGTCGAAGCTGTAGGCATCCTTCATCAGGAACTCGCGGCCGCGCATGACGCCGAACCGCGGACGCACCTCGTCGCGGAACTTCCACTGGATGTGGTAGAGCGTCTGGGGCAACTCGCGATACGACTTCACCGACTGGCCGAACAGGTCGGTGATCATCTCCTCGTTGGTCGGCCCGTACAGCAGGTCGCGCTCGTGCCGGTCGCGGATGCGCAGCATTTCCGGGCCATAAGCATCGTAGCGGCCGCTGCGACGCCACAGCTCGGCTGGCTGCACCGTCGGCATCAGCACCTCCTGGGCGCCGATCGCGTCCTGCTCCTCGCGCACCACCTGCGCGATGCGGCGCAGCACGCGCAGGCCAGCCGGCAGCCAGGCATAGATGCCGGACGCGGTCTGGCGCACCAGCCCCGCGCGGAGCATCAGCCGGTGCGAGGCGATCTGCGCCTCGGCCGGGGTCTCCTTCAGGGTCGGCAGGAAGCTGCGGGACAAACGCATTTGGTGCGGGCTCTTCGACGGAGGCGACAGCACGGGCTACCGTGGGTCCGGACCCTAGATCAAACCGCAGGACAGCGAAACCGCGCTACGGCCTTATTGTGCGACGCAATATCATCCAAGCATTATGATGCAGCGCACAAGTAATAGCGCGCGAAGACTGCATTTTGAATGATGACAGCTTGGCAATGAGATCCTAAAAGGGCCCACGACGCTTGGTTCCAGCGTGTGGGCCGAGTTTAGGGAGAAAACGCCAGTCACACGTCAGGCACAGGGCCATACCCTGCTCCGACGGAGATGATCGGCGGATCCGGATGCCGGGTCCATAGAAAATTAGCGTCACATCAAACTAAATTGGGTCGAGTCGGCGACGCTGCACAATAAATGTGCAGCGGCCGCCATCAGGCGCCCATCCGGTGCGCAGGATCGACCTACACGCGCATCAGGTGGACATCGACCAGCGGGCGCTTCTGCAGCTTGCGGCCGAGCGCGCGGCGCAGCGCGGTCTTGGCGGCGTCGCGGAACCCGTCCTCGTCCTGCCGCACACCGGACGGGATTTCGGCCAGGCTGGCGGCAAAGGCGCCGGTGATGCGGGACGCCTCGGCGTCGTCGGCGTCGAACAGGCCCGGCGCGCTGAGCTTGGGCTGCCCGACCAGCCTGCCGCCTGAATCGACCACCAGGCTCGCCAGCACCATGCCGTTGAACAGCATCTTGCGTCGTGCCGACAGCACCCCCCCGTTCATCGGCAGGATGCGGTTGCCATCGAGCGCCAGCCGGCCGGTGGGTGCGGTGTCCACCACCTCGACCCGCCCAGGGGACAGGTTCAGCACATCGCCGTCCTCCAGCAGGATCGGCGTCGCCCCTTCCTCGCGGGCGAGTTCGGCGTGGGCGGTCAGGTGGCGCCACTCGCCATGTGTCGGCACTGCGTATTTCGGCCGGACCAGCCCGTACAGGCGCCGTATCTCGTCGCGCGACCCATGGCCGGATACATGCACGCTGTGATCGCGGTCGGTCAGGACGCGCACGCCCCGCTTCACCAGGCTGTCCTGCACCGCCATCACCGCGCGCTCGTTGCCCGGGATCATGCGGGAGGAATAGATCACCGTGTCACCCTCGCCGAGCGAGATGTTCTGGTGCGTGTCGGCGGCGATCCGCGACAAGGCGGAGCGCGGCTCGCCCTGGCTGCCGGTGACGATCATCAGCAAGTGGTCGTCGGGCACGTCGTCGGCATCCTGCTCGGACAGGAACGGCGGCACGTCGCGCAGGTAGCCGCACTCGCGCGCCGCTACGTCCAGGTTGCGGAGCGAGCGTCCGACCACCACCACCGAGCGGCCGGCCGCCTCGGCGGCGAGCGCAATACTCTCGACCCGGGCGACGTTGCTGGCGAAGCAGGTCACCGCGACGCGTCCGCTGATGCTGCGGATCAGGGCGGCCATGCTGCGCCGGACGTCGCCTTCGGAGCCGGACTCGCCCTCCACCATGGCGTTGGTGCTGTCGCACACCATGGCCAGCACGCCCTCGCGCCCCAGCGCCGCGAACGAGTCCAGGTCGGTCGGCGGCCCGACCAGCGGGTTGGGGTCGAGCTTCCAGTCGCCGCTGTGCAGCACGGTGCCGTACGGGGTGCGCAGCACCAGCGCCTGCGCCTCCGGTATCGAGTGGGTCATGTGCAGGAACTGAAGCCGGAACGGCGGAAGCTCGAAGCTGCCGCCCACCGGGATCACGTGCAGCGGCACCTGGTTCTGCAGCTGCGCCTCGCCGAGCTTGCGTCGCAGCACCGCGGCGGCGAACGGCGTCGCGTAGACCGGGCAGCGCAGCTGCGGCCAGAGATGCGCCACGGCACCCAGATGGTCCTCGTGAGCGTGGGTGATCACCAGCCCGACCAGCGCCGCGCGACGTTCGGCGATGAACACCGGGTCCGGCATCAGGATCTCGGCTTCCGGCGTGTCGTTGCCGCCGAAGCCGATCCCGCAATCCACCGCGAGCCAGCTGTCGTCGCAGCGGTACAGGTTGAGGTTCATGCCGATCTCGCCCGTCCCGCCCAAAGGCAGGAACGCCAGACCCCGGTTCAATTCAGTCATCAGATGCCTTTATCGGTTCTTGTCGTGTGAGATGCAGGAAGAAGGGGCTCAAACCCCGCGAGCAGGTGGAGATCCCCGAGCATCCGCTCCGGATCGATCCGATGATGGGTCATGGCGTCGGTTCGAGTTCGTGCCGGTCCGTGGACCCTGCCTGCCGCGCCGATCGGTAGGCGACAGTCCGGGCATCCGGCTCCTGGCGTGGAATAGATATCGGAATTGATGGCCTCAGCCACAAGCGGCCGACCGTTCCGCATTGCAACAGAGCAGGATTTCGCCGGCGTCGATGCGCTCGAGCCGCCCGTCGATCGACAGCAGCATCGCCCCGTCCGGCGCGAGGCCGGCAAAGGTGCCGGACCGGCGGACCCCAAGCAGCTCCACCGCCAGCGCGGTGCCAGGCGGATGGGCGTGGCGGAGCCAGGCAGCGCGGATCGCCTCGAAGCCGTCGCGGTGCCAGGCCGCCTGCCAGGCGTCGAGCGCGTCGAGCAGACGCCGTGCCACCACGCCGGCGTCCGGCGCCGGACCGAGCTGGGCCAGGCAGGCGGTCTCGCGGTCGGGCAGCGCCGGTGCAGAGGACAGGTTGGCGCCGAACCCGATCACCAGCCAGTCCCGGCCGGCGCCGGTGCCGCGTTCGATCAGGATGCCCGCTAGCTTGGCGCCGTCAAGCAGGACGTCGTTCGGCCACTTCAGCCGCAGCCGCGCGCCGCAGCCGAGAGCCTGGTGCAGCGCCAGGCCGGCCAGCAGCGGCCATCCGCCCAGGGGTTGCAAGTCGGTCTCGGGACGGAGCAGGACCGACAGCGCGAGGCCGCCGCCCTGGCCGGTCCAGGAGCGGCCGCGACTGCCGCGGCCACGGGTCTGCGCACGCGCCAGCACGGCAAGACCGGCCGGCTCGCCCGCCTCGGCGCGGGCGATGCACAGGTCCGAGGTGGAGGGCAGGCTGTCGAAGGCTTCCAGGCGCCAGAAGGCGCGTCCCGTCACCATCCGGGCGGCCGCGTCACCTGAACAGCACGGCGGCGGCGGCCTGGGCGGCGCCGACCACCGGTCCCAGCACGAGCAGGAACAGGGCCGTGACCAGGCCCATCGCGCCGGTGACGGTTGACAGGGTGCGCGTGCCGCGGTCGAACGCGGGCTCCGGCGCGTCGAGATACATCACCTTCACCACCCGCCAGTAGTAGGAGAGGGCGACCACGCTGGTGACGATGCCGACCACCGCCAGGGTCCACAGGCCGGATTGCACGGCACTCGCGAACACCAGCAGCTTGCCGAAGAAGCCGGACAGCGGCGGCACCCCCGCCATGCTGAACATGAACACCGCCATCGCCAGGGCCAGCATGGGGTTGGTGCGCGACAGCCCCGCCAGGTCGGCGATGCGGTCCAGCGGCCGCCCGTGCCGGCGCATGGCGATGATGCAGGAGAACACGCCCACGGTCATGAACAGGTAGGTCGTGAGGTAGACCAGCGTGCCGCGCACGCCTTCCGGCGTGCCGACCGCGAGGCCGATCAGGGCGTAGCCCATGTGGCCGATGGAGGAGTACGCCATCAGCCGCTTGATGTTGGTCTGCGGGATGGCGGCCAGGGCACCCAGCGCCATGGTGCAGATCGCCACCAGCTCGACCAGCAACTGCCATTGCGTGGTCAGGTGGCCGAACGGGCCGGACATCACCCGCAGCAGCAGCGCGAACGCGGCCACCTTCGGAGCACCCGCCAGGAAGGCGGTCACCGAGGTCGGCGCGCCCTGGTACACGTCCGGGGTCCACATGTGGAACGGAGCCGCCGACAGCTTGAAGGCCAGGCCCACGAACACGAACACGATGCCGATCACGAGGCCCGCCGGCACCGCGCCGCCGCCGATCAGGGCGGTGCGCAGCCCGCCATATTCCATGGTGCCGGCGAAGCCATACACCAGGGACACGCCGTAGAGCAGCAGCCCGGAGGCGAGCGAGCCGAGCACGAAATACTTCAAGCCCGCCTCGGCCGAGGTCAGCTCGTCGCGGGCGAAGGCGCACAGGATGTAGATGGCGAGCGATTGCAGCTCGAGCCCGACATAGAGCGTCATCAGGTTGCCGGACGAGGCCATGACCAGGGTGCCGACGGTCGAGAACAGCACCAGCACCGGGAACTCGAACCGGTCCACCTTCTGGCGAACGTTGTAGTCGAGCGACATCAGCAGGGCGAAGGCGGCGCCGGCCAGGCTCAGGATCTTCATGAACCGGGCGAAGCCGTCGTTGACGAAGGTGGCGCGGTAGCCGGTCCCCGAGGGGGCTTCGATCACCAGCACCGCGGTGACCAGGAACGCGACCAGGGTGAGCACGGTGCAGGCGAAGGCGGGCGAGTCCTTCTTCTGCAGCACGCCGAACAGGAGGATAGCAAGGCCGCAGACGGAGAGCACGATCTCCGGCAGGGCCAGGGTCCAGTCGATCGTCGGGCTAGCCATCGTCGCGCCGGTCATCGGAAGATCAGGAACACGGAGGTCAGCGTGAGCAGACCGATCAGCATGGTGAAGGCGTACACCGCGATCGAGCCGGTCTGGATACGCACCAGCTGGATCGAGCCGCCCGCGGTCAGGCGGGCGAGTCCGGCGGAGCTGCCGTCGATGATCCCCTCGTCGGCGCCGTGCCACAGCAGCCGGGCCAGCATCGCATAGGGGCGCACGAAGAGTGCGTCATACAGCTCGTCGAAGTACCACTTGTTCAGCAGGAACAGGTAGAGCGGCCGGAACCGGGTCGCCAGCCGGGCCGGGATCGCCGGCCTGGCCATGTAGCAGTACCAGGCGGTAGCGGCGCCGGCGAGGGCGGCTACGGTCGGCACCAGGGTGAGCAGCAGCGGCAGCTGGTCCAGCCGGGCCAGCACGTGGTTGTCCTGGCCGGAGAAGATCGCGCCGTTCCAGAACCCGGCCTGCCCGGTGCCGATGAAGGCCGGATACAGCAGCCAGCCGGCGAACACCGCACCCAGCGACAGCAGCACCAGCGGGATGGTGATGGCGGGCGGGCTTTCATGCGCATGCGCCGCCAGGGCTGCGTCGCGCGGGCTGCCGTGGAACACCAGGAAGATCAGCCGCCAGCTGTAGACCGCGGTGATGAAGGCGGTGACCGTGCCCAGCACCCAGCCGTAGGTGCCGATGCCGCCAGCCACCCAGGCGCCGTCGATGATGGCGTCCTTGGACCACCAGCCGGCGAAGGGCGGGATGCCGGCCAGCGCCAGCGAGCCGCACCACATGGCGACGTAGGTGACAGGCACCTTCCGCCACAGGCCGCCCATGCGGAACATGTCCTGCTCGCCGGCGAGCGCGTGGATCACCGAGCCCGCTGCCAGGAACAGCAGCGCCTTGAAGAAGGCGTGCGTCATCAGGTGGAACATCGAGGCTTGGTACAGGCCACACCCGGCGGCGATGAACATGTAGCCGAGCTGCGAGCAGGTCGAGTAGGCGATGGTGCGCTTGATGTCGGGCTGCACCAGCCCGACGGTGGCGGCGAAGAAGCAGGTCGAGGCGCCGATCACCACCACGATCGCCTTGGTGATCGGCGCGAACTCGATCAGCGGCGACATGCGCGCCAGCAGGAACACGCCGGCGGTGACCATAGTGGCGGCGTGGATCAGCGCCGAGACCGGGGTCGGGCCCTCCATCGCGTCCGGCAGCCAGGTGTGCAGGAAGATCTGCGCCGACTTGCCCATGGCGCCGATGAACAGCAGCACGCCGATCACCTCGTAGGCGCGCATGGCGCTGCCGAACAGGTGGTAGGAGGCATCCGCGTGCGCCGGCACCAGGGCGAAGATGTTGTCGTAGGCGACGGTGCCGAACTGCAGGAACAGCAGGGCGATGCCGACCATGAAGAACAGGTCGGCGATGCGGTTGACCACGAACGCCTTGTTCGCGGCGCGCGTGGCGTTAGGCCGATCGTACCAGTAGCCGATCAGCAGGTAGGAGCACAGGCCGACGCCCTCCCAGCCGAAGAACAACTGGATCAGGTTGTCCGAGCTGACCAGCATCAGCATGGCGAAGCTGAACAGCGACAGGTAGGCGAAGAAGCGCGGGACCGGCATGGTCTCGTGGTTCATGTAGCCGACGCTGTAGAGGTGGATCAGGGTGGATACCACCGTGACCATCGCCACCATCGAGCCCGACAGCGCGTCGTAGCGCAGCTGCCACGGCGCGTGGAAGCCGCCGGCCTGGATCCAGGCCGACACCGGCACGGCGACGGTCTGCGAGCCGGAGGCGATGCCGATGGACAGTGCTGCGACGCCGCAGACCGAGGCCAGGACCATCAGCAGGACGCTGACCAGCAGGGCCGGGCGGGTGCCGATCACGCGGCCGAACAGGCCGGCGACGATGGCGCCGGCCAGCGGCGCGAACACCGCGGTCGCGAACAGGGGAGCGAACAAGGGACCGACCGACGGCATCTCAGCCCTTCATCAGTGTCACGTCCTCGACCTGGATCGAGCCGCGGTTGCGGAAGTACACGGTGACGATCGCAAGCCCGATCGCGGCCTCCGCGGCGGCCACGGTGAGCGAGAACAGGGTGAACACCTGGCCGGACAGTTCGCCGTGGGCGGCGGAGAACGCGACCAGGTTGAGGTTGCCGGCGAGCAGGATCAGCTCGATCGACATCATCAGGATGATCACGTTCTTGCGGTTCAGGAAGATCCCAAACACGCCCAGCACCAGCAGCATGGCGCTCACCACCAGGAAGGGTCCGAGCCCGACCGCCTGCAGCCCCGATCCCATCGCCTCAGGTCCCGTGATGGTGGTCGGCCTGATGCTGCTCGGGCGCCCGGCCGCCGCCGTGCGCCGCCACCGCGCCGTAGCCGTCGTGCGGGCGGATGAAGCCGCCGAGCTCGTCCACGCTGGCGCCGAGGCCGAGCGTCATCAGCTGGATGGTGTCGGCGGGCGTGCGCGCGTGCTGCAGGGCCACGTCCTGGCGGCGCGCCGACGGGCGCTCGCGCAGGGTGAGTACGATGGCGCCGATCATCGCCACCAGCAGCACCAGGCCGCACAGCTGGAACAGCAGCACGTAGTGGGTATAGATCAGCCGCCCGAGTGCCGCGGTGTTGCTGAGCACCGGAGCGCCCGGCGCGATGGCCGCCGGCGTCACCACCGGGATCAGGTGGAACCCGCCGACGGTGAAGACCAGCTCGGCCAGCAGCGCCAGGCCGATCGCACCTCCCACCGGCGCGTAGCGCTGCAGGCCCTCGCGCATCTGGTCGAAGTTCACGTCCAGCATCATGACCACGAACAGGAACAGCACCGCCACCGCGCCGACATAGACGATCACCAGGATCATCGCCAGGAACTCGGCGCCGGCGATCAGGAATAGCCCTGCGGCGTTGAAGAAGCCCAGGATCAGGAACAGCACCGAGTGCACCGGGTTGCGGGCGCTCACCACCATCACGCCGGACAGCACCAGCACGGCGGCGAACAGGGAGAAGGCGATCTGGGTAATCATCTGGCCCTGCCCGATCAGCGGTATGGCGCGTCCTGCTCGATCCGACGGGCGAGCACGGTTTCCCAGCGGTCGCCGTTCGCGAGCAGCTTGTCCTTGTTGTACATCAGCTCCTCGCGGGTCTCGGTGGCGAACTCGTAGTTCGGCCCCTCGACGATCGCGTCGACCGGGCAGGACTCCTCGCACAGCCCGCAATAGATGCACTTGGTCATGTCGATGTCGTAGCGCGTGGTGCGGCGCGACCCGTCCTCGCGCGGCTCGGCCTCGATGGTGATGGCCGATGCCGGGCAGACCGCCTCGCACAGCTTGCAGGCGATGCAGCGCTCCTCGCCGTTGGGATAGCGTCGCAGCGCGTGCTCGCCCTTGAAGCGCGGGCTGTAGTGCGCCTTCTCATGCGGGTAGTTGATGGTGGCCTTGGGCGTGAACATGGCGCGCAGCGTGACGCCGAGCCCGCCGATCAGCTCGGTCAGGAGAAAGGAACGCGCGGTGCGATCGAGCAGGGCCATCAAGTGATACCATGGTGGGGCAGGCCGGGCAGCAGCCCGGTCGCCAGAAGGAAACCCGCGGTCAGGACCATCCAGACCAGCGAGAACGGCAGGAACACCTTCCAGCCGAGACGCATCAGCTGGTCGTAGCGGTAGCGCGGGAACGTCGCCCGCACCCAGACGAACATGAACAGTACGAACACGATCTTCAGGATCAGCCAGATCGGCCCGGGCAGCCAGGTGAAAGGGGCGATGCCGAACGGCGCCAGCCAGCCACCGAGGAACAGGATGCTGGTCATCGCCGACATCAGGATCATGTTCATGTACTCGCCGAGGAAGAACAGCCCGAAGGCGAGCGAGCTGTACTCGACGAAGAACCCGGCCACCAGCTCGCTCTCGCCTTCCGGCAGGTCGAACGGCGCGCGGTTGGTCTCGGCCAGGGCGGAGATGAAGAACACCACGAACATCGGCAGCATCGGCAGGCAGAACCAGACGTGGCGCTGCGCCAGGATGATGTCGTTCAGGTTGAGCGAGCCCACGATCAGCAGGATCGAGACGATCACCAGCCCGAGCGACACCTCGTAGGAGACCATCTGCGCCGCCGAGCGCAGGCCGCCCATGAAGGCGTACTTGGAGTTGGACGCCCAGCCGGCGATCAGGATGCCGTACACGCCGAGCGAGGACACCGCGAACAGGTACAGCACGCCGACGTTGATGTTGGCGATTGCCCAGCCGTTGTTGGTCGGGATCACCGCCCAGGCGATCATCGCCAGCACGAAGGTCAGGAACGGCGCCAGCAGGAACAGCGCCCGGTTGGCGCCGGACGGGATCACCGTTTCCTTGGTCAGCATCTTGATCGCGTCGGCGAAGGTCTGCAGCAGCCCGAACGGGCCGACCACGTTGGGGCCCTTTCGCAACTGCATGGCGCCCAGCACCTTGCGCTCGCCGTAGACCAGGTAGGCCACCGCCATCAGCAGCGGAACCAGGATGGCGAGGCACTCGAGCCCGGTCAGCAGCAGCAGGCCGAATGCGGTGTGCAGGAAGAAGTGGTCCACGCCCCCTACTCCGCCGCCTGCACGACCGGCTGCGTGTAGATGCGCGAGCACTCCGCCATGGTCGGGCTGGCGCGGCTGATCGCGTTGGTCTGGTAGTAGTCGTGAATCGCGCTGTTGAAGGCGGCGTTGCCGATCGCGGCCCGGTCGCCGGACGGACCGGACAGGTCGGTGGCGCCGAACCGCGGCAGCCCCTGGCGCGCGAAGACCGGGTTGACCTCGGCCAGGCGGCGGCGGATCGCGGGCAGGTCGTCATAGGGCAGGGTGTGCCCGACCACCTCGGAGAAGGCGCGCAGGATGCGCCAGTCCTCGCGCGCCTCGCCGGGCGGGAACACCGCCTTGAACGCGATCTGCACGCGGCCCTCGGTGTTGACGTAGGTGCCGGCCTTCTCGGTGTAGGCGGCACCCGGCAGGATCACGTCGGCTCGCGCGGCACCCGCGTCGCCGTGATGGCCTTGGTAGATCACGAAGGTGTCCGGCCCGATGCGCCCCGGGCCGATCTCGTCCGCGCCCAGCAGCCAAAGCACGTCCACCCCGCCGCTCATCATGCCGGCGACCGAGCGGCCGCCGGGGCGCGGCACGAAGCCGAGATCCAGCGCCGCGACCCGGGACGCGGCATGATGCAGCACGTTGAAGCCGTGCCACTCCGGCGTGAGCGCGCCGACCGCTTCCGCCAGCGCCCAGGCGGCCGACAGCACCGCGGCACCGTCCTCGCGCGCGATCGCGCCGTGGCCGACCACGATCATCGGCCGCTTGGCCGCCTTGAGCACGTCCGCGAAGCCGACGCCGCCCTCGAGCAGCCCGGTCAGCGCCGAGGGCCGGTCGCCGAGCAGCTCGACGTCAAAGGTTAGGTCCGGACCCGGTGCCGCGATGCTGCCGACGGGGAAGTTGCCGGCCAGCCAGCGCTTGCGGATGCGGGCGTTGATTACCGGCGATTCATGGCGCGGGTTGCAGCCGACCAGCAGCAGCGCGTCCGCCTCCTCGATGCCGGCGATGCCCGTGTTGAAGGTGTAGAACTCGCGCCGGCTGGTGTCGTACTGCGCGCCGTCCTGCCGGCAGTCGTGGTTGCCGGAGCCGAGCGCCGTCATCAGGTCCTTGAGCGCCACCATGCTCTCGGCGTCGCACAAATCGCCCGCGATGGCGCCGATGCGCTCGCCGCGCACGCCCTCAAGCCGTCGCGCGATGGCCACGAACGCGTCCTGCCAGCTCACCGGCTGCAGCCGGCCGTGCACGCGCAGCCAGGGCCGGTCCAGCCGGCGCCGACGCAGCCCGTCGAACGAGAACCGGCCCTTGTCGGCCATCCACTCCTCGTTCACCTCGTCGTTGGTGCGCGGCTGTATGTTCAGCACCTCCGCGCCCCGCGCACCGGTCTGTATGTTGGTGCCGGTGGCATCCAGCACGTCGATGGAGTCCGTCCGGTTCAGCTCCCAGGGCCTGGCTGTGAAGGCGTTGGGCCGCGAGGTGAGCGCGCCGACCGGGCAGATGTCGATCAGGTTGCCGGACAGCTCGGAGGTCAGCGCCTTCTCGACATAGGTGGTGATCTCCATGTTCTCGCCGCGCGAGGTGGCGCCGAGTTCGGACACGCCCGCCACCTCGGACGCGAAGCGGACGCAGCGCGTGCACAGGATGCAGCGCGTCATCACCGTCTTGACCAGCGGGCCCAGATACTTGTCCTGCACCGCGCGCTTGCTTTCGGCATAACGCGAATGGTCCGACCCGTAGGAGAACGCCAGGTCCTGCAGGTCGCACTGGCCGCCCTGGTCGCAGATCGGGCAGTCCAGCGGGTGGTTGATGAGCAGGAACTCCATCACCGCGCGGCGCGCGCGGCGCACCACCTCGGTGTCGGTCTTGACCACCATGCCGTCCATGACCGGATAGCCGCAGGAGGCGACCGGCTTCGGCGCCTTCTCGATCTCGACCAGGCACATGCGGCAGTTGCCGGCGATGCTCAGCCGCTCGTGGTAGCAGAAGCGCGGGATCTCCTTGCCGGCCGCCTCGCAGGCCTGCAACACGGACGAGCCGTTCGCGACCTCGACCTGGATCCCGTCGACGGTGACCTTGGCCATGCTTTCCTACTCCGCCGCGACCGGAAGGTTGTCCGGCACGGGCACCGCGAGCCTTCCTCCATGCGCCGCCTTGTAGGCGGTGATGCGCTCCTCGATCACGGGACGGAAGTGCCGGATCAGCCCCTGGATCGGCCAGGCCGCCGCGTCGCCCAGCGCGCAGATGGTGTGACCCTCGATCTGTCGGGTCACTTGGTCGAGCATGTCGATCTCCTCCATCTCCGCCCGCCCCTCGACCATGCGATACATCACCCGCATCATCCAGCCAGTGCCCTCGCGGCACGGCGTGCACTGGCCGCAGCTCTCGTGCTTGTAGAAGCGCGACAACCGGGCGATGGCGCGGACGATGTCGGTGGAGCGATCCATCACGATGATCGCCGCGGTGCCGAGCCCGGACTGCGCCGCGCGCAGGCTGTCGAAGTCCATCAGCACGGTGTCGCACACCGATTTCGGGATCAGCGGCACCGAGGAGCCGCCGGGGATCACCGCCAGCAGGTTGTCCCAGCCGCCGCGCACGCCGCCGGCATGGGTCTCGATGATGTCGCGCAGCGGGACGCCGAGTTCCTCCTCGACCACGCAGGGATGGTTCACGTGGCCGGAGATCGCCATCAGCTTGCTGCCGGTGTTGTTCGGCCGGCCCAGCCCCGCGAACCAGGCGCCGCCGCGGCGCAGGATGGTGGCGGCGACGGCGATGCTCTCCACGTTGTTCACCGTGGTCGGGCAGCCATACAACCCCATCGCCGCCGGGAACGGCGGCTTCATGCGCGGCAGGCCCTTCTTGCCCTCGATGCTTTCCAGCAGCGCGGTTTCCTCGCCGCAGATGTAGGCGCCGGCGCCGCGATGGATGAAGAAGTCGAAGTCCCAGCCGGAGCCGCACGCGTTCGGGCCGATCAGGCCCGCCTCGTACGCCTCGTCGATCGCGAACTGCAGGTGGCGGGTCTCGTTCCAGTACTCGCCGCGTATGTAGATGTAGGAGGTGTGCGCGCCCATCGCGAACGAGGCGATCAGCGCGCTCTCGATCAACTTGTGCGGCTCGTGGCGCAGGATCTCGCGATCCTTGCAGGTGCCGGGCTCGCTCTCGTCGCCGTTGATGGCGAGGTAGGACGGACGCCCGTCCGAGTTCTTGGGCATGAACGACCACTTCAGCCCGGTCGGGAAGCCGGCGCCGCCGCGGCCGCGCAGGTTGGACGCCTTCATCTCGGCGATGATGGCGTCGCGCCCGCGCGCCAGCAGGGCGGCGGTGCCGTCCCAGTCGCCGCGCGCCTTCGCACCCGCCAGACGCCATTCGTTCTGGCCGTACAGGTTGGTGAAGATCCGGTCCTTGTCGCTCAGCATCGCGTTCTCACACCGTATCCGGCTGGTGGCCCGGCTGGCCGTCGGCCGAGCGCTCGCCGACCTCCTCCAGCAGGGTGGTACGGCCGCCTACCGGGGCCGAGTTGTATCGATCGATCTGCGGTCCACGCGGCGGCACCTCGCCGCGCCTGAGCGCTTTCAGCAGCAGGCGGGTGCGCTCCGCGTCGAGGTCCTCGTAGTAGTCGCTGTTCACCTGCATCATCGGCGCGTTGACGCAGGCACCCAGGCATTCGACCTCGGTCAGGGTGAACATCCCGTCCTCGCTGGTTTCCTCGAACCGCGACACGCCGGCCACCGCCTTGCAGGCCGCCACCACCTCGTCCGAGCCGCGCAGCCAGCACGGCGTGGTGGTGCAGATCTGCAGGTGGTAGCGCCCGACCGGCTTGACGTTGAAGTTGAGGTAGAAGGTGGCGACCTCGTACACACGGATCGGCGGCATTCCCAGCCGCTTGGCGATCGCGTCCATCGCCACGCGCGGCACCCAGGCGGAGCCCGTATGCCGGCGCATCTGGTCCTGCACCAGGTAGAGCAGCGGCATCACCCCGCTGGCCTGCCGTCCCTCCGGATACTTGGCGAGCGTGGTGGCGATCTCCGCCTCGCTCTGCGCGTCGAAGGTGAAGCTGCTCGGCTGCTCGTGCGTCGACGGGCGCGGCGCGTGGCCGGGCGTGCCGTGACCGATGTTCTCTGCGGACGCGAAACCCGACATGTCGCCTACCTGTCGATCTCGCCGAACACCAGGTCGAGCGATCCGATGATCGCCACCGTGTCGGCCAGCATGTGACGCCTGGACAGCTCGTCGATCGCCTGGAGGTGCGCGAAGCCGGCCGACCTGATCTTGCACCGGTACGGACGGTTGGTACCGTCGGCGACCAGGTAGACGCCGAACTCGCCCTTCGGCGTCTCGACCACCGTGTAGGTGGCGCCGGACGGCACGTGGTAGCCCTCGGTGTAGAGCTTGAAGTGGTGGATCAGCGCTTCCATCGAGCGCTTCATGTCACGCCGCGGCGGCGGCGAGATCTTGTTGTCCTGGATCTTGATCGGCCCCGGCTGCATCCGCGCCAGGCACTGCTCGACGATGCGCACGCTTTGCCGCATCTCGGCGATGCGTATCAGGTAGCGGTCGTAGCAGTCGCCGTTGCGCGCGACGGGGATGTCGAACTCGACCTTGTCGTACATGTCGTAGGGCTGCGCGCGTCGCAGGTCCCACGGCACGCCGGAGGCGCGCAGGTTCGGCCCGCTCCAGCCCCAGTCCAGCGCCTGCTCGGTGGTGAACACGCCGATGCCGACGGTGCGCTGCTTCCAGATCCGGTTGCCGGTGAGCATCGACTCCAGCTTGTCGATGAAGCTCGGAAACTCGGTGGTCCAGGCCGCGATGCGATCGGCCAGCCCGGGCGGCAGGTCCCTGGAGACGCCGCCTGGACGGATGTAGTTCGCGTGGTAGCGCGCGCCGGACACGCTCTCGTAGAACTCGAGCAGCTTCTCCCGCTCCTCGTAGCCCCACAGCGCCGGGGTCAGCGCGCCGGTGTCGAGCGCGAACGAGGTCACGCTGAGCAGGTGGTTCAGCACGCGTGTGATCTCGGCGAACATGGTCCGGATCCACTTGGCGCGGTCCGGGATGTCGATGCCGAGCAGCTTCTCGGTGGCGAGCGCGAAGGCATGCTCCTCGCACATCGGCGACACGTAGTCGAGCCGGTCGAAATACGGCACCGCCTGCATGTAGGTCTTGTACTCGATCAGCTTCTCGGTGCCCCGGTGCAGCAGGCCGATATGCGGCACCGCGCGGGACACCACCTCGCCGTCCATCTCCAGCACCAGGCGCAGCACGCCGTGCGCGGAGGGATGCTGTGGGCCGAAGTTCAGCGAGTGGCTGTCGATCTCGACCGTCTGCATGCTGCGGCCGTCGCCGGACCGGTCCGGCGTCATCGTGTCGGGAATGTCCTTGCGCAGGACGACATCGCTCATGGTGCTGCTCCTATCGTCCCTGGCCAGGCGGCCCGAACACCAGGCCCTGGCGATCCTGGTGCGCCTTCTCGTCGCCCGGCAGCGTCGTCATGCCTTCCCACGGCGAGGTGAAGTCGAAGGAGCGGAAGTCCTGCGTCAGCTTGACCGGCTCGTACACCACTTGACGCCGGTCCACGTCGTAGCGGACCTCGACGTAACCGGTCAGCGGGAAGTCCTTGCGCAGCGGGTGCCCCTCGAAGCCGTAATCGGTGAGGATGCGGCGCAGGTCGGGCTGGTTCGAGAACAGCACCCCGAACAGGTCGTAGCATTCCCGCTCCCACCAGGTCGCGGACGACCACAGCTCGTGCACCGAGGGCACCGGCGCGGTCTCGTCGGTGGCGACGATCACCCGGCAGCGCTGGTTCAGCATCACCGAGAGCAGGTTGTACACCACATCGAACCGCTCGGCGCGCTCGGGAAAGTCGACGCCGCACAGGTCCATCATCTGGCGGAACTGGCAGCCCGGATCGTCGCGCAGCAGGGTCATCAGCGGGATCAGCCCGTCGCGCGACGTGCGCACCACCAGCTCGTTCTTCTCCAGCCCGGCCGAGATCACGCCGGATACGGTCGTGCTCAGCCGGAACGCCAGCGCGCCGAGACCGGCGACGCGCGCGGGGCTCAGCCGCTCAGTCACGCCGTATGGTCCCGGTGCGGCGGATCTTCTTCTGCAACTGCAGGATGCCGTAGACCAGCGCCTCGGCCGTGGGCGGACAGCCGGGCACGTAGATGTCCACCGGCACGATGCGGTCGCAGCCGCGCACCACCGAGTAGGAATAATGGTAGTAGCCGCCGCCGTTGGCGCAGGAGCCCATGGAGATCACCCAGCGCGGCTCCGCCATCTGGTCATAGATACGGCGCATCGCCGGCGCCATCTTGTTGGTCAGCGTCCCGGACACGATCATGACGTCGGACTGGCGCGGGCTGCCGCGGGGGATGATGCCGAAGCGGTCGAGGTCGTAGCGCGGCATGAAGGCGTGGATCATCTCCACCGCGCAGCAGGCCAGGCCGAACGACAACGGCCACAAGCTGCCGGTGCGCGCCCAGTTCACCAGCTTGTCGAGGTTGGCGACGACGAAACCCTTCTCGGTGATCTCGCCGGTGATGCCCTTGATCACCGCTTCCTGCGCCGGTCCCGGCGCCAGCGCCTCGCGGTTCCAGGAGATTGGGCTCATCTCCGGCTCGACCGGAGCCCCCGTCACCGGCAGCCCCGTGGTCAGCGCCTGCGTCGTGTCCATGCCGGTCACTCCCAATCCAGCGCACCCTTGCGCCACTCGTACACGAAGCCGACCGTCAGCACGCCCAGGAAGCCCATCATGGACAGGAAGCCGAAGGTGCCGATGCTGGCCAGGCTGATCGCCCAGGGGAACAGGAACGCGACCTCCAGGTCGAAGATGATGAACAAGATCGCGACCAGGTAGAACCGGACGTCGAACCGGCGCCGCGCGTCATCGAACGCATCGAAGCCGCATTCATAGGCGGCGACCTTCTCGGCGTACGGCTTCTGCTGGCCGGCCAGCAGGGATCCGCCCAGCATGGCGGCCGAGATCACGGCGGCGATGGCGATGAACACCATGATCGGGAAGTAGTCGGACAACAGGCTCTGCATGTGGGATCCCACGGCGCGCACGATACGAGAACGACGTTAGCCCCATCGGGGTCCGGCGCAAAGTGCGGTGCAGCATCGAGGATGGCAGCCCGTCTTCGGAGACCGTGTCGGCTGCGAGGGATATGGGATGCTGCCTGGCATCTGCCACCCTTCTGTTCGAACAGAAGATGGCGCGAGTGACGGGGCTCGAACCCGCGACCTCCGGCGTGACAGGCCGGCGCTCTAACCAACTGAGCTACACCCGCATCTGGCGTGGACGGCGGTTTAAAGGCCGGGTCGGAGGCCGTCAAGCGGGCCGGCCGACACGGACCGGTGGTATGGGCGGTGACGGGATCGAACCGCCGACCCTCTCGGTGTAAACGAGACGCTCTACCGCTGAGCTAACCGCCCCTGCCGGGACGATGGCCAACGTCATCGCCCGTAACGCGTCGCCGGTTCCGCCTCCGGTCCGGCCTCCCGACTCAGCTCACCGCGTCCTTGAGCGTCTTGCCGGGCTTGAACCGCACGGAGGTGGAGGCGGGAATATCGATCTCCTCGCCCGTGCGCGGGTTGCGCCCCTTGGCGGCCTTGCGCGCGGCGGCCATGAAGGTGCCGAAGCCGACCAGGCGGACCTCCTGCTTGTTCTTCAGTGCTTTCTCGATGGCGGAGAACACCGCGTCGACCACCTCGCCGGCCTTGGCTTTCGGCAGGTCCGCCTCGTCCGCGACCGCCAGGACCAGTTCCTGCTTGTTGAGGGGCTTCTCCATGGACTGCCTTTCCTGATCCGGTCACGACGCCGCGAGCGAGGTGCCGGCAGACGGACCGGATCGGTGCCATCCGGAGCGGCCCGCCCGAGCCGGAACAGATTACGGGGCTCCGTTCTGCTTCGTCAACGAAGGTGCCGCCCAGGAAGCGCCGCCCCGGGGGAACCCCCCGAAGCGGCGCGATCCGTCAATGCGGCAGGGACGGGCCCTGTGCGACCGCGGCCGGGGCGGCGACCGGCTCGGCCGGCTCCTCCCACTCGATCGCCTCGGGCTTGCGCACTAGCGCCTGGCCGATGACGTCGTCGACATGCGCCACCGGGATCAGCTTGATGTGCTTCTTCACCGAGTCCGGAATCTCCGCCAGATCCTTCTCGTTGTCCTTGGGGAAGAACACCGTGGTGATGCCAGCCCGCATCGCCGCCAGCAGCTTCTCCTTCAGGCCGCCGATCGGCAGCACGCGGCCGCGCAGCGTGATCTCACCGGTCATGGCGACGTCGCGACGGATCGGGATGCCGGTCATGACGCTGATCAGCGAGGTCGCCATGGCGATCCCGGCCGACGGCCCGTCCTTCGGCGTGGCCCCTTCCGGCACGTGCACGTGGAAGTCACGCCGCTCGAACAGGGTCGGCTTGATGCCGAAGCTGGTCGAGCGGCTGCGCACGTAGGACAGGGCGGCGGACACGCTTTCCTGCATCACGTCGCCGAGCTTGCCGGTGGTCTTCACCTGCCCCTTGCCCGGCACCATCACGCTTTCGATGGTCAGGATCTCGCCGCCGACCTCGGTCCAGGCGAGGCCGGTGACCACGCCCACCATGTCCTCGGCCTCCGCCTCGCCGTAGCGGAACCGCTTCACGCCGGCGTACTTCTCCAGGTTCTTCCTGGTGATCGCGACCTTCTTCGCCTTGCCGGTGACGATCTCCTTCACCGCCTTGCGCGCCAGGTTGGCGATCTCGCGCTCCAGGTTCCGCACGCCAGCCTCGCGGGTGTAGGTCCGCACCAGCTCGCGCAGCGCGTCGTCCGCGACCGACCACTCGTCGGGCTTCAGGCTGTGCGCCTCGGTTTGCTTGGCCAGCAGGTGGCGCTTGGCGATCTCGACCTTCTCGTCCTCGGTGTAGCCGGGGATGCGGATGATCTCCATACGGTCCAGCAACGGCTGCGGCATGTTGAGGCTGTTCGCGGTGGTCACGAACATCACGTCCGACAGGTCGTAGTCGACCTCCAGGTAGTGGTCGGCGAAGGTCGAGTTCTGCTCCGGGTCCAGCACTTCCAGCAGCGCCGAGGACGGGTCGCCGCGCCAGTCGGCGCCGAGCTTGTCGATCTCGTCGAGCAGGAACAGCGGGTTCGAGCTCTTCGCCTTCTTCATGCCCTGGATCACCTTGCCGGGCATGGAGCCGATATAGGTCCGGCGGTGGCCGCGCACCTCGGCCTCGTCGCGCACGCCGCCCAGCGACATGCGCACGAAGTTGCGCCCAGTGGCCCGCGCGATCGACTTGCCGAGCGAGGTCTTGCCGACGCCGGGCGGCCCGACCAGGCACAGGATGGGTCCCTTGAGCTTGTTGGCCCGGCTCTGCACCGCGAGATACTCGAGGATGCGCTCCTTGACCTTGTCCAGGCCGTAATGGTCGTGGTCGAGCACCTTCTCGGCCTCGTCCACGTCGTTGCGGACCTTGGAGCGCTTCTTCCACGGGATCGACAGCATCCAGTCGAGGTAGTTGCGCACCACTGTCGACTCCGCCGACATCGGGCTCATGGCGCGCAGCTTCTTCAGCTCGCCCATCGCCTTGTCGTGGGCCTCCTTGGACAGCTTGGTCTTCTTGATCCGGTCCTCAAGCTCGGCGGTCTCGTCCTTGCCGTCCTCGCCCTCGCCCAGCTCCTTCTGGATCGCCTTGAGCTGCTCGTTCAGGTAGTACTCGCGCTGGGTCTTCTCCATCTGCCGCTTGACGCGGTTGCGTATGCGCTTCTCCACCTGCAGGACGCCGATCTCGGCCTCCATGTGTGCGAACACCCGCTCCAGCCGCTCGCCGACCGGGATGGTCTCCAGCAGCTCCTGCTTCTCGGAGATCTTGAGGTTGAGGTGGCTGGCGATGGTGTCAGCGAGCTTGGAAGGCTCCTCGATCTGGTTCAGCGAGACCAACACCTCGGGGGCGATCTTCTTGTTAAGCTTGATGTACTGCTCGAACTGGCCGACCACGGTGCGGCCCAGCGCCTCGACCTCTCCGCCTTCCGCCGCCGCTTCCGGCATCTCGTCAACCACCGCCTCGAAGTGGCTCTCGGTCTCGCGGAACTCGCGGATGCGGGCCCGCCTGCCGCCCTCCACCAGCACCTTCACCGTACCATCGGGCAGCTTGAGCAGCTGCAGGATGGTAGACACGGTGCCGCAGCGGTAGATGTCGTCGGCGGTTGGATCGTCCTGGCTGGCGTTCTTCTGTGCCACCAGAAGGATCTGCTTGTCCTCCTTGGTTACCGCTTCCAAGGCGCGCACCGACTTCTCGCGGCCGACGAACAGCGGCACGATCATGTGCGGGAACACCACGATGTCGCGCAGCGGCAGCACCGCCAGCGTGTCCTCGGCCACGGGCGGCGCCTTGTCGTCCCCGCCGGCGGGCTTGCGGGGCGTCGCGGCCCGGACCGGCTTGGCCGGCTGCTCGCCGGTATCGTTCGCGGCCACGGCCTGCGGCGACGGCTCCGGTGCCGACCCGGCCTCGTTCTCGGCACGCTCCGGAGAGCGTTCCGGGGAGCCCTCGGGCTTCCTGTCGATTTCATCCACCATCTTGATCTCCTGAAGGACGATCGTCGGTCCGGCGCCCGATCTCGGCACGCCGGCCGGCTGGACGCGCATGACGCGATGTCATGGCTCCATCATCAAAGCATGTCGGAGCGCGGAGCCGGTGCCGCAAGCCTTGCGCGGTGCCGCCGGCCCGTCCGCCTCAGGCGGACTGCTCGGCCGTCCGCTCCTGGCCGTAGACGAACACCGGGTTCGCCTTGTTCTCGGCGACGTCGCGGTTGATCACCACCTCGTCGACGTTCTCCAACCCGGGCAGGTCGAACATGGTGCCGAGCAGGATCGCCTCCATGATCGAGCGCAGGCCGCGAGCGCCGGTCTTGCGGGCGATCGCCCGCAGCGCGATGTGCTTGAGCGCGTCCTCGGTGAAGGAAAGCTTCACCCCCTCCATCTGGAACAACCGCTGGTACTGCTTGACCAGCGCGTTCTTGGGCTTGGTCAGGATCTCGATCAGCGCTTCCTCGTCCAGGTCCTCCAGCGTCGCCACCACAGGCAGACGGCCGATGAACTCCGGGATCAGCCCGAATTTCAGCAGGTCCTCCGGCTCGACCTCGCGCAGGATCTGGCCGGTGCGACGCTCGTCCGGCGCCTGCACGTGGGCGCCAAAGCCCACCCCCGCCCCCTTGCCGCGGGCGCCGATGATCTTCTCCAGCCCGGCGAAGGCGCCCCCGCAGATGAACAGCATGTTGGTGGTGTCGACCTGCAGGAACTCCTGCTGCGGGTGCTTGCGCCCGCCCTGCGGCGGCACCGAGGCGACGGTGCCCTCCATGATCTTGAGCAGGGCCTGCTGCACCCCCTCGCCGCTCACGTCGCGCGTGATCGACGGGTTGTCGGACTTGCGACTGATCTTGTCGATCTCGTCGATGTAGACGATGCCGCGCTGCGCCCGCTCCACGTTGTAGTCGGCCGACTGCAGCAGCTTGAGGATGATGTTCTCGACGTCCTCGCCGACATAGCCGGCCTCGGTGAGCGTGGTGGCGTCAGCCATGGTGAAGGGCACATCGAGGATGCGCGCCAGGGTCTGGGCCAGCAGCGTCTTGCCCGAGCCGGTGGGCCCGACCAGCATGATGTTGGACTTGGCGATCTCGACGTCGTTGTTCTTGGCCCCGTGCGCCAGGCGCTTGTAGTGGTTGTGGACCGCGACCGAGAGCACCTTCTTGGCGTGGAACTGGCCGATCACGTAGTCGTCCAGGACCTTGCAGATCTCCTTCGGCGTCGGCACCCCGTCGCGCGACTTGACCAGGTGAGTCTTGTGCTCCTCGCGGATGATGTCCATGCAGAGCTCGACGCACTCGTCGCAGATGAACACAGTCGGACCCGCGATGAGCTTGCGCACCTCGTGCTGGGACTTGCCGCAGAACGAGCAGTACAAGGTGTTCTTCGAGTCGCTCGTCTTGTTGACCATGGCCACTCCTACCCCTCGCGGCCGGGTCGCGCCCGCGCCGTCTGGGTCCTACCTGGGGACACTAGACCTGCCCCGGAACCCTCATCAAGGGCGAGCTTCCGACGGATCCGGTCGGTTCGCAACCTGCGGCTGTGACGGACGCCAAAAAATCGGGGCTGCGAGCCGGCTGGCCAGCTCCGGAGCCTGGGGGCTCAAGCGCGGCCGGCGTCCTCGTTGACCGGCATCGGACGGTTCTGCAGCACCTCGTCCAGGATGCCGAAGTCGCGCGCCTCCTCGGCCGACATGTAGCTGTCACGCTCCAGCTTGCGCTCGATGTCCTCGAGGGTCTGGCCGGTGTGGCGCTCGTAGATGCCGTTCAGGCGGGTGCGAAGATAAAGGATCTCCTTGGCCTGGATCTCGATGTCGCTAGCCTGGCCCTGCGCGCCGCCGGACGGCTGGTGCACCATGATCCGGGCGTTGGGCAACGCCACCCGCTTGCCCTTGGTGCCGGCCGCCAGCAGCAGCGAGCCCATGGAGGCAGCCTGGCCGATGCACACCGTGTTCACCGGGGAGCGGATGTACTGCATGGTGTCGTAGATCGCGAGCCCGGCCGAGACCACGCCGCCCGGGCTGTTGATGTAGAAGGAGATCTCCTTCGACGGGTTGACGCTTTCCAGGTGCAGCAGCTGGGCGCAGATCAGGGCGCTCACCTGGTCGTAGACCGGGCCGGTCAGGAAGATGATCCGGTCCTGCAGCAGCCGGGAGAAGATGTCGAACGCCCGCTCGCCGCGCGAGGTCTGCTCGACCACCATCGGCACCAGGGCGTTGTTGTAGATCTCGACGGGATCACGATCCCACATCTGCCTCGTTCCTGACCTGGGACGACGGCGCCCGGACCCCCGGCCGCCGGCATCGCTTCATGCTCCGCTCAGGCACAAGATAAGGATTATCCGCCGCAGCGCCAGCCCGCCCGAGGGCGGTTGGCAAACAAGCAAGGCCAGGGCGCTACCCTGAACCCGCTGGGGCCGGAGGCCCCAGACCCCTTAACTTCAAGGATCGGGTTTGGAGGGCTCCGCCCTTCATGGGGTCCAGGGGCAAAGCCCCTGGCCTTCCTTTGGGACTCAGATATCGGCGGACGGCATCTCGGCCAGCTCTTCCGGGGTGACCAGCCTGTCCTCCACCCGGGCCAGCTCCAGCACGTAGTCCACCACCTTGTTCTCGAAGATCGGCCCACGCAGGGTTTCCGCCGCCTGCGGGTTCTTGCGGAAGAACTCGATCACCTGGGCCTCCTGGCCCGGGTAGCGGCTGGCCTCGGCGCGCATGGCGCGGACCATCTCGTCGTTGCTGACGGTCACGCCGTTGGCGCGGCCGATCTCGGCCAGGAGCAGGCCGAGCTTGACCCGCCGTTCGGCGATCCGCCGGTAGTCCGCGCGCAGCGTGTCCTCGTCCTTGTCCTTGTCTTCGTCGTCGAGGCGGCCGGCCTTCAGGTCCTGCTCGACACGCGACCAGATCGACGCGAACTCGGCCTCCACCATGCCTTCCGGGGCATCGAATCCGGTCTGGCCGGCGAGCTGGTCCAGCAGCTCGCGCTTGATCCGCATGCGCGACAGCTGATCGTATTCCTGCCGCACCTGGCCGGCCAGCGCCTCGCGCACCTGCTCCAGCCCGTCGAAGCCGATCTGCTTGGCGAGCTCGTCGTCGATCGCCGGCTCCACCGGGCGCTTCAGCGCCTTGGCGGTCACGTCGAACGTCGCCGCCTTGCCGGCGAGCTCGGTGGCTTGGTAGTCGGCCGGGAACGTCACCTCGATGGTGCGCTGCTCGCCGGGGGCCAGGCCCTCGAGCTGCTCGGCGAAGCCCGGGATGAAGCCCTGGCCGCCCAGCTCGACGTTGACGTCGCTGGCAGTGCCGCCGTCGAACGGCACGCCGTCGATGCGGCCCACGAAGTCCACCGTCAGCACCTCGCCCTGCGCCGCGGCGCGCACCTCGTCGATGGGATCGAACGAGCGCTGGCGGCGGGCGATGTCGGCCAGCGCCTTGTCCACCGTGGCCGGATCGGGCTCGGCCTTGAGCCGGGTGAGCGACAGCTGCGACAGGTCGGGCTGCGCGATCTCGGGCAGCAGCTCCAGCTCCAGGGTGAACTCCAGGTCGGAGGCAGCGCCCGGCTCGGCGCCGCGCAGCAGCTCGACCTTGGGCTGCGTCGCCTGGCGCAGGCCGCGCTCGGTCATCAGGTCGCGGGTGGCGTCGTTCACCGTCTGCTCCAGCACCTCGCCGGTGACGGCGCTGCCGTAGCGCTGCTTCACGATCGCCAATGGCACCTTGCCAGGCCGGAACCCCTTCAGGTTCATCCCACGTCCCAGCTCGGTCAGCCGGGCGGTGCGCTTGGTTTCCAGCTCCACCGCCGGCACCACCACGGTGAAGCCGCGCTTCAGACCCTGGTTGAGGGTTTCAATGACCTGCATGAGCCAGGCGATCCTTCCGTGAACAGAACGGGCACGCTACGCGCCATGCGGGCGCGCCGGGAATGACGAATTCGGGCGGATGCGCGGGAGCCGGGGCGCCTGGTGCGGGCGGAGGGACTTGAACCCCCACGACTTGCGCCACCAGAACCTAAATCTGGCGTGTCTACCAATTTCACCACGCCCGCACGCGCCTCACACAACCCGTGACCAGACCCGCCGCGGCCGCGCGCCTTTAACTCACGCGCCCACATCCGGCAAGTCCGCCGCCCGCCGCCGCGCCAGCACCCCCGCCTCGGGCAGGTGCAGCGGCAGGTCCTCGGCGATCAGCCCTTCCCCGGCCAGCCGACCGGCCTCGCCGTGCAGCCACACCGCGGCCGAGGCGGCCTCGAACGGCGCCATGCCGTTGGCGAGGCAGGCCGCCAGCACGCCGGACAGCACGTCGCCCGACCCGGCGGTGCCGAGCCATGGCGGCGCGTTGTTGTTGATCGACACCCGGCCGTCCGGGGCGGCTACCACCGTGTCCGAGCCCTTCAGCACCAGCACGCCCCCGATCCGGGCGGCGGCCCGTCGCGCGGCCTCGACCCGGTCGCTGCCGGGATCGCCGAACACGCGCGCGAACTCGCCCGCATGCGGCGTGGCGACGCTCACGCCGCGCAGCCGCTCCGGCTCGCCCGCGGCTTCCGTCAGCGCGCCGGCATCCGCCACCACCGTTCGTCCCGCCCGCAGCAGGGCCGGCAGCGACCCGCGCACCTCGTCCGGCGTCAGCCCCGGCCCGCACACCCAGACGCGCCGGCGCTCGTCGGCGAGCAGCGTGTCCAGCGGCGCGTCGTCGACGATCACGCCAGGCGCGCCGACCCGGTAGATGTCGGCGCCGTGCTCGGCCGCGATCCGCACCAGCCCGGCGCCGCCGCCGCGTGCGCCGGCCGCGGCCAGGCGGGCGGCGCCGGTCATCTGAGCGCCGCCGCACACGCTTACCACGCCGCGGCTGTACTTCTGGCTGTCCGCCCCGATCTCCGGCAGCCGCCACAGGCCGGGCTCGTTGCGCCAGGCCCGGACCAGGCCCCGTTCCAGCGCGTCGAGCCCGGGTGCTCCCGCACCCAGCCCGATATCGGCCACCAACAGGCGGCCGAGCCGGTCGCGGCCGGGCAGCAGCAGGTGGCCGGGCTTGGCGCGGTGGAAGGTGACGGTGAGGACGGCGGCCGGGGCGTAGCCGCGCACCTGCCCGGTGGCGCCGTCGATGCCGCTCGGCATGTCGACCGCCAGCACCAGACGCGCCGCGGCCAGCGTTGTCGCCGCCAGCCCGTCGACGTTCCGCGACAGGCCGGCGCCGAACACCGCGTCGATCACCAGCCCGGCGCGGGCCGCGTCGGCCGGGTCGAAGCCGCGGACCGGACCGGACCAGGCGGCCCTGGCCCGCGCCGCATCGCTCCCCGCGGCGGGCGGCGCGAGGGCGGCGACCGTGACCGGCCAGCCGGCGCGCGCCAGCAGGCGGGCGGCCATGTAGCCGTCGCCGCCGTTGGCGCCGGGCCCGCACAGCACCAGCACCGTGGCCGGCCGCATGTGACGCATCGCCGCCCGCGCCACCGCGCGCCCGGCGTTCTCCATCAGCGCGTAGGCGCCGCCGGGCCTCGCCGCCGCCGCGCGGTCGAGCTGGCCCATCGCGTCCGGCGTCAGCAGGCGCAGAGCCTTCGGTATCCCGTCCATGCCGCGCATCCTTCCCGACCGGTATCGCCCCACCAATATCGCCCCAGCCGGCCTGACAACGTGCCGCCCCGGCAGGCCGGTTCCCGCCTTGCCTTGTTCGGGCGAAACCGCGATCAGCGTGCGGCGCAGCGAGGAGATCAGTCATGACCGGCCAGACCATGAGCAACGGCCCCGAGGCCTTTACCAGCCCGCTCTGGGGGTTGGTGCTGGCGGCGCACCTGCTCAGTTGGGCGACCTGGCTCGGCGGCATCGCCTATGCCTTGTTCGTGCTGCGCCCGAGCCTCGGCCTGCTCGACACCACGCAGCGCAACTCGGTGCAGTTGCAGACCCTGCGCCGCTTCTTCCGCCTGGTTTGGCACGTCATGCCGCTGGTGCTGATCACCGGCTGGCTGATGCTGGCCTTCCCGCTCGGCGGGTTCAACAACCCGGACTGGCACGTGCAGACCATGCAGGCGCTCGGCGTGCTGATGGCGCTGCTGTTCGCCTACGCGTTCTTCGGCCCGTTCCGCAAGGCGCGCCGGGCGCTGCGGCCGCAGCCGGGAACGTTCGAGACCATCCGCTCGCTGCTCAGCGTGAACCTGCTGCTGGGTGCGGTGGTGGTGGTGGTCGCCTCGCTCGACCACGTGTTCTAGCTGTTTGGCTGTGAGACCTCCCCAGCGTCCTCGGCGATCACGATCCTGGCCCAAGCCGTTCACCGCGGCCACGGCGGCAATGACTGGCCTAGACGGACGGCGGCTACCCAGCCCTGGTGTCGAAGGCTTCCCGTGACGCCTCGACCTTCGGAAGGTTCTCTTCCGCCCAGATCCAGACGCCGCAGAACGCCGCACCCAGGCTCGTGCCCAGCTCCGTCAGGCGGTAGTCGACGCGTGGAGGCACCACGGCGTGGACGGTGCGCGTCACCATGCCGTCGCGCTCCATCTGCCGAAGCGTCTGGGTCAGCATCTTCTGGCTGATCCCGCTCATGAGGCGGGCGAGATGGGTGAAGCGCAGCTCGCCGTGCTCCGCCAGAACCTCGAGCGCGATCATCGTCCACTTGTCGGCCACCCGTCCTATCAGGTCGTTGACCAGAGCCTCCACCCGGGGATCGCACTCGACGGGCGGCGTGGTCTCGGCGATGCGGCGGGCACGCTGGATCGTGGGGTCGCTGAACGGCAGGCGGGGCATCGTTCACGCTCTCCTTTCGGTAAGTATGGATATCTCAGGTGCCTACTTCTTTCGGGAGAGTAGGCGAACAAGTTGTTCATTCCCACCTCGAAGAAGCAAACCCATGAACCAGACCGGCAACACCATCCTGATCACCGGGGGCGGCTCCGGCATCGGCGAGGCGCTGGCGCACCGCTTCCACGACCTCGGCAACACCGTGATCGTCTCCGGTCGACGTCGTGAAACCCTGGAGGCTGCGGTCGCTGGGCGGCCGAACATGCACGCGATCGAACTGGACGTGGAGAGCGCCCAGGACATTGCCTCCTTCGCCAAGAGGCTGCTGGTCGAACACCCAACCCTCAACGTGCTTGTCAACAACGCCGGGATCATGCGTTTCGAGGCGGTCGACCGGTCACGTGACCTGGACGACGCGGAGCGGACCATCGACACCAACCTGCTCGGCCCGATCCGCCTTACCGACGCGCTGATCGACCACCTGGCCAGTCAGCCGGGCGCCGCCATCGTCAACGTGACATCCGGGCTGGCCTTCGTGCCACTCCTCACCACGCCGACGTACAACGCCACCAAGGCGGCCATCCACTCCTACACCGTGGCGCTGCGCGAGCTCCTGAAGGACAGGGTCGAGGTGATCGAGCTCGTGCCCCCGGGGGTGCAGACGGGTCTCACGCCAGGCCAGGCAAGCCGTCCCGGCTACCAGCCGCTCGACGAGTTCGCCGACGAGGTGATGGCGCTGTTCGCCCGGCAGCCGACGCCATCCGAGATCCTTGTCGAGCGCGTGGGCTTCCTGCGCTTCGCCGAGGCCGAAGGGCGTTACGACGCCACGGTCAAGCAACTGAACGAGTTCGCCGCCAAGGCTCGCGGAGGCTGAACGGTCGATGGGTTCCTGCCCTGGGTGGAGAACCCTTGTTCGCGATGGGCAGACGAGCGGTGAAGGGTTTGTCCTGGCTGCCGGACGCCGTGTGGACCCCATCGACGCCCACCTGCGGCATGGGCGGCCAGGATCGAGAGCTCGTTCTGCCGCCTGAAGACCCGGCGCCGCATCGCCAGCCGATACGACCGGCTGGCACGCCACGACCTCGCCAGTTTCGCCCTGGTCGCAACGGTCAGCGAGTGGACCTGAACGGGTCCGCGACCTGGAGCCGATCCTGGTTGCTCGGATTCGCCCGGACGCGTTGCCCTGACGCTTCGACACGCATCGTCAGCGCGCCTCTCGCCATGGGAGCCGGGACGGCCCGCTCCGACGCGGGAGGACCTGTTCACGGGCGCCGGGCGCGGCTATCGGACGCGTGGCCGCATCCCGGCTTTAGCTTTCGCTGCATGCCGAGGAGGATCGACCGGTGAAACGCCTTGCGACGCGGCTAGTCGGACTGCTCGCCGCGATGGGCCTTCCGGCGCCGGGCGCCGTGGCCTCGGCTGGGCCGGCTTCCGCGGCAAGGGCGTCCTACGCCATGTCGGCCGACGGGTGGACGATGGAGCCGCCCATCCCGTCCATGGGCGGCAAGGCCGCTTCCGCGACGTTCGCGCGCTACGAGGGCATGCCGACGGGAACCATGACGCTGAACGAGGGGGTGGCCTCCTCGAAGACGGCGCGGTTCTCCACCGGCGTCATCGACTTCGACATCAAGCCGCTCGGTTATGACGACGCGGGCGTGGTCTTCCGTCGCCAGGGTTCGGCGGAGGGCGAGTTCGTCTACCTGCGCGCCAACCCGGACTGCCCGGCCGCGGACGACTGCATCCAGTACGCGCCCATCACGCACACGATGATGGGGTGGAACATTTATCCGAACTACCAGGGCCCGGCACCGATCTCGCCCACCGGCTGGAACCACGTCCACATCGACGTCATCGGCGACGGGATGCGGGTCTATGTGAACCACGCGGCGGAACCGTCCCTGGTCGTCCCGCGGCTTTGGGGGCTGAGACACGACGGCGGCCTCGGCTTCAAGGGACCCGCGATCTACGCCAACCTCGTCGTCGATCCTTCTTCCGAGGGTCTGTCGGTCGTCCCGGCCGCGTCCGTGGAGCCAGGGACGATCATGGCGTGGCGCGCCGCATCGCCCAGCGTCTACGACCGCAGCGGCACCGTCCTGGCAAGGGAAGCGCCGGCCAGCGACGCCTGGCGCCCGATCGACGTCGAGCCGACCGGTCTCGTCAACCTCGGCCGCGCGTTCGGCCTGGCGCGGGCGCCGTCTCCCTCCCTGGCCTGGCTCAAGACCGAGGTCACCGCCTCCGCGCCCCTGCGCCGGACCTTGCAGGTGGGCTTCGCCGAGGAAGCCTGGGTCTTCCTCAACGGCCAGCTCGTCTACTCGGGCAGGAACCAGTATTTTCCCCCAGAAACCCGCCTGTCGCCGGACGGACGCCTCGAACCCGACAACGCGTCCATCCCCCTAGCCCTACGCCAGGGACGAAACGAGATCATCCTCGCGATCGGGAACGACTGGCGTTCCAGCAAAGGGCCGCTCGAACCGTCGCATTACGGATGGGCCGCTGAAGCCCGCTTCGATCAAACCGAGGGCCTGGACCTGCATTGACCACCGGACGTGACGCCGCAGGTCGCAAGACCTGGCGACGTGCGTCCAGAGGCCGGGTGGTCAAGGAGCCGGTCGGGGAGACGGGGAGTGTTCTGGAAGACGGTGCGCCGGTCAGGCGGCCTCGTCCACCTCGCCGCGCAGCGGCACCTTGCGGTCGCGCAGGTGGGCAGCGGCGCTGACCAGCGCCACGTGCGAGAAGGCCTGGGGGAAGTTGCCGACCTGGCGCTTCAGGTGCGGATCGTACTCCTCCGCCAGCAGCCCGAGATCGTTGGCGAGCCCGCAGAGCCGATCGAACAGCGCCTCCGCCTCGCGGTAGCGGCCGAGCAGCACGTAGCTGTCGACCAGCCAGAACGAGCAGGCGAGGAACGCACCCTCCTCGCCGGTCAGCCCGTCCGAGGTTTCCTCGGTGCGGTAGCGCAGCACGAACCCGTCCACCAGAAGCTCGCGCTCGACCGCGGCAACGGTGCCGGCGATTCGGGGATCCTCGGCCGGCAGGAAGCCGATCACCGGCAGCAGCAGCAGGCCGGCATCCAGCGAGTCCGAGCCGAAGGACTGGGTGAAGCTGTTCTTGGCCGTGTTGAAGCCCTGCTCGGAGATGGTCCGGTGGATCTGGTCTCGGACGCCGCGCCAGCGCTCGACCGGGCCCGGCAGGCCGTAGGTGTCCACGTCCTTGATCGACAGGTCGAACGCCATCCAGCAGAACGCCTTGGACACGGTGAACTGCTGCCGGCCGCCACGCACCTCCCACATGCCCTCGTCCGGCTCCATCCAGATCCGCTCCAGGTGTTCGAGCAGGCCGACCTGCAGCGACCAGCCGTGCGCCGCGTCGCGCAGGTTCTCGCGCCGCGCCAGGTGCAACGCCGCGATCACCTCGCCATAGACGTCGAGCTGCAACTGTCCGGCGGCCGCGTTGCCGACCCGCACCGGCGACGAGTTCTCGTAGCCGGCGAGCCAGGGCACCTCCCATTCCATCAACTGCCGCTCGCCGCCGATACCGTACATGATCTGGAGCTGCTCCGGGCTGCCGGCGACGCTGCGGTGCAGCCAGTCGCGCCAGCGCCGCGCCTCGCCGTAGTAGCCGCCGGTCATCATCGCCATCAGCGTCAGGGTGGCGTCGCGCAGCCAGCAGAAGCGGTAGTCCCAGTTGCGCGGGCCGCCGACCTGCTCCGGCAGGGAGGTGGTGGCGGCGGCAACGATTCCCCCGGTCTCGGCGAAGGTCAGCGCCTTGAGCGTCACCAGCGACCGGCGCACCGCCTTCTCGTGCGGGCCCTCATAGGCGCAGCGCGACACCCATTCCTCCCAATGGCTCATCGTCTGGGCCAGGACGCGGTCAGTGTCGAGCGGCAGCGGCGGCGCCAGGTGCGAGGGGCCGTAGCTCATCACGAAGCTGATCCGCTCGCCGGCCGTGACCGTGAAGCGGCTCACGGTCTTCATGTCCTCGCCTTCCAGCGGCACGCTCGTGCGCAGAACCACCTGCGCCGGGCCGACGACCGCGACGATCCCGGCATCGTCGGCGAGCCGCGTCACCCAGGGCACCGACATGCCGTAGTCGAAGCGCAGCCGCAGCTCGTGGACCATCTGCACGCTGCCGCTGCGCCCCTCGACGATCCGCACGATCGAGGGCGACGGCACGTTGACCGGCATGAAGTCGATCAACGCCACGGCGCCGGTGTCGGTCTCGAACACGGTTTCCAGCACCAGCCCGTTGTCGCGGTAGCTCCGGCTGCTGCGACGCACCGTTTCCGGCGCCAGCAGCCAGCGACCGTTCTCCTCGCTGCCGACCAGGGCGGCGATGCAGGCGGCGCTGTCGAACCGCGGCCAGCACAGCCAGTCGATGGAGCCGTTGCGTCCGACCAGGGCGCAACTGGCACAATCACCGATCAGGCCGTAATCCTCGATCGGCAGGGCGGTGTAGGGCAATGCGGGTCAACCTCGTCGGGGTGCAGCCTGCTCGGAACGGAACCCGAAACGATAGGTTCCCGGGCACGCTCCGCTTGACTTTCAGGCACGATGTGCGGATACGCAACGTGGACCGCCAGCGTCACGCGCGACCCGATCGTCGTCGCGACCGGCCATGTGCTGCGGCCGTCCGGATGGACAGGCGATCCGACCACCGGATCCGCCGAGCCGTCCGCCGCCGCACCAGGCCGACACCCTGCGGCGCATACACCCCGAGTTCCGCTTACCAGCAGGGTCGAGAACGTTTTTGAGCGACACCATCACCAGCACGGCTGGCCCGACCGACGGGCTGTCCGACGAGCACGTCCACGCAGGATCCGAGCAGGTCCCGCAGCGCCCGGCGGAGGACGAAGTGGCCGGGCCCGACGCGCCGCCGTCGGAAACGCTCGACATGGTGGGGCTTGCGATGCACGTCAGCGGCGCCGGTGCGTCGCCCGCCTCGGGCGCTGACGGGTCGCCCGCCTTGGGCGCCGACGGATCCGCTTCGGGCGCCGACGCGTTGTCCGTTCCGACAACCGAGGCCGTGCCCGAGGCGCTGCCGCCGTTCACCGAGCTCGGCCTGTCGGAGCCGATCCTGCGCGCGGTCGCCGAGATGGGCTACGTCCACCCGACCCCGATCCAGGCGCAGGCGATCCCGTTCGTGCTGGCCGGACGCGACGTGCTGGGCGTGGCGCAGACCGGCACCGGCAAGACCGCCTCGTTCACCCTGCCGCTGCTCGACATCCTGAACGGCTCGCGCGCCCGCGCCCGCATGCCGCGCTCGCTGATCCTGGAGCCGACCCGGGAGCTGGCGCTGCAGGTGGCCGAGAACTTCGTGATGTACGGCAAGTACACCAAGCTGACCCACGCGCTGCTGATCGGCGGCGAAAGCATGAACGACCAGAAGGCGGCGCTGAACGCCGGGGTCGACGTGCTGATCGCGACGCCGGGCCGGCTGCTCGACCTGTTCGAGCGCGGCGGGCTGCTGATGACGCAGACCCGCACGCTGGTGATCGACGAGGCGGACCGCATGCTGGACATGGGGTTCATCCCCGACGTCGAGCGCATCGTCACCCTGTTGTCGCCGAACCGGCAGACGCTGTTCTTCTCCGCCACCATGGCGCCGGAGATACGCCGGCTGGCCGACGCCTTCCTGCAGAACCCGAAGGAGATCACCGTCAGCCGCGCCGCCTCGGTGGCGCCGCTGATCGTGGCCGGGCTCGCGGTGGTGGAGGAGATCGACAAGCGAAAGGCGCTGCGCAAGCTGATCCGCGCCGAGGACGTGCAGAACGCGCTGATCTTCTGCAACCGCAAGCGCGACGTCGACATCCTCTACAAGTCGCTCACCAAGCACGGCTTCTCCGCCGGCGCCCTGCACGGCGACCTGGCGCAATCCTTGCGCTTCTCGACGCTGGAAAAGTTCAAGAGCGGCGAGATCCAGATGCTGGTGTGTTCCGACGTGGCGGCGCGCGGCATCGACATCGGCGGGCTCAGCCACGTGTTCAACTTCGACGTGCCGATCCACGCCGAGGATTACGTGCACCGCATTGGGCGCACCGGACGCGCCGGCAAGAGCGGCCACGCCTACACCATCGCCTCGCCGGACGATCGCGGCTTCGTGGAGGCGATCGAGAAGCTGACCGGCCATCCGATCCCGCCGCTCGCGGTGGAGGGGATCGCCACGGCGGAATGGAACGAGGGCGGCAGGCGGGGACGCGGGCGCGGCAGGGCGGGGGAGCGGCCGGCGCCGAGGGCTGCCGAGAAGCCGGCGCGCCGTTCGGACAAGGCGCGCGACCGGCAGCCGGAGCGCGACGAGGCCGCAGCACCGATGCGGGACGAGCGGGCGGCGCTGCCGCCACGGACCGAGCGGGCCGAGCGCCGTCCGCAGGCCGAGCGGCGGCCGGACCGCACGTCCGAGCGCGGCGTCGAGCGGATGGCGGACCGGCTGCCGGACCGTGTCGCCGACGGGCGTCGCGAGCAGCGGCATCGTCCCGACGACCTGGGGCCGGCGGTGACCGGGTTCGGCGGCGAGATCCCGGCCTTCATGCTGCTGCCGACCCGGGCTCGTCGGCCCGAGCCGGCCTACGCCGAGCAGGACGATCTCGACATCGAGCTCGATGTCGGCTGATCCCGCGCCGGCCCTCGACGGGCCGGAACTGAAGCTGACGATCGATTCGCTGGGACAGGAAGGCGACGGGGTGGTGCGGCAGCACGGCGCCCCGCTTCGTGTCCGCTACGCGCTGGGCGGTGAAACGGTGCTGGCCCGCCCGACCGGACGCAACCGCGTGGTGGCCGACCGGATCCTGTCGCCCAGCCCGCACCGCGTGGTCCCGCCCTGCCCCCTATTCGGACGCTGCGGCGGCTGCGTGCTGCAGCACCTCGACCGCGAGGCCAGCCTCGCCTGGAAGACGGACCTGGTGCGGGCTGCGCTGCGTGAGGCCGGGTTCGCGGCGGAGGCGCCCATCGCCGCGACGCAGAGCCCGCCGCGCACCCGGCGTCGCATGGACCTGGCGCTGCGTCGCGGTCCTGACGGCGTCACGGTGGGGCTGCACGAGCGGGGCGCGGAAACGGTGATCGGGCTCGACACCTGTCACGTGCTGCATCCCACCCTGTTCGCGCTGCTCGGCGCGATCCGGCCGACGCTGAACAGCCTGCAGGGCCTGCGCCATGCCGGCTCGCTCGGGGTGAACCTGCTCGACAGCGGCCCGGACCTGCTCCTGGCGACCGACGGGCCGTTGCCGCCGCGCGACCGCAGCCTGCTGGCCGAGTTCGCCTCGGCGCACGGCGTGCCGCGGATCGCGTGGCAGCCGGAAGGGGTGCGGACGGGAGCGGAGGTGGTGCCGGAGATCGTCTGCGGCCTGTCGCCGGTGCTGCATCATTTCGCAGGCAAGGCGGTGACACCGCCGCCGGGCGCGTTCCTGCAGGCGACCCGCGAGGGCGAGGCGGCGATCGTGGCGGCGGTGCTGGACGGGCTGCCGGAGAAGATGCCGCACAGCGCCCGGGTGGTGGAGCTGTATGCCGGCTGCGGCACCATCGGCCTGGCGCTCGCGGACCGGGCGCGCGTGTCGACCTATGAGGGTCATGCCGGAGCGGTGGCAGCGCTGCGCGCCGCTGGGGCGGGGCGACGCGTCGAGGCGTGGCAGCGCGACCTGAACCGGCAGCCGCTGCTGGCGCGGGATTTCGTCGGCGCGACGGCGGTGGTGCTCGACCCGCCGCATGCCGGGGCCGGGGCGCAGATGCGCGAGCTCGCGGCCTCCGCCGTGACCCGCATCGTCTACGTGAGCTGCAATCCCACCGCGCTGGCGCAGGACGCCAGGCTGCTGGCGCAGGCCGGCTACCGGCTGATCGGATACAGGGTGATCGACCAGTTCCTCTGGTCGGCGCGGGTGGAAGGCGTGTGCGTGTTCGACAGGCCGGCGGTGGTCCGGCGCGGGCCGATGCCGAGGCCGCCGCGCTGAGCGAGTGAGGTCGGGCTTACGAAGGCCAGGGGCGTCGCTCCTGGACCCCATGAAGGGCGGAGCCCTTCAAACCCGATTCTTAAGTAAAAGGGGTCTGGGGCCTCCGGCCCCAACGGGTCCAGGGCAGAGCCCTGGCCTTGCTTCCTGGCCAACTAAACGTGGAAGCTTTCGCCGCAGCCGCAGCGGCCCTTCTCGTTCGGGTTGATGAACACGAAGCCGGCGGACAGGTCCTTCACCTCGTAGTCCATGGTGGTGCCGATCAGGAACAGCGAGGCCTTGCGGTCGACCAGCACGGTCAGGCCGCGATCGGTGACCACCTCGTCGGCGGGACCCGCCGCCTCGACCCAGTTCATGTCGTAGGACAGGCCGGAGCAGCCCTTGGTGCCGACGCTGATGCGCAGCACCTGCCCGGCATGGGCGGTGCCGTACAGCGTGCGCAGCCGCTCGGCCGCGCGCTCCGACAGCGCCATCAGTGGTGGCAGGGCGCGGCGCTTCGGGAGGGTGACGGCCTCATCGGTCCGGGTCGTGCTCATGGTTGCTGGCTCCCCGCGGCTCAGAACATGTTCAGCGAGAGACGGGCGTCCTCGCTCATCCGGCTGGCGTCCCAGGCCGGCTCCCAGACCGTCTCGACCTCGCACGCCGTCACGCCGGGCACGGTCAGCACCGCGTCGCGCACCTGCACCGGCAACTCCTGCGCACTGGGGCAGCCGGGGGCGGTCAGAGTCATCTCGACCTTGACCTGACCGTTCTCGTGCAGGTCGATCGCGTAGATCAGGCCGAGCTCGTAGATGTTCACCGGGATCTCGGGGTCGTAGACGGTGGCGATGGCGCTGATCACGTCGTCCTCGCTCACCGGAGCCAGCACCTCGCCGTCCGGGGTCCAGCTCGACACCGCGGCCGGCGCGGGTGCATCGCCGTTCGCCAGGGTGAAGTTCGGCAGCCGCCGGACCGGCGCCTCGGCCTCGTGCGCGGGCTGGTCGGGTTCCATCATGTATCTCCGGCGGATTTGACCGCGGCCAGCAGGGCCGACCACGGCAGGATCGCGCATTTCCGGCGCGACCGGTATTCATATAGGTCGCCGAACGCGTTCAGCACGCCGAGCTGCCGGCGGGTATCGGGGTCGAGCGCCGCCTCGCCCGCCTGCAACAGGCGCTCGAACCGGGCGAAGCTGGCCTCCGCCTCGGCTCCGGTGGCGCCCTGCACGGTTTCCGCCATCAGGTCGGCGCTGGCGGCGCAGATCGCGCAGCCGCGGGTCCGGTGGCGCACCGTTTCCATCCGTCCCGACCCGTCGCGGGCCAGCGTGACGTGCACGGCGTCGCCGCAGAGCGGGTTGGTGCCGTCGGCGGCACCGTCCGCGGGCTCGACCAGGCCTGCGTGCAGCGGCCGGCGCGCGCGCTCGACCACCAGCGCCTGGTAGATCGAGGCGTCGGACCGGATGGCGGAGTCAGACAAGGAAGGTCCTGATGCGGTCGAGCGTGGTGGCCAGCACGTCGATCTCGTCCGTGGTGGTGTAGACGCCGAAGCTGGCGCGCGCGGTGCTGGTGATGCCGAACCGGCGCATCAGCGGCTCGGCGCAATGGGTGCCGGCGCGCACCGCGATGCCGTTCTGGTCCAGCAGGGTGGCGATGTCGTGCGCGTGCGCGCCGTCCATGGTGAAGGAGATCACGCCGCCGCGGGTCCGCGCCTGGCCGATCACGCGCAGGCCCTCGACCTGGGCCAGCCGGGCCAGGGCGTGCTCGGTGAGCCCGGCCTCGTGCGCCTGGATCGTCGCCATGCCGATCGCCTGCACGTAGTCGATCGCCGCACCCAGCCCGATCGCCTCGACGATCGGCGGGGTGCCAGCCTCGAACTTGTGCGGCACCTCGGCATAGGTCGAGCGCTCGAAGCTGACCGAGCCGATCATGTCGCCGCCGCCCATGAACGGCGGCATCGCCTCCAGCAACGCGCGCCGCGCCCAGAGCACGCCGATGCCGGTGGGCCCGTAGAGCTTGTGGCCGGTGAACACGTAGAAATCGGCGCCGATCGCCTGCACGTCGACCGGCCGGTGCACCGCCGCCTGGCTGCCGTCCAGCAGCAGCAGGGCGCCGGCTGCGTGCGCCAGTTCGGCGATGCGGACGGCCGGGTTCACGGTACCGAGCACGTTGGACATGTGGGTGACCGCGACCAGCCCTACCTTGCCGTCGGTGAGCAGGGCCTCCATTGCGTCGAGGTCGAGCTCGCCCGCCTCGTCCACCGGTGCGACGCGCAGCTCGATGCCGCGCCGGTCGCGCAGCATCTGCCACGGCACGATGTTGGCGTGGTGCTCCATCTCCGAGATCAGCACCGCCTGGTCCGGACGAAGCAGCGCGCCGTAGCTGTAGGCGACCAGGTTGATGGCGCCGGTGGAGCTGCCGGTGAATACGATCTCCTCGCGGGAGCTGGCGTTGAGCAGCGTCGCCACCTTGTCGCGCACGCCCTCGTACACGTCGCTGGTGCGCTCGCTCATCCAGTGCAGGCCGCGATGCACGTTGGCATACTGGTGGCGCATGGTGTGCGTCATCGCGTCGATCACCGCGGTCGGCTTCTGCGCCGACGCGGCGCTGTCCAGGAACACGAACGGCTTGCCGCGTACGGTTTCCGACAGGATCGGGAAGTCGGCCCGGAGGTAGGACAGGTCGGGCGTCGTGGAGGTGAGCGCGTTCATGCGGATCGTCCTTCCCACCAGGCGGCGACGGCGCGATCCAGCACCGTGCGCGCGTTCTCGTCTCCGACCAGGGCCAGCGCGTCGTCGAGGAACGCGCGCACCAGGATCGCACGGGCCTCGACCAGGGGCACGCCGCGGGAGCGCATGTAGAACAACTGCTCCTCGTCGAGCGCGCCGGCGGTGGCGCCGTGGCTGCACTTCACGTCGTCGGCGTAGATCTCGAGCTCGGGCTTGGTGTCGATCTCGGCCTGCTCCGACAACAGCAGCGCCTGGTTCATCTGGTAGCCGTCGGTCTTCTGCGCCACCCGGGCCACCACGATCTTGCCTTGGAACACGCCGCGCGAGCGGCCGGTCAGCACGTTCTTGACCGTTTGCCGCGATTGGCACGCCGGCGCGTCGTGCGCGATCACGCTGGTCAGGTCGGCGACCTGGGCGTCCGCCAGCAACTGCGCGCCGTTCACGTGCACGGTGGCGTTCGGGCCGGCCAGGGTGGCGTGCACCTCGTGACGGGCCAGAACCGCGCCCAGCGCCAGGTTGAAGCCGTCATAGGCGGAGCGCTCGGCCAGGTGCGCCCGCACCGTGGAGAACGACAGCGCGCCCGGCGCGTCCTGCTGCAGCCGCACGTGCGACACCTGCGCGCCGGCGGCGAGGTCGAAGGCGAACACGCCCTCGTTCAGGTACTCGCCCTCGCCGGACGCGACTTCCAGCAGCGACAGCGAGGCCCCTTCCCCAAGTGCTACGCGGTGATGCAGGTGCGCGCCGGCACTCCCGGTCGCCAGGGTCAGGAGCAGCAGGCGGCCGGCGTCGTGGCCGGGCGGCACCTCGATCACGGCGCCGTCGCGCGCCAGCATGGCGTTCAGCGCCATCATCGGGTGCGCGACCGGCGCGTCGACGGCGATGCCCTCGAAGCCGGCGCAGCGGTAGCCCTGCGGCGGGCGGCTCAGCGCCGCGGACAGGATCCCGTCCACGAACACCAGGCGTGGCAAGGCGGCCTCGCCGTCGGCCGGGAGCCCGGCCTGGTCCAGCACCCGCCGGAGCAGCGCCTCCGCTTCGGCGGGTGCAGGGGCGGTGTCACCGTAGCGGCCTTCCCAAAGCCGGCGCAGGTCGGTGTACTTCCAGGCCTCGGCGCTGCGCTGCGGCAGCCCGTGGCGCTCCAGCGACGCGGCCGCCCGCTCGCGCGGACGCGCGTCGCCGGGCAACTGGTCGCGGATCGCCTCGTAGCGGCGCAGGTAGGCGGCGGCACTCCCGGCGGCGACGGCGGGACGCGCTTCGGACAGGAGAACGTTCACGCCGCCTCCGCGAGGAAGCCGGCATAGCCCTGCGCCTCGAGCTGATGCGCCAGCTCCGGGCCGCCAGAGCGCAGGATGCGGCCGCGCGCCATCACGTGCACACGGTCCGGCACCAAGTAGTCCAGCAGGCGCTGGTGGTGGGTGATGACCAAGGCGGAGAAGCTCGGGCTGCGCAGCGCCTTGACGCCCTCGGCGACGATTCGCAGCGCGTCGATGTCGAGGCCGCTGTCGGTCTCGTCCAGGATGGCAAGGCTGGGCTGGAGCAGCGCCATCTGCAGCACCTCGTTGCGCTTCTTCTCGCCGCCGGAGAAGCCGACGTTGACCTGGCGCTTGAGCAGGTCCTCCGGCATCGACAGCGCCTTGGCCTGCGCGCGCGCAGCCTTGAGGAACTGCATCGAATCCAGCTCGGTCTCGCCGCGCGCACGGCGCACCGCGTTGACCGCGGTGCGCAGGAAGTTGGCGTTGTTCACGCCGGGCAGCTCGACCGGGGCCTGGAAGGCGAGGAACACGCCGGCCGAGGCCCGCGCGTCGGGCTCCATCGCCAGCAGGTCCTGCCCCTTGAACGACGCCGTGCCGGCGGTGACCTCGTACTCCTCGCGGCCGGCCAGCACGTAGGACAGGGTGGACTTGCCGGACCCGTTCGGGCCCATGATGGCGTGCACCTCGCCGGCCGGGATGTCGAGGTCGACCCCGTTCAGGATCGGCTTGGCCGTGCCATTGTCGTCGATCGAGGCGTGCAGGCCGGCGATGGACAGGAATGAACTCATCCGACGCTCCCCTCCAGGCTGACCTGGAGCAGCTTCTGCGCTTCCACCGCGAACTCCATCGGCAGCTCCTTGAGCACGTCCTTGCAGAAGCCGTTGACGATCATGCCGACCGCGTCCTCTTCCGACAGGCCGCGCGAGCGGCAATAGAACAACTGGTCCTCGGAGATCTTCGAGGTGGTGGCTTCGTGCTCGGTCTTGGCGGTCATGTTGCGGTTCTCGATGTAGGGCACGGTGTGCGCCCCGCACTGGTCGCCGATCAGCAGGCTGTCGCACTGGGTGAAGTTGCGCGCCCCCGACGCCTTGGGCATCACCCGCACCAGGCCGCGATAGGTGCTGTCCGAGCGGCCGGCGCTGATCGTCTTGGCGACGATGGTGGAGCGCGTGTTGCGGCCGATATGCAGCATCTTGGTCCCGGTATCGGCCTGCTGGTGGTTGTTGGTCACCGCCACCGAGTAGAACTCGCCGACCGAACCCTCGCCCTGGAGGATGCAGGACGGGTACTTCCAGGTGATCGCGGACCCGGTCTCGACCTGGGTCCAGGAGATCTTGGAGCGGGCACCACGGCAGGCACCGCGCTTGGTGACGAAGTTGTAGATCCCGCCCTTGCCGTTGGCGTCGCCCGGATACCAGTTCTGCACCGTGGAGTACTTGATCGTGGCGTCGTCCATGGCGACCAGCTCGACCACCGCGGCGTGCAACTGGTTCTCGTCGCGCATGGGTGCGGTGCAGCCTTCGAGGTAGGATACCGAGGCGCCGTCCTCGGCGATGATCAGGGTGCGCTCGAACTGCCCGGTGTTCTTGGCATTGATCCGGAAATAGGTGCTCAGCTCCATCGGGCACTTCACGCCCTTGGGGATGAACACGAACGAGCCGTCGGTGAACACCGCCGAATTCAGCGCCGCGTAGAAGTTGTCCGCCGCCGGCACCACCGAGCCCAGATACTGCCGCACCAGCTCGGGATGCTCGCGCACCGCCTCGCTGATCGGGCAGAAGATGACGCCGACCTTGGCCAGGGTGCTGCGGAAGGTGGTGGCGACCGACACGCTGTCGAACACTGCGTCCACCGCGATCTGCGGCCGCCCGTCCCTTCCGTCCGCCTCGCCGCCATCGGGCACCTCGACGCCGGCCAGCATCGCCCGCTCCTTGAGCGGGATGCCCAGCTTCTCGTACACCGCGAGCAGCTCCGGATCGACCTCGTCCAGCGACTTCGGACCGGGCTTGCGCTTCGGGGCGGCGTAGTAGTGCACATCCTGGAAGTCGATCGGCGGGTGGCCGATCTTGCCCCAGCCCGGCGCCTGCATGGTCAGCCAGGCGGCATAGGCCTTGAGTCGCCAGGCCAGCAGCCAGTCCGGCTCCTCCTTGCGCGCCGAGATCAGGCGGATGGTGTCCTCGCTCAGCCCCTTGGGGGCGACGTCCATCTCGATGTCGGTCTGGAACCCCCACTTGTAGCTGGACTGGGTGAGGCTCTCGACGGTGTTCAGGGTCTCGGCAACGGCAGGCATCGGGGCCTCACTCGGCAGCTTGATGATGGGCAGGGAGGTGACGGTCGGCTCGGCGGGCGTCGCGGACGCCGCCGCAGGGCGGCGGCACGTCCATCTGGTCCAGCGTGATACGGGTCAGGGCGGCGCGGATCGCCTCGTTGACCGGGTCCCAGCGCCCCCGCACCGGGCAGGTTTCCTGCGCCTCGCAGCCGCCGGTGGCGCCGTCGACGCAAGCGGTGAGCGAGATCGGCCCGTCGATGGCGCGGATCACCACGGCCACCGGGATCGCGTGCAGGGGCCGCACCAGGCGGTAGCCGCCGCGCGCGCCACGCGTGCTGGCGACCAGGCCCGCGGCGCACAGCGCCTTCAGCACCTTGGCCACGGTCGGCTCCGGCACGCCGGTCGCCTGCGCCAGGGTGGGCGAGGTGGTGACCTCGCCGTCGTGATGCGACAAGCGCACCAGCACCACGACCGCATAATCCGCGAGCTTGGACAAGCGCAGCATGACGCCCCGGGGGTTCAACAGGACCCGCTCGGTCCTGTTTGGGGGAGATGAGCCCGGACCGACGCAACGTCAAGGCCTTGTGGCCCGGATCGCGCCTATCCGGCTTCGGGTCCGAGCAGCAGGCGCAGGCCGAGGAACAGCAGGCCGCCGACCATGGCGCCGACCAGGGTGCCGTTGATCCGCACGAACTGCAGGTCGCGCCCGACGCGCAGCTCCAGCCGGTCGACCAGCAGCCTCGTGTCCCAGCCGGCGACCACCTCGGCAATGAAGCCGGCGAGCTGCGCCCGCAGGCCCGGCAGGGCCCGGCGCGCCAGGGTGCGCGCCGCCCGGTCGATCGCGTCCCGCACCGCCCTGTCCTGCCCCACCACCTCGCCGGTGCGGTGGAGCGACTCCGCCACCAGCCGGGCGATCCAGCTTTCCGGCTGGCCGAGGTCGTCCTCGATCGCGCCGCGTGCGCGGCTCCACACATGGGCGGCCCACTGCTTCAGGCTGTGATGGGTGAACAGCGCGCGCACGGTGTCGCCCAGCTCGCGGGCGCGGTCCGGGTCGGTCTCGATCAGGTCGATCTCGCGCCGCATCCAGGCCGTCACCGCCTCGCGCAGGTCGGAATCGTGCGGATCGGTGCGTTCCAGCTCCGCGGTGATTGCGCCCAGCACCCGGCTCGCGACCGAGCCGCCGATCGCCCATCCCACCAGGCGGCCGCCCTGCTCGCGCACCCGGTCGGCGATCATCTGGTGCAGGTGCGCCTCGCGGCTCTTCAGCAGCACCTTGATCTGGTCGAGCAGGAACGACAGCACCTCCTGGTGCCGGTCGCCGTCGACCAGGGCGCGCAAGCCCCGCGCCACCACCGGCGCCAGGTGGTTGTTGTTCAGCAGCCGCGGCAGCAGGCGCGCCAGCAGCTCCCGCGCCCGGCCCGCCTCCAGCCCGTCCAGCAAGTGCGGGACCATACGCCTCGCGGCACCTTGCGCCATCTCCGACACGTGCGGGTCCAGCAGCACGCCCTGCAGCAGCAGCGGCAGGTCGATGCGGGCCAGCGCCCGGTCGATGTCGGCCTCGGTGAACACGTGGTTGGCGACGAAGCCGCCCAGCGCGCGGCCCAGCCGGTCCTTCTGCGCCGGCAGGATCGCGGTGTGCGGGATCGGCAGGCCGAGCGGATGGCGGAACAGCGCCGTGACCGCGAACCAGTCCGCCAGCCCGCCGACCAGCCCGGCCTTGGCGGTCGCCTGCAGCAGCCCGGCCCAGAACCCGTGTCCCGCTGCGTAGCCCGCCAGCACCAGCCCGCCCATCGCCGCCAGCAGCAGGGTGGCGCGACGCTTCTGCCGGGCCAGGCCGCGCCGTGCCGCGCCGTCCGGATCGGCCCCGCCCGGAGGTGCAACGGCGTCCGCAACGGGATCCGACCAGGCGTTCATCGGTTGGAGGTAGCACCCGCCCTGCCCCATCCCCAAGCCCTGGGGCCCCAAGCGCGGTCCGTGACAGGGCTTCGATGTTGCGGCGCGTTGCCGGACATGGAACCCTTCGCCGGCGCTGCCCGACCCATGGAGCACGATCCCGTCATGGACGACCAGAACCCGGCCCTCGAGGCCGACCGTCCCGCCGATGCCGGGGCCCATCTGGCGCGGCTGGTCGCGCTGACCGCGCAACTGGTGGAGCGACAGGAGCAGGACCCGTTCGGCAACCCGGTGCTGGCGGTGGCCCTGCTGTTGTCGCGCCAGCTCGACGAGGGGAGCCTCGCCATCGCCGAGATCGGCGACCTGGTGCGCCGGCTGCGCGACGACGCCTTCGCCGGCCGTGCCGAACGGGTGGCGCGCTATGTCGGGCTCGACCGCGGCACCGACACCGCCGGACGGCTGCGCCGCATCGCGTCCCGGCTGGTACGGCCCGATCCGGACGACAGCCCGATCCCGCTGGCCCAGTTCCGCCACGCGATCAACCGCACCCGCTTCGCCGCCGTGTTCACAGCGCACCCGACCTTCGCGCTGGCGACGCCGGTCTACGAGGCGCTGGCCGAGGCCGCCAGCGGCGGCGGCACGGTGCCGGAGCTGCGGTCGCAGCGTCCGGCCACGCCGACGCTGGCCGACGAGTTCCACCTCGCCAGCCTCGCCATCGGGCGCGGACGCGACGCGATCGACCGGCTGAACCGGGCCCTGCTGGAGGAAGCGGCCGCGCACTGGCCGCAAAGCTGGACCGTTCTGGTGCCGCGACCGCTGATCCTGGCGAGCTGGGTCGGCTTCGACACAGACGGGCGCACCGACATCGGCTGGTGGGACATGCTGCGGCTGCGGCTGCGCATGAAACTGTTGCAGCTCGAACGGCTGCGAGCACAGCTCGACCGGCTGCAGGCGCCGCCGGCGGCGATGCTGGCCCGTATCGGGACCGCGATCGGGGCGGTGGCAGCACAGATCGAGGCGGCGCCGGACCGCGCCGAGGCCGAGCGGGTGGCCCGGTTCGCGAGCGCGCTGGTGGACCGGCGCGAGGAAGCGATGCTGAGCCCGTCGGTGCTGGACCCGTTCTTCGCCGAGGCGCTCGGGGCCGCACCCGAGCCGGACCGGCTGCCGCTCGCCGTGGCCCGCGCCGGCTTCGCGTCGCACGGCATGGGGCTGGCCCACACCCATGTGCGGCTGAACGCCACCCAGTTGCACAACGTCGCCCGTCAGCGGCTGGGCATACAGGACAGCCCGGAGAACCCGGCGCAGCGGCGGGCGCTGCTGACCGGGATCAACGAGGCGCTGTCCGAGGTGCACGCGGTGCCGGTGGATTTCGGCGGGCTGCTGTCCGAGCAGGCCTCGGCGGCGCGGCTGATGATGACGGTCACGCAGATCGTCAAGCACGTCGACGGCGCGAGCCCGGTCCGGTTCCTGATCGCCGAGACCGAGAGCGGCTACACGCTGCTGGTGGCGCTGTGGCTGGCGCGGCTGTTCGGCATCGAGGACCACGTCGAGATCTCGCCGCTGTTCGAGACCCGCGAGGCGATGATGAACGGCGCCCGGGTGGTCGAGGAGGCGCTGCGCTCCCGGCACTGGCGCGACTACCTGCGCCGCACCGGCCGGATGGCGCTGCAGTTCGGCTATTCCGACAGCGGGCGCTATGTCGGCCAGCTCGCCGCCACCTACCTGGTGGAGCGGCTGCGTCTGAAGATCGCCGACCTGCTCGCCGCCCGTGGCCTCGCCGACGTCGAGGTGATCCTGTTCGACACCCACGGCGAGAGCATCGGGCGCGGCGGCCACCCGTTCGCGCTGGCCGACCGGCTGGACTACCTGTCCACCCCGCATACGCGGCTCGCGTTCGGCGCCGCCGGCATCGCCTGCCGCGAGGAGACCGCGTTCCAGGGCGGCGACGGCTACCTGCTGTTCGGCACGGAGGCGCTGGCGGACGCCACGGTCGGCACCATCGCCGAGCACGCCTTCGCGGTCACGCGTCGCGAGAACGACCCGATCTACGACCAGCCCGACTTTTCCGCCGACTTCTTCTCCGCGATCGCGCTCGGCATGACCGAGCTGGTCGAGGATCCGGGCTATGCCGGGCTGCTGGGCGCGTTCGGGCCGGCGCTGATCGACCGCACCGGCTCGCGTCCGGCCTCGCGACAGAGCGACGCCGCCGGGGGCACGGCCCGGATCCGGCACCCGCGCGAGCTGCGCGCGATCCCCAACAACGCCATCCTGCAGCAGCTCGGCTGGTGCGCGAACACGCTGCAAGGGCTGGGGCTGGCGGCCGCGCGCCACCCGGACACCTTCGAGGCGTTCCTGACCGGCAGCCCGCGCTTCCGTCGGGCGCTCGACTTCGCCAGCCACGCGCTCGCGCATTCCGACCGCGACGTGCTGCGCGCCATCGTGCTGACGCTGGATCCCGGCGTCTGGCTCGACCGCGCCGCGCACGAGGCCAACCCGGCGCGCCGCATTGCGCTGGTGACGCTGAGCCAGGGGCTGGAGCGGCTCGACCTGTGGGCCGACACGCAGGCGATGTTCCGCCGCATCCAGGCCGACCACCTGGCGCTGCGCACCGCCTGGCCCGACGCGCCGCGGATGGCGGCGCCGGAGATCCTGCTGCACGCGATCCGCCTCACCCTGATCGAGCGGATCTGGCTGCTCGCGACCCGGATCCCGTACTTCTCGCCGCGCGACGGCTTCACCCGGGAAGCGCTGGACGACCAGGTGCTGCGCCTGGAGATCCCCAACGTGCTGGCGCAGATGGCGGAGATCTTCCCGCAAGGAGTGGAGGAGGCGGTGCCGCTCGACTTCCGCGAGCCGACCGGGCCCCGCGCGGTCAACGCCTACACCCGCGAGACCGCCGAGATCTTCGAGCCGATGCGCCAGCTCTTCGAGCTGGTGCGCGAGATCAGCGTCGCGGTGATGCACGGCGTCGGCGCGTTCGGCTGAGCCCGTTTATCCTGGACCCGAGCGTCCTGAACCCGAGCGTCCCGGATACGGAGCCGACACGGCCGGGCCGCCGGCGTCCCTGGCGCCTGACCGAGCCGGCGCCGCCGACCGGCGTGCCTCTGCCGGCGGCGCCGGGGATACGGCGCGTCGTCGCTCCCAACCCGGGGCCGATGACCTATCACGGCACCAACACTTGGCTGATGGACTGGCCCGGCGGCACTCTGGTGATCGATCCCGGCTGCGACGATCCGGCGCATCTCGACGCGGTGCTGGCCGAGGCGAAGAACGGGGTGTCGCACATCCTGCTGACCCATACCCACCACGACCATCTCGGCGGCGCCGAGGCGCTGGCGCGGCGCACCGGGGCGGCGGTCGCCGGTCACCATCGCAGCGCCCATCCGCGGTTCCAGGCGCCGCTCGGCCTCGGCGAGGGGGACCGGATCGGCAGCCTCGTGGTGCTGGACACGCCGGGCCATGCCATGGACCACCTTTGCTTCGCCACCGAGGACGGGATCCTGTTCACCGGCGACCACGTGATGGGCTGGTCCACCTCCGTGGTGCCGCCGCCGCCGACCGGCGACCTTTCCTTGTTCATCGCCAACTTGGAGCGGGTGCGCGACCGCGGCGACCGGCTGATGCTGTCGGCGCACGGCCCGGCGATCGAGCGCCCGCATGCGCTGGTGCAGAGCCTGCTCGACCACCGGGCGGCCCGCGAGGCGTCGATCGCCTCAGTGCTGACCCGGGAGCCGCTCCCGTTCGAGGCGGTGTTCGCGCGGGCCTATCGCAACCTGCGCCCGGACCTTCATGCGCCGGCGCGGGCCAACCTGCTGTCGCACCTGATCAAGCTCGAAGCGGACGGACGTGCCATGCACGACGCGCAAGGCTGGCGCTCGCTGGGATGATCCCGTAAGCGGTCAAGGTTCCGTACCGAGGACCCAGCCTTGATCCGATCCGTGCTGCTGACCACCGCCCTGTTGACCGCGATGCCCGTCCTGTCCGCCGCCGGTGCGCGCGCCGACGACACCACCGTCAAGGTCACCAGCAAGACCGACCATCCGGTTCCGCATCTCGAGGCGGACGAGGCCGGCAGCGACGCGAGCGTGGATGCGGGCGGCCAGCACATCGACTACCGCGCGGTCGCCGGCACCCTGGTGGTGCATCCCAGGGGCTGGGACGATGCGGCCAAGGCGAGCACGGACCCGGACAAGCCGGCTGACGACAACCCGACCGCGGAAGCGTCGATGTTCTACGTCGCCTATTTCCGCAAGGGCGTGCACGCGGACAGCCGGCCGATCACCTTTCTCTACAACGGCGGTCCGGGCTCGGCGACGGTCTGGCTGCACATGGGAGCACTCGGACCGCGGCGGGTGGTGACGCTCGACCACAACCACGGCCCGGCCGCGCCCTACCAGTTGATCAACAACGCGCAGAGCCTGATGGACGCGAGCGACCTGGTGTTCGTGGATGCGCCCGGCACCGGGTTCTCGCGCATCGCCGGCAAGGACAAGGAGAAGAACTTCTACGGCGTGGACCAGGACGCGTACGCGTTCGACCAGTTCATCACCACCTTCCTGTCGAAGTACGGCCGCTGGAACTCGCCGAAATACCTGTTCGGCGAAAGCTACGGCACCACCCGATCGGCGGTGCTGGCCAACGAGCTGGAGCAGGACAACGTCGACCTCAACGGCGTGATCCTCCTGTCGCAGATCCTCAACTTCGACCTCAGCGTGGACGGGCCGCAGGCCAACCCGGGCATCGACCTGCCCTACGTCACCGCGCTGCCGACCTATGCCGCCACCGCCTGGTACCACCACAAGCTGCCGGGTACGCCGCCCGCCGACCTGCCCGCCTTTCTGAGCCAGGTGGAGACCTACGCCAGCACCGACTACCTGGCTGCGCTGCAGCAGGGCGCGCTGCTCGACCACGACCATCTCGAGGCGGTGGCGAAGAAGCTCAACCAGTACACCGGGCTGCCGGTCGCCTACCTGGAAAAGGCCAACCTGCGCGTCGATGGCGGCATGTTCGAGCACACCCTGCTCAGCGACGGCATCAACACCACCGGCCGGTTCGATACCCGGTTCGCCGGTCCCAGCATGGACCCGCTGGCGAAGGAGGCGGAGTACGACCCGCAATCGGCGGCGATCAGCTCGGCCTACGTGTCCGCGTTCAACGACTACGTGCGACGCCAGCTCGGCTATGGCGGCACCAGGGCATACAAGTCCGACATCCAGATCGACAACTGGGACATGAAGCACCAGCAGCCGAACACGGCGCAGCCGTCGACCGGCTCGCTCAACGTGATGCCGGACCTGGCGGCTGCGATGGTCTACAACCCGAACCTCAAGGTGCTGCTCAACCAGGGCTACTACGACCTCGCCACCCCGTATTTCGAGGGCGAGTACGAGATGCGCCACCTGCCGATGCCGCGCGCGCTGCAGGCCAACATCGAGTTCCGGCACTACGAGTCCGGGCACATGGTGTATGCCCACCAGGACTCGCTGCAGCAGCTGCACGACAACGTCGCGGACTTCATCCGCAGGACGGAGAACAACGGCGGGACGGCGAAGCCGACGGCACCGGCGAAGCAGGCCGGCTGACCAGAGCACGTCCCGCCCGGCTACAGCCTCGGCTGACGACACGAAAAAGGCCGGCTCCTTGCGGAACCGGCCTGTCAAATCTCGAACAGGACCTGGATCAGGCCGACTTGGTCATGATCTCGTCGGCGATGTTGCGCGGCACTGGGTCGTAATGGTGGAACTGCATGGTGAACGACGCCCGGCCCTTGGTCATGGAGCGCAGGTGCGAGATGTAGCCGAACATCTCCTTCAGCGGCACCTGGGCCCGCACCGTCACCGTGGAGCCGGCGGACTCCTGGTTCTGGATCTGGCCGCGGCGCCGGTTCAGGTCGCCCACCACATCGCCGACATGGTCCTGCGGCGTGGTGCACTCGACGTCCATGATCGGCTCGAGGATCACCGGGGCCGCGCGCTTCATGCCCTCGCGGAAGCAGGCCTTGGCAGCGATCTCGAACGCGAGGGCGGACGAGTCGACGTCGTGGTACTTGCCGTCGAGCAGGGTGTACTTGAAGTCCACGGTCGGGAAGCCGGCCAGCACGCCGGTCGAGGCTTGCACCTTGATGCCCTTCTCGACCGCGGGGATGTATTCCTTGGGCACCGTGCCGCCGACCACCTTGTTCTCGAACGTAATGCCGGCGTTGCGCTCCACCGGCGCGAACTCGATCTTCACCTCGGCGTACTGGCCCGACCCGCCCGACTGCTTCTTGTGGGTGTAGGTCTCGACGTGCGGCTTGGTGATGGTCTCGCGATACGCCACCTGCGGCGCGCCGATGTTGGCGTCGACGCCGTACTCGCGGCGCAGCCGGTCGATGATGATCTCCAGGTGCAGCTCGCCCATGCCGGACAGGATGGTCTGGCCGGTCTCCTGGTCGGTCTTGAGGCGGAGCGAGGGATCCTCGCCGGCGAGCTTCTGCAGCGCCAGCGTCATCTTCTCGACCGCTTCCTTGGTCTTGGGCTCGACCGAGATGTCGATCACCGGCACCGGGAACGCCATGCGCTCCAGCACCACCGGGTCGGCGGCGTCGGCCAGGGTGTCGCCGGTGCCGGTGTCCTTCAGCCCGACGAAGGCAGCGATGTCGCCGGCCTGAACTTCCTTGATCTCCGCACGCTTGTCGGCGTGCATCTGGAACATCCGCCCGATGCGCTCCTTGTGCCCCTTGGTGGTGTTCATCACCTGGTCGCCGGACTTCAGCGCGCCAGAATACACCCGTACAAAGGTGAGCGTGCCGTACTTGTCGTTGATGATCTTGAAGGCGAGGCCCGAGAAGTTGCCCTTCGGGTCCACCTTGATCAGGCGGCGGGTGCTGGGATCGGCATCCTCCTCGCCCTCCTCGGCGGCGACGCGTATGCCCTCGCGGTCATCCGGCGCCGGCAGGTAGTCGAGCACGGCGTCGAGCAGCGGCTGCACGCCCTTGTTCTTGAACGCGGTGCCGCACAGCACCGGGCGGAACGCGCCGGAGATGGCGCCGGCCTTGATGCAGCGCTTCAGGGTGGCGACGTCGACGTCGCCCTTATCAAAATATTCCTCCATCGCCTCGTTGTCGACCGAGAGCGCGGTGTCGAGCAGCAACTGGCGCGCTTCCGCGGCGCGCTCGGCGAGTTCGGCCGGGATCGCCTCGTCGTGGAACTTGGCACCCAGCTCGCCGCCTTCCCAGATGATCGCCTTCATCTCGACCAGGTCGACCACGCCGATAAAGGTTTCCTCTATGCCGATCGGCAACTGCAGCGGCAGCGCGATGATGTCGAGCTTCTCCTTCAGCGTGTCGAAGGCGCGGTAGAAGTCGGCGCCGGTGCGGTCCAGCTTGTTGATGAAGATGATGCGCGGCACGTTGTAGCGGTCGGCGAGGCGCCAGTTGGTCTCCGACTGCGGCTGCACCCCGGCCACGCCCTCGATGATGAAGATGGCGCCGTCGAGCACGCGGAGCGAACGGTTCACCTCGATGTTGAAGTCGATGTGGCCGGGCGTGTCTATGATGTTGATGCGGTGGTCCTTCCACTCGCACGTGACCGCTGCCGAGGTGATGGTGATCCCCCGCTCGCGCTCCTGCTCCATGTAGTCGGTGGTGGTGTTGCCCTCGTGGACTTCGCCGATCCGGTGCGACACGCCGGTGTAGTACAGGATCCGTTCCGTGGTCGTGGTCTTGCCCGCGTCGATGTGCGCGGTGATGCCGATGTTGCGGATCTTGGACAGTTCGGACACGGTTCGGGCTCCTCAAGCCAAGAAGGCGCGACGGGACCCAAAGGGCCCGCGCGCCTTCCGGGGCCGCGGGCGATGCCTGGCGGCCGAAAGACTGTTCGGGCCCTCACATGCGCGAGATGCCCCGGATTTGCAAGGACGAACGGGCACGATGGTGCCCAGGCGCGGTGTCCTCAGGCGCTAGCGGCGGCGGCCTGCTTCTTCGCCTGCGCGCGCTGGATGCGGCGCTTCAGCGACTGGGCTTCCTCCGGCAGGCGGCGGTTCGGCGTGGTCAGCAGAAACGCGTCCAGCCCGCCATTGTGCTCGATGGTGCGAAGCCCGTGCGTGGTGACCCGTATCCGCACGCTGGTGCCCAGCACGTCGGACAGCATCGCGGTGTCCTGCAGGTTGGGCAGGTAGCGTCGGCGGCTCTTGTTGTTGGCGTGGCTGACGTTGTTGCCCGTCAGCACGCCCTTGCCGGTCATCTCGCAGCGGCGCGACATCGTTGGATCCTCAAAGGGTCTGGTCCGTCTCATCCAAGCCTACCGGGGACGAGCGGACGCCGGTGCGGGAGCGGTCGTCCGAAACGAGCGCGGCTTATCGCGGAGCGGGGCCGATCCGTCAAGCGCCCCGAACCGGATCGCGGGGCCGGAACGCGAGACCGGATCAGGCCCGGCCCGCCTCGTGGTCGTTGGACGGGTGCAGCTCGCCAGCGCGCACGCTGGCCATCGCGTTCTCCAGCATGCGCGTCATCGCCCGCTCGTCCATGGTCCGCGCCAGCAGCCCCAGCGAGCCGCCGAGCAGGGCGGAGGCGATTGCCAGCGGCGGCAGGTTCTCGCCCAGCATGTACTCGATCGCCTTGTCGATCACCGCGCCGGCATGGCTGAGCTCGGCCGGCACCGAGCCGTCCTGGCCCAAGGGTTGTTCTCCCTGCGTCTGCTCGGAGCGTTTGTCGCCGGGCGTCGGGTTCAGGCTCATCTCGGTTCTCCCCTTCGTGGCGGCACACATGGATCGCCGGCGCCGCTCATGCCAGGCCGGCACCCTGCAGTTCGGGCGAAAGCAGGACGTCCGCCTCCGCTTCGGCATCCTCCTCCTCGGACTGCGCCGCCCACATACGGGCATAGGCGCCGTTCTCGGCCAGCAGGCCGCGATGGGTGCCGCGCTCGGCGATCAGCCCGTCCACCAGCACCAGGATCTCGTCGGCGTCGACCACGGTGGACAGCCGGTGCGCGATCACCAGCGTGGTGCGGTCGGCCGCCACGGTGCGGAGCGCTGCCTGGATCTCCTGCTCGGTATGGGTGTCGAGCGCGCTGGTGGCCTCGTCCAGCACCAGCACGCGCGGGTTCTTCAGGATGGTGCGCGCGATCGCCACCCGCTGCTTCTCGCCGCCCGAAAGCTTGAGCCCGCGCTCGCCGACCCGGGTGTCGTAGCCTTCCGGCAGGCTGGAAACGAAATCGTGCACCTGCGCCAGGGCGGCAGCGTGCTCGATCTCGGACTGCGAGGCGCCGATACGGCCATAGGCGATGTTGTAGCGGATGGTGTCGTTGAACAGCACCGTGTCCTGCGGCACCACGCCGATCGCGGCGCGCAAGGCCTCCTGGGCGCAGTCGCGCACATCGTGGCCGTCGATCGTCACCCGGCCCTCGGTCACGTCGTAGAAGCGGAACAGCAGCCGGCTCAGCGTCGACTTGCCAGCCCCGGTCGGCCCGACGATGGCGGTGCGGCCGCCCGGGCGCACCGTGAAGCTGACGCCGTGCAGGATTTCCCGGTTCGGCCGGTAGCCGAACCGCACCGCCTCGAACCGCAGCTCCGCCGGCGGCGCGTCGGCGAGCCGGGCCGGCAGCAGCGCCGGCGACGGCGGGTCCCGCACCTCCTGGTCCTCGGCCAGCAGGCGGAACATCTGCTCCAGGTCCACCACGCCCTGGCGCAGGGAGGCGTAGACGAAGCCCAGGAAGTTCAGCGGCGCGTAGAGCTGCATCAGGTAGGTGTTGACCAGCACGAACTTGCCGACCGTCAGCCGTCCGGCGGCCACCCCGTTCGCGGCCATCAGCATGATCACGGCGAGCGCCACGGCAATAATGGTGGCCTGGCCGACGTTGAGTACGTTGAGCGAGACCTGCGTGCGCACCGCGGCAGCCTCGTAACGCGCCTGGGTCTCGTCGTAGCGGCGGGCCTCGTGCGCCTCGTTGCCGAAATACTTGACCGTCTCGAAGTTGAGCAGGCTGTCCAGCGCCTTGGTGCTGGCCTCGCTCTCCACCTCGTTCATGCGTCGGCGGATGCCGATGCGCCAGCCGGTGAAGGCGACGGTGAAGCCCACGTACACCACCACCGTCAGCAGGGTGGCGAGCGCGTAGCGCCAGTCGAACAGCCGCCAGATCACCGCGGTGACCATCAGCGTTTCCAGCAGGGTCGGCACGATGTTGAACACGCCGAGCCGCAGGATCAGCTCGATCGCCTGGGTGCCGCGCTCGATCGCCCGGGTCACGCCGCCGGTCTGGCGGTCGAGGTGGAAGCGCAAGGAGAGCCCGTGCAGGTGGCGGAAGGTCTGCATCGCCGCGACCCGGATCACCCGCTGCTTGACCGGCGCGAACACCGCGTCGCGCAGCTCGCCGAAGCCGCCGCTGGCGATCCTGAGCAGCCCGTAGCCGACGATCAGCCCGAACGGCACCACCAGCATGTGGGTGGGATCGCGATGCGACAGCCGGTCGATCGCCCGCGCATAGACCAGCGGCACGCAGATCGTCGCCACCTTGGCCGCGACCAGCAGCACGATCGCCCCGACCACGTGCATCCGGGTCCGGAGGTCGCCGCGCGGCCATAGATAGGGCAGCAGGCCGCGTACCGTCGCGAGCGCCGTCGGCCGCGACGCGGGCTCGGATGAAGGGATCGTCATGCCCCTCGATGTGGCATGCGACCCGGACGTTGCAAAGGCGTGCCCACCGATTGCCACCCCGATGGCGGCCGGGCGTTGGCGCCCCATGACCGATCCTTTCCTGCGACACGTCCGGACCTGCAACAACACGCGCCTGCCCGGCGGGCGCCTCGCCTTCCGGCTCGGCGACCAGCCGGTCGGATGGGTGGACCCGGCGCTGGCGCCCGCCCTGCTACGGCACGGCGTGCGGGGCCATGGGGACGCGCTGGTGCTGGAGAATCCGCTGCAACTGCCGTTGCTGGGTGAGGCGCTGTCACGCGAAAGGCTGTTCCGTCATCGCGCCGAGCCGTTCGACGTGCGCGCCGAGCCGGACGGCCCGGTGCTGGCGACGCTGGACCGCGGCGCCCTGCCCGCCTTCGGCATCCTGGCCGACGGGGTGCACTTGAACGGCCTGGTCGAGCGCGAAAGCGGCACGCATCTCTGGGTCGGCAGGCGGGCGCCGGACAAGCTGCTCGACCCGGACAAGCTCGACCACCTGGTCGCGGGCGGGGTCGCCGCCGGCTACGACAGCCGGCGCACGCTGGAAAAGGAAGGGCAGGAGGAGTGCGGGCTGCCGGTTGAGCTGGCGCGCGCGGCGGTCGGGGTCGGCACGGTCCGCTACGCGATGGCGCGCGACGAAGGGCTGCGTCGGGACCGGCTGCACTGCTTCGACCTCGTGCTGCCCGACGCGTTCCGCCCGGTGCCCAATGACGGCGAGGTGGCGGAGTTCACCCTGCTGCCGATCGAGCAGGTGTTCGCGCTGGTGCGCGACACCGACCGGTTCAAGTTCAACGTGAACCTGGTGCTGATCGACTTGTTCCTCCGGCGCGGGCTGATCGACCCGGCGAGCCCGGAGGGGGTGGAATTGAGAAAAAGTCTCGACGGATCGGGATTGGAATGATCTCCGCCACTTGAGCCCTGAAGGTCATGCGGCTTCTCAACCGGAGATTGTCTCCCAACCGTTTCATAACAAGGGCTTAGACGTGTCTCCCCTGTCCGGGAGGAACGGCTACGGCGCGGCTGGACGCTTCCCTGAAAACCGATGTGTTCGCTATACGTTCTCACGGTGTCATGAGGTGGGGGCGAATCGGTGGGGCGTGCGGAGGCGATCGAAACGCTGCGGGCCCGGATCGGCCGGATGGGTCGGTCGGGCGCGGTCGCCAGGGGGAAGCGCTTGCGGTTCGGGCTCCAGGCGATCGACGCCTGCCTCCCGTCGGGGCTGCCGTGCGGAGCCCTGCACGAGGTGCTGGGGCACGGGCCGGACACCGAGCACGGCACCCATCCGAGCCTGCTGATCGCGGGCCTGCTGGCCCGGCACGACCTCGACCGTCCGGTGCTGTGGGCGATGCAGCGGGGCGACCTGTTTCCGCCCGGCCTGGCCGCGGTCGGGCTGCATCCGCGCCGGCTGATCCTGGTCGAGGGCGGAACGGAAGTGCTCGCGGTGATGGAGGAGGCGCTGCGCCATCCCGGGCTGGCGGCGGTGGTCGGCGAGGTCGAGGGCCGGCTCGGCCTGACCGCGTCGCGCCGGCTGCAACTGGCGGCGGAATCCTCCGGCGTTCCCGCCTTCGCCATCCGACGCAGCCGCCGGTTCGACGATCCGGCCCTGCTGGCGCCGAGTGCCGCCGCCAGCCGCTGGCGGGTCTCCGCCCTGCCCTCCGCGGAGGCCCACTCCCTGCCGGGACGCGCCGTGTGGCGGCTGGAACTGCTGCGCTGCCGCGAGGCGTCCCCCTTTCACTGGATCGTGCAGGCCTGCGATGCCCAAGGTCGTGTTGCCGCCCTTTCCCGAGCCGGAGCGCCGGTTCGGGTTCCTTTGGCTGCCGTTCTGGCAGACCGACCGGCTGTGTCGCGATACGGCTGAGCACCCGGACCGGCCGCTGGTCACCAGCGTCCGGGAGGGATCGCGCGTCCTGGTGTCGGCCGCCTGCGCCGTGGCGCGTCGGCTCGGGCTGCACCAGGGGATGCGGCTCGCGCAGGCACAGGCCATGGTGCCGGCGCTGCGCGTGGTGCCGGCCCGGGTGCAAGCGGATGCGGAGGCGCTGGCGGCCTTGGCCTGCTGGTGCCTGCGCTACACGCCCGCCACACGGGCCGAGCCGCCGGACGGGATCTGGCTCGACCTGACCGGCTGCGCCCACCTGTTCGGCGGCGAGGACGCGCTGCTGTCCGACCTCGCGCGCCGGCTGCGTGGGGCCGAGCTGTCGGCGCGTGTCGCGGTGGCGCCCACGCCGGGTGCCGCCCATGCGGTCGCGCATCACGGGCCCCAGCCGGTCGAGTCGGTGCCGGCGTCGCGGCTGCGCGCGGCACTCGGTCCGCTGCCGGTCGAGGCGCTTCGGCTCGACCCGGAGCAGGCCAGCCTGCTGCACCGGTTCGGCCTGCACACGATCGCCGCCCTCGACGCGGTACCGCGCGGGCCGCTGACGCGCCGGCTGGGCACGCAGGCGACGCTGCGCCTGGACCAGGCGTTCGGGCGGGAGCCGGAGCCGATCCGGCCCGACCTGCCGCCTGTGCCGCTGCGGGAAGGGCTCGCCTTCGCCGAGCCGCTGCAGGGTGCGGAGTCGCTCGCCGCCGCAAACGCCCTGCTGGCGGCGCGGCTGTGCAGGCGGCTGGATGCGGCCTGCCTCGGCGCCAGGCGGCTGGATCTGGTGTTGGTGCGGCTCGACGGCTCGGCCTGTGTGCAGCGCGTGGCGCTGGCGCGGCCGTCGCGCGCGCCGCACCACCTCGGCCGCCTGCTGGACGAGCGGCTGGACCGGGTCGACCCCGGCGAGGGCATCGAGACCATGTGGCTGGTCGCGTGCCTGGCCGAACCGTTGGCGCCGGAACAGGCGTCGCTGGAGGAAGGCGACGCGCCGCCGGCGCTGGCGCCGCTGATCGATACCCTGCGCAACCGGCTCGGGCCCGGGCGGCTGTGGCGGCCGGTGCCGGTGGAAAGCGACGTGCCGGAGCGCAGCGTGCGTCGGGGCGGCGACGCGGCCCCGGCCGGGCCCGGCTGGCCGGCGAGCCTGCCGCGGCCGGTGCGCCTGGTGGAGCCGCCGCAGCCGGTGCTGGCGCTGGCCGAGCTGCCGGACCACGCCCCGGCCGCCTTCACCTGGCGCCGCCGCCGTCACCGCGTGGTGAGCGCGGACGGGCCGGAACGGATCGCCGGCGAATGGTGGCTGCGCCCCGGCGAGCTGTTCGCGGTGCGCGACTACTTCCGGGTGGAGGACGAGGACGGGCGGCGGTTCTGGCTGTTCCGGCGCGGCAACGGGATCGATTCGGTCACCGGCGACCTGGGCTGGTTCCTGCATGGATTGTTCTAGAGCCCTTGAGAACAAGGAGCGAATGTCTCAGGATTCCCCCTGCAAATTCCTGAATCAGGACGCTAGGTTCCCAGCGCCAGCGAATGGTCTTCCGGACGCCTCATCGGTTGCGGAGAATCAGCGGCAGGTCGTTGGCCGGACGCAGGAGGCGGTGGGACGGGATGGATCCGCTTCACGAGCGCAAAGCTGAGGGGGCCCGGATTGAGTTGCAGCGACCCGATCAAAGGCCCGGTCATGCCAGGGCTACCCCATAGGTCGACGCGCCCGTCGTTCTTGATCAACGTCCTGGCCTGTTCGATGGCCTCTTCATCGCTTGAGCTTTCCATGATGAGGCTCTGCTGAACGAACTCAGCCGCATCGGACAAGTAGACCCGATAGCGAGTCATGGCGTAGATCTCCGCTCGCACAATGAGAAGATGAAGCCTCTCGGTGGCGACCTCGTCATTAGGATGGCGCCCCGACAACTGGTTCGCTAGCACGAGCCGCTCGGACATTATCTAAAATGGATTACATCCGATAATTTATCGTAAAGCCGTCGCATAACAGAAGACGTCAAGGCTTTCGATCGCCATCAAGCCCGCTAGATGTGCGCGGCATCATGCGCCGTTTCATGAACTGATGACGCGTCGCATAGGGAGCCAGGACCGAATGGTGTTCCTTTCTAGGTCGCCTACCTGCGGCAGGAACGGCCGTGTAGCTGGAACACGCGAAGCCGAGTAAGCCGCGGTCGTCCTAAACGATGGTGAGCTTGAACGGAGGAATGGCGAGGATCATGGACGAAACGGAAACAGCTACGACGGAACGGAGAACTTGTACCCCATTCGGGCCCTCGATGCTGATCTCGACGGCAGCGCTCCGCCTACCGCGATTGACCTCGTCGGCGATGAAGGCGATGGCACTGCGTATGCCAGACGCCATTGCGACATCGGGATGGTCATACTCGGCACCGTCGTCGCGGGAGCGGAACTCCGAGTTCGTAGCCTGGATGAAGAACTGCGGCATGATCTCGCCTCAACAAGGCAAAAAGCCTGCGCCTTCAGCCATTAAGCTCCACGTCTTGAACCGTCGGCACCTGAGGAACGCCGGCGGCAGCCGCTGTCTAGTAGTTATATTGATCGAAAACAATATACAGGATCAAGGTTTAGCTCTGCAAGTGCTACAATCGTCGAATGCGAAGCTGCCTGTGCAGGTAGTTGTCGTCGAAGCCGGAGATTTGCGTCAGAGCCGTCGGATCGTTGATCCGCAGGATCCCGCGCCGCAACTCGACCGCGCCGGAGCGGCGGAAATCCTGAAGCATCCTGTTGATGTGCACGGGCGTCATGCCGAGCGCGTCCGCAAGCACCGCCTGAGATAGCGGAAGCTCCATCTCGTTGCCGCTCGCAACGCCGGTGCGGATGCCGCGGATGTAGAGCTCGAGCAGGAGGTGCGCCGCGCGCTCGGCGCTGCTGCGTCGGCCCAGGCTCACGATCCACGCCCGAAGCGTGCCCTCGTCGACGAGCTGGGCCACATACATCGCGCGGGCGACGCGAGGGTGCGCGGTCATCAACTCGTCCATCGCCTTGCCTTCGATCTTCACGACCTTCGCATGGGTCACGGTCTGTATGCTGTGGTCCATCTCGGCGAGCATGCCGATGTTCAGATCGCAGGCGTCGCCCGGCATCATAAAGGCCATGATCTGCCGCGAGCCGTTGGGCAGCACCTTGTAGCGGAAGGCCCAACCTTCCAGAACGACGAGTACGGGACCTGGCTGGTCGCCCTCCCGGATGAGGTCCTGGCGCGGTCCGAAAGCCTGCGGCTGGCTGGTCACCGCTTCGAGCGCCTCGATGTCCTTGTCGACGAGTTCGGCGAATCCCCGGAGCTTCTCGATGAACTGGTTGGTCATCCTGGGAATCTACACCCGCAACGTTCTGCGGGATATCGCTTGTCTTCCATGACCTGCATCATGGTTCGTGCCGTTCCCGTAGCCTGTTAAGCAGACCATCTGTCCTCATGCATCGTTCCGGTCCTGATTGAACCATGCCCGGTGGGCGCGCGAACACCCAGCCTCACCATCTCGCCCGCATGGCACTGCCAGCATTCAACCAGAGCCATGGACGGTGAGCTGTCGCCGTTCGCTTGAGCGACCGGCTCTCGATCCACCGGTTGCCGAAACAAGGGCTGGCCCGTTCCACGGCCGGAACCCTTATGCGATTTCGTATCGTTCGTTTTTTGTTCTCATCTGTCGGCGCGTGGGCTAGGAGTGTCGACGGATCATCCAGCCATGTACGCCGTCGAGCTCCAGGTCACCAGCAACTACTCGTTCCTGCGCGGCGCGAGCCACGTCGAGGAGCTGATGCTGCAGGCACGCGAACTCGGCTACGGCGCGATCGCCGTGACCGACCGCAACAGCCTGGCCGGCATCGCCCGGGCGCATCACCGCGCCGGCGAGCTGGGGATCCGGCTGGTGGTGGGCGTGCGGCTCGACCTGCGCGACGCGCCGTCGCTGCTGCTGTATCCGACCGACCGCGCCGCCTACGGGCGGCTGTGCCGGCTGCTCAGCCGCGGCAAGACGCGCGCCGGCAAGGGCGGGTGCGACCTCGCCTGGTCCGACCTGGCCGAGCTGGGCGACGGGCTGCTGGCGGTGCTGCTGCCGGAGCGGCCGCTGGAAGCGCTGGACCACAGCCTGCCGGCGGAGCTCGACCGGCTGCGCGCCTCGTTCGGCGACCGCGCCTGGTGCGCGCTGACCCTGGAGCGGCGGCCCAACGACCGCGCCCGCCTCCATCGTACAGCGGCGCTGTGCCGGGCGGCCGGGGTGGCAACGGTGGCGACCGGCGACGTGCTGTATCACGTGCCGGACCGGCGCATCCTGCAGGACGTGGTCACCTGCATCCGCGAGGGCTGCACCATCGACGCGGCCGGATACCGCCGCGCGCGCTCGGTGGACCGCCACCTCAAGGGCCCCGGGGAGATGGACCGGCTGTTCGGCAGCGACCATCCCGAGGCCCTCGCCGCCACGTGCACCATCCTCGACCGGTGCCGGTTCAGCCTGTCGGAGCTCAGCTACCGGTATCCGGAGGAAAGCGAGACGCCGGGCCTGTCGGACCAGGAGGACCTGGAACGGCTGGTGCGCGAGCGGCTGCCGGTGGCGTATCCGGACGGCGTGCCGGACGCGGTGAGGAGCCAAGTCGCGCACGAGCTCGGCTTGATCCGGGAGCTGGACTACGCGCCCTACTTCCTGACCGTGAACGCGATCGTCCGGTTCGCCAGGCAGAAGGGGATCCTGTGCCAGGGACGCGGCTCTGCGGCGAACTCGGCGGTGTGCTTCGTGCTGGGCATCACCGCGATCGATCCGGTCGAGAGCAACCTGCTGTTCGAGCGCTTCATCTCCGCCAGCCGCCGGGAGCCGCCGGACATCGACGTCGACTTCGAGCACGAGCGGCGCGAGGAGGTGATCCAATGGGTGTTCGACCGGTACGGCCGCGACCGCGCAGCACTCTGCGCCACCGTGGTGCGCTACCGGGCGCGGGGTGCGGTGCGCGAGGTCGGCAAGGTGCTGGGCCTGCCGGAGGACGTGACCGGGGCGCTGGCCGGCCAGGTCTGGGGCTGGAGCGAGGGCGGGGTCGGCCCGGAGCATGCGGAGGCGGTGGGACTCAACTTGGAGGACCGACGGCTGCGCCTGACCCTGCTGCTGGCGCGCGAGCTGGTCACCTTTCCGCGCCACCTGAGCCAGCATCCGGGCGGCTTCGTGCTGACGCGCGAGCCGCTCGACCGGCTGGTGCCGGTGGAGCCGGCCGCCATGGCCGACCGGCAGGTGATCGAGTGGGACAAGGACGACATCGACGCGCTGCGGTTCATGAAGGTCGACGTGCTGGGGCTCGGCATGCTGGGCTGCATGCGCCGCGCCTTCGACCTGTTGGCCGAGCATCGCGGGCTGCACCTGGGCCTGGCCGGGATCCCGCGCGACGATCCCGCCACCTTCGACATGATCTGCCGCGCCGACACGCTGGGCACGTTCCAGATCGAGAGCCGGGCGCAGATGGCGATGCTGCCCAGGCTGAAGCCGCGCTGCCTGTACGACCTGGTGATCCAGGTGGCGATCGTGCGGCCGGGGCCGATCCAGGGCGATATGGTGCATCCGTACCTGCGCCGCCGGGAAGGGCTGGAGCACCCGGACTATCCCAAGGACAGCCTGCGCCGGGTGCTGGAGAAGACGCTGGGCGTGCCGCTGTTCCAGGAGCAGGCGATGCAGGTGGCGATCCACTGCGGCGGCTTCACGCCCAGCGAGGCGGACCAACTGCGCCGGGCGATGGCGACCTTCAAGCTCACCGGCGGCGTGTCGCACTTCAGGACCAAGCTGATCGAGGGGATGGTGCGCAACGGGTTCGAGCGCACCTTCGCCGAGCGCACCTTCAGCCAGATCGAGGGGTTCGGCTCGTACGGGTTCCCGGAAAGCCACGCCGCAGGCTTCGCCAAGGTCGCCTATGCGAGCGCCTGGATGAAATGCCACCATCCGGACGTGTTCTGCTGCGCGCTGTTGAACGCGCAGCCGATGGGGTTCTATGCGCCGGCGCAGGTGGTGCGCGACGCGCGCGAGCACGGGGTGCCGGTGCGGCCGGTCTGCGTGCGGGCGAGCGGATGGGACTGCACGCTGGAGCGCGCGGACGGGCCGCTGCTCGCGGTGCGGCTCGGCCTGCGCATGGTGCGCGGCTTGTCGCGGACCGACGCCGAGCGGCTGGTCGCCGGGCGCGCCGACGGGACCTGGCACACGATCGAGGCGATGCACCGGCGCACCGGGGTGCCGCCTGCGGTGCTGGAACGGATCGCGCAGGCGGACGGGTTCCACGCCCTCGGCCTGTCCCGGCGCGACGCCCTTTGGGTGGTGCGCGGCCTGGGCGTCGGGTCGCTGCCGTTGTTCGATGGGCTGGACGGAGCGGCGCCAGAGCCGGCGACGGTCTTGGCGCCGCTGGGCGACGGTGGCGAGGTGGCCGCGGACTACCGCAGCGTGGGCTTGAGCCTTCATCGCCATCCGGTGTCGCTGCTCCGCCCTGCCCTGCGGGCACGCGCCTTGCATCCGTGCAGCGTGCTGGACACGGCGCGCGAGGGGCAGCGCCTCGGCGTCGCCGGGATCGTGCTGATGCGGCAGAAGCCGGGCTCGGCCAAAGGGGTGATGTTCATGACGGTGGAGGACGAGGCCGGCATCGGCAACCTGGTGATCTGGCCGTCGCTGTTCGCGCGCGAGCGCAGCCTGATCCTGTCCGCCGGCCTGCTCGGCTGCCATGGCCGGGTGCAGCGGGCGGGCACGGTGGTGCACCTCGTGGCGGAGCGGCTGGAGGACCTGACGCCGCTGCTGCGCGGGCTGGGACACGAGGGGCCCGCGGACGGGCGCGGCCAGGCGCCGATCAGGGTGCCGACGCGGGACTTCCGCTGACGGATCGCCGTCCGGGTGGCGAGATCTATCGTGAAGAACAGCCAGGCGGCGAACAACACCGGCGCCGCGGCCGGCCAGGTGCCGAGCGCGGCGCAGGGCTTGTCGCGGCAGGCGGAAGAATTGTCGCGCGAGGTGGGCAGCTTCGTCGGCGGCGTCCGCAGCACGGGGTGAGGCAACGGCTCTACGGATGGCTTCGACCACGGCTCGCACGGCCGCAGCCGGTCTCGTCGCCGGTGCGGCTCGCGCGGCAGTGCCGCCTGATCCCGTCCGCCCGCTTGCCGCGGCCGGTGCCCAGGGACGGGCGGCGCGGCCGCGGCTCCGCAGCGATCAGGGTGCCGGCGCCGGAGGTTCGCCGGGCGCCGCCGCTCCGCGCCACAGCAGCAGCGCGACGACGAGGCCGACGACGAGCAACGCCGCGGTGAAGCCGGCGACGCCCGGCCAGTGCGCCCTGCTCCAGAACCAGCCGCCGACCGAGCCCATCACGCTGGAGCCGAGATAGTACGCCAGCAGGTAGAGCGAGGCGGCGTGGCCCTTGTCGGTCGCGGCACGGCTGCCGACCCAGGCGCTGGCGACCGCGTGCGACACGAAGAAGCCGGTGGTGACCAGGGCGAGGCCGGCCACCGTCGCCGCAAGGGAAGGCAGCAGGGTGAGCGCCACGCCGAGCAGGCTGCAGGACTGGCCCGCGACCAGCACCGGGCCACGGCCGAGCCGGAACGAGACCCGTCCGGCGAGCGGCGACGCTATGATGCCGAACAGGTAGACCATGAACACCGCCCCGGCAGCACCTTGTCCGAGCGAGAACGGCGGCCGGAGCAGGCGGAAGCCGAGATAGTTGTAGATTGTGACGAAGGCGCCCATCGCCAGGCACCCAGTCAGGAACAGGCCATCCAGGCCGGGATCGCGCAGGTGGCGGATCCAGGCGCCGCCGGTCCAGGAGTTATCCGAGGACGCGCCGCGACGCGGCACCGCCCGCGCGGGGGGCAGCAGGACGAGGAACAGGACGGCCGCCAACAGGCAGCACAGGCCGGTGGCGAGCAGGCCGACGCGCCAGCCGCCCCGGTCGGCGACCAGGGCGGTACCGACGCGGCCAGCCATGCCGCCGAACGCGGTGCCGCCGATATAGAGCCCCATCGCCGCGCCGAGCTCGTGCGGCTCGACCTCCTCCGCCAGGTGCGCCATCGCCACCGCCGGAACCCCGCCCAGCAGCGCGCCCTCGATCGCCCGCAGCGCCAGCAGCGCGGTCCAGCCCGGCGCCGCGGCGGCCAGGACATTACACAGCGACGCCAGCACCATGGAGGCGCCCATCACCCGCCTGCGCCCGAACCGGGCCGCCAGGGGTGCGGTGCACAGGATAGACACGGCCAGGAAGCAGGTCGCCAGCGACAGGACCAGCGACGCGCCGGCCGGGCTGACCCCGAACGCGGTCCCGAACACGGTCAGCAGCGGCTGCACGCAGTAGAGCAGCGAGAAGGTGGCGAACCCGGCCAGGAACAGCGCGATCCGCAGCCGCCGGGCGCCGCCGACGCGACCGGGCAGCTCGCCGGGTGGAGCGGTCATGCCGGACCGAGCGGTGGGATTGCCGGCTCCGGCGGCAGGCCGCTGGTCGGGATCGGTGCGACGTCGGCGGCGGCGGTCGTGGTGTAGGGGATCGCAGCCTGGTCCGGCCCGGCCGGCGGCGCGGACGGCGCGTCGTGGATCGGCATCGCAAGCGCACGCCATGGGATCGCGTCGGGGCGGATCGGGTGGGTGCGGATCGTATCGGTGCAGATCGGGCAGCACTTGCGGGACGCGTGGCGCAGGGTATCAGGCGGAACCTGCGCCGCGGTCGCCGAGCGGAGCGCCGCCGTCCCGCCATGCACGGCCGGGTCAGGCTCTGCGGCGCCATCGCGCCCGGTCGCCAGCACGGGCCCGGCTTGCGCGATCACGGTGCCGAAACGGAACGCGCGCCCCATGAAGCCGGCCTCTTCCCGTGCCGGCGCGACTGCGACCACCATCCTCGTTCCGCCCGTGCTGCCGATGGCGAGTATGGTCGGGCTGCCGGCGCCGGCCAATGCTGCTAGAACCGAACCCGTGACGGCGATCCCGATCCTGACCATCGGCTACGAGGCGGCCCGCTTCGAGCAGGTGCGCGACGCGCTGGTGCGGGCCGGCACCACCCTGTTGATCGACGTACGGGCGGTCGCATCGTCGCGGCGCGCTGGCTTCTCCAAGCGGGTGCTGGCCGGCGGGCTGGCGGAGGCCGGGATCGGCTACCTCCATCTGCAACCGCTCGGCACGCCAAAGGCGGGACGCGACGCGGTCCGTCGCGGCGACGTCGACGCCATGCGGCGCATCTTCCGGGCGCACGTGGCGGGCGACCGGTCGCAGGCGGCGCTGGCGGAAGCGGGCGCGCTGGCGGCGGAGCGGCATGTCTGCCTGCTCTGCTTCGAGCGCGACCACGACCATTGCCACCGTGCCCTGGTGGCGGACATGATCGCGGACCGGACCAGCCAGGCGGTGCAGCACCTCCGGGCTATGATCGACGGGCCGGAACCGGAGCGGCCGCGTCGGCGCGCCGGCCGACCCGAGGAGCCGATACCATGACCGAGCCGATGCCCCCGGCCGCCCGTCGCGAGGAGCGGCGCATCGAGCAGCTCGGCCACGTGCGGGTCGATCCGTACGCCTGGATGAAGGACGAGAACTGGCAGGCGGTGCTGCGCGATCCGGGCGCGCTGCGCGCCGACATCGCCGAGCACCTGCGCGCCGAGAACCGCTATGCCGACGCGATGCTCCAACCGACCGAGGCGCTGCAGGCCGCCCTGGTCGCGGAGATGACGGGGCGGCTGAAGCAGGACGACAGCACCGTGCCGGTGCCGGACGGGCCGTGGGAATACTATTCGCGCTACGAGACCGGAGCGCAGCACCCGATCCACGCGAGGCGGCCGCGCGGCGGCGGGCCGGAACAGGTGCTGCTCGACGTGCAGGCGCTGTCGGAGGGCAAGGACTACTACGTGGTCGCGAGCGCGCGGCACGCGCCGGGCCACGACCTGTATGCCTATGCGGAGGACGCGCAGGGCTCGGAAGCGTACCGGATCCAGGTCAGGGACCTGCGCAGCGGCGAAACCCTGCCTGGGCCCGCGGACAGCTCCACCGGCGACTTCGCCTTCTCCCCGGACGGCGCCTGGTTGTTCTGGACCTGGCGCGACCCCAATGGCCGGCCGGCGCGTATCTACCGACGCCCGTCGCGCGGCGGCGCGGACGCGCTGGTGTACGAGGAGCGCGATCCGGGCTTCTTCATCGGCGTGTCGGTCAGCGAGTCGCGCGCCTGGATCGCCATCACCTGCGGCGACCAGGAAACCAGCGAGACCCTGCTGATCCCAGGTCACGATCCGACCGCCGTGCCCCGCGTCACGGCACCCCGGCGCAAGGGCGAGCGCTACGACCTGGCCCACTGGCCGCTGCCGGGAGGGGACCGCTTCATCGTCCACACCAACGCCGGCGGCGCGCTCGACTTCTGCCTGATGCAGGCGCCGGCCTCGGATCCGGACCGCGGCAACTGGCGCCCCTGGGTGCCGCACCGGCCCGGCCACTTCATCCTCGGCGTCAGCGCGTTCGCCGGGCACTTGGTCTGGATCGAGCGCAAGGAGGTCAACAACCGCATCCTGGTGCTGCCGGCCGCGGACGCGTCGGCGCCGGACATACGCGCCTGCGCTGCCGAGATCGCGGTGCCGGAGGAGGCGTGCCTGTTGTCGCTGAACGGCTCGTACGAGTTCGACACCACGGTGCTGCGCACCGGCTACCAGTCGCCGACCACGCCGCGGCACTGGTACGACCACGACATGGTGGCGGGAACCCGCACCCTACGCCGGGTGCAGGAGGTGCCGTCCGGCCACGACAGCGGGCGCTACCGGACCCGGCGGCTGTTCGCGACCGCTCCGGACGGGGCGGAGGTGCCGATCACGCTGCTGATGCGGGCGGACGTGCCGGTGGACGGCAGCGCGCCCTTGCTGCTGTACGGCTACGGTTCCTACGGCCACGCCATCGAGGCCGGTTTCTCGACACGCACCCTGAGCCTGGTGGATCGCGGCTGGATCCACGCGGTGGCACACGTGCGCGGCGGCTCGGAGAAAGGCTGGGGCTGGTTCCTGGACGGGCGGGGGCCTGCCAAGCCGAACAGCTTCACCGACTTCGTGGCCTGCGCCCGGCACCTGGTCGCGCACGGCTACGGCTCGGCTGGCGGCATCGTGGCGCACGGCGCCTCGGCCGGCGGGCTGTTGATGGGAGCGGTCGCCAACCTCCTGCCGGAGCTGTTCGCGGGTATCGTGGCCCAGGTGCCGTTCGTGGACACGCTGAACACCATGTCGGACACGTCCTTGCCGCTGACCCCGCCGGAATGGCCGGAATGGGGCAACCCGATCGAGGACGAGGCCGCCTATCGGCTGATCGCCGGCTACTCGCCGTACGACAACGTCCGACCGCTGCCGTATCCGGCGATCCTGGCGATGGGCGGGCTGTCGGATCCGCGCGTGACCTACTGGGAGCCGGCGAAGTGGGCGGCGCGGCTGCGCGACAACACCACCTCCGGCAACCCGGTGCTGTGCCGCATCAACATGGAGGCCGGGCACGGCGGCGCCTCGGGACGCTTCGACAGCCTCAAGGAGGCGGCGCTGGTGCAGGCCTTCGCGATCTGGGCGTTCGAGCGGCGCGGCTCCCTCCCGCCATGATGGCGGCCGCCCGCGCCGCCATCACCCTCGGCAGCACCGCCTGGTGCAGCTCCTCGATCCGCGGCAGGTCGGTGTAGGGCATCAGCGATATCCGAACCTCCCCGGCGGCGGCGATCATGGTTTCGGTGGGCGGCTCGTACAGCACCACCACGGTGCGGCTCAGCACCCACGAGCCCTCGCGCCGCATCGAGTTCAGCAGGCGCGAGAAGTACGAGCTATCGCGCAGAAACACGGTGTAAAGCTGGTCGTCGTGCTTGATGCACTGATACATGCTGCGTGTGCCGTGGCTGGTCGCCAACTGGACGCTCCAGCCCTGCCGATACATGAAATCCGACCCCGACCGCTCCATCCGCTGCTGCGTGATCGAGGGCGACCAGTCGAGGTTGCGGTAACGGCGCCTCGCCTGCAGCCGCCGCAGCACCACGGCCGCGAGCACGACGAGGTAAACCGCCACGACGGACCAGACCAGCCACTCGTACCGCATTCGCGTCCCCGTCCTCCCAAATCCCGCCGCCGGCGGACGGGCCGAGATTTGGCACGGAACCGATGCGGTGTCGCCCTGGACCGCGCCTCGGCCTAGCCGGGCGGGGCCGGCACGAACGCGCGCTTGAAGGCGCGCAGCAGGTCCTGGTCGAGCTTGGCGCCCATTTGCTCCATCAGCGCGAACGCGTCGCGCGCGGGCAGGCTCGGCTTGTAGGACCGGGTCTCGATCAGGGCGGCGAACACGTCGCAGATGGTGGCGATCCGCACCGCGTCGGTGATCTGCCCGCCCGCCAGCCGGTCCGGGTAGCCGCTGCCGTCGAGGTACTCGTGGTGGTGGCGGACCACGTCCAGGATCGCCGGATGGTGTCCGCCCTGCGCCACCAGCAGCTCGTGGCCGCCGGCGGCGTGGCTTCGCACCGCCGCCATCTCCTCGTCGGACAGGCGGCCGGTCTTGTTGATGATCTTGAGCGGCACCAGCGCCTTGCCGATGTCGTGCAGGACGGCGGCACGGGTCATGCGGTCGCAGTCGCCGGCGTTGAACCCGAGCTGCAGCACGAAGGCGCTCATGATGCCGGCCATCAGCAGGCAGTGCCGGTAGGTCGGGTCGTGGATCAGCGCCACCGTGCGCAGCCAACTGCCGATCCCGTCGTTGCGCAGCGCCTGCGTGAGCAGCGAGGCGGCGCCGGCGGCGACGCCGTCATCGACCCGCATGCCGGTCGCGGCCGCGTTCAGGAGGTCGGCCAGGACGAAGCCGACGTCCTGCACCCGCTCCCGCGCTTCCGCCTGGTCCCCCGCCCGGTGCTGGTGCGGCGGCAGCCGGAGCATCTCGCGCACGTGCGCGGCGATCGTCGCGGTGGGCGCGCCGGACGACAGCACCACGGAGGCGCCCATCATCCGCGCCTGCACCGCTTCGCGCGCCGACGGCTCGTCGAGGAGGTAGAGGATCGGGATCGACCGGGCCAGGAACGGCCGCAACGCGGCCTGGGCCGCGTCGATCGCCGGCTTGTCGCGGAGCCTGACGCCGCTGGTGACGATGGCGTTGGGCCGGCCGAGCGGCTGCGCCGCGACCTTGCCGAGGGCGCGGGTCTCGACCCGGCACAGCAGCCGGAGCGTCCGCGCCAGGGACCGGCATTGCTCGTCTGGCCCAATCAGCAACAGCTCTTGATCAGCGACCTGCATCCTGCCCTTCCCGTCCAGCAACAGGGTTGATCCGCGACGGCGTACCGCGTCCGGACCGGCCTGGTTCGGACAGCCCCGCCGCCAGAGGCCGCCCCCGACGGGCCGACCGCGGAGGGCGAGTTGCGGTGAGGCTACGCCCTGGTCATGAAGGGCGGATTAAAGCGGTCGCGCGCGCGAGCATGATTCTGCTCAACGGTGCCGAACTCCCGATGGATGCCGGTCAGGCGGCGCGGGCGAGGCTGAGCGTCGACCAGGCGGCGGACAGCGCCGACACCAGGGCCTCGATCTCGGCGTCGCCGTGCAGCGGCGTGGGGGTGATGCGCAGGCGCTCGGCGCCGCGCGGCACGGTGGGGTAGTTGATCGGCTGCACGTAGATGTCGTGGTCGTGCAGCAGCAGGTCGGACAGGGCTCGGCAGCGCACCGGGTCGCCCACCATCACCGGCACGATGTGGCTCGGGTTGCGCAGGTGCGGCAACCCTTCCTCGTCCAGACGGCGGCGGAGTGCCGCGACCCGCTCGGCGTGGGCGGCGCGTTCGGCGCCGCTGCCGCGCAGGTGTCGCACGCTGGCGAGCGCGCCGGCGGCCACGGCGGGTGGCAGGGCGGAGGAGAAGATGAAGCCCGAGGCGAAGGAGCGCACGAAGTCGCACAGCGCTGCGGAGCCGGCGATGTAGCCGCCGACCACGCCGTAGCCCTTGGCCAGCGTGCCCTCGATCACGGTGAGCCGGTGGGCAACGCCGTCCCGCTCGGCGATGCCGCCGCCCTGCGGGCCGTACAGACCGACGCCGTGCACCTCGTCGAGATAGGTCATGGCGCCGTGGCGCTCGGCCACGTCGCACAGGGCGGCGATCGGCGCGACGTCGCCGTCCATGGAGTAGACGGACTCGAACGCGACGATCTTCGGCAGGTCGGGCGGAAGCGAGCCGAGCACGCGGTCGAGGTCGTGCGGGTCGTTATGGCCGAACACGTGCTTGGGCGCCCGGCTGTGACGCATGCCCTCGATCATGGAGGCGTGGTTGGCCGCGTCCGACAGCACCACGCAGCCGGGCATCCTGGCGGCGAGCGTGCCGATGGTGGCCCAGTTGGACATGTAGCCCGACGTGAACAGCAACGCCGTCTCCTTGCCGTGCAGGGAAGCGAGCTCGCGCTCCAGCGCCACGTGGACCGGGCTGGTGCCGGAGATGTTTCGGGTGCCGCCGGCGCCGGCGCCGTGTCGCGCGAGCGAGCCGCGCATCGCCTCCAGCACGGCTGGGTGCTGGCCCATGCCGAGATAGTCGTTGGAGCACCACACCGTGACCTCGCGCCCGGTGCCGTGGTGGATCGCGCGCGGGAACCGGCCGGCCAGGCGTTCGATCTCGGCGAAGTGGCGGTAGTTGCCGTCCCGCTTCAGGTCGGCGAGCTGCTCGCGAAAGAAGGCGTCGTACTTCACTGCGTCCTCCGGACGGTGTTGCGCGCATCCAGGCGACGGACCGGCGGCCGCGGGCGCGGCGGCCTTGACGGGAGATGGGGCTGCAAGAGCCCGTTTGACAATGCGCCGTGGCCTGCGATCCGACGCGCCTTTCTCCGCTTGGCCTGGGCTCACGTCCAGACGGCCGTTCCGGGTCTTGACACACACGCCGGCCGTACCATGCCAGGCACGGACCGCTCGCTCGGCACACTCCAGTCTCAAGCGGGCTGTAACAGCGCCGGCGGGCGGCTCGCAAGCCACGCCGCGCGATCACCATCTCGTGCGCGTCAGGATCGAAGCAGCGCCGCTTGCCGCGCGTTGCAGCGCCGGTCCGCTCCTTACCGAGGGTTATCCATGACTCCTTCCCTTCACGACCAGGACGCAGGCGGCATCGAGCCCACGGAGAAGTCCGGGCCGCGCCCGGTGGTGAAGTACTGGCACCTTTGGACCGACGGGGACGGGGTCAGCCATCAGGCGGAGTGCGCCCTGACCGAGTTTCGGTTGAAGGGCGTGGGCCCCGCGGATCCGCAATGGAACAACAAGCAGGACACGGTGTCGGCCACGCCCGTGTTCACGGTGCAGCCGGTGGGCTGGATCGGCGAGTGGCACGAGAACCCGGCGCCGCAATGGATCGTCGTGCTGTCGGGACGCTGGTGGATCGAGAGCATGGACGGCACCCGGATCGAACAGGGCCCGGGCGAGTTCTCGTTCGGTGAGGACCAGAACTGTTCCGAGGGCCAGCAAGGACGCAAGGGCCACCGGTCGGGCACGGTGGGCGACGCGCCGGCGGTGCTGATGACCGTGCAGTTGCACGTCGATCCGCAACGGGTGCCGTGCCACAAGAGGTAGCGTCCAGAGCGCGTCGCTTGATCGAGCATCAGCCGCTCGACCGAGCCGGTTCGACTGACGTTCAAGCGAGCTCCAGGAGCAGGACGCTAGCCGCCGGCAGGACCCTGGCCGCCGGATGAAGGGGGTCTCACGCTCGGCTTCGGATTACGGTCGCGGTGGACGATCCGTCCGGCGGCCTACCGACCGACCTTGCGAACGCACTGTCGGCACCATTCACGGGGCCGGCTTGTCGTCACCGATGTAGGACGTGTCGCCCGACCCGCCTGTCCGCGCCGTGACGAGATCCGAACCAAGCGGCCTCACGCGTGGTGTCGGTCAACCCTTCCCGTCGCGACTCTCCCCCGGGACGCCATGGCGTCTCAGGTCTTCCAGCAAGCAGTGATCCAACGCGCCGGCGTGCGTCGCTTCAAGCGTCACCATGGGGGCGCAGCCAGCCTCGAATGCTTCCTGCCATCTCGGCGCGCAGAGACACCAGCGATCGCCAGGCTTGAGACCGGGGAAGCCGTGTTCGGGCCGAGGGGTGGACAGGTCGTTGCCGCGCTCCTGGCTGAAGCGCAGGAACTCCGCCGTCACGACCGCACAAACGGTGTGGCTTCCGCGATCCTGTGGTCCGGTGTTGCAGCAGCCGTCGCGGAAAAACCCGGTGAGCGGCTCGGTGGAGCAGACCTGCATCGTCCCGCCCAGCACGTTTTGGCTGGATCGGCGGTCCGGCCGGTCGGGAGAACTCCGTATCTGGTCAAACGGCATGGCGCGTCGGCTCCGGTCGGGAGGGCAATGGGCAGATCAATTGCGAGACATACGAGCCGGAGCCGTGGACGGTTGCCATGCCCGTTCATCCGCCCGGCACGGCCTGGTGCCGATCGCGGTCCTGGGCGAACGGTCGGCAACGGCACGTTCGCGCTCATCCTAGCCTGTGCCGCGGTCCTGCGCCTGCGTCGGACCGACGGCCGAACGAAGCGGCCGTTCCGGGTGCCAGCGGCGCCATGGGTTCCCGTGCCGGGCATCCTGTGCTGCCTGGCGCCGATGGCGGGGCTGCCGCTGACGACTCACCCTGGACGGAGCGGGTCGAGCGGGCAGTCGGCGTCCCGCCACCCCCGACGGCCAGCAGGCGTCAAAGGGCGGCCCGCTCCGGCAGGAAGCCGCCGGACTGGCGCTGCCAGAGTGCCGCATAGACATCCTGCCTTGCCAACAGGGCGGCGTGCGTTCCCTCCCCCACGATGCGGCCGGCCTCGATGACCGCGAGCCGGTCCATGCGCGCGATGGTGGACAGGCGGTGGGCGATGGCGATCACCGTGCGCCCCTGCATGAGCTCGTCGAGCTGCTCCTGGATCGCCGCCTCTACCTCGGAGTCGAGCGCCGACGTCGCCTCGTCCAGCACCAGGATCGGTGCGTCCTTCAGGATCACCCGGGCGATCGCGATGCGCTGCCGCTGGCCGCCGGAAAGCTTCACGCCGCGCTCGCCGACATGGGCGTCGTAGCCGCGCCGGCCCTGCCAGTCCTCCAACTGCTCGATGAACTCCAGCGCGTGCGCGCGCCTGGCGGCCTGCTCGATCTCGTCGTCGGTCGCCTCCGGGCGGCCATAGCGGAGGTTGTCGCGGATCGAGCGGTGCAGCAGCGAGGTGTCCTGCGTCACCATGCCGATCTGCGCGCGCAGGCTTTCCTGCGTCACGCCCGCGATGTCCTGGCCGTCGATCACGATCCGGCCCGAGACCGGATCGTGGAAGCGCAGCAGCAGGTTGACCAGGGTCGACTTGCCGGCGCCCGAACGGCCGATCAGGCCGACCCGCTCGCCGGCGGCGACCGTCAGGTCGAGGCCGCGCAGGACCCCGCCGCGACCGTCCTCGCGCCGCTCGCGGCCGTAGTCGAAGCCGACCCGCTCGAACCGGATCTCGCCCGCGACCAGGCGCAACGGCACGGCGGCGGGGGGATCGGCCATCTGCCGCGGCACCGCGATCGAGCGCATGCCGTCCTGCACGACGCCCACGTTCTCGAAGATCCCGGTGATGTTCTGCGCCACCCAGCCGGCCATGTTGGAGATCTGCCAGGCCAGCGGCAGCGCGGTCGCGACCGTGCCGATCGGCACCCGCCCCGCCCGCCAGGCCAGGATCGCCAGCGTGCCGGTCGCGGTCACCATCAGCGCGTTCATCACCGCGAGCGTCACGCTCCACAGGGTGACCAGGCGGAGCTGGCGCCGGAACGCCGCGGTGTGCTCGTCCACCGCCTCGCGCACGAAGGCGTCCTCGTCGCGCGAGCGAGCGAACAGCTTCACGGTCAGGATGTTGGTGTAGCTGTCGACGATGCGGCCGGTGAGGCTGGAGCGCACCTCCGACATCTGGCGCGAGCGCTCGCGCATGCGCGGCACGAACAAGCGCAGGACGCCCACGTAGCTCGCGAACCACAGCGCGATCGGCAGCGCCAGCCGCCAGTCCATCCGCGCCAGCAGCACCAGGGCGCTGCCGCCGTAGACGACGAGGTACCAGACCGCGTTGGTCCCCTGCACCACGCTCTCGCGCAGGCTGGGCCCGGTCTGGATCACGCGGTTGGCGATCCGGCCGGCGAAGTCGTTCTGGAAGAAGGTCCAGCTCTGCCGCACCACGTGCCAGTGGTTCTGCCAGCGGATCAGGTTGGACAGGCCGGGCGCGATGGCCTGGTTGGTGACCAGGTACTGCGCCAGCAGCGCCGACGGCCGCGCCAGCAGCAGCACCGCCGCCATGCCGAGCAGTTGGCGTCCGGCCTCGTGGAACAGCGTCGCCGGCGTCCTGGTGGAGACCAGGGACGCGACGCGGCCGATGAACACCGGGATCGTGGTGTCGAGCAGGGCCACGAGCAGGCCGGTCGCGAACAAGGCCGCGACCAGCCAAGGCGCCTGGCCGATGAAGTGCCAGTAGAAGCGGAGCAGGGCACGGGGACCGTCGACCGGAGGCGGGGCCGCGTCCGGAGGCAGGGCGGTGGGCGTCAGCAGACGCTCGAAGAAGTGGAACATGCAGCAGCGATGGGCGAGGACCGTGGCAGGGTCAACCGTTCCCCGCCCGCGTTAGCTCGATCGTCAGGCCGAGGGAGGGTCGACCGGCACGCCGCCGGTCCCGACGTCCCAGACCGGTTGGCCGCGCGCCACCAGCCGGCGCACGCCCACGCCCAGCCCCACGATCGCCAGCATGGCCAGCAACCCGGGCACCCCGGTCGCCGGGTCGAGCAGGTCCGCCCAGATCACGCCTGCCAGCGCCAGAAGGACGCAGACCGGGCCGAGCGGAAACAGCGGCGCCCGCGCCCGGGTGTCTGCGGTCAGGCCGCTGCGTCGTCCGGCGATCGCCGCCAGGCACAAGGTCGCGTAGGTGGCGACGTTGCCGTTGGCCAGGATGGTCACCAGCACGCTCGGGGGCAGCAGGCAGCAGGCCAGAGTCGCCACGCCCACCACCAGGGTCGCGACGTGGGGGGAGCCGAAGCGCGGGTGCAGGGCCGCGAGGTGCCGTCCGCCTGGCCGGTGGGCGCCCGCCGGCCAGGCCTTGTCGCGCGCGCTGGCGTAGAGCTGGCGGCCGGCGCTCAGCATGATCGCGATCATCGTGTTGAAGATGGCCGCCGCCACGGCCAGGCTCATGACATGGGCGAGCCCCGCCCCGCCGACCTGGCCGATGAACTGCGCGACCGGTGCCGGTGCCGCCGCGAGCCGGGCCAGGTCGGGAGCACCCGCGACGATCCCGATCATCGGCAGGAGCTCGGTCACCGCGGCGATGGCCAGCGAGCCATAGACGATGGCAGCCAGGCTGCGCCGCACGTCGCGTATCTCCTCGCCGAAGAAGATCACCGAGCCGTAGCCGTTGAACGCGTAGATGCCGCCGGCGGCGCCCATGCCCAGCACGGCGAGCGGCACCGCGTGCAACGCGCCGCCCGGACCGGCCATCATCGGGTGCAGCAGCCGCGCCGTTCCCCCTGGCTGCATGTGGACGAAGCCGAGGACGGCGGTGACGGCCAGCGAGGCCATCTCGCACCCCAGGAGCACGCCGGTCACCAGCGCGTTCACCCGGATGCGGAGCACCGCCACCCCCGTCACCGCCACGACCAGGCCCATGGCCGTGGGCAGGGTGGGCAGTCCCGGCACCACCGCCTGCAGGTAGCCGGCGGTCCCCAGGCTGGACAGCGACATCGCCAGGCACAGGCCGCACAGGTTGACCGAGAGCATGGCGAAGCCGGCATCCGGCCCCAGCAGACGCCCGGCGATCGTGTACTCGCCGCCAGCACTCGGCATGGACGACCCCAGCTCGGCATAGACCGACGCCATGGCGATGCCGAGGACCACGGCGGCCAGGAAGCAGAGCACCGCCCCGCTGCCCACCCTATGGATCACGTCCGAGCCGACGACGAACACGCCGATGCTCGGCGACAGCCCGGCCAGGGTGACGAGCAGCCTATCGGTTCCGCTCATCTCGCGTCGCAGGGCGGGAACAGGAGGGGGTGTGGCGTTCATGCGGGGCTCCGTCACCCAGTTAGCAAATCCCGTGCCCGCTCCAGATGGGCCGGTCCATGACCAGGCTCAGGCAGATCGCGATGAGGGCGTGCGAACAGCGTTGCTGTCGCAGGCGGTCGCGAGGCGAGCCGTCCGCTTCGCCACCTCCAGTTCCGGGTTCGACCTGGTCTGGCGGAGGTGGCTTCCGGGTGGCCGCTCCGCCGGCCCGGGTCCCCGTCTCCGGCCGTTCGGAACACGTCTGATCTGCTAGCCCTGAATCCTGACCCTGGCCTAGAACCCTTCGCCGGTTCGGCCCGCGCAACACCACGAGGCACGCCTCCATCAGCGCCATCGTGGTCTCGGTGCAGCCCTGCTTCCTGGCGGGAGTCCGCGCTTCTGCCGGACGGGCCGGCACTATCAGCCGCGAGCGCAGCAGCACCAGCCGCGCTCCCAGAACCAGTCATCCTGCCTGGCGGTCGAGCGTCACTCGTCCGGCCAGCTTGTCCGTCGCCGTCACGCGCCGCTCGACCAGGCCTCGACCAGGTCCGGCACGATGCCCGGCCGAGGTCGAGGCGCTGCCGCCCGCCAGGTCCAGCAGCAGGTCCATCGGCCCGTCGAGGCTGTCCAGGTGCAGCTCCGGGATGGTCGGCACACGCGGTGGCGCTAGACCCCGCTCAAGCCGTCGCCATCTGCCGCTTCGTTGCCGCCATGCGATCGGAGGCGAGCAGCATGTAGACGGCGGGCAGCACGAACAGGGTGAACAGGGTGCCGATCGACAGCCCCGAGGCGATCACCAGGCCCATCACGAAGCGCGACGCCGCCCCAGCACCCGTGGCGAACACCAGCGGCATCACGCCGAGCACCATCGCCGCCGTGGTCATCAGGATCGGCCGCAGCCTGAGCGCGCAGGCGCGCTCGATCGCCTCGCGCTTGGACAGGCCCATCGCCTGGCTTTCCTTGGCCACCTCCACGATCAGGATGCCGTGCTTGCTGATCAGCCCCATCAGCGTGACCAGGCCCACCTCGGTGAACAGGTTGATGCTGGCCCCGCCCACCCCCAGCCACACGAACAACAAGGCGCCCGCGATCGACATCGGCACCGAGACCAGGATGATCAGCGGGTCGCGGAAGCTCTCGAACAGGGCGGCCAGGGCCAGATAGGTGATCACCACCGCCAGCGCGAAGGTGGCGGCAAAGCCCCCGGTCTCCTGCACGTACTGGCGCAGCGGCCCGGTGGCGTCAGTGCCGTAGCCGGCCGGCAGGAGCTGCGCCGACAGGTGCTGCAGGTAGTCGTACGCCTGCCCCTGGGTGACGCCCGGCGCCGGCACGGCCTGGACGGTGGTGGCGTTGAGCTGCTGGAAGTGGGCGATCGACTCCGGCACCACGCTGTCGCGTATGGAGGCGACCGAGCGCAGCGGCACCGACACCCCGTTCACGGCCTTGATGGGGTAGTCCAGGATCTGGTCGGGGTTGAGGCGGAAGCGTCGCATGGCCAGCGGCTCGACCTTGTAGGAGCGCTGGTCGGTGGAGAAGAAGCCGGTGTAGCCGCCGCCGAGCATGGCGTTGAGCGAGGTGCCGAGGTCGTTCATGGTCAGGCCAAGGGTGGCGAGCTTGGCGCGGTCGACCACGATGGTGGACTGCGGCTGGTCGATCTTGAGGTCCTTGTCGGCGTAGGCGAACAGGCCGCTGGCGCGCACGCGGGCCAGGAAGGTGTCCGACACCTGGTTGAGCTGGTCGAAGTCGCCGGTGCTCTGCAGCACGAACTGGATCGGCAGGCCGTCGGAGCCGGGAAGATACGGCGGAACGTAGATCGCCAGGTCGAGCCCCGGAACGCGGGCGAGCCTGGCTTGCACCTCGTCACCGATGGTGAAGATGCTGCGGTGACGCTGGCTCCAGTCGGATAGGTCCATACCGCCCTCGACGCTTGATCCCTCGTCGATGTGGTAGAAATGGATCATCTCCGGAACGTTCTTGTAGATGCCGATGATCGAGGAGTCGTAGCGCTTGAGGGCATCCGACGTCGCGTCGGGCGCGCCGCTGCCGGACACGTCGAGCGATCCGGTATCCTCGTTCGGCGACAGCTCGTGCTTGGCGTGTCCGTAGAGGTACCAGGTGCTGCCGAGCACCAGCAGGCCCAGGAGCAGCACCAGCGGCCGCACGCGCAGGCTCAGCCGCAGCAGCGCGCTGTAGCCGCGCTGCACCGCGTCCAGCGCGTGCTCGCTGCCCCGCTCCATCCGCTCGGCCAGCGGCATGCGCACGCCTGCGGGGCTGCGGGCGCGCAGCAGGCGCGAGCTCATCATCGGCGACAACGTCAGCGCCAGCAGCGCCGACACCGTCACCGCCCCGGCCAGGGTGAACGCGAACTCGATGAACAGCGCCCCCGTCAGCCCGCCCTGCAGCCCCAGCGGCACGTAGGCCGCGATCAGCACCACGGTCATGGCCAGGATCGGCTGCACCAGCTCGCGCGCCGCCGCCACCGCGGCCGCCACCGGCGTCAGGCCGCGGGCGAGGTAGCGGTTGACGTTCTCCACCACGATGATGGCGTCGTCGACCACGAGCCCGATCGCCAGCACCAGCGCCAGCAGGGTCAGCAGGTTGATGGAGAAGCCCATCGCCGCCATCATCGCGAAGGTGCCGATCAGCGACAGCGGGATGGTCACCAGCGGCACCAGCACCGAGCGCGGCGAGCCGAGAAACGCGAACACCACCAGCGCCACGATCGCCAGCGACTCCAGCAGCGTCACCACCACCTCGTGGATCGAGGCGCGTATGTAGTCGCCCCGATCCTCGACGGCGATGATGTGGATGGAAGGCGGAAGCTCGTGGCGCAGCGCGGCGATCTGCGTTTCGAGAGCATTGGCGACGCTGAGTGCATCTGCCGACGGAGTCGGCCTGACGCTCATGTGGATGCTTGGCCAGCCGTTGTTGATGTCCTGTCGATCGTCCGGATCGCTGCCGAAGCCGACCCGCGCCACGTCGCCCAGATGGATGATGTGCAAAGCGCTCTGTCGGATGACGAGATCGCGGAAATGCTCGGGATCATGCAGGCTGGAGGTGATGTCGAGGTTGAACGACACCGAGCTTCCCAGGGTACTGCCAACGCCGGTCACGAAGTTGTTGTTCGAGAGCGCGGTCCAAACGTCTCCCGGCGTGACGCCATAGGCGGCCAGCCGTTCCGGATCGAGCCAGACACGCATCACCAGGTTGTAGGGGGGCGAGAAATGAACCGTCTGCACGCCGGGTACAGCCTGTAGACGCGGCACGACGACGCGCTGGACGTAGTCACCAACCTGCGGCGCGGAGAGGGTTTCACTGTAGAGTGCGAGCGACAGGATAGGTTCTCCTGACGCGCTGAGGGTGATGGAGGGTTGCTGAACGCCAGCAGGGAACTGCGAGGTCGCCGCGGTGACGTAGGACTGGATCTCCGCGAGCGCACGGGCCGGGTCGTAGTTCAGCTTGAGGTACAGGGTGATGTCGGACAGGCCGGTGGTCGAGCTCGACGTCATGTAATCGATGCCCTGCACCTGGCTGATCTTGCCTTCCAGCGGCGTGGTGACGAAGCCCGCCACCGTCGCCGGGTCGGCACCGTAATAGTTGGTCTGGATCTCGATGTTGGCACTCAGGGTATGCGGGAACTCCTCCACGGGCATGGACTGCTCGGCGCGCAGCCCGAACACCAGCACCAGGATGGACACCACGCAGGACAGCACGATGCGGTGGATGAACAGGTCGGTCAGGCGCATGGGTGTCGCTCCTCACTCTTCCGGCGGTTGCGGCGTCAGCTCGTTCGGCGGCTGCACCCGGTTGTCGATCACCACGGACGCGCCGCTGCGCAGCTTGATCTGACCGGCGGTGACCACCGTGTCGCCGTCATGCAGGCCCGCCGTTACCACCACCCGGTCGCCCTGCGTTCCGCCCAGCGTCACCACACGCGAGGTGGCCAGGAACACCGGCGGCTGGCCCGGCGCCTGCCCCGCCTTGGGCGTCAGCACGTAGACGAAGTCGCCATACGGGTTGAAGCTGACCGCCGTCTGCGGCACCGCCAGCACCGTGCGCGCCGGCCCCAGGTCGAGATGCGCCACCGCGAACATGCCCGGCAGCAGCGCGTGGTCGCGGTTGTCCAGGCTGGCGCGCACCGACACCATCCGGCTCTGCGCGTCGATGCGGCTGTCCAGCGCCTGCACCGCGGCGTGGAACACCCGGCCGGGATAGGTGTCGACGCTGACCTCCACCGGCCGGCCCGGCCGTATGTCGCCCACCTGCTGCTGCGGCACCGAGAAGTCGACATAGATCGGGTCCAGCGCCTGCAGCGTGGTCACCGCCGTGCCGGGCGGCAGATACTGGCCGAGGTCGACCTCGCGTATGCCCAGCCGCCCGCCGAACGGCGCGCGCACGATCTTCTCCTCCATCGCCTGCATCTGCGCCGCCACCTGCGCCTGGTAGCTGCGCAGGTTGGCGGTATCGAGGTCCAGCGTGGCGTGGCTCACCGCCTGCGCCTCGAACTGCTTCTGGTCGCGGCCGAGGTTGGTGCCGTACAGCGCCACCTCGGCCTGCAACTGCGCCAGCTTGGCCGGATCGTCATACAGCCGCAGCCGCAGCAGCACGGTGCCGGCGCGGACGTCCTGGCCGGACTGGAAGTCGATCTCGTCGACGATGCCCGCGACCGGCGCCGACAGCTCCGCCCCCTGCACCGCCCGCACCTGGCCATACGCCTTGAGCCGGTCCTGCCAGGGCTGCGGCCGCACCACGATGTCGGACACCGTCTGCGGCGGCTCGGCCTCCTGCGCGGCCTGCGCCGGAGCGGCCGCCCGGTGCGCCACGTGCCAGACCGGGTAGGCCGCCGCCGCCAGCACCAGCAGCAGCAGCAGGGACACGCGCGTCCGCGTCATGGTGGGGTTCCGTCGCAGCCGGGGATCGGCAGGCAGGTCGGCGGGAGGGTTCATGGTGGCAACCTCAAAGCCCGTTCGAGAATGGGGTGTGCCGAGCGAGAGCGTTCCGCCGCGTCAGCGGCGGAACGTGCCCGGCGTGTCCGTCGAGAACCGGAGCGGAGCGGCCTCCCGGCCGTGAGCACCGGAAGCACAGACGGGCGCGTCGGATCGCCGGCACGGCGCATTCTCGAACGGGCTCTCATGGCAGCGGCGAGCTCAGCAGGCCGGGCGGCGGCGGCGGCAGGTCGTGGCGGTGCCACCAGCCGCCGCCCAGCGCCTGGAACAGCAGTGCCGTGTCGGCGTAGCGCGCCGCCTGCGCCCGGATCAGGGTGATCACCGCGGTCTGGTAGGTCTGCTCCGCCGTCAGCACGCTGAGGTAGGACACGCCCCCCAGCTTGTATTGCAGGCTGGCCAGCGACAGCCCGCGCTGGCTGGCCTGCGCCGCCGCCAGCGCATACTGCAGGTTGACCGCGTCGTTCTGAAGCTGCGCCAGCACGTCGGCCACGTTCTGGAACGCCGCCACCACCGTGTTGCGCCACGCCGCCGCCGCCGCCAGCAGGGCCGCCTTCTGCGCCCGCTGGCGGTGCAGCAACTGGCCCGCGTCGAAGATCGGCTGCACCGCCTGGTTCACCACCGACCACAAGCCGTTGCCCGGGCTGAACAACTGGTGGATGTCGCCGGCAGACGAGCCGACCGTGGCGCTCAGCGTCACCTGCGGCAGGCGCTGCGAGATGTCGACGCCGAGCAGCGCGGTCTGCGCGTGCAGCGTCGCCTCCGCCGCCAGGATGTCGGGGCGCTGCGCCAGCAGGGACGACGGCAGGCTCACCGGCAGCGTGCCGGGCAGGGTCAACTGTTCCAGGGTGATGGCCGGCAGCACCCCCTGCGACGGCGCCTGCCCCAGATACGCCGCGACCTGGTCGCGCGCCTGCACCAGCTGCGTCTGCAGCGGCACCAGCACCGTCTGCGCCTGCGCCACCTGCGCCTGCTGGGTGGCGACGTCGGTGCCGGTGGCCCCGCCGAGCTGGAACTGCTGGCGCACCGTGTCGAGCTGCTTCTGCTCGAAGCCGATGAGCTGCTGCTGCACCGCGATCTGCGCGCGCAAGGACGCCGCCTGGATCGCGCTGGTCACCACGCCCGCACTCAGCGACAGCACCGCCGCCTCCAGCTCGTAGCGCTGGTAGTCCGCCTGCGCGCCCGCCTGCTCGATCGCCCGGCGCAGCCCGCCCCACACGTCGAAGGTGTAGCTGAGGTTGAGCTGGGCGTCGTACTGGGTGAACAGCTCCGCCTGCGTGTTCGGGAACCCCGGCTCCTCGTAGTTCAGCGGCGCCTCCTGCCGGCCGCGGAACACCTGGCCGGTGACGCTCGGGAACAGCGTGCCCTCCTGCGCCAGCTCCAGCTCCTGCGCCTGCCGCAGCGACTGCCGTGCCGCCTCCAGGTTCGGGTTGTCGCGCAGCGCCTCGGCCACCAGCGCCGACAGCGCTGGCGCGTGGAACAGCGTCCACCAGTCGCCAGGCAGGTCCGCCCCCGACACCAGCGCCTGCGCAGCACCCCCCGCGGTGTCCGCCGACACGGTGCGCGCCGCCAGCGCCTCCTCGTTGTAGCGCACAGGCACCACCACGCCCGGACGGTGGAAGTCCGAACCAACCTCGCAGGCGCAGAGCAGGGCCGAAACCATGGTCGAGCCGAGAAGCCGGAACAGGACGAGGCGATCGAGCCGGTGCCGCATCTAGGCGATGCAGTCTTGCGCTGGCGTGGCGACCATCTCGAACGGACTTGCTGGCATCGTCACGAACGGTCGACCGACCGCGATGCACTGGCGGGTCTGCGCGACATGGAACCGAAAGGCGTTCCACGTGCAGCAGCACAGCACCTGCCTGCCAGCGATAGGCCGCCGCTCCGCCGTGTCTACACGAGGAAACATCCTTGGCCCTCGTCTTCCTTCCAGTCGGATCGGGATGATCCGCGGAAGATGTATGGCAAGGGGCATGCCAACGATTGAATCCTTGCAGGAACTAGGTTTTTCCCGATCCTGTGTCGTCCCCGCCGTCAGCTATGGTGACATCCTCCGTCCGGTTTCCCGACACGCCGATACCGTAGCGCCGGACCTTGTCGTAGAGCAGTTGGCGGTTGATGTTGAGCCGGCGCGCAGCCTCGGCCCTGTTCCCGCCGGTCATCAGCAGCGCGCGCTCGATCATGGCCTGCTCAAGCCGCGCGATCGCCGTCGGCAGGTCGCCGTCCAGCCAGTCGATCGCGGCACCTTGCGGAACCGTGGACAGAAAGGCGATGTCGCCCGCAGTGATGGAGCGGCCGCGCGCCAAGGCCGCCGCGCGTTCCATGGCGTTGCTCAGCTCACGGACGTTGCCCGGCCAGGGATGCGCCAGCAGCAGCGCCGCCGCCGCCGGCGTGAGCTGCCTGGGTGCGGTCGGTCCGGCGGCCATCGCCAGGAAATGCTCGGCCAGCGGAACGATGTCGGCCAGCCGCTCGCGGAGCGTCGGCAGATGCACAGGCACCACGCGCAGGCGATAGAACAGGTCCTCGCGGAACCGTCCCTCCTGCACCAGTGCGGACAGGTCGCGATGGGTGGCGGCGATGATCCTCACGTCGACCGGTGCCGCGCGGCCGCCGACCGGGGTCACGACGCGGTCCTGCAGCACGCGCAGCAGCTTGGCCTGCATCGGCAAGCCCATGTCGCCGATCTCGTCGAGGAACAGGGTGCCGTGGTCGGCCTCACGGAACGAACCGAGCCGGTCGCTGACCGCACCGGTGAAGGCGCCGCGCACGTGGCCGAACAGTTGGGTCTCGAGCAGCTCGGAGGGGATGGCGGCGCAGTTGACGGCGACGAACGGCTTCGGCGACCGGCGGCCGTGGCGATGGATCGCGCGCGCCACCACCTCCTTGCCGGTTCCGGTCTCGCCGGTCACCAGCACGGTCGCCTCGCTGTCGGCCAGCATGCCGATCGCCTTCTGCACCTCGCGCATGGCAGCCGAGGCACCCACCAGGTCCTCCACGCCAGACGCAGCCGCACGCATCGGCTGGACCGCGACCTCCGGCAGCATCGCCTTGACCAGCGCGGTCAGCGCTTCCCGTCCCGCTGGCTTGGCCAGGTGATCCACGGCACCCAGACGCATCGCCTCGATCGTGTTCGCAGCCGTCGGCGCCGCGGTCAGCATGGCGACCGGCAGCAGCGACCCGGTGGTGCGCTCCTGAGCGCGGATGCGCCGCAGCACCTCCAGCCCGTCGAGGCCCGGCATGCGCAGGTCCAGCAGCACGGCGTCGATCCCGCCGCGCGCGATCCGGCGCAGGGCCGCCTCGCCGTCCGCAGCGTGCTCGGGCTGATGGCCGAGATCGGCGAGCGTCTCGGCCATGCTGTCCCGCAGCTCCTCGTCATCGTCGACGATGAGGATCACCGACATGTCTCGTCCTCCTTGCCGCTCCGACCAGCGACCGCACCCAGGACTGGCGCCACCACTGGCGGATCGCCATCGGCCAGGCCGCCGCGCAGCCTGATCGTGAACCGTGCCCCGCCATCCAGCTCGGCGTCTTCCAGCTCCAGGGTGCCGCCATGCGTGCCGACGAGCTCGCGCGCAATGGCCAGGCCGAGCCCGGTGCCCTCGGCATGTCCCGTCACGAACGGCTCGAACAGCCGCCCGCGCAGGCTGGGCATAACGCCCGGCCCGTCATCGGTCACGCTGATCGTCACGCCATCGGTCGCGACGTCACGGCGTCCGGTCACGACGATGCGGCCGCCCGCGGGCGTTTCGCGTATCGCGTTCTGCAACAGGTTGGCGACGACGCGCCCGATCATCTCCGGATCGAGCCTTACGCGGGTTGCATCCGCCTCCAGCCGCAGCGTCACCTGCGCCGCTTCCGCCGCCTCCTCGTAGTCGCGAAGCGCTGTGTCCAGGAAGTGGTCCAGCCCGATCTCGACCGGCTCCGGCGTGCGCCCCTGGGTCATCGCCAGCAGCTCGCCGAGCAGCCGGTCGAGCCGGCCGATCTGGCGGAGGATGCTGCTCAGCGCCTTGCGGCGCCGCATGTCGTCGCCCGCAAGGGCGTTCTCCGCGCGCAGCCGCATCGACCCGATCGGGTTGCGTATCTCGTGTGCGACCCCGGCCGCCACGCGTCCGAGGGCGGCCAGGCGCTCGCCGTCGGCAACGCGAGCCGCCAGCATCGCCGCCTCGCGCTGCACGGCGTCGAGACGTGCGCCGGCAACGTTCAGCGCGCCGACGATGCGATCCAGCTCCTGCTCCCCGGTCATGGGAAGCTGCGGAAGGCTGCCGGTCCCGGTGGCGGCATATCCGGCGAGCACCTCCTCGATGCGGCGCACGTGGCGCGACCATGTCGCCACCAGCCAGGTGAGCCAGCCGGTGATCGCCAGCACCAGGCCGAGCAGGACACCGAAGCCCAGCCGCAGTTGGGACAGACCGTTGGCGGCGTAGAGGCGGCGTGCGGTCCAGGCGACCAGGCCATGAAGGGGTCCGTCCAGCGTGCAGGCCGCCACCACCACGGTGTCGCCGTGGTCGGTGCCCGGGCGAACCGCATCGTGGTCCTGGTCGACCGCCAGCGACGCGACCGGCTGCCACAGGCGGGCGGACGGCAAGGCCGACGCGTTGACCGGCTGGCTCGCGAGCAGTCCGTGCTGCACCTGCCAGATGCCGCCGACGATCGGATCATCCTCGTCCAGCCCACGCGCCAGCACGGCGCGCAGGTCGGCGCGGAACCCGGGATCCTCCGCGTTGGGCGGCGGCCCGTTCCAGCCGTTGTCGTAGTAGCGCCAAGCGTCGCGTATCTGGTCGCAGCCTTGTGCCACCTGATCCTCGGCGCGTGCCAGATGCGACGACGAGGACTGCGCGTAGAGCTGCGACATCACGATCGCCAGCGCGATCGAGGCCATGACCGACAAGATCCAGACGACGGCCAGCTTAGCGCGCAAGGAGTGCATCGACGTCTCCAGCGAGAAGGCGCCCGGGCGCGGAGACTGTCGAAGCCCGGATCATGACCATCGACGCGGCATCGAGCGCCTGAAGACGGCGGACTGCATCCGTACCATCACCGGTATATCCGTGCCGAGCGGCGTCACAGCATCACCACGATCGTGGGAAGCACCAAGCCGGATGCGAGGAGGAACCAGCCGAGAAGCTTCCTCCGGTTGTGGCGCAAGCCGAGCCAGAGCCCGAATGCGGTCGTGAGAGCAAGAACGAGCGTCACGAGAAGGAAGAACCACTTCAGCACGGTCGCCGACATCGGATCATCGTCGTCCGTCGCCGTAGCGATCGCTGGGGCGTGGTCGGAAGCGGCACTGACGGGCTTGTCGGCGATGTTGTCCGGATGCCGGTCATCGCGGGCGAACACCTGGTCCTTGTGCAGCCTGCCGAGCTTCTCGATCAGCGCCGGTGGCTGATAGCCTCCATGCGCCTCGTGCAAGTCGAACAACTGCAACGCTCCGGTCAGTGCGAAGAACAGGATGCTCGGTGCCGTGAAGATCGCCATGTAGGCGTGGAGGGTGCGAAGGCGCACGGGGACATGTCCCTGTTGTCGCGGTCATGCCGCAGGTAAAGGATCAGGGAAGCAGCGGGAGGACGTCGTGTCCGGTCCGATCGCCGCAGGGTCAGGTCCCTGCGGTCGGTCCCACGGCGAAGCGGCTGGATGCGCGGGATGACCTCAGGCCGGATTGTCATCATCCGAATCGTGATGCCGACCATGACCGCGGCCGCGCCCGCGATGCCGCCCTCCGTTCTCCTCGTCGACGGCAGGGGAGACGACCTGCGTCGCCGCAGCCTTGCTGGGGCCGAGAACACGAGCGGCGATGACGCGGCCGAGCAGGTTGGAGGTGCCGCTGCCGCTGGCATAGATGGTCTGCCCGACCGCCAGTTGCGGGCCCCTGCGCTCGGCGTCCGACAGGGGCAGGTTCACGGTCGTGCCGTCGCCAAGCAGAACGCCGTCGATCTCGCCCTGGGAGTCATGAAGCTGGGCCTTGATCAGGCCTGCCGCCTCGCTGGGCGTGTCGCGATCGTGCGATCGCGAGCGGCTCCTGGTCAGCAGCGTTGCATGGGTCGTGTCGTTGGTGATCGACATGGCCAGCATCATCGGCTCGGCGCGCGCCTTCAGGCCGTGAACGGTGACGTGGTCGCCGGGACGGGCAACCAGGACCAGTTCGGAGGTGTCCCGGGTGTTCGCCTGCACCTCGGTCCCGCCGTCCAGCATCAGGCCGGCGACGTCCCCGTCGGAGTCGAGGATGTACTGGCTGACGGTGCCTTGGATCGCCGGAAGCTGGTTCGGGTCGAAGACGGCATCCTGCGCGACCGCCGTCGCGCCGACGGCCAGGAACATCGCCGTGCCGGACATGGAGATGGCAAATCGTATCATCGGAAGCTCCTCAGGATCAGGACCGGGTTGATCGCTGCCTGACCCAGCGCAAGGCTCATGCCAGAGTACAAGCCTCTGAATGCGCAGGATGTTTCTGATCTTCCGGTCGAAGATGTGTCTGCTCGAACGACAGCACGCGTCTTGTTTTCCGACAGAAGCTCTTGCGACATGCCTTGTTGGCCCCGCCGTGATCGGGTCGGTCGCTCGAGGGTTGGTTGAGCACCTACCCATCCTGCGACCTGATCCGGACCGGCGCGAACATCGCCTGCTGCTCGGGCCTCGACCTCGCCGGGCAAGCTCCAGGTGCGCCACGAAGGTCCGGCCAACGCGCCGCGCCTGCCGCAGCGGTCATCGCTGGCGGACAGGGTGGGATTCGAACCCACGGTACGCTTTCACGCACACACGCTTTCCAAGCGTGCGCCTTAAGCCGCTCGGCCACCTGTCCAGCCTGGACCGCGACGGCCGGAACGGACGGCGCAGGCGGGCCGATACATAGCAAAGTCCCCCACCGGCACAAGGGCTAGCCGAACGGCCTCGTCAGGCGGCATGCCACTCCAGCCAGCGCAGAACCGGCCAAAGGCGGGTCCTGCGGTGCGCGGATCGGCGGCGTGCACCCTCCATCGGGCCGGCCCATGGCGCGGGCCATAGCCGATCGCCGCAGCCGTCAGCTCGGTCCAGCGTGCCGGACGAGATCTCCCGGCTGATGCGGGTCTGGGAGCCGGCGCTCAGCTCTCCATCTTCAGCGCCGCCAGGAAGGCGGTCTGCGGGATCTCCACCTTGCCGAACTGGCGCATCCGCTTCTTGCCCTCCTTCTGCTTGTCCAGCAGCTTGCGCTTGCGGCTGATGTCGCCGCCGTAGCACTTGGCGGTGACGTCCTTGGACATGGCGCCGATGGTCTCGCGCGCGATCACGCGGCCGCCGATCGCCGCCTGCACCGCGATCTTGAACAACTGGCGCGGGATCAGCTCCTTGAGCTTGGCGCAGATCGAGCGTCCCCGCGCTTCCGCCGCGGAGCGGTGCGCCACGAAGCTCAGCGCGTCCACCGGCTCCTGGTTGACCAGGATGGAGATGCGCACCAGGTCGCTTTCCTCGTAGCCGTCCATGGAATAGTCGAACGAGGCGTAGCCGCGGCTGACCGACTTCAGCCGGTCGTAGAAGTCGAACACCACCTCGTTCAGCGGCAGCCGGTACACCGCCATCGCCCGCCCGCCGACATAGGTCAGGTCGCTCTGCTGCCCCCTGCGGTCGGAGCACAGGGTCAGCACCGAGCCCAGGTAGTCGTCCGGCACCATGATGGTCGCCTTGATCCACGGCTCCTCGATGCTGGCGATCTGCATGGCTTCCGGCATGTCGGACGGGTTGTGCAGCTCCTCGACCGTGCCGTTGGTGCGGTGCAGCCGGTACACCACCGAGGGCGCGGTCGCGATCAGGTTGAGGTCGAACTCCCGGCTCAGCCGCTCCTGGATGATCTCCAGGTGCAGCAGCCCCAGGAACCCGCAACGGAAGCCGAACCCGAGCGCTGCCGAGGTTTCCGCCTCGAAGTGGAACGAGGCGTCGTTCAGCCGCAGCTTGCCCAGGCTCTCGCGCAGCTTCTCGAAATCGTCGGCATCGATCGGGAACAGCCCGCACCACACCACCGGCACCGACGGCTTGAAGCCGGGCAGCGCCTCGGCCGCCGGACGGCGGTCCTCGGTGATGGTGTCGCCGACGTTGCAGTCGGCCACCGTCTTCATCGCCGCGGTGATGTAGCCCATCTCGCCCGGGCCGAGCTGGTCCACCGGCTTCATGGCCGGGGTAAATACACCCACCTGCTCGACGTTATGCACGGTGCCCTTGGCCATCATGCGTATCTTGGCGTGGCGGCGGAGGTGCCCGTCCTTGATACGCACCAGGATCACCACGCCGAGATAGGCGTCGTACCAGCTATCGACCAGCAGCGCCTTGAGCGGCGCCTCCGCTTCCCCCGTCGGCGGCGGCAGCCGCGTCACCAGCGCTTCCAGCACGCCCTCGATGTTGAGCCCGGTCTTGGCCGAGATCTCCACCGCGTCGTCGGCCGGGATGCCGACCACGTCCTCGATCTGCTGCCTGACCCGCTCCGGCTCGGCGGCCGGCAGGTCGACCTTGTTCAGGATCGGCACGATCTCGTGGTGGGCGTCCAGCGCCTGGTACACGTTGGCCAGCGTCTGCGCCTCGACCCCCTGGCTCGCGTCCACCACCAGCAGCGAGCCCTCGCAGGCCGCCAGCGACCGGCTGACCTCGTAGGCGAAGTCCACGTGGCCGGGCGTATCCATCAGGTTCAGCACGTAGGTCTGGCCGTCCTGCGCCGGGTAGCTCAGCCGCACCGTTTGCGCCTTGATGGTGATGCCGCGCTCGCGCTCGATGTCCATGTTGTCGAGCACCTGATTGGTCATCTCGCGCTCGGTGAGGCCGCCGCAGGACTGGATCAGCCGGTCCGCCAGGGTGGACTTGCCGTGGTCGATATGGGCGATGATCGAGAAGTTGCGGATCAGCGAAAGCGGCGTGTCGGTCATGGCCGGAGCAATAGGCGAATCCGGCGGGAAAGTCAGCAATCCGCCGCGAGCGGCAGGGGATCGGGGTCCGGCACGGCTGCCGGTGACGGCGGCTCCGCCAGCGCCCGCACCCCGCACGCCTCGAGGAATGCCGCCACACGGTCCAGCACCGCGGGATCGCGGGACGGATCGTCGCGGTCGCCGCGCGGCACCCAGATCAGCGTCTCGTAGCGCGCCCGGGTCAGCAGAACGCGATAGGTGTTGAGCCGCCAGGCGATCTTCTCCCCGTTGCGCGCCACCTGCCAGCCGGTGCCGCGGAACGATCGCACCTGCCACGCCGGTCCCGCCCCTTCGCGCACCAGGTCGCCGTCCCAGCACAACCCGACCTGGTCCAGCTCCAACCCCTGCACGGAGAACTGGGTCGCCACCAGCTCCAGCGCGTCCGAAGCCCGCACGTCGTGGTCGCGTATCCAGCTATTGAGGAACCAGGCCGACACCGCAGCCGGATCCATGTGCGGCACCTCGCAGCCGAGGCCCTCCGCACGCAGCCGGCGCGCGCCCGCACTCGCCACCAGACCGGCACGGTGCAGGTCGCGCGCCCGGGCGCGCAGGCCGCGTCGAAGCGCCGCCAGATCCCGCGTCAGGAAGAACGGCACCTCGCCGCCCGCGTCGATCACCGCCCGCGCCGCCGCTGCGTCGCCGCGCAGCACGGCGTCCACCCAGGCCGGCGCCGCCTCGTGGCGAAGCGAGCGCACCGGCACCGACAGGTATAGCTCTGGCTGCATCGAGAACCCAGCCAGCCGCGGCAACCGGTTGCGCGGCTCCGTATCCCGCAGCGTCGCCTCGGCGGCGAACACCGCCCAGCTTGGCCGGCTCGCCAGCGCCTCACCCCAGGCAGCCAAGCCACCCTCCCCGTCATGGATCTCCTGTCCCTGTCCGATCAGGCACACGATCGCGGCAAAACCGTCATGATGGTCCATGATGTCGAGCAGGTGCGCCGGCTCCGACCGGTCGAGCGGCACCGGGCGGGTGCGCGTGCCGGCGACCGCATATGCGGCGGTCCAGCAACGCTGCGCCTCGTCGATCACCACCACCCGGTCCGGAGGCACGCCGCCCGTCCGCACGTACAGGTCGCGGAACTGCGGCAGCGGCTGGATCACCGCCTTGATGCGGTGGAACGCGGTCGCGCGCTTGGCTCCATCCGACACCGCGCTGCGCACCAGCGCCTCGCGCAGCACGTGCACCAAGGACGGGTTGCCGGTCAGGAAGGTCGATCCGGCCCGCGCGAACGCCGCGTTCAGCCCGCACAACGTCTTGCCCGCTCCGGGAATGCCGGTGACGAACAGGATGGCGTGCCGCCCGTCCGCCTCCGCGCGGTCCAGGATCGACGCGATCCGGTTCGCGGTCAGCGTCAGGTTGAACGCGTCCGCCCGCATGCTGGCGATCTCGGCCACGTCGTGTCGCCGATACAGGCGGCATGCGGCCTGGATGACGTTGAGCACCGGCGCGTAGGGTGCCGCTTCCCAGTCCGTCACCGTCACCGGCGGACAGGCGGCGACTATCCCCGCCCGCGTCGACACCTGGCGAAGCAGGCCCGGGAAGCCTTGCGCATCGATCTCCATGACCGCCTCGGCACCGCCGACAAGCAGAGGCATGGCGGCAGGACGCGACACGCACCCGGTCGCGACCAGGATCGGCAGGATCGCGCGGTTGCGGCTCCCACCATGGAAGTCCTGGAGGTCGAGGGCATAGCCGTGCGCCTGGGCCCGCATGGCGTTGTCGATCCGGTCGGCACCGATCTTGAACTCGATCGCGAAGATGGCGTGCGGCGACAGCAGCACGGCATCGAGCCGTCCGCCGAGGCGCGGGATCTCGAACTCCAGCAGCACCCGCCACGCGTCGGGATCGGGAAGGCCGCACAGGGCGGCGCGCAACAACAACAGCTCTGCCGTCCAGGCCCAGACCTGCTTCGGCTCGTTGCCGCGGTAGCGGTAGGACTGCCTGTGCGACAAGACACCCAGGATGGCCGCGTCGTCGAGATCCAGGAACGTCCGGACGCTGCCGGACCACCAGGCGCTCAGCTCCCCCGCCCGATCAGGCCGCTAACCCACGAACTCATACAGATCCGTGTCCCGCAGCAGGTGCACGCGTTGCCGCGCCGCCTCGTCGCGAGCCGCCTGCGAGAACGCGGCGTTGGAGGCCAGCACCACCAGGCTGCCGGGCTGCTTGCCGCCCATGGTCGCGGCCTCGTTGATCATCTCGCTGCCGATCACGCTGCGCGAGGTCCGGCACCGCACCACCAGCAGCTTCTTGTCGCGGCGCCCGACGATGTCCGGCCCGGTGCCGTCGCCGGGAAACGCGATCCGGGTGCTCCAGCCGGCCTGTTCCAGCGCCGCCGCGCACAGGGTACGGAACGCGTGCGGCGACGGCAGCGGCGGCACCTCGACGGACGGTGCGACCAGCTTGCGTTCCAGCGATGGCCAATTCTCCTCCACCCGGGTGAAGTGCCGCCGGCGACGCGCCACCATCCAGGCGATGCCGATCGACGCCGCCAGCAGCAGCAGCACCAGCAGCGCGATCAGAAGCGCGTAGCCGCCCCGGTGCGCCACCTTGGCCGTGGGCGGCCAGGGCGCCGGCGCCACGACGGACGGCGCGGGCTGGGATGCAGGCGGCCCGGCGGCGGAGCCGGGCGGGGTCGGCGCGACGGACGACGCAGACGGGGGCGATGCCGGCACATTGGTCGAAACGCCGGAGGGTGGTGGCGCGGACGCGCCGGGCTCCGGAGCCGATCCCGCGGCCGAACCGCTTGTAGCCGGCGACCCGTCGAAGCCCGGTGCGGCCGGCGGCGGGACGGCAGCCTCGGGCGTCGGGGACGCGGAACCGGATGGGGGCACGTCCGCCGGAGCCGGATTGGGAGCAGGCGCTCCCTGCGCCACCGTCGGCGGCACGACCGTGGGCGTCGAGGGGACCGCGGGCGAGGCGCCCGCCGGAACGGAGGAGCCGGACGTCCCGGCCGGCGCCGCACCGTTGGACGGCGCCGCCTCGGGCGCTCCCGGCGCCACCGCTGGCGGCACGACCGTCAACGTCGAAGGAGCCACAGGCGACGCGCCCGCTGGGGCGGAAGAAGCGGGCGCTCCGGCTGTTGCAGCACCGTTCGACGGCGACGCGGCGCCGGATGCCCGCTGCGCCAGCGTCGGCGGCGCGGCAGTCACGGCCGGGACTGTAGGGGGCGACGGAGCCCGGCTCACCTCGTCCGCCGGCACGAACAACAGCCCGCTCCGGCCGTGCGCCGGAAGACGGCGCAGCAGCAGCAGCCTGCCCTGGCGCGCGACCACGTCCAAACGCATCGACGGGGTCAGCACCGAGCAACGGCCATAGGCCCGCTCCAGCTCCGCCCATCCTTCGGGATGCAACGGCCCCGCATCGCCGCTCAGCGCCAGCATCACCCGCGGATTGGCGCAGGCGTAGATGGAATGCCGGACCTGGTAGGGCTGACCCGGCGCCGCCGACGCTGGTATCGCCAGCAGACCCGATGCCAGCGCGCCCCCCAGCGTGCCCGAGACCAGTGCACTTGACATCGATGCGCCCATCCTGGGCGATGGCCCCGTCAACCTGCACCGCTTCATCCCGGCTCCCCTTCCCATCCAGGACGCGCGAGTCGCGCGATCGTTCCGGACACCGTGGTAACCCGGCCTTGGGAACCGGTCGAGAACGGGATGTGCGGCGTGACGTGCAGCGCTTGGGGCCCCGCGCCGCCGGCCTGTCCGCCGAGGCTCGAAGGATCTCCCAGGGATCCGATTGAGAACTTCGGTGGATGGCGAAGGCCAGGGGCCTTGCCCCTGGACCCCATGAAGGGCGGAGCCCTTCAAACCCAATTCTTTAAGTAATAGGGGTCTGGAGCCTCCGGCCTCAGCGGACCAAGCTGCGAGGCAGATCGGTGGGCAGCGCCCTGGCCTTGCTTTCTAGCAGCACAAGCTTTCTCAGCGCAGCACGGCCCCGGTCGCCTTTGCCACCGCCTCCACCACCCGGGCCGAGGCCGCTTCCAGCTCGGCGTCGGTCAGGCTGCGCTCGCGCGGCTGGAACACCACCTCGATCGCCATCGAGCGCATCCCGTCCGGCACGCCGTCGCCCTCGTAGACGTCGAACAGCGAGACCCCCGCGACCAGCGTGCGCTCCGCCCCCTTCGCCGCGCGAAGCAGCGCCTCCGCCGTCACCCGTCGCTCGACCAGGAAGGCGAAGTCGCGGCGCACCGGCTGCAGCGACGGCAGGTCGGGGGGGGGCCGGCGGCGGCGCTTGGGGTCCGCTACCGCGTCCAGGAACAGCTCGGCCGCCACCGCCGGCCCGTCCAGGCCGATCGCCGCCAGCAGCACGGGATGCAGCTCGCCGAACCGGCCCAGCACGAGGCGCGGCCCCTGGCGGAACACGCCCGAGCGGCCGGGATGGTAATGCGGGGGGGCGTCCGCGGTGACCGTGATCGCGTCCGACGGCACGCCGAGCGCTGCCAGCAGCGCGACCGCGTCCGCCTTGGCGTCCCACAACGACATCGCCCGCATCGGCCGCCCTGGATGGCGCGCCGTGCGTCCGGTGCGCAGAGCCACCGCGAGCTGGCGCTGTCCGGTCTCGTCGAACCCGGCGCCGACCTCGAACAGCGCCAGGTCGGAAAGGCCGCGCGCCGCGTTCCGCGCCGCCGCCTGCACGAGCGTCGCCAGCGGCGTCGGCCGCATCTGGTCCAGGTCGGCGGCAATCGGGTTCGACAAGTGCAGCGACTCCGGCACCGCCCCGAACCGGGCCGCGTGCTCGCGCGCGGTGAAGCTGTAGCCCACGCATTCCGCCATCCCGCGCGCGGCCAGCACCCGGCGCGCCAGGACGTTGCGCCCCTGGCGCGGCGTCAGCGACGGCATCGGCACCGGGCCCAGCGGCGGCAGCGTCACCGGCGGCACATGGTCCAGCCCGCGCAACCGAAGCACCTCCTCGACCAGGTCGGTTTCCCCTTCCACCGCCTCGACCGCCGCCACCGCGTCCGCCTCGTCGCGGTTCGAGCCCGGCTGCAGCGACAGCACCACCGGCGCCGCCACGTCGTTGCGCCAGGACGGCACCACGAAGGTGGTCGCCGCCGCGTTGCGCTCCTGCACCGCGAAGCCCAGCGCCTCCAGCGCGTGCACCGCCTCGTCCGGCGCCACAGCGAGCCCGCCCAGCTCGGCGATCCGCCCGAACCGGAGCGATGCGGTCCGACGCCAGTCCGGCGCCTGCCCGGCCGACACCACCCCGCTCGCCTCGCCGCCGCACAGCTCCAGGATCATCCGCGTCGCTGCTTCGAGCGCCGCCGGCGGCAGCGCCGGGTCGATGCCGCGCTCGAAGCGCTGCCTTGCCTCCGACTGCAGCCCGTGCCGGCGGCCGGACAGCGCGATCCGCACCGGGTCGAACAGCGCGCACTCCACGAACACCGCCGTGGTCGCCTCGGTGCAGCCGGTCGCCTCGCCGCCCATCAGCCCCGCGAAGGACTGCACCCCGGCCGCGTCGGCGATCACGCAGTCCTCCGCGTCCGCCACGTAGTCGCGCCCATCCAGCGCCCGCAACGTCTCGCCCCGGCCGCGACGCACCGTCAGCACGCCGCCCGACACCCTGTCCGCGTCGAACACGTGCAGCGGGCGGCCCAGGTCGAACGAGAAGAAGTTGGTCACGTCGACCAGCGCGCTGATCGGGCGCAGGCCCACCGCACGCAGCCGCTCCTGCAGCCAGTCCGGGGACGAACCGTTGCGCACCCCCCGTATCGTCCGCCCCAGCACCAGCGGGCACGCCTTGGAATACGCGATCGTCCAGCCGAGCGGGCTGTCGAACGTGCCCTCCACCGTGTCCGCCAGCCAGGGGCGCAGGTGCCCCATCCCGGCCGCCGCCAGGTCGCGTGCGATGCCGCGCACCGACAGGGCGTCGCCGCGGTTCGGGGTCACCGCGATCTCAACCACCGGGTCGTCCAGCCCGGCATAGTTGGCGTAGCTCTGCCCCGGGCTGGTGTTCGGCGGCAGCTCGGCGATGCCGTCATGCTCGAGCCCGAGCCCCAGCTCGCGCAGCGAGCACAGCATGCCGTCGCTGCGCTGCCCGCGTATCTCGCCGGCCTTGATGGTGATGTTCGAGCCCGGGATGAAGGTGCCGGGCGGCGCGAAGATCACCGACAGCCCGGCGCGCGCGTTCGGCGCGCCGCACACCACCTGCACCGGCGGGGCGCCGTCCAGGCCGACATCCACCGTGCACACGCGCAGCCGGTCGGCGTTGGGATGCGGCGACGCCTCCAGGATGCGCGCGGTGCGGAACGGGGCCAAGGCCGCCCCGGGGTTCTCCACCCCCTCGACCTCCAGCCCGATCCGGTTCAGCGCCCCGCACAGCGCCACCAGCGTGGCGTCTGTGTCGAGGTGGTCGCGCAGCCACGACAGGGTGAACTTCATCCCTCAAATCCCCTCGTGCAGCACCGCTGGCGACAACGGGCTCGACCCGTAATGCCGCAGCCAGCGCAGGTCGCTCTCGAACAGCGCGCGCAGGTCCGGGATGCCGTGCTTGAGCATGCACAGCCGCTCGATCCCCATGCCGAACGCGAAGCCCTGCCAGGCGCGCGGATCGAGTCCGCAATTGGCCAGCACGCGCGGATGCACCATCCCCGAGCCCAGCACCTCAAGCCAGTCGCCGCCACCCCCCTCGCCACCGTTTTGGCTCTTGGCGCCGATCTCCCCGCTGCGTCGGTCCCAGCCGATGTCGATCTCCATCGACGGCTCGGTGAACGGGAAGTACGACGCCCGGAACCGCACCGGCAGCGCCGGCATGGCGAAGAACGCGCGCAGGAACTCGATCACCGTGCCCTTGAGGTGCCCCAGCGTGATCGCGTCCGCCCCCGAGGCCGGGCCGATCACCAGCCCTTCGCACTGGTGGAACATCGGCGAATGGGTGGCGTCGTGGTCGGCGCGGTAGGTGCGGCCCGGCACGATGATCCGGATCGGCGGCGGCACGCTCAGCATGGTGCGTATCTGCACCCCCGAGGTCTGCGTCCGGAGCACACGGCTCGACGGCCCCTCGCCGGCGAGCGGCGGCAGGTAGAAGGTATCGTGGTCGGTGCGCGCCGGATGGTGCGCCGGGGTGTTGAGGGCGGAAAAGTTGTGCCAGTCGGTCTCGATGTCGGGGCCCTCCGCGACGGTGAACCCCATGGCGCCGAAGATCGCCACCATCTCCTCGATCGTCCGGCTCAGCGGGTGGATCAGCCCCGACGGCTCCGGGGCCACCGGGATCGTCACGTCCACCCGCTCGGCCAGGAGGCGCGCCTCCAGCGCGTCCGCCTCGATCGCCCGCCCGCGCGCCTCGATCGCCGTTCCCAGCTCGTCGCGCAGCGCGTTCAGCGCCGCACCGCGCGCGCGGCGTTCCTCCGGCGCCGCCCGACCCAGCTCCTTGAGCAGCGCGGTCAGCCGCCCCGACTTGCCGAGCGTGCCGACCCGCACCGCGTCCCAGGCGCGATGGTCCGGAGCGGAGGCCAGCGCTGCGAGAACCTCCCGCTTCAGCGCGTCCAGATCGTCAGGCATGGGAAACTCCTTGCCAAGGGCCACGGCGCCGACCTGGACCCTGGAGGGGACATCGAAGGGGTCCCTGCCTTAGCGGATGACGGGGATCGGAACCAGGGCCGGCCGGCCAGCGACACACGCCGGACCTCGACGGGAGGCGCCGCATCGGCATGGCCCGGAGGCTCGGCGCCGCTGGCTCCGCATGACGTGGTGCAGGTCATGGTCACGACCATCGGTCAAGGATGATGTCGATGTCGTCGAGCGCACCGGAGAACGCCACGAGCAGGTCCTGGCACCGCCTGCCTGACCCCGCCCACAAGGCGGAGCTTGGCTATGCCGGCGTCTTTTCCCGCCAGGACCTCGAACGGATCCAGGTGGGACACGTCCCGACCAGCATGGAGGACAAGTGGTTCATCTACCTCGAGGATGGATGGCTTCGGTTCCACCGTAGCTGGACCGGCGCCTGTATCTACGGGCTCAAGATACGGGCAACCGCCGAGGGCGGTCAGGTGGTCGAATCCTGGGTGAACAGGGATGCCAAGCAGTACAAACAGAACGATACGGAACACGATCGAAGGCTGGTCGAGTTCCTGGTCGGCGCCTTCCTGCTCCGGACCGTTGGGGTCGCATTTCCCATGACAAGGAACAGCGATGGCCTTCCAAAAGGCGTTCTCCAGCATTCGGCCGTGGGTCGCGGCTATCCGGAAACCGAGGCCGAAATCGATTAGGCCGTCCAGCCTGTCGCTGAACAGCTTGGGACATGTCGGCCGCCACAGCCACGGCTCGTCTCGACGTGGCGCCGCAGCACGATGCGGCGGAGGTCCAGTGATCGCACCCGGCCGAACCGTCTTCCCCGCTGCAACCGGCATGGTGACCTTCCACCATCCGGACAGCCGTTCCGGGCAAGGTTCGGGCACACGGCGACGTTCTTGGCCGATCCGGCGCGGACCGGCCACGGCAGCCGGTTCGGAGGATGGAAAATTGCCGGCACGGTGGCAGGATGACGCGGCCACCGTCCGGGAATGCCGATGAAGCTGCCCATCCTCGCCGCCGCAGCCGCGTTGCTCGGCGGCTGCGTCGCCTCCGACGGCGTGACTCTGCCGGTCGCCCGCTCGACCGCGCCGATCCCCGCGTCTCCCGACCGCACCGACCGGCATTTCCGGATCCCGTTCGCGGTCGCCGAGAACCGGCCGAGCCGGATCAACGCCTGGTTCGACCTCAACCCAGACTGTTCGGTTGCGGGCACCGTCACCGTGCGCCTGTTGGCACCCCCGTCCCACGGAACCATGACCCTGCGACAGGGCCGTTACTATCCCGACTACCCGCGGGAGGATCAGCGCTACGCCTGCAACCTCCATCCGCGGGACGGCGTCGCCGGCACCTACCGCCCCGATCCCGGCTATGCCGGCCCCGACCGGTTCACCATCGCCGTCGTCACCCCGAACGGCAGCGCCTGGACCAGCGACTTCCGCCTCGCCGTGAAGTAGACGCCCCGATCGCCTCCATGCCTGCCCCGATCCGAAGGTCCCCCCATGCGCGCCAGCCTGCCCCCGCTCGTCCTCGCGCCGACCCGTGCGGCTACGTCACCAGCACCAACGTCAACACCAACCAGACGCAGGCGGGCGGCGCTTCCGCCGCGCCGCCGGCGCCGCGCATCATCTTGCTGCATCAGGTTCCGCGCGTCTTCGCGGTGGCGGCCGGCCGGCGCACGGAGCTCTCCGCGTTCCTGTCCCTGAACCCCGACTGCTCGCTTGCCGCCTACTACACGGTTCGCCTCGTGGTCCCGCCGGCGCACGGCACCGCCTCGGTGGAGCGGGGTCGCTACTATCCGAACTACCCGCCGGCCAACCCGCACGCCGTCTGCAACGCGAACCCGCAGGACGGCATGGCGCTCTCCTACCAGTCCGCTCCCGGCTACCTCGGGCCCGATCTGCTGGAAGTACAGGCCATCGTGCCGAACGGCCACGCCCAGCTGATCGACTACCACCTCGACGTGAAGTAGCCGGCGGGCTGGTGCGTGTTCCGTCGTGACACCGAAGCAGCCGAAGCCTCAGTGAAACGGAGCGAAGATTTTCCGCCAGGCTTATTCCTTTTCCTTGTCCCGATCGAAATGGTGCCTCGCGCCGGCCGATCCGGCGCCGCCCGTCGATCGCGACAGATCGCTCCGCCAAGGGGCGGCACGGGCCTCCGATACGCCGGCATCGTGAGGTGCCGAACTGGCCGCACGTGAAACGCCAGCCTTTGGATGCAGGAATCTCGGAGTCGCCATCAGATTTAAAATCACGGCTCGGCGAGATGTGTTAATAAAACGCTCATCGACGGCTCGTGCTTCTCCGCAACCAGGCGCCGTCGGCTGGGAAACCCTTGATCCTTCCGCCTCCACCCGACGGAGCCGACGATGCCGCGCTACCGTATCTACCTGATGGATGAGGCCGAGTTCGTTCAGAAGACCGCCGCGGTGGAGTGCCACTGCGACGCCGACGCGATGGACCACGCCCGGACGCTGATCAGGCGGGACGGACGAGTAGAGCTATGGACCGACGATCTGCCCGCCAACGCGATGATCGGCCGGATCCGGCCCGGATCCGAGCCGTTCCACAGCGCCCTGGTCCACCGCTCCCGGAGCCGGCCGGCGCCGGGTCGCCCGCGGGCGACCACGCCCGTCGCAGAGTGGCGCCAGATGTGCATGGCTTAGCGATCCGATCCCGACGCCCGGTTTCCAGGCGTCGGGTGGATCGGCCCACTGGATCAACGGCTGATGGAGAAATCCGGCGGTTCTCTCCATCGGACTTTCTCTCCCAGGCCGGCTTGATCTTCTCGAGCGTGGCGGCGGGAACGCCCGCCATGTTGGTCGACAGAAGGTAGCGCGGCGCCGTCTGCATCCAACGCTTCAGGGTGATCTCCTCGAACTTGCCGGCATTCTAGGTCTGGACGATTTGGAGGTCCTCCGAGCCCGTGTTGATGATGCCATGCCCGTAGCCCGCCGGGATGTAGGCGGAGTCGCCTGCCTTGACGTCGGCCACCTGTGCACGGCCGCCCGAGCCGAACATGGCCACCTGGCCGGTGCCGGCGAGGTAGTAGTGGAACTCGTCGGCGTTGGGATTCCAGTGCAGCTCCTTCATCTGCCCCGGCTTGATGACCATCAGGCCGCCCGACATCGTGGTGGAGATCGGCCACTCGTCGACGGTGGCGAGTGAGAAGCTGCCGCCGTCGAAGTCGCGGTGGGCGCGCGGATCGTGCGCGAGGCTGAACTTGTGGGTCGACTCGCGCGGCCAGGGCGCGTCGATCGCCTGGGCGATCGGGACCACGGGTCCCGCCTGGATATAGGTCTCGCCCTTGGGGAACGTGTCGAACAGGGCGGGGGCGATGCCGAAATTCGCTGCCAGCATCTGCTTGGGCGTGACGTCGATCCAGTCGGTGATCGAGAACGTGCCATGTTCGGAGAAGGCGCCGTTATCGAACGACAGGACGAAGTGGCACGGCTCGTCGCCGATGGTCTGGATCGAGTGGCCGTGTCCCCTGGGGAAGAACCAGAGGTCGCCCGGGCCGTAGTTGTTGATCTCGGTCTGGCCGGACGGGTCGAGCACCACGGTCTGGCAGCGGCCGCCGATCACGTAGGCCCACTCGGCCGCGATCGCGTGCCAATGCAGCTCGCGCGAGGCGCCGGGGTCGAGCAGCATGTGCACACCCGCCAGGCCCTTCATGATCGGCAGCTGATGCTCGGTCGATTCCTTGGCCCAGCCGCCCGAGGTGACCTTAGGACGCGATCCGTCGAGCGAGCGGGTGAACGCGGGCATCGACTTGATGTCGTCGGGGTCGTGGTAGGCCACCGTCGCACCCGCCGGAAGCTCCTGCGACTTCAACCCGAAGCCGCCGGCGCCCGGCTGGCCCTTGTCGGGATCCACCATGGCCGAGCTGGCGCCGCCGAGCGCGATCAGGCCGCCGACGCCGAACGCGGCCGTTCCGAGGAAGCTACGCCTGCTGTCGTCCATCCCAACTTCCCTGCACTTTGCGGGAACATCTACCCGAATCCGGTCACCTGCAAAGTGCCGCGGCCGCCGACCGGACCTGGCCGGGACCATCCGGATCGCGGTGGAACGGGCGGTGGGAAGCAAATGGAGCCGGGTGCTGGCGGACGGCGCCGGGCCGCGCCGCACAGATCATGCGGGACCACCTCGTCCGCCGGACAGGCAGGCCGCAGCACAAGGCCCGGGGCGATCGGGGGCCTGTCGCATCGCCGGCGGCACCGGCGACGCAGGAAGGGCCGCCCCTGGGGGAGCGGCCCGTTCAGGAAGGTCGTGCCGGCGGATGCCGCTCAGGCGGCGATCGCCGCCTGCACCTTGGCGACGATGGCGGCGAACGAGGCCGGATCGTCGTAGGCGATCGCCGCCAGCACCTTGCGGTCGATCTCGATCTCGGCCTTGTTCAGCCCGGCGATGAAGCGCGAGTAGGTCAGGCCGTGCTCGCGCACCGCGGCGTTGATCCGCTGGATCCACAGGCCGCGGAAGTCGCGCTTCTTGTTGCGACGGTCGCGATAGGCGTACTGGAGCGACTTCTCCAGCCGCTCGAGCGCGATGCGGTAGTTGGTCGAGGACCGACCGACGAAGCCCTTGCTCTGGGCCAGGACCTTCTTGTGACGGGCGTGGGTGGTGACGCCCCGCTTGACGCGTGCCATGGGTCAGATGCTCCTCAGGCCAGCCCGTAGGGGGCCCACTGCTTCACCGTCTTGCCGTCCATCTCGGTCAGCGTCTGGGAGCCGCGGTTGGTCCGCTTCATCTTCTGCGGGCGGTTGATCAGGCCGTGGCGCTTGTTGCCGGGGCCTGCGAGCACCTTGCCGGTCGCGGTGATCTTGAACCGCTTCTTGACCGACGACTTGGTCTTCATCTTGGGCATTTGGTCACTCCTCGTGCTGGAGCTGCCCTCCCCCGCCCGAAGGCCCTGGGCGACCCACCATTGGATCACGAGCGCAGCCGTCACGGCCGGGCATGCCCTTCCAGGCCCGGACGCGTGAACCAGCCAGCACCTAGAGCACCGGCAGTCCCGATGCAAGCGTCCCGACCCTTCCAACAAGCCGGGACATTCGCAGGATCGGACACTCGCAGAATCACGGCAGGCCCCGCGTCGTGCCGCCGGTTCCACCTACATGACTGCTTCTCGACCAGTCGATTCCCTTGTCGGGAAATAATGGAATGCCGTCATGGGCTTCTTTACTAGTGCAGGGCTTGTCGCCGCAGCGCTCTTGGTTCATACGAACCAAGCTCGCTTCCTCACTCGTGACCGATGGACATGAGCCAGTCGACGTCGATAAGCCGCTCCGTGCCGCTTCAAGCACTCGACCCGGCATCGTTGCTTTCGGCTCTCAATCGAGTGCCGGATGTCGCCGGCATGGGCATCGTCCTCATCGACCGCGGCGTCGTGCAGGTGCTGCACGCTGCACCCACCGGTGGATCGGACATCATTCTCGAACGCCGTCGGTCCATCATCGCCGGAACTCCGGCACCTCGCACGGAAACCAGCTCAGCTCCCGGCGAGTGGCTGAGCTTCGGCTTCAACTGCGGTGGTGCAGCCCTGGCCTGGGTCGGCGTCGTCGGCACGACGTCCCTGGCTCCCATCACGGGCGGGCTAAGCCTGGTCGGCGCGGGTATCCTTTACGCAGGGGTTCTCGGTGCCAGCGGCGCCTGCGCAGCGTCGATATACCGGGTAGGCAACATCTACAGGGACCGTGCCGACATCAATGAGGCCTGGACCGGAGCAACATCTACTACTGGACCATGCTCGGAGCCGACGCGGTCGGATTGGTGGGTGCACATGGGACGCTGACGGAGGTCAGAAAGACTGGTGACATCCTGGCCAGCCACCCGCTCAGTTGGACGCGGGCGGCCAACGATCCGATCAGCCGACCGATGCGTCGCCAGCTCACGGCGCAGCTTGAGCTCCAGGGCGCCAAGCGCGTCTCCGCTCATGAGATCCATTCCGTGGTCAAGCAGCGGATGCTGGATGGCATCGCCGGAGCCCTGGGCGTGATCGGGAGCGCCATGACCGGTGCGATCCATGAAACGATCGTCTGGATCCGGTCGAAGGAAAAGTCGTCATGATCGATCCGCATCAGGAGGCGATGGATTACTGGCGGCGGCTCCGAAAGGACAAGGCAAGCAACCTCGCGGTCGGTGGGCTGGTGATCGGTGCGCTCGCCACGACCGTCTCGTTGCTGGCCCTCGTCTTCCCGCACAGCGACGGCGCCATGCACAACCGGGGCAATCCGCTGTACTGGCTTCTCATGCTTCCGTTCGCCCTATGGGGATGGGACCTCAGCACCTTCAGCCCACACTCGGTGCGGACGATGCGGCCGGCAATGATCGTCCTCCCGACGCTCTGCGGCATCGTCCTCATCATGGCCGGCCATGACGAGGACGTCCTCGGTGGTTTCGGCGCGGGCTTCTGGGTGACCCTGGCTGCGTTCCTCGTCACCGTGATCGGAACCCTGGTGTCATGGGTCTTCCTGCCGCGCAGCCTGCTGCGAACGGAAGGACCCGACCGGCGCCTCATGAAGCCTGTGGGAGCCACCCGCCGACCCGCAGCATCCCCGCTGCGAGGCAAACCGGCTAATCCGTCCTATGACAGGCCCTCGCTCAAGCGGCGGCGGACCGGGCGAGGAAGCCTGCCCTGAGGCGATCTTCAGCTGTAGAGAACCAACTCCAAAGGTATCGGATCGTCCAGTGAGATCCGCACCTCCAGCGCCTGAGTCCATTTTAGAACCGCATCGACCCAATCGGCCTGCTGCTGTAGCACGGTCTCCGTCACGCCGATCTGCGGCAGGTGCGGACCGGGTGCCGTGTCCGCCTGCACCGCTTGCACGCCGGCGGAGAACCGTCGGTGCTGGAACTCGACGCCGGTGCTGCTCATGCTCAGCCGCAGCAGGGTCCTACGGCGACCAATGCCATCCAGACCGCGTTTGTCGTGCCGGCTCCGCATCCCCGGCCCGATCCTCAGCCGCCGGCGTCCATCCGCCTTTGGCGGCGTCCGGACCGCCTGCAGCCCGACGCGTCCAATGCTGAACCAGACGTGACCCGCCACCCCTTCCCCGGCCGGTCCCACGGCAACACCTGTTGTTTCGCAGCCAGCCTCCCGCGCCGGCTCCGAGGAGTTCCCGTTGCCCGATCCCGCCCCGAACCCGACCCGCCTGCTGATCGTCTACTACTCCCGTTCCGGATCGGTGGAAGCGCTCGCCACCGCCGCGGCCGAGGCGGCCCGGGAGGGCGGCGCCGAGGTACGCCTCCGCCGCGCCCGCGAGGTCGCCGATCCCGCCGCCATGGCCAAGGTCAAGGGCTGGACCGAGAACGCCCGGCGCCAGAACGCGCTCCACGACGCGCCCACCCACGAGGACGCCGAGTGGGCCGACGCGATCCTGTTCGGCACGCCGTGCTATTTCGGCGCCATGGCGACGGAGCTGAAGAACTTCCTCGACCAGCTCGGGCCGCAATGGAAACGCGGCGCGCTCGCCGGCAAGGTCGGCGGTGCCTTCGCCACCGCCTCCTGGCCGCATGGCGGCACAGAGGTGGTCACCCTGTCGCTCTACGCGCCGATGGCGCATCTGGGCATGGTGATCGTGCCGACCGGCTACACCGACGAGGCGATGCTGGAAGCGGGCTCGCCCTACGGCGCCTCGGCCATCGTCGGCGCCGAGAACCGGCCGCCGCGCGACGAGGACTTCAACACCGTCCGCCACCAGGCCCGGCGCACGGTGGCGATCGCCTGCGCCCTGGTGGCGGCCGGCGAGATGCCGAGCCGCAAGCAGTCCGACTGACGCGCCGATCCGGCTGTTCGCCGGACGCGGGCGGCCCGACCATCGCATTCTTCCGAGCCCGATCCCGCCGACCGCAGGCGCCGTTCGTCATGATGGTGGCCCTGTCACGCCGGCGCCGCCAGACTGACGGAATGAGCCCGGTCACCCGCCTGTGCATCTTTGGCTACCGCTCGCTTCGCGACGTCCGCCTGGAGCTGGATCGGCTCACCGTCGTCACCGGCGCCAACGGCAGCGGCAAGTCGAGCCTGTATCGGGCGCTGCGGCTGCTGGCCGACATCGCCCAGGGGCGGATCATCCCGTCGCTGGCACGTGAGGGCGGGCTGCCATCGGTGTTGTGGGCCGGATCGGAGCGTCTCTCGCGCGCCATGCGGTCCGGCGAGCAACCGGTCCAGGGCACCGTGCGTCGCCATCCGGTCAGCCTGAAGCTCGGCTTCTCCTCGCCGGACTATGGCTACGCGATCGACCTAGGCCTGCCCACGCCGGTCCCCCGCTCCCGCTTCGGCCACGATCCGGAGATCAAGCAGGACAGCCTTTAGACCGGAGCCATCCTGTCCCGCCGCAGCGTGTTCGCCGAACGCAGCGGCCCCTCGGTGCGGATCCGCGACGGAACCGGTGCCTGGCGGCAGGCGGCGGGCGACCTCAAGCCATACGACAGCATGCTCACCCACTGCGCCGAGCCCCGCGACGCGATCGAGCTGCTGGTGCTGCGCGAGGCGATGCGGGAGTGGCGCTTCTACGACCATTTCCGCACCGATCCCGAAGCGCCGGCCCGCCTGCGCCAGGTCGCCACCCGCACCCCGGTGCTGGCCAGCGACGGATCGGACCTGGCGGCGGCGGTCGCCACCATCGAGGAGGTCGGCGACGGCGGGGCGCTCGACGCGTCGATCGCCGACGCGTTCCCCGGCGGCTCGATCGGCCTTCGCCAGACGGACAGCCAGCTGGAGCTCGAGATGCGCCAGCACGGCCTTCTGCGGCCGTTGGGGACCGCCGAGTGTCCGACGGCACGCTGCGCTACCTGCTGCTGGTCGCCGCCCTGCTCACGCCGCGGCCGCCGCAACTGATGGTGCTGAACGAGCCCGAGACCAGCCTGCATCCCGAGCTGCTGCCGCCGCTTGCCCGGCTGATCGCGCGCGCCGCCGGGCGCTCGCAGGTGATCGTGGTGTCGCATGTACCCCGCTTGGTGGAGGCCCTCGGCGAGGCCGGCGCCAGGCAGGTGGTGCTGGCGAAGCAGCTGGGCGAGACCGTGCTGCCCGACGAGGAGCCGCCCGCATGGAGCTGGGCCAGCCGGTAGGCCAGGGCCCTACTTTCCGACGGTCGTCGCGGACCTGACATCGAACCCCTTGAGCCCCTCATAAAGCTTCTCGGCATCGATGACGCCGAGACCGGTCGCCTGATCGTAGCCGGGGTGGGCCAGGTAACCCCAGATGTCGCCGGTCGTGATGTCGCGTGCGACCCCCGCACCCTGCGTCTGCAGCGCATAGAGCATCGGATTGAGCTGGCCGACGCGGTGGCCGAGCTTCTCGATCATGAGCGCCAGCGTGGCGGCGAACTGCGGCGCCACGAAACTGGTGCCGCCGTAGAAGTCGATGGTCTCGCCGTTGACTACGGTGACATAGCCGGTGTCGGGATCGGCATTCGCCGAAAGGTCGGGGATGTTGCGCCCGGCGAAGAACCCGGGCTCGGTCGCCAGCAGCTCGGGCCTGGCACCGAGCCGGTAGAGCGACTGCGACGGCATCGTCGTCGTGACGCCGGGAAGCGCCGCCTGGTAGCCGGGCGTGGGCCAGTAGATGCTGACGCCGCCGCCGCCGCCGGTCGCGAAGCGCTGCTCGAACGCCAGTTCGATCGCGGCCAGGTCCTCGTGCTGCGCCAGGCGCGCGAGCGGGAAGTAGCTCCAGCTCCAGGCCTGTTCCTGGGCGATGTGCACCGGAAGCGTGCCGTCGTCGTAGGTCGCCTGGAACGGCGTGGTGGTGCCGCCCGACGCCGTCACCAGCGGATCGCTCGACGGGTGATGGATCGAGTACAGCGGCGTGGCGGCGGCGGGTTCGCCCGGAACGGGAAACACCGGATACTGGAACCGGTTGACCTCGAACGCACCGTTGTCGTCGGCGTCGGTGAACACGGTCTGGCCCTGCGCCGCCATCTCGGAGAACGCGTCGTGATACGCCTCCAGGTAGTACCGGCGATCCTGACCCCCGGTCAGGGGGTTGGGGAAGAAATTGATCTCCGCCTTGCCCCATGAGGACGAGACGACGTCGGCGCGATTGTCGGACGCGGCTGCCTCGAAGCCGTTGAGGAAGGTGGCCGAGGAAATGTTCGGCAAGACGTAGGCGAGCACTGTCGCGTTCGGTGCGATCGCGCCGGACTGCTCCACGTCGAGGTCGCTCTCCGTCGGATCCCCATCGGTGTCGGGTGTGCCCGGATCGGTCCCGCCGTCGACGTCGATCTTCGTTAGGTGGTTCGGTCCGACCGCGACCCCGATCTGCTTCCAGAATGTCGGGGCGTCGTCGGCATCGAAGTCCGACAGGGTGACGATGGCGATGGTCGTGCCGCGCCCGGTCGCTCCGGCCTGGACCAGCGGCAGGACGTCGTAGAGCGTCTCGTAGTCCATCGGCGTATAGGAACCGCGAGGATCGGTAATCCCAGCCACGGCGGGTGCTCCGCTCAGGGCGGAGCTCCCCGACCCTGCCGCGTCGGCTGCCCGGATGCTGCCGCCGTGGCTGCCGACCAGGGTGTCGAAGCCGCCGACGCCGCGCACCAGCGATCGGATGGAGGCGGGCAATGTGGTGGGCGTGGTCGACTCGACGCCGATGCGTCCCCCGCCGGAGAAGCGGTGCAGGGTCAACCCGAGTGCCGCCGATGTGGTGCCCGCGGGTGCTACCACTTCAAGGGCCAAGTGGTTGGCGTAGAGCGTCCCGATCGTGAAGCCCAGCTGGACCAGGACGGACTCCATCCGCGCGATGTCGGCATCGCGCTGCGCGAACCGCGCGACGAACTGCGGGCGGGTGAGGAAGTGGTGGAACTGTGGGCTGCCGGGCGTCTGCACCGCAGTCACGAAGTCCGCCAGGCCGGCCGGATCGCGCGGCATCAGGTAGATCGTGGTGGCGATCGGGCTGCCGATCGCGACTGGTCCGAGGTCGACGACCTGCATGGCGTTGCCGGGCTGGTCCGCGGCATGTGGCCTGGTTGCGCCGCCGAGGATGGTCAGGCCCAGCAGGCACGTCCGGAATGCGCGACGGGCGATGCGGCGGCGGTTGGCTTGAGACATGGTCAACGGTCCTGATCGGCTTCCGAGCCCGATGATCGGCAAGCGTCCCGAGCCCGTTCGCCTGGGCGATGCCGGGCCATGGGTGGGTTAGATGAACCCGGTCGGGTTGGCGATCGGTCGGTTGTCCAGCAGTGCCATGATCGGCCGGATCACCCGGACCAGCCACCAGATCCCGACCAGCGCCAGCACCAGGATACCGACCAGCACGAAGCACAGCACGAGCCCGACGGCGCTCAGCGCCAGGCCGATCCAGAAGGTGCGGATCGCGTAATCGAAATGGCTCTGGTAGATGCTGCCGACCGCCTCGCGCCGCTTCAGGTACGCCACGATCACGCCGGCCACGCCGGTGAAACCGGTCGCCAGCGTCGCGACGTAGAGGCCGTGCACGATCCAGGCATAGGTCTTGAGGTCCGGGCCCGCGGCCGCGGGCATCCCGCCCGTGGTCCAGCCGGGATCCATGGCGGACGGGCCTCTCGTGCCGAGATCGTCGTGGCTCAATCGTTTCTCCTTCGGCTGCAACGGCGGTTGCAGTGGGGGAACCCAACTCGGGGAAGGCTCTCATTTCCTCGGTTCGGGAAACAAGAACAAACTCACGGTGCGGACCGATCTGTAAATACCGGCGCCGGCCTTCGTCACCGACGCGGGATCCTGGAGGTGTCGACGGCAAGGGAATGATCTCCCCGCGTCGCGGAGTAGCCATCCGCCTCCCGCCACGGCATACCTGCCATGTGCGCCAGCGTCCCGGCAGTGGGCGCGGCGCACCGGTCGCGGCGGCTCGTCTCCGGTCGCGGCCGCCGGACCGTGTCAGGGAGTATCCGCGTCCATGTCGCTTCCCCCCCAAACCGGGCCGCTCAAGCGCGAGATCGGCGGCTGGGCGCTGCTGTTCGCCGGCATCGGCTCCATCATCGGCTCCGGCTGGCTGTTCGGCGCCATGCGCGCCGCCTCCATCGCCGGTCCCGGCGCCATCCTGGCCTGGCTGATCGGCGCCGCGGTGGTGCTGGTGATCGGATGGCTCGCCTCCGAACTCGGCGGCATGTTCCCGGTCCCCGGCGGCATGGTGCGCTTCTCCCACGCGACCCACGGCCCGCTGGTCGGCTTCCTCGCCGCCTGGGCCAACTGGATCGCCATCGCCAGCTCGATCTCGGTCGAGGCGGAAGCCTCCATCCAGTACATGAGCTCCTGGCCCTACGGGTGGGCGCACGGGCTCTACGTGAACGAGCAGCTCACACCGTTCGCGCTGGTGCTCGCCGGCCTGCTGGTGGTGGGCTACTTCCTGCTGAACTTCTGGAGCGTGACCGTGTTCACGCGCTTCAACACGCTGATCACCGTGTTCAAGCTGATCGTCCCGGCCGTGACCGGCATCGCCTTGATCACCAGCTCGTATCATTCCGGCAACGTCACCGGCGCCACCCCGGGCGGCGGCGGCTTTCTGCCCTATGGCGGCGCCGGGGTTCTCATCGCGGTCGCCACGTCCGGCATCATCTTCGCCTTCAACGGCTTCCAGACCGCGCTCAACCTGGCCGGCGAGACACGCAACCCGGACCGCAACATCCCCTTCGCGGTGCTGGGCTCGGTGGCGATCGCCGCCGTGATCTACCTGCTGCTGCAGGTCGCCTATCTCGGCGCGGTCGATCCGGCCCGCATCGCCTCCGCCGGCGGCTGGCAGCACGTCACCTTCTCCTCACCCTTGGCGCAGCTCGCCCTGGCCTTCAACCTGAACTGGCTGGCGATCTTGCTGTATTTCGACGCCTTCCTGTCGCCGAGCGGCACCGGCACCGCCTACATGGCCAGCACCGCCCGCATGGTGGTGGGCGCGCAGCGCAACGGCACCGCGCCCGCGGTGCTCGGGCGGGCCGATCCGGTCTACGGCGCGCCGCGTCCGGCGCTGTGGTTCAACCTCGCCGTCGCCTTCGTGTTCTTGTACTTCTTCCGCGGCTGGGGGTCGCTGGCCGCGGTGATCTCGGTCGCCACCGTGATCTCCTACCTGATGCTGCCGATCTCGACGCTGACCCTGCGCCGCACCGCCCCGGACCTGCGACGCCCGGTGCGGGTGCCGGCCATCGCGGTGCTCGGCCCGCTGGCCTTCGTGGTCGCCTCCGAGCTGCTGTTCTGGGCGAGCTGGCCGCTCACCGCCGAGATCATCCTGCTGCTGGTAGTGTCGCTGCCGATCTATGTCTGGTATCGCCGCGGCGCCGCGACGGCCGCGCTGCTGGCCGAGTTCCGCGCCGCGATCTGGTTCGTCTGCTACCTCGTGGCGATGGCGCTGCTGTCGCTGATCGGCAGCCACGAATTCGGCGGCCTGGGCCTGCTCCCGTTCGGCTGGGACATGGCGGTGGTCGGCCTCGCGTCGCTGGGCTTCTGCTTCTGGGGCGTGCGCAGCGGCCTGCCCCGCCCCGATTTGGACAGCATCGCCGAGCCGGAGGACCTGCCCGCGGCGGTGGCGGCTCACTGAGCCCGGTCCGCGCGGGGCCGGTGGCGCCTCCACTCGCCTTTCGCCGTCGCGTCATTTGGGATTAGGCTCTCGGACCAAGGCTCTGTTCAAGAATTCGGTGGACGGCGAAGGCCAGGGGCATCGCCCCTGGACCCAATGAAGGGCAGAGCCCTTCAAACCCGATTCTTAAGTGATAGAGGTCTGGGGCCTCCGGCCCCAGCGGGTCCAGGGCAGAGCCCTGGCCTCGCTTGTTGATCGAACAAGAGGTCTCAAACAACCTCTCCTGTATACGAACGTCCGCCGCGTTCCGGGTCAGCCCACGAGAAGGAGCGGGAACGTTCGCTTCCCGCGCCCGATCGTGTGGCTTGATCGAGGACCGTAGGCTATCGGCTCACCACCGCAATGAGATGGCCGACATCCTGATACAGCAGGGCCAAGCCAATCCCGAACGGGACCGCCAGCAGAAGCGCGCACAGCATTTTCATCGGAAGCTCTCGACACCGTAGAGCCTATCTGGGGTCACGGCGCTCCCGTTGCGAGCACTCTCCCCCAGAGCAGCATCACCACGTTGCGGTTCGACGGCCTGATGAAGCTGCTTCTTTCAAAACAACGGCGAGCATGATCGAACGATCATGCTCTGGTGGTCGGCGCTCCGCCGGCTGGACCGTCACCAGCCGGAGCAGGGCAGCCGGCCGGTGGTTAAGAATCGGTCCGTCTTGCTGCCGCGCGACGGGCCGGAATCGCGCTCAAGGAGGGAGCCGCCCCGCCTGCCGTGCCGGCCCGATGCCCCTTCCCCGGTAGCGCACCGCATACACGACGGCCAGCAGCCCCAGCACCGGCACCCCGTAGGCAAGCGTCAGCCGGAACGCGCCCGTGAACGGCGTGGTGAGCACGATCGCCGTCAGCAGCAGCAGGCCGAGCAGGCTGGTCCAGGGCGATCCCCACATCGCGAACCGTCCGCGGATCCCGCGTCGCGCCGCCCGGAAGCACAGATGGGTGACGAAGATCATGCCCCAGGTGAACAGCGCGCCGGCGATCGACAGCGCGATCATCACCGCGAAGGCCCGCTCCGGCGCCAGCACGTAGAGCACCGCCGCCACCGCGATCCCGGCGGTCGAGGCCAGCAGCGCCGGCACCGGCACGCCGCCTTGGCTGACACGCCCCAGCACCGGCGCGGCCAGGCTCGCCTGCCCCAGGCTGAACAACGTCCGGGTCGCGGCATAGATCTGCGTGTTCATCGCCGACAACGCGGCCACCAGGATCACTAGGTTGATCAGCGACGCCGCCCCGGGCACGCCGCTCGCCTCCACCACGGTGACGAACGGGCTGATCCCGGCCGCAGCGCGGGTCCACGGCATCACCGCCAGCATGATCGCGAGCGTCGCCAGGTAGAAGAACGCGAGCCGCGCCACGGTGGTGTGCAGCGCGCGCGCGATCACCCGCTCCGGCTCCTTCGCCTCGCCGGCCGCGACCGCAATCGTTTCTATACCAAAATAGCTGAAGATCGACACCAGCACCGCCACCCACATCCCGCCGATCCCGTGCGGCAGGAAGCCGCCGTAACGCACGTAATTGGCGAGCCCGACGCCGGGCGTCCCCGCCCGGTGCAGCACGGTCCAGCCGCCCAGCACGAGGAAGCACAGGATGGCGGCGATCTTGACGAACGAGAGCACGTACTCGACGGCGCCGAACAGCCCGACGCCGACCGCGTTGACCGCCACCAGCACAGCGGAGAAGCCCAGGATCCACCACCAGCCGGGCAGGCCCGGCGCCCAGTAGCGCATGTAGAGCGCCACCGCCGTCACCTCCGTGCCCACCGCCAGCACGTTGGCCGACCAGTACGCGTAGCGCACCAGGTAGCCGGCCCAGGGCCCGACATAGCGCTGCGCCAGCCAGCCGAACGAGGCGGTGTCGGGATGCGTTGCGGTCATCTCGACCAGGCATCCCATCAGCAGCAGCGCGATCAGCGCGCCGATGGCGTAGCTCGCCAGCACCGCCGGGCCGGCCAGGCTGATGGCGAAGCCGCTGCCCAGGAACAGGCCGGTGCCGACCGCGCTGCCGATGGCGATCATCGAGAGCTGCGCAGTGCCGAGGCGGCGCCGCAGCCCGCCCACGGGGCGACCGGGCGGGATCACGTCACGCGTCCCCGGACGCGGTAGTCGGGCCGGTCCCAGTCGCGACTCTCCATCACCCCGCGCAGCGCCGCCACCGCGTCGAACACGTCGGCGTGGGAGGTGTAGAGCGGCGAGAACCCCAGGCGCAGCAGGTCGGGCGCGCGGAAGTCGCCGACCACGCCGCGGGCGATCAGCGCCTGGCAGATCGCGTAGGCCTCGGCGTGCGCGTGGCTGACGTGGCTGCCGCGCGCGTCGTCGTCGGCGGGCGAGGCCAGGGTGAAGCCGTGACCGCCGCATTCCTGCGCCATCAGCCGGATGAACGCCCCGCCCAGCGAGCGCGCCTTGGCGAACATCGCCGCGCGGTCGACGCCCTCGAACTGGTCGAGCCCGCATTCGAGTGCCGCCATGCCGATCACCGAAGGCGTGCCGCACAGGAACCGCAGCAGGCCGTCGCCCGGCCGGTACTGGTCGTCGAACGCGAACGGTGCCGCGTGTCCCATCCATCCCGACAACGGCGAGTGCAGGAGCGGCTGCAGCCGCTCGGCCACGAACAGGAACGCCGGCGCGCCGGGGCCGCCGTTCAGGTACTTGTAGCCGCAGCCGACCGCGAGATCGACATCCCAGCGGTCGAGCTCGACCTCCACCGCGCCGGCGCTGTGGCTGAGGTCCCACAGCATCAGCGCGCCGCGCGCGTGCGCCGCGCGGGTGATCGCTTCCATGTCGAGCCGGCGGCCGCTGCGGTAGTGCACGTGGGTGAGCACGACCAGGGCAGTGGCGTCGTCGATGGCGTCGGCGATGCCGTCGGCCTCGGCCAGGCGCAGCGCGACATCGCCGCGCATGCGCGCCACGCCCTGCGCCATATACAGGTCGGTCGGGAAGTTGCCGGCTTCCGACAGGATGGTGTGCCGGCCCGGCCTCGCCTCCAGAGCGCTGGCGATCAGCTTGAACAGGTTGACCGAGGTGGTGTCGCAGACGATCACCTCGTTCGCGGCGGCACCCACCAGCGGTGCGATCGCGGCGCCGAGCCGTGCCGGCATGCCGATCCAGTCATGGGCGTTCCAGCTCGAGATCAGGTCGCGGCCCCATTGCCGCTCCACCAGCTCGGCCACGACCGCCGGGGTGCGCCGCGGCAGCGCGCCGAGCGAGTTGCCGTCGAGGTAGACGCCCCGCTCCGGCAGCGCGAACCGCGCGCGCATCGCCGCTAGCGGGTCACGCGCGTCCAGCGCCAGCATGGCGTTCCGCGTCAGGTGCTCCATCAGGCGAGCGGCCGCAGCACGGCGCGCACCGGCGCCGCGTCGAGGCCGCCGAGCCGGATCGGCAGCGCGATCAGCTCGTAGTCGCCCGCCTCCACCCCGTCCAGCACCAGCCCTTCCAGGATGCGCAGGCCGGCCGCGCGCGCCGCCTGGTGCGCCAGCAGCACCTTCGCCTCCTGCGGATCGATCGACGGCGAGTCGATACCCAGCAGCACCGCGCCCCACTCGCCAAGCAGGCGCACCGTGTCCGCAGCCAGGATCGCGAACGTTTCGCGCCAGGCCTCGTGCGGGAACTGCCGGTAGGTGCGGAACAGCACCCGTGGCGGCCCATCCGACGCCGCCGCCGCCAGCTCGGGCGTGACCACCCCGCCGCAGCCGCGCAGGTCGAGCACGCGCGCCGGCCCTATGAAGGCGTCCAGCGCCACGCCGTCGATCGCCGCCCCCGACGGGTCATAGTGCAGCGGCGCGTCCGCATGGGTGCCGGCATGGGTCGACGCCGTGTAGCGCGACACGCGCACCGGGCAGTCGGGGCCGTGGCTCCAGGTCGCCTCCGACTCGAACGGCGTGTCGCCGGGCCAGCCCGGCAACCCGGCCCGAAGCGTCTGCGAGATGTCGACGAGGTCCCGTCCGGTCAAGCGTGTCGCCTCCCAAGCGTCGACCTCCATCCTAACCGGACCGGCCGTTCCCGCCAGGCGTCGCCGCGCGGTTGCTGCGAAGGTCACGCCCCTTTGCCGCTCCCGGCCGGTATCGTAGCCTTTCCGCATGGAGCTCGATCGGCGGTCTTTCATGCGCGGCGGCCTCGGCCTGGCGGCCCTCCTCGCCGACCATGCCGACGCGTCATCAGGGGGCGGGACCATGTATGGCTTGATCACCCAGTTCACGACCCGCCTGGACCGGCGGGACGAGTTGATTCGGATCCTCGCCGCCGGCACCACGGCCATGTCCGGCTGCCTGAGCTACGTCATCGCGGAGGACTCCGCACGGGACGACACGATCTGGGTCACCGAGGTCTGGACCGACCGCGACGCCCACGCCGCCTCGCTCCGGCTGCCTGCGGTCCAGGAAGCGGTGGCGAAGGGCCGGTCTCTGATCACCGGCATCGGGTCGAGGACCACGACCCACCCGGTCAGCGTCGTCTCAGAGCCCGTTTGAGAAGAGGTGTGCCGAGTAAGAGTGCCGCGCCCGGGGTAAGCGGCCCGGCCACGTGTCCACCCTGAACGAAGCGGAGCGGCTTCCTGGCCGTGGGCCGTGGCCGAGCGCGAGGCGAGGCGCGTCGGATCGCAGGCTACACTCATTCTCGAACGGGCCCCGAACGGCCCAGTCGGTCGCGCCGCCGCACCCGCTTGCAGATTCCACTAGCAATTTCCATCAGCCCCTCATATCGTAAGATATGTTCAAAGATAGTCACACCCACTTCCATCACTTCGTCCACGCCATCGGCCACCGTGGCCCCGGGGGCGGTCGCGGCCCCGGCGGCGGTCGCGGCTTCGGCCGCGGCGGCTTCATGGGCGGCGACGGCATGCCGGGCGCCCGCAAGTTCGGCTCCGCCGACCTGCAGCTCCTGCTCCTGGCCCTGCTCGCCGAGCGCCCGGCCCACGGCTACGAGCTGATCCGCACCCTGGAGGAACGGTCCGGCGGCTTCTATGCCCCCAGCCCCGGCATGATCTATCCGGCCCTGACCTTTCTGGAAGAGATCGGCCACGCCGCCATGTCCCTCGAAGGCACACGCAAGCTCTACACCCTCACCGAGGCCGGCCGCACCGAGCTCGCCGCCAACCGCGTCCGTGCCGACGCCATGCTCGACATGCTGTCGCGGATCGGCACCCGCATGGACGGCGTGCGCGACGCTTTCGCCGGCTTAAGCGACCGCGACCCGGACGCGGCCGACGCCCTGCACGACGCTCGCCACGCGCTCAAGGCCGTCTTGATGCGCACGCGCGACGCCGGCCCGGACGAGGCACGTCGCATCGCCGCCATCCTCGCCCGTGCCACCGACGAGATCCTGAAAGGCCGCTCATGAACGCCCTGACCCGTACGCCGCTGCGCGTCCGACATGAGGTCCGCCGCCGCCTGCTGCAGGTGGTGCGGGTGGAGCGGCTCACGCCGCGCATGTGCCGTATCGTGCTCGGCGGCGACGCGCTGGACGGCTTCAGCTCGGCCGCCGCCGACGACCACGTGAAGCTGTTCTTCCCCCCGCCCGGCGACCATACGCCGGCGTTCCCGGAGGGGCCGGTGCGCGACTACACCCCGCGCCGTTACGATCCGGTCGCCCGCGAGCTGACCCTGGAGTTCGCGCTGCACGGCGACGGCCCCGCCGCCGCCTGGGCGGCGCAGGCGGCCCCCGGCCAGTGGCTGGGCGTCGCCGGCCCGCGCGGCTCGCTGCTGATCCCGGAGGACTACGCCTTCTACCTGCTCGCCGGCGATGAGAGCGCCCTGCCGGCGATCTCCCGCCGCCTGGAGGAGATGCGGCCGGGCACGCGCGCGCTGGTGCTGATCGAGGCCGCCGACGCCGCCGAGGAGCGCCGGCTGCCGACCGCCGGCAGCGCCGAGATCGTCTGGCTGTATCGCGGCGGCGCGGCGGCCGGCACCACCCGGCTGCTGGAGGAAGCGTTCCGGACCGCCCGCCTGCCGGCCGCCGACCTGCACGCCTGGCTCGCCGGCGAGATCGACACCGTGCGACGGCTGCGCACGGCGCTGATCGCGCGCGGCGTCGCCCGCAGCGACATCAAGGCCGCCGGATACTGGCGCCTTGGCCACGCGGACTCGCACGGCACGGTCGAGGACTGAACGACGGGCGCAAGACTCAGTCGATACACCGCGTCCGAAGCCCAGGGGCGTCGCCCCTGGACTCCATGAAGGGCGGAACCCTTCAAACCCAATTCTTACAAGTAACGGGGGCTGGGGCCATCGTGCGTGAGCACGCTTCGCGTGACGGTCCCAGTGGGTCCAGGGCAAAGCCCTGGCCTTGGCTTCCTGGTCGAACACGAGTTCTCAAACAACCTTCTGGAAAGAGGCCTTATTCGGCTGTCCTCGCCAGGCTCGTCGCGTCGTAGCTGCTCAACCCCTTGTAGAGACTGGCCGCGTCGATCACGCCCAGCCCGGTCGTCTGGTCGTAGCCGGGCTGGGCCAGGAAGCCCCAGTTGTCACCGACCCGGATGTCGCGCGCCGGAGCGGCGCCCTTGACTTGCAGCGCATAGAGAAGGGGGTTGAGCTGCCCGACCCGGTGCCCGAGGCCCTCGATCATCAACGCGATCGTCCCCGCGAACTGCGGCGCCACGAAGCTGGTCCCGCCGTAATAGTCGTACGTCTGCCCACTCTGGACGTAGAAATATCCGGTGTCAGGATCGGCGTCGGCCGAAAGGTCGGGGATGTTGCGTCCGGCAAAGCCACCCGGTTCGGTCGCGAGAAGCTGGGGCGATCCGCCGAGCTGCAGCAGCGCCTGGTCTGGCAGAGTCGGGATGACGCCCGGAAGCTTGGACTGATAGCCGGGTGTTGGCCAGTAGATGCTCACGCCGCCGCCGCCGCCGACGGCGAAGTTCTCCTCGACCTCCGTCACCACCTCGTTCAGGCCGACGTCGAGGGTGAGCGCGCTCAGCGGGAAGTAGCTCCAGCTCCAGGCTTGTTCCGTCGTGACGTCGATCGGCGGATATCCGGTGTAGTGCGCGGTGAACGGGGTCGTGGTGCCGCCCGCGGCGGTCACCAGCGGGTCGCTCGACGGGTGGTGGATCGAGTAGACCGGGGTGTAGGCGGGCGGCTGGCCCACGGCCGGGAAGACCGGATACTGGAAGCGGTTGACCTCGAACGCGCCGTTGTCGTCGGCGTCCGTGAACACCGTCTGACCCTGCGCCGCCATCTCCAGGAAGGCGTCGTGGAACGCCTGGAGGTAGAACGTCTGGTCCTGGCCGCCCGTCAGCGCGTTGGGAAGGAAGTTGAGTTCGGCCTCGCCCCAGGAGCAGGAAACGACGTCGGCGAGGTTGTCCGAGGCTGCGGCCTCGAAGCCGTTCAGGAAGGTCGCCGAGGAGATGTTCGGCGTCACGTAGGCGAGCACGGTGGCGTTCGGCGCGATGGCGCCCGACTGCTGCACGTCGAGGTCGCTCTCGCCCGGGTCGCCATCGCCGTAGGGCGTGGACGGATCGGTGCCGCCGTCCACGTCGACCTTGGTGACGTGGTTCGGCCCGACCGCGACGCCGATCGCCTTGAAGAAGGTCGCGGCATCCGCCACGTCGAAATCGGACAAGGTCACGATGCCGATCGTGGTGCCCCGTCCGGTCGCACCTGCCTTCACCAGGGGCAGAACGTCGTAGCGCGTCTCGTAGTCCATCGGCGTGTAGAAGCCGGGCTGATCCGCCGCTGCCGCTGAGGCGGACGGTCGGGCGCCTCCCCGCCGGATCGCGGCGGGCGCCTGCAGGTGGCCGCCCCGGCGCGACAGCACGGTGTCGAAGCCGCCGACCCCGCGCACCAGGGCGCGGAGGGAGGCGGGCAGCGTGACCGGCGTCGTCGACACGGTTCCGGCCCGCCCGTCGCTGGACAGGCGGCGCAGCGTCAACCCGAACGCGTTGGACGCCGTCCCCGCGGGCGCCGAGACCTCCAGCGCCAAGTGGTTGGCGTAGAGGGCGCCGATGGTGAAGCCCTCCTGGCGGAGCACGGATTCCACCAGGGCGATGTCGGCGTCGGTCGCGGCGAACCGCGCCACGAACTCCGGCCGGGTCAGGAAGTGGTGGAACTGCGGATCGCCCGGCGTCTGCACCGCGGTCGCGAAGGCCGCGAGTCCCGCCGGATCGCGCGGGGCGAGGTAGATGGTCAGCGCGGTCGGACTCCCGATCGCGACCGGCCCGAGGTCCGAAACAGCCGGTCCGGATGTCCCGCCATGGCTCGGCACCAAACCTGCCATCACCTGCATGATCGTGCTGACATCCGTCGAGCCGGCGCGCGCAGGGTTGCCGGCCAGGCTGCCGCCGAGTGCCGCCAGGCCCAGCAGGGTCGAGCGCCCGTATCGGACCGTCCTGCCGCGAGGTCTCCGAGACATCCGCTACCTCCTCGATGGATCGGGCTTTGGAGCCGCCCGATTTCCCGGTGCCACCCGATTTGCAATGCGCCGCTAGCAATCGGCGTACCAGGCGACACGATCATGAATGCCCGATCGGCCTGCGGTTCCGGGTGTCGCAGATCCCAGCCGGACGTCTCGCCGTCAAAGCCCCCGCTCGTAGAGCCGGAACACCTTGTTCGGGCGCGGCGACAGCCGCTCGATCAGGCGGCGCATGCGCCAGTTGTCCTCCAGGATCCAGCCCAGCTCCACGGTGCGGAACGGCATGTCGCGGCCGCGTCGCATCAGCTCGGCGATGATCAGCGACGGCATCATCGCCCCCAGCGTGGTGCCGCGCAGCGAGGCGGCGATGCCGAGCAGGATCACCCGCCCCGAGACGAACCGGTTGCGCAGCAGCCGCGACACCAGCCTGATCCAGCCCAGCGGGCTCGGCGCGCCGCCGAGGTCGCCCACGATGTCGTAGATGTTGGGCAGCACCAGCGCGAAGCCGACCGGCACGCCGTCGCGCTCGACCAGCACCAGGTGCTCGGGCCGTATCATCGGCTTGAGCTCCTTCACCATCGCCGCGATGTCGGGCTCGGTGATCGGCACGAAGCCCCAGTTGTCGGCCCAGGCATCGTTGTAGAGCCGCCCCATGATCGCGGCATCCCGGGCCAGGTGCTTGCGGCTCAGCCGGCGCACGGTGATGCCGCGCGCCGCCTCCGACTCGAGCAGGCGGCTCCGCCCCACCGGCAGCGCCGCCTCAGCCTCCGGCCCGATCGCCAGCTCGTAGGACACCAGGTCCTTGACCTTGTTCCAGCCCGCCCGCTCCACCAGCGGCCCGAGATAGGACGGGTGCCAGGGCGACATCAGCATGGTGCGCTCCCGCTCGCCCTCCACCAGCAGCCCGGCCTCGCCGTTGGGCGCCAGGGCGTAGGGGCCGCGCGCCCGCTCCATACCCTCCGCCTTCAGCCAGTCCGCCGCCTGCTCCAGCAGCGCCGCGACCGCCTCCGCGTCGTCGGCGGCGTCGAGCGCCCCGAACAGCCCGATCCGGCCGCCCCACTGGTTCATCGTCACCGGGTCGACCTGCGCCGAGATGCGTCCCACCGTCCGGCCGTCGCGGATGGCGAGGAAGTAGCGCGCACGCCCTTGCGCGAAGAACGGCGCCGCCTTGGGGTGGAACATGCCGCGCCGTTCCAGGTCCAGCGGCGGCACGAAGCCCGGCAGCCCGTCATAAAGCCGACGCGGCAGCCGCAGGAAGGCGCGCAGTTGGCGCCCGGTCTCGACCGGAACCACCGCGAGGCCGGCGGCGTCGGGCCGCGGAACAGCCGACGGGACCTGGGCCCGCTGGGGAGCGGAATCAGCCATGCTTGGAGGAATCCTCGTTGTGGTGGCAGCGTGCCGGCGGCCACAGATAAAGCCGGGACGCCGTCCAGGGAAACACATGCACCCCCATCAACACTCGACGGAGCAGGACGCATGAGCCGACGCCCCCCCTGCGTCCCCGGCTGCATCCTGGTCACCGGCGCTTCCAGCGGCCTGGGTGCGGCCTTGGCGCTCGGCTATGCCGCACCCGGCCGGACGCTGATCCTGTGGGGACGCGACCCGGCCCGTCTCGACGCCGTGGCGACGCGCTGCCGTGCCGCCGGCGCCACGGTGCGGCTACGCACCCTCGACCTCCTCGACCCCGCCGCGGCACTCGACGCCGTGCGCGCCGACGACGCGCGGGACCCGGTGGCGCTGGCGATCCTGGCCGCAGGGCTCGGCGACATGCGGCAGCCGGGCGCCGCCGCCGAGCGACCGGAGCTGGTGCTGGAGCTGGCCCTGGTCAACTTCGCCGCCCCCGTCGCCATGGCCGCGGCCCTCGCCGAGCGCATGGCGGGGCGCGGCGGCGGGCAGATCGCGCTGCTGGGCTCGGTCGCCGCCTTCCACGACCTGCCTTATGCCGCCGCCTATGCCGGCTCCAAGGCCGGGCTGTCGCGCTATGCCACCTCGCTTCGGCTCGGGCTGCATGGCCGCGGCGTCGGCGTCACCCTGCTGTCGCCCGGCTTCGTCGACACGCCGATGAGCCGGCGGCTGCGGGCGCCCAAGCCGTTCCTGCTGCAGCCGGACGAGGCGGCGTCGCGGATCATGGCCGCGATCGCGCGCAACCAGGCGCACCTGGTGCTGCCGTGGCAGTTCGCCGCGATCGGCTGGGCCGCCGCCCTGCTGCCGCCGCCGCTGCGCCGCGCGGTGATGCGCCGCACGCGAGCGGAGCAGGCGCCACGGCCTGTAACCTCCGTGCAATAGGCAAGTCGGTCCGGGATGCTATAGGGTGGTTCCACCCGTTGCGCCGGTCGGCAGCAGAACGGGCCAGGCGCGCGTAACACCGGCCAAGGATGAAGACCCGCAGATGCGTCTCGCCGACTATGCCGACCGTCGTTTCCGCCTCGCTGGGCGTGAGGTGCTGGGACAGGTCCGGCACTTCATGGGCTCGTTCGACCGGCTGTCCGCGGAAAACCGCGCAGGCCCGGTGGTCAGCTTCGGCAACTACGACTACCTGGGCCTGGCCGGCGACCAGCGCGTGCGCGAAGCGGCGGCGGACGCGGCGCTGCACACCGGGGTGGGGGTGTCGGCGTCCCGCATGATCGGCGGCGAGCGCGACTTCCACGCCGCGTTCGAACGCGACGTCGCCGCCTTCGTGGGCCACGAGGCCAGCCTGTGCCTGGTCAGCGGCTACCTGACCAACATGACCCTGGTCGGCCACCTGCTCGGCTCGCGCGACCTGCTGCTGATCGACGAGCTGTCGCACAACAGCATCGTCACCGGCGCCACCGGCTCGCGCGCCCGCACCATCGCCTTCCGCCACAACGACCTCGACCACCTGGAGCAGATCCTGCGAATCGAGCGCGGCGCCCACGCCCGCTGCCTGATCGTGGTCGAAGGGCTGTACAGCATGGACGGCGACGTGCCGGACCTGCCGCGCCTGCTGGCGATGAAGCAGGCGCACGATTGCTGGCTGATGGTGGACGAGGCGCACTCGATCGGCGTGCTGGGGGCTACCGGCCGCGGCCTGTCCGAGCACTGGGGCACCGACCCGCGCGCGGTCGACCTGATCATCGGCACCCTGAGCAAGGCGTTCGTCAGTTGCGGCGGCTTCATCGCCGCCGAGGCGCGGGTGCTGGAGTGGCTGCACTTCACCCTGCCCGGCTTCGTGTTCAGCGTCGGCCTGGCGCCGCCGATCGCCGCCGCCGCCGGGGCGGCGCTGCGCATCCTGCGTGAGGAGCCGTGGCGGATCGCGCGCCTGCACGCGATCTCGCAGCACTTCGTCGCCGAGGCCGACCGGCTCGGGCTCGACATCGGGCCGGCGATCGGCCACGGCGTCGTGCCGGTATTCTTCCGCGACAACGCCGAAACCGTGGCCTGCGCCGAGGCGATGCTGGGCCGCGGCTACTACTGCCCGCCGATCGTCCAGGTCGGCGTGCCGCGCGACCAGCCGCGGCTGCGCTTCTTCCTGTCGGTGCAGCACCGCGAGGCGGACGTCACCGAGGCGCTGGAGATCGTGGCCGAGGCCCGTATGGTGCAGCACGCGCCGATGGCGATCGCCGCCGCGTCCTGAGGCGGGCTTCGGACGAGGCAAGGAAAGGCCAGGGCGCTGCCCTGGACCCGCTGGGGCCTCGGCCCCAGACCCCATTTTCTTTAAGAATCGGGTTTGAAGGGCTCCGCCCTTCATGGGGTCCAGGGGTAAAGCCCCTGGCTTCTACCGCCTACCGGCTTGCCACAGGATGGCATGATGCAGCCCGGCCGGGGTCAGCCGCTCCGGCGCTGCCCCGTCCTGCGCCTTGCCGCCCGTGCCATCGAACCGGAGCAGCACGAACGGCGTGTCGCGGCCGCCGGCCGGCTCGACCAGGCCCGGGATCGAGGGGCGATGGTCGCCGAAGAAGGCGAGCACCGCCGGCCGTCCCCGCGCGTCCAGCAGGTCGATCAGCCGGGCCAGCAGCGCGTCGCCGGCGCGGAGATGGTCGAGATAGGCGTCGAGGCCGGACCTGCCGCGGTCGAGCCGGCCCGTTTTCCAGGGCCCGTGGTTCTCGATGGTGACGGCATAGATCAGGGTCGGCCCGGCGGCGGCGCGGATCAAGGCGTCCAGCCGGTCGCCCAGCGCTGCGTCGGCCACGTGCGGGCCGCGACGGAGGGCGCCCGCGAACGCGTCCGCGCCCAGCACGGCGGTGAAGCCGATCGCCGGCATCAGCCGGTCGCGGTTGTAGAAGCCGAGGTCGTGCGGGTGAACGAACAGCGCCGCGCCGAACCGGCCGCCTAGGCGGACCGGCAGGGCGGCGGACCGGTCGCGGGCGGCGGTCAGGAACGGGTCGAAGCACCGGAAGCCGAGCTCGTCCTCCTCCCGGCCGAACAGCACCCCGTACTCGGTGCGCATGGTGTAGGCGCCGAAGCCGCAGGCGGCGAGCTCGCCCCAGCGCACTGCCCGCGCCCGCGCCCGCGCCAGGCCCGGCAGCGGCGGCGCCCGGGCGGCGATCGACGGGCCGAGCGCGTGCGGGTCGGCGAACGACTCGCACTGCACCACCAGCACCAGCCCATCCGCAGGACTTGGGCCGGCATCCGGTGCGGCCAGCGGGAGCGGATCGGGCTGCCGGCGCCAGCGCAGCCAGTACAGCGACACGGTGGCGAGCAGCCCGTGCCGCGACACGTCCGCCTCGACCGCCGGCGCCGCCATCAGGCGCCGCCACGGCCCGAGTCGCGCCAGCCGGTCCAGTACCGGCCAGCAACCCAGCGCCAGCCCGGCCCCGACCGCGCGCGGCGGCAGTGCTGCGGTCCAGCCGCGGAGCAGCAGCCAGCCGATCGCGACCAGCACCGCGGCGAGCGCCAGCCGGAGCACGGGCGCGATCGCACCGAGGTAGAAGCCGGGATGGCGCAGCATCTCGCCGGCCACCGCGGCGTCGGTGAACAACAGCGGCTCGCCGAGCAGGCGGCGCTTGACGTTGGAGCCCGCCACCACCCCGGCCAGCAGGATCGTGGTGACCAGGGCCGCCACGGCCGGGCGCCCGATCAGGCCCAGCGTCAGGCCGAACGCAAACAGCGACGGTCCCAGCCGGAACGGCCAAGCGAGGAGGCTGCGCGGGCGCCACGGCGCCCGGCCGGCGGGTCGCGGCCTAGCCAGGGGATCCAGCAGCTCGGTGACGAGGCACACGGCGACCAGGCTCGCCGCGGTCAGCATCCCCAGTACCGGAGGCGGGGATCGGTCACGGCCCGCATCGGCATCGGTCCCGTTCCTGTCGCGACGGCCACGAATCGTTACGTCGCCTCGTCTTGACCACCGTCCTGGCCAGTCCTCCTATCAAGCCGGACCGGTCCTGTCACCGCAGCGGGATGCCCGGGTTCGGCCGGTGCCATCGCGGTCCGCAACCGCGAGGAAGCATCACCATCTCGACCCGGCCGCCGCCCCGCCTCGCCCCGACCCTGTTGCAGGCGCCGCCGTTCCATCGCGAGGTTCCGGTCTTGGGCCGGGTCCTGTCGAGCTGGGACCGGATCGTCCCACATCCCGCGAGCGCCGGCGCTGCGGATCATCCCACCGCCCGGGCCCTGCACGGGAGCCGGGTCGGCGGGCGGTTCTGGGCGGAGGGTCCTACCCGGCTGCCGGTCGGCGGCGCGTTCACCCTGGTCTGCGCCACGGGCGGCCCGGTCGCGGCGGCCGGGCTGTGGCGCTCCGCCCTGAGCGAAGGCGACGCGTCGCGGCTGGCGCTGGTGCTGCCGGGCCGGGTCCGGTCGGGCGGGATGCGACGGCTGGCGGAAACCGTCAGGCGCTGCGGCGGCCAGCTCGTGGTCGGCGATCCCGAGCCGCACGCGCTGCTCGACCGGGCGGTGGGCTTGCGGATCGACGCGATGGGCATCCTGCCGGCACTCGGGCTGCTGCGCGGGCTGCCGGCCTGGCGTCACGACCGCGATGGGGCCGCAGCACCTGAGGATCCGGCCCGCGCGCTGGCGCTGCTGTTGTCCGCCACCCGCTACGACGACCCGTTCTCCGGCGCGCCAATGACGGCCGCGGACGCGGTCGCCCTGCTCGCCGACTGGCGGCGGGTGATGCTGGGCAACCGCGGCATCGCCGTTTGCGTCGGCATGTCGCTGTGGAAGCGGCGCCGGATCGGCGAGCTGTTCGCCACCGCCGACGCGCGCGCAGCACCCCCGTTCCGCAGGCACGTCGGCGCCGCGTTGCGCGCGGCGCGCGGCGCGGAGGGCGGGCCGCGCGGCGCGATCGCCGCCTGGTCGACGCGCATGCCACCCGGCCTCGCGGAGCGCGCCGGGGCTTCCGGCATCCCGTTGCACCGGGTCGAGGACGGCTTCATCCGCTCGCTTGGCCTCGGCAGCGACCTGCTGCCGCCGGCCTCGGTGATCGTGGACGGCAGCGGCATCTACTTCGACCCGTCCGGCCCGAGCGACCTCGAAACCCTGCTCGCCACCCACCCGTTCGACGATGCCATACGGCGACGCGCCCGGCTGCTGATCGACCGGCTGGTGCAGGGGGGCATCTCCAAATACGCCGCCGACGGCGAGGCCGCGTCGCCGGAGGTCCCAGCCGGACGACTCGTGGTGCTGGTGCCGGGCCAGGTCGCGGACGACCTGTCGGTGCGTCTGGGCGGCGGCCCGATCCAGGACAACCTCGAGCTGCTGCGGCAGGTGCGCACGGCGCGGCCCGACGCCTTCATCGTGTATCGCCCGCATCCCGACGTCGACGCCGGCCACCGGCGCGGTGCGATCCCGGACGCGGCCGCGCTGCGGATCGCCGACCGCATCAACCGTGGCGGCGCGATGGCGCCGCTGATCAACGCGGTGGACGAGGTGCACACCCTGACCTCGCTGGCCGGCTTCGAGGCGCTGCTGCGCGGCCGGGTCGTGGTCACCTACGGGCAGCCGTTCTATGCCGGCTGGGGCCTGACGACCGATCGGTCTCGCTTTTCGAGACGGAATCGATCACTTTGCGTCGAGGAACTTGCCGCCGGGACGCTGCTTCTCTACCCGCGCTATGTCGACCCGCGCACCCGGCTTCCCTGCGGCCCGGAAGTGCTGATCGACCGGCTCGCCGACCAAACCTTGTGGCGGCCGACGCTGCTGATGCGCCTGCGCCGCCTGCAGGGCCGGGCGCGCCGCCGCTTCCACGCCGGGTCGGGACGCCGGGACCGCACGACCGAAGGAGTGGCTGATGCCTGACACCCTGATGCCCGAAGCCCTGGACATGGTCCCGGTCCGCGAGGGGCAGGGCCGGCCGGCGGCACGGAACGTCCTGCTGCTGCAAGGGCTGATGGGGCCGTTCTTCCGACGGATCGGCCAGGCGCTGCGCCGGGACGGCTACGGCGTGTTCAAGGTCAACTTCAACGGCGGCGACCGGCTCTTCTGGGGCCTGCCCGGCGGGATCGACTTCACCGGCTCTCTCGCCGACTGGCCGGACGCGCTCCAGGCGATCCTGACCCGGCACCGCATCACCGACGTGCTGCTTTTCGGCGACTGCCGGCCGCTGCACCGGGCGGCGACCGCCGTGTGCGCCCGCATGCACATCCCGGTGCACGTGTTCGAGGAAGGCTACCTCAGGCCCGACTGGGTGACCCTGGAGCTAGGCGGCGTGAACGGGCATTCCACCCTGCCGCGCGACCCCGACTACTATCGCGCCGAGGCGGCCCGGCTGCCGCCGGCGGGGGAGAACCCGCCGGTCCCCTCCTCGTTCCGGACCCGGGCGCTGCAGGGTGTCGCCTACAATGCCGCCGACCTGCTGACCCGCTGGCGCTACCGGCACTGGGACAGCTACCGGCCCTGGCATCCGCTGACCGAGGGGATGGGCTGGCTGCGCAAGCTGTCGCGACGCCGAGCGGCACGCCGGCGCGCCGCCGACACCCTGCGCGCCATCTCCGCATCCGGCTCCCCCTATGTGCTGTTCCCGCTGCAGCTCGACGCCGACGCGCAGGTGCGCCTGCATTCCGGCTTCGACGGCATGGCCGAGGCGATCCGGCACGTGATCGCCTCGTTCGCCGCCCACGCGCCGGCCGGGCTGCTGCTGGTGATCAAGGAGCACCCGCTCGACAACGGGGTGCGCGACTGGCGCGGCGAGGTGGCGGCGCAGGCCGCCGACCACGGCGTCGCCGGGCGCGTGCGCTACCTGGAGTCCGGCGACATCGCCCTGCTGGTGCGCCCGGCCAGGGGCCTGGTCACCATCAACAGCACCACCGGCACGCTGGCGCTGGCCTGCGGGGTGCCGGTCATCACCCTCGGCCGGGCGGTCTACGACATCCCGGACGTCACCTTCGGCGGCACGCTCGACAGCTTCTGGTCCGATCCCGGCCAGCCGGACGAGCAAACCTTTGCCGCTTATCGCCGGGTCCTGATCGAGCGCTGCCTGGTCGCCGGCGGCTTCTTCTCCGGACCGGCGCTCGACAAGCTGGTGGCGGGCGCGGTCGCGCGGCTGGAAGCGCACAGCCCGGTCGACTTCGCCGCAGCCTCGCGCGCCGCCGCGCACGCCGCCGCGCACCCTGCCGCACATGCCACCTGGGCCGACGGGCAGCCGTCGGGGAACGCGGTTCTCCCGGCCGCGCGCGCCGCGTCACCCGGTGCCGCCGGCTTCCACGCGTGAACGCGCTGGGCGGCCGTGACGGCCTGCCGCCCCTGATCCTCGACCTGTCGCGGCTGTTGTCACGGGCCGGGGCGGCGGTGCCGACCGGCATCGACCGGGTCGAGCTCGCCTATGCCGAGTACCTGCTGGCTCACGCGCCGGAGCGCACCGAGTTCGTCGCCCTGCACCCGCTCGGCCGGTTCGGCACCCTGCCGCAGGCGGCCACCGCTCGCTTCGTCGCGGCCCTCGCCGCGCGCTGGGATGCGGGCGCTGCCGATGACGGCGCCGCGGCGCGCCTCGGCAGACGCCTGCTGCACGGGCTGATGCTGCCGCGCCCGGACCGAGGCGCGATCCGGTCCGAGGGTCCCGGAGCGGTCTACCTGCTGCTCTCGCACCATCACCTGACGCGGCCGGCGGTGGTGGCCGACACCATCGCCCGGCGCCGCGCCGCGTTCGTACCGATGGTGCACGACCTGATCCCGCTCCAGTTCCCGGAGTACTGCCGCGAGCAGGAAGCCGCGAGGCACGCGAGCCGGATCGACACCGTGTCCCAGCTCGCCGACGCGGTGCTGGTGCCGTCGGAAGCGGTGCGCCGGTCGCTGCTGCCCCACCTCGCGCGTGCCGGACGCGCCCACGTGCCGGTCTGGCCGGTGCCGCACGGGGTGCACCTGCGCGCGCTGCCGCACCTGGACGACGGTCCGGACGATCCCGCCCCGCCGCCACACCCGTACTTCGTCTGCCTCGGCACCATCGAGGGACGCAAGAACCACCTGCTGCTGCTGACGATCTGGCGCCGGCTGGTGGAGGAACAGGGCGCGCTGGCGCCGCATCTGGTGCTGATCGGCAAGCGCGGCTGGAAGAACGAGCAGGCGCTCGACCTGCTCGGGCGCTGCCCCTCCCTGCGTGGCGTGGTCACCGAGCACAACGCCCTGCCGGACCGGGACGTGGCGCGGCTCCTGAAGGGCGCGCGGGCCCTGCTGTTTCCCTCCTTCGGCGAGGGCTACGGCCTGCCGCTGGCCGAGGCGCTGTCGCTGGGCGTGCCGGCGATCTGCTCCGACATCCCGGTGTTCCGCGAGGTGGGCGGCGACCTTCCGCTTTACCTCGACCCGCTGGACGGGACCGGCTGGATGCGCGCGATCGCGGGCCTGGCAACGGATCCGCCGCGCGGTCCGGAGCCGTCCGTGCCCGCCGTGCGTCGGCCCTACCCGAGCTGGACCGACAGCGTGCGCGACGCCCTTGCCAGGGTGGCGTGGCACCCCTATCCGTCGGCGCGGCACCGTCAGCCGCCATAGGGGCACCCTGAGGATGCGCTGCCGGTCCCGACGGCGTGCGGACCGGCCAGGCGGCCGCGCCACGGGCGCCCCCACCCGTCATCCAGGCGAGGCAGGACATGGCACGCAAGCTGCATAACGAGTTGTTCGAGGTGGTCTACCCCTGCGCCACCACCGACATCTCGTTCACGTTCATGAACCGCGACAACCTCGACTTCATCGCCGAGCAGATCTGGCACCGCGGCCTCGCCACCTACGAGGCGCCGACGCCCGGGCTGGTGGTCAGCCTGTGCCAGGGCGGCACGTATCAGGGCGGCGCGTATCAAGGTGGTGCGTATCAGGGTGGCGCGTGCGCGGTGCTAGACGTCGGCGCCAACACCGGCATCTTCTCCCTGCTCGCGGCCGCCTCCAACCCGCTGGCCACGGTGTTCGCGTTCGAGCCGCTCGCCCATGTCAGGCAGGTGCTGGAGGCCAACCTCGAACTGAACCCGTCGCTCTCGCCGCGCATCCAGGTGCATGCCTGCGCCCTGTCGAACAACATCGGCAGCGCCAGGTTCTTCGAGACGGTCAACGACCAGGGCTTCCTGACCACGAGCTCCTCGCTCGAGATCTCGCACGCACGGAGCATGGACCACGGCAAGTTCCTCGACGGCGAGGTCGAGACCATCACTCTGGACGCCTGGGCGGAGCGGCATCTGGGCGATCGCCGGCTCGGGCTGATCAAGATCGACGTCGAGACGCACGAATACGCGGTGATCGAGGGCGCCGCCGCCGTGATCGCCCGGCACCGGCCGATGATCATCCTGGAGGTGCTGCCGGGCGCGGAGGTGGGGCCGATCCAGCAGATGATCGACAAGGAGCGCTACCTGGTCTTCTCCGTCACCCCGACGGCGTTGCGGCAGAGCTTCCGGCTGCACTACAGCTCGGACGCCACCAACCACCTGCTGTGCCCGTCCGAGCAGGTCGAGCGCGTGTTCCGTCTGGTCCGCCAGCACATGCTGAGCCTTGAGCTGGACTGAGCGGCTGCCGATGGCGAGGCACGGGGACCGTCGCGTCGGGAGCGGCGTCGACCTGCTGGTCGCCCGGGCGACGGAAGCGCAGCGTCGGGAGGACTGGGCGGCCGCGCGCGCGCTGTGGCAGGAGGTGACGGAGCGCGAGCCCGCCCGGTTCAACGCCTGGCTGCAGCTCGGCAACATGCTCAACGAGCTCGGCCAGCACGACGCCGCGATCGCAGCGTTCCGCACCGTGCTGGAGGCCGATCCGGACTCCGCGGAGCCGGATGCCGGCATCGCCGGCGTGCTGGAGCGCGCCGGCCGTTGGGAACAGGCCTACGAGACCTGGCAAAGAACGGCGCTGACGCTGTCGCTCCATTCGAAGGGGGAGGCGCCGGAAAAGTTGGCGCACGCCCTGCTCCACGCCGCCATGTCGGCGATCAAGATCAACCGCCCGGACCGCGCCGAGGACGCGCTGCTGCTGCTCAAGCGGATCCAGCCGGCGGTGGTCGAGCAGGCGCGGTTCACGGTCATGCACGCCCAGGCGGTCCGCATGCGCGACCGCAAGGCCGCGATCCCGCTCCTGCGCACGCTCGGCAACGCGTCCCTGGACGATCCCGCGGCGGCGTTCGAGGTGGCGTCGGTGCTGCTCGACGGCGATCAGGAAGCAGGGGACCAGGAAACCGGGTTGGCGGCGCTGCAGCAGGGACTGCGGCAGCGTCCCAGCGACCTGTCCTTCCTGTGGCTGGCTGCCGACCTGAACGAGCGGCTCGGTCGCTGGACCGAGGTGATGGTGCTGTGCGAGCGCATGGACCGCATCGATCCGGCCCAGCCTCGCTTCCTGCGTCGCGGCTTCGACGCGGCGCTGAAGATAGGCAACCTGCCGGCCGCGCGCCGCCTCGCCTGCCAGGCCGTGCGGCGCGACGACCTGGAGCCGGTGCACGCGCTGATCGAGCCGTATCGCGCCGACGGCCAGCTCGACCGGGCACGGCTGCTGTGCCGGTGGCTGCGGCGGCGATGGCCGCACAGCCGCTGGCACGCCACGGAATACATGATCCTGACCGCATCGTCCGGTCATCCGGACCTGGCCGACCGGCTGGTGCGCGACGACGTCGCCCGCAACGGGCGCACGCCCGAGATGACGCGCGCCTATGCCGAGGCGGCGTTCCGGAGCGGCGACTTCGCCGAGGCGGTGCGTCGCCTGCGCTTCTTCCTGGAGCTGCAGCCAGAGGACGAGTCGGCCCCCATCCTGCTCGGCTACGCGCTGGCGAACGCGGTCGGCATCGACGAGGGCGAGCGACACTTCGCCGAGGCGGCGTCGCGGCAGTTCCAGGGGATCGGCGCGCTGATCGGGCTCGCGCACATGGCGATGCGCCGGCGCGACCGGAGGGAAGCGTTCGAGCGCTGGCGGCGGGTCACGGTGGTCCATCCGGACTGGGACATCGGCCACGTCGAGCTGGCCCGCAGCGCCTACGAGCTGCGGCGCAACGACCTGGTCCACGAGATCTGCTCCCGGCGGCTGGCGATCCGGCCGCGCGACGCGACGATGGGCGAGTTCTACGCCTGGTTCCTGGTGGCGACCGGCCGCCACCAGGAGGCGTGGGACCGGTTGCAGCACCTGCTGCGGCACCACCGGAGCTGGACGGTGATGGAACTGCTGGTGCAGGCGGCAGCCGGGCTCGGGCGGCTCGACCAGCACCTCCCGGCGATCCTCGACCTGCTGCCGCAGTCGACCACGCACGAGGCGGGACGGCGGCTGTATCACGTCGTGCGCCTGCTCGAGGTCACAGGGGGTGGCGACGGGGGTGGCGACCGGCTGCGCGACGTGGTCGACCGTACGGTGGTCGATGCCGGCCATCTCGGCTGGCTTTGTCCGTATCTCGGCAGGGACAACAAGCCGGGCCGGGCCGGGCCGGGCGGCTCGCCGCTCGCCGATAACGGGCGGGGCGTCGAGCGCGCCTGGCGCCGCGCGCACGACCTGGTCCGCGGCGACCGCGCGGACCGGATCCGGAACGCCGACGCGGATGGGATACGGGCGATCCTGGATGGTGCTGCGCGCGACCGGCCGGTGATCCACGTCGTCAACGCGTTCGAGCAGGTGTCCGGCGGCAGCGAGCTGCACGCGCTCGACATCGCCGGGCGCTTGTCCCGGCACGCCGAGGTCAGGCTGTGGGCGCCGGAGATGCCGCACCCGCATTTCAGCGAGCGCCGCGGCGTGCGCGCCGTGTCGCCCGGGCGTGGCGACGTGCCGCAAGGCGGCGTCCTGGTGCTGGTCGGCGTGTATTTCGAGATCGCGCGCTGGCTGGCGCAGGCCGGGCCGGAGCGGGTGGTGTTCCTTTACAACACGTTCGAGGCGCCGCTGCTGTTCCAGCGGGTGCAGGAGGTCTGGGACCGGTGCGGGGTCAGGGCGGAGCTGTTGTTCTGCTCCGACATGATGGGAGCGGAGGTCGGGCTGCCGGGCTTGTTCGAGCCGTCGCCGACCGACATCGCGTCGTTCAGCCCGCGCACCGAGCCGCACCCCCCCGCCCATCGCTTCACCCTCGGACGCCACAGCCGCGACGTTGCGGAGAAGCACCACCCGGAAGACTGGAAGGTATATGAGGCCGTTTCCGCGTGCGGCGGGCGGTCCGAGGTGCTCGGCGGCACCTGCATGCGCGCCTCCTTCCCGCCGGTCGCCGGCCTCGACCTGCTGCCGGCGCGCTCGTCGGACATGGTGCCGTTCCTGCACGGGCTCGACTGCTACTTCTACCGCACCTCGACCTGGGTGGAGCCCTGGGGGCGGGTGGTGCTGGAAGCAATGGCCTGCGGCCTGCCGGTGGTGGCGAGCCGCCTCGGCGGCTACGCCCAGGTGATCCGGCATGGCGAGAACGGCTACCTGTTCGACACCACGGAGGAGGCCTGCGCCCTGGTCCGCCACCTGTGCCAGGATCCGGCCCTGCGCGCCCGGCTGGGTGCCGCGGCCAGGCGGTCGGCCGAGGCGCTGCTGGGCGAGGCGGCGATGGATCGCCTCGTTTCGTTCTACCTGGTTGGCCAGGACGGGGCCTGATGCGGCGTCCCGTTGTCACGGCGGCGCTTGGGTCGCTGGCCGGCGCGCTGCTGCTGGCGGGTCCGGCGCCGTCACACGCGGGCGCGCTGGACGGCAGCGTCATCGGCGCGGTGGACTGGGACGCCGCGTCCTACCGCCCAGGTGCGGTACCGGACATGACGGTCAGCCTGGTCGGCGGCGGCGCCGGCTTCGACGGCACGATCTCGGCGGCGCTGTCGGACGGGCGCGGCCTGCCCCTCGCCTCGCCGGCGCCGCAGCGCGTCAGCGTGGCGCCAGGTGCCGCGGCCGCGATCCACTTCCGCTTCACCGTTCCCGCCGCCGACTGGCGCGGCTACCACGTCGACATCGAGGCCAGAAACCGCTCCGGCCGGGTGCTGGACGACGCTTCGGGCGCGTTCGACGTCGCCACCGACTGGAAGCGGTTCCCGCGCTACTGCTTCATGACCGGCGGCAGCGTCGCAGCAGGGCAGCCGGTCGAGCGGATGCTGCAGGGCCTCGTGTCCTACCGCTGCAACGCGGTGCAATGGTACGACGTCAACTGGAAGCAGAACCTGCCTTACAGCCCGGCCGCGTCCTGGCCCGACGTCGCCAACACCCCGATCGACCGGCGCACCCTGGCGGCCGGCCTCGCCGAGGCGCGCCGGCTCGGCCTCGCCAGCTTCGACTACCAGCTCTGGAACGGCGCCTGGCCCGGCTACGAGGCGGACGGCAGCGGCGCGCGCCTATCTTGGGGGTTGTTCCGCCATGGTTGCACGCCGCACTGCACCGAGGCCGACCAGGTCAGCCACGGTCCGTTCCCGTCCAGTTGGGCCACGCCGAGGCTGCTGCAGATGAACGCGGCCGACCCCGGCTGGCAGGCGTTCTGGCGAACGCAGGAGCGCAGGGTGCTGGACGGGTTCGGCTTCGACGGGGTGCAGATCGACACCCTGGGCGATCCCGGACCGGTCACCGACGCGGCCGGACAACCGGTCAACCTCGGGGCGGCGCTGGTCCCCTTCACCAACGCGGCGGCGGCGTCGCTCGGGCGACGGGTGATCCTGAACCCGGTCAGCCAGTGGAACCTCGACGAGGTGCTGCGCCACGGCGCCGGCGACGTGGTCTACACCGAGATCCACCCCGAGTTCGGCGACGTTCCGTTCTTCCCGGCGCTCAACGGGCTGGCGGCGCGGATCCATGCCGGCACCACGCGCAACGCGGTGGTGGCGGCCTACCTGGAGACCAGCTACGCCCGTCGGCCGGAATGCCACACCGCGGGGGGCAGCCGCACCTGCACCTTCAACGCCCCCGGGGTGCGCTACCTGGACTCGCAGATGCTCGCCTCCGGCCTCGACCATTGGGAGCTCGGCGACCGCAACGCCGCCTGCCCGGTGAGTCAGGCCAAGCTCGCGAGCAACATCTACGTGTCCGGCCCGGCCCTGTGCATGGATGCAGCACTGCAGGAATGGGAGCAGGACGCGCGCAACTTCGAGGTCAGCTACGAGACCCTGCTGCGCGACGGGGTGGACGACGCGCCCGACGTGGCGGTGGAGGCCGACCCGTCCTCCGGCGTCACGCTCAGCCGCACCGGCGCCGCCGGAACCGTCTACGCCCTGCCAAAGCGGCGCCCCGGCTTCACGATCCTGCACCTGCTGAACTTCGACGCGCTGCGGTCGATCCGGCTGGATGACGACAACGGCACGGCGCCGCCGCCGCATCCCGTCGACGGCCTGCCGATCGTGCTGCAGGTGCCGCAGGGCTTCGAGGACGGCGGCCGGCTCTGGTGGGCGAGCCCGGACGTGCGGCACGGCATGGCGCAGGCGCTGCACTGCGTACGCGATCGTGATCAACTGCGGTTCACCGTCCCGCACCTCGAGTTCTGGGACATGATCGTGCTGGAAACCAGGCCAACCAGCGCGCTATAGAAGTCTTGACTTGACAACGCCCAAGAACACATGGCGTGCAGCGTGGTTTCTTGACACCAATGCTTTGTTGTTCTAGGTCGGATGCACATGCTCCGAGCCGGACGGAGCGCCGACGCCGATCCGAGCCGGCCGACATCGATTGTTACCCTTCTTCAGGCATGGCAGGCAGCATGGACACGTTGGAATTCGGCCTTCGCGACGTCGCCACCAGCCTGCTCCGGGCGGCCGAGCGGCGGCCGCCGCCGGTCCGCCGCCGGTCGCTGCACCTGCCGTTCCTGCTCGTGGTCATGCTGCCGACGCTGCTGGCGGCGATCTACTTCTTCGGGATCGCCTCGCCGCAATACGTGTCGGAAGCGCAGTTCGTGGTGCGCGGCCAGAATCAGTCCCCCGGGGTGCTGTCCAGCCTGCTGCAGACCGCGGGCGGCGGCGGGTCCGCCACCGAGGACACCTATGTGGTGCAGAACTACATGATGTCCCGCGACGCGGCGAAGTACCTGATCCGGACGCAGGACCTGCGGGCGGTGTTCGACCGGCCCGGCGCCGACCTGCTGGCGCGGTTCCCCAACCCGTTCCACGGCAGGACGTTCGAGCACTTCTTCCGGCACTACCAGAACCAGGTGGTCGCCGAGCTCGACTCCACCACCGGCATCTCCACCCTCACGGTGCGGACCTTCCGGCCGGACGACTCGCAGCGCGTCGCCGGCGCCCTGCTGGGGGCTGCCGAGCAGCTCGTGAACCGGATGAACGCGCGGCAGCGGGAGAACATGATCAGCAGCTCCGAGCACGAGGTCGCGGACGCGGAGCGCGCGCTGCGCGACGTCGCCGCCCGCATCGGCGACTACCGCAACCGCGAGGCCCTGCTCGACCCGATGAAGCAGTCGGCGCCGATCCTGAAGGACATCAACGACCTGCAGACGATGCTGAGCACCACGCAGGTGCAGATCGCCCAGCTCCGGGCATCGGCGCCGAGCAGCCCGCTGCTGCCGGTCTACGAGCGGCGGGTGCAGGCGCTGCAGGCGCAGATCGCGCTCACCGGCACCACCGTGACTGGCTCGGACCAGTCGCTGGTGCCCAAGATCACCGCCTATGACGACCTCACCATCCAGCGCGAGCTGCTGGAGAAGCAGCTCGCCACCTCCACCGCGGCGCTCGAGACGGCAAAGGTGCAGGCCGACCGCCAGCAGTTGTTCCTCGACCCGGTGGTGCAGCCGAACGAGCCGGACTACGCCGCCTATCCGCGCAGCATCGTCTCCACCCTGGTCGTGTTCGTGAGCGTCCTCGGGCTCTACCTGATGGGTCGGCTGCTGATCGCGGGCGCCCGGGAGCACCGGATCACGTGACGCGCCTGCCCATGTTTCGCGACCTGCTGCGCCTGCTGCGGGTCCAGGAGCGGGTGATCGGCGCGCTGGTGCTGCGCGAGTTGCACACCCGCTACGGGCGAGAGAACATCGGCTTCCTGTGGGTGGTGGGCGAACCGATCCTGTTCTGCGCCGGCGTCGCGATCCTGTGGACCGCGATCCGCCCGGCCCACGAGCACGGCCTGCCGATGACCGCCTTCGTGATCACCGGCTACGTGCCGCTGACCATGTGGCGGCACTGCATGTTCCGCGCGGTCAAGGCGTTCGAGTCGAACGGCAGCCTCTTGTTCCACCGCCAGGTGACGCCGCTCGACATCATCCTGGCCCGTGTCGTCCTGGAGGTCATCGGCTCGCTGATCGCCGGCATCATCGTGATGCTGGGCGCGATGGTGCTCGGCTTCATGAACCCGCCCAAGGATTACGGCATGCTCTACCTGGGCCTCGGGTTCCAGATGCTGTTCTGCCTGGCCAGCGCCCTGCTGGTGGCGACGCTGAGCGAGATGTCGGACCTGGTCGAGAAGTCGGTGCAGGTGTTCTCCTACCTGGCAATCCCGTTCTCCGGCGCCTTCACCATGGCCGACTGGCTGCCGGCGAAGTTCCGCTGGTTCCTGCTCTGGTCGCCCAGCGTCAACAACATCGAGATGATACGCGGCGGGCAGTTCGGCGACGCCGTTCATCCCCACTACAGCATCCCCTACGACCTATCGGTCAGCCTGGCGCTGATCCTGCTCGGGCTCGCCCTCACCCTGGGCATACGGCGCCACATCCACATCCAGTGACGCGCCGCCCATATCCGTTGCCATGATCCGCTGCGTCGACATCGTGAAGGAGTTCCATATCCCGCGCGGCAGGCGGCGGGTGCTGGACCGGGTGAGCTTCGAGCTGGCGCCCTCGCAGAAGCTGGGCATCCTCGGCCGCAACGGGGCCGGCAAGTCCACCCTGATCAAGATCATCGGCGGCGTGGACCTGCCCACCTCCGGCCGCGTCGAGCGGCACATGTCGGTGTCCTGGCCGCTCGCCTTCGGCGGCGCGTTCCAGGGCAGCTTGAGCGGGCTCGACAACCTGCGCTTCATCTGCCGCATCTACGACCTGGAATACGCGTCGACCCGCGCCTTCGTCGACGACTTCGCCGAGCTCGGGGCCCAGCTCGCCGAGCCGGTCAAGACCTACTCGTCGGGCATGCGCGCCCGGCTCGCCTTCGCGCTGTCGATCGTGATCGAGTTCGAGTGCTACCTGATCGACGAGGTGATCATGGTCGGCGACGCGCGCTTCCTGCAGCGCTGCCAGGACCAGCTATTCGGCCACCGCGCCGACCGGGCGCTGATTATCGTGTCGCACGACATGGGCTTCATCCGCGAGCACTGCGACAGCGGCGCCCTGATCCACGACGGCAGGTTCCGCATGTTCGGCAACGTGGGCGAGGCGGTGGACGCGTACAGGAGCCTGTAAAGCATGATCGTCTGATCATGCTCCATCTGCGCGAATCTAATGGGCAGCAACTCGATCATATTCCCTGGTGGGCCATGACGACCGCATTGCAGATCTTGAAAGACGAGCCTCCCGGAGACGCTGCATGGCAGAACTATGCCGCTGCGTCCTCGATCAGGTGGAAAGCGATATCGGACCAGAAGAAGTTCAGCAACAAATTCAATGATCACGAAATCTCAATGGTTCTTTTCAGCCTCCTAGGCGAACGTAGTCTCGCGTGGTTTGACCATCCTATAGGTGCCCTGGAGAACTTGTCGCCGGCAGACATTCTGAAGAATAATCGAGACGGAAAGGTTATCGTTCGTTCATTGATAATGAAACTTCCTGTTTAGTCGAGATTCGGAAACTAATATGTGTCGTGTCCATTACGCGGTTCTAGGCTGACGGAGCTTAAAGCCCCTATGCCTTCGGCACCCCGACCCGGGCATCGATCAACGCCACCACGTCCTGCAACTTCAAACCGAGACCCTACCCGCCGGCCGAAACGTTGACCGGCGCCACATCCGAGCGGCAGGTACAGGCGAGGCGTCCTCAGTTCCGCGACACCGCAATTCCGGTGATGGCCGGGCCAATGATCAGGCTGATCAGGTTGAAGAACTTGTAGAACTTGTTGGTCTTGGCGTTGGCGATGTAGACCAAGTCCTTATCCTTCATGGCGAAGCGCTGCGCCAGGAAGTAGCTGGTCGGGTTCATCATGTCGAGCTGGTAGACCACCGGCGCCGCCCGGGCGCCGCGGCGCACCGGCACGCCGAGGCCGGCCGCCACCTGCGGGTTCTCGAAGCGGAACAGGAACACCGCGTTCGGGTCCGCGCGCTCGTCCAGCGGGCCGCCGATCCGCGCCAGCGCCTCCGCCAGGCTGAGCTGCGGCGCGTTGAACGGCGCCTCCGACACCTTGGCGGTGGCGCCGAACACGGTGAAGGTGCGCGGGTGGTAGCTCACCTGGATCCGGTCGCCCGGGATCAGGGCGATGTTCTGGTCCGGACTGTCCTGCAGGGTCTCCAGCGGGATGCGCGCGGAGCGGCCGCCGCGGCTGAGCTGCACCGTCACGTCCTCCGGCGGATGGGTCGGGCCGCCGGCGATGGCGATCATGTCCAGCAGCCGCTCATGCGCCAGCGTCAGCGGCTCGCGTCCGGGCTTGCGTATGTCGCCGCCCACCACCACCGCGTTGGCGATGTCGGTGCTGATCCGCACCAGCACCTGCGGGTTCTGCGACTGGCCCTTCAGCCCGGCCTGGATCGCGCCGGCGAGCTCGGTGGTGGTGCGGCCCGAGGCCCTGATGCGGCCGACATAGGGCACGTCCACGGTGCCGCCGGCATCGACCGCGATCGGCGGCAGGTTCTCGGAGGTGACGCTGGTGCTGGGTCCCGGACCGCCGGTCAGCGGGTTGGCGGCACCTGCGGCGAGCCCGCCGCCGCCGCCGGCGAACAAGCCGCTGCCCAGCTCGAAGATCGACACCTGGAGCACGTCGCCGGGCCCGATCCGGTCGTTCTGCACCCGGTCGCCCAGCCCGCCATCCAGCGACGACAGCGGCAGGGGTGCCCCGGCCGCGACCGCATCCACCACCGCCGGGCTGAGCGGTACGATCTGGAAGCCGAGCGGGTTGGCCTGCGGCGTCCTCGCCGACTCGAGGATCTTCTGTTCCACCGGCCCGCTGTCCGGCAGCGTGTTGCAGGACGCCAGCAGCGCCAGCGGCAAGGCCGCGAGCAGCACCCGGCGCCTCGCCGGCCTCAAACGCCGCGGGCTCATGGACATCGCAGCACCCGGTGCCGGATCGCCCACCCCTGGGCCGCCTGCCCCGTGATCGCCCTGATCGCGCCCCACCTCAGGCCGCCTCCTGCTCGCCGCCGGACAGGACCGCGCGATACATCCCAGCCAAGCGCGCCTCGTAGCTCGCCATGTCGAACCGGGCCGCCTGCGCCGGGCCGGCCGCGCGCAGGGCGGCGCAGGTGGCGTCCTCGGCATCGAGGCGGCGTATGCCGGCCGCGATGGACGCGGTATCGTAGGCGTCGACGAACAGGGCGGCCTCGCCCGCCACCTCCGGCAGCGCACCCTCGCGCGAGGTCAGCACGGGAGTGCCGAACGACAGCGCTTCCAGCACCGGCAGGCCGAACCCCTCGGTGAGCGAGGGGAACAGCACGGCGCGGGCGCCGCGGATCAGGGTCATCAGCGCGGGCTCGGGCAGGTATTCGAGGTGGCGGATGCGTCCGCTCCGCGTTCCGCGCTCGATCATCAGGAGCTCGTTCTCCGCCTTCCAGGCCATGGCGCCGACCAGCACCAGCGGGCGCCCGACGGCGGTCGCCAGGAACGCCTCGACGATGCGGCCGATGTTCTTCTTCGGCTCCAGCGAACCGAAGAACAGGAAATATCCGTCCGCGCCCAGGCCGAACAGGCCGTCTAGCTCCCCCGCCACCTCCGCGTCCGTGCGCGCCAGCGCCGCCGCGTTCGGCCGGAACGATTGATAGGTGTTGAACAGCCGGGAGGCGATGTCGGGATGGAACGACAGGATGTCGCGGCGCGACGCTTCCGACACCGTGCACAGCGCGTCCGCCCCTGCGGCCAGGGCGGCGATCAGCCGGTAATGGTAAGTCTTGTCGTCGAGCGTGGTGTAGGGCAGGCGCAGCGGCACCAGGTCATGCACGGTGTAGACGTTCCGGGCACCCTTCAACCGGATCGGCAGCGGGTAGGTCCAGTGCATGATCGCCGGCGCCTGCGGCACGGTGATGGTCAGGAAGCGCCGTGTGCGCCGGAAGTAGCGGCTGGCGGCGCGGAACAGCTCCGGCACGTTGAGGATGCGGTCGTAGGACGGCATGCGGTGGCCGAAGCCGCGATGCTCGACCCGGGTCGTCATCGGCACCTCGACCGCCTCGGTGCCGAGCCACTCGCCGCGCCGGTCCTCGACCCAGCGGCGGCTCAGCAGCTTGATGCGACGGGGTGCCGGCTCGGTGCCCAGGCTGTCGAAGAAGATCACCTCGCGCAGCGGCGGCGGGGTGCGCCGGGTCATGGCCATGCCGTACACCACGTCCACCTTGTGCCCCATGCGTGTCAGGCAGTGGCTCAGGGTGCGGGCATAGGTGGCGATGCCGGTGCCGCGGGGAAGCGCCAGGTTGAAGCCGTCGATGCCGATGCGCGGGAGCGAGGAGTCAGGCAAGCAACGGTCTTCCGCGGGACGGGCCAGGGGGTCGGCCAGCGCTAGGCGGACGCCGCCGGTCGGGCTGGGGGAACCGCACCCTAGGTTATCCGCGATGAGACCGGAAGGGAGGCGGCGGCGATCCGCCGGTACAGCCCGTCCAGGCGCGCGCCGTAGGCTTCCATCGAGAACAGCGCCGCCCGCTCCCGTCCCGCTTCGGCCAGCCGGCCGCACAGGAGGTCGTCGCGGTCGAGCCGGTCGATCGCCCGGACCAGCTCACCCACGTCCTGCGGATCGGCCAGCAGCGCAGCCCCGCCGGCGATCTCCTCGGTGGCGCCGCCGCGCGCGGTCAGCACCGGCACCCCCAGCATCATCGCTTCCGCGATCGGCAGCCCGAAGCCCTCGGCAAGCGACGGGAACAGCACCGCACGCGCGCAGCGCAGCGCCCGCACCAGGGCCGGGCGCGGGATCCAGGGCAGGCGCAGAACCCGGTCGGGCGTTGGGTGCGCGGACAGCGCCGACAGCTCCGCGGCCGCCCCTTCCCCATCCGGCCCCACCAGCACCAGGATCCGCCGGCTGCCGCTCCGCCCGTGCGCCGCGATCACCCGGCCGACGTTCTTGCGCCGCTCGACGCTGCCCACGCACACGAAGCTGCCGGCCAGACACGGCGACGCGACCGCCTCCGACGACGCAAGCAGTGCCGGCGGCAGGTCCACCGCCTGGTACAGGTTGACCACCCGCTCGGGCGGCACTCCAAGACGGTGCACGATGTCGGCCCGCACCGTCTCCGACACCGTGACCACCGCCGCCGCCTTTGCTACCACCGCACGAAGCAGGCGCTCCATGCGGCCGGAGGCGATGCCGGTCAGCTCCGGCCGCAGCAACGGGATCAGGTCGTGCACCGTGACCAGGTTCGGCACACCGGGCAGGCGCAGCGGCAGCGGATAGGTCCAGTGCATGATCGTCGGCGGATCCGCCACGCGGACAGCCAGCGGCCGGCGATACAGGTCGAAATGCACCTGCGCCACCCGGAACAGGTCGGGCGACAGCCAGGCCGGCTCGCCGTTCTGCCAGACCGGATACGCGGTCCTGCCAGACGGCAGCGCGGACAGCAGCCGGCGCAGGCGGGCCGCCGGCCGGTGCGCCCCGCCGTCGGCGGACGGCTCGCTCGGCATCGCCTCCAGCAGCCAGCGCGGCTGCCAGCCTTGCCTGCGGCAGGCTTCCGCCAGCACCGCGGCATAGGTGGCGACGCCGGTGCCGGCGACGCGCCCGACGTTGCGGGCGTCGAGCCCGATCCGCAGGCGACCGGCGATCGGCGGTATGCTCAGCGGCGGGTCAGCCCGCTGCCGAACACCCGGTCCCAGAAGATGGCGGTGATGGCGTAGTTGGCGTCCTGCCCGACGTGATGGTGGCGCAGGTGGTGCCGCTTCAGCCGGGCCGCGAGCGGGCCGCGCATCGGCATCTGGTGGCAGGCCCAGTGCACGGTGTCGTAGCCGACATAGCCCAGCGCGAAGCCGAGGAACAAGGCGTGGCCGAGGCCGCCGAAGGCCAGCAGCGCCAGCCCCCAGATCACGGCGGCCAGCGGCAGGCTGACCGTCAGCGGCATGATGCTGCGCAGCGGGTCGGCGGGATCCTGGTGGTGGTTCTCGTGCAGCAGGAACACCAGCCGCCTGCCCCAGCCGGACTGCAGCTCCAGGTGGAACAGGAACCGGTGCGCCGCGTACTCGAACAACGTCCACGACAACAGCCCGGCGGCCAAGGCGAGCAGGAGCGGCATCGTCCCGACCGCGCGCACCGCTACCGCCGCCACCGCCGCCAGCGCCAGCAGCCAGACCGGCAGGAACAGCGGGAACGGCGTCAGCGTGGTCAGCTCCATCCAGCGGTTCCGGAACAAGCGGATTCGGAACGGGCGGGATGGGCCGGTGCGGATCATCCGACGAGACCTAGCACGTTTTCCGGGCCCGTTGGGACGGTCCGCTCACGCCCGGCGCTGCTTCTTCGCCCGCTTCTCCCGCGACGCCGCCTGGCTCGGCGCTGCGGTGCCGCCGCGGGCGCGGTCCAGCACGTGACGGGCGTAGTCGTCCATGTCGCCGTCGAACGGCACCACGGTGTTGTCAGCCGCCAGCCACAGCCGGTCGGCGACCAGCTCCATCAGCGAGCGGTCATGGGTGATCAGGATCACCGCCCCCTCGTACTCGTTCAGCGCGTCCAGCAGCGCCCGCCGGCTGTCGATGTCCAGGTGGTTGGTCGGCTCGTCCAGGATCAGCAGGTGGGGTGCCGCCATCGCCACCAGGTTGAGCAGCAGCCTGGCCCGCTCGCCGCCCGACAGCGCCGCGACCGTGGTGCCCTGCTTGTCGAAGCCGATACCGAACTGCGCCAGCCGGGAGCGGTGCGACTGGTCGCTGTCCTGCAGCCGCGCCTCGCGCATGATGTCGAGCGGGGTCTGGTCGGGGTCCAGCGCCTCGATCTGGTGCTGGTGGAACCAGCCCACCTCCATACGGCTGCTGCGCGTCATGCGGCCGGAGCGGATGCCGAGCGCGCCGGCCGCCATCTTGGCGAAAGTGGACTTGCCGGCGCCGTTCACCCCCAGCAGCCCGATCCGGTCGTCCAGATCCAGCCTTAGGTCGAGCCCGCGCAGCACCGCCGGCTCGTCGCCATAGCCGACCTCGACCCCTTCCAGGCGCATCAGGGGCGGTGCCAGCGGGCGCGGCGGCGAGGGAAGCAGGAACGGCGACACCCGCTCCTCCACGGTGGCGGTGATCGGCTCCATCTTGGCCAGCCGCTTCACCCGGCTCTGCGCCTGCGCCGCCTTGGCGGCGGACGCCTTGAACCGGTCGACGAAGGATTGCAGGTGCGCCCGCTCGGCTTCCTGCTTCACCCGCTGCGCGCTCTGCAGCCGGATCTTCTCCGCGCGCTGCTTCTCGAAGCTGTCGTAGCCGCCGGTGTAGAGCTCAAGACGGCGCTCGGTGATGTGCAGGATGAAGTCGACCGAGTTGTTCAGCAGTTCGCGGTCGTGGCTGATGATCAGCGCCGAGTGCGGATAGCGCGCCAGCCGCGCTTCCAGCCACAGCGCGCCCTCCAGGTCGAGGTAGTTGGTCGGCTCGTCCAGCAGCAGCAGGTCGGGGGTCGCGAACAGCGCCGCCGCCAGCGCCACCCGCATGCGCCAGCCGCCGGAGAACTCGGCCATCGGCCGGTCGAGGTCGGCGGTGGAAAAGCCGAGCCCGCCCAGGATCTCTGCCGCCCGCGCGGGCGCGGTGTCGGCGTCGATCTCCATCAGGCGCGACCAGATCTCGCCCATGTGCTCCGGGTCGGCCGTTTCCAGCGAGGCCAGCAACGACGCCCGCTCAGTGTCGGCGGCCAGGATGGTGTCGAGCAGGCTGACCGGGGTCGCGGGATGTTCCTGGTCCACCGTCGCCAGGCGCGCCGACCGTGGAATGCCCAGCTCGCCGCCGTCGGGCTGCAGCTCGCCCTTGATCAGCTTGAACAGCGTCGACTTGCCGACGCCGTTGCGTCCCACCAGCCCGACCTTGGACGGGTTGGGCAGGCTGACCGAGGCGCGGTCGAAGAAGCGCCGTCCCCAGGCGTTGAAGGTGAGGCCGTCGATCTGCAGCATGGGCGCCCTTCCGCAATGGCGCCGCTTCTAGGCGACCCGAAAGGGCTGGGCAAATCGGCCCGACCGTTGGCCCCCCCGCCGGCATCGCCATCGCCATGCATGGCGGTGCCGGGGCGGGATCGGGCCGGGAATCAGGCCGCCGCGGCGTGCCGGTTGATGCTGCCGGCCGCCAGCGCGGTCAGCTTCTGATCGGCCGCCTTTTCCTCCAGCAGCGTCTGCTCCAGCAGGGCGGCGATGTCGGCGTGGCCGAGCTGCTTGGCCAGCGCCGCCAGCGTGCCGTAGCGGGTTATCTCGTAATGCTCGACCGCCTGCGCCGAGGCGATCAGCGCCGTGTGCATCACCGCCTGGTCGGCGATGTCGCTGAAGGTTTCCTTGGCTTCCTTGATGATTCCGTCGATCGCCTCGCAGGTTACCGCCTTCGCCTCGCTGCCATGGAGGCCGAACACCTTGTCCAGCCGGACGATCTGGTCCTCGGTTTCCTGCAGGTGGATCTGGAACGCGTTCCTGACGCTCTGGTCGGTGGCCTTGCCGATCATCTGCGGCAGCGCCTTGGTGATCTGGTGCTCGGCGTAATAGATGTCCTGCAGCATGTGCACGAACAGGTCGTCGAGCGTCTTGATCGGCTTGCTGAACAGGGCCATGGCCGTTCTCCTTCTTTGGATGATCGGACCAACGACGAAGCCGGCCCGCTTGTTCACACGATCACCCTGCACGACCACGTGTGCGAGAAACCCCTGATCCGGGACCCGGCGGGACGCACGCCCATGCTGTCGTCGGGACGATGCCGCCAGGCGATCGCCTGGTTGCTGGCGCGGCAGGGGCGGCGGTTACCCGTTGCGGGTCGGGTTCAAACTGGACCAACGGGGTGGCCGGCCATCCCGCCGCGTCGGCGCCGACCGGAGCCGGCCTGCAGCCCGAGGCCGGACGCGGTTGACAGCCCGAAGCCGGCGGTTACCGTCCGGCGATGCAGCCGGATGCCACCGACCGGCAGCTCATCGAGCTGCTGACCGCCAATGCGCGTCTGCCCGCCGCCGTGCTCGGCCGGCGGCTCGGCCTGTCGCGTACCACCGTGCAGGGCCGGATCGAGCGCCTGGAGCGCAGCGGCGCCATCCTCGGCTATACCGTCCGCACGGCAGCGCCCGCCGACGGGGCGGTGCGTGCGCACGTGCTGATCACCCTGGCGCCGAAGCAGACCGGCGCGGTGGAGGGGATGCTGCGCAAGCTCGCCCCCGTGCGCGAGCTGCACGCGGTCAGCGGGCAGGTCGACCTGATCGCGGTGGTGTCGGGAACTTCCACCGCCGAGCTCGACCAGGTGATCGACCAGATCGGCGCGCTCGACGGCGTGCTGCGCACCACCTCCATGATCCTGCTGTCCACCCGCTTCTCGCGCTAAGGCTTTTCTCCATGCCGCACGCCGTTCCCGTCGATCCCGACACGCTTCGCGCCCGGTTCTCCGAGGCGCTGTCGGCGATGTATCGCGAGGAGGTGCCGCTCTACGGCGACCTGCTGGCCCTGGTGGCCCGCACCAACCGCTCCGCCCCGGGCGGCGCCGACACGCGCCTGGAGGTCGAGCGCCACGGCGCGATCCGGCTCGGCACCGCGCCCGAGCTGGTCCTGGTGGCGCGGCTGTTCGCGGTGATGGGCCTCCATCCGGTCGGCTACTACGACCTCGCCCCGGCCGGCGTGCCGGTGCATTCCACCGCCTTCCGGCCGATCACCGCGCGCGGGCTGGCGACCAGCCCGTTCCGGGTGTTCACCTCCCTGCTTCGCCTGGAGCTGATCGCCGATCCCGCCCTGCGCGAGGAAGCGGCCGCGATCCTGTCCCGGCGCTCCATCGCGTCCTCCCGCCTGCTCGACCTGCTGGCGCTGGCCGAGGCGGAGGGTGGCCTGCCGAAGGCCGACGCGGACGCGTTCGTCGTCGAGGCGCTGCAGGTGTTCCGCTGGCATCGTACCGCCGCGGTGGACGCCGCCCTCTACGCGCGCCTGAAGGCGGCGCATCCGCTGGTGGCCGACGTGGTCTGCTTCCGCGGCCCGCACCTTAACCACCTGACCCCGCGCACTCGCGACATCGACGCCGCGCAGGCGGCGATGCGCGAGGCCGGGATGAACCCGAAGGCCGTGATCGAGGGGCCGCCGCGCCGGCAGGTGCCGATCCTGCTGCGGCAGACCAGCTTCCAGGCGCTGAGCGAGCCGGTGCTGTTCCCAGGCCCCAAGGGCGACCTGGCCGGCACCCACACCGCCCGCTTCGGCGAGATCGAGCAGCGCGGCGCCGCCCTCACGCCGGAAGGCCGCACGCTCTACGACCGGCTGCTCGCCCAGGCGCAGGCCGCCATCACCGACGGGGCGCCGCGGGAGGCTGTCATGCGCCAGGCCTTCGCCGCGTTTCCCGATGACCTGGAGGACATGCGTGACGCCGGCCTCGCCTTCTTCCGTCCGGGCGGGGCGGAGCCGATCCTGTACGAGGACTTCCTTCCCGTCAGCGCCGCCGGCATCTTCCGCTCCAACCTCGGCCGCGACGACCGGCCGGACGTGCTGGCGGACGGCGAGCGGGACCGGTTCGAGGCGGCCCTCGGCGCCAGGGTGCTGGACGAGATGGCGCTGTACGCCGCCGAAGCCGAGGGGATCCGGGCGGTCACCTGAAGGAGCACAGGAGCCGGTCGGCGGAACCGGCAAAGATGCTCGCAGACCAGAGCGAGCCAGCATGAATGGGAGAAGGTTCATCCAAGCCAGCGTGTCGGGGAAAGGTGCGAAGCCCGTCAACGCTCCCGCTTTGACGAGAGCGGATCGACATTCAGGGCTTCACGTGTGGTCGGTCCCCTGGTTCACAGGCACCCGTGTCGAGGCACGGGGCGGAAACCCTGGTTGTTCGCCAAGTCCGATCGCGGCGTCCGCGCCGCCGACGTCTACACGCCGATCATCACCGCCAAGCTGAACAACGTCGACCCGCGTGCTTGGCTCGCCGATGTCTTGCGCCGCATTGCAGACCAACCCGCTCGCGACCTCGCAGACCTCTTGCCATGGGACTGGTCGGCATCGGCAACTCAGGCCGTCATACCCGCCTGACACCAAGCAGGCATTCGCTGGATGGGTATGAAGGGTGCAATCAATCATTTATTTTCCGAGGAAGGAGGCCTTGCGAAAACTGTTTTTACGCTAATCCCTTCACCTTCTTGGTCAAATACTTCAGTAGAACTACCAGAAGTAGACGTATCATAGGACGTGATCATGATGGATTTTTTGGTTGTCCACTCTACTAGAGGCTTATCATAACCGTCACCATTGTTTATTATATCGAGTGGAATATACCAGCCCCCGTTTGTGAAGAAGCCGGTTCAAGGCGAAGCTTATAGGTATATCGTTCGCCTGCGTTGCAGTCTGACCGTGTTACCGAGGCTAGGAACCTTCCCCCAGGCGCTAGGTATTTATCTACCTGAACCGCTTTACAGCCGACACCAAACACGAATGCAGCCACTCGATCCGCCATACTCTCTGCGGTGAATGGAAGACTTGCCGAAACCGGGATGCCCACAAGGACACCTACAAGGAACACCAACACTACCCTGGCACGAGTCAAACGTAATGCTCCATATCCTAACGTTCTGTCGGATCTGTACGACAGGCATGTAGAATTGCCTCAAGCGCTGATCTCAACCAGGCATTGATGCGACAGGGAGGTAGAACTGGTTGGCGCCGATCGCCAAGATGCTGCGAAAGACCGATGACTACTCATCATGGTGCTCGCCAGATGGATACGGATCTTCCGCTCTCCATCCAGGCAACCCGGGGTCCGGACCCTAGTCCCGCAGCAGCCGCGACAGCGACAGCAGGATCGCGGCCGTCGCACCCCAGATGTCCTCCTGCGGATGCGGCCAGGACCAGGCGCCGGCGCGTGGTCCGGTCTCGATCAGGCGCGGCGCCTCGGGATCGGTCAGCACCGCCAGGGGCAGCCCGAAGATCGCCGCGACCTCGCCCTCCGAGGCACGCCAGGTGGCGTGCGGCGACAGCAGCGCCACTACCGGCACGATGCTGAACCCGCCGGCGTGGGTCCTCTGCCGCGGCAGCCGGCCCAGCACCTCCACCAGGCGCGGATCGATCCCGACCTCCTCCTGCGCCTCGCGCAGGGCGGTGGCGACCGCGTCGGCATCCTCCGGGTCGGCGCGGCCGCCGGGGAAGCTCACCTGGCCGGGGTGATGGCGCAGCAGCGCGGAGCGTCGCGTCAGCAGCACCGATGGCGAGGTACCGAGCACGATCGGCACCAGCACCGCGGCCCGGCGGACGCCCGCCTCCTCGTCTGCATCCGGTCCGGTCCAGGGCGACGGCCGCGCCGGCGCCAGTCCGCTCAGTCGCAGCCGAAGCCAGCGTTCCGTGACAGGATCCGGGCAATCCATGAGGCAGGCCGTCCGCTGGTCGCCGGCGTCACTCCGGACGCCCGATGGCGGCCCCGTAGAGCACCGGTCCGGTCGGAAGGCCAGTGGGCGAGCCGCCTTCCGGCTCCAGGCTGACCAGGATCTGCGCCGGCCCTGCCGGCAGCCGGTCGGCGGCGAGGCGCAGCATCCGTCCCGCCGGCAACACGCCGAGCGGGTGCGGCAGTTTCGCCCCCTCGGCCAGGGACCACAGCTCCAGGTCGCGCCCCGCCGGGACCGGCGCCGGCTGGATCGGCACCACAAGGAGGCTGCCGTCGCGCGCGGCTTCCAGCACGAAGGCCGGCCGCGCGGCGCCGAGCGGCGCCAGCACCGCGACCGGAACCGGGGCCGGCGGCCGGGCCAACAGCGCGATCCCGGACACGGCGGCGGCGAGCAGGCCGCCGGCGGCGACCCCGCGCCACACCGGCAGGCTGCGCAGGAGGCTTCGAGGCCGGTCCCGCGCCGTGCCCGGTCTGGACCGCCGGTCCGCGCCTGCGAACGCGGTCGCAGCGATTCGCGGCCACAGCACCGTCGGCGGCGCCACCGCCGCCACCGAGAACAACAGCGGCGCCAGTCGGCGCTCCCAGTCGGCGATGGCCCCCGCCAGCACCGAGTCGCGGTCCGCCTCGGCCTCGACCCGCACCGCCTCGTCGCGCGGCAGCGTGCCCAGCACGTACTCGCCGGCCAGTACCGTCAGCGCCTCGTCCGGCTCCGACGGGAAGGTGCCGCTCACGCTTCGAGGCAGCGGCGCAGGCTGAGCAGCCCGCGACGCACCCACGACTTCACCGTGCCGAGCGGCGCGCTCAGCCGCGACGCGAGCTCGACATGCGACAGCCCGTCCAGGAACGCCAGCCCGATCGCGCGTCGCTGCGCCTCCTCGAGCTCCTGCAGGCAGCGGTGCAGCGCCTCGGTGTCGGCCTGCCCGGCGAGCTGGTCGAACGCGTCCGGCGAGTCGTCCGCTTGTTCCCGTCGCTCGACGCCGTACTGCTCGCGCGAGCGCCGGCGCAGGATGTCGATCGCCCGGTAGCGCAGCAGGCTGGCGAGCCAAGCCTCGCCCGCGTTGCGCGACGGGTCGAACCGGGCGGCGCGCCGCCACACCTGCACGAACGCGTCGTGCACCGCGTCCGAGGCCAGCGCCGGCTGCTGCAGCAGCCGCAGCGCCAGCCCGTATAGCCTTGGCGATTGCAGCTCGTAGAGGCGCCGGAACGCCGCCTGATCGCCCTCGGCGCAGGACCGCAGCAACCGCGTGGTCTCGGTCTCGGCGGCCGGCACCTCTCGTTCGTCCATGCTCCGCCACGGCCCTTTCCAGAACGCCGGCAGCATAAACCAGTCTGGCGCCACGGCCAGGGTCGTCATCGGGGGGTCGTCATCGGGCGGCGGTTATCGGGCACCTGTGTGGATGGAACGTGCGTCATGCCGACATTACGGTCCGGTGCCATTCCCGGATGCCCTTGGAGCATTTTCCGTTCACCTGGGTTCACCTCAATTGTCCTAGCCTGTTGTTTCGGACTGGTATCTTCACCTGATCGGGATCTGCTTTAGCCGCGCAGGAAGGCCAGGCAGTCGTGCAGGGTCGGCGCCAGCGACTGCAGCGGCCGGCCGATCGCGCCGACGATCTGGAGGTGGTCCACACCCGGGTAGAGCCGCTCCTCGACCGGACCGTTGCTGGCCCGTATCCGGGCGGCAAGCCGGATCGTGTTCGCCGGCCGCACCGTCCGGTCCGCGGTGCCGGCCAGCAGCAGCATCGGCGGGTTGCGGCCGTCGACATGGCTGATCGGCTGCGTGGAGGGACCGGCCGGACCGGGCCCGAACACGGCCCGCAGCGTATCGCCATGCAGAGGCAGGAAGTCGTAAGGGCCGGCCAGCCCGACCACGCGCGACAGGTCGCCGCGCGGCGACCGCCCCAATGCTCCCAGCAGGGACGGGTCGAGCGCCAGCATGGCCGCGTTGTAGGCGCCGGCCGAGTGCCCGATCAGCGCCGGGGCGGAGCCGCTTCCGCCATAGACGGCGATGTTGGCGCGGATCCAGGCCAGCGCCAGCGCGCAGTCCTGCAGGAACGCCGGATAGCGGACCTCCGGCCACAGCCGGTAGTCCGGAATCACGGTCAGGATGCCGTGCGACGCGAACGCGTCGCCGACGAACCGGTATATCGACCGGTCGCCGCTGTCCCACGCGCCGCCATAAAGGAACGTCATCACCGGGAACGGCCCGTTGCCGGGCGGCCGGTAGATGTCGAGGCGCTGGCGCGGCCCGCCCCCGTAACGCACGCCCTCGGCGGCCAGCCGGTCCGGCGCCAGCACGTTCAGCACCGCCGCCGGCGAGCATCCGGACAGCACCAGCCCGCCCGCCCCGGCCAGCACGCCGCGCCGGGACGGGTGGAGACCCTGGGCGGGGGCCACGGGCCTCATGGTTTGATCGATCGTTGCACAGCCGGAAACGCCCATCCGCCGGGCGCGGACGCGCCCGCACGGCGCCGACAGGTCTAGATGTCGAAGGTTTCCGTTTGTTTAACGCCAAGACCCGGCAACGACGTCAGCTCGACAGCGGCCGGGCCACCTCCTCCAGCGACTTGCCTTCGCAGTCGACCCCGAACCGCAGCGCCATCGCCCCGCCCGCCAGCATCAGCAGCGCGGCGCCGCCGTAGCCCAGCGACAACGGCACCCGGCCACCCATCTGGATCAGCCGGGCGAACAGGTAGGGCGCGCCGACCCCGCCGATCAGCGTGCCAAGCACGTAGAAGATGGAGATCGCCATCGCCCGGGTTTCCAGCGGGAAGATCTCGCTCGCGGTCAGGTAGGCGGCGCTGGCCGCCGGCGAGGCGAAGAAGAAGACCGCCATCCAGCCCAGCGTCTGCGTCAGCGCGGTCAGCTCCCCGGCCGCGAACAGCGCCGCCACGACCAGCATCAGCACGCCAGCCGTGCCGAAGGTGGCGAAGATCATCCGCCTGCGGCCGACGGTGTCGAACAGCCGCCCCAGCAGGAACGGACCGAGGACGTTGCCGATGGTCAGCGGCAGGATGAACAGCCCGACCCGGCTCGGCGACACGCCTTCGGAGCTGGTCAGCACCTGGCCATAGGTGAAGAACACGGCGTTGTACAGGAACGCCTGCGCCACCATCAGCAGCAGCGCCAGCGCCGAGCGCATCTTGTAGCCGTCGATCATTGCCCGGAAGATCAGGCCGAAGCTGAAATTGCGACGCGGATGCACCGTGATGGTCTGGCAGGCCGGCCCCGGCGCCACCCCGGTCGCGGTCTCCACCCACGCCTCGATCCGCCGCGTGGTCGCCTCGGCCTCCTCGACATAGCCGTGGGTGAGCAGCCAGCGCGGGCTTTCCGGCACCCAGTGACGCAGGAACAGCACCAGGAACGCCATCACGCCGCCGGCGGCGAAGCCGATCCGCCAGCCATGCGCCGAGATCCCGTTGCGCAGCAGCAGCAGCGCCACCACCGCGCCGGCCGCGGCGCCGATCCAGAACGACCCGTTCACGAACAGGTCGACCCGCCCGCGCACCTTGGCCGGGATCAGCTCGTCGATCGCCGAGTTGATCGCCGCGTACTCGCCGCCGATCGCGAACCCGGTCAGGAACCGGAACACCACGAAGCTCATCGGTCCCCAGGCGCAGGCGGTGCCGAACACGCTTACGATGTAGAGCCCGAGCGTCACGTTGAAGATCCGCTTGCGTCCGACCTGGTCGGTCAGCCGGCCGAACAGCAGCGCCCCCAGCACCGCGCCGGTGAGGTAGGCCGAGGCGGCGCTGCCGACCTGCATCATCGACAGCCCGAGCGTGCGGCGGTCCTGCAGCGCCGGCCCGATCGACCCGACGATGGTGACCTCGAGCCCGTCCAGGATCCAGGTGATGCCGAGTGCCGAGACCACCAGCAGGTGGAAGCCCGACCAGGGCAGCCGGTCGAGCCGGGCCGGGATGTCGCTCTCGACCGCGGGCAGCGTGGTGGTGGTGGACATCCGGCCCTACCGCCCGCCCTGGTGCCCGATCCGGGCGACCAGGGCGTCGACCACGGTGGGATCGGCCAGGGTGGACACGTCGCCGAGCTGGTCGTGCTCGCCGGTGGCCACCTTGCGCAGGATGCGGCGCATGATCTTGCCCGACCGGGTCTTGGGCAGGTCCGCCACCAGCAGCACCCGGTCCGGCACCGCGTAGCGGCCCAGCATGTGCCCGACATGGCGCGCCAGCTCCGCCTCCAGGCCAGGCGGCGCCTCGCCGCCGCGCAGGATCACGAACGCCATCAGCGATTGCCCCTTGAGGTCGTGCGGCACCCCGATCACCGCACTCTCCGCCACCGCCGCGTGCGAGCCGATCGCGGCTTCCACCTCGGCCGAGCCGATCCGGTGCCCCGACACGTTGATCACGTCGTCCACACGACCGGTGATCCAGTAGTAGCCGTCCGCGTCCCGCCGGGCGCCGTCGCCGGAGAAGTAAAGCCCCGGGAACGCCGAGAAGTAGGTCTGCACGTAGCGCGCGTGGTCGCCCCAGATGGTGCGCGCCTGCCCCGGCCAGGACCGGGCGATGCACAGACGGCCGTCCGCCTCGCCGTCCGGCGTCGGGCCTTCCAGCACGGCCCCGTCGGCACCGACCAGCACCGCACACACGCCCGGCAGCGGCAGCGTGGCCGAGCCCGGCTTCTGCGCCACCGCCCCCGGCAGGGGTGCTATCATGATGCCGCCGGTCTCGGTCTGCCACCAACTGTCCACCAGCGGGCAGCGCCCGCCGCCGACCTGCTCGTGGAACCACAGCCACGCTTCCGGGTTGATCGGCTCGCCGACCGAGCCCAGCACGCGCAGGCTGTCGCGGGCACTCGCCGCCAGCACCGCGCGGTCCTCGCGCATCAGCGCGCGGATCGCGGTGGGGGCGGTGTAGAAGACGTTGACGCGGTGCTTGTCGATCACCCGCCACCAGCGCCCGGGCTCCGGCCAGGACGGCGTGCCCTCGAACAACACGGTGGTGCCGCCGTTGCTCAGCGGGCCGTAGACCACGTAGGAGTGCCCGGTCACCCAGCCGAGGTCGGCGGTGCACCAGAACACGTCGCCGGCGCGATGGTCGAACACGATCTCCTGGGTCAGGCTGGCCCAGAGCAGGTAGCCGCCGGTGGTGTGCAGCAGCCCCTTCGGCGCCCCGGTGCTGCCGGAGGTGTAGAGGATCAGCAGCGGGTCCTCGGCCGCCATCGGCTCGGGCGCGCAGTCCGGCGACGCGGCCGCCACCAGAACCGCGTAGTCGAGGTCGCGCCCGGGCCGCATCGGCACGGCGGCCCCGGTCACCGGCACCACCAGAACCTGCCGCACCGGGCTGCCGCCTGAGCCACCGTCTTCGGCGTCCAGCAGGTCCAGCGCCGCGTCGGCCAGCGCCTTGAGCGCGATCCGGCGGCCGCCGCGCCTGCCCTCGTCGGCGGTGACCAGCAGCACCGCCCCGCTGTCGCGCAGCCGGTTGGCGACGCCGGCGGCGGAGAAGCCCGCGAACATCACCACGTGCACGGCGCCGATGCGGGCGCAGGCCAGCATCGCCACCACGCTCTCCACCACCATCGGCAGGTAGGTCGCCACCCGGTCGCCGCGGCGCACCCCCAGCGCCTTGAGCACGTTGGCCAGCCGGCACACCTCGTCGTGCAGCGCCTGGAAGCTGACGCGGCGCACGTCGTCCTCCGCCTCGCCCTGCCAGATCAGCGCGGTGCGCCCGCCATCGTGCAGGTGCCGGTCCAGGCAGTTGACCGAGGCGTTCAGGACGCCGTCGGAAAACCAGGACAGCCGCACCTCGCCGGTAAAGTCGCCGCCGCCGGCCAGCGTGGGCGCCCGCACCCAGTCCAGCCGACGCGCCTGCTCCAGCCAGAACCCGTCCGGATCGCGCAGCGCCTGGTTGGTCATCAGCCCAAGCCGCGCCGCGTTGACGTGCGCCGACGCTGCCAGCGCCGGCTTCACGTGAAACACCTCGTCCGTCATCAAGAGCCCCCCGCTGGCCGGACTTGATCCCGGCTCGTGCTGCTTGGGGAGCATCGTCGGCACGGCCGCCGCCCGCGGTCAACCACGGGACCGGGCAAGTATGGCCAGAAGGCCGCGGACCGACGCCGCCGCCGTGGCGGCGATTCCAGCCGGCACAATGTCGGGCCGGCTGGAATCGCGCCCGGCAGGTGACCGGCCGGTCATCGCGCGGACAGGCATCGGCGACGCTCGCGGTTTCATGATCCGGTCGCGGTCGTGCGGCCTGCAACGTTGTCCATGTGGAGCCGTTGGCGTGGGGCAGTGAAGCCCGACGCGTCGCTGTCCAGCCCAAAAATTGGAACCGTTGCCAACCGGCGACGAACGGATCAGAAATGGATTTCAATCCTGCGCAAGACAGGATCGAACATCAGGCCGCCACAGGCGGCAAGGGGATCAGAACGATGCAGACCAACCTGACCATGCAAGACCTGTCGGACATTCGCGATGCGGTGCCGCATCTCGATCTCGTGTCGATCCGCGCGCTGCGCCGCGCCGGCTTCGACCTTGTCCGCTCCGAACCAGAACCGTCCGAGTCGCATGGCCTCTGGACGATGATCCCGCGCCCGATGACCAGCTCGCTGCTGCACGGCGGGCATACCAGCGCAGAGTAGGGCCATTGCTCCCTTCCCGGTCGGTGCCGGGAAGGGGATCAGCCGCGAAGCAGGATCGCCGGGCTCGCCGCCAGCGCCCGGCGAGTGGCGAGATACCCGGCAGCCAGCATCAGCAGGATCGAAGCGGCACCCACCCCGAACAGGGTCCAGGGCAGGAACACCCAGCGCGCGCCGAGCACCTCACGCATCAGCAGCCAGCTCAGCCCGCCGCCGATCATTCCCGCGCAGACGCCTGCCACGCTTCCCAGCACCGCGAACTCGACCAGCCAGGCTGCCCGGAGCTGCGGTCCAGTCGCACCCAGCACCCGCAGCACCGCCGCCTCCGCCACGCGCTGCCGCTGCGCCGCCGCCAGCGTGGCGGCCAGCACCAGCGCTCCCGACAACAGCGCCACCCCGCCGATCGCCGCCAGCGCCCAGGCCAGTCGGCCGACGATGCTGCCGAGCTGCGCCAGCACGTCCGCCACCCGGATCCCGGACACGTTGGGCAACGCGTCGGTCACCGCCGCCAGGATCGCCGCGTCGCCTGCCGGCGTGCCGTTGGATGCGACGGTGGCGACCATCGAGTGCGGCGCCGCCGACAGGAGGCCGGGCGAGGCGATGAAGGCGAAGTTGAGCTGCAGCGAGCGCCAGTCCACGTTGCGCAGGCTGGCCACGCGCAGGTCGATGTCGCGGCCCAGCACGTTGAGCCGGATCACCGAGCCGACATGCACTCCCCACCCCGCGGCGAGCCCGGCGTCGAACGACAGCAGCGGCGGCCCGTCATAGCCGGCCGGCCACCAGCGCCCCGCTGCCATGTGCGTATCCGGCGGCGGCGCTGGCGCGATCGTCAGCCCCTGGTCGCCGCGCAACGCCCAGCGCGTGCCGGGGGTGGCGGCCACCCGCTCCGCCGGCACCCCGTCCACCGCCACCACCCGCTCGCGCAGGCTCGGCAGCGACCGCACCTGGCCGGCGGACGGCACGCCGCGCACCGCCGCCTCGAAGCGCTGCATCTCGTCCGGCTGTATGTCGATGAAGTAGAACGACGGCGCGTGCCTGGGCAGTTGGTCGAACAAGGAGGCGCGCAGGTCTCCTTCCGCCAGTGCGATCGTCGCCAGCACGGTCAGGCCGGCGCCCAGCGCCAGCAGCAGCGGCCCCGCCGGCGCCGCCGGCCGTCCCAGCGCCGCCAGCCCGAGCCGGATCGCCATGCGCGGCACGCCCGGGCCCGCCACCGGCCGCGGCAGCAACCGGGCCGCGGTCGCCATCGCCATCGCCGCCAGCCGGAACAGCAGCAGCACCAGCCCGGCCACGACGCAGAACCCGAACGCCAGCCTGCGGTTCGGCGCGGTCAGCACCGCCAGCAGCACCAGCAGCGACGCGAGCCCGACCTGCGCCGTCCCAGTCGCGATGCGCTGCTCCCGTCCCGGCCCGGCCACTCCCGCCGGCCCGCGGAACAGCACCGAGGGCGGCACCGATACCGCACGGTACAACGGCGACAGCGCGAACAGGGCTGCCACCACGACGCCGAAGGCGGAGGCCAGCAGCACCGGCGCCCATTGCAGCCCCTCGTGCGGCGCCACCGGCAGCAGCCCGCCTAGCGCCCGCACCGCCAGCGGCGGCAGCACGAGCCCGACCGCCATGCCGAGCATGATGCCCACCGCGCACAGGGCGGCCACCTGCAGCCCGACCACCAGCGCCGCCAGCCGGGGCGGCGCGCCCACCGCACGCAGCACCGCGATCGTGCCGATTCGTGATTCGAGCCAGCTCGACACCCCCGCCGCCACGCCCATGCCGCCCAGCAGCAGCGCCGCCAGCGCGATCAGCGTCATGAACAGCGCCACCTGCCCCACCGCCCGCGTCAGCGCCGGCGCCGCGTCGTCGATGTCGCGCACGCGCCAGGCCTCGCCGGGAAACGCGTCCGCGACCGCCTGCGCCAGCGCCTGCGCCCGGCCGAGCCGCGCCCGCGCGGTCTCGTGCGGCGGCCCGTCCGGCAGCGCCACCCGCAGCGACGTGGTCAGCAACGTGCCCGGCCGTACCAGCCCGGCCGCGTCCAGCGCCGGCCGCGCGATCACCACCGACGGCGCCAGCGCGGTCTGGCCGGCGGAGTCCGGCACCTTGTCCAGGTTCGGCAGCACGCGCAGGCGCTCGTCGCCGATCCGCACCGTCCCGCCGGGCTGCAGCCCGATCCGGTCCGCCACCAGCGGATCCGCCGCCAGGCCGGGCGGGGACGCGGGTGCTGCCAGCGCCGCCTGCAGCCCCGTGCCGCCGTCCAAGGTCGCCGCTCCCACCAGCGGGTAGGCCTGGTCCACGGCGGACAGCTCCACCAGCATGCGCCGCCCGTCCGGCCCGTAGGCCATGGTGCGCATGCGCAGCACCGCCGAGGTTCGCGCGCCGCGGTCCTGCAGGAACCGGGACAGTTCGGTCGGAAGCGGCTGGTTGTCCTCGATCGCCAGGTCGCCGCCCAGGATCGCACGCCTTTGCTCCGCGACCCCCTGCTGGATCGCGTCGCGCAGGCCGCCGATGGTGCCGATCGCCGCCACCCCGAGCGCCAGGCACAGCAGCACGATGCCCATGCCGCGGAGCGCGCCGCGTCCGCCGCGCCAGTCCCGCAACGCCAGCCGCAGCGCCAGCCGGAAGATGCTCCCGGGCGCCGACGCCGCCGTGCCGCTCATGCCGCTGCGTCCTCCAGCACCGCGGACAAGCGCCCGTCCGACACCGCCAGCCTGCGGTCGCAGCGCGCCGCCAGCGCCGCGTCGTGGGTGATCAGCAGCAGCCCGGTGCCGTGCGTGCGCTGCAACGCGAACAACAGCTCCTGCACCGTGTCGCCGGTGCGGGCGTCGAGGTTGCCGGTCGGCTCGTCGGCCAGCAGCAGCGCCGGGCGCGGCGCGAAGGCGCGCGCCAGCGCCACCCTCTGCTGCTCGCCGCCGGAGAGCTGTCCCGGCAGGTGTCCGAGCCGCTGCCCGAGCCCGACCTCGCGCAGCGCTCCCTCTGCCACTGCGAACGCGTCGCGGCGACCGGCCAGCTCCAGCGGCACCGCGACGTTCTCCAGCGCGGTCATGGTCGGGATCAGGTGGAAGGACTGGAACACGATGCCGATGCGCCGGCCGCGGAACCGGGCGCGCGCGTCCTCGTCCAGCGTCGCCAGGTCGATGCCGTCGACCAGCACCTCCCCGCGGCTCGGCCGCTCCAGCCCGGCCAGCAGCATCAGCAGGCTGGTCTTGCCGGAGCCGGACGGACCGACCACGCCCACGGACTCGCCGGCCGCCACCGTCAGCGACATCGCGCGCACGATGTCGAGCGTTTCCGCCGGGCGGCCCTGCTTGCGGCTCGTGTTGACCGCGCCGGGGCGCGCGGGCACCGTCAGCCAAAGGTCGCGCGCTTCCACCAGCGCGGGCCGGTCACCCGAAGGCATCTGTCCATCCATGAAGGCTCCATATGGCCGCGTCGGACGCGCCACCAAGGGAGGTCGCGGCACGGTCCGCCGGATCGCCGCCGCGGTCCTGCTGTGCGTCGGAGCCGCCACGACCGTGAACGCCGATCCCGCCCCGCGCACGATCCGGATCATGGCGCTGGGCGACAGCCTCACCGCCGGCTATGGCCTGCCGCACGACCAGGGCTTCGTGGCGCGGCTCCAGGCGGCGCTGGACAAGGCCGACGCCCACGCCACCGTGCTCGACGCCGGCGTGTCCGGCGACACCAGCGCCGGCGGGCTGGCCCGGCTGGATTGGGCGCTGGGCGACCATCCGGACGCGGCGATCCTGGAGCTGGGCGCCAATGACGGGCTGCGCGGGCTCGATCCCGGCCAGATGGAGCGCAACCTCGGCGCCATCCTCGACCGGCTCGACGCCCGGCACGTCCCGGTGCTGCTCAGCGGCATGTATGCGCCGCCCAACCTCGGCGCTGGCTACGGGCAAGCGTTCCGCAGCGTGTTCGACCGCCTGTCGCGGCATCCCGGCCTGATCTACGACCCGTTCTTCCTCCAGGACGTCGCCGGCGACCGCGCCCTCAACCAGGGCGACGGGATACACCCCGCCCCGGCCGGCGTCGCCATCATCGTGCGACGCCTGACCCCTTTGGTGCTAAGACTGGTCGCCGAGGCCCGCGCCCGACCGGTGGGCTGAGGGAGCCTGCGATGGATTGGAACACCGGCCCCGCGCCCAAGCGCCCCTGGTCGCTGTCGGTCGTCAGCCCGAGGGCGATCGCGATCAGCCTGGGCTTCCTGCTGATCGCCGCCTGCATCCTCAGCACCGGCTACGAGGTGCAGCCGAACCAGCGCGCGGTGATCACCAACGCCGGCGCCTATGCCGGCATCGCCGATCCGGGCTTCCACCTGAAATGGCCGTTCTTCGGCGCGGTGCACTATTTCCCGACCGACACGCAGCAGTTCGAGACTCCGCAGCTCAACACCTACACCATCGACAACCAGGAGATCGACGCGGTGCTGACCGTGCAGTACCAGGTGCCGGTGGACGAGGTCGGCTACCTGTTCGTGCACAACCAGGGCTACGAGCAGAACCTGCGCTCGATGGTGATCAACGAGTGGAAGATCGCGGCTGGCACCGTGAACGTCAGCGACGTGGCGGAGAAGCGCGGCGCGCTGGTTTCGCGCGTCGACGCCATCGTCAAGGAGCGCGCCAAGTCGCTCTACCACCTCGACGTGACCGACGTGCAGCTCACCAACCTCGACTACGCGCAGAGCTTCCGCGACGCCCAGGCGCAGGCGGCGGTGGTCAAGACACAGATCGAGCAGGCGCAGGGGCTGCAGCGCAAGGCGCAGATCGAGGCCGACACCGCGCGCATCACCGCGTCGGGCCAGGCCAACCAGGCGATCGAGCAGGCGCGCGGCCTGGCGGAATCGACCCGGCTGCAGGCCGACGCCACCTCCTATGCCACGCAGAAGAACGGCGAGGCGCAGGCGACGGCCACCCGCCTGCTCGCCGCCGCGGTGGCGTCGGACCCGGCGCTAGCGGATTACAGCCGTGCGCAGCGTTGGGACGGACGACTGCCGAGCTCGATCTATGCCGGAGCGCCGATCCCGTTCCTGCAGACGGGGCATTAGAGCCCGGTCCACAACAAGAGCACCGACCCGTTTGAGGGACGCCGGACGGCTGGAACGGCGCGTGGCTGATAGCCAGAATGCCGTCTATCCTCCGAAGATGCAGTCGACTCCTGATAATGACGGCCACTATCGCAAACGCGACAAGTGGTTTGAAAACCCACTTGGGATCGATTGCGATCCTGATCGGGTTTGCCACAAGCTCCTACACCCATCCGGACCCTCTGGGGCCATGCGATGCGAGCATGTGGTCGAACTCGGCAGAAACCGCCCGGCTGCGGCGGTGTGTACCCGACCTGTAGAAGGAGCGACGCTCGTGATGCCTGGAGTAAGAACACTGACAAGTCTAGGTGTTGCGACGCTTGTATCGTATCTAATCCATCCAGCCCCCGCCAATGCATCCACGCAACGTCCAGACGCGGTGCCGATGACACTCGTGGACAACCGCGTTTTCGTCCATGCAAAGGTTGACGGGAATGGTTCGTTCGAGTTCCTGGTAGATACGGGGTCGTCAGGCACGACGGTCAGCCCAGACCTGGCAAAACACCTCGCACTTCCCCAAGTTCGCGATGATCACGGCGGCGGTGCCGGAGAACAGCAGGTATCCTACCCCGACGTGCGCGTCGCTTCCGTCGCGGTGGGATCCACCTCGATTGGACCCATCGAGGCGCCTACCATCGATCTGAGACAGCTTGCGCGGGTTGTTGGCTTCCAAACCTTTGACGGGATCCTTGGAACTGAGATGTTTCGACGGAACGTCGTCACGATCGATCCAGTCAGAAGGCTGCTGACTATCGAAGCCGCGACGAGCTTTCAGCCGCCTCGTGATGCAGTTGGCATTCCGGTCACGATCGAACGCGTCGCTGCGCCGGATGACAACGAGGATATTCCGGTCTTCTCGGGGACGGTGAACGGTATCGCCGGGACCTTCGAGGTCGACACCGGCGACCGCTCTGGATTGACCCTGTACGGACCGTTCTGGCGTGCTCATCAACTCGACCGGACGATCGGTCCGACAGTGACCGCCATGACTGGCTATGGGGTAGGAGGCCCCATCAGGAGCATCGTCGGACGTCCGAAAAGCTTCACCATGGCGGGGCTTGATGTCGTTGCGCCCGTTACGCGGCTTTCCCTACAGCGAAGCGGCTCTTTCACCCGGAGCGACTATGCAGGAAGCATCGGCATGGGTGTGCTGAAGCACTTTGTCGTCTCGTTCGATTATCCCCACCGCATGATGTGGCTCGTGCGTGGTCCCGGTCCAGGCGGAGCGGATCGGTATGACCGCAGCGGGCTCTGGCTCGGGCTGACGGGTGATCGTGATCTGGAAGTGGTAGATGTCGTTGCCGGCGGCCCGGCAGCGCAGGCGGGGATGCTCGTTGGCGATCGTGTCGACGCAATCAACAAGGTCCAGGCTGGGCCGGATACGCTGTTTGAGCTGAGGAGGCTTCTCAGTCAGCCTGCTCTTCCGGGCGTGGCCGTGAAGGCTCATCGAGGCAAGTCGAGGAAGACCTTCCAACTCGTCCTACGGGACCAGATCACGCCGGCAGGCTAGAGCGGATCCAGGATCGATTGCCCTAGAGTCCGCTGCGGGTCGAACGCAGCAGACGGAGACCTTCTCCATATAGAGAAATCGTTGGGCGTCGGACAGAAGATAGAAACGTCTGACTGCAGCATGCTCCTGGATACCCATACTCAATAGGAATGCGCTAAATATCTCAAAAACTCAGGATACGAGCGGAACTAAAATTCATCATGCTCTACTTTGTCTCGGAGAAGAGCAGCATCAGGTCAGGTGGAACCGCGATGCGATTCAACCTGACCTGATGCTGCTCTAATGGGCGCCCTCGGCCGGTCCACCGCCCTTCTTCAGCAGCGGTGCCAGTGCAGCGCCGCAGAGCAGGCAGATCCCGAGCAGCCCGAAGCAGTCGGCGTAGCCCATGATCGTCGCCTGCGCGCGGATGCTGTTGCCGATGGCGACAACCGCCTGGTGCGTCGCGGCGGCCGGATCGACGGCACCCCGGCTCAGGAGGTACTGCTGCATGGAGGCAAGGCGCGCCTGCGTCGCCGGCTGCATCAGCGACACGTGGCTGTTGATGACGAAGGAATGGTACTGCTCGCGCTTGGTCAGGAACGTTTCGACCGCGGCAGTGCCGATCGCGCCGCCCAGGTTGCGCAGCATGTTGAACAGTCCCGATGCGGCACCGGCCTGCGCCTTGGTGATGCCGACCATGGCGATCGCCGAGAGCGGGGTCATCACCAATGCCTGGCCCATCGCCCGCACAACATCGGGCAGCAGCAGCTGCGGTCCGGCGTAGTTGCTGCTCAGGTGCAGGTTCATCAGGCAGCTCACCGCGAACACGCCCAGCCCGACGCCGACCAGCAGGCGCGGATCGAAGCGGCGCATCAGCCACGGCACGAACGGGATGATCAACAGTTGCGGCAAGCCGGTCCAGGCCACCACCTTGCCGCTCTGCTCCGCATCAAAGCCCTGCGACACGGCGAGATACTGCGGCAGCAGGTAGGCCGAGCCGTACAGGGCAAAGCCGAGCAGGAAGTTTCCGAGGGTGCCCAGTCCGAAGTTGCGGCGGGCGAGCAGCCTCAGCTCGACCAGCGGTTCGGCGCGATGCAGCTCCCAGATCACGAAGGCCACCAGCGCGACCGCCGCCACCACGCTCAGCCGCACGATGAACGGCGAGCCGAACCAGTCGAAGGTGTTGCCGTCATCCAGCACGGTCTGGAAGCAGGCGAGGCCCACCGCCATCAGGCCGATGCCGATCCAGTCGCCGCGCCGCAGCAGATCGAGCTGCGACTTCGAATGCGGCAGCGCGTAGATCAACGCGCCCAGCATCAGGGTGCCCGGGACCAAGTTCATGTAGAAAATGGTCTGCCAGCCGTAGGTGTCGGTCAGCCAGCCGCCGATGGTCGGGCCGATCGCCGGTGCGAAGGTCGCCGTCACCGCGTAGCCGGCCAGGCCCAGCGGCCGCTTCGACGGTGGCAGCATCGAGACGATAATGGTGAAGGCGAGCGGGATCAGCACGCCGCCGGCGAAGCCCTGTAGCGCCCGCAGCACGATCATCTCCGACAGGCTGTGCGCCTGGCCGCAGGCGACCGACAGCACCAGGAACACGGCGGTGTTGGCGATCATGTAGCGGCGCAGCGAGAATACCCGGCTCAGGAAGTCGGTCATCGGCACGACGATGATCTCGCCGATCAGGTAGGCGGTGCTGATCCAGGTGCCGTTGACGCCGCCGGTGCCGATGCCGCCCTCGATGTCGGGCAGCGACGATGCCGTGACCTGGATGTTGAGCACCGCCATGAACGCGCCGACGATGGAGCCGATCACGGCGATCCAGGTCTTGAACGAGACCGGCGGCTCGGCCGCGACCAGGTTCGTCGCCATGACGCCTCAGCCTCCGATCGTGGTATCGCCAGCAACGCCGCGAGCCGTCCTGGTGTCGATGGAGGGCTCGACGGACATGCCGGGACGCAGCCGGCCGATGAACGGATCGCCGCGGTCGATCAGGATCTTCACCGGCGCGCGCTGCACGATCTTGGTGAAGTTGCCGGTGGCGTTGTCCGGCGGCAGCAACGCGAACTCCTGGCCGGTGGCGGGAGCCAGGCTATCCACCACGCCGTGCACCACGGCATCGGGGAACATGTCGACGCCGATCGTCACCTCCTGGCCCGGCTTCACGTCGGTGAGCTGGGTCTCCTTGTAGTTGGCGACCACGTAGACGCGCGCCAGCGGCACCACCGCCATCAACTGCGTTCCGGCCTGGACGTATTGTCCGAGCCGGACCATCCGCGCGGCGACGGTGCCGTCGACCGAGGCGGTGATGGTGGTGAAGCCCTCGTTCAGCTCCGCCTGCTGCAATGCCGCTCGCCGCACGCCCAGCGTCGCGCCGGCCTGCCCGAGCTGGGCCTGCAGCACCGAAACCTGGCGGGTCGCCGCGCTGACCGCGGCGATATCGTGCGCCAGACCGGCCTGTTTCTGCCGGATGTCGAGGGTCGCCTGCTGCTCGGCCTGGATGGTGCCGGCGCCGGTCCGGGCGAGGTCGGAGTAGCGTGCAAACTGCTGCTGCGCGAACACCATCGAGGCCCGGTCGGACTCCACCGAGGCCTGCAGGCCGCCGATCGTGGCGCGCTGCTCACTGACCTGTTCGCCCAGCGTGTCGATCTCCGCCTGCTCGGCCGCCACACTGGCCCGGGCCGAGTCGAGTGCTGCCAGGTAGGTCCGGTCATCGACCCGGGCCAGCACCTGGCCAGCCTTCACCTGCTGGTTGTCGTCAACCAGGACGCTGACGATGTAGCCGGAGACCTGCGGGCTGACGATGACGTTGTCCGCCTGCAGGTAGGCGTCGTCGGTGGAGACCATGAAGCGGCCATGGACCCAGTAGTCGTGGCCATACCAGCCGCCGAGCGCCAGGCCGCCAAGCGCTGCCGCGGCGAGCAGCGCCTGACGCGGCCGGATCCCCCGACGTCGCGCCGGACCGGCGAAGCCCGCAGAGCTGAGACCGGGTGCGAGATCCCGCAGATCAGAGACGTGCTGGTCCATGAAGATCCCTTCGGCTGCGCGCGGCGAATGGCGCAGCGGCTGGCGTGACAGGTAGGACATCGGGATCGCCGGCATTACCGGGTAAATCATCCGCACACTCTTGCGGAAATCGGTGAAGTGGCGCCACAACCCTCCATGCCGTTCGGAACTCGACGATGGACCTGCTGCGCAGCCTGACGGCCTTCCTGCGCACCGTGGATACCGGATCGTTCGCCGCGGTGGCGCGCGAGACACGGGAAAGCCACTCCGCGGTGACCCGACGGGTCGCGCAGCTCGAGGAACATTTCGGCGTGCGCCTGCTGCACCGGACCACCCGCAGCCTCAGCCTCACCGACGACGGGCAGGCGCTGGTGGGGATCGCCCGGCAGATGCTCGATCTCGAACAAGCATTGGCCGACCAGCTAGGCGCTCAGCATGGCCAGCCCAAGGGTGTGGTACGACTCGGCTGCACGGTGGCGATCAGCGTGTTCCTGGTGCCGCGACTGCCCGTGCTCATGCAGCGCTTCGACGGGCTGTCGCTAGAGCTGGTGGTCAGCGACCAGCCGATGAACGTGGTCGACTCGCGGCTCGACCTCGCCATCAGGTTCGGCCCGATCGACGAGGCCTCGCTGGTGATGCGGGCCTGGTTCCAGGGCCACCGGATCGTCGTCGCGACATCCGAGTATCTCGACCGCCACGGCGAGCCGCAGGCGCCGGACGAACTGCACCGGCACAACTGCCTGACCCACGCAGACCTGGACGGCGACTGGCAGTTTGTCGGGCCCTGTGGTCCGGTCTCGCAACCCGTCAACGGCCGGCTCCGCACCAACAACATGGAGGTGCTGCATGCCGCCGTCCTTGGCGGCCAGGGGATCGCCCTGCTTCCCGAGCTTCGCGTGTACGACGACATCCGTGTCGGCCGGCTACGGCATCTCCTGCCCGACTACCGGACGCCGCACGCTCCTGGGTTCCTGGTTTATCCGTCCCGGCGCCACCTGAGCTCGCGGACCCGGGTGGTGATCGATTTCCTGCTGGAGCAGGTCAAGGACATCGATGACTTGCTGGCACCCACCCTTGTAGCGGTCGGCTGACGGCACCGCCCGGCGGACATGCGGTCCCGTCGCCTGCACCCTTGCGCTGCCGACACAGGAAGCGTTGCATGCTGCCCGGTAACGGCGGGAGCCGTTGGTCCGGCGCATGGTGAGCTGTCGCCTTTCAAACGCCGATGGAACGGATCGCCGCCCAGCTCGCGATGGCGCTGGCGGCGGTGGTGAGGCCGCCGTAGCGCGCATAGATCGACGCCGCCTGCTTCGCCGCCGTCTCGATGTTCCCGGTCGGGTTGGCAATCTGCGGGTCCGACGCGTTGCGGATGGCGTGGAAGGTGATGGCAGGGAACGCCGATAGCGCCTGCGCCACCATCGCGTCGCCCAGCTCGCACGCCTGCCCGAGCCCCTGCAGCCCGTAATGGTCGGTGGAGTCGTCGAACGCGAACACGTCGGTGGTGACGATCGCGTCGGCCTCGGTCGCGAACACCTCAGGTGCTGGGCGCGCGCCGGGGATGCGCGACGCGTTCACCCCCGTCAGCGCCGGCGTGAGCAGGGCCAGCGCCGCGGCGCCGAGCGGCGTCGCGGCATAGGATGCGGTCGCCCAGGGCTCGGCCTTGAACTGCGCGTGGCAGTCGAACCGCACCGTGCCGCCCGCCACCACGTCGCCGAGCTTCACGTTTGCGCCGATGCCGCCGCCGGTGCCGGTGGTGATGAACATCCCCGGCCGCACCGTCTGCGCGATCTCGGTCATCAGCCGGCGCACCGGCACCGCCGGCCCGTCATAGGCCAAGTGCAGCCCGGACTTGAACAGCAGGACCCGCTTGGCGCCGATCGTGCAGGGGAAGTACAGCCCCAGGCTGTGGCGGTAGCGCGCCTGTTCGGCCTCGGTGCCGTTGAACGGCGCCCGGCTGCCGGTCACCAGGGGGATGTAGCTCGCCACGTCGTGCCGGTACTCGTACCACGACGACACCGGATGGCCGGGAGTGAACAGCGTCGCCAGCGCCGCCGCTTCCGCCGCGGTCCAGGTGACCACCACCGCGTCGTAGCCGGCGTACCGCGACAGGTCGTCGGTCTCCGCCGGCTCCTGTGCCAAGGGTGCGGCCGTGGGTGCCGCACCCGCGGGCCAGGGCACCGGCTGCGGCAGCGCAGCCTCCGGCGACACCGCCTCACCACCGATCAGCGCCCGGTAGCGCCCCTGCGGCGCCGACGGGTCGAAGTTCAGCACCAGGTCGGCCAGGGCCGGATGCTCGCGGACGGAATGCCGTGCAGGCGTCTGGGTCATGCGTGTCTCCTGCCGAGGGAACGGAACGCTCGCACGACCCATCCTCCCGCTCAAACCGGGCCCGAGCCCACCGCCATGGCGCCACCCCAGAACGCGGTTTCCAGCCGCACCGCGGTGCGGAAGTCGCGCAGCAGCATCGGGAACCGCGCCTCGCCGCCGCGCGTCCCGCCCAGCGCGTTCAGCCGCGCGATGCCGTCCCGAGCCAGCCCCATGTACGTCGGCCCCGAGTAGGTCTCGATCCAGGACAGGTACGGGTTGCCCTCCCGCCGCGTCCGGGGGTCGGAAGCCAGCCGCGCGCCCACCTCGGCATAGCCGACCAGGCAGGCCGAGAGCACCGAGACCAGGTCGAGCAGGTCGCCGGACTGCGCCCGGTCGAGCACGAAGCCGGCATAGGCCAGGGTCTCGATCGACGCCGGCTGCGCCTGCAGCGCCGCCTCGTCCAGCCCCCACCTGCCGCAGTACTCGACGTGCAGCGACAGCTCGCCGACCAGCAGGCCGGACACGGTCTGCGCCGCCGCCCGCATCTCCGCCAGGGTGTCCGCCTTGGTGATCGCGAGCGCCGAGGCGCGGGCGTATTGCAGCAGATACAGGTAGTCCTGCACCAGGAAGTGCCGGAACCGTTCCGGGGCCAGGGTCCCGTCGCCGAGCCCGCGCACGAACGGATGACCGACATAGGCCTCCCATTCCGTCGCGGCGCTGGCGCGCAGTTGTCCGAACAACCCGTCCTCCAATCCAGGCAGCAGGCGCGACACGCCGTCCTCCATGATCCTTCCGTCCTCCCAGCGGCCGGCTTCGCCGTCCGGACGCCGAAGCGTCGAAACGTGCCGCGTTCGCCCCGCTCAGCTACCCTGTACCGGATGAGCCCGGATGTCCCCATGCCCGGCACGGCGCCGCCCGGCCTGCGCCTCGACCGGCTGACGCTGCGCTATGGCGAGCGCACCATCTTCGCCGGCCTGGACCTGCTGGTCGAGGGCGGCGAGTTCCTGGTGCTGCTGGGACCGAGCGGGGTCGGCAAGACCGGCCTGCTGCGCATGGCGGCCGGCCTCGCGCCGTCGCAAGGCGGCACGGTGTCGGCCACCGATGGGCGCCCGCTCGCCGGACGGATCGCCTACATGGCGCAGCAGGACCTGCTCTACCCGTGGGCCAGCGCGGTCCGCAACGTGTGCCTCGGCGCCCGGCTGCGCGGCGAGCGCCCGGATCCTGCCCGGGCGCGGCACCTGCTGGACCGCGTGGGCCTCGGCGACCGCGCCGACGCCCTGCCCGCCGCCCTGTCCGGCGGCATGCGCCAGCGCGTCGCCATCGCCCGCACCCTGTACGAGGACCGCCCATTCGTGCTGATGGACGAGCCGTTCGCCGCCCTCGACACCGTCACCCGTGCCCGGGTGCAGGACCTGGCGGCCGAGCTGCTTGCCGGCCGCACCGTGCTGCTGATCACCCACGATCCGCTGGAAGCCTGCCGCCTCGGCCACCGCCTCCTGGTGCTGTCCGGCGAGCCCGCCCGTCTCGGGCCGCCGATCCGGGTGCCGGGCCCGGTGCCGCGTCCGCCCGACGATCCGTCCTTGCTGCGCATCCAGGGCGAGCTGATGCGGCGTTTGACCGCGGGTCCGCCGACCGCAGGTCCCGCGTCGTGAGCCGCGTCGGCCGCATTGCCCGGCCCGTGGTCACCCTGTCCACCCTGCTGCTGGTCTGGTGGATCGTGGGCCGTGCCGCCGGGATCCCGGCCTACCTGCTGCCCGGTCCCGGCTCGGTCGCCGTCGCCCTGTGGCAGCAGCGCGGCCTGCTGGCCTGGAGCACGCTGACCACGCTAGTCGAGACCGTGCTCGGCCTCCTGATCGGCACCGGGCTCGGCGCCGCTTGCGCGCTGCTGATGGTGTTCTCGCCCCGGGTGCAGCGCTGGCTGATGCCGATCCTGCTGCTCAGCCAGGCGGTGCCGGTGTTCGCGCTGGCGCCGCTGCTGGTACTGTGGTTCGGCTTCGGCATGAGCTCCAAGGTGGTGATGGCGGTGCTGGTGATCTTCTTTCCCGTCGCCGCCTCGTTCGCGGACGGGCTGCGTCGCACCGACCCCGGCTGGCTCGACCTCGCCCGCACCATGGGCGCCCGTCCGTGGTCGCTGCTGTGGCACGTCCGGCTGCCGGCTGCCCTGCCCGCGTTCGGCTCGGGCCTGCGCGTCGCCACTGCGATCGCGCCGATCGGGGCGGTGATCGGCGAGTGGGTGGGCGCCTCCGCCGGCCTCGGCTACGTCATGCTCAACGCCAACGCACGCATCCAGACCGACGTGATGTTCGCGGCCCTGTTCGTGCTGGCGGCGATGACGATCGGGCTGTGGACCGCGGTGGACCGCCTGCTCCGACGCCTGCTCTACTGGGCACCCGATACCACCCTGCCCTGAGCCGCCATCCGGTCCATCAGCACTGCCCGCACTCGGTCCACCACGCCCGGCCAGTCCCCCGGCGCAGGCTGACGGGCAGTGCAGGTCGAACGGTGATAGCGGATCAATGCGACGGCTTGGCGAGCCCGACCCTGACCACCGTGTCGGGCGGCACCGGCATCGTGCCGGCGGCGGCGAAGGTCGGCAGGTGGCGCAACTGCTGCGGGGTGTAGGCGACGATCTCCATGTCGCGGCCGAGCAGCACGGTGGCATCGAGCGGAACCGCTATCGGCCGCCTGCCGATGCCCAGGACCCCGCCATAGGACACCACCACCTCGATCATTCCCTGATCGTTCCGGACCACCTGCAGCACCCGGCCGAGCACAGTCTGGCTTTCCACCGGCAGCAAGACGGTCCGGTGCAGCAGCTCGCCGACACGCACCGGCTGCGGGAAGCGCATGGCGCTGGACTGGGCCAGGCTCATGCCCGAGGGCGGCGGCATGCCACCCGGCGTGTGGCTCTGGGCCAGCGCGGCCGTGCCCAGCAGGAGGCTGGCGAGGACGACGAGGGAGCGCGCCACGCCTGATCGCCTTCAGAGTCCGCCGAACCAGGAGTATCCGGACTTCTCCCAGTATCCGCCGGGATAGGTGTTGGTCACCTCGATGGCGGTGATCCATTTCGGGTTCTTGTAGCCGAGCTTGGTCGAGGTGCGCAGCCGCAGCGGGTAGCCGAACGGGTCGGCTAGCGTGGCGTCGGCATAGCGGGTCGCGAGCAGGGTCTGCGGGTGCAGCGCGCTCGCCATGTCGATGCTGCTTGGATAATCGTCGGCGGTGCGGAAGGCGACGTACCTGGCGCGCAGGTCGGCGCCGACGCGCTCCAGGAAGGTGCGCAGCGGCACCCCGGACCACTGCCCGATGTAGTCCCAGCCCTCGACGCAGACGTGCTTGATGATCTCCGTGCGCTGCGGCAGCGCGTCGACCTGGTCCACGCTCCAGGGCCGCTTGTCCGCGATCAACCCCGACAGCTCCAGGCGCCAGCGCGCCCCGTCCACCGGCCTGACCTTGTCCAAGTCGTAGTAGGCGTTGAACTTGGGCGGGTTCAGGACCTGCGACGCCGGATAGGTCGGCGCCAGCTTGTGCGGATCGAACAACAGCGCCTGCACGCCGTCGTTCAGGTCGCGGATCGCCAGCAGGGCCGCCTGCACCGCGTCCGGCCGGCGCACGTCGCAGCCGGTCAGCATGGCGAGCGCGCTCAGCGACACCCCGCCGCGCAGCAGCCGGCGTCGCTCCAGCGAGCGGATCAGCGGGCGGTGGTCGTCCAGGATCGCCGGGTTCGGACCCCGCTCCGGCCGGAACCGCGACCTCATGGGGGTGCCGCCGGCTCGGCGTGCCCGGACGGGCCGACCCTGGGGCCACCCGCCAGCATCGCCCACAGCGTCCGTGGCACCAGCAGCGACAAGGCCACGTGCACCAGCAGGAAGCCCACGATCACGCTCATGCCGAGGAAGTGGACCACGCGCGCGCCCTGGAAGCCGCCCAGCAGCGACACCAGCCCGGAGAACTGCACCGGCTTCCAGATCGCCGCACCCGTCACCACCTGCGACGCCCCGGCCAGGATGACCACCACGTAGAGCACCTTCTGCACCGCGTTGTAGGTGGCGAGGTCCTCGTGCGCGACCTTCAGGCGCAGCGTGTCGCGCACCGTGCCGAGGAGGTCGGACAGGCGGATCGGCAGCAGCCGCTCGCGCAGCCGCCCGGTGACCAGGCCGTAGCCGAGATAGGCCAGCCCGTTGAGCACCAGCAGCCACATGCCGGCGAAGTGCCAGTTCAGGCTCGGCGCCGCCCACTCGCCCAGTCGAAGCGCCTGCGGAAAGTGCAGCCCGCGCAGCACCACGTCGTCGTCGTAGATGCCCCAGCCCGACGTGATCATGACCAGCATCGCCAGGGCGTTGGTCCAGTGCATCACCCTGACCGGGACGGGATGCAGACGATGGCCGCGACCTGTTCGCGTTGCCGATGCGGTCCTGTCCATGGAACCTCGTCAGGTGATGGGCAGACTTTCGTGGTGGCCGGCGGAAAGGTTGCTGCGCCGTCGACCTTACGACGAAGCGATGCTGCCGTCTTGCAGCGTCACGCGGGGGGGGGGAGGGCAGGCGGATCGCGGCCCGCCGGTGATCCGCAACGCGCCGGCGGCAGCGTGCCAGCCGCGACGGGCGCTCGTCGTCCGACGAGGTCGTGGGGACCGACCCGTTCTCCCGACGCGCCCGCCGGGCTGCCATGATCGGCAGGGACCGGGTATCGGACAGAGGGTGTCGAAGCGGACGGTCCGCGGCACCCTGCGAAACCCGGCTCGGCGCTGGCCCTCGGCTCCTACTCACCCCAACCCGTCACGGTCCGACCGCCGAACACCATGCGGCGGATCATCGGCGCGGCCAGGCCCGAGCTGAACCCCGGCGCCGGCGCGCTCGCCGCGTCGAGGCGGTCCATCTGGTCGCCGTCCAGACGGATCTCGGCGGCGGCGAGGTTGTCTTCGAGCTGGGACGCCGTGCGTGCGCCGAGGATGGTCGAGGCGATGCCGGGCCGGGCCATGGTCCAGGCGATGGCGACCTGCGGCGCCGGGCGTTCGAGTTCCGACGCGACCGATCTCAGCACGTCCAGGACAGCCCAGTTCCGGTCGACGAACTTGCTGTTTCCGAACGGGTTCGCGCCGCTCAGCCGCCCCGTGCCGCTCACGTCGGCGCGGTCGTACTTCCCGCTCAGGAAGCCGCCCGCCAGGGGGCTCCAGGGCATCACGCCCATGCCGGCCTCACGCGCCGCAGGGACGTGCTCGCCCTCCACGTCCCGCGCCACCAGGGAATACTCGACCTGCATGGCGATCGGACCGGGGATGCGCCGCTCGCTGGCGATCGTGGCCGCCTTCATCGCCAGCCAGGCCGGCATGTCCGACAAGCCGTAGTAGCGGATCTTGCCGGCGCGGACGAGGTCGCCCAGCGTCTGCACGATCTCCTCGACCGGGGTGACGCCGTCCCAGATGTGCATCCAGTAGAGGTCGACGTAGTCGGTCCCGAGCCGCTTCAGCGACGCGTCGAGCGCCCGGTGGATGTTCTTCGACCCGGCGCCGCCGGCGTTCGGGTTGCCGCCGCCGGCCTCCCTCGCCGCGAGCGGGCTGGCGGACGCGTTGAAGCCGAACTTGGTGGCGAGCACCAGCGCGTCGCGCGACCCGGTGTCCTTGATGAACCGGCCGACCAGGCGCTCGCTTTCGCCGTCCGAGTAGATGTCCGCCGTGTCGATGAGGTTGCCGCCGGCGGCCCGGTAGGTGTCGAACATCGCCCGCGACGCCCCGTCATCGGCGCCCCACGTACCCTGCCCGAACGTCATGGTGCCGAGAGCCAGCGGGCTGACGACCAGGCCCGAGCGGCCGAGCGTGCGGTAATCGGTCAATGACATAGGCCTGACTCTTTCCTAGTGTTTGCTACAGAACGCAGGCATTCCGTTCCGGGTCAACTCGTTTATGAGTGATCGCTATGAAAGATCCCATGACCGCGCCGCGCCGGAGGACGGGCCGCCCGCCCTCGTTCGACAGGACGGCGGCACTCGAGCAGGCCATGCTGACGTTCTGGCGTTACGGCTACGAAACCACCTCGATCGTCGACCTGACCACGGCGATGGGCGTGAACCCGCCCAGCCTCTACGCCGCCTTCGGGGACAAGAAGCGCCTGTTCCTGGACGCGATCCGCCTTTATGCCGGCGATCCCGACGCCTTCGGGCGTGCGGTCGACGGCGCGCCGACGGCCCGCGATGCCGCCCGCGACATGCTGACGGCTGCCGCGATCGCCTTTACCGGCGACGCGACGCCGAAGGGTTGCCTGCTCGCCAGCGCGACCGCGAGCGGATCAACCGGCTCCGCCGACGTCCAGCACGCGGTGGCGGAGATGAGGCGCGGGATCGAGGCCTGCCTGCGCGTCCGGATCGAGCGCGACGTCGCGCATGGGGTGCTGCCGCCCGGAACGGAGGCGGCAGCGCTCTCGGGACTGGTCCTGGCGGTGACCCAGGGCCTGTCGGTGCTGGCGCGCGACGGCGCCACCCGCGTCTCGTTGCTGGCGGTGGTGGAGGCTGCCATGCAGGCCTGGCCGTACCGGGGCTGATGGCCGGGCACGGCGCAGCACGATCCACACGATTAGGCCCGGCTCCATCCACCGTCCCCGCTTCGTTCCGAACGGCAGGCCGGCAGGAGAAGCGCCAGTAAAAGGTGTCAGGCCGTGCAAGTTCTCCACCTGTAGAAGCGGCCCGATCCTGGTCCGCCGCCTTGTCGCTACAAGAAGAAGCTGCTGCAGAACCTCCCGTGCCACCTGTTGTCCGGCTTCTGTTGTCCGGCTTTGCTCGACAGGTGATAGGATCGCCTATCGCCGTGGACGCTGGAACCGACCCATGCATCAGCCGCCCCTGTCCCGAGCCGCGCGGCCGCGAGTCCGGCGCAACCCGTCGACCTTCCTGCGTCACGTCATCTACACGCTCCGCGGCGGCTTCCTCGTCCGTCCGATGGTGATCGCCGTGGTCCTGGGCCTGGCGGGCACCGTGCTGTCCTCGCTCGAGGAAACCTACCCGGTGCTCGCGGCCTGGGTTCCGTCCGTGCTGTTCCCCAGCCACGCGGATCCGCAGATCGCCCAGGTCATTCTCGCGGGCGTCGCCGCCTCGATCATGACGGTGGTGTCGATCGTGTTCGCCATCCTCCTGATGACGCTCACCCTGGCGTCGATGCAGTTCTCGCCGCGCATCCTGGTCAGCTTCGTGAGGGACCGGACCACGCAGTGGACCCTGGGGCTGTTCCTCGGCACCTTCGCCTACTGCCTGGGCGCGCTGCCCGCCGCCCGCACCCTGCCGCACCCGTTCGCCCCGATCGCGACCACGGTCGGCGCGATGGCGCTGGCGCTGCTGTGCGTCGGCTGGCTGATCTTCTTCATCCAGCACATCAGCCAGGCGATCAGCGTCAACCACATCGTCGATCGCATCGCGCGCGAAACCGAGGACATCATCGACGAGCTGATGCCGCACGGCCGCAGCAACGACTACCGCGTGGACCCGCCCGCCTTCCAGCAGCTCGGCAACGAAACGCAGGTGTTGAACGTCGTGTCGGGCTACATCCGGTTCGTCGACACGGCAAACCTAGTGGCGGTTGCGAAGGCGGCCGGGTTCCAGCTTCGCGTGCTGCGTCGGGTGGGTCACTTCGTGCCGGCCGGCATCCCGCTGCTCGTGGTGATCGGCAGGAAGCGGCTCACCGGCACCCTGGTCAGGGCGCTTCTGGCCGCGTTCGACATCGGTCCGATCCGGACGCTGCAGCAGGACGTCGAGTTCGGCGTCATCCAGATCGTGGACATCGCCCTCAAGGCGATCTCGCCCGCGGTCAACGATCCCAGCACCGCCATCACCTGCATCGACCAGCTCAGCCGCATCCTCATCCGCTGGATCTCCCGCTACGGGCCCGAGATCCTGCTGTCGGATCCGCCCCACGTGGTGCGCGTCGTCATGCCGTCCATCGAGGTCGACGGCCTGCTCGACACCGTGTTCGAGCAGATCCGCCATTACGCGGTCACCGACATCGCCGTGAGCGCCCGCCTGCTTCGCGCCCTGGACGACGTCGCCAGCAGCACCGGCGACGCCACCCTGCACGAGCGCCTCTTCCTACGCGGCCGCCGGGTTTATGACGGGTGCCGCCTGCGTCTTGCCGGAGACGATCTCGACATCCTGCGTCGACGCCTCGATCTGCTGCAGAACCGCCTGGTCGGCGGGAGCGTCGCCTCCCTCGTCGATCGCCATGCCGAGGCGCCGGAGCAGCCGAAGAGCCTGGCGGCGCGCGACAACCGCCCGTGATCGCGACGTCCTGCCTGCCGGCGTAGCGTCGATCCGGTCGACAAGCGCGGGCAGTGCGTGCCGCGCGGTCGGGAAACGGCGGACCCCGGTCCGACACCGTTATCGACCGTCCTCCAGCTCGGCGGAGCAAGGACGCGTCGCCCGTTGCGGCAACCCGGCGCGCCCCAAGGCCGGATGAGGCACCCGTGTCGATGGTTCGTCGGATCGATCTTCTCCGGCGCCTTGCAGGCGTCCCGTCGCCGCAGCGGGAGCTGGCACGCTGCGGCGACGGCGCATCGACCGGACCATCCAGGGCAGGACCGGCGAAGCGCCCCAAGCGTTCCGCCGCCATCGCGAGGGGAACGGCGGAGCGCTCCGGATGGCTGGATCAAGGCGATCCGCCTACGGTCGTTCGAGGCGGCGGCATCGCTCGTCCAGGAGACCACATGAGCATCTACACCGGACCCGTCTTCGAGATGGCCCAGACCCAGTTCGGCTTGATCGCGGAGCATCTCGGGATCCCGCACGACGAGCGGGACCGGCTGCTCTACCCCAAGCGGGCGATCGCCGTGTCGGTGCCCATCCACATGGACGATGGCCGAACGGTGGTGTTCCAGGGCTACCGGGTGCAGCACCACCTGACGTTCGGCCCGACCAAGGGCGGGACGCGGTTCTCCCCCGGCCTGGACATCGGCGAGGTCGCGGCCCTGGCGATCTGGATGAGCTGGAAATGCGCGCTGGTCGGCCTGCCCTATGGCGGCGCCAAGGGCGGCGTGGCATGCAACCCGCCGGCCCTGTCCCGCCGCGAGCTGGAAGCGGTGTCACGCCGCTACATGCAGGAGATGATCCCCTTCGTCAGCCCGCAGACCGACGTGATGGCGCCGGACATGGGCACCAACGAGCAGGTGATGGCCTGGTTCATGGACACCTACTCGGTGCACCAGGGACACGCCGTCAGCGAGATCGTCACCGGCAAGCCGGTCAGCCTGGGCGGCACCGAAGGCAGGCGCGAGGCGACCGGCCGTGGCGTCGCGCATCTGGTACGACGCGCCTGCGAGGTCATCGGGCTGTCGCCGCGGGACGGCACCGCGATCGTGCAGGGCTTCGGCAACGTCGGCAGCGTGTCCGCCTACACCCTGGCCCGTCGCCACGGCATGCGCATCACCGGGCTCAGCGACCACACCGTCGCCCTGTTCGACCCGAAGGGCCTGCCGCTCGACGCGATTGAGCAGCACGTGACCCAGCACGGGGTGCTGGCCGGCTTCACCCAGGAGATGACCATCGACAGCCCGGCGCTGCTGGAGCAGCCCTGCGACGTGCTGGTCCCCGCCGCGGTGGAGCGGGTCATCACCGCGGAGAACGCGCCCCGGCTCAGGTGCCGTATCCTGGCCGAGGGCGCCAACGGTCCGACCACGCCCGATGCCGACGCGATCCTGGATCGGCGGGGCGACGACCTGTTCATCATTCCCGACATCCTGTGCAACTCCGGCGGCGTGATCGTCAGCTACTTCGAATGGGTACAGGACCTGCAACGGTTGTTCTGGACCGAGCGCGAGGTGAACAACCGGCTGGAGCAGCTTCTGGACAACACGTTCGCGGAGGTGCGCGCCCGGGCTGGCACGCGGAAAGTGTCCAACCGCACGGCGGCGATGGCGATCGGCGTGGAGAAGGTGCGCGCCGGCAAGCGGCTACGCGGGTTGTTTCCCTGAGGATCACGCGAGGTGCGGCGGAAGGTGCGCGATAACGGAGTCGAACATGCTTCCCGAGTTTCACGGGTTCAAATCAATCCGTGCGCCTTCATCTTCCAGCCCCCGCCGGACCTTCCCGATCACTCCGACGCGCTGAAGTTCCTTCCACCGTGCGCTCGTTCCGCCGCATCGCCAGCGCGAGGACGGATCGGCATGCTGCAGAACTATCGAGAGTGCGGGGGCGTGACGATCCTTGGCGTCGACGGCTCACGTGTTCCGACAGTGCAGGACGCGAAGCGCCTGCTGTTCATGCTTGACCTGCTGCAAGGCGATCGGCTTGTCGTCGAGGATCGGATCGGAAAGCTCGGCCGTTTCCAGATCGACCGCGAACCAGCCGGCAAGGTCGGATGATGTGGCCGGATCCTGGTTCTGTGCGAACACCCGGAAGGCGATGCGACGATCGGTGCGGTCGCTGACCTCCGCATCCAGGACAAATCGGCGGGGCACGCCGCTAGCATAGGCGGCATCGATCGCCAGGCGTCTGGCTTCCGCTTCGGTAATTAGGCTTGGATGAAAGCCGGTCGAGATCACGACCAGCAGACTTGCGAGAACCGGGTTCATGACCACCGCAGGAAAGTCGTCACGGTCGTGGAAGCGGCTGGCCAAAGTCTCCCGGCCCAGTCGTGTAAGCGGATTGGAGCGGGCGAAGGGATTCGAACCCTCGACCCCAACCTTGGCAAGGTCCTGTAGAGGTAGAGCCTGCTCCTAACCCATTGTTTTAGCTTGACTCAGATAGACAGCAAGAGCCAGCTCCTGTCTTAAAGTCCCGACAACTCCTGCGCCTATCGTGGCTGAGCGAAGCGGAGAAGGGGGGTTGAACGGATCAACACCCTTGGTGGGCCCCAGCCGTGCGGCGCCTGCCTTCATGAAGTCAGTAGCCCTGCCCATAATGTCGTTCGACACGCGAGGGAGCGAGGCGGCATGGCGGTGAGCTATCTGAAGGCGTGGCAGACGAGGTCTCAAATCCGCGCCCTAGGACGGAAGATCCGCCGGCAGCGTCGCCGCCTGCAATGGCGCCGCGCTGAGCGCTGGCAGACGCTCCTAGGCGCAGTAGTAGGTTTTCTGGCTCTGGCAGGCGTCAATGGTTGCTCGGACTACGCCACTAGAAGAGAGAAGAGCCTCAGCGTGCAGCGGCAGTGTCAGGCGGTAACTCAAAATCTGATCACGGAGACTAAGTTGTTGCGAGAAGGGTTAGGAGCCTTGGTGACGACTTTGCAGAAACCACAACTTCACGCAGCAGGTGACTTCATCCTCTTCCTTCCGCTTGATGAGGATCTCCACGAGCAACAGGCTAATTTCTACCTGCTTGACTCTGGAAGCATAGATGCAGTTCTACGAACAATACACTATTATCGTCTACTCCGTGAAGTTATGTCGGAGTCAAAAGCTACACATAACTTAAGCAGTGCTTTTATTATTGATCGAAGTCAAGATCGCACAGGATATATTGAGATAGCTCACCTCATTGATGTGCAAGCCGCCTCAGCTATTCGACTACTGGGCGTAAGCCATGCGTGTAAAAAGCTAGGCAGGACTGCGCTCCTTCCTTAGCATCATGGCGCTGGCGCTGCTCACACAACCAAGCGGCGCCCTTTCACCAATCGCGTTGGACACTCCCCACCCAGTCACCACCGCCGGGGCTTCGAGATCCCCAGCGCGGTGCCGGGCCGCCGGAGTCCCACACCAGCCGGTGCCGGAAGAAGGGCCGGGGCCTTGCCAGGAAGGCCGGGGCCACCCCCCTACCCCCTCCGAAATGGGCCGGGAGAAATCTAGGCGGCGGGTCCGCTCGTCATAGCCGGGCCACTGCTACGACTACAACAACGACGTTTACCGGCTTTTTTGAAGACCTTTGAAACAACCCCTACCCCCTACAAAACGCGCTGCACGAACCGTTCTCGCCGCAGCGAACGCGACAACACACGAACGGCGAAGGATGCGCGGCGACGATGACGCTGTGTGGTGACACGGCGAGTGCGATGGTGCTGCCGTGGTGACGGTCGCCGGCAGGCGTGGTCGGGTAGCGCCGATCGGTCCAGAGACCCCGGATAGACCGTGTCAAACCCATCTACCAACGATGAAGGTATTGACACAGCCTGGCGAAGGACTCAGGTTGTCTCCCGACGGTGCCGTTCGAGGCATCCGAAGGAGCCGCTACCATGACCGCATACGTCGCCTACTGCCGCGTCTCCACCGACCGCCAGGGCGTGAGCGGCCTTGGCCTGGACGCTCAGGAAGCGACGATCCGCCGTCACCTCCGCGACGATGACAGCCTTGTCCTCCCGGTCATGGTGGAGGTTGAAAGCGGGACTAAGCGGGATCGCCCCGTCCTGCGGAAGGCCGTCGCCCGTTGCCGGGTCATGGGGGCAACGCTGATCGTGGCGAAGTTGGACCGCCTGGCCCGTGACAGTGCGTTCGTCTCAACCATCCGGCGGGCGGGCGTGGCTGTCGAGTTCTGCGACGTGCCGGCGAGCAAGGGCGCAACCGGAGACTTCATCCTTGGCGTCCTGGCGGGCGTGGCGCAGCTAGAGGCCGGATTGATTTCGGAGCGCACGAAGGCAGCCCTTGCCCAGGCAAAGGAGCGGGGAACGATGCTGGGGGGCGACCGCGGCCACCGGCACAATGCCAAGGAGGCGCGGGACTTCGGCGCCCTCGGCGGTCAACGGCGGGCGGAGATGGCGGACGCGGCTGCCTTGGCGGCGTCGGACATCCTGGACGAGGTTCGCGGCCGACTTGGTCAGGCGGCCAGCCTTCAGGCCGTAGCGCGGGAGATGAACGCCATTGGAGCGAAGACGCCACGGGGCGGACAGTGGACCGCAACGGCGGTTAAACGGGCGTCCGAGCGGGTCGCTAGGGCAGCCTGATCACCAGCGCCGGCCGAAGCGCCGTCTCAGGAATAATCCCGTTCAGGCCCCTTCACAGCCTCGTAACGAACAGCTTAGATGCAACCGGAGCGAGTGCTGCTGGACACAGCACCCGCCCCTAATCCAAGCCACGAGAGCGACCTCATGACCAGGACTGACAAGGCCCGTAGCACGCCGAAAGGCGCACGTAACGACCTCTCCCACAACCCTGCCGACACCAGCATGACGCCGCTGCTGATCAGGCAGGCCAAGCGGGACGCCGCCAGGCTGCTCCCGGCCGGCTGGTTTACCTTCGTAACTGACGAGACAGCCACGGCAGGCCAGGACTACGACATCCTGCACTTCGTCCAGGTCGAGGGCGTCCCGGTTGGGAACTACGGGCTGCACCGTGAGCCGAGCCGGCAGTTTTCGCTGGTTTGCCTGGACCACGCGCTGGACGAGGACGGCGAGCAGGTTGCGCGGAAGCTGGGCCTGTTCGAGACCACTGAAGGGGCCGTGAAGGCCATCCTTACGGACCTCCGCCGGGCCATGAGCGAGTTGCAGCAACAGGCTAACCGCTGGACGGCGGCGCTGGCCGCCTAGCGCGGTCGGGCTGCACCAGCGGACAGGGTGCGCGCTGGTTGGGAGGCACGCCTTCGCAAGAGGACGTGGCCGGAGCGATCCGGTCCCGCGCATCGAGAGGCGGACGGGCAGGCGGTCGCAAGGCTGTCTGCCCGTTCGTTCTCACACAGCCACCAGCCGCGACGGACAGAGATAGGACAGTGCTTCTGTCCTAGACCTAGTGTGTTTAAAATGAAGGCGTCTCTTTAAGGACCCCTAAAACGGCCGTTTCCGGGGCCTACAGGCACCTCTTAGGCCCGTCCGGTCTACCTCTACCAGGGACAGGCATAGGGGCCTCAGTGAGCCTCTGACGAACTCCAAAGGCACGCCGGAATAACCACGCTGGTCAGCCACTTCTTGAACGCCTTCGCCTCGGGCTTGCGGGAGGTCAGGACGAGGGAGAACAGGCCGGACTCGTTGATGATGGTGACCTCTTGGGCCCCGCCAGGGGTGTGGGTAGTAACCACACCCTTTTCGTCTTCATCGAGGCGCTGGGCGGCGGCGGCCTGAATGACCCTCGGCATTATCGAGGGTCATTCTCTCGTCTTCGTCCAGACGACTAGCAGCGTCGGACGGATTGCTGATCTCCAGCACCGCGCAGACATCCGCAAGGGCCCACCAGGGCAGCCCGTTACAGGGTCTAAGCCCTTGACGAAGCTGGATAATGTCGGAAAAGTCTAAAACGACATTAAATAGCCGAATGAAATCAACGTTGTATAAAAAGGTGCTCTACCGACCAAAGAACCGCCGATTTTCGTTCAGCAGCGGTGTCAGGCCCAGCGGGCCATCCCATCCACCCTGTTCTTACGAGCGCTCAAAGCGCCCGGAGAACCCAACCCGGAACCACCCAACAGTGACGAAGCAACTCAACCTCAAACTCCAAGAGCGGGACATCGCTGCCCTGAGCGAGGCCGCAACGGCCATCGCCGGCCCCAGCGGGGCCGCCTACGTGCGCCCCATGACCATCCTTCGCCAAGCGCTGGCAGCCTTCAACGCCACCCATAGCCAGCCCCAGCAGGAAGCCCAGCAGTGACCGAACAGCCGGCCGCCGACCGGGACGTGCTATGGGCGGCGCTCATGAAGGAAGCCGAAGCCGACCTGAAGGGCGGACATCTCATCTGGCGGGGCAGCAAGAGCGCCGGCATCCCGACCATGAACGCGCCCGGTCGGGGCCGGATACAGGCCGGGCGGATCGTCATCGAATGCACCACCGGCCAGGCTGTGCCGAAAGGCGTTCATGTCGTCCCAACCTGCGGCATATTCTTCTGCATCGCGCCGGATCATCTCAAGGTCGGGCGGCAGCCGCGAGTGAGACGGCAGGCAGCAAAGCGCCGGGCGGGGTAGCGTCGGGCTATGACCACAGACACCACGCCACTAGCCCGCGCCGTCGCCATCCTGGACGCCGCTGGCATAGCTATCAACGAGCGGCGGGACCTCCCGCACGGGGCACAGCTCCGGCTTGAGAACGGCGCCATCGTCAACGTCTATACGACCGGCTCGGTTGTCGTTCAGGGGCCTTCCGCTGCCGCGGCACCCGTCCGCAAGGCCTTCGAGGCGGCGGGCAGCCTGAAGTCGCCCAAGGCGAAGGCGGCTCCGGTCGGCTGGTCAACGAGCACTGCCGCACCGGCGACGCCGCCCAACGAACCGCAGGCGCCACTACCTACGGCATCCCGCCTGCATCCTCGGTGGACCGACAAGCCTGCCGATCCCGACGACGACACCCCGCCCTGGTAGAGCCAAGACGGGCCGTAACGGCCACCTCACCCCACCCGAACGACACCTCAAGGGCCCCTCGCGGGCCCTTTCTCATTCCTGGAGCACAAACCATGCACAGCCCATCTTACGGCCGGATCACGAACACCTACGACATAGCCATGACGAACACAGCGGCAACAAGCGCAGCAACGGCTATCCCATTCGGGACCAGGCACATCCGCCTCGTCGCTTCACAGGACTGCCGCGTGGAGTATCGTGCAGGTGCCACTACCGCGGCCAATGGCGCCACCCCAAGCGGCTTCTTCCTCCCGGCCGGCTACGTCGACATTGTCCAGGTCAACGCCGGAGAGCGTGTTTCCTGCATCTGCGACACCGCCACGTCGGGAAACTTGAACGTTTCGGAAGTCAGTCTGTGAAGCGCGTTAGGTCCGCCCTAGCCGCGGTGTTCGCGCTTCTAAGGCCTGTTAGAGCTTGAGCCAATCTGCCGTGGCGGCCAGGCAGAGGATGCCGAGGAACGAGCGGGCGGTCTTCTCGTAGCGTGTTGCCACGGCCCGCCATTCTTTCAACCGCGCCCACAGGTTCTCGACGCGGTGGCGGTTGCTGTAGATCCATGGACGGCACGCGACCGGTGCATCGTTGCGTTTGGGCGGAATCGCAGGTCGCGCACCCATGATCCAGATCAGGTCGCGCAAGGCGTTCGAGGCGTAGCCCCGGTCGCCCACGATCCATCCCGGCGCGCCCGGCAGGCCGCCCAGCAGGCCCGACGCCAGCGGCAGCTCGTGCGCCTGTCCCGGCGCCAGCGCAAAGGAGATGGCGCGACCGCGGCTGTCTGCGATCACGCAGACCTTGGTGCCGTAGCCGCCGCGAGAGCGGCCAAGCGCTTCACGATGGTCTCGCTCCACGCTGTTGACCCCCTTTTTTGGGCGCCCGCCGCCTTGTGGTGGGCGCGGATGTTGGTGCCGTCGAGGAACACCATGCCGAGTGCAACGTCGCCTTGCCGCACCCGCTCGAACAGGCGCTCCCACACGCCCGCCCTGGCCCAGCGGATGAACAACTGCGCCGCCAGCCACCACGGGCCGAGGTCGCTGGGGATGCTGCGCCACTTGGCGCCGTTCTGGTGGCGCCAGAACACGGCCGAGATGGTCCGGCGCAGTTCCTTGGGTGGCGTCTTGCCGCGCGGCCGCACCGCCTCGATCAACGGCTCCCACACCGCCCAGGCAGCATCCGTGAAGACCTGGTTCTCGCGTTCATCTGCCATGCCCCATATGTCGCGACGACATTCAAGCTCTAACAGGGCCTAGTCATGAGCGGCACAGCGCAAGCTCAGTTCAACCTGAACCACCCCGGCTCCACCGCCCAAGTCAGTGGTGCAGCCATCTCACGCTCCCTGAACTCAAAGCTGTCCGAACACACCTCGGTTGCTGACTTCGCCTACACGACGACCACCGGGAAGATTGGCGCCGGAGGGGACGATACGCCGGCCTTCTCGGCAGCCCTGGCAGCCGCCACGGCCCCCGCCGTCATCTACGTCCCGCCCGGCGTCTACTCGCTCACCGGCTATCCCGGCAACAAGGCTGGAGTGTCCTGGCAACTCGACAACGTCTACTTCACCTCCGGTGGCATCGCGGAGGCGATAGACCAGTCGGTGGGACAGAACGTCGGCGGCGTTGGGTCAGGCTTGATGCGCGTCCTCGCCCAGCCGAACGGCCAGGAGGGGCAGTATTACGCGATTACGGGAGCCAACACCGGCTCAACCGCTGCCTACCAGAAGAACGCGATCCACGTCCGTCTGTCCCAGAACGACGTGTCGCTTTACAGCTTCCTGGGTGACCCTACGACGGCGCCACATGACCTGGTGGGCTACTCAGTGCAGGCCGAGTGCCCGGCGAGTAACCCGAAGTGCAGCTTGTTCGGTGCCAATTGGATCTTGCAGCTCGATGCTGGCAGTGACGGGCCGGCGACCACCAACGAAGTCCAGATCATCGACAACCGCGCCTCTGGCGCTGCCGAGATGGATAGCTGGGACAACATCGGGGCAGTGGATTACATCTTCAGCGGCGCCTCGCCGTCGACCAACGGGCTGACGTTCCAGGGCAACGCGAACGGCGGCGGCTTCGGGGTCTACGATGGCATTGTGTTCCGCCAGGGCTCGGTGGGCAAGAAGCTGCTCGTGCAGCGCGCGGCCGGGACCCGTGGCAGCAACGGCATAGTGCCGGGCGGTCACGTGGACACGCTCTGGTTGGGCGCTGACGGATCGGTGTTCGGCCAAACCCTGCACATCGGCGGCGGCTCGGCCACACAGGACGTGCTGCCCTCCAACGGCCTCGCGGTGGACGCCAACGGCAACATCTTGACCACGGGAGATGTCAAGGGCGCCACGCTGCACGGCACCGGCTTCGCGGTGACGGGTGATCCGAACGGTTCTGTCGATCTCGGCAGCCAAGCTGCAAACTCAGGCACAACACCCTACCAGGACTTTGACCAGGGCACGGTGGGTGGGGTGCGCCAGTATTGCCGGGTCGAAGGTGCCGGCGGCGCGAACTTCGACATCTTCTGCAACGGCACGAACGACGCGATCTTCTACCCTGGCGGCGTGGCGTTCCAGGTTGTTCCGTCCATGCCGGCAGTGACCGTCAACGGCGGAAAGATCGCGCTGGACAGCTCCGGCACAGTCTGGGTTCAGGAGACAGGCGGAAAGGTGGTCATCGGGACCGGATCGACCAACCTGTTCTCCATCAACACCTCTTCCGGCAACGTCATCGCCAAGGGCACCGTGACGCAGAGTGGCGCGCCGTAGTTCGGCCGTAACGGCCCCTGAACAACCATCTGAACCGACCATGAAGGGCCGCCTAGAGCGGCCTTTCGTGTGTCTAGGAGACACCATGCGACCACCATTCGAGGCCACCTGAGATGGCCAACATTTTCGACCAATTCGACCCTGCGCCGGCCGTAGTCGACCACGAAGCGGCCCAGGCAGCGACTAGGGCGTTTCCGAAGGCTGCTGCTCCGGCCGGTCACCTGTCCGACGACCAGCTCCTAGCGGCTCCCGGACCGTCCAGGCTTCCCCCACCGCCTGAGGCTGGCACACTGACCTCGGCAGGCTTCCTGCCGCCGCTTCCACCTGGCGCACGGCTCGATCAACCACCACCGGGGTTTACTCCGGATGCAGCCCAGCAGCATGGAGGTTACACCGATGCCCAGCTCCTAGCGCAGCTTGGCCCCGATCCTCGGCAGCCACCTCCGGGCTACACCCTCGATCCAGTCCAGCCGGCCAGGCTGCCTCCGCTCCCGGCGGGCGCCACTCTCGACAAGCTCCCACCACCGCCGGAGGCCGGCACGCTCACGGCGTCAGGGCGACAGACCAATCCGTTTGACAGGTTCGACGGCCAGCCGGCGGCAGCACAGCAACCCAACTACTTCGCCAGGTTCCTGCCTGACGGGACCGTCCTAGACGACGGCCACCCGAACAGCGCGGGACACTGGGCCGGAGCGATCACACGCGGCGCGCTGGACGGCCTGACCGGCTTGGCGGACCTGACGACGGCTCCGCTTGTCCGCGGCGCCAACGACCTTACCAGAGCAGCCGGGTACACGCCGTCACAGACCATGATCGCGCTGGGCAAATCCGGAGACGACCAGCTCAACCGGGACCTGGACGGGAACCACCTCAACCTGCCCATGGCACAGACCGCCGGCCAGCGGATCGCGGGCGGGATCGCCGGAGCCGTGGCGCCGACCGTGGCGACCATGGGCCTTGGCGAGGGCCTCGGAGCCGTTGCAGGGGCCGGTCGGGCGGCTCAGGCAGTCCGCGGCGTCGGGCAGCTCTTGTCCGGCAGCAAGGGCCTTCAGATTGCCAGCTCGGCAACCGGAGGGGCCGCGAACGTCATCGGTCAGGAAGCCGGGATGTCGCCGGAGGACGCGGCGTTGCTCGGCATCGGCGCTTCGTTCATCCCCGGTGCTGGCATGGCGCTTCGAGCCGTCGCTGGCAACGCGGCTCGAAGCGCCTTTGTGAACAGCATCGCGAAGACCCTCACGCCGGAAGAAGCGGCTCAGACCATGCGGGCCGGGACGATCCTGGACAGCTACGGCGGGGCCAGCAGCTCGACGGCTCAGGCGGCATATGGGGCGGACTTGAACGCCGCCGCTGGGAGCTACCGCCGCGCAGCCCAGGCAGCGGGCTATGTCGATCCGGAGGACGGCAGGGCGATCAGCCAAGCCGCAACGCTGGCAAACAGCCGCACAGCGGCACCGGGAGCGGCTACGGCGGGGGTTCGGGCGCTTGGGCTGCCAGCGGACCACCAGGCGGCCTTGGAAGGCACACTAGGCCAACTTCAGGCGGTCTCTGCGCTTCCTTCCGGCGCACCAGTCGGGCCGATGTCGTCTTTGGTTGCGCGAGCGGCGCCATACGTGGCCGGACTGTCGGCGCTAGGGGCCGCCGGACACGGGGACTTCCTCCATGCGGCTGAATTAGCCGGAGGGGCCATCGCCGGCCGCACCATCGCATCACCAGCCCTAAGACTGGCGGGGACCGTAGGCGACCGCCTTTCTAGGCACGTCGATGAGCCCCACAGAGGCCCGTTTGGCGGCTGCGCAGCGGATCGTTGGGCAGACAGGCATGGACACATCTGGGAGCCCATTGGCGGCTTTGCAGGCCGCTACAGGGGACGCTCAGACCCAAGCTGGGCTTCTGCAGAATGCCAACGATCAGGCTGCGGCGCAGGCGCGTGGAAGGAACCTGGCAGACACCGCCGGCAATTGGATGGAGAAGCAGCTCATCAGAGGCGCGAAGAAGGCCAACTCGGACGTGCCGATCACGGGGGCTGCTTCGCTCAGTGCGAGGACACCACAGGACTTGTTCGAGGCCACGGGAGGTCGCTACGGCAGCCCGGCGGACGCGGATCAGACCACCCTGATGCAAAACGCAGCCGGCCAAGTCGGACCGGCACCAGCGCCGGGGACATCACGCACAGCAGCACCGTCAGGAAGCCCGTCAGGAGTCGCTACAGGGGCCCCACAGGGTCAGCCGGTAGGGATGCCGCAGGGGCAGGCTGTAGGGGCTTCAGGGAGTCTCCAGGGGCCGTCTGTGGCCATGTCGCCTAGCACGGCGCCGATCGTTCCACAGTTCGGCCCGTTCGACCCGACCGCAGCACCGGCGGGCGGCGTGGCGCTGGCGAACATGATGCACGTCGACCTAACCGGCCGGGGCACAACGACCGCACAGCTACACCAGTCCGCAAATGCCGTGCTCGACCCCATGACCGCCTTCAACTTCACCAGCGGCGGCACTACGACCCGAGACGCGGCCTATAAGGTTGCGCTTCACGCCGCGGCGCAGGCGGTCCCGGATCAAGCGGCGTCGGACGTGTCGGCAGCCATGGGCGGTTCGGCCGCTCCGGCGGCGCAGGGCGTTCCAGCGGCGAAGCTCGGCGGGCGCGGACCGGTGGTCGACCCCGTCCGATACAGGGCGGCTGTCGGCAGTTACCAGCGACACGCCACGCAAATGTTCCAGCTCGCCACAACCCCAGCGGCGAAGCAGGCGATCAGCCAGATAGCGGCGACGCCGGCCGGGACGGACAAGCAAGCGATCCTAGACGTGTTCAAGGCTAACAACCCCGGTGCGGACGTGTCCGTGTTCACGCCGCAGCTCATGCGGGGCATCTGACCGGCTCAGCAAGTCGGCAGACAACTCTAGCGAAAACTACAAAGACCAACACAACGGCCAGCACGGGGCGCCATGGGGCGTCTCCGGCGGCTCTACAGGGACCACAACACATGCACAACATCATACGGGCCCTCGTGCCCACCGCGGCGTTCGGGCTACTCTTCGTCGGATTGCGGCGGTCCAACCGGCAGCAGGGCCGCATCAACGGGGCGTTGAGCAGGGCAGTCCTGACAGCGGAGGAACACCGCCAGGCTATCTGGGGAGCAATTCGCGCCATGGCGGCCGAGGTGGACCTGCAGGACGCTGCGCAGTGGCAGCGGATCGGGAGCATCGCGGCGGTGACGGCGGAACTGTCTAGCGAAGTCTACAGCATCCGGGAGGCCGTAGAGGGACCTAGCGAGGCCGTCAGGGCGGACGCTTGATCCAGCCTAAGCCAGCACCTTTCACGATCCACCGCCAGCGCGGAGACGCCGACCAGCGTCTCCCGGCGGCTCTACAGGGACAACAGAAGGCACCATGAAGACCACCACACGGCAGCCGGAGGGCAGCCTTAAGACCATCTCGCTGGCCCACCTCCTCGCCCATCAGTTCCCCGTTCGGGAACACCTTGTCGCGCCGTGGCTTCGGCAGGGCGAAAGCGCCATGCTCTGGGCGTCTAGCGGACTTGGGAAGACGATGCTTAGCCTGTCGCTGGCGCTCGCTGTCGCGGGCGGCGGGGAATTGCTCGGCTGGCGATCGGACAAGCCCCGCAACGTGCTGTTCGTGGACGGCGAGATGAGCATCATTGACCTACAAGAGCGGTTGCAGATGCTGTCCGGGACGATCGACGGGTGCGACTTGGCGGCGGCAGGGAGGAACCTGACGGTCCTGTCACGGCAGCACCAGGGGGCGGACGTGCGGTTCCCGGACCTGGCGACGGAAGACGGCCGGACAGCCATCGTGGATCAGGCGCGGGCGTTGGACACAGACCTGATCATACTGGACAACTTCAGCACGCTTGCCGAGGTGGCGGACGAGAACGAGGCGGCGGCAATGTCCCCCGTGCTGGCGTTTCTGCTCCGGTTGAAGCAGGAAGGGCGGGCCTGCATCCTCGTCCACCACAGCGGCAAGAGCGGGGAGACGTTCCGAGGGTCGAGCAAGCTGGCAACTACCTTCGAGGTGATCATCGGCCTTAAGCCGGTCAACGGACACCGGGCGTCCGCCGGAACCGCGTTCTCGTTGGAATGGACGAAATATCGAGGCACCCCAACGGCCTCCACAAGGCCCTTCGAGGCGACGTTGCCGGTGGCCGAGACGGGCGCCAAATGGGCCAGTCGGGCGGCGCTGTCGGAGGAGATCAGCCAGCTTGTGGAGGCCGTCGAGAGCTGCCGCTACGGGACCCAAGACCAGGTTGCGGAGGCGCTGGGTTGGGACAAGAGCAAGGTTAGCAAGGTCAAGACGAAGGCCATCGCGGCGAACGCCATCACGCGAGAGCAGTGGGACGGGTGCCTGTCGGAGGGGATGACAGGGGGGTTTGAAGGGCCCCGCACGGCCGATTTCTAGGTCCCAAATGGGGGCCAGTTGCTAGTTGCTGCTCACTACGTAGGGGGAAACTAGCAACTTAGGAAAATCAACGAGTTGCAGGGGAGTTTTTAGCCTCAGTTGCTCGGCCATTTCTCAGGCTAGAAGGTTCATTGTTCAAGGTGAAGCGGGGTAGCGGGGCGGCCGTTTCGATCGAAAATCTCCGCCGCTGCGGCTGCGATCGTCGCTTGCGGATGCGCCACACAATATGCCTCGACCTCGCTCAGCACGACTTCTCCGGATGAGCCTCCGAAGCCTTCGACTTGGTAGGCGGAGTTTAGCGCGGAGATGAAGCCTTCTATCCACTGGTCATCCAAATAGATGGACATTGCATTCTGCCCGCTGTTCGCGAGGGCGCGGTCGTTTGTCATCGCTATACAAGTGAAAACGCCCGACCCGTAGTAGCTGACGGCTAGAGCTGGGCGAGCAGCTAAGACCAGACAGGCTAAAGCACAACCTTTAGCTATCACGATCCACCTATCGTTGCGTTTCCGAACACAGTTCGGCAGTCGCGTCGGCCTGTCAAGCCGATAACAACCCTCACAACCAGGAAACCATATGGAGCACACCGCCAACCCGGCGGTGCGATGGATGACGCGTGCCGAAGCGGCATCGCACCTTCGCATATCGCCACGTCAACTCGACCGCCTGAAGCTACCCCGAAGCTACCTGACCGGGAGCAAGTCGCCGCGCTTCCGGCAATCCGACCTGGACAGCGCCATGACCGCGGCATCTGTCACCCCGGCCGCCAACGTCAACACCCTGCCCGGCTCGACCAGCACCCGGACCCCCCGGCCGGTCATCGGGGCGATAGCCGCGTCAGCCCGGCGGGAATGGCTACGGCAGATGAAACAAGCCCTCGCCGCTTAGAGCAAGTTTGCATCAGGTTGAACCAACGTATCCAGCGGCAGTGAGGTAGTTCCCGCATTCGTCCGGTTTGAACTCGTCGAGCAAGCTGCCGATCCTTTTCCAGCTCGCGTCTACCGTTCTTTCGGCAGCTTTTCTCAGCAGCGTCTTGAGCTTGGAGAACACTTGCTCGATCGGGTTTAGGTCGGGACTGTAAGCGGGCAGGAAGAAGAGCTTGGCGCCGGCGGCTCTGAGTGTCGCACGAACGGCGGCGTTCTTGTGCGAACTAAGATTGTCCATCACCACGATGTCGCCCGGCTTGAGCGTCGGCACCAAAGCTTGCTCGACCCAGGCCAGGAAGCTGGCCGCATTGATCGGCTGATCGAACACGCAAGGCGCATCAATCCGATCTGACCGAAGCGCTGCAACAAACGTCAGGGTTTTCCAATGTCCGTATGGCACCTTGGCGTGCAACCTGGTGCCCCGCAAAGATCGTCCGTGCAAGCGGGTCATGTTGGTCTTTGCCCATGTCTCATCGATAAAGACCAAGCGATTGCGTGGCAGAGCCGCCTGCAGCCTGCGCCAAAATTCACGCCGGCGAACGATGGACGGCCGCTCCTGCTCGCTGGGTAGAATGCTTTTTTTTAAAGGTCAGGTTCTCGGCGCGGCAAAACCGCCAAACCGCCCAACGGCTGACTTGCAGGCCACGAGCGGCCAGTTCGGCCACGAGAGCGTCGAGAGTAAGGTCGGGCGCTACCTTGATCCGGTCCCGCAGCCATTCCTTGTGCTCTGCCAGCACGTCGCGTCGGGCGCCACCCATCGCCTTGGCTGCTGCACTGCCACATTGGCGCATCCGCTGACCACACCGGACCGCCGTTGCGGCACTCACCCCGAATAGTTCGGCTGCCTCACGCACCGTATAGCCATCGCGGACAGCCGAACCAATGCGGGCACGAAGGTCGTCCGAATAGGGCTTGGCCATTGCTGCTGGCCTCCTGCCCAGCCAGCAGCTTGAATCACAAAAGCCGCCGCGCCGGAATCCCCCCAGGCTGATTCAATCAGGAGCAAACGTGCTCTAAACAACCTCATCGAGTTGTCTCCGCCGGATGGTAGCTAGCCAGCGGTTGCGCTAGCACCATTTCAGCAAGTGCTAGAGGCTTTGGAGTCGGACATGGATGTTGACGCGCCTATCTGCCCGGCGTGCGACAAGCTCCTGCCTGAGGAAGCCGCCTTCTGCCCCCACTGCGGAACTAAGCTGAAGGCGTTCACCTCTGGCGCTGAAATTGACGCCTACATCCGGGGCCGGGTTAGGCAAGAGCTAGAGGGACACCTTTCAGACAAAGAAGTCATTGTGAGTTCCGTTGCTGACGGAGCAGAAGATTTGCTCTGGAAAAGGACACGGCGGGCAGTTTGGCTGGCTCTTCCGCTATTCTTGGCCGTCCTGGCTCTGCTCGGCTACCTCGGCTTCAAGACCTACGGGGACACGATCGGCAAAATCAGGTCCCTGTCCACCACAGCCATCAAGCAAATCCAAGACGCCAGCAAACTGGTGCAAGCTGAACGCGAAACTATCGCCAAGACGGCAACAGAAGCCGATGCACTCAAGCGGCGGACAGATCAGCTTTCGAGCGATGTTCGGTCTCAGTCTGAGAGGATACGGGCACGAGGGGGTGAAATTGACGCGCGGATAGCAGCCTTCGACAAGAGCGAAGCCGACGTGCAGGCCAAGTTGCAGGGTGAACTGGGCAGGGCTGCTGAGATGTCCAAGCGCCTCGACGCTGTGGAGCGGTCTCTAACCGCATCCGCAGTCGAAGTATCCCATCAAGCCGATGCAGTAGGAATCGAGAAAGCTTTTCCCGGCCTGGGTGTGCCTCGCTACGTGTTGTTCGGTGGAAATCGGTGGACGGCATCGGACGCCAAAAAATCAGGCGAGAAGTGGGTGTCGTTCTCGATCTATCCCGTTGCCATGCCTGAGCTAACCAAACCGCAGGTTGAAGAGGCGGTTTCTGCAATGAAAAAGCTGGGAGTTACGCCAATCTATCAGGGTCTAATGACTGCTGGGCCCTTCTATACTGCCTTGAACCTTTCCCCGATGGGCTCCCTCTACTATTTTCATCGTCAAGACGCAGTGCTCGCTGACACCCTGTCGGCTTCACTTTCTAAGGCGCTGGGGCGACAGGTGCCTGTCCAATTTCATGATCCGGCAACCGATGCAGACAAGGCCCAACAACTGATCTTACAGACGACTGACCTTGACTTCTTATACGTCGTTTACCCCAAGGGGTGATACGTCAGTCCAAAACGGAGATGGCGGACTCCAACGCCTCGGGTGCGAGGTGGGCATACCGGGCCGTCATCTTCATGGAGCTGTGACCAAGTAGCTTCTGCACCTCAAACAGCGGGACCCGCTTCATCACCAGCCGCGAGGCGAAGGTATGGCGCAGGTCATGGACGTGGACGTCCGATACCCCAGCCTTGTCTCGCACCACCGTCCACGTCTTCTTGAAGTCCCCCACCGGCACCAGAGCGCCCTTCTCGCCTTCCGGCCAGAGGAACACCTTGTCGTCCAGCTTGGCGTTCGGACGGGCTTCCTTCAGCCGCTCAAGTAGCTCTTGGACCCGTCGCGACATGGGGATGCCACGGGGCGCGTCCTCCTTGGTCCCGTAGAACCGAATGGACCCTCGGGGGCGCTTTGCAGGCACCTTCGCGGCATCTTCAGGCGCTTCTGCGACCTCCCCGGCCCCCTCTGGCGCCCTCGGCTTCGGCGGTAGGTGGACGTGCCGCCACGTCAGCCGCAGCGCATCGGACCGCCGGGCGCCAGTCTCCACGTAAAACACGACTAGATCGCCCAGCCATGCCGGGGCGGCAGCGAGCAACGCCTTCTCCTCCTCCGGAGTCAGCCAGCGGACCCGGCTGTCGTCGGGGATCTTGGGGGAGAATGTCGGGACTTCGTTCCCGGCGCCGGCCTCCTTGGCGAAGGCTAGGACGGCCTTCAGCACGGTCAGGTAGCGCCTGGCGGTGTTGGGCTTCACCCGGCCCACCGTAGCGGCCCACCAGTGCGCCACGGCGGCCTTGTTGATGGTCTCAACGGGGGTTGCGGGGCCGAAGTGGTCTCGGAGCATCCCGAGGTAACTCAGGTAGGTCGCCAGGGCGCTGGCGTTGCGGGTCTTCGGCTTCAGCCGCTCGGCGGCATATCGCTGGGCCGCGGTCTCCAGCGTCATGCTGACGTTGCCGGTGCCCAGCAGTGCCCGGCTCCGCATCTCCTCCTTCAGGCGGGCTTCAGCGGCTTCAGCGGCCCGCTTCGTCTTCACTCCGGGCAGCGTCCGGTTGACCCGCTCGCCCTGGATTTGGAAGTCCACGACCCATCTGAGGCCGTCCTTGGAGTCCCGACGATAGACGGTCACGGAGAGAGTCCCGACAAAAGTTCCGACGGGCCAGGATGGGGAGAGACCGAGTCTCCGTCAATCTGGACGTGTAAGCCGCTGCTTTTGCTGGGTTTCCACTGGAGCGGGCGAAGGGATTCGAACCCTCGACCCCAACCTTGGCAAGGTTGTGCTCTACCCCTGAGCTACGCCCGCGCTCCGATGCGGTGGCGGGCTTTTAGAAGGCTTCCCGTCCCAGCGCAAGGGGATCACGCTTGCCGGCGGACCGTCCAAGCTTGCACCCGGACCGGCAGGCGACAATGTTAGCGGCTCCAACGGCGCGGCGGTCGCTGCGTGCAGCGTGCAGGATCAACGACCCATGGACTACATCATCGGCCAGCCCCGGCCCGGCACCGCCGGCGCCCCCGCATCCCGAGCTCGACCGGCACCCGACGCCAAGTTGCCCGCCGACGCCTCCGCGGACGCCGCCATCATCGTCGACGGCGACCAGGACAGCTTCATGGCCGACGTCATCGAGGACAGCCGACGTGTCCCGGTGCTGGTCGACTTCTGGGCGACTTGGTGCGGCCCCTGCAAGACCCTCACCCCGGCGCTGGAAAAGGTCACCCGCGCCGCAGGCGGGCGGATCAAGCTGGTCAAGATCGACGTCGACGCCAACCGCGCCCTGGTCTCGCAGCTCTCCCAGCTCGGCCTGCCGCTGCAATCGGTGCCGACCGTGGCCGCGTTCTGGCAGGGCCAGATCCTCGACCTGTTCCAGGGCGCGCTGCCGGAAAGCGAGATCAAGCGCTTCGTCGAGGCGCTGCTCAAGGCCGCCGGCGGCGCCATGCCGGCCACCGACCTGCTGGCCGACGCCAAGGCCGCGCTGGACGAGAACCGTGCCGAGGACGCCGCCGCCCTGTTCTCGGCCCTGCTCGAACAGGAGCCGGAGAGCCCCGACGCCTGGGCCGGCCTGGTGCGTGCCCTGCTGGCGCTAGGCGACGAGCAGCAGGCCGAGGCAGCACTCGCCGAGGTGCCGTCCCGGCTCGCCGACCATCCCGAGATCGCCGGCGCGCGCGCCGCGCTGAGCCTGCTGGCGGAGGGACGCCGCGCCGCGGACGCCCTCGACAGCCTGCACGCCCGCCTCGACGCCAACCCCGACGACCACGACGCGCGCTACGAGCTGGCCACCGCCCTGAACGGCCTGGGCCGACGTCCCGAGGCGGCCGACGCGCTGCTGGAGATCCTCAAGCGCAACCGCGGTTGGAACGACGGCGCCGCTCGCCTGCAACTGATCCGCTTCTTCGAGGCCTGGGGACAGGGCGAGCCCGAAACACTTGCCGCCCGACGCCGGATGTCGGCGCTGCTGTTCAGTTGAGCTGCGAGGGGGCCCGGACCCTCGCGGGACCACGCACAGGAGAAAGCGCATGAGCTCACGGATCGTCCGACGCGTCCCCCGCCTGCGCGACCTGCGCGTGGCCTCCTTGCCGAGCCGGCTGCCGGTGTTCCCCTTGGGCGGCGCCCTCCTGCTGCCGCGCGGCCGACTGCCGCTGAACATCTTCGAGCCGCGCTACCTGGCCCTGGTCGAGGACGTGCTGGCCACCGACCGCCTGTTTGGCATGATCCAGCCCAGCGACGGGCAGGATGACCCGGATCCGAACGCGCCGGACGACGACGCGCCGCCGGCCTTGTTCCGGGTCGGCTGCGTCGGCCGTTTGAGCAGCTTCTCCGAGCGCGAGGACGGCACCTGCAGCATCTCGCTGACCGGGATCGCCCGCTTCCGCGTGCTGGCCGAGCTCGACGGGCCGCACCCGTATCGCCTGCTGTCGGTGTCCTATGATGGCTTCGCCCGCGACATGGACGAGCCGGGCGAGGTCGCGTTCGACCGCGAGGGGCTGCTGGACACGCTGCGCCGCTACTTCCTTCATCGCGGCTTCGAGGCGCGCTGGGACGCGATCGAGCAGATGGACGACGACACCCTGCTCACCACGCTGAGCATGATCTGCCCGTTCCCGCCGGCGGAGAAGCAGGCGCTGCTGGAAGCTCCCACCCTGTCCGAGCGGGCCGGCACCCTGCAGGCGCTGCTGGAGATGGCCGGGCACGAGACCGACGAGGGCGACGGCCGGCCGCACTCGGCCTGAGGATCTTCGGAGTTGGAAGGCCAGGGGCGTCGCCCCTGGACCCCATGAAGGGCAAAGCCCTTCAAACCCAATTCTTAAGTAATGGGGTCTGGGGCCTCCGGCCCCAGCAGGTTCAGGGCAGTGCCCTGGCCTTGGCCCCCTTCCAATGGCGCCGATCCGGTGCGACACAACATCATGCCCAACGCTCCCGACCCGCCGCGCCCGCAAGCGGTAGACCCGCGCCTGCTCGAGATCCTGGTTTGTCCCGTGACCAAGGGCCCGCTGGTCTACGACCGCGACAAGGGCGAGCTGATCAGCCGGCAGGCCGGCCTTGCCTACCCGGTTCGCGACGGCATCCCGATCATGCTCCCCGACGAGGCGCGCGCGCTGTCCGACTGACCCACCCCTCCGGCGCCGAGGCGCCCGGTCAGCCGACCGGCACGGTCCTCGCTCGCGCCTTGCGCGCCGCAGGCCGCGCCGGCACGCGCAACGGCGCAGGGATCCGCTCCCGCGCCATCGCGTCGACCGCCTCGAACACCGCCGGCAGCTCGACCCGGAAGTTGCACAGCGTGGGCGCGTGCTCCGCGCCGTGCCGCACCAGCAGCGGGCTGTCCGGCAGGTCGTGAACGGCGTCCGCGTCCACGAACAGCATCGGGCTCGGCTGCTCCATCGTGCCCGGGTTGGAGTAGATGTGGAGGTCGTGCAGGTTGCCGAGGTTCCATCGGTTGGTCAGCACCACGCCCGGGCAGTTGCACAGCCAGCGGTACTTGGCGAGCCCGGCGCCCCAGAACGAGACGAAGAACCGCGCCGCCCGGCCCCAGGCGACGCTTTCCGCCACCGGCTCTCCGACGGTGCTCAGCACCTCGATCCCGGTGCCGCGCGCCGCTTCGACGACCACCTGCACCAGCGCCCGCTCCGCGTCCACCGGCGAGGCCTCAGCGCCCAGCTCGCCGTGGCTCCAGATCATCGCCCCGCCGCCCTCGGCCGGGTCGCCGTCGTGGCGGTTGTGCCCGTCCACCACCAGCACCGCGCGCCCGATCGTGGCGGCCAAGTGCGCCACCAGCGCCCGGCAGAAGCCGGGCAGGTCGTGCAGGGTGCGGTTCTCGGTGCGCAGGCCGAGCAGCACCACCGGCGCCTCCGCGTGGCGGTCCGGCGCGCTGATGCGGTCGCGCAAGCTCCGGCTCACCTGCATGCCGCTCGACCGGAACAGGCAGGCCTTGGTCTCGTAGAACCCGTCCACCAGCGCCATGAACGGCTCCTCGCGCCGCACCACCCGGCCCTGCAGCTCGGGGAAGATCCGGTCGATCGGCCCGTACATCTCCGGCCGCGACCCGCTCTCGCACACCAGGAACGACGGCAGCCCGCCCGCCGGCACCGCCGCCACCAGTGCTGCGATCCCGGACAGGTCATTCCACAGCAGGTGGCCCAGGTGCATCGCGTTGCGGCCGCGCCAGAAGTGCAGCGGCACGGTGGTGGGTGCCGCGAGGTAGTCGAACAGCGCCCGGCCGTGTTGGGCGAGATGGCGCCGGAACACGAGCTCCAGGTCGGGCCAGCGCGACGCGAACGCGTCCGGATCGGCGGCCAGAACCAGCCGCGCCTCCGGCACGTATACCGCCAGGGTGCGGAAATAGATCTCGCCGGCGAGCACGTACACGGTCACCTGCCAGCGCGGGTCGTGCAGCCGGTAGGCGGTGAGGTCGGCGTCGAGCGCCAGGCTGCGGTCGCAGCGCAGCGGCTGCCCGTCCACCGGCGAGGGCAGCACCATGAAGCCCTGCCCGACCAGCCGCGCCTGCTCGCGCTGCAACAGGCCCGGATCGAACAGCCCGTGCATCCCCTGCAGGCGCAGCGGCACCTGCCGCTGCCCGCAGGACAGGGTCGGCGTGTGCGGCTGCCCGCCGCCCGGAAGGTCGAAGCGCCGGACGCCGAGCGCCGAGTCGAAGGCGCCGAGATACAGCTCGAGCAGGCTGTTGCGGCAATGTGCCGGCAGGTCGAGGAAGTCCCGCTCCGCCGCCGTCATCGGCCGGGGTTGGTGCGACAGCGCCAGCGCCGACCACAGGCCGTCGAGCAGCGGGCACAGCCGATCCATCATGTCGGCCAGCATCGGCGCCGGCACCTCGCGCGCGAGGCCGGCGCAGCGGCGCAGGCGCGAGTCGAGGAACCACAGCCCTTCCTCGCCACCGTCGCTGACGAAGCTGACGATCGTCACCGGCGCCAGCCCATCGTATGCGTTGACCGCCCGCCATCCGAGCAGGAATTCCGCCGGCTTGTCGTCGTTGAGGATCGTCCGACGGCCCTCGGCAAACAGGATGTCGGACCCGTCCACCGCCATGATCGCCATGAGTGCTCCTGCTGCCGGTTGTCCGCCGACGACATGCACGGGTCGTGCCGCGGGTCGCGACAGGCCGATGTGGCCGGAGCCGTCCGCGTCACCACCCTGACGCAGGTTCCGGACCCCGTCAAACTGTCATAACACGCCTGTCGCCCTCAGCCGTGCGACCTGATGCCCGCACTCGCCGCACCGTCCGTCCCGGTCGAACCGCCTGGACAGCCCCGGCTTGCCGGGAGCCGCTCCCGCTGATCGGCGCGGAGCTCCACCACTCGTCATCCCGAACCTCGTGCAGGACCCTGCGCCGGGATGGAGGAGCGCGCCCGGCCTGGATGCTCAGTCCTTGAGCGGGTCGTGCCCCCAGTTCATTAGCGAGGCGCGCCAGCGGCTGTGCTCCACGTCGCCGGACGGCTTCTGCGCCAGGTGGCGATGCACGTAGCCCACCACCTTCTTCATGTGCGCATAGTCCTCCTCGGTCAGGTCGGCCGCCTTCTTGTGCTTGATCTCGACGATCCGCTGCCCTTCCTTGTGGCCGACCGCCTCGCTGCCCTTGGCGTCCTTCTTGTTGGTCCCGTCCGCCCAGCCGACCGATTTCGACTCCTCGCTGCCGAGCCACTTCTCCAGGGCGGCAGGCGTCATGTTCACCACCTCCCGGAACGACTTGGCTATCTCGGCGTGGTCGTCTGCCATCGCTGTCCTCCTTGCCTGTCCCGGGCAAACGATGGCACCGCCCCGGGGTTCGCCGCGCCGCTCCACGGACCAGCCGAACCCCGGGGCCGCACCGCCCCTTGGCGGACAGTCCGGGAACCCGGAGCGGCCGCGTGCCGTCTGCCGTCCGGGCCTCCATGCCCCGCATCCGGCGGCTCCGTCGCCTTCGCCCGATTCTGACGGTCTGCAACTGACATGACAACGTGCCCGGTAGCAGCGGCGCAGCCGAACGAGCCGGAGTGCAGCGACGACCGATACCCCGTTCCACGACCACGAGGACGGTGTTCCGTCCGGCCTTCGCCGCCATCCTAGCCATAGGCGTGTCCTTTGCCGGCATCGCCCACGCCGGCGCAACGTCGCCGCCGCCGGTGTCCAACTGCCGACGGCCTATCCCCTAGCATCACGCCCGTCGTCGGCCCGGCGGGATCGAGACGGGCACGATCCAGACGTAGAGGCGGCGGTAGCGGCGAAATGCCTCTTGTTCCTGATCAGCACGCGCGATAACTGTCACAGAGTCGAAGTGGTGCGCCACTTGGACTGCAACGCGGGCCAACCCGACCAGAGCTTCTCCGAACGGCAGATCTACGGAGCGACCATGAACCGGCTCGCCGCCGAACTCGCGGCGCTGGAGCGGATCGGGAAAGCAACGGCCGCGCAGAAGCTGTTGGATTTTCTCAAAGGCGATCGCGTGACACGAACTCGCGGCGCCGTTGCCTTCGGGTTCGAGCAGTTTCTCCCCATACGGCAGGGCGGCCGCTCTCGCGACCGCCCTGCCGAGTGGTTACGGGTTCGGGTCGTCCGGGATGGTCGTCGTCCCGTCCGTGTAGGTGTAGGCGAGGGTCGGATCGGCCTCGATCTGCAACAGGTCTTCCGGCGTGAGGAAGCCCTGCGACGCGAGATGCAGGGCGTCCAGGACCACCGATGCGGGCTGGACCGCTTTGCTGAGCGGCTTCTGGAAGCCGATCAGCAGACACGGGAAGTCGGTCGCGGCCGCGACACTGGTGGGCAGGACCGGCGAGATGAGATAGCTGTTGATCGGCAGATCCACGGCGGGCGAACGAACGCCGCCGATCTGCGGACCTGGACCGTAGAGCGTCGACGCGTTGATCACCGCGGGCGACGCCTGCCGGGGCGGCAGGTAGTTCGGGCCGAGGATCGCCCAGTTCTCGAGGTTCGCCCAGATCGCGTCCCACGGGTAGCGATCCGGGAAGGCGCTGAGGATGTCGGGGCTCGAAAGCTGGCACGCGCCCAGCGCGTAGGACGTGGTTCGCGCCGCGTTGAAGTCGGCAGGCAGGTCGGACGGCTCGGGGCTGCCGCGGATGATCTCGCCATCGATATGCGCGGCGCCGGCTATGTCGTAGTAACGGAAACGGTTGGTGGGGCTGTCGCTGTCCGTTCCCTTGGTGAACGGGATGCCCAGGAACTGGAAGAAGCCGGGCTCGGTGATGGTCTGGACCTGCATCACCGGAGAGACCGTGGACAAGCCCGGCGTGGTGCGGCTGTAGGTGGTCTGTGCCGACTCGCAGCTATTAAGCGCGCGGCGCGGCGCGCCGTAGGTCAGCATGTAGCCGTCAAACAGGCGCGAGTTGATCCCGAACACGCGGTCCCAGGTCAGCGCCGTGAAGGTCGAGCCTGAATAGCCAGTGAGGAAGACGCGCTTGACGTTGAGGCCGGGCAGCGGGCCGTGCGGGAGGTTGCTCTTGAGCAGTTTTCCGACCGCGGTGATCTCGTCGTAGATGATGCCGAACTCGGGACCGGCCTGGCAGGCCTGCTCGGTGGCGGCGAAAATCGGGGTCGAAAGCGGAGCGTAACGCTGTGCGTTGAAGGCCTGGAGGTACTGGATGCCGACCGGCAGGGTCGTGATCAGCACGTAGGCGTCGCCGTTCTGGATGAAGCGCTGGCGCGCCTTGGTCCAGGCCCCGGGGGTTTCGTTGCCGCTGACATCATCGCCGAGGTCGAGGATGACGTTGCCGCTGAACTTGGCCGGATCTTTCGGCGCGCGCACCAGGATCCGGTTGGTGTAGGGCTCCGGATTGGGCTGGAGCGGAACCACGCTGTCGTCGGCCGGGTTGGACGGGTGCTTGTATTGATACGCGTTGGCGAGGCCAGAGATGAAATACTCCTGCTCACCGTAGCCGACGGCGCCGAGATCCTCCGGCGCGCGCAGGTAGGCCGCTGCGAGATAGGCGTGGGAGCCGTTCACGTTGGGAACGGGCGTGACCGTCTGCACGGTCTGCGCGTGGGCGGCCACGACCGAACCGCCCGTCCCCAGACCGGCCAGCGTCAGGGCGGCCAGCGCCCGACGTTTCACTCGACGTTCAAACATGCATCATCCTTGCTGTTGCTTCATATACCCTGTAAGCGCAGACACCCACCGCCCGAAACTGCGAGACTGCATCCGTCCGCCTGCAACTCGTCAGCACCCAAACACGCTATCCTGCCGCCGCGTCTCCCCTGATCCGGCCGAGGCGGCAGGGTCACGGCCGCTTGATGATCGGGGGCTGTAGCACGATGACTGTCTCAAAAATTTCCTGACATGTAATGATGTTAGGTGCAAGCGTCGGTTTGATGAAGATGCCCGCGTGATGGTCGCGCGGCGTGCGCGTCGAAGGTCTGGGGCGACAGGACGGCCGACGAACGACGGGGCGAGCGGCGGGAGCGGTTCATCTGCGCCGCCATCACGGCCTGCCGAGCCAGATGCGTTCATTCCCGCGCAGTTCCGCGCCACAGGCAGGAAATGCAGGTCGGTAAGATCGCGGTGTTGGCTGACTAGCCGGAACCCGTGTCGAGACGGTCGTTACCACCACCAGCGAAGTAACCCATGCCGATTTCGTAACCGGGCGCCATGCCGTGCCCCGCGGCGGGGAAGAAGGCGATGTGAACTCGGCCGGACGGCAGCGCGACCAGCGCCGGTGGGTCCTCCCAAGCCAAGGATGGTGATGAGGGTGGACTGCGCGCCGTCCGTCGTCAAACGCTGCCGGCGGGACCGGAACGCTGACCATCTCGTCCGAGGACACCAGCAACAGCGGCCATTCGAGTGCGGCTCCAGCCGCGACCGTGACTCTGGCGGACTTCGCTCCATGTTGTTACGCGGGCATGCGGATCCTGACATCAGGCGGGCTATCGACTGGTCGGGACGTTACGCGTCGGCGACCTCGTCGCGACGCATGCCGGAGAGTCACATTTCATTATCCGGGCCGGCAAGTGCAGCGTCGATCCAACTTGCCATCCAGACCCGGTCGGCACTTTCCCATATCTGTCGGACCCGATGCCTCAGGACCAAGCCTGCCGGGGCGCGAGTTGTGCATCTCTCCTGGCACGTGGTCGTCCACACGGTCGGAACTGTCACCTGCCGCCGCCTCGAACTGCCGACGCACGACATCCTCGTCGCCGATGGCTGCCAGCGGAGAATTACCTCGACGTCGGCAACCGAATAAACTTCACCAGCGACGTCACTTGACTTCAGCTCATTCCCGACTTCAACGACTTTGCTTGGAACGCACCTGATGCCGCCCCTCCCGTCCTGCACGGCACGGCACGGAAGTCGATCGTGCTCGGGCTCGCTTGCGGGAGGCGGGCCGGCAAGCGATGGCTCGTTCTTGTTCCAGTCGGCGTCGAGCGACTTCAAGGCCATGATGTCGTTCCTGGCACCGATGAGAATGGACGACAATGCTTGTCGTCGAAGATCCTGGTCAGCCAAGTGGCTAAAGCCGAGGCGGCTGAAAAGGAGCGGAGCCTCGCTCTGCTCCGGCGAACAGCGGCGCGACCTGCGCGAGATCACGGACGACCGGCATGGCGGCTGCTCGACGCTGGTCACCAGCGTACCTTCCGATCGGCGATGGAGCGCCTCAAACGCCGACCGTGCCTCGTGGTGCAGCGATAGGCACCGAACGGAGGACCAGCGCGGCCCATAGCTGCCGCCCAAACGTGCACTCGCCAAGCGGCAAGTCGTTGAAGACGCCGGGACACGACTGCATCCCGTGGTCGAGAGCGACACCCTGGGCACGCTGTTCAAGCAGAACAAGCCCAACGGTCCGCTGCCGTGTCTTCACGTCAAAGGCGTCTTCATAATCCGATCCCTTAGGCCTTGTCTCGAACGCGCCAGGCTCGCGCAGCAGGGCTTCCTGACGCCCTGTGACCTCCTCGACATCGCCGTCAACCCGAAGCACGCGGTGACCTTCCCGGACGGCACCACGACCATCCCCGACCAGTCCCCGTCCCCTGCGTCGGCGCCGGCCTCGCCCTGAGGCTTTTGACGACGCCGCATTGATGGCCGGCAGACCGGTCGGGCTTGCCCTGACCGGTCTGCCCGCACATGCGCCGGCCAGGATCTTTGGCGTCCCCTGGAAGTCGTGGGGACCATGGGACGCCAGGCGGCAGAAGGCGCCCCAGGCGGAAGGCTACGGCGCCGTGTCAGTTCCGCGTCTTGTCCACCAGCGCGTTCTTGCCGATCCACGGCATCATCGCACGGAGCTTCTCGCCCACCTGCTCGATCTGGTGCACGTTGGCCCGCGCCCGGGTCGCCTTGAAGCCCACCTGCCCGACCTTGTTCTCCAGCAGCCAGTTGCGGGTGAAGGTGCCGTTCTGGATGTCGGCCAGCACACGCTTCATCTCCGCCTTGGTCTCGGCGGTGACGATGCGCGGGCCGGTGACGTACTCGCCGTACTCCGCGGTGTTGGAGATCGAGTAGTTCATGTTGGCGATGCCGCCCTCGTAGATCAGGTCGACGATCAGCTTCACCTCGTGCAGGCACTCGAAATACGCCATCTCCGGCGCGTAGCCGGCCTCGACCAGCGTCTCGAACCCGGCACGGATCAGCTCGACCAGGCCGCCGCACAGCACCGCCTGCTCGCCGAACAGGTCGGTTTCGCATTCCTCCTTGAACGTGGTCTCGATGATCCCGGCCCGCCCGCCGCCGATGGCACTCGCATAGGACAGCGCGATCTCCAGCGCGTTGCCGGACGGGTCCTGCGCCACCGCCACCAGGCACGGCACCCCGCCGCCGCGCTGGTACTCCGAACGCACGGTGTGGCCAGGCCCCTTCGGCGCGATCATGAACACGTCCAGGTCCGGCCGCGGCTCGATCACCCGGAAATGCACCGCCAGCCCGTGCGCGAAGGCGATCGCGGCCCCCTGCTTGAGGTTGGGATGCAGGTGCTGGGCGTACAGGTCGCCCTGCAGCTCGTCCGGAGTCAGCACCATCACCACGTCGGCCCACGCCGCCGCCTCGGATGGCCCCATCACCCGAAGCCCGGCCGCCTCCGCCTTCGCGATCCCCGCCGAGCCCGGACGCAAGCCCACCACCAGCTTGGCGACCCCGGTGTCCTTGAGGTTGTTGGCATGGGCGTGCCCCTGGCTGCCATAGCCGATGATCGCGACCTTGCGTCCCTTGATCAGGTTCACGTCGGCATCGCGGTCGTAATAGACGCGCATGGTCAGGTTCTCCTCGAGGATAAGGACGGAAGTCAGATGGTCTGCAGACCGCGGGCAATGGCGGCGATCCCGGTGCGCGACACCTCGACCAAGCCGAGCGGCCGCATCAGCTCGATGAACGTTTCGATCTTCTCCGGCGCCCCGGTCAGCTCGAACACGAACGAGCCGGTGGTGGTATCCACCGCGCGCGCCCGGAACGCTTCGGCCACCCGCAGCGCCTCGGCGCGCGGCTCGCCGCTCGACACCACCTTGACCAGCGCCATCTCGCGCGCGACGTGCGGCCCGGTCTGGGTCAGGTCCGACACCTTGTGCACCGGCACCAGCCGGTACAGCAGCGCCTTGATCTGCTCGATCACCATCGGCGTGCCGGAGGTGACGATGTTGATGCGCGACTTGTTGCCGCCATCCTCGACCGGCGCCACCGTCAGGCTCTCGATGTTGTAGCCGCGCCCCGAGAACAGCCCGATCACGCGCGCCAGCACGCCGCTCTCGTTCTCCACCAGCACGGCGATCACCGCCGTGACGTGCGGCTCCTCTTGGAGGGACATGGGCGTTTTCCTTGGGAAGCAGGCCAGGGGCGTTGCCCCTGGACCCCATGAAGGGCCAAGCCCTTCAAACCCGACTCTTAAAATAATGGGGTCTGGGGCCTCCGGCCTCAGCGGATCGAGCTGCGATGCAGATTGATGGGCGGAGCCCTGACCTTTCTAGGCTATTCAAACAACGGGATCAAACCAGCATTAAACCCTCATCGGTGATCCGCGCCGCCTGCTCGCTCTGCTCCGGCCCGAGGATCATTTCGTTGTGCGCCGCCCCGGACGGGATCATCGGGTAGCAGTTCTCCGCCTCGTCGACACAGATGTCGGCGATCACCGGCCCCGGATGCGCCAGCATGCGCGTGATCACGTCGTCCAGCTCGCCCAGGTTCGCCGCGCGCATGCCCGTTGCCCCGAACGCGTCCGCCAGCTTGACGAAGTCCGGCAGCGCCTCGCTGTAGCTTTGCGAATAGCGGCTGCCGTGCAGCAGCTCCTGCCATTGACGCACCATGCCCATGTAGCGGTTGTTCAGGATGAACAGCTTCACCGGCAGCCGGTACTGCGCGATCGTGCCCAGCTCCTGGATGTTCATCAGCGTCGACGCCTCGCCGGCGATGTCGATCACCAGCGCGTCGGGATGCGCCACCTGCACCCCCACCGCCGCCGGCAGCCCGTAGCCCATGGTGCCGAGCCCGCCCGAGGTCATCCATCGGTTCGGCCGGTCGTACTGGAAGTGCGTCGCCGCCCACATCTGGTGCTGGCCGACCTCGGTGGTCACGAAGGTGTCGCGGCCGGTTCCGCGCGACAGCTCGTACAACCGCCTGATCGCGTGCTGCGGCTTGATCACCGCCCCCGGCGACGGATCCTGCCGATACGCCAGGCTGTCGATCTCCCGCCACCCGTCGATCTGCCGCCACCACGCCGCCAGCGCGTCCGCGTCGACCGACGCCTCGTCCCGCTGCCACGCCTCGATCATCATGGCGATGGCGCGCCCGGCATCGCCCAGCACGGGGATGTCGACCCGCACGATCTTGTTGATCGAGGACGCGTCGATGTCGACGTGGATCTTGGTCGAGTGCGGCGAGAACGCGTCCAGCCGCCCGGTCACCCGGTCGTCGAACCGAGCGCCGATGTTGACCAGCACGTCGCAGCCATGGGTGGCGAGGTTGGCCTCGTAGGTGCCGTGCATGCCCAGCATGCCCAGGAACTGCGGATCCGTGGTCGGATACGCGCCCAGCCCCATCAGGGTCGAGGTGCAGGGAAACCCGGTCAGCCGCACCAGCCGCGCCAGCGCCTCCGACGCCGCCGGCCCGGAGTTGATCACCCCGCCACCGGTGTAGAACAGCGGCCGGCGTGCGCCCCTCATCGCGGCTACCGCCGCGTCGACCGCGTCGCGCGCCGGCTCGCGCACCGGCCGATACGACCGGTGCGGCGCCTCCGAGGCGGGCACGTAGCCGGCCTGGCCGACCACGATGTCCTTGGGCAGGTCCACCACCACCGGCCCCGGACGTCCGCTGCGCGCCACATAGAACGCCTCGTGCAGCGTGCGCGCGAGGTCGCCCGGCCGCTTGACCAGGTAGTTGTGCTTGGTCGCCGGCCGGGTGATCCCGGTGGTGTCGGCCTCCTGGAACGCGTCGTTGCCGATCATGTGCGTCGGCACCTGCCCGGTCAGGCACACCAAGGGGATCGAGTCCATCAGCGCGTCGACCAGCCCGGTGACCGCGTTGGTGGCGCCCGGTCCCGAGGTCACCAGCACCACCCCCACCTTGCCGGTGGAGCGGGCATAGCCCTCGGCCGCGTGCACCGCCGCCTGCTCGTGCCGGACCAGGATGTGCCGGATGCTGTTCTGCTTGAACAGCGCGTCGTAGATCGGCAGCACCGCCCCGCCTGGATAGCCGAACACCACCTCGACCCCTTGCGCCTGCAGCACGCGGAGCAGCACCTCGGCACCGTTGCCAGTCGGCACGGTAATCGCCTCGCCGTCGCACGCGGCGAGGCTGTCCTTCAGGTCGGTGGCGGCGTTCATCTCGTGCTCCTGCCGTGACGCGGGCCGGTCCTATGCGTCCCGCCGCCCCGCGTCAACGCCTTCAACAACGAACGACAATAAATCGGGTAAAATTCTTTCCAATTGTTGCGTCATACCAGCCATGCGGGCACCGATCACGCGCGTCCGTCCCGGTGCCGCCAGCGGATGATGCGCGAACCAGGTGTCTTGCCGCTTGGTGTACTGCCCCTGCAGCAGCACCGCCCGATCCGAAGCCGCCCGCAGCGTCGCCGTCCCGCGCAGCACCGCCGCCAGCTCCGGCACGCCGTGCGCACGCATCGCCGGCAGCGAGGCCGGCAGCCCCTGCGCCAGCAGCGCCTCGACCTCCGCCAGCGCCCCCTGCTCCAGCATCGCCGCGAACCGATCGGCGATCGCTTGTCGCAACGCGTCCCGCGGTGGCACCAGCCGGATCGCGCTGAACCGGCACGGCGCCGGCGGCAGCCCCGGTTGGTCCGCCCAGGCCGCCAGCCCCTGCCCGGTGCCGCGCCACACCTCCCACGCCCGCGCCACGCGCTGCCCGTCCGACGGGCGCAGGCCGGACGCGGTGCGGGGATCCACCGCCACGAGCCGCTCGTGCAGGGCTCCCGCCCCGATCTCCGCCAGCAGCCCGCGCGCCTCGGCCCGCGCTCCCGGCCCCGGATCCGGCACGGCGGACAGCCCGTGCGTCAGCGCCCGCAGGTACATCCCGGTCCCGCCGCACAGGATCGGCAGTCGTCCCGCCGCCCACGCTTCCGCCATCGCCTCCAGCGCCGCGTCCCGCCACCAGGCGACGCTGCCCGGCGAAGCGGCCGGCCGGACCCCGTAGAGCCGGTGCGGCGCCGCCGCCTCATCCGCCGGCGTCGGCCGCGCGTTCAGGATGCGGAGTTCCCGATACACCTGCATCGAGTCCGCATTGATCACGACCCCGCCCAGCGCCCGCGCCAGATGCAGCGCCAGCGCCGACTTGCCGCTGCAGGTCGGGCCGGCGACGATCAGGCAATGCGCCGGCGCGGGTGCACCCATCGCCGACCCGCCTTGCCTCGCCAGGACATCCCTGCCATCACGCCGCGACCGTGTCGTCATGACTCTGCCCTACACCCTCACCCTGGTCGCCCGACGCGACGCCGCCAGCCTGTCCTCGGCCTCCATCGAGGAGGCGCGCGCCCTGGTGTCCGGCCAGCCCGCCGCGATCCTGTCCCCGGGCGAGGCGGCCGACATCCCCTGCGGCGCTCCTTCCCCGTTCGGGCCCTCGCTGTCGGACATCCGCACCCGCTTCGCCGCGCGTCACGTCGACGTGCTGCTGACCCGCTCGCGCGGCCGGCGCAAGGGCCTGCTGGTGGCCGACATGGACGGCACCATCGTTCCCTCCGAGACCCTGGACGACCTCGCGGCGCGGGCCGGTCTCGGCGACCGCGTCGCCGCGATCACCGCGCGCTCCATGAACGGCGAGATCGACTTCGCCGACGCGCTCCGCGAGCGCGTCGGCCTGCTGCGCGGTCTGGACGAGCGGGCACTCGACGCCACCTGGGCCGAAACCCAGTTGAGCCCCGGCGCCCGTACCCTGGTCGCCACCATGCGCGCCCACAACGCCACCACCGCCCTGGTGTCCGGCGGCTTCACCTGGTTCACCGCCCGCGTCGCCAGCGCCTGCGGCTTCGACGTGCACCACGCCAACCAGCTCGGCATCGCGAACGGCCGCCTGACCGGCCGCGTCGCCGAGCCGATCCTGGGCCGCGCCGCCAAGCTCGACTCCCTGCGCACGCTGGCCGAGTCCCGCTCGCTCCGCCTGGCCGCGACGCTCGCGGTCGGCGACGGCGCCAACGACCTCGACATGCTGCGCGAGGCCGGCCTCGGCATCGCCTACCACGCCAAGCCCGTGGTGGCCGAGGCGGTCGCCAACCGCATCGACCACGCCGACCTGCGCGCGCTGCTGTTCGCGCAGGGCTATCCGGCCGACGCCTTCCGCGAATGACCCGGCTCTGGGTCCTGTCCGACCTCCATCTGGAGGCCACGCCCTATCCCCAGGCCTACCGGCCTGCCCCACCCGATTTCGACGTGCTGGTGGTGGCGGGCGACGTGTTCGAGGGCGCTCCCGATCAGGCCCTGCGCGTGGTGCAGCGCCTGGCCGGCGGACGTCCGGCGGTGTTCGTGATGGGCAACCACGAGTACTGGAACGGCGTCGTGCCGGCCGAGCTGGCGCCTGCCCGCGACCAGGCCGCCCGCCTCGGCATCACCCTGCTCGAAGGCGACGAGGCCGAGATCGCCGGCGTGCGCTTCCTGGGCGGCACGCTCTGGGCCGATGGCTGGCTCGGCGGCCACGCGATCCAGTTCGGCGCCGCCACCGGCGAGGCGATCGCGGTTCCCGCCGGCGCCGGCGGCCACCGCCCGCTCACCAACGCCGACGCCGCCCGGCTGCACGGCCTGCTGCGCCTGCGCCTGGAGTCGCAGCTGCGCCGCCCGCGCGACGGCCGGCCGGTGATCGTGGTCACCCACCACGCGCCGCACCCGCTCTGCATGCCCGAGCGATCCTGGGGCGGCTGGGCCGCCGGCAACTCCGCTTCCGACCTGTCGCACCTGACCGATGCCGGCCTAGTCGACCTCTGGATCCACGGCCACACCCACCGCACCCAGTCGCTCATCCGGCCCGGCGGCACCCGCATCGTCACCAACGGCGCCGGCCCGCGCGCCAGCAACCACCATTTCCTGGACGACCTGGTGCTGTCCGTGGTCCCCTGCGACGGCTCCGTTGCCCGCATCCGCGCGGTGGCGGAGGCCTGCTGACCGGCAGCCCCGGTTCCGGAGGCGTCCCATGCCGAGCCTTGCCGCAGCACTGCTGGACCGGGAAGCGCGTTACGGTGCCAGCAACTATCACCCGCTCGACGTGATGCTGACACGCGGCGAGGGCGTCTGGGTGTGGGACCTGGACGGGCGCCGCTACCTCGACTGCCTGTCCGCCTACTCCGCGGTGAACCAGGGCCATTGCCACCCGCGCATCCTCCAGGCGCTGACCGAGCAGGCGTCCCGCCTCACCCTGACCTCGCGCGCCTTCCACAACGACCAGCTCGGCTTGTTCTACGAGGAGCTGTGCACCCTCACCCGCTCCACCCGCGTGCTGCCGATGAACTCCGGCGCCGAGGCGGTCGAGACCGCGCTCAAGGTGGCCCGCAAGTGGGCGTACCGGGTCAAGGGCGTGCCTCCGGACCGGGCCGAGATCATCGTCTGCGACGGCAACTTCCACGGCCGCACCCTGTCGGTGGTGAGCTTCAGCACCGACGACGCGTCGCGCGACGGCTTCGGCCCGTTCACCCCCGGCTTCCGCGTGATCCCCTACGGCGACGCGGACGCGCTCGAAGCCGCCATCACCCCACACACCGCCGCCTTCCTGGTCGAGCCGATCCAGGGCGAGGCCGGCGTGGTCATCCCGCCCGACGGCTACCTGCGGCGCGCCCGCGCGCTGTGCACCGCGCACGACGTGCTGCTGATCCTCGACGAGATACAGACCGGGCTCGGACGCACCGGCCGGCTGCTGGCCGAGGAGCACGAGGGCGTCGAGGCCGACCTGACCCTGATCGGCAAGGCGTTGTCGGGGGGCTTCTACCCGGTGTCCGCGGTGCTGAGCCACGAGGCGGCGATGGGCGTGCTCCGCCCCGGCGAGCACGGCTCCACCTTCGGCGGTAACCCGCTCGCCTGCGCGGTGTCACGCATGGCGCTGCGGGTGCTGGTCGAGGAAGGCATGATCCAGAACTCCGCCGTCCAGGGCCTGCGCCTGCGCGACGGCCTGGTGCGCATCAGCAACGACGCGATCCGCGAGGTGCGCGGCCGCGGCCTGATGATCGCGATCGAGCTCGATCCGGCCGTGGGCGGCGCCCGCCCCGTCTGCGAGCGGCTGCGCGCGGCCGGCCTGCTGTGCAAGGAAACCCACACCGACACCATACGCATCGCCCCGCCGCTGGTGATCGACGCTGATACCGTGGACTGGGCGATCGACCGCTTCGCTGCCGTGCTCGCGCAGGCGTAGAAGGCCAGGGGCTTTGCCCCTGGACCCCATGAAAGGCAAAGCCCTTCAAACCCAATTCTTAAGGAATAGGGGTCTGGGCCTCCGGCCCCAGCGGGTCCAGGGCAGCACCCTGGCCTTGAAAGCCTTCCTAATCCGACAATCCGCCGCCAACCGTCACGCTGCCGGCCCCGCTGACCTCCCGGGTCAGCCGCCCGGTCACCGTGGCGAACCGCACCGAGCCGAACCCGGACATTTCCACCGCCGCATCGCGGACGGTGGCACCCACGCGCACCGTGCCGGCGCCGCTCGCGTCCACCTGCACCGTCCCGATCCGACCTTGCGACACCGTCACGCTGCCGGCCCCGCTCATCTCGGCGTCCAGCTTGTCGATCTCGGCCCGCGCGATCATCACCTCCGCCGCCCCGGACAGGTTGATCGTGGCATCCCCCGACACCCCCGCCACCCGGATCGTGCCCGCCCCGGACAACTCCAGCGCTAGCGTCCCGATCGCGCCGATGTCGTATTGGCTGGAGCCCGCCTCGTCGATTGCGACCGCGAATCCGTCCGGCACGCGAAGCTGCAGGCGCAGCGTCGGCATGAACGGCCCGTCCGGCGTCGGCGTCCAGCAGCGCTCGCGGTCGCGCAGCGGACGCACCCGCGCCGCGCCCTCGGTGTCGAACGACAGCCGGTCGATCTCCTCCGGATGATCCGCCGTCGCCGCCACCGCGACGCGACCATGTAGCGACGGATCCGTCGTGATTGTCACCTGCCGCGCGCACGTGCCGCCGATGGCCAGGCTCGCTCCGTCCACCGAGGCCGAGCGCTCCGCCGCCCGACCCTGGATCGGGGCAAGGGCCAGGGACGAGCCGAGCAGGATGACGGGCAGCAGCCGGAACGCAGTCATGGAAAACTCTCCGCGGGTTGTGCCGGGCCGGTTGCAGGAGCCGTACCAACCCTCAACCCGTTGTTTCTCACCGCTTCCCCGTTACCCCTTGTCGGGCGATGTGGCGGGACGCGCCAAGGTGTGGCCTTCCTCCTTATGGTCTGTTCTTCCGCGATCCTTGCGACCGGGCGCGTCGGCCGCTTAGATCTCCGGCAGCGTCGCAACGAACAGGACCCTCCGATGAAGCTCCTTCACGTCGACTCCAGCATCCTCGGCGACAACTCGGTGAGCCGCGCCATCTCGGCTGCGGTGGTGGAGCGCATGCGCGCCGTGCATGACGGCCTGGAGGTGCAGCATCGCGACGTCGCCGCCGCGCCGATCTCGCACCTGTCCGGCGCCTATCTGGCCGGGCAGAGCGCGGACGTGCAGCACGACCAGGCGATGCAGGAGGACCTGGCGCTCGGCGGTGCGGTACTGGCCGAGTTCCTCGAAGCCGACATCGTCGTGCTGGGCGTGCCGATGTACAACTTCACCATCCCGAGCCAGCTCAAGAGCTGGGTCGACCGGATCCTGGTGGCCGGCAAGACGTTCCGCTACACCGACCATGGTCCGGAAGGGCTCGCCGGCGGCAAGCGGGTCGTGCTCGCCCTGTCCCGTGGCGGCTTCTACGGCCCCGGCGCCCCGGCCGCACCCTACGAGTACCAGGAAAGCTACCTGCGTGCCGCCCTCGGCTTCATCGGCCTGCCCAACCTCGAGGTGATCGTCGCCGAAGGCGTCGCCACCGGCGCCGAGCAGCGCCAGAAGGCGCTCGACGCGGCGCTGCGGCAGGCGGCCGCGCTCCAGGCGGCCTGAGATCGCCTGTCGACGGACCAGCAGCTCTCCACGCCCGGCCCGATCCGCACCTGTGGGCGAGGCCAGACCCGAGGACGAACGGAAGACCGGCTTCTGCATGCGAGCCCGGCTGAGCCCACTGCACTCGATGCCGCACGACTGACGAGGCCGAGGAACCGCAGCGTCGCAGTGGTATTTGTATCTCAGATGAGATGCAAACCTATATCCACGACCACCGGGTGGAGAAGGTCATGAGCGCCTCGACGATGCTGCACGTCCGCGTGGACGACGAGGTCAAGGACCAAGCGGCGAAAGCCTTCCAGCGCATGGGCCTGACGATGTCCGAGGGCTTGCGGATATTTCTCCGTCGGGTTGCGGCGGACCAGGCGCTCCCGTTCGCGCTTCAGGTGCCCAACGCGGCGACGCGGGCAGCGATAGACGAAGCGCGCATCATGAGCGCCCGCTTCGAGACGGGCGAGGCGCTGATGGACGACCTTTCTGACGACCGCCGGTAAGCGGACCCTCCCGCCCAGGTCGTCCGACTATATGGGCGAGTTTCGGAAGGATTGGGACCGGCTCACGCGCTCGGGCCGATGTGACATGAACCGCCTCAAGGCAGTCATGCTGCACTTGATCGCGAACGAGGGACCGCTTCCGGCTGAGCAGAAGGACCATCAGCTTCAGGGCGATTACAGGAACCATAGGGAGTGCCACATCGGGGGCGACCTCCTGCTCGTCTACAGGCTGAACGGCGCGGGCAAGCGGTCGAGCGTGATCTTCGTTCGAGCTGGAACCCACTCGGAGTTGTTCGGGGAGTTAAGTGCGCGACGCCGCTCGACCTCGCGACCGCGGGATATCCGTCGCGCGCGAACGAAGCTTTCGCACGCGAACGAAGCTTTGAACCGGTCGATTTCCGGGCTGGCGGGGATGGTTCGACAGGTCCTGACGGTCGATCGGGCCTGGACAGTGTTTGTTGAACCCGGGCGCTTCCGGCCGATCCTCGGGTTGCGCCACCCGGAGCACGTGATCCAGGGCGACGTTGGGGCCCACCAACCAGCAACTCCACCACCGCCACCCTCGAAAGATCCCACCCCGTCCCGGGACCGGTGCGACCGGCTCGTTGCCGTTCATCTGGAAGACCGGGTGCGTTAACCATCCTTTCATGTCCTGCGTGCATCCTCGCCGTCGACAGGAGGCTGCACGCATGGCGATCGATGGGACGATCCAGGCCCCTGCCTCCCCGGCCGCGCCTGCGACCGCGCCCGCGGCCCCGTCCCATCACCCCGGCTTCTTCCGCACCCTGCTGTCCGACCTCAACCCGCTGCAGTACATTCCCGTCGTCGGCCCGATCTACCGCGCCATCACCGGCGACGAGGGCAACGCCGACCTGCGCTTCGTCGCCTCGCTCGGCACCAGCTTCGCCCTGGGCGGCCCGGTCGGCGTCGGTATCACCGTGGCGGAAAAGGTGACCGGGTTCGATCCGGAAGCCATCGGCCGTCACCTGCTGGCCCGATTGTTCCATCCCGGCGCCAAGCCCGCCGCCAACGCCCCGGTCCCGTCCTCGACATCCCCCGACCCCGCCCGTCCCGCGACCGGCGATGCCGGCGCCGCCCTGGCGAGCGGCCCGACCGCGCCACGCGCCTGGACCGCGGGCGAGCTCACCGCCTATGGCGTGACCCGCACCGCCGACAACACCCTGGTCGCCGGCGGCCTGAGCAGCGCCGACGTGCTGAACACCCTGGAGCTGCACCGCCTGTCCACCACCCGCTACGCCTGATCCCGTCCCGCCGGACCGTCCCCAGGCCGTTTCGCTGGTCGCCCTGCCGCCCTATCTGCTGTCCATGCCCTCCCCGAGCCAGCGGACCAGCGCCTGCCCCGACGCGTCCCCGCCGCCGCTCCCGGCCCGCTTCGCCGACTGGTTCGCGGCGCGCGGCTGGACCCCACGCGCCCACCAGCTCGCCGTGCTGGAAGCAACGCGATCTGGCGACGACGTGCTGCTGGTCGCCCCCACCGGCGGCGGCAAGACCCTGGCCGGGTTCCTGCCCAGCCTGGTCGAGCTCGCCGGGACCGGCGAACGCGACCGCCTGCACACCCTCTACGTCAGCCCGCTCAAGGCGCTCGCCACCGACATCGCCCGCAACCTCCTGGCTCCGGTCGAGGAGATGCGCCTGCGCCTGCGCGTCGAGACACGTACCGGCGACACCCCTGCCGACCGACGCGCCCGGCAGCGCGCGCATCCGCCCGACATCCTGCTCACCACGCCGGAAAGCCTGGTGCTGCTGCTGTCCCGACGCGACGCCGCCGACGCTTTCGCCTTCCTGCGCCGCATCGTCATCGACGAGGCGCACGCGCTGGCCGGCACCAAGCGCGGTGACCAGCTCGCCTTGTGCCTGGCTCGCCTGCTCCGGATCGCCCCCGAGGCCCGGCGCATCGGCCTGTCCGCCACCGTCGCCCATCCCGACGCGCTGCGCGCCTTCGTCGGCACGCCGCAGCACCCGGCCCGCCTGATCGAGGCCCCGCCCGGCGCGCCGCCGGCGCTGTCGATGCTGCTGCCCGACGCCCACGTGCCGTGGTCCGGCCGCATGGGCCTGGCCGGCGCCTCGGTGATCCTGGACAGGATTGCCGCCTCCGGCCTGACCATCGTGTTCGTCAACACCCGCGCCCAGGCCGAGCTGCTGTTCGCCGCCCTGTGGCGCATCAACGACGACACCTTGGCCATCGCCCTGCACCACGGCAGCCTCGACATCGCCCAGCGGCGCCGGGTCGAGGCGGCGATGGCACGCGGCGCGGGCGCGCCGGAAGCTTTGCGCGCGGTGATCGCCACCTCCTCGCTCGACCTCGGCATCGACTGGGGCGGCGTCGACCAGGTGATCCAGGTCGGCGCGCCCAAGGGCGTATCGCGACTGCTGCAGCGGGTCGGCCGCGCCAACCACCGCATGGACGAGGCGTCGAACGCCATCCTGGTCCCGGCCAACCGGTTCGAGGTGCTGGAATGCCAGGCGGCGATCGGCGGGGTGCGCGCCATGGAGCTGGACGGCGACCCCCCGCACCCCGGCGGCCTCGACGTGCTGGCCCAGCACGTGCTGCTGATGGCGGCGAGCGGGCCCTTCACCGCCGACGCGCTGTACGACGAGGTCCGCACCGCCGCCCCCTACGCGGCCCTGACCCGGCGCGACTTCGACGACGTGCTCGGCTTCGTCGAGGATGGCGGCTACGCCCTGCTCGCCTACGAGCGCTACCGCAAGCTGTTCCGCGACTCCGAGGGAATGATCCAAATCCGCGGCGAGCGCATCGCCCGTCAGGCGCGCATGAACGCCGGCACCATCGTCGAGGCGCCTGTGCTCAAGGTCCGCCTCGGCGGTCCGAGAGGCTTCACGCTCGGCGAGATCGAGGAAGGCTTCGCCAACGCCCTGCGTCCCGGCGACGCCTTCCTGTTCGCCGGCCGCAAGCTCCGGTTTCTGCGCCTGCGCGAGACCACCGTCGAGGTGGCGGAAGGCGGCACCGGCGACCCAACCGTGCCGACCTATGCCGGCTCCAAGTACCCGCTCTCCTCAGGCCTCGCCGCCCGGGTGCGGCAGATGCTGCACGATCCCACCGCCTGGCACCTCTACCCCGAGCCGGTGCGCGAGTGGCTCGCCCTGCAGCAGGACCGCTCGCTGCTGCCCGGCCCCGACGACCTGCTGGTGGAGATCTTCCCCCGCCACGGCCGGCACTTCCTGGTCGCCTACTGCTTCGAGGGCCGCAACGCGCACCAGACGCTCGGCATGCTGCTCACCCGGCGCCTGTCGCGCGACGGCGCCGCCCCGCTCGGCTTCGTCGCCACCGACTACGCGATCGCCCTCTGGTGCGCCAACCCGCCCGGCGATATCCCCGACCTGTTCGCGCCCGACATGCTGGGCGACGACCTGGAGGCGTGGATGGCGGAAAGCTCGATGCTGCGGCGGACTTTCCGCAACGTCGCCGTGATCGCCGGCCTGATCGAGCGCCAGCACCCCGGGCAGACCGGAACCAGACGCCAGGTCACCGTCAACAGCGACCTAGTGTACGACGTGCTGCGCCGCCACCAGCCCGACCACGTGCTGCTGCGCGCCACCCGCGCCGAGGCCGCCGGCGGCCTGACCGACGTGGACCGCCTGTCCGACATGCTGGTTCGGGTTCAGGACCACGTCCGCGTCGTGCGCCTGTCCCGCGTGTCGCCGCTGGCGATCCCGGTGATGCTCGACATCGGCCGCGAGTTCGTCCGCGACGAGGCGGGCGAGGACGCCATGCTGGCCGAGACCGAGGCGCTGCTGGCCGAGGCCATGGGCGAGGTCGAGCCCTCCACCGCCGAGCTCGTGCTCGCCCCCGGCCATGCTCAGGAGCTGCGCCGCCTGACCCGCCAGCCGGGGCGTAGCTCCCGCCGCCGGCCCCGTCCGGTTCGGCCATGAACCCCGTCCGAAGGCCAAGGGCCTTGCCCCTGGACCCCATGAAGGGCGGAGCCCTTCAAACCCGGCTCTTAAAGTCAAGGGGTTTGGGACCGAGGCCCCAGCGGATCGAGCTGCGAAGCAGATCGATGGGCAGAGCCCTGGCCTTCCTTGCCACGCGCCGCGGCCCATGAACCCCGCACCCGTCCACATCGGCGCCGAGCGGGTGATGCTCGACCCCGCCGGCGTGCTGTTCTGGCCGGCCGCCCGTCTGCTCGCGGTGGCCGACCTGCACCTGGAGAAGGGCAGCGCCGCCGCCAGGCGCGGCGCCCTGGTGCCGCCCTGGGACACCCGCATCACCCTGGACCGACTGGTGCAGCGGGTCGGCTACTGGCGCCCCGAGATCGTCGTCGCGCTGGGCGACAGCTTCCACGACCGGGGCGGCCCCGCACGCCTGCCCGCCGCGGAGGCCGACCGGCTGCGACGCATCGCCGCCGCTGCCCGGCTGTTCTGGGTGCTCGGCAACCACGACCCGGTGCCGCCGGACGGCCTGCCGGGCGAGCACGGCGACGCGTTCCGGCTCGGGCCGCTGGCGTTCCGCCACGAGTCCCGCGGCCGCTCCCCACGGCACGAGGCCGAGCGCGCCGAGATCTGTGGCCACCACCATCCCAAGGCCCGGGTGGCGACACGGGGTGGCCCGATCTCACGCCCCTGCTTCGTGGCCGATCCCGCACGCATGATCATGCCCGCCTTCGGCGCCTACACGGGCGGCCTAGACGTGTCGCACCCGGCGATCGCCGCCCTGTTCCCGCGCGGCGGCCGCGCCTTCCTGCTCGGCGCCGACCGCCTGTTCAGCTTCGCCCTGGCCCAGATGCGCGCCGGCGCGTCATGACCGTCCCGTGACGCGCCTGCGCCGCAACCAGACCCCCCGCTGATCTGTTTCGTCCGATGCACAATTGGAGAACAGGAGCACCATGACCCGCCGCACGGCGAAGGACCGAACGCCGCTGCCCAATTCCAGGAGCGGGCCATCGCCCGACGCCAAGAGCAGGCTATCGCCTGACGCCAAGGCCGGGCTGTCGCTGCTCTGGCTCCGGCAGGACCTGCGCCTGGCCGACAACCGGGCCCTCGTGGCGGCCCTGGCCCGATCGGAACGGGTGCTGCCGGTGTTCGTGCTGGACCCCGACGCCGCCGGCGACTGGGCGCCCGGCGGCGCCTCGCGGTGGTGGCTGCACCACAGCCTCCGGTCGCTCAGGTCTGCCTTCGCCGAGCGCGGCACCACCCTGATCCTGCGGCGCGGCGACGCCGCCGCCATCATCCCGGCGCTAGCCCGCGAGACCGGCGCCGACAGCGTGCAGTGCGGCCTGCCGCACGAGCCCTGGCTGCGCCGCCTCGACGACAAGGTCGCCGCCGCCCTCGAAGCGGACGGCCGTTCATTGGTAGCGCACCGCGTCGCCACCCTGTTCGACCTCGACGCGATCCGCTCCAAGACCGGCACCCGCTACGGCGTCTACGGCCCGTTCGCCAAGGCGTGCCGCGCCCTGGCCGAGCCGGAGCCGCCGCTGCCGGCGCCGCCGCACGTCCCCGGCCCGGACGCCCTGCCCGACAGCGACCGCCTGGAGGACTGGCACCTGCTGCCGACCCGTCCGGACTGGGCAGGCGGCCTGCGCGACGCCTGGGCCCCGGGCGAGGCCGGCGGCCACGAGCGGCTGCACCGCTTCCTGGCCGACCATCTCGACCAGTACGGCCGCTCGCGCAACATTCCCGGCGACCCGGACGGCACCTCCATGCTGTCGCCCCACCTGCACTGGGGCGAGCTGTCGGCGACGCAGGTCTGGCACGCCGCGCGTGACGCCGCCGCGACGCTGAAGACGGGTTCCGGCGGGTTCGAGACCTTCCAGAACGAGCTGCTGTGGCACGACTTCAGCGCCTACCTGCTCCGTCACACCGCCACCCTGCCCGAGCAGCCGATGCGTCCCGCCTACGCCCGGATGCCCTGGCGCGACGACGCGCCCGGCTTGCGCGCCTGGACGGAGGGCCGCACCGGCGTGCCGATCGTCGATGCCGGTATGCGCCAGCTCTGGCAGATGGGCTGGATGCACAACCGCGTGCGCATGATCACCGCCTCCTTCCTGGTCAAGCACCTGCTGGTGTCCTGGCAGCAGGGCGAGCGGTGGTTCTGGGACACCCTGGTCGACGCCGACCTGGCCACCAACGCCGTGAGCTGGCAGTGGATCGCCGGCAGCGGCACCGACAGCCAGCCCTTCTTCCGCATCTTCAACCCGGTCACCCAGGCCATCCGGTTCGACCCCGATGGCCGCTACGTCCGTCGCTACGTCCCCGAGCTGGCCCGACTGTCCGACCGCTGGCTGCACCGTCCGTGGGAGGCGCCCCGGCCGGTGCTCGACGCCGCCGGCCTGCGCCTCGGCACCGACTATCCAGCCCCGATCGTTCCCCTGGAGGAAGGACGCGACCGGGCTCTGCTCGCGTTCCGGACCAGCATCCGCCAACCCGCCGAGGCCGCTCGATGAGCGGGACGCACCACACCGACACCCCGGCACCCCCGCCTTCCCCCATGTCGACCATGCCGCCGCGGCTGATCCCGCCCGACCGCCCGCTCCGGATCGTCGGCGACGTGCACGGCGACGCCGTCGCCTTCAGCCACGCCGTCGCCACCGAGCGGTACGTGATCCAGCTCGGCGACCTGGTCGACCATGGCCCGAACAGCGCCCAGGTGCTGCGCATCATGTTCCGGCTGATCGACGAGGGTCGCGGCCTGTTCCTGCTCGGCAATCACGACCGCAAGCTCGGTCGCGCCCTGGCCGGCCACCGCATGCGCCCCGATCCGCCGCTGGAAGCCACCCTGGCGCAACTGGACGACGCGCTGGCGATGCGGGCCTACAACGAGATCGCACGCGCGCCGGCCTGGCTGGTGCGCGGACAGGTCGGCTTCGTGCACGGCGGCTTCCACACCGGGATGCTGCACCAGACGCCCCCGCCGGGGCTGGAACGCGTCACCCACCTGCTGTCGCGCGCGCTGTTCGGCGAGACCACCGGCCGGATGCAGGAGGACGGCTTCCCGGAGCGCCGGCTGAACTGGATCGACCATATCCCCGACGGCTTCACCGTGTATTGCGGCCACGACCAGCGCAGCACCGACGGACGGCCCTGGCGCAAGCGCGGCCGTGCCGGAGGACTCGCGATCTTCACCGATACCGGCGCCGGCAAGGGCGGCCACCTCGCCTGGATCGACCTTCCCGCCGCGGACGACGAATAATGCCGATCCGCCACCGCACCCCTTGAAGCTGGCGCCCAAGCCGTGCAGGGATCGGCTGGAAACGAAGCCAGAGCATGATCAGACGATCATGCTCTGGCCGAGGCGGAGGTACTGGTGGACACGGGTGCGGGCCACGCGAACGCTGCCGACAGCCTTCGGGAGCTGCGGTGCAGCATCGACAACATCGACGCCGCCCTGGTCCACATGCTGGCCGAGCGCTTCCGTTGCACACAGGCGGTCGGCCGGCTCAAGGCCGCCCACGGCATGCCGCCCGCCGATCCCGGCCGCGAAGCGCAGCAGGTGGCGCGGCTGCGACAGTTGGCGCACGAGGCCCGGCTCGACCCCGACTTCGCCGAGAAGTTCCTGGCCTTCGTGATACGCGAGGTGATCCGCCATCATGAGGCCCTGGCGCATCCGCCGGGTCCGGCGTGACAACAGCCAGACGGCTGCTGCTGCTGCGTCACGCCAAGGCGGAGCCCGGCGGAGCGTCCGATCACGACCGCGACCTCGACGCGCGCGGCTGCCGCGACGCCGAGGCCCTGGGTCACGAGATGCGCCGCCAGGGCTTGTCGCCGCACCTGGTGCTGTGCAGCAGCGCCCTGCGCACCCGACGCACCGTCGACCTGCTCGGCGCCTTCGATCCGACCCCTTCGATGCAGGAAACGGCGGCACTCTACCTGGCCGCACCCGACGCGCTGCTGTCGGCGCTGCGGGCCGTCCCCGAGGAGATACGCACCCTGCTGCTGGTCGGGCACAACCCCGGCCTGCACGGCCTGGCCCTGCACCTGGCCGGCCCGCAGGCGACGCAGGCCCTGCGCGACGGGCTGCCGACCTGCACCCTGGCCTGCTTCTCCGTCGCGACCGCCTGGTCCGGCCTTGAGCCGGCAGCAACGTCCGGCCTCCGGTTGATCGGCCGGTGACGCCGGCTCCCGCCTTGCCCGAGCGCGGTTGCCACCCGATTTCATTCGCTCCTATCTTCCACCCTTCAGTCGGGCACGCACCGACACGCATCGTCCGGCAGCCCCCATCCCTGCCGCGTCGTGCGCCTTGCAGCAGGAACATCCCATGAGCCCGACTGCCTCGAGCACCGCCACCGTCACCTATGACGGCAAGACCGCCACCCTCCCGGTGCTGACGGGAACGCTGGGCCCGGCGGTGGCCGACATACGCAAGCTGCAGGCAGAGCTCGGCGTGTTCACCTACGACCCCGCCTACGGCGCCACGGCGGCCTGCGAAAGCAGGATCACCTTCATCGACGGCGACGAGGGCGTGCTGCTGCATCGCGGCTACCCGATCGACCAGTTGGCGGAGGGCGCCACCTTCATGGAGGTGGCCTACCTGCTGCTGAACGGCGAGATGCCGAGCCGGGCGGAGAACGACTCGTTCATCGCGCAGATCAAGCAGCACACCATGCTGCACGAGCAGTTGCGCCACTTCTTCAACGGCTTCCGCCGCGACGCCCATCCGATGGCGATCCTGTGCGGCACGGTCGGCGCGTTGTCGGCGTTCTACCACGACCACCTCGACATCGCCGACCCGAAGCAGCGCGAGATCTCGGCACTGCGGCTGATCGCCAAGGTGCCGACGCTGGCGGCCTGGGCGTACAAGTACACGATGGGGTTCCCCTTCGTGTATCCGCGCAACGACCTCTCCTACGCCGAGAACTTTCTCTACATGATGTTCGCGATGCCGTCGGAGACCTTCGTGGTCAGCCCGGTGCTGGCGCGCGCGATGGACCGCATCCTGATCCTGCACGCCGACCACGAGCAGAACGCGTCCACCTCGACCGTGCGCCTGGCCGGCTCCACCGGCGCCAACCCGTTCGCCTGCATCGCCGCCGGCATCGCCGCCCTTTGGGGCCCGGCGCATGGCGGTGCCAACGAGGCGGTGCTGAAGATGCTGGCCGAGATCGGCACCAAGGAGAACATCCCCGAGTTCGTGGCCAAGGTGAAGGACAAGAACTCGGGCGTGAAGCTGATGGGCTTCGGGCACCGGGTGTACAAGAACTTCGATCCGCGGGCGAAGATCATGCAGCAGACCTGTCACGAGGTGCTGGCCGAGCTCGGCATCACCGACGAGCCGATGCTGGACCTCGCGGTCGAGCTGGAGCGGGTGGCGCTGGAGGACCCGTATTTCGTGCAGCGCAAGCTGTATCCGAACGTCGACTTCTATTCGGGCATCATCCTCAAGGCGATGGGCATCCCGACCAGCATGTTCACCGTGCTGTTCGCGGTCGCCCGCACCGTCGGCTGGATCAGCCAGTGGAAGGAGATGATCGAGGAGCCGGGACAGCGCATCGGCCGGCCGCGCCAGATCTATACCGGTGCCGGGCAGCGCGACCTGGTTCGGCTCGCCGATCGGGGCTGAGCCGGATAGAGCGGCACCGCCCGGCCGGTCGCAACTTGTCCGGTCGCGGTCCGCTCAGTCGCAGTCGCAGCCGGGGGTGGCACCTTCGGCCTCGCGGACCACGTGGTGGTCGATCCACTCCGCGACCAGGCGGCGCGCCTCGCTGATCGAGGCCTCGGGGTGGTGGATTCGGTACAGCGTGGTGCAGGCGTGGAACGCCTGGATGTCGAGCGTGCCGCACTCGCGCAGCTCGCGGTAGGCGGTGACCACGGCGCGCTCGCAGTTGCGTCCGATGACGGGCATACGGCCAGGCAATGTTCACGTCCTTCCACGCGACGAGTTGCAAATCGTTCGCAGGCGTCGCCCCTTGTTATGCGCAGGCTCGCCTCTTGGTTTCAAGACCGGCGGTTCCCGACCGCTCGTCTTACCCGGAGTTCACCGGCCGCGCGAAGCGGCCGAGGATGGTGCGGGCGATCCGCCCGGCCTCGTCCAGGGGCATGCGCGGCCAGGGCGAGAACGAATCCTGCAGCGGCCGGACCTGGTCCAGCGCCAGCAGCCGGTCCACCAGCCCATGGCTCGGCTTCTGCCGGCCAGGGTGCCGCGACACCACGGTGAACACGGGTGCGGAGCCGGCGCAGGCCTCGCTCAGGGTTTGCGATCCGGTCCAGGCCGCCACCACCGCGTCGGCGCTGCCGAGGAAGCCCAGCATCGGGTCGTCGCCGGGCTCGCCGGCGCGGTGCAGCAGGCTCAGGCAGGCCGACAGCCCGGCCCCGAACGCGTCCGCGACGTCCGGCCGGCAGTCCGGCAGCGCCGCCGCCAGCACGCAGCCGCCGCGCGTGCGCGCCATCGACGCCAGCCGGCGCGCGAGCTGCGTCGCCTCGCGCGGCTCGGTCGCCTCGCCGCCCAGCAGCACCGCGATCCGCGGCGACGGCAGGTGCGCCAGCCGGTCGGCCCAGAGCAGCCTGGCCCGGTCCAGCAGGGCGGGCGAGACCACGTGCGGCATCCCCAGCACCGGCATCACCCGGTCCGTCCCAGCCGGCGCCGCGCGGCTCAGGGGCAGCACCATCATGTCGAACGGGTGCGCGAGCTGCAGCGGAAGCCGGGGCGTGGCGGCGCAGTGCACCACCCGGCAGCCGTGCCGGGCGCGGAGCAGCAGCGCCCGGGCGCCGGACCGCACGCCCGACGAGATCACCAGCTCCGGCTGGCTGCCAGGGGCCACCCGTCCTTCCGGCCCGGCCGGGCCGATCCGACGGAACGGCATTCCGAGGCGGCCGGCGATCGCCGCGGCCGGCCCGGATCCGGGCGGCTCGATCACCCAGACGGGTGCTGCCGGCAGCACCAGAAGCCTCGTCGTGTCCATCGAACCACGTCCCTTGCCGGCGGCCATGGATTTTCGCCGCCGGCTTGGATAGTGGAGGCGCAAGCGGCTTGCATAAAGGGACCACGCGCATGACCACGGACTCGGGAACGGGCGGACGCGTCCACGCCGCGCCGGTGCGCACCGCGCCCACCGACTGGGACCGCGACGCGGCGCTGACCACGGCGCAGCTCCTGCTGGAGATCAAGGCGATCAACTTCCGGCCGGAGGAGCCGTACACCCTGACCTCGGGCTGGAAGTCGCCGGTCTACATCGACTGCCGCCGGATCATCTTCTTCCCGCGCGCCCGGTCCAAGATCGTCTCGCTCGGGGTGGAGAAGATCGGTCGCCACGTCGGCTACGAGAGCATCGACGTGGTGGCCGGCGGCGAGACCGCCGGCATCCCGTTTGCGGCCTGGATCGCCGACCGCTTGTCGCTGCCGATGGCCTATGTGCGCAAGAAGCCCAAGGGCTTCGGACGCAACGCCCTGATCGAGGGCGACGTGCCGGAGGGCAAGCGCACCCTGCTGGTGGAGGACCTCACCACCGACGGGGCCTCCAAGATCACCTTCGCGCGCTCGCTGCGCGAGGCCGGCGCCGTGGTCGACCACGCCTTCGTCGTGTTCTTCTACGGCGTGTTCCCCGGCGCGCACCGCACCCTGTCGGAGATGGGGGTGTCGCTGCACGCGCTGTGCACCTGGTGGGACGTGCTGGAAGCCTGCGCGGAGCGGCCGTACTTCTCCGAGACCGCCGCCGCCGAGGTGCGCCGCTTCCTGGAGGACCCGTGCGCGTGGTCGGCCCGGCATGGCGGGGTGGCGAGTGCCGAGGAGGCGCTGGCCGCCAAGGCGAAGATCGAGAGCTGACGCGCCGCCCGCCATGACCGCCCGGCTGCTCGCCTTCGACTCCGGGATCGGCGGCCTGTCGGTGGTGCGCGAGCTGCGGGCGATCCTGTCCGGCGTTGCGATCGACTACCTGGCCGACAACGCGGTGTTCCCGTACGGCGAGCTGCCGGACGCAACGCTGGTGGCGCGCGTGCTCGACCTGCTGGGTGCTGCCATCGCGCGGCTGCGCCCGGACGTGGTGGTGATCGCCTGCAATACCGCCAGCACCACCGCGCTGGACACGCTGCGCGCCCGCCACCCGACGATCCCGTTCGTCGGCTGCGTGCCGCCGATCAAGTGGGCCGCCGCGATCAGCCGCACACGCACCATCGGCCTGCTGGCGACCAGCGCCACCGTGCGCCGCCCCTACCTCCGCACGCTGCAGGCCCGGTTCGCGCCCGACTGCACCCTGCTTGCGCACGGGGCCCGCGGCCTCGCCGACATCGCAGAGCAGGCGTTCCGGCGCCGCGCGGTCGACCGCGACGCGATCCGGCATGAGCTCGACGGGCTGTTCGGCCAGCCTGGGGCGGAGCGCATCGACGTGGTCGGCATTAGTTGCACCCATTACAGCATCCTGCTGGAGCCGCTGCAGGCGCTGTCGCCGGCCGGGATCACCTGGCTCGACCCGGCCGGCGCGGTGGCGCGCCGGGCGAAGGCGGTGCTGGACGAGCTGCCCGTCCGCATCGACCGGAACGTCCTGGACCGCGGCCAGGCCTGGTTTACCGCCACGGCGGAGGATGCGGACCGGCTCTGCATCGGCCTGACCGGCTTCGGCTATGACGGGATGACGCTGTTCGAGGCTGCGCCGGCCAGAGCATGATCTGATTCGACGGCGCCCGGATCACGCCCGGGCCTGCCGTGCGGTCGAGCTCCATTCGATCCCTCCGCGACCGGCGGAGGCTGGACGATCATGGCGCCCCTTAACTCTCAAGCAGCGCCTCGGCGTTCCGTACGTCGCGGCGCGACAACAGCGTCAGGGTGGCGAGCAGGACGAGCGCCGCCCCGAGCCACAGCGCGCCGGCGACGCCGAGCAGGAGCGCCATCGGGCCGGCCAGCGCGTAGCCGACCGGCAGCAGGCAGAACGAGCCGAACTGGTCGTAGGCCGAGACGCGCGACAGCCGCTCCGGCGGGATCACCCGTTGCAGGGTGCTCTCCCACAGCACGTTGACGTTGGCGATCTCGATGCCCGCAAGGAGGAAGCACACCCCTTGGGCCCAGAACGGGAGCGATGCGGCCAGGCTCAGCGGCAGGAGGGGATACAGCAGCAGCCACAACAGCACCGCCCGGATCGGCCGCACCGGCCGCAGCCGCAGCGCCAGCATCGCGCCGCCGATCGCACCGGCGCCCACCAGCGACAGCAGGGTGCCCCAGCGCAGCGCGCCTGCGGGACGATGGGCGAAGAGGAGCGCGCCCAGCACCTCGGTGGGGGCCCAGGACAGCATGTGCAGCATCGCGAACAGGCACACCATCAGCCAGACCCAGGATCTCCCGGTGAACTCGCTCCATCCGTCCCGCAGCGCCCGCAGCGTGCCCGGCTGGGCCTCCGCACCCGGCCCGTCCGTCCTGGGCCGCAGGCAGCACAGGAGCAGCGCGCTGGCGAGGTAGCTCACGGCGTCCAGCGCGATCGCCCACCCCGCGCCGACGCCGCCAACGAAGACGCCGCCCAGGGCCGGGCCGAGCAGTCCGGCGGTGGAGGTCGCCAGCATCAGCGTGCCGTTGGCGCTCGGCAGCAGGTCGGGCGTCACGATCTGCGTCAGCAGCCGGTTCCGCCCGGGCCCGTCGAGCGCGTTCCCGATGCCGATCAGCGCGGCCAGGACCAGCACCGCGGCGAACGGCGCCGGACCGGTCAGCAGCAGCATCGCCAGCACCGATTGCGCGGCGGCGCGGAGCAGATCCGCCGCCACCATGATCGGCCGCGGCGCGAACCGGTCCGCCAGCACGCCGCCCAGCAGGATCAGCAGCGCCATCGGCAGCGTTTCTGCCGCCAGCACGGCGCTGACGCGGCCGGCGCCGGCGCCGCGCGCGAACAGCGCAAAGGAAAGGGCCACCGGAACCATGGCGCTGCCGACGCACGACACGGCGGTGCCGACCAGGAACAACGCGAAGTCGCGTTCGCCAAGCGCGCCCAGCCGGCTCCGCAGGAGTGTCATGTCAAGCCGCCTGGACACCGGAGTTGGAAGACAAGGCTGGGCTCTGCCCAGACCTGCCAAAAGCCTCGGCCTTTGGAAACCGACTTGTTAAGATAATTGGATTCTCAAGGCTAAGCCTTGAGCGGGTCCAAGGCAGCGCCCTGGCCTTCACGGGTCAGGCTACCGCCCGCGGCTGACGGTGTAGGTGGCGACCCCGCACAGGAGCTGCCGGATCCGGCTGTCGGGAAAGCTCGACAGCGCGTCACGGGCGCGGTCGGCGTAGTCGGCGGCGTGGCGCAGGGTGGCGCCGATGGACCCGGTGGCGGCGATCAGGCCGAGCGCGTGGTCGAGGTCGTCCGGCTCCTGCGCGCTGTCCTCGATCACCCGGCGCCAGAACTGGCGGTCCTGCTCCGAGCCGGCCTCGTAGGCGGCCAGCACCGGCAGGGTGATCTTGCCCTCGCGGAAGTCGTCGCCCACCGTCTTGCCGAGCTGGCGCTGGTCGGCGGCATAGTCGAGCGCGTCGTCGACGAGCTGGAACGCCATGCCGAGATTGGTGCCGAAGCTGTCCAGCGCCAGCGCGTCCCGCTCCGGACGTCCCGCCACCACCGCCCCCACCCGGCAGGCCGCCGCGAACAGCGCCGCGGTCTTGCCGTGTATCACCTCCAGGTAGCGCTCCATGGTGGTCGATAGGTCGTTCTGGGTGGCCATCTGCAGCACCTCGCCCTCGGCGATGGTGGCGGACGCCTTGGACAGGATCGCCATCACCTCCAGCGAGCCGTCCTCGGTCATCAACTGGAACGAGCGCGCGAACAGGAAGTCGCCGACCAGCACCGAGGCCTTGTTGCCGAACACCGCGTTGGCGCTGGCGAGCCCGCGACGCAGCCGGCTTTCGTCCACCACGTCGTCGTGCAGCAGGGTGGCGGTGTGGATGAACTCGACGCAGGCGGCCAGGTTGACGTGGCGCGTTCCCCCGAGCCCGGCCCCAGGCCCCGCCCCGACCCTGGCGGCGTCGTCCGGGTAGCCGCACAGCCGCGCCGAGGCCAGGGTCAGCAGGGGGCGCAGGCGCTTGCCGCCGGCGGCGATGAGGTGGGCGGCGAGCTGCGGGATCAGCGTGACCGGGCTGTCCATGCGGGCCAGGATGGCGCGGTTGCAGGCCTGCATGTCGTCGTGCAGCAGCGCCGCCAACGCGTTGAGCGCCGCTTCCCCGCCCGCCCCGTGCTCCTGCGTGTCGTACCGGTCGCTGCTTCTTGTGGTCGCGGCGGATTCCGGCAGACTGGCGGCAAGGCCCAAGCGGTGTCCTCCACGCTCCAGGATCTAGGCGAGGCAGATATGAGTGGCGGTGGTGGGGTGGTCAAGCATCGGCGGCCCGGCCTGAAGCGACTCTGGGAGCGACTCCGAACGGGCCTCGGCCGATCCGGGCAGGACCGGCCACCGTCATGCTGATCGCGGCGCCGGCCGCCACCACCGACGGCACGCTGCTCAACGGCCGGGTGTCCTATCGCCAGTTCCGCGACGGCTACCGGAGCGGGATCGAGCCGGTGCTGCTGGCGGCGTCGGTGCCGGTGCGTCCCGGGCTGCACGTGCTGGAGGCCGGTTGCGGCGCCGGTGCGGGGTTGCTGTGCTTGTCGGCGCGGGCGGAGGTGCACGGGACCGGGATCGAGCAGGATCCCGCCACCGCCGCCCTGGCCCGGCACAACCTCGACGCCAACGGCCGGGCCGACTGGCCGGTGCTGGTCGGTTCGCTCGGGGATGCATCCGCACGGCTCGCGGCGGCTGAGGGCCAGGCCCGGACCCGTTACGACCACGCGATCGCCAACCCGCCTTGGCACGACAGCCTGTCCAGCGCGTCGCCGTCGCCGCGTCGCGACCTCGCCCGGCGGGCGCCGGCCGGCACGCTGGCCAGTTGGAGCCGGTGCCTGGCGCACCTGCTTCGCCCCGATGGGGCGCTCACCTTTGTGCTTCCCACCGCCCGTCACGCCGAGGCGGCGGCGGCGATGACGGCGAGCGGGTTCGGCGCGATCCGGCTGCTGCCGCTGTGGCCGGTCGCGGGCCGCCCGGCGCGGATCGTGCTGGTCCGCGGCACCCTGGGCGCACAGGGCAGGGACGCCGTGCTACCCGGGCTGGTGCTGCATCACCCGGGCGGCGGCTTCACCGAGCCGGCGGAACGCATCCTGCGGCACGCGGAGGCGCTGTTGTTCGACTGATCAGGGCGACCCGGCGAACGGGTCGGGGTCGACATGACCGGCACGCCTGAGGTGCCAAAGGCGCTCATGCGCCGCGACCAGCCCCTCTACGGCACGCCGATGCGCGCCCGGGGAGCCGAGCTGCGGCTGCAGCAGCACGACCTCGGTAACCGACAGAAGGCTTGCCGCCACCTCAAGCGCGCCTAGGTCGCACGCCTGGTGCGCCGCGACCAGAAGGCGTTCCGGCAGGCGGCGGACCTGACGGACCGGCTCCAGGCCGAGGCCCAGCCCGACCGAGCCGGGGCGGGAGTCGACCCGGGACAGCGCCTCGTAGTCGAGCCCCCCGCCGTGGCGGTCAGCATCGGGTTCCTGAACCGCTTCAAGAAACGGCATATCCTGCACTGTTCGATCGCCTCCGGAGCGGGGAACCCCTGCGACACGCGGTTCCATCCCGATCCCGTAGGACAACCTATCTCGTTATCCAGGCGATACAAACGATTTATTGACGCTAATCGCCCTTACTGCGCGCGCTGCGGCCTCCGGGTGACGCTTTCGCCGTTTCCAGTTGCTTTTCCACCGCACGGAACGCGTCTCGCACCGCGCTGCGTATGTCGGGATGGGCGCGCCGCTCGCGGGCGTGGTGCGGCTCGTGCGACACCGCGATCTCCTGGCCGGGGCGCGACAGGGTGATGTGCACCTCGTACAGGTTGCCGGTCTGGTGTTGCTGGTGCAGCGCCTCCACCGAAACCCGGCCACCGGTGAGATGGCCGTAACGGGTCTCCAGCCGGTCCATCTGCTGCCTGATCTCCGCCTCGAGCGACTCCGAGCTCTGCAGGTTGTGGAACGCGATCTCCAGCGGACGATCCATGGTGTTCTCCTCCCGGCGGCCCGCCCGTATGGCGGGCGTCCATCGTGAACGGACCGGCCGGAAGGGGGTTGCGCGCGCCGCGGGGACGCGCGCCGGCGTCAGGCCGGGACCGCGGTCTCGCGGTGCCAGTCGCTGCCGATGGAGGAGGTGAAAGCTTCCTCCCAGGTGCCGCTGGTCGAGGCGCGGCTGTACTCGGTGGACCGGTTCTCGAAGAAGTTCGCGTGCTCCACCGCGTTCAGCAGGTCGTCGAGCCAGGGCAGCGGGTTGCTGTCGACGTGGTAGAGCGGCTCCAGCCCGAGCTGCAGCAGCCGGCGGTCGGCGATGAAGCGGATGTAGCGCTTGACCTGCGCCGCATCGAGGCCCTCCACCGGACCGAGCTCGAAGGCGAGGTCGATGAACGCGTCCTCGTGGTGCACGATGGTCTGGCACACCTCGGTCAGCTCCGCGCGCAGGCGGTCGGTCCAGATCTCCGGGTTCTCCTGCACGAACACGCGGAACAGCCGGATCACCGACAGGCAGTGCAGCGTCTCGTCGCGCACCGACCAGGTGACGATCTGGCCCATGCCCTTGAGCTTGTTGAAGCGCGGGAAGTTCAGCAGGATCGCGAACGAGGCGAACAACTGCAGCCCCTCGGTGAAGGCGCCGAACGCGGCCAGGGTCTTGGCAATCTCGTGCTTGGAATCGACACGGAAGCCCTGCATGTAGTCGTACTTGTCCTTCATCTCCTTGTAGCCGAGGAAGGCCGAGTATTCCGCTTCGGGCATGCCGATGGTGTCGAGCAGGTGGCTGTAGGCGGCGATGTGGATGGTCTCGATGTTGGAGAACGCCGAGAGCATCATCAGGATCTCGGTGGGTTTGAACACCTGGCTGTAGTGCTTCATGTAGCAATTGTTCACTTCCACGTCAGACTGCGTGAAGAAGCGAAAGATCTGCGTGACCAGGTTCTGCTCGGACGCGGACAGGTTCTTGTGCCAGTCCTTCACGTCGTCGGCGAGCGGCACCTCCTCGGGCAGCCAGTGCACGCGCTGCTGGGTCAGCCAGGCGTCATAGGCCCAAGGGTAGCGGAACGGCTTGTAGACCGGGTTGGAGGTCAGAAGGTCGAGCCGTGTGCCGACCGGGTGCTGGTCCATGACGCTGCGTTCTCCGACGAGGCGGCGCGGGCTGGGTCCGGATCGACCGGACACGCCGCTGAAAAGGGTCGACCGGCAGGCCGTGATACGGGACCGCAGCCTGCGAGTCGCGGTCGGAGTATGGCTCAGCCCGGCTGCGGCTTCCAGCACGGAGACGCTCGTCCACAACACCTTGTGTTATGGAGCACCCGAGACCCTAGTTCTGGTCTGGACGATCGGCGGCGCTGCGTATGTCGTCGATCTCGTGGCTGCCGAAATCGTTGCGGCGCAGGTAGGCGAGCAGGCTCGCCGCCGCGTCCTCCGGCGCCGCCAACTGCCCGTCCGCGTGCAGCTTGAGGAACCGCTCCCGGGCCGGGGCCTCGATGCCGCGGACAGTCGCCTGCATCGCCGTGTCGATCACCCCGGGGGCCAGCGACACCGCCCGCACCGGCCCGTCCGCGCCGGCCTCGGCGTTCAGCGCGCGCACGAAGCCGTCCAGCCCGGACTTGGCGGCGCAGTAAGCGGCCCAGTGCGGGATCCCGCGCCGCGCGGCGCCGGACGACACCGCCAGGATGCGCCGGATCGATTGGGAGGACGCGGTCGCCCGGAGGAAGCCGGCGGCGACCAGCATCGGCGACAGAAGGTTGAGGCACATATGCGCGTCCAGCGCCGCCGCCTCCAGCGACGCCACCGGCAGCACCGGCTCCAGCACGCCGGCGTTCAGGATCAGCACCGCCCCGTCTCGATCGGGATGAGCGTCGGTCGCCCGCACGATCCAGCCCTGGGCCGCGTCGGGATCGCCCAAGTCGATCGACGTCCAGTGCAGCCGGGCCGCCTGCGCTCCCTCCAGCCCGTCCGGCGCCGGGCCACGCGCGGCGGCCGCCACAACATGGCCTTCGCGCAGCAGTTGTCGCACCAGCGCGGCACCCAGGCCGCGCGACGCGCCGGTCACCACATGCAGCGTCATGCCGACCCCTCCTGCCGGACGCGGTAGCTGACGGACACCTCATCCACGCCCTCGCAGGCGCCAGTCAGCACCTCTCCCGGCCGCACCGGGCCGACCCCCGACGGCGTGCCGGTCATGAGCAGGTCACCCGGAGCAAGAACGACGAAGCGGGACAGGAACGCGATCGCCTCCGCCACGCTCCAGATCATCTGCGACAGGTCGCCGGACTGGCGCAGCACGCCGTCCGCACGCAGCGTGATCGCACCCCGGTCGGGGTGGCCCGCCTCCGACGCCGGCACGATCGGGCTGATCGGGCAGGACTGGTCGAACCCCTTGGCGAAGTCCCAGGGTCGGCCGGCGCGCTTGGCGTCCGTCTGCAGGTCGCGCCGGGTCATGTCGAGCCCCACTGCGTAGCCGAACACGTGCGACAAGGCCCGCTCCGGCGCGATCGCCTCGCCGCCGACGCCGATCGCGGCCACCAGCTCGACCTCGTGATGCAGGGACGCCGTCTGCGTCGGATACGGGAGCACGCCGCCGCCCGGCACCACCGCGTCGGCCGGCTTGGAAAAGAAGAACGGCGGCGTCCGCTCCGGGTCGCCGCCCATCTCGCGCGCGTGCTCGGCATAGTTCTGCCCCACGCACCAGATCCGACGCACCGGGAACGGGATATCGGACCCGGCGACCGGGACCGTCGGCACCGCGACCGTGATCGCGTCGAACATCGGAAGGCTGCGGCTCAATCCCTGATCCACCACTTGACCGGCTCCGGCTCGTCCTCCGGCTCGGCCGCCACGCGCGCCGTCCTGGGCCGGCCGCGGCCGCGCGTTGGTCGGGGCGGCTCCGGTTCGGGCACCGGCTCGGGAGTCGCTACCGGCGGCGGCGGCGCGACGCGCTGGGCCCGCGCCTCCTCGACCTCGATCTCCAGGTGCGCCAGCCGTGTCTGCGCCACCTGCAACGCGGCGCGGACCTCGGCCAGCGTGCGTTCTGCGGTTTCCCGCAGGTGCCGCTCGCGCTCCAGCGCCCGGCCCAAGACTGCCGACGGGTCGGTGCCTTCTCCCGGCTCGTGTCGTGCCGCCTGGCCGCCCGGGCGGTCGCGCGACACGTACTCGACCGGCACGTTCTCGTTCTGGCTGAACCGGCGGCGCCGGCTTTCGGGCGTGGCGGGTCCGGGCGAGACCTGCTCGCCGCCGCGTCGCGGGCTGCCGCCGTTGGACCCGCCGCCCATGCGCAGCAGCGCCTGTCTCACGGCATCGTCGGACGGAGTGAGGGCATCCTCCTCGGGTGGCGCACTGGTCAAGCTAAGTTTCTGGTTCAAGAGGATCATCCTGTCGCAGGCATGCTGCAGATCCGTATCGGCGGACATATCGCCCGGCGCAGCGCGTCGCGTGCCGTGTTGTCCGTTGTTGGGCAGGCCCGCTGTTATGCAGGAATGCCGTTATACGGTCCATAAGGTGCAGTCTAGGATGAAAACCGTCGTGACGGCAAATCAAGCCATCATTACCCGTCGCGCAGACCCGCCGAACCACAGTATCAAATGTTCAATCCCATGCTGTATAGCGCTGCCCGCACCGCGCCGGCCTGCCGGACAGTTCTTCGATCGGACCGTATATCATGACCTCTCCGCCCCGGCCGCTGCTCGTGACCCACGGCGGCAAGTTCCACTGCGACGAGGTGTTCGCCTATGCGGTGCTGCGCCTGGCGCTCCGGCTGGACGCGCCCGGCCGCGACCACACGCTGCTCCGCACCCGCAGGCCGGAGCTGATCGAGTCGGCCGACATCGCGTGGGACGTCGGCGGCCGCTTCGACATCGCGTCCGGCCGCTTCGACCACCACCAGCGCGGTGCTGCGCTGCGTCCGGACGGCACGCCGTTCTCGTCCGCCGGGCTGGTCTGGCAGGTTCACGGGCAGGATGCGGTGGCCGCCCTGCTGCCCGGGGAGGCGGCCACCTTCGCGGCACCGATCGCAGCCGGACTCGACGCCACCCTGGTGCGGCGGATCGACGAGATCGACAACGGCATCGCAGCCGAGGGTCCGGTGCGCGACGATCCGCTCGGCCTGGCCAGCCTGATCGGCGAGTTCAACCCGACCTGGGACGGTCCCGCCAGCGGCGGCGCGGATGCGGGCGACGAGGCGTTCCTGGAAGCGACCGCCTTTGCGCTGGGGACGCTCCGCCGACGGGTCGAGGCGATGCGGGCGCGCCATGCGGCTGAAGCCGCCGTCCTGGCCGCGCATCGCGACGGCGCCGATCCGCGCCTGCTGGTGCTGGAGCGCGGCATGCCGTGGAAGACCGTGGTACACGGCCACGCGCTGCCGGTGCTGCTCGCCGTGTCGCCCGCCTCCAACGGCAACTGGATGCTGGACACGGTGCCGCCGGAGCCGGGCTCGTTCGCGCAGAAGCTGCCGCTGCCTCGGCCCTGGGCCGGGCTGACGGAGGCCGAGCTCGCCGCCGTCAGCGGCGTGCCGGACGCGGTGTTCGTGCATCTGCGCCGTTTCGTCGGCGCCGCGCGTAGCCGGGACGGCGCGATCGCGATGGCGGAAAAGGTGCTGGCCGGGGCGTAGCAAAACGGCACCAACCTCGGCAGCGGCGCCGGCAACAATCAACGCCACGGCGGAATGCGGGCAGCGGCGCCGTCGCCCCTCCGTGTGGCGGATTGCGCGGCACTCCCCGGATCAACGCAATGTTCCCGTTCCATGGAGGTCGCGGGGTCATCGCATCGATGACGGGCATCCTGGTCAGGCTCGTTTGATCGGGATCGGCGGTCAGCCCGATCTAGCTCGGAAGACTTTCCGGAGGCACCTCGCGATGCACATGTGCCCCGTCTGCAGCTAATCGGGCTTAGAGCGCCTTTCAGAACCTTGTACTACCCGGCGATCTGGTTCATGAGGAGCCATGGCCTCTTCCCTTGTCTCCGACGTCCTGTGGTCGATCATCGAACCGCTGCTGCCGTCCTTTGTGCCGCGACCACGAGGTGGCAGACCGCGCGTGCCGGGTCGGGCGGCGCTGACGGGGATCCTGTTCCTGCTGCGGACCGGCATCCAATGGGAGATGCTACCGCTCGAGCTAGGATGTGGGTCCGACATCACGTGTTGGCGCCGTCCACGGGATTGGCAGGAGGCGGGTGTCTGGGACAGGCTGCACCGCGAGCTGTTGTGCAGGCTGCGAGCTGCCGACCGGATCGACTGGAGCCGGGCGTGCACGGACAGCGGGTCCCTGGCGGCCAAGAAGGGGGCGACAAGACAGGGTCGAACCCGCCCGATCGTGGCAGGCTCGGCACGAAACGCCATCTTGTCACCGACCGGAACGGCACGCCTCTCGCCTTCGTCCTGACGGGCGTCAACACTCGTGACAGCATGCCGTTCGAGGAGCTGCTCGACAGCATCCCGTCGATCGGTGGCAAGACGGTGCGAGGACGGCATCGGCCCGACAAGCTCCACGCTGACAAGGCCTACGACCATCGGCGATGCAGGCAGGCCTGCCGTCATCGCGGGATCGCCCATCGCATCGCCCGGCGCGGCATGGAGACCAGCCAGAAGCTGGGCCGACACAGATGGGTCATCGGGCGGGCCTTCGCCCGGATCAACCGCTACCGTCGGCTTGTGACGCGCTACGAGCGCAGAAGCGATATCCACCATGCCTTCACAGCGCTTGCCTGCTCACTGATCTGCTTCAGCAAGCTGCAAGGAAGTTTTTAAGCACGCTCTATAAGCTCTGCCTGACGTATTGAAAGAGGCTCGCTTCAGAGGCCGAGGCGAAACACCCTGCTGCTCGTACCCGAAAACACCATCTCCCGTTCGGCTGGATCGTCAACCACCTGTTCGACAATGCGGACGTGTTCCTCGATCCCGTAGGGCACCGGGCCGTAGTCGGAACCGAACAGCACCCGATCGATGCCGCACATCTCGATCGCGGCGCGTAACCCGATCTGACTAAAGCCCATAGTGTCGACCAGGATGTTGCTCTTTAAGTAATTCGATGGCACCTGCCGATTGACATATGCTTTGCCAGCCGGCGGGCTACGAACTCCTTTATAGTTGAGGCGCCAATTAAAATCGAGGCGACCGATGATCGAGGCGAGTTCGCCACCCATGTGGACGATCAATACCTGCAGCGTTGGATGCCGATCGAACACACCCGAAGCGATCATGCGGGCACCGTTAACGGTTGAGTCAAAGGGCCGTCCAACTGCCTCGTTCAGCCGGTATTGCATCAGCACCTCATGGCCGACGGATTGCATCGGCGGATGGATATGGACCACGAGGTCGTGTGCGGTCGCGAACTCCCACAGCCATTCGGCTTTCGGACTATCGAGAAACACGCGGTCCGGCCCATCGCCATAGCTGGACGCCACAGCGATCGCACAGGCGCCCTGGCCGATCATTTCCTCGACGGCCGGGCGGCAGCTTTCGTCCAGCGCGTGCGCATTGGCCATGGGCACGAATTCGCCTGGGTAGCGGTGCATCATCTCGTGGTATTCGCCGTTCAGGTATTTCAGCGCGTCGGTGGCGCTGCACTCCAGCAAGTCGTGCGCGATCCAATCTATCTCGCCGCCATTACTGGCGAGACTGAGCGTGACGCCGGCATCGCGCTGCTTTGGCATGGCTTGATCAAGGTCGATGAACTCAGAATAGAAGACGATGTCTTCGGCATTTGCCTGAGGCAGCGGCTGGTTCGGGTCAAACATGCCCTTCTCCGCCATCTTGTCGCGCAGCCGTCGTCCGATCGGGTGACGATGAGTATCGACGATGGCGCGGCGTGTCTGGTTCGGCAGCACTATGGTATTCCAAGTCTGTTGGGCGACGCAGACAAACGTTGGAGCCTGTGCCGGGTTCATGGTCACTAGAGCAAGTTTGCATCAGGTTGAACCAACGTATCCAGCGGCAGTGAGGTAGTTCCCGCATTCGTCCGGTTTGAACTCGTCGAGCAAGCTGCCGATCCTTTTCCAGCTCGCGTCTACCGTTCTTTCGGCAGCTTTTCTCAGCAGCGTCTTGAGCTTGGAGAACACTTGCTCGATCGGGTTTAGGTCGGGACTGTAAGCGGGCAGGAAGAAGAGCTTGGCGCCGGCGGCTCTGAGTGTCGCACGAACGGCGGCGTTCTTGTGCGAACTAAGATTGTCCATCACCACGATGTCGCCCGGCTTGAGCGTCGGCACCAAAGCTTGCTCGACCCAGGCCAGGAAGCTGGCCGCATTGATCGGCTGATCGAACACGCAAGGCGCATCAATCCGATCTGACCGAAGCGCTGCAACAAACGTCAGGGTTTTCCAATGTCCGTATGGCACCTTGGCGTGCAACCTGGTGCCCCGCAAAGATCGTCCGTGCAAGCGGGTCATGTTGGTCTTTGCCCATGTCTCATCGATAAAGACCAAGCGATTGCGTGGCAGAGCCGCCTGCAGCCTGCGCCAAAATTCACGCCGGCGAACGATGGACGGCCGCTCCTGCTCGCTGGGTAGAATGCTTTTTTTTAAAGGTCAGGTTCTCGGCGCGGCAAAACCGCCAAACCGCCCAACGGCTGACTTGCAGGCCACGAGCGGCCAGTTCGGCCACGAGAGCGTCGAGAGTAAGGTCGGGCGCTACCTTGATCCGGTCCCGCAGCCATTCCTTGTGCTCTGCCAGCACGTCGCGTCGGGCGCCACCCATCGCCTTGGCTGCTGCACTGCCACATTGGCGCATCCGCTGACCACACCGGACCGCCGTTGCGGCGCTCACCCCGAATAGTTCGGCTGCCTCACGCACCGTATAGCCATCGCGGACAGCCGAACCAATGCGGGCACGAAGGTCGTCCGAATAGGGCTTGGCCATTGCTGCTGGCCTCCTGCCCAGCCAGCAGCTTGAATCACAAAAGCCGCCGCGCCGGAATCCCCCCAGGCTGATTCAATCAGGAGCAAACGTGCTCTAGAGTAATTGCCGCGATAATCGTGTTGCTGATCGGGTGGAACCGGATCTGCCAGCCCTCGTAAACAGGCCGTCACCTTGAGCAGAAACTTGATGCGCGTTGTTGCACTAGAGGAGCATTTTCTCGTTGCCGGTTTGATAGATCAAATCAGCCCGGACGCGATTGCCCAGCGCGGCATCCCGAAGCGAGGCTCAGTTTGAAGTCCGCTCAACAAGTTGGACGAGATGGCCGAGGTCGGGCCGAGGCGGCTCGCCGCGATGGATGAGTCCGACGTCTCGGTTCAGGTGCTCTCGGTGGTGGGGCCGGGTGCCGATCTCTTATCCGCGACTGCGGGCCAAAGTGGGCGCAAGACGTCAATAACGCCATGGTGAGCGCGATCGCGGCCCACCCGGGTCGTTTCGCAGGTTTTGCCCACCTGCCTCTCACAGCACCGGAGGCGGCGGCGGACGGGTTGGAACGAGCAGCGACTCAGCTCGGCTTCCGAGGCGCTCTAGTCAACAGCTCGACCGGCGGCCGCTTCCTCGACCATTCAAGCTTCGATCCGATCCTGGCGCGCCGATGCGCTAGGCGTGCCGATCTATCTTCATCCATGGATACCGGAAGCAGGTGTGCGGTCGGCCTACTACAACGGCCTGCCGGAAGACCTCTCCTTGCCATTCGCCGTCGCCGGATGGGGTTGGCAGGCGGACACGGTGGTGCATGTGCTGCGCCTGGTGCTTTCCAGCGCGCTCGACCGTCATCCTGGGCTGCAACTCATCATAGGCCATATGGGCAAGGGGCTGGCTACCATGCTGGCGCGTTTCGATCAGGTGTTCGGCACCGTTCGGAAGGCGCCACGCAGCGTGAGCCAGACGATCCTCGAGCAGGTCCACGTGACGACCAGCGGTTTCACCTCGCTGCCGTTGTTCACTGCCTTGCTGGAGACGTTCGGTGCCGACCGCATCATGTACTCCACCGACTATCCCTTCATGCCGAATGACGTCGGCGGCATTCCTCTGAAGCATCTGCCGGTTTCGCCCACCGATCTAGCCAAGATCGCCCATGGGAACGCAGACCGGCTGATTTGGCTCACTGCGGAACAGCTTGCAGTTGTTCCTGAACATCAATGTGAGGGGATCACAGCTCATGAGCGGAGCGCGATCCCCCAAGATCAGCCTACTACCTAGTGGTCCGTTACGGTGGCAGGCAGCAGCGGCGCCATGACCGACTAGAGGGAGCAGAGATCAAAGTAGAAGCCATCCTTTCACGAATCGGCGCAAGAGTTTTGAAAGGCGATCTTATACGGGGTTTCGTGTGATGCGGACATAGGAGGTTCTTACGAGACATGTCCGTCATGCGGTTTTCAGTTCGGCGTTTCCGATGACGACCTCGGGTTAAGCGATGAACGGTGGAGGCAGGGATGGATGGATGCAGGAATGCCGTGGCGTTCCAAAGGCAGGGCGCAGCCACGAAGTTGGAATCCTTCGCGGCAATCGAGAAGGTCGTCATCGTGAAGGAGGAGTGATGCATCCCTGGTGAGACCATTCGACGGCCAGGAGCATTTCTTCGACGGCATCGACACTGCGATCCTGCTTTCCGTGAATGACATGTTCAAATCAATGCCGTTCCGGAGTGGCGTTCCTTGTCGGGGAACAGATCGATGCATGGAATGATCAACACTGCCGAACCGGCAGGGCGTGGTCCACCGCCGCCGATGCCGTACGTTCCAGGATCGTCGCGGAACCCAGTGCAAGCAGCCGCCGCAGCGCGTCATGGGGCGGACAAACGCGAACCTCGTTGGCGTTCCAAGTCGATGAATGGCCTTCCGGCCTGGAAACGGTGAAGACGAGCAGCGTCCATGGCCAACGCGCGGGATCCTGGGCCGCTCCCGCAGGCGGCCCTGACCTGTTCCCCGCTCAGGCTGCCGGCGCCGCGCGCCGGGTCTTCGCGGGTGCGGCGCTCCTGGCCTGCTGTCGCAGCACCGCCTCGATCCAGCCGTTCAGCCGGACCGTCAGCGCCTCCGCCTCGTCGTGCGCCGGATAGGCATCGGGGAACCGCAGCGCCAGCCAGCGCCAGGCCACCAGCCGCTTGTGCCGCTTCTCCGCCCGCTCCAGCTCGTCGCGCGAGGCGCGCTCCGGCGGCGGCAGGCGGCTGCCGGACGGCACCGGCACCGCCCGTCCGGCGCCGTGCTCGGCGGCCCAGGCGGCCAGCCGCGGCACGCCATTGTCGCGCTCGTCCACGGGGCACATGGCGTAGGCCCAGCGGGTGGCGAGGTCGAGGCCCTCCACCCCTTCCAGCGCGGTCGCCACCTCGAAAGCCTGGCTCATGTCGGCCAGGCGGTAATGCGGGTCGTCGCGTCGCAGCACCGCGCGGCGGATCCGCGCCAGCACCCCGAACAGACTGTCCGAGCCGATCTCGGCCGCCACCGCCTGCACGATGTCGGCATCCGGCTGCACCAGCGGCCGCAGCTCGGCCTGCGGCGTGGGCGGGGCTGCCAGCATGGCGCGGATGAAGGACGGGCTGCCGGCGCCGGCCAGCACCGCCACCACGCCGGCCTCGTGCCGGCCGTAGCGCCCGGCGCGGCCGCCGATCTGCTTGATCTCGCCGGGCAGCAGGTCGCGGCTCTGCGTGCCGTCGAACTTGCGCAGGGCGGCGAACACCACGCGGCGTATGTTGAGGTTGAGGCCCATGCCGATGGCGTCGGTGGCGATCAGGATGTCGGCGTCGCCGTCGTTGAACCGCGCCGCCTCGGCCCGTCGCACCTCCGGGCTCAGCGCCCCGTACACCACCGCCACCCGCCGCCCGCGCGCCTGCAACGCCGCGCGCAGGTCCAGCACCTCGCGGCGGGAGAACGCGATCAGCGCGTCGCCGCGGCCGAGCTCGCCGAGCGGCACCGCCTCGGACGCCGCCAGCAGCGGGCCCTTGCGCTCCAGGGTGATCTCGTCGAGCGGGTCGCCGCACAGCTCGGCGATGCGGCGCACCATCGGCACGCAGTCGGGCGAGCCCAGCACGAACAGCTCGCGCGCCGGCGCCCCCATGATCGCCGCGGTCCAGGCGGCACCCCGCTCCGGGTCGTGCAGCATCTGCGCCTCGTCCACCATCGCCACCGCGACCGGGTTGTGCAGCGGGCACATCTCCACCGTGGCGGCGAGATGTCGGCTGCCCGACACGGTGATGCGCTCCTCGCCGGTGGCGAGCGAGGCGGCAACGCCGCGGCTCTCCAGCGCCTCGCGGAACTCGTGCGCCAGCAGGCGCAGCGGCGCCAAGGCGAGCCCGCTGTCGGACTGCGCCAGCCGCTCCAGGGCGGCGAAGGACTTGCCGCTGTTGGTCGGCCCGGTCACCAGGGTGATGCGCCGGTGCAGGGCGCGTGCGGTGGAGAAGTGCGCGGCGTAGCGGTCCAGCGCCGCCACACGCGCCACCGCGGCGTTGGCGGCGCGGCCACCTAGCGGCTGCGGCCGGCCGGACGGGTCCGGCTCCTCCGCCCGCCAACCCGCCACCAGCGGCCGCAGTTGAAGCAGCTCGGCCGGGTCGAACTCCCAGCGCTCGGCGTCCGGCCGCCCCTTCTGCGGCACCCGCCTGGCCACCGGCAACCGGTTCGCCGCCACCCAGCGCAGCGCCTCGCGGGTCGAGCAGCCGAGCAGCGCCGGCACCTCGCGGAACTCGACCAGGGAGCGCTCCCAGTCGCGCAGCCGGGCCAGCTCCTCGCGCCGGCGGCCACGGGCGACGGTCTCGGCCGCCTTGCGCTCGCCGCGCCGCTGCGCCTCGCGGCGCAGGGCATCCCGGGCGAACGGCGCGTCCGGCGGCAGCCGCCACGCGTCCGCCACCGCGCGCACCAGCATCTCGTGCTGCGCGGCCGAGAGCACCCGGCCGCCGGCATCGAACAGCTCGGACAGCATCGCCTCGAGCGCCGCCTCCGGCGCGTCGCCGAACCCGCGCAGGCGTGCTGCCACCACGCGCTCCAGGGCGGCCTGCAACGCCGCCTCGTCGACCGCGGGATCGGTCACGGACGCGGCCGCCGCGGCCGCGTCCTCGCGACGCACCCACACCGCGCCGGCGCGCTGCGACCAGTCCACCAGCCATCCGGTCCAGGACTTGTGCCGGACCTCGCACAGGGCGGCGCGCACCGCCTCCGCATCGGCCGGAAGCCGGCGCGCCACCAGGCGGCGAAGGCGGTCGTGCTCGTTCGGCCGCACGAAGAGGTCGGCGGCCGCGATGGCGGCCTCGGCCGGGGAGCCGGCATCGGAAGGGGGTGTCACGACCGGCAATGTAGGGCGCGCCCCGCGCGGATGCGAACGGCGCGGTTACCCTTCCGGCGTTCCTTGTCTACACACCGCCTCCATGCCGCCCGATCCCGCCCGACCAACCGCCTCGCGCGGTCCTGCGACGGTCGCCCTCGTGGTCGCCGTGTGCTCGTTCATGCAGAACCTGGACGGCGCGATCATCAACACGTCGCTGCCGCCGATGGCGCGCTCGTTCGGGGTGTCCAGCGTCGCGCTGTCGCTCGGCATCACCGCCTATATGCTGGCCGCGGCGGCGGTGTCGCCGCTGGCGCATTGGCTCTCGCGCCGGTTCGGCACGCGCACCGTGCTGGTGGGGGCGGTGCTGTCGTTCACCGCGGCGTCGGTGGGCTGCGGGCTGGCGCGCGGGCTGTCCGCCTTCGTGCTGGCCCGCGTCGCGCAGGGGGCCGGCGGCGCGCTGATGGTGCCGGTGGGGCTTGCCGTGGTGATGCGGCACACTCCGCCCGCGGAGATGCTGCGGATCACCGGCTACACGGTATGGCCGGGGCTGCTGGCGCCGGTGGTCGGCCCGGTGCTGGGCGGCCTGGTCACGCAGACGATCGGCTGGCGCTGGAACTTCTGGCTCAACCTGCCGGTCGGTCTGCTCGGCGTCCTGGCCATGCTGCGCATGGTGCCGCAGGAGCGCGATCCGGAGCGGCATCCGCTCGACCTCCGGGGCCTCGTGCTGTGCGCGGTGGGGCTCACCTGCCTGCTGGCCGGGTTCCAGCGCTCCGCGCTCGCCGGCGCGGGGCGGGGCGTCGCCCTCGGGCTGATCGCGGTCGGGATCGTCGGCGGCTGGGCGGCGCTGCGCCACCTGCGCCGGCATCCGGTGCCGCTGTTGTCGCTGGCGCCCCTGTCGCGGCCCAGCATGCGCTACGCCTCGCTGTATCCGGGCGGGCTGTTCCGCGCGGTGTTCTCGGGCGCGCCGCTGCTGCTGCCGCTGCTGTTCCAGCTCGGCTTCGGCCTCCCTCCGGCGCAGGCCGGCGCATGGGTGCTGGTGTATTTCTGCGGCAACATCGGCATCAAGCCGGCGACCGCGCCGATCCTGCGCCGTTACGGCTTCCGCTCCGCCATGGGGGCGAACGGGGTCCTGGTGATCCTGTCGCTGGTGGCGCTGGCGACCGTCACGCCGCACACGCCGAAGCCGCTGCTGGCGGCACTGCTGCTGTTCGCGGGCGCTGCGCGTTCCATGCAGTTGACGGCGATCACCACGCTCGCCTTTGCCGACATCCCCGGCCCGGAGCGGAGCGCCGCGTCCAACCTGGTGTCGATGCTGCAGCAGGCCTGTTCCGCCGCCGGCGTGGCGGTCGCCGCCTTCAGCCTGTCGCTGTTCCGAGGCGTGTTCCATGCAACCACGGTGGCGCTGCCTGAACTGCACGCCGCCTTCGCGGTGGCGGCAGCGATGGGCCTTGTCGGCACGCTGGGACTGGTCGGTATGCCGCCAACGCTGGGGCAGGGCGTGAGCGGGCATCAGGTCTGAAAGCCCTGCCGGCCGGAAACCAGGCCCTGGCTAGGAGCCTGCCGGCATCAGGCGGGTCCGGAGCCAGTTCCGGCCCCCGAGCGGATGCTGCGGAACGAGACCAGCTTCCGCCGCTGCGCGTCCCAGAGGGCGAGGCGGGTGCAGCGGACGCTTTGCCAAAGCGACAGGCGCGGCGCCGTCTGCAGCTCCGGGTTCGCCTCGTGGCAGGCGCGCAGCCGGTAGTTCGGGATCCGGCTGGACAGGTGGTGGACGTGGTGGAAGCCGATGTTGCCGGTCAGCCAGTGCAGCGGCCGCGGCAGGTCGTAGAACGACGATCCCTGCACCGCAGCGGTGGCGAAGTCCCAGGACGGCTTCGGCTGCCAGTACGCGTCCTCGAACTGGTGCTGCACGTAGAACAGCCAGATCCCGATCGTCGCCGCCATCATCATCACCGGAAGCCAGCCGAGCAGCAGCGGCAGCGGCCCGAGCAGCACCACCAGCAGGACCGCACCGGCCAGCAGCGCCGCATCGGTGCCGAGCACGCTGAGCCAGTTGCGCCAGCGACGGCGCGGGTTGCCGACCGGGATGCGCTGGCTGATCAGGAACAGCCAGGTCGGACCGATGCCGAACATCACCAGCGGGTGCCGGTACAGCCGATAGGCGAGCCGTCGCCTCGGCGTCAGTGCCAGGTACTCCTCCAGGGTCAGCGTGGTCACGTCTCCGACGCCGCGCCGGTCGAGGTTGCCGGCACTCGCATGGTGGATCGCGTGGTCGCCGCGCCAGGACGCGTAGGGGGTCATGGTCAGCACGCCGAGCGCGCCGCCGAGCAGGTCGTTCATCCAGCGCGACGGGAAGAAGGAACCGTGGCCGCAATCGTGCTGGAACATGAACAGCCGCACCACCAGGAAGGCGGCGACCGGCACCAGCAGGAGAACCCACCACACCCCATGGTCGATGCCGAACAGGATGACGGCCATCAGGCCGAGGAACGGCAGCCCGGTGTTCAGGAGCTGGATCGTCGCCCGCCGCCCGTCCGGCTTCAGGTAGGGCGCCACCATCTTTCGCCAGGTGCCGAAGGTCGGACCGGGTGGATCGGGCAGAGCAGTGGGGTCGGGCATGCGCAATCCGGTTCGAAATCGAAGAAATGAGATAAGGTGGGCGGACGCTGTTCTCAAGCGACCTCCCCTTCCCCGCCGCCACGGGAACCCGGGCCTGACGATCCGGACGCATCGCCGCGGGCCGCCTCGACGATGCTGCGTCGCCAAGCGATGCGCGCCGCCGCGTTGGTCGAGCACACGAACAGCATCCGGTCGACATCGGCCAGGCGCGGCATCAGCCGCATCGGCGCGGGTCGGCGTGACGCTCGAACCCACCACGCATCGGCACCATTGGTCCGTTGCGGCGCGGAAGGGCGGCCAGGCGCCGCTGCGACCGGGAAGACATGCCGATACCCCATGGCTGCACCAGCCTCCTGTCCCCGGCGATCCGCCTCGCCGAGGCTCGTGCCTCGGGCGGGAAAAGGACCGGTCGTGAAGCCGCCATCATGAAGTCATGCGTCGGAGCAGATATGTCATCCCAGCATTGATCGGGATTAGTCAGCATAGATGCGCCCAACATCAAGTAATCGTGTCACGCTCCTCGGCGAGGCAAGCGGTCATGGCGGTTCGACACGCTGTGCCAAGACATCTGGCTTGATCTTCGGCGACGCATCTGCCTATTCTGCACTAGTCGTTACGTTTCTGTATCATTAGTGGGACCATGACCGCCTTGCTGGAACCGGGATCGGAAAAAAGACGGCTGGCCAGGCTGCAGCAGCTCCAGGTGCTGGACACCGAGCCAGAGCCGCTGTTCGACGCGCTGACCCTTGCGGCGTCGGCCGCCTGCGCGATGCCGGTCGCCATGTTCAACCTGGTCACCGACGATCGCCAATGGGCCAAGTCGATGGTCGGGCCGATGCCGCGAAGCCTGCCGCGCGACCAGTCGCTCTGCTTCCATACCGTGCAGGGCGACCGGTTCCTCCAGGTCGAGAACCTCCGGTCGGACCCGCGCTTCGCCGAGGGGCACCTGGCGCAGGATCCGGCCGGCATCCGCTTCTATGCCGGGATGCCGGTGCGCCTGGACGACGGGCTGTGCGTCGGCGCGCTGTGCGTCGCGGACTACGCGGCCCGCACGCTGACGCAAGCGCAGGTGGATACCCTGCGCCACCTGGCCGAGGTCGCGGCGCAAGCCCTGCTGTCGCGGCAACGGGCCGTGCAGGCACTGGCCGCAGCGACGCGAAGCGGCGCGCGGCTGCAGCGCCTCTACGACGCGACGCCGGTCATGATGCATTCCGCCGACGAAGCTGGGCGCCTCGTGTCGGCCAGCGACCTGTGGCTGTCCAACCTCGGCTATACCCGCGACGAGGTGATCGGCCGCGCCGTCGACGAGCTGCTCGGGCCGGCCGCCGCCGCGCCATTGACGCCGCAGCCGGATGCCGGCAACCGGGTCGAGACGGCGATCCTGCGACGGGACGGCAGCACGCTCGACGTGCTCATGTCCTCGCTGGAGGACCTCGACGAGGCGGACGGCAGCAGGCTGGTGCTGACGGTGATCGAGGACGTCACGGAGCGCCGGCAGGCTGAGGCGCGGCTGGACGCGGCGCACGGGTTCCTGCAGCGCACCGGCCTGGTCGCCGGGGTGGGCGGCTGGGAGGTCGACATCCGCTCCGCCGCCGTCACCTGGTCGGACCACACCTGCCGGCTTTACGACCGGGCGCCGGGCCATCGACCGACGCTGGGGGAAGGGCTCGGCTATTACGGGGCGGAAGGGCGGGCGGCGATCGAGGCCGCGATCAGGACCGCGCTGGAGCAGGACACGCCCTGGGATCTCGAGCTTCCCGTGGTGTCGGCCGCCGGGCGCCGCTTCTGGGCCCGCGTGGTGGGCTCGGTCGAGCGGAAGGACGGTTGTCCGGTCCGGCTGGTCGGCGCGATCCAGGACGTCTCCGCGCGCAGGCGGATCGAGCAGGAGCTGAGGGAAAGCCGCGAGCTGCTGCAGGTGACGCTGGACTCGATTGGCGAGGGCGTGATCACCACCGACGTGTCCGGCCAGGTCAGGTGGATGAACCCGGTCGCGGAACGGCTCACCGGCTGGAGCAAGGCGGAGGCCGCCGGCAGCCCGCTGCCCATCGTGCTCGACACTGCATCGGACCAGATGGAGACCGGTGGCCGCGAGACGATCCTGGCCGGCGATTGCGTGCTGCTGTCGCGCAGCGGCGCACGCCACGCGATCGAGACCACGAGCACCCCGATCCTCGGCGAGGCGGGTGCGATGCACGGCGCAGTGATCGTGATACGCGACGTGTCCGAACAACGCTCCCTCGCGCGCAGCCTGCACCACCAGGCGACGCATGACGGGCTGACCGGGCTCGCGAACCGGTCCTGCTTCGAGGCGGAGCTGACGCGCTCGATCGCAGCCGCCGGGACTGACCGGTGCGACACGCTGCTCTACATCGACCTCGACCAGTTCAAGGTGGTCAACGACCGCTGCGGCCACGCCGCCGGCGACCGGCTGCTCTGCCAGGTGACCGCGCTGCTGCAGGCCTGCGTGCGGGACGACGACCTGATCGCCCGGCTCGGCGGCGACGAGTTCGCCATCATCCTGCGCGCCTGCACGGTCGAGCAGGCGCGCACGATCGCGCAGCGGATCTGCGACGACCTCGACGCGAGCCGGTTCGTCAGCGGCGACCAGCGCTACCGGGTGAGTGCCAGCATCGGGCTGGTGGCGGTGGATCGGCACGACCTCACCCTTCCCGCCCTGGTCCGGGCTGCGGACGACGCGTGCTATGCCGCCAAGGAAGAGGGCCGGAACCGCGTCCACGTCTGGGAAACCTCCGACCCGTCGGCGCTGCTGCGGTCGCACGACGCGTGCTGGCTCGTGCGGCTGGAACAGGCCCTCGACGACGACCGCTTCGAGCTGCACGGACAGCGGATCGAGCAGCTTGCCGCAGCCGACGGGATGCTGCGCTGCGAGGCGCTGCTGCGTTTGCGGGACGTGGACGGCACCCTGGTCCTGCCCGGCCAGTTCATGCCGGCGGCCGAGCGGTTCCACATCGTCAGCCGGATCGACCGCTGGGTGGTCCGCACCCTGTTCCGCTGGCTCGAGCGCCCCGGGATCGCCGACCGGTTCGACATGATCTGCGTGAACCTGTCCGGCCAGTCGATCGGCGACGCGTCGTTCCGCCGCTTCATGCTGCAGATGATCGACTCCGCCCGGTTCGACCTGCGCAAGCTCTGCTTCGAGATCACCGAGACCTCCGTGATCACGCGCCTGGGCGAGGCGCGGATGCTGGTCGACACCCTGCATGCGCATCACATCAAGGTCGCACTCGACGATTTCGGCGCCGGCGCGTCCTGGTTCAGCTACCTCAAGAGCCTTCCGGTCGACTACATCAAGATCGACGGCCAGTTCACCCGCGACCTGCTGCGCGACCCGCTGAACCGTGTCGCGCTGCGCTGCTTCCAGGAGGTGGCCGCCTCGATCGGCGCGGAAACGATCGCCGAGTTCGTCGAGCACGACCTACAGCGCGACGTGCTGCTGTCGCTAGGCTTCGGCCTGGCCCAGGGCTACCTCCTGCACAAGCCGGAGCTTCTGGTGAAGCTGGTCGGCCACGCCCCTTCGGTCGTGCTGCCGACGGCGCTTCTGACGACGGCATCCCCGCTCGGCGAGGCGAGGCTGCCGCTGCTCGGCCAGCCCGCGTGAGCACGCGCCGGTGGCCGCCACGCGGCTCTAAGAGCAGGCGCCCTTGGGACTGACCGGTAGAAGGCCAGGGCGCTGCCCATCAATCCGCTTCGCGGCTCGATCCGCTCAAGGCGAAGCCTTGAGAGTCCAATTGTTATAAAATGTCGGTTTCCAAAGGCTGAGGCCTTTGGCAGGTCTGGGCAGAGCCCAGCCTTTCTTTCTGAAGGTCAATCTCCAAGCCTCAGCTGGTCGGGATGCCCGGGCGGTGAGCGCGACGACCTTGCGGATGCAGGCTGCCGGCATCGCGATGAGGTCATGCGATGGCCCTGCCAACCCTGCCGCCGCTCGCGTCTGCATGCCGGGACGCCGATGCCGGCGCCGTTGGGAGAGCGATCACTCCGCCGGCAGCGCCGACCCCACCTCGCCCGGACGCAGCCGGAGCCGGTCGAGCAGCAGGTAGACCGCCGGCGTGGTGTAGAGCGTCAGCACCTGGCTGAAGATCAGGCCGCCGATGATGGAGATGCCGAGCGGCTGGCGCAGCTCCGACCCATCGCCGGCCGACAGCACCAGCGGCAGCGCGCCGAGCAGGGCCGCGGACGTGGTCATGACGATCGGCCGGAACCGCATCATGCAGGCCTGGAAGATGGCATCCCGGCTCGTGGCCCCCCGGGCGCGCTCGGCGTCAAGGGCGAAGTCGATCATCAGGATCGCGTTCTTCTTCACGATGCCGATCAACAGGATCACGCCGATCACGGTGATCAGCGAGAACTCGGTGCGCAGCAGGATCAGCGCCAGCACCGCGCCAACCCCGGCCGAGGGCAGCGTCGAGAGGATCGTCACCGGATGCACGAAGCTCTCGTAGAGCACGCCAAGCACGATGTAGACCGCGAGTAGGGCGGCACCGATCAGCAGCGGCTCACTGCTCAGCGACTGCTGGAACACCTGCGCGGTGCCGGCGAAGCCGCCGACGATGTCGCTCGGCATGTGCAGGTCGGCGACCGCCTTGGCGATCGCCGCCTGGGCGTCCGACAGCGAGCGGCCGGGGGCAAGGTTGAACGAGATCGTCACCGACACGAACTGGCTCTGGTGGTTCACCGACAGCGCGGTGTGCCCGCGCGCGAACCGCGCCACCGCGCCGAGCGGGATCATCGTCTCCGCACCCGTGCTGACCGCGGCGCCGGACGAGGCGACGCTGCTGCCGCTGGCGGCGATCGCGTTCTGCGCCGCGTTGCGCTGCGCGTTGTTGATCCCGTTGGCGGTGGCGCTGGCCGCGGCGGTGCTCGTCGCGGTGACGGTGCCAGACGGCGCGTTGGTGGTGGCGGTCCCGCTCGGCGTGCCGCCCGAGGTGCTGATCCAGATCCGGTTCAGCACGTCCGGGTTCTGCCAGTAGCGGGGTGCGACCTCCATGATCACGTGGTACTGGTTCAGCGCGTTGTAGATGGTCGAGACCGAGCGCTGCCCGAACGCGTCGTACAGCGTGTTGTCGATCTGGGTGACCGTCAGGCCGAGCCGCGACGCGGTGGCGCGGTCGATCGTCACCACCGATTCCAGCCCGGCCTGCTGCTGGTCGGAGTTGACGTCGGCGAGGTCGGGGTTGCCCTGCAGCGCGCGCAGCAGCCTCGGCGCCCAGTCGAACACCTCGGCGCTGTTGTCCGCCTGCAGCGTGTACTGGTAGGCGGCGTTGGTCTGCCGCCCGCCGACGCGCACGTCCTGCGCCGGCGCCAGGATCAGCCGCCCCGGCACGTGGGCCAGCGCCCGTCGCAGCCGCGTCGTCACCACGTCCAGGCTGTCGCGCGCGTTCTTCGGCTTCAGCGCCACGTAGACGTTGGCGGTGTTGGTCTGCGCGGTGGCGCCGCCGCCGCCGGCGCCGGTGGAGCCGACCACGTTCTGCACCGCCGGGTCGTGCTGCACGATCGCCATCATCCGCGCGAGCTTGGTGCTCATCGCCTGGAACGAGATGCTCTGGTCGGCCTGCACCGCGCCGATCAGCCGGCCGTTGTCCTGGGTCGGGAAGAAGCCCTTCGGGATCACCACCAGCAGCCAGACGTTGACCGCGATCGTGGCCGCCAGCACCAGCAGCACCAGCGCGTTGTGCTCCAGCGTCCAGGCCAGCGTCCGGCCGTAGACATCAAGCACCCCCTGCCCGACCGTCCGCCGTCGCGTCCCTCGCTCCTGCCGCGGCTTCGGGCGCAGCACCAGCGCGCACAGCATCGGCGTGGTGGTCAGCGAGGTGACGAGCGAGACCACGATCGCCGTCGACAGCGTCACCGCGAACTCGCGGAACAGCCGCCCGACGATGCCGCCCATCAGCAGGATGGGCAGGAACACCGCAATCAGCGACAGCGTGATGGAGACGATGGTGAACCCCACCTCGGCACTGCCCTTCAGCGCCGCCTCCACCCGCGGCATGCCGTCCTCGACGTGGCGCGAGATGTTCTCCAGCACCACGATCGCGTCGTCGACCACGAAGCCGGTGGAGATGGTCAGTGCCATCAGCGACAGGTTGTCCAGGCTGAACCCGGCCAGATACATCACCCCGAACGTGCCGATCACCGAGACCGGCACCGACACCATCGGGATCAGCGTGGCGCGCAGGTCGCGCAGGAACAGCCACACCACCGCCGTCACCAGCACCACCGCGATCACCAGCGTGGTTTCGGTGTCGGCCAGCGAGCCGCGAATGCTGAGCGTGCTGTCGGAGGCGAAGGTGATGTCGATGCCGTGCGGCAGGGCGGCCTGAAGCTTCGGGATCGACGCCTTCACCGCGTCCACGGTCTGGATCACGTTGGCGCCCGGCTGCTTGAACACGATCACCAGCACCGCCTGCTTGCCGTTGGCGAGGCCGAGGTTGCGCAGGTCCTGCACGCTGTCGCCGACGGTGGCGATGTCGGTGAGATGCACCGCGGTGTTGTTGCGGTAGGCGATCACCAGCGGCCGGTAGTCGGCGGCGTGGCTGGCCTGGTCGTTGGTGTAGATCTGCAGCCGCTGCCGGCCGAGGTCCAGCACCCCCTTCGGCGTGTCGGCGTTGGCCGAGGCGAGTGCCGCGCGCACGTCTTCCAGGCCGATGCCGTACTTGAACAGCGCGTACGGGTCGAGCTCGACCCGCACCGCGGGCAACGCGGCGCCGCTGATGATCACCTGGCCGACGCCGGAGAGCTGCGAGAGCTGCTGCTGCAGCACCGTGCTGGCGGCGTCGTAGATCTGCCCGCGGGTGAGGGTGTCGGAGGTGAGCGAGACGATCAGCACCGGCGCGTCGGCCGGGTTGACCTTGCGATACACCGGGTTGGCCAGCAGGTTGGTCGGCAGGTCGGCCCGCGCCGCGTTGATCGCCGCCTCCACGTCGCGCGCGGCGCCGTCGATGTTGCGGTCCAGCCCGAACTGCAGGTTGATCCGGGTCTGCCCGACCTGGCTCTGCGAGGTCATTTCGGTCAGGTCGGCGATCTGGCCGAGATGGCGCTCCAGCGGCCCGGCCAGGCTGGTCGCCACCGTTTCCGGGTCGGCGCCGGGGAGCTGGGCCTGCACCGAGATGGTCGGGAAGTCGACCGCCGGCAGGGATGCCACCGGCAACTGGAAGAAGCCGAGCACGCCGGCGAACAGGATCGCCAGCGTCAGCAGGGTGGTGGCGATCGGGCGGGCGATGAACGGGGCGGAGATGTTCATCCGGCCCCCTATCCTCTGGCAGGCGCCGCGTCGCCGGCTTCCCGGTTGGCGCCGCGCCCGGTCAGCCGCACCGCGACCCGGTCGAAGGCAAGGTAGATCACCGGGGTGGTGAACAGGGTCAGCACCTGGCTCACCAGCAGCCCGCCGACGATGGCGATGCCCAGCGGCTGGCGCAGCTCCGAGCCGGAGCCGCTGCCCAGCATCAGCGGCACCGCCCCCAGCACGGCGGCCATCGTGGTCATCAGGATCGGCCGGAACCGGAGCAGGCAGGCCCCGAAGATCGCCTCGCGCGGCGACTTGTTCTCGGTGCGCTCGGCCGCCAGGGCGAAGTCGATCATCATGATCGCGTTCTTCTTGACGATGCCGATCAGCAGGATGATGCCGATGACCGCGATGATGTCGAGCTGGTGCCCGGTCAGGTCCAGCGCCACCAGGGCGCCGACCCCGGCCGAGGGCAGCGTCGAGAGGATCGTCAGCGGGTGTATGAAGCTCTCGTACAGCACGCCCAGCACGATGTAGACCGCGACCATGGCAGCCGCGATCAGCAGCAGCTCGTTCGACAGCGAGGCCTGGAACGCCGACAGCGAGCCCTGGAACGCGGTGGTGAAGCTGTCCGGCAGCCCGACCTCGTGTTCCGCGTCGCCGATCGCCGCCACCGCCTTGTCCAGCGAGGTGCCTGGCTGAAGGTTGAACGAGATCGACACCGACGGGAACTGGCCGAGATGCTCGATCTGCAGCGGGTCGTTGCGCACCGACACGTGCACCATGGCCGAAAGCGGCACCTGCCCGAGAGCTCCGGTGGTGGGCGTGGCGGTGGTGGCGGCGGTGCTGGCGGAGGCGGATGGCAGGTAGATCCCCTCCAGTGCCTGTTGCAGCGAACGCGCCTGGCCGGTGTCGGCCTGCAGGATCACCCGGTACTGGTTGGACTGGGTGTAGAGCGTGGAGGCGATGCGCTGGCCGAACGCGTCGTACAGCGCGTTGTCGACGCTGGCGGGCGTGATGCCGAACCGGGCCGCGGTCGGCCGGTCGATGACGAGGTCCAGCGCCCGGCCGTTGGTGTTCATGTCGCTGGTGACGACGGTGAAGCCAGGCATCCGCGCCAGCCGCTCGACCAGGCGCGGCACCCACTCGGCGAACAGGCCGCCGGACGGGTTCTCCAGGAAGAAGTGGTACTGCGCCCGTCCCACCGTGGAGTCGATGGTCAGGTTCTGCACCGGCTGCATCGACAGGGTGATGCCGGGCAGCCGGCGCAGCCGGTCGTCCAGCCGCGCGATCACCGCGGTGGCGGACGGCCGCTGCCCGCGTGGCGTGAGGGTGATCAGGAACCGTCCGCTGTTCAGCGTGGTGTTGGTGCCGTCGACGCCGATGAACGAGGACAGGCCCTGCACCGCCGGATCCTGCAGGATCGCGTCCGCCATCGCCTGCTGCCGCGCCGCCATGGCGCCGAACGAGATGTCCTGCGCCGCCTCCGAGATGCCCTGGATCGCGCCGGTGTCCTGGACGGGGAAGAAGCCCTTGGGGATCGCGACGTACAGCGCGACCGTGGCCACCAGGGTGAGGAGTGCCACCAGCAGGGTCAGCGCCTGGTGGTCGAGCACGACGGCAAGCGAGCGCCCGTAGCCGGCGACGATGCGGTCGAAGCCGCGCTCGGCGGCGAGGTCGATCCGGTAGCGGCGGTCCGCCGGGCGGTGGCGCACCAGCAGCGCACACATCATCGGCACCAGGGTCAGCGAGACCACCGCCGAGATCACGATGGTGATCGCCAGCGTCACCGCGAACTCGCGGAACAGCCGCCCGACCACGTCGCCCATGAACAGCAGCGGGATCAGCACCGCGATCAGCGACACCGTCAGCGAGATGATGGTGAAGCCGATCTCCTCCGAGCCGTTCAGCGCCGCCTCCAGCGGCGCCTCGCCGTCCTCGACGTGGCGGGCGATGTTCTCGATCATGACGATGGCGTCATCGACCACGAAGCCGGTGGAGATGGTCAGCGCCATCAGCGACAAATTGTCGAGCGAGTATCCGAGCAGGTACATCGCCGCCAGCGTGCCGACCAGCGACAGCGGCACCGAGAGCGACGGGATCAGCGTCGCCGGCAGGGTGCGCAGGAACAGGAAGATCACGAGCACGACGAGCACCACCGCGAGCCCGAGCTCGAACTCGACGTCGTTCACCGAGGCCTGGATCGGCGTGGTCTGGTCGCTCAGCACCGCCACCTCGACCGAGGGCGGCAGCGTGCCACGCATCTGCGGCAGCCGGCGCAGGATGTTGCGCACCACCGCGATCACGTTGGAGCCCGGCTGGCGCTGGATGTTCAGGATCACCGCCGGCGTGCGGCCGGACCAGGCGGCGAGCTGGTCGTTCTCGGCACCGTTGACGATGGAGGCAACGTCGCCGAGGCGCACCGCGTGGCCGTTCTTGTAGGCGACGATCAGGTCCCGGTAGCCGTCCGCGTCGGCGATCTGGTCGTTGTCGTTGATGGTGCTGCTTTGCGCCGCCCCGTCGAAGCTGCCCTTGGGGGTGTCTGTGTTCTGGTTGCCGATGATGGTGCGTATGTCGTCGATCGCGAGCCCGTACGACGACAGCGCGCGCGGGTTGATCACCACGCGCACCGCCGGCCGGTTGCCGCCGCTGATCGACACCAGCCCCACGCCCGGCTGCTGGCTGATCTTCTGCGCCAGGCGCACGTCGGCCAGGTCCTCCACCTGCGTCAGGCTGAGCGTCCGGCTGGTCAGCGCCAGGATCAGCACCGGCGTGTCGGCGGGGTTGACCTTGTTGTAGATCGGCGGCGCCGGCAGGTCGGACGGCAGCAGGCTGGTGGCCGCGTTGATCGCCGCCTGCACCTCCTGCTCGGCCACGTCCAGGCTGAGGCTGAGCGTGAACTGCAGCGTGATCACCGAGGCGCCGCCGGAGGAGATCGACGACATCTGACCCAGGCCCGGCATCTCGCCGAACTGCCGTTCCAGCGGCGCCGTCACCGCCGTGGTCATCACCTCCGGGCTGGCGCCGGGCAGAAAGGTCTGCACCTGGATGATCGGGTAGTCGACCTCCGGCAGCGCCGAGATCGGCAGGAACCCGTAGGCGATGATGCCGACCAGCAGGATCGCCGCCATCAGCAGCGTCGTGGCCACCGGCCGCAGGATGAACAGGCGCGAGGGACTCATGGCTAGGCCGTGCGGCGGCTCAGTGCGCCGGGGCGGCGGGCCGTGCGCCGTGTCCCTGGATGTTGGAGCCCTGACCGTTCCGACCCTGGCCCTTGCCGCCCTGGGGCGACGCCGCCATGATCTTGCTGCCGTCGCGCAGCCGGTCCAGCCCGTCGGTCACCACCTTGTCGCCGGGATGCAGCCCCTGCGTGATCTGCACTCGGTCGCCGTCGACGGGCCCGGTCTTGACCACCTGCACCGCGGCCGTGCCGTCCGGCTTGGCCAGGTAGACGAAGTCGCCCGGCGCGCCGTGCTGGACCGCCGCCTGCGGCGCCACCACCACCCCGCTCAGGGTCTGCAGCAGCAGGTGGGCGTTGACGAATTGCTGCGGGAACAGGGCGTTGTCGGCGTTGGGGAACAGCGCCCGCAGCTCGACGGTGCCGGTGGTGTTGTCGATCTGGTTGTCGGTGGTGGCCAGCGTGCCGGTGGCGATCAGCTTCGCGTCCGCCCGGTCATAGGCCGTCACGGGCAGCGTCCGCCCCTGCATCTGCGCCTGCACCGCGTCGACGTCGTCCTCGGGCAGGGTGAACAGCACCGAGATCGGCTGCAACTGCGTCACCACGAACAACCCGTTGGTGTCGGTGGTCTGCACGTAGTTGCCGGGATCGACCAGGCGGATACCGACACGCCCGTCCACCGGCGAGACGATGTGGCAGTAGGTGAGGTTCAGGCGGGCGCTGTCGATGGCGGCCTGGTCGGTGACGATCGAGCCCTCGTACTGCTTGATCAGGAACAGCTCGTCCGCCGCCTGCTGCTGCGCGATGCTGTTCTGCCGGCTCAGCAACTGGTAGCGCGCGCTGTCGGACCGCGCCTGCTCCAGCAGGCCCTGGTCGTGCGCGAGCGTGCCCTGCGCCTGCTCCAGCGCCACCAGGTAGGGCCGCGGGTCGATCTGCGCCAGGAACTGGTTCCTGTGCACGAGCTGGCCCTCGGTGAAGCCGAGCGACTGCAACTGGCCGTTGATCTGGGTCCTGACGGTGACGGTGTCGAGCGGCGTCACCGTCCCCAGCCCGGTGAGCATGACGTGGATGTCGCCGGTGCCGATCGTCGCCACCGACACCGATTGCGGCGGACCACCCGCGGCGCGGCCGGCCGGCTTGGCGGCATGACGATCCCCCAGCAGCCGCCAGCCGAGGTAGCCCACCAGCGCCAGCAGCAGGAGGCTGCCCAGCACGAACCAACGGCGGCGCGAGCGGCCCGTGGTCCTGGTCGGTCTGTTGCGCGTGAGCGGAGGGGCTTCGAGCGGCTGGTCAGGCGTGGCACGGCTCCGACGGCAACGGGACAAGCATTACGACACCGACATGAAATAGACGAGCCCGGCGGATCGCGCCAGTCACGGCTGTCCGGCCGTGACGGCGCTGAGCCGGCCGGCTCGGTGCTCCATGACAGGGGATCGGTTCCGGCCGGTCAAGACGGGGGACCTGCATCGGCGCAGTAGGCACGATTGCGGTACCGCCACGACGTCCGGAGCTTGACGTATTGTAACAACCGCCGGTCCAGCCGCCTGGGTGACCGGTAGGGAGCGGCACTCCGTCATCGGCCAGCCAATCGGGCGTCGCGCGTTCCCGTCGCGATGGCGTCCAGCCGTACTGGCGGGCGCCGTATTGGCAGACGCCGTCACACCACCGGCGTCGGCAGCGGCCTGTCCGCGAAGAACGCGTCGAGGTTGGCCAGCATCAGGTTGCCCATCGCCAGCCGGGTCTCGTGGGTGGCGCTGCCGACATGCGGCGCCAGGGACACGTTGGGCAGGGACAGCAGCGCCGCCGGCACGTGCGGCTCGTTCTCGAACACGTCGAGCCCGGCGCCGCCGAGGCGGCCCTCCGACAGCGCCGCGACCAGAGCCTGCTCGTCGACGATCGAGCCGCGCGCCACGTTCACCAGCACGCCTTGCGGCCCCAGTGCCTCCAGCACCGCGCGGTCGACCAGGCCGCGCGTGGCGGCGGACGCGGCGGTGGCCACGAACAGCACGTCGCAGGCGGCGGCAAGGGCCCGGATGTCGTCGTGATACTCGTGCGGCGTTTCCTTCCGGTTCGGCCCGGTATAGGCGATGCTGCCGCCGAAGCCGGACAGGCGCAGCGCGATCGCCTGGCCGATCCGGCCCAGCCCGACGATGCCGTAGCGCAGCCCGGAGGCGCGCCGCGCCAGCCCCGGCTGCGACGATGGCCACAGCCCGTCGCGCACGTGGCGCTCCGCCGCCGGCAGGCCGCGCATCGCGTTCAGCATCAGCGCGATCGCCAGGTCGGCGACGTCGTCGGTCAGCACGTCCGGGGTGTTGCTGACCCGCACGCCCAGGCGCTGCATCGCCGGGAGGTCGACCCGGTCGTAGCCGACCCCGTTGATGGCGACGATGCCCAGCGCCGGCAGCCGCTCCGCGAGCGCGGTCTCGATGCCGAGATGGCCTCCGGTCACCACGGCGCGTATCGCGGCCCCGTGCCGCGCCAGGCAAGCGTCTTGCTCCGCCGGCTCCGGCCAGTGCACGACGTCGAAGGTGGCATCCAGCGTCGCCTGCGTGGCGGCAAGCACCGGGCAGAGCTGCAGCAGTGTCGGCTTCATGTCGCGCATCCTTACAAGACCGACAGCACGCCGCCATCGACATAGATGACCTGGCCGTTGACGAAGTCCGACGCGGATGAGGCCAGGAACACCGCGGTTCCGGCCAGTTCCTCGACCCGGCCCCAGCGCCCGGCCGGGGTGCGGCCACGCAGCCAGGCGTCGAACGCCGGGTCCTCGCGCAGCGGCCGGTTCAGCTCGGTCTCGAAGTAGCCGGGGCCGATGGCGTTGACCTGCAGGCCGTGCCGCGCCCAGTCGGCGCACATGCCGCGCGTCAGCATCTTCACTGCGCCCTTGGACGCGGTGTAGGGCGCGATGGTCGGCCGCGCCGCCTCGCTCTGCAGGCTGGCGATGTTGATGATCTTGCCGCGCCCGCGCCCGATCATCCGCTTCGCCACCGCCTGGCCGACGAAGAACACGCTGTCGAGGTTGGTGCGCATCACCTCGCGCCAAGTCTCGACCGGGAACGACTCCAGCGCCATGCGCCGCTGGATGCCGGCGTTGTTGACCAGGATGTCGATCGGGCCGGCCTCGCGCTCGACGCGTGCGACCCCCGCCTCCACCGCGTCCGGATCGGTGACGTCGAACGCGCCGAGGCCGCCTTCGGGGGACCAGGCGGCGTCGCCGATCGCGGCGGCGGCCCGGCCGAGCCGCTCGGGCTCGCGTCCGTTCAGCACGATCCGCGCACCCGCCGCCGCCAAGCCTTGCGCGATCGCAAAGCCGATGCCCTGGCTCGATCCGGTCACCAGGGCCAGGCGGCCGGACAGGTCGAACGCGTTGATGCCCGTCATCGCCCGTTCCCCGCCGCGTGTCGTCCCGCCGCCGGCCACGAATGGACTTTCGTCCCCGGCGAGGAGGTGGCATAGCGATGTGAGCGGTCACATTGCAAGAGCCGGCAGCCCAGATCGATGGGCCAGACCGGTGGTGACCCGGGAGACGGCCATGCTCGCAGCGGTACTGCACGGGGCGCACGACCTGCGCGTGGAACATCGGGACGAGCGGGACCTGCTGCCGGGCGAGGCGCGGGTGCGGGTCGCGGCCGGCGGCATCTGCGGCTCGGACCTGTCCTACTTCAACAAGGGCGGCGTCGGCGACTTCCGCGTGCGCGAGCCGCTCACCCTCGGTCACGAGGTGTCCGGCACCGTGGCGGAGCTGGCGCCCTCGCCAGACTGGCCACTGCCGGCAGGACTCGCGGTCGGTGCCCGGGTGGCGATCAACCCGAGCCGGCCCTGCCTGCATTGCCGCTACTGCCGCGCCGGGCGGAGCAACCTGTGCCGCAACATGCGCTTCCTCGGCAGCGCCGCGCTGAGCCCGCACGTGCAGGGCGGGTTCTCCGAGCACGTGGTGGTGCGCGCCGACCAGTGCGTCCCGGTGCCCGACGACATGGCGTTCCGCGTCGCCGCCTGCGCCGAGCCGCTGGCGGTGGCGCTGCACGCGGCGTCGCGCGCAGGCAGCCTGGTGGGGCGGCAGGTGCTGATCGCGGGTGCCGGGCCGATCGGGCTGCTCTGCCTCGCAGCCGCGCGCCATGCCGGGGCGGCCGGGGTCACGATTACCGACCTGTTCGACCAGCCGCTCGAGATCGCCCGACGCATGGGGGCGAGCGAGGCCATCAACGTGCGCAGCGAGCCGGACCGCCTGGAGCGGGCGGCGCAGGCGGCGGGCGGGTTCGACGTGGCGATGGAGGCGACCGGCGCTGCCGCGTCGGTGGCAGCACTGCCGGCGCTGGTGTGTCCGGGCGGTCGCATCGTGCAGCTCGGCATGCTGCCGCCGGGCGGGGTGCCCCTGCCGGTCAACCTTTTGATGGCGCGCGAGATCGACCTCGTCGGCTCGTTCCGCTTCCACGACTCGTTCGCGGTCGCGGTCGAGGCCCTGGCGTCGGCCCGCATCGACGTGGCGCCGATCCTGTCGGCGAGCTTCGCGCTCGCCGACGCCAACGAGGCCTTCGTGCTGGCCGGCGACCGCAGCCGGGCGATCAAGGTGCACCTGGCGATCGGCTGAACGGGAACCGGCACTGGGGAACCTGGAAATGGATCACACCGGCGAGACGCTGCTGGAGTTCTGCTCGCTCACCAAGCGGTTCGGCGGCACGCTGGCGGTGGACGACGTGTCGCTGGCGCTCCCGCGCGGCGAGATCCTGGCGCTGCTGGGCGAGAACGGCGCCGGCAAGTCCACCGTGATCAAGATGCTGGCCGGCATCCACGCGGCCAATTCCGGCCGCATCCTGTTCCGCGGGGAGCCCTACGACCATCTCCGGGCGGTCCGCGGCGCCCGCCAGTCGGTCGCATTCATCCACCAGGATCTCGGCCTGATCGACTGGATGACGGTGGCAGAGAACATCGCGCTCGGCGTCGGCTACGCGCGCAGGCGGGGCCTGATCTCCTGGTCGGCGTGCGGCAGGCAGGCGATGGCGGTGCTCCGGACCATGAGCGCCGACATCGACCCGCAGGCGCGGATCATGCACCTGAGCCGCACCGAGCGGTCGCTGGTGGCGATCGGCCGGGCGCTGGCGGCGCAGGCGGAAGTACTGGTGCTGGACGAGCCGACCGCCAGCCTGCCGGCCGACGAGGTGGACCGGCTGCTGCGGGTGCTGCGCGAGCTGCGCCAGACCGGGATCGGCATGATCTACGTGTCGCACCGGCTGGACGAGGTGTTCCGGGTGGCGGACCGGGTCGCGGTGCTGCGCGACGGCAGGCTGGTCGGCGTCAAGCAGGTGGCGGACACCGATCCCGCCGACCTCGTCACCATGATCGTGGGACGAAAGCCGGAGCAGTTGTTCCCGGAACCCGGCCCGTGCGGGGCGGAGACCTGCCTGCTGCTCGAGGGGCTGGTGGCGGACGGGGTCGGGCCGGTCGACCTCGCCCTGCGTCGCGGCGAGATGGTCGGGCTGGTGGGCCTGCGCGGCGCCGGCCAGGACGCGATCGGACGCGCGCTGTTCGGCTGCCGCGAGGTGCAGGGCGGGCGCATGGTCCTGCACGGGGCGCCCTACCGGCCCGCTTCCGCGGCAGGAGCGATGGCGTCCGGCGTCGGTCTGGTTCCGGGCGACCGGGTGGCGGAAAGCCTCGGCATGACGCTCTCGGTGCGGGAGAACCTGTTCCTTAACCCAGGCGCACTCGGCCACGCCCTGCTCAGCCTGCGCTCGCCCGAGGGCGAGAACGCCGACTGCGTCGCCGCCGGTGCCCGGATGAGCCTGCGGCCGAACCAGCCCGGCCGGTCGGTCGAGACCCTGTCCGGCGGCAACCAGCAGAAGGTGGTGCTGGCACGCTGGCTCGGCATCGCCACGCGGCTGCTGATCCTGGAAGAGCCCACCGCCGGCGTGGACGTCGGCGCCAAGGCCGAGATCTACGGCCTGCTGCGCCAGGCGCTGGACGCGGGGCTGTCGATCGTCGTGGTCGCCACCGACTTCGAGGAGGTGGCGGCGATCTGCCACCGCGCGCTGGTGTTCAGCCAGGGCCGCGTCTCGGCCGAGCTCGGACGCGAGGCGCTGTCTGTGCGTAGCCTGCTGCAGGCGGCCTCGGCCGGCGTCCACCCTCCCCCGGTCGCGGCGTCCGCCGTGCAAGGAGTTCCGACATGAACTCGCTCAAGTCCACGGCGCTGGAGCCGGCACCCGGCAGCCTCCGCGGCCTGCCGATCGGGCGGCAGGTGGCGGGCCTGCTGCCGGTCTACGGCCTGCTGATCCTGACGGTGCTGCTGGCGATCCTGTTCTCGCTGATCCTGCCCGACACCTTTCCGACCTGGCTCAACGTCCGCTCCATCCTGAGCGACAAGGCGGTGGTGGCGATGCTGTCGCTGGCGGCCACGGTGCCGATGATGACCGGCAAGATCGACCTCACGGTCGGCTACGGCGTGGTGCTGTGGCACATCCTGGCGATCTCCCTGCAGATCAACGGCGTGCCGTGGCCGCTCGCGGTGCTGATGGTGCTGGCGCTGGGCCTCGTGTTCGGGCTGCTCAACGGCCTGCTGGTCGAGGTGGCGCAGATCGACAGCTTCATCGCCACGCTGGGCACCGGCACCGTGACCTACGCCATCGCGCTGTGGTGGACCGGCGGCCGGCAGGTGATCGGCCGGCTGCCGCACGCCTTCTTCGAGCTCGACATCGCCCGCGTCCTCGGCGTGCCGATCCCGGCCTTCTACGTGGTCGGGCTGGCGGCGCTGCTGTGGGTGGTCTCGGTCTACACCCCGCTCGGCCGCTATCTCTACGCGATCGGCGCCAACCCGCGCGCGGCCGAGCTGAACGGCATCCCAACCCGCCGCTACGTCATGCTCGCCTTCATGGTCTCCGGCCTGATCACCGCCTTCGCCGGGGTGATCCTGGCGGCCCGGCTGCGCGTCGGGCAGGCCAGCGTCGGGCTGGAGTTCCTGCTGCCGGCGCTGGTCGGCGCGTTCCTCGGCTCCACCACCATCACGCCGGGACGGGTCAACATCTGGGGCACCGTGGTCGGCGTGGTGATCCTGGCGATCGGCATCTCCGGCATCGAGCAGCTCGGCGGCGCCTTCTGGGTGGAGCCGGCCTTCAACGGCGCCACCCTGCTGATCGCGATCGGGCTCGCCGGCTGGACCGGGCGCAGGCGGGTGATGGCGCGCGCGATGCGGCCGGCGCCGCCGACGCCGCCGCCGCCGGGCTGAGCGGCACGGCGATCGAGGAACGGCACCGCGCAAAGCGGGCCAGGACGGGGAAGCGAGACCATGAAACCAGGACTTCCGACAGGTGCTGCGCTGGCGATGCTGCTCGCCGGCACCGGCGCCGCCGCGGCGCAGGACGCGCTGTCGCGGGCGCAGGCGGTGGTCGCGGCCGCGACCGCGCCGGCCTCGACATGGGACGGCCCGACCACCGGCCCCAAGGCGGCTCCGGGCAAGACGGTGATCTACGTGGCGGCCGACCTGCGCAACGGCGGCATCCAGGAGGTCGGCGACGGGGTCAAGCAGGCCGGCCAGGCGATCGGCTGGACCGTGCGCGTGCTGGACGGACAGGGCAGCGTATCCGGCATCCACTCGGCGTTCAGCCAGGCGGTGGCGCTGAAGCCGGACGGCATCGTCATCGGCGGCTACGACGTGGTGCAGAACGCCGCCGACATCGAGCAGGCGGCGGCGAGCGGCATACGCATCGTCGCCTGGCATGGCGGCCCGAAGCCGGGACCGATGGCGGAGTACCACGTCGTCAGCAACATCGGCAGCGACAGCGCCCGGGTCGCCAAGGTCGCCGCCGACTACGCGATCGCGCAGAGCGGCGGCAAGGCGGGCGTGGTGATCTTCACCGACAGCGCCTACGCGATCGCCCTGGCGAAGGCGAAGATGATGCGGGACGAGATCCAGACCGTTCCGGGCTGCAGCGTGCTGTCGTTCGAGGACACCCCGCTCGCCGACACCTCGACGCGCATGTCGCAGCTCACCACCTCGCTCGTGCAGCGCTACGGCGCCAGGTGGACCTTCAGCCTGGCGATCAACGACCTGTACTACGACTTCATCGGGCCGCCCCTGATCTCCGCCGGAAGCGACCCGTCCGGACCGCCGGTCAACGTCAGCGCCGGCGACGGCAGCAACTCCGCCTACGAGCGCATACGCGGCGGGCAGTTCCAGGCGGCGACGGTGCCGGAGCCGCTGCTGCTGCAGGGCTGGCAGGTGGTCGACGAGATGAACCGCGGCCTCGCCGGCCAGCCCGCCTCGGGCTACGTGGCGCCGGTGCACCTGGTGACGGCGAAGAACGTCGATCTCGATGGAGGCAAGAAGGACATCTACGACCCGGACAACAACTACCGCGAGGCCTACAAGCGGATCTGGGGGCGCTGACGCGATGAGCGCGTTCGAGGTGGTGGACCCCCGGTTCCGCCGCTATGTGCTGTTCAACGCCCAGCCCGAGCGGATCGCCGAGGGGTTCCGCTGGACCGAGGGGCCGGTCTGGTTCGGTGACGCCGGCTGCCTGCTGTTCAGCGACATCCCGAACAACCGGATCATGCGCTGGATCGAGGGGGTCGGCTTGTCGACCTACCGGCAGCCGAGCCGCTACGCCAACGGCGGCACGCGCGACCGCGAGGGACGGCTGGTGTCCTGCCTGCACGGGGCGCGCGCGGTGGTGCGCACCGAGCACGACGGCAGCCTCACCACGCTGGTCGACCGCCACGAGGGGCGGCGGCTGAACTCGCCCAACGACGTGGTGGTGAAGTCCGACGGCACGATCTGGTTCACCGATCCGCATTATGGCATCGCCATGGACTACGAGGGCGAGGGCCGCACCGAGGAGGAGCTGCCCTGCCAGGTGTACCGCTTCGATCCCGGCGACGGGCGGCTGGACGTGGTGAGCGACGCGTTCGCGGGCCCGAACGGGCTGTGCTTCTCGCCGGACGAGAGCCGCCTCTACATCGCCGAGACCGGGCGGATGCACGACAACAGCGTGCCGCGCCGGATCCAGGTGTTCGACGTTCACGGAGACAGACGGCTCGGCGAGGGCCGCGACTTCTACGCTCCGGCGGTGGGGGCCGCGGACGGGTTCCGCTGCGACGAGGACGGCAATTTGTGGACCAGCGCCGGGGACGGGGTGCACTGCGTCAGCCCCGCAGGCGAGCTGCTGGGCCGCATCCGGCTGCCGCACGCGGTGTCCAACGTGTGCTTCGGCGGCCACCGCAACAGCCGGCTGTTCATCTGCGCCAGCAGCGAGGTGCACGCGGTCTACCTGGACCGGCGGGGCGCCGGCCGGCCTTGACCGGCCCGGCGCGCCGGGTCCCGGCGGCACCCGGGCGAAAGGCGACGCTGCGCGACGTGTCGGCCCTGGCCGGCGTGTCGCGGATGACGGTGACGCGCGTGTTCATACGGCCGGAGCAGGTGCTGCCGCAGACGCGGGCGCGGGTGCAGCAGGCGGTCGCGGCACTCGGCTACGTGCCGGACCGCGCCGCCGGCAGCCTGGCGACGCGGCGCAGCGGCTTCGTCGGGCTGATCCTGCCGACGGTGTCCAACGGCAACTTCGCCTCCCTGGCGGAAGGCCTGACCGAGGCGCTGCGTCCGGCGGGCTACGAGCTGCTGACCGGCTATACCAGCTACAGCCTGGCCGAGGAGGAACGGCAGGTACGCACCCTGCTGTCGCGACGACCGGAGGCGCTGGTGCTGGCGGCCCCGCATCGCGAGCCGGTACTGCGACAGCTCGGCCAGGCTGGGGTGCCGGTGATCGAGGTCGCGGAGCTGCCGCCGCGGCCGATCGGGCATGCCATCGGCTTCTCCAACCACGCCGTGGGCCAGGCTGCCGCCGCGTTCCTGATCGGGCTCGGCCACACCCGGATCGGAGCGCTGGGACCGGCGCGCGGCCGCGACCGGCGCGACCTGCGCGGCGAGGCCCGGCTGCGCGGCTTCGCCGACGCGCTGCACGCCGCCGGGCTGCCGGCCGACCTGGTGCGCGCAGACGGCGAGATCCCGTTCGCGTTCCGCCACGGCGCGCAGGCGATGGCGCGCCTGCTGGACGCGGCACCCGAGCTGGAGGCGGTGTTCGCGGTGTCCGACCTCGCAGGCGTCGGCGCGCTGATGGAGTGCCGCAGGCGGGGCATCGCGGTGCCGGGCGAGCTGTCGCTGATCGGCTTCGGCGACTTCGAGATCGGCCAGCAGGTGGTCCCGGCGCTCAGCACCGTGTCGGTCGACTTCGCCGACCTCGGCGGCCGCGCCGGACGGCTGGTGGTCGAGCTGCTGCAGGCGGACAGTGCCGGCCACAGGATCGTCGACGTGGGCTTCAGGGTGGTCGCCCGGGGCACGACGGAAGCCCGGCAGGTCGGGACGCGGTAGGAAAGGACAGACCATGGCAGAGTACCAGGCATCATCGACGGGCTGCCGGATCGCGCTCGTCACCGGAGCCGGGAGCGGCATCGGCCGTGCCGTCACCCTGGCGCTGCTGGCGGAAGGATGGTCGGTCGTGCTGGCCGGGCGGGACGCAGCACGGCTGGAGGAAACGGCCAGCCTGGGCGGCGATGCGGCCGGGCGGACCCTGTCGCAGGCGACCGACGTCGCGGATCCGTGCTCGGTCGACGCGCTGTTCGCCGCCGTGCAGGCGCGGTTCGGACGGCTCGACCTGCTGTTCAACAACGCGGGCACCAACGTGTCCGGCGTCGCCTTCGACGAGCTCAGCTTCGCCGACTGGAACACGGTGGTCTCGGTCAACCTGACCGGGGTGTTCCTGTGCGCGCAAGGCGCGTTCCGTATGATGAAGGCGCAGGCGCCGCGCGGCGGCCGCATCATCAACAACGGCTCGATCTCGGCGCATGCGCCGCGTCCGGACTCGGCCGCCTATACCGCGACCAAGCATGCGGTCACCGGGCTGACCAAGACGTTGTCGCTGGACGGGCGGCCCTACGACATCGCCTGCGGGCAGATCGACATCGGCAACGCCGCGACGGCGATGGCCGCACGCATGCAGACCGGCGCCAAGCAGGCGGCGGGACACATGGCGGTCGAGCCGATGATGGACGTGCGCGACGTCGGCCGCAGCGTGGTGCTGATGGCGTCCCTGCCGCTCGACACCAACATCCCGTTCCTGACCATCATGGCCAACGCCATGCCGTTCCTCGGCCGGGGGTAGCGGCGGATGGAGGGGCCGCTGAACGACGTGGCACTGCCCCTCACAGGGACGCGGAGACCGAGAAGAAGATGCCGCGCCCGGCCTGTACCCAGTACAGCGCCTCCGCTTCGAGCGTCTGGCCCGCGTAGCCGATCAGCGAGCGGTGGTTGAGGAGGTTGGTCACGTTGACGTTGGAACGAAGCCTGGCCCCGAACACCGGAAGCACGTAGCCGGCGTTCATGTCGATCTGGTTGTAGGACTTGATCGGGAACTGGTCCGACTGTCCCTGGAACGCGGTGTCCAGGCCGTATTGCGGCCCGACGCTCTTGAGCGTGATGTTGCCGAACAGGTCGTCCTTGTCTCGAAACACGCTGCCCTTGTCGTACAACAAGGCCAGGGCCGCGGTGCGGCGCGGGGTCTGCGCCAGCGTGTTGCCGTTGTTGCCGTAGTTGCTGTCATTCAGCGAGCCGTTGGCATAGGCGGCGAAGCCGTGACCCAGCTTCACCGTCGCCTCGACCTCCACGCCCTTGAAGGTGGCGCCGCCCTGGTTGAAGTAGGTGGTGAACCCGCCGACCGTGTTGCTGGAAATGTAGTTGTGGAAGTCGATGTCGTAGGCGTCGATGCCGAGATCCACCCAGGCGCGCTGGAACACGGTGCCGACCTGGTAGCTCCAGGTGGTGGAGGGCTGCACCGCGGTGATGTTGGTGGTCGAGAACAGGTTCAGCTCCGGCGTGAGGAAGCCTTCCGCAGCCTGGGCGAACAAGGACAGGTCCCTGGTGACGTGCCAGTTCGCGTCGAACGCCGGCAGCGGCTTGTTGTAGGTGGCGTGGTCGTCCGCGGGAAGCCCGGTCAGGGTGATGGGGCCGTCTAGGTAGCGGGTGACCGAGCTGTACTTGATGCCGGCCGTGATCGTGACGGTGCTGGCGGGCTTCCAGTCGAACTCGGCATAAGGCTGCGCCGTGGTCAGCGAGGAATAGTACTTCGCCGTGTAGGGCGTGGTCGCCGGCGACTCGAAGTAGGGCATCGCGTCGCGGCTGTAGTCCACGGTGACGGTGTTGGTGGTGAACCCTTCCCGCTCGGCCCAAACGCCGAGCTTCAGGTCGCCGAGGGGGAAATGCTTGGTGATACGCAACACGTCGCCCCAGTTGCGGAAGTCGTACTGCGAGCTGACGCCTGGCACGTCGTTGACGACGTTCGTGGGCACGCCGTTCAGGTCGATCGTGCCGGACAGGTTGGGCGCCGTGCCGCCCGGATCCAGCCCGTGCCGATCGCGCTGGTCGTAGGCGGTGGTGTAGATGCGGTCGTCGAGGTTCCAGCCGGCGCCGAGGTCGGAGGTAACGGCCAGGTACTCGAAGTCGGTGGTGTAGTTGTCGCGGTTGTAGCCGTTGAAGGTCTGCGAGGTCGGGTCGGAGTTGAGCGCGTAGTTGCGCCCGAACGCGTCGATGTTGGCGAGCGTGGCGCCGTAGGGCGTCTTGGTGTCGTCGTTGTCGAGGTTGACCACCAGCGTCACCACGGTGCTGGAGCCGATCGGCTTGGTCGCCTTGAGGAACGCGTTGCGTCGCTCGGTGGACACGCCGGTCAACGCGCCGCGGCTTTCCTCGCGCGTGAGGTCGAGCAGCACCTGGGCGTTCCCGAGCGCGGCCACGTCGCCGGACTGCGCCTCGGCGCCGAACAGCTTGGTGCCGAAGCTGCCGAAGGTGCCGTAGGTCTCAAAGCCCGGGGTCGTGGAAAGCTTCGGCGACGCGAGCGCCACGGAGCCGCCGAACGTGGCCGAGCCGATCGACGAGGCCGGCCCAGGGCCGCGGTTGACGGTGATGCTGCCGAAGTCGCGCGAGAAGAAATAGGCGCCCGGCTGCGGAGACAGGTTGAACGGGAAGCCCGGGATCTGGATGCCGTCGAACAGGACGCTGAACTCGGTGTATTGCAGCCCGCGTATGCTTTCGCCGAAATCCTGCTGCAGTCCCGGACCGACCGGACTGATGTCCTGCGCGCTCGGTGTCAGTGCGACGACATCGTTGTAGTCGTCGGTCGGGACCACGACCTTCTTGAGGGTCTCGGCGCCGATGGTGCTGGTCGGCTCGGCGTCGTCGAGGCTGGGTCCGCTTGGCGCGAACGAGGCGGCGGTGTTCGGGACGTCGGGCCGATCCGCAGTGACCTGGATCTGCTCAGCGTTGGGATTGACCTGGGCGGATGCATACTTGCTCGGCAGGAGAACCAGGCCTCCAAGCGCGCAACCGACCAGCCCATGCCCTATCGTCGGGCAGCGCTTGTTCATCCGTGTCTCCAGCATCGTGTCGTCGTGCAGTGTTGGTTGATTTCGCGCCCGGGAAGCCGGCTAGGCGCAGCGCGCACCGGATCCGACCGATGGATTGTCGAACCACGCGCCCATCGAAGCGGCCTCCTGATGCGTCGTGAGACATCACACGCGCCGCCTGCGCAGCGGGCTTTGTCAGGATCCCGTCAGACAAGATCGTTATTGCAACGCACCCGGTGCTCGTGTGCGACACTTCGATGAAACTTGCGGCACGAGCGGGTCGGGATGGGTGGAGGCCGGGACGCGAACCTCACGCAATCCGACCGCGGGCGGCTCCCCTCTTCCCGCACAAGACGCCCTTCTCCGGCCGACGGAGCAGGTCCGTCACACCAAGGCGGCCAGCGTGCCGAGCCATGGTTCGTACCTGCGCCAGGCGTCCGCAGGCGGTGACGCGATGGGCTGCCTGACCTGCCACTTGCTTGGCGTCCTCACCACCCTCGCGTTGCGCTCGGGATGCAGACACGCATCGTTCCAGGGGAGGTTGCAGGCGGACAGCAACTCGCCGATCGCCTGCCTGGGCTCCGATACCAGTCGCTCGTAGACGACGTCGTGAAGCTGAGCGCTCGGCACCGTTCGGCTCCAATGGGCCGACAAGCGTTCGACGGCTTGAACGCCCGAAACCAAGGCCGCCCCGCTGGTCGGGATGCCGACGTTCCGGTTGAAATAGGTGCGCTGGATGGACAAGGCGACGTCGATCGGCCGGCGTCGGCAGGACACGATGACCGCGCGCGGCAGGCACAGGTGGATCAGTCCGACCTGGAACACGTTCAGCGGCATCTTGTCCGTCACCCGTCTGCCGTCGGGGGCCAGGCCGCGCAGCAGGTCGAGGTAGTCGAGCGTCCTGCGCCTGAGGATCTCCGGGTCTCGTTCCTCGACACGTCCGGCCTGCTCGGTCCAGAACGGCAGCTCGCCGCCCGGATGAACGTTCGGATGACAGGACAGGATCTGCTCGACCAGCGTCGTGCCGGACCGCGGCAGGCCGACGATGAAGATCGCCGTTCCGTCCGGGTGTCCGGTCTGCGCCGCCGTTGCCAGGCGTTGCGGCCCGAAGTTGTCGATCAGCCGGTCGACGCGCGCTGCGACCGCCTGGCCGTCGGCCTCGTCGCCGCGGCTGCGGATCGCGGCGGCGCGGTCGAACTGTTGCATCGCTTGCCCCGGGTCACCAAGGTCGTCCGCCGCCTTGCCGAGTGCTAGGTGCAGCTTCACGCGCGCCTCGGCGTGCAGGCCGGGCCGCGCCGCCGCAGCCGTCATCCGCTCGACCAACGCGGCGTCCGCGGTCGTGATCCGGCGGCAGCGCACCAGGTCGTAGAAGCTGCCCGCATACTGGTGCGAGCGCTGCGTCACGTGCTCGTAGCAGGCGCAGGCCGCCTCGGCCCGGCCGGCATCGGCCAGCACGGAGCCGAGCGTGTCGGTCGCTTCCAGGTGGCCGGGATGGGCGGCGAGCAGCGCCCGCAACACGCGCTCCGCCTCCTCGTGATGGCCGGCGTCGAGTGCCAGCCTGGCCTCGGCGAGGCGAGACAGCGCGGTCTTCGGCCGTGTGGACGCGGCCCGGCGCAGCGCCGCCAGGGCCGGGGCACGACGGCCGAGCGACTCGAGCAGCACGCCGGCCCGGAACGGCGCGTCGGCGTGCGATCCGTCGAGTTCCGCCGCTCGCCCATACGAGGCGAGCGCCGCTTCGACGTCGCCCGTCGCCTGCAACGCCGCGCCGAGGCGGACATGCGCAAGCGCGAAGCCGGGTTCGGCCCCGACCGCCGCCCGGAAGGCATCCGCGGCTTCACCGAAGCGGCCGGACCCGAGACAAAGATACCCAATGTCGTGGTGTATCGCCGCCATGGCCGGAGCCAGGTCCGCTGCCTTGCGAAGCAGCCCGATCGCCTCGTCGAGCCGGCCGCCCTCCACACATCTCCGTGCGCGTGCGAGCAGGGACTGCACCATCTCCGTATGATGCGCCAACCGCCGGCCGTTGACATGATTTGTTCATGAACATCCGGCCCTGCTGTCAGGAAGGCGTCAGGCGCCGGGTCTAGGAAGCTGCCGCGCCGGCGGTGATGGATCGACGCCGGCGGCCGGATATCCCCCCGCGACGCGCGCCATGCAGGCGCAGCAGGCGGTGGATGCGGCAGAACCCAAGGAGTTCATGGTGCGAACAGCGTATGCAAACCGCTCGCTTGCGAGCGTGCTGGCGATGGTGCTTGCCGCACCGGGTTGCGCGACTGCGGCCGACACCCAGACCCGCACCGTCGGGCCCCAACTGGACGGGTCGGTGGTGGCATCCGACAACCAGCTCCTGACGCCGGCCGGCATCACGGTGCAGCTCGGCTCCCCGGTCCGCGCCAAGGCGGTCGCGATCAACCCGAACAGCAAGACCCATACCGGCGCCGTGCTGCTGATGAGCGCGGCGGAGGCGGTGATCGTGTTCGACATCAGGACCGGCGCGGTGCTGCAACGCTACGTGCCGGTCAGCGTCAGCGGGTCCACCTACAAGGACAACCCGACCGGCTCCTTCGCCGGCATCGCCTACACGCCGGACGGCTCCAAGCTGCTGTTCAGCCAGGATGACAGCCAGGTCCAGGTGGCGAACGTCAGCCCGATCAACGGCGAGCTGACGCCGGCCGCCGTGATCCCGATCCCGGCCCCGAACAACCCCAACCTCTACACCCCCGGCACCGCCGATCCCGGCGGCATCGCCCTGGTCGACGACACCGAGGGCCTGGTGGCGCTGAGCGCCAGCAACGCGCTCGGCGTCATCAACCTGAGCACCGGCTCGCTGATCGCGCAGATCCCGGTCGGCAATGCTCCCAACCACGTGATCGTCGCCGGCAACTACGCCTATGTGGCCAACGAAGGCGGCCGCCCGGCGACCGCGTCCGACTTCACCACCCTGTCCGACGGAACGCCGATGGTCGCCGACCGGACCACGGGTGCTGCGACCACGGGCACGGTGTCGGTGATCAACGCCAGCGGCCACCTCGCCGCCAGCATCGAGGTCGGCCTGCGCCCGGCCGGCATGGCGCAGGCGAACGGCTTCGTCTACGTGGCCAACGCCTACAGCGACACCATCTCGGTGATCAGCACCAAGACCAACAAGGTCACGCGGACCATCCCAGTCGGCGTGCCGCTTCCCAACGGCGCGTTCGGCGCCGGCGCCGACGACGTGGCGGTGGTCGACAACAGGCTCTACGTGACGCTGGGCCAATCGAACGCCATCGCCGTGGTCGACCTGACCAGGCCGAACGACCAGGCCGTGGTCGGCTACATCCCGACCCTCTACTTCCCGACCTCCATCGCCTACGACCCGTCGACCGGCCGCCTCGTCGTCGCCGACGACAAGGGCCTGGGCGCGCAAGGGTCGGTCGGCACCGCCCACGGCGTCGAGGCGTTCAACACGCACCAGGACACCGGCACCGTCAGCCTGATCAAGATCCCCGGCGACAACGCCCTGATCGAGGACACCGCGAAGGTGGTGCGGAACAACCATTGGCTGTCCGCCAACGCCAAGGTCGCCGAGTCTGATGCCGATCCGAACGCGGCACCCGTCGCCATACCGGCGCATATCGGCGAGCCGTCGCTGATCAAGCACGTCTGGTACATCATAAAGGAGAACCGGACCTACGACCAGATGCTGGGCGACGTGGCGCAGGGTGCTGGCGACGTGTCCCTCGCCGTGTTCGCGGGCAACGTGCCGAACCAGCACAACCTGATCCAGCGCTTCCCGTTGATCGACAACCTTTACGCGCCGAGCCGCCAGTCGGCGGACGGCCATCCCTGGACCATCGAGGCGGGCTCGTTCTACTCCAACGACATCCTGTCGCCGGACTGGATCCGCTCCTATCCCGGCGGCAACGACGACGACGCCCTGACCTTCACCAGCAAGGGCTACATCTGGACCAACGCGGTCAAGAAGGGCCTGAACGTCAAGATCTACGGCGAGTGGAGCGACGCTTCGGTGGTGGCCAACAACCCGGCCACGGGCAAGCCCTACACCTGGGCCGACTTCTACAACACGTCGCTGTACAACGAGAGCGGCGGCAAGGCCGGCGCCAACGTCGTCCCGCCGAACTCCGACTCCGAGCATTCGCAGATCCCGGCGGTCAACGCGCTGCTCGACCCGCACTATCCGTCCTTCAACCTCGGCATTCCCGACCAGTACCGGATGGACTACTACCTGCCGATGCTGGCCGCGCAGGACGCCGCCGACAAGGTGCCGAACCTGACGGTGATCTGGCTGCCGGACGACCACACCAACGGCACCACCGACGGCAACCCGCTGCCCAACAACTACGAGGCCGACAACGACCTGGCGCTGGGACGCTTGGTCGAGGCGATCAGCCACAGCAAGGTCTGGTCGAGCTCGGCGATCTTCGTCACCGAGGACGACTCCCAGGACGGCGTGGATCACGTGGATGGCCACCGCGAGCCGGCCTACGTCATCAGCCCGTATGCCGCCGCCCCGCAGGCTTCGGGCGTCGGCAAGGTCATCGACACCACCTACACAGTGGTGAACATGGAACGCACGATCGAGAACATCCTCGGCGTGCAGCCCCTGACCCAGTTCGACCGCGTTGCCTCGCCGATGTTCGACGCCTTCCGGAACACGCCCGACCTGACCCCGTTCACCCATGTTCCGGCCAACACGCCGCTGAACATCGGACCGGGGAACGTGCCGATCCCGGGGACCGGCGGGCCGAACTACACGTTGAACACCCACAAGATGAGCCCGTTCGAGAATGCCTGGCGGCTGGCCTCGGACCGGATCATGCGGCCGAACATGACCAAGGCCGACATCGTCGACGAGCGCTTCCTCAACCACCTGATCTGGTATTCGGCGACCGGATGGCATCGCGTTTATCCGGGCGACAAGTCCATGCTGTCCCCGGCGGCGTTCCACCACGTCGTGAAGGCGAGCGACGACGACTGATCGGAGCCAGCAACACTGGAACGAACGTCACCGCAGGTGATGGCGACACCATCGCCCCACCTGCGGCCCTCGCAAGGCGGCCACGACGCCGCCCGATTGCGGGGTTTATCGAGACTGGCGAGACCGGGCGATGGGGTTAGGCCGACCAGCAGCAGGGGTCGGATCTCGCCGCGTGCGAGCGTCCCACGCGGCCACCAGGCTTGCACCGAGCAGGATCGCGGCGAAACCGACGAACAACAGGATCGCGCGCCACGCGGCACCCAAGCCGAGGCGCGGAAACGCGAGCGAGCAGGCCAGCCAGATCACGACGGGCAGCGACAAGCGCCAGTCGTCGAAGAACAGCCGGTATGCCTTGCGCAACGGCCACCACGCCGTCTGGACACTCATCCGGCCCTCGTCGTCGGCTGACCCGCCCCTCGCACGGTTCGGCGGCACAAGCCGATCCCGGCGGCGGCGACCACGGCATATCCCGCGAGCAGGGCAGGCAGCGACCAGTCACCCCCAGGCCAAGGCAGCGCTTCTCCTTCGCCCAACCACAACGTTCCGAGGCCGCACAGGCAGATGCCGACGCCGAGCTTGAGGGCGTTGTCCGGGATCAGGGCGATCGGCCGGCGCAACAGGAACCCGAGCAGGCAGATCGAGAGCAGGGCCGCCGCCGAACCGGCCGCCGCGAAGGCGATGCCGTTGCGCGGCGTGGCGGCGGCGATCGCCAGCACGATGAAGATCGCCTCCATGCCCTCGATCAGCGTGACGCGGAACGTGGTTGCCACCGCTTCCCGGTCCCAGCCGCGACGGCGCGTGCCGATCGAGGCGAGACGATCGCGCTGCCTGCGGTAGACGCCAAGCTCGTCGCGCAACGCGATCACCCCGGCGGCACGCAGCATCGCCTTCCGGAGCCAGCGCATGCCGAACAGGAGGGTCAGGCCGCCAAGTGCTGCCTGCAACGGTTGCAGCGGCATGCGGGTCATCTCGCCGCCGACCGCGATCAGCACCAGGAGCAGGACGCCGATGGCCAGGATCGCCCCGCCCAGCGCGTCGCGCCAGCCCCTGGTCGTTCCGACCGCCAGCACGATCGTCAGCGCCTCGAGGAACTCCACGAAGGTGCCGACGAAGGCGGCATAGGTGGCCGGAGCATCGAACCAGCTCATCGGGCTCCTCGGGGGTTGGCAGCGGGTCGTCGCCCGGTAGCGATGCCGCCGGGTGGTCGGCGAGCCAGCGCCTCGGTTGTTGTCGACGCGATCCGGACATGGCGGCGTGCCGGCGAGATGGGGCCGGGGTCGGGCCGGCGCAACGCCGCGCGTCGCCGACCGGGCGGCGGAACTCGTCACGAAACGATAGTCGTCGCTCGGTGGTGAAGTCGATAAGCTCGCGGCGTGCTCCGGGCCTGACGGCCCCGCACCCCATCGGCCTGCGACACAGCGAGACGAGACTTATCTATCGATGCGCGTGCTGTTGGCCGAGGACCACGACGAGCTGCGGGAGATGCTGCAGTGTCACCTGCGTCAGGCGGGCTTCGCGGCGGACGCGGTGTCGCGCGGCGGGGACGCGCTGGCCGCGGTCGCGGCGGTCGCCTACGACGTCGTGATCCTCGATCTCGGGCTGCCCGATCTGGACGGCATGGAGGTGCTCAGGCAGATGCGGGCCGGCGCCGCGGCGACGGTTCCGATCCTGGTGCTGACGGCGCGGCAGTCGATCGGCGATCGGGTCGAGGGTCTCGACGCCGGCGCGGACGACTACCTGCTCAAGCCGTTCGACATGCTCGAGCTCGATGCGCGGCTCCGCTCTATCATCCGACGCACCGAGCGACGCGCGGATCCCCTGCTGCGTTACGGCGACCTGTGTTTCGACCCGTCGTCGCGGGAGGCCCGGGCCGGCGACGCGATCCTGGCGCTGACCCGTCGCGAGATCACGCTGCTGGAGGAGCTGATCCGCGGCGCCGGCCACACCCTGGTGCGCGACGTGCTCGCGGACCGGCTCTACGGCTTCGACGACGCCTTCACCGGCAACGCGTTGGAGGCCGCGGTGTCGCGCCTGCGCCGACGCCTGGGCCTGGCCGGCTCCCTGGTCGCGATCGAGACGGTTCGCGGCATCGGCTACCGGCTGGCGCTGTCGTCCCGGTCCACCGCATGAGGCTGGGACATAGCCTGCGCGGCCGGCTCACCGGGTCGATGGGGCTGATCCTGTGCGGCGGCCTCGCCGTGGTGGCGGCGCTGCACGAGCTGGAGCAGGATCACGGGCCGGGCGGCCGGCTCGGCCGGCTGCTGCTGGGCGACGAGCTGCCGGAACCCTGGCAGGACCTGGCGGTGCTGCTGCCGTTCGGCGGCCTGATCCTGCTCCTGATCGGGGTCGTCTGCCGATGGAGCCTGCGTCCGCTGACCCGAGCGTCCGCCGAGGCGGCGCGCGTGGGTCCGGGCAATCCGGACAGCCGCATCGGCACGACCGGCCTGCCGGACGAGCTGTCCCCGCTGGTCGACGCGATGAACGCGGCGCTGGACCGGCTTGCCACCGCCTACCAGGTGGAACGGCGCTTCACCATGAACGCCGCGCACGAGCTCCGCACGCCGCTCGCCACCCTCAGCCTTCGCCTGCAGCGGATCCGGCACGACAATGCCCCGGTGGACTGGCCGGCACTCGACCGCGACATCGCCACCATGAGCCGCCTGATCGACAGGCTGCTCGACCTCGCGCGCAAGCAGGATGCCGGGACGGGTGCCATCACGGACGCGATGCCGTTGAACCTTTGCCGCATCGTCCGGCAGGCGGCGGCGCAGATGGTGCCGCTCGTCGAAGCGGCGGAGCGCGAGCTGGTCGTGGAGCTGCCGGACAGCCTCGCCGTGCATGGCGACGCCGGCGACCTGCAGGACATGGTGCGCAACCTGATCGAGAACGCGCTGCGGCACGGCGCCGGGCGGATCGACCTGCATGGCTGCACGGTCCTTGGCACCTGCGGCAGCGTCGCCCAGCTCGACATCGCCGACGAGGGGGCAGGCGTGGCGCCGGAGCTGCGCCACAGCATGTTCGAGCGGTTCCGCAAGGGGCGGCAGGCCGAGACCGGCAGCGGGCTGGGACTGGCGATCGTGCGGGAAGTGGTCCGGCGGCACGGTGGAACGGTCGGGTTCGTTCCCGGACCGCGCTGCGTGGTCCGGGTTTCGTTGCCGGGGGCGCCGCGCGTGCCGGAACGGCAGTCCTGACCTGCGAAGGCCAGGGCTCTGCCCTGGACCCGCCGGGGCCGGAGGCCCCAGACCCCTTTACTTCAAGAATCGGGTTTGAAGGGCTTTGCCCTTCATGGGGTCCAGGGGCAACGCCCCTGGCCTTCGCCGTCCATCGGAACTCTCGAACGGACCCTCGGGTCTCAAGATCGGAGTCATCGGAACGTCACGAGACTCGTCCTGTCCAACCTCTAGAACGTCGCGGTCAGCTTCTTGTCAGGATCAGGCATGCGGACTCGCAACCATCGTTTGGCATTGCACCGAACCGCAACGATCCTGCTCCCGTTCGTCATCCCGCTCCCGGCGCTGGCCCAGAGCAGCACGTCAGCCCAGAGCGGCGCACCGGCCGAGTCGATCCAGGTGACCGGGCAGGGGTTTCCCGGCACGGCCGCGCAGCAGGCGCCGCAGGCGGCGTCCCTGGACGAGACGGAGCCGACCTCGACGATCGGGGCGCACTTCATCGCCGAGAACGTGCCGCAAACCTCGAACTACGACGACATCATCCGGCTGACGCCAAGCGCCATGGACATCGACCCGAACGGGCCTGGCCTGCAACAGGATTTCGGCCAAAGCATACGCGGCCTGCAATATACCCAGTTCAGCGTGCTGTTCGACGGGGTGCAGGTCCCGGGCTCGCCCGGCAACCTTTCGCCGCAGCCGGCCGCCTACTTCGTGGCGCACGACCTCGACACCATCACCGTGAACCGCGGCCCCGGTCCCGCCTCCACGATCGGCTCCGCCACCTTCGGCGGCGATGTCGAGATCCACTCGCACGACCCGTCCGCCGTCGCCGACCTGAACCCCTACGCCACGTTCGGCACCTTCGGCACCAAGCTGTACGGCATCGAGGCGGAAACCGGCACGCTCGGCAACCCGTTCGGCGGCTGGCTGTCCGGCGGCCGCATCGTGCTGGACCTGCAACGTAACGAAAGCCGCGGGGCGCTGACCGGCACCTCGGACGAGCGGCGCAACCTGTTCCTCAAATACATCCAGCCGATCGGCGACCGCACGGTCCTCACCGCCGCCGTCAACCTCGACAACGCGGTGACCGACACCCCGTACGGCACCCCGCTCTCGCTGATCGACCTGTATGGGCGCAACTTCTCGCTGAACGACGATCCGCGCAGCCAGGCCTATGGTCCCTACAACCGCGACAACTACACCACCGACTTCGAGTATCTCAAGCTCGAGCACAGCTTCGCGCACGGCCTGACGGTGTCGGACCAGCCCTACACCACGGCGTTCTACCATCGCGGCGTGCAGACCAGCGACACCTCGCTGAGCACGCCGAACCTGACGACGACCGCGACCAAGAGCTACTTCATCAACGGCGTGCCGACGGTGCTGGACAACGACGTGCCGGGGGCCGCGTACAAGAACGACTACCGCGCCTGGGGCAACATCCTGCGGCTGACGCAGGACACGCCCTACGGCCAGGGCCGCGCCGGCTTCTGGTTCGAGAGCGAGGACAACACCCTCTACAAGACCAACATCGTGCTGACCCGCGACCAGATGGCCTACGCCACCAAGCCCGGGGGCTCGATCTACCAGTATCTGTATTTCGACCGGCTGACGACGGCGCAACCCTATGTCGAGTTCGCCTGGCACCCGCTGCCGCGTCTGACCATCACCGCGGGCGTCAAGTACAGCTCCGTCACCCGATATCTCGACGGCCCGCTGGTGCGCACCGTGAAGGGACCCGCGGACGACCACGCGACCTACAACAAGGCGCTGCCGTCGGTGGACGTCAACTACAAGATCAACTCCCACCTGTCGGTGTTCGCACAGGCGGCGAAGGGCTACCTGACGCCGCCGCTGAACGTGTTCTATGCGCAGATCGTCAACACCGTGCAGCCGTCCACGACCGACAACTACCAGATCGGAACCGTCTACCAGCACGGCTGGCTGAGCGCCGACGCCGATTTCTACGACCTGCAATACCAGAACTACATCGCGAGCAGCGTGATCGGCACCAACACGCTCTACACCAACCAGGGCAACGCGACGTTCGAGGGGATCGAGCTGGAGGCGACGGCGCAGGTCGGGCTGGGCTTCGCGCTCTATGCCAACGGGTCCCTGAACCACGCCACCTACCACAACGGCGCCTCCGTCGCGCAGGCGCCGCGACGCACCGCGGTGGCCGGCGTGCTGTTCGACCGCAAGGGAATCGTGCTGGTCGGCGACAAGCTCGACGCGTCGCTCCTGATCAAGGATGTCGGGCCGCAATACGGGCTCGACACCGGCCTCGTGGACAAGTTCCCGATCAAGTCCTACGACACGACCGACGCGGCGGTGCATTACCTGCTGCCGTTGCAGCAGGGTCGTCGGCACCTGGATCTCGGCGTGCAGGTCACCAACCTGTTCAACAACACCAGCCTGATCGGCTATGCCGGCGCCGCCGCCGGGAACGGGGCACCGCTGTACTGGGTCAACGCGGGCCGGGGGGTGTTCTTCAGCGTCTCCGCCAGGCTTTGACGCCGCGGGATGCGCTGGAGACGGCGGGCGTTCGCCTGGGGATTGTCGTCTTGGCTGGAAGCCTCGGTGTCTACTGCTGACTTTCCGGTTCGTATGGAACCGTAGCCTTGTGTCGGCAAGGTTGAGATCTTGCCTGGAAGCAGCGTGGGGGCAGCGGCAAGCAGCAGGTCGGGGAGATCCCTCCCGGGGCCTGCGACGCCGGGATGAGGTGGCTGGCGGAGAGGGTGGGATACCCGGTTCCTCTCCAAACCCCAGCAAATCCAGGCTGATAGCTACCGCCTCATTCTTCCCTGCTACAACAGATTATGACGGCTGGATAGCCGCCCTTTGGATGAGCTGAAGCTTCCCTCACTGGCTCATGGAAAACTGCTGGGCCTCCGTGAGCAATGCCTTGAAGTAACCGCACGCCGCCAGAACGAGGAAGGCAGGCGTTGCTCCCCGCATATCGAACATCATTGGCTTTCCAAGGTGTTCTACAGGGACCGCCACCCAATGTTCGGGATGCTTCCTGAACTTTGGCACCAGGATATTTCGCAGGTGCATGGCCTCCGGGAGAACATCTGTCTCAGGCTGCTCACGCGCAAAGGTTGTAAAGTCGGGCTTAGGCTTTGCAAGCTGCGAATAGCGCTGGAGAACCACCATCGGTGCCCGATAGGTTGCAGCGACCAAAGCAGCAGTATCGCCAAACCCATGCGTCTTATCGTTCCGGGCTGCCCTCAGATAGCGGAGAAGGTCATCCGAGCGTTGAAAGCGAAACATGGCTTCCACCCACTGCTTCTCGGCAGGAGACTCCTTGCCTGCCTCGAAGCCCTCCAACATCTCATAAATCTGCGAAAGGAATTCCTCCCACTTTCGCTTGATCTCAAATAGCGTTGGTCGATCAAACAGCTCGTCTCTGATCGTCTCCATGACACGCACGCAGTAGACGCCTTTTTCTATCGCTGCCCGCTGCACTGACGACTCCTACAAAAGGCGCTTGACACCCATCCGATCCCCAGGAAAGCGGGTGAGTTGCGTTGAAATCACCAACTCAGCAAATCCAACAATTCAGTCAATCCTAAACCAAACAATCCACTATAATAGGTGCACCAGCCAATCCTCAAGGCAAAGCCGCGCCATGACCCGCCGATATACACGCCTCACGTCCGACGAATGGTCCTGCCTACTCAATCTATACTCGACCGGTGTAAATACCATCCCCGAGCTGGCGGAACGCTACGAGGTGTCCACCAGCTCCATCACTGCGAAGGCTCGCGCCGCCGGTATTATCCGCCTAGCAAAGTTCGCGGCCGTTGTCGGCGGAGACGCCTCCACCGTCGAAGCGATCAACGAGCATGGTGCGTCGCATCCTACGGCCCACGAGGCGGCCGGTGTGTTCAAGGCCGCCAAGACATCGGCATCGAAGGCGAGCACTGGGTTGACCCAAATCAGCGGGATGGTGATGGGTAAAGTGGCAGAGGCCGCCGGAATGGCGATGTAACCCGCGACCGTTCCGCGTTCCCGGCCGCCCCGCTTACCAGACCTGTTCCGGCCTTCCCGCGCTATGCGTGAGGCGCCTCCGGCCGGAACAGGTGCTTCGCTTCGCTCCGGGTCGCCTATACGGCGACCTGGAAAGCGGGGACCGCCTCCCGTGGACTTGAAACTTGATCGAAGGACGCAACATCCCGTCCGTAGGACCCTTCTGGCCGGGCTTGGAAACCCAATACCTAGGAGGACACCCCGCAAACGACGTACCTGATGGATGCACGGGTGCCGCCTTCCTTCTGGGGCGACGGTCTCCGTGATGGGGCCGTAAGGACAGGACCCTTTCCTGTTCCATGGATGTGGCTACGGTCGCCGCCGGACCGCGAGTGTCCTAGGGGTTCCATACGTCGCCTAAGAACGCCGAAGTACAAGGTGGAACTCAGGGCCGATGCTTCGAGTGAACGGCGGTCAAACCGTTCGACTTGGGCCAACCGCAACCTTCATCGGTTCGCGGCGCGTCGCGGCCGTCGGAGCAACCCCAATGCGGGTCAACCTACGGATACGCGTTGCGATCAAGGTCGACATCGCGGCCATCATCCTTGCGGTGGTGGCAATGATCTCAGCCTTTTCGTGACCGGGACGGAGGTCACATGAGTGACCTCTGCTTCCTGCCAAGCAAGACCGGGTCGACATCTGGTTGCACGATGGTTGTACAATATGGGAAGGATCGCTGACGCATCTATCCTTACTGGCTGTCAACGCTCTTGGCGGAGAGGGTGGGATTCGAACCCACGGTACGCTTGCACGCACAACGGTTTTCGAGACCGTCCCGATCGACCACTCTGGCACCTCTCCGGAGGCGGCCGGCATATAACCTCCCGAGGAACAGCCTGGCAACCGATTGACAGGCAGGGATCGATCGGATAATGCCCGCCGGCCGCACCGGGCTGGGTCCAGCCAGGAAAGGCATTGCCGCGCGTCCAGGTCCGGGGGCGCGGCCCATCACAAGAAGCGACTGGGTTCGTCGGCACCCGCTCCAGCGGGGCGCGGCGGATCAAGAGATCGGAAAGCCAGAACGATGTTTGCAGTCATCCGCACCGGCGGAAAACAGTATCGCGTGACGCCCGACCTCGTGCTCAAGGTCGAGAAGCTCGACGTGGAGGCCGGCGCCACCGTGACCTTCAGCGACGTGCTGGCGATCGGCGGCGGCGAGGGCGGCACCAGCATCGGCGCACCGCTGGTGCCGGGCGCCAGCGTCACCGCGACCGTGATCGCGCAGGACAAGCTGGACACGGTCATCATCTTCAAGAAGCGCCGCAGGCAGAACAGCCGCCGCCGCAACGGCCACCGCCAGCCCGTCACGGTGCTGCGCATCGGCGAGATCAGCGCCGCCTGACCCCATCCGGGAGCCAGCACTCCCGGACCCGCGTCGGCAGCCAACAGGCACAGGAACCAGCTCATGGCACACAAGAAGGCAGGCGGCTCGTCCCGCAACGGTCGCGACACCGCCGGGCGCCGTCTCGGCGTCAAGAAGTTCGGCGGCGAGACCGTGATCGCCGGCAACATCATCATCCGCCAGCGCGGGACCAAGGTGAAGCCGGGACGCAACGTCGGGCTCGGTCGCGACCACACGATCTTTGCCCTGATCGACGGCAACGTGAAGTTCGAAACCCGCTCGGAAGGCCGCGTGCAGGTTTCGGTCGACGCCAAGGCGATCGCCGCCGAGTAGGCGTCCCGCCTCGGCCGGTCGAAGCGCTGGGGTCGGCCTTCGGGCCGGCCCTTTTTCGTCTCCATGCTTCCCCCTGCCAGACCTTCGCCTGCCAGACGCGGCCGGAACGGACCGATGCCAGCATGAAGTTCCTCGACCAGGCCAAGATCTACCTGCGGTCCGGCGACGGCGGCGACGGCGTCGTCGCGTTCCGCCGCGAGAAGTTCATCGAGTTCGGCGGCCCTGACGGCGGCAACGGCGGCCGCGGCGGCGACGTCGTGCTCGAGGCTGTGGCCAACCTGAACACGCTGATCGACTTCCGCTACACCCAGCATTTTCGGGCGCGCAAGGGCGGCAACGGCTCGGGATCCGACCGCACCGGCGCCGGCTCACCACCGGTGCTGATCCGGGTGCCGATCGGCACGCAGATCCTCGACGAGACCAGGGAGGTGCTGCTCGCCGACCTGGACGCGCCTGGCAAGCAGGTACTGCTGTGCCGCGGCGGCGACGGCGGGTTCGGCAACGCGAGTTTCAAGACCAGCACCAACCGCGCGCCGCGACGCGCCGACAAGGGCTGGCCGGGCGAGGAGCGCTGGGTCTGGCTGCGGCTCAAGCTGATCGCCGATGCCGGGCTGATCGGCCTGCCCAACGCCGGCAAGTCGACCTTCCTGTCGGTCGCCTCCGCGGCACGGCCGAAGATCGCCGACTACCCGTTCACCACCCTGCACCCGCAGCTCGGCGTGGTGCGGCTGTCGGACTCCGAGGAGTTCGTGCTGGCCGACATTCCCGGGCTGATCGAGGGCGCGCACGAGGGCGCCGGGCTCGGGGACCGCTTCCTCGGCCATGTCGAGCGCTGCGCCGTGCTGCTGCACCTGGTCGACGGGGCGGCGGGCAACGTGGTCGAGGCATGGCGGACGGTGCGGGAGGAGCTGGTGGCCTATGGCGGTGGCCTGGCCGAGAAGCCGGAGGTCGTGGCGATCAACAAGACCGACGCGATGACGCCGCAGCAGCTCGGCACGCGCAGGCGGGCACTGGAAAAGGCGACCGGTGCGGCGGTGCTGACTCTGTCCGCCGCCACCCACGGCAACGTCGCCGAAGCGCTTCGGGTGCTGCAGGACCAAATCACCGAGGCGCGCCGGACAGCCCGATGAGCCGGCCGGACCATCCTGCCGCCCTGCCCTCGCTCGACCAGGCACGGCGGCTGGTGGTCAAGATCGGCAGCGCGCTGCTGGTCGACGGCGAGGCGGCGGCACCACGCCTGGGATGGCTGGACGGCGTCGCTGCCGACATCGCGGCACTGCGCCGCCGCGGCGTGGAGGTGATCGTCGTTTCCTCCGGCGCGATCGCGCTGGCGCGCCATGCGCTCGGGCTGACCCGTCGCAGCCTGCGCCTGGAGGAGAAGCAGGCCGCCGCCGCGGTGGGGCAGATCCGGCTGGCGCAGGCCTGGAGTGCTGCCCTGTCCGCGCATGGCCTGGTCGCGGCGCAACTGCTGCTGACCCCGGACGATACCGAGGACCGGCGGCGCTACCTGAACGCGCGCGCCACCCTGTCCACCCTGCTCGGGCTTGGCTGCGTGCCGGTGATCAACGAGAACGACACGGTCGCCACCGCAGAGATCCGCTTCGGCGACAACGACCAGTTGGCGGCCCGCGTGGCCGGGATGATCGGCGCCGACCAGCTCGTGCTGCTGTCGGACATCGACGGGCTCTACACCGCGGACCCGCGCCAGGACCCGGACGCACGGCACGTCCCGCTGGTGACGGTTCTGACCCCGGAGGTCGAGGCCATGGGCGGGGCGCCGCCGCCGGGCTACTCGTCGGGTGGCATGCGGACCAAGCTGCTCGCGGCCGCCATCGCCACACGGGCCGGCTGCGCCATGGCGATCGGCCTGGGCAGCGTCGCGAACCCGCTCGCAGCACTTGGGACGGCGACGCGCTGCAGTTGGTTCCTGCCGGCGATGGAGGGAGGCTCGGCGCGCAAGCGCTGGATCGCCGGCACCCTGCAGCCGGCAGGGCAACTGGTGATCGACCACGGTGCTGCCTGCGCGCTACGCGCCGGCGGCTCGCTGCTCCCAGCCGGAGTGCGCGCAGTCGAAGGCAGCTTCGGGCGCGGCGACCTGGTGTTGGTGGTCTCCGAGGACCGGATCGGGATCGGGCGCGGGCTGTCGGCCTATGGCAGCGCGGATGCGGCCAGGATCATCGGCCACCGCTCGGAGGCAATCGAGGCCCTGCTCGGCTGGCGCGGCCGCGACGAGATGATCCACCGCGACGATCTGGTGCTGACGTCCGGGTGAGCAGCCCGGCTGGACTGTGACGACGTGTCGGATCAGCGCGGGGGCCAGCGCAGGGTCGGCTCCGACCGGCTGCGCGGCGCGCGCTCCTGGTCGACGTCGCGATCGGGCGTAGCCCGCAGCGGACGCCGCGGCGCCATCGCCTCGTCGGCGAAGGGCGGCGCGTCCGACCAGTCGTCGCTGTCGCGCGGCCGGTGTGGAGTGGGCAGCGACGCCTCCGGCAGGACCGGCGGCACCGGGACCGGCTGCGGACGGGGGCGCGCCGGCCGCGGACGCGGCACGATCTCATCTGCCACCGGCTCCTGTTCCACCGGACGCGCCGGCCGGCGCGGCACCTCCGGCAGACGGGTGGCCAGCATGCGCAGCTCGGCATGGACGTCGTCGAGCTGCGCCTCGATCAGCTCGAGCCGGCCCTTCAGGCCGAACACCGCGAACGGCATCATCAGCAGGGCGAACCCGAACAGGATCGCGACCATCAGGATCGCGAGCTGGATCCACGGGGGCATCCAGTCCGGCAGGGGCAGCGTCAACGGCACAAGCCACTATAGACGCAAGCGATTCCGGGCCGCCAGACCGCTTCGCGGCCGGCGGCGGCGCTACATGCCGAGTGCGCGACGGTAGATGTCGAGCAGCGTTTCCTGCTCCTCCACGTCGGAGGGCTCCTGCTTGCGTATCCTGATGATCTGCCGGATCACCTTGACGTCGAACCCGGCCGACTTGGCCTCGGCGAAGATGTCCTTGATGTCCGAGCCGAGCGCCTTGCGCTCTTCCTCCAGCCGCTCGACCCGCTCGATGATGCTGCGCAGCCGGTCGGCGGCGATGCCGCCGACGGCGCTCGGCGGTGAGTCCGTCGGTGCGTCGTCATGCCGGGCCGCCCGGTCCGCCGCGTCCAGCGTCATGATCCCTCGCCCCCGCCCCTTCGGCCCCGATCGACCGCCAAGGCCGCGGGGCTTACCTTGGCAGGACGCGCCCGGTCAATGACAATGCTGGGCGCCAGTCCGTCACGCCGGCGGGCAGCAGGGAGGGCGACGGGATGCCAGCGACCAGCATGGTGGAACGCTTCGACTACATCGTCTTCGGCGCGACCGGGGACCTGACCATGCGCAAGCTGCTGCCGGCGCTGTATCACCGGTTCCGCGACCACCAGATCCCGCCCGACTCGCGCATCATCGGCGCGGCGCGGTCGCCGTTGTCGGACGACGAGTATCGCGGCCGCGCGGACAAGGCGCTGCGCCGCTTCGTCAAGGCGGACGCGCTCGACGACGCGCTGATCGGGCAGTTCCTCGGCATGGTGTTCTATGCCAGCGTGAACGGCGCCGAGGCGTCGGGCTCCTGGGAGAACCTGCTGCGGCTGTTCGGCGACGAGAACCGCGACGAGACCCGGGTGTTCTACCTGGCGACTTCGCCCGAGCTGTACGGGTCGATCTGCGAGAACCTGTCGGCGCAGGGACTGGTGACCGAGGCGGCACGGATCGTGCTGGAGAAGCCGATCGGCCACGACCTCGACTCGGCGCGCCGGATCAACGACGAGGTCGGCAAGTACTTCGACGAGAAGAAGATCTTCCGGATCGACCACTACCTCGGCAAGGAGACGGTGCAGAACATCATCGCGCTGCGCTTCGCCAACCCGGTGTTCGAGCGGATCTGGAGCGCGGACGCGATCGACCACGTGCAGATCACCGCCGCCGAGACCGTGGGCGTCGAGGGCCGCGGCGACTACTACGACAACTCCGGCGCGCTGCGCGACATGATCCAGAACCACCTGCTGCAGGTAATGTGCCTGGTGGCGATGGAGCCGCCGGGCTCGCTGGAAGCGGACGACCTGCGCAACGAGAAGCTCAAGGTGCTGCGGGCGCTGAAGCCGATCACCGAGGCCGACGTGCAGCACGTCGCGGTGCGCGGCCAGTACGGGCGCGGCCAGGTCGGCCACGAGATCGTGCCGGCCTACCTGGAGGAGCTGGGCGAGGGCCGGCAAAGCGACACCGAGACCTTCATCGCCATCAAGGCGGAGGTGCATAGCTGGCGTTGGGGCAAGGTGCCGTTCTACCTGCGCTCGGGCAAGCGCCTGCCGGCCAAGGTCAGCGAGATCGTGGTGCAGTTCCGCGAAACGCCGTGGTCGATCTTCCCGACCCGTCTGGAGGCCAACCGACTGATCATCCGGCTGCAGCCGGAGGAGGGCATCCAGTTGTCGGTGATGAACAAGGTGCCGGGCGGGGACGGCATGAACCTGCGCCCGGCCAACATCGACGTCTCGTTCGAGCAGGCGTTCGGCGCGCGCTATCCGGACGCCTACGAGCGGCTGCTGATGGACACGGTGCGCGGCGACCCGGTGCTGTTCATGCGCCGCGACGAGGTGGAAGCGGCCTGGACCTGGGTCGAGCCGATCCTGAAGGCGTGGAAGGACCATCCGGGCACGCTGCACCACTACAGCGCCGGCACCTGGGGACCGGAAGCGGCCCGTACGCTGATCCGCTCCACCGGCCATGCCTGGCACGAGCAGATGAGCTGACGGACGCCGATCGCATGTCGGATCCGTCCACCGGCTGGCGGAGCATCGCGTTGCGTGCGGACGTCGCCCTCGTGGTCGACGGTGCGATGGCGGAGCTGCCGCCGGACCTGGATGCGAGGATCGCCTCGTCCTGGAGCGCGGAACGCGCCAGGCGGCCGAGCCTGTTCAACGGCCGGGTGTTCTGCGCCGACAGGATCGCGCCGGATCGTATCGGGGGCCACTGGACCGAGTACCGGCGCCTGCTGGCACAGATGCGGCACCCGGAACTGTTCGACCGGCTGCAGATCCGCGGACTGGCGGTGAACGGCCTGATCGAATGCGCCGATGGGCTGGTGCTGGCGCGGCGCCAGGCCGGCGCGGTCTACCTCCCTGGCTTCTGGCAGGCACCGCCAGCCGGCGCCGTCGAGGAACGGATCGGGTTGGAAACGGACCTGACCGCCCAGCTCATGGCGGAGCTGGAGGAGGAACTCGGCCTCCAACCGGTGGAGGTCGAGGACGTCCGGGCGGTGGCGGCGATCGAGCATGCCGACTCGCACATCGTCGACGTGGGCTTCCTGCTCCGCACCACCCTGTCCTTCGCGAGCATCGAGGCGCGACGGAGCGTGGCGGGAAACGACGAGTACGACGCCCTCCGCGTCATTGCACCCGATGACGTGGCGCGGGTGTCGTCGGGAGACGAGCCGATGCTGTTGCCCTCAGCCCGTATCCTGATGCGCTGCTGGAGCGGCACGAGGTAGGCAAGCGCTCCGATCAGGCGGCCCCGGCGAACAAGGCGACGATCGCTTCACAGAAGGCCGGCAGATCCTTTGGGTTGCGCGAGGTCACCAGCTTGCCGTCCTTGACCACCGTCTGGTCGATCCAGGTGGCGCCGGCGTTGCGCAGGTCGGCCTGCAGCGACGGCCAGGAGGTCACGGTACGCCCGGCGACGCCGCCGGCGTTGATCAGCATCCATGGGCCGTGACAGATGGCCGCGATCGGCTTGGCCGACGACACGAAGTCCTTCACGAAGTTGACCGCATCCTCGTCCAGCCGCAGGTGGTCAGGGTTGGTGGTGCCACCCGGCAGCAGCAGGCCGTCGAACGATGCCGCATCGGCCTCGGCCACGACCAGGTCGACCTGATGGGTGCCGGCCGGGTTCACGTCCTCGTTCATCGCCTGGATCCGCCCGGCCTTGAGCGACACCAGGGTGGTCAGGACGCCGGCGGCGCGCAGCGCCTCGACCGGGTAGGTCAGCTCCACCTCCTCGACCCCATCGGTTGCCAGCACGGCGATCCTGCGTCCAGTGATGTTGGGTATCCGCGTCTCCTGCACGATGTGGTGCAGCAGCAACGGTGACGGGCGGGACCTGCTTTCTCCCGGCCGCCGTGACGGCCGGGCGAAACGCTGGATGGTGCTAGCCCAACAGCCCGTCCATGTTGGTGACGTGAACACCGTTCAAGGCGATCGAGCCGCCGCCCGACAGGTCGATGACGGTGCCGACCCAGGAATGGATCAGGCCGGTCACGGAATTGCCGGATAGGGCCAGGTGGTCAGTGCCGAACCGGAAGCCGTTGATGGTGGCGTGCTCAGCGTTGCCGGACGAGAACAGCGTGGCGCCGCTGTCCGAGGCGATGCTGAGCAGGTCGGTTCCGCCGCCGCCGGTGATGCTGGCGGCACCGCTGCCGGTGGTGATGTCGCTGTGGCCGGTGGACAGCACCACCTGATCGGATCCGGCGCCGAGCTGCATGGTCACGGTGCCCGAGCTGTTGCCTCCGAGCAGGGTCTCGTTTCCGGCACCGGCCTGCATCCAGGTGGCACCCCCGGCGGCGCCCACCAGCACGTCGCCGTTGGAGGCACCTTGCAGGAAGGTGGCGCCGCCACTCGCCTGCAGATAGCTGTCGCCGCCGGTGCCGGCACCGAACCAGCCGCCGCCGGAACCGGCATGCACCGTATCGGAGCCGGTGCCGCCGGTGACGACCGCGGCGCCGTCGGACCCCTGGAACACCACGTGGCCGCTGCCGTTGTAGACGACGTTGTCGGTACCGGCACCGCCGCCGGCGACGGTGGCGCTGCCGGTGGTGAGGGTGACCACGCTGTTGCCGCCATCGACGCTGAGCGCGCCGCTACCGCCTAGGACCGACGCCATACCCGTGCCGCCGTGCACGGTGGCGGTTCCAGCACTGCCCTCATAGGCGAGCGTGCCGCTGCCCATCGAGACTCTGGTGGCGGCCCCGGCCGCACCGCCGGTGACGGTGGTGGCGCCGTTCGACAGGATGAGCGAGCTGGCGCCGCCAGCATTGTAGGTGAGGTCGCCGCGTCCGGCCCAGACGGTGTTGCCGCCGGTGCTGTCGACCACGGCGCTGCCGGTCATGCCGGCGCCGTTGAGGACCAGGGTGGCGTTGCCGCCGGTGTAATGCAGCGAGGACGGGCCGCCGAACAGCACGGTGGCGGACGGACCGGAGGTGGTGACGTCGACATCGCCGGTTCCGGTGGCGGCGAACACGATCACGTTGCTGTCGCTGGCAGCGCCGCCGCTGATGTCGATGCTGCCGCTGCCGACCTCGAATGTGCTGTTGCCGCCGCTGACGTAGTCGAGCGGTGCGGCCCCGACCCACACGGTGTTGCCGCCTTCGCTGTGCACCGTCGTGCTGCCGGTGCCGGTGAGATGCAGGGTGGCGTTGCCGCCGGTGAAGTCGAGGGAGGCGGCGCCGCCGGTCACGGTGGAGGCGACGGTACCGGCGTCGATGACCGCGGCCTGCGACGTATCGTTGCCGACAACGTAGCTGGAGCCCGTGTGGACGAAGGCGGCCGTCGGAGGTGCAGGCGACACGGGCGGCACCACCACCACCGGCGTCGCCAGCACCGGCGCTGCCGCGATCGTCAGGCTGCCGGTGACGAAGCCGCGCTGCGCGCCGTTGGACAGGATCAGTTGGTAGCTGCCTTGCGTGGGAGCCGTCAGACCCGGGGTGGGCGTCAGCATCACCTCCAGGAGTGCTGCCTGCACCTCCGCCGCCGTGCCGCTCATCAGGATGGCGCTGGTGGACACGTCGGAACGCTGGATCAGCGTCGCCGCGACGTTCGCCGGCACGTTCGCGATCGACAGGGTGCCTTGGGAGGCGGGAAACAACAGCGTCACGGACACGGAGGACCCGTCGCCGCTCGTCACGAGCGGATCAGGAAAAAGGCTTGCCCGCTGGCCGCTGACGGCGGTTGCGGAACCGAGCCCGGTAATCTCGACGCTGGTGTCTTGCGTGCTCATGACGTTCGTCCCGCTGGCTTGAACAAGCTGTTTAAAGCTGACAGGGGATCAGGCTTGGGCGCCCGGACCGCTGTCAGCGACAGCCGCCATTGCTAGGGCGCGCGCGTTAAAAATGTGTAAAGCACGTATTAGTGGACGATGTTCAGGTCGGATCCGCACCGATCTGCTTGATGTCGAAGAAGCGGAGCTCGGCGTTCATCTCGGCGGTGCGTCGCATCATGAACGCCGAGCTGGCCAGGAACACCGGGGCGCCATCCATGTCGTCCGCCATCGCGGTGCGGTTGGTGGCGATGAAGCCCGTCAGCCGCGTCCTGTCGCCGTCGACCCAGCGCGCCAGGGAATAGGGCGTGCTCTCGAAGCCGATGCTCACGCCGTACTCGCCGGCCAGCCGCGCCTGCAGCACGTCGAGCTGCAGCGTGCCGACCACACCGACGATCGGCGGACTGCCGTCCTGCGGGCGGAACAGCTGCACCACCCCCTCCTCCGCCAGCTCCTGCAACGCGGTTCGCAGCTTCTTGGCCTTCATCGCGTCGTCGAGGCGGACGCGGCGCAGGATCTCGGGCGCGAAGTGCGGCACCCCGGTGAAGCGGATGTCCTCGCCCTCGGTCAGCGTGTCGCCGATCCTGAGCGTGCCGTGGTTGGGGATCCCGACCACGTCGCCCGCGAACGCCTCCTCGGCGAGTTGCCTGTCGCGGGCGAAGAAGAACTGCGGCGTGTGCAGCGCGAACTGCTTGGCCGAGCGCACGTGCTTGACCCGCATGCCGCGCGCGAGCCGGCCGGAGCAGACGCGGGCAAACGCCATCCGGTCGCGGTGGTTGGGGTCCATGTTGGCCTGGATCTTGAAGATCAGCGCCGTCATCGCCGGCTCGTCCGCCTGCACGATCCGGCCGTCGGTGGCCTGGGCCCGCGGCGGCGGCCCGAAGCTCACCAGCGCGTCGAGCAGGTCGGTCACGCCGATCTCGCGCATGGCGCTGCCGAAGAACACCGGCGTCAGGTGGCCGGCGTCGAAGCCCGCGCGGTCCCATTCGGGCAGTGCCGCCTGCACCAGCTCCAGCTCCTCGCCCAGCGCCACCATGCGCGGATCGGACTGCGCCAGCTCGGTCGCGGTGTGCACCTGTCTCGCGCGCAGGTCGTAGGTGCCGGCGAAGGTGGCGGCGCGGCCGATCGGCCAGGTCGCGGGTGCCGTGTCCAGCGCCAGCGCCTGGCTCACCTCGTCGAGCAGCGCGAACGGGTCCTGCGCCTCGCGGTCCATCTTGTTGACGAAGGTGAGGATCGGGATGTCGCGCAGGCGGCAGATCTCGAACAGCTTGCGCGTGCGCTCCTCGATGCCCTTGGCCGCGTCGATCACCATCACCGCCGAGTCCACCGCCGTCAGGGTGCGGTAGGTGTCCTCGGAGAAATCCTCGTGGCCGGGCGTGTCGAGCAGGTTGAAGATGCAGCCGCCGTACTCGAACGTCATCACCGAGGTGACCACGGAGATGCCGCGCTCGCGCTCGATGCCCATCCAGTCGGAACGGGTGCGCCGGCGCTCGCCCTTGGCGCGCACGTTGCCGGCGAGCTGGATCGCGCCGCCGGCACGCAGCAGGCGCTCGGTCAGGGTGGTCTTGCCGGCGTCCGGATGCGAGATGATCGCGAAGGTGCGCCGGCGGGAGATCTCTTCGTTGAACAAGGCCAGGGGTTCCACCCCTGGACCCGGCCAAGGGCGAAGCCCTTGGAACCCAGGGTTTATAATTGGGTGTCCAGAGGGCGACTGCCCTCTGGCGGGAGGTGCAGGAGGGCAGCGCCCTCCTGCGGCAGCATCAGCGCGAGTAGAACTCGACCACCAGGTTCGGCTCCATGGTCACCGGATACGGCACGTCGGTCAGCTTCGGGCTGCGCTGGAACCGGCCCTTCATCGCCCGGTGATCGACTTCCAGATACTCCGGCACGTCGCGCTCGCCGCTCTGCGCCGCATCCAGCACCACCGCGAGTTGCTTGCTCTTCTCCCGCACCTCGATGGTGTCGCCGTCGCGGACCAAAAAGGAGGGGATGTTGACCTTGCGGCCGTTCACCGTCACGTGGCCGTGGTTGACGAACTGGCGCGCGGCGAACGGAGTCATCGCGAACTTGAGGCGGTAGATCACCGCGTCCAGCCGGCGCTCCAGCAGGTCGACCAGGTTCTCCGACGTGTCGCCCTTCCGGCGCACCGCCTCGTCGTAGTACTTGCGGAACTGCTTCTCGCTGATGTTGCCGTAGTAGCCCTTGAGCTTCTGCTTGGCCATCAGCTGCACGGAGAAGTCGGACGGCTTCTGCTTGCGGCGCTGGCCGTGCTGGCCGGGGCCGTACTCCCGCTTGTTGATCGGCGACTTGGCGCGGCCCCACAGGTTGACGCCGAGGCGGCGATTGATCTTGTACTTGCTCTCGAGGCGCTTGGTCACGCGGACGCGCTCCTTGCTTGATGCGGCGTGCGTTCGGATCGGAACCCGTCGCCATGATCCGCTTGTTGCACCGGTAGGCCTCGACCGGATCGGTCGAGACGGGCGCGTTCCGCATCATCGGTGCCGCATTTGGCGACGCCGACCGGACCGTCCACGTTCCCGGCAATGAGCCCGCGCCTATAGGAGTAGGGAGGCTTGAAGTCAATCCGGACGCTCAGGCGCCTCCGCTCAAGCACCCTCGTCGCGGCCGCGCAGCCGGCGGCCCAGCGCCAGCTCGGTGATCACGCCGTGCAGGGTACGCAGCTCCTGCTCCGTCACCTCGCCACGCTCGAAGAAGTGCCACAGGTTGCGCACCATGCCGGGCCGCTTGGGCAGGTTGCGCAGGAAGCCGCACGCGTCGAGCTCGCGCACCAGATGGCCCATGAAGTTCTCCAGCCCGTCCTTGCTGGCGACCCGCGTCTCGTTGGTCATCAGCGTGCGCGGTGGCGTGTCGTCGGCGGCCAGCCACCACTCGTAGGCCATGATCATCACCGCCTGGGCCAGGTTGAGCGAGGAGAAGCCCGGGTTGAGCGGGTAGCGGATCAGTGCGTCGGCCCGTGCCATGTCGTCGCTGTCGAGCCCGGCCCGCTCCGGGCCGAACAGGATGCCGACACGGAGACCCCGGCCGGTGATCTCGCGCATCTCGGCCGCCCCGCCGCGCGCAGTCAGCACCGGCTTGACCACGTGCCGCGGGCGCGGACAGGTGGCGAACACGTGGTGCAGGCCGGACACCGCGTGGTCGACATCCGGATGCACGGTCGCTTGGTCCAGGATCCGGTCCGCACCCGAGGCGGCGCGCCAGGCGCGTTCCTGCGGCCAGCCGTCGCGGGGGCTGACCAGGCGCAGGTGGAACAGCCCGCCATTGGCCATGGCGCGCGCGACGCTGCCGACGTTCTCGGCGAGCTGCGGCCGCACCAGGATCACCACCGGGCTGTTGCCGATCGGCTCCAGCGCGGCGCCGCCGTCGCGGCCGGTCACGCGCGCCGCCAGGTGGTGCCGCCGGGGCCGTCCTCCAGCACGATGCCGTCCGCCAGCAGACGGGCGCGTATGGCGTCGGCGCGAACGAAGTCGCGCGCCTGCCGCGCCGCCAGTCGTTCGGCGATCGCCTGCCCTACCGCGGCGCCATCCGCATCCGCCTGGAACCAGTGCACCGGATCGGCTTGCAGCAGACCGAGAAGCCAGCCTGCGGCGCGAAGCCCCTCCCCCGCCGCCTGGCCGCCGGCCATGGCCGCGTCCGCCAGCCCGTGCATCGCCGCGATCGCCCCCGGGCTGTTCAGGTCCTGGCACAGCGCGTGGAGCACCTCGTCCGGCACCGGGGCGTCGCCGTGGCCCGCACCGGACCGCTCGATCGCGCGATAGAACCGGTCAAGCGTTGCTCGCGCCTCGGCCAGGCCGGCGCGGGTGAAGTTCAGCACCGAGCGGTAGTGCGTGCCGAGCAGGAGCAGGCGCAGCGCCTCCGCCGGCGCGTCGGCCAGCACCTCGCGTATGGTGAGGAAGTTGCCCAGGCTCTTGGACATCTTCTCGCCGTCGACGTTCAGCATCGCGTTGTGCAGCCACACGGTGGCGAAGCTGCTGCCGGGATAGCCGCACAGGCTCTGCGCGCGCTCGTTCTCGTGGTGCGGGAACAGAAGGTCGCCGCCGCCGCCGTGGATGTCGAAGCTTTGGCCCAGGTAGCGTTCCGCCATGGCGCTGCACTCGATGTGCCAGCCGGGCCGGCCGCGCCCCCAGGGGCTGTCCCAGCCCGGCAGCTCCGGGGTGGACGGCTTCCACAGCACGAAGTCGCCGGGGTCGCGCTTGTACGGCGCCACCTCGACGCGGGCGCCGGCGAGCAGCTCGTCCGGGTTCCGGCCGGACAGGCGGCCGTACTCGGGAAAGTGCCGGACCGAGAACAGCACGTGGGCGTCCGCCTCATAGGCGTGGCCGGACGCGATCAGGCTAGAGATCAGCGCGATCATCTCGCCGATGTGTCGGGTGGCGCGCGGCTCGATGTCGGGCGGCAGGATGCCCGTGGCAGCGAGATCGGCGTGCAGCTCGGCGATCGTGCCTTCCGCAAGCGCGTCGATACCGATGCCGAGCTCGGCGGCGCGCGCGTTGATCTTGTCGTCGACGTCGGTGATGTTGCGCACGAAGGTGACGCGCGGATAAAGCTGGCGCAGCAGCCGCACCAGCAGATCGGCCGACAGCATGGCGCGCAGGTTGCCGACATGCGCCAGGTCGTAGACGGTGGGCCCGCAATAATAAACGCGCACATGCGCCGGATCGAGCGGCACGAAGGGTGCCGTGCGCCGGGTCAGGCTGTCATGCAGGGTGAGCTGGGCCATGGCCCGGTTTTGCGGCATCGGCCGCACGCGGGCAACAGGGGCAGCAACGCGCGGCCCATATGGAGACGTGATGAGCGCCGCGGGAACGATCGAGGCCGGAAGGACGGCGCATGCCGCCGCCCTGCTGCGCCTGGCGGTGCCGCTGGCGATCGTCAGCCTATCGGAAATCGCCATGGGTTTGACCGACACGATCCTGCTCGGCGGCCTTGGTGACCGCGCCGTGGCGGCTGGCGGCCTCGCCGGCACGCTGTTCTTCGCCATCGGCGCCTCGCTGCAAGGGGTGCTGATGGCGGCCGGCATCCTGGCGGCACAGGCGAAAGGGGCCGGCCTCGAGCGGCGCATCGCCGGGCTGTACGGCACCGGGCTCTGCCTGGGCCTCGTCCTGTCGGTGCCGCTGTTCGTGCTGTTCAGCCTGGCCGAGCCGATCCTGCGCGGCCTGGGCGAGCCGGCGCCGCTCGCGCACGACGTCGCAACCTATCTCGGCATCCTGCGCTGGGGCACGCCGGCCTACATCGCCGGGCTCGGGATCCTGCGGGCGATCCTGCCGGCGATCGACCAGGCCGGGCTGCTGCTGCGCGTGACGCCGGCGATGGCGGTCGGCAACGGGCTGCTGAACTATGCGCTGATCTACGGCGTCGCCGGATCGCCGGCCTTCGGGCTGCGTGGCTCGGCGATCGCCAGCGCCGTCACGCTCTGGGGCACGGTGCTGGTGCTGTTCGCCATCCTGCACGGCAGCCGGCGACGGCTTCTGGTGACACCGCCGCGCCCGGACCGGCGCGAGCTGGCGCCGCTGCTGCGGCTCGGGCTGCCGATCGTGGCGACGATCGCGGGCGAGGTGCTGATGTTCGTGCTGGCGGGCCTGGCGGCGGGACGGCTCGGCGCCGCGTCGCTGGCAGCGCACCAGATCGTGCTCAGCATCGGCACCTTCACCTTCATGATACCGATGGCGATCGGCCAGGCGGCCAACGTGCGGGTGGGGTTGGCGACCGGCGCCGGCGACCGGGTCGCGGTGCGGCGCGCGGGGCTGGTGGCGATCGGCCTGGCGGTGCTGGTCATGGGCGCGATCGGGATCGTGCTCCTGCTCACCCCGGCGCTGGTGGCGTCAGCCTTCCTGGCGCCCTCGGTCGCGGCCAACCGGGTCGCGTTCCGTATCGTGGTCACCCTGCTCGGCATCCTCGCCCTGTTCCAGGTGGCGGACGGGGTGCAGGTGGTGGCGATCGGCGCGCTGCGCGGCATGGGCGACACCGCGGCACCCATGGTGCTGGCGCAGGTCGGATACTGGCTGGTCGGGCTGCCGCTGGGATGGATGCTGGCGTTCCGGCTCGGTTACGGGGCGGCCGGGCTGTGGACGGGGCTGGCCGTGGCCCTGACGGCGGTGGCGGTCATGATGTCGACGCGGTTCCTGCTCGTCACCCGCCCCGCGAGGATCGGCGCACGGTGAAGCGGATGGCCCTGTTGCTGACGGCGGGCCTGCTCGCGAGCCAGGGTTCGGCATGGGCGCAATCCTGGGCACAACAGGAGGACGTGCTTCCCCTGCCCAGCTTCCGGAGCTTCGTGCACGTCCTGCGCGCGCGGGGCTACCGCCCGTTCCGCACCGTGCTGGCCGGGCGATCCGACTTCTTCCTGAACGACCGCGGCTTCCGGCAGGATCAGGCACCGGTATCCTGAGCTGGTGTCATGCAGCGGCGTCGATCTCAACACCTGCACCTTCCTGTTCGTGCGGCCGGGGCAGACGGTGGTGGAGGTCGAGACCACCGGCGAGTATCCGGAGAACCTGGTCATCTTCTCGATCGAACGGCTCAACCGCGACCAGGCGGCGGAAGTCAACTGCCGGGGATGAGACGCGGGCCCGAAGCCGGACACGCTTTGTCTCCTTCAAACGACGGAACGCCCGCTGCCGAGGCAGCGGGCGTTCCCGCAGGCTTAGGTTCGGAGGCGCAGACCTACATGCCGCTCATGCCGCCATGGCCGGTTGTGGCCACCGCGGGAACGTCGGGATCGACCATGCCCATGCTCATGCTGCGCATGATCCAGAGCGAACCGCCGATCAGGATGAACACCACCAGCAGGGCGAAGCCGAACGCGGTGACGTTCCAGCGCTGCTCCGAGCCAGCGCTCATGTGCAGGAAGCACACCAGGTGGACGAAGATCTGCACCACCGCCAGGGTGGCGATCAGCGGCGCGATCCAGCCGGCCGGCAGCGTGCCCGGCACCATGACAGGATAGAACGCCGCGAGCGTCAGGATTACCGACAGCGCGAAGCCGACGCCGTAGGCGCCGTAGCCGGCATGGCCGGCGCCGCCCGATCCCTCGAGGTGTGTCTGGTGCGAATGGCCGTGCAGTGCGGGATGATCCATCACCGAACCCCCATCAGGTAGACCAGGCTGAACACGCAGATCCAGACGATGTCCAGGAAGTGCCAGAACAGGCTCAGGCACATCAGCCGGTTGACGTAGCGGGTGTCGAGCGGCTTGCGCAGCACGGTGAGCTGCAGCACCAGCACCAGCATCCAGAGCAGGCCGCAGGTGACGTGCAGGCCGTGGGTGCCGACCAGGGTGAAGAACGCGGACAGGAACGCGCTGCGGTCCGGTCCGTGTCCCTCGGCCACCAAGTGGTGGAACTCGTTGATCTCCATGCCGACGAAGCCGGCACCGAGCAGGAAGGTCACGCCCAGCCAGGCGATCACGTGGTTCAGGCGATGCTGGTAGGCACCGATCATGGCGAAGCCATAGGTCGACGAGCTGACCAGCAGCAGCGCCGTCTCCACCCCCACGTATTTGAGGTCGAAGATGTCGCGGCCGCTGACGTCGCCCGCATACTGGTGCCGACTGACCGCGAACGCGGCGAAGATCGTCGCGAACAGGATGCAGTCGGTCATCAGGTAGAGCCAGAAGCCGAACACGTTGTTCGGCTCGTGGGAATGGTCCTCCGCAAACTCGCCGTGATGCGCGACGAGGCTGTCAGGCGACATGGGTCAGCTCCGCCTGCGCCACCCGGGCGTTATGCAGCCCCTCGATGCGCGCAACCTCGGCCGCCGGCACGTAGTAGTCGATGTCGTCGTCGCACGACCGGACGATGAAGGTGCCGACCACGGCCAGAAGGCCGATCACCGCCAGCCACCAGATGTGCCAGATCAGCGCGAAGCCGACGATCCCGGCCGCCACCGACATGATGAAGCCGGCAGCCGTGTTCCGCGGCATGTGGATGTCGGAATAGACCGGTGTCTCGCGCGCCTCGTGGCCGCGCTTCTTGGTCTCGTTGAACGCGTCCAGCGCGTCGACGTGCGGCAGCACGGCGAAGTTGTAGAATGGCGGCGGCGAGGAGGTCGACCACTCGATGGTGCGGCCGTTCCACGGATCGCCGGTGACGTCCTGGTTCTGCGGCAGGTTGCGCTGGCGGATGCTGACCACGAGCCCGATCACGGTGCAGGCGATGCCAGCCGCGATGATCAGCGCGCCGACGGCGGCGATCCAGAGGTAGGGCGTCCACTGCGGGTTGTCGTAGTGGTTCATGCGACGGGTCATGCCGAGGAAACCCAGCACGTAGAGCGGCATGAACGCGACGTAGAACCCGGTCAGCCAGAACCAGAACGAGGCCTTGCCCCAGCTATCGTTCAGCTTGAAGCCGGTGGCCTTGGGGAACCAGTAGGTGAGGCCGGCCATGTAGCCGAAGAACACGCCGCCGATGATGACGTTGTGGAAGTGGGCGATCAGGAACAGCGAGTTGTGCAGCACCCAGTCATTGCCGGGCAGCGCCAGCATAACTCCGGTCATGCCGCCGATCACGAAGGTGACCATGAAGCCCATCGTCCAGAGCATCATGGAGGTGTACTGGATGCGCCCCCGATACATGGTGAACAGCCAGTTGAAGATCTTCACGCCGGTCGGGATGGAGATGATCATGGTCGTGATGCCGAAGAAGGCGTTCACGTTGGCGCTGGAGCCCATGGTGAAGAAATGGTGCAGCCAGACCACGAAGCTGAGCACGGTGATACAGACGGTGGCGTAGACCATCGCCTTGTAGCCGAACAGGCGCTTCTGACTGAAGGTCGGCACCACCTCGGAGAAGATGCCGAAGGCGGGCAGGATCAGGATGTACACCTCCGGATGGCCCCAGGCCCAGATGAGGTTGACGTACATCATCTGGTTTCCACCAAGCTCGTTGGTGAAGAAGTGCATGCCGAGGTAGCGGTCGAGCGAGAGCATCCCGAAGGTCACGGTCAGGATCGGGAACGCGGCCATGATCAGGATGGCCGTGCAAAGAATGGTCCAGGTGAAGATCGGCACCCGCATCCAGGTCATGCCGGGCGCGCGCATCTTGACGATGGTGACGAAGAAGTTGACGCCGGTCAGCAGGGTGCCGAGGCCGGTGAGCTGCAGCGACCAGATGTAGTAGTCGACGCCGACGCCCGGGCTGAACTTGAGCTCTGACAGCGGCGGGTAGGCGAGCCAACCGGTCTGTCCGAACTCGCCCAGCACCAAGGACACATTGACCAGGATCGCGCCGACCGCGGTCATCCAGAACGAGAACGAGTTCAGGAACGGGAACGCCACGTCGCGGGCGCCGATCTGCAACGGCACCGCGATGTTCATCAGCCCGATCATGAACGGCATCGCCATGAAGAAGATCATGATGGTGCCGTGGGCGGTGAAGATCTGGTCGTAGTGGTGCGGCGGCAGGTAGCCGGCATGGCCGCCATAGGCCATCGCCTGCTGGGCGCGCATCATGATCGCGTCGGAGAACCCGCGCAGCAGCATCACGATGGCGACGATGATGTACATGATGCCGATCTTCTTGTGATCGACCGAGGTGATCCACTCCTTCCAGAGGTAGACCCAGCTCTTGGTGTAGGTGATGGTGCCGACGATGGCGGCCACCACCAGCCCCATGAACAGGCCGGCCGCCATGATGATCGGCGAGTCCAGTATGGCCACGTCGGCCAGAGTCATCCTACCTAACATGACGCGCTACTCCCTGACGCCGGAGTGGAAGCTCTCGGCCTTGCCCATATACTTGGCTATGATCTCGTTGAAGAGGTTCGGCTCGACTGCGGAGAAGTACTGCACGGGCGCCTTCTCTTCCGGGGCGGCGATCTTGACGTAGTCGCCGGTGTTGAGCGGGACGCTCGACCTGGCGGCGTTGGCCACCCAGTCGGCGAACTTGCTGTCGGTGGTGGCGATGGCGTTGAAGTGCATGTCCGAGAAGCCGCGCCCGCTGTACATGGACGACAGACCGGGGAACGTCCCCTCCTTGTCGGCGATCAGGTGCAGCTGGGTGCGCATGCCGGCCATGGCGTAGATCTGGCTGCCGAGCTCGGGGATGAAGAACGAGTTCATCACCGAGTCGGACGTGATGCGGAAGTCGACCGGGGTGCCCACCGGGAACGCGACCTCGTTGATGGTGGCGACGTGCTGGTCGGGATAGATGAACAGCCACTTCCAGTTCAGCGCCACCACGTCGATCACCAGGGGCTTCTTCTGGCTGTCCAGCGCCTTGTACGGGTCGAGCGCGTGGGTGCTGACCCAGGTCAGGTAGCCCAGGAAGGCGATGATCGCGCAGGGAATGCCCCAGCAGAAGATCTCGACCACCCCGGAATGGCCCCAGTCCGGCTCGTATCGGGCGCCGGACCCCTCGCGGTAGCGCCAGCCGAACCAGAGGGTCAGGATGATCACCGGCACGACGATCACCAGCATGGCGTAGGTCGAGGTCAGGATCAGGGATTTCTCTGCCGCCCCGATCGCCCCTTTCGGGTCGAGGATCGAGTACTTGCACCCCGCCAGCGACGCGAGCGCCGACAGGGCGAAGGCCCTGGTCAGGACCGGCAGTCTTCTCGTGATCATCCCGCGCCTCGCTGATACGGCACCCCTCGACCCCGTCATCCCGCCTCGTTGCCAAGGCGTGCAGGCTGGTTCTGGGTAGCCGCGCTTCCCCCGGGGAAGCCCCTTGACCCTATTCCGGCGCGGCCATCCGACCGTGCCCTCTCGCCGCGCATTTTATTGCATCGCGGCATCCATGACATCCAATATGTCGCTCCTATCCCCTCCTACCAGATTGCTTCTTGTTCATGTAACCATCATCGTCATGCCGCAGCCAGGCGGAGCCGGCCGCTCACCCGTTCATGACCCATCAGCGGCAGCAGGTCGCGCAGTTCCGGCCCCTGCTCCTCGCCGGTCAGCGCCAGTCTCAGAGGATGGAACAGCGCCCGGCCCTTGCGGCCGCTGGCTTCGCGCAGCGCCTCGGTCCAGCGCGGCCAGGTGGTCTCGTCCCAGGGATGGTCCGGCGAGTCGGGCGGCAGCACGTCGATCGCCTGGAGCAGGAAATCGGCTTCTTCCTCCTGCACCGGCGGCACGATGCCGCCGCCCACCACGTCCCACCAGTGCCGCAGCTCGGACAGCATGTCGACGTTCCCGCGCACGGCGTTCCAGAACGCTTCCGTGGCCCCTTCGGGCAGCCGGTCCTGCACCTGCTCGAACGGCATGACGTGCATGGTGCGCCGGTTCAGCGCCAGGAGCTGGCGCATGTCGAACCGCGCCGGCGACTTCGAGACCCGCCGCAGGTCGTAGCTCGCCGCCAGCTCGGCGAACGACAAGGGCTGCGGGTCGTCGGAGGTGCCCAGCCGGGCGAGATAGGCGACCAGCGCGGTCGGCTCCATCCCGTCATGGCGGAGGGCGCGCAGCGACAGGCCGTCGAACCGCTTGGACAGCTTGGAGCCGGCCTCGTCCAGCAGGAGCGGCAGGTGGGCGAAGGTGAAGCGGTCCGGCCGGCCGCCCAGCGCGTCGACGATGTCGAGCTGCACCCCGGTGTTGGTGACGTGGTCCTCGCCGCGCACCACGTGGGTGATGCCGAGCTCCAAGTCGTCCACCACCGACGCGAAGGTGTAGAGCACGGTGCCGTCCGCGCGGATCAGCACCGGGTCGGATACGGAAGACAGCTTCACCTCGGTCCGGCCCTGCACCACGTCGTCCCAGGACACCTGGCCGTCGGACAACCGGAACCGCCAATATGGCTGCTTGCCGTTGGCCTCCGCCTGGGCGCGCTGTTCCGGAGTCAGGCGCAGCATTGCCCGGTCATAGACCGGCGGCCGGTGCTGCCTGAGGCGCTGTTCGCGCTTGGCGCGCAGCTCCTCCTCGCTCTCGAAGCAGGGATAGAGCCGGCCGAGCTGCTTCAGCCGTGCCGCCGCAGCCTGGTACTGGGCGATCCGGTCCGACTGGCGCACCATCTCGTCCCAGTCGAGCCCGAGCCAGCGCAGGTCGTGCTGGATCCCGGCCACGTGCTCCTCGCGCGAGCGCTCGGCGTCGGTGTCGTCGATACGCAGCAGGAAGCCGGCGCCGTGGCGCCTGGCGTGCAGCGCGTTGGCCACCGCCTGGCGGGCGTTGCCGACATGCAGCAGCCCGGTCGGGCTCGGCGCGAAACGAAGCTTCACCGCGGCAAGATCCTAGTCGTCCTCATCCTCGTCGCCGTCCAGTCCCGCCCGTCGCGGGTCGATCGAGCGCCAATCGCGCTCGATCTCCGAGCCGGGCTCCGAGGCGAACGCGTCCAGCTCGTTCGCCGAGCGCCAGCCTTGCTCGCCCGCATCGGCCACCTCGGCGTCCTCGCCGAACGCGAACCAGGCGGCCAGCACCTCGCGGCTGGTGGCACCCGGCACGCGGCAGCGCTCGATGCTGTCGCGCACATAGGCACGGCAGAACGCGTTCGCCAGCGCCAGGGTCGGGAAACCGCCCACTTCCTCCACGATGTCGTCGGCCGAGGCGCCGGACAGGTCGATGATGCGCACCCGCCAGCCGTGTTCGGGTCCGAACAGCGTCTCGCTCATGCGTGCTGACTCCCGGCGTCCCGCCCGGCGACGCGGCGCAACAGGAACTCCCGCCCGACCTTGACCCTGGGGATCCCGTCATAGGCGACGATGTCGGCGGTGGCGTAGGTTTCCGACCAGGTGTCGGGAATGAAGCTACCGGTGCCCACCACGTCGATGGGTGCTTGGGCGTCCGCCATCACCCGGCACTTGTCGACCCCGAAGCCGGAGGACGCGACGATCCCGACCCGGCCGAACCCGGCGTCGTCCAGCGCCTCGCGCATGCGCCAGATCGCCGCCGCCGACACGCCGGTGCCGACCAGGTGGCGCAGCTCGGCCTCGCTGCGGTAGCGACGGATCGCGCCCGGGGTGTGCCGCTCGATCACCGCATAGCTCGCCTGGGGATCCAGGCCCTCGAGGAACCGGCCGCCATGGGTGTCGAGCCGCACCGCGATCCGTCCCGACGCGGCCAGCTCCGGATAGCGGCGGCAGACCGCCAGCCCGTCGGTCAGCTCCAGGCCGAAATAGTCGGTCAGCACGGTGAGGTCGGCGTCGGGAAAGCTGTCGTGGAACATCTCGGCGGCGGCCAGGGTGGAGCCGGCATAGCCGATCAGGGCGTGCGGCATGGTGCCCGTCCCGCCCGCGGCGCCGAAGAAGTGCGCGGTCGCGTCGTTGGCGCAGCCGGTGAAGCCGAGCGCGCCCTCGCGCTGCGCCGCGCGGCCGCCGACCGAGGCGGCATAGGCCATCATCTCCTGCATCCCCCACCCGGCGCAGTGCCGCGCGTCCATCGCCAGGAACCGCGCCTTGGGCAGGGCGAGGCACATCTGGTAGGCGTTGTGGGCGGCGACGCAGGCCGGACCCAGGCGCTGCAGCAGGAGCGTTTCCAGGTCCACCAGGCCGGCGAAGCTGCCGGACACGTAAAGCAGCGGCTCGCCGGCGCCCACCCAGTCGCCCTCGGCGAAGCAGGGCTCGCACCGCACCTCCAGGCCGCGCGCCCGCGCCACCGACGCGAGCCAGCCGGTCATCAGGCCGAAGGCTGCGATCACCGGCCGACGCAGGAAGAAGGCATAGGTGACCTGGCTGTCGCCGAACCGAGCGACGATCGCCTTGGTGCGGTTGAAATAGGCGTCGGTCCGGGCGCCGACCGCCTCACCGACGACGTCGTCCGCGTCGGTCATCGGGCCGCCGCCCGATGCCGGGTGGTGAGCTCCTCGGCGACCAGGAACGCCATCTCCAGCGACTGCTCGGCGTTGAGCCGTGGGTCGCAGAAGGTCTGGTAGCGGTCGCCGAGATCGGCCTCCGTCAGCCGATGGGCGCCGCCGACGCACTCGGTCACGTCCTGGCCGGTCATCTCGACGTGTATGCCGCCGGGGCGGACGCCCTCGGCGGCGAACACGTCGAAGAAGCCGCGCAGCTCGGACAGGATCGCGTCGAACGAGCGGGTCTTGACCCGGGACGCGGTGCTGACCGTGTTGCCGTGCATCGGGTCGCACAGCCAGGCCACGGTGCGGCCGGCCTTGCGCACCGCGCGCAGCAGCGGCGGCAGGTGCAGGCGCACCCCGTCCGCGCCCATACGGCTGATCAGGGTCAGCCGCCCCGCCTCGTTCCGCGGGTCGAGCAGGTCGAGCAGGCGCAGCAGGTCGTCGGTCGTGGTGGTGGGGCCCACCTTGAGCCCGATCGGGTTGCGCACGCCGCGCAGGAACTCGACATGCGCCCCGTCCGGCTGGCGGGTACGGTCGCCGATCCACAGGAAATGCGCCGAGCAGCCGTACCAGTCGCCGGTGGTGGAATCGATGCGTGTCAGCGCCTGCTCGTAGGGCAGCAGCAGCGCCTCGTGGCTAGTGTAGAACTCGGTCTCGTCCACCTGCGGCGCGTGGGCGCCGAGGCCGCAGGCGCCCATGAAGGCCAACGTCTCGTCGATGCGCTGCGCCAGGTCCTGGTAGCGCGCCGCCAGCGGGCTGCGCTCGACGAAGCCCAGGTTCCAGCGGTGCACCTGGTGCAGGTTGGCATAGCCACCGCCGGCGAAGGCGCGCAGCAGGTTGAGGATGCCGGCGGACTGGAAGTAGCCGGTCTCCATGCGCGCCGGGTCCGGCATGCGCGAGCGTGCGGTGAACTCGGGACCGTTGACGATGTCGCCGCGGTAGCAGGGCAGGGTGTCCCCGCCCACCGTCTCGGTGTCGGCCGAACGCGGCTTGGCGAACTGGCCGGCCATGCGGCCGAGCTTCACCACCGGCACCTTGGCGCCGAAGCACAGCACCACCGCCATCTGCAGCAGCACGCGGAAGGTGTCGCGGATCACGTCGGCGGTGAACTCGCCGAAGCTTTCCGCGCAGGCGCCGCCCTGCAGCACGAAGGCGCGGCCCTCCGCCGCCAGGGCCAGGTGCTGCCTCAGGCGGCGCGCCTCGCCGGCGAACACCAGCGGCGGGTAGGTGCGCAGGCGCTCCTCGACCGCGTGCAGCGCCGCCTGGTCCGGATAGGACGGCGCCTGCCGGATCGGGCGGCCGCGCCAGCTCGACGGGGTCCAGGCCGGCCCGGTCGGATCAGCCGCGGAAAGGACGGCACTCATCTGTTACGTGTTCCGGATCCTGGAAGACCTGCCGGAACGAGCGCCCCGGCCGGCGGAGGCGGCCCTTATCCTCCCAAACCGGCACGGTTGAAAGTGCGACGCCCGCAGCCCGGCCGGGCGCTGTGCAACCGTTCGGGGCTGCGTTGCGGCGGCGATGCTGCAAGATGGATATCCCATCGCCAGGACGGAGCTCCCCGCCATGACCGGCCATCGACACACCATCCACGCGCACCGGCACCACCACGGCTGGAACCGCGACACCCCGCCGGCGCTGCGCGTGGCACCCGGCGAGGACGTGCTGTTCGAAACGGTGGACAGCTCCGGCGGACAGCTCTCACCGCACAGCACGCCAGGCTCGCTGCGAACGCTGGACTTCGGCCGGGTCAACCCGGTCACCGGACCGGTGCATGTCGACGGCGCCGAGCCGGGCGACGCGCTGATCGTTCGGATCGAGCATTTCGGGCCGTCCGGCTGGGGCTGGACCGCGAACATACCCGGCTTCGGCCTGCTCGCCGACCAGTTCCCCGACCCGGCGCTGCACCTGTGGCAATACGACGCGAACACGCTGGCGCCGGCCGCCTTCGGATCCTTCGCCCGCGTGCCGCTCAAGCCGTTCGCCGGCACCATCGGCGTGGCGCCGGCCGAGCCCGGCCTGCACAGCATCGTCCCGCCACGACGGGTCGGCGGCAACCTCGACATACGCGACCTCGGCGCCGGCACGGTCCTGGTGCTGCCGGTCGAGGTCGCGGGCGCGCTGTTCTCGATCGGCGACACCCATGCAGCACAGGGCGACGGCGAGGTGTGCGGCACCGCGATCGAGAGCCCGATGACGGTGGCCCTCCGGTTCGAGCTGTCGAAGGGCGCCGCGCCGCGGTTCCCCCGCTACGAGCTGCCCGGCCCGGTGACCCGGCACCTCGATGCCCGCGGCTACGACGTCACCACCGGCATCGGCCCCGACCTGCACGCCTGTGCGCGCGACGCGGTGTCGGAGATGATCGACCTCCTGGTGGCGCGACACGGCATGAGCCCGGTCGAGGCCTACATGCTGACCAGCGTCGCCGCCGACCTGCGCATCTCGGAGATCGTCGACGTGCCGAACATGGTGGTCTCGCTCACCCTGCCGCGCGTGCTGTTCGGATAGCGGCGAGCGACCGTCACCGCACGGTGTCGAACCAGCGGTGGAACCAGGCGATGGTGCGACGGCGCAGGTCGTCGCGATCCGCCTCGCGACGCAGCGCGTGGCCCTCGCCGGGATAGACCACGAAGTCGGTCGGCACGTTCAGCGCCTTCATCGCCGTGTAGTACTCCAGGCTTTGCGGCATCGGGCACTCGGCGTCGCGCTCGCCGACCGCGATCAGCACTGGGGTGGCGACGCCGCGCATGTGGGTGATCGGCGAGGCGCGCAGGTAGGGCGCCGGGTTGTCGTAGACCGAGCCGCCGAAGTTGACCTCGTCGGAGCCGGCCTGCGGCGCCTCGCCCTCGATCGACAGCCAGTCCGACACCCCGGCATCGGCGACGCCGGCGCGGAAGCGGTGCGTCTGCGTGACCGCCCACATCGTCATGTAGCCGCCATAGGAGCCGCCGGTGATGCCCAGCCGCCCGTCGTCGATCGGCGCCGCGCGCTCGGCCGCATCGACGCCGGTGAGCACGTCGCGCCAGTCGCCGCCGCCGAGATCCTGGATGCTGGCGGCGGCGAACGCCTCGCCCTGGCCGAAGGAGCCGCGGTAGTTCGGCTCGAACACGTCCCAGCCCTGCGCCAGCAGCGCCCGGACGCTGCCCTGCGCGGAGGGGAACACCGGGGTCGCCGCCGCTTCCGGGCCGCCATGCACCAGCACCACCATCGGCCGCCGCGTGCCGGCAGCACCCCCCGTCGGCTGCAGCAGCCAGCCCTGCACCTCGACGCCGTCGTCGTGCCAGCTCACCGAGCGCGCGGTAAGGGGCGCCGTCTGGCCGGCATTGGCATGGGTGATCGCGTGCCAGCTCCCGATCGGCCCGGCGACGATCTCCGGCGCGTCGGTGAAGCTGTCGGCGACCGCGGCGATGCCGTGCCGGCTGCACGACACCGACAAGCCCTGCCGTCCCGCCGACAGGGCGTCGTGGCCGGACCAGGACGGGGCCCCGGTCCGGTCCAGCCGCTCGATCGACACCGTGTCGCCGGCGAGCGTCACGCCGGTCAGCCCGTCGCCGCAACGCCAGTCGATCGCGGTGACGGTGGCGCGCGATCCCGGGGTCAGGTCGCGCGGCGTGGCGCCGGCGCTGCCGTCGAGCGGCAGCAGGAAGGCGTCGCCGCCGGTGGAGCCGAAATCGCTCATCCAGCCGCCGATGAAGGCGACGCTGCGCCCGTCCGGCGACACCGCGGGGGCTGCCAACTGCTCGCGCGGGCCGGGCGCGAACAGCACACGCGCCCGGCCGTCGGCGTCGAAGGCGTAGAGCCTGGCGATCCACCAGTTGTCGTCGCCGTTGCCGTGTGCTGCGGTGCCGACGAAGCCGCCATCGGGACGCCAGTCGAACTCGTAGACGTAGAGGTCGGCCGGCGAGGCGAAGCGCAGCGCCTGCCCGTCCAGCACGGCGATGCGCTGCTCGTCCACCGCGGTGCCGATCTCGCCGGTCAACGGGGCAGCCGCTTCGGTCCGGCCGACCCGCTTGTGGGCGCTGGCGGTTGCCAGCACCGCGAGCCGGTCGCCCGGGCCGTAGCGCAGGGACACCAGCGGCCCGTCGAACGACAGCAGCCGGCGCGGCGCGCCGCCGGCGGCGTCGACCTCCTCGATGTCGGTGGTGCCGTCGGCCGCATGGTCGAGCAGGAAGCCGAGGCGGGCGCCGTCGCCGTCCCATGTCGGCGAGGCGATACTGCAATCCGGGCCGGGCTGGCAGGGCAATGCCACCGTCACAGTCCGTCCGGTCAGGTCGCGGATCAGCAGGGATTGCGGCGGCGCGGTGTCGGAGTCGACGTCGTCGTTCTCGATCGAGGCGACGTGCTGCCCGTCCGGCGAGAGGACGACGCTGTCGAACTGGTGCAGCGGGGGTGCCGCGAGGGCCGCGACCGGACAAGCGAGGGCGGCGAGCAGAACGAGCGGGCGCATCGGGGATCCTGGGGCAAGCGGCGGCACGGGATGCCACGGGCGACCGCCGCCGTGAAGCCTGCGCCGCCGCTGCGGCCGGATCAGTCGCTGCTGCCGGCAGCCGAGCTGAGGGGCATTGCGCGTCCGCCGGTTTTCGAACCGGGCCGGACCGGGCACCCCGCAGGCGAATCCTCGTCCCGGCCGGCTTGGCGCCCGCTCGATGCGACCGACCGTGATCCAAGTCGGACGGGATGCGCAACCGAGGCGGCGGGAGCGAAACCGGTGCCGGCCCAGCCGATGGTCAGGACGTTTCGCGCCCATCCGCTCCCGAAAGGGCATGCGCGGCCCAGAGCTGGGCCAGGTCGCCGCCCTCCTGCTGCCAGAACCCGGTATCGGCTTCCATGATGCGCTCGGCCGCGTTCACGAGGTGCAGGTGCACCGCGGCACGCGCTTCCGCCGGGTCCTGGTGCAGGATCGCGTCGTAGATCCGGCGATGCTCGTCCGCCACCGCGGCGGCGAAGTCCTTCCGCCTGGCCTCGTTGGCGCGGGTGACCCCGATCGCCGAGCGCATCGGCTCGGCGAACAGGCGGACGAACTGGGTCCAGGTGGCGTTCGCGGTGGCGTGGCCAATCGCCAGGTGGAAGTCGAGGTCCTCCTGCACGCCGCTGCTGCCGTTCCGCGTCGCCCGGTCGATCGACAACAGGGCGGCCTCGACCTCCCGGCACTGCCGATCGGTGCGACGCGACGCGGCGAGGGCCGCCATCTCCGTCTCGATCGACCGGCGCACCTCCAGGAAGCCGAGCAGCCCGTCGATCGAGCGCGGCATCGACAAGCCTCGTCCGGTTCCCTCCTTCGGCGCGCCCACCCGGGTCGCCGCCCCCTTGCGGGTTTCCAGCAACCCGTCCGACTTCAGCCGTGCGACCGCCTCGCGCACCACCGTGCGGCTGACCTGGAACTCGGTGGCGATGGCCTGCTCGGAGGCGAGCTTGGATCCGGGCGGCAGGGCGCCGCCCTGGATGCGTTCGCGAAGCGTCTCGGCCAATCGGTCAGCCCGGCTGTGGAGCTGCATGCGCGTCTTCTCCCACCGGCTTGCCGACCCGTGCCGCCATCCGTGACGAACCCGGCATTGTTCCGCACCCGGTATCGGGCCGCAAGCAGCAGGCCCAGCAGGCTTGCGGCGACGGCGGGAACGCGCAAACCTATCATACAGCCTCGTCGGGACCGGGCTGCTCGGGAGATCGGGGATGCGCGTCGCAGTCACGGGTGCCGCCGGCTTCCTGGGCCAGCGGCTGATCGCGGCCCTGCTGCGGCAGGGCAGCGTCACCGCGGGCGACGGCCGGTGCGGCCCGATCGAGCGCATCCTGGCCCTCGACGTGACCGCGATCGAGGAGACCGACGAGCGCGTGGTGCCGCTCGCCGGGAACGTCGCCGATCCGGCAGCGATCGCGCACCTGATCGACCACCGCACCGACGCGGTGTTCCACCTCGCCGCGATCGTGTCCGGACAGGCGGAAGAGGAGTTCGACCTCGGCATGCGCGTCAACCTGGACGCCACGCGCGGGCTGCTGGATCGGATCCGCGCCGTCGCCCGGGGCGCCAGGCTGGTCACCACCAGCTCGGTCGCGGTGTTCGGCGGCGTCCTGCCGGCGGTCGTGCCGGACACCCAGGTCTGGGAGCCGCAGAGCTCCTACGGCACGCAGAAGGCGATCGCCGACCTGCTGGTCGCGGACTACAGCCGGCACGGCTTCGTCGACGGGCGCAGCCTGCGCCTGCCCACGGTGGCGGTGCGACCGGGCCGCCCCAACCGCGCTGCCTCGAGCTTCGCCAGCGGCATCATCCGCGAGCCGCTGGCCGGCATCGAGGCGGTCTGCCCGGTGTCGCCGGACACGGTGCTGTGGCTGATGTCGCCCGACCAGGCGATACGCAACCTCCTGCACGGCAACATCTTGCCTGCCGCAGCGCTCGGCAACCGACGGGTGGTCAACCTGCCGGGTCTGTCGGTATCGGTCGCCGACATGCTGGGCGCGCTGCGCAGGCTGGCCGGCGACGCGGTGGCCGACCGGGTGCGGATCGCACCCGACCCGGCGGTGCAGCGGATCGTGAACTCCTGGCCGGGCAACTTCTCGGCTGGGCACGCCCGCAGCCTCGGCTTCACCAGCGACAAGACGATCGACGACGTGATCGACGCCTACAGGACTGCCTATCCGGCAACGGCCGGCGCCGTGGTGCAGGGCTAGAGCAGCATCAGGTCAGGTTGAACCGCCTTGCGGTTCCACCTGCCTGATAAAGCTGCTCTTTTCAGGCAAAAGGAGAGCATGATCAAACGATCATGCTCTAGGGCGGGATGCCGGCACGACGCGGCATCCACCCCTGGAAACGCGTCGCGATCGGGTCGATCATCGCCGCGGGAAGCGGAAGCCAGGAGGACGAGCCGCATGACCGAGACCGGCCACCACAGCGCCGACCACCCGTTCGGCCGCTACGCGGCGCTGCCGCTGGGCGACCTGCCCGGCACGCGCTATCCCGACACCGCGATCGAGGCGCTCGACAAGCGGTTCACCGCCCGGCAGGGCAACGCCGCGATCCAGCGCATCGCCACCGGCTTCCGCTGGGCCGAAGGGCCGGTCTACTTCGCCGACGGCGGCTACCTGCTGTGGAGCGACATCCCCAATAACCGCATCATGCGCTGGCTGGAGGATGACGGGCACGTCAGCGTGTTCCGCGCGCACAGCCACCACGCCAACGGCAACACACGCGACCGCAGCGGGCGGCTGGTGACCTGCGAGCACGACAGCCGCCGGGTGACGCGCACCGAGCCGGACGGCCGGATCACCGTGCTCATGGACCGCCACGAGGGCTGCCGCCTGAACGCCCCCAACGACGTCATCGTCGCGAGCGACGGGGCGATCTGGTTCACCGACCCCGGCTACGGCATCGACGGCCCCTACGAGGGACACCAGGCGGAGTCGGAGATCGGCCGCAACGTGTACCGCCTGGATCCCGCGACCGGCCGGGCCACGGTGGTCGCCGACGACTTCACCCGTCCGAACGGGCTTGCCTTGTCGCCCGACGAGACCCGCCTCTACGTGGTCGACAGCGGCATCACTCATGACGGGCCGTCGCACATCCGTGCGTTCGACGTCGACGGCAGCACGCTCCGCAACGGCCGGGTATTCGCCGACGACTTCGCACCCGGCTTCACCGACGGGCTGCGCGTCGACGTGGACGGCAACGTGTGGTGCAGCATGGGCTGGGCCGATCCGGCCGAGGACGGCGTGCGCTGCTATGCGCCGGACGGCGACCTCCTCGGCAAGGTGCACCTGCCGGAAGCCTGCGCCAACCTGTGCTTCGGCGGCAGGAAGGGACACCGGCTGTTCATGGCCGCGAGCACGTCGATCTATGCGCTCTACCTCAACACCACCGGGGTTCCGGGCCGCTAGGATGGCACCTGCCCGGCGTCATGGACGGCTTGCGCACGCCGCTGGACGCGCTAACGTGTCATACAGCTTTCGCCGGGCCCGACAGCAGGACGACGCCAGCCCGGCACGTCAGGACGATCATCCCGAGCGAACTCGACTTCGACCGGGCGCATAAGCACGAAACGGGGAACCATCATGTCCAAGCCAGGAAGCGGTGTTCTAGCCGCCGTTGTCGTTGCGGCCTCCTTGTCGGGAGCAGCGGGGGCGCGAGCCGCCGACCTCATCGGCCTCAGCGTCGCCACGCTGGCCAACCCCTTCTTCCAGGGGATGACCAAGGGCGTGCAGATCGGCATCGGCAACCACCAGGACCTGAAGCTGGTCAACACCAGCGCCGACGGCGACGCCAACACCCAGACCAACCAGGTCACCGACCTCATCAACCAGCACGTGTCGGCCCTGATCCTGAACCCGATCAACGCGAACTCGATCGTGCCGGTGGTCCGGGAAGCGAACAAGAAGGGCATCCCGGTGTTCACCCTCGACCGCGGCGCGGCGTGCGGCTCCTGCCAGGTGAACTTCCTGGAGACCGACAACGAGGCGCTGGGCAAGGAAGGTGCGGACTTCATCGCCGCCCAGCTCAAGCAGCGCTACGGGACGATCAAGGGCAACGTGGTCGACCTGGAAGGCCTGCTCGGCACCACCGCCGGCGACGAGCGCGAGCACGGCTTCACCACCGAGTTCGAGGCGCTGCAGAAGAACAACCCGGACCTGAAGCTCGTGTCGCGCCAGGCGGCGGATTTCGACGCCGACAAGGCGTTCAACATCACCACGCAGCTTCTCGCCGCCCACAACGACATCGACGCCATCTTCAACGGCAACGACGACAACGCGGTGGGCGCGGTGCGGGCGATCCGGCAGGCCAACCGCGCCGCCCCGATCGGCGACCCCAAGCACATCGTCATCATTGGCATCGACGGCACCGAGCAGGCGCTGAGCGACATACGGCGCGGCCAGATGGACGCCACCTTGTCGCAGAACCCGCTGACCATGGCGCAGCAATCGGTGGACTACGTCGAGAACTACCTGCACGGCGACAAGTCCAAGATACCGGCGCACCAGTACTGGCCGCACATGCTGCTCACCAAGGCCAACATCGACGGCAGCGCGGCCAGTTCCTACGGCCTGTGGGGCGACCAGGTCAGCCGCTAGGGCAGCCGGCACCCGGACCGCACCGATGGCCCGCCTGCTGGAGATGCGGGGCATATCGAAGGGTTTTCCCGGCGTCAGGGCGTTGTCGGAGGTCAGCATCTCGCTCGAGGCCGGCGAGGTGCTCGGCATCGTCGGCGAGAACGGCGCCGGCAAGTCGACGCTGATGAAGATCCTGGCCGGGGTGTTCCCCGCGGATCGCGGCGAGATGCGCCTGGACGGGCAGCCGTTCCTGCCCAGGCGGCCGCGCGACTCGCTCCGCGCCGGCATCATCGTCATCCACCAGGAGCTGAGCCTGGTCCCGGAGCGCTCCGTCGCCGAGAACATCTATCTCGGCCACCTGCCGCGCGGGCGGCTGGGCGGGATCCGGCGCGCCGAGCTGAACCGCGGGGCGAAGACGCTGCTCGCCCGGGTCGGCCTCCAGGTGCCGCCGCAGACGCGTGTGCGCCAGCTCGGCATCGCGCAGCGGCAACTGGTCGAGATCGCCCGCGCCCTGTCGCGCCAGGCGCGGGTGATCGTGATGGACGAGCCCACCGCCACCCTCACCACGGCCGAGCAGAAGATCCTGTTCGCCACGATCGCCATCCTGCGTGCGGCGGGCGTCGGGTTGGTGTTCATCAGCCACCACCTGGAGGAAGTGTTCGAGCTGTGCGACCGGATCACCGTGCTGCGCGACGGCGCCACGGTGGACACCCGCCCCACCGCCGCGTGGAACGAGACCGCGCTGATCCAGGCCATGGTCAACCGCCCGATCGAGGCGCTGTTCCCCGAGCGGCATGCAACGCTGGGCGAGGTGGTGCTGGAGGTGGAGGCACTGGGCAGCCCCGGCCGCTTTTCCGACGTGTCGTTCAGCGTGCGCGCCGGCGAGGTGGTGGGCATCGGCGGCCTGATCGGCGCCGGCCGCACCGAGCTGCTCAAGACGATCTACGGCGCCCTGCCCGCGAGCCACGGCCGGGTGCGCGTGCAATCGCGGGAAGCGCGGATCCGTTCGCCGCGCGACGCGATCGCCGCCGGCGTGGCGCTGGTGCCGGAAGACCGCAAGGCGGAAGGGCTGGTGCTGCCGTTCTCGGTGCGCAGCAACGTCGTCCTGTCGACGCTCCCGCGCCAGTCCTGGCTGCGCAGCATCGTCCTGCGCAGCCGCGTCGACCGCCTGGCCGAGGAGGCGGTGCAGCGCCTGCGCATCCGCACGCCGGGCCTGCGCCAGCCGGTGCGGTCGCTATCGGGCGGCAACCAGCAGAAGGTCGTGCTCGGCCGCGCCCTGACCACGCACCCGCGCGTGTTCCTGCTCGACGAGCCGACCCGCGGCATCGATGTCGGCGCCAAGATCGAGGTCTACCGGCTGATCAACGGCCTGGCCGAGGGGGGTGGCGCGGTGCTGGTGGTGTCGTCGGACATGATCGAGCTGCTCGGGCTGAGCGACCGCATCCTGGTCATGCGAGCCGGCCGGCTCGCAGGCCACCTGTCCCGCGACGAGGCCAGCCAGGAGCGGGTGATGCAGCTCGCGGCACTCGGCTGATGCGCAGCGCCACGCCCGACGGCCAGGCCGCCGCCGCCGCTGCGCCCGCACGGGACCACCGGTTCGGGTTCCGCGCCCTGGGCCGGGCGGTCAACGAGCTGACCATCGTGGTCGGCTTCGTCGGCATCTCGTCCTACCTGGCGCTGACCACGCCGGCGTTCCTGACCTCGGCCAACCTCCTGTCCATCCTGCTCGCCAGCGCCCTGATCGGCATCGTCGCGGTGGGCGAGACCTTTGTGATCGTAACCGGCGGGATCGACCTGTCGGTGGGCTCGGTGGTCGCGTTCTCCGGCGTCATGGCCGGGCTCGCGCTGAACGCGCACGTTCCGGTGCTGCTGGCGGTGATGGTGGGCATCGGCATCGGCGCGCTGTCCGGCGGCTTCATCGCGTTCGCCGTCACCGCGCTGGCCATGAGCCCGTTCATTGTCAGCCTGGCGGTGCTGGCGATGGCGCGCGGCCTCGCCTTCATCGTCACCAACGGCAACACCATCTTTTCTTTTCCCGACAGCTTCGACGACATCGGCGGCGGCAATCTCGGGCCGTTCCCGGTGGCTGCCCTCGTCACGCTCGCCGTCTTCCTCCTGGCCGGCCTGGTGCTGGCGCGCACCGTGTTCGGCGCCGAGGTCTACGCCGTGGGCGGCAACCGCGAGGCGGCGCGGCTGGCCGGCATCCCGGTCAACCGGACGCTGGCGATCGTCTACGTCGTCAGCGGCGCGCTCGCCGGGCTCGGCGGGATCATTCTGGCCGGACGGCTGGACAGCGCGCAGCCGATCGCCGCCACCGGGCTGGAGCTCAACGCCATCGCCGCGGTGGTGATCGGCGGCGCGTCGCTGTTCGGCGGCAAGGGCAGCGTCCTCGGCACGCTGCTCGGCGTGCTCATCATCGGCCTGATCAACAACGGCCTCACCCTGAAGAACGTGCAGCCGTTCTGGGTCCAGTTCATCCAGGGCGCGGTGATCTTCGGGGCGGTGCTGATCGACAGCCTCAACCAGAAGCGGCGCGGCAGCTAACGTCGCTTCCCCAGACCGGAGTGCTCATCATGAGCGAAGCCCTTCCCGCCGGCCGCGGCCGCCTGTCGAACAAGGTCGCGGTGGTGACAGGCGCCTCCAACGGCATCGGACGCGCCACCGCGCTGCTGTTCGCCGCCGAAGGTGCGCAGGTGGTCGTTACCGACATCGACGCCGTGCGGCTCGAGGAGGTGCGCGGCCTGATCGCGGGGTCCGGCGCCTCGGTCCGCGCCGTGGTTGGAGACGTGTCGAGCAACGCGGACGCGCGGGCGATGATCGCCGAGGCGGTGGACGGCTTCGGCCGCGTGGACGTGCTGGTGGCCAATGCCGGGATCATCCCCGAGCTCGACCTGCTGACCGCGACCGCCGAGGATTTCGACCACGTCATGGCGGTCGACGGACGGGGGATGTTCCTCACCTGCAAGTTCGCCGCCGAGGCGATGCTCAAGACCGGCGGCGGCTCGATCGTCTGCCTGTCCTCCATCTCCGGCGAGGCCGGGCAGAAGGGGCAGGCGGTCTACGGCCCGGCGAAGTTCGTGGCGTCGGGCATCACCAAGCACCTGGCGGTCGAGCTGGCCACGCGCGGCATACGCGTCAACGCGGTCGCTCCGGGCACCATCGCCACCGAGGCGGTCAAGAAGCTGTCCGACGCCTACATCGCCGGGGTCAAGGCGATGCACCCGATGGCGCGGATCGGCAGCCCGATGGAGGTGGCGCAGGCGATCCTGTTCCTGGCCTCCGACGACGCCTCGTTCATCACCGGTGCGGTGCTGCCGGTGGATGGCGGCTATCTGGCGCAGTGAACTGGAGGGTGTCAAAGGCCAGGGCTCTGCCCTGGACCCGCTGGGGCCGCGGGCCCCAGACCCCTTTACTTTAAAAAAGTCGGGTTTGAAGGGCTTTGCCCTTCATGGGGTCCAGGGGCGAAGCTCCTGGGTCTTCAATGCATCATCACCCGGCGGAACAGCACCTGGAACATCCACGAGGTCAAGCCCACCGACAGGATCAGCAGCGGGACGTTCAGCATCAGCGTCAGCGTGTTCCAGCGCTGGGTTTCGGAGAAGTCGAGGTGGAACAGGAACACCAGCTTGGCGATCGTGGTCAGGAAGGCGATGACCGAGATCGTGGCCAGGAGGTTGAACGCCGTCATCACGTGCTGCTGGACCAGCAGCAGCGAGATGCCGAGCAGCGCCAGGGTGACCACGTAGCCCACGAAATACTTGGTGGCGCTGGACAGCCTGATCTCGGGGTGTTCCCAGGGCTTCGTGTTGTCGAAGTCCATCATCAGATCGATCCCCGCAGGTAGACGAAGGTGTAGACGAAGGTCCAGATCAGGCCTTGGTAGAGCCAGTACACCTTCAGGTTCGCCAGCCGGTAGGTGACCAACTGGGTGAAGCCGTCCCGCGCGATCTGCGCCACCATCACCAGCATCCACAGCAGGCCGAACAGCAGGTGGACGCCGTGCGCCACCACCACGACCCAGAAGGCCGACAGGAAGCCGCTGCGCTGCGGCGGACCGCCGGCTAGGGCGACGTCCTGCAGCTCGTGCGTTTCCATACCGATGAAGAACAGCCCGATCAGGAACGACACGACCAGCCAGCCGATCGACGCGCGCGGCAGGTCCTGCTTCAGCTTGACCATGACCATGCCGTAGGCGAACACGCTGCTGAACAGCACCACGGTCTCGGCGTAGCCATACAGGGGCGAGGCGACGTCGCGCGGCGTCGGGCCGCCCATGAAGCTGGTCGGGTAGCTCAGCACGGCGTAGGCGGCAAATAGGGCGGCGAAGATCAGCGAGTCGCTGAGCATGTAGAGCCAGAAGCCCAGCATCCGCGTGCTCATCATGTCGTGCTCGTGGTCGACGTCGGCCCACAGCACGGTGCCCGGACCAGGCGGATCGTCGTGCAGGCCGGCGATCACCGTGCGTCTCCGCCGCCGAACGCCACCACGCCCTCCGGAAGCACGGTCTCCGGCCGGCTTCTCCTGCTTGGCCGTGCCGCGAGGCGTTCAAGGCGCTGGACCTCATCGGCCGGAATGGTGGTTCCGGTGCTGCCGCCGAACGAGCGGATGCAGACGATGGCGATGATCGCCACGAGCGACGCGATCGCCAGCCACCAGATGCGCCAGATCATCGCGAAGCCGAACGCCGCGGTGCAGATGCCGAGGAACATCGGCACCGGCGTGTTCACCGGAAGCTCGATGTCCTTGAAGTGGTCCGGCATTACGTGATGCAGGCGGTAGTCCCGTCGCCAGGCGAACTCGTCGCGGGCGTTGACGTGCGGGATCACCGCGAAGTTGTAGACCGGCACCGGGGAATGGGTCATCCATTCCAAGCTCCGGCTGGTCGCCCAGGGATCGCGTCCGGCGAGGTTCAGCTCACGGTCGCGTATGCTGACCCACATCTGATAGATGAACGCGCCCAGGGCCGCGATGTCGAAGAAGACGCCGATCTCCTGCACCACGAGCAGCGGCCGGTAGCTCTGGTATGGCACGTAGGCGAGGCGGCGCGGCATCCCGGTCAGGCCGAGCACGAACATGGCGGTGAACACGATGAAGGTGCCAGCCATCAGCAGCCAGAACACCCACTTGCCGCTGGTCTCGTGCAGGGTGAAGCCGAACATCTTGGGGAACCAGAAGGTGGTGGCGGCGACAGCCGCGAACACGGTGACCATCACCACGCAGTGGAAGTGCGCCACCACGAACACGCTGTTGTGGGTCATGTAGTTGATCGCCGGGATCGCCAGCATCATGCCGGTCCAGCCGCCGATGATCTGCATGAAGATCGCCGCCACCGCCCACAGCATAGGCGTGGTGAAGGTCACGCGGCCGCGGACCATGGTCATGGCCCAGTCGAACACCTTCACGCCCGTTGGGATCGCCACCAGCATGGTGGAGACGCTGTAGAACGCGTTGACGATCGGCCCGGCGCCCATGGTGAAGAAGTGGTGCAGCCACACGGTCCAGGAGATGCAGCCGATGCTGAGCGTCGCCGCCACCATGACGGGGTAGCCGAAGAGCTTCTTCTCCGAGAAGGTCGGGATGACCTCCGACATGATCCCCCAGGACGGCAGGATGATGAAGTATACCTCCGGGTGGCCCCAGATCCAGAACAGGTCGGTGTAGAGCATGAAGTTGCCGCCCATTCCGGTAGTGTAGAAATGGGTGTTGAAGTAGCGGTCCAGGCTGAGCAGGCCGATCGCCACGCCCAGCACCGGGAAGGCGGTCAGACCGATCACGTTGGTGGTGAGCGAGGTCCAGGTGAACAGCGGCAGGCGCATCCAGGTCATGCCCGGCGCCCGCATCTTGATGATGGTGGTGATGATGTTCACCGCCCCCAGCGTGGTGCCTATGCTTCCTATCTGGATCGCCCAGCTCCAGTAGTCGACGCCGACGTCCGGGCTGTACGGCAGCTCGGTGAGCGGCGCCAAGCCGACCCAGCCGGCATGGCTGAAGTCGCCGACGAACAAGGACAGCATGGTCAAGGCGGCGCCGACCGCGGTCAGCCAGAACGCGAGCGCGTTGATGTAGGGAAACGCCATGTCGCGGGCGCCGATCTGCAGCGGCACCAGGAAGTTCATGAACCCGGCCAGGATCGGCGTCGCCGCGAAGATCAGCATGATGGTCCCGTGGGACCCGTAGATCTGGTCGTAGTGGTAGGGCGGCAGGTAGCCGTGCTCGGCGCCAAGGTAGCCGGCCGAGGCGGGACCGGCCGCCATGACCTGTTGCGTGCGCATCATGATGGCGTCGACGAAGCCGCGGAACAGCATGACGGTGCCGACCACGCCGTACATGATGCCGATGCGCTTGTGGTCGATGGTGGTCAGCCATTCGCGCCAGAAATAGCCCCATTTGCGGTAGTAGGTGAGCAGGCCGAGGATGGCCAGGCCGAGCGTCGCCGCGAACAGGAAGGCGAAGCCGACGATCAGGTTGTCATAGGGCACCTGCGAAAGCGTCAGGCGACCGAAGATCGGGTCCCAGTGCTGTTGGACCGCGTTCATGGGCTCTCGTCCTTGTCGGAAACAGGCATTGCGGTTGTCTGCTGTGGGCTTCCGCTCACCTTCTCGCCCTTCTTCTCGGTCATGTTGGCCGGAGTGGGAAAGGTCTTGCCCATCATCACCTCCTGCATCACGTGCTCGAACAGGTTGTCCTGCACGGCCGAGAACTCGGCGGTGGCGTTGTACTTGTTGATGGTAGGTGCGGCGAAGCGGTCGAACTCCGCTCCGTCCAGATGCCGTGTCGCCTTCCCCACGCCCGCTTCCCAGGCCGCGAAGTCGGCCGGGGACACGATGCGGGTCTGGAACCGCATCCAGGCGAAGCCGGGGCCGTTGTAGTCGGACGCGAAGCCGTCATAGGTGCCGGTCTGGTTTGCGATCAGGCCCTGCCAGGTCCGCATTCCCGGCATCACGTCGATCTGGCCCGTCAACTGCGGGATGAAGAAGTCGGTGGCGACGGTGGACGAGGTCAGCCGGAACCGCACCGGCGTGTGCACCGGCAACACCAGCTCGTTAGCGACCGCGATGTGATGGTCGGGGTAGATGAACAGCCACTGCCAGTCGGTGGTGATGACGTCGATGTTGACCGTGGGCTTCCTGGCGTCGGCGCTGCTCGCCATCACGCCCGGACCGCTGGGGTCGGTGTCGTAGGCGCCCTGGACGGCGATGAAGCCGAGACCGACCACCACCAGCAGCGGAGCACCCCAGAAGGTGGCCTCGAGCGGAACCGAATGCGAGAAAGTCGGCGCATAACGGCCTTTGCCGCCGGCGCGCCGATAGCGCCAGATCGCCCACATCACCAGGAGGGTGGCGGGGCCGATCACCAGGAGGGTGGCGGCGGTGTCGACGATCCAAGAGTGCAGGCTGGCAATGGCCACTGGCCCACGCGGATGCAGCAGCCAAAACCCTGCTGGCGCACATCCTGTGCACAGCAAGGGGAGCATAGGCGCAGCGAGACGGGCAGCGCGCCTCATGGTGTATCGGTCAAACTGAGTAACCTCGTCAGGTGAACAAGACGGCGACGGATCTCAAATTCCCGTTGCGAGACTATGTCTTGGTTATCCTATGACGAAGCGTTAGGGCTGAATAGCAGGCGAATCGGGCTACACGACAACGTTAAGTGCTTTGAAACACTCATAAGTTGCATTTGCCTGCGACCTAGCTGAGAGCAGCGACGATCTATGTCTGCTGCCCCGGGTCGGAGATCTGGTTTGCGGGGACAGGATTTGAACCTGTGACCTTCAGGTTATGAGCCTGACGAGCTACCGGGCTGCTCCACCCCGCGTGGGTGATGGTGTGGTGTGCGGCGGCTGTATGTAGCTGCCGTGTGTGCTGTGGTGCTTTGGAGGACCTGGCGGCGACCGACTTTCCCGCGGCTTAAGCCGCAGTATCATAGGCGCTGGGGGTTTTCACGGCCGAGTTCGGGATGGGATCGGGTGGATCATTCCCCGCCATGGCCACCAGGTCGTCCAAGGCATCGCTGGGCGAGTGGGGGGTTGGTGCGTGCGTGTGCGTATCGGAGCTCATGGCTGTGGATGATTTCTATGCATGTGGTTCTGGCCCTGGGGTCGAGACCCTGGGGACCATACGGTGATTGAGCCTGTTGGGCGATTAGGACCAGTTAGCTGAGGACGTCACCGCCCGTATACATCTGGCCTATCGACGTGATGGTCTATCACGGCCCTCTTGGGATTGCTCCCGGGGAGACCTGGTTTTGAGGAAAGTTTCCCGCTTAGATGCTTTCAGCGGTTATCTCGTCCGCACGTAGCTACCCGGCTGTGCCGCTGGCGCGACAACCGGTGCACCAGAGGTGCGTCCATCCCGGTCCTCTCGTACTAGGGACAGCTCCTCTCAAGTCTCCGACACCCACGGCAGATAGGGACCGAACTGTCTCACGACGTTCTAAACCCAGCTCACGTACCACTTTAATCGGCGAACAGCCGAACCCTTGGGACCTGCTCCAGCCCCAGGATGTGATGAGCCGACATCGAGGTGCCAAACCTCCCCGTCGATGTGGACTCTTGGGGGAGATCAGCCTGTTATCCCTAGAGTACCTTTTATCCGTTGAGCGATGGCCCTTCCACGCGGGACCACCGGATCACTATGGCCGACTTTCGTCTCTGCTCGAGCTGTCGCTCTCGCAGTCAGGCGGGCTTATGCCATTGCACTCAGCAGCCGATGTCCGACCGGCCTGAGCCCACCATCGCGCGCCTCCGTTACACTTTGGGAGGCGACCGCCCCAGTCAAACTGCCCACCATGCAGGGTTCCGGACCGGGCTGACCGGTCGCGGTTAGACATCAGAAAAATTCAGGGTGGTATTTCAAGGATGGCTCCACCTGAGCTGGCGCCCCGGCTTCAAAGCCTCCCACCTATCCTACACAGCATTTTCCTGATGCCACTGCAAAGCTGCAGTAAAGGTTCATAGGGTCTTTCCGTCTGACCGCGGGTACCCCGCATCTTCACGGGGAATTCAATTTCGCTGAGCCGATACTGGAGACAGCGGGGAAGTCGTTACGCCATTCGTGCAGGTCGGAACTTACCCGACAAGGAATTTCGCTACCTTAGGACCGTTATAGTTACGGCCGCCGTTTACCGGGGCTTCAATTCAGTGCTTGCACACCTCCTCTTAACCTTCCGGCACCGGGCAGGCGTCAGACCCTATACGTCGTCTCTCGACTTCGCAGAGCCCTGTGTTTTTACTAAACAGTCGCTACCCCCTGGTCTGTGCCACCCACCCATGGTTGCCCACAGATGGGTCTCGCTTATCCCGAAGTTACGCGAGCAATTTGCCTAGTTCCTTCAGCATCGTTCTCTCAAGCGCCTTGGTATGCTCTACCAGTCCACCTGTGTCGGTTTAGGGTACGGTCTATGCGCCAGAGCTGTTTCCCGGAATGCTCGCAAAGCCCAGCCAATCCGATAAGACTGAACAACAGCTCGCATTCGTCACTTCTGGCAGGCTGGGGAATATTCACCCCATTCCCATCGACTACGGCTTTCGCCCTCGCCTTAGGAGCCGGCTCACCCTGCGCGGATTAACCTTGCGCAGGAACCCTTGGACTTTCGGCGACAGTGTTTCTCGCACTGTTTGTCGCTACTCATGTCAGCATTCGCACTTCCGATACCTCCAGGAGACATCACCATCTCCCTTCGCAGGCCTACGGAACGCTCCGCTACCGCGCACATTCACATGTGCACCCACAGCTTCGGCACGTGGCTTGAGCCCCGTTACATCTTCGGCGCAGGATTTCTGTTAGACCAGTGAGCTATTACGCTTTCTTTAAAGGATGGCTGCTTCTAAGCCAACCTCCTGGTTGTTTTGGAATTCCCACATCCTTTCCCACTTAGCCACGATTTGGGGGCCTTAGCTGGTGGTCTGGGCTGTTTCCCTCTCGACGATGGACCTTAGCACCCACCGTCTGTCTGCCAGGCTATACTTCCGGGTATTCGGAGTTTGGTTAGGTTTGGTAAGGCTTTGGGCCCCCCTAGCCCATCCAGTGCTCTACCCCCCGGGGTAAACACCTGACGATCTACCTCAATAGATTTCGCGGAGAACCAGCTATCTCCAAGTTTGATTGGCCTTTCACCCCTAGCCACAGCTCATCCCCGACTTTTTCAACAGGCGTGGGTTCGGCCCTCCAGTGCGTGTTACCGCACCTTCAGCCTGGCCA
>OZ240668.1:170000-825000 GCA_965198655.1 Lichenicola sp. | reverse complement strand
GCAGCAGGAGGGCGGGAGCGCAGCGCTCCCGCCCTTTGCGCATCACCGGATCGCCTTCCGGTCCTGACCCTCAGGACTTCCCCGCCACGCCGAGCTCGGGACTCTGCACCAGGTCGCCGACCCGGATCCCGAGCCTGCCGGTGATGCCGCCCTGCAGCTCCAGCGTCGCCTTGGCCACCCCGTGGCTGTCTATGTTGGCGAGGCTGTAGGGCACCGTGTCTTCCGCGATGTGCATGATCCGGTTGTCGGCGCCAATGAACACCATGTCCTCCGGCACCGGACAATGCTTCATCCACATGGCGCTCTGCTGCGGCTCCGGCCAGACGAACAGCATGCCGCTGCCGGCCGGGATGCTGGTGCGGAACATCAGCCCGATCTCCTGCTGACGCGGCGTCCGGGCGAGCTCGACCGAGAAGTCGTGCCGCGTCCCGTCCTGGCTCACGACCGAGAGATGGTCCTGCTTCAGCGTCGGCTGGGCCGCGGTCGGCTCGGCGTCCTGGGCCACCGCCCCATGCAGGCGACACAACGACAACAGCGATGCCAGCAGGACCGCCGGCGCGGCGTTGGAACGAACGAGCATCGACGAGATCTCCGGCAGCGTCCGGCGCGGTTGCCGGCTCCTCGGCCGCACAGGACCTCCGCCAGGGCCAGGTTGCAAGAGCGGCGCGGCGTCGCGTCAGGACAGGAAAGGGTTGGTTCGCCGCTCCTGACCGATCGTGGAGCCGGCGCCGTGACCCGGAACGATGGCCAGGTCGTCGCCCAGGCCGAGCAGCTTGGCGCGGATCCCGGCCATCAGCGCCGGTCCGTCGGCATACGGGAAGTCGGTCCGGCCGACCGAGCCGCGGAACAGGGTGTCGCCGACCAGGCCGAAGCGCAGCGCCTCCTCGATGAAGACGACGTGGCCCGGCGTGTGGCCCGGCACGTGCAGCACCCGGAGCCGGCAGCCCGCGAACGACAGCACCTCGCCCTCCTCCAGGTAACGGTCGGGCGTGACGTTCTGCATGTCGGCGATCCCCAAGGCGCTGGCCTGTGCGGCGATGCCGGCGAGCAGGAAGGCGTCGCGCCGGTCCGGGCCGATCACCGGAACCGGCGCACCCGATACCGGCGGCAGCGCGTCGCGCAGGGCTGCGGCACCGCCGGCATGGTCGAGGTGACCGTGGGTCAGCAGGATCGCCTCGACCGACGCGCCGAGCCCGGCCAGCCGGGCCAGGATCTGCGGCACGTCGCCGCCGGGATCCACCACCACGCCGCGTCCGGTGTTCCCGTCCCGCAGGATCTGGCAGTTCTGCTGGAACGGGGTGACGACCACGATCTCGAGCTTCGGCGGCGGCATCGGTCGACACTCCTGAAACGGCTGGCCTGGAACGGCCCGGCCTGGAACGAGCTGGGCGCCAACCGTTATGGCTCCCGCGGCATCCCCGTTCCAGACCGCCACCCCTTCGTTCGGACCAGAACCATGACCGACTCCCGCCAGACCGACATCCAGCAGGCCGCCTTCCCGCAGGAAACGCCGCTCGACGACCCCCTGCTCCAGGCCGCGCGCTGGCATGCGGACGGCGCGGCGGTGGCGCTGGCCACCGTGACCGCGACCTGGGGCAGCTCGCCGCGTCCGGCTGGCAGCCGCATGGCGATCGGCGGCGACGGCCGGATCGCCGGCTCGGTGAGCAGCGGGTGCGTGGAGGCCGACGTGGTCGAGGCGGCGTACGAGACGATGCGTGACGGGCAGCCGCGCCTGCTGTCCTACGGCGTCAGCGACAACAGCGCCTGGTCCGTGGGCCTGACCTGCGGCGGCACCATCAGCGTGTTCGTCGAACGGCTGGGCGGCGACGCCGGCCGATGACGCCGGACACGCTGGCAGACCTGATCGAGGCGAAGCGGCGCCGTCGGCTCGTGGTGCTGGCGACGCGTCTGCCGGACGGAATGCAGGTCCTGCTGCGCCAGGATGGGACCGGGCTGGTTGCGGATCCGGCGGCCTCCCTGCCCGCCGGGCTGCTCGACGCCGCCACGACGGCGGCTTCCGGCGAACGCAGCGAGCAGGTCTCCCTTGGAGCCGAGGGATGGTTCCTGCACGTGCACGTTCCGCCGCCGCGCCTGCTGGTGATCGGCGCGGTGCACGTGGCGCAGGCCCTGGCTCCGCTGGCCCGGACGGTCGGCCTGCTGGTGACCGTGATCGACCCGCGACGAGGCTTCGCCACCGTCGAGCGGTTTCCCGGCACCGAGCTGATGACGGAATGGCCGGAGGAGGCGCTGCAAACGCTTGGGCTCGACCGGCACAGCGCGCTGGTGACGCTGACGCACGATCCGAAGCTGGACGATCCGGCCCTGGCGCTCGCCCTCCAAAGCCCCGCCTTCTACGTGGGCGCGCTGGGATCGCGCAGGACGCAGGGCGCGCGACGCGACCGGATGCGTGCGGCGGGGTTCGACGAGGCCGCGCTGGACCGCGTGCGCGGCCCGGTCGGGCTGGCGATCGGCGCGATCGGTGCGCCGGAAATCGCGTTGTCGATCCTGGCCGAGATCGTCGCCGTGCGCCGTGACGCTCCACTGGCGGCACGGCGCGGCGAGCGGGAATGAGGCCGCCGCCTCGGGTCGGAGCGCTGGTGCTGGCCGGAGGTGCCGGACGACGCGCCAGGCCCTGGGACAAGCTGCTGACCCGCGATCCGTCCGGGCAGCCGATGATCGCCCGGACGCTCGGCGCGATCGAGGCGAGCGGTGCCGATCCGGTTCTGCTGGTGCTGGGGCACGACGCGGCCCGCATACGCAGCGCCTGTCCCGGAGCCGCCTTCCTGCACGCTGCCGACCATGCGGAAGGACTGGCCGCCAGCCTGCGCTGCGGCATCGCGGCGGCGGAACGCGAGGGTTGGGACGCGGCGCTGGTTTGTCTCGGCGACATGCCGCTGGTGCTGCCGGCGACGCTCCATCGCCTGATCGAGGCTTGGCGGGAAGCCTGTCCACTACCCGACGCGGTGCTGCCGGTGTCGAACGGCCGGCGCGGCAACCCGGTGCTGTGGGACCGCCGCATGTTCCGGACCCTGCTCGGACTGCGCGGCGACATCGGCGCACGGGCGGTGCTGGACCGGCCGCAGACTGCGGTGCTGGCGGTGGAAACCGACGATGCGGGCGTGCTGGAGGATTTCGACACTCCGGCGAAGCTGGCTTCGTTCCAGGCTGGTTGACCGCTGACGGCCGCGGAGCCAGGAAGTGCCGCGGCACGCAGCACCAACCCTGCGGAGGGCCGCCATTGCCAGAACGGATGCCGGGATGACCCTTCGCACCCTCCGCTTCGCCGGCCCGCTTCACGCCGGCACCATCCTGGCCGGCGTCCTGCTGGGGCTCCTGGCTGGCTGCGGCCAGCCTCGGTCGAGCGCCGAGCTGGAGCAGCAGCAGGCGTGCGGGCAGCAGGCAGATCGCCAGTTCGACAAGCAGAACCGCTACCTGATGTCGGAACGCGACCAGACCGACACCCCGTTCTCGTCCAGCGGCCTGCCGGGGGACACCACGCAGGGGCTGAACGACCAGTACAGCCGCGACCGCATGGTCGACGACTGCATGCACAGCCTGTCCGGCACCGAGCCGACGGTCCGACCCGCCACCCCCTAGAGCATCACCAGGAGCAAGTTTCATGGCCAAGATCATCCGTACCGAGCCGAACGCGATCATGTCCCGCGCCGTGGAGTACCATGGCTTCGTCTTCACCCAGGGGATGGTGGCGCGCGACCTCGATCTCGATTTCGAAGGCCAGACACGGGACGTGCTGGCCCAGCTCGACGCGCTGCTGGAGGAGCACGGCACCGACAGCACCCGCATCCTGCAGGCGCAGGTCTGGCTGAAGGACATCGGCGACCGGAGCGCCTTCAACGCCCGGTGGCAGGAATGGGTGCCGGAGGGCGAGGCGCCGGCGCGCGCCTGCGTGCAGGCGGTGCTGGCGGATCCGCGCATGCTGGTCGAGGTCATGCTCGTCACGACCAAGTGAGGGGTGATGTGATTCGGCAACAGCTACGTGTAGGAAGTGGCAATCACGCAACAAATCGCTTTTCCCGCTCGGGACCTTGAGAGATATTCGCCAGATCAGGCAGTGCTCCTGCTCGCCATAGGACCGCAGTCCTAGAAATGGTGACGGGATGGCGTCGTTTTTGACGAAATGACGCTTCCGCCCCCGCTTCCTAGCGCTCCGGCTTGCCCGGCCTCCGCCTCGTTGTTACCCAGCACTCACGGAATGGTGAGGCTAGGTTGGCATGACAATCGCGATCGGGACTTTCGCTCGGGCGGCCGCGCTGGCCGTGTCCTGCGCCGCCGCGATAACGACGGGGGCCAGCGCCCACACCCACCATCGGCACGGTCGCGCGGACGGCCTCCACCATCCTATCCGCCATTACGCGTCCGCCGGCGTGCACGTGATCCAGTGCGTGGCGTTCGCCCGCGCCGATACCGACATCGCCCTGTCCGGCAACGCCGACGACTGGTGGCAGAACGCCGAGGGGGTTTATGCCCGCGGCAACGCACCGGAAGTCGGCAGCGTGCTCAACTTCCGGGCCAACGGCCGCATGCGGCTGGGTCACGTCGCGGTGGTGACGGACGTGGTCGACAGCCGCACCATCCAGATCGACCAATCGCACTGGAATGCCAACGGCATCAGCCGCAACGTGTCCGTGGTCGACGTGTCGGAGAACAACGACTGGACCGCGGTCCGCGTCGAACTCGGCCGCCAGGGCACCTATGGCAGCATCTACCCGACCTACGGCTTCATCTACGCCCGCCCCGACACCACCGGCCGCATCGTCACCGCGCGCAGCGACGTCGTGGCGCCCCGCCTCGGCCGAGCGCCGTCCGACCTACGCGGCAGCACCGAGGTGGCCGAGATGCCGGCGATGGCGCGCGACGTGGTGAGGGGGGGCACCGACCTGTCGGGCGCCGTGCTGTCCGACGACGCGCCCAACCGCGCCCTGCGCTGAGCCCCTCCGGCGTCCAACTGCAGCCGCAATCACGCGTCACCATGTACGCACGTAAAGCGGACGGTGATCATCATGCGACCTCGCGGCCTTGCCGGAGCGTCCGGCGCAATTCTGCTGGCGCTGTTGGCGCTCGCCGGACGGGCTGAAGCGGCACCCGGCTATGTCGTTCAGGGCATCAACCTGCGCGCCGGACCCGGCGTGGACTATCCCTGGATCGCGTCCCTGCCGCCCGGCACGCCGGCCGACATCTTCGGCTGCCTTCCCGACTATACTTGGTGCGACGTGGCGGCCGTCGGCGCACGCGGCTGGGTCGCCGGCGTCGGGCTGAACGTGCTCTACGACCAGCAGCCGGAGCCGCTGGTCGCCTACGGTCCGCAGGTCATCCCCTTCATCGGGTTCGACTTCAACACCTACTGGGGCAGCTATTATCGCGGACGGCCCTGGTTCAGCGACGTCGACCGCTGGCATGGCGGCGGGCCTGGCCGGTTCGACCACGGCCCAGGCCTCAATCGCGGGCCGGGTTTTGATCGGGGGCCAGGCTTCGACCGAGGACCTGCCTATGGCCGGGGTCCGGGACCCGATCGCGGTCTGGGCCCGGCCTTCGCGGGACCACCGGGACGCGGCCCGATCGGGCCCGGTCGACCTCCCGGCTATGAGGGCCCAGGCGGACGCCCGGGTGGGGCGCCGGGCCCGTTCCAGCCGGGCCGCGCCGGGCCGCCAGGCGGCGGTCAGCGCCCGGGGCCCGAGAACCATGGCGGGCCGCCTCCGAGCCAGCAGGGCGGCGGCCATGGCGGGCCGAATGACCATCATCCCGGCTAGACCTTGACCGGTCAGGTCACGACACCCGATTCCGGTGACGCCCTAGCCAAGTTCACGGGCGGCCGCCGCGATGGTAGGGATGGCCGGTGCTGATGGCGCGGGCACGGTAGAGCTGCTCGGCCAGCAGCCCGCGCACTAGCATGTGCGGCCACGTCATCGCGCCCAGCGACAACGCCGCGTCCGCCCGGGCCAGCACGGATGCGTCCAGCCCCTCCGCGCCGCCGACCAGGAAGCACAACGGCCGTCCGCTGCCGAGCCAGCCCTCCAGCCGCACGGAGAAGGCGAGGCTGTCCGGCCGCTCACCGCCTTCGTCCAGCGCCACCGCCAGGGCGTTGGGCGGCAGGCAGCCAAGCAGCGACTGCGCCTCACGACGTTTGGCCTCGACCGGCGCGCCGCGCGCCTCCGGCACCTCGACCAGTTCCAGCCGCGGCACCAGGCGTTGCACGTAGCGGTCCAGCAGGGCGCGCTCCGGGCCGTCCTTGAGGCGTCCGACCGCAATCAGCCGCATCGTGCTCGGTCAGGAAGCAAGGCCAGGGCTCTGCCCTGGACCCGTTGGGGCCGAAGGCCCCAAACCCCTATTTCTTAAGAATCGGGTTTGAAGGGCTCTGCCCTTCATGGGGTCCAGGGGCAAAGCCCCTGGCCTTCCTTCGCCACGTCCCCGACCCCTCAAGCGGCCGGCTCATCCAGCTCGGCGCCCCACATCCGCTCCAGCGCGTAGAGCGCCCGCGCGTCCGGCTTGAACAGGTGCACCACGATGTCGCCGGCATCGATCAGCACCCAGTCGGAGCCGCCCGCCCCCTCGATCCGGATGCGCTTCAACCCGGCCTCGGACAGCTTGGTCTCGATGTGGGTCGCCATGGCGGTGATCTGGCGGTCCGCCAGGCCGGTCGCGATCACCATGCGGTCGGCGAACGAGGAGCGTCCGACCAGGTCGAGCACGACGATGTTCTCGCCCTTGTCGTCGGCGAGGCTTTCGGTGATCAGCCCGAGATACCGGTCCAGCACGTCCGGCTCCAGCGCCACCCGCTCCGCCTTGCGCGCACGCCGGGCGGCCCCATCCTGCGGGCCGGCCACCGCCGCCTTCTTGCGCGGCGTGCCGGGCGCCTTGGCCGCCTCGGCGAGGAACGTGACGGGATGGGGCGCGCGACGCTTGGCGTCCGTGCCGGCGGCACGGCCGGTCTTGCCGGAGTCGGCGGTTGGCTTCCTGGCGATGGTTTACACTCCCTTCCGAGGCCGACGCGGAGCCGCCTGCTCCACCGTGTCGCATCCCGAGACGCCGCTTATCGGCCGGTCCCGCCGTTCGGCCAAGTCCCGCGTGCGGCCGAGCGCAGGGCGGTCGCTGAGATGCCGGTCTCCGGCGCGGGCAGGAACACCCAGGCCGGCGCGGCGCTGCCGGCCAGCACCGGCGCCGCGGGGCCGGGACGCCGGGCATGGGCCAGCCGCCGCGCCGCGGCACCCCCCAGCGCGCGGTGGTTGTAGCCGGGCCGCGGCAGCACCGCGATCGGCACGACGCGCACGATGTCGCGCCAGCGCCGCCAGCGCGGCAGCTCGGCCAGGCCGTCCGCCCCCATCAGCCAGACGAAGCGGACCCGGGGGAACAACCGTCGCAGCCGCCGCAGGGTGTCGAGGGTGTAGCGGGTGCGCAGCCGGCACTCGATGTCGGTGGCGACGATCCGGCGCCCATCGGCGATCGCGCGCGCGCTGCCGAGCCGGTCGGCCAGCGGCGCCATGCCGTGACGCGGCTTCAGCGGGTTGCCGGGCGAGACCAGCAACCAGACCTGGTCGAGCCGGAGGCGCGCCAGCGCCAGGCGCGCCACCTGCCGGTGCCCGGCATGGGCCGGGTTGAACGAGCCGCCCAGCAGCCCGACGCGAAGCCGCCGTCCGTCGCCCCACGCCGGAAGCGGACCGGCACCGCAGGCGGGCTCGGGCGTCACGGCCTGGTCTGGCCGTTGCCGATCACCTCGTAGCGGAAGCTGGTGAGCTGCTCGAGCCCGACCGGCCCGCGCGCGTGGACGCGCCCGGTGGCGATGCCGATCTCGGCGCCGAAGCCGAACTCGCCCCCGTCGCAGAACTGCGTGGACGCGTTCCACATCACCACCGCGCTGTCCGTGCCGGACAGGAACGCGGCCGCCGCTGCCCCGTCCTCGGCGACGATCGCCTCGGTGTGGCCGCTGCCGTGACGGGCGACGTGCGCGAGGGCCGCGTCGAGATCCGGCACCACCGCCACCGACAGCACCGCATCGAGCCATTCGGTGTCGAAGTCCCCGGGCCGTGCTGCCGGAAGCTCGGGCATGATCGCCCGCGCGGCAGGGTCGGCGCGGAAGTCGCAGCCGAGTGCCCGGAGGTCGTCCACGATCGCCGGCAGCAGGAACGGCGCCAGCTCGGCGTCGATCAGCAGGGTTTCGGTGGCGCCGCAGATGCCGGTGCGCCGCATCTTGGCGTTCGCCACCAGGCGACGGGCCATCTGCGGATCCGCGGAGCGGTGCACGTAGGTGTGGCAGAGCCCCTGCGCGTGCGCCAGCACCGGCACCCGCGCCTCGCGCTGCACCCGCTCGACCAGGGAACGGCCGCCGCGCGGGATGACGAGGTCGATCACGCCGGCCGCCTGGAGCATGGCCGCGACGTGCGCCCGGTCGGCATCCGGCGCCACCTGCACGCACGCCCCCGGCAGGCCCGCCCCCTCCAGTCCTTGCCGCATCGCGTCGTGGATCGCGCGCGCGCTGTGCAGGCTGTCCGATCCGCCGCGCAGCAGCACGGCGTTGCCGGACTTCAGGCACAACCCGGCCGCGTCTGCCCCGACATTGGGCCGGCTCTCGTAGATCATGCCGATCACGCCGACCGGGGTCGCCACCCGGCGCAGGCGCAGCCCGTTCGGCCGTGTCCACTCGGCGAGGACGCGGCCGAGGGGGTCGGGAAGAACCGCGATCTCCTCCAGCCCGCGCGCCATCGCCTCCACCCGGTCCGGCGTCAGCGTCAGCCGGTCGCGGAAGGCGGCACCGGCGTCGGAGGCGGCGAGGTCCCGCGCGTTGGCGGACAGGATCGCGCCTTCCTGTTCCCGCAGCGCCGCCGCCGCCGCGCACAGCGCCTGGTCGCGCGTGGCGCGTTCCGACCGCGCCAGCACGCGGGCGGCCATCCGCGCCTCGGCTCCGGCCCGATCGAGCCAGGCCGGCTCGACACCCGCTTGGCCCCGCGCGTCCATGCCGGCTAGCCGAGCTTGGCCTGCACCAGCCGTGCCAGATCGCCGACGTTCTTGAGCTGGTCGACCTCGCGCGAGCGCAGCTTGATCCCGAAATGCTGCTCCACGCCGAGGATGATGGTGACCATACGCACCGAGTCCCAGCCCGGCACCTGGTCCGCCGACAGGGTCGGGGTGAGGTCGAGGCTGTCGTCGCCGAACACGTCGTGGAACACCTCGGTCAGCCCCTGGTAGATCGCCGCTTCCGTCGCCACGCCCGCTTCCCCCTGCGCGTCATGCGCCTTCGCTGACGCTCATGTAGCTGTCCGGTGCCACGAAGTCATGCAGCGGCAGCACCGCGACGTGGCCGCCATCCGGCCTGGACACCGCGTCGCGGAAGCCGAGCCGGGCGTAGTGCTCGGCCACCATCGCGTTCTTCGCCGTCGGCACGTACTCGCCGACCAGCGCGGTGGCGCCGAGCGCTCGCGCCTGCTCGGCCAACAGCGCCAGCGTCGCCTGCTCGACGCCGCGGCCCAGCACCCGGCACGACATCAGCCAGGTCTCGATATGGCAGTGCAGCGCCTCGTCCACGCGGCCGGTCACCACCGCGATGATGCCGTTGTCGCCGAACCGGTCGACCAGCCGCAGTTGCAGGCCGAACGCGCGGGGGTCCTGCATCAGTGCCAGCACCTCCGCCTCGGTGGTGCGCCGGGTGGTGAGGTTGAACTGGTTGGTCTTGTTGATCAGTTGCACGATGCGGCCGAGGCCGATGCGGTCGAACCGGCGCCACACCAGCCGCATCTCCAGCGAGCGCAGGTAGGAGGGCATGTCGGTCGCCTCGCCGGCCAGGAACGCCCGCTCGGCGTTGGCGTGATAAGCGCCGGTGCGGGCGCGGTCCTCCTCGGTGATCCCGACCGCCTCGAAGTAGCCGGCGTCCGACAGCGCCTGGGGCATCAGCGCCGGATCGTCCTCCGGCACCTCCGGCACCGCCACCTCCGGCAGCTCGGCGCGCACGAGGTTGCGCTCGAACGGGTTGTCGTCGAGGAACACCAGGCTGTCGATGCCGATGTTCAGCTCGCGCGCGATGCGGCGCAGGTTGGCCGCCTTGTCGTCCCAGTTGGCGACGAAGCAGGAGATGTCCGAACGCCGCAGCAGCATCTCGGGATGGCGCTCGAACGGCGACAGGGCGTTGGCCTCGTCGTTCTTGGAGCACACCGCCAGGATCACGCCGCGCGCCGCCAGCGCCTTGGCATGGGCCTGCACGGCGAGAAACGCCTCGCCGAGCGCCGAGCCCTGGCCGATCACGATGCCCTCCAGCCCGTCGTCGCCGATCACCCCGCCCCAGAGCGTGTTGTCCAGGTCGAGCACCAGGCACTTGGCCGAGCGTCCCTGCAGCGCCGCCACCAGCCGCGCGACCAGGTCGCCGTAGACCGGCGCCGCCACCGGGGTCACGTCCTGCTTGGCGCGGTGCCACAGCACCGGGTCGTGCCACGCGGCGATGCCGTCCCGGGCCGCCACCGCGCCCAGCGACAGGAGGTGGACGCCGGCCGCCTCCGCTTCCGCCGGCAGGAGGGCGTTCAACCGCTCCACCAGGGCGGCCGCCGACCCGGGCAGCCGCTGCTCGTTGCTGCCCATCAGCCCGGGCAGGGTCGGCAGCACGGTCTGCTGGATCACGGTGGCGCCCAGCGCCTGGGCGTCCTTCCAGCAGCGCGCCATGCGGCCGAGGCAGTCCCGCAGCGCCCGCTCCGCCGCCGCCGCGTCGGCCGCCGGATCGAGCCCGGCGGCGACGTGGCGCGCGTCGAAGGCCAGCAGCACGAGGTCCGGGCGGAAGGAACGCAGCGCCGAGCCCGGGTCGTCCAGCTCCTGCGCATACTGGCCGTACTCGCCCTCGTGCACGGCGATGAAGATGTTGCGGCGCAGGCACGCCACCCGGATCGACGGCGGCAGGTGCACGGTGGTAGCCGATCCCAGGATCGCCAGGCGCACCGGGCGGGTCGGCAGCCCGGATGGCGGCCCGTCCGCGACGTGGCGCAGCAGCAGGCGGTCCAGCCGCTCGGTCTTGAGGAAGTCCAGCCGCTGGTTGGCCAGGGCGGCCAGGTCGGACCAGGCAACCGTGTCGGCCAGCTCCAGCGTCCGGATCCGTCCGGCGAAGCCGGTCGGCTCGGCCAGCCAGGAAAGGATTGGGGCCAAGACGTCCTCCACCGATCATCCGGCCGTCATCCTTTCGGGTCGGGACCTGGGCGTCAATCAAGATGGGGAGCACGTCCTGGTTGTGCGTGTCGATCAAACTGGACTTTTTGAGACGCGTTTTGTTATTTGACGCCGCTGACTGGCTTGGATTCCGTTCCATGGAGACCCGTGTGCAGGCGGACACCGACGTCCACATCGATGAACGTCCGGCGAACCTGTGGCAGTTGGCCGAGGTTGCGGCGACCCTCCTGCGGAACGGCAAGACGGAGGACGCCCAGGCGCTGCTGGCGAACGGCCTGGCGATGTTTCCGGACCATCCCAGGCTTTTCATCGACTATGCGACGATCGCCGAGACCGCCCATGACTGGCCGGAAGTCATCCGCCGCTTCACCACCGTCAAGGAGCGGTTCCCGGACGAGTGGTGGGCCTATGCCCGCATCGCCATCGCCCTGCGACACCTCGGCCGGCTCGACGAGGCCGACCGCATCCTGGAGGAAGGCCAGCGGCGGATCCCCGGGGAGCCGGCCTTGTTCATCGACTACGGCACCGTCGCCGAGGCGCGAGAGGACTGGCCGGAGGTCATCCGCCGCTTCAAGGTGGTCAAGGAACGGTTCCCCGACGGATGGTGGGCCTATGCCCGCATCGCCATCGCCCTGCGACACATGGGCCGGCTCGACGAGGCCGACCGCATCCTGGAGGAAGGCCAGCGGCGGATCCCCGGGGAGCCGGCCTTGTTCATCGACCACGGCACCGTCGCCGAGGCGCGAGAGGACTGGCCGGAGGTCATCCGCCGCTTCACCGCGGTCAAGGAACGGTTCCCCGATGGGTGGTGGGCCTATGCCCGCATCGCCATCGCCCTGCGACACATGGGCCGGCTCGACGAGGCCGACCGCATCCTGGAGGAAGGCCAGCGGCAGATCCCCGGGGAAGCGGCCCTGTTCATCGACTACGGCACCGTCGCCGAGGCGCGAGAGGACTGGCCGGAGGTCATCCGCCGCTTCACCGCGGTCAAGGAGCGGTTCCCCGACGGATGGTGGGCCTATGCCCGCATCGCCGCGGCCTTGCGTAGGCTGGACAAGGTCGAGGACGCGGAACGGGTCCTGGAGGAAGGGCAGCAGCGCATTCCCCACGAGGCGGCGTTGTTCCTGGACCATGCCCAGCTCGCCGAAAGCGTTTGGGACTGGAAGGTGGCGCTCAAGCGGTACGAGGTCGTCCGCGAGCGGTTTCCGGAGAACTGGTGGGGCTATGTCGGCCAGTCGAAAACCCTGCTCGAAACGGGCCGCCTCGGCGAGGCGGAGTCGCTGCTGCTGGAGATGCTGCACACGTTCCCAAACGAGAACCAGCCCCTCGTCGACCTCGCCTACCTGGCCAGCTACCTCGACGCGGATGCGCGAAAGCTGTCCCTGGACGAGCTGGACAGGCTGATCGTCGACCGCATGGACGCCCAGGGGATGAGGGTGGAGCTGCTCGACGCCAGGGCGCACATCGTCAAGCTCAAGGGCGACTACCGGCAATATCTCGACCGGCTGAGGGAGATCTTCGACCGTCATCCCGACGTCCCGGCCATCAAGGAGAAGATCGTCATTGCCGAGGAGATCCTGCTCGGCGCCGCGCCCGACGTGGCCGGATCGCGAGCCGGCCGCGACGCCGCGGGTCGCGGTGGAGCCGACGACCGGTCGATCGAGAGCATCCTGCCGCAGTTCGAGAGCCTGGGCGGCGGCGGGGCGGACGGCAACACGGCGTATGGCTGCGAGCTCGGCTTCTTCCAGCGACACTTCAAGATCGAGCCGTTGAGCCTGCTGCGCTGGTCGGGCCTCAGCCTGCCAAGCCTGACGCGGGCGCTGGAGGCCGATTTCGCCGGGATCGGCGCACCCGAGGCGACGGTGCTGCGGGCGCGGCCCAACGCGTCCGATTGGGCGATGGTGGACACCACCTACGACATCTTCTGCGACCACACCCACCTGGAACGGAGCCTGGTTCCCGAGCAACAGGCGCACGCGATGATGTGCCAGCGGATGAGCTTCCTGTCCCGCAAGCTGACCGAGGACCTGGAGGACGGGGACAAGCTGTTCGTCTACCGCTATGCCGAGCCGCTGCCTGCCGACGCCGAGCTGACCAGGCTCGCCGCGGCGGTGAACAGGTTCGGACGCAACGTGCTGTTCTTCGTGTGCAGGGCGGGCGGCGGCGACGCGCCGCTCAGCATCCGACGCGTCCATGACGGGCTCATGCTCGGCTTCATCGACTGGTTCGCCCCCGACCGGCCAGCCTTCCCGTGCAACGTCGCCGGATGGACCCGCCTGTGCCAGGACGCCCATGCCGAGTGGACCGGCCAGGCCCGAGGGGCATGAACAGGAGCCGCGCGCGACGCGGCCCGGCGCGTCACACGTTGAACCGGAACAGCAGCACGTCGCCGTCCCGCACCACGTAGTCACGCCCTTCGACGCGCATCCTGCCTGCCTCCCTGGCGCCGGCCTCGCCCTTGAAGGCGAGGTAGTCCTCGGTGCCGATGGTTTCGCAGGCGATGAAGCCGCGCTCGAAGTCGTTGTGGATCACCGCCGCCGCCTGCGGCGCCTTGGTGCCGGCGGTGATGGTCCAGGCGCGGGTTTCCTTCGGGCCGACCGTGAAGTAGGTGGCGAGCCCCAGCAGCCGGTAGCCGGCGGCGATCACCCGGTCGAGCCCGCTATCGGACAGGCCGAGGCCTTCGAGGAACTCGGCCCGGTCCGCATCTGGCAACTGGCTCACCTCGGCCTCGATCGCGGCCGACACCACCACCATCGCCGCCCCTTCGGCCCGGGCCTTGGCGGCGACCCGCTCGGACCCGGCGTTGCCGGTCGCCGCGGCCCCTTCCTCGACGTTGCACACGTAAAGCACCGGCTTGGTCGTCATCAGTTGCAGCCGGCGCACCGCCTCGTCCTGGCCGGCCGCCACCGCGGTGCGGGCCGGACGTCCCGCGCGCAGGGCGTCCAGAAGCGGCTCGATCACCGCCACCTGCTGCGCGGCGTCGCGATCGGTCCGCGCCTTCTTGGCCAGCGGCAGCAGGCGCTTCTCCAGGCTGTCCATGTCGGCCAGCATCAGCTCGGTTTCCACCGTGTCGGCGTCGCGGACCGGGTCCACCGAGCCTTCGACATGGGAAACGTCGTCGTCCTCGAAGCAGCGCAGCACGTGGATGATGGCGTCCACCTCGCGTATGTTGGCCAGGAACTGGTTGCCGAGCCCTTCCCCGCGCGAGGCGCCGCGCACCAGGCCGGCGATGTCGACGAACTCCAGGCTGGTCGGCACGATCTTCTGCGACCGGCCAATCGCCGCCAGCGCCTGCAGGCGCGGGTCCGGCACCGCCACCCGGCCGATGTTCGGCTCGATGGTGCAGAACGGGTAGTTCGCCGCCTGCGCCGCCGCGGTCGCGGTGAGGGCGTTGAACAGGGTCGACTTGCCGACGTTGGGCAGGCCGACGATGCCGCAGTTGAACCCCATGAGCGCCTAACCCTCCACCAGCAACGCCACCCGCGTCATGAACGCGTCCGGCCGTGCCTCCGCCAGCAGCGGCGCCGCGTCGGCCACCGCGTCGAGCAGGACGCCGAGCCAGTCCTGGTCGACCTTGGCGAAGTCGCCCAGCACGTGTCCGGTCACCCGCTCCTTGGAGCCGGGATGACCGATGCCGAGCCTGACCCGCCAGTACTCCGGCGTGCCCAGCATCCGGTCCATCGAGCGCAGCCCGTTATGCCCGGCCGCCCCGCCGCCCTTCTTCACCCGCACCCGGCCGGGGGCGAGGTCAAGCTCGTCGTGCAGGGCGGTGATGTCGAAGGGGGCGACCTTGAAGAACGCGGCCGCCGCCTGCACGCTCTCTCCGGACGCGTTCATGTAGGTCAGCGGCTTCAGCGCCAGGACCCGGCGGCCGGCGAGCTCGCCTTCCGCCGCCTCGCCCTTGAACCGCTTCCGCCAGGGCCCGAAGCCGTGACGGCGCGCGATCGCGTCGATGGCCATGAAGCCGATGTTGTGGCGCTGCCGCCGCATCCCGGGCTCGGGGTTGCCGAGCCCGGCCCAGAGCAGCACGGCGACGCCCGGCCTACTTCTTGGCGGCGGGCTTCGCGGCCGGCTTGGCCGGCGCCTTGGTGCCCTTGGCCGGCGCCGCCGCGGGGGCGGCCGCCGCCGCCGGCTCCGGCTCGGCGATCACGGTGGGGGCCGCCACCGTCGCGATCACGAAGTCCCGGTCGGCGATCACCGGGGACACGTTCTCGGTGCCGGCGATGTCGGACCAGCGCACGTTGTCGTTGATGTCGAGCGCGGTCAGGTCGACGGTGAAGCTGGCCGGGATGTGGTCCGGATCGACCGACACCTCGATGGTGTGCCGGACCACGTTCAGCACGCCGCCGCGCTTGATCCCGACCGAGCTGTCCTCGCCGGTGAACACCACCTGCACCGCCACCTTGATCTGCTCGCCCGGCGCCAGGCGCTGGAAGTCGACGTGGATCGGCCGGTCCGTCACCGGGTGCAGTTGCACCTCGCGCATCAGGGCGCGGATCGGGGCGCCGTCCGCCGTGATCTCGTACAGCCGCGAGCGCCAGCCGGTCTTGACCAGCTCGCGCAGCACCACCCGGGGGTCCAGCGCGATCAGGCTGGCGTCCTGCTTGGCGCCGTAGATCACCCCCGGGACCAGCCCGTCCCGCCTCGTTGCGCGCGCCGCCCCCTTACCGGCCCTCGCACGCACCGACGCCTCGATCGTCGTGAAGTTGGTCACTGAACTGCTCCTGAACAACAAGCGCACCGGCCTCCAGGGGTGCCGACGTGCGCGTGGTCTTCTAGGCGGAGGCAGCGGGAACCGCAACGCTTGAGATGCGGGGCCGCGATCCCGCCATGACGGTTGCGTGTGGAGGCGAGCCGGCCGAGGGACCAGGCGTTACCGGCGCTCAATCCAGCCCCAAGGATCCTCCATGGACCACGCGATCGCCGTGCTGCGCACCCATCCCCGGCCGCCCGACACGCTGGAGGCAATCCTGTCCTGCATCCGCTCCTGTGCCGACTGCGCCGCCGCATGCAGCGCCTGCGCCGATGCCTGCCTGGCCGAGGACAGCATCGCCGAGCTGCGCGCCTGCATCCGCCTCGACCTCGACTGCGCCACGATCTGCGCTGCCACCGGAACGGTGTTGTCGCGCGTGGGCACGCTCAGCGAGGTGGTGGCACGGGCCCAGCTCGCCGCCTGCCTGGCCGCCTGCCGTGAGTGCGGCGACGCGTGCGGCAGCCATGCGAGCATGCACGCACATTGCGCAGACTGCGCCGAGGCCTGCCAGGCCTGCCACGACGCGTGCGCCGGCCTGTTGAAGGCGATGCACTGACGCCGGACCGGTTCAGCCCCCGGCCGGCTCGCCCCAGCAGCGCAGCCGGCTGGTCCGCCCGATGCCCGGGTTGAGGCAGTTGCAAGGATCTAGCGACCGGTAATGCGCTTGGAGCGCCGGCGGGGCGTGATACAGGTGCCCGACATTGTGCTCGGCCGGCGCACGCGCGCCGCGCGCCTCCAGCAGCGCCAGCAGCCGCGCCTCCAGCGCCACCGGATCGACGCCCCGGCGCACCACGTAGTCCTGGTGCAGCACGTGGCACAGGAAGTGGCCGTAGTAAAACCGGTGCGAAATCTCTTCCTCGAACTCCGCCGGCAGTTGCTCGAACCAGTCGCGGGCGTTGCGCGGCAGGGCGACGTCCAGCGCCACGATGTCCTCCACCGTTCGGGGGTGCAGGGCGCGATAACGCACCGCGGCCCCTGCGGCGGCGAAGCGGTGCAGAAACGCCTTGGACGCCTCGCCCGCGGAGCAGCGGAACAGGTCGCCCCGGCCGCCCCCGAGCACGTCGCGGAGCAGCGCCTCGGTTCGGGTGGCCGACGCGCTGTCCACCTTGAGCATCAGGTGGTGCGCGTAGCGGTCGCGGAACCGGCGCAGGCGTGGCGGCAGGTGATCGGGAAACAACCGGCCGAGCCCCTGCAGCAACCGGTCGCCGAGGCTGCGCGGCAGCAGCGGCACGCGGCGCGACAGCCGGTCGAGCCCGCCCTTGAGCGCGAACAAGGCGGGCAGCCGCGCCGTGCCGAGGCGCTCGATCGCGATCACCGTGTCCTTGCCGTAGCGGTCGGCGACGTCGAACATGTCGCGGTGCATGTACTCGCCCGCGATCGGCAGCGCCGGCAGCTCGCGCAGGACGCGGCGGCGCAGCGTTTGCAGCGCGTCCGGATCGTTCGTGCCGACATAGAACACCGCCGGATCGGCCTCCGCCTCGAAGGTGTCGAGGCGCACCGCGAACAGCACCAGCCGGCCGGCGCTGCCGGAGGCCTCGTGCAGCCGGGACGGATCGGCGTTGTAGCGGGCCGGGACCGGCGACTCCACGTCGCGCACGTGCGAGGCGTAGGTGTCGTCGTGGCCGCGCCCGCTGGTCCAGTCGACGTCCGCCTCGGTAAACGCGTCCGCGTCCAGGCGGCGCAGCACCTGTTCCGGATCGGACCCGAGCCGTATGCCGAGATGGTCCACCAGCACCAGCCGCCCGTCCGCCTCGACCCGGCCGAACAGCGCCATCTCGGTGTAGGCCGGACCGCGCCGCACCAAGGCGCCGCCGGAGTTGTTGGCCACCCCGCCCATCACCGAGGCGCCGATGCAGGACGAGCCGATCACCGAGTGCGGCTCGCGGCCGAGCGGCTTCAACAGTTGCTCCAGCCGGTGAAGGGTGGCGCCGGGGTAGCACAACGCCTGCCTGCCGCCGCCCAGCAGCCGGATCCGGTCCATGCGCAGGGTGCTGACGATCACCACCTCGCGGTCGTAGCCGGCGGCGTCGGGGGTGGAGCCGCCGGTCAGGCCGGTGTTGGCCGCCTGCATCAGCACGATGCGCCCGGCGGCGATGCAGGCCTGCGCAACGCGCCACTGTTCCAGCAGGCTGCCCGGCCGCACCACCGCCAGCGCGGCGCCGCAGCCGGACCGGTAGCCGCTGCGGTAGCGGCGTGTCCGCGCCGCGCCGGTCAGCACGTGGCGGCGGCCGACGATCGCGGCGAGCGCGAGGACCAGCGTCGCGCCGTCCGGCGCGCCAGGAAGGACGCCGTCCGGCGCACCGGGGAGGGAAGCGCCGTCCGGCATCAGGCGGCCCGGCCCACCTCGACCAGCGTCCACGGATCACCCGGACCGTCGCCGGGGGCCAACCAGAGCGGTGCCGCGTTGGGCAGGCGCACGTTGGCCGCCAGCCCCATCGCGTGGCGCAGCGCCCGGAACATGGCGCCGTGGCAGACCACCAGCGCGGTCCCGTCGGCCGCCGTCGCGCGATCCACCGCGGCACGCGCGCGCGCCACCAGCGCGTCGAACGGCTCGGCGCCCTCCGGCGTGTAGTCGCCCGCGATCCAGCTATCGTACCAGTCCCCCATCGGCTGGCCTTCCTGCACGCCGAAGCACACCTCCTGCAGCTCCGGATCGGTGGTGAGCGGAAGCCGCACCCCCTGCCCGGCCAGCGCCTCGACCACCAGCTCGGCGGTGCGATAGGCGCGCGAGAGCGGCGAGGACACGATGCGGGTGACCGGCGAGAAGTCGTGCCAGTGCTCGGCCATGACGCGCGCAGCGCGGGTAGACTGCCTGATGCCGGTCTCGTTCAAGGGGATGTCGGAGCGGCCCTGGCTCACGCCGCGCGCGTTCCAGTCGGTCTCGCCGTGACGCAGGTACCAGAACGGGCGCGGAGCCAACGTCGCCGTCATGCCGGGCCTCAGTCGAACAGGGAGCTGACGGAGCTCTCGTCGGACACCGCGCGCATGGCGTTGGCGAGCAGTTGGGCGATGGAGATCTGGCGCATGTTGGGTGCCAGCCGCACCGCCTCGGTGGCGAGGATGCTGTCGGTGGTGGTCATCATCTCGATCGGCGAGGAGGCGATCCGCGACACGGCGCCCCCGGTGAGCACGCCGTGGGTGACGTAGGCGCCGACCGAGGTCGCGCCGCGGCCGATCAGCGCGTCGGCGGCGTTGCAGAAGGTGCCGCCGCTGTCGACGATGTCGTCGATCAGCAGGCAGTAGCGCCCGGACACGTCGCCGATCACGTTCATCACCTCCGACACGCCGGCCCGCTCGCGCCGCTTGTCGATAATGGCGAGGTCGACGTTCAGCCGCTTGGCCAGTTGGCGCGCCCGCACCACGCCACCGACATCGGGCGAGACGATGATCAGGTCGCGCGCGTGGTAGCGTTCCTTGATGTCGCGGGTGAACAAGGGAGCGGCGAACAGGTTGTCCACCGGGATGTCGAAGAAGCCCTGTATCTGGCCGGCGTGCAGGTCGAGCGTCAGCACGCGATGGGCGCCGGCCTCGACGATCAGGTTGGCCACCAGCTTGGCGCTGATCGGCGTGCGCGGGCCGGACTTCCGGTCCTGCCGAGCGTAGCCGAAATAGGGCATGACCGCGGTGATCCGCCGCGCCGAGCCACGGCGCAGCGTGTCGATCATGATCAACAGTTCCATCAGGTTGTCGTTGGTCGGGTAGCAGGTGCTCTGCACCACGAACACGTCCTCGCCGCGGACGTTCTCCTGGATCTCGACAAAGATCTCCATGTCGGCGAACCGGCGCACCACTGCCTTGCACAAGGGCAGGTTCAGCGCGGTGGCGACCGCCTCCGCGAGCGGCCGGTTGCTGTTGCAGGCGACGATCTTCATGACACCAGGCTCCGACGCCGCCTCGACGCCCTGCCCCTGGGCAATGCCGGACGGAACGCCGGAAACCGGGCCGCTGCCTTCTAGCAACGCGACCCCGTCCTGTCACGCGACCGGACGCGGCGGCGGTTGCTTCGCGGCCGGCCGTGTCGTTCAGGAAGCGGGTGCCGGCTGGCGCGGCTTGCCCTCGTTGTTGGCGATCACCTCGTGGATGCCGCCCGCGGCTTCCTGCGCCGCCGCCGCCGCAACGTCGCCCCAGAACCCGTCCAGGGAGTGCGCCGGCACGTCGTGCAACTGGGTCGCGCGGCCGGCCTCATGGCCGCGGGCGTTGACCACGGTCCAGGTGATCTCGACGTGCTGCACGCCCCGCGCCCCCGGATCCGGATCCGACACCGACACGTGGCCGGACACCGTGTAGTCGGCGTGCCTGGCGTCGGTCTGCAGCGTGTCGTGCTCGTCCGGCAACAGGGTCGCCATCTCGCGCGCCAGCTCGACGTTGCCGTTGCCGGGCGCCCCGGTGACGCCGGCGAACCAGATGCGGGTGATCCGGTTCAGCAGGCTGTTCGGGTCGGCCTGCGCTTCCCGCGCCTGGATGCCGGTCAGCATCGCGTTGACCTGCGTCGCGGCGAGTTGCGCGTTGGCGCGCAGCAGCGCCGCGTCGGCGCCGACCCAGGAGCCGGCCGGCACCGCGGTGCCGTCCTCGGACGCCTGCACCCGGCCGTTCGGGCCGACGATGCGGTAGGTCGGCAGCACCTGGTTGCCCCGGAGGCGGGCCGTCACCTCCAGGTGCCAGTCGCCGGGGCGCACCGGCTGCGCCACCGCCGGCACCTCCTTCTGCAACAGGGACACGGTCAGCGCCTCGCTCCAGATCCGGGCCTTGGCGTCGGCCAGCAGGGCGCCGGCGGGAGGCGGAACGTCGAGCCGGCTCGGCGGCGGCACCGCCAGGCGCAGCGCGTCCCCGCCCGGGTTCCCGGCGAAGGGCTGGGGCAGGTCACCGCAAGCCGAGAGTGCCAGCGGAAGGAAAAGCAGGCGGCAGCGCATCGTCAGGCTCCAGCCTGCACCAGGCGCCTGAACGTTTCGCGCAGCCTGGACTTGTCGGGCGTGGTCAGGGTGTCCGTTGCCAGGCAGACGCGCCCGATCCGCAGCACCTCGCGATCGTAGTCCGGAGGAAGCGTCGAGCTCGCCGCGAAGGAAACGCGCAACTTCGCCAGTTCGTCCGGCGGCAGGTCCTGAACCAGTCGCCCGACCTGCTGCTCGATGGTGTCCTCCATGGCGGCATCCTCCGCAGCGACCGGCGCCGCGCCGGTGAGGCCGAGGAAGCCGGCCATCTCCTGCCCGTCCCAATCACGGTGGGTGTCCGCTTCCTGCACCAGCAGGCGGCTCCGGTTGGCCCGCATGGCCTGGCGGATGCCGAGCAGGTGTACCCGTACGCCGAGCTGCTGCGACTGCGCGACTGCGTGCCGGAGGTCCTCGTCTCCCGACAACAGCATCGCGTCGGTGATGGCGCGGTTGCGGGACAGCTCGACCAGGTCGGCCATGATCAGCGCGTCCACCCCCTTCTGCTCGCCGGCCTCGTTGATCCGGCCGAGGCGGAGCTTGACGTTCTGCGCTTCGGCGAGGCCGACATGCTCGGGCCCCGGAAGCGACGACCGGCTCGCGTCATACCAGTAGATGCGCAGAAGGGAGCAGCCGGTGCTTTTCTCGACCTCCCGCCGGAGCGCCGCGACGACCCCCTCGACGTCGAGCGACAGCCGGACCCGGTCCTGCCGGGCGCCGGTCAGCAGCACCGAACCCTCGGCGAACAGGTAGCCGGCATCGACGAACACCGCGGCGCGAGACATCGGCCTCAACCCGTCCGGCCGGCGGTCGGGCGGTCCGGCCACGCCACGACCGAGATCTGGTGCCCGATCGGGCCACCGCCGGCGAGCGTGCGTCGCCGGTGGCTGAAGAACCGCGCCTCGTCGGTGCGGGTGTCGCAGCCGAGCACCTCGACGTCCTCGATGCCACACCTATGGAGCCGGGCCAGGCAGTAGCCGGACAGGTCGAACTGCAGCCGGTCGTCGCGGCCGAGCAGGAAGAAGCGGTCCGGGTCGGGGATGGTCCCGGCCGCGACCAACGCGTCCCGCAGCTCCGGTCCGACCTCGTAGCTCGCCTGCGCGATGCAGGGCCCGACCGCGGCGGCGATCTCTCGCGCGCCCAGCCGTCGCATCGCGGCGACCGTGGCCTCCAGGATGCCGCAGGTGGCACCCCGCCAGCCGGCATGGGCGGCGCCGACGATCCCGCGCGTCCGGTCGGCGAGCAGCACCGGGCCGCAATCGGCGGTGATGATCCCAAGCGCCAGGCCGGGCCGGTCGGTGACCATGGCGTCGGCGCGCGGGCCCTCGCCCGGCCGCCACGGCTCCGCGACCACCGCCACCGCGTCGCCGTGCACCTGGGTGACGCCGAGCAGCCGGTCGGGGGCGACGCCCATGGCGTCCGCCACGCGTCGGCGGTTCTCGCGCAGCGCGTCCGGGGTGTCGCCGCTGCCGACGCTGCAGTTCAGGCTCGCATAAGGCCCCTCGGACACGCCGCCGATCCGGGTGAAGAAGCCGTGGCGGACCGGCGACAGCGTTGCCGCCTGGAGGAACGGGGGATCGGTCTCGTCGCTCACGACGCTCCTCCTCCGTCGAAGCCAGGCAACGTCATCGCCGGGTGGCACAGGGCCAGCACCTTGAACAGGCGCCCCATCCGCTCTGGCGCCGCCAGCCGGTGCGCGCCGTCCACCAGCGCCCGGACCTGCTCCGGCGGCCGGCCGCGCGCCAGCCGCTCGGTGCGCGCGAACAAGCCGAGCCGGTCCAGGAACGCGCCCTGCCCGTCCGGCCCGTGCACCGCCGCGCCCTCCTCGCGGGCCAGGTGCGCCAGCAGGGGGAAGTCGACATGGGCGGTCAGGTCGGCCTCGCCCGGATGCTCCAGCGGCGGCGACGGGCGGCCGTGGCGCAGCGCCTGCAGCGTGTCGCCGGTGCCGGGGCGGTCGGATCCGTAGTCCAGGAACAGGGCGGCGCCGGGCTGGCGCGACAACTGCCGCGCGAGGAAGCGCACGGCATCCATCGCCGGCTCGCACAGCTCCAGCACCTCGCCCTGCGCCACCGACCGTCCAGGGAGCGCCACCGGCTGCAAATCCGTGTCGCGCAGCACGAACCGGTCCCCCTCGACCCAGCGCTCGAGCCAGCCGCCGGCGGTGCGCAGGAGCTGGCGGATCGGCAGGGCGTCGAGGAACTCGTTGGCGAGGAGGATGAACGGTTCGTCCGGCAGGTCGTCCAGGCGGTCGTGCCAGGCGGGTACGATGCCGCTGCCGGACAGCGCCTCCGCCTGGGCCGCGCGCAGGCGGGGCGAGGTGTCCACCAGGTGCAGCCGGATCGCCCGGCCGAACGCCGGCGCGACCCGCCCGACCAGGCGCAACGCGTCGGCCATCAGCGTGCCGCGGCCCGGCCCGGCCTCGACCAGCAGCACCTCCGCCGGCGCTCCCATCGCCTGCCAGGTCACCGCCGCCCAGGCGCCGAGGATCTCGCCGAAGGCCTGGGTGATCTCGGGCGCGGTGGTGAAATCGGCGAACGGGTCGTGCCCGGCGTAGTAGGCGGCGTTGGCACGGGCCATGTACCAGTCGAGCCGTTCCGCACCCCCGCCGGGGGCAGGCTGGCTCAAACCGGATCCTCGACCGCGAGCGGCGCCAGCACCGGCGCGCGCCTGGCGTACAGGATCAGGCCGATCCCCGCGATCGCCATCGGGATGCACAGCAACTGGCCCATGGTGGTGCCGAAGGCGAGGTAGTTCAGGAACGCGTCCGGCTGACGGAAATGCTCGGCGAACGCGCGCAGCACCGCGTAGCCGAGCAGGAACGCGCCGGTCAGCAGCCCGGCGCGCTCGCGCAACGGTTGCCGGCGCGCCAGCACGAGCATGACCGCCAGCAGCACCAGGCCTTCCAGCAACGCCTCGTACAGCTCGCTCGGGTGTCGCGGCACCGCGTCCACGCGCGGGAAGATCATCGCCCAGGGCAGCGACGGGTCGGCCGGACGCCCCCACAGCTCGCCGTTGATGAAGTTGGCGCAGCGGCCGAGCCCGAGCCCGATCGGGATCTCCACCGCCAGCCGGTCGGCGAAGCCCAGCAGCGGGATGCCGCGCCGGCGGGTGAAGATCACGAGCGCCACCACCACGCCGAGCACGCCGCCGTGGAAGCTCATGCCGCCGTGCCACAGCTCCAGCATCGCCGCCGGGTGCGAAAGGTACAGGCCGGGCTGGTAGAACAGCACGTAGCCGAGCCGGCCGCCGAGCACGACGCCCAGCGTGGCCCAGGTCAGGAAGTCGTCCACCTGCGGCAGCGTCGCCACCTGCGGCACGCGCAGCGCCATGCGCCGCATTACCCGCCAGCCGATCACCAGCGCCACGATATAGGCGAGCGCGTACCAGCGGATCGCGAACGGGCCCAGATGCACCAGCACCGGGTCGAAGTCGGGGAACACCAGCACGGGCAGCATGGGCGGGATCGGTCCTCGAGCGCTTTAGAGCATTTCTCGTTCGCTCGGAGCTCACGTCGAATGCTCTAGCTTGTTGTTCTGGCGAGCATCTTCACCCGATCAGGCGAGTTCGCCTGATCGGGATCTGCTCTAAAGATACGGGTCGCCGGAGTCGAGCAGGGCGACGTAGCGGCGCACCCCCTCCTCCAGCGGCGTGAACTGTTCAGCGTAGCCGGCATCGCGCAGCCGCGTCATGTCGGCGCAGGTATAGGACTGGTACTGGCCGCGCAACGCGTCCGGCATGGGGACGAACTCGACCCGCCGCGGCGCCCCGGCGGCGTCGCAGACCGCATGGGCCAGGTCGAGGTAGGAGCGGGCGACGCCGGTGCCGAGGTTGAACAGCCCGTTCGCCGCCGGCGTGTCCAGCCGCCACAGCAGCACGTCGACCACGTCGCCGACCCAAACGAAGTCGCGCGCCTGCGCGCCGTCGGCGAGGCCCGGCCGGTCGGAGCGGAACAGCCGCGCCGCCCCGCCCGCCGCCACCTCGTCGTGCTTCACCTTCACCACCGAGACCATGGAACCCTTGTGATACTCGTTCGGGCCGTAGACGTTGAAGAACTTGAACCCTGCCCAGTGCGGCGGCGACGGCCCGCCGCGCTCGACCGTCCGATGCACCCACAGGTCGAAGGCGTGCTTGGACCAGCCGTACAGGTTGAGCGGCCGCAAGGCATCGAGGCCGAACGGATGGTCGGAGAACACGCCCGCCCCGGTGGCTGCGCCATAGGTGGCGGCGGAGGACGCGTACAGGAACGGCACGCCTTGGTGCGCGCACCAGCACCACAGGCGCTGCGACAGCGCAACGTTGCTCTGCCACACCAGGTCGCCGTCGCGGGCGGTGGTTTCGCTGATCGCACCCAAATGCACCACCGCGTCGAGCGGCGGCGTGGTGGCCAGGAAGTCGTCGAGCTGCTCCGGCGCAAGCAGGCGCTGCGGCGGATGACGGCGCAGGTTGCGCCACTTACCCTCAGAGCCGAGCCGGTCCAGCACCACGGTCTCGCAGCCGCGCCGTTGCAGCGCGGCATGGAGGCACGAGCCGATGAAGCCGGCGCCGCCGGTGAGCAGGATCATGCGCCGGTTATAGGCGAGGTGCCGGATGATGCCAGCGGGGGGCCAGCGGGGGAACGGTGACACCGGCGTCCCGGCGCACCATAGTCCATCCATCGTCCCACGACCGGGACGTGCCCCGGGGAGGACACGACATGGCCGAACGGTCCCGCATCTTCGACGACTTCGCCGGCGTCGCCGGCGGCGCCTTCTCCGCTCTGGCCGGCATCGGCGAGGAGCTGGGCACGCTGGTGCGCTCCCGCGTCGACGAGGCGCTGTCGGCGCTGTCGCTGGTGCGGCGCGAGGAGTTCGACGCGGTGAGCGAGCTCGCCGCCAACGCCCGCGACGCCCAGGAAGCCGCGACCGCGCGGATCGCGCTGCTGGAAGCGCGGCTGTCGGCGCTGGAAGCGCTGGCCGGCACCGCACCGGCACCCGCGATGCACGACGATCACGGCACCGCCGGCGCTCCGGGGGGGCCGCCGCCGCGCAGCGACCTGCCGCCCGACGCGCTGCCGCTGGTGGACTGACCGCGACCGGACGACCTCGAAGAAAGGGTCACGGCGGCTGCCAACGGCCGGCACCGCTGCAACCTCCACGATTGCGGGCCGGATGCCCACAGCCTGGACGCTTGCAGCCCGGGCGCAGCGCCCATAGGCTCGCATCGGGTGGACCCCGGGCATGGCGGCCGCCTGATTCGCGAGGATCGGGCCGCCTCGCCAGACCCGGCGGGCAAGCCCGGTTCGCAGACACGGGGCCCGGCATCCACCGGGCCGCCCTCCACCGCTGGGGAGCCCACATGCCTGCCTTGAACATGCAGACCAGCCAGCCCGCCTCCAATCCCCTCGACGTGATGGAACAGATCGTCGGCGGCTACGAATGGGCGTTCGACCGCCGCACCGACACCGAGATGGCCGCCGAGGCGCCGGGCAAATGGTGCGACTACGGGCTCTATTTCTCCTGGTCGCGCGAGATCAGCGCGATGCACTTCACCTGCGCCTTCGACCTGAAGGTGCCGGGCACGCAGCGGCGCGCCCTGTTCGAACTGCTGGCGCTGGCCAACGAGCGGCTGTGGATCGGGCATTTCGGCATGGATCCGGAGGATGGCATGCCGTTGTTCCGCCATGCGGTTCTGCTGCGCGGCGCCGCCGGCGCCTCGGTGGAAAGCCTGGAGGACATGGTCGACATCGCCATCACCGAGTGCGAGCGCTTCTACCCGGCGTTCCAGTTCGTGCTGTGGGGCGGCAAGTCGCCGGCGGAAGCGCTGGAATGCGCCATGCTGGAGTGCGCCGGCGAGGCCTGACCGGGGTGGGCGCCACAGGCGACGAGGCGCCGATCCCGCCGTTGCTCCTGGTCGGGTGCGGCCGTATGGGCTCCGCCCTGCTGGCCGGCTGGGACGCGGACGGGCTGTCCCCGTCTGTGATCGTGGAGCCGAGCCCAGCCGGGCGGCCGCAGGCGGGGCCGCATCTGGCCGTGGCGGACACCGCCGCCATTCCGTCCGGCTTCCGGCCGGCTGCGATCGTGCTGGCGATCAAGCCGCAGGCGGCGGACGCAGCGATGGCGGCGGTGGCGGCATCGGCGGGCGGGACCACCGTGCTGTCGATCATGGCCGGACGCACCCTGTCCGGCCTGCGCGCAGCGCTTCCCGACGCGAGCGGGATCGTGCGGGCGATGCCCAACACCCCGGCCGCGATCGGGCGCGGCATCTCGGCCGCGGTGGCGGAGCCGTCGGTGGACAAGGCCGGGCGCGCCCTGTGCGACCGGCTGCTCCGTGCCGTCGGCGGCGTCGCCTGGATGGAGGACGAGGCGCTGCTCGATCCAGTCACCGCCGTGTCCGGCAGCGGGCCTGCCTACGTGTTCCTGCTCGCCGAGCTGCTGGAAGCGGCCGGAACGGCGCAGGGGTTGCCAGCCCCCCTGGCGCGCCGCCTGGCGCGGGAAACCGTCGCCGGCGCCGGCGCCCTGCTCGCCGCCTCGCCCGAGGACGCGTCGGCGTTGCGCCGGGCGGTGACCAGCCCGGGCGGCACCACCGAGGCGGCGTTGTCGGTGCTGATGGCGGACGAGGCCTGGCCGCAGGCGCTGCACGAGGCGGTGCGTGCCGCGACCGTCCGGTCGCGGGCGCTTGCAAGCTAGAGCGGCATCAGGTCAGGTTGAACCGCTTCGCGGTTTCACCTGCCTGATAAAGCTGCTCTTTATCGAGCCGAAGCGGAGCATGATCAAACGATCATGCTCCAGGACCACATCCCGCATCCAGACCGGGTGGTGGCGCGGACTATCTGTCGCGCGGACGGCGTGCGGACGAATGGGATGGACGGCATGGACCACGACACGTTCGACCAGGCCTTGATCCAGGCGGCGATGACGCGCGCCGAGGCGGTCGGCTGGCGCCGCGTGACGGTGGTGGAGGCTGCGCGCGAGGCCGGGCTGCCCCTGGACGAGGCGCGGGTGCGGTTCCCGATGCGCAGCACCGTGCTGATCCGGCTGGGCCAGTTCGCGGACCGCTCGGCCCTGGCCGACGACGGCTCGACCGGCACCGTGCGCGAGCGGCTGTTCGACCTGATGATGCGCCGGATCGACGTGCTGCAGCAGCAACGCGGCGGGGTGCAGTCGGTGCTGCGCGCGCTGCCGCTGGATCCGCCGCTGGCGCTGCTGCTGGCCGCAGCGACCGGCGACAGCATGGCCTGGATCGCCGCCGCCGCCGGCCTCGACACCACCGGCCTGGGCGGCCTGCTGCGCGTCCAGGGCGTGATCGCGGTGTGGCTGCGTGCGGTGCGCGCCTGGGACAGGGACAACAGCGAGGACCTGTCGGGAACCATGGCAGCGCTCGACAAGGCGCTGGACCAGGCCGAGCGCGTCGGCCGGCTGCTGCAGCGCCCGCTGTTCGGCTCGGCCATGCCGGCGGCAGAGCCGGAAACGATCGACGACACCTTGATGCTGGATCCGGACCCGTCGGATCCCCCGATGCCGCCGCCGCCAGGACTGGATCCCGGTCCGGTCGATCCGCTGACCTGAACCGGGCGCCCTTTACGAGGGTCCGGCCGGCTCCTATTGAGAACCGGCGCCGGGATGGTGGGGCGTCGCCAAGTGGTAAGGCAGCGGATTTTGATTCCGCCATGCGGAGGTTCGAATCCTCCCGCCCCAGCCAGCGTCCAACGAGGAACCCCTGGCCCGGTCCGATGCAGCCGAACCGGAGCCGCCGGGATCAGACGGCCTTCTTGAGGTTCGGGCTGGCCTTGAACCGCACTGTCTTGCCGGCCTTCACCTTGACCGCCTCGCCAGTGCGCGGGTTCAGCGCCTTGCGTGCCTTCGTCTTGCGCACGGTGAAGGTGCCGAACGAGGGAAGCGTGAAGCCGCCTTCCTTCTTGAGCTCGCGCACGATCGCCGCGATCAGGTCGGCGGCCGCCTGGTTCGCGGCGACACCGGTGCAGTCGACGGAATCCTGGATCACGCCGGCAATGAAGGCCTTGCTCATGAAAACGGGTTTCTCCTGATCGAATCGGCAAGACACTGTTGCACGCAAAACGCCACAGCCTGCCGTTCACGATCGGCTTTAGCCCCCTTCCCGCCGACCGCCAAGAAGTTTTCCCATACAATGCCGTAATCCTGCCTTTGCAGCACTGCAAGGGACGGAGCCAGGCATGACCCTTCGTTAAAGACCTGCAAACTTCACAACCTGTCCCGCGCTTGTTTGAAAAATGATACGTACCTGCCTGTTCGCTCATTTCGACCGAAGCGGCCGCATCGCACCGCATGTGCTGCATTATCTCCGGCAACTGAGCCTGTGCGGCTTCAGGACCCATGTCGCGATGTCGGGCGTGGCGCAGCCGCACGATGACGACCGTGCGGCGCTGGCGCTCCTCGGTGCCACGCCGCATCCGCGCCCGAACCGTGGCCTCGACTTCGGCGCCTGGCAGGATCTCGTCGCGCACGGCTGTGCCGACGGTGCCGGAACGATCCTGCTCGCCAACGACAGCGTGTTCGGGCCGCTCGTGCCGCTCGCACCCCTCGTCGCGGAGATGGAAGCGGGAATGCCGGACGTTTGGGGAATGGTCGAGTCGCGGGAAGGCGCCTGGCACCTGCAGTCCTGGTTCCTCTGCCTGAGCGCACGGGCTTTCGCAGCACCGGCGGTCGCGCGCGTGCTGCGCCAGCCGTTCCGCGACATGGGCAAGGCGGAGATCGTGCTGCACGGAGAGCTCGGGCTGGGGGCCGCGATCCGTGCCGAGGGGTTGCGCTGGGCGGCGCGCGCGCGGCCGCCGGCGCGTCGGCTGCGCCGCCTGGTACCGGGCAACCCGATGCATCTCGACTTCCTGTCGGTGATCCGCGACGGCAGCGTGCCATTCGTGAAGGTCGAGTTGCTGCGCGACAACCCGGCTGCCGTGCGCTGGGTCGGCGCCTGGCGGAAGGCGGTCGCGGCGAGCCCGATCTTCCCGGCCGAGTGGATCGACCGGCACCTGGGCGACGGGGCGCCGCTGGTGCCGCCTTGTCCGGAACAAACCCTGAGGATGCGCCTGCTCTACGCCGCCATCACCCGGGACCGTGGGCAAGCGATGCGGACCCTGCTACGCTGATCCCGGTGGCCTCGCGCAGGACCGCCAGCAGCTCGGCCGCCTGGCCGTCATAGGTCGCGATCGACTGCGCGTGCGGGTTGCTACCATCGAGGCGGTGCGGCGCCAGAAGGATCTCGCCGATCGCCTCCAGCAGGCCGTCCACCCGTCCGTCGAGCGGGATCAGCCTGCCGTTCACGCCGTCCACGATCTCCTCCGACTGGCCGCCGCCGTCGGTCGCGATCACCCACACGTCCCGGGCCAGGGCCTCGCGCACGCTGAGGCCGAAGCTTTCCTTCCACTGCGACGGGAACAGCAGCACGTCGATGCGGTCGAAGAACGCGTCCAGCCCGTCCTGGGTGTAGGCCGGGATCACGGTGACGGTGCCGTCCACGCGCCAGTTGGACACGTCGATCGAATGGAAGCCGAGGTTCAGGGTGTTGTCGACCAGGACCAGCTCCCAGTCCGACCGGTCGAGGCGCTCGAACGCGCGGCATATCAGGTGGTAGCCCTTGATCGGCTCGGCGCCGCCGACGAAGCCGAACCGGACCGGCGTGTCGGGACGGCGTGGGGTGCGGGGTGCCATCGGCAGGCGGATGCCGTTGCGGTTCACCCGCACCCGCTCCGGCGCCATGCCATTGGCGAGGTAGAGCCCGCGATGCGACTCGCTCGGCGACAGCAGCAGCGCCGCGCCGTCGAGCACCGACATCATGATCCGCATGCGCTCGCCCAGATGGTGCGCGTGCGGCAGGCAGGTCTGGCAGACGCGCAGGTCGATCCGGCTCTGGAAGCAGTAGCGGTTGTCGCCGCGCACCATGAACTGGCGATCGCACAGCCACCAGGCATCGTGCAGCGTGACCACGTAGGGGATGCCGCGTTCGCGGCACAGGCGCAGGATCGAGGCGCCGAAGCCCTGGATCGAGTGCGCGTGCACCACGTCGGGCCGCAACGCGTCGAGCAGGTGGCCGAAGGTGGTCACCATGGACGGGTTGTCGAGCTGCACCACCTGGTCGCTGGAGGCCGACAGGCTGGTGGCGAACACCGGGATGCCGTCCCAGTCGTAGCGCAGCAGCGAGGCCGGACGGTCCGTGACGGGCGGTCTGGAGGTGAACACGCAGAGCTCGACCCCGTCGGTCCGGTCGAGCCGGGTCGCCAGCTCCTGCGCCACCACCGTGGCGCCGCCGAAGCTCTGCGGCGGGAAGAAGATGTTGGCGGACAGGACACGCAACGAGCCGCGCGGTCCGGGCTCGGGCAGGCCGGCGATCCCTGCCAGTTGCTCGCGGGCTATCCGGTCCGGGGCATAGCGCTCCAGCACGTCGGCGAGTCCCTGTGCGCCCAGGCGCCGGCGCAGCGCCGGGTCCTGGATCAGCCGCTCCAGCGCCTGCTCCCATTCTACCTCGGTGTCGGCCAACAGGCCGTTGTGGTCCTGCACCACCACCTCGCGGAAGCTCTGGCGCGGCGAGCAGACCGAGGGGATCCCCAGGATCGCCGCCTCCTGGAACTTGATGTTGCTCTTGGCGTCGTTGAACACCGTGTCCTCGAGCGGCGCGATGGCGATGTCGGCCTCCGCCAGCAGGCCGAGATAGGCGCGGTAGTTGGTGCCGGCAATCTCCTCGACCCGGTCGGCGAGCGCCTCGAACGCGGGCGGCAGGGTGAGGTCGCCGACGATGCGCAGACGCACGCGCTGGTGCCGCCGCATCAGGGCCAGGATCGCGGGGGCCGCACAGGCGAAGTCCGCGTCGTGGGTCTTGGTGCCCGACCCGTAGACGATGGTGATCGGGCCGTCCTCGGGCGACGCCGCCCGCCTCGCGCGCAGATCCGAGGCCACGTCCAGGGTCTCGCTGTCGAGCGCGTTCTCGACCACGCGGGTTTCCTCGATCCCGGCGTCCCGCATGCGGGCGGCGAGGCTGGCGGTGGAGGCGACGCAGCGGCGGCAGGCGAGCATCGCCACCCGGTAGAGCCCGACGCCCTTGAGCACCTCGCGGCGCAGCGCCGGCTCCAGGGTGAGGAGGTTGCTGTTCTGGCGGTAGAGCACCTCGTCAAAGATCAGGTCGTCCACCTCCCACCACGGGTCGAGCCCGACCCGCCGGGCCTCGGCAATTAGCGACAGCACCGCCGGCTCGCCCGGCACGCGGTAGAAGATCACCTCGGTGCAGAGCTGCAAGGCGGTGGTGACGTGGTCGATCTCGCGCCAGCCGAGGACGCGGCAGGACCAGCCCAGGCGCTCGAACAGCTCCTTCTTCTGCCAGACCCGGTACTTCGCGCATTGCGGCACGCTGAGCTCGGCGACGATGAGGATCTGCGGCGACAACAGGCCGGGACGGGTGGCGGAACGGGACTGGTAGGGATGGATCGCCGCGTCCTGGTCCTGGCCGTCGGAAGCACCGGATCCGGCCCGTCGCGGCAACCGGGGCGGGGCGGGCAGCATCCGCCTGGCGCGTCGCCCAAGCCCGGGAAGCCCCTCGTCCCGGACGATCGCCGCGAGGTGGGACGCGGCCTCGGCGAAGCTGTGGCCGGTCGGCAGCCGACCGGCAGCCAGGGCGCGGGCATAGCGCAGCGGCGTCGTCAGCCGCCACGAGACGGAGCGTTCGAGCTGCCCGATCCGGTGGCGGGCACCGTCGAGCCCGGCCTGCAGCCCGTCCCCGCGCAGGCCCTGCAGCCGGAGGCTGGCCTGGACGCTGTCCAGCAGGGCCTTGGTCGCGTCGAGCTCGCGACGCAGCGTTTCCCGCTCCGGATCCGCACCGGGACCGCCTGCGGCGGCCGACGCAGGCAAGGGCAGGTCTGGGTCCATCACGATCCGCCGGCGACTGGGAGCAGCCCATAAGAAAACCGGGCCAGAGGCCCGGTTTCTTGCACGCCCAGGTGGAACGGGCCAGAGGCCCGCCCATCCGATAGCCGTATCAGCCGCCGATGATGTGCACGTTGTTGATGTTGGTGACGTTAGCGAACGTGACGGTGGAGTTGTCGGCGAGGGTAATGGTGGTGCTGGAGCCGGAGGTCTTGGCGGTCGAGACCGCGTTGCTGACCTCGTTCGCGCCGTAACCATATAGGGCGACCAAGTTGCCGGTCGCGCTGCCGAAGTCGCTGATGGTGATGGTCGCGGCGCTCATCGTGCCGTTGGCGGCGATGTCGAACACGTTGCCGGCACCCGAGCCGCCGGTCAGGGTCTGCGTGCCGACGCCGGCCACCAGCGTGTCGGCCCCGGTGCCGCCGATGATGACCGCACCGGAGGTCGTGGTGCCGGTGTTGGTGACGAAACCGGCGAAGCCCTGCGTGCTGCCGGAGCCGTTCAGGGTCTCGTTGCCCGCGCCCGCGATCAGGGTGCCGGCACCGCTGTACTGGATGTTGGAGCCGTTCGACCCGAACACCGTCGCCGTGCCGGCGCCGGAGTTGATGGTCGAGCTGCCGCCGGTGCCGATGAACAGCAGGGAGGCGCTGCCGGTCTCGTTGAAGGTGGTGTTCGTGCCGCCGTAGACGGTGGTGGCGCCAGACGCGGCGATGGTGTCGCTGGTGCCGCCGAACACGGTGGAGGGGCCGCTGCCGCCGACGATGCTGGTGCCCGTGCCCTGAGTGTCGTCGACGGTCAGGCTGCCGGAACTGCCGTAGATGGTGCTGCTGCTGCCGGTGACGTCGACCGTGCCCGCTCCGGTGCTGGCGAAGATGCGGTCGGTGCCGGAGGACAACACGGTGTCCGCGCCTGCGCCCAGGTAGACCAGGTTGTTGCCCAGTCCGGGGGCGATGGTGGTCGCACCCGAGCCGGCGAAGATGCTGTCATTGCCATCGCTGGTGGCGACGGAATAAGCGCCGGCACCCGAGTTGATGAACAGGTTGTTGCCGCCGCCGGAGATGAACACACCCGACTCGGAACCGGCCAGGTAGACCGCGCCGCCGGTGCCGACCAGGGTATTCAGCGTCGTGCCGGTCGCCGCCGCGCTGGCGTCGATGAACACCTTGGAGGTGGTGTCGGTCGTAAGATACCCGTAGCCCGACGGGTAGGTGTAGAAGCCGCCCGTGGTCGCGACGAACTCGTTGACCGCGGTGGACGGCGAGCCGCTCGGGCTGAAGCTGTCGCCAGAGCCGTTGGTGACGGTCAGGTTGCCGTTGGCAGCGGCGGTGTTGATCGCAGTCGCATAGGTCTGCGCCAGCGAGTACGCCTGACTCCCGTTTATGGTCACAGGGATGTGCGCCCCCTGAGACCCACTCACTGTGACTACACCACCTGCCATGATTCCATCTCCCTACAAGCTGGCGACAACCCCTGCGGGATGCCGCAACGACTACCGCGTGCAATTGCAACCTAGCGTTGGATATGACGCGGTGCAACCTAAATTGCTTTATCGGCGGTGACTTAATCTTGAGTGAAGCATTGCCGAGCCTTCCACGTCTCGATTCATGACAGAACTGTGTCGAAACGCCGTCAACCTCGCGAACATGTCGTAACAACACGTGTTCCAGCTATCGTTGCGCCACCGAACCTTAATCGCCCGTGTCGCCGTCGCGACCGTGCCGCCATTGACGGCGCCTGGAGGCTGCGCCACCCATCCAGTCTATGCCGCATCCCGTCGAGCCGCCTCCAGGCCTATCGAATGGCGGGCTGGCCGCCCTTCTGGCGCCGTCCCTGGACCCGCTGTTCTCGCGGCCGGTGCGACGGGAGGTCGACAGCGTCTGGTATGGCCACCTGCCCTTCGCCGCCTGGCTGGTGCGCACCCTCAGGCCGGCGCTGCTGGTTGAACTCGGCACCCGGAGCGGGGTTTCCTACGCCGGATTCTGCGAGTCGGTGATCTCGTCCGGCCTGCCCACGCGCTGCTACGCCGTGGATCGGTGGACCGGCGACGCGCCCAATCCGGAGGGCGAAACGGCGTTCGCCGAGCTGACCCGGTTCCATGACGCCCGCTACAACGCGTTCTCCCGCCTGCTCCACATGCCGCTCGAGAACGCATTGTCCCGGTTCGAGGACGGCAGCATCGATCTGCTCCATATTCATGGCCACCGTGCGGGAAACGTGGCCCGCATCTATGCCGAATGGGTGCCCAAGCTGTCGCCCCAGGCGGTGGTGCTGCTGCACGGCACCAACGCAGGGGACGGCACCGAGGTCTGGCGCGTCTGGACGGAGCTGCGGACAGGACATCCGGGATTCGAGTTCCTGCACGGGCACGGGCTGGGCGTGCTGGCGCCGGGCGAGGTGCCGCCGTCGCTGCGACCGCTGTTCGCGCTCGATGCCGACCCGACGGCAGCGGCCAGGCTGCGGGACCGGCTGGCGTTGCTGGGCGAGCGCTGGGAAGCGGACCACGCGCGCGTGCGCGACGCGCGCGCCGGTGCGGCGCTGTCGAAGCGGGCGCGGGCCGCCGACGCGCTGGCGGCCGAGCTGCAACAAACGGAGGCGGACCGGGCCCTGCTGGCCGCGGAGTCGGACGGCCGCGCCCGGGCGCTCGACGCGCTCGGCCACGCGCATGACCGGTTGCGGGACGCGCTGGCAACTACAAAGGCGGAGCGGCACCGCCTGTCCCGGGAGGCGGCCGGGCTGCAGGCCGACCGCGACGTGGCGGCGGCGTCGCGCGACCGGGCGTCCGCCGAGCTGGACCAGGCCAGGCAGGCCCTCGCCGCCGCCCACGCCGCGAGCGCCGAGGCGCAGCGCCAAACGCATGACGCGCATGACGGCACGCTTCGCGACCTGCTCGGAGCGCAGCGCGACCTGGCCCGGGTCCGGGACCAGCTCGCGTCGAGCCGGCAGGCGCTGGCAGACCGCGAGCGGGTTATCGACGCGCTGCACGGCTCGACGTCCTGGCGGCTGACCCGGCCGCTGCGCGGCCTGGCCGCGCGGCTGCGCCCTTCCGCGCCGGCGATGCGTCCGCCGGAGCGGGTGTCGCCGCCGCCGGACGCGCTCCCACCGCCACTGCCGACGATGCGGCCCCCGGAACCGGTTCCCCTGCCCCTCCCCGAGCCGGATGCCCCGCCGTTGCCGGACGCAGCACCCGAACCAGAGCGGCCGCCGACGGCTCCGGACCGGCTGACCGGATGGCGCCCGATCCGTCGCATCCTGTTCGTGGCCGGCGAGCCGGGGACCCCCGGGGCGACCTACCGCACCCAACGCGCCGCCGCCGCCTGCGCCAGCGCCGGCTACGACACGGAGGTGGTGGACATCTTCGCCGTCGGTCCGGACAACCTCCGCGCCGCCGACCTGGTGGTGCTGTGGCGCGCCGGGTGGAGCGGGCATGTCGGGACCATGCTGGAGCTGGCCCACGCCGCGCGCACCCGGGTCGCATTCGACGTGGACGACCTGATCGTGCAGCCGGCGCTGGCGGTGGCCGAGATCATCGACGGGCTGCGCACCACCTTCGTGTCCGAAGCGGAAGGCCGCTCCTACTTCCAGGCCATGCAGCGCACCCTGACGAGCTGCGATCTGTGCACCACCACCACCGCCGAGCTGGCCCGGGGGGCGGGGCTGCTGCACCCGGTCGTGCACGTGATCCCGAACGGCTTCGATGACGCCACCGAGCGCGCGTCGCGCTACGCCGTGCGGCTGCGCGGGGAACGGCCGTCGGACGGGACGGTTCGGATCGGCTATGCCGGCGGCACGCGGACCCACCAGAAGGACTTCGCCACCGTGGCCGGCGCCGTCGCGCGGGTGCTGGACCAGCGGCCGGACGTGGTGCTGGTGCTGTTCCGCGACGGGCGGAGCGGCGAGGGCCTTCTGCTGGTCGAGGAGTTCCCGGAGCTGCTGCCCTTCGCCGCGCGGATCGAGTGGCGCGACATGGTGCCCCTGGCCGAGCTGCCGGGAGAGCTGGCGCGGTTCGACATCTCGCTCTGCCCGCTGGAACAGGGCAACCCGTTCTGCGAGGCCAAGAGCGAGCTGAAATACTTCGAATCGGCGCTGGCCGGCGTGTGCGTGGTCGCCACCCCCACCGGTCCGTTCCGGCGCGCGGTGCAGGACGGGGTCACCGGCTTCCTGCCGGACGGGGCGGCGGCCTGGGAGCAGGTGCTGCTGCGCCTGGTGGACGATCCGGCGCTGCGCCGGCGTGTGGCGGGCAACGCCTACCACGACAGCCTGTGGCAGTTCGGGCCGCGGCGGCAGTCGGAGCTGTGGACGCTGCTGCTTCGCGGTCTGGACGGCGGCGCGGACGGGGCGCGCGCCAGCGCCCTGGCGATGAGCCGCGGCGCCTATCGCGGCGCCGGCCTGCCGGAGATCCCCGACACCAGGGTGCTGTTCTTCCACGACGCCTTGGGCGAGGCCCGCGTCACCGTCGGCATGACCTCCTACAACTACGAGGCGCATCTCGGCGAGGCGCTGGATTCCGTGCTGGCGCAGACGGTCGAGCTGATCGACCTGGTGGTGGTCGATGACGGCTCGCGCGACAACTCGGTGGCGCTGCTGCTGGACTGGGCCGAACGCAACCGGCTGCGCTTCAACCGGCTGCGCATCCTGCAGACGCTCGCGAACGCCGGGCTGGGCGGGGCGCGCAACGCCGTGTTCGACGAGGCTGAGACCCCCTGGATCACCGTGCTCGACTCCGACAACCGGCTGGCGCCGGAGGCCTGCGAGCGGATGCTGGCCACGCTGGACGCCGAGCCGTTGGCCGCCTTCGCCTATCCGCGGATCCGGCAGTTCGGCGGCAGCGACGCGGTGATGGGGGCGGCGCCGTTCGACCCGTCGCACCTCGCGTCGGGCAACTACATCGACGCCATGGCGACAATCGCCAAGTGGGCCTGGGCGGCTGCCGGCGGCTACTACGTGCGGCGCGACGCCATGGGCTGGGAGGATTTCAGCCTGTGGTGCCGCCTGGCCGAGCTCGGCCAGTTCGGCGTGCCGGTGGCCGAGGAGCTCGCCTTCTACCGCGTGCATCCCGGCTCGATGGTCAACGCGATCACCGAGCAGGACGAGAACAAGCACCGGATGGTGCGGTTCGTGGAGGCGCGCCATCCCTGGCTCAGGCTGCGCATGCGCGCCACCCGGAAGCGGTCCTGACCGCGTCGGCCGACACGCGCTGCCTGGTGCTGGGAGCGGGCGGCTTCATCGGCACCAACCTGTGCCTGGCGCTGCGGGCGCGCGGCCTGCCGGTCACCGGGTTCGGACGCCGGGCGCCGTCCCCGGCGCTGGCCGGGACCCCCTGGCGGCAGGGCAACGTCGAGCGCCTCGACGATCCCGACGCGCTCCTGGCCGGCCACAGCCACGTGTTCGACCTGATCGGCGCCGGGCTGCCGAACAGCTCCAACGAGAACCCGGCGCAGATCGTGGCCGACGGCATGCCGGCGCGGATACGGCTGCTGGACGCGTGCCGGCGCCAGGAGGTGCGGCGGATCGTGTTCGCGTCCTCCGGCGGCACCGTCTACGGCCCGGGGAACGAGGAGCCGATCGCCGAGACCGCGCCCACCGACCCGATCTCGGCCTACGGCATCGGCAAGCTCGCGGTCGAGAAGTACCTGGCGCTCTATCACCACTTGTACGGGCTGGAGTATCGGGTGCTGCGCATCGCCAACGCCTACGGCCCGCACCAGCATCCGCTGCGCGAGCAGGGGCTGGTGGCCTCCGTGCTGCACCGGCTGCTGACCGACACGTCGATCCCGGTGCCAATCCCGGTCTGGGGCGACGGCACCGTGGTGCGCGACTACGTGCACATCGACGACGTGGTGGCGGCGATGCTGGCGGTGGCGTTCGAGGACGGCGGCGCCCCGCGTCTGTTCAACGTCGGCAGCGGCATCGGCCGCAGCGTGCGCGCGGTGATCGACGACGCGGCACGGGTGGTGGGGCGCCCGGCCCGTATCCTGGCCAAGGCCGGACGCCCTGCCGACGTTCCGGTCAACATCCTCGACAGCCGACGCCTGCGGCAGCGGACCGGCTGGACCCCAAGGGTGGCCTGGGAGGCGGGGCTGGCCGGCACGGCGGATTGGCTGCGTCAGGCCGTGGTCCAACCCTGACCGGCCGGGCCGCGTTGCGTTGGCAACGGGCCCTGGAGCCGGACCATGCACCTGAACGCCGTCACCGTGGTCAGCCTGTTCGCCGCCACCCTGTCGATGGTGAGCTACGTGCCGCAGGCCTGGGCCATCATCCGGTCGCGCAGCACCGACGGCATCTCGCTCAAGATGTACCTGATCACCGTGACCGGCTTCGTCGCCTGGCTGACCTACGGCCTCCTGCTGGGGCAATGGGCGATCATCGTGCAGAACGTGATCTGCCTGTTCCTGTCCGCCTTCATCCTGACCATGAAGCTGCTGCCGCAGCGGAACAAGGAGAAGGTGGCGATGGCCCTCGACCCGGGCGCCGACGCCAGCGGCTGACGCAATGACCTGATTTTGCCAGGAAGCAAGGCCAGGGCTCCGCCCATCGATCTGCTTCGCAGCTCGATCCGCTGGGGCCGGAGGCCCCAGACCCCTTTACTTTAAGAATTGGGTTTGAAGGGCTTTGCCCTTCATGGGGTCCAGGGGCAAGGCCCCTGGCCTTCGCCGTCCACCCTAGCGCAGCAGCCGCGTCGGCTCCTCCGCCGGCACGTTGGCGCGCAGCTCGTCCAGCCAGGCGCGGGCGCTGGCGTCGGAGGGCGCGCGCCAGTCGCCGCGCGGCGACAGCGAGCCGCCGGTGGACACCTTGGGCCCGTTCGGCACCGCCGAGCGCTTGAACTGGCTGAAGGCGAAGAAACGCTGCAGGAACACCTCCATCCAGTGCCGGATCTCGGCCAGCCCGTATTCGGCGCGCAGGTGCTCGGGGAAGCCGGGCGGCCAGCCGCCGCGGTCGGCGTCCTCCCAGGCGCGCAGCGCCAGGAACGCCACCTTGGACGGGCGGAAGCCGTAGCGCAGCAGGTAGAACAGGCTGAAATCCTGCAGCGCGTAGGGGCCGATCTTGCCTTCGGTGCTTTGCAGCGCCCGGTCCGCGCCGGCCGGCACCAGCTCCGGCGAGATCTCGGTGTCCAGGATCGCCTGCAGGGTGTCGAGCACCGCCGGCTCGAACGGCCGGGCGCTGATCACCCAGCGGATCAGGTGCTGGATCAGCGTCTTGGGCAGGCCGGCGTTGACGTTGTAGTGCGACATGTGGTCGCCGACGCCATAGGTGCACCAGCCGAGCCCGAGCTCGCTGAGGTCGCCGGTGCCGACCACGATGCCGTCGTGCTGGTTGGCCAGCCGGAACAGGTAGTCGGTGCGCAGGCCCGCCTGCACGTTCTCGAAGGTGACGTCGTAGACCGGCTCGCCACGGCCGGCGGGATGTCCCATCTGTTGCAGCATCAGGGTCGCCGACGGGCGGATGTCGAGCGTGTCGGCGGTGACCCCGAGCGTGCCCATCAGCGCCAAGGCGTTGGCGCGCGTCTCGTCGCCGGTGCCGAAGCCCGGCATGGTGTAGGCGCGGATCGCGGTGCGCCCGAGCCCGAGCCGGTCCACCGCCCGGGCGGCGACGATCAGCGCCTGGGTCGAGTCCAGCCCGCCCGACACCCCGATCACCAGGGTGCGGCAGTTGATCGCGCGCATCCGCTGCATCAGCGCGGACACCTGGATGTTGTAGGCCTCGAAGCAGTCCTGCTCGAGCCGGGCCGGGTCGGAGGGCACGAACGGGAACCGCTCCAGCGGCCGGCGCAGGCCATGGTCTCCCTCCGGCGGGTCCAGCCTGAGCCCGATCCGGCGATAGCCGCCGCCGGGCCGGGCGGCGCGGTTGGCGTCGAAGGTGTTCATCCGCGCCCGCTCCTGGCGCAGCAGGTCGAGATCGATGTCGGCGGCCAGCACCCGGGGTCCGGACGGAAAGCGCTCCGACTCCGCCAGCGGCGCGCCCGCCTCGAATATCGACACCTGCCCGTCCCAGGCGACGTCGTTGGTGGACTCGCCCTCGCCGGCGGCGGCATAGAGATAGGCGCACAGCGCACGTGCCGACTGCCCCTGGCACAGCAGGCGCCGGGTTTCCGCCTTGCCGATGACGATGTTGCTGGCCGACAGGTTGGCGATCACCGTGGCGCCGGCGAGTGCTGCTCCGGTGCTCGGCGGCAGCGGCACCCAGAGATCCTCGCAGATCTCGACCCCCAGCACGAAGCCCGGCAGGTCGTGCGCCTCGAACAAAAGGTCGGTGCCGAACGGCGCCTCGACGCCCGCGACCCGGATCGTCTCGGCCACCCGTCCGACCCCTGGCGCGAACTGACGCGCCTCGTAGAACTCGCGGTAGTTCGGCAGGTAGGATTTCGGCACCACGCCCAGGATGCGACCGCGATGCAGCGCCACCGCGCAGTTGAACAGCGCCCCCTGGTGGCGCAGCGGCGCTCCGACCAGCAGGATCGGCAGCAGGGAGCGGCTCCGCTCGACCAGGAGCGACAAGCCCTGCTCGACCGCGTCCAGCAGCGCGTCCTGCAGGCGCAGGTCATCGATCGCGTAGCCGGACAGCCCGAGCTCGGGAAACACCGCCAGCACCGCGCCCTGCATCCCCGCCTCGGCGGCCAGGGCGGCCGTGGCCTCGGCGTTGCGACACGGGTCGGCCAGCGCCACAGGCAGGGTGCAAGCTGCGACGCGGGCGAAGCCGTGACGGTAAAGCGAGCGGAACCCCGACACCGACGCCTCCTGCCCGGATGGGATGCTGTGATGGAACGGCAGGACGGCGGAGGCAAGGCGTATGCCGCCGGGCCGTCCTCGACCCGGGCCCCGACTCGGGCTTCAGCCGGCCTTCGGAGGCTGGACCTGTGGCGTGTGGTCGGAGCCGGTGTCCTCGTCGAGGTCGGCGACCACCTCGGCTGCGGCGGACGGATCGATCGCCTTCGCCTTGTCGATCAGCTTCCCCGCCTCGCCGGGCTTGTCCTCGGCGAGCTTGCCCAGCGCGTCCTCCACCAGCTCGCGGGCCTTCTCGTGCGCCTGGTCGTTCGGTTCGGTGGCCATGAACGGTCTCCTGTTGCCAGAGCAACGAAGGCGCGATGGGGGGTGCTGGTTGCAGCCGGCCCGACCCACGGCGGCGGGCGGAACCGCTTTCCATCGGATGCGAGGCCCGATTAGCGTCGATGTGACCGGAGGGGGATCTGGTGCGGGAGAACGAAGCGTGTAACGTGTCGAAGAAATGACGCGTCCGGTTTCAATCATAGGCGCCGGTCCCGGCGGCCTAGCAGCGGCGATGCTGCTTTCTCATGCCGGCGCTGACGTCACCGTGTTCGAACGGCACGCCACCGTCGGCGGCCGCTCCGGCACGATCGAGGCGACCAGCGAGCGCGGCCGGTTCCACTTCGACATCGGCCCCACCTTCTTCCTGTATCCGCGCGTGCTGGCGGACATCTTCGCCTCCTGCGGGCGCCGGCTGGAGGACGCGGTCGAGCTGATCCGGCTCGATACCCACTACGACGTGATCTTCGAGAACCAGGGGCGGATTACCGCCAGCAGCGACATCCCCCGCCTGCAGCGCTCGGTGGCCGAGCTGTGCCCCGAGGACGCGGCGATGATCCCGGCCTTCCTGGCGGACAGCCGCGCCAAGCTGGCGGCGTTCCGGCCGGTGCTGGAGAGCCCCTTCAGCAGCCTGTCCGACCTGCTGAAGCCGGACGTGCTGCGCTCGCTGCGGCTGCTCCGCCCGCTCGCCTCGGTGGACGACGACCTCAAGCGCTGGTTCAAGGACCCGCGGGTGCGGCTCGGCTTCTCGTTCCAGAGCAAGTACCTGGGCATGTCGCCGTATCGCTGCCCGAGCCTGTTCACCATCCTTGCCTTCATGGAGTACGAGTTCGGCATCTTCCATCCGCGCGGCGGCCATGGCGCGGTGATGCGGGCGATGGCGGACGCGGCGCGGCAGATGGGGGCCAAGTTCCGTCTCGGCGAGCCGGTGCGCGAGATCCTGTTCGAGGGCAGGCGCGCGGTCGGCGTGCGCACCGACGCCGGTAGCACGCGCGCCGACGCGGTGGTGGTGAACGCCGACTTCCTTCATGCCATGTCCACCCTGGTGCCGGCGTCCAAGCGGCGCCGCTGGACCACCAAGCGGATCAGCAAGGCCAAGCTGTCCTGCTCCACCTTCATGCTCTATCTCGGCATCGAGGGACGGATCGACGGGCTGGCGCACCACACCATCTACCTGTCGGAGGACTACCGGCAGACGCTGCAGGACGTGGAGGAAGGCCGGGTGCCGCCGGAGGAGCCCTGCTTCTACATACAGAACGCCTGCATCACCGATCCGGCCCTAGCGCCGCCGAACCATTCGACGCTGTACGTGCTGGTTCCGGTCGGGCACGAGCGCGGTACGATCGACTGGGACGAGGCGGCGCCGCGCTATCGCCGCCTGATCCTGGAGCGCCTGGCGCGCGCCGGCGTGCCGGACATCGAGCGGCGGATCGTGTTCGAGAAGGTGATGACGCCGTCGGACTGGACGCGCGACCTGTCGGTGCATCAGGGGGCGGTGTTCAACCTGGCCCACAACCTGGGGCAGATGCTGAACTTCCGGCCGCACAACCGGTTCGAGGATGCGGACGGGATGTACCTGGTCGGCGGCGGCACCCATCCCGGCAGCGGCCTGCCGGTGATCTTCGAGGGCGCCCGGATCAGCGCCAGGCTGCTGGCCGACGAGCTCGGGCTCGCCCCGGTCTCGACCGCGATGGAATGGACCGGGACGCCGGGCGCTCCGAGACAGGGGCTGGAACAGACCGTGCTTGGAGGAGAGGTGGCGTGATCGATCCCGTTGGCGTCATCGGCTCCGGGCTGGGCGGGCTGGCCGCCGCCTGCACCCTGGCCGCGCGCGGCCACAAGGTGGTCCTGTTCGAGAAGAACGACTGGCTCGGCGGCAAGGCGGCGCTGCACGAGGACGGCGGCTGGCGCTTCGACATGGGGCCCACCATCCTCACCGTGCCGTCGGTGCTGGCGCGCGTCTTCTCCGAGGCGGGGGAGAGGATGGAAGACAGCCTCGACCTGCGCCGGATCGACCCGCAATGGCGCTGCTTCTTCGAAGATGGCGCGGTGCTCGACCTGGACGAGGACGTTGCCGCGATGGCGCTGCGGTTGCGCGGCTTCTCCGGCGCCGGCGAAAGCAACACCGAGCAGGGCTACCGCGACTTCCTAGCGATGAGCGGGAAGCTGCACGAGGTGAGTGCGAAGTTCTTCTTCTGGAAGTCGGTCGAGGATCTCGGCGACACCATGGACATGAAGAAGAACATGGACCTGGACACGCTGCGCGACGTCATGAGCCTGCGCATGGGCTCCACCGTGGCGCGCCAGATACGCAAGCGAATCGGCGACGAGCGGGTGTCGCAGATGCTCGACCATTTTGTCCAGTATGTCGGCTCCTCGCCCTACCTCGCCCCGGCGGTGCTGTGCTCGATCGCACACATGCAGACGCAGGAAGGCGTTTGGTATCCGATCGGCGGCACCCGCGCGGTGCCCGACGCGCTGACCGCGCTCGCCGAGCGGCTGGGTGTGGACATACGTACCAACACCGGGATCAGCCGCATCATCCAGGAAAACGGCCGAGCCAGCGGCGTGGTCACCGAGGCGGGCGAGACGGTGGCCCTGTCGGCGGTGGTGTCCAACATGGACAGCGTGCGCACCTATCGCGAGCTGGTAGGCGGCCTGCCGCAGAAGAGCTTCTCCCGCCGCTGGAAGCGCGAGCCCGCTTGTTCCGGGGTGGTGCTGTATCTCGGCCTGGACCGGGCGTACGACCACCTGCTACACCACGGCTTCGTGTTCTCCCGCGATCCGGAGGAGGAGTTCGACTACATCTACAAGAAGGGCGAGCCGGCGCCGGACCCGACCTGCTACATCGCGGCCCCCGCCCGCACCGAGCCTGGGGTGGCGCCGCCCGGCGGCGAGGCGCTCTACGTGCTGGTGCACACGCCCTACCTGCGGCCGCACCACGACTGGACCGCGATGCTGCCCGGCTACCGCAAGGTGATCCTGGACAAGCTCGCCCGCATCGCCGGGCTGACCGACCTCGAATCCCGCATCCGGGTCGAGCGGGTGCTGACGCCGGCTGACATCCACGAGCGTTACCGGGTGCTGGACGGCGCGATCTACGGGCTCGCCAGCCACGGCCGCTTCATGGGCGCGTTCAAGCCGGGCAACCGCTCGCGCGACCTACCCGGGCTCTACCTCGCCGGGGGTGCGGCGCATCCGGGGCCCGGCATGCCGATGGTCATGATGTCGGGTTGGATCGCCGCGGACAGCCTGGATCAGGACGTCCGGCGGAACTCGGTGGAGCCGAGGCTGAGCGCCTGACCGCTCCCGACCCGGTCGCGATGCGCTCGGAGCCGTTGTTCCGGCTGTTCGCGTTCTACCTGCGTTGGGCCGCGGGGCGCCGGTTCCGGGCCATCCGCCTGTCCGGGACCGACACCGACACCCTGCCGCGCGACCGGCCGCTGATCGTGTTCGGCAACCACCCGTCCTGGTGGGACCCGGCCATCTACATCCTGCTGGCCGACCTCCGCTTCCGCGGCCGTCCGGGTTACGGGCCGATGGAGCAGGAAGCGCTCGGCCGCTACGGTTTCATGGCCCGGCTCGGCATCTTCGGCATCGACCTGCACAGCGCCGTCGGCGCGCGCCGCTTCCTGTCGGTGGCCAGGCGCGTGCTGACCACGTGCCGCGGCCCCGGCGGCCGGGCGGTGCTGTGGGTGACGGCGGAGGGCGCCTTCACCGACCCGCGCGTGCGGCCGGTGCGGCTGCGTCCCGGCATCGCCCACCTCGCCGCCCTGGCGCCCGACGCGCTGCTGGTGCCGCTGGCGGTCGAGTACGTGTTCTGGAACGAGTCCAGGCCGGAACTGCTGCTGCGCTTCGGCACCCCGATCCCGGCCGACCGGACCATGCGGCCGGCGGAATGGACGCCGCGGCTGGAGCAGGCGCTGACCGCCACCATGGACGCCCTGGCGGCGGACTCGCAGACGCGCGACCCGGCACGCTTCACCCGTCTGGTGCGCGGCCGGGTCGGGGTCGGCGGCGTGTATGACGGGTGGCGCCGGCTGCGCGCGCTGCTGTCCGGGCGTCGCTTCGTGGCGGCGCACGGCGAGGAAGCGTGATGCCGTCGCCCTTGGGTCATGACCCGCTAGGCAGGGAAGGCCAGGTGCTCTGCCCCATCGGTCCGCTTCGCGGCCCTATCCCGCCAAAGGCGCGCCTTTGGAAACCAGGAGCGGAAAAAATGTTGGGTCCAGGGGCGGCGCGCCCCTGGCAGGTCTGGGCAGAGCCCAGCCATGCTTGCTTTTGAACACGTGAGCCGGGCGTCTCGGATCACCGGCTGGACCGCGCTTGGCTTGTCCGCGCTTCCGCTCGCGGTGGCCATCGTCAACCTGCGCCTGCTGCGGGCACCCCGTCCGGCCGCCGGGCGGCCGGCGGTGTCGGTGCTGATCCCGGCCCGCAACGAGGCCGCCAACATCGCCGACGCGGTCGCCTGCGTGCTGCGCAGCCGCGACGTGGAGCTGGAGCTGCTGGTGCTCGACGACGGCTCGACCGACGCCACGGCGCAGATCCTGGCGTCGATGGCCGATCCGCGGCTGCGGGTGATCGTGGGCGGCGGCGCGCTGCCGCCGGGCTGGTCGGGCAAGCAATACGCCTGCGACCGCCTGGGCCGGGCAGCGCGACACGGGCTGCTGGTGTTCGTGGACGCCGACGTGCGGCTGGCACCGGACGCGCTGTCGCGTCTCACCGGGGCGATGGAGGCGGATCCGGAACTGGGGCTGGCCAGCGGCGTGCCGCACCAGCACACTGAAAGCTGGTCGGAACGCCTGCTGCTGCCGCTGATCCACCTGCTGCTGCTCGGCTACCGGCCGATCTGGCTCGACCGCGACCGGACCGAGCCGGGCTTTGCCGCTGGCTGCGGCCAGTTGTTCGTCGCCCGACGCGACGCCTACCGAGCGATGGGCGGCCACGAGGCGATCCGCGCCTCGCTGCACGACGGGCTCACCCTGCCGCGCGCCTTCCGTCGCGCCGGCTTCCAGACCGGCCTGTTCGACGCGACCGCGCTCGCCACCTGCCGGATGTACGGCAACGCCCGCGACCTGTGGGAAGGCCTGGGCAAGAACGCCACCGAGGGGATGGCGACGCCGCGCGCGCTGCCGGTCTGGACCGTGCTGCTGGGCGGCGGCCACGTGCTGCCGCTGTTGCTGGCACTGCGTCGGCCGCGGCTGCCGGCGCTGGCGGCGCTGGGCTGCGGCCTGTCGCTGCGCCTGCTTCTGGCGGCGCGGTTCCGACAGGACCTCGTCGGCGCGCTGCTCCATCCGCTCGGCGTGCTGCTGCTGCTGCTGCGGCAATGGACTGCCCTATTGGGCGCGCAGGCCGGGCTGCCGAAGAGCTGGCGCGGGCGGACCTACCCGGCCGGCGCCGGAGCCGCGCCATGAGCCGTCTGCCCGCCGCCATGCTCCTGCTGCCGCTCGCCTGGACGCTGCCGGCCCGGGCGATGAGCCTGACCGTCACCGTAGCCGGGCTGCACGACGCGCGCGGCCAGGTGCGGATCGGCGTCTGCCGGCGCGACGAGTTCCTGAGCGAGCGCTGCGCCTACCACGCGGTGGTGCCGTCGCAGGTCGGCAGCGTGACCGCGACCATCACCGGCATCCAGCCCGGCATCTACGCGGTCGCCGCGTACCAGGACTCCACCAATGTCGGCCACCTGCGTCGCAGCCTGCTGGGGATCCCGGAGGACGGCATCGGCTTCTCGCGCAACCCGCCGCTCGGCCTGGGCGGGCTGCCGTTCGACCGCTGCGCGCTGAGCCTCGGCGCCGGGGGCGCGGCGATCACGGTGATGTTGCGCTTCTTTTAAGGGCCAGGGCTCTGCCCATCGATCTGCTGGGGCCTGAGGCCCCAGTTGTTAGAAGCTTAAAATTGGGTTTGAAGGGCTTTGCCCTTCATGGGGTCCAGGGGCAACGCCCCTGGCCTTCCTCCCCGGACCGCGATGGTTGCCGTGGCCCTTCTTCTTCATGATGATGTAACCCGGATCGCGGGACGGGAGATGGAACGGCATGGCGGAGCGGGTTCTGGTGACGGGCGGTGCCGGCTTCATCGGGCGGCACGTGGTGCGGGCGCTGCTGGCGCGCGGCGACCGGGTGCGTGTCTATGACAGCCTGATCGAGCAGGTGCATCCCGAGGGCCCCACCGCCGAGTCCGTGCCTGACGACGTCGAGCTAATCCGCGCCGACATACGCGACACCGCCCGCCTCACCGGCGCCCTGGCCGGCATCGACAAGGTGGTGCACCTCGCCGCCGACGTCGGCGTCGGCCAGAGCATGTACCTGATCGAGCGCTATGTCGGCGTGAACGACCTCGGCACCGCCTGCCTGTGCCAGGCGCTGATCGACCATCCGGTGCAGCGGGTCGTGGTCGCCTCCTCGATGTCGGTCTATGGCGAGGGGCTCTATACCACGGCCGACGGCACGGTGATGCAGGACGTGATGCGGCCGCTGCGCCAGGATGGCATTGGCTGGGATCCGCTCGGGCCGGACGGGATGCCGCTCCGGCCCGCCCCCACGCCGGAATGGAAGCAGACGCGCCTCGCCTCGGTCTACGCCATCACCAAGTACATGCAGGAGCGGATGATCCTGTGCGCGCCGCCGGCCTACGGCATCGAGGGCGTGGCGCTGCGGCTGTTCAACGTGTACGGGCCGGGCCAGGCGCTGTCCAACCCCTATACCGGGGTGCTGGCGATCTTCGCCTCGCGTCTGCTGCACCGCGAGCGGCCGCTGGTGTTCGAGGACGGCGAGCAGCGGCGCGACTTCGTGCATGTCGACGACGTGGTGCAGGCGTTCCTGCTGGCGCTCGACCACCCGGCGGCGGCGGGCGGCGTGTTCAACATCGGGTCGGGCCGCGACGTGTCGATCGCCGAGGTGGCGCGCGCGGCGGCGGCGGCGATGGACCTGCCCCACCTCGAACCAGAATTCATCGGCAAGGCGCGCTCCGGCGACATACGGCACTGCTTCTCCGACATCACCCTGGCGCGCGACACGCTGGGTTACTCGCCCACACGCGGCTTCGACGACGCCCTGCCCGAGCAGATGGAGTGGGTGCGACGGCAGCAGGCGACCGACCGGGTGCAGGAAGCCAGGCGGGAGCTGGAAGCGCGCGGGCTGGTCGCGTGACGGCGGATCCCGCCAGGCCGGCCCCGGCCACGGTCCAGGCGCGCGGCGGCCCGCTCGGCCTAGTGGAATGGTTCCATCCGGGCGAGCACGCGCGGGTGGAGTGGAGCCTGGAGCGGCTGAGGGCGCTCGGCATCTCCCGCCTGCGCACCCACATCTCCTGGGCCGAGTACGTGGCCGAGGGCGGGGCGGCGTGGTACGACTGGCTCCTGCCGCGCCTGGCGGGCGAGGTCGAGCTTCTGCCCTGCGTGCACTTCACGCCGCCCAGCCTGTCGCGCACCGGACGCGCCAACGGCCCGCCGCTGGTGCTGAAGGACTATGCCGACTTCATCGACCACCTCATCACCCGCTACGACGGGCGGTTCGACGCGGTCGAAATCTGGAACGAGCCGAACAACCAGCTCGACTGGGATTGGCAGCAGGACCAGGACTGGCTGCTGTTCTGCGAAATGGCCGGCAATGCCGCGCACTGGATACGCGCCCGCGGCCTCAAGGCGCTGCTGGGCGGCCCGTCCCCGGTGGACCTGAACTGGCTGAGGATGATGGGCGAGCGCGGCCTGTTCGGCAGCCTGGACGCGGTCGGGCTGCACGGCTTTCCCGGCACCTGGGACTCCGAGGCGCGCTCCTGGCGCGGCTGGGACGCGCTGATCACCGCGGTGCGCGACACCGTGCACGCCTTCAACCCCAAGCTCGAGCTGTGGATCACCGAGGCCGGCTATTCCACCTGGCGCCGCGACCCGTTCGCCCAGCTCGGCCACTTCAACGACGTGCTCGACCTGCCGGTGGAGCGCGTCTACTGGTACGGGCTGCAGGACGTGGGTTCCAACGTTGCGGTGCAGGAAGGGCTGCACTTCGACGAGCGGCAGTACCATTTCGGCTTGCACGACGAGCAAAGGCAGCCGAAGCTGCTGGGCCGGCTGCTGGCGTCGGGCGGCGTACCGGCGGTGCGCGCGGTGCTGGACGCAGGCTTGCCGCGCCCGGCCCTGGCCGGGATCCGGCCGACGCTGGTGACCGGCGGCGCCGGCTTCATCGGCTCCAACCTCGCCGACCGGCTGGCCCGCAACGGCGAGGACGTGCTGGTACTGGACAGCCTGGCTCGGCCGGGGGTCGAGGAGAACCTGCACTGGCTGCGCCGCCGCCATCGCGGCCGGCTGTCGGTGACGATCGCCGACCTGCGCGACGAGGGGGCAATCGCCGACGCGGCGCATGACGCCTCCAGCGTGTTCCACCTCGCCGGTCAGGTGGCGGTCACCACCTCGCTGGTCGATCCGCTCCGCGACTTCGACGTCAACCTGCGCGGCACCGTCAACCTGCTGGAGGCGCTCAGGCGACGTGCCGCCCGCCCGGGCGCCGAGCCGGTGCCGCTGGTGTTCGCGTCCACCAACAAGGTTTATGGCGACCTCGCCGACATCCAACTGTCGCACAACGAGGACGCCTACCTACCGATCGACCCCGCCTTGCGCGCGCACGGCATCGGCGAAGGGCGCCCGCTCTCGTTCCACACCCCGTATGGCTGCTCCAAGGGGGCGGCCGACCAGTACGTGCTGGACTATGCCCGCTCGTTCGACCTGCCGACCGTGGTGCTGCGCATGAGCTGCATCTACGGGCCGCGCCAGCTCGGCACCGAGGACCAGGGCTGGCTCGCGCATTTCCTGCTCTCCGCGCTGCAGGACCGGCCGCTCAGCCTGTACGGCGACGGGCGCCAGGTGCGCGACGCGCTGGAGGTCGGCGACGCGGTTTTGGCCTACCTCGCGGCGCGCGACCAGGCGCAGGCGGTGCGCGGGCAGGCGTTCAACCTCGGCGGCGGCCCGGACAACGCCATCACCCTGCTGATGCTGATCGAGGAGATCGAGCGCCTGACCGGGCGCCGGGTGCAGCGGGAGTTCCATCCCTGGCGCACCGGCGACCAGCGCTACTTCGTCGCCGACACGCGCCGGGCGCGCGAGGTGCTGGGGCTGCGGCAGCCGCTCGGCTGGCGCGAGGGGGTGGCGCGGCTGTACCGCTGGATCGAGACCGAGCGGCCGCATCTGGTCGACCGGTCCGGGCTGGCGGAGGCCGGCGTCGCGCCGGTGCTGGGAGGTGCCGCATGAAGGTCGCCCTGCTGAACCCGCCCTGGAGCTTCGAGCACAGCATCTATTTCGGCTGCCGCGCGCCGCACCTGCCGATCGAGCTGGGGGCCACACGGGCGCTGCTCGAACGCGCCGGCCACGACACGCTGCTGCATGACGGGAGGCTGGACGAGCTGGACATTTCCGCCATGGCGGCCGCCTGCGCCGCCTACCGCCCCGACATGATCGTGGTCACCACGGCACCCACCTACCTGTTCTGGCGCTGCGCCCAGCCCGAGCTGCGCATCCCCCGCCTGCTGTTCGACGCGCTGCGCGTGGCCTGTCCCGACGCTCGGCTGGTGGCGGTCGGCCCGCACGGCTCGGCCACGCCCGAGGCGGCGCTGCGCAAGCTCGGCGCCGACGCGGTGGTGCGCGGCGAGTGCGAGGAGGTGGTGCTGGCGCTGGCCGAGAGTGGGATGCCGGGCCTGGTTCCGGGCACCGCGACTTTGCGCCCCGACGGCAGCCTGCTTGCCAACGGCGGCCCGCAATCGGCCCGCTTCACCGACCTGCCGGCGCTGCGCTGGCCCGATCGCTGGATCGCACGCCACACCCACCACCACCATCGCTTCGACCAGCCGTATCCGGGCTCCGGCCACGAGCTGCCGGGAGCGGAGGTGGAAGCGTCGCGCGGCTGCCCGTATTCCTGCTCGTTCTGCGCCAAGATCGATTTCCGCGACGGCTACCGCAGGCGGGCGCTGGAGCCGCTGCTCGACGAAATCGACGCGCTGCGGGCGCAAGGGGTCGGCTACCTTTACTTCATCGACGAGATCTTCCTGCCCAACCGGCCGCTGCTGGAGGCCCTCGTCGGCCGCGGCCTCAAGTTCGGGGTGCAGACCCGGATCGATCTGTGGAAGCCGGATATGCTGGAGCTGCTGGGACGCGCCGGCTGCGTGTCGATCGAGGCCGGGGTGGAAAGCCTGACCGTGGAGGGCCGGGCCGAGCTGGACAAGAACTGCAAGTTGTCCACCGACGAGCTGGCCGACCGGCTGATCCTGGCGAAGCGGCACGTCGCCTTCGTGCAGGCCAACCTGATCCAGGTCGACGGCGACGACCCGGCGCTGGTGGCGGCGTGGCGGTCGCGGTTGCAGGAGGCGGGAGTTTGGGCCAACGACCCGGTGCCACTCTACCCGTATCCGAGCTCGCCGGACTACCGCAAGCTGTTCGGCACGCCGGACGACCAGGCCTGGGAGCGAGCGCACGCGCATTACCTCGGCCTGTTCGAGCGCCTGTCCGACATCCAGGACGACGCCCCGCTGCCGCTGGGCGCGCTGGAAGCCGTCTGCTGCGGCCGCTGACGCTTGCGCATCCTGGTCACGACCGACGCGGTGGGCGGCGTTTGGCGCTACAGCCTGAGCCTGGCGCGGGAATGGGCCGCGGACGGGACGGGGGTGGAGCTGGCGGTGCTGGGACCGGACCCGTCGCCGGCGCAGGCCGGCGAGGCGGAGGCGATCCCGGGCCTGGTGCTGCACCGGACCGGGCTCGACCTGGACTGGACCGCGCCGAACACGGCCACCTTGGAACGCGCCGCCGCCGGGGTGGCCGACCTGGCGCGGGAGCGGGACGTGGACTCGGTGCACCTGCACGCGCCAGCGCTGCTCGGTGCTGGCGTGCGTTGGCCGGCGCCGGTGGTGGCGGTGCTGCATTCCTGCCTGCTCACCTGGTGGCGGGCCATGCGCACCGGTCCGCCGCCGCAGGATTTCGCCTGGCGGATCGAGGCCACCCGCCAGGCGATCGGCCGCGCCGACCGGGTGGCGACGCCGAGCCGGGCGTTCCGTGACGCCGTCCGCGTGGCCTACCGGACCGAGCGCGCGATCGCCGTGATCCATAACGGCCGGCCTCCCCTGCCGGCCCCGGCATTGCCGGCGGCCGAACGCCCGTGCGCGGTGCTCGCCGCCGGCCGGTTCTGGGACCATGCCAAGGACGCGGCCACGCTGGATGCCGCCGCCGCACGGCTGGACGCGCCGGTGCGTGCGGCCGGCAGCTTCCGCGGCCCGGACGGCGCGGAGGTTTCGAGCCGGGCGCTGCTTCGGCTCGGCAGCCTGGACGAGCACGGGTTGGCGCGGGCGTTCGGGTCGGCGCGGGTGTTCGTCGCCACCGCGCGCTACGAGCCGTTCGGCCTGGCGGTGCTGGAAGCGGCGCAGGCCGGGCTGGCGCTGGTGCTGTCCGACATCCCGACCTTCCGTGAGCTGTGGGACGGCGCCGCCGCGTTCGTCCCCGCCGGCGACGCGAGCGGGTTCGCAGCCGCGATGGCGCGCGCGCTGGACGATCCGGCGCCGCTGGCCGAGGCGGCACGGGCCCGTGCCGGGCACTATTCCGTTGCCGCGATGGCCGCGGCGACGCGCGCGCTGCACCAGCCGCCCGCTACCGGAAGAGGGGTCGCCTGAACCGTGCAGGTCGTCGCGTTCACCCATTCCCTGACCTCCTGCTGGAACCACGGCAACGCCCATTTCCTGCGCGGCGTGCTGCGCGAGCTGCAGGCGATGGGACACGTAGTCCAGGCGTGGGAGCCGGAAGGCTCCTGGAGCCGGCAGAACCTCCTCACCGATGGCGGCGAGGCGGGGCTCGGGATGTTCGCCGCGCACTACCCGGAACTCCAGGCCAGCTTCTATCCGCCCGACGCACCCGACCTCGACGCCCTGCTCGACGGGGCCGACCTGGTGCTGGTGCACGAGTGGAACCCGCCGGCGCTGGTGGCGGCGATCGGGCGGAAGCGGGCGCAGGGCGGCCGGTTCCTGCTGTTGTTCCACGACACCCATCACCGCGCGGTCAGCGACCCGGAGGCGATCCGGCATTTCGACCTGTCCGGCTATGACGGCGTGCTCGCCTTCGGCACCACCCTCGCGCGTGTGTACGAGGGCTGGGGCTGGGGCGGCCGCGTGTTCGTCTGGCACGAGGCGGCCGACCTGCGCCGCTTCGCCCCGCCGGCGGCGTCCACGTCGCGCGAGGGCGTGGTGTGGATCGGCAACTGGGGCGACGGCGAGCGCAGCGCCGAGCTGGAAGCGTTCCTGCTCCGGCCGACCAAGGCCGCCGGCCTGTCGCTCGACATCTACGGCGTGCGCTATCCCGACGAGGCCAAGGCGCTGCTGGCCCGGCACGGCGCGCGCCTGCGCGGCTGGCTGCCCAACCCGCGCGCGCCGGAGGTGTTCGCGCGCCACCTCCTCACGGTGCACGTGCCGCGCGGCCCCTACGTCACCCTGCTGCCCGGCATTCCCACCATACGGGTGTTCGAGGCGCTGGCCTGCGGCATCCCGCTCGTGTCCGCGCCGTGGAACGACACGGAAGGCTTGTTCACGCCGGGCCTGGACTTCCTTTTCGCGCAGGACGGCGCCGCCATGACCTGCCACCTGCGCGCCCTCGCGAACGATCCAGCCCTGCGAGAGGCGCTAGCGCGGCACGGGCTCGACACGGTCCGGGCCCGTCATTCCTGTGCCCATCGCGCCCGGGAGCTGCTGGCGATCGCCCGCGCCCTGCAGCCCGCCCTCGACGAGATGCCGGCCTGATGCGGATCGCCGTCTACGGCTCCAGCCTGCTGTCCTCGTACTGGAACGGGGCGGCGACCTACTACCGCGGCCTGCTCGGCGCGATGGCGCGGCGCGGGCACGGCATCACCTTCCTGGAACCGGACGCGTTCGACCGGCAGCGGAACCGCGACATCGCCCCGCCGGACTGGGCCCGGGTGGTGGTCTACCAGGCGACGCCCGACGGGGTGCGCGGCGCCCTGGCCGAGGCCGGCGAGGCCGAGGTGGTGATCAAGTGCAGCGGCGTCGGCGTGTTCGACGACGCGTTGCTGCTGGGCATCCTGAACCCCCGTCCGGTGGACGCGGTGCGCGCCTTTCTCGACGTCGACGCCCCGGCGACGCTGGCCGAGCTGCGCGGCTCCGACGCCCATCCGCTGCGCCTCGTGCTGCCGGTCCTGGACCTGGTGCTGACCTATGGCGGCGGCGACCCGGTGCGCGACGCGTATCTCGGCTTCGGCGCGCACGCCTGCGTGCCGATCTACAACGCGCTCGATCCCGACACCCATCACCCGGCGCCGCCCGACCCGGCCTACGCGGCGACGCTGTCGCTGCTGGCCAACCGGCTGCCGGACCGGGAAGCCCGGATCGAGGAGTTCTTCCTCCGTCCCGCCGCCCTCCTGCCTGCCGAGCCGTTCCTGCTCGGCGGCTCCGGCTGGCACGACAAGGCGCTGCCGGGCAACGTTCATGCGGTCGGCCACGTGCCGACCGCCGCGCACAACGCCTTGAACGCGTCGGCACGCGCGGTGCTGAACGTGGCGCGCGACAGCATGGCCGCGGTCGGCTACTCGCCGGCCACCCGGGTGTTCGAGGCCGCCGGCGCCGGCGCCTGCCTGATCACCGACCAGTGGGAGGGGATCGAGCTGTTCCTCCAGCCCGGGGAGGAGATCCTGGTCGCCCGCGACGGCCGCGACGTGGCCGAGCACCTGCGCACCCTCACCCCCGACCGGGCCCGGGCCATCGGCGCGCGCGCCCGCGCCCGCATCCTGGCGCACCACACCTACGACCGGCGCGCGGCGCTGCTGGAACGGGTGCTGGCAGACGCGCTGGCGGTGCGTCGGGCGCGCGCCTGATGCGCCTGGTCGTGCTCGGCCTCAGCCTCAGCTCGAGCTGGGGCAACGGCCACGCCACCACCTACAGGGCGCTGCTGAGGGCGTTCGCGGCGCGCGGCCACGACGTGCTGTTCCTCGAGCGCGACGTGCCGTGGTACGCACAGAACCGCGACCTGCCCGATCCGGGGTTCTGCCGGCTGGCGCTGTATGACGGGCTGCACGGGCTCGAGCCGCACGCGTCGGCGATCGCCTCGGCCGACGCGGTGATCGTCGGCTCCTTTGTCCCGGACGGGATCGCGGTGACGCGGTTGGTGCAGGCGCAGGCAAGGGGCGTGGTCGCCTACTATGACATCGACACGCCGGTCACGCTGGCGGCCCTGACGCGCGGCGACTGCGCCTACGTGTCGCGCGAGGTGCTGCCGGGGTTCGACCTCCTGCTCTCCTTCACCGCCGGGCCCACCCTGCGCCGGCTGGAGCGGGAGTTCGGCGTGCGCGAGGCGCACGGCTTCTACTGCTCGGTCGATCCCGAGCGTTACCGCCCGACCGGCGCGCCCCGTCGCTGGGACCTCGGCTATCTCGGCACCTACAGCGCCGACCGCCAGCCGACCGTCGCGCGCCTGCTGATCGAGACCGCGCGGCTGGCGCCGGACCGGCGCTTCGTGGTGGCCGGGCCGCAATACCCGGACAACATCGACTGGCCCAACAACGTCGAGCGCATCGCACACCTGCCCCCGGACGCGCATCCCGGATTCTATTCCGCTTGCGGATGGACCCTGAACGTCACCCGCGCCGACATGATCGCAGCCGGGTGGAGCCCGAGCGTGCGCTTGTTCGAGGCGGGCGCCTGCGGCTGCCCGATCGTGTCCGACTGCTGGGACGGGATCGCCGACGTGCTGGAGCCGGAGCGCGACATCATGCTGGCCGACACCGCCGCGGACGTGCTGTCGCTGCTCGACTGGCCGGAGCCGCGCCGGCGGGAAGCCGGGGACGCGGCGCGCCGGCGCATCCTGTCGGCGCACACGGCGGCGCACCGGGCGGCAGAATTGGAAATGCATATAATGATGCAGCCGAAACGTTCTCTCGGGCGTTGATGGCAGGAACCCACCCCTCAACAGGACAACAGGAGACACGATGCGTACGCTTATCCTGCTCGGCGCGCTGCTGGGCATCGGCCTGACGGCGGCGGCACCGGCGGCCGACGCGCAGATCCGCGTGGTCGTCGGGCCGCGCTATCACCACCACTACTGGCACCACTGGCATCATTGGCACCACCACTACTGGCATCACGGCTACTGAGGAACGGCGGGCAGAACCGGATCGGTGCCGCTTGCGTTGCAGGGCGACCGGCGCCCGCTCCGGTTCTCGATCGAAAGGATGACCCGCCGTGGACCTGTTGCGCTGGACCCTGATCTTTCTCGTCATCGCCCTGATCGCGGGCGTGTTCGGCTTCGGCGGCATCTATGCCGGCGCCGCCTCCATCGCCAAGATCCTGTTCTTCGTGTTCATCGTGCTGTTCGTGGTGAGCCTGATCATGGGCCGGGGCCGAGGCCGCAGCGGTCTTTGATCTGACACCGGCCGGGACGGCGTCCCGGCCGACCACCTCGACCAACCCTATCGCCTTCGTCCCGACCGGCGGATGCCGGGTCGGCCGCCCAGCAGCACCGAGGTGACGGCGAGCAGCAGGATCGCATAGAGCAGGTCCAGCGTCGTCATCGAGATCGGCAGGAAGGCGAACAGCCGGTTCGGCGCGTCGCAGGGCTTGGCGGGACGAAGCGGCATCGAGGCCAGACGCTGGGCGAAGGTGCCGCCGGAGAAGCGCGGCGCCGCGCATTCCGGCAGCGGGCTCGGCCACCAGCCCTGCTCCACCCCGACATGCAGCCCGGACAGGCCGATCGCCGCGAGCAGGGTCAGCACCACCAGCGCGGACAGGGCCATGCGCACCGGCCGGCCCACGCGCCACGACAGGACCGACAGCACGCCCAGCACGATCAGCGCCCGATACGGCCAGCGCTCCCAGAAGCACAGCGCGCACGGCGCCATGCCCGCCACGTGCTGCGCCCACCACACCAGCCCCAGCGCCCACAGCCCGGCCAGGATCCAGAACACCCCGGCCGCTCGGCCTCCCGGCACGCCGGACGTCGCCAGGGAGCTGCGCCGCTGCACGATCATGCGGCCTGTCGAACCTCGACGGCGTTCAGCACGCCGAGGAAGCCGCGCGCCCAGCTCGCGGCGGTCACCCGTGTCACGGCGGCGTTCATCGCCTCCCAGCGCCGCGTCCGCTCGGGCAGCCCCATGGCGAGCGCGCGGTCGAGCGCCTCGGCGATCTCGTCCGGATCGTACGGGTTGACCAGCACCGCGTCGCCGAGTTCGGGTGCGGCGCCTGCGAAGCGCGACAGCACCAGCACCCCCGGATCGGCCGCGTCCTGGGCGGCAACGTATTCCTTGGCGACCAGGTTCATGCCGTCGCGGAGCGGCGTCACCAGCCCGACCCTGGCGCGGCGGTGCACTCCGGCCAACACCTTTCGCGGCAGGCCGCGGGTGATGTAGCGCAGCGGGATCCAGTCGATCTCGGCCCAGTCGCCGTTGATCCGGCCGGCGAGCTCGTCGAGCTGGCGGCGCAGCGCCTTGTACTCCGCCACCTCGCCGCGCGACACCGGCGCGATCTGCATGAACGAGACACGGCCGCGATGCGCGGGGAAGCGCTGCAGCAGCCGCTCGAAGCCGCGGAACCGCTCGGGGATGCCCTTGGAATAGTCCAGCCGGTCCACCCCCAGGATCAGCGCGCGGCCGTTCAGCGCCTGGGTCAGCCGGCCCATCTCCTTGCTGGTCTCGCCGCGCGCCGCTTGTCTGGCAAAGGATTTCGGGTCGATGCCGATCGGGAACGCCTGTGCCCGAACCGGCACGCCCACCGCCTGGAGCGCCCCGTTCATGTTCTCGGCGTCCTGCTCGGTCTGCACCCCCACCACGTCGTAGCCGACCAAGTCGGCCAGCAGCAGGTCCGCACCCGGCAGGGCGCGGAACAACTGCTCGGGCGGGAACGGGATGTGCAGGAAGAAGCCGATCCGGTTGCGCACCCCGCCCTGCCGAAGCGCGGCACCCAGCGGGAACAACTGGTAGTCCTGCACCCAGATCGTGTCGTCCGGCCGCAGCAGCGGCTTCAGGGCGCGGGCGAACTGCGCGTTCACCTCCAGGTAGGTGTCCAGCTCGTCGCGGCTGTACTGCATCAGCCCGAGCCGGTAATGGCAGACCGGCCACAGGATGCCGTTGGAGAAGCCCTGGTAGAAGCCTTTGTGCTGCCGCGCGGTCAGGTCGATGGTGGCATAGGTGACGCCGTTCTTTTCGACCAGCACCGGTGCCGGCTCGCTGCCTTCCTTGGCGTTGGCGCTGCCGGACCAGCCGAACCACAGGCTGGGCTGGCCCTTGATCGCGTCGGCCAGGCCCACCGTCAGCCCGCCCGCCGCCTGGCTCACCTCGCGCGGCGACGGCACCCGGTTGGACACGACGACTAGCCGGCCCACGTCGTCGCTCCGGCAGGCGTGGCGGCGAGGCGGCCGAGCCAGGACCGGAACGCGTCCGGACCCGGGAAGTCGTTCGGGATGCGGAACCCCATTCCGCCGAGCGCCACCGCGCCGCGTATGCCGTCCTCGTCGGTGGCGTCGTCGCCGACGAAGATCGGCCGCCGTCCGGCGAAGGGCGGGCGCTGCATCAGCAGCCTGACCGCGGTCTCCTTGTCCACGCCGGCCGGCTTCACCTCCCAGGCCATCTTGGCCGGCTGCAGGTGGAAGCGGTGCGCCCCGTCGCGCGCCAGCAGCGCCTCCGCCGCGTCGCGCAGCGGCCCGGCGGCCTCCGGCACGGCGCGGAAGTGCAGCACGAAGCCGGTGTGCTTGCGCTCGACGCGGGCGCCGGGATGCGCCGCCACCAGGCGGTCCGCTTCAACGAGCCAGTCCGCCGGCACCGCCGGCAGCACCGCCCGCTCCACCTCGCCACCGGGGGCGTGGCGCACCGCGACGCCGTGCTCGCCCGCCACCGCATAGGGAATGCCGGGCAGGAAATGGTCGATCTGCGCGATCGGCCGGCCGCTGACCAGGCCGAGCGCGTCCCCGCACAGGGCGCGCAGCGCGCGCAGGATGTCGGGCAGCCCGTCCGGCACCACCACCGCTTCGGGCGTGGGCGCGATGTCCACCAGGGTGCCGTCGAAGTCGAGCAGGAAGGCGGCCTGGGACGGGGTCGGCATGCTGGCGGGAGGAGGCGCGCTCATGACGGGAGAACCGGACAGCCGACGGACTGGTTCCCGGCTGGGCGCGCGCGGTCGATCATTGCGGCGGCGGAGAAGCCGAGGGCGCAGGCGGCGGCCCGGGGGGCGGCCCGGGAGGCGGGACAGGCGGCGGAACCCCATCGGGATACACCGCGTCCGGCTGCGCCGCCTGGGCGTCCGGCTGCGCCGCCTGGTCATCGGGCTGCGCCGGCTGGTCCGGAGGCGGCGGCTCGCCATCCCCGGGCGACGCTCCGGGTGCCGCCGGCTGCTGCGGGGTCACGATCACCGGGGCGTCCGCGGCGCCATCATCGGCATCGGCCGGAGGTGCCGGGGGAGGCGGCGGAGGCAGCATGGAGGCCGGCGGCGGCACCGGCGGCGGCAAGGGCGGTGCCGCGGGCGCCACCAGGTCGCCCTGGCAGGTCACCAGTTGCACCGCGTAGACCGGGCTTTCGAACACGCCGACCGACGGGTTGCCGGAAAAGGTCCAGCCGTTGAACGGGGCCACCTCGGCGGCGCGATGATCCTGGATGTCGAGAAAGGCGCCGTTGTCGCGCGGCAGCCCGTCCGGCCGATCCATGCAGGAGCGCACGGTCACGCTGAGGCTCTTGTAGCTGCCGGTCTCGCCCGCTTTCAGGGTCAAGGTCTCGACATGGGCGTCGAGCTTGTCGAGCACGCGCAGCACCGCCTGCGACCGCCCCTGCCAGGCGTTCGGCACCGGCATGATCGGCGGCGGGACATAGGCGGCCGCACGCGACGCCGGCGCCGCGGCGACCAAGGCGGCGGCCAGGACGGCGGCCCTGGCCAGCGGAATCGGCGGCATCGAACGGCGGCTCATGCGCCGGCCGGGCGGTGCGGGCCGGGCAGCGCCAGGATCTCGTCGATCAGGATCTGCCGCATGGCGGCGTCGTCCACCCCCATCAGCACCGCGTCGTCGAACACGTCGCGCAGGGTGGCGCGCAGCTCGGCCTGGTTCTCCGCCAGCACGCGCAGCTTCTCGGTGCAGGAGATCGGCGTGCCGTCCGCCTGCGGCCAGTGCTGCGCGGTCACGGCGCCGTCACGGCGACGGGGCGGGTGGCGGGGTGGACGGAGCGGCGGATGCCGCGCCCTTCTTCTGCGTCGACATCGCGTCGGTCACGCTGAAGATGAACTTGCTCAACAACTGCTCCAGACTGATTGAGCCCTGGGTCAGCGTCACCCGCCCGCCCGGGCGCAGCACCTGGTCGGCGCCGCCCGGCTCCAGCGCCAGGTACTTGCCGCCCAGCAGGCTGTCGCTGGTCACGATCGCCGAGCTGTCGGTGGGCAGGCGGATGTCGTCGCGCACGGTGAACGCCACCTCGGCCTGGTAGGAGGACGGATCGACCCGCTCCGACACCACCTGCCCCACCGTCACCCCGGCCAAACGCACGTCGGAGCCGATCGACAGCCCGTCGACATGGGCGAAGCGCGCGGACAGGCGGTAGCCCGCGTCGGACTTGCGCCCGCTGCCCAGCAGCGCCAGCGCCAGCAGCCCGGCCAGCGCCAGCAGGACCAGCAGCCCGGTGAGGAACTCGACCGCTTCGCGCCCGCCTCCCCACGCGCGTCGCGGCGCGGCGACGCGTATGGCGGTGTCCGGGGTCGTGATGTTGGACGCTATGTTGGGCACGGCTCAGGCGTCCGGGGTCCAGGACTCGTAGTCGCCGGTGGATTGCGGCCTGAGCCCGCCGCGGTAGTCGCTGCCGGGCGGGTGGTAGCCGCCCGGATCGCCGGTCCGGTTCGGCTGGAACGGCAACTGCCAGGGCCGGCGGGCGGCCGGCGGCAACGGCGCGTCGTCGGCGTGATGCAGCCAGTTCCACCATTCCGCCGGCACCGCGGACGCGTCGTCGCCCGGGTTGTAGATCACCCAGCGGCGGATGCGTCGGGTGTATCCGCTCGGCCGGCGCGACTCGTAGTACGCCCGGCCGTCGGCGTCGCGGCCGATCAGGCGGCCCCGCAGAAGGGTGAACAGTCGGGTGCCGATGCTGGTCATGGCCATCACCTATACGCAGCCGTCGCTGCCCGGTCCATCCGGACCCGCGGCAACCGGTCCGGCTCCGCCGATACGCCTTTCTCCGGCAGGCCCGACCGTCTAGGGTCGGGGCATGACCCATCCCGTCCCGACCCCATGAGCGCCGTGCCGAGCAGCAGCCGGGGGCGCTGGAACGGGGTCAGGATGCGCACCGCGCACGAGGCCGCCGATCCGGACGCGACCCCGCGCCGGATCACCTTGCCGGCCGACTGGGACGACGACGCGGCGCAGGCGCTGGCGGCCCTGCTTCCGGGCAGCGGGAACGCCGCGCTGGCCGAGGCGGCCGATCGCTGGATCGACCGGCTGCAGCACCTGCCCGGCGCGCCGGACGGGCTCGGACGGGCGCTGGCGCTGCTGCTGCTGCTGCGCCGCGCAGCGCCGGGACCCGGAACCTGGGCCGGAACCGGGACGGACGCGACGGACCCGATGCCGTTCTTCGTGCTCAACCTTGCCGCCTTCGTGAAGCCGGGCAGCGGCTTCGAGACCGACAGCTACGAGGCAGCACTCCACGCGCTGTCGCACGCGCTGCGCTCCGCGTCGGCGCGGCCCGACGCGCCGCCGCCGCGCCTGATGCTGACCAACCTCGATGCCTGCCTGGCCGGGCTCGGCCTCGACTACGACGACGAGACCGGCCGCGACGTGGCGCGCTGCCTCGCCACCGCCGCCACCGGGCTGCTGCGCGGCGACGCGGACGGGGCGCAGCTCTCCCTGCTGCGGCCGCCGACGCGCTGCGCGGTGCCGGGCCTGGCCGCGCTGGCGGCGGTGGTGCGCGAGGCGCCGCCGCCCGGCCTGCGGATCGAGACCGGCTTCTCGCGGCCGGGCCCGGTCGACTCCCTGCTCGGCGTCGAGGGCTGCGGCCTGGCGCCGATCTTCTCGCCGCTGCGCCCGGACGGCCGGCTGTCGGCGAGCACCCTGGCGCGCCTGGCCGGGCGCGGCCTGACCCCGGAAGCGGCGCTGGCGCTCAGCCTTGCCGGCGACGGCCTGGCCGGCGGCAACCTCGCCGGCGGCGTGCTGCCGCGTCCCGGGCGGGACGCGTGGCTCGCGATGCACCGCGCGCTCGCCGGCCTGGTCGACCACATGCCGCCGCTGCCGGAACACCAGCCTGTCCTCGCCGCGGCCGGCCCGGTCCGTCGCGAGCTGCCGGCGCGGCGACGCGGCTTCACCCAGAAGGCCGCGATCGGCGGCCACCGCTTGTTCCTGCAGACCGGCGAGTTCGAGGACGGCTCCCTGGGCGAGCTCGCCATCACCCCCCCGCGGGAGCCGGCAGCGATGCGCGGGCTGATGGACGCCTTCGCCCGCTCGGTGAGCCTCGGCCTGCAGCACGGGGTGCCGCTGGAGGCCTATGTGGACGCCTTCGCCTATACCCGGTTCGGCCCGGCCGGCCCGGTGGAGGGCGACGGCGGCATCGCCCACGCCACCTCCCTGCTGGACTACGCCTTCCGCACCCTGTCCGAAACCTATCTCGGCCGGCCCCTGCCGGACGCGCCGCATGCCGAGGCGCATGACGAGCCTCCGCTGTTGCCGCTCGACCTGCCCGAGACCGGTGCCCGGAAGCACCCGACCGGACGCGGCGGACTACGCCTGGTGGGAGGACGCGGATGAGCGGCGACACCCCGGCCGGACGCCTCCAGGCGCTCGGCATCGTGCTGCCGGCCGCCGCGGCGCCGGTCGCCAACTACGTGGCCGTGGTGCGGACCGGCTCCCTGCTGGTGGTGTCCGGGCAGTTGCCGCTGGTCGAGGGGCGGCTCGGCGCGAGCGGCAAGCTCGGCGGCGGGATCAGCGTGGAGAAGGGCGCGGAGGCGGCGCGCTGGTGCATGATCAACGTGATCGCCCAGCTCGACTCGGCGTTGGGCGGGCTGGGCGGGGTGCGCCGCGTGGTGCGGCTCGGCGGGTTCATCGCCTGCACGCCGGACTTCACCCAGCACGCCACGGTGATGAACGGCGCGTCCGACCTGGCGGTGGCGGTGTTCGGCGAGGCCGGACGCCATACCCGCTCCACCGTGGGCGTGCCCTCGCTGCCGCTGGACGCGCCGGTGGAGGTGGAAGCGCTGTTCGAGGTGGACGGGGTTTGAGCTGAGGCAGGGCGGGCCATATCGGGCTGATGGCCGAACCGTCCCCCACCTTCTCGCTGTCGCTGCATCCCTCGATCGACACGATCGACCCGGTCGAATGGGACGCCTGCGGCGGCGGCGACAACCCGTTCGTCAGCCACGCCTTCCTGTCCGCGGTCGAGGACAGCGGCTCCACCGGCCGGCGCACCGGCTGGATGCCGCAGCACGCGGTGCTGCGCGACGAAGGCGGCCGGCTGCTGGGAGCGGCGCCGATGTACGCCAAGTCGCATTCCTACGGCGAATACGTGTTCGACCACGGCTGGGCCAACGCGTTCGAGCAGGCGGGCGGGCGCTACTACCCCAAGCTCCAGGTGGCAGCGCCCTTCAGCCCGGTGCCGGGCCCGCGCCTGCTGGTGCATCCCGGCGCCGGCCATCCGCCCGCGGTGCTGATGGCGGCCCTGGCCGGCGCGCTGCGGCAGGCCTGCGGCGAGCTGTCGCTGTCCTCGGTGCACGTGACGTTCTGCAACGAGGACGAGTACGAGGCGCTGGGCGCCGAGGGCTGGTTGCAGCGGCTCGGCATGCAGTTCCATTGGGAGAACGCCGGCTACGACAGCTTCGACGGGTTCCTGGCAGCACTCAGCTCGCGCAAGCGCAAGGTGCTGCGTCGCGAGCGGCGCGACGCCAACGCGGCGGGCCTGAGCTTCCTCACCCTGCAGGGCCACGAGATCACCGCCCGGCACTGGAAGGCGTTCCACCGCTTCTACATGTCCACGGTGGATCGCAAATGGGGCAGCGCCTACCTGACCGAGCGCTTCTTCCCGCTGCTGTCCGAGCGCCTCGGCGACAAGGTGGTGCTGATGCTGGCCGAGCAGGACGGCCGCCCGGTGGCGGGCGCGCTCAACCTGCTGGGACGCGACGCGCTGTACGGCCGCAACTGGGGCTGCATCGGCGACTGGCCGTTCCTGCATTTCGAGCTCTGCTACTATCGCGCCATCGACTTCGCGATCGAGCGCAAGCTGAAGCGGGTCGAGGCGGGCGCGCAGGGCGAGCACAAGATCCAGCGCGGCTACCTGCCGCGTCCGACCTACTCGGCGCACTGGATCGAGCATCCGGGGCTGCGATCGGCCGTGTCGGACTACCTCCGGCAGGAACGGTCGGCACGGCTGGAGGAGATGCAGGCGCTGTCGGCGCTGTCGCCCTATCGCCGCGGCGACGAGGAGGCCTGATTTCCGCGCAACCCGGGCCGCGATTGGTCATTGGAGGGCCGAGCGGCGGGAGAACACCGGCATGTCAGGGCGGATCGACAGGAACGACGAGCGGGTCAGGCTACGCGCCTACCACCTGTGGGAGCAGGACGGGCGCCCGCATGGCCGCAACGACCAGTACTGGCAGCTCGCCCTGCGGCAGATCCAGGAGGAGGAGCGGCAGGAGGCCGGGGTGACGAACGATCCGTAAGGCCAGGGCTCTGCCCTGGACCCGCTGGGGCCGTCACGCGAAGTGTGCTCACGCACGACGGCCCCAAACCCCTTTACTTAAGAATCGGGTTTGAAGGGCTGTGCCCTTCATGGGGTCCAGGGGCAAAGCCCCTGGCCTTCACGCCTTGGCGAACGCCCCTTGCAGGTTCTCGTCGATCCTGGCCAAGAAATCCTGCGTGGTCAGCCAGGGCTGGTCGGCGCCGATCAGCAGCGACAGGTCCTTGGTCATGTGGCCGGCCTCCACCGTGTCGATGCACACCTTTTCCAGCGTTTCGGCGAAACGGGTGACGTCGGGGGTGTCGTCGAAGCGGCCGCGGTAGACCAGGCCGCGGGTCCAGGCGAAGATCGAGGCGATCGGGTTGGTGCTGGTCTGGCGCCCCTTCTGGTGCTCGCGGTAGTGACGCGTCACCGTGCCGTGGGCGGCCTCCGACTCGATGGTGTTGCCGTCCGGAGACAGCAGCACCGAGGTCATCAGGCCGAGCGAGCCGAAGCCCTGCGCCACGATGTCGCTCTGCACGTCGCCGTCGTAGTTCTTGCAGGCCCAGACGTAGCCGCCCGACCACTTCAACGCGGCTGCCACCATGTCGTCGATCAGGCGGTGCTCGTAGGTCAGGCCCTTGGAGCCGAACTCGGACTTGAACTCGGCGTCGAACACCTCCTGGAACACGTCCTTGAACATGCCGTCATAGGCCTTGAGGATGGTGTTCTTGGTCGATAGGTAGACCGGCAGCGAGCGCGACAGGCCGTAGTTGAAGCTGGCGCGCGCGAAGCCCTCGATCGACGCCCGTGTGTTGTGGATGCCGAGCGCCACGCCGGGGCCCTTGAAGTCGTGCACCTCGTGCTGGATCGGAGCGCCCCCGTCCGCCGGCTGGTAGGTGATGGTCACCTTACCCGGACCGGGAACCTTGAACTCGGCGGCGCGGTAGATGTCGCCATAGGCGTGGCGGCCGATGATGATCGGCTGGGTCCAGTGCGGCACCAGGCGCGGTACGTTGGAGCAGATGATCGGCTCGCGGAAGATGGTGCCGTCGAGGATGTTGCGTATGGTGCCGTTGGGGCTGCGCCACATCTTCTTGAGCTTGAACTCGGTGACCCGCGCCTCGTCCGGGGTGATGGTCGCGCACTTCACGCCGACGCCGTAGGTCTTGATCGCGTGCGCCGCGTCCACCGTGACTTGGTCGTCGGTCTGGTCGCGGTACTCGATGCCGAGGTCGTAGTACTTCAGGTCGATGTCGAGATAGGGAAGGATCAGCTTCTCCTTGATGAAGCTCCAGATGATCCGGGTCATCTCATCGCCGTCGAGCTCGACGACGGGCTCCTTCACCTTGATCTTGGCCATTGTCTGTCCCGTGACGTGGTTGCCTGTTTTGAGTGATCGCACCTGGAACGAGGATCGGCAAGCCGATCGGTCACTACTTGCGAATGATTATCATAAGCAGTTAGAAGGGGAGCCTTCGAACCGGAGTCATGCTCATGCAGAGGCACCTTTCCACCGGCAGCGCGCTCGTGAGCGCCATGATGGCGGCGCAGCGGGCACGCGAGCCGCGCCAGGGGGGCGGCGACGTCATCCGGCTGCTGGCATCGCTCGGGGAGCGCGCCGCGCCGGCGGGGCCGGCGATGCTGCTGACGCCGGCGGGGCCGGCGATGCGGGCTGACGCCGGCGGGGCCGGCGATGCGGCCGGCGACGCGGGACGAGGATCCCCCGCCCGCGTCGCGGTAGGCGGCGCGATCAGTCGGCCGCTTCGGTGACCTCGTGGTCGTCCGGCTCGACGGTCATGGCGTTGGCGACGACGCCGGCCTGCTGGCGGATCCGCTGCTCGATCGCTTCCGCCATCTCCGGATGGTCGCGCAGGAACTGCTTGGAGTTCTCGCGCCCCTGGCCGATCCGGGTGCTGTCGTAGGAGAACCAAGCGCCGGACTTCTCGACGATGTTGGCCTTGACGCCGAGGTCGATCAGCTCGCCCATCTTGCTGACGCCCTCGCCGTACATGATGTCGAACTCCACCTGCTTGAACGGCGGTGCCATCTTGTTCTTGACCACCTTGACCCGGGTCTGGTTGCCGACGACCTCGTCCTTCTCCTTGATCTGGCCGATGCGGCGGATGTCGAGGCGCACCGAGGCGTAGAACTTGAGCGCGTTGCCGCCGGTGGTGGTCTCCGGGCTGCCAAACATCACGCCGATCTTCATCCGGATCTGGTTCAGGAAGATGATCATGGTGTTGGAACGCGACACCGTGCCGGTGAGCTTGCGCAGCGCCTGGCTCATCAGCCGCGCATGCAGGCCGACATGGCTGTCGCCCATGTCGCCCTCGAGCTCGGCGCGCGGCACCAAGGCGGCGACGCTGTCCACCACCAGCACGTCGATGGCGCCGGAGCGCACCAGCGTGTCGGCGATCTCCAGTGCCTGCTCGCCCGCGTCCGGCTGGGAGATCAGCAGGCTGTCGATGTCGACGCCGAGCTTGCGGGCGTAGCCCGGATCGAGCGCGTGCTCGGCGTCGATGAAGGCGCAGGTGCCGCCCTTCTTCTGCGCTTCCGCGATCGCGTGCAGCGCCATGGTGGTCTTGCCCGAGCTTTCCGGGCCGTAGATCTCGACCACGCGACCGCGCGGCAGGCCGCCGATGCCAAGCGCGATGTCTAGGCCGAGCGAGCCGGTGGAGACCACGTCGACGTGGTCGTTGGTGCGCTGTCCCATGCGCATGATCGAGCCCTTGCCGAAGGCCCTCTCGATCTGGGTGAGAGCGCCCTCAAGCGCCTTGCTCTTGTCCATGACTGCTCCTTGAAGAGGCGCGCCTTGCGCGCGATCCTGGTGGGAAGACCCTAACGCATCGGCGGCGGCAGGGGCAGCATTTCCAGCGCCCGGCCGTTGACGTTCTACTGGAACAAATAGGGTACAAAGGCCTGTTCCACCAGATCCGGACCGGTCATGCCGCGATGATTCCCTCAATGAAGCGGCGGCGGCCGCTTGAGGCGCCAGACATAGGCGATGATGCCGGCCACCACCTGGAAGTGCTCGCGCGGGATCTCGGCGTCGAGCGGCACGGTGTAGAGGGCGCGGGCCAGGGGCGGGTTCGCCACCAGCGGCACCTTGTGGTCGAGCGCCATCTCCCGGATCCGGGCGGCGAGCTCGTCCACCCCCTTGGCCACCACCTTGGGCGCGCCCTTGCCGCCATCCTCGTAGGCCAGCGCCACCGCGTAGTGGGTCGGGTTGGTGACGATCACCGTCGCCGTCTTCACCGCGTCCATCATCCGCCGCCTGGCGCGCTGGCGACGCAGTTGCCGGATGCGGCCCTTCACGTGCGGATCGCCTTCGCTTTGCCGGTGCTCGTCGCGCAGATCCTGCCGGCTCATGCGCAGCTTGGCGGTGTGGCGATGGCGCACCCAGGCGGTGTCCAGCACGGCGATGCCCCCCTGCACCGCCAGCAGCATCAGCATCGCGTGCAGCACCAGCGTCGCGGTGCGCTCGGCCAGGGTTCCGGCGTCCCATCCGGTGGAACCGAGGAACACCGGCCACAGCCCGCCCAGCACGTGGCGCAGCGCCAAGGCGAAGGCCAAGAGCTTGGCCAGGGCCTTGAGGGTTTCGGCCGCGTTGTCGCCGCCGAGGATCCGCTTGATGCCGCGCTGTGGGTTCAGGCGGCCGAGCTGCGGCATCAGCGCGCCCGGGTGAAGCAGGAACCCGGTCTGCAGCAGGGTGATCCCCACCGCGCCGACCACCGCCGCCAGCACCGGCGGCCCGGCGAGGCCCGCGGCCAGGACCAGCGACTCGCGCACCTCCGCAGCACCACCGGCGCTGAGGTCGATGGTGCCGACCCCTTCCATCAGGTGGCGCGTCCGCATCACCAGCCGCGTCACCTGCGCCGGGCCGGTCATGGCCATCGCCAGCAGGGCGCAGCCGAGCACGGTCAGCGATTGCAGCTCGCGCGAGATCGCGACCTGTCCCTCGCCGCGTGCGGTCTCGAGCCGCCTGGCCGACGGGGCTTCTGTCCGATCCTCCTTGTCCGAGTCGGCCATGCGCGGCTCACAGTCCGGGCAGGGTGGAGAAGGCGGCCGACACGCTGCCGAGCCAGGCGTCGAGGATCTGCTTGAGCACCAGCCCGAACACCAGCAGCCCGCCCAGGACCTGGCCGGGCATGGACAGCGAGAACACCTGCAGCGACGGCACCAGCCGCGCCAGCAGCCCGAGCATGGTCTGCCAGATCAGCCCCGCGATCAGCAGCGGCGCCGCAAGCCGCAGCGACAGCGCGAAGCACGCGCCGGTCGCCTGCGCCACGCTCTGCGCCGCGTCGCCCACCGGCAGCAGGGTGCCCGGCGGGAACAACCGGTAGCTGCCCGACAGGGCCTCCAGCGGCATGGCGTAGAGCCCGGTCGAGAGGATCAGCACCGGCCCCGCGAGCGCCAGCAGCCGGCTGGTGCCGGCGGTCTGGGCACCGAGTTCCGGATCGGGCTGCAGCACGCTCGACAGCCCGATCTGCACCGCGGCGATCTGACCCGCGATCGTCAGCGCCAACGCCATCAGCTTCGCCAGCCAGCCAAGCAGCAGGCCGACCAGCAGCTCGCCCGCGATCATCGCCAGGATGCGCAGCGGCGCATCGCCGGCCGGCGGGATCAGGGGGAGTGCCGCGGGCAGGATCAGGGCCGACACGCCGACCGCGAGGCCGGCGCGCACCACCGCCGGCGCGTCGCTCTCGCCCAGGCCCGGCATCACCATCACCGCCGCACTTACCCGCGCCAGCACCACCGCGAAGGCGAACGCCCAGCCCGGCAGGGCGGCGAGCAGGGGATCAGGCTGCATCAGCCGCGTCCGGTCATAGGCACGTCGGTCACCGTCCGCCAGACGCGATCAGTTGGTCGAACAACAGGTGGGTGTAGTCGGTCAGGGTGGCGAACATGAACGGACCGGCCAGGGTCAGCGCCATGCCGAGCGCCAGCAGCTTCGGCACGAAGGCCAGCGTGCTCTCGTTCACCTGCGTCACCGCCTGGATCAGCGAGATCAGCACGCCGACGCCAAGCGCCGTCAGCAGGCCGGGTGCCGCCATCTTCAGCACCACCATGAACATGTCGCGCAAGATCGCCGCGACGTCGCCTTCCTGCATGCAACCCTCCTGGTCACTGGTTCGATCCGACACGCGTTGCCGGTCAGATCGACATCTTCATGATGTCCTGGTACGCCTGGACCACGCGGTCGCGTATCGCGGTGGTCGATTGCAGCGCGAGCTGCGCCTTCGACACCGCCATCACCACCTCCGTCAGGTTGCCGTGGCCGGTCATTCCCTTGGCCGCGGCGGCGTCGGCGGCATGGCCGCTCTTCACCACGCCGGCAAGCGCCTGCGACAGCGTTTCGCCGAAGCTGCCTGCGGTCCCGGGCAGCAGGCCGTCGCCCTCGGCGCCGACCGTGTCCTGCCCCTGCACGCGCGCATAGGCGCTGGCGGCCGCGGAGGGCGTCGCGAGGATGCGGCCGTCGTTCATCGTTCTATGCCCATGGACACGGCGCTCACTTCAGCAGGTCGATCGCGCGCGTCATCATCGAGCGCGTGGTCTGCATGACGTTCAGGTTCGCGCTGTAGGAGCGCTCGGCTTCCTTCATGTCCATGATCTCGACGAAGCTGTTGACGTTCGGCGTCTTGACGTAGCCGGTGGCGTCGGCGGCCGGATGCGACGGGTCGTAGCGCGTGTTGAAGGCGCTCCTGTCCTCGCCGATCTGCTTGACGCTGACTTGGGACTCGCCGGTCTGCCGATCCACCGTCTCGCCGAAGGTGATGGTCTTGCGCCGATACGGATCGGCACCCGGCGTCGAGCCTGTGGTGTCCTGGTTGGCGAGGTTCTCCGCGATCACGCGCAGGCGCATGCTCTGCGCGTCCATGCCGGAGGCTGACACGTCGAGCGCCTTGGAGATGTCCATGGCGTCAGCCCTCCACGCCGGGAAGCACGGTCATCGGTTCAGCCCTTGCCCAGCGCGGTCGAGTACATGCTCATGTACTTGCTGTAGAGGCTGGTCACGAGGCGCTGCTGCGTGTCGGTGTCGGCGACCTTGGTCAGCTCCGCGTCGACCTGCACCGCGTTGCCGTCGATCGAGCGCTGTTTGGGCCGCGGCACCACGGTCGAGCCGGTGTCCAGGGTGCCGGACAGGTGCATCGGATCGGTCCGCGCCGGCGCCGACACCTGGTCGGCCATCGTGCTGCTGAACGGCTGCTCGTCGCGCGGCGCGTAGCCAGGGGTGTCGGAGTTGGCGATGTTGCGCGCCAGCACGCGCTGGCGGTCGTCCAGCCATTGCAGGCGGGTCGCGGCCAGGCTCAGAAGGTCGGACTGACCGGCACTCATGGCGGGAGCTCCTCGGACCCGGACGGAGCGCAACCCGCGTTCCGTATCCGCATCCTGCCCCCATGGTCGTTGCGGGAAGGTTAACGACGACGCGTCCGCGGCGTTCATCATCGGTTAACCGGTCCGCGTCAGGATGGGGCACCACCGGCAAAAGGCCGTGTCATGCCTGTCTCAGATATTCTCAGTGCCACGGGCGCGCTTGTGCTCGTGATCGGTTTCATCGTCCTGCTGCGCTACGGGACCCGCTTCGTTGCCGGCAAACGGCCGCGGGCCGCGGGCACGCCGCTCTGGCTGGCGGGCCAGCTCGGGCTGGACGGCCGGCGCCGCCTGCACCTGATCCAATGCGGCGGCGCGCAGGTGCTGCTGCTGACCGGAGGCGCCAGCGACGTGATGCTGCCCTGGCCGCCCCCGGGTGCCGGGCCCGCGTCGGATAGCCTCCCGGAGGCCCGCACCGAGCGGTTCTCGCCGAGGCCCGCACCGGGACACGTGTCGTGAGCGCCCGGCGCATCGCGCTTGGCGCGTCGGCCGCGCTGGCGCTGCTGCTGGTGCCGATGGTGGCCCAGGCGCAGGCGGTCAGCATCGACCTGGGCCATGGCGGCGAGGCGGGCGCCACCGGCCGGCTGGTGCAGCTCACCGCGCTGATCACCCTGTTGTCGCTGGCGCCGAGCCTGCTGGTGATGGTCACCGGCTTCACCCGGATCGTCATCGTGCTGTCGCTGCTGCGCAGCGCGATCGGCGCGCAGGGCACACCGCCCAACACCGTGCTGATCGGGCTTGCCCTGTTCCTGACCTTCTTCGTCATGCAGCCGACGCTGGAGCTGTCCTGGACCGCGGGCATCGTGCCGCTGATGGACGGCAAGGTCGCCGAGATCGACGGGTTGCGGGCGGCGGCCGAGCCGTTCCGGCACTTCATGCTGGCCAACATCCGCGCGCCGGACCTGCGCCTGTTTCTCGACATCGCCAAGCTTCCGGTGCCGTCCGGTCCCGGCGACACGCCCTGGCGGGCGCTGGTGCCGGCGTTCATGGTCGGCGAGCTGCGTCGCGGCTTCGAGATGGGCTTCCTGCTGTTCCTGCCCTTCCTGATCATCGACATCGTGGTGTCGAGCGTGCTGATGAGCATGGGCATGATGATGCTGCCGCCGAGCGCCATCTCGCTGCCGTTCAAGCTGATCTTCTTCGTGCTGATCGATGGCTGGCACCTGGTCGCCGGCAGCCTGGTGCAGAGCTTCGCGCCTGGGTGATGCCCACCGATGACGCCGGCCGGCAGGCGCCGACGGTGGCCTCCCTTCCCGTGATCCTGTAGGGAGGAACTCACCATGGAACCCACCCGCAGCGCCCAGCTCCACCGCGTCACGGCTGAAACCGAAATCACCTTGTCGCTGGGGCTGGACGGCACTGGGCAGGCGGTGGTCGAGACCGGGATCGGCTTTCTCGACCACATGCTGACCGCGCTGGCGCGGCATGCCTCGTTCGACCTGGAGGTCAAGGCGGTCGGCGACCTCCACGTCGACTTCCACCACACCACCGAGGATGTCGGCATCGTGCTGGGCCAGGCGCTGACCCGCGCGCTGGGGAACAAGGCCGGGATACGCCGCTACGGCCACGCGGTGGTGCCGATGGACGAGGCGCTGGTCGAGGCGGCGATCGACATCTCCGGACGCGCGTTCCTGGTCTGGAACGTGTCGTTTCCGCGCGACAAGATCGGCGAGATGGACACCGAGCTGTTCGAGGAGTTCTTCCGCGGCTTCTCGAGCAACGCCGGCCTGTCGCTGCACGTGACGCAGAAGGGCGGCACCAACAACCACCACGTCGCCGAGGCCTGCTTCAAGGCGGTGGCGCGGGCGCTGCGTGCGGCCACCGAGCCCGACCCGCGCAGCCTGGGCCGGATCCCGTCCACCAAGGGGGTGCTGTGAGGAGCTACAGCACGCACTTTCCCCTGCCCGACCCGGCGCGTCCGGAGCAGCCGCCGGTGCTGGTGCCGGAAGGGTTCTCGCCCTGGGCGCTGCTGTTCGGCTGGCTGGTGCTGCTGCGGCGCGGCAGCTGGCTGGTGGCGGTCCTGGCCGGGATCGCAGCACTCCTGATCGGCGTGCTGGCCCGGCTCGTCCCGGCGGCCTGGGTGCTGCTGCCCGGGCTCAACCTCGCCGTCGCGCTGTTCGCCCACGACTGGCGCCGCTGGGAGCTGCGCCAGGCCGGCTTCGTGCCCGGCCCGATCGTGGCGGGTCCGGACCGGGACACCGCCCTGCTGCGGCTGCTGTCGCTGCTGCCCGACCTGCTCGGGCGGCCGGCACAGGAAGGGACGGCATGACCGAGGGCGGCCGCGTCGCCGTGGTGGACTACCAGGGCGGCAACCTCGCCTCGGCGGCGCGGGCGCTGGAGCAGGCGGCCCGGGAGGGCGGGCTCGACGCCGAGATCCGCGTGTCCGCCGATCCGGACTGGGTGCGGGACGCCGACCGCATCGTGCTGCCGGGCCAGGGGGCGTTCGCCGACTGCGCGCGCGGGCTGTCCGCGGTGGCCGGATTGCGCGCGGCGATCGAGACGGCGACCGCGGGCGGCGCGCCGTTCCTCGGCATCTGCGTCGGCATGCAGCTGATGGCCGAGCGCGGGCTGGAGCACGGCGAAACGCCCGGGCTCGGCTGGATCCAGGGCGAGATCGCGCCGATGGCGGCCCCCGGCCTGCGTCTGCCGCAGATGGGCTGGAACGAGCTCGCCTTCACCCCCGGCGCGCATCCGCTGACCGACGGGCTCCGACCCGGCGACCACGGCTACTTCGTGCACTCGTTCGCGCTGGCGAACCACGACCCGGCCGACCTGGTCGCGACCACGTCCTATGGCGGCGAGGTGCCGGCGCTGGTGGCGCGCGGCAACCGCGCCGGCACGCAGTTCCACGTCGAGAAGAGCCAGCGCGTGGGCCTGCGCATCCTGCTCAACTTCCTGCGCTGGAGTCCCGAACGGTGACGCCGGCCCCCCAGCCCCCCACCCTGTCCGCGGAGCGGGTCGGCGTTCTCGGCGACGACGACATGCAGGCGCTGTGCGAGGCCACCGACGCGGCGATCCTGGACGGCGGCGGCTTCGGCTGGGTGACCTCGCCGGGCCGACGCACGCTGGAGCAGTATTTCCGCGGCATCCTGCTGGTGCCCGAGCGCGCGCTGTTCGTGGGCCGGCTCAACGGCACCATCGTCGGCGCGACCCAGCTTCTTCGGCCCGCGCGCAACAACGAGGCGCAGGCGATGAGCGCCACCCTGATGCACAGCTTCATCGCCCCCTATGCCCGCGGCCACGGTCTGGCCCGGATGATGACCGAGGCGGTGGAGGACTGCGCCCGGGCGCTCGGCTACCAGGTGCTGAACCTCGACGTGCGCGAAACCCAGGAGGCGGCGATCAGGCTCTACGACAGCCTGGGCTACCGCCACTGGGGCACGCATCCGCACTATGCCCGGGTCGGTGGCGAGACCGTGGCCGGCTTCTTCTTCACCAAGCGGCTGCAGGATCGCGGGCGCCTGGCCGCGACCCGGCCGGAGGCTGCCGCCAGCGCTGCCGCCGTCGCCGCCGCCGCGGCACCGGAGGCGGAGAAGCCGGCACAGGCGGTCCGGCCCCTGACGCTGTATCCGGCGATAGACCTCAAGGACGGCGCCTGCGTCCGGCTGCGCCGCGGCGAGATGGGCGACGCCACCGTGTACTCGGACGATCCGGGCGCGCAGGCGCGGGCCTGGGTCGCGGCCGGGTGCCGCTGGCTGCACGTGGTGGACCTGAATGGCGCCTTCGCCGGGCGGTCGGTGAACGCCGAGGCGATCGAGGCGGTGATCGCCAACGCCGAGGTGCCGGTGCAACTCGGCGGAGGCCTGCGGGACATGGCCGAGATCGAGCGGTGGCTGGCGGCCGGGGTCAGGCGCGTCATCCTGGGCAGTGCCGCGGTGAAGAACCCGGAGCTGGTGCGCGACGCCTGCCGGGCGTTCCCGGACCGCATCGTGTGCGGCATCGACGCCCGCGATGGGCGGGTCGCCACCGAAGGCTGGGCCGAAGTGTCGGAGCTGTCGGCGGTGGAGCTCGCCCTGCGCATGCAGGACGTGGGCGTGGCGGCGATCGTGTTCACCGAGATCGCCCGCGACGGCATGCTGACCGGGCTCGACATCGAGCAGACCTGCGCCCTGTCCGCCCGGCTGTCGACCCCGGTGGTGGCGAGCGGCGGGGTCGGACGGATCGAGCACCTGCAAGCACTCAAGGCCGCGTCGGCGCGTTGCCCCGGCATCGAGGGGGTGATCGTCGGGCGCGCCCTCTACGACGGGCGGATCGAGCCGCGCGAGGCGCTGGCGGTGCTCGCCTAGATGGGGTCTCCATGCTCAAGCTGCGCGTGATCCCGTGCCTGGACGTCAAGGACGGCCGCGTGGTCAAGGGCGTCAACTTCGTCAGCCTGCGCGACGCCGGCGACCCGGTCGAGCAAGCGGCGGTGTACGACTCGGCCGGCGCGGACGAGCTCACCTTCCTGGACATCGCCGCCAGCCACGAGAAGCGCGACATCCTGCTCGACGTGGTCAGCCGCACCGCGGCACGGATCTTCCTGCCGCTGACGGTGGGCGGGGGCGTGCGCTCGACGGAGGACATGCGCCGCCTGCTGCTGGCCGGTGCGGACAAGTGCAGCATGAACTCGGCCGCGGTGGCGCGTCCGGCGCTGGTCGGCGAGGCTGCGGAAAAGTTCGGCAGCCAGTGCGTGGTGGTGGCGGTGGACGCGCGCGCCGACGGGCGCGGCGGCTGGGAGGTGTTCACCCATGGCGGGCGCACCGGCACCGGTCGCGATGCGGTGGAGTGGTGCCGGCAGGTAGCCGAGGCCGGCGCCGGCGAGATCCTGCTGACCAGCATGGACCGGGACGGCACCGGGCGGGGCTTCGACCTCGACCTGCTGCGGGCGGTGTGCGGCGCAGTGCGGGTGCCGGTGGTGGCGTCGGGGGGCGTGGGGGCGCTCGCGCACTTCGTCGAGGGTGCGGAGGCGGGCGCATCGGGCCTGCTCGCCGCCAGCGTGTTCCATTTCGGTCAGTTCACGGTGGCAGGGGTCAAGCAGGCGCTGCGCGAGGCCGGCCAGCCGGTGCGCCCGGTTGCCAACAGCCAGGACTGCCCATGACCAAGCCACCGAAGCGCTCGGCCAAGGCGGGGAAGAAGGCGGTGCCGAAGCGGGTTGCCAAGGTGGCCGCGGCGTCGCGCCAGTCGGCACCGGAGGCGGTCCCGGCTCGGAAGCGCCCGACCAAGAAGCAGGCGGCGACCAAGAAGGCGGTGCGGCAGTCGCGCGGCGCCGCGGCGCGGGTGGCCGACCTGTCGGGCGCCACCGCCGGCGTGCTGGACCGGCTGTTCGAGGTGGTGACGGAGCGGCGCGACGCCGATCCCAACATCAGCCATTCGGCGCGCCTGCTGTCGCGCGGCACCGCCAAGGTGGCGCAGAAGTTCGGTGAGGAGGCGGTCGAATGCCTGATCGAGGCGGTCAGCGGCAACAGCGCCAAGCTGATCGGGGAAAGCGCCGACGTGCTGTACCACCTCATCGTGCTGTGGGTGGATGCGGGGCTGCATCCGGGCGAGGTTTGGTCGGAGCTGCAGCGGCGCGAGGGCACCAGCGGCATCGCAGAAAAGGCGTCGCGCTCCGCCGCCAGCCAGCAGGAGGAATGAGGTCATGCCGGTCCCGGGCCTCGGCGCCTACGACGCGCAGAACGTGTTCGCCCGGATCCTGCGCGGCGAGATCCCGTGCCGGCGCGTGTTCGAGGACGAGCACGCGCTGGCGTTCCACGACATCGCGCCACAGGCGCCGGTGCACGTGCTGGTGATCCCGAAGCAGCCCTACGTGTCGTTCGCCGACTTCTCCGCGCGCGCGTCGGACGCCGAGCTCGCCGGCTTCAGCCGGGCACTCGGCCGGGTCGCGGCGATGCTCGGGCTGGAGGAGCCGGGATATCGGCTGCTGTCCAACATGGGCCGGGATGCCGGACAGGAAGTGCCGCACTTCCACGTGCACCTGTTCGGCGGCGGGCGGCTGGGGCCGATGCTGGCGGGGGCTGAGGAAAGGCCAGGGGCTTTGCCCCTGGACCCCATGAAGGGCAAAGCCCTTCAAACCCGATTCTTAAAGTGAAAGGGGTTTGGGGCCTCCGGCTCCAACGGATCGAGCTGCGAAGCAGATCGATGGGCAGCGCCCTGGCCTTGCTTCTGGCTTACGCGGTGGCCAGGCCGAGCGCCTGGCGATCGAACAGCCGGCGGTAGAGCCCGTCCGGCCGGTCCAGCAGCGCCCGGTGCGCGCCGTCCTCGACCACGGTGCCGTGCGAGAACACCAGGATCCGGTCGAGCGAGACCACGGTGGACAAGCGGTGCGCGATCACGATCACGGTGCGGCCGACCATCAGCCGCTGCATCGCGTCCTGCACCAGCGCCTCGGACTCGGAGTCCAGGCTGGAGGTTGCCTCGTCCAGGATCAGCACCCGCGCGTCGGCCAGGAAGGCGCGCGCGATGGCGATGCGCTGGCGCTCGCCACCCGACAGCTTGACGCCGCGCTCGCCGACCAGGGTGGCGTAGCCGGCCGGCAACCGGTCGATGAAGCCGGACGCGTTGGCGAGCCGCGCCGCCTGCTCGATCTCGGCCAGGCTGGCGTCGGGCCGCGCGTAGCCGATGTTCTCGGCGAGCGAGCGGTGGAACAGCACCGGCTCCTGCGGCACCAGGGCGATCTGCGAGCGCAAGGACTCCTGCGCCACTTGGGCGATGTCCTGCCCGTCGATCAGGATGCGTCCGCCCTGCAAGTCGTACAAGCGCTGCAGCAGCTTGGTCAGGCTGGTCTTGCCGGAGCCGGACGGTCCCACCAGCGCCACCCGGCTGCCGGCCGGAATGTCGAGGTCGAGGTCCCGGAACAGCGGCGCCGTCTGGCCGGCATAGCGGAACGAGGCCCGCTCGAAGCGGATCTCGCCGTCGGTGATGCGGATCGGCGGCGCGTGCGGGCGGTCGCGCACCCCCTCCGGCTCGCGGTAAAGGGCGACCAGCTCCTCCATCTCGTTCACCGAGCGCTGCACCACGCTGATCTGCTGGCCGATGTCGCGCAGGTAGCCCTGCACCAGGAACACCATGGTCAGCACGTAGGCGACGTCGCCGGCGCCGGCCCGGCCGTGCCACCACAGGAACAGCACGGCGGCGACCAGGGACAGGCGCAGAACGGTCAGCGTGAGGTTCTGCAGGTTGCCGCTGTCGGTGCCGCGCAGCCAGGTGCGTGTGGTGCGCCGCGACCAGCGCTCGACCACGCGCGCCAGCCGCCCGTCCTCGCGGCCCTCGGCGCCGAACGCCTTGACCACGGCGTTGCAGGTGATGGCGTCGGCCAGCACCGCGCCTAGCCTCGTGTCCCAGCTATTGGCGAGCCGGGCGGAGGGGGCGACGTAGAACAGCGTCATCGTCACCGACAGCGCCGCGAAGCAGGCGGAGCCGAGGCCGAGCAGCAGACCCATCATCGGCCAGCGCAGCGCCAGCACCACCGTGGTGCCGACCAGCACGCACAGCTCGGGCAGCAGCATCAGCAGCAGGGTGTCGTCAAGCATGTCGACCGCCCACATGCCGCGGGTGAGCCGTCGCACGGTGGAGCCGGCGAAGGTGTTGGCGTGCCAGTCGGTGGAGAAGCGCTGCACCCGGGCGAACGCGGTGCGGGCGATGTCGCCCATGATCCGCACCGTCAGCCGGGTGATGCCGATGAAGGCGAGCCGGCGGCCGAGCACGCTGACCAGGCCCAACGCCGCCAGGCCGCCCAGCATGAGGAGGCTGTCGTGCAGCGCCGCCCGCGCCTGCGGCGGGCGCGCGGCGCCGGTGCCGGTGCCGGTGCCGGTGCCGAGCAGGTGCGGCGGCAGCCCGGTCACGTCGTCCACCAGGTGTCCGGCCAGGATCGGCGTCACCACGTCGGTCAGGGTGGCCAGCACCATGCCGCCGGCGACCAGCGACACCAGCAGCGGACGGCGCCGCCAGTGGCCGAACAGGAACGCCAGCACGGCGATGAACACGCCGCGGCCCCCCTTCGCGGCGGACGCCCCGCGCGTGGGGTCGGGATCGGTCACGGGTCGAACACTCCAGGCAGGACGCCGGGCAGGCGCCGGCGGAGGATCAGGGTGGAGCCGCGCAGGGCACGGCGGGAACGAGCGCTGCGGGATCGGGCCGATGGCCCTGGCGCGTCGCGGCACCGCCGTCGACATCCTGCCCGCCGCCGTTCCCCGCGTCAGGACGTAGCGGCCCGGCACGCAGCGTGTCCAGGAACAAGCGCGTCAGCACCGGATCGAGGCGGCGCCCCGCTTGCGCCGCCAGCCGCTCCATAGCCGCGTCGAGCAGCCGGGGCTCGATCGTCCGGCCGGACGGAAGCAGGACCGCGGCCTGGTCGGCGATCGCGGCGATCCGCGCGGCGAGCGGGATCTGGACCCCGGCTAGGCCTTGCGGGTAGCCACTGCCGTCCCAGCACTCCTGGTGCCCGAGCGCCATCTCCGCCGCGCGCTCGAGCAGCGCCGAGTGGCCGCCACCGAGCAGGCGGGCGCCGATCGCCGGCACCTGTCGCAGCAGGCGGCGCTCGGCCTCGTCGAGGGGAACGGCCTTGTGCAGGACGGCGTCGGGAATCGCGATCCGGCCGAGATGGCGGAAGCTGGCCGCATGCCGCAGCTGGGCGGCCTCCGCCGGTCCCAGGCCGGCGAGCAGCGCCAGTTGGTGCACGAGACCGTCGCCATCCCGGCGCAGGCCGACAGCCCGCCTGTCCTCCGGTCGCGCCAGGACGGCGAGCCGGTCCAGGATCTCCGCTCGTCCCAGGGACGCGTGGCCGCCGTTCACGGTCGACGCGTTGATCCGGAGCAGCCAGGCGCCCAGGCAGCCGCAAAGGGACAGGATGACCGCTGGCAGCAGGGAAGTTGCCGGCACGGCTGGACGCATTCCGGGCAGCATCAGCAGCCCGGCCGTGCCGACGACCATGCTGAGCGGCCCGACAGCGCTCCGCCCGACTTGGTTCCGGCTGTCCCCGTGTCGGCCATCCCTCCCCTCCGCCGGACCGGACCCGGTGGCACGATATCGGCGCAGGCCGGTCAGCCCGGCCAACAATAGGGTCGCCAGGCTGGCGAGCTCGGGCGGATCCGTCACGTGGAAAAGGACATGCTCGTCGAAGGGCCACAGCTTTGATGACATGTTCGGCTGCTCCCACAACCCAGGGTGGATGACTGCAATCTGCTATATCATCGGCGGGAGGTAAATCGCGTTTCTCTTCCGATCACCGTGGCCGGGACGCGGCACTTGACGAACCCGGCCCGGGGACGCTCCGATAGGCCTTCCCGCGGCACGCGCGGCGGCCAGCAAGTGGGATCGGCATGAGCGGCATCGCGGCACGGGAAAGCAGGACCGCGGCGGTGCGTCCGATGACGAAGGCCGAGGTCGCCCAGTTCATCGCGGCACTCGGACAGGCCAACCCGGACGGGCAGACCGAGCTCGCCTTCGAGAACGCCTACACGCTTCTGGTGTCGGTGGTGCTGTCGGCGCAGGCGACCGACGCCTCGGTCAACAAGGCGACGGTCGGGCTGTTCGCGGAGGCGCCGGATCCGGCCGCCATGGTTCGGCTGGGCGAGGAGGGGGTGGCGCGTCACATCCGGGCGATCGGGCTTTGGCGCGGCAAGGCGCGCAACGTGGTGGCGCTATCGGCGGCCCTGCTCGCCCGGCACGGCGGCGCGGTGCCGTCCGACCGCGAGTCGCTGGAAGCCCTGCCGGGGGTCGGCCGGAAGACTGCGAGCGTGGTGCTGAACGTGGCGTTCGGCGCCGACGCGATGGCGGTCGACACCCACATCCTGCGGCTCGGCAACCGCACCGGGCTGGCGCCGGGCGCCACGCCGCGCGCGGTGGAGGACGGGCTGGTGGCGCGGATCCCGCCATCGATGCTCCGTCCGGCGCATCACTGGCTGATCCTGCACGGGCGCTACGTGTGCAAGGCGCGGGCGCCGGAATGCTGGCACTGCGTCGGCCGCCCCTGGTGCCAGTATCCGGACAAGCGGGACGCGCCGGCACGCTGAACCGCACGCCGCGACCGCCGCTATTCGGCGGCAGCCAGCGGCAGGGTCGGGCGCCGGATCGCCGACGGCACGGCGCGCGGCACCCAGGGCCGGTCGCCGCGGCCGCCGAGCGCGCTCCACACCGTCACCCGCTTCGCGCCGATCCACACCGCCTGTGGCCCCTCGCGCCACACGGTGAAGCGGTCAATCCGGGGCATGCCCGGGCACGCGCCATGCGCCGGCGCAGGCGAGACCAGCAGCGATATGCCGTCGCAATCCCCCGGCTGCAGTGCCGGCGACGGCTCGTCGTCGTCATCGGCGACGCGCTTGCCGCCGGTCGGGTCGCGCAGCAGCATCACGGTGCGTCCCCGCCGGCTCAGCAGGCAGGCCGCCGGGTTGCACACCACCTGTGCGGACGCGTCGGCCGGCCCGGCGTCGGGGAGCGGCACCGGCGCGGCCCCGATCGCCCAGGCCCGGGCCCAGTCGGACAGGGTGATCGGGTCGGTGCGCGCACCCCTCTCGACCAGCATGGTGCGTCCGGCGCGAAGCGCCACCAGTTGCGCGTCGCCCGACACCAGCAGGTCGGGCGGCCGCACCAGCCAGGGCGAGGCGAGCCCGAGCGCGATCGGAGCCAAGCCCAGCAGACGCCAGCGCCGCCGCCACAGGCACAGCCAGGACAGCCCGGCGCTGACCAGCAGCAGGCCCCAAGCGGGAGGAGACGGTACCGGCAGGCTGGCGGCCGGAAACCCTGCCACGGCTCGCGCCAGCAGGAGGATCAGGTCGATCCCCGCCCCCATGGCGCGCAGCGTCGGCCAGTCGAGCCCGAACGGCATCAGCAGCAGCGACAGCAACCCCTGCGGCATCACCCAGAACGCGGTCAGCGGCACCGCCAGGAGGTTGGCCAGCACGAAGTAGAACTGCACCCGGCCGAAATGGAACGCGGCGTAGGGCAGCGACGCGGCCCCGGCGACCAGGCTGGTGAAGACCAACTGGAACAGGTGCAGCGCCACGCGGTCGCGGAGCCGCGGACCCTGCAGCCGGCGGATCAGCGGGCGCGCCGCCTCGTAGCCGGCCAGAAGCGCCAGCACCGCGGCGAAGCTCATCTGGAAGGCGACGTCGAGCAGCACCGCCGGCGTCAGCAGCAGGATCAGGCTGGCGGCGAAGGCGAGCGCGCGCAGCGACACCGCACGCCTGCCGATCACCAGGCCCAGCATGGCGACCGCGGCCATCGCCAGGCTGCGCAGACCGGGCAGGTGCAGCCCGGTCAGCTCCATGTAGAAGCCGCCCGCCGCCAGCGCCGCCAGTGCCGCGATCTGCCGGCACGGCAAGCGGAGCGCGCCCCATTCCCATGCCGCCAGCGCGGTGCGCACCAGGGACAGCGCCAGGCCCATGACGATGCCCAGATGCAGCCCCGCCACCGCCAACAGGTGGGCGAGGCCGGACGCGGCGAAGGCGTCGCGGTCGACCTGCGGGATCGCGCTGCTCAGCCCGGTCAACAGGGTCGCCGCGACGGCGCCGCGCGGCCCCGGCAGCACCAGCCGGATCCGGTCGGCGATCCGCTCGCGCAGGCCGCGCATCCCGATCGACATCCCGCCCCGGGTCCCGCCCTCCGTCCCGTGCGACAGGATCGCCGTCGGCGACAGCGCCCGGCCGGAGCCGGCCAGGCCGGAGAAGAAGGCGTCGCGCTGCGGGTCGCGCCCGGAGGGCAGGTCCGGCGGCGGCGGCGCGCGCAGCAGCGCCCGTATACGCACGACGTCGCCGGGACCCACCACCGACGCGTCGTCCGGGCGCAGGCGCAGGCGCAGGGTGCGCGGCGTGGCGACGGCGGCGGCAGGGATGGCGGCCGGCCCGTCCTCCTTGCGCGGCGCCAGCGCGATTGTCACCCGGTCCAGCGTCACGCGCCGCTGCCCGTCCGCCATCACGTCGACCGCGGCGATCCGGCCGGTGACCAGCGCCGCCTTGCGCGGCAGGGACGGCATCGGCGGCATGCGCCGCGCGGCCAACTGCGCCGAGGCGAAGCCGATCGACAGCGCCAGGAGTGCCGCCGCGGCTGCGTGCGCCAGCCGGCTGCGACGGGCCAGCGCGAACAGGACCGCCGACACCGCGGCGAGTGCCGCGCCCAGGCGCACCGGCGGCTCGGCGTTCTGCGCGAAGTAGGACAGGACCCCGGTGCCGAGAAGAACCGGCAGCCACAGCACGAAGCGGTCGTGATCGGCGGCGATCCCGTTCCGGAACGCCGTCCAGCCTTGCGCCAGCATCAGCCGCAAGCGGTCGGCTGTGCCGTGCCGGCGGAGCCGATGCGAGACCAGGACGGGTGTTGCGGTTCGTTGCACAACCGGACGTTTAGCCGGAGCCGGCGGATCCCGCCAGCCGCTCTACGAGGAAGCCGGTCGGCGTGTTAGGAACCCGCTTCATGACTGTCCGCACGCGCTTCGCGCCGAGCCCGACCGGGTTGCTGCATGTCGGCAACGCCCGCGCCGCCTTGTTCAACTTCCTGTTCGCCCGCCACCACGGCGGCCAGTTCCTGCTCCGCATCGAGGATACCGACCGCGAGCGCTCCACCCAGCACGCGGTGGACGTGATCCTGGACGGGCTCGACTGGATGGGGCTGAACTCGGACGAGCCGCCGGTCTATCAGTCCACCCGACAGGCGCGGCACGCGGAGGTGGCGCTGGCGCTGCTGGAGGCCGGCCGGGCGTATCGCTGCTACTGCACCCCGGACGAGCTCAGGCAGATGCGCGAGCAGGCCGCCGCCGAGGGCCGGCCGCCGCGCTACAACGGGATGTGGCGCGACCGCGACCCGGCCGAGGCGCCGGCGGGAGCACCGTTCACCGTGCGGCTGCGCGCGCCGCAGGATGGCGAGACGGCGGTGCACGATCTGGTGCAGGGCGAGATCCGGGTCGCCAACGCCGAGATGGACGACATGATCATCCTGCGCGGCGACGGCACGCCCACCTACCTCCATGCGGTGGTGTGCGACGACCACGACATGGCCATCAGCCACGTGATCCGCGGCGACGACCACATGACCAACACCTTCCGGCAGTCGCAGATCTACGCGGCGATGGGCTGGGAGCGGCCTTCCTTCGCGCACCTGCCGCTGATCCACGGCCCGGACGGGGCCAAGCTGAGCAAGCGCCACGGCGCGCAGAGCGTGGTTGAGTTCCGCGAGCAGGGCTACCTGCCGGAAGCGCTGAACAACTACCTGCTCCGGCTCGGCTGGGGGCACGGCGACGCCGAGGTGCTGACGCGCGAGGAGCAGATCCGCCTGTTCGACCTGGGTGGCGTTGGGCGCTCGCCCAGCCGCATGGACTACACCAAGCTCGCCCACCTGAACGGCATCTGGCTGCGGCAGGCCGATGACGACCGGCTGGCCGCGGACGTGCTGGCGCGGCTGTCGGGCCGCGACGGGCTGCTGCTGGACGCGGTGGCGGCGAGCCGGATCCGCGCGCTGATGCCGGGGCTGAAGGAGCGGGCGCGGACCCTAGTCGAGCTGGCCGACGCGGCGGCATTCCTGGCGCGCTCGGTGCCGCTGCCGCTGGATGCCAAGGCGAGCTCCCTGCTGACGCCGGACGCGCGCGCTCTGCTGCGCGGCATCGCCGCCGAGCTGGCGCCGCTGGAGCCGTTCGAGGCATCGGAGCTCGACGTGGCCCTGCGCCGCTTCGCCGACGCGCAGGGCGTCAAGCTCGGCCAGGTGGCGCAGCCGCTGCGCGCGGCGGTGACCGGCAGCACGACGAGCCCGGGGATCGACGTCACGCTGGCGGTGCTGGGCCGGGACGAGACCCTGGCGCGGATCGGGGCGGTGCTCGGTGGCTAGGCCGGGCGAGACGGCCGAGGGGCGCAGCCGCGGCGGCGGCTACTTCGCCGATGGCGGTGGCCGGCACCTGCTCGGGCTGCAGGGCATGCACCCGACCCGGATCGAGCCGTTCCTGGACCTAGCCGAGAGCTACGTGCTGCTCAACCGCTCGCGCAAGACGCAGCGCGACCTGCTGCGCGGGCGCACCCTGATCAACCTGTTCTTCGAGGACAGCACGCGCACGCGCACCTCGTTCGAGCTGGCCGGCAAGCGGCTGGGCGCCGACGTGATCAACATGTCGGTGTCGACCTCGTCGGTGAACAAGGGCGAGACTCTGCTCGATACCGCCGCCACCCTGAACGCGATGCGCACCGACCTGCTGGTGGTACGCCACGCGCAGTCCGGGGCACCGGCGCTGCTGGCGCAGAAGGTCGACGCCTCGGTGATCAACGCCGGCGACGGCACCCACGAGCATCCGACCCAGGCGCTGCTGGACGCGCTCACCATACGCAGGCGGTGCGGCCGGCTGGAAGGGCTGACGGTGGCGATCTGCGGCGACGTGGCGCATTCGCGTGTGGCGCGCTCCAACATCCACCTGCTGACGGCGATGGGCAGCCAGGTACGCGTGGTGGGGCCGCCGACGCTGATGCCGGCGGAGGTCGAGCGGCTGGGGGTGAGCGTGCACCACGACATGGACCGGGCGCTGGACAGCGTGGACGTGGTGATGATGCTCAGGCTGCAGCGCGAGCGCATGAGCGGCGGGCTGGTGCCGAGTGCGCGCGAGTATTTCCGCTTCTTCGGCCTCGACACGGCGCGGCTGGCGCGGGCCAAGCCCGGCGCGCTGGTGATGCATCCGGGTCCGATGAACCGCGGCGTCGAGATCGACAGCCAGGTGGCCGACCATCCGGAGCAGAGCGTGATCCAGGAACAGGTGGAGATGGGGGTCGCGGTGCGCATGGCGGTGCTGGACCGGCTGTCGCGCGCGAACATGGCGTGAGCGGGGGGAAAGGTGCGCTCGCTAAATAATTGAACGAGCGGGTCGAGCTGACCATGTCCGCCATGAGCAATCTGTCTACGACACGGACAAAGATGTTTCCGGCCACTTGCGCTCATGCACAGCACTTCGCTGTTCCCGCCCTTGTGTTCAAGGCTGCATCAGCCCGGCTCAGAAGAGCCCATTCACCCGGGCTGTGCCGCCGGGAGACTATGGCGGCGCAGCAGGACACTCTGCTTGGCAAGGGGCTCCTCTCCCCTGCCGGAAGACGACCGGCCAGCAGGCGATGTCCTCGCTGGGCAAGCAAGCGCACGGCATTGGTGGCGGAGACCATATGCGGGGGCGATCAGGAAGCCGAGGTCACACCGACGCCGGCGTTGCACGTTCCTGACCGTCAGGCGTTCATCGACTGCCGTTGCTCAACCGGATACGGCTGTACCAACAGCTCTATCGGCAGGTCAAGCGCCGGTCCGATGCTGCGGATCATGTTCAGGCTCAGCGCGCGCTTGTGGGACAGAACCTCGCTCAACTTGCTTTCTGAAATCCCGGTGACGGAGCAGAGCTGCCGCCGGCTGATGCCCTTGTCGACCATGCGGATCTCGATCGCGTCGACCGGGTGCGGGGCCGGGATCGGGTGGTGTCTGGTCTCATAAGCCTCGATCAGCGTCGCGAGCACGTCGAAGCGTTCATCTTCCGGGCTTCCGGGCGCCGGGCCATTCTCGAAGTACTGCTCGATCTCCTTGAGCGCCCAGGCGAGGGACTCGTTGTCCCGGATGGGTCGGATGTCCATGTTCATTCTCACGAGTGTATGGAAAAGCGGCATTGGAAGAAATTGCCGACCTGGTCGGCATGGCGGAACGGGTCTTACCCGACTGTCTTTGGGTCGATCCTGTCATACTCCTCATGCGTGCCGATGAACTTGATGAGCACGAGTTCTTTGCGATAGTTGATCCAGGCAACAAGCCGATACTTGTTGCCTCCCAGGTCGAAGATCACCCGTCCGTCCGGCAGGATATCCGTTTGACCGAAATCGGCCTTGACGTCGATCGGCGTCTTCCAGGCGGCAACTCTGGTCACAGCGACCAACGTTTCGATGGCCCGTTCGGCACCCTGATGGCCGGGCTGCTGGTAGAAGGCTTTCAGCGTGCTCCGGGCGATGATCCGCATGAGCATCGTATAGCCCACACTTCCCGAAATGGGAAGGATGAGTTCCCATTCGGGAAAGTTCCGTGCCTGCTAACGTCGGTGCCGCTGCGGCTCGGCGTGCCGACGCGACCCGGCGGAACCGCATTGCCATTCTAAACAGCCGGACCGACCCGTGGCTCCATGATCCGACAGCCCCGATCGTCATGAGCCTTCCGACGCCTGATCCGACCCGGACTGGAGGCTTGGCCCCTTGAGCGTCCTCCGGGGTCGCGAGCCCCGGCACCAGATCATCGTCGCTGGCCAGAACGTGTCGTGCGAGAAAGCCTCCTTCACGCAGAGCAGCTTCTTCCGGGCGTCTACCGTCCGATGCCTCATGCTGGCCGATCTGCGGCCGGAACTGCCGCGGCGGCATCGGATTGATGCCTGCCCCGGCCCGCGTGCTACGATCATTCGCACCATGAAGGCCAGGCCGTGACCCCTCCGCTGCTGTTCGACCGGGTCAGGCTGATCGATCCCGCGACCGGCCTCGATCGTCCGGGTCGGCTGCTGGTGCAGGACGGGCTGATCGCCGGGTTCGACCTGCCGGACGGTGCGTTGCCCGAGGGGGCCACCGTGATCGACGGCCAGGGCGCGGTGCTGTGCCCGGGGTTGGTGGACATGCGGGTGGCGCTGGGCGAGCCGGGGCACGAGTATCGCGAAACCATCGCCGAGGCGGCGCAGGCGGCGGCAGCCGGCGGCGTCACCACCGTGGCGGCGCTGCCGAACAACCTGCCGGCGATCGACGATCCGGCGCTGGTCAGGCTGCTGCGGGCGCGCGGGGAGGAAACCGGGTCGCTCGCCATCCTGCCCTACGGCGCGGTCACGCGCGGCTGCCGCGGCGAGGAGATGGCCGAGCTCGGCCTGCTGCGCGAGGCGGGCGCGGTCGCCTTCACCGACGGCACGCGCGCCATCGCCGACGCCCGGCTGATGCGCATGGTGCTGTCCTACGCGCGCGCCTTCGGCGCGATGGTGGTGCAGCATCCGGAGGACCCGGCGCTGGCGCAGGGCGGCGTCGCCACCGAGGGCGAGCTCGCGACCCGGCTCGGCCTGCCGGGCATCCCGGCGGCGGCGGAGGCGATCCTGGTGGCGCGCGACCTGCGCCTGGCGCAGCTCACCGGCGGCGCGCTGCACCTGGCGCACGTGTCCACCGCCGAGACCGTGGCGCTGGTGGCGCGTGCCAAGGCGGACGGCATACGCGTTTCCTGCGACACCGCTCCGCCCTATTTCGACCTGAACGAGACCGCGATCGGCGACTTCCGCACCTACGCCAAGCTGTCGCCGCCGCTGCGTCCCGAGACGGACCGGATGGCGATCGCGGCAGCACTCGCGGACGGCACGGTCGACGCGGTCGGCTCCGACCACGCGCCGTGCGACCCGGACGACAAGCGGCTGCCGTTCGCGCAGGCGCGTGCCGGCGGCGTGGGGCTGGCCACCCTGCTCGGCGTGACCCTGGCGCGTGTGCATGACGGCAGCCTGGGGCTGGTCCGGGCGCTGGAGCTGCTGACCGCCGCCCCGGCCCGGCTGCTCGGCAGCAACGCCGGACGGCTCGCCGCGGGGGCGCCGGCGGATCTCTGCTTGTTCGATCCCGAGCGTGCCTGGAAGGTGGTGGCGGGGCAATTGCCGGGCCACGCGCAGAACACCCCGTTCGACGGACGGGCGCTGGAGGGACGCGTGCTCGGCACCTGGAAGAACGGGCGGCGGGTGTTCGGATGAGGAGCACATGAACGGCACGGCCGCAGGCGACGAGATGGTGCTGCTGGCGGGTGCTGCGCTGCTGTCCTACCTGCTCGGCAGCATCCCGTTCGGGCTGATCCTGACCCGCCTGGGCGGTGCCGGCGACATACGACGGATCGGCTCGGGCAACATCGGCGCCACCAACGTGCTGCGCACCGGGCGTCGCGGCCTGGCCGCCGCCACCCTGCTGCTGGACGGGCTGAAGGGCGTGGTCGCGGTGCTTCTGTGCAAGCTGGCCTTGTTCCTGCTGGCACCGGACGCCGGCGCGGTGGCGGCGGTCTGCGTCGTGCTCGGGCACTGCTTCCCGGTCTGGCTCCGGGGCCGTGGTGGCAAGGGGGTGGCGACCGGGCTGGGTGCGGTGCTGGCGCTGGACTGGCGGGCGGGGACGATCTGCTGCCTGGTCTGGCTGCTGGTGGCGCGGGGGAGCCGGATCTCCTCGGCCGGCGCCCTGGCGGCGTTCGCGCTGCCGGCGCCGCTGCTGCTGTGGTTCGGCGGCGGGATGCTGCGCGCGACGCTGCCCTGGGCCGGGCTCGCGATCACGCTGATCGTCTGGGCGCGGCACCGCGCCAACATCAGGCGGCTGCTGTCCGGCACCGAGCCGCGCGTCGGCGGACGCCCGGCATGAGCGGGGCCGGCCCAGACCGGATGCCCCTGGAGGCCGTGCTGCGCCTGGTCCGTACCGAGGGGATCGGGCCGATCGGGTTCCGGCGCCTGATGCAGCGCTTCGGCGACGCGGAGGCGGCACTCGGCGCCCTGCCCGGCCTCGCCCGCGCCGGCGGCCGCGACACCCCGCCCGCAGTTCCGAGCCGCGGCGTGGCCGAAGCGGAGATCGAGGCGCTCGGCCGCCTCGGCGGCCGGTTCCTCCTGCTCGGGCAGCCGGACTATCCGCCGCTGCTGGCCCAGCTCGCCGACGCCCCGCCGGTGCTGGCGGTGCTGGGGAACCCGGCGATCCTGCGGCGGCCCGCGGTGGCGATCGTCGGCGCGCGCAACGCCTCCGCGGCGGGCCTGCGCATCGCCGAGGCGCTGGCGGCCGAGCTCGGCGGCGCCGGCCTGGTGGTGGTGTCGGGCCTTGCCCGCGGCATCGACGGGGCGGCGCATGTCGGGGCGCTGCACGTGGGGCCCACCGTGGCGGCGATCGCCGGCGGCCTGGACAAGCCCTACCCGCCGGAGCACGCGTCGCTGCAGGCGCGCATCGCCGCCAATGGCTGCGTGGTGGCCGAGGCACCGCTCGGCACCGCGCCGCAATCCCGGCACTTCCCCCGTCGCAACCGGATCATCGTCGGGCTGTCGCTCGGCTGCGTGGTGGTGGAGGCGGCGCCGAAATCCGGCAGCCTGATCTCGGCCGGCCTGGCGCTGGACTACGGCCGCGAGCTGTACGCGGTGCCGGGCAGCCCGCTCGACCCGCGCTGCCGCGGCTCCAACGACCTGCTGCGGCAGCGACACGCCAACCTGGTCGAGAACGCCGCCGACGTGCTGCGCCACCTGCCGGACCCGCCGCCGGATCTCGGTCCGACCGGCTTCGCGGAGCCCCCTTCCGCTTGGGGCGCGGACGCGCCGGAAGCCTGGGACCAGCTCGGCGCGGTGCGGGACGCGCTGCTGCGGCTCCTCAGTCACACACCGACGCCGGTTGACGATCTGGTGCGCCGCTGCCAGTTCTCGATCTCTGCCGTGCTGGCGGTGCTGACCGAGCTGGAACTCGCAGGACGTGTGGAATCCCTCCCCGGGAACCGCGTCGGACTGATGGCGGACCGCTACCGGCCAGGCTGACGGTGCAGCCGGGGGTTGCAGATCCCCGTTCCGGATCCGGAGTGCCCATGGCCGACGTCGTCGTTGTCGAGTCGCCTGCCAAGGCGAAGACGATCAACAAGTACCTGGGCGACGGCTTCACGGTGCTGGCCTCGTTCGGCCATGTCCGCGACCTGCCGCCCAAGGATGGCAGCGTCCGTCCGGAGCAGGGCTTCGCCATGGACTGGGAGGCGGACGAGCGCGGCAACCGGCAGATCGCCGCCATCGCCAAGGCGCTGAAGGGCGCCAAGACGCTCTACCTCGCCACCGACCCGGACCGCGAGGGCGAGGCGATCTCCTGGCACGTCCGCGCCATGCTGGAGGAGCGTCACCTGCTGCGCGGCATCGACGTGCAGCGCGTCACCTTCAACGAGATCACCAAGACCGCGATCCGCACGGCGATGAAGGCGCCGCGCGACCTCGACATGCCGCTGATCGAGGCGTACCTCGCCAGGCGGGCGCTGGACTACCTGGTCGGCTTCACCCTGTCCCCGGTGCTATGGCGCAAGCTGCCAGGCAGCCGCTCCGCTGGACGGGTGCAGTCGGTGGCGCTCAGGCTGATCTGCGAGCGCGAAGCCGAGATCGAGGTGTTCCGGCCGCGCGAGTACTGGTCGGTGCAGGCGCAGATGACCACGCCGGCCGGTGCCCCCTTCACCGCGCGGCTGACCCACCTCGACGGCAGGAAGCTCGACCAGTTCGACCTGAACGACGAGGCCCGCGCGCTCGCGGCCAAGGCGGCGGTCGAGGCCGGCGCGTTCTCGGTGGCCTCGGTGGAGCGGCGCAAGGTCAAGCGCAACCCGCCGGCACCGTTCACCACCTCCACCCTGCAGCAGGAAGCCTCGCGCAAGCTGGGGCTGGGCGCGCAGGCGACCATGCGGGCGGCGCAGCAGCTCTACGAGGGGATCGAGCTGGACGGTGAGACGGTCGGCCTGATCACCTACATGCGGACCGACGGCGTGCAGATGGCGCGCGAGGCGGTGGAGGCGATACGCGGCCATATCGGCGACGCATTCGGCCGCGACTACCTGCCCGGGATCGCACGCGAGTACTCGACCAAGGCCAAGAACGCCCAGGAGGCGCACGAGGCGGTGCGTCCGACCGACGTCGCGCGCACGCCGCAGCAGATCGGCCGCTATCTCGGCGACGAGCAGCGACGGCTCTACGAGCTGATCTGGAAGCGCGCGGTGGCCAGCCAGATGCAGTCGGCCGAGCTCGACCAGGTGGTGGTGGAGATCGCCGAGCCGGCCGGCAGGGCCAAGCTGCGCGCCAACGGCTCGATCGTCGCCTTCGACGGCTACCTCAAGCTGTATGCCGAAGGGCGGGACGATGCCGACCCAAAGGGGGCGGAGGACGAGGACGGCAGGATGCTGCCGCCGATGCGCGAGGCGGATCCGCTCAGGCGCGGCGCGGTCGCGGCCGACCAGCACTTCACGCAACCCCCGCCGCGCTACTCCGAAGCGTCGCTGGTCAAGAAGATGGAGGAGATCGGCATCGGCCGGCCCTCGACCTATGCTTCGATCCTGACCGTGCTGCGCGACCGCGACTACGTGCGGCTGGAGAACCGGCGCTTCATCCCCGAGGATCGGGGCCGGCTGGTGACCGCGTTCCTGACCTCGTTCTTCGAGCGCTACGTCGATCCGCAGTTCACCGCCGGGCTGGAGGAGCAGCTCGACGACATCTCCGACGGCAGAGCCGATTGGCGCGCGGTGATGGCCAAGTTCTGGGAAGCGTTTTCGCACGCGGTCGCCCAGACCAAGGACCTCAAGATCTCCGACGTGATCGACGCGCTGGACGCCGATCTGGGTCCGCACTTCTTTCCCGCCCACGCCGACGGGAGCGACCCGCGCACCTGCACCGCCTGCGGCACCGGGCGACTCGGGCTCAAGCTCGGCCGCTACGGCTCCTTCATCGGCTGCTCGAACTATCCCGCCTGCCAGTTCACCCGGCGGCTGGTGATCGACGCCAAGGAGGGCGAGGGCGGCGAGCTGAAGGAGGGGATGCGCGCGCTCGGCACCCATCCCGACACCGGCGAGGAGGTCACCGTCAAGCGTGGCCCCTGGGGGCTCTACGTGCAGCAGGGCGAGCCGGACCCGAACGACAAGAAGGCCAAGCCCAAGCGCACCACCCTGCCCAAAGGGTTCGAGGGCGACAGCGTCACCTTGGAACAAGCGGTCGGCCTGCTGTCGCTGCCGCGCCTGGTCGGGCTGCATCCGGAGCTGGGCGAGCCGATCGAGGCCGGGATCGGCCGATTCGGGCCCTACGTGAAGATGGGCGCGATCTTCGCCTCGCTGGAGAAGGACGACGACATCCTCCAGGTCGGCATGAACCGGGCGGTGGACGTGCTGGGCAAGAAGCTGGCCTCGGTGCGCACGCTGGGCGAGCATCCGAAGGACCGCGAGCCGGTGCTGGTGCGCAAGGGCCGGTTCGGGCCCTACGTGCAGCACGGGCAGACCGTCGCCAACCTGCCGCGCGACCGCGCCATGGAGGACTTCACCCTGGAGGAAGCGGTGCCGCTGCTGGCGGAGAAGGGCAAGCCGCTCAAGCCGCGCGGCAAGAAGGGCGTCGTGGCCAAGGGCAAGCCGGCGAGAAAGGCTGCACCTGCCCTTGCCGAAGCGGCGCCGAAGTTGCCGGCGGCGCGCGCGGCACCGAAGGCCGTGACCAACGCGGTCAAGTCGGCCAAGTCCGTCGCCGGCAAGGCGGGGGCGAAGCCGGCGGCCAGGGCTGCCAAGGCGGCCGCGGGGCCCGCGAGGTCCTTGTCCAAGTCCCGCGCCTGATGCCGAGCCGGCCGCCGGTGGACGCGCCGGCAGCAGCCGGCAGCAGCACCGGGCCGGAGGACGCCGAGCGGCGCGGCTCCCTGCCGTCGCGCGACGCGATCCGGCGCTTCGTGTCGGAGTCGAGCGGCCGCATCGGCAAGCGCGAGGTGGCACGCGCGTTCGGCCTCGGCCCGGAGCACCGCGTGGCGCTGCGCGACCTGTTGAAGACGCTGGAGCGCGAGGGCGAGCTCTATCCCGCCGGCGCCCGCCGGTACGCCACCCCTGGCCGCCTGCCGGAGGAGGCGGTGGTGCAGGTGACCGGCATCGACGGCGACGGCGACGCGCTGGCGCGGCCGGTGGGCTGGACGGGGACCGGGCCGCCGCCGCTGGTCGTCATGCATCCCGAGCTGCGCGGGCGGGCGGCGCTGGCGCCCGGGCAGCGCGTGCTGGCGCGGCTGAAGCCGATCGGCCAGGGGCGCTACCAGGGCCGCACTATCCGTCGGCTGGATTCGAGGCCCGGCCGCGTGCTCGGGGTGTATCGTCCGCTGCCCCCGGACGACGCACCGGTCCGTCGCGGCCACCTTGCCGAGGCCGGCCGTGTGGTTCCGAGCGACCGGCGGGTCAAGGTGGAGTGGAGCGTGCCGGTGGGCGAGACCGGCGGGGCGGAGGCGGACGAGATCGTCCTGGCCGAGCCGCTGCCGCAGATGGGGCTGGGGCTCAAGCCGGTGCGGGTGGTCGAGCGGCTGGGCCGCATGGGCGACGCACGCTCGGTCAGCCTGCTCTGCCTCCACGCGCACGACATCCCGCAGCATTTCCCGGACGAGGCTATCGAGGCAGCGGAGGCGGCGGCCGGGGTGGAGCTGTCCGGACGCACCGATCTGCGCGCGGTGCCGCTGGTGACGATCGACGGCGAGGACGCGCGCGACTTCGACGACGCGGTGTTCGCCGAGCCGGACCTGGACCCCGGCAACGGGGGCGGCTACCGGCTGGTGGTGGCGATCGCCGACGTGGCGCACTACGTCCGCGCCGGCTCGGCGCTGGACCGCGAGGCACGGCTGCGCGGCAACTCGGTGTACTTCCCCGACCGCGTGGTGCCGATGCTGCCGGAGGCGCTGTCCAACGGCTGGTGCTCGCTCAAGCCCGGCGAGCCGCGCGGCTGCTTGTTCGCCGAGATGCGAATCGGCGCGGACGGCGCCAAGCGGTCGCACCGGTTCGGCCGCGGGCTGATGCGCAGCGCCGCCCGCCTCACCTACGAGCAGGTGCAGGCGGCGCAGGACGGGAGCGAGGACGGGGGCGGCGAGGCGCCCGCTCTGCCGGACGGGCTGCTCGACAGCCTGTACGGCGCGTTCCAGGCGCTGTCCGGGGCGCGCGCCCGACGCGGCACGCTCGACCTCGACCTGCCGGAGCGCCGGGTGCTGATCGAGGACGGCCGGGTCGCTGCGATCGTGCCGCGCGCGCGCCTGGACAGCCACCGGCTGATCGAGGAGTTCATGGTGCTGGCCAACGTGGCCGCCGCGCAGGAGCTGGAGCGGCTGCACCAGCCCTGCCTGTTCCGGGTGCACGCCCCGCCGGCGCCGGAGAAGCTCGAGGCGCTGCGCACGTTCCTGCAAACGCTGGACATCCCCCTCAAGCCGGCGGGCGAGATCCGTCCCGCAGACCTCGACGCGGTGCTGACGCGGGTCGCCGGCACCGAGCAGGCGCCGCTGGTCAACGAGATGGTGCTGCGCAGCCAGTCCCAGGCGGAGTACAGCCCGGACAATGTCGGCCATTTCGGGCTGGCGCTGCCGCAATATGCCCACTTCACCAGCCCGATCCGGCGCTACGCCGACCTGCTGGTGCACCGGGCGCTGATCGCCGGGCTTCGGCTCGGCGGCGACGGCCTGCGGGCGGAAGACGGGGCCGGCTTCGCCGACACCGGCGCGCACGTCACCGCCACCGAGCGGCGCGCGGCGCTGGCCGAGCGCGAGGCGGTCGAGCGTTACATCGCTGCACACATGGCGGATAAAATCGGCGCCACCTTTTCCGCGCGCATTTCCGGCGTGACCCGGTTCGGGCTTTTCGTCACATTGACGGAAACCGGCGCCAGCGGACTGGTGCCGGTTTCCTCCCTCAGCTCCCCCGCTTCTTCCGGGGCCGACGAGTTCTGGATGCACGACGAAGCGGCACAGGCGCTGATCGGCAGGCGAAGCGGCGTCGCGTATCGCCTGGCGCAGACCGTTTCGGTGCGGCTGGTCGAGGCGGCGCCGCTGACCGGCGGGCTGCTGTTCGCGATCGGCGGCGACGACGTGCCGGCCGCGTCGGCGCGGCGGCCCGACCAGCGCTCCCGGGGACCTGGCAAGCGCGCACCGTGAGGATCGGCCGCATCGGCCGCGGCGCCGGCGCCTGCGTGCGGCGGGTGCTCGCCCGGCGCAGCATCCGGCACCGGAGCGACCGCGCCCGCAGGCGGCTCGTGTTCTGCGTCCTGCTGGCTTGTCTGCTGCTGGCTGCCGCGGCCGGTCCCGGACAAGCCGAGCCGGTTCCAGCGCCCGGGCTGGACCAGGCGCTGGCGACCAGCGTGATCGAGACCGCGCTGGGGGTGCTGCGGCCGCGCACGCTGGAGCCGCACACCGTGCAGCAGCTCACCGTGTGGGGGCTGAACGGGCTGACCGCGATCGATCCCGACCTGGTCGTGGACGGCTCCGCCACGGCGCGGCGGCCGGTCCGCCTGTCCACGCCGCGCGGCGTGCTGTTCGAAGTCATGCCGCCTGCTTCCGACGACGCCGCCGGCTGGGCCCGTCTTGCGGTCGGCATGACCGCGGCGGCCTGGGCCGGCTCGCCGGCGATCCGGGGCGCCGGCCAGCAGGCGGTGATCCAGAGCTTCTTCGACGAGCTGTTCAACCATCTCGACCCGTACTCGCGCTACGTGGCACCCGCCCCGGCCGAGACCGAGCGCACCGCGCGCGTCGGCGGCACCGCTGAGGCCGGGCTCAGCGTGACGCGCCAGGGCCGCGGACTGGTGGTGTCGGCGGTCAACACCAACGGGCCGGCCTGGGGGGCCGGGATCTCGGTGGGCATGCGCCTGCTCTCGATCGACGGCCAGTCGGTGCGCGGCGAGGATCCGGATGCGGTGGCGGCGTCGTTGCAGGGCGAACCGGGCAGCACGGTGACGCTGGTGGTGGCGGCACCCGGGCATCCGCCGACGCGTGTACCGGTGGTCCGCGCCGCGGTGCCGCCGGAAACGGTGTTCGCCTTCAGCAACGGCAACATCGTGGTGATCCGGGTGACCGGCTTCTCCGCCGACACCGCGCAGGAGATGAGCCAGTTCCTGGAGCAGGCGATGCAGCACGACGCGGGCGGCCGGGCCGGCACGGCGCTGCACGGGCTGATCGTCGACCTGCGCGGCAACCGCGGCGGGTTCCTGCAACAGGCGGTGACCTCCGTGGCGCTGGTGCTCGACCACGGCGTGGCGGTGACCGCCCAGGGGCGCGACCCTCAGGCGAACCACGTCTGGGCGGTGCAGGGCGGGGACCTCACCGAGGGGGTGCCGATCGTGGTGCTGGTGGACGGCCGCACCGCGAGTGCCGCCGAGATCATGGCGGCAGCACTGGCCGACCATCGCCGCGCGGTGGTGCTGGGCAGCGCCACGCTGGGCAAGGGGCTGGTGCAGTTCATCGCGCAACTGCCCGACGGCGGTGAGCTGTTCGTCACCTGGAGCCGCGTGCTGGCGCCGCTCGGCTGGCCGCTGCAGGGGCTGGGGGTGATCCCGCAGGTGTGCACCAGCCTCGGCCAGGCCCGCCTCGACCAGCAGTTGCAGGACCTGGCCGCCGGCACCTTCGACGAGCGCGACGCGGTGGCGCAGAGCCGGGCGGCGCGCTCGCCGCTGGCGGTGGCGCGCATCCTCGAGCTGCGCGCCGCCTGCCCGGCCGCCATCGGCACCGATGCCGACCTCGACGCCGCGCGGGCCCTGCTGGACACGCCCGGCGCCTACCAGGCGGCCCTGGTGCCGCAGCCGGCCGAGCCGGTGCCAGTACCGGTGCCGTGAGGCACGCACCGGCATGACCGCGCGGCTGAAGGCCGGGCTGTGGGCTAGCGCTGCGCTGCGCCGGGCGCACCAGCTCGGCCGCTCCGGCATGGTGCTGCGTCGCGGCGACGCCGATGCGGGCGGCATCCTGGTGGTGCTGCGCGACCGCGACGGCCGCATGGTGGTGCTGACGCAGGCGCGCACCCTGGATGGCGAGGAGGCCTGGACCCGCGGCACCGGCGCCGACCCGGTCGACCAGGAAGGCGCCGACGCCTATGTCGCGCGCCAGCTCGGCCGCGATCCAGACCTCTGGGTGCTGGAGATCGACGGCCCGGACCTGGTCCCGCCGTTCGAGGCGCGGATCGTGTAGCGCGTCGACCGGACAAGGCGCTGCCTTGTGCAAACGTAACGCAGGCGAAACTCCGTAGCGCCGCCGGCGCTTCCTGCCCCGGGGATCGTCGATCCCTTTTCATCCGGAGTAACGACGATTTCCGACGCCGTCCTGTTCTCGACACCCCGTCCCGCTCCGGCCCGCCGTCGCACCCCCAAACCCCAGGCCATCGTGCACCGCCTGTTCGCCCGCAGCCGCGCCGTGCGCCGGCTGACCGTGGGCGCGCTGGCGAACGTGGAGCTGGCGATCCTGGGCGGCCACAAGCAGCCGGCGCCGATGCAGGTGATCCGGCGGGTGCGCCGCGAGCGCGAAAGCCTGCTCAGCGGCAACGAGGCGTTCATGATCCACTCGCTGGCGCGCACCCAGGCGGCGGTGGGCGGTGTGATGGCCGAGGTCGGCGTGTTCCAGGGCTGCTCGGCCAAGCTGATCAGCCTCGGCGGGCAGCCCACGGAGCTGCACCTGTTCGACACCTTCGAGGGCCTGCCCGAGCCGGACGGGGCGGAGCGCCGGTCGATGCGGCGCGGCCACTACGCCGCGTCGCTGGAGGCGGTGCGGTCATACCTGTCGGACCAGCCCAACCTCGTGTTCCACAAGGGCCTGTTCACGGGAGAGAACGTGTCCTGCGCGGACCGGAAATTCTCGCTGGTGCATCTCGACGTCGACCTCAAGGAAGGGACGCTGGCCTGCCTAACGTTCTTCTATCCGCGCATGCTGCCGGGCGGCGTGATCGTCAGCCACGATTATTCCTATCTCGGCGGCGTGCGCGAGGCGTTCGACGAGTTCCTGGCCGACAAGCCGGAGCGCGCGGTGGAGCTGCCGACCTCGCAGGCGATGCTGATCAAGGGGTGACCGGCCGCGCCGTCAATGGCCGCCGCCGGAGGGAGCGCCGCGGTTCGAGCTGATCGACGGGTCGTCGCCGCTGCCGTTGGTGTTCGCGCCGGTGTCGGTGCCGGACAGCCTGCTTCCGGTCGCCGCTTCGGCGTCGCGATGCGCGGACGGCATGTAGGTGTTGTCGCACGCGGCAAGCGCCAGCAGGCAAGCGGCGCCGGCGATGCCGAAGACGGACGTGTTCATCCCGTGAATCCTCCATGCTTGATGTGCCCGAGCATAGAAGCGGGCAGGATGCGTGCAACCGCGGGAGGCGAGTGAATTCCGAATCGCCAGCCCTCCAAGGCCGATCGATCGTCCGCCGCGGTGCGCGCGACCAGTTGCTTCGAGGCCGGCGACTACCCGGGTGCTGCCAGGCTGCTGGTGCCGCTGCTGGCGGACTATCCGGCCGACGCCGTGCTGCTCCGGCTCTGCGGGATGGCGCTGGTCCGGAGCGGCAGGGCGACGGAGGGGCTGCCCTATCTGGCGCAGGCGCGGAACCTAGCGCCGGGCGAGGCGCTTGCGGCACTCTGGCACGGGATCGGGCTGCATGCCGCGGGCCGCTACGCGGAGGCGGCCTCGGCGCTGGAAGCGGCTGGCGGGCTCGCGGCCGACGACCCGGCGCCGCCGATCCACCTGTCGCGGGCGCTGCTGAAGCTCCGGCAGCCGCACGCGGCGCTCCGTGCTGCGCGGCGCGCGGCGTCGCTGGCGCCGCTGCTGCTCGACGCCGAGCACGCGGTGCGCTTGTCGGCGCTGGCCGTGCTGCAGGCCGACGACGCGGCGATACTGGCGGCCCTGGCGGAGGCGTGGCTGGCGCTCGGCCGCATCTGCCTGCGTCTGGACAAGGTGATGGACGCGCGCGCCGCCTTCGTCGAGGCGCTCGGGCAGCGGCCGACGCACTCGGAGGCCGAGGCCGAGCTGGCGCTGGTGGAGCACCTGTGCGGACAGCCTTTGGCCGCGACCGCGCGCCTGCGGGCGGTGCTGGAGCGCGATCCCGGCTGCCTGGTTGCCCGCCTGCATCTGGCCAGCCGGCTGCTGCTCGACGGCGACGCGGGCCCGGCCTTGGCGCTGCTGGACGCGTCGCCCCTGCCCCCGGACGGGCCGCTGCGGTCGCACTGGCATGCCCACCGGGCGGCCGCGCTGGTGGCGCTCGGTCGCGACGAGGCCGCTCATGCCGCGATCGCGCAGGCGGAGCGGCCGCCGGTGCGGGAGCTCGGGCTGCCGCTGTCCTGGCAGCGCCTGGTGCTGGCGCGACGCGCGCGTCGTCCGGAGGCGGCGGCGCTGGAGGACCTCGTGGGCGGCCTGGTTTCGCGCCGCGACGCCGGCAGCCTGGAGCAGCGCATCGACGCTCATTTCGATCTGGCCGAGCTGCAGCGCGCGGAGGGCCGGCACGCGGAGGCGTTCGAGCACTGGGTCCGCGGCCACCGGCTGCTGCGCGCGGCGCAGCCGTTCTCCCGCGACGAGCATGCGGCCGCGCTGGCGGCGATCACGCGCGGCTACGACGCGCGGCGCCTGGCCGACGGGCCACGCTCGGCGACCCTGGACCCGGCGCCGGTGTTCATCGTCGGGCTGCCGCGCACCGGCACCACCCTGCTAGAGCAGATCCTCAGCGCGCACCCGATGGTGCACGGCGCCGGCGAGCGGATGGCGGTGCGCGAGACCCTGGTGCGGCTGACCGGCACCTGGGCCGCCGCCGACGCGGCGAGCCGTGCCGCAGCACTCGACGCGCCGACGCTGACCTCGGCGTCGCACCTCTATCTGGCGGAGCTGCACGCGCTGGCGCCGGAGGCGGCCCGCGTGGTGGACAAGATGCCGGACAACGCCTTCCAGCTCGGCCTCATCGCGACGCTGCTGCCGGGCGCGCGGATCATCTGCTGCACGCGCGACCTGCGCGACGTCGGCGCCTCGATCTTCGGGCACCGCTTCATTGGCCACCACCCCTACGCGCACGACCTGGCCGACCTCGGCTGGTACATGGCCAACCACGCCCGCCTGATCGAGCATTGGCGGGCGAGCCTGCCGCCGTCGATGCTGCTGCTGCTCGACCACGGCGAGTGGCTCGCCGACTTCGACGCCACCCTGCGCCGCGTGCTGGACTTCCTGGGCCTGCCTTACGATTCAGCCTGCGAGCGTTACCACGAGCAGGACCGGCGCATCGCCAGCGCCAGCCGCGCGCAGGTGCGCCGGCCGATCAACGCGGCCGGCGTCGGCCGTTGGCGCGACCATGCCGAGCAGCTCGCGCCGATGCTGCGCGAGCTGCCGGGCGGTTGATGCGCGAGGCGCACGCGATCGGAGGATCGCGTGGGCCAATCAGGTACGATGTTGAGTCGTGCGGTCAGAACCTGACCTGAAGCCTCGCATAGAAGGTGCGGCCGTAGATGTCGTAGACGTTGGACGCGGTGTTCTGTGAGCCGTCGAGTGCGAAGGGCGGCGTACGGTCGAACAGGTTGTCGATGCCGGCGACGAATAGAATCTTCTTGTAGTTATATGTGGCAACGATGTCGTGGTAGAATACCTCGTTGGTCTTGTAGAACCGCAGCGCTGAGGTGAAGTTCGCGCCACCCTCGTTGTAAACCATGCCGTCGATGTAGCGGACGGTCCAGCTGAAGCTGAACGGACCGTGTGCATAGGTGCCGGTGAAGTTGTCGCGGATCACCGGCACGCCGACCGGATACAGGCCTCCACCTAAAACGGTGTTCAATGTTCCCTTGAGGTTGACAAATGGGCCGCCATTGGTGAGCTGCTCAGTGTAGCCGATGGTATCGACCAGCTCATTGGTGAAGTTGAAGCTGTTGCCGCCGCGCAGCTTCAGCAGGTAGTTCAAGTCAAAATCGATGCCGTTGGTGCGCAGGACGCCTTCGTTCTCGAATGGTGCCGTGGCCAACCCGATATTGCCCGAGCCGTTGCGCTGACCGGCATCGGCGCAAAAGGGGCTGCTCAGGTTGACACTGGTGTAGCATCCGTCCTCGACGCTCTGCACCGGGATCTCGCCGATCTGGTTGTTGATCGAGGTATGGTAGTAATCAATCGTTGCAGAAAGGTTCGGCAAAAAGCGTGGTGTCAGTACGGTGCCGATGGTGTAGGTGCGGGACGTCTCCGGCAAGAGTTGTGGATTGCCGCCGACCAAGGTCGCAATCTGGTCGCCGTTCTGTGAGTAGCCTGCCGGGAGATGCTGTTTGGCGCAGTTGGCGGCGACGATACCGTTGGCGGCGCCATAAGTGCTGATCTGCGTCGGTGTGCAGGGATCATTACCCTGCTCGAAAGACAACGTGTCACCGCCGAACGCCTCGGCGATCGCGGGCTGGCGGGTCGACGTGCCTATATTGGCCCGGAAACGGATGTCCTGGGTCGGAGACCAGTTCAGCCCGGCCTTGAAGTTCTGCACGCCGCCGAAGGTGTTGTAGTCGGACCAGCGCCCGGACACGTCGGCGGACAGGTCCTTGGCGGCCACGACGTTCTTCAAGATCGGGATGTTCAGCTCGCCGAACACCTCGCCAACGTCGAAGCCGCCGCCAGTAGGAAACTCCTGCGCCGAAGTCGACACGCCGGACTCGATGGTCGGATCCGGATGATAGGCGCCGTTCTCCTGACGATATTCAAAGCCGACAGCCAGTCCGAGAGGGCCATATGGCAACTGCACCAGCTTGTTGTTGGTGATGGAACCGCCATAGTCCCGGAACTGGTAGTACGCGTTGGCATTTGCCGTAAACGATACATACTTGGCTGCCGCGGAACTGATGTTTCCGGCGCCGAACGGGTTGAGCAGCGCGCAACCCTTCGCCGGGTTGCAGAGGCTGGCATTGTATGAGTCGGGAATTTCCTCGGCGTTCGTGATCTGGTCGAAACCGAGTGCGTTCTCGAAGTTGGTGAAGTTGATCAGGTTGCTGGACGTGATCGTGGTGTCGGAGTAGCCATACGTGAAGTAGGCGTCATAGTCGAAGTTGCCAATGATCTTGCCGCGTGCGCCGACGGTCGCCTGCCAGGTGTCGGTCCCGGTGTAGATCGCGCGTGGCCCGATGTCGGTGGTGCGGCGGAACCCGGACAACGGCTCGTTGATGCCGAACGCTTCGGCGAACGGGTTGCCCTGCGGGATGATCAGCGACGAGTCCAGGTTGGGGTTGCCGGTGATCGGCTGGCCGGACAACTGCGTCTGGGTGTTCTTGTGGGTGTAGAAGGTCGAGGCATAAGCCGTCAGGTGGTCGTTGACGTCGAAATGCGCCTCGCCGGCCAAGTTTCCCTGGGACTCGAAGTCGGAGAGAAGGCTGTCGAAGCCATTATCGTAGCGGCCGTTGATGTTCGGCTGAGAGCTGTTGGCACCATTATATTGATTCTGAAACGGGACAATCCGGTTGTTAAGGGTGGTAATGTCGCCGGAGACGGCTCCGAAATACCGTCCGGCTTCCGGTACGGCGGAGCCATAGGTGAACGGTTGACCAGGACCATTATCGCCGGTCACGATCGGATCGGCCCAGTCGCGATCCTTCTGCAGCACTGGCTGGCGCTGGAGGTAGTGGCCGCTGATCTCGACGTTGCCCCGACCCTGCGCGAAGTCGAAGCCGGTGATGCCGGAGATGTCGCCCTGCTTGTTGTCTCCGGATGCGGTGATGTTGCCGCCCACGTTGAGCTGGGTGCCCGAGAAGTTCTTCTTGGTGATGATGTTGACCACGCCGGCGACCGCATCGGCACCGTAGATGGTCGAGGCGCCATCCTTCAGGATCTCGATGCGGTCGACCATCTGGATCGGGATAGTATCGAGGTCGACGCAGTCGTTGCCGTCACCATAGGCGGAATGCACGAAACGGCGCCCGTCCACCAGCACCAGCGTGCGGGTGATGCCGAGGTTGAACAGGTCGATGCAGGACGAGCCGTTGCCGCCGTTGTCGGTGCTGGCATAGGTGCCCGAACTGCCAACGGCCGCAACCCTCCGCAGCACGTCCTCGATGGTTTGCGAGCTGGACTGCTCGATCTGCTTCGCGGTGACGACGGTGATCGGCGCCTCGCTGGTCACGTTGCTGGTGCGCAGGCGCGAGCCGGTCACCTCGACATTCTCGGCTGGCGGTGCGCCGGTGCCGGCGTTGGTTGACGCACCGACCGCTGAGAACGGAATCGGGGCGACCTGCGCCAGTTGGAGACCGGAATCCGATGTGGACGTCCCGGACGGGTCCGAAGCGGCAGCCTGGCTCGGGCTCGTCTGCGCGAACGTGGGCATGGGGCCGAGGAACGAGGTGGTGGGATTGCCCGCCGTCGCGGCGGCCGGGTTCGGCGCGAGCTGCGCGAACGCGGGTGCCATGCCCAGCACCGGGCTCAACGCCAGCGCCGCCACCGAGCCTTTCAAGACACCGCGCAAGCTAAGGTGGTGACGTGTCATCTTCAGATACTCCAGTCCGATCTGCTCGGGTAGGCAAACGGAACCAGGACGGAACGAAGCACCCGCTGAAGGACCGTCGAATGAAACGGTCCTCGTTGCGCCATCGCAATATCGTCCGGCAGGTGCTGCTGCCGGCTGCCGTCCTGGCAAGATTAGGACCGCCCGCCCTCTCGTCGGAGCGTAACGGTTCGTGACCACACTTAAAGTTCACAACACGACACCCATGCAATACGGGCATAGCAGTATGGGGATTGGTTGGCGCGGAATGTTGCAAAAAAGACACTGAAGCGGCGGGCCTTGAAAGTGCTGTCTGCCGTTTTCCCGAACCGCTCGAACAGTCGGCGCAGGGCCACGTCGCTGGCGCTTCTTCCCGGCGGAAAAACCGGCTACGTGCGACGGGATGGGACGCAGTCGCGGCTCGGCTGTCCGGCGGCATCGTCGGTCATCCGCGTCCGGCCGGCACCGCGCGAGGGGGCACGTGACGATGACGAGACGGTTCGGCTTGCTGGCAGGTGCCGCCTGCACGGTGGCGGCGATGGCCGCCGCCCATGCGCAGCCGGTGCAGGGGCTGTATGTCGGCGTCGCCGGGGGCGGCAACCTCGCCCAGGACCAGACGGTGCGGCTGTCGCCGCAGCAGCCGAGCGGCGAGCTGCGCTACGGCGCCGGCGAGGTCGGGCTCGGCAGCGTCGGCTGGGGCTTCGGCAACGGGCTGCGGCTGGAGGTCGAGGGCAACTACCGCCGTGACCCGCTGCAGCACTTCCGGGGCACGCCCTTCCCGACCCTCGCCGGCGGCTACCAGGAAGACTATGGCACGATGGGCAACGTGCTGTTCGACATGGATATCGGCAAGAGCTGGCTCTACCCGTATTTCGGCGCCGGCGCCGGCTACATCTGGACGCATGCGGCCGAGCACTACAGCGGCACCAACTATCCCTACGCCGAGCGCCTGGGCGGCACCGACGGCAACTTCGCCTACCAGGGCATCTTCGGCCTGTCGGTGCCGGTGCCCTGGGTGGTCGGGCTGTCGAGCACGCTGGAGTATCGCTTCACCTCCATCCTGGCGCCGCAGCGCTTCACCGGCGACGGCATCGGCACCGAAGGGGCGTTCGGACCCAAGCCCTACGGCACCTCGCGCGGCAACCAGGACATCACCACCAACTTCAACCATTCGCTGCTGCTGGGCGTGCGCTACGAGTTCAACCCGGCCCCGCCGCCGCTCCCCGCCGCGCCGCCGGTCGTGCCCGCCGCACCGGCGCCGGCGGAAGCGCGCACCTACCTGGTGTTCTTCGACTGGGACCGCTCGGAACTGACCGCGCGGGCGCGCGCGATCGTCGCGGAGGCCGCCCAGGCCTCCACCCACGTGCAGACCACCCGCATCGAGGTGAACGGCTACGCCGACACCTCGTCCATCCACGGCGGTGCACGCGGCGCCCGCTACAACCAGGGCCTCTCCATCCGCCGCGCCATCAGCGTCAAGGCCGAGCTGATCCGCGACGGCGTGCCGGGCACGGCGATCGACATCCATGGCTACGGCGAGACCCACCCGCTCGTCGCCACCGGGCCCAACACACGCGAGCCGCAGAACCGCCGCGTCGAGATCATCCTGCGCTAGTGGTCCGATCCCGACGCCTGGTTTCCAGGCGTCGGGTAAATCGGTCCACCAGATCGATGGCTGGCGGAGAAATCCGACGGTTCTTCCCGTCGGATTTCCCTCGCTAGGCGATTTGGTCCAACGGCGGCCGGGCCTTCTGGAGCATGACCGGAACGACAGCAGCCTGGTCGTCGTGTTCGGGCAGCCGGACGAGCGCGGTTCCGTCGGACCCTCCCGCACCCTCCTCACGGCCGACGGCCAGGTCTGCCGGACGCGATGGACCCGCGTGCGCAGTGCGTGGAAACGGGCGCGGGCGCCGCGCGGCGCCCACCCGACCGGGTTCTAGCCCAGCCCGGCGAACAGGGAGGTGGACAGGTAGCGCTCGGCGAACGAGGGCACGATCACCACGATCTGCTTGCCCGCGTGCTCGGGCTTGCGCGCCAGGACCAGGGCGACGTGTAGGGCGCCGCCGGAGGAGATGCCGATCGGCATGCCTTCCAGGCGCGCGCAGCGGCGGGCGGCGGCGATCGATTCCCGCTCCGACACGGTGAGCACGCCGTCCAGGATGCCCGGCTCCAGCACGCCGGGGCAGAACCCGGGGCCGATGCCCTGGATGCCGTGCGGACCGGGTTCGTCGCCGTTCAGCACGGCACTTTCGGTCGGCTCCACGCCATACACCAGCAGCCCCGGCTTGCGCGGCTTGAGGGAGCGTGCGATCCCGGTGGCGGTGCCACCGGTGCCGATGCCGGCCACCACGATGTCCACGTCGCCGCCGGTATCGGCCCAGATCTCCTCCGCCGTGGTGGCGGCATGGATGTCCGGGTTGGCCGGGTTGTCGAACTGGCGCGGCATCCACGAGTCCGGGGTCTCGGCCAGGATCTCCCTGGCCCGCGCGATGGCGCCCGCCATGCCGAGCCGCGAGGGCGTGAGCTCGAGCTGCACGTCCATCAGCCGCAGCATCTTGCGCCGCTCGATCGAGGCGCCTTCCGGCATGGTGACGATCAGGCGGTAGCCGCGCGAGGCCGCCACGAAGGCGAGCGCGATCCCGGTGTTGCCCGAGGTCGGCTCCACCAGCACGGTGCGGCCGGGGGTGATGATGCCCTCCCGCTCCGCCGTCAGCAGCATCGCGGCGCCGATCCGATCCTTGACCGAGCCGAGCGGGTTGAAGAACTCCAGCTTGCAGGCCACACGGGCCAACAGCTCATCCTCGCGCGTCAGGCGCGGCAGAGCGACCAGCGGCGTGCCCCCCACCGTCTCGACAATGCTGGCGTAGATCCGTCCGCGCGGAACGGCGAACGCAGGCGCTGCGGCGTCGGCGGCCTCGATATGTCGTGCCATGCCGTTGTCATAGCACCGATCTCGATCGTGGATAAGCGGCGCCCGTCCTGCTAAGCATCGATCGTGCCGCGCCTGCGGATGGCTTCACGACCGAATGGAGGACCGGGATGCTGCTTCGACGCGACAGGGCGATGACCGCGGTGCTCATCATGCTGGACGTGGCGTTCCACGCCGGCCGCGCCGGCACGGTGAGTGCCGCCGACATCGCGGAGCGGGCCGGGCTGGCGCGGCGGGGGATCGAGCCGCTGCTGCAGGGCCTGTCGCGCTCCTCGCTGCTGGAAAGCGTGCGCGGCCCGCGTGGCGGCTACCGCCTCGGCCGGCCGCGCCGCGACATCCGCCTGAGCGAGGTGGTCGAGGTCGCGGTGTCGGAGGATGCCGTCGGCGAGGACGGTCCGGTCGGCGAGCTGTTCGCGCGCGTGGTCGAGCCGACCTGGCGCCGGTTTGACGAGAGCCTGCGCGTGCAGCTCCACGCGCTGACCCTGGACGACCTGGTGCGTCGCGCCGAGGGCGCAGGGCTGCGCCGCCCCCTGGCAGAGCCGATCAGCTTCTCCATATAGAGCGGGTCGGCGCAGCGTTCGCGCTTTGGACGAACCACTGCGTTGCAGCGTGGTCTGATTGACCCCACTATCCGATCGTCTTCCACTGTCTTCCCGTTACCACCGGGTTCGGCCCGGATGCGATGACGGCTGTCGGGGATCGTCCTCATGACCATCCGACCGAGCCGGATCGCGCCCGCTGTCGAGCAGGCCATGACCCAGGGCCGGGACGCGCCGAAGCCTTGTCCACGCATGGTGAAGCAGCCGGCATCCCCATAGGCCCCGTTCGATAGTCAGGGTGGACGGAGCTCCGGCTTCGCCCCGCCGTTTTCCAGGATCAGCGCCCGTGCCCGACCAGACCATTCCCGTGCCGAAGAAGCCGACCGGGGTCGAAACCCTCAAGCAGGGCAGCCACGGCCTGCGCGGACGGCTGGCCGAGGAGCTGGCGGAGGGCGGCATCCAGGTCAGCGAGGATGCCTACAACCTGCTCAAGTTCCACGGCAGCTACGAGCAGTTCGACCGCGACACCGCGACCGCGCTCAAGCAGCAGAAGCTGGACAAGGACTACCAGTTCATGGTGCGCGTCCGCATGCCCGGCGGCGTGCTGACGGCTGAGCAGTATCTCGGCCTGGACCGGCTGGCGGACAGCCACGCCAACGGCACGCTGCGGATCACCACCCGCCAGGGCATCCAGTTCCACGGCATCCTCAAGGGCGACCTGAAGCCGTCGATCGCCGCCATCAACCACACCCTGCTGACCACCCTGTCCGCCTGCGGCGACGTGGTGCGCAACCTGATGACCACTGCGGCGCCGCGACGCGACGCGCGCCACGGGAGGCTGCGCGCGGACGCCGACATGCTGTCGGCAGCGCTGCTGCCGCGCAGCCGTGGCTATCACCAGATCTTCCTGGACGAGGAGCCGGTGGCCGGATACGACGAGACCGAGACGCTGTACGGCCCCACCTACCTGCCGCGGAAGTTCAAGATCGGCCTGGCCGTTCCCGAGGACAACAGCGCCGACGTGCTGTCCAACGACCTCGCCGCGATCGCGTTGTTCGACGAGGCCGACCAGTTGCTCGGCTATACCATCGCGCTGGGCGGCGGGCTCGGCATGACCCACAACCGCGCCGACACGTTTCCGCGCCTGGCCTCGCCGATCTGCTTCGTCGGTCCCGACCGGCTGCTTTCCATCGTCGAGGCGGTGATCCGGCTGCAGCGCGACCACGGCGACCGCACCGACCGCAGGCGCGCCCGGCTTAAATACGTGGTCGAGGACCACGGCCTCGACTGGGTGAAACGCACGCTCGAATCCTATTACGGCGAGCGGCTGGACGACCCGCGTCCGACCGACCGGCTGCACATCCCCGAGCTGCTCGGCTGGCACGAGCAGGGCGACGGCCTGTGGTGGCTGGGCGTGCCGGTGCCGTCTGGGCGGATCAAGGATACCGACGGGGTGGCGCTGCGCACCGCGCTGCGCGAGGTGGTGCAGCGGTATCGGGCCGACCCGGTGATGACCGCGCAGCAGGACGTGCTGCTGTCCAACATCCGGCCGGAGCATCGGCAGGCGATCGACCAGGTGCTGGCCGGGCACGGCGTGGTGCCGGCCAGCGCCTTGTCCACCTTCTCGCGCTTCGCCCTCGCCTGCCCGGCGCTGCCCACCTGCGGTCTGGCGCTGACCGAAGCCGAGCGGGTGCGCGAGCCGATCGTCGCCACCCTAGACGGGCTGCTGCGCCGGCACGACCTGCAGGACCGTCGGATCAGCCTGCGCATCACCGGCTGCCCCAACGGCTGCGCGCGCTCCTATGCCGGCGACATCGGCCTGGTCGGTCGCATCCCGGGTAACTACGCGATCTATGTCGGCGGCGACTTCGACGGCCACACCCTGTCGTTCCGGCTGCTCGACCGGGTGCCGGAAGCCCGCCTCGGCGACACCTTCGCGCCGCTGTTCGAGGCGTGGGCGCTGCAGGGCCTGACGGAGGAAGGGTTTGGCCCGTTCTGCACCAGGATGGGACGCGACGCCCTGCTGGCGCTGACCGGCGAACACGCCGCCTGACACCGGTTGCCAGCGAGCAAGGCCAGGGCTTTGCCCACCGATCTGCTTCGCAGCTCGATCCACTGGGGCCGGAGGCCCCAGACCCCTTTTACTTTAAGAATTGGGTTTGAAGGGCTTTGCCCTTCATGGGGTCCGGGGCAAAGCCCCTGGCCTTCGCCCTAAGACGTCTGAGTCGTCTTCTTGACCTTGCGGTGCGACTTCGTGGTCCTGCGCGTGCTGCCCTTGGTAGCGGGCGCCGCATAAGGCGTCACCGCGGCCGGACGCGGCACGCCGGTCGCATCCACGTTTGCGGCGATGTGCAACAGGGTCCGCGGACCGCCGCCGCTCGGCACCAGGCTGACGCTGAAGCCGTCCGGACCAGCATAGGCCGTGGTAGCCGTGTAATCGATCAGGGTCTGGTTGTTGTAGTTGTGGATGAACGCCTTGCCGTGCTCCGGCAGGTCCTGCAGCAGGAACGACGCGTAGGCGGTTCCGTCCGGCTGCGACACGGCGACGGCGCAGAGCCCGTCGTCGGACCGCACCGCCATGGTCACGTTGCCCCCGGCGGGACCGGTCGCCACCGGGCTCACGGTGCAGACGGCGGAGCGTTTCTGGTAGCCGAACGGATCCGGCGCGACCGCGGCCTGCGGCGTCGGAGGGGGTCTTTGCGCGCAGCCGGCGATCAGCAGGCCGGTCGACAGGAGGGATGCAGCAACTCGCACGTGCACTTAGAACAGCTCCGAGAATCAGGCAGCTCAGGCCAGGACGCCAAACCTCCTGTGCGGGAGGATGCCTTAGGGCAAAAGCCGCCACGGCGGAAGACCGGCCGCGACGTGAGGCGCCCGGCTGCATCCATACGGCGGCGATCGGAACGGCGCGGCGGGATGCTTGCCTCCCTCCGGCTGCGGCGCTAGAGCACGTGCCCATGAAGATGCTTGACGATGCAGTTTCGCCACAGGGGTGATCGTCGCAATACTCGATTCGGAAATTGCTTGCGAAACTGCATGTTACGGCGGCAACCTCAGCCATCGGATGAGCAGGCGTCGACGATTCGGGGCGATTCCCTGCTCGCCAACGCGGTCTTTGTTCTGGAGAACACCATGTCTTTCCTCATGAGGCGCATCGCAGCGGGGGTGGCGGTCGCAGCACTTCTCGGGGGACAGGCGATCGCCGCCGGGCAGTGCGGCATCTCGTCGGCGCGTCAGGCCTTCGACGTGCAGGGGCTGAAGAGCGAGCTGATGGTGACGGCACTCTCCTGCAACGCCCAGGAGCGCTACAACGCGTTCGTGGAACGGTTCCGGCCGGACCTGAACGCCCAGGAGGCTGCCCTGAACGGCTACTTCCGCAGCACCTACGGTCGCGGCGCGCAGACCGCGCACGACGACTACATCACCCAGCTCGCCAACGTGCAGTCCGAGCGCGGGCTGAAGGCCGGCACCGCCTTCTGCCAGCAGCGCGTCAGCATGTTCGACGAGGTGTCGGTGCTGCGGGACGCGTCCGACCTGGGCGGCTACGCCGAGGCCAAGGACATCGTCCAGCCGGCCAGCTACGAGACCTGCTCGGCGCCGAGCGCTGCCGGCCATCCCGGCCGGGTGCGCCGCATACGCGCCATGAGCCGCGCCCACAAGAACTGAGCGTCCGCCCAGGGCGGCGGACGGCGATCAGCCGGCGGCGGGCTTGGCTCCAGACGGCTTCTTGTCGTCGCCGCCCTGCTGCTTCAGGTGCACGGTCTGGCCCTGCACCAGGTCGGTCGGCGGGTTGACGATCACCTGCTCGCCGCCTTGCAGGCCGTGACCTAGCTCGGCCTCGGTGCCGGTGTCGCGGTTGATCACGATCGGGCGCATCGACACCTTGGTCCCATCCAGCACCGCGACGTGCAGGCCGGAGGCATCGAAGATCAGGGCGGCGTCGGGGATCACCACCAGCGGCTCCGGGCGCTGCACGTCGAACGCGACAGTGACGAACAGACCGGAGCTCAGCGTGTGGTCGCGGTTGTCGATGTCGACCTCGACCAGCTCGGAGCGGGAGTTCTGCGCGAGCGAGGAGGAGAACCGCGACACCACCGCCTTGAACACCTTGCCCGGCAGCTCGGGCACGGTGACGTGGGCCGGCAAGCCCATGTGGATGCCGACGAACTGGCTTTGCGGCACGTAGACCTGGCAACGCAGCACGTCGTCCTGGTCGATGTGCAGCAAGGTGGTGCCGCTGTTGGTGTCGCTCTGCACCAGGGTGCCGATGTCGACGTTGCGCTGGGTGATGATGCCGTCGAACGGGGCCACCACGTTCTCGAACCCGGTCAGCGCCACCAGCCGGTCCACCGTCGCCTGCTGGGCGCGCACGTTGGCCACCGCCACGCCGATCCCGGCCTGGGCGCTGCCGACGCCTTGTGTGCTGACGTTGAAGTTGGTGACCTGGTTGTCGCGGTCCTGGACCGTGCCCCAGCCTTCCGAGGCCAGGATCTGCGAGCGGGCGCTGTTGATCTTGGCGTTCTGCGAGGTCGCCTGCGCCTGCTTGAGGCTGGCCTGCGCCTCGGCGAGCTGCGCCTGCATCTGGCCGAGCTGGGCGCGGGCCTGCTCCAACTGCTGGTCCAGGTCGGGGGCGGCGATCTTGATCAGCAGGTCGCCCTTCCTCACCCGGCTGCCGATGTCGACGTAGCGCTGGCCGATATAGCCGGTGGCGCGCGCGTACAGGTCAGCCGAGGCGTATGCCACGGTCTGGCCCGGCAGGGAGGTCGCGGCAACGTCCGAGGTCTTCTTCGCCTTGGCCACCTCCACGTCCGGCACCTCGTGCTGCGACTGCGACAGGGTGTTGGAGGCGGAGCTCGACTGCTGCCAGTGGCTGTAGACGCCCCAGGCGATCAGCAGCGCCAGCGGGATCGCGAGGAACAGGCCGTAGCGGCGCGGCGGAGCCGGCGGCGGCTCGTCCTGGTCCTCCCGACGCGGCTCGTCCCGAGCATGGTCCGGCTGGCCGCGTCGAGATGGCGGGGCGTCGCGGCCGGCATCATCGCCTCGCGCTTCGGCGTCGCGCTCGCCGTGGTCGTCGCGCGCCGCGTCGTGCTCGTCGCGAGCCGGCCGCCGTACGTCGTCAGCCTGGTTCATACGTAGTCCTCCGGAGACCGGACCGGTCCACTGCGCAGCAACGTATAGAGGAACGGCACGAACAGCAGGGTGGAACACGTGCCGACGGAGATGCCGCCGATCACCGCCCGCGCCAGCGCCGCGTTCTGCTCGCCGCCCTGCCCCAGGTTGAGCGCCATCGGGATCAGCCCGACCACCATGGCGCCGGCGGTCATCAGCACCGGGCGCAGGCGGGCGTCGCCGGCGGCGATCGCGCCCTCGATCGCCGAGCAGCCGGTCTGCTCGCGGTGCTCCCGGGCGAAGGTCACCAGCAGGATCGAGTTCGCCGACGCCACGCCGACGCTCATGATCGCGCCCATCAGCGAGGCGATCGAGAAGGTGGTGTGGGTGATGAACAAGGAGAACACGATGCCGGAGAACACCAGCGGCAGCGCGCTCAGCACCACGAACGGGTCGCCCCAGTCCTGGTAGTTCAGCACCATCAGCAGATAGACCGCGATCACCGCCACGGCCAGGCCGATCTCGATATGGGTGAAGGCGCTGTTCATGCTCTCGATCTGGCCGCGCACCAGCACCTTGTCGCCAGCCTGGATGTGCTTGGTCTCCTGCGCCACCGCCTGGTTGATCTCCGCGGCGGCGGAGCCGAGGTCGCGGTCCTGGACGGCGGCGTAGATGTCGAAGGTCGGCTCGGTGTTGACGTGGCTCTCCACCGACGGCTCCACGCCGCGATGGAAGGAGGCCACGTTGCGCAGCAGGGTGATCGGCTGGGCGCTCACCACGCCGTTGTTGGTGGTGTAGATCGGGGTGTTGGCGACGGTGGAGAAGTCGTCGACCCGGTATTCCGGCGTCTGCACCGTGAGCTGCCAGGGGATGCCGGTCTTGGGATCGGTCCAGAAGTTCGGCGCCACCTGGAAGCTGCCCGACAGCGAGATGTTTACCTGGTTGGCGACGTCCTGCTCGGACAGGCCCAGCTCTGCGGCGCGCTGGCGGTCGACCTCGGTGAAGAACTCGGGCGAGTTGGTGATCTGCTGCAGGTGCACGTCGACCAGCCCGCGCAGGTTGCGCAGGCGGTTCTCGATCCGCATCGCCAGGGCGAGATCGTCGGCCTGGTGGCGGCCGTGCACCTGCACGTCCACCTGTGACGGCACGCCGAAGTCCAGGATCTGGGTGATCATGTCGGCGGGCTGGAAGTAGAAGGTCGAGTCCGGGTAGCGCTGGTGCAGCACCACGCGGAGCTTCTTGGTCAGCAGAGCACTGCTCAGGCCCGGCTTCAGCGTGGCCAGGATCTGGCCGTCGTTGTAGCCGACGAAGGTGCCGTCGTTGAACGCCAGGTTGTAGGTAATCGAGGGCAGGCCGATGTTATCGACGATGGTCTGCACGCCGCCCGGGCCGCCCTGCTGGCGGATGATGTCCTCGACGCCCTGGAACAGCTTGGCGGTTTCCTCGATCCGCGCGCCGGGCCGGGCACGGACATGCAGCGTGATCTGGCCCGACGAAATGGTCGGGAAGTAGTCCCGGCCCAGGAACGGATACAAGCAGCCCGCCACCACCAGCACCACGCCGGCGACCAACGAGGTGACGAGGCGCCGCGCCAGCACCGCGTGCAGCAGCCCAATATAGCCGCGGTGGAAGCGCTCGAACCGCCGCTCGAAGCCCTTGTGGAAGCGGGCGAACCAGTTCGGCTTCTTCTTGTCCGTCCCGTTCTTCTCCTGCTCCTCGCGCCGCTTCTGCTCGGGCCCGACCAGAACGTCTATCAGGATCGGCACCAAGGTGCGCGACAGCAGGTAGGAGGCGAGCATGGCGAACACCACCGCCAGCGCCTGCGGGGTGAAGATGTACTTCGGCGCACCCGTCAGGAACAGCACCGAGACGAAGGCCGAGCAGATCGACAGCGTCGAGATCAGGGTCGGCTTGGCGATGGTGGCGGCCCCCTCGACCACCGCCTCGCGGAACGGCTTGCCGTCCTCCAGCACGCGGTAAGTGTTCTCGATCGCCACCGTGGCGTCGTCCACCAGGATGCCGACCGCGAGCGCCAGGCCGCCCAGGGTCATGACGTTCATGCTCTCGCCCATGGCGGCGAGCACGGCGAGCGAGGTCAGCACCGCGAGCGGGATCGACACCAGCACCACCAGGGTCGGCCGCCAGGAGCCCAGGAACAGCAGGATCATCAGACCGGTCAGACCGGCGGCGATCACCCCTTCCTCGGCCACGTCCTTGATCGCGTCGGTGACGAACACCGACTGATCGAACAGCGACAGGATGTGGATGTCCTTGGGTGCTGCCGCGACGATGCTGGGCAGCATCGCCTTCACGTTGTCGACGATGGAAGTGGTCGAGGTGCCGCCGTTCTTGAGCACCGGCAGCAGCAGGCCGAGATGGCCGTTCACGTGCACCATGTTCTGCTGCGGCGGGCCGCCCTCGCGCGCCCAGCCGATGTCGCGCAGCAGGATCGGCGAGCCGTTCACCACCTTGATCGGGATGCTGTTGAGCTTGGCGACCTGGTCCGGCAACGTGTTCATGCGCATGACGAACTGGGTCTGGCCGAACTTGGCGAGACCCGACGGCAGGGTCAGCGTCTCGGCGTTGACCTGGGTCAGCACCTGCATCGGCGTCAGCCCGTAGGCCTCCAGCGCGTGCGGGTCGAGGTCGATCATCACCTGCTCGGGCACGCCGCCATAGGGCGGCGGCATGGTGGAGCCGGGCGTGGTCTGCAGCGTCGCGCGCAGGCGGAAGCGCACGTAGTTGTACACGGAGGCTTGGCTCTCCACCTCAGAGGTGGCGGCGATCTGGATCACCGGCACCGAGGAGGCCGAGAAGCGCAGGATCACCGGGGGCTGGATCCCGGGCGGCAACTGGCCGCGTATGGCATTGGTGGCCGAGGTCACCTGGGTCAGGGCAAGCGAGATGTCGATGCCAGGCTGGAAGTAGATCTTGGTGATGGTGATGCCCTGCAGCGTCGTGCTCTCCATGTCCCGGATGCCCGAAACGTTGTTGGAGATGGCGAGCTCGCTGTAGGAGGTCACCTGGTTCTGCATGTTCGGCGCCGGCAGCCCGGTATAGGTCCACAGCACCGTGACCACCGGGATGTTCACCTCCGGAAGCACGTCTTTTGGCATCACCACCGCGGCGCCGCCGCCGGCGAGCATGATGAGGATCGCCATCACGTAGAAGGTGACGCGATACTTCAAGGCGAACTTGATCAGACCCACGCGACGGTGTCTCCAGGCCGCTGCTCCCGCGGCCGCGAAGATGTTGCCCCGTTGCACGCCTGCGGCAAGATCAAGGCAAGACGCGTTGCGCTAAATAACAGGGGCCGGATCGTCTTGACGCGGTCCCGGCGTGAGGTGAGAACCAAGCATGAACGACCTGTTCTCGCACCTGCCCAAGCCGCGCAAGGCCGCGGCTCCGGCTTCCCCCGATCCCGGCTATTCAGCCCGGGACATCGAGGTCCTGGAGGGGCTGGAGCCGGTGCGGCGCCGCCCCGGCATGTATGTCGGCGGCACCGACGAGAACGCGCTGCACCACTTGGCGGCCGAGATCATCGACAACGCCATGGACGAGGCGGTGGCCGGCCACGCCACCACCATCGACGTCGCCCTGGACGGGGGCAACCGGCTGACCGTGCGCGACAACGGCCGCGGCATCCCGGTCGACCCGCACCCGAAGTTCAAGAACCGGTCGGCGCTGGAGGTGATCTTCACCACCCTGCACTCGGGGGGCAAGTTCTCCGGCAAGGCCTACGCCACCGCCGGCGGCCTGCACGGGGTCGGCTCCTCGGTGGTGAACGCGCTGTCGAGCGTCCTGGAGGTCGAGGTGGCGCGCGACCGCGCGGTGTGGCGGCAAAGCTACGAGCGCGGCCGGCCGCGCGGGCCGCTGGAGAAGGTGGGGCCGACGCAGAACCGGCGCGGCACCCAGATCCGCTTCGTGCCCGACACCGAGATCTTCGGGCCGCTCGCCTTCTCGCCGCTCCGTCTGTACCGGCTGTGCCGGTCCAAGGCGTTCCTGTTCCGCGGCGTCACCCTGCGCTGGGAGTGCGATCCCGCGCTGCTGCGCGGCCGCGACGACGTGCCGCACAGTGCCGTGCTGCACTTCCCCGGCGGCCTCGCCGACAGCCTGCGCGACGAGCTGGGAGAAGGGGCGGCGCTGCTGTCGGAGCTGTGGTCCGGCGAGGCCGACCTGCCGGCGGCGTCCGACGGCGGCAGCACCGGCCGGGTGGAATGGGCGGTGGCCTGGCTCGAGTCCGGCGACGGGTCGCTGGCCTCGTTCTGCAACACGGTGCCGACGCCGCAGGGCGGCACCCACGAGGCCGGGTTCCGCAACGCCCTGCTGAAGGGCCTTCGCAACTGGGGCGAGCAGCGGGCCAACAAGCGCGCCGGCCAGGTCACGGTCGAGGACCTGCTCGGCGCGGTGGCGGCCAAGCTGTCGGCGTTCATCCGCGACCCGCAGTTCCAGGGCCAGACCAAGGAGAAGCTGACCAACGGCGAGGCCACGCGCCTGGTCGAGACGGCGCTGCGCGACCGGTTCGACCACTGGCTGGCCGGTCACCCATCGCAGGCGGACGCGCTGCTGGCGGCGATCATCGAGCGCGCCGAGGACCGTCTGCGACGGCGCGAGCTGAAGGAGACGCCGCGCAAGAGCGCCACGCGGCGGATGCGCCTGCCTGGCAAGCTGGTGGACTGCACGCGCGAAAAGGCGTCGGAGACGGAGATCTTCCTGGTCGAGGGCGACAGCGCCGGCGGCTCGGCCAAGCAGGCGCGCAACCGCGAAACCCAGGCGATCCTGCCGCTGCGCGGCAAGATCCTGAACGTCGCCAGCGCGTCGAGCGAGAAGCTGCGCGCCAACCAGGAGCTGCGCGACCTGGTGGAGGCGCTGGGCTGCGGCCAGGGCAGGCAGTACGACGGCAGCCGGCTGCGCTACGGACGGGTCATCATCATGACCGACGCCGACGTGGACGGCGCCCACATCGCCTCGCTGCTGATGACCTTCTTCTATCGCGAGCTGCCCGAGCTGATCCGCGGCGGCCACCTGCATCTGGCGCAGCCGCCGCTGTACCGGCTGACGCAGGGGCCGCGCACGGTGTATGCGATGGACGACCGCGACCGCGAGCGCAAGCTCAAGTCCGGGTTCAAGGCGGGGGCCAAGGTCGAGGTGAGCCGGTTCAAGGGCCTGGGCGAGATGCCGCCGGCCGACCTCAAGCGCACCACCATGGACCCGGCGCACCGCGTGCTGCTGAAGGTGGTGGCGGCCGCCGACGAGCAGGCGGCGACCGAGGAGCGGGTGGAAAGCCTGATGGGGCGGCGGCCGGAGCTGCGGTTCCAGTTCATCCAGCAGAACGCGCACACGGCCGACCTCGACCTGTAAGCTGGGCTTCCGGGGTCGGCTCCGGACGCCTAGGATCGCGGATGACCTTCCGCGCCCTGTCCCTGCTTCTCGCCTGCCTCCCGCTGCCGCTCGCCGGCTGCGTCGCCCGCGGCACCGGGCGCATCACCAACGTCATCCCGGTGCCGCTGCAGGAAGGCGCCAACCTGGTGCCGCATCTGGCGCCGGACGGCCGCCAGGGGCTGGTGGTCGAGGGCCGGCAGCCGTCGGCCCGCGCACCGCTGATCATGGCCATGCTGCCGCGCGCCGAGGGGATGCGCGGCTGGGACGTGGTGCAGATGGACCCGGCCGACGGCGCCGGGCCGACGCTGGACGGGCGCGGCCGCTCGGTGGTGCTGGTCCGGGCCAAAGTCGGCGGCATGCCGGCTACCCTGTTGTTCGTGGCCGAGCCGGACCCGGCCGACCCGGCGCCTGCGGGCGAGGCCAGGCGGATCCTGATCCGCACCCTGCGGCTCCAGGCGGACGAGACCGAGGCGCGGTTCGAGGCGATCGGCAGCGAGACCACGCGACGCCGCTATTGCAGCGGCAGCGACGCGGTCGCCGTCACCTACCGGCTGGCGCTCCCGGAACAGGACGCCGACGACCGCTGCGCGCCGGGAAGCTGACGCCCTTGCGGACCCGCCTGGAACCGGGTTAGTTTCATGCTGACGAAACCAACTGAAAGGAGGTGATCCAGTGTCTCATTGCCTGACAACGGCTCCACGCGGAGCGACCTGGATGACCCTCTTCTCCAGCGCGAAGACGGTCTGACCGGCGCTTCCCGGCTCGGGTCGATACAGACAATGGAAAGGCCTCGGGGTAGCGTGCCCCGGGGCCTTTTTTGTGCCGGCTCGTGAAGCCCAGGGGCTTTGCCCCTGGACCCCATGAAGGGCGAAGCCCTTCAAACCCAATTCTTAAGTAATACGCGTCTGGGGCCTCCGGCCCCACCGGATCGAGCCGCGAAGCAGATCGATGGGCAGAGCTCTGGCCTTGCTTCCTTGCCGATCAAGCCACCGCCTGCCACGCCTCCCGCCAGAGCTGCGGAATGGCCAGCCAGCGGTCCCGGCTGTGCGGTCCGGCGCGGGCCTGCAGCCCGGGATGCACGGTGCGGAACAGCTTCAAGTCCGATCCGTCCAGCACCGGCGCGCCATAGGCTGCCGCCCGGTTGCCGACCAGCACCGCGCCGCGCAGGCGGGGGAACAGGCCGAGGGTGACGCGCAGGGCGTCGGCTCCGGCCTGGCATTCCGCCGCGGTGATGGCCATGGTGCCGTTCCACCACGGCACGATGTTCCAGATCGCGACCTGCCTGCGGTCGATCCCGGCCTCGATCATGAAGGCACGGCAGTTCCGCGCGGTGGGATCGGGATTGTTGCGGCTGACGAATCCGACACCATCCGGCAACACCACGCGTGGACCGGGCTTCTCCATCAGGAACAACAGCCTGGCGTCGATGCCGCCATCGAGCGGGTCGAAATCCGGCACGAACCCGACCCCGCCACCGCGCATCCGGCGGACGTGGTCGGCCAGGGGACGGGCATGCGGACGGCCCCGCATCGCCAGCCGCCGCGCCCGCACCGCCGGGTCAGCAAGCGAGCCAGGATAATCGTCGGCCTCGTCCTCCGGTGGCACGTGTCGCCGCCGGAAGCGCCCTAGCGCGGCAGGAGGCGGAACCGGACCGGCCGGTCCGGCTGCGTGGTGACCAGGCCGCGCGGCAGCACCGCGCCGCCGCCGGGCAGCTCCAGCCGGAACCGGCGCAGCAGGCGCGCCAGCACCAGGGTCGCCTCCGCCAGCGCGAACTGCGCGCCGACGCAGATGCGCGGCCCGGCGCCGAACGGCATGTAGACCATGCGGTCCGGCGCCGGCGCACCCGGCAGGAACCGGGACGGCTCGAAGCTGTCGGGCCGGTCCCAGTGCGCCTCGTGGCGGTGCAGGATCCAGGGCGAGATGGACACGATCGTGCCGGCCTCGATGCGCTCGCCGCCGACGGTGTCCGGCGCCTTGGCCTCGCGCACGATCAGGTAGGCGGGCGGGTAGAGCCGCAGCGCCTCGTCGACGAAGGCGCGGGTGTGGACCAGGTGCGGCAACGCGGCGGCGGCACCGTCCGGCGACAGGTCGAGCGCGCCCGCCTCGTCGGCAATGGCGTCCTGGTGCGCGGGCAGCCGGGCGGCGGCGTAGCAGGCCCAGAACAGCGTCACCGCCGTGGTCTCGTGCCCGGCCAGGATCAGGGTCGACACCTCGTCGCGCAGCAGGGCGTGGTCGAAGCCCTCACCGGTCTCGGGATCGCGCGCCTGCCGCAGCAGGTCGAACAGGTCGCGCGGCGCGCCCTCCGCCGTCACGGCCTTGGCGTCGCGGGCGGCGATGATGCGGTCCATCAGCAGCAGCCAGTCCTGGCGGAACCGGGTGCGGCCGCGATCGAGCGGCGTGGTCCAGCCGTCCGGCAGCAGCATGTCGAACAGCCCGACCTTGGCGAAGTCGCGGGCGTAGCGCAGCAGCAGGGCGCGCAGGTCGGCGCCGAACGCGCCCATCTCCAGCGAGAACATCGACTGCCCGGCGACGTCCAGCGTCAGGCGCTGCAGCACCGGCATCAGCTCGGTCGGCCGGGTGCCGGCGGCGGCGATCTCGTCCTCGACCCGGGCCGCCACCGAGACGATGTGGCGCGACAGGATCGGCAGTACGCGCGGCGCCAGGGCCGGCGCGATCACCCGGCGCTGGTGCCGCCAGGCCTCGCCCTCGGCCAGGAACAGCCCGTCGCCCAGCACCGGCCGCAGCACGCGGCGCGCCGCCTCGTTGCGCTGGTAGTTCTCGTGGTTGCCCAGCAGCACGTGCCGGATCGCGACCGGATCGTTCAGCAGCAGCTGCCGGCGGCCCAGGAACGAGCCGGGCAGCACCAGCTCCTGGTAGGCGGGCCGCCCCCACAGCTCCAGCGGGTTGCGTCGCAGCACCAGGAAGGACTCCGCCGTGCTCCGCACCCGGGTCGGCATGGGTGGGCGCGGCAACTCGGTCGCGAGGGTGGCGGAGTACATGTCTGGCATCCCGTCCAAGTGGGAGCGGTGGGCCGGTTGCGGAAGGAGCCTGGACCATCATCCGGTCGAACCGGGTCGGTCGACCGGATGATGCCCGCCCGGACGACGCGCCGGAGGGTGCCCTAGGCCGGGCGGCGCGCGGGCTGCGGACGGTCGACCGCCACCTGGGGCGGGGCCGCGCGGGGTGCGGCGATGCCGGCCACCGCTGGGTCGAACACGCGAGTGAAGGAGGACGGGTAGATCCCCATCCACAGCGTCACCAGCGCCAGCGGCGCCAGCACCGCGACCTCGCGCCCGGACAGGTCGCGCAGGGTGCCCAGCAGGCCGGACACGCCATCGAACATCACCCGGCGATACAGCACCAGCATGTAGACGGCACCCAGGACCATGGCGGTGCCGGAGAACAGCGCCACCCAGAAGCCGACCCGGATCGCGCCGATCATCACCAGCAGCTCGCCGACGAAGGAGCCGGTGCCGGGCAGGCCGATATTGGCCATGGTGAACAGCATCGCCAGCGTCGCCAGCACCGGCATGCGGCTGGCGGTGCCGCCGAAGCCGGCGATCAGGCGGCTGTCGTTGCGGGCGCCCAGCATCGCCACCACGAAGAACAGCCCGGCGATGATGATGCCGTGCGAGAGCATGACGAACACCGCGCCGTCGATGCCGACCGCGTTCAGGGTGAACAGCCCGACCAGCACCAGCCCCATGTGCGAGAACGAGGAGTAGGCCACCAGCCGCTTCATGTCGGTCTGCGCCAGCGCGATGATGGCGGCGTAGATCACCGCCACGATGCCGAGCGCGATCATCCACGGCGCGTAGCGGTGCGCGGCGTCGGGCAGCATGGAGATGGCGAAGCGGAGGAAGCCGTAGGCGCCGGCCTTGCTCAGCACCCCCGACAGCATCGCGGTGGCGCCTGCCGGCGCCTCGGTATAGGCGTCGGGCAGCCAGCTATGCAGCGGGAACAGCGGCAGCTTGACCCCGAAGGCGAGCACGAAGGCGCCGAACATCCAGCCCTGCGCCAGGGGCGAGAAGCGGGTGTGCAGCAGCACCGGCAGGTCGGTGGTGCCGGCGGCGTGCCACATCCACAACAGCGCCAGCAGCATGAACAGCGAGCCGCCGAAGGTGAACAGGAAGAACTTGATGGAGGCGAACACCCGCTTCGGGCCGCCCCAGATGCCGATCAGGAGCGAGGCCGGGATCAGCGTCGCCTCGTAGAACACGTAGAACAGCACGAAGTCGAGCGACGAGAACAGCCCGAGCAGGGTGGTCTCGAGCAGCAGCACCGCGATCATGTAGTCGCGCACGCGGGTGTCCACCGCGCGCCAGCTGGCCAGGATCGCCATCGGCGTGATCGCCGCGGTCAGCACCACGAACAGCAGGCTGATCCCGTCCAGCCCGACATGGTACGAGATGCCGAAGCCCGGCACCCAGTCGGCGTGGTCCTCGAACTGGAACCCCGTCGCGGTGACGCCGCGGCCGGGCACGAAGCCGATCCACAGCCCCAGCGCCAGCGCCAGCGTCAGCAGCGCGGTGCCGAAGGCGAGCCTGCGCGACGCCTGCTCGATCGCGGGCCCTGTGCCGCGAGGCAGCAGCAGCGCCAGCGCGCCCAGCATCGGCAGGAACACGAGGATGGAGAGCAGGGGCAGGTGCACGGATCGCGTCCCGATAAAGGCTGCCAGGCCGGGATCCGGAGGCAACGGCGCCCGCATCCTACGGCGCGACGCCGCCCCGCACCAGAGCGGCCGGGCCGCCGGCCATGGCACCTCAGCGTGCCGGCGCAAACACCGTTTGTTCACCTTTCCCGTCGTAACCTGCCGTCATCAGGGGAGTGCGTTCTCGTGAAGACCACCATCTTCGCCGATCCGAGCGTCGCCGGTCCGGACGTGCTGTTCTCCACCGGTGCCGTGGTGGACGGCGCGCAGAGCTGGGCGGCCGACCTGCCAGCCATCGCAGGCAGCCCGGATCCGGGCTGGAACGTCACGCAGTGGAACACGCCGTCGGACCAGATCTTCGATCCCGACGCCGCCACCGCCGATCCGGCCGCGGACGACGCGCTGCTCGGGGCTCCCCTCGCCGCCTGGAACACCGGCACCGCGCAGGACGGCAGCTCCTTCGCCGTCTATGGCGGTCCCGGCACCTATGCCTTCCGCGTCGGCGCCAGCGGCGGATCGACCCGGGACACGTTCCTGCAGACCACCGGCTATGCCGCCGCGACCAACACCTTCGACCACCAGATCAGCTTCACCGCCGAGGAGCGGGTGGCTGCCGCGGTGGCCGGCAGCGGCACCGCGATCGCCTTCAACGCCTTTACCGTGTTCTTCAACGCCGTCGGGAACCCATCATACGACCCGTCCCTGCCCTCCACCGAGATCTTCCTGCAGGTCCCGCTGGTGGATTTCCGCGGCGAGCCGGGTGCCTATTCGACCATCACCGCCGACGACACCTACCAGCAGATCTACAACCTGTCCTCGCAGTACGTGACCGGTTCCGGCACGGTGGCGAGCGACGCCTCGGTCGACTACCTCCCGTTCAGCACCGATACGGGCGGCCTGCACAGCGTGCGGATCGACCTGAACCAGGCGCTGTCCCGCCTGGTCGACGCGCTGGCGGGGCAGGACCCGGCCATGGCCTCGTCCTATCTGGACCTGTCCCGCTGGTCGCTCGGCAGCTACTACGGCGGCGTCGAGACCAGCGCCGGCAGCGGCAACGACACGGAGTCGCTGGCGCTCGACATCGCGCATCCGACCGTCACCGAGGACCACTCCGTTCCGGTCTACTCCGACGCCCCGGTGTCCACCGTGCAGTCGATCGATGGCGGCAGCTACGCCGACATCGAGACCGACGACGTCGTCACCACGCTTCCCGGCACCAGCAACACCATCGCGCTCGCCGCCAACGACGGGATGACGAAGACGGTGACCAGCGACGGCACCGACACGGTGTCGGTGGGAGGCGACGAGACGGTGGCGCTGCACGCGCTCGGCGCGCGGCTGACGGTGATCGGCGCCCCAGGGGGCGCTCCAGGCAGCGACGTCGCGATCGACGGCAGCGCACCGGTCGCCACCTCCGGAGCGTTCGACGCGCTGACGCTGCACAGCGACGCGGACGGCGACGTGATCGACGGCTCGGCCAGCAGCGCCAGCCTCACGCTGGGCGGCGACAACGACCAGGTCGGGCTGGACGGCCCGGCGGATGCGTCGCTGTCGGGACAGGACGACATCCTGGCCGCCAGCGGCGGCACCGTGTCGCTGTTCGGCGACAACGACACGGTCGACCTGAACGGCGCCGGTAGCCAGACCGTGTTCCTCAACGGCCACGACGCCAGCGTCGGCGAAACCGGCAGCGGCGCGCAGACGGTGGTCGGCGTCGCGTCGCAGACCGGTCTGCTGCACCTGCAGGGCGGCGACGGTGCGCAAACGCTGTGGACCGGCGGCACCAGCGCCGTCGTCACCGCGTCCGACGAGGGCGGGCCCCAGGCCTCGCTGACGGTCCGGGCGCAGCCGGGCTCGACCACGACGGTGCAGCTCGGCGGCGAGGCCACGCTGGTCGATGACCAGGGCGGTGTCGTCACCATCAACGGCGGCGCGGACCCCGCGGCCAGCGCCACCGTGTTCGACAATGCCGGCCCGGTGACGATCTGGGGCGGGGCGGAGGGCCTGGTCGCCAGCCTGGGCGGCGGCGCGCTCACCGTGCAGGCGGGCAGCGGCAGCCAGACCGTGTTCGGCGGGGCCGGCAGCCTGGAGGTGCTGGGCAGCCACGCGGTGGGCGGCCTGCAGACGATCGTGAACGGTGTCGCGCCGAACCAGGCCACCACCGTGTTCGGCGGCCGCACCGCGCAGACGATCTGGACCGGGCAGGCGCACGACACCATCGTGTCGTCGATCGAGGCGGGCGACGCGTCCGGCTCGATCGCCGCCTTCATCCAGGGCGGCGCCTCGTCGTACTGGGGCGGCGTCGAGCGGGCGGCGCTCGACAATTTCGGCGGCACGCTGGACGCGTTCCTGAACGGCGACGGCCGGGTCAGCATCCTGGCCGCGATGACCGGCGGCATCACCGCCACCACGCTGCATGGCTTCGACAGCGCGCGCGACACGCTCCTGCTGGGCGGCGCCACAGTGCCGCAGCTCCACGTGGCGAGCGCGGATGGCGGCACCGTGCTGATGCTGGGCGGCAGCGCGGTGACGCTGGTCGGGACCTCGCACGTCGATCTGTCGGCCGTCGCAGGCGGCGTGCTGGTGACGGCGTAGCCCCGGAGCATCTTCACCCGATCAGGTGATCCACCTGATCGGGATCTGCTCTGGGCGGACGTCAGCGCCGGCCGAACATGCGCTCGATCTCGGCGCGGCTCAGCTTGAGAAAGGTCGGGCGGCCGTGGGAGCAGGTGGCGGCGCGCGGGGTCTGCTCCATCTGCCGAAGCAGCCGGTCCATCTCCTCCGGCAGGAGGCGGCGGCCGGCACGTATGCTGCCGTGGCAGGCCATGCGCGCGATCACCGCGTCGAGCCGGTCGGTAAGCGCGCCGGCCTGCTCCGGGGTCAGGAGCTCGTCGGCACCGAGCTCTTCCGCCAGGTCGCGCAGCAGGGCGGCCGGATCGGGGTTGCCGAGCAGGGCCGGCAGGGCGCGCAACAGCACCGAGCCGCCGCCGAACGGCTCGATCTCGATCCCGAACGCGGCCAGCGACCCGGCATGGTCCAGCAGCCGCGCGGCGTCGCGGGGCGGCAGGTTTACCACCTCCGGCAGCAGCAGACGCTGCGACCGGACGACGCCGTCGAGATACTGCCGGCGCAGCGCCTCGTGCGTCAGCCGCTCGTGGGCGGCATGCTGGTCCACCAGCACCAGGCTGCCATCGGCGGCCACGGCGATGACATAGGTGTCGAGCACCTGCGCCACCGGCGCGCCCAGCGGATGCGCTTCCGCCGCCGGCGTCCCCTCGGACGCTGGCGGCGCGTCCGGCGGGGCCGCCGGCAGCACCCGCGCGGCCGGCCCGCCCCCGAAGGCGAGCCGCATCTCGGCGAAGCCGCCGCCCGATCCCGGCGGTGTCGCCGGCAGCGGTCCGGCCGCGCGTTCGGGCGGATACCAGATCGCCGGTCCGGCACGCCGCTGCGTCAGCCCGGCGGCGACCCCGGCGCGGCCGGCGCCGGCACCCAGCGCGCGTCCGAGGCCGCCGATCACCAGCGCGCGCACCGCGGCCGCGTCGGCGAAGCGCAGCTCGGTCTTGGCCGGGTGCACGTTCACGTCGAGGCGGTCGGGCGGGATGTCCAGGAACAGCGCCGCCACGGCGTGCCGCCCCTGCTCCATCACCGCGCGATAGGCGACGCGCACGGCGGCGCGCAGCACCGGGTCGGCCACCGGACGACCGTTCACCACCAGGAACTGGCCGTTGACGGTGGCGCGATGCACCGCCGGGCCGCAGGCATGGCCGGACAGGCGCATGCCGTCCCGCTCGCCCTCCACCGCGAGCAGGCCCTGCGGCACGCTGGCGCCGCCCTCGTCGGACAGCAGCGCCAGCACGCGCGCGGCGCGGTCCTGCGACGGCAGGTCGAGCAGCACCTTGCCCTCGATCTCCAGCCGGAACGCTACCCCGGGTGCCGCCAGCGCCAGCCGGCGCACCGCGATCTCGGCATGGGCGGCCTCGACGCGTGGGCTCTTGAGGAACTTGGCGCGCGCCGGCGTGGCGAAGAACAGGTCCTCGACCAGCACCTGGGTGCCGGGCGGACCGGCGCAGGGCTCGGCCGGATACAGCCGGCCGCCCTCGACGCGCAGGCGCCACGCCTCGGCGGAGGCGACGCCGTTCGGCCGCGAGGTCAGGCACAGCCGGGCGGCGGCGCCGATACTGGGCAGCGCCTCGCCGCGGAAGCCCAGCGTGTCCACCCGCACCAGGGTCTCGTCGATCAGCTTGGAGGTGCAGTGCCGCTCCACCGCCAGCGCCAGGGCGTCCGCGCTCATGCCGACGCCGTCGTCGACCACCTCGATCCGGGTGATGCCGCCGCCCCACAGCGACACCGCGACGCGGCGCGCGCGGGCATCGAGGGCGTTCTCGACCAGCTCCTTGACCGCCGCCGCCGGCCGCTCGATCACCTCGCCGGCGGCGATCCGGTTGATCACCCGCTCCGACAGCCGCCGGATCACGGGCGGCTCCGGCGCAAAGAACCCCGATGCGAGGAACTTCGGCGCGAGGAAGTCCGGCACGGAAGGCTCGGGCATGGGGGGCAGGCTCGACAGGGAAGCCGGCATGGTGCCTCGGCGCGGAGGCGGACCGGGTCAGCCGGTCCGGGAGGGGATCAGAACAGCGATTCGAAGAAGCCGGGCTTGCTCACCTTGATGGTCGGCGTGGCGCCGACGGTCGGGCTGCGGCCCAATGCCGCGTTCTCCTGCAGGCGCTTGCGCTCGGCTTCGGCGTCGACCACCTCGCCGGCCTTGCCGCCATGCCAGAACATCAGCTCGTTGACGAAGCCCTGGCTCGGGTGGTCGAGCGCGCCGCCGGTCGGCGCCTGTGCGGCCGCCTGGCCGGCATCGGCGACCAGCGCCTGCTGCCCGGCGCTGGTGCTGCCGCCGGCGCCGGCAAGCGCCACGTTCGGCGCCAGGGTTTCCAGCGCCTGGGTCTGCGTGCTCTGCTCCTGCGGCCGGTCGGCCCCCGGCGACGGCGCGGACAGGGCGGCGGCGCTGGGCGGCATGGACAGCGGCGCGCGGGTGGTCACGGTGAACTCGTCCGGCGCGGTACGGGACAGACCGAAATCGCGCTCGATGTCCTCGCCGCTGCATGCGGACAGCAGAAGGGCGGACAGCAGGAGCGGGGCCAGCAGGGCGGCCGGAACGGGGCGGAGCCGGGACACGAACATGCCCGCGTCATAAGCCCGAACCCGGTCCGCGGCAAGCATTCGCGCTTGTCGCAACGACGTTGCTCGCGGCTGCCTGGACGCTCTTGTATGGGGCAGAAAGACGGCCAGGGCTCTGCCCATCGATCTGCTTCGCAGCTCGATCCGCTGGGGCCGGAGACCCCAGGCCCCTCAGCCCTCGCCGCACACCGGGAGGCTCAGAACCGCTCCGGGTCCGGGCCGATCCGGGTCCCGGTGTCGAGCGTGCGCATCCGCTCCATGTCCTCGTCGTCGAGCGCGAAGTCGAACACGGCGATGTTCTCGGCGATCCGCGACGGCGTCACCGATTTCGGGATCGCCACGACGCCGCGCTGCATGTGCCAGCGCAGCACCACCTGCGCCGGGGTGCGGTCGTGCTTCTCCGCCAGCGCCCGGATCACCGGCGCGTCCAGCGCGCCTTGCGCCAGCGGGCTCCAGGCCTCGGTGACGATGTTGTGCGCCTGGTGGAACGCGTGCAGCGCGTCCTGTGGCAGCGCCGGGTGCAGCTCGATCTGGTTGACCGCCGGCACGATGGCGGTCTCGTCCAGCAGCCGCTGCAGGTGGACGATCGTGAAGTTCGACACCCCGATCGCCCGGGCGCGGCCTTCCTGCTGCAGCCGCTCCAGCGCGCGCCAGCTATCGACGTACTTGTCCTGCGACGGCTTCGGCCAGTGGATCAGGTAAAGGTCCACGGTTTCGAGCCCGAGCCGGGCCAGGCTCGCGTCGAACGCATGCAGCGCCGCGTCGTAGCCCTGGTCGTCGTTCCACAGCTTGGTGGTGACGAACAGGGAGTCGCGCTCCACCCCGGCGCGGGCGATGGCGGCACCCACGCCCTCCTCGTTGCGGTAGATACGCGCGGTGTCGATCGAGCGGTAGCCGGCCGCGATCGCCAGTCCGACCGCGCGCTCGGCTTCCGCCGGGTCGATCTTGAACACGCCGTAGCCGATCTGCGGGATCGCGCCGCCCTGGTTCAGGCTGAGGGTGGGGACGTGGGCCATGGGTCGCTCCTGCGGCTGGATCGGGCGGCAACGGCTCCAACCGCTGGACGCGGCGGTCGTTCGACCGCGCCGCAAATCGTTTGGCCGCCGCGCCGCCCCCAAACTGTTCGGCGGGCGTGCCGCCCCAAGATGTTGGCGGGCGTAGCGCCCGACGCTCACGCCGCAAGCGACCGGGCGAACATCCTCAGGTCGCGGGCGTATGCCTCGGGCGCCTCCCAGGCCGGGAAGTAGCCGCCCTGCGCCTGGACGGCGTACCGCCGGACGTCGTAGCGCCGCGCCGCCCGTTCGCGCGGCGGGGTCGCCAGGTCCTTCGGCCACAGGCACGGCGCGGTCGGCACCGCAACCCGGTCGTCCGCACCGAGCCGGAGGCCGGTGGTGGCTGTGATCGTGGTCGCTGCGGCCGCACCTGATCAGGCACGCGACGCGGTCAGCCGCGCGGAGTGCTCCGGCGGTCCAGCAGGCTGTCGCCCAGCAGCACGATCACCCCGCACACGATCGCGGCGTCGCCCACGTTGAAGATGTAGTCCCAGGACAATGATCCGAGATGGGCGTGGATGAAGTCGACCACCGCGCCGAAGCGCAGCCGGTCGATCACGTTGCCGACCGCACCCCCGGCAATGGCGCCGAGCGCTGCCGCCACCCATGGCTTGGACGTGCGGCGCATCCACGACAGCAGCAGCGCCACCACCCCGATCGCGATCGCGCTGAACACGAACCGGCCGGCGCCGCCGACGCCGCCCAGCAGCCCGAACGTGACCGCGCGGTTCCACACCATCTCGAAGTCGAGCACCGGCAGCACGGTGACGAAGCGCCGGGCGGGAAGGTCGAGCCGGGTCAGGATCCACCACTTGCTCGCCTGGTCAGCCGCCAGCACCAGGACCGCCAGGGCCAGCCCGAGGGGCAGGAACCGGCCCGGCCGCCGCAGGTCCGACCGGGCCTGCACCGACAGCTCCGCGTCGCTCACGCGCCGACCCGCTCGACCACGTCGGTGCAGCGCAGGCAGAGCGTCGGGTGGGCGGGCACCTGGCCGACCTCCTCCAGCACGCGCCAGCAGCGCAGGCACTTGCGGCCGGAAGCCGCCGTCACCAACGGCCCGCCATGGGGCGCCGGACCGGTCCCGTCCGGTTGGCTCGCGGCCTGGCTCGCGGACGACGGCCGTGCCGACGGATCGACCGCCACCGTGGCCTTGGACACGATCGCCAGCTCCTCCCAGTCGGTGCCGGCGAACTCGCCCGCTTCCGCTTCCGACAGCGGCAGCCTCACCGCCGCCTGCAGCGACGAGCCGACCACCCCGTCGCGTCGCGCCGCCTCGATCGCGGTGGTCACCAGGCGGCGCACCGCGCGCAGCCGCACCCAGCGCTCGGCGAGAGCCGGGTCGTGCCAGTCCGGCGGCAGGGTCGGGAACACCTGCAGGTGCACGCTGCCCGCGTCGCCATGGCGCGCGGTCCAGGCTTCCTCGGCGGTGAACACCAGCACCGGCGCCAGCCAGGCGCACAGGCAGCGGTGCAGGTGGTCCAGCACGGTGCGGGCGGCGCGTCGGCGCGAACTGTCCGGCGCGTCGCAGTACAGCGCGTCCTTGCGCACGTCGAAGTAGAACGCCGACAGGTCAGCGGCACAGAACCCGTGCAGCGCCGGATACAGCCCGACCCATTGGTGCGTTTCGACCGCCCGGGCGATCGCGGTGCCGAACTCCGACAACCGGTGCAGCACCCAGCGCTCCAGCTCCGGCATGGCGGCGTGCGGCACACGCTCGGCCTCGGTGAACCCGTCCAGGGCGCCCAGCAGCCAGCGCAGGGTGTTGCGCAGGCGGCGATACAGCTCGCCCTGCTGCTTGAGGATCTCCGGGCCGATGCGCAGGTCGTCGTCGGTGTCGGAGTTCATCACCCACAGGCGCAGGATGTCGGCGCCGAGCGTCTCGCTGACCGCCTTGGGCGCCACCACGTTGCCGAGCGACTTGCTCATCTTGCGGCCGTGCTCGTCGAGCACGAAGCCGTTGGTGACCAGCGCCCGGAACGGCGCAGCACCACGCGTGCCGACCGCTTCCAGCAGGCTGGACTGGAACCAGCCGCGATGCTGGTCGGAGCCCTCCAGATACAGGTCGGCCGGGAACGGCACGCCGTCCCGGTCCAGCACGAAGGCGTGGGTCGAGCCGGACTCGAACCACACGTCGACGATGTCGAACACCTGCTCGAAGGCGTCCGGGTCGCGCCCCTCGCCCAGGAACCGCGACGGCGGCGAGGCATACCAGGCGTCGGCGCCCTCGGCGCGGAACGCGTCCACCACGCGCGCCATCACCGCCGGGTCGCGCAGCACTTCGCCGGTCTGCCGCTCGACGAACACCGCGATCGGCACCCCCCAGGCGCGCTGCCGGCTGATGCACCAGTCGGGACGGCCGGCCACCATCGCGGTCAAACGATTGCGCGCCTGGGGCGGCACGAAGCGCACGTCCTCCAGCGCCAGCAGGGCCCGGGCGCGCAGGCCATCGCCCGGATCCTGGTCCGGGCCGGCGTCCATGCGGATGAACCATTGCGGGGTGGCGCGGAAGATCACCGGCGCCCGCGAGCGCCAGCTATGCGGATAAGAGTGCACGATCTCGCCGCGGGCGATCAGCCCGGCGACGCCCCCTTCCCCCGCCGCCTGCGACGCGTCCAGCGCCTCGCTCAGGGCGGCGCAAACCGGATCCGCCGCCTTGAACACGTGCAGCCCGGCGAAGCCCGGCACCCAGGCGGCGTAGCGCCCGTCGCCCTCGACCATCTCCCCCACCGGGATGCCGTGCGCCACGCACAGCGCGAAATCGTCCTCGCCATGCGCCGGCGCCATGTGCACCAGCCCGGTGCCAGCCTCGGTGGTGACGAAGTCGCCCGCCAGCATCGGCACGTCGTGGTCGTAGCCGTTCCCGTAGCCGGGCAGGCCGCGCAGCGGATGCGCGCACACCGTGCCCTCCAGCGCCTCCCCCGGCAGGGTGTAGAGCACGTGATACTGCCCGATGCCGGCCGCCGCGGCGAAGGAGGCGATCAGCGCTTCCGCCACCAGCAGCGTCGCCCCCGGCTGCAGCCCGGCGCCGTCGCCAGCGCCGGTCTCGTCGACGCGGATCACCGCGTAGGTGATGGCGGGACCATACGCGATCGCGCGGTTGGCCGGGATGGTCCACGGCGTGGTGGTCCAGATCACCGCCGACACGCCGGTCAGCGCCCCGGCCGGGGTCGGATCGCGCACCACCGGAAAGGCGGCGAAGATCGTGGTGGAGGCGTGGTCGTGATACTCGATCTCGGCCTCGGCCAGGGCGGTCTTCTCGACCGGGCTCCACATCACCGGGCGCAGGCCGCGATACAGCGTGCCGGCCTGCAGGAACTTGCCGATCTCGGCCGCGATGGCCGCCTCGGAGGCGTAGTCCATGGTGGCGTAGCGGCCGGTCCAGTCGCCCTGCACGCCGAGCCGGCGGAACTCCTCCGCCTGGATGTCCAGCCATGTCTGCGCGTAGGCGCGGCACTCGGCGCGGAACTGCAGCACCGGCACCTGGTCCTTGTCGCGGCCGCTCTTGCGGTATTCCTCCTCGATCCGCCACTCGATCGGCAGGCCGTGGCAGTCCCAGCCGGGCACGTAGCGCACCGCGTAGCCGCTCATGCGATGCGCGCGGTTGACCACGTCCTTCAGGATCTTGTTCAGCGCGTGACCGATATGCAGGTGCCCGTTGGCGTAGGGCGGCCCGTCATGCAGCACGAAGGACGGGCGGCCGGCGGCGGCGTCGCGCAGGGCCGCGTCCAGCCCGATCCGCTCCCAGCGGGCCAGGGTCGCCGGCTCGCGGGCGGGCAGGTCGCCGCGCATGGGAAAGTCGGTGCGCGGCAGGAACACGGTGTCGCGGTAGTCGTCGGTCATGATGCCGTTCTTGGGCTAAGGGCCTGGCACGCCATGCGGCGCCGGTGGTGCGGAGCCGGTGTTATGAGGATCGCGGCGCGTGGCGGTCAATCGGCGTGGCAGCCCGGTGGCCGGTGAAGGCCCAAGGCATGCAGGTTTCGGGCGTGCAGGCTTCGGCGCAGGCGGCGGATCGCCCGCCGCCACAGCGGCGCGGGTGTTGCTGCCGCCCCTGGAGCCAATCCGGAAGCCGCCTGGAGCAGATGCGCCTCGATCCGCTCAAGCGTCGCCTCCACCCGCACCAGCCGCTGCTGCAGGTCCTCGTGCCGGGCGTGGCCCCACAGCCCGTTGCGGTCGAGGTTGGCCAGGATGCGCCCATGCTGCAGCTCGGCCTGCTCGTGATACCGCTCGGCCTGGAACCCCAGCACCTGGATCAGCGACAGCGCCGCCGGGTCGGTGCCGGCGAGTGCGCGCAGCCAACTGTTGCGGTAGGACGCGTCGCCGACCGCGTGCCGCTCCGCGTCGGTGTTGGCGTACGGCAACGGCCCGTCCGGCGCGGTGCGCTGGTGGTAGAACGCCAGCCGCTCCGGCAGCACGCCGATGTCGCCCAGCAGCAGCACCCGAAGGTTGTAGTCCCAGTCGCCCAGCACCGGCATCGCCTCGTTGAAGGGACCCGCCGCGTCCACCACCGCGCGCCGCAGCAGCAGGCTGATCGGCGGGAACCGGTTGCGTGCCAGCACCGCGCCGAGCTCGATCACCGGGGCGTCGAACGGACCCGGATCGCGCCCGTCCTCGACCACGCCATTGGCCTGGAGGCGCTCGCGCACCACGGTCCAATGCGTCAGCACCGCCGCCTTGTCGTTGTTCTCCGGCAGGGCGAGGAACGCGGTGGTGCGTCGGAGGAACTCGGGGTGCCAGGTGTCGTCGTCGTCGTGCACGGCGACGTGGCCGAACGAGCCGTGCCGCTCCGCCTCGGCCAGCGCCGCGTTGGAGGCCGCCTCCATGCCCAGGCGGTGCGGCTGGTGCAGCACGCTGATCCGGCCGTCGAAGCCGGTGTCGTGGCGCGCGACCAGGGCGTCCACGGCGGCCGGGTCGCCGCCGTCGTTGTTCACCACCAGGTGCCAGTCCTCGTGCGCCTGCGCCAGCACGCTCGCCAGCGCGCGCGCCAGCAGCACCGGACGGTTCCGGGTGCGCATCAGCACCGCCACATGCGACCCGCCGTGGCCGGGAAGAACGCCGCGCATGCTGCTGGGATGGACGGGAAAGGTCATGCCGCCTGCTTTAAAGGGTGGGACCGCGGGCGGCCACCGCCGGCCCGTCACTCGAACTGGCGCAGCGTGCGGGGCCCGAGCGCGGAGAGTTGATCCCGCAGCCACGCGGCCAGCGCCGGGCGATCTCCCGGCGACGCCCCAGACAGCCAGCAATGCGCGACGCCGACCTGCCAGCCGCAGTCGCGCAGCGCGGCACGACGCATCTCGAGGTCCTCCGGCGCCGGCCGGTCCGGCACCAGCGGCTCCGCAGTCGCATGGTCGAAGGTGGCGCAATGGCCGAGATCGCCCAGCGCCGCCCGTTCCCCCGGCTCCGGCGACAGGCACACAGCACTCAGCGCGGCACGCACCGCGTCCGGGGTGATGTCGTCCAGGCGCAGCGTGCCGGCCCGCCCGGTCGCGAACAGGGAGGCCACGGTGGCAAGCGCGCCCTCCTGGAACGGCCGCGCGGTGCGCTCGTGCTGTGCCCGCTCGGCCGGGTGGTCGGCGAACACCGGCGCCCAGCGTCCCGCCGCCTCGCGATAGCCCAGCACGGTGCCGTGCGGCGCCGCGTGCAGCTCCTCCAGGATCGGGACCGCGTCGCGCAGCGCCGCGTTGTCCTCCACCGGCTGGAAGTCGGACGCGAACGCCGCGTCCGCGGGGCCGGCGGCATAGCGGTTGCCGAGCGTCGGCGGCCACAGCCCGTAATAGAAGCCGTGCAGCCGGATCGGCCCGTCGGCCTCGACCACGGTGCGCAGGGCCCGCTGCATGTTGCCGTGCCAGCCGAGATCGACCAGCCCGATCCGGCCGGCGCCGAACCCTTCCTGCCGCAGGTAGCCGGCCAGCGCCGCGTGCTCGGGTCGGAGTGCCGCGTGCACCGCCGCCGGATGACGGGCCAGGCCCTGCTCGAAGAGGCCGGTGCCGTCCGGCCAGACCAGCTTGGTGTCCAGGCTGCCGAACCGGTCCCGCATCTCCACCACCAGCGCCGCCTCGCCGGCGAGGCCGGCCCGGGCCAGGGCCGTGGCCACGGTGGTGGTGCCGTCGCTGCTGGCGAGGAAGCCGAGCAGGGCGCCGTCGAGCCGCTCAGGGGTGCTGGCGAGGGCGCCGCGGGCGAGGTTGAGCGGACGTCGCGACACCGCGAGATACTGGTCGGGGATGCCGGTGCGGGCGGGCCCGCCCGACGCGTGCCAGGCGCGTCGGATCAGCCAGCCGTCGCGGGCGCAGAAGTACACGCGCTCGATGCGGTGGCGCCGCAGTTGCGCCTCGAGCCAGCGCACGAAGCCCGCCAGCACGATCCCGCCCAGCACGCGTCCGAGCCCGGTCCAGAAGGTGGGACCGTCCGGATCGACCGGGTCGCCCGGAACGGCGCGAGCGCGGAGCACCGCGTCGCGCTGCGCGAACGAGAACGGCAGCAGCGCCGGCCGCAGCATCGCACCGACCCGCCTGGCGGAGCGGGCGCGGTCGTAGCACAGCGTCTCGATGCCGTGGCGGCGGGGGATCTCGCCGTCGGCCTCCTGGTCGTCGCCGACGTGCAGGATGCGCGAACAATCCGGATGGCGGGCGCGCACAACCGCCCATTGCCGGCCGGACGCCTTGGTGGCGCCGGTCTCGGACGACACGTAGAGCGCCTCCCACCCGGCATAGCCCGCGGCGCCGAGGCGCTCGGCGATGAAGGCCGGCGGCAGGTACATGTCGGACACGAACACGAACCGCCTGCCCGCTGCGGCCAGGCGCCGGGTCAAGGCCAGGATGTCCGGCACCGGCACCAGCAGCCGCGCCTCGACCTCCAGCTCGGCGTCGCGCACCAGCGCCCGGTGCGGACCGATCGCCGGCAGCAGGCCTGGCAGCGCGTCGAGGATGGCGTCGAGGCTGATGTCCTCCGCCCCGTGGAGCCGGTGCGCCGCCAGGCGCGCCCGCCGCTCGGCCTCCTCGCGCGCCTGCGCGAAGCCCGAGGCGCCGAGCACGCGCTCGACCTCGGCGAACAGGTCGGCCGGGCTGTCCACCAGCCGGGTCAGGGCGGTGTCGAACACGTCCAGGGACACGAGGTCGGCGGGGTGGTCGAGGGCCTGGGCGATGAAGCTCTCATCCAGTTCCCATCCGGTGAGAAGGCCAGGGCTCTGCCCATCGATCTGCTTCGCAGCTTGGTCCGCTGGGGCCGGAGGCCCCAGACCCCTATTACTTAAGAAATGGGTTTGAAGGGCTTTGCCCTTCATGGGGTCCAGGGGCAAAGCCCCTGGCCTTCCTTCCCCCTTCACCGACCCCTTAGCTCGTGAAGATAATCCCGCGCCCAGGCCACGTCGGCCACGATCTGCGCCTTGAGCGCGTCGAGACCGTCGAACTTGCGCTCCGAGCGCAGCAGCGTGTGCAGTGCCACCGACAGCTCGCGGCCGTACAGGTCGCCCTCGAACTCGAACAGGTGCGCCTCCACCCGGCTTTCCAGCGTGTCGTTCACCGTCGGGCGGCGGCCGATATTGGCGACGCCTGGGCGGGTGCTGCCGTCGGGCAGGCGTATGGTGACGGCGTAGACGCCGCGCGCCGGCTCGAGATGGCGGCCGAGGGGGATGTTGGCGGTGGGAAAACCCAGCAGCCGGCCGCGCTTGTCACCGTGGGCGACGACGCCGCGCAGCGCCCAGGGGCGGCCCAGCTCCTCGGTCGCCCGCTCCGGATAGCCGTCCAGCAGGGCGCGGCGGATCCGGCTCGACGAGAACGGGCCGCCGGCGTCGGCAAGGGCCGGCACCACGGTCAGGCCGATGCCGAGCGCTTCGGCCTGCACCGCGAGCGAGGCGACGTCGCCGCCGCGGCGGTGGCCATAGGCGAAGTCGGCGCCGCAGGCGAGGTGCCTGGCCCCCAGCGCCTGGTGCAGCACCTCGTGCACGAAGCGCTCTGCGGTGAAGGTGGAAAAGGCGCGGTCGAACGGGATCTCGACCACGTGGGCGACGCCCAGTGCGGCCAGCGCGTCGCGCCGCTCGGCCGACAGGCTGAGCCGGAACGGCGGGTCGTCGGGCCGGAACAGCTCGCGCGGATGCGGCTCGAAGGTCAGCACGCCGAGCGGCACGTCCGGCCGCGCACCATGCAGCGCGCGCAGCAGGTGAGCGTGGCCCAGATGCACCCCATCGAAGTTGCCCAGCGCCAGCGACGCGCCGCGGGCCGCCGCCGGGACCTCCCGCCAGTCGGAATGAAGCATGGTCATGACGGGGGATTAACAGTTGCGTCCGGCTTGTCGAGCGGGAGCCGCTGCACGGGCAGGCCGAACAGCGCCGCGACCGCCGCGAAATCCTCCGCCACGGGGTGGCGGCCCGGCCGGGTGCCGTCCTCCGGCCGAACGAGCTGGCAGGTGAGCAGGCCGGAGCGGGCGGCGGCGTCGAGCTCGGCCTCCACGTCGGACAGGAACAACGCTTGCTCTGGCGCCACCTGCAGTTGACGCACCAGTGCGGCGTAGGACGCCGGCTCGCGCTTGGCGCCGATCCGGGTGTCGAGAAACGCCTCGAACAGCGGGCACAGGTTCCCGTCGACGCTGTGGCCGAAGATCAGCCGCTGCGCCTCCTCCGAGCCGGAAGAGTAGACCGCCAGCCGCACCCCCGACCGGTGCCAGGCCCGGAGCGCCGGCGCCACGTCGGGATAGAGCGCGCCGACCAGCGCCCCGCTGCGGTAGCCGTCGCGCCAGGCGATGCCCTGCAGCGTCTTGAGCGGCGTGACCTTGGCGTCGGCGTCCATCCAGTCGAGCAACTGGGCGAGCGGGTCACGGCCGGGGGACACGCGTTCCACCGCGTCCAGCGCCTCCGCCACCGCCGGGTCTGCGTGGCGCCGCGCGAGCAACGCCGGCAGCGCCGCGCGCGCGTAGGGGAACAGCACCCGGTGCACGAACGCGATCGGCGTGGTGGTGCCCTCGATGTCGGTCACCACCAGGGTCGGGGGCACGGGGGGAGGAACCGCGGCTCAGCGTGCCGGGAAGCGGTCGGCGATGGGATCGCCGGTGTAGTGCGCGACCCAGCCGGTGGTGTCGGTGAACACGCGCAGCGCGGTCACGAACGGCTCCGGGCCGGCGTCGAACCAGTGCGGGATGCCGGTCGGCACCGCGATCAGGTCGCCCGCGGTGCAGTGCGCGTCGTACACCTTGCCGTCCACGTGCAGCACGAACGAGCCCTCGCCATGCACGAAGAACCGCACCTCGTCCTCGGTGTGGGTGTGCTCGCTCAGGAACTTGGTCCGCAGCGCCGGCTTGTTCGGGGTGTCGGCGTTGATCTTGATCACGTCGGCGGTGCCGGCGCCGGTGTCGCCCATCAGCCGGTCGAGATAGGGACGATACGCCGCCAGGATGGTCTCGGCGTCGTCCTCCGGCGACAGGGCGACAGGGCTGTCCCAGCGCTCGAACCGGACCCCGATCGCCGACAGCGAGTCGGTTATCCGCTCCGGCTGCTCGGTGCGCAGGATCGGCTGGTCCGGGGTGAGATCGTGGTAGACGGTCAGTCGGCTCATCGGGTCGCCTCCAACTTGCGTCGTTCCAGCGCGCAGGCGAGCAGGAACTCCAGCCCTTCCAGCCGCGCCAGCGCCTGCTCCATGCTGCGGCCCCACACATAGACGCCGTGGCCGCGGAGGAGGTAGCCCATCGTGCACCCGGGCAGATGCGGCTCGATCGCCCGGCTCAGTCGCGCGACGTCCTGGTCGTTGTCGAACACCGGCAGGCGCAGCGTGGCGTCGTGGGTGGTCTGGCCCTCGAACACCTTGAGCAGCTCGTAGCCGGAGAACCAAAGCTCCGGCGCCGCGTCCAGCGACAGCACGGTGGCCGCGACCGAATGGCCGTGCAGCACCGCCCCTTCGGGGAGGCGACGGTAGATCTGGCAGTGCAGCAGGGTTTCCGCGCTGGGACGATGGACGGGGTGCACGGTGCTGCCATCCAGCCCGACCTCGATCACGTCGTCCGGGTCGAGGTAGCCCTTGTGCACCCCGCTCCGGGTGATCGCGATACGGCCATCCGATAGGCGCCGGCTCAGGTTCCCGGCGGTGGCTGGAACCCAGCCACGGCGATCGAGCCGCCGACCCGCCGACGCGATCTCGGCGACCGCCTCGTTCCAATACCGATCAGCGGGAAGCATGCCAGCCAATGCGACCGGCTGGTCCATGTCGAGCGCGTCCACCCGGCCGATTCAGCCCGGGTTACGGACCGATCCGGGAGCCGAGGCCTGCGCCGTCGACGGATAGGGCACCTGCGCCGTGTGCGGCTGGTAGGCCGGCGCCTGAGGCTGCGCCACCACCTGCGGTGGTACCGGCGCCGGCGGGTTGAGCCCGGCGTTGGGGCCATGCTCCATCGACTCGTCCTCACCCATGTTCTTCTTGAACGACTTGATGCCCTTGGCGAAGTCGCCCATCAGGGTGCTGATCTTGCTGCTGCCGCCGAACAGCAGCAGGACGACCGCCAGCACGATCAGCCAGTGCCAGATGCTCAAGCTACCCATGACAACCTCTTCCCACGCGCGCATACCGCGGCGATAATCGTTGGCTCGACATGGCGCCGCGCGGGCATCCATGCAAGCGCTGATTGGACAGCTCAGCCGCGACGCAGCGCCGTCACGCGCCCTTCCGCTTCCTCAGGGTCGAGGTTGAGCGCCCGCTCCGCCACCTCCCGGCTGAAGCCGGCGCGCGCCAGCATCGCCAGCGCCTTGGCCCGCGCCAGCGGGTCCTCGCCCTCGTCGTCCCCGCCCGTCGGTGCGAACGGGCCGATCCGGCGGCGCCGCGCCTGCATCAGCGCGGCCCCCAGCTCGGCGTCGCCACCCTCCGGCAGGGAGGCCTGCACCAGCTCCGGCGCCACGCCATGCTGCAGCAGGTGCGCCTCGATCGCGCGTCGGGAGCGGCCGCCGCGGCCGAGCGCGCGGGCGCGCGACTCCGCATAGACGGCGTCGTCCACCACGCCGGCGCCGACCAGGGCGGCGGCGACCGAGCGCGCCGCCTGCCGGCCGGCCGCGACCAGCGCCGCCACCTGGTCGGAACCGAGGCCGGACGCGGCCGCGCGCCTGCTCCAGCGCAGCACGCGGCGGTCGAGCACGCGCACCAGCCCGGCCTCGGTGGCGGAGAACCGGGCGAGATGGGCGATGGCCGCGTCCCGCAGGCTAGCGGCGGTCGGAGCCGGTCCGGGAGAAGCACCCGGATCCGGCCGGCGGCGCGACCGGGATGCGGGCGGTGCGGCGGGTTTTGCTGCGTCCTGCATCGCCCGGATATGGGAGGAAGGCAGCGGCTGCGGAACCACCCGCGCCCGAGTCGGTTTGCTTAGGCGATGCGGTTTGACTCGATCTCGCGCGCCACCGCATTGTCGCAGGTTCACCCCCGGCCTCCCGTCCGGATCCGGACGGGAGCGTGGCCCGAGAAAGCCCGACGATGATCGCTTCGCTGATGCCGACCTACAACCGCGCCGACCTCGCCTTCGAGCGGGGCGAGGGCGCCTGGCTGTACACGGCGGAGGGGCGACGATACCTCGACTTCGGCGCCGGCATCGCCACCTCCTCGCTCGGTCACGGCCATCCGCACCTGGTGGCGGCGATCGCCGAGCAGGCGGCCCGGGTGATGCACGTGTCCAACCTGTATCGGGTGCCGCAGGCCGAGCGCCTGGCGGCGCGGCTGGCGGACGCGTCGTTCGCCGACAGCGTGTTCTTCTGCAACTCGGGCGCGGAAGCGAACGAGGGCATGGTGAAGATGATCCGGCGCGCCCAGGCCGCCACCGGCCATCCCGAGCGCACCCGGATCCTGTGCTTCAACGGCGCCTTCCACGGCCGCACCCTGGCCATGCTGTCGGCTACCGGCAACCCGAAATACCTGTCCGGCTTCGGCGAGCCGGCACCCGGCTTCGACCACGTGCCGCTCAACAACATGAACGCGGTGCGCGACGCGATCGGCGCCACCACCGCCGGGATCATGATCGAGCCGATCCAGGGCGAGAGCGGGGTGAACGCGGCCACGGTGCGCTTCCTGCGCGAGCTGCGCGCGGCCTGCGACGAGTTCGGCCTGCTGCTCGGCCTGGACGAGGTGCAATGCGGCATGGGCCGCACCGGGCGGCTGTTCGCGCATGAATGGGCCGGCATACGCCCGGACGTGGTGTCCAGCGCCAAGGGCATCGGCGGCGGCTTCCCGCTCGGCGCCATCCTGGCCACCGAGGCGGTGGCGCGGCACCTGACGCCGGGCTCGCACGGCACCACCTTCGGCGGCAACCCGCTCGCCTGCGCCGCCGGCAACGCGGTGCTGGACGTGATCCTGGCGCCCGGCTTCCTCGACGGGGTGCAGGCGCGCGGCCGCACCCTGACCGACGCGCTGCACGGTCTGGTCGCGGCCCGTCCCGACTTGTTCGAGGCGGTGCGCGGCCACGAGAACGCGGCCGGGCTGATGGTAGGGCTGAAGTGCCGGGTGCCGGTGGCCGAGATCCAGGCGGCCGCCCTGGCCGAACAGCTCCTGACGGTGGGTGCCGGCGACGACGTGCTGCGCCTGGTCCCGCCGCTGGTGGTGAGCGACGCGGACTGCCTCGACGCGGTCGAGCGCCTGTCCCGCGCGGCGGAGCGGGTCCGCGCGGGCGCGGACCGGGTGCCGGCGATGGCCGCGTCGTGAGTGCCGTGCGGCGAGAGCCGGCCGCCGAAGCGCCCGGCCTGCGCCACTTCCTCGACCTGCGCGACCTCCCCCCTGCTACCTTGCGCCGGCTCGTCGACGTCGCGCGGGTGATGAAGCAGGAGCGGCGGCGCCGTCGGCTGGTCGACCTGCCGCGGCCGTTGTTCGGGCAGACGCTCGGGCTGATGCTGGAAAAGCCGTCCACCCGCACCCGGGTGTCGTTCGAGGTGGCGATGCGCCAGCTCGGCGGCGAGGTGGTGGTGCTGAGCCCGCGCGACATGCAGCTCGGCCGCGGCGAGAGCATCGCCGACACCGGCCGGGTGCTGTCGCGCTTCCTCGATGCCCTGGTATTGCGCACCGACAGCCCGGCCAAGCTGCGCGAGCTGGCCGCGCACGCGACCATCCCGGTGATCAACGGGCTCACCGGCGGCTCGCATCCGGTGCAACTGCTGGCCGATGTCATGACCTTCGAGGAGCATCGCGGGCCGATCGCCGGCCGCACGATCGCCTGGTGCGGCGCCGGCAACAACGTGGCGACGAGCTGGATCGAGGCGGCGATGCGCTTCGGCTTCACCCTGCGCCTGGCGACGCCCCCCGACCTGCGGCCCGCCCCCGCGGTGCTGGACTGGGCCGGGCGTCAGGACGGCGTCGGCCGGATCGAGCTGGTGGACGATCCGCGGGACGCGGTGCGCGGGGCTGCCTGCGTGGTCACCGACACCTGGACCAGCATGTCGGACGTCCCGGAGGACGCCCAGGGGAATGGCCGCCGCGCCCGGCTGGAAGCGTTCCGGGTGGACGGGGCGCTGATGGGCGGAGCGGCGCCGGACGCCTTGTTCATGCACTGCCTGCCGGCGCATCGCGGCGAAGAGGTGACCGACGAGGTGATCGAGGGGCGCTGGTCGGTGGTGTTCGACGAGGCCGAGAACCGGCTGCACGCGCAGAAGGCGCTGCTGGCCTGGGCGCTGGGCGGGACCGGCTGGGCGGAGGCTGCCACCGGAACCGAAGCGGCCGCCGTGCCGGCCGCGCGGACGGCATGACCGCGATCGGCAACGATCCCGAGATCCCGTCCACCACCGAGGAGGTGCCGGCCACGCCGGGCTGGGTGGAGCAGAGCGCGGAGGAGATCCTGGCCGTGCTGCCGCAGGAGCCGGCGCTGGCGGGCCTGCGCAACGCGTATCTCGACTGCCTGGCCGGCGCACGCGGTCCGGACGACGTCGACGCCGCGCATGACCGCTGCCGGCGCCGCCTGATCGAGGCCCTGCGCGACCGGCAGCACGTTCCGGCCGGGCCGCTGCGTCAGATCGAGCAGGCGCTGGAGGCGATGGAAGCGGAGATCACCAACCGCACCTGACGGCCCGTTCGAGACCTGAGCCGGCACCGGCGCCCGCCTTGCGCTGGCACGGGGAACGGGGGCGCACTACCTTGGTGGCCATGGTCGATACCCCAGCCTTCCTGGACACCAGCCGCCCGGACGTTCCCGACATCGTCGTGCCGCGCGGCGTAACCCCGTTCTTCCTGCCCGGCCGCCCGGTGCGCGGCCGGCTGGTGCGCCTGGGCCCGCTCGCCGACGCGCTGCTGAGCCGGCACGACAACCCGGCCGCGGTCACCCGCCTGGCCGGCGAGGCGCTGGCGCTGGTGGCAGGCCTCGCCTCGGCGCTGAAGTTCCGCGGCTCGTTCAGCCTGCAGGCCAAGGGCGACGGGCCGGTGTCGATGATGCTGGCCGACTGCACCGATTCGGGCTCGCTCAGGTTCCACGCCCGGAGCGATCCGGAGCGGCTGGCGGCGCTGCTCGACGCCGATCCGGCGCCGGGTGCCAGGGCGCTGCTGGGCCAGGGCTACATGGCGTTCAGCGTCGACCAGGGGCCGGACATGGAGCGCCACCAGGGCATCGTGGCGATCGAGGGCGACACGCTGAGCGCCATGGCCGGGCACTACTTCGAGACCAGCGAGCAGCACGCCTGCGCCATACGGCTCGCCTGCCGCAACACCGACACCGGCTGGCTCGCCGGCGCCCTGGTGCTGGAGCGGATCGCGGCCGAGGGCGGCATCAGGCCCGGAACCGAGCTCGACAACGACGTGCTGGACCAGGCCATGATCATACGCGACGGCACCGACGCCGAGGCCTGGATCAACGCGCTCGCCCTGGCCGGAACCCTGAGCGAGGACGAGCTGCTCGACGACGCCCTGGCCCCGGAGCAGGTGCTCTACCGGCTGTTCCATGAGCAGGGAGTGACGGCGGACCTGCCGAGGGCGCTGGCCTATGGCTGCCGCTGCTCGCGCGCCCGCCTCGCCGGCATCCTGGAAGCGTTCCCGGCGGAGGACCTGGACCACATGCAGGTCGGCGGCGACATCGTCATGACGTGCGAGTTCTGCGCGCTGGATTTCCGTTTCCCGCGTGAAACGGTGCAAGGTAGCTGAACGCAACCTACGCTTGCTGGACAGGACCAAGGTTTGTAGCGTTCGCGCGGGTTGTTGCGCTGGGAGGTTCAGGTGCCGATTTGGCCGGTCTCGTTCATCGACGGCATCTTCCAGGTGGCCGATGCCGATGGCGCGCACTACCCGATCACCATGCAGGGCAACGGCGTGCCGAGCTTCAACCCGGGCTGGAGCCCGCGCGGGCTGCAAACCGGGCTTGCTCCGTTCCACATCCTCGAGCTCGACCACGAGACCGGCGACAGCGCCTTCTGGATGCTCGACAACGGACTCGACTTCCGCGGCAACGCCGTGGTCCACCTGCGCGCCGAGGACCGGGTGCGGTTCTTCGCCCATGTCGAGCCGCTGGTGCGCAGCCTGTTCGACGAGTCGGTGAAGGCGCCGCATTCGGGGATCCCGTTGGCGGCGCACGAGTTCGACGGCTTCCTGCCGCACTCGGTGTACGAGCTGCTGGTCGAGGCGGCCGACCGCACGATCGGCCGACCTGACCTGGTGTCGCTGGACCGTCTGGACGAGCTGGGCGGCTACGGGCGCAACGGCGTCAGCCTGTCCCCGTCCTGGATCGCGCAGACGATGCGGCAGGCCGCTCCCACCCAGGAGCGGCTCGACCTGCCGGGCCACGTGGCGCTGCGGCATTTCGATCGCGGGCTCGGGGTGGCCTACTACCTGCTGGAGGGCACGGACGCGTCCGACCGCCATCTCTACGTGCCGGCGGCGGGCGCAGTGTTCACCCGCAGCACGCCCGGGCCCGACACGCTGGTGCTGCTGACGCAGATGATCGTCTGGTATGCGACCCATGCCGACCGTGCGGTGCTGCTGCCGGAAGCCGACGGGCTGGAACCGGGGCTTGCGCACGCGGTCGCGCCGCCGCGGCACGGGCCTGGCGAGCTGCCGGACGAGCCGGCTCGCGACGATAGCGGCACGGTCGCCGCGGATACGCGCCCGGACGACGCGCGGCCGCACCTGCGCCCGATGGCGGATGCGGTGCCGCGGACGCCGTTGCAGGCGGACCCGATCCTGCCGACCCACGAGCCGGAGATGACGCCGCCGGTTCCGTCGGACGCGCCCTACCACGGCTACGGCGAGCCGGGATCCGATCGGGCGTCGCTGGGCGAGGATGCGGCGGCCTATGCCGCGTCCTATCGCGAGCCGGTCGGCGCCGACGCCACGCCCTACGCCGAGGCCCCGATCGCGCCGTCGGCGCCGCCGCGGCAGAACTGGTGGCAGCGGCTTCTGGGGCTCGGCCAGGGTTGATGACACGGCTGATCCCGGGCGTCGGCCTGGCGGCGGGGCTCACCGCCACCCTGTTCCTGTCCGGATGCGGCGGCGGCGGTGGCGAGGAGGCCCGAGCGTTCAAGCCGCTGTCCTACAGCTACCTGACCCCGCTCCGGCTGAACGTGGGCGAGATACGGATCGAGGACCATGTCCCGCCGCCCGGGCCCTCCGACCTGGCGCAGGGAGCGCCGGTGCCGCCGGAGGAAGCGCTGCGCCGTATGGCGCAGGACCGACTGGTGGCCGCCGGCAGCTCCGGGACCGCCGTGTTCAGCATCGACCAGGCCGGGATCACCGGCGACCCGGGCGGCCCGCTGGACGGCACGCTCGCTGTGCACCTCGACATCATCGGCAACAACGGCGGCCATTCCGGCTATGCCGAGGCGCACGTGTCGCGACAATTCATGCCCGGGACCGGCGCCGACAACGGATTGAAGTCTGAGCTCTACAACCTGACCGTGCAGATGATGCAGGACATGAACGTCGAGTTCGAGTTCCAACTGCGTCGCACCCTGGCGGACTGGATGGTGGATGCGTCCGGCGCGCCGGTTGCCGCGGGCGTGGAGCAGCAGCCGCTGGGGACGCCTGGGCAGAGTGCCCCGCCGGCACCCCCTTCGGTCGGCGCGCCGCTGCAGCTTGCGCCGCCACCGGACACGGGACCGTCCGGTGCCGCGCCGGCGACCGGTTCCGGTCCGATTCCGGCCGGCCCGACTGCTGTCGATCCCGCCGCCGGAACGCCGCTGCAGCTTTCGCCGCAGCCGGGCTTCCTGCAGCCGCCGGGCGCCGCGTCAGCCGCACCGGGCGGCGTCGGCCCCGGCTATCCGGGGCAAGGCTACCTGGGCCAAGGCTATCCGGGCCAGGCCGAACCCGGTCCTGCGCAGCCCGGCAGGATCGATCCCAGCATCACGCCGCCCGGCTACTGAGGCCGGATCGGGCCCGTCCCCGCTCCGACCCGGACCACGAGCGGCTGCCCGAGCCCCGTTCGACTGACTCCTCCTCTGGACGGAACCGGACCGATCCGCGACGGGATGGCCAAGATCCACCGCCGGACCGAGCGCCGTCCCGTCCGGCCTGGTCGACCAAGACTGGGCGGCAATGGCGCCGCTCGGAGGGGTGCGACGCGAACGGGTTGGCGGCGCCCATAATCATGAACCATGACCGGTTCACGTTCGTGTTCACCCATCATGAGGGTGGCTCGACGCCGGGGCGCGCGAACCGGGCTGCGCCTTTCGCGCTCCATCACGCACCCGTGCGGAGCTGAACCGTCGCAGTACGGTGCCGTTCGACCGCCAACGGGAGCACCGCATGATGGACGAGACCACGAACCAGCCGGCCAAGGCACCACCGGGCCCATCGCGCCGCAACCTGGTGTTCGCCGGCGGGATCGCCGTCGGGGTGGCGCTGACCGACGCCGCCATGGGCGCTGCCGGCGCGCAGGGCCGCAGCGATGGCGGTCCCACATCGCTCGACGGGCAGGCCATGCCCGAGCCGCCGGCCGACAAGACCGCCGGTCCGATCAAGCCGGGACGCGGCTCGGCGCTGACCGGCAGGGTCGCGGTGGTGACGGGCGCCGCACGCGGGATCGGCCGCGCGATCGCCGTCGAGATGGCGGCGAACGGCGCAGACGTCGTGGTGATCGACATCGCGGGTCCGGTCAGCCCGGCCTCGGACGCCGCCGCCGCGACGACCTCCGAGCTCGACGAGACGGTGCGCCAGATCAAGGCGTATGGCCGTCGAAGCGAGGCGATCCGTGCCGACATCCGGGACATCGCAGCCCTGCGCTCGGCCGCCGACACGGTCGACAAGAGCTACGGACGGATCGACATCCTGGTCGCCAACGCGGCGATCCAGCGCTGGAAGCCGTTGCTGGAGATGGAGGACAGCGACTGGCACGACGTGATCGACACCAACCTGAACGGCACGGCGAACACCCTTCGCGCCTTCGCGCCGAAGATGGTGTCCCGCAGATACGGCCGGATCATCGTGCTCTCCTCGATGCAGGGCAAGCACGGCACCAAGGACGGGTCGAGCTACTCCGCCTCCAAATGGGGCATCATCGGTCTGATGAAGTCGGCGGCACTCGAGCTTGGTGAGCATGACATCACCGTCAATGCCCTCATCCCCGGCCTCGTCGACACCGCCCTCACGCGCTACGACAAACGCCTGATCGAAAGCACGGCGGAAGTGACCGGTCACAAGCCCACCAGCCCCCCGACGCCGCAGCAGGCCTGGGACGTCCGGGCGCCCACGGTGGCGCTCAAGGTCGGCTGGCTGCAACCGGACGATATCTCGCCGGCCGCCGTGTTCCTCGCCTCGGAGGCCGCCGCCATGGTGACCGGCGCCGAGTTCGAGGTCACGGGCGGGGACAGCGCCAAGAACATCTGACGCGACCTCCTAGTGAACGGCGAAGGTCAGGGGCTTTGCCCCTGGACCCCATGAAGGGCGAAGCCCTTCAAACCCGATTCTTAAGTAAAAGGTGTCTGGGGCCTCCGGCCCCAGCGGACCGAGCTGCGAAGCAGATCGGTGCTGCGAAGCAGATCGATGGGCAGAGCCCTGGCCTTTGTTGGCCGAACCGGCGCTAACCGGTCGGGCCGGCGACCTCGCGGAGCACCAGGTTCGGGGTCAGGATCTGCGGCCAGACACGCCCCTCGCCGCCCGGCGGGTAGTAGATGTAGAACGGCACGCCGTCGCGGCCGTGGGCTGCCAGGAAGCGGGTGATAGTGGCGTCGTGCAGGGTCCAGTCGCCCTTCAGCAGCGCCACCCGATGCGACGCGAACGCCGCCTGCACGGCGTCCGAGCGGAACGCGACCCGCTCGTTGACCAGGCAGCTCACGCACCAGGCGGCACTCATGTCCACCAGCACCGGCCGCCGTGCCGTGCGCAGCGAGGCGAGCGTGGCGTCGGAGAAGTCCTGCCAGCCCGGCTCCGCGGCGGCCTCGCGCGCTCCCGCCGGCGTCCTGGTCAGGCCGGGCAGCAGCGCCAGGGTCGCCAGCAGGAAGGCGAGTGCCAGGAAGCCGGAGAACCGGGCGCCGCGCACCCCGCCGGAGCCGTCGGCCACGCTGGCGATGCGCTGCGACAAGCCGAACAGCCAGGCGCCGGTGCCCAGCAGCACCAGCCCGACCGCGACCGCCAGCAGGCCGGACGAGCCGCCCTCGATGCTGGCCACCCAGGCGAGCCAGGCGCAGGCGGCGAAGATCGGGAACGCCATCGCCTGCTTCAGGATCTCCATCCATTGTCCCGGCCGCGGCAGCAGCGTGACCAGGCGCGGCACGCAGGCGAGCACGAGGTAGGGCAGCGCCAGCCCCAGGCCCATCGCCAGGAACACGGTCATCCCCGCCACCGCCGGGGCAGCCAGGGCGCCGGCGATCGCCACCCCCATGAAGGGCGCGGTGCAGGGCGTCGCCACCAGCACCGCGAGCAGCCCGGTGGCGAAGTCGCCGATGTGGCCGGACCGGCTGGCCCAGCCCTGTCCGGTGCCGGCCAGGCGCAGGCCCAGCTCGAACGCGCCGACCAGGTTCAGCCCGACCAGGAACAACAGCCAGCAGGTTCCGGCCACGAACGCCAGCGACTGGAACTGGAACCCCCAGCCGACGGTGGAGCCGGCCGCGCGCAGGCCCAGCATCAGCCCGCCCAGGACGGCAAAGGCGAGCAGGATGCCGGCGGTGTAGAACACGGCCGACAGCCGCTGCTCGCGCCGCGCCATGCCGGACAGCCGGCCCAGCGCCATCGCCTTCATCGCCAGTACCGGGAACACGCAGGGCATCAGGTTCAGCACGATCCCGCCGGCCAGCGCCAGCAGGAGCATACGGCCGAGCCCGAGCGCCGGGTGCCGGACCGCCGCCGCCTGCGGCAGCGCCGAGACCGCGTGCGCGCCCGGACCGCCGGGCGTCGCCTCGACCGACAGCGCGCGCGCCTGCCCGGTCGGATCGCGCAGCACCACCACCGCGTTGAACGGGCGGCCCGGCTTGAAGGAGGCGGTGGGGTGGAGCGGGATCGTCACCAGCCCGTCGCGGACCTGCGCCGCCTGCGGCGCCACCTGGTCGATCACCCCGGTTTCGAGGGGGAACAGGGAGGCACCGGCGACGGTCTGCGGCGACAGCCCGTCGCCCTGCAGGGTGAAGGTGCCGTCCGCGGCGATGCGGGCGGCGAACGGGGAGGCCACCGGGGTGTCGGCGCGCGCGGCTGCGAACAACGGCGCCTCGGGCGACGGCGCGTCCCCGTGCGGCAGGGTCAGCACCAGTGCTGCGTGCTCGGGCACGCACACGTTGGCGCAGGCGAGCCAGTCCGCGGTCGCCTTCAGCACCAGCGCGCCGCCCGCCGCCGCCTGCGGCGTCAGGGTCATCGGCAGCAGCACGTCGCCGGTATAGGCGTAGCTCATCAGCGGCCCTTCTGGCAGGCGGTGCGGCGTCGGCCAAAGGATCGTGCCGGTCTGGCCGGTGCCGCCGCCGGACGCGGTCACCGCCACGCTCGCCGCCTCGCCGGCATCGCCGGGATTGGACCAGTAGGTGTGCCAGCCCGGCGCCAGGCGCAGGCGCAGGCCCACGCCGAGCGCCCGTCCGGCCGTCCAGCCGTCACGGTCGGTCACCAGCGTCGCCCGGTCGTGGTCGTTGGCGACCGCGGCACTTTCCGCAGCCCGGGCCAGGCTGGGGGTCAGCACCAGCCCGAGCAGGCAGCACAGGAGGACCACGCGGTGGAGGCGGACGATCAACGGGATTTCCTTGTTCCGTGGCGAGGGCCTTCTTTTTGACACGATCCGCCGGGCCCTCATACAGGCACCATGATCCCCCGACCGATGCCTAACCTTCCGGTGACCGACCTTCCGGTGACCGACGCGCTGCCGGCGCTCCTGGACAGCCTCCGGACGATCCCGAACGCCGTTCTGGTGGCGCCGCCCGGTGCCGGCAAGACCACGCTGGTGCCGCTGGCCTTGCTGGAGGAGCCGTGGTGCGACGGCCGGCGCATCGTGATGCTGGAACCGCGTCGCCTCGCCGCCCGTGCGGCGGCGCAGCGCATGGCGAGCCTCCTCGGCGAGCAGGCCGGCGGCCTGATCGGCTACCGCACCCGGATCGACGCCGCGATGTCCGCCCGCACCCGGATCGAGGTGGTCACCGAGGGCATCCTGCTGCGTCGGCTGCTGTCCGACCCGCTGCTGGAGGGCATCGCCTGCGTGGTGCTGGACGAGGTGCACGAGCGCAGCCTGGACGCGGACGCCGTGCTCGCCTTCTGCCTGGACCTGCAGCGCCAGTTGCGGCCGGAGCTGCGCCTCGTGGCTATGTCGGCCACCGCGGACGCGCGGACGCTGGGGGCGCGGCTCGGCGGCCCGGTGATCGAGAGCCAGGGCCGCATGTTCCCGGTCGAGGTCCGCCACGCGGCGCGCGACGTTGCGGCGCTGCGCGACCTGCCCGACGCGGTCGCCCGCTCGGTGCGCGCGGCCCTCGACGCCCATGCGGAGGGCGACGTGCTGGCCTTCCTGCCCGGCGTCGGCGAGATCCGGCGCGCGCAGCAGGCGTTGGCAGCACTCGGCGTGGACGCGGAGCTGCTGCCGCTGCACGGCGAGCTGCCGCCCTCCGAGCAGGACCGGGTGCTGCAACCGCGCCCGCCGTCGGAGCGCCGCCGCCACGTGGTGCTGGCGACCAGCATCGCTGAAACCTCGCTCACCGTGCCGGGCGTGCGGATCGTGGTGGATGGCGGCTGGCGCCGTGTACCGCGACTCGACCCGGGCAGCGGCCTGACACGGCTGGAAACCGTGCGTGTCAGCCGGGCCGCCGCCACGCAGCGCGCCGGACGGGCCGGACGGGAAGCGCCCGGCCTCGCCTACCGGCTGTGGACCGAGGCCACCGGGCGCGGCCTGTCCGTGCACGACCGCCCGGAGATCCTCGATGCCGAGTTGTCCGGCTTCCGGCTGCAGGCGGCGGCCTGGACTGCGGCGATGGACACCGCGGTGGAGGCCCTGCCGCTGCCCGATCCGCCGCCAGGCGGGGCGTTCGAGGCCGCCGGCAGCCTGCTCCGTGCCCTGGGCGGGCTGGACGAGAACGGCGCCATCACCCCGGCCGGCACCCGCATGGCGGCACTCGGGGCGCATCCGCGGCTGGCGGCGATGATGCTGGCGGCCGACGGGCCGGCCGAGCAGGCGCTGGCGGCCGACCTGGCGGCGCTGCTGGAGGAGCGCGACCCGCTGCGGCCGCGGCCCACCGGTGGCGGCCGCGCCCCCGACCCGCCCGCCGACCTCGCGCTGCGCCTGGACCTGCTGGCGGGACGCGGAACCGGGGACGCCGACCGCGGCGCGCTGCAGCGGATCCGGCAGGCGGCGTCGGGCTACCGCGCCCGGCTGCGCACCAGCGCGCCGGCGGACGGCAACCTGGCCGCCCTGGTCGCGGCCGGCTTCCCCGACCGGGTGGCGCAGGGGCGCGGCGAGATCGGCTCGTTCCGCTTGTCCGGCGGCGGCAGCGCGAGGCTGCCGCGCGACGACCGGCTGGCCGGCAACCGGCTGCTCGCGGTGGCGGCCCTGCACGTGCGCGACGCCGCCCGGATCACGCTCGCCGTGCCGCTCGACCCGGACCGGCTGCCGGAGGCCCTGCTCGCCCGCACCACCGAGCAGGTCGAGAACGCGATCGACCCGGTCAGCGGCGCGGTGGTGAGCCGCAGGCGCCGGCGGCTCGGCCAGTTGGTGCTGGCCGACCGCATCCTGCCCGCGGGTCCCGCCGAGACCGCCCGGCTGCTCGCCGGCGCCGCAGCAGGAAAGCTCGGCACGGCGCTGGACTGGACCGACGCGGCCCGGCAGCTCCAGGCCCGGGTGGCGCTGCTGCGCCGGCTGGATAGCGATCGCTCGCCCCCGCTCGACGGCGATCGCTCGCCCCGGCTCGACGGCGACGGCTCGCCCCTGCCCGACCTCGACGACGCGGCGCTCGCCGCCACGGTGCAGGACTGGCTGGCGCCGCATCTGCTCGGGTTGTCCCGCCTGCCCGAGCTGGCCGGGCTGGACCTGCACGCCCTGCTGCTGCGTCGGCTGGACCGGTCGGATCGCGAACGGCTGGACCGGGCGCTGCCGACGCATCTCGTGCTGCCGACCCGACGCGTCGCCATCGACTACACCGGCCCCGTGCCGACCGCCGCGTCGCGGGCGCAGGACTTCTACGGCACCAGGAGCCTGCCGGTGCTGGCGGACGGGCGGGTGCGGCTGCAGGTGGCGCTGCTGTCCCCGGCCGGGCGTCCGTCGGCGATCACCGCCGACCTGGACGGGTTCTGGCGCGGCGGCTGGGCCGACATGCGACGCGACATGCGCAGCCGCTACCCGCGTCACGATTGGCCGGAGGACCCGGGCAGCCCGCCATCCACCGCGTCTCCCGGGCAACAGCCGCGCGCCAATAATGCAACAGGGCGGCCATCCCGGTGATTTCTGCACCGTTCTGGTCCTAGGATGATCGCCGACCGCCCGAGGACGCAGGCCGCATGACCGAACCCGGACCGTTCCTGTCCCGCCCATGGCCGGCGGTCGTGGCGGTCCTGTCCCTCTGCGCCGCCACCGCCGTCCCCGCGTCGACGCCGGCCCTGGCGGATGACCACCCGGTGCTGGTGCAAAGCGGGCCGCTCACCTTCGCGCCGCTGGTGCGGCGCGTGGTGCCGGCGGTGGTCAACATCGCGGTCACGCAGGAGGTGGACGACGCGGCGGCGGACGCCAAGGTGAAGGTGCCGCCGGCACTGCGCGGCACCCCGTTCGAGAAGCAGTTCCGCGACCGGATGCGCACCCACCGCGAGCAGATGCTGGGCGCCGGCTCTGGCTTCGTGATCGACCCGTCGGGGGTGATCGTCACCAACAACCACGTGGTGGGCCAAGCCGACAACATCACCGTGTCGTTCTCCGACGGCACCGAGCTGCCGGCCAAGGTGCTGGGCTCGGACGAGCTCACCGACATCGCGGTGATCCAGGTCAAGACCGACCGCAAGCTCGCCTTTGTCACCTGGGGCCGCTCGGAGGACGTGCAGATCGGCGACTGGGTGCTGGCGGCCGGCAACCCGTTCGGGCTCGGCTCCTCGGTGACCGCCGGCATCGTCTCGGCGCGCGGGCGCGACATCGGTGCCGGGCCGTTCGACGACTTCCTGCAGCTCGACGCGCCGATCAACCCGGGCAACTCCGGTGGCCCCTCCTTCAACATGCGCGGCGAGGTGGTGGCGCTGAACACCGCCTTCGTGTCCCCCGGCGGCGGCTCGGTCGGCATCGGCTTCTCCATCCCGTCCGAGCTGGTGGCGCCGATCGTCGACCAGTTGCGCGCCAAGGGGCACATCGACCGCGGCTGGCTCGGCGTCACGATGGAGAACGCGGCAGGCGGCGGCGTCACCATCGTGTCGGTCGACAAGGGCGGCCCCGGGCAGCGCGCCGGGCTGCATCCGGGCGACGTGGTGCGCACGGTCAACGGCGAGACCGTCGACTCCAACCGCGGCCTGGTCCGCACCGTCGCCGCGGCGGCGCCCGGCTCGTCGATCCGGATGGCGCTGTCGCGCCACGGCAAGCCGGTGGACGTGCTGGTGGTGGTCGGGCGGCGCACGGAAGGGCCGGGCTAGCTTGTTGTTCGGGCGAGCCTCATCCGATCGACCGATCCGGTTCGATCGGATGATGCCCTAGGCCGCCACCCCATGCACGGCGCCCATGGCCGGCCGGTCCGCCCCGGCAACCCCAAGCGCGGCGTGCTGCTGGCGTTCGCGTCCTACCTCGCCTTCTCGCTGAGCGACGCGTCGGTGAAGCTGCTGCGCGGCGCGCTGCCGCCGTTCGAGATGGTGTTCTTCGGCGCGGTGCTGGGGCTGGCGGCGGTGCCGCTGGCCAAGCGGCCGGGGGAGCGCTGGAGCGACCTGCTGCGCTGCCGGAACCGGCTGATGTGGTGCGTGCGTGGCCTCGCCGCAGTGGCGGGCTCGGTGTTCTCGGTAATCGCCTTCACCCGACTGTCGATGGCCGAGGCGATGGCGCTGCTGTTCCTGATGCCGGCCTTCGTCACGATGCTGTCGGTGGTCTTCCTCAAGGAGGCGGTCGGCTGGCGGCGCTGGTCGGCGGTGGCGACCGGCTTCGCCGGCGTGCTGATCGTGCTGCGCCCGGGCCTGGAGCCGTTCACGCTCGGCCATCTGTCGGCGATCCTGGGCGCGCTGGCGGCCGCGGTGTCCATCGTCATCCTGCGCGGGCTCGGCCCAAGCGAGACGCGTATCTCGCTCTACGGCGCCGGCGTGATCGGGCCGATCGCGGCCAGCCTCCTGATCGCCGCCCCGGACCTGGTCTGGCCCACGGCGATCCAGTCCGGGTTCGTGCTGGGCTACGGCCTGCTGTCGGCGCTCGGCACCGCGCTGCTGCTGCTGGCCTCCGAGCACGCGCCGGCGAGCCAGGTGGCGCCGCCGCAATACAGCCAGATGCTGTGGGCGGTGGCGCTCGACGCGGCCTTGTTCGGCATCGGCATCGACGTCTGGATGATCGCCGGGTCGCTGGTCATCATCGGCTCCGGCCTGTTCACCTTCGAGCGCGAGCGGGTCCGCAAGCCGAGGTGGTGGAACCGCGTGCCGCTGATCCGCCAGCGTTAGGGTGGGGATTATGCATGGGGAAGATGAAGGCCAGGGGCGTTGCCCCTGGACCCCATGAAGGGCACAGCCCTTCAAACCCGATTCAAGGAATAGGGGTCTGGGGCCTGAGGCCCCAGCGGATCGAGCTGCGAAGCAGATCGATGGGCAGAGCCCTGGCCTTGCTTCCTGACGCATGGACAACCCCCCGCCGCCGGGCGCACTTTGCGCCTGCCGCTTCGCCTGCGGTTCCGCCGGAGAACGCCCGAACGATGCGCATCCTGCTGGTCGAGGACGATCAAACCGTCCGCGGCTTCGTCGCCAAGGGGCTGAAGGAGGCCGGCCACGTGGTCGACCAGGCCGACAACGGCAAGGACGGCCTGTTCATGGCGGTCAGCGAAAGCTTCGACACCATCATCCTCGACCGCATGCTGCCGGGCGGCATCGACGGGCTGCGCCTGCTGGAAACCATCCGCGCGCAGAACAACCGCACCCCGGTGCTGGTGCTCTCGGCGCTGGCGCAGGTGGACGAGCGGGTGGCCGGGCTCAAGGCCGGCGGCGACGACTACCTGACCAAGCCGTTCGCCTTCTCCGAGCTGCTGGCGCGGATCGAGGCGCTCGGCCGCCGCGGCAAGGGCGAGGGCGGACCCACCACGCGGCTCGTGGTCGGCGACCTGGAGATGGACCTGCTGTCGCGCCTGGTGCGCCGGGGCGGGCAGAAGATCGACCTGCAGCCCAGGGAGTTCCGGTTGCTGGAATATCTGATGCGCCATGCCGGCCAGGTGGTGACCCGCACCATGCTGCTCGAAGGGGTGTGGGACTACCATTTCGACCCGCAGACCAACGTGATCGACGTGCACGTGTCGCGCCTGCGCCAGAAGATCGACAAGCCGTTCCCCCGGCCGCTGATCCACACCGTGCGCAACGCCGGCTACATGCTGCGTGACGAGTAGGGCGGACGCGGCGGCGAGCCGGTCCAAGTCCGGCGGCCGGAACCGACCGCCGCCCAAGCGGCGCGGGCGGCGCTCCGACATCCTCCGCTCCGCCAGCCTGCGCCTGGCGCTGGTCTACGCGCTGCTGTTCATGCTGAGCGCGATCGTGTTCATGAGCTTCATCTGGTGGGCGACGATCGGCCTGCTGGAGCGCGAGGTGGACGCGCAGATCGACACCGACGCGCGCGCCTTGTCCGAGCGCTGGACCGCGGGCGGCCTGCCGGCGCTGGCCGAGACCATCCAGCAGCGCCTGGCCGACAACGTGGACGACGACGCGCTCTACCTGATGATCGACGCGTCCGGCAGCCGGATCGCCGGCAACCTGCTCGACTGGCCACGCGACGTGGCCCGCACCGATGTCACCTACCAGCTCGCGATCTCGCGCGCCGGCGAGCGGGGCCTGGCCGAGGTGCACGCCTTCGCCCTGCCCGGCGGGTTCCGGCTGCTGGTCGGGCGCGACGTGCGGGCGCGCGCGATCCTGCGCCGGCTGCTGACCGACACCCTGGTCTGGGCGATGCTGATGGTCGGCGTGCTGGGCCTGAGCGGCGCCTTCGTGGTGCGCTCCCTGTTCCGGCGCATGGTGCGCAACGTCGCCCGCACCACCCGCTCGATCGCCGCCGGCGACCTGTCGCAGCGCGTGCCGCTGTCGGGCAGCGGCGACGAGTTCGACCGGGTGGCGGAAACCATCAACGACATGCTGGACCGGATCGCCCGGCTGATGGACGGGGTGCGGGAGGTGTCCAACAGCATCGCCCACGACCTGCGCACGCCGATCACCCGCGCCCGCGCCCGGCTGGAGGACGCCGCCCTGCACGCGCCGGGGGTCGGCGAGATGCGGGCGGCGATCGACCGCGCGGTGGCCGACCTGGACGGGGTGACCGCGGTGTTCGAGGCGCTGCTGCGCATTGCCGAGATCGAGGCCGGCGCCAGGCGCTCCGCGTTCGCGCCGGTGGAGCTGTCCGCGCTGCTGGACGACCTGGCCGAGCTCTACGCTGCCCTGGCCGAGGAGCAGGGCCTGCGGCTCCAGCGCCAGCCCTCGCCCCCCATCACCCTCTACGGCGACCGCCGGCTGGTGCAGCAGGCGGTGGCCAACCTGCTGGACAACGCGGTCAAGTTCTCGCCGGAAGGCGGGGTGGTGCGGCTGTCGGCGTCCAGCGACGGCATGGAAGCGCGGATCGTGGTGCGCGACCACGGCATCGGCATGCACCCGGCCGAGCTCGCCCGGGCGTCGGAGCGCTTCTTCCGTGCCGAGGCGGCGCGCAACACGCCCGGTTCCGGTCTCGGCCTGTCGCTGGTGCAGGCGGTGGCGCATCTGCATGGCGGCAGCTTCGTCCTGCGCACGCCGGATGCCGCCGGGGATGGCGCGGCGGGGCTGGAAGCGGTGCTGCTGCTGCCGCTCGCAGGCCAGGCGCGCGGCACGGCATCGGCCCGGCCGAGCATGGAGCACGCGTCATCCGCAACCCATGAGCCGGTGAGCCGGTCCACGCTATCCTTCCCGGCATGAACCGCCTGCCCGTGCTCGCCTGCCTCCTGCTGCTGTCGTCCGGCCAGCCGCAAGCGCGGGCGCAGGACCGGGAGGCGGTGGTGCCGATGGTGGTCACCAGCGACACCGGCGCCTACTGCCAGACGCTGCTGGCGCGGATCCGCGCCCACCGCACGCTGCCGCCGGCGGTGCGCGACCTGCAGCGGGACGGCAGCCGGCTGTGCGACGAGGGGCTGGTCCGGGACGGCATCAACCGGCTGCGCCGCGCGCTGATGGTGCTGCGCAGCGGCCACACCGCCTCGGATCCAGGCCGGGACGGCACGCCGCACGATTGAACCGCGCGGCCCCGCTCACGATCCCGACCATGGCGCCGGCCGTGGGCGCGCCGACGCACGCTGCCCTGCGGCACGTTCCCGCAGCAGCACCGTGCGGGCGATCCCGGGCCTGGTTGCGGCGCAGGTGACCGCGAGGCGGTGCCGACAAGCTGGCGGGAATGCGAAACGCCGATCCGGCACAGGCCGGCACGCCGGCCCCGACCGCGTGCCAGACGCTCGGCCTGGACGCGCCGGGCGGCGCTTCGTTCCCGGACCATGCGGGAGGCCAGCCGACCGGCCGGCGCGGGACCAGGCGGCGTCCATAAGGATGTGAAGACACGGCGCGCGTCGAACGAACACGTCATGGCGTTGGTGCGCAGGCCACCGCAGGCGAGCCCTCGCCCCGGCGCACACCGACGAAGGAACCTTTTCCATGTCCGGCAGCCTCCATGCTTCCCGCCTCCCCGCTGGGATCGCCTCGCCGCGATCGGGCTGGTTCATGGCGCTCGGCATCCTGTTCATCCTGCTCGGCGTGCTGGCCTGGGTGGACGTGGTGGCGGCCACGCTGGCGAGCACGGTCGTGATCGGGCTGATGCTGATCGTGGCCGGCCTGGTGCAGATCGCGCATGCGGTCGCGCACCGCGGCATCACCGCGTCCGCCGCGATCATCTCCGGGCTGATCGGCATGCTCTACGTCCTCGGCGGCGGCGCCATCATCGAGGAGCCGGTCGCAGGCTCGATGCTGCTGACCGCCATCCTGGCCTTCTGCCTGGTGTTCGCCGGCGTCGCCCGAATGGCCTGGGCCGCCGGCCACCGTCGGCTGGGCGGCTGGTGGGTGCTGCTGCTGAGCGGGCTGGTGGCCCTGGTGGTCGGCGTCCTGATCTACCTGTCGCTGCCCTGGTCCGGCCTGTGGGTGCTCGGCACGCTGGTGGCGATCGAACTGGTGGTCGGCGGCGTGTCGGCGCTGATGTTCGGCCTGTCGCTGCGACGCCTCGAGACGCCGGCATAGTCGGCAGACATCCGACGTCAGTCTCCCATGGCAGCCTTGCGCAGCGGTCGCCGGAACCGCGATCCAGCCGCGGCGAACCCCGTGGCGCGGCAGAACCCGTCCAGGTCACTGCCCGGTGCCGGCACCATCAGCTCGATCGTGTCGCAACCGGCCACACGGGCCGCCTGCGACGCCGCCTTGACCAGCAGCCGGCCGACGCCCCGGCGCCTCGCGTCCGGATCCACCAGCAGCGCCGTGATCTGCGCGACCGGGTGCGGCGCCCCCAGCGTGCGATACCAGTGCAGCGCCACCAGGCCGTTCGGCGGTCCCCATTCCAGCGCGACCAGTACCGTGCCGGCCTCCGCCCGCAGCGCGTCCAGGCGCTCCGACAGGGTGCTCGGTGCAACCGCAGTGCCGGCTTGGCCGAGCAGCCCGGCCAGGCCGGGCACGTCGGCAGCGGTCGCGGCGCGTATCTCCAGGCCGTAGCGGCTCTTCACGCGTCGCGTCCCTCGCTTGCGTCCACGGAACCCGTCCGGAGCCGAATCGTTCGACGCCGGCCCAGCCCTGAGGAGAACACGTCATGACGGCGACAAAGGAACAAGCGGTCTCGCATCACGAGGCCGCCGCCCAGGCGTTCGCGCATGCCGCCGAGGCGCATCGGGAAGCGGCCAAGCATGCCGGCTCCGGCAACTTCGAAAAGGCGGAGCGCTACAGCACCGCGTCGATCGATCACAGCGAGGCCGGCACGCGCCACGCGACGGAAGCGGCCATGATCTATACTGGGCTGGCCAGCCAGAAGGCCGACGCCGAGCAGGCGCTGGCCGACGAGGCCGCCGCGTCGGCGGCCCGGCACGCGGCCAAGCGCTCGGACGCGGGATAGCTCAACCGGCGCTTCCGGGCGGTGCCGCCAGGAGCAGCAGCCGCGCCGGACGACGGGGCCGCAGCAGCACCACCGCGTTCTGCCGGAACCGACGCGCCAGCACGATTCCGCGCGCCGGCGCCAGTGCTGCCAGCACCAGCGGTTCCGACCAGCGTCCGAGCCGGCCCTCGCCGCCGACGTGCGGGATGCGGCGCATCGCCTCGTCCAGGCGGCGCATCATGCGTCGGTTCCAGTTGTCGGGCAGGCGCCGTCCGCCCGGGTTGCAGGCGCTCAGCAGCACCAGCGGAACCCGGTTCTGCCCGTCGAGGCCCACCGGCGGCCAACCGATCCGCGCCACCACGGTGCCCGCGCGATAGGTGCTGAGACGATAGGAGCGCAGCACCGCAGGCGTCGGCGGCAGCAAGCTGGTCATGACATCTCATCCCTCCGGCGGCTGCTCCGGCTCGCGTCGCGGTCGGGTACGAGGGCGCTGCGCGCCATGGATGGCGCAGCGCCCGGCCAGCCGGTCAAGCACACACCGATCAACCGTCCGGACGCTGGTTCCGGCAGCGGCACCGGCTGAAGCGGTCGACGTGATGCAGCCGCTCGGCGCTCCTGCATCGCCTTGCCGCCGCGTTCCTGGTCATCGTCATGATGGCGGAGCCTTCCACCTGAAGCAGCCTGATCCCGACCTGGACGACGAGATCGCGTTCGACGGGCAGCCCTCGGGCGATCCGGGCCACGATGTTGTGCAGTGGCTGCTCTCAGGCGAAAGGAGAGCATAATCAAACGATCAAACGATCATGCTCCAGGACCATGGTCCCCGCTACCCGACGATCACGTCAGGCGCACCCCCGGCGGCCTGACGGTCGCGCCACTTGCGGACGGTCTTGGCGGTCACGCCCAGGGCCGCGGCGACGGTGGCCACCGACCAACCGGCGGCCGGGCGTTCGACCATCGGCATTCAACTGTGCCGCGAAGTTCGCGCATTCTCATGGATGGATGTCCATCCGGAGCTAGATGAGAATCGGAACACTCAGGCTGCTAAAGACCGTCGCGAAAGCTGGCTCACGCACGGCGCGCGGCTTTGAAAAGAAGCCCGATCCTCAAAGCGTCTCAAGCTTCCTCGTCATAACCGACACGTCCAGTTGCGTGCTCAGCAATTCGTCCAGCGTGAAGGGGCACGTCTCGGGCAGCGGTTGTGCCTCGCCGCTGGTATCCGTCATCTGCCGCACCAGGCGCAGCGCCTTGGCGTAAAGGTCATCCAGGTCGATGCGCTGCCGCATGGAAGGCGTGAAGCGGTCCTCCGCGTCGACCAGGAACACCCCGACCTCGTCCCGCCAGTGCGACGCGGCGGAACTATACGGCCAGGCGTGCAGCTTGAGCAGGTGGAGCATGGCCTGGCGCAGCAGGCTGCGGCAGGTACGCAGCTCCGACAGTCCCACGTCGCGCACTTCCTCGATCACGTTGGGCCAGTCCACGCCCTCGTTGAGCCGCTCGCCAGCCGCCATGCGGTCGAGCAGGGCGGCCTGCTGCTCGGCCCAGGCGAGGGCGTCGCGCTCGTAGAGGCTGCTCATCCGGAGTAGCCGCCTTCCATCAGGCTCGGTTGGACCGGCCTCACCTGCGCCGCCTCGGCCTTGCACACGTCGAGGCTGCCGTTCCAGGCGACATGCGCGTTGACGAAGTAGACGGCCTGGGCTGGGCCACGCATGCCCTCGATGCGCCGGCGTTCGCAACGGATCACGCCCATGCGCTCCAGGGTGCCCATGACGTGGCTCACGTTGTCGGACCGCTTGCTGCGCTGCTGCCTGCTTCTCGCAGCCTTACGACCTGCGCCATTTCTGGCTCCCGTCCCACGTGGGCAATCAGCTTTTACCCGTCAAACTCCGACAGCAAATACTTTTGAAGTCCGGCAGGCAATGGAAGCCATATCTTTCAGATTTCTAAGGAAAACATCCTGGTCTGTTGTTCTGACGAGCGACGAGAACGCGTCGCTCAGCAGGCCGTTCTCCTGGTGGAAGGCATTGAAGCCGTCGATCAGGTCGGTCAACGCGACGTCTTCCGCTGCTCGCGGGTCAAGAACTCCCGCAGCAGGTCCTCGACGGTGCCGCTGAGACTCAAGGTCAGCAACCGGGCCTGCCGCACCGATTCTTCGTCGAGGCTCACGTTGGTCAAACGCTTCGATACCGGTCGGTCACAGCCCATCATGACCTCATGCGCATGAACTATACCGACGGTCAGGGATAGGCAAACCAGGATCACGTCGTTCGGCCCGAGGACGGCATCTGCGCGAGCCCTGACCTGGAGCGTGGAGCAGGGCTTGTCCGCCGCAGGTTATGCCCGGACGTTCCCGAAGGGGGTTGCGGACCGGAACCGCAGGTGCACCAGGCGCAGGATCATCCGCGATGGCGGGACCAGCCAGGCAGCCCTACAGCCTCGTCGCCGGCGAGCCGTCGCGCGCCACCGTCCGACGGCCGCCAGCACCGGCGCCGAAGGGATGGCACCCTCACGACGGAAGCGGACCCGCGCTCACGGGGCGTTGTCGCCGAACGGGGCGTCGCGATGCACGTAGACCGACAACAACAGCCCGAAGCCGAACATCACCGTCAGCATCGCCGAGCCGCCATAGGAGATCAGCGGCAGCGGCACCCCGCCGACCGGGATCGCCCCCATCACCATGGACAGGTTGACCACGCAGTACAGGAAGAAGTTCATCGCGATGCCTAGACCGAGCAGCCGGCCGAACTGGTGCCGGCAGCGCATCGCCATCAGCATGCCCCCCAGGATCACCAGCAGCAGCAGCGCCATCACCGACAAGCCCCCGACCAGCCCCCACTCCTCGGCGATCATGGTGAAGATGAAGTCGGTTTGCTTCTCGGGCAGGAAGTTGAGCTGCCCCTGCGTGCCGTGTAGGTAGCCCTGCCCCCACAGCCCGCCGGAGCCCAGCGCGATCTTGCTCTGGATGATGTTGTAGCCGGCCCCCAGCGGGTCGTTTTCGGGATGCAGGAAGGTGGTGATGCGCGCCTTCTGGTAGTCGTGCAGGTGGGCATAGGCGATGCGGCCCAGGAACGGCAGCGGCGCCACCAGCAGGACGAGCTGCCACAGCCGCATCCCGGCGGCGAGAAAGATCGCCGCGCCGACCGCGGCGATGATCACCGCGGTGCCGAGGTTGGGCTCCTTCAGCACCAGCGCCACCGGTGCCGCCACCATCAGCGCCGGCGGGACGAGAAACAGCGGGTTGCCCATGCGGTTCTGCCCGATGCGGTGGAACCAGGCGGCCAGCGCCAGCGCCAGCGCGATCTTGGCCAGCTCCGAGGGCTGCAGCTGCACCCCGCCCAGCACCAGCCAGCGCTCCGCCCCCTTGCCGACATGGCCCACGCGCAGCACCGCGGCCAGCAGCAGCAGCGACACGCCGTAGAGCGGCCAGGCGAGCCTCACCAGCACGCGCGGGCCGAGCATCGCCACGCCCAGCATCATCAGCAGCCCGAAGCCGAAGCGCAGGCTCTGCGGCCCGGCGAAGGGACGCGCCGAGCCGCCGCCGGCGGAGTACAGCGCGCCGTAGCCGACGCCGGCCAGCAGGCAGATCAGCAGCACGTAGAGCCAGCTCACCCGCCACAGCTTGGCCAGGATCCGGAAGCTCGGCTCCGCCCGCAGCAGGCGCTTGTCGGTGATCATGGCGTCACAGATGCCGCGACCGGGCCCCGGGCGTCCAGCCGGTTCACGCCGCCGGCGCGAGCAGCCGCGCCACGCTCGCCGCCACCTCGCGCGGCTGGGTGGTGACCTGGGGCAGGCCCATCAGCTCGCCATGGGTACCGCGCGCCAGCGGACCCGCCACGAACAGGTCCGCCCAGGCGGTGCCGCCTGCGTCCAGCACCCGGCTCGCCTCGTCCACGTCGATGCCGAGCCGGCACGGGTCTGCGCGGAGATGCCCGGCCCCAGCCAGGCTGTGCAGCAGCGGATGCGCCGCCACCACCGAGCGGTGCCCCGGCCCGGTGCAGTTCACCACCGCCGCCACCCGAACCATCTCGGTGGCGGTGCTGCCGCGGCGTCGTAGCGTCACCGCGATCCCGTCCGGCTGGCCGTGCGCCGCCACCGGGGTCGCCGCCAGCACCGTCAGCCACCCTGCCGCCTGCCCCGACGCCACCACGGCAGCGATCTGCGGCGCGCACTGGAATCGGTGCACGTCCCAGAACGGGCGCAGGTGGCGCAGCAGCCGGCGCCGCTCGCCCACCGTCAGGGCTCCCCATACGGTGCGCGCCTGCACCCGCAGCGCCGCGATCACGTCCTCCCAGGGTCGTCCTGCCGCCTCGGCCGCCGCCACTGCCTCGCGCACCCGTCGCAGCAGCGCCAGCGCGGTGATGGCGGGATCGCTGGCGAAGTCGCCCCATTCCCCCACAGGCCTGGTGGTGCGCGGGCGGGGCAATAGGCCGCGCCGCGACACCGCCAGCACCGTACCGCGATGCCCGCGCGCCCTCAGGCTGGCGATCACATCACAGCCGGTGAGCCCGGTGCCCACCACCAGCACCGGATCGCCTCCCCCAATCCGCTCCAGCGCCTCCCGGTCCCACGGATCGGCCACCATTCGGGGATCGCCCGCCAGCGGGGCCAGCACCGTCGGCAGGTCGGGCGCGGTGTGACCGACCGCCAGCACCAGCAGCGGCGCCGCTGCCACGCCGCCATCCTCCAGCGCCACCGCCCAGCCGCCCTCGGGCCGCCGACGGGCCGACATCGCGCGCTGCCGCAGGTGGCGGACCGTAGCCGCGGTGGCGGCGTCGATCTCCGCCCGCACCGCCGCGTCGACGTAGTCGCCGTAGACCGTGCGCCGGACATGCACCAGCCCGTCGCCGCCGACCGCGTCGGGATCGCGCTCCAGCTCGGCACCCTCGTCGAGCCAGCGCAGGAAATGCTCCGGCTGCTCGGGAAACAGGGACATCCGCCCGGCGGCGACGTTGGTGCGGTGCGCCGGGTCCTCGGTGCCATAGGCCAGCCCGGCGCCGAGCCGCGCCGCCGGTTCGAGCACCAGCACGCGGCCGCGGCAGCCGGGATGGTCCCGCAGCAGGTGGGCGAGGAACGCGGCGCCGGACAGGCCGGCGCCGACCAGGATCACGTCGAACTCCATGACAAGCCTCACTCGGGCGGCAACGGGGTGCAGGCCACGGACGCGGCGCGGCCGAGCACGATCATGCGCCGGGCCGCCACCGCGCCCCCGGCCATCTCGCCGGCCAGGTGCGCCAGCAGCGGGGTGCTGAGCACCGCGTGTGCCGCGGTGTTGATGGCGGCCTCGGTGACCGCGGTGGCGGTGGCGGCATAGGCGGTGCGGCGCAGCAGGCCGAGCGTGCCGAACAGCCCGGGCCGCAGCCCATACAGGGCGGCGATCTGCCGGATCAGGCGCAGGCCGCGCCAGGAGATCAGCAGCACCACCAGGGAGGGCGCCGGCGTCGCCGCCATGCCAGCCACCACCTGCATCGCCGCCCGTCGCCCGAGCCCGTCCGCTAGCACCCGCAACCTCCTCTCCAGCCCGGCTCGGAGCAGCGGCAGCACCGCGTCCGGATCGTTCAGCCCGTCCAGCGCCGGCAGCAGCGCGGCGCCGCCCTCGACACGCGCCAGCCAGCGCCGCGCGGCCGCCACCTTGCGGATCGGATCGTCGGAGGAAAGGTCGCGACGCAGCCCGTCCACCGCGTGCAGCGCCGCCAGCGCGCGCAGCTCGCGCCAGATGCCGAGCCCGATCAGCCCGAAGCCCAGCACCGCCACCAGCAGGGTCAGCCCGCCCAGCACGACGGAGCGCGCCCACTCGGCGGCGACGAAGTTCGCGGTCTGCAGCGCCGCCAGGCCCAGCGCCAGCACCCCGAAGCCGCTCAGCACCAGCACCGGCATGCTCCAGCGCGGGTCCACCGGCCCCGGCACGCCCGCCCGCACCTCCGGTCCCGCGTCGGCCAGGGCGCCGGATAGCGCGTCGGGCGCAGCGTCGCGCGCGATCTCGATCCGCGCCGCCCGTGCCGTTTCCGTCTCGATCCGCGGCGTCACCCGCGTCGGCGCCTCGCTCACAGCAGGTCCTCCAGCAGGAAGCCGAGCATAGCCTCGAGCCCGATCTCCGGCACCCCGGCCCGTCCGCCCTGCGTCAAGCGCGCCGGCTCGAACGCCGGCAGCGCCAGGAACGGATGGCTCCAGAACTCACGCCCGGGCGGGCGGTCCGGCACCTCGCCCGGATAGGAGCGGGTCATCCGCTCGTCGCCCAGCAGCCGTCCCCGTACAGCGGAGACCGGATGGCCGTCCAGGGTCCAGACGAAATCCTCGGTGCATCGGGCGGCGGCGATGGCGAAGCTCCGGTCCCGTCCACGTGCCGACACTCGCGCGTCGGCTTGCCCGGTCAGCGCGCCCATCAGGGCGGCGAGGTTGCCGCGCTGCCGCTCCGACACGTGGTCCGCCTTGCTGGCCGCGTAGGCGACCCGGCGTATCACGCGCGGCGGCAGGCGCATGGCTGCCAGCGACGCGATCGTCGCCAGCCAGTCGCCCTGCCAGCGCAGCGCCGAGGAGGCAGCACCCAGGGCCGCCTGCGCGTCCGCGAACGCCTCCGGGCCGGTATGCAGCGCGCCGAGCAGGTCGGCCAGCACCACCAGCCGGTCGATCTGGCCGAGCGACGGCGATACCAGCGCCTCCCGGGTCGCCGCGACATAGGCGTCGTAGCGACGGCGCATCAGCCCCGCCAGCGGCGAAGCGCCGCGCAGGGGGAAGAACGCCATCCACGGCGGCGCCGGCCCGGGCGGCGGCATCAGGAACCGGCCCGGCTGCAGCAGCGACAGGCCGTGCGCGTCGCGCAGCCGGGTCAGGGCGGCGACGTAGAGGCGGTGGCCCGACGCCGCCAGGGCCTCGTCGCCGCCCGCCTGCGCCGGCAGCGCGGCGGCGAAGCCGAGAAAGCCCCTCGCCGCGTCCGCCAGCTCCGGCCGCTCCAGGCGTCGCAGCACCGACTCCGACCAGTCGGCGAAGGACAGCTCCAGCAGCGGCAGGTCCAGCAGCCACTCGCCCGGATAATCGAGCAGCTCCAGGCGCAGCCGGCGCGGCGGCAGCGAGCCGACCGGGAGCGTCCAGGGGACCAGCTCCAGGTCCAGCGCCAGCAGCGACACCGTGTCGGTGCGCGCGGGCCAGCGCGGTGGGGTCGCCGCCAGGGCGGCCAGGTGGGCGGCCTGGTCGAAACGCGGCAACGCGTCCGCGCCGGCGGGGGCAAGCGACGCGCGTCGGATACGGCCGCCCAGCGCGCCGGGCGCCAGCAGGGTGGCGGCGATCCCGGTCAGCAGCACCGTCTTGCCGGCGCGCGCCAGGCCGGTGACGCCGATCCGCACCGTGCGCGGGCGCATGAAATCGAGCGGGTTGCGCATCCCGGCCAAGCGCATCAGCGGTGCACGTTCATGGCGGCCAGCAACCCGATCATGGAAGGAGGAGGAAAAACAACGGGCAGGAGCATGGCGGGCTCCCGACCGGCATCGAGCCCGCGGACCGGCCAACGCTCAGGCCCGAAGCGAGATCAGCCCGGAACAGGTCGATCCTGCTCCATCCGGCCATTTTCCGATCGGGACGCTCGCCGGAGATCGCCGGGCGAAGCGGTCGCCGAACGTTTATCGGCCGGTCGACCGGATGGTTGAAGGCTAGTCTTCACCGTTGATGTGTATATCAATGCAAATTGATACACATCGGGTGATCCATGCGAACCAACATCGAGATCGACGACGACCTCATGGCCAAGGCCCAGCTCGCCTCGGGTCATGCCAGCAAGAAGGCGACGGTCGAGGAGGCCCTGCGTCTTCTGGTCCGGGCACGAGAACAGCGGGACATCCTCGCCCTTGCCGGCCAGGTGACGTGGTCGGACGACCTCCAGGCCAGCCGGGAGGGCCGCAACACCCGATGATCGTGGTCGACACCAGCGTCTGGATCGACCACCTCGTCGATCGTCGGTCGGAACAGGTCCAACGCCTGCGCGCCATGATCCTGGACGGCCTGCCCGGCCTGATCGTCGGCGATCTCGTGCTGTGTGAAGTCCTGCAGGGCCTCGCGTCGGAGAAGGAGGCGAGCCTCGTCGAGGCCGCCCTGCGCCGCTTCGACGTACAAGCGATGGCAGGTCCGCACATCGCGTCCATCTCGGCCATGAACCATCGCCGGCTGCGGAGCTACGGGATCACGGTTCGCAAGACCATCGACATGCTGATCGGGACCTTCTGCATCGAGCATGGCCATTCTCTCCTGCACAGCGACCGTGACTTCGACCATCTGGAGCGGCATCTCGGCTTGAAGGTGATCCGAGCGCAGGGGAAGGCTGACGCCTGAGGCCGACGGGAGTCGGTCCGTCGTGTTCGGGTGCCCGTCGCCTGCCCTGCCTGCCGAAGGCTGCGCCTCAGATCGCGTCGGCCACGCGCTGGCCCGGCGCCTCCTTGTGCTCGGCCGGGTCGCGGGTGAGCGTATCGGTCATGATGTCGCGGGCGAGCGGGGCGGCGACGTCGGCGGCGGCGTTGCCGTGCTCGACCACCACCGCGGCGGCGTAGCGCGGGTTGTCGTAGGGCGCGAAGCAGATGAACAGCGCGTGCGGCCTGAACTCCCAGGGCAGGTGGGCGGAGTTGAAGTGCCCGCTTTCGCGCAGCGCCCGGCTGACGCGTCGCACCTGGGCGGAGCCGGTCTTGCCGGCCATCTGGATCCCGGCTAGCGGCAGCCGTGCCTTGGGTGCCGTGCCGTGCGCCTCGTTCACCACCGCGAACATGCCGGCGCGGAGTGCCCTGAGGTGCTCGTCCGGCAGGCCGAGCTCCGGCCAGTGCGCCGGCATCACCTGCGGCTGCAGCACGCCGTTGATGGCGCGGGTCAGGTGCGGCTGCACCGCCCGGCCGGTGGCGATCCTGGAGGCGTAGGTGGCAAGCTGCAGCGGCGTCACCTGCACGAAGCCCTGGCCGATGCCGGCGTTGATGGTGTCGCCGCCGTTCCAGTGGTGGCCCTTGGCCCGCCTGGTGGCGGGCGTCGGGATGGCGCCGATGCGCTGGTGCGGCAGCTCGATGTCCAGCGCGGCGCCGAGCCCGAAGCCGTGCGCCGCGGCGGCGATCGCCTCCATGCCGGTGCGGCGCGCGGTCTCGTAGAAGAACACGTCGCAGGAGAACTTGATGCCGCCATGCAGGTCGAGCGAGCCGTGGCCGTGCTTGGCCCAGCAGTGGAAGCGTATCCCGCCGACGTCGATGTAGCCCGGGCAGTTGATGCGGTCGCCGGGCGCCAGCGTGCCGGCCTGGAGGGCCGCCATCGCCACCGCCGGCTTGAAGGTCGAGCCGGGCGGATACAGGCCGGCGATGGTCTTGTTGATCAGGGGCGTGCGCTCGTCGCTCGTCCACTGCTCCCATTGCGCCTGGCTCACGCCGGAGTCGAACAGGGTCGGGTCGAAGGACGGCGTGCTGACCATCGCCAGCACCTCGCCGTTGCGCGCGTCCATCACCACCGCGTGCGCCGGCTGGTCGCCGATCCGCGCCAGCACCGCCTGCTGCAGCCCGAGGTCGATCGACAGCCCGACCGTCTCGCCCTGCACGCCTTCGCGCCGGTCCAGCTCGCGCATCACCCGGCCGACCGAGTTCACCTCCATCTGCACCGAGCCGGCGGTGCCGCGCAGGCCGGCGTCGTGGAACTGCTCGATCCCGGCGCGCCCGATCCGCATGCCGGGCAAGGCGAGGTCCGGCTCCGCCGCCACGTCGCGCTCGTTCGCCGGCGCCACGTAGCCGACCACGTGCGCCATCACCGGCCCCAGCGGATACATCCGGGTGGTGCCGACATCGACCAGGATGCCCGGCAGGTCGGGCGCGTTCACCTCGATCCGCGCCATGTCGTCCCAGGACAGGAAGTCGTGCACCACGATGGGGATGTACTTGCGCCCGTGCCTCAGCTCGCGGTCGATACGGGCCCGCTCGTGCGCGTCGAGCGGGATGATGGTCGAGAACCGGTCCAGCGTGGCCGACGCGTCGGTGGTCTGCTCGGCCAGCAGCAGTGCCCGCCAGTTGACCTTGTTGCCGGCCAGGCTGACCCCGAACCGGTCGACGATCCAGCCGCGCGGCGGCGCCAGCTCGCGCCTGCTGACCCGGTTGTTCTCGGCCAGCGCCGCGTATTTGCGGCCGTCGGCGACCTGGAGCCGGTACAGCCGCTCGCCCAGCGCCCCGAGTGCTGCCACCTGGGCCACCATCAGCACCAGCGCGCGCCGGGTGAAGATCCCGCGCGAGGGCATGTCCTTGGGCACGCGGCTGGGAGAACGGCCAGGCGAACGCTTCATGCCCGGTTCCAAGCCCCGACCGGACCCCGGCGCGTGGCGTGGATCACGCGCGGTCCGGATCGGCCATGCCGCGATGCGCCCAGGTGAACAGGGCGGACAGCAGCGGATACAGCCCGGCCGCCAGCGCCAGCTCCAGGCACGCCGGCTGCGGCGGCAGCAGGCGCAGGGCGAACGCGCAGGCGAGCACCCAGTCCAGCGCGATGACACCCGCCGCCACCAGCAGGAACAGCAGCCACACCACCAGGAAGCCCTGACGCGCCAGCCCGTGCCGCCAGCCGAGCCCGGCCGCATGCACGATCAGCAGCGTCAGGATCGCCACGCCGGGCGGCGAAAAGGACAGCAGGTCGGTGAGCAGCCCGAGCAGGAACACCATCGGCGCCGGCATGGAAGCCGGCCGGAACACCGACCAGAAGAACACCGAGCCCATCGCCGCCCCCGGCAGCAGCGCCTGCTGCTGCGGCAGGTCCAGCGGCGCACACAGCAGCAGCACCAGGATCGCGCTGAACGTCACCGGCAGCGCGCGCCTCGCCGCCGCATCCAGCCTGCGCCAGATCGTGGGCCGGGGCCGTATGCCCGGATGACGCTCCGGTGGCACTCCTGGGGGCATGCGGAGGAAGCCTCATCCGCGCCCGACCAGCGTGCCCGACGCGCGCGGCGCCTGCGGGGACGGCGCCTGTGGCGGCGGTGCGGGCGGCTGGGGTGCCGCCATCCGCCCAGGCTGCTGCCCAGGCTGCTGCCCAGGCTGCTCCGGCGACACCCGTCCCGGCGCCTCCGGCGGCACGATCCCGGACAGCCCGTAGTCGAACAACCGAAGCACCGTCACGTGGTCGAGCTGCGCATACGGCTCCACCACCGCCAACGGGCCGAGATAATGCACCGTGCCGACCGGCAGGCCGGCCGGGAACACGCCGGCGATGCTGCTGGTGACCACGCGCTCGCCTTCCTCCGGACGGATCTCTTCGGGATAGTCCATCAGTCGTGGCGCCGCTGCGTTTGTTCCGGCCACTATAGCGTTTACGTGCGAGGCTTCCAGGGTCACCGGCACACGGCTGGTCATGTCGGTGATCAGCATCACCCGCGCCGAGCGCGCGCCCACCTCCGTCACCCGTCCCGCCAGCCCGGCCGCATCGATCGCCACCATACCCTTGGACAGGCTGCGCCCCGGCGCCACCGACAGCAGCACCGACCGGGCGTAGACCCCGCTCGCGTCGGCGACCGCGCGCGCGGTGACAAAGGACGGTGCGGGCTCGGGCATCCAGTGCAGGTTGGCCTTCAGGGTGTCGTTCTCCGCCGCCAGCGCCAGCGCCACGTCGTACCAGCGGCGCAGGCGGTCGTTCTCCGCGCGCAGCCGCTCGTTCTGTCCCGCCACGTCGACCAGGCTGCGCGCCTCGTCGCCGACCCCGCGCAACTGCTCGATCGGCGTTGCCAGCAGCGCGTAGAACGGCGCCACCCCGTCGGACACGGCCACGCGCGCCTGCTCCGCCAGCCGGCGGTCCGCCTGGCCCAGCAGCATGACGACGCAGGCCAGCCCGATCAGCAACGGCAGCGTCAGCTTGGACAGCGCCTGGCGCAACTGGATCGATAAACGGAACAAGATCGAACCTTTGCCCCTTGCCAGGCCTGGTCGGCGTTGATGGTCCAGCGTTCAAGCCGGCGCGAGCGGCGCGGTTTCCCGACCGGCGCAGATGCGGCGGCATCAGTACATGGTGGTGAGAACGTTGCGCAGCCGCTTCATCTCCTCCAGCGCCCGCCCGGTGCCGAGCGCCACGCAGGACAGCGGGTTCTCCGCCACCACCACCGGCAGCCCGGTCGCCTCGCGCAGCACCTCGTCCAGCCGGTAGAGCAGCGCGCCGCCGCCGGTCAGCACGATGCCCTTGTCGACGATGTCGGCGGCGAGCTCGGGCGGCGTGTTCTCCAGCGCGGTCTTGACCGCGTCCACGATCTGGCTGACCGGCTCGAACAGGCTTTCGGCGATCTGGCGCTGCCCCACCACCACCTCGCGCGGCACCCCGTTCATCAGGTCGCGTCCCTTGACCTCCTTGAGCGGGCCGTGGTCGTACTCGTCGTCCGGCGGCCGCGCCGCGCCCAGCTCGATCTTGATCTTCTCCGCCGAGGTTTCCCCGATCAGCAGGTTATAGTTGCGCCGGATGTAGGAGATGATCGCCTCGTCCATCTTGTCGCCGCCGACACGGACCGAGCGCGCATACACGATGCCGCCGAGCGAGATCACCGCGACCTCGGTGGTGCCGCCGCCGATGTCGACGATCATGCTCCCCGACGGCTCCGTCACCGGCAGCCCGGCGCCGATCGCCGCCGCCATCGGCTCCTCGATCAGCAGCACCTTGCGCGCGCCGGCACTCTCGGCACTCTCCTGGATCGCGCGCCGCTCCACCGCGGTGGAGCCCGACGGCACGCAGACGATGATCATCGGGCTCGCGAAGCCGCGCCGGTTGTGCACCTTGCGTATGAAGTGCTTGATCATCTCCTCCGCCACCTCGAAGTCGGCGATCACGCCGTCGCGCAGCGGCCGTATGGCGGTGATGTTGCCGGGCGTGCGGCCGACCATGTTCTTGGCCTCGTTGCCCACCGCGAGCACCTGCTTCCTGCCGCGCACGTCGGCGATCGCCACCACCGACGGCTCGTCCAGCACCACGCCGCGGCCCTTGACGTAGACCAGGGTGTTGGCGGTGCCGAGGTCGATGGCCATGTCGTTGGACATGACGCCCAGCAGGCGAGAGAACATCCGAGAACTCCAGTAGGCCCGTGTCCGGGCGATCCGGCTTGGGGCGCGCGCGCGGCGGGCGGCTTGACAGGGGCCGACCACCCGACGTCCCGCCGGCGGCCCGGGAACCGGGCGCGCGGAGGCGGCCACGGCTTAGCGGCGTGCCCGCAATGGAGCAAGCCTCGCCTCCGTCCGGGGGGGGCCGGGCGTCACAGCGCCGTGAGCCTTTGCGGCGCCATCGTTTCGACTCCGAACCGCCACGATCACGGCGCGTTGTGTGGTCCAGACCAGAAAGGCCTGTGGACGGAAACCGTTCCCGATCCGGCACACGGCTCGTTTTCCAATCGACTAGCTAAGGACCAAGACCATGTTGCGTTTCCTGACCACCCTCGCCGCTACGGGCGGGCTCGCCCTGAGCCTGTCGGCGTGCGATCCGTACAGCCCGGGCCAGCGCGCGGTGGGCGGCGGCCTGCTCGGCGCCGGCGCCGGCGCTGCGATCGGCGGCATCGCCGGCGGCGGCAACGGGGCCGGGATCGGGGCGCTGGCCGGTGGCGCGCTCGGTGCGGTCGGCGGTGCTGCGACCACGCCGGATCGGCGCTAGGATCCACGCCATGAGCTTGGGCCTGCGATCCCGCCCCGTCGTCCTGGCGGGGCTCGCGGTCGGCGGCTTGACGCTGTCCGCCTGCACCGACCCGTATGACCCCGGGCAGCGCGCGGTCGGCGGCGGCCTGATCGGCGCCGGGGCTGGTGCTGCGCTGGGCGGCATCGCCGGCGGCGGACGGGGTGCCGCGATCGGCGCCCTGGCCGGCGGCGCGGTCGGCGCGGTCGGCGGCGCCGCTACGACGCCGCGCGGCTACGGCCAGCCCGTCTACGCGCAGCCCGCCTACGCGCAACCCGCCTACGGCTACGCGCAGCCGCAGCAGGGCTATGCGCCACAGGGCGGCGCCTATGGCGGACCGCCGCCCGGTTACGGCCCATCCGGACCGCCGCCGAACGGCTATTACGGCCAGCCGGGCAGTTACCCGCCCGGGCCGCCCCAAGGCGGAGGTTACGGCTACTGAGGGCCGGAGCGGTTCCGGCAGCCGGTCAGGCAAGGCCAGGGCTCTGCCCTGGACCCGCTGGGGCCGGAGGCCCCAGACCCCATTACTTTAAGAATCGGGTTTGAAGGGCTTCGCCCTTCATGGGGTCCAGGGGCAAAGCCCCTGGCCTTTACTGTTTCTACCCCAAAGCCGGCATCGCCTCGGGCTCGCTGCGTGCCCGCTTGACCAGCAGCTTGTTCAGGGCGTGCACGTAGGCGCGCACCGCCGACACCACCGTGTCGGTGTCGGCGCCTTGCCCATCCACCATCTTGCCGCCTTCCTCCAAACGCACGGTGGTGCGTGCCTGCGCGTCGGTGCCCTCCGTCACCGCGCCGATGGAGAACAGCACCAGCCGGGCCTCGTGCGGGAACAGGGCGCGGATCGCGTTGAAGGCGGCATCGACCGGGCCGGCGCCGGGGGTTTCCGACGCCGCCACCACCCCGTCCAGCTCCAGCTCCAGCGTCGCGTGCGACGGCCGCCTGGAGCCGGAGAACACGTCCAGCGAGACGAAGCGAATCCGGGCGTGGTCGCGCTGCTCGTCGTCGACCAGCGCCACGATGTCCTCGTCGTAGAGCACCTTCTTGCGGTCGGCGAGGTCCTTGAAGCGCACGAACGCGTCCTGCACCTGGTTCTCGCCGAGATCGCCGTAGCCCATCGCCTTCAGCTTGTCGCGGAACGCGGCTCGTCCGGAATGCTTGCCCAGCACCAGCGAGGACCGGGTCCAGCCCACGCTTTCCGGCGTCATGATCTCGTAGGTGGCGGCGTTCTTCAGCACCCCGTCCTGATGGATGCCGCTTTCGTGCGCAAACGCGTTGCGGCCGACGATCGCCTTGTTCGGCTGCACGTCGAAGCCGGTGATGGTCGCCAGCATGCGCGACACACGCAGCAGCTCGGGCGTGCGGATGGCGTTGCGGAACGGCAGCACGTCGGCGCGTGTGCGCAGCGCCATCACGATCTCCTCCAGCGCCGCGTTGCCGGCCCGCTCGCCGATGCCGTTGATCGTGCACTCGATCTGCCGCACCCCGGCCCGCACCGCCGCCATGGTGTTGGCTACCGCCAGGCCCAGGTCGTTGTGGTTGTGCGCCGACAGGATCACCTTCTCGGCCCCCGGCACCCGCTCGCGCAGCATGGTGAACAGCCTAGCCATGTCCTCCGGCGTCGCGTAGCCGACGGTGTCGGGGATGTTGATGGTGTTGGCGCCGGCCCGTATCGCCGCCTCGACGCAGCGGCACAGGAACTCCGGCTCGGTGCGGCTGCCGTCCTCGGCCGACCATTCCACGTCGTCGGTGTGGCGCCGCGCCGCCTGGTTGCCGGCGGCGATCAGCTCCAGCACCGTGTCCGGCTCCATGCGCAGCTTGTGCTTCATGTGCAGCGGCGAGGTGGAGATGAAGTGGTGGATGCGCGGCCGCGCGGCCGGGCGCACCGCCTCCGCGGCGCGGGCGATGTCGTCGCGTCCGCCGGTGCGGGCAAGGCCGCAGATCACCGGGCCGCGCACGTGGGTCGCGATCTCGCGCACGCTGTCGAAGTCGCCCGGGCTCGCCACCGGGAACCCGGCCTCGATCACGTCCACGCCGAGCTCGGCCAGCGCGTGGGCCATGCGCAGCTTCTCGGCAATGTTCATCGAGAAGCCGGGCGACTGTTCGCCGTCGCGCAAGGTGGTGTCGAAGATGATGACCTGGTCGTCGGCGACGCGGCCGAAGCTCGGATGCTCGATGCTCATGATGGCTCCGTGGAACGATCCGCCGCCCCGGTCGCATGGGCAAGCGGGAACCTGATGGGATGGATAACGCCAAGGCTGCTTCACCCCTGAACGCTGCCGCGGCGATGCCGCGGCCCGGCGCTCAGGGGCGGGGAAGTCGCATGCCGGCGAGTCCGGACCCCGGCGTCACGGGACGGGACGCCGGACGCCGGTCGGCGGGCGCTTGGCGGTCCGGACAAGGCGGGTGGGAAGCCATGTCCGCATCCTAGCGAAGCCCGGCTGCAATGCCAGACGTCAACCGCCGCCTGTCTGCGATCCCGCAGCGGGTGCGCAACCTGTCGCCACTCTCCGTTACAGGGCGACCCCTCCCCGCAACCGTCGGGCGTCCTAGATGTAGGGCGATCACAGCACACACCTCCAGGACACCAGGCACAGCACGATGCGCGCCCTTCCCGTTCCCTGCTCGGTTCTTGCCGGCCTCGTCGCCTTGTCCGCCTGCACGGTGGCGCCCCCTCCCGGCCCGAGCATCCTGGCCCAGCCCGGTCCCGGGAAGAGCTTTGGGCAGTTCCAGGTGGAGGACCAGAAGTGCCGGGCCTACGCGGCGCAGGCCAATGGCGGGGTGACGCCGGGCGAGGCTGCCAACCGCAGCGGCATCGGCACCGTGATCGCCGGCACCCTGATCGGCGCCGCGGCCGGCGCGCTGTTGAGCGGCGGCGGGCGCCATGCAGGGTTCGGGGCCGCGGTCGGCGCCGGCGGCGGGCTGCTGGTCGGCTCGGCGATCGGCTCCGGGGCGGCCGCGCGCTCAGGCGCCTCGTTCCAGGCGAACTACGACCGCGCCTATGCGCAGTGCACGGTGGCGTCGGGCAACATCATCCAGCAGCCGCCGGCGCCGGTGTTCGTGACCCCGCCGCCGGTCTACGTCACGCCGGCCCCGGTCTACGTGGCCCCGGCGCCGGTCTACGTAGCACCCCCGCCCCCGCCACCGGCGCCGCCGCCCGGCTACGGATACTGATCGGCCGGCTCCCCGATCAGCCGGACAGCCGGGTGAACCCGCCGGCGGAGGCGGCGAAGTAGTTGTCGATCGCCAGCGCCATGGCGCCCGCGACGGCCGTGCGATGCGCCGACTGGCGCAGCGCCGCCTCGTCCAGCCGGTTGGACATGAAGCCCATCTCGACCAGCACGCTCGGGATGTCGGACGCCTTCAGCACCACGAAGCCGGCATGACGGGACGGGTTGTTGAGCAGGGCGATCCGCGGCCGGAACGCCGACACCACGTGGCCCGCCATGTGCGCGGAGCCGACCCTGGTTTCCTCGCGCACCAGGCTGGCCAGGATCCGCTGCACAGCGGGCGTGGTGCTGTGAAACGACGGCCCGGCATAGCGGTCGGCGCTGTTCTCGGTGTGCGCCAGCGCCGCGGTCTGGGCGTCCGAGGCGCCGTCCGACAGGGTGTAGACGCTGGCGCCGCGCACCGCGGGATCGTGCAGCGCGTCGGCATGCACCGACACGAACAGCGCCGCCTGCCGGCCTTCGGCGATGCCGACGCGGTCCTCCAGCGGGATGAACACGTCGCGCCCGCGCGTCAGCTCGACCCGGTAGCGGCGGCAAGCGAGCAACTGGCGCTGCAGCTCCGACGCGGCCGCTTCCGCCACGTGCTTCTCGTACGTGCCGGACACGCCGATGGCGCCCGGATCCTTGCCGCCATGGCCGGGATCGAGCATCACCAGCGGCCGGTCCGGAACCGCGCGGCCGATCACGGGCGGCGCGGCGAGGCGGCGCGGACGCGTCGCGGCCGCCGCCAGCCCGGGCAACACCGAGCCTGCCGCCGCGGCCAGCAGGTCGCGTCGCGTCGGCGCCAGGATTGAGGCCAGGGTCGGGGCCACCGCCGGCCGCACGTCGTGTCCGGACCTGTTGCGCATCCCCGCCGCAGCCATGGTGTCCCTGCCCCGCCTGCCCCGCGCCGGTTGTAGCACGACGCCCCGGCCGATGCAGTGCCGGATCGAAACAAGCCCGTGATCCACGTCCGGAGCGCTGCGCGTCGCGCTGCTTGCGGAACGGCCGGATCTTCGTCACACTGTATCGTGTGGAATGGATGCTTCCGCAGCCGATCGTTGCCGGACAGGCAGGGTCGGCGCGGCTGGGTCCATACCGGCATGTTGCCTTCCGCATGACGGCGCGCCCGCCGATGGGCTGGACCATGGTCCGCCCGGACCGGCGAGCACCCGAACGCTCCCGCACCTGCCGTGCCCGCGGACCGACCTTGTCGTCGCCCGGCGCCACATGCCGCCCGAACTGGGCGTGCCGGCTCCTGCCGCGCACGTCCCGTTGTTGAACGCTTGAGGACCCGATGATCGCCGTCACCAACCCCCATGACGCTTGCAGGACGAGACCGGCCGTGCGCCGCTCCGCGTCGGCCGGCGCCGGGTCGTGGATAGCGGCATCGGGTGTTCCCCCCATCGCCGCGCGCGCGACGCCCTGCCTGCCACCCGCCGAGCGCGGGTTCTGTCCGGTCCGGACCGGCGGCAGGAGCGGTGCCCCGGCCCACCGGAGTCCATCCCACCATGACCAAGCGCATGCTGATCGACACGACACACGCGGAAGAAACCCGCGTGGTCGTGCTGGACGGTAACAGGCTCGACGACTACGACGTCGAAACGTCGTCCAAGAAGCAGATCAAGGGCAACATCTACCTCGCCAAGATCGTCCGGATCGAGCCCAGCCTGCAGGCGGCGTTCGTCGAGTACGGCGGCAACCGGCACGGCTTCCTCGCCTTCAGCGAGATCCACCCCGACTACTACCAGATTCCCGTCGCCGACCGCGAACGCTTGATCGCGCTGCAGGAGGAGGAGGCCCGCGCCGAGGAAGCGCGCGCAGAGCGCGAGGACGACGGGCGGGACGACGGAGCAGAGGACGGGGGCGCAGGTGACGGCGACGGCGACGAGGACCGTCCTGCCGGCACCGAGGCCGAGGAAAGCACGGATGCCGAGGATCCGGCACCCGACGAACCACGGGACGAGCAATATGCCGGACGGGTCGAGACCGGTCTTGGCGCGGAGGAGCCCGTCGCGCCCGCTGCCGAGGCCCGACCCGAGGACGGCCCCGCGACCGAGATGCCGCTCGAGATCGAGGTGGACACGGTCGAGGGCGACACGGTCGAAGCGGACACGATTGAGTCCGATCCGGCCGCCGACGACCGGGCCGAAGAGCCGGCGCCGGAAGTGGTCGGCGGCGAAAGCGCCGATGACGGCCAGGCGCAGCGGCGCACCGCCCGGTTCCTGCGCCAGTACAAGATCCAGGAGGTGATGCGCCGGCGCCAGATCCTGCTGGTGCAGGTCGTCAAGGAGGAGCGCGGCAACAAGGGAGCCGCGCTGACCACCTACATCTCGCTCGCCGGCCGCTTCTGCGTGCTGATGCCGAATTCGCTGCGCGGCGGCGGCGTGTCGCGCAAGATCACCTCCGCCGCCGACCGCCGCCGCCTGAAGGAGATCACCGCCGAGCTGGAGATCCCGCGCGGCATGGGCATGATCGTGCGCACCGCCGGGGCGCAGCGCCCGCGCCCGGAGATCAGGCGCGACTGCGAGTACCTGCTGCGCACCTGGGACGACATACGCGACACCACGCTCGCCTCCATCGCCCCCTGCCTGGTGTACGAGGAGGCGAGCCTGATCAAGCGCGCCATCCGCGACGTGTATACCCGTGACGTCGAGGAGATCGTGGTCGACGGCGAGCCCGGCTGGCGCGCCGCGCGCGAGTTCATGCGCACGCTGATGCCGGCCAACGCGAACAAGGTGAGCCTGTGGCGCGACCCGTCGCAGACGCTGTTCTCGGCCTACGGGGTGGAGCACCACCTGGACGCCATGCTGCTGCCGACCGTGCAGCTCCGCTCCGGCGGCTACCTGGTGATCAACCAGACCGAGGCGCTGGTCGCGATCGACGTCAACTCCGGCCGCTCCACCCGCGAGCGCGGCATCGAGGAGACCGCGTTCCGCACCAACCTGGAGGCCGCCGACGAGGTCGCCCGGCAGCTCCGCCTGCGCGACCTGGCCGGCCTGATCGTGATCGACTTCATCGACATGGAGGTCCGTCGCAACAACGCCATGGTCGAGCGGCGGCTGAAGGACGCGCTGCGCAACGACCGCGCCCGCATCCAGGTCGGCACCATCAGCCATTTCGGCCTGCTGGAGATGTCGCGGCAGCGCCTGCGCCCGTCGCTGGCCGAAAGCAGCTTCGTGCCCTGCCCGCATTGCGCCGGCTCCGGCTTCATGCGCGGCACCGAAAGCTCGGCACTCCACGTGCTGCGGGCGATCGAGGAGGAGGCGGGGAAGCGCAAGGCGGCCGAGATCCTGGTCCACGCCGCAAGCTCCGTGGCGCTCTACGTGCTCAACAACAAGCGGAGCTGGCTGCAGGAGATCGAGACCCGCCACCGCATCGCCGTGCACCTGGCGGCCGATGATAGCCTGGTGCCGCCGGTGCTGCGTATCGACCGGGTCCGCCCCTACGTGGCGGCCCCCGAGCCGGTCGAGCCGGCCGCCGCCGCGACGCGCATCCCGATCCAGGCCCAGCCCCCCGCCGCCGCGCCGGACGAGGAGGACCAGCCCGACATCGTTGACGTGCCCGTCGCCGCAGGTGCCGTCGGCGGGGCCGCCGCCGGCCAGGCTGCCGCCGGTGGGGACGAGGGGGACGAGGCCGGCCGACGGCGCAAGCGCCGCCGTCGCCGCCGTGGCGGTCGCCGCGAGGACGGCACGGCGGCGGTCATCGGGACGGAGGCCGACGAGGGCTCCGATGCCGATGGGGACGAGGAAGAGCCGGGACAGCCGGTCGCCGCCCAGGACACGCCGCCGCAGGATGCCCCATTGCCGCAGGACCCGTTGCTGCATGATGGGGACGACGCCGAGGCGGCACCGTCCATGGCCGACTCCGGCCCGCGCGGCCGCCGACGCCGTGGCGGACGCCGGCCGCGTCCGGACCTTGCTCCGGGTTCGGCCGATGCGGACGGGGACACCGCCCCGGTTGACACCGCTCCGATCGACATTGCGACGGCACCCCGTGCGCCACGCCCGTATGCCGGCCCGACCCCGGCCGACCCGTTCGCCGGCAGCTTCGACATCTTCGAGATGATCGAGCGGGAGGCGGAGGAAACTCAGGGCCGGGCGACCAACCCGTCCGCGTCCGCCGCCTCGCTGGCCCCCGCCTCGTCGATCCCGGAGCCGGTTCCGGCGGCCGCGACGGCGGCGCTGCCCGACGCCGAGCCTGGCGAGCCCGAGCTGCTGCCGCTGGCGCAAGCGGCGGAGCCGTCGACGCCGTCCCTGGCCGAGCCGTTGATCGCTTCGGTCGGCTCGCCCGAGGGAGCGGAAGCCAAGCTGCCTGCCGCCTCGCTGTCGCAGACGCCGGTCGAATCCGTGCCCGACCCGGTCGCGGCGACCGACGAGCCGCCGGCCAAGGCGGCACGCGTGCCGAAGCCGCGCAAGCCGCGCGCGAGCCGGGCCAAGAAGCCGGTGGTAGCCGAGGCCGAAGTCGCCGAGGCTGCGGCACCCCCGGTCGAGCCGGCACCCGGACAGGCGGACGAGGCGCCCACCCAGCCGGTCGCCGCCGCGCCGGAGCCGGAGGCCGCAGCACCAGCCGACACACCGGAGCCGGCCGTGCCCGAGCCAGCCGCACCGGAGCCGGCCATGGCGGAGCCCGGCGTGCCGACGACCCAGGCGCGCGACCCAAGCATCGTGCCGCCGGTGGTGATCGGCGAGGGCACCCCCGCACCGGTCCGGCGCACCGGCTGGTGGAAGCGTCAAGGCTGAGCGTCCCCCGCCGCCCCTGATGTCCCGGATCTGAAATCAGATCCGGGACGCTGAACGTCTTCGGATAATGGTCTGGAAGGCCAGGGGCTTTGCCCCCTGGACCCCATGAAGGGCAAAGCCCTTCAAACCCAATTCTTAAAGTAATGGGGTCTGGGGCCTGAGGCCCCAGCGGGTCCAGGGCAGAGCCCTGGCCTTGGCAGGGGTCGGGTTCAGCTCCCGTCGCGACCGAGCAGCCCGTTCTTCAGCTCGATCGACGGCGGCATGTCGCCGAGGTCGGAGTCGAGGATAACGCGGCCGAACGCCGGGTCGTCCAGGTGCGCGACCGGCTGGCCATCGAACAGCACGTCTACCCCCTTGCCGCTCATCAGGAAGCTGCTGCTGTCGCCCGGCTTCACCGGTCGTATGCTGCCCAGCAGGGTCACGAACGACGCCTTCTGCGAGTCGCTGCAGCTATGGTGGGCGCAGTAGTTCCGGCTGGACTCCATGTACAGGTCGTGCACCTGCGACAGCGACGCGCCGCGTATGTAGCGGATCACCAGCGCCTTCGGCCCCGGCTCCGCCATGGCCTGCTCCGCGTCGTGCGTCTTCGTGGTCAGGTACAGCCCGCCGACATAGCCGTGTATCCGCAGCATGGTGAAGCTGCGCAGTCCCAGCCCGTTGAGCTGCACCGTGGCGCCGTCGACCTGTATCGTGTCGGGCATGGTCACCCCCGCCTTGGTGGCGGCCCGGGCGGCGACGGGGCTGCCGGCCAGCACCGCGCAGGCAATGGCAAGAACGTGGGCGGAACGGATCATGGGCATCCTCTGCTGGCATCTCGGTCCGGACTGGCCGTCCCGACGCGGGCGGCGGGAGATCGGGACAAGAGCATGGGACGCCGATGCCGCAAAGCGGGTGCGGCCGCTCACGCCGGCACCGCCGCCGGGTCGCCGGGCTCCGTTTCCCAACCCGGGCCGACCACCGACGCGATCCGCCGCCCGCTGCCGTCCTCGCGCAGCACCAGGAGGTTGCGCTCGGCGAGGTAGTGCAGTTGGCGACGGGCGCGGCCGGGCGAATGGGTGCCGTAGGCGCGGGCGACGGCGGCGTCGGATGGACACGGCAACCGCGCCTGCGCCGCGTGGGCGACCAGCAGGAACACCCCCTGCACGTCCTCCGGCAGGCCGGCGGCCAGGTGCTCCGCTTCCTGCCACGCCGCATCCTCAGCCAGCGCCTCGTCCACCCCGGCCCGGGCGGTGGCCAACGCGTGCCGGAACTGCGGGAGGTCCAGCGCGTCCCGCCCCATTCCCTCGATCCGGGCCCGGACCAGGAAGTCCTGGTAGAGCACCGGCACCGGCCGGAAGCAGGCGTCCGGATCGGCCAGCACCGCACGCAGCAGCGCGCGCACCCGGCGTCGGCGATCCGGCGAACGCTCCGCCTGCCCCGGCGGGGCTCCGGCCTCCTCGGGCTCGCCGTCGCGACGCGCCGCGCCATGCGCGCTGAGCTGCGCCAGCAGGGTCGAGGGCGGCGGGACCGGTGCCCGACGCGGGCGGACCGGATCGGGCAGCGGCGTCAGCACCAGCTCCCGCATCTCCCGTGGCGCCGCACCCGGCGCCAGCGGCAGCAGAATTGGTCCCGCGGACCGGGTGTCGGTCTCGACCGCGCCGATCCGCACCCGTAGCGGCCGTCGCGACAGCGCCGGGCCGAGCGCCATGAACTGGCCGCGCTCGAGGTCGCGGAACGCTTCCGCCTGCCGCCGCTCCATGCCGAGCAGGTCGGCGGCGCGCGCCATGTCGATGTCGAGAAAGGTGCGGCCCATCAGGAAGTTGGTCGCCTCCGCGGCGACGTTCTTGGCCAGCTTCGCCAGGCGCTGCGTGGCCACCACCCCGGCCAGGCCACGCTTGCGGCCGCGGCACATCAGGTTGGTCATGGCACCCAGCGACGCGCGCCTGGCCTCGTCCGACACCTCGCCGGCGGACGCGGGGGCGAACAGCTGCGCCTCGTCCACCACCACCAGCACCGGGAACCAGTGCGCGCGCGGCGCCTCGAACATGCCGCCGAGAAAGGCGGCGCTGCGGCGCATCTGCCCCTCGGCGTCGAGCCCGTCGAGGTTCAGCACCACCGGGATCCGGTGCGCGCGCATCCGCTCGCCGGCCGCGACCAGCTCCGGCTCGCCGTGCTCGGCGGCGTCGATCACCAGGTGACCGAACCGCTCGGCCAGGCCCACGAAGTCGCCTTCCGGGTCGATCACCGCCTGCTGCACCCAGGGCGCGCTTTGCTCCAGCAGGCGACGGAGCAGGTGCGACTTGCCGGAACCGGAGTTGCCCTGCACCAGCAGGCGGGTGGAGAGCAGCTCCTCCAGGTCGAGCAGCGCCGGCTGGGAGGTGGACTCGGCCCGGGTGCCGATCTCGATCGCGACGGTCATGGACCGGTTAGCTACAGGTCGATCGTCCCCGCCGACAACCGCACCCGTCCCCGGACGGCGGGGCGGACGTGCTATCCTCCGCGTCCGGGAGGCGGAAATGTCACAAGCGACGCAGCGCGGAACCTGGTCCTGGGACGGCTACCTCGACTGGGAGGCCCGTCAGCCGGTCCGCTACGAGCTGGTCGACGGCGAGGTCCGCGCCAAGGGCAACGGGACGGCCGAACACGACACCATCGGCAACACCCTGCGCGCCGAGCTTCGCGACCAGCTGCGCGGGACGCCCTGCCGCGTCCAGGGACCCGACCTGAAGGTGAAGGCGGGACAGGACGGACGCTATCCCGACGCCCTGATCGATTGCGGTGCCCAGGTGCCCGGAGCCCTGGTCGCCCAGGATCCGGTGGCCGTGTTCGAGATCCTGTCCAGGAGCACCGCTTGGATCGACCAGAGCCTGAAGCTGCGCGACTACGACGCCACGCCCGGGATACGGCACTATGTGCTCATCAGCCAGGACGAGCCTAGGGTCCTGATCTACCAGCGGGACGAGCAGGACCGCCTCGGGGTCCAGGCCGCCCGACTCGTGGAGGGCATGGACGGCGCCATCGTGCTTTGGGAGCTCGGGATCTCCATCCCGTTCGCAATTCTCTACGAGGGCCTGGACGTCCGCTAGACGCGTCCTGTCACAGGTTCGGCTGAAACGGCGGGGGCCGGAACGACCCCCGCCGCATGGTCGTGCCCGCTCAGCCGTTGCCGGTTTCGCCGGTGGCGAGGTCATAGATCAACTGGGCCTCGTAGGCGCGATACGGCGTGCCGTCCGCCTGCAGCACCTCGTGCTGCCAGATCGGCGGCAGCTCGACCGCGTAGGGCGATACCGGCTTCGTCCCGTGCGGCAGCACCATCACCTGCCAGGAGGTGCCGCCATAGGCGGACGCGTCGACGTAGGGGTGCTGCGCCGAATCCCATGGCAGGTTGGTCTGCGTCTTGCCGACCACGAAGCCCCAGTTGATGGCGGCCACGTTCTGCTTCTTGGCCACCGGAAGCACGGTGTCGAACAGGCAGCCGATGTTGCGCGCCATGTACTCGGTGCACAGCACGGGACGGTCGTACTGCTTCATCCAGGTGATCGCCTGGGAGAACACCTCCACGGTGCCGTAGTTGTGGAAGGTGTTGATGTCGTTGTTGGCCATGATGGCCGACTGCACGGGGTTGAAGTTGCTGGGCGTCGACCAGTCGCCGGTCCACAGGCAGGAGGTCAGCGGCTGCGACGGGTCCACCTCTCGGGCCCAGGTATAGACCTGCGGCAACAGGGCGGCCACCAGCGCCTGCTTGTTGGCCGGATCGTTGCTGCCGGTGTTGTCGGCCTCGTTCCAAAGGTCCCAGAAGATCACCCGGGGGTCGTTGGCGAATGCGCCCACCACGCCCTGCACGTACGTCTTCAGGCGCGGGTACTGGCTCGGCTCGGACAGGGCGACGGCGCCGGGCGACTGCACCCACTGCGAGTTGTGGATACCGGGCAGCGGCGCGGGCTGGGTTCCCAGCTTGTAGAGGCCGCGCCAGCAGCTGTCGAACAGCACGAAGAAGGTGCTGAGGTTGTGGCTGGCGGCGATGGTGAGGAACTGGTTGATGCGGCTGATGAAGCCGGTCGGATCCTGCGCGTACAGCGCGTCGTGCAGGAACACACGGATCGTGTTCATGCCGAGCGCCTGCGCCCAGCCGAGCTCCTGGTCGATCGTCTTCGGGTCGAAGGTGGCGGCCTGCCACATCTCCAGCTGGTTGGCCGCGGTCGAGGTGACGTAGACCGGCCCGACCAGCCAGGGCTGCTGCTTGTACCAGGTCTTGGCCCGCGCCGCGGTCCAGCGGCCGGCGACGGTGCTGCTCGTGTCGGTCGACAGCGCGGTGCCCTCGGCGTCCTGCGCCACAGCGTTGGTGACGCGGCTGGCGACCAGGCCCGCCGCCGTCATGGCTATGACCGAGCGCCTGTTGAAGAGAGTCATGGTGTCCTCCTGCCTTGCGCGGGCGGGGCCCTGCGGCCTCGTCCGGCGCGTCTGTGCGCGCGGCGGCAGGTAAGCCGTTATGTCAGACAAATTCAATACCAGAAACGGAAACGGGAAACTCTCATTAATGAGACGACGTACCCTCTTCTGATGGGATCCGGAGCCAGTCCAGCATCCCGCACGCCGCCGCGCGTCCGGTGGCGATCGAGGCCTGCAGCAGGTAGCCGCCGGTCGGCGCGTCCCAGTCCAGCATCTCGCCGGCGACGAAGGCGCCGGGACGGGCCAGCAGCATGAAGCGGTGATCGACCGCGTCGCGACGCACCCCGCCCGCAGTCGAGATCGCCCGGTCCATCGGCGCCGGCGCGGTCAGCGTCACCGGCACCGCCTTGATCAGCGACGCGAGGCCGGCGGGATCGCGCGGCGGCGGCGCGTCGCCGGCCTCGCGCAGCAGCGCGATCGCGGCCGGGCTCAGCGACAAGGCCTTGCGCAGCGTGTTGGACAGGCTCTCGCGACCGCGCACGCGTGCCAGCCGGGCCGCCAGCGCGTCGCGGTCGAGGTCGGGCCGCAGGTCGAGCGACAGGGTCGCACTGCCCCCGGCGTCGATCACGTCGCGAAGCCGCCCCGAGAGCGGGTAGATCGCGCCGCCCTCGAGCCCGTCCCGCGTGACCACCACGTCGCCGCGCGCGACGGTGCCGTCGAAGCGCAGCCCCACCGACTTCAGCGGCACGCCAGCGTAACGGCTGCGGAAGCCTGCCGACCAGGCGGCGCTGAACCCGCAATTGCTCGGCCGGAACGGCGACAACGCGATCCCCGCCGCCGACAGCACCGGCGCCCAACTGCCGTCGGAGCCGAGCCTGGCCCAACTGGCGCCGCCCAGCGCCAGCAGCACCGCGTCCGGTCGCAGGCGCTCGGTCCCGTCCGGGGTCTCGACCAGCAGCGCGTCCGGCTCCAGTGCCACCATCCGGCAGCGCGTGCGGATCCGGACGCCGAGCCGGTCCAGCCGCCCGAGCCAGGCGCGCAGCAGCGGCGACGCCTTCATCGCCCGCGGGAACACCCGGCCGCTGCTCCCGGTGAAGCAGGGCTGCCCCAGTTCCTCGCACCACGAGCGCAGCGCGTCCGGCGTGAACGCCTCGATCGCCGGGCGCAGCCAAGGCTCGGCGGCGCCATAGCGGGACAGGAACCGCGGGGTCGGCTCGGAATGGGTCAGGTTGAGGCCGCCGCGGCCGGCGAGCAGGAACTTGCGCCCCACGCTCGGCATCCGCTCGATCAGCGTGACGTCGGCCCCCGCCACCAGGATCTCGGCCGCCGCGAGCCCGGCGGCGCCGCCGCCGACCACCACCACGGCGGGCCGCGACCGGACTCCGTCAGGCACCGTGGAAGGCGGCGAGGCGGTGCGCCGCCTCGATCATGTCCGCTTCCGGACCGCAATAGCTGAAGCGGACGAAGCGGTGGCCGCGCGCGGCGTCGAAGTCGATGCCCGGGGTGGCGGCGATCGCCGCGTCCTGCAGCAGCCGGGCGCAGAACGCGGCGCTGTCGCCGGTATCCTCGGGCAGCTCGGCATAGATGTAGAACGCGCCCTGCGCCGGCAGCAGCCGTGGCAGGCCGGCCTGCGGCAGGGTGGCGAGCAGGTGCGCGCGCGAGCGGCGATAGGCGGCCAGCGTCGCCTCGATCTCGTCGGTGCCCTCGAACGCCGCTTCCGCCGCGACCTGCGAGATGTGCGGGGCGCTGATGAACAGGTTCTGCTTCAGCCGCAGCACCGGCGCCACCAGGTCCTCCGGCAGCGCCGCCCAGCCGACCCGCCAGCCGGTCATGCTCCAGTACTTGGAGAAGCTGTTGATCACCACCGCGCTGTCGCTGTACGCGCTGGCGGTGCTGGGCGGCCCGTCCCAGTTCAGCCCGTGATAGATCTCGTCGCTGACCAGGCGCACGCCGTGGGCGTCGCAGAACCGCGCCAGCGCCGCCAGCTCGTGCGCGTCCAGCGTGGTGCCGGCCGGGTTGCACGGGCTCGCCACGATCAGCCCGTCCGGCAGGCCCTCCGTCGTGTCGGCCATCGCTTCCAGCAGGGCGACGCTCGGCTGGTAGCGCGTCTCGGGCCCCGCCTCGATCACCACCGGGCGCATGCCGAGCGCATGGAGGATGTTGTTGTAGGGCGGGTAGTACGGGCTCGCCATGGCGATGCGGTCGCCGGGATCGAACGCGGCCAGGAACGCCAGCAGGAACCCGCCCGACGCCCCGGTGGTGACCACGATCCGCGACGGCGGCACCGACACGCCGTAGGTGGTGCGGCAATGCGCCGCGATCCGCTCGCGCAGCGACGGGAGCCCGAGCGCCTCGGTGTAGCCGAGCGGCAGGCCCTGGGCCAGCGCACGCTGCGCCGCCGCCACCGCGGTCGCCGGCGCCCCGGTGGCGGGCTGGCCGACCTCCAGCCGGATCACACGCGGGTCGCCTGCCCCGCGCATCCGCTCGCGCTGGTTGGCCCGGGCCACCACCTCCATCGCCAGGAACGGCGGCAGGGAGGCGCCGGCGCCCTGCTTCAGCCGGGGCCGCGGGCGCGGACCGGTCGGCTCATTCCCCGGCGGCTCATTCACTGCGCGTGGCGAGGCCGTCGCCGCGCGGGTCGGCGGTGGCGATGCAGCGCGCGTGGTCGTCGGGACCGTTCGGGCAGGCGATCACGTTGACCCGTCCGGTCTCGGTGACGGGTGCCGCCGGCGCGCCGTGCAGGACGTTCGCCGTCGCCTGCGCCACCGCGTCGGCCGCCTGGTTCTGGCCCGACCCCGCCACCGCGGCGCGGAAGCCGCCGGCGCCGGGGTTCCAGACGATCGCGGCGGCCAGCAGCGGCGGGGGCAGGTGCGCCGGCGAGGCGCCGAGCACGATCCCGGTGCGACCGGCGATGCGGCCGGTGCCGAACAGGTTGTCCATGGTGAGCGCGCAGGCCACGGCGCCGCCGTGGCGGTCGATCACGGCGAAGCTGGTGGAGGCCGGCAGGCGACGCAGCGTGCCGCCGCTGCTCGGCTGGTCCAGCAGCGCCTGCGCTTCCGCGGCGTAGTCGCCATCGTTCCGTTCGCCCGGATGCGCGTCGCGCCAGGCGGCGACGATCCCCTGCGCCACGCCGCCGTCGCTTCCGGCCGCCGCGGCGCGGAACGCGGCGGCGGCACCCAGCCCGCCATCGGCCGGCGGCGGCAGGAAGGCGACGCGGTCGCGCCCCGCCTGCACCATCAGCGGCCGCGACTGCGCCGGCACCGACTGGCGCAGGTCGGCCCGCGACAGCCCGGCGCCGGCGACCTCGCTGCCCTCGACGTATTGCTGCGACAGCAGCCCGGTGTAGAGGTCGCCCGCCCCGGCCAGGGCGAGGCGGTCGAGCGAGCCGGCCAGGTCGGGCTGCAGCAACTGGTCGCCGGCGCCGATGGTGGTGCCGTCATGGCTGAAGATCGACGCCGCCATCGGATCGGCCAGCAGGGGCTGGCTGACCGCGGCCAGGTCGTCGGCGAAGGTTTGCGACACGGTGATGCCGGAGCGGGCCAGCCGCGCCGCCGGCTTGACCAGGTCGTCGAACGAGACGCTGCCGTAGCGCGCCTGCATCAGGAACAGCCCGCGCGCGGTCATCGGCACCGAGGCCGGCCGGCCGCCGGCGCCCGGCGCCTCGGTGCCGGGGACGGGAGTGAACAGGAACGCGTCGGGTGCGGCGGAGCCGGCGCGATAGGCGAGGCAGGCGCCGCCGCCGCCGAGCGAGGCGCGCGAGGGCAGCGTCACCGCCAGCGCCAGGCCCACCGCCGCCGCCGCGTCGGCCGCGTTGCCGCCGCGCGCCAGCACCTCGCGCCCGGTCAGCGCCGCCACCGGCTCGTCGGCGACCACACGGCCGATGTAGCCGCTGAGGTAGGGCGAGGGCGGCCCGGCGACCAGCGCGCGCACCTTCTGCACGCTGCCGCAGCCGGCGAGCAGAATGACCAGGAAGAGCGAGCACGGCCGCGGGATCAACCGTGCCGATCGGTCGCCCAAGGCCGTATGGGGGTTGGGCACACCGCTCTCCACGCCATCATCGCTCGGCAGCGCGTTCTGCCGTGGCCTGCCCATAACCGGCTTCCGGCAACGCGGCAACCGGCGCCGCCTCGCCGGCTCCGGTGGGCGATGCTACATCCGCGTTCCGCATCAGGCCGGAGAGCGCGTTGTCCCCTATCCCCCGTTTCCCGTTCCGCTCGACGCTGGTCCTGGGGCCACTCCGGGCGCTGCTCCTGGCGCTGTGCCTCGGGCTTCCGGCGTCAGGCCGGGCGCTGGCAGCAGGAGCGGATCAGCCCGATGCGGCTCAATCGGTGCCGACCTCCTTCACCCCGGCGCAGCGGATGGAGATCGTCGCCATCCTGCGCAACGCGCTGCGGACCGACCCCACCATCCTCGGCGACGCGATCGCCACGCTGCGCGCCTCGGAGCAGCAGAAGCAGCAGGCGGAGGCGAGCGGCGCGCTGCAGGCCAACCGCCAGGCGCTGTCCGGCCAGTCGGGCGACGCGATCCTGGGCGACGCCGCCGGCGACGTCACGGTGGTCGAGTTCTACGACCCGCGCTGCCCCTACTGCCGCAAGGTGCTGCCCGACCTGCAGGCGCTGCTCGACACCGACCACCGCCTGCGCCTGGTGGAGAAGCTGATCCCGATCCTGGGCCCGAACAGCGTTCTGGACGCGCAGGCGATCCAGGCGGCGTCGCTGCAGGGATGCTACGGCGAGATGCAGCGCGCGTTGATGACCGACAGCAGCGCGCCGGGCCCAGAGCGCATCCGCAGCGTCGCCGCCTCGGCCGGTCTCGACGTGCCGCGCCTGCTCCGCGACATGGGCTCGCCCGCGGTGACGGGGGTGCTGAACCGCAACGTCCGGCTCGCCCAGGACCTGCACCTGACCGGCACCCCCACCTTCGTCATCGGCAACCAGGAGATCCCGGGCGCGGTCGACCTTCCCGACCTGCGCCAGGCGGTGGCGGCGGAGCGGCGGGTGCGGTAGCGGCTTCGGGGCGGTGTCGGCGTCGCCGCATGCGGGTCCCCGGCGCCATGCGGACGATCCTGCCGCCGGCGCATGGACGTAGTTCGACGATCTGCCGAGCTTCAGGAGGCGGTCGGGGCTGGCTCGGAGAGGATATCGACACTGGCCGATACGAGATCGTTGGTGGACGCGACCGGAGCTAAAACGAGTGCAGGCCGGGCCCGCGCTTGGCTGTTGCGAAGGCCGATTCAGTTGTCTTAAACCCGAATCCTCAGGGACTTCGTAAGATGAACCAGGTTCAACGCTGAGGCGGACGGAAGCCGTTGGTGGACTTGATCCGCCTGACATAGTCTCGCGAACATCCGAAGGCTCCAATGCTAAGACTGAAGGGAAAGACGTGCGTCGTTACCGGCGCCGCACGTGGCATCGGCCGTGCGATCGCCGAGGCCTTTCTGGCGCAAGGCGGCCTGGTGATCGCTACGGACAAGGATGAAGTCGCAGGCGCGTCGATGGCGTCAGCCACCGGCTGCGACTTCCTGCGATTGGACGTCAGCGACGAAGACGCCTGGGAAGCCCTGGCCTTCCACGTTCCCGCCGTCGACGTGGTGGTGAACAATGCCGGCGTGACAGGCTTCGAGGACGGACCTGTGCCTCACGATCCGGAAAACGCCTCGCTGGCCTCGTGGCGCAAGGTCCACGCGATCAATCTCGACGGGACGTTCCTGGGTTGCCGCTACGCGATCCGGGCGATGAAGCGGCAGGCGAAGGGATCGATCATCAACATCTCCTCGCGGTCCGGGCTTATCGGCATCCCGATGGCGGCGGCCTACGCATCCTCGAAGGCTGCCATCAGGAACCACTCGAAGACGGTCGCCCTCTACTGTGCGCAGAACGGGTGGAACATCCGGTGCAATTCGATCCATCCGGCGGCGATCCTGACCCCCATGTGGGAGCCGATGCTGGGGAACGGCCCCGATCGAGAGGCCCGCATGGCCATGCTTGTCGCCGACACGCCGATGAAGCGGTTCGGCCGTGCGGAGGAGGTAGCGGCCGTAGCCGTCCTCCTGGCCTCCGACGAGGCGCCCTATGTCACGGGAGCCGAGTTCAACATCGATGGCGGGCTGTTGGCCGGATCAGCCGCTTCGCCGGGATGAGGGCCGGAGCCGAGCTTATCCCCTGCACGTGCAACCGCTAGCCCATCCAACCCCGGGTCAGGTTCACGGTCCTACCGCACGGTGGCCCGGACCTCGGGCTGCGACACCGCGTCGTCGCTGGACGCGGTCATCTCGACCTGCGCCGAGAACGCACCCGCGGCTACGATCGTGTCCGCCACCATCCACCTATCATGGCTGGCGGCGGGCCGCGCGGCACCGGATTGCGGTCGGCGCGCGCGTCGAAGATGCGCTGGTCGACCAGCTTGCAGCCACCCAGCGTCCCAGCACAAGCGCCGGCCGGCCCGAAATGAAGTGTCATGCCGCTGACCGACCGGCTCAAGGATCTCAGGATGCCGACCCCTGCTCCAGCCAGCCTCGAAGCCCTTTCTACGATCCAACAACACGTGCGAAGGTTGGGATGACCATCAATTGGGTCGGGCCATTATCGGCAGGCCAAGCGTATCATTCAGCGCGGTTGATACTTGGAACCCGATCACCCAGGCGTGGGTGTCAGCCGGATCGGGCGAAAGACCTGATTGGTCCGGGTGCATGACAAGTTGCACGAACGGCTTGAAGGCGAGCCCGGGAGCGAGGGCAATCCCATAGTTGAGCTCGATCGCGGTCTCCGACCTCGACAGGTCGCCCGACCGCCCGAGCGCCTTGAGCGAATCGGCATAGGCCTCGACCACGCGCTGATTGAGAAGAACCGTGTAGGTCATGAGTCCAAGAGTGTCGGCCGACCGAAAGTTGAACGGACCTTGATCGACCAGTCCAGTCAGGATGTAGGTGCTGGCAGACGCATGCCCGGCAACGCTTGAGAACAGTCCTCCAAAAACCGTGACCCCCCGCTTGGAAGAAGGACTTCGTCTCCAAACGGTCTGCTGCGCCTCCACATAGATCGATGCGCGGCCCCTGTCGCTGGCACTCACGCCTCGATCGATCGGGCGAGGATGACCGGCCTGGTTGTAAAGGGAGTCGGCGTAGGTGCTCCCGTCATAGTAGCCGCCTATGTCGATCTTGCGAGGCAGGGAAGCCGACGATGGGTTGCTCGAATACCCCAGCTCGACAGGTATGAAGGCGCCGTCGCCGGCAGAGACGGCCAATCCGTCGTTCCAGGGCCAGCCGGATTTCTCGTAGGATGCAGGGTCGGCGACGAACGCGCCGATCTTGATGTAGGTCCGCGGCGTCGGCTGGAACGTGGCTCTGCCGCCCCAGGACGCCAAAGGCCAGTAGCCAACGTTACTGTTCCGTGGCCATGCATACGGCGACAGGTTCAAACAGATACCGGAAACGAACTGGCAGTAGATCGGTGCGGTCGCGAACTCCTGGCCAACTGGAATGCGCCCGACAAGAAGCCTCAGCCTTCCGGCGAACATCGGCTGTTCAACCGATAGTTCCGTCAGCCGCGTCGTCACGGTTGGTCCGGCATTGGAGAACGTCTCGTAGGTGCTGCCGATGAATGTCTTGTTATCGGCCGCGCCGAAGCGGGAAACGATCAGGGCGTGAAGCTTCGTGTCAGGAAGCCCGATGAGACGACCTAGATCTAGGTCAACACCGTAGAGGAACTGGTTGTCGCCGGCTTCGCCTTGCTGTCGCCCACCTGAAATGAAGTCAGCGAAGTCTCCCGTATAACCAAGATGGACATACACCCCGTCATCTGCCAGCCGCCGACCCGGCTCCTCAAGCAACGTGCCTGTGTTGAACAGGTAGCCTGGCGAAGCTCCGTTCTCTTCAGGCGCAAGGGTCGATGCTGGTTGACCGACGACCGTCCGCAAACTGATGGCTGGTTGGAGAACATCGTTTGGACCCGGCGCATTGACCCCAACTGGGGGATCGGCTTTGGCAGGGTAGGCGATCAGCATGGCCACCGCTGCAGCCATCAACTCCAAGGTCCGTGGGTGGATGCTGGGGTTGCTCACTGGCAACGCGGGCACGTGGTGCGACGGACGGACGGCTTAGCTGGTGCCTTTTTGCTTGGATTAGGCACGGAGGAACGCTTGTGTTGCTGATCTTGCAAAACTTTCCTCCGTGGGCGACCGGATAGGTCTCGTGGAGACGTCCGGCTGCTCATAGTGAAGTTCCGGGCCCATGGTCAGCTTCGGAAACTACCTATCCCGGGCGAGCATCTCGAAGCTCCGCACCGCCCGCGGTCGATGAGACCCCTGGGGGCCCACGCAGCGATCGCGCTGGTCGAAAGCTGATCCTGTCCAACCTGGTCCGGGACCGGGATGGCCTAACGCACGGTGACCCGGACCTCGGGCTGCGACACCGCCGCGTCGCTGGACGCGGTCATCTCGACCTGGGCCGAGGACGCGCCCGCGGCCACGATCGTGTCCGCCACCATCCGCCCGTCATGGCCGGCCGCGTCGGCGAGACGGACCGCCTGCGCCTGCGGCGTGCCGTGGGCGGGCACCACCGTTTCCACGCGGAACAACGCCAGCGGCTTTCGCGCCAGCGCCTGACGGACGATGGCGGACAAGCCGGGCTGCCAGTCCTCGGGCCCAGCGCCGAAGCGCACCAGCGCCAGCGGCGGCGCAGGTGGCCGCCCCGGCGGCGGCGGCGGGACGTGCGGCACCGGCTTGCGGTCGGCGCGCGCGTCGAAGCTGCGCTGGTCGACCAGCTTGCAGCCGCCCAGCGTCCCCAGCACCGCCAGCACGAGCAGCACGCGCGCCGGGGCGCCGGCCAGCCGGCCCGAGGCGAAGGGCGGCGGGATGCGGTGCGTGGGCGCGATGTCGTGCATGGTGCGCAAAGCCTTGCAGGAAGCCCCGGACCCCGCAAGCGCGGCCGCGGCGGGCCATGGACCGATCCGCAGCCGGGTTGCCGCAGGCGGTGCTTCCCTCCTATGACCGCACCCATGGTGCCGGGACGAGCCGTGCCGGAAGGCCAGGAAGAACCGCGAATGGAGCAGACCGGCCGGCAGGGCGAGCCGAGCCCTCGCCCCCAGGCGCCCCGCCGCTGGTCGCGGGCGGACGGCGAGGCGGCCTCGGCCGACGCCCTCGCCGCCCGTCTGCGCGTCGCGGTCGCCACCGCCGGGGACGCGCCGGATGCCGGCATGGCGCTCGTGGCGACCGTGCTGTGGAGCCGGTTCCTGCGCTACGACGTCGCCGACCCGTCCTGGCCCGACCGCGACCGCTTCGTGCTGTCCTCCGGCCGGTTCCTGCCGCTGCTTCGCGCTCTGCTGTCGTCCACCGGCCACGACGCGGTGCCGCCCGGCTGCGCCTTCGGCCAGCATCCGGCGATCGAGACCGCGTCCGGGCCGCCCGGCCAGGGCTTCGCCGCCGCGGTGGGCATGGCGATGGCCGAGCGGGCGCTGGCGGGACGCTTCGGCCGCACCCTGGTCGACCACCGCACCTGGGTGCTGGCCTGCGAAACCGACCTCGCCGCCGGGGTGTCGCTGGAAGCGGCGTTCCTGGCCGGCCGTATGGGGCTGGACAAGCTGGTGGTGCTGTCCGACGCAGCCGCCGGGCCGGGCAGCCAGGCCGAAGCGATGACCCGGTTCGCCGCTTCGGGCTGGGCGGTGCGACGGGTGGACCGGGACGACCCCGAGGCGCTCGCCGCCGCCATGCTGCGCGCGATGCGCAACCGGCGCCCGACCCTGCTCGCCTGCCAGCCCGCCCGTCACTCCGGTTGGCAGCCCGCGCCGCGTGGCGACGGTTCGCTCGGGGAACCGGATCCGGGCGCGGAGGCCGGCTGGGCCGCCTGCGGGCAGCGCGGGGCCGGCACGCGGCGCGCCTGGCTGCGCCGCCTGGCCCGCCACCGCCTGCACGACGAGTTCGCGCGCACCGTGACCGGCCGCCTGCCGCCGGATTGGCGCCAAGGCTGGACCCAGGGCTGGACGCAAGCCTGGACCCAGGACCAGGTCGGGAGCTGCCAGCAACGGGACCGCGACGGGTCCGGCACCTCCCCGTCCCGCCCCGCCGGAACGCTCGGCACCGCCCGGACCGGCCTGACGCTGCTGTGCGGGCTGCTGCCGGAGATGGTGACGCTGCATTCCCGCGCCGGCGCCTGCTTCGCCGCCTTCCTGCCGCACGCCGACGGCCAGGCCGCAACGGGACGGGCGGTCCGGCACCTCGCCTGCGGCGTGCAGGAGCACGGCATGGCGGCGCTGACCAACGGCGTGTCCCTGCACGGCGGTGCGCGTCCGGTGCTGGGCGCCTCGGTGGTGTCGATCGACCGGATGCGTCCGGCGCTGCGCCTGGCGGCGCTGATGGGCCAGCCGGTGATCTACCTGCTCGGCGACGACGGGCTGCAGCCCGGCGCGGACGGCGCCGGCTGGCAGCCGGTGGAGCAGCTCGCCAGCCTGCGCGCGATGCCCGAGGTGGCGCTGTTCCGCCCCGCCGACCACGACGAGATGGTCGCCTGCTGGGAGCTGGCGCTGCGGCGCGACACCGGCCCCAGCCTGATCGCGGTGTCCTCCGCAGCACTGTTTCCCGCCGCCACACCCGCCGAGTCACCCGGGGATCAGACGGCGCTCCGACCGGACCAGTGCTGCGCCCGCGGCGGCTACCTGCGCGCGCCGGCGGACGGGCCACGCGCGGCGACGCTGATCGCCACCGGTCCGGAGGTGGCGGTGGCGCTCGACGCGCGGGCGCTGCTGCGGGAGATGGGGATTTCGGTTGCGGTGGTTTCGTTGCCGTGCTGGGAACTGTTCGCAGCACAACCGGCAGCCTATCGTGCCGACATCCTCGGGGAGGGGCCAAGGATCGGCATCGAGGCGGCGTCCGGCTTCGGCTGGGAACGCTGGCTGGGCGCGGACGGGGTCTTCATCGGCATGGACGGCTTCGACACCGGGCTCGCCGGCCCGCAGCCCCGCCGGACCGGCCTCACGCCGGCAGAGGTGGCGTCGCGCGTGCGCCGGCGGCTCGGACCGGGTCCCGACACAGGTTTGGTTTGAAAGGAACAACATTCCCATGGCAGTCAAGCTCGCCATCAACGGCTTCGGACGGATCGGCCGCCTGGTGCTGCGCGGCATCATCGAAAGCGGACGCAGCGACGTGGAGGTGGTCGCCATCAACGACCTCGGCTCGGTCGCCGACAACGCCCACCTGCTGCGCTACGACAGCGTGCACGGCCGCTTCCCCGGCACGATCGCGGTGGACGGCAACAGCATCGCCATCGAGGCCAATGGCCGGTCCTACGCGCCGATCACCGTGTCGGCCGAGCGCGACCCGTCCAAGGTGCCTTACGGGGGCATCGACGTGGCGATGGAGTGCACCGGCCTGTTCACCAAGAAGGAGGCGGCGGCGCAGCTCATCACCGCCGGTGCCCGCAAGGTGCTGGTGTCGGCGCCGGCCGACGGGGTGGACGCGACCATCGTGTTCGGCGTCAACCACGACACCATCACGCCGGAGATGACCGTGATCTCCAACGCGTCCTGCACCACCAACTGCCTGGCGCCGATGGCCATGGTGCTGGACCGCGCGTTCGGCATCGAGCGCGGCTACATGGTCACCATCCACTCCTACACCGGCGACCAGCGCACCGTGGACACGCTGCACAAGGACCCGCACCGCGCCCGCGCCTCGGCGCTGAACATGATCCCGACCTCCACCGGCGCCGCCCGCGCGGTCGGGCTGGTGCTGCCGCAGCTCAAGGGGAAGCTCGACGGCACCGCGATCCGGGTGCCGACCCCCAACGTGTCGCTGGTCTCGCTCGACTTCGTGCCGCGCACCCAGCCTGGCTCGGTGGACGAGGTGAACGCCCTGTTCCGTGACGCCGCCGCCGGCGCGCTCAAGGGTATCGTGGTCTACTCGATCGACCCCTGCGTCAGCACCGACTTCAACCACCAGCCGGCCTCGTGCTCGTTCGACGCCACCCAGACCGCGCTGATCGACAGCGGCAAGCTGGTGCGCGTGTGCGGCTGGTACGACAACGAGTGGGGCTTCTCCAACCGCATGGCCGACACCGCCGCCGTGTTCGGAGCGCTCTGACCGTGGCCGCATCCGCCTCGTTCCGGACCATCGACGACCTCGACTGCGCCGGCAGGCGGGTGCTGCTGCGGGCCGACCTCAACGTGCCGGTGCGGGACGGACGGATCACCGACCTCACCCGCGTCGAGCGGCTGACGCCGACCATACGCGAGCTCGCCGACAAGGGCGCCCGGGTGATCGTGGTCAGCCACTTCGACCGCCCCAAGGGCAAGCGCGTGCCGGAAATGTCGCTCCTGCCGGTGCGGGACGCGCTGGCCGCCGTGCTCGGCCATCCGGTGTCGTGGGCGCCGGACTGCATCGGGCCGGAGGCCGAGGCCGCGGTCGCCGCCTTGCGCGACGGCGAGGTGCTGGTGCTGGAGAACACCCGCTACCATGCTGGCGAGGAGGCCAACGACCCCGAGCTGGCCCGCGCGCTGGCCCTCCTCGCCGACATCTACGTCAACGACGCGTTCTCGGCCGCACACCGCGCCCACGCCTCCACCGAGGGGGTGGCGCGCCACCTGCCGTCGCATGCCGGGCGGCTGATGCAGGCCGAGCTGGACGCGCTCACCCTGGCGCTGGAGAACCCCGAACGCCCGGTCGGCGCGGTGGTGGGGGGTGCGAAGATCTCCACCAAGCTCGACCTGCTCGGCAACATCGTCGGCCGCGTCGACGTGCTGATCATCGGCGGCGCGATGGCCAACACGTTTCTGGCAGCAGCCGGCGTGCCGGTCGGCCGCTCGCTGCAGGAAGCCGACATGCACGACACCGCGCGCGCCATCGCGGCACAGGCCGAAGCCCGCGGCTGCCGCATCCTGCTGCCGACCGACGCCGTGGTGGCGCGCGAGTTCAAGGCCGGCGCGCCCAGCGAAACGGTGGCGATCGACGCCGTGCCGCCCGACGCCATGATCCTCGACGCCGGGCCGCTCACGGTGGCGCACCTGGCAGAGGAGGTGGCGCGTCTGCGCACCCTGGTCTGGAACGGCCCGCTCGGCGCGTTCGAGATCGCGCCGTTCGACGTCGGCACCAACACCCTGGCCCGCGCCGTCGCGGCCTTGACCAAGGCCGGCAGCCTGCGCTCGGTGGCCGGCGGCGGCGACACCGTGTCCGCCCTGCGCCATGCCGGGGTGGCGGGCGAGTTCTCCTACGTGTCCAGCGCCGGCGGCGCGTTCCTGGAATGGCTGGAAGGCAAGACGCTGCCCGGGATCCAGGCGCTGCAATCCCTGCGCGGGATCGCCCTGCCGGGCTGATCCGCGGCGCCGTTAACCACCCGTTCATCATGACGTGGCCAGACTTGGCCCGTCATGATCGCCAGCACCTCCTTCGGCGCCTTTGCCGGCACCACGGCAGCACCCGGGCCGGCTGCCGCACCCAGGCCGGCGGCCATCGGCACGTCCGCAGCCGCCACCCCGAAGCTCGCCGCGTCGCCGGCGCCCGGCCCGGCACCCACGACGCCCGGCAACGCGCCCCGGCGCGGCAGCCTGCTCGACATCCAGGCGTGAGACAGGGGACGTTGCGCATCACGTCGTGCTTCAATCGGTTACCCTGCGCAGATTTCGGTTGAAACAAGAGGCGGTCTCGATCACGGTCCCGGCATGTCGCGTTTTGCCCGCATCCATCCCGAGGGCGAGGAACGGGAACGGCTGTCCTGCCTCGATTGCGGGCACGTGTTCTACGAGAACCCGAAGGTGGTCGTGGGCGCCGTGGTGGTGCACGACCACCGCGTGCTGCTGTGCCGGCGCGCCATCGAGCCCAGGCGCGGCTTCTGGACGCTCCCCGCGGGCTTCCTCGAACTCGGCGAAACCACCGCGGAGGGCGCGATCCGGGAAACCCGCGAGGAGTCCGGCGCGGTCATCGCGCTGGACGGGATCCTGGCGCTCTACAGCATAAGCCGGATCGACCAGGTCCAGGTCATCTACCGCGCCCGCTTCGCCGACCCGGCGCGTCCGCACCTCGCCGCCGGAACCGAAAGCCTCGAGGTCGGGCTGTTCGACTGGGCATCCATCCCCTGGTCCGAGATCGCGTTCCCGACCGTGCGCTGGGCGCTCGACGCCTGGCGGCGCGTCGGCGACGCTTCCTTGCTGGCGCCGGCCGGCAACCCGCCCGACGACCCGCGCGGCGACGGCATCCCCTTCCCCCCCGAGGCGATGGCGGCCGTGCCCGGCCCGCCGCCCGGCCAGCAGATCCCGCCAGATCCCCAGCATCCCCTGTCCAGGAGGCCGCGTTGAGGCATAATCGGATGATGTCCGCGTTCCTGACCACCGTCCTGCTCGCTCCGGCAGCGGCGCATGCCGGCAGCGTCGCTGCCGACGGCTCGGTGACGACGCTGCGCTCCTCCGGCCTGGGGGCCGGGCGGATCCAGACCGTGGACACCGCGAGCCTGGCCGGGATCAGGACGATGCCGGCGATCCCGACCGGCGTCGCGTCCGCCGACGTGCTGGTCAAGCAGGCCCATGCGGAGGTGCTGCGACCGGCGCCGCTGCCGGACCAGGATCTCGACGCGCCCGGCCCGGGCCCGGACGCGCTGGCGGCCCAGCAACAGGCCAGCCTGCAGCCGAGCTTCTATTCACCGGCCAAGCACTTCTCCGGCGACGGCTTCTCCACCGGCTCGACCCTGGACGGCGACCACGCCGACCGCGCCAAGCCGGGCGGCGGGATGAGCCTGTCCATCCCCATGCCGTGACGGCGCCACGACCGGGTGATCCGGCACGGCGTCGCATCGCGCCGCAGATCGTGATAACTGTTGCAAGTCCGGATCGTCTATTTTTGTGTCCTCGTGTCGCCTGCTGCGGCACGGTTGTCGACGCAGGAGCGATTCGATCGTAATCTTGTCCTCCGCCCGGCCCGGCGGCGTCCGACCGTCCAGCGCCGAGGACGCGGCCGAGCTGCTTCGTGGTGACGAGCCGGGCGTGCTGCTGGTCGGACCGGCGGCCCAGACCAGCCAAGCGATCCGCCTGATCCTGAACCGGCTATCGGACCGCTCGGTGATGCCGATCGGCTTTGCCGCATCCGGCGCCACGCCGGAGATGCTGCGCCAGGAGGTGGGCCAGGCGCATGCGACGCGCCGGTCCCCGGACACCGACCTGCTCCTGGTGGTGGCACAGGCCGACCGCTTGTCGCCCGACCTGCTGCACGAGCTCGAGATGGCGGCGGAAGCGGCCGCGACCCATGGCGGGCTGAAATTCCTGTTCGCGGCACCACGCGACCTTTCCGCCTCGCTGCAGCGTGCGGAGCTGTGGAGCCTGGCCGCCTGCGTCCGCACCTGCCTGTCTGTTCCGCCGCCGCGCCCGGCCAACCCGCCCTCCGAGCAGCCGGGACGTGACGCCGCCGGCCGAGCCGACGGACGGCCCTACCCGTTCGACCTGCTGTTGGAACCGCTGAGCGTCGCGAGACATGCGCAGCAGGCAGGGCCCGCGCCGCGGATCATGCTGGCGGTCGGCATCCTGGTCGCGCTGGGCCTGGCGCTGGCCGGGGTGCTGGTCGAGCACCAGCCGAACCGGCCGGTGCTGCCGCCCGCCCCATCGGCCCCCGCCCTCACGGCGCCCGACTCATCCCTGCCCGGTCCGCCCGCATCCGCGCCGCCCGTGGCGGCTCCGCCGGTGGACTCGTTCGAGACGGCGGCTCCGCCGACGGCCTCCGAACCGGCTGCCGTCCCGCCCGCACCCGCGCCGTCGGCAACTCCGGCACCGATTCCTTCGGCACCCTCGTCATCGCCGCCAGCCTCCGTATCCGCTTCCCCGCCGCCCGTGCCGACGCAGCAGCCGGCCGACGTACCCCCGGCGGTTTCGGCGGCGCACTCCCCCGAGACCTTGGCCCCCAAGACCTTGGCTCCCGAGCCTCCGGCTCCGCCGGCGGCCGCCGAGCCGGCCGCCGTTCCATCGCCGCCCGCGTCGCCGGCACCTGCGGCGACCGCCGCTTCGGCACCCCCGCCAACCCCCGTGCCCGCTCCTCCCGCGTCGACCGTGCCGCCGCAGCCGACCGGCGTTCCCGTCGCGGTTCCCGCCGGACCGACGCCTCCGCCGGCGAGCCCGCCGCCGGGCGGGATCGGCACGGCGGGGATCGTCCCGCAGATGGCGCCGGCTCCGCATGCGAGCCTGCTGCTGCTGGCCGGCCCTGCCGACACCCTGTCGTCGCTCTACGCGCAGGTGTATCGCGGCACCACGCCGCCGCCCTACGCGCAGGTCGTGACGCTCAATCCAGTGGTGCGCTCGGGGGTCCGGCTGGTGTTCCCGGCGCCGCCGGCCGGGTGGCCGGCGGCATCGCCGCCCTAGCCCGCACCGGGTTCTGCATCCCCAGCGCGCCCGTCTCCGCTAGGCTGCGCAGCGCCGGGTCGCGCGCCGTCGCGGCGACGTGGACGTAGAGCGCGTAGGCTTCGGTCCGGTCCGCCGTCACGCCGATGCCGTTCTCGTAGCACCAGGCCAGGTCGTAGGCCGACATCTGCCCGGCCACGTCGTCCCGCGCGGCGGCCTGGCGGAACAAGGCGGCCGCACGCGCGGCGTCCTCGGGCTTGCGCGACAACAAGGCCCGCTGCGCGTCCCGGAACAGCGCGTCGTCGGAGGGCGGGGGCCGCAGCGTGACTTCCCGCTTGACCGGCAGGTGGGTGCGCGCGGCCTCGATGCCGTCGCCGGCGGCATCGCGGAACAAGCGCTGTGCTGCAGCCGGATCGCGTCGAACGCCGTCCCCGTCCTGGTACATCAACGCCAGGTTGTATTCGGCCCGTCCGAAATGCCGGGCCGCGGCACGGGCATACCACTGCGCCGCCGCGACGTGGTCCTGCGGAACGCCGATGCCGGCGTCGTAGGACACCGCCATGTTGAACATCCCGCCGACGTCGCCGAGCCTCGCGGCCTGCTGATACCAGTACATGGCCTGCCTGCGGTCCTGCGACACGCCCTCGCCGCTGTCGTACATCACGCCGAGGAACCGCGCGGCCCGACCGTCGCCGGCCTCGGCCGCCAGGATCCAGCCGCGATACGCTTCGGCAAACCGGCCGCTGCGGAACAGGGCTATGCCCTGCACATCGCCCTGGACGTCGCCGGCGTTGTCGGCGTGGGCGGACGGGCCGCACAGGGCGCCAAGACAGATACACAGGGCAGCCAGCCGACCGAGTCGGTTCACGACCATGACGCTCCAGATACAAAACCCTTGGTATTCGACATGGAAACGGAACCAACCGTCTAAAAATTCGTCATGAGATCACAAAACTCCGTGTGAGTTCCAATCCTGGCCCAGGGGTTCCTCGTGAAGCGCATCGTCATCCGCCGTGTCTCGATCCTTTCCTCGCTCGGGCTCGCAGCACTCGTATCGGCCTGCGCGCATCCCTCGCCGGGCCCGAACCAGGCCGCCAGCGCGGTGCAGGCGCCGCCGACGGCACCAACGGCACCGCCGCCGAGCAAGCCCGCCCCGACCGATGAGGCCAAGGCGGTCAGCAACGACAAGATCCAGATCGTGTTCCCGGAAGGCGGCACCCGGCTTACCCCGGAAGCCAACAAGCAGCTCGACACCGCGGCACGGCTGTTCCGCGACGCCAACCCGGTGCTGATGTTCACCACCGGCTACGCGGACAACCGCGGCGACGAGTATGCCAACCTTCTGCTATCGGCGCATCGTGCGCAGGTGGTCAAGAAGGCGCTGGTCGCTCGCGGCATCCCGGCCGACCGGCTGCTGCTCCAGGCTCTGGGCGCGTCCGACCCGGCGGATTCCGACGATCCCACCGCGCCGACCAACCGACGCGTCGTGGTGACCTGGCGGCTGCTCTAGTTGTCCTGCCTCCGAAACTCGTACGCGAGTTCCGGAGATAAGCAGGCCGCTCCCCGATTGAAAGGGCTGGCACCCCATCCAGGCCCGGTCGCGGCCTGGCTCACTCGGCGCGGGTGCCGGCCGCCAGCCTGATCGTGTCGCCCACCAGGCCGCGCGCGAACTCGGCGGCGGAGAACGGGCGGAGGTCCTCCGCCTGCTCGCCCACGCCCACCGCGTGCAGCGGCAGCCCGAACGCGTCCGCCAGCGCCACCACCACGCCGCCGCGGGCGCTGCCGTCGAGCTTGGTGACCACCAGCCCGGTGACCGCCACCAGCTCGCGGAACACACGCACCTGCTCCAGCGCGTTCTGTCCGGTGGTGGCGTCCAGCACCAGCAGCACCGAATGCGGCGCGGCGGGATCGAACTTGCGCAGCACGCGGATGATCTTGGCCAGCTCCTCCATCAGCGCGCCCTTGTTGTGCAGGCGCCCGGCGGTGTCGATCAGCAGCAGGTCCGCTCCCTCCGTGCGCGCCCGCTTGCAGGCCTCGAAGGCGAGGCCGGCCGCGTCCGCCCTGGGCGGGCCCGCGATCACCGGCGCCCCCACCCGCTCGCCCCAGATCTGCAGCTGCTCGACCGCGGCGGCGCGGAAGGTGTCGCCGGCCACCAGGATCGGCCTCAGCCCCTGCCGGCCGTACTGCAGCGCCATCTTGCCGATGGTGGTGGTCTTGCCGGTGCCGTTCACCCCCACCACCAGCACCACGTGGGGCTTCAGCGCCGGATCGGGCACGAACGGGACCGCCACCGGCTCCAGCACGCGCGCGATCTCCGCCGACAGCGCGTCCCGCACGTCCGCATCGGTGACGTCGTTGCCGAACCGGGTGCGCCGGAACTCGTCGATCACCCGGCCGGCCACCGCCGGGCCCAGGTCGGCCGCGATCAGCAGCTCCTCCAGCTCCTCCAGCGCCGCGTCGTCCAGCCGGCGATAGGTGAAGGCGACGGCCAGGTTGGTGCCGAGCTTCTGGGTCGAGCGCGACAGCCCTTCCTTGAGCCTGTTGAAGAAGCCCAGCGCCATCTCAGATCCTCGTCCCGTGCAGCCCGCGCGCGTCGGCCGCGACCGCCCGCGCCGCGACCACCTCGCCGCGGGTCCCGGCCGCGGCGGCGAACCGGACCGGCGCGAACTGTTCCGAATGGCCGCCGGTCGGGCTTTCCAGCAGCACGCTGAGCCGCCGTCCGACCAGCGTCCGGTGGAAGGCCAGCGCGGTCGCGGCGCCCGCCTCGCGCAGCCGCGTCGCGCGCTCGCGTCGCAGCGCCACCGGCACCGCCGGCATGCGCGACGCCGGCGTGCCCGGCCGCTCGCTGTACGGGAACACGTGCAGGTAGGGCAACGCCTGGTCGCGCACGAAGTCGAGCGTTTCCGCGAACGATGCCTCGTCCTCGGTCGGGAAGCCGGCGATCAGGTCGGCGCCGAGGCCGATCTCCGGACGCAGAGCACGCGCGCGCGCCACCACCCGCGCCGCGTCCGCGACCCCGTGGCGGCGCTTCATCCGCTTCAGCACGAGGTCGGACCCGGCCTGCAGCGACAGGTGCAGGTGCGGCATCAGCCGCGGCTCGTCCGCGATCAGCCGCCACAGCGCGTCGTCGATCTCCACCGGATCGAGCGAGGACAGACGCAGGCGCTGCAGCTCCGGCACCAGCGCCAGCAGCCGGCGTGCGAGCTGCCCCAGCGCCGGCCGTCCGGGCAGGTCGGCGCCATAGGACGTGATGTCGACCCCGGTCAGCACCAGCTCGCGATAGCCCGACCGCACCAGCGCCCTCGCCTGCTCCACCACCGCGCCCACCGGCATCGACCGGCTCGGGCCCCGACCGAACGGGATGACGCAGAAGCTGCAGCGGTGGTCGCAGCCCTGCTGCACCTGCACGAAGGCGCGCGCCCGGCCGGCGAACTCGGTGAGGAGGTGTGCGGCGGTGTCGCGCGCCGCCATGATGTCGGACACCGCGTCCCCGGCGCCGAGCGCTACCTCGGTCCAGCTCTCGGGCCGGAGCTTCTCCGCGTTGCCGACCGCCCGGACCACCCCGGGCAGCGCGGTCCAGGCGGCGGGATCGAGCTGGACGGCGCAGCCGGTGACCACGATCCGCGCCTGCGGCCGGTCGCGATGGACGCGCCGGATCGCCTGGCGCGCCTGACGCTCGGCCTCGACGGTGACGGCGCAGGTGTTGACGATCACCAACCCGTCCAGCCCGCCGGCATGGGCACGCATCACCTCGCTCTCCAGCGTGTTCAGCCGGCAGCCGAAGGTGAGGATGTCGGGGCCGCTCATCGATACCGGTCCAGGAACACGGTGCCGGAAAAGGCGAGCACCGCCGGTCCGGCCATGCGCACCCGTCCATCCTCCGCCCAGTCGATGTCCAGCACGCCTCCTGGCATCTCGACCGCCACCCGTCGGCCGGTCAGGCCGCGTCGCGCCGCGTTGACGGTGGCGGCACAGGCGCCGGAGCCGCAGGCGCGGGTCAGCCCGGTGCCGCGCTCCCACACCACCAGGCGCAGCCGCTCGGGCGACAGCACGGTGGCGAAGCCGATATTGGCCCGTTGTGGAAACAGCGGGTCGTGCTCCAGCACCGGGCCGGCCACGGCCGGATCGCCGCCATGGTCGAAGAAGGTCGCGTGCGGGTTGCCCATCGAGCAGCCGGCCGGGTCGCCGTCGAGCGGCAGGTGCAGCGTGTCGGCGTCCCGGGCCAGCGGCAGCTCCCGCCAGCCGAACGCCGGCGCCCCCATGGTCACCTCGACCTGGCCGTCCCCCAGCACCCGGGCCGGCAGCCGTCCGGCCCTGGTGCGCACCGTTACCGCCTCTCCCGGCACCGCTCCCGTCGCCAGCAGCGCCACGCAGCGCGTCGCGTTGCCGCAGGCGCCGGCCTCGCTCCCATCCGGGTTGAAGAAGCGTGCCCGCACCTCGTCCGGCGCGTCGCCGAGTCCCAGCAGCACCAGCTGGTCGCAGCCGATCCCGGTACGCCGGTCGGCCAGCCGGACGATCGCGTCCGGCGACACGCCGAGCGGTCCCGCGCGCTCGTCGAGCACGACGAAGTCGTTCCCGGCCCCGTGCATCTTGTGGAAGGACACCTGCATCGGCGCTCCTATACGGGATCGCGACGCGATCCGCGAAGCCGGGACGGCACGCCCGGTGCCGGCCCGTCGCCGCCGCTTGCCGCCACGGCCGGTTGGATCGGAAGATGGGCCTCCCCTCATGGACGACACCAGAATGATCCAGCAGCGCCGCTTGTCCGTCCCCATCCTGCTGTGCGTGCTCGCCGGGATCCCGCTGGCCGGGCTTCGGGCCGAGGATAGGACGATGGGTACGCCCGACCCCGGCCGGAAGGCCGACACGTCGATGATGGCGGGGATGCGCTCCATGCAGCAGTCGATGGACCGCGCGCCGGTCACCGGCGACCCGGACCGCGACTTCGTGTCCATGATGATGCCGCACCACCGGGGCGCCATCGAGATGGCGAAGGTCGAGCTGCGCTACGGCCGGGATCCGGAGCTTCGCCGGCTGGCCCGGGACGTCGTCGCGGCGCAGCAGCGCGAGATCGCCGAGATGGACCGCTGGGCCGCGTCGCACCCGGAGCCCGCCCGCTGATGCGCCCGAAGTCGCGGGGCCTAGGGCGAGCTGTTAGCCTGCGCGGCCGCGCCGCCCCGGCCGGCGCGGCGCCCAGCCCGGAAGCGACCTTGAGACCGACCATGCCCCATCGTGCCTCCGCCGTCCCGTTCGCGCCCGCCGCCTGGCCGCGCCGCATCGCCGCGGCACTGCTGTGCAGCATCTCCTGGGGAAGCCCTGCCATGTCCGCCGACCAGCCGAACCAGGCCGCATCGGCCTACGCCGTCGAAGGGCGCAGCATGGGCGAGGTGGAGGCCGACCTCGCCGCCGGGCGCGTGACCTCGGCCGCCCTGGTCCGGGCCTACGTCGCGCGGATCGCCGCCATCGACCAGGCCGGCCCGTCGCTGCATGCGGTTCTGGTCGTGAACCCGGACGCGATGGCCGAGGCCGAGGCCAGCGACCGGCGCCGCGCCGGCGGCCACGCGCTGCCGCTCGACGGGGTTCCGGTGCTGGTCAAGGACAACATCGAGACCAGGGACCGGATGCCGACCACCGCCGGCTCGCTGGCGCTGCGGCACAACCTCACTGGCCGCGACTCGCCGCTGGTGGCGCGGCTGCGCGCGGCGGGTGCGGTGATCCTGGGCAAGACCAACCTGTCCGAGTGGGCCAACATGCGCGGCTCGCGCTCGGTCAGCGGCTGGAGCGGCGTCGGCGGCCTGACGCGCAACGCGTTCGCGCTGGACCGCTCCGCCTGCGGCTCCTCCTCGGGCAGCGGGGTCGCGGTGTCGGCCTCGCTGGCGGCGGCGGCGATCGGCACCGAGACCGACGGCTCGGTCACATGCCCGGCCTCCATCAGCGGCCTGGTCGGGCTGAAGCCCACGGTGGGCCTGATCCCGCGCACCCACATCATCCCGATCTCGGCGACCCAGGACACCGCCGGCCCGATGACCCGCACCGTCGCCGACGCCGCCCGGCTGCTTGGCGTGATCGCCGGCAGCGACCCGTCCGACCCGGCCACCCGGGAGGCCGACGCCCACCGCACCGACTACGTGGCGGCCCTCGACGCCGGCGCGCTCAGGGGCCGACGGATCGGGGTGATGCGCTTCGCCGCCGGCTACCACCCGGAGCTCGACGCCGCGTTCGACGCAGCCCTGGCCGTGCTGCGCCAGGCTGGCGCCACGCTGGTGGAGATCCCGAGCTTCCCGGACCTCGACGCGCTGGGCGCGGACGAGCAGACCGTGCTGCTGTGCGAGCTCAAGGACGGGCTGAACACCTACCTCGCCGGCACCCCGGTCCGGGACCAGCCCGCCACGCTGTCGGCGCTGATCGCCTTCAACCAGGCGCACCACGACCGCGAGCTCGGGCTGTTCGGGCAGGAGCTGTTCCTGAAGGCCGGGGCGACGAAGGGGCTGGACGACCCGGCCTACCGCACTGCCCGCGACAACGCCCGCCGCCGCGCAGGTCCCGAGGGGATCGACCGGATGCTGTCGGACGGCCACCTGGACGCGCTGGTGGCGCCGACCGGCGCGCCGGCCTGGCTGATCGACACGGTGGACGGCGACCACGACATGGGCAGCGCCAGCACCCTGCCGGCGGTGGCGGGCTATCCGCACCTGACCGTGCCGATGGCGCTGGTGTCCGGCCTGCCGGTGGGCCTTTCCTTTATCGGTCCGGCCTGGTCGGAGGCGAGGCTGCTGGCGCTCGGCTACGGCTTCGAGCAGGCGAACCGCCTGACCCTGCGGCCCGGCTACCACCCCTCGCTCGGCAGCGACCCGTCGAGCCGGGCGCTGCTGCGTCCGGTTTCGGATTAGGGACGCAATGAACAGTTCCGCCGCGTCCGCGTTCTCACCAGACCAGCCGGCCTGGGGAGCCTCGATGCAGCAGATCCTGAACTATCGCGATTGTCGTTACGTGATCGGTCAGGATACCGATCGTGGCCGGTCCTGGACCATCTTCCCGCCGAACGGTCCGGAAGCAGGGGCCGAGGGCGGCATCGCGCGCGGGGAAGGGCTGCGCGGCTCGTTCAAGGTGGCGGTGCACACCGCGCAGAGTGCGATCGACCGCTGGCTGGAGACCCACAGCGCCTGAGCCCACCCCGCGCGCCGACCTTGCGCGCCCACCCTGCGCGTTCGTCGCGCGGAGGCCATGACGCGGACGCACGGCGGTTTTCCTGGCTTTTGCGGGTCGGGCTGTCTATGTGCCGGGATATCAACCCGATCGCATCGCCAGTCCTACGCCCCCGCTTGTCGCGGCGGATGCGGGCGAGCGGTCGCGCGTCCTCATGGATCTCCGCGTCATGCCCTTTCCCGCCACCCATCCGTCCCTTGCCCGCGCCCTCGCCGCGCGTGGCTACGAGGAGCCGACGCCGGTCCAGCTGGCGGTGCTGCAGCCGCAGACCGAGGGACGGGACCTTCTGGTGTCGGCGCAGACCGGGTCCGGCAAGACCGTCGCCTATGGCCTGGCCGCAGCACCTACCCTGCTCGGCGAGGCCGAGCGCTTCGGCCGCGCGACCGCGCCCCTGGCGCTGGTGATCGCGCCGACGCGGGAGCTCGCGGTGCAGGTGCACAAGGAGCTGTCCTGGCTCTATGCCGAGGCTGGGGCGCGGATCGTCGCCTGCATCGGCGGCATGGACGTACGTCGGGAGGCACGAGCGCTGGAAGGCGGCTGCCATGTCGTGGTCGGCACGCCCGGCCGGCTGTGCGACCACCTGTCGCGCGGCCGGCTCGACACGAGCGCGATCCGCGTCGTCGTGCTCGACGAGGCCGACGAGATGCTCGACCTCGGCTTCAAGGACGAGCTCGACCAGATCCTGGACACCATGCCGGCCGAGCGCCGCACGCTGCTGTTCTCCGCCACCATCGCCCGCGAGATCGCCAGCCTGGCGCGCAAGTACCAGCGCGACGCGCTCCGGATCGACACCGTGTCCGGCACCCGGCAGCACGCCGACATCGAGTACCGCGCGGTGCTGGCGGCAGCGCACGAGGCCGAGCACGCGGTGGTGAACGTGCTGCGCTGGTTCGAGAGCCCGACCGCGATGGTGTTCTGCGCCACGCGCGAGATGGTGCGCCACATGCACGGCTCCCTGCTGGAGCGCGGCTTCGCCTCGGTGGCGCTGTCCGGCGAGCTCAGCCAGGCCGAGCGCACCCGGGCGCTGGAGGCGCTGCGCTCCGGCGGCGCCCGTGTCTGCGTCGCCACCGACGTGGCGGCGCGCGGCATCGACCTACCCGATCTCGGCTTGGTGATCCACGCCGCCCTGCCGACCGACAGCGCCACCCTGCTGCACCGCTCGGGCCGCACCGGACGCGCCGGACGCAAGGGCACCTGTGTGCTCGTGGTGCCGCAGGTCCGCCGTCGCAAGGCGGAGCAATTGCTGCTGGGGGCACGGGTGCAGGCGCACTGGAGCGGGGCGCCCACCGCCGACGAGATACGCGCCCGCGACGGCGAGCGGCTGCTGGCCGACCCGATCCTCACCGAGGAGCCGACGCCGGAGGACCAGGCGCTGGCGCAGTCGCTGCTGGCCCAGGCGCTGCAGGCTGGTCGCACGCCCGACGACATCGCCGCCGCCCTGGTGCGGCTGTATCGCGCCCGCCTGCCCGACCCGGAGGAGATCCGGACCATCCAGCCGGGCCCCGAGCGGCGCAGCAACCATGAGGAGCGGCGCAGCCCCTATGAGGAGCGCACCGATCGCACGCCGCGCGCGCCGCGCGCCGCGGACGACCGCGCCAACGGACCGGGCGTGTGGTTCGCCATGCCGATCGGCCGGCAGGACAAGGCTGACCCGAAATGGCTGGTGCCGCTGATCTGCCGCCTGGGTGCGGTGACCAAGCGCGACATCGGCGTGATCCGGATCCTGGACAGCGAGACCCGCTTCGAGATCAGCCCCGCCATGGCAGCGCGCTTCACCGAGGCCGTTTCGGCGGCCGACGACGACGAGGTGCGGATCGTAGCGGCCGCGGCGCCGTCGCCCGGGCAGGGCTCGCGCATCCACGCCGGTGCTCCGCCGTCCAACGGCCTGCCGATGCGCCGCGCCGCCGCGCCGGACCGCAAGCGCGCCGCGCCGAAGCTGCACTCCTCGCGCAAGCGCGCGTCCTGAGGGGCTGTTTTAAGAACTCTTCGACCAGCAAGAAGGCCAGGGCGCTGCCCTGGACCCGCTGGGGCCGGAGGCCCCAGACCCCTTTTACTTAAGAATCGGGTTTGAAGGGCTCCGCCCTTCATGGGGTCCAGGGGCGACGCCCCTGGCCTTTCTCAGCGCTCGGGAACCGACGGCAGGAAGCGCTCGACCGTCTGGCAGACGACCCAGTCCGGCTTCTCCGCCGCGACGTAGGCGGCGTCCATCCTCGGGTCCCAGACGAAGTGGAACTCCTTGAAGATGCGCGCGAACCACCAGCTCAGGCCGCCCGCGTCGCCGCCGCGCTCGAAGTAGGAGTTGCCGAAGGCGATCACCTTCATCGGGATCGCGGCGTTCGCGTTCCTCCACACGAAGCGGGTGCCGATATGGCCGCTTGGCGGGGTGTGAGCCTCCACCAGCTCCAGCCCGACCGAGAACGTGTCGCAGAACGAGTCTGCCGGCAGCTTGATCGTTTCGAACAACGGCACGCCGAAGAACCGCTCGGCCAGGTCTCCGCTGCAGGCGACCTGCTTCCACGCCTCCGGCTGTTCGGGGGCCGGCACGCCCATCGCGTCCAGCGTCGCACGCAGGATCCGGGCGATGCCGTCATACGCGAGATGCGAATCCGTCCTAAGGAAGGTGCGGCGTCGCGCCTCCAGATCCAGGGCGTCCAGCACCGACCGGCCGGACACGTAGGCGGACGCCAAATGCGGCGTGCGCATGACGTCGGCCTCGATCCGTTGCAGGAGCGGCGAGGTCGCCGGCACGGTCCAAGGAAGCAGTTCGCCGAGCGCGCCGAGCTTTTCCGGAACCACGAGCTGGAGATGCCGGGTGCCGAGCTCCCGGCACAGCGCGTCGCGCCTGGATATGAGGTCTAGCCATCCGGAGGCGGCCTCGACGAGGGTGGGGTGATCCGGATCGGTCAGGTACTGGCTGAGAACCGAGTTGCTGCCGCCGACGAGGAACAAGTAGCCTCGGCCCCCGATCAACGCGGTCCCGTCCAGCGACAGGTGGCCGAGCGGCACCTCGACCGGCGACGACCGGCAGGCGGTCGGGATCTCTGCCGCCGGCTGAAGCGCGTCCAGCATCCGGGACAGTTCGTCTCGCTTACGGCGGTTGGCGACGTGCCGCTCGCCCAGGCGCATTCCCCGGTCCGCCGTCTCGTCCTTCAACGCTCGCATGAGCCGGTCCAGATCCGTCCCCTCGAGCAGGGACAGCTTTGTCTGGACCAGATCCTCGATCGCCTGCTCCCGCACGTTGTCGAGCGGGCCGATGACCATGGACGTGTCTTCACCCGGAACCGAGGCGACCAGCTTCATCCGCCCCGAAACCAGGTCGAGCAGGTCGAGCCGTCCCGGCGTCTGGATCCAGTAGCCGAACATGCCGCCGAAATCGTCGCGATGCCGGTCCGGCCGGGCCTGCGTAATGACAACGTCGTCCGCGACCAGGGCAAGATCGGCGACCACCTCGGGATCCTCGCAACGGACCCACCCGCCGAGGAAGCCCGAGGCCGAAGCGAACTCGATGCAGCCGTCGATCCTCAAGACGTTCTCCCGTCGATCCCGAAGCAGGCGGAGGGTAGAGATCAGATGCTAATTCTATCGTAACGACGCCACCGGACCGGATCAGCCGTTCCCGTCGTACGGGTCCGCGTGTTGACAGCCAGGATGAAGCTGTGTCGCCCTGATGCCGTGCGAAGCCAGGACGGATCATTGCCCATCACGATGTATTCCCTTCCGTCATGCAGAACACGAACGCAACGACCGTCGTCGCCATCGGCCACTTATGACGATCTTGTAACGGTTGCGACGCAAGCAAGCGCCGATCCCTGCGTCCGGACGCCTGGTCCAGGACCACGGGCGGAACGATGATCAGCCGCATCCTGTCTGCCTGCCTCGCCGTCGTGGTCCTGGGTGATCCGGCGCTGGCCGCGTCGCCGCCCGTACCGGTGCTGCCGACGCCGCGGCCGCCGCCGAACGGCGTCGTCCCGCCGCTCCAGCTCAGACAGGCGATCGCCAAGGCCAAGGCCGGCCAGACGGTGCAGGTCTGCATCGCCGGCGACAGCACCTCCAGCACCGCCACGCTGGGCACCCCGAACGGCGTGCACCTCACCGACGGCTTGTGGTATTCGCTGATGCGGGCCATCGAGGACCAGAATCCCGGCGTGCGCTTCGCGTTCCAGAACTACGCCATCCCCGGCACCACCATGGGACAGTTCACCGACGCGAGCGCCCATGACCGCGCCGTCGCCGCCGGCGCCACCTGGTACGCCGATCGCTCGCGCAGGTGGTACGAGTATGTCGGCCTGCACACGCCCTGCGACATCGTCCTGCTGAACTGGGGGGTCAACGACGGCTGGAACGTCGGCCCCGACCTGGTCAAGGCGACGATCGCCGCCACGCAGGCGAACGGCACGCCCGGCGTCATCTGGATGACGAACGGGACCGCCAACCCGGCGGTGGATGGCAATCCCGCCGACCAGGCCGGCTTCGTCGCCGTGCCCTCGCTGCTGCGCGCCATGGCGGCCCTGGGCCCAGACGGTTTCACCGCCGTGCCCGCCGGCTACCCGTCCTCCATCGGCCTGATCGACGTCGGCCGGTTCTTCCAGATGGCCGTTCTCGGCCGGGACTATGGAGACCAGACCAGCGTGGACGTCACCGCGTCGCTCGCCGCGCCGACGGCGACGCTCACCCCGGCGACCCCCTACACGCTGCCGCAGACCGACGGCGACTTCGACCTGGCGGCGCGCTTCCCCGGCGCACTTGCGGTCAGGAAGGGGATCTTCTTTACGATCGGCTCGTTCGACGGCGGCCGCTACAACGACCCGGTGGTCTACGTCACGCCGAGCGGACAGGGCGGCGTCTACATCAACTATTCCGCCGGCAGCACCGTGCGCTTCGGCCCGATCTACGGCTCGGCCACCGGTCCCGACCTCGAGATCGAGATCGCGGTCAAGCAGGATTTCCTGACCGTGGTGGCGAACGGCACCGTGGTGCAGCGGACCGTGATCAAGCCGACCGCGCCGTTCGCCCCGCGCATCTATGTCGACGACGGCAACACGGGCCAGGCGGTGGTGGTCACCAAGTTCGTCAAGGGCGCAGCACGGCGCTATGCCCCGATCCTGGACCAGCAGGAGGCCTACGGCACGGCCGGGTCCGGCCCGAATCCCGGCGGCGGGAACGGCATCAACCATCCGGCCTCGGCTGGCTGGAACGCCGTCTGGGGTGCCGTGATCGCGCAGTCCAATCTCGGCCTGCTGCGCTACGCCTCGTCCCGCTATGCGCTCGGCGGGCTCCAAGCGGCCGGGCGCACCCGCGCCACCGCCTACCCGATCTATGCCGACACCGACACGTTCACCACGGTGGCGGACGGCGCCGGCGCCATCCTGCCCGGCTATCCGGTCGGCGAGCCGGTCACGGTGTTCAACGACGGCGCCAACCCCCTGACGCTCTGGCCGAACGACGCCGCCGACCGCATCGGCACCCTGCCGCCCGGCGCGGCTGCGACCGTCGCTCCGGGAGCGATGGCGGTGTTCGAGCGTGACCAGGCGCTGCACTGGTTCCCCGTCAGGTAGGACGCCCGCATCACCGACGCCTTGCTTGGCCAGCGACCAAGGCCAGGGCTCCGCCCGTCGATCTGCTTCCGCAGCATCGATCTACTTCCGCAGCTCGGTCCGCTGGGGCCGCAGGCCCCAGACCCCAATTATTTAGAAAATAAACGGGTTTGAAGGGCTCTGCCCTTCATGGGGTCCAGGGGCAAAGCCCCTGGCCTTCCTTCGCCGCCCGACGGCGCTCAATCCGGCCCGAACGGCAACCCGTCGGCAAGGCTTGCGGCCAGGATCGCGACGGCGACCGCGCCGCCATCCGGAACGCCCACGGCGCGCGCCCCCAGGTAGCTCGCCCGTCCGAGGCGCGGGGTCATCGTGGCGGTCGCGTCGGCGCCAGCACGGGCGGCGGCGACGCAGCGCGACCACGCGTCCCGGCTCCAGCGGCTCCCACCAGCCGCCTGCAACGCGTCCACCAGCGGCCCGAGCGCGTCGACCATGGTCCGGTCGCCCGGCCGCGCGCCGCCGAGCTGGCAGATGGCCTCCATGGCCTGCCGCAGCGCGTCGCTCCAGTCCGGCAGGCCCGGCCGCTCGATCCCCTCCAGCCGCCGCGCGGCGCGGGACAGCGCCACCGCGTAGAACGGGCCGGAGCTTCCGCCGACCGCACGCCGGATCGCGTCGCTCATCGCCTGCAACGCGTGCGACGGCGAATGCCAGGCGTCCGGCGGCAGGGCGAGCACCGCCCGGCCCGCCCGGGTCATGCTGCTTCCGAGGTCCCCGTCGCCGGCCTGGGAGTCGAGCGCGGTCAGGGTCGCCTCGGCGCCGATCAGCCCGTGCGCGGCGGCAAGGGCGGCGGCTCGGACCTGCAACCCCGCCTCCGACGGCGCGGCCAGCCCCTCGTCGCCATTCGTCCGGGCCCGTCGCGGGACGCGATGAACCACGTCGTGGTTGAGCACGCCCGGTCCCGGCCACGCCGGCGCCTCGGTTGGCGCGTCGAGAAACCCGAGCAGCTCCTCGTCCAGCGCCAGCAGCGTGATCGAGCAGCCGGGCATGTCCAGCGCGGTGAGCAGGCTGCCGCACCAGCCGCGGACGACGTCCAGCGTCCGGTCCCGCAGCGCGCGCAGCGTCGCCCGCATGACGATGTCGAGCTCCATCGGCGGGGTAGCGCCGAGGCCGTTCACCAGCACCGCGATCCGCTTGCCGCCGCGTAGGCCGAGCTCGTCCGCGATCGTCGAGATCATGGTGCCGACCAGACGGTCGCAGGTGTCGAAGGCCGCCCGGCTCACCCCCGGCTCACCGTGTATGCCGAGCCCGAGCTCGACCTCGTCGTTTCCGAGCGCAAACCCGGACCCGTCCGCGCCGGGCAGGGTGCAGCCGCCGAGCGCTACTCCCATGGTGCCGAGCCGGCCCGCGGTTCGCTCCGCCAGCGCCTTTACCGCGGCGAGCGGTAGGCCGGCCGCCGCGGCGGCGCCAGCCACCTTGTGCACCAGCACCGTTCCGGCGATGCCCCGCCTGCGCTTCCGCGGCACCGTGTTCCGCAGCGACACGTCGTCGGCGACCACCACCAGCTCGACCGTGAGCCCTCCCGCGCGCGCCAGCTCGGCGGCCAGGCCGAAGTTGAGCCGGTCGCCGGTGTAGTTCTTGACCACCAGCAGGGCGCCGGCCGGACCGGTCACCGCCTGGAGGGCGGCGAGCACGGCGTCAACGCTGGGCGAGGTGAACACGTCGCCAACGACCGCGGCGGCCAGCATGCCGGGGCCCACGTAGCCGGCATGGGCCGGCTCGTGGCCGCTGCCGCCACCCGAGATCACCGCCACCCCCTGCCCGCCGCCATCCCGTCGCAGCACGACGTCGTCGTCGGGCAGCAGCGCCTGGAACGGCGCCCGCGCCACGCTGCCCTCCAGCATCTCCCGCACCACCCGGCCCGGATCGTTGATCAGCTTCTTCACGCTTCCCTCCCCGCCCCAGGCGTCCGCCCCGTCACTGCTGGATCAGGTCCCACACCTGGATCTTGATGGCGTGGCAGGCGTTGCCGAGTCCCTGCCTTTCCACCTGCGACGAGAAGCTGGCGATCATGTCGTCGATCGGCTGCCGGTCGAAGCGGTCGCCCTGCAGGGCGCGGCACTGCTGGAGGATCTGGCCGGTCAGCGGCCCGACCTTCACCTGGCGCCCCTCGTCGCACATGCTCTTGCTTTCCTCGGCGAAACGGTGGAGCCGGGAGAAGTAGTCGCAGCGTCCGGCATCCATCGGCGGCGGCGGGGCTTGTTGCGCCAGCGTCGTGCCCGAACACAGGACGCCGGGCAGCAGGACCAGAAGCGGGAGGAGCCGGTGCAGGCAGGGCGTCATGGTCATCCTCTTCGGACAGGCTGCCCGTGCTAACGCCGTACCGGCCCGTTCGGCCAGTTCGAGGCGGACGCTGATGGCGGAGATCCGGATCGACGACCGGCTGTCGATCGACGAGAGCGAGATCAGCTTGAGCTTCATCCGCTCGGCGGGGCCCGGCGGCCAGAACGTCAACAAGGTCGAGACCGCGGTGCAGTTGCGCTGGGCGATGACCGCGTCGCCTTCCATCAACGACCGCGTCAAGGCGAACCTGAGGGCGCTGGCCGGGCGCCGGCTCAGCAAGGACGGCATCCTGGTGCTGACCGCGAACCGCCACCGCACCCAGGAGCGCAACCGCGCCGACGCGCTGGAGCGGCTGGCCGCCCTGGTCCGGGAAGCGGCCAAGCCGCCAGCACCCATCCGCCGGCCGACCCGGCCCACGCGCGGCTCGAACGAGCGCAGGCTCACGGCCAAGACCGTGCGCTCCGCCCTGAAGGGCACCCGGCGCACCGACCGCTCCGATCCGGACGGCTAGGCCTGGCCTCAGGCGGTGCAGCGAAAGGATCAGGGGAGGCGCCTCCCATCCTTGGTTTTCTCTTGACCGCGCGGCTCCGGGGACGCCGTTACAAGTGCGGCTCAGCTCAATCCAGAAAATGCTGCGTCGTAGCACGTTACACAGACGCCTGAGGTCAATCGAAGACTAGCTGCAAGGACGCGGTGGTCACTCCCATCGAGCAACCCGGCGCCACTCAGGCTGGAGCCACAGCCGTCCCGAAGACCGAAGGAGGAACAATTTTGCTTTGGTATGCGGAAAGACGATCCCAGCGCAGGACCACGCAGCTGGAGCGGGAGGTCGCCGGGCTCGAGAGATCGTCAACCTGCTGATGGACCATGTTGTTGAAGGACGCGTTTCTTGAGTTTCCGTAACCGATAAAGGCAAAGCCGTAACGTATGCCTATTGCCTGCAACATGACTCTCAACAGCAAGGCCTTTACCGCCCTCGAATGTAGAGGCGTAGGAAACTTTCCGGTGTTCTCCGGCACCGGCGCAGGGCGCGACAATCCCGCTGACGTGACCATGGCCGACATAGGGCCCCTGCTACCGGGTCGATACTACATCGTTGACCGGCAATCCGGTGGTCGTCTTGGCTACCTGAGGGACTTCTTTCTCGAACACATGTACGGCACGGATCGGGGCAAGTGGTTTGCGCTTTATCGCAACGACGGGGTCGTCGACGACTTTACCTTCGTTCAAGGCGTGAAGCGGGACAACTTCCGTCTGCATCCCATCGGGCCCCGCGGGCTGAGCGAAGGATGCATCACGCTGACTAACCCGATAAACTTCGATGTGCTACGGAAAGCCCTGCTTTCGACCAAGCCGATGAGTGTCCCAGGACTTGCCGAACGGGTCTACGGAACGGTGGACGTAAAATGAGAACATCTCTTAACGTCCTAGCCGCTGCCATACTCTGGTTCGGCTTTACGATGGCTTTCGGCCACGTCAGCTTCACTCCCGGCATGACCACTACCCTCGTGCGTCTGAGTTCGTGTTTCGGCTTCAACGGTGATGAGGCGGTCGAGGACTTCTTCATGATCCTTTCCGCGGTCGTTGCCTTGTTCCTGGCGACCGGCGTGGTCTGGCTGGGCAATCAGGCCGTTCGGCGTCGAACGATCGTCCTTGAAACCAACTAGAAACAAGGAGCGACATCAGGCCGTCCAACAGCAGCTTCATCGGTCTAGGAGCCATACCGACCGGTTCCTGACAATCAGCAGCCGGCCGCCACGGCAACTCCGGGTTGCGCGTCGCATTCCACCCCCATGCTCATCCCGCTCCTGGCGCTCACGTCGGCCAGCCTGATCGGTCTCGTGCTGCAGGACGCCTTCGAGGTGATGCTGCTGCCGCGGCGCGTGGCCCGACGCTTCCGCGCGGCACGCCTCTACTTCCGCAGCGTCTGGTTCGTCTGGAGGCACTGTTCCCGCGCCTTCAAGGGCGCGCTCCGGGAGCACTTCCTGAGCATGTTCGGGCCGCTGTCGATGGTGGTCCTGTTCACCCTGTGGGCGGTGGGCCTGATCCTGGGTTTCGGCGCGCTGGGCTGGACGCTGCAGGCGCACGCGCCGCACGCCTCGCCGCTCGGCGACCAGATCTACATGAGCGGGGTCACCTTCTTCACCCTCGGCTACGGCGACGTGGTGCCGCATTCGCGCCTCGCGCGCATGCTGTCGGTGTCCGAGGCCGGGCTCGGCTTCGGCTTCCTGGCCCTGGTGATCGGCTACCTGCCGGTGCTCTACCAGCTGTTCTCCCGTCGCGAGGCGCACGTCATCCAGCTCGACGTCCGGGCCGGCACGCCGCCCACCGCCAGCACCCTGCTCACCCGGCACAGCGAGCCGGGCGGCTTGTCCAAGCTCGACGAGCTGCTGCGCGGATGGGAGGTGTGGGGATCGGAGCTGCTGGAAAGCCATCTCAGCTACCCGGTGCTGGTGTACTACCGCTCGCAGCACGACAGCCAGTCCTGGCTCGCGGCGCTGGCGGCGGTGATCGACACCTGCGCCCTGATCCTGGTCGGCCTGGAAGGAACCAGCCCGCTGCAGGCGCGGATGACCTTCACCATGGGCCGCATGGTAATCGTCGAGATGGCCCGCTCCTTCGCCGTGTCGCCGTCCCGCTACGACGGCGGCGACCGCCTGGACGACGGGGCCTACCGGCAGCTGATCGACACGCTCACCCAGGCCGGGCTGGGCTGGACCGACGCGCCCGGCGCCCGGGCTACGCTCGCAGCGTTGCGCGCGACCTACGAGCCGCTGCTCGACGCGCTGGCCCACCGGCTGCTGCTGACCCTGCCGCCCTGGTCGGCCGCGGGAACCAGCCCGGACAACTGGCAGATCGGGCATCGCGGCCTGATCGCGACGCGCCTGGTCGAGCAGCTTTCGGCCCAGGCCGGGGCGGAAAGCGACCGGTCGGAAGACAGGCTGTGGCGACGGCTTCGCGCCCAGCTCGACAGGTAGGCCGCAAGGTGGGGCGCCTCGACGTCCACCGGACGCGAGGCATGGCAGGGGAGGTTGTCCATGGTCGGCAGGCGGGCAATGCGTTGGGTGGTCCCGGCGATCGTCGCGGCCACAACACCGGCGCCGGCCGGCCAGGCCCAGGCCCGGGTTGGAGTTCAGGCGCCGTCGCCGACGCAGGCACAGCCTCCGGCCGAGGCCGCCCCGCCACCGCAAGCCGCACAAGGGCAGGCGCAGCCGGTGCCGCCACCGCCCGGGCCGGTGTTCGTCATCTACCCGAGCAATCCGCCATCGCGCGCCACCATCCTGCTCAACACGCTAACCGGGGAAACCTGGCTGCTCGGCGTCAGCGGGCCGGACGGGCAGTACCAGTGGACGCGCATCGCCGTCGCCGATCCGAGCGAGACCGCCGCGGCGCCGCGCTGAGCGCCTCCGCCACACGCACCGTCCCGCCGGCAGGCCCGGGGTCCTGGCAACCGGGGCTGATCCGGGCCAGGCTTGGGTCCCGACCTCTTCTCCCGAGGAATACGGCGATGGGGAATACGGCGATGGGGAATACGGCGATGGATGCGACCGGGCGCCTGTCCGTGGCCGGATCGCCGGCACGGCGCCAGCTCTTTGCCCGCGAGCCCGATTGGCAGTTCAGCCTGATGCTGGCGCTCGAGGCCGTGTTCGTTTTCGTGGCGATCCCGGCACTGAGCGCCGGCGACGTGGATCGCAGCGTGGCGACGCTGCTCCAGCTCCTTCTCGCCGGCGCCGCGATCGCGCTGCTGGCCCGGTCCATGCCCCTCAGGCTGGCGCTGGCCACCAGCTTCGGGCTCGCCTTGTTGTCGCGGTTCCTGCCCGGGCTGCTGCCGCATGCCATCACCCTCGGCATGGCGTTCGCCTACAACGTCCTGGTGACGGCGGCGATGGTGCGAGCCGTGTTCGGACCCGGCGAGGTGAACCACCACCGGATCGCAGGGGCGGTGTTCGTCTACCTCAACATCACGCTGTTGTTCGCGATCGCCTTCGCCGAGCTCGTGCTGCTGGCGCCGGACGCCATGTCCGGCCTGTCCTCCCGCCCGTCGGCGCACGGGGCGGAGCTGCTGCATTTCAGCCTCACCCGCCTCACCTCCATCGGCGACGGCGCGGTGGTGACGCGCTCGCCGCTGGCATCCAGCCTGGCCGACCTGGAAACCGTGATCGGCCAACTGTTCCCGGCCATCCTGTTGTCCCGCCTGGTCGGGTTGCACCTGTCGCGCCGGCGGTGAGCCGGCGTCACAAGGCCCGTCGGAAGGTGAGGTTGATGCGCGCGGCGCCGGTGGCCGGATGCTCGCCCGCCTTCAGCGCGTCGACCCCGTGGAACGCCAGCCGCGACGGGCCGCCCCACACCACCACGTCGCCATGCTGGAGGCGCAGGCGACGGGGACTGTCGCTGCGCGAGGCGCCACCCCACAGGAACGTCGCCGGCAGGCCGAGCGAGACCGACACGATCGGCGCCTGGACGTCGCGCTCGTCGCGGTCCTGGTGCAGCGACATCCGCGCGCCCGGCTGGTAGCGGTTGACCAGGCAGCAATCGGGCGCGAAGCCGTCGTATCCCGCCCGGCTCGCCGCCCTGGCCGCCAGGGCCGCGAACGCCGGCGGCATCGCCGGCCAGGCGCGGCCGGTCTCGGGATCGGCCGGGGCGTAGCGGTAGCCGCCGCGGTCGGCCACCCAGCCGACCGTGCCGGCATTGCTCATCGCCACCGACATGCGCCGGCCGCCCGGGACCGTCATGTGGCGGAACGGGGCGGAACGCAGGATCCCGTTCAGGGCCTCGAGCAGGGACGCTGCCTCCGTCAGCGCGAACCCGCCCAGCAGGACGGCGCCCGGCCCCAGCTCCAGATCCAGCTCCCTGGCCGGCAGGTCGAGCTCGCCGGCGCCGTGACGCGCGGTCATGGACGCTGCTCGCGCGTCATGGCGCGCCATCGGGCTCGGGCCGACACGAGGCCGCCTGCGCGCCCTCGCGATCGAGCAGCGCCCGCTTGCGCGCCACCCCCCAGCGATAGCCGGACAGCGCCCCGTCGCGGCGGACCACCCGGTGACACGGCACGGCGACGGCGAGCGGGTTGGCGGCGCAGGCCCCCGCCACCGCCCGCACGGCACCGGGCACGCCCAGCCGCGACGCGATCTCGGCGTAGCTCGCGGTGTCGCCGGCCGGGACCTGCCGCAGCGCCTGCCACACGCGCTGCTGGAACGCGGTGCCGCGTATGTCCAGCGGCAGGTCGAGCCCCGCCGACGGCGTCTCGACGAAGGCCACCACCTGCGCCGTCAGCGCTTCGAACGCCGGGTCGCCGTCGACCAGCCGCGCACGCGGAAAGCGCTCCCGCAGCTCTCCCAGCAGCCGGTCGGGATCGTCACCGAGCAGGATGGCGGCGATCCCCCGCGCGCTGCTCGCCACCAGGATCGCGCCGAGCGAACAGCCCGTGACGGCGAACCGCAGCACCTCGCCGGCGCCGCCGGCCCGGTAGCGCCGCGGCGTCATGCCGAGCACGCCCTCGGCCTCGGCATAGAACCGGCCGCTCGATCCGTATCCGGCCTCGTGGATCGCCGCCGTCACGGTGCCGCTCCCGCCCAGCCGGTCGCGCAGCCGTGCCGCCCGCCGTGCGGCGGCGAAGGCCCGTGGCGTCACCCCGGTTGCCGCCTTGAACGCGCGGTGCAGGCGCTGCGGGCTGAGGCCGACCGCCTCCGCCAGCACGGCCAGGGGCAACGCCTGCCCGGCCTCGTCGATCAGCCGGCAGGCCTGGGCGACGGCCGCGGTCGCGGCGTCGCGGAACGGCTCGTCGGGACGGCAGCGCAGGCAGGCGCGGCAGCCAGTCGCCCGGGCCGCCTCCAGGCTGTCGTGGATGACGACGTTGCCGGGGTTGCAGGCGCGCGACGGGCAGGACGGCCGGCAGTACACGCCGGTGGTGACCACCGAGTACCAGAACGTGCCGTCCGCCGTCCTGTCACGCGCCAGGATGCGAGCCCAGCGCGGATCGCCCGGACGGTCGGGAGCGGCGGCGGTGGTGAGCGCCTGGCTGTCCATGATGGAAATCTCCCGTGCCGGATCGATGCCTGCCCCGTTCATGCCGGAAGGGCGCTGCGCCGGCACCTCGTTTCCGGGCGCCGAATCCGGAAAACCCGGCGGGCGCCGGAGCCTGCATGGATGTTGCATTGGCCTCCCGGTTCCTGCCTTGTCGCAACCGGGCCGCATCCGGCCCGCCCCTTCTGGAAGATCCATGCGCTCCCTCGCCTTGCTGCTGATCGCCTCGTTCCTGGCCCCACCGCTCCGGGCCGCGACCACGCTCGCGGACCCGGCTCCGGTCGCGACGCCGCCCGCCTTCCTGACCGACATCGCAGGCGCGCAGGCGCTGGACTGGGTCCGGCAACGGAACGCCCGCACCTTCGGCGTGCTGGAGCACGATCCCCGCTACGCCGCGTTCCACGCCGACGCGCTGGCGGTGGCGCAGGCGCCGGAGCGGATCCCAATCCCGAAGGTGATCGGCGGGCAGGTGTACAATTTCTGGCAGGATGCCGGGCACCGGCACGGCCTGTGGCGGCGCACCGACCTCGCCTCCTACCGCAGCGCCTCGCCCGCCTGGCACACCGTGCTCGATCTCGACGCGCTGTCCGCCTCGGAGCACGCCAACTGGGTGTGGAAGGGGGTGGAATGCGCGGAGCCCGCGGACACGCGCTGCCTCGTGCTGCTGTCCGACGCCGGCGAGGACGCCACCACCGCGCGCGAGTTCGACCTGCCCACCGGGCGCTTCGTGTCCGGCGGGTTCGTGCTGCCGCGGTCCAAGCAGACCCTCGCCTGGGAGGATGGGGACACGCTTCTGGTGGCGCGCAACTGGGGTCCCGGCAGCCTGACCGCGTCGGGCTACCCGTTCATCGTCAAGCGGCTGCGTCGCGGCCAGGCGCTGGATCGGGCCGCGGAGGTGACGCGGGGAACGCCGGCCGACATCGCGGTCACCCCGGAGGTGATGGTCGACGGCGACGGCCACAGGACGGTGCTGGTCGATCGCGGCGTCACCTTCTTCACCAAGGCGTACCAGCAACTCATGCCGCACGGGCTGCTGCCGCTGCCGCTGCCGCCCAAGGCGGTGGTGGTCGGGCTGGTCGACGGGCGCCTGGTGGCGAAGCTGGACCAGGACTGGCAGCCCAAGGCGGGGCCGTCCATCTCGGCCGGCAGCCTCGCCGCCCTCGACCCCGCCCATCCCGACGCCCCGCCGCAACTGGTGTTCGCGCCTGGTCCGCGCCAGTCGGTGGAGGCGGAGTCGGTCGGCGTCACGCGGAACCACGTGGTCGCGGCGATCACCGACAACGTGCGCGGCCGGGCGCTGGTGTTCACGCCCGCGGCCAACGGCTGGCGCGCGCAGCCCCTGGCGCTTCCGGACAACGCGTCGATCAGCCTGGTCGATAGCGGCCGGCACGACGACCACGCCTTCCTGCAGGTCACCGGCTTCCTAACCCCGAGCCAGCTTTGGCTGGTCGACGCCGGCACCGGCGCCGCCGACCGGGTGAAGGCGCTGCCGGCGCAGTTCGACGCCTCCGGCCTGGTGGTCGAGCAGTTGCAGGCGCGCTCCACCGACGGCACCGCGATCCCGTACTTCGTGGTGCACCGGCGCGGCATGACGCTGGACGGGTCCAACCCGACCGAGCTCACCGCCTATGGCGGCTTCGGCGTGTCCAACACGCCGGTCTATTCCGGCGCGGTCGGGCGGCTGTGGCTGGCGCGCGGCGGGGTCTACGTGCTGGCCAACATACGCGGCGGCGGCGAGTTCGGGCCGGCCTGGCACGAGGCCGGACGCAAGACCGAGCGGCAGCGCGTGTTCGACGACTTCGCCGCCGTGGGACGCGACCTGATCGCGCGACGCATCACCTCCTCGCGCCGGCTCGGCATACGCGGCCGCTCCAATGGCGGGCTGCTGATGGGGGTGGAGTTCACGCAGCATCCGGAGCTGTGGCGGGCGGTGATCATCGGCGTGCCGCTGCTCGACATGCTGCACTTCGAGACCATGGCGGCGGGCGCTTCCTGGGTGGACGAGTACGGCAGCGTGTCGAAGCCCGCCGAGCGCGCCTTCCTGGCCCGCATCTCGCCGCTGCAGGCGCTCCGGCCCGGCGTCGCCTATCCGGAGCCGTTCATCTTCACCTCGACCCGCGACGACCGGGTGGGGCCGGTGCACGCGCGCCGCTTCGCCTGGCGGCTCGATCAGCTTGGCGTTCCGTTCCTGTACTACGAGGATACGGAGGGCGGCCATGCCGGCACCGCCAACCTCGGCGAGATCGCGCACGAGCAGGCGCTGGAAGCCGTCTACCTCGCCCGCCGTCTGGTGGACTGATTGCCAAGCGGTCCCTGTTTCAACCCGAAGGAGTTCCCGAGGCCCATGACCACCCGTTCCGCCGCCGCCCTCGCCGCCGTCCTTATATCCGCCTCCGCCGCCTCCGCCCAAAGCACGTCGACCCCGGGCACCTCCGGCCAGGGCTCGCCCAGCCAGAGCTCCGCCGGCAAGTCCGCCCGCGCGCCGGCGACCGCGGGCGCGGTCTCGCCCGGGATCTCCTGCCCCGGCGACGCGGTGGTCTGGGTCAACCTGCGCAGCCACGGCTACCACATGCAGGGCGACAAGTTCTTCGGCCACACCAAGCGCGGCAAGTTCATGTGCAAGAAGGCCGCCGACGCCGCCGGCGACCACGAGATCAAGCCGGGCAAGGAGTAGCCGGCGGCGCTACGCGTCCGGTGCGTAGGCGTCGTCGAAGAACGCCGCCTCGGCCGCCACCGCGCGCGTGAAGGCGTCGCGGGCGATGTCGGCATCGGCCGGCCCGACCCGGTCCAGCTCCGCACGCAGGAAGCCCACGAACGCCCGGAAGTCCGGGTTGTCGTGCAGGGTGATCCATTCGGCGTGGACGAAGCAGGGCGGCAGGGGCCGTGGTGCCGCGGCGGCCCAGTCGAGATACAGCCATTCCGCCACGCACAGCACCGACAGCGCGGCGACGTAGCGCCCGCTCGCCGCCGCCTCGCGCATCAGCGCCTTGAACGCCCGGGTCGGCGCCGCGTCCGGAACCCCCATCCGGTCGGCCTCGTCGATCCCCAGCGCCGCGAAGGCGCGCAGGAAGTAGGTGTTCTCCTCACCGGACACGACCCCGGCCGATCGCCCGTAGCGCAGCCGGGCGTCGAGCGTGTCGGCCGTGGCCATGGCCGCTCCCAGCAGCATGAGGAAGCTGTCGAGGAAGCGGTGGTCCTGCACCAGGTAGCGCGCCATGACGGCATCGCCGATCGTGCCGTCGCACAGCGCGCGCACGAAGCGGTGCCCGGTCGCCGCTTCCCAGGCCGGCCGGGTGTCGCGCCGCAGCCGGTCGGTGAAGCGGTCCTCCATGGCGTTGCCTCCTCGTCCGGCGCGCGGATCCCGTGTTGTTACACGGCCTCCCTGGGTCTACCACCGTCACCTGGCGTGCCGCGGCACCCGACCCGTTCAAGGAGTGCCCCGTCTTGTCCGACTACGTGAAGCCGGCCCAGCTCGTGGACAGCATGGTCGAGGCCGGGCGGGTGAAGGCCGGGCTGTCCGCGCTCAACCTGCTGATCCGCGCCGCCCTAGCCGGCGCCTACCTCGCCTTCGTCACCTCCATGGCCTTCCTGCTGTTCGCCCAGACCGGGCAGTTCGTGGTCGGCGCGCTGCTGTTCCCGGCCGGCTTCGCGCTGATCGTGGTGCTGGGGATGGAGCTGCTGACCGGCAACTTCGCCCTGCTGCCGGTGGCGCTGTTCGCCGGCCGGATCGGCTGGGGCGCGGTGCTGCGCAACTGGGGGCTGGTGTTCTGCGGCAACCTGCTCGGCAGCCTGATCTATGCCCTGCTGTTCTGGATCGCGGCCACCGAGGCCGGTCACACCGCCGGCGGCCCGGTCGCCGACCGGCTGCGCGCGCTGGCGGTGACCAAGACCACCGCCTACGAGGCGTTCGGGATGGCCGGGCTGCTGACCGTGTTCGTCAAGGCGATCCTGTGCAACTGGATGGTCAGCCTCGGCTCGGTGATGGGCCTGGCCTCCACCTCCACCGCCGGCAAGATCCTGGGCGCCTGGCTGCCGATCTTCATCTTCGTGAGCCAGGGCTTCGAGCACAGCGTGGTGAACATGTTCGCCATCCCGGTCGGCATGATGCTGGGTGCGCCGGTGACGATGGGCGACTGGTGGCTGTGGAACGAGATCCCGGTGACGGTCGGCAACGCCGTGGGCGCGTTCGTGTTCACCGCCGCGACGTTCTACGCCACCTTCGGCCGCGGGCAGCGTTCGCCGCAGGACGTGGCGGCGCCGGTCGACGCGCGCGTCTGACCGGGATCACCCGGCGAGCGGGCCGGCCGGCCGCATCAGGCCGGTCTCGGTGCCGGCCCAGTTGCGCAGGCTCGGCCGGCACAGCCGTTCCAGCGCCGCTTCCCCGTCCGCCGACGCCGGGAGATGGCGCGCCAGCAGTGCCGCCGCCGCGACCTCGGCTGCCCGGGTGGCGCCGTCGGCGCACTTGACCGCCAGCCCGAGCCCCTGCTCCGGCAGCGCCAGCACGTGCACCCCTTCCGCGCCGGTCTTGCTGAACACGGCCGCGCCGAACAGTTGCATCAGCCGCGTGTCGAACCGTCCCGGCCCCGCCACCAGCTCCGGATGCGCCGCCACCGCCCGGCGCAGCCGCGCCGAAGCGGCCGCCCGGTCCGGCGTCGTGCCGGCGCCGCTGCCGAACCGGGCGAAGCCGAGCGCCAGCGCGTGCAGCGGGATCGCGTGGGTCGGTATGCCGCAGCCGTCGACCGCCCGGTTGTCCGCGTCCATGCGCGCGCCGGTCAGCGCCGACGCCGCCGCGGTCGCCGCCCGCATCACCGGGTGCTCCGGCCGGACGTAGCCGGCGACCGTGTCGTGCGCGTCGCAGGCGACGCAAACGAAGCCGGCATGCTTGCCGGAACAGTTGTTGTGCAGCGCCGACGGGACGGCGCCGGAAGCGGACAGCGCCGCGGCCGCCTTCCGGTCGCTCGGCCAGTGCGTGCCGCATTCGAGGCAGCCCGGCTCCTGTCCCACCTTGCGCAGCATGGACAGGACGGTCTCGACATGCTTCGGCAGCCCGCCATGCGACGCGCAGGTCAGCGCCAGCTCGTCGTCCGACAGGCCGAGCCGGTCCGCCGCCCCGGTCTCCACCAGCGGCAGCGCCAGCAGCGCCTTCACCGTGGAGCGGGTGTAGACCGGCTCCTCGATGGCGCCGGCGGCGAACAGCACACGGCCTCGCGCATCCACCACCACCGCGCTGCCGCCGTGCCGCGACTCCACCCGGCCGCCCCGCACGACCTCGACCAGCAGCGCGTCCATCGCCTCTCCTCGTTCTCGTCAGATACGGACGAACGCGCTTATCGTGTAGCGCGTATACTGCGTCGTGAAGGAGAAGGATCCATGCCCTGGACCTATAGTCAAAGCACCGGCAGGCTCAGCCGGAACGGGCAGGATGTGGCAACCGGCTATTCTGGACACGGCATCGGCCGCAACAACGCCAACATGGCGGCCATGCCAAGCATCGGTCCGACTCCGCAAGGAGCCTACAGGGTCGGCAGTCCGCACAGTAGCAACCATACCGGCTCCTACACCATGAACCTCGATCCGCTACCGGGTACGAACACCTTCGGCCGGACGTTGTTGCGTGTGCATGGAGACAGCACCAGACATCCTGGGCAGGCATCGGATGGCTGCATCATCCTGCCTCGTGCCGCGCGGCAGTCGATCTGGACCAGCGGCGACCATGTTGTTCAGGTCACGCCATGACGGCGCGCACCGCTTCCGCCGTCCTGACGGCGTTCCTGGCTGCGACGTCACCGGTTCTCGCGGCATCCGCTCCCAATCCCGCCGCAATCAGGGACAGCATCAAGCGGGAGGGCGCGAAGGCGACGATCGCGGACCTTGCGAAGGCGGACCAATGGGATGCCGTTTCCGACCGTATGGACAGCGGCAGCGCCGACTGGATTGCGCTTGCTCCCCTGCTCGCCTCCGGAAGCGACGCCGGCAGTGCCGAAGACCTCGGCATCTCGCTCGCCTTCTCCCTGCCGAAGAACCCGAACGCCGTGCTGGCCGCCCTTGATCCAGCGAACGGTCCCGTCATCGGCGCAGACCGCGTGTGCGGGCTGCCGTTCATCGAGGACACGGTACCCGATCTTTCGGCCTACCGGTCGAAGGCGATGCGCGCGGTGCAACGGGTCAAGGACACGAAGCTCGCCTCGGCCAGGCGTGCCTGCATCGCCGCACTCGCGGCAGCCAGGTGACCGCATCACGATCTGCGCGGCCGGATGCCTGCCGCTTGTCACCATGGAGTGGTCGGCGTCCATGATGGCAGTCATCCTGACACGGGCGGCCCCATGAGCAGTTCCGACGCCACCATCCATCGCTTTGGCAACGACCGGCTCGCCGTCGCGGTCAAGGCGGACGGCGCCGAGCTGACCTCGCTGCACAGCGACGCCGCCGGCGAGCTGCTGTGGCAGGCGGGGCCGGAATGGCCGCGGCACGCGCCGGTGCTGTTCCCGATCGTCGGTCGGCTCGCCGGCGACACGCTGCGCCAGGACGGGCAGGACTTCCGCATGACCCAGCACGGCTTCGCCCGCGACCGCCGCTTCGACTGGCTCGAACGGGACGGGGCGGGCTGCCGCCTCGTCTTGCGCGACGACGCCGGGACGCGGGCGATCTACCCGTTCCGCTTCACCCTGGAGATCGGCTACCGGCTCCAGGGCGACCGGCTCGCGGTCGAGTACCGCCTGCACAACCCGGGCGACGCGATGCTGCCGGCCTCGCTCGGCGCACATCCGGCGTTCCGCTGGCCGCTCGTAGGTGGGGTGCCGAAGACGGCGCACCGGCTCGTGTTCGCCCGCGACGAGCCGGCGCCGATCCGCCGCGTCGCCGGCGGGCTGCTGCGTCCCGAGCCGGAGCCGAGCCCGATCGCCGACCGCGTTCTCCCCCTGGACGAGCGCCTGTTCGCCGATGACGCGGTGATCCTCGACCATCCGGCCAGCGACTCGCTGCGCTACGAGGCGCCCGGCGCCGGCCCGGCGCTGGTGGTGGCGTGGCACGGCATGACCGCACTCGGGATCTGGTCGAAGCCGGGGGCCGGGTTCCTGTGCATCGAGCCGTGGCGCGGCCTGGCCAGCCCGGCCGGGTTCGACGGCCCGTTCGCGGACAAGCCGCACCTCATGCACCTTCCGCCCGGCGCCGAGGCCCGGCTCGGCTGGAGCGTGCAGGTGGACAGGTCCGGCCAGGCGTGAAACCCCGTTCCCGTCCGGCTGTTTCATCGGCTGCTGCAACGAGGAGAGTTCATGCCAAAGGCGCTGTTCGTCGAGATCGAGGCCAAGCCGGGGGCCGAGGCTGACATCACCGGGTTCCTGCACGGCGCGCTGGCGACCGCGGAGGCCGAGCCGGACACACGCGATTGGTATGCGCTCCGCTTCGATGCAAGCCATTTCGCGGTGTTCGACACCTTCGACGGCAACCTGGGACGGCTGAAGCACCTGGCCGGCGGCATCGGCCGCAGCCTGGTGGTCAAGAGCATGAGCAGCCTGACCGGCCTGCCCGACATCACCAGCGCCGAGCTGGTCGCGGCCAAGCTGCCGACCGGCGACGCGCCCACGCATCACGCGCTCTACGTGCCGATACAGACCCGGCTCGGGCAGGGCCGCGACTTCGGCGAGTTCCTGGTGGGCGCCCGCGCGCTGGTCGAGGAGGAGCACGGGACGGTCGCCTGGTACGCGCTCAGGAGCGGGCCGAACAGCTTCGCCATCGTCGACTTCTTCGCCGACCAGGCGGCGCGCGAGGCGCACCTGCAGGGCCCGGTGGCGCAGGGACTGGCGCAGCAGGTCGGCCGCTATCTCGACGCCATGCCGGAGATCCGTCCCGCCGCGGTGCTGGCGAGCAAGCGCTCCGGGTGGGACGAGCTCGCCTCAGCCGCGCAGCAGATGCATCCCGAACAACCCGTCCGGATCGCTCCAAAAGCCGGCTGAGCGCCATCCGGCCGCCGTCGCCAGGGCCAGGAACCCGTCGGGCGTGTGCTTGTAGCTGTCCTCGGTGTGGATGGTCTCGCCGGGCCGGAAGCGGATCGTGCGGCCGGCCACCTCGACCGCCTGCGCCTGCCGACTCTGCAGGTGCATCTCGATCCGGCCCTCGTGCGCGTTCCACACCGCGCGGTGGTCGAAGGCGTCGGGATCGAAGCCGGCGGGGGCGATCCGGTTCACGTGGCGCAGGATGTTGCGGTTGAACGCCGCGGTGACGCCCTCGCTGTCGTCATAGGCCGGCAGGAGGCGCGACGGCTCCTTGCGCAGGTCGGTGCCGACGACGAACCAGGGCGCTTCCTGGGGCACCTCCGCACCGGACAGGGTGGCGCGCACCGCGCGCAGGAACCGCCCGACCATCGGCGGGCGGAAGTTGCCGATGGTGGAGCCGGGAAAGAACCCAAACAACGGCAGCCGGGTTACCTCTGGCGGCAGCGCCAGAGGCTGCAGGAAGTCGGCGACGACCGTGACGACCGGCAGGCCCGGATGGGTGCGCCGCATCCGTCCGGCGATCGCCGCGAGCGCCGGTCCTGCGATGTCCACCGGCACGTAGGCGGCGAAGTCGCGCCGCCCGGCATCGAGCAGCGCCACCCCCTTGGCCTCGTCGGACGCGCCGTACTCGATCAGCGCAGCACCGGGCGGGGCGTGGGCGGCGATCTCGACTGCGTGCCGATCGAGCAGCGCCATCTCGGCGCGGGTGACGTAGTACTCCGGCAGCCGCGTGATCCGGTTGAACAGCGCGCAACCGGCCTCGTCGTAGAACAGCTTGGCCGGTAGCGTCTTCTGCCCGGCCGACAGCCCGGCCAGGATCTCGTCCAGCACCGATCGCGGAGGCTCGGATGCGTCCGGCATCGCCGGGCCCTCCGCGCCTACAGGTCCCGGGCGAGACGCAGCCCGGTCGCCTGCCAGCGCTTGTCCGGCCCGAAGAAGTTGCGGTAGCTCCTCCGCGCGTGGCCGGGCGGCGTGGCGTAGGAGCTGCCGCGCAGCACCATCTGGTTGATCATGAACTTGCCGTTGTACTCGCCGATCGCGCCCGGCTGTGCCCGGAATCCCGGATAAGGCAGGTAGGCGCTGTTGGTCCACTGCCAGGCGTGGCCCAGGAACTCCGGCAGCTCGGAAGCGGCCGCCTCCAGCTCGAACTCCGTCGGCAGCCGGGCCTCGGCCCAGCGGGCGTAGGCGTCGGCCTCGTACCAGCTCACGTGTCGCACCGGCTGCTCCGGATCGACCGGCTGCAGCCCGGCCGGCGTCACCGTCAGCCAGCCGCCCCCGCCGTCCGGGCGCCAGTGCATCGGCGCGTCCCAGCCTTCCCGGCAGGCGAGCGACCAGCCGTCCGACATCCACAGCGAAGCGGTGCGGTAGCCGCCTTCCTCCATGAAGGCGCGCCACTCCACGTTGCGGACCAGGCGGCTCGCCAGCGCGTGCGGCTGCAGCAGCGCCCGGTGGCGCGGGAACTCGTTGTCGAAGCCGAAGCCTTCGCCGTCATGACCGATCGTGACCACGCCGTCCGGCCGTTGCAGGAACCGCGTCGGCCCGGCCGCCCCCGGCGGCGGCGTCCAGCCCGGCAGCACCGCGATCCCGGCGTCGCGCCAGGTCAGCGGGTTCTGCGCAAAGGCGTGCAGCATGTCGGTCACCAGCAGCTCCTGGTGCTGCTGCTCGTGATGCAGGCCGAGCGTCACCAGGCCATCGAGCTCGGCCGAGCGGTCCGCCCGCAGCAGCGTCCGCATCGCGTCGTCCACATGGGCGCGGTAGGCGCCGACCTGCACGGCACCGGGCCGGGTCACCAGCCCGCGGGTCGCCCGCGGATAGCGCGCGCCGAGCGCTTCGTAATAGGAGTTGAACAGGAAGGAGAAGCCGTCGTCGTAGGCGCGGTAGTGCGGGTCGCGCGGCAGCAGCGCGAACTGCTCGAAGAACCAGGTGGTGTGCGCCCGGTGCCACTTCGCCGGGCTGGCGTCCGGCATGGACTGGATCGCCTGGTCCTCGGGCTGCAACGCAGCGCTCAGCGTCTCGGTATGGGCCCGCACCGCGTCGAAGGCGTGGACCAGCGCACGGTCCGGCTCGACCTGCTCCAACGAACGTGACATCGACTTGGCGCTCCCGCTTCCCGCGCGGACCGTAGGCCCACCGTATCGATCCTTCCAGGGGCGCGCGACCGGCGGTCCGTGCGGCGGGCCCGCGTGACGGGGGCACCGTCGCGGCGTCGATGCGGCAGCTAGTCGATCCGGATCACGATCTTGCCCACGTGATCCGCCCCTTGCAGCGCCCGGTACGCCTCCCGCGCCTCGGCGAACGGGAACACCCGGTCGATCACCGGCCGGATCCCGTTGACCTCGATCAGCCGGTTCATCGCCTCGAACATCGCCCGCGAGCCGACATACACGCCGCGCAGGGTCGCGGAGCGGAACAGCAGCGCGGTCGGGTCGATCTGCCCGCTGGTGAGCACGCCGATCAGGCTCACCGTGCCGCCGCTCCTGGTGGCGTTGATGGAGCGCGGCAGGGTGCCGGCACCGCCCACCTCCACCACGTGGTCCACGCCTTGCTTCTCCGTGAGGCGCCACACCGCCCGTTCCCAGTCCGGGGTGGTGCGGTAGTTGATGCAGTCCGCCGCCGCGACCCCCAGCGCCTGCAGCCGCTGGAGCTTCGCGTCCGACGAGGAGGTGGCGATCACGCGCGCCCCGGACGCGCGGGCGAACTGTGCCGCGAACATCGACACGCCGCCGGTGCCCAGGGTCAGCACGGTTTGTCCCGCCAGCAATGGCGTTCCCGCGAACAGGGCGTTCCAGGCGGTGACCCCCGCACAGGGCAGCGTGGCCGCCTCGTCGAAGTCGAGCTGCGGCGGCACCCGGACCACCGCCCCCTGGTCGAACAGCCGGTATTCCGCCAGCACCCCGTCCACCGAGCCACCAAGAGCATGCTTGTGGTGCTCCGGCAGCGGCGGCCCGTCCTGCCAGGTGGCGAAGAAGGTGCCGGCGACGCGGTCGCCGACCGCGATCCGGGACACGCCCTCGCCCACCGCCTCGACCTCGCCTGCGCCGTCCGACAGCGGCACCAGTCCGGGCGCCGGCGGTCCGCCGCCGTAGCACCCGGTCGCCACCATGAGGTCGCGGTAGTTCAGCGAGGAGGCGCGCATCCGCACCAGGACCTGGCCGGGGCCGGGATCCGGGCGGTCCCGCTCCGTCTGTGCCAGGTCGTCGATCTCGGTGGCGCGCGGCAGGTGGTAGCACTTCATGGTGGCCCCCTTTCCGGGGCCGGCAAGGCCAAGGCTCTGCCCTTGACCCGCTGGGGCCGGAGGCCCCAGACCCCTTTTTGTTTAAGAATCGGGTTTGAAGGGCTTTGCCCTTCATGGGGTCCAGGGGCAAAGCCCCTGGCCTTAAACCGGCGGCGGGTTGCGCTCGGCGAAGCCCGCCTGGTGCCAATAGGGATATGGCTTCGGCCGGACGCTCGCGCGGTCGAGCACCGCCACCTGCTCGGGCGTGAGGTTCCAGCCGACCGCGCCCAGGTTCTGCCGCAGCTGCTCCTCGTTGCGCGCGCCGATGATGACGTTGGCGACCGTCGGCCGCTGCAACAGCCAGTTCAGCGCCACCTGCGGCACGCTGCGCTCCACCTCGGCGGCGACCGCCTCCAACGCGTCGACCACCTGATACAGGTACTGGTCGGACACCTGCGGCCCGGCCTCGGTCACCATCGCCTTGTTCAGACGCGAACCGGCGGGGATCGGCTTGTTCCGGCCGATCTTGCCGGTGAGGCGCCCCCAGCCGAGCGGGCTCCACACCACCGCGCCCACGCCCTGATCCAGCCCGAGCGGCATCAGCTCGTCCTCGTAATCGCGGCCGATCAGGGAATAGTACGCCTGGTGCGCGACGTAGCGCGGCAGGTTGTAGCGCTCGGCCACGGCCAGCGACTTCATCAGGTGCCAGCCGGAGAAGTTCGAGCAGCCGATGTAGCGGATCTTGCCGGCCCGTATGAGGTCGTCCAGCGTGCCCAGCACTTCCTCCGGCGGCGTCAGCGCGTCGTAGCCGTGCAGCTGGAACAGGTCGATGTGGTCGGTGCCGAGGCGGGACAGCGCCTTTTCCACCGCGTCGACCAGGTGGATGCGCGAGGAGCCGACGTCGTTGGCGCCGTCGCCGGAGCGGAAGGTGGCCTTGGTCGAGATCAGCACCCGGTTGCGTCGGCCCTTGATCGCCTGGCCCAGCACCTCCTCCGCGGCCCCGCCGGAGTAGATGTCGGCGCTGTCGAACAGGGTCAGCCCGGCGTCGAGGCAGATGTCGACCAGCCGCGAGGCCTCGTCCACGTCCGAGCTGCCCCAGGCCTCGAAGAACTCGCCCTTGCCGCCGAAGGTGCCGGTGCCGAAGCTCAGCACCGGCACCTGGAAGCCGGAGCGCCCGAGCCGCCTGTGTTCCATGGTCATGTTCCACTCCTCGTCGCGATGTGCGGTTCGAACGCGCCGAAGCGTGATCGGCTCCCGGGACACCGAACCGCGTCCGCCGGCGTTGCGCGGCATTGGCCTGAACGGAGAACCCCCATGCGCGCCCTATGCTGGAACGGACGGAACGACATCCGCTGCGAGACGGTGCCCGATCCGGCGATCGAGGACCGGCGCGACGTGATCCTGCGGGTGACCGCCTGCGCCATCTGCGGCTCGGACCTGCACCTGATGGACGGGCAGATGCCGACCATGGAGAAGGGCGACATCCTGGGCCACGAGTTCATGGGCGAGGTGGTCGAGGTCGGCAGCCCCGACCACGTGCTCAAGAAGGGCGACCGGGTGGTGGTGCCGTTCAACATCAACTGCGGCGAGTGCCGCATGTGCCGGCTCGGCAACTGGTCCTGTTGCCTGCGCTCGAACCGCAACGCCGAGATGGCGGCCAAGGTGCAGGGCTACCCGACCGCGGGTTTGTTCGGCTACTCGCACCTCACCGGCGGCTATGCCGGCGGCCAGGCCGAGTATGTCCGGGTGCCGATGGCCGACGTGGGGCCGATGAAGGTGCCCGAAGGCATGTCCGACGAGCAGGCGCTGTTCCTGTCCGACATCCTGCCGACCGGCTGGCAGGCGATCGACCATTGCGGCCTCGAGGGCGGCGAGACGGTGGCGATCTGGGGTGCCGGTCCCGTCGGGCTGTTCGCCATCAAGTCGGCGGTGCTGATGAAGGCCGGGCGGATCATCGCCATCGAGAGCGTGCCGGAGCGCATCGAGCTGGCCCGCATCGCCGGTGCCACCGACATCATCAACCCGACCGACGAGAGCGTGCAGGACCGCATACGCGAGATCACCGGCGGGCAGGGCGCCGACGCGGTGGTAGACTGCGTCGGCATGGAAGCGTCCGGCCATGGCGGCGTGCTCGGCGTGCTGTCCAAGGTGCAGGAGAAGCTGACCGCGACCGAGCGGCCCTACGCGCTGGAGCAGATGGTCCAAGCGGTGCGGCCCTGCGGCATCATCTCGGTGCCGGGCGTTTACTCGGGACCGGTGCCGCTGAACATGGCCGCCATCGTGCAGAAGGGCCTGACCATGAAGACCGGGCAGACCCACGTGAAGCGCTACATGGAGCCGCTGACCAGGCTGATCCAGGACGGCAGCATCGACCCGACCTTCCTGATCACGCACCGGTCGAGCAACCTGGACGAGGGGCCGGAGCTGTATCGGACCTTCCGCGACAAGGAGGACAAGTGCGTGAAGGTGGTGTTCCACCTTTGAGCGCGTTGTAACGAATCGGGTTCGCGTCCAGAACTTGGGGGCCGGGGAGCGTATCCCCGGCCCGATCCATGTTCCGGAGCGTCCTCGTGTCCCGATCTTCCTTGCTGCGCGGCGCCGCTCTGGCCGCGCTGATGCTGTCAGCCGCCATCCCGGTCGGGCACGCCGACGAGCCGGCCGACACCAAGTCGCCCACGCATCAGCCCCGCTTCATGCCGCGTCAGGTCGTGTCGGACGGCACCGTCACGGTGCGCGGCCACAAGATCGACTACCAGGCGAGTGCCGGCACCCTGGTCATCCACCCCAAGGGCTGGGACGATTCCGACCCGGCCGACGGCACCCACGACGACAAGAACCCGACCGCGGAAGCGTCGATGTTCTACGTCGCCTACCTGATGAAGGGCGCGCGTCCGGAGAACCGGCCGATCACCTTCGTCTACAACGGCGGTCCCGGCTCGGCCACGATCTGGCTGCACATGGGCGCGTTCGGGCCCAGGCGCATCGTCACCGCCGACGACACCCACACCGCCGCCGCCCCGTATCGGCTGGTCGACAACGACGACAGCCTGCTGGACGCGACCGACCTCGTGTTCATCGACGCGCCCGGTACTGGCTTCGGCCGGATCGAGGGCAAGGACGCCGCGCATGACTTCTACGGCACCGACCCGGACGCCTACGCCTTCACCAGCTTCATCGCCCAGTTCCTCGGCCGCTACGGCCGGTTCAACTCTCCCAAGTACCTGTTCGGCGAAAGCTACGGCACCACCCGGTCGGCGATCGTGGCCGAGATGCTGCAGCACGAGCGCGGCATCGACCTGAACGGGGTGATGCTGCTGTCGCAGATCCTGGACTACGACAACTCGATCGACGGGCCGCAGCACAACCCGAGCGTGGATCAGCCCTACGTGCTGGCCCTGCCGAGCTTCGCCGCCACCGCGTTCTACCACCACAAGCTGCCGACGCAGCCACCCGACCTGCGCGCCTTTCTCGGCGAGGTGGAGCATTTCGCGCTGACCGACTATACGGCGGCACTGCAGCAGGGCACCGCCTTGTCGGACGCCGACCGCGACCGCATCGCCGCCCGGCTGCACGACTACACCGGCCTGCCGGTCGACTACATACGCAAGGCGGACCTGCGCGTGAACGGCGGCGAGTTCGAGCAGACCCTGCTCGGCTCGGACGCGCTGGACACCGGCCGCCTGGACAGCCGCTTCTCCGGCCCGGCGATGGACCCGCTGGCGGAGCGGCCGGACTACGACCCGCAGGGTGCTGCGATGTCATCCGCCTACCTGTCCACCTTCAACGACTACGTGCGCCGCGTGCTGCACTACGGCGATGGCGGCCCCGCCGGCGAGGGCTGGATGGAGTACAAGCAGAGCGCCAACAACATCCGCGACTGGAGCTTCACCCACCAGCCGCCCGGCGCCGACTATCCGGTGCGCGGCGTGCCCAACGTGCTGCCGGACCTGGCGGCGGCGATGAAGTACAACCCGAAGCTCAAGGTGCAGCTCAACCAGGGCTACTTCGACCTCGGCACGCCGTATTTCGAGGGCGTCTACGAGATGCGCCACCTGCCGATCCCGCGCTCGCTGGCCGGGAACGTCGAGATCCGGCAGTACCAGTCCGGCCACATGGTGTACGCGCACGAGGATTCGCTGCGGGAACTGCACGACAACGCGTCCGACTTCATCCGCCGCACCGACAACCTTTCGGCGGGCGCCGGGCCAAAACCCTAGCGGCCGTCATCCCCCGTTGCGCCTAGGGCGTTTCGCCGGCTGGCTCGCCGCGCGCCAGCTCGGGCTGTCGATGCTGTTCCTGCTCGGCTGGATGCTGTTCGCGGCGGTTCGGGTGCCCGGGGATGCGAGCTACGACCTTGCCAACTACCACCTGTACGGACCGTTCGCGCTGCTGCACGGCAGGCTCGGCCGTGACCTCGCCCCGGCGCAGGCGCAGGGCTACCTGCCGCCGCTGGGCGACCTGCCGTACTACCTGCTGAGCCGGGCGATCGCCAGCATCCGGGCGCTGAACGCGCTGCTGGTGCTGCCCGAGGCGGTGGCGCTGTTCCTCCTGTTCCTGCTCACGGTGGAGGTCACGCGGGCCAGCACGGTGGAGGCGCGCCTGGTGGCGCTCGTGTCGGTGGTGATCGGCGGCACCGGTGCCGCCACCCACCCGGTCATCGCCAGCTCGATGAGCGACATGACCTCCTGCGCGCTGATCCTGGGCGCGATGCTGACGCTGCTGCGCCTGGACCATCGCCTGGCCGCGGCGGCCCCCTGGCGGATCGGGCTGGCCGGGCTGCTGGTGGGCCTGGGCCTCGGCCTGAAGCTGACCCTGTCCTATGCCGCGGTCGGCATGGCGGCCGGCCTGCTGTTCTGGACCGGGGTGCCGGCGCAGGCGCGGCTTCGCACGGCGGTGCTGTTGTCGCTCGGCGTCGCGATCGGGCTGGTCGGCTGCGACGGCTGGTGGTGGCTGCGGCTCTACCATTATTCCGGCAACCCGCTTTTCCCGCTCTACAACAACCTGTTCGGCTCGCCCCTGGCGATGGCCGGGCACTTCGTCGACGTGCGCTTCCTGCCGCGCACGCGGATGCAGGCGCTGTTCTACCCGTTCCTGTGGGCGGTCGACCGCGCGCCGCTGGTGACGGAGCCGGACCAGCCGATGCGCGATCCACGCATCGCCCTGGCCCTGCTCGCCTGCCTGGGCCTGCTGGTCGTGGGCGCCTGGCGACGGGCGCTGGTGCCGGGCCCGGTTCGCTTCCTGTGCGTGCTGTTCCTGGTCGGCACCGCGCTGTGGGAGCGGCAGTTCTCGATCTTCCGCTACCTGTCGCTGCTGGAGCTGCTCAGCGGCCCGATGCTGGCGATCCCGGCCCTGATGGTTCTTCGCGACCGGCGCGGGCACCGGGAGGTCCTGGCGGGCGGGCTGGCGCTGCTCGCCCTGCTGGTGCTCTACACCGTGCCGCCGCATTGGGGCCGGCTGCCGCGGCCGGGCGGCCGGCCGCTGTCGGTGGCGATGCCGATCCTGCCTCCGGACTCGCTGGTGCTGTTCCTCGACACGTCGCCGCTCGCCTTCCTGGCCACCCGTCAGCCGGACGCGGTGCGCTTCTTCGGCACGAACAACAACCTGACGCAGCCCTGGCTGCCCACCTTGATGGCGTCGCGCATCCGGGATGGCATCGCCGCCCAGTTGCGCGATCATTCCGCGCTGTTATGGGGGATCGAGCGTCCGGACCACCGCTACGGCAACGCCGACGACGCGCTGGCGGCACTCGGCCTGCGCCGCGCCGGCTGCCAGGCCATCACCGCCAACATCGTCGACGCGCCGCTGCGGTTGTGCCGGCTGGCGGCGAACTAACCGCCGTTTCCAGCCAGACATACTGGCTTTGATCAAGCCAATCGCTCTGTGAAAGCCCGAAGCTCATCAAACAGCCGCTGGCGGTAGTGCTGGATCGCCCCCGCACGTTCCCGTCCATGTGCCAGGAACATGAACAAAGCCACGATGGCAACTACGAAGATGGCTGTGCCATTCGGACCGACTATGGCCAGCAGGAGAACCAGCATGACAAGTGGAACAAGCAGAGACTTCCAAAACTTTCTGTTCAACGGCTCAAGGGCATGCCGGTTGTAGAGTGACTCAAAATGACCATTGTTGACCAACAACCAGTCAACATTCGTCGAGTAATTCCGAAAATAGAAGTAGTCACCTCTCTGTTCGCTGACGCTGTTGCCCCACACCACCGCGACCTCGTGCCCGTCTCTCACGGCCACGTTTACCGCCAACTGAATTTCGTTGCCGACGTTCGGTTTTACCCAGAACTCAACCTTCTCCACGGCCGTGGACCTGACGGTAGGCGCGCTGATATGTCCGGTTCCCTGATGGAGATACCCACCGCCGCCTGATGATGTGACGTGCGTCTCGCTCCATTTCCGGAGGCCTGCGACATGTCCCCTTTGGCCTTGAAGCCACCCCATCGTTCCATCGGGGAACCTGAACTCGCTCATCCTTGGGGTAACCTCCGTTCGACGTGTCGATAGGGGGTGGCCTGACGTTTTACCGGCTGATTGTCGTCCGGCAATAACCTGTATCCGTGATGCGACCATGCATTTGAGAGCTGTTGCGGGATCGGGACGGAACGTCCGGTGCACGGGTTGGATGATCGGGCCAGATGTGCTTCCGGACAAACGGTCGAGGCCTTGCCGGAAGTCCCATGTGAACCTCAACCACCCGTGCGCAGCATAGCCGTCCGCAGCCATGCCATGGAAGTGACATGACCGACGCCGAGTGGCTGATTCTGTCGCCGTTCCCTTCCTTCCCGAGTTCCTGCGGCTGTCCGATCGGCACGCTGCGAAGCATCGAGAAGCAGGCCGGAGCAAGATCGAGGTGAGCCCCCCGACCGCCTTCATCGCGCTGCCGCGCAAGGATACGTTCAGGGACTGCGGCGTCGACTTTCCCCGACCTGCCCGGCTGCGTCACCGCTGGCCATATGCTTGAGGAGGTCCATCACGCGGTTGCCGAAGCATTGCCGCTGCACCTGACCAGCCTGGCCGAGGACGGCGAGGCGGTGCCCGCTCCGTCCGGCCCGACGCGGTGACGAACGACCCGCACAACACGGACGCCGTGGCGTTCCTGGTCGACACGCCGGCGGTGGCGCCGTGGTCGGTGCGTGTCAACGTCATGCTGCTCGGGGACGTGCCGCGGACGATCAACAAGGTGAGCGGCAACCGCAGCCGGTTCCTGGCCGATGCCGCGCTGGAGAAACTCGGACCGCCTGAGACGGTGTGCATCAGGCGTTGACCTCTTGATTCGGAAGCGGCGTCGGCGCCGGAGACTGCCGAGATCGCGCTTATCGCGGGGACTGGTCCCGCTTGCCGCGATCGGGAACAATGCGGCGATGTTCGAACAAGACAGAAACCGGTCCGCCGCGCCCCTGATCCCCGCTCGGTCCCCATCCCGCGTGCACATGCCACCGACTGGCCCGGCGAGGTGCAGGCGCCTGAGGCTGGCCGCTGCCCTGCTCGCCTGCTCCGCCCCGCTCGCCGCCGCGGCGGCCCCGGACCCGTTACTGGTCGCCACCGGCAACGACATCCCGGCCCATGTCAGCCTGCCCCGGGCGGGCGACGAGTACATCAAGCGCACCGTCATGATCCCGATGCGCGACGGGGTGAAGCTCCACACCGTGATCGTGGTGCCGAAGGGGGCGCACGACGCGCCGATCCTGCTCACCCGCACCCCCTACAACGCCGCCAAGCGCGCCACGCGCAACGACAGCCCGTCCCTGCTCGCCACCCTGCCGCAGGGCGACGACGTGTTCGTGGCCGGCGGCTACATCCGCGTGTTCCAGGACGTGCGCGGCAAGTACGGCTCCGAAGGCGACTACACCATGACCCGGCCGCCGGTCGGCCCGCTCAACCCGTCCGCCACCGACGACACCACCGACGCCTGGGACACGATCGACTGGCTGGTGAAGAATGTCCCCGAAAGCAACGGCCGGGTCGGCATGCTCGGCTCCTCCTACGAGGGCTGGACCGTGGTGATGGCGCTGCTGCATCCCCATCCGGCGCTGAAGGTCGCCTCCCCGGAATCCCCGATGGTCGATGGCTGGATGGGCGACGACTGGTTCCACTACGGCGCGTTCCGGCAAACCAACTTCGACTACGTCACCGGGCAGATGACCGTGCGCGGCGAAGGCGAGCCGATCCCGCGCCCGCGCTACGACGACTACGAAACGTTCCTGCGCGTGGGCTCCGCCGGCGATTACGCCGCCGCCGCCGGGCTCGACCAGTTCCCGTTCTGGCAGCGCATGAAGGCCCATCCCGCCTATGACGCGTTCTGGCAGGGCCAGGCGCTGGACCACCTGGTGGCCGCACACCCGTCCTCGGTGCCGACGCTGTGGGAGCAGGGGCTGTGGGACCAGGAGGACATGTGGGGGGCGATCCATAGCTGGCTGGCGCTCAAGGCCGAAGGCAAGGCCGGCAACAACGTCCTGGTGATGGGGCCGTGGCGGCACAGCCAGGTGAACTACGGCGGGGCCAGCCTCGGCCGGCTGGACTGGAACGGCGACACCGCGCTGCAGTATCGCCAGCAGGTGCTGCGGCCATTCTTCGACCAGTACCTCAAGCCGGGCGCGCCGAAGGCGGACGTGCCGGCGGCGGCCTTCATCTACAACACCGGCGAGAACCATTGGGACCGGTTCGACCGCTGGCCGCTGGCCTGCGACACCGGCTGCGACGCGCCGATGACCCCGCTCTACCTCCAGGCCGGGTCGCGGCTGTCGTTCGACCCGCCTGCCGCCGGCGCCGGCTCGGACAGCTACGTGTCGGACCCCGCCAAGCCGGTGCCCTACCTGCCGCGTCCGGTTGCGTTCGCCGACAGCGCGCGCTGGAAGCCGTGGCTGACCAGCGACCAGCGCAGCGTCGCCGACCGGCCCGACGTGCTGAGCTACGAAACGGCGCCGCTCACCGCACCCGTGCGCATCTCCGGCCAGCCCAGGGCCGACCTGTTCGCCGCCACCACCGGCACCGACGCCGACTGGGTGGTCAAGCTGATCGACGTGCAGCCGGACGCGATGCCGACCGACCCCAGCATGGGCGGCTACCAGTTGCCGGTCGCCATGGACATCTTCCGCGGCCGCTACCGCACCGACTTCGCCCATCCCAGCGCGATCCCGGCCGGACAGGTCGAGCGCTACCGCTTCACCCTGCCGCCCACCAACCACGTGTTCCAGCCCGGACACCGGATCATGGTGCAGATCCAGTCGAGCTGGTTCCCGCTCTACGACCGCAACCCGCAGCGCTACGTTGCCAACATCTTCGAGGCCGGCAGCGCGGACTACGTGCCGGCCACGCAGCGGATCGAGCACGAGGGCGCCCAGGCCAGCGCGGTCTGGCTGCCGCTGGTGCCGGCAGGCGGACGCTGAGCCGGACGGGACATCGTCGCCGGGCGGATCGTGTTCGACAAACCGTTTCGGATGGCCGAGCTGGTCCGTCGGATCCGGGACCTGACCGGTGCGGCCGGCTGATTACGCCGGGACCGTCCAGGGCGTTCCGGACAGCCGCCGATACAGGAACTCCATCGCCACCGAAACGCGCACCGGACGCAGTGCGGTCGGCGGCGTCACCAGGCTCAGCGTCGCCGCCGGCAGCGACCAGTCGGGCAGCACCTCCACCAGGCGCCCGGCCCGCATCGCCTCGGACACCAGGAAATCCGGCAGGGCCGCGAGCCCCAGCCCGGCCAGGAGCGAGGGGATCGTCGCCTCGCCGTTGTTGACCCGGAGCGGGCCGGAGGGGGCCACGCTCGCCTGCTCGCCGGAACGATGGGTGAAGTTCCAACTGGCGTTCGCCAGGTAGGCGTAGCCGAAGCACGGATGCTCCCCCAGCGCGCGCGGATGCGCGGGCAGGCCGCGCCGCCCGGCGTAGCCGGCGGAGGCCACCAGGAGCAGCCTGACGTCGCAGATCCGGCGCGCGCGCAGCGACGAGGGTTCCAGCCGGGCGATCCGCAGCGCGACGTCGTAGCCGCCCGCGACCAGGTCGACGATCTCGTCGCTCAGGTGCAGGTCCACCGACAGCCCCGGATAGCTGGACAGCAGCTCGGGCAGCAGCGGCGCCACCTGCGCCTGGCCGAACGACATCGGTGCTGCGATCCGCACCAGGCCGCGCGGCGCGGCGGTGCGGTCGAGCAGGTCGGCCTCGATCGCCTCGGCGTCCGCCAGCAGGCGCTGCGCCCGCTCCGCCACCTCCCGTCCCAGCGTGGTGAGCGACACCCGGCGCGAGGTGCGGCTCAGCAGGGCGGCGCCGACCCGCCGCTCGAGCCGGGCCACCGCCTTGGACACCGTCGCGGTCGACAGGCCGGTCTCGCCGGCCGCAGCGGCGAACGACCCGGCCTCGGCGACGCGGGCGAACACCGCCCAGGCCTCCAGGTCCGGCAGGATGCTCATGATGCCGATCCGTGAAACGATGGATTTCCAATGTTTCTATTTATGGATGCTTGGGCAAGCCCTACCTGTTCGTCGTCCCTTCCGACGGAGACGCGACGATGATCGAACTCAGGCCCTTCGACTCGCTCGGCCAGGCCGACCACGGCTGGCTCAAGGCGCGTCACCACTTCTCCTTCGCGCGCTACCACGATCCGGTGCGCGGCCAGTGGGGCGCGATCAGGGTGTGGAACGACGACGAGATCGCCGCCGGCGCCGGCTTCCCGGCGCATCCGCATCGCGACATGGAGATCGTCACCTATGTCCGCGAGGGCGCGATCAGCCACGAGGACAGCCTCGGCAACCGCGGCCGCACCGAGGCCGGCGACGTGCAGGTAATGAGTGCCGGCACCGGCATCCGGCACGCCGAGTACAACGCGGAAACGGGCACGACGCGCATCTTCCAGATCTGGATCGAGCCCGCGCGCGGCGGCGGCGCGCCGGCCTGGGGCACGAGGCCGTTTCCGCGCGACGCACGCGCCGGCGGCTTCGTGACCCTGGCCAGCGGACGGGCGGAGGATGACGGCGCGCTGTTGATCCGCGCCGACGCGCGGGTCGCCGGCGCGACGCTGAAGGCGGGCGAGAGCGTTCGTTACCCCGCCGACCCGTCGCGACACCTTTACCTGGTCGCAGCACGCGGCAGCATGACCGTGAACGGCATCCATGCTGCCGCCCGGGACGGCATCGCCGTGCAGGGCGAGGACGCGCTGCACGTGACGGCGGTCGAGGACGCGGAGATCATCCTGGTGGACGCGGCCTGACGTTCGGCCGCAACCCTGCTGCAACACCCTGCAAGGAAGCCGAGCCATGACGAAGATCCTGGTGCTCTACTATTCCAGCTACGGACATGTCGAAACGATGGCGCACGCGGTCGCCGAGGGTGCCGCGGCCGCCGGCGCGGAGGTCGCGATCAAGCGCGTGCCGGAGCTGGTGCCGGACGAGGTCGCCCGGTCCAGCCACTTCAGGCTCGACCAGCCGGCGCCGGTCGCGGAGCCCGACGAGCTCGCCGCCTATGACGCGATCATCGTCGGCACCGGCACTCGCTATGGCCGGATGTCGTCGCAGATGGCCAACTTCTTCGACCGCACCGGCGGGCTCTGGGCCAAGGGGGCGCTGACGGGCAAGCTCGGCGCCGCCTTCACCTCGACCGCGAGCCAGCACGGCGGGCAGGAGACCACCCTGATCTCGATCCTGACCAACCTGCTGCATCACGGCATGGTCGTGGCGGGCCTGCCGTACGCGTTCCAGGGCCAGCTCAGGCTGGACGAGGTAACCGGCGGTACGCCGTACGGCGCCTCCACCCTGGCCGGCGGCGACGGGTCGCGCGCGGTCAGCGGGAACGAGCGCGACGGCGCCCGCTTCCTCGGACGCCACGTAGCCGAGCTTGCCAGCAAGCTGGCGGCCTGAGACAATTCTTCCTCGTATCGATCGGATCACCGGATGAAGTTCAATCTCCTCGCGGCGGCCTCCCTGGCCCTCGGCCTCGGCGCGTCGGGCAGCGTGCGCGCGCAGACCGCCTCGCACGAGCCGGGCACGGTCAAGGCGGGCAGCTACGCCGTCGAGCCCGAGCACACGCAGGTCGGCTTCACCCTGCTGCATCTCGGCTTCTCGTACTATTCGGGCACGTTCTCCAAGGTGTCCGGCACGCTGCGTCTCGATCCGTCCAAGCCCGCCTCGTCCAGGCTCGAGGTGTCGATCCCGATCGACTCCGTCGCCACCACCAGCGCCAAGCTGGACGGCGAGCTGAAGGGGCCGGAATGGTTCGATGCCGCCCGGTATCCGGCCGCCACCTTCGCCTCCACCCGGATCACGCCGACGGGCCACGACGCGGCGCGTGTCGAGGGCACCCTGACGCTGCACGGGGTGTCGGCGCCGGAGACCCTCGTGGTCCACTTCGTCGGCGCCGGGGTGAACCCGCTGGACAAGAAGTACACCGTCGGCTTCGAGGCCGTCGGCACCATCAGGCGCAGCCAGTTCGGGGTGAAGACCTATGTCCCGCTGGTCGGCGACGATGTCCGCCTTTCCATCGCCGGCGCCTTCGAGCTGCAAGGCTGACGCCGGCACCCGCCCTCCTGAACAGGATCGAACGACGATGAAGACAATGGCGCTGCTGGCTGCCGGCTTCTGCCTCGTGCTGGGCCAAGCCGCCTCGGCGGCGGCACCCTGCCGGGATGGCAAGGGCAAGTTCGTGACCTGCCCGCCTCCGGCGGCGGCCGCGAAGAAGACCTGTCGCGACGCCAAGGGCAAGTTCGTCAAGTGCGCGGCGATCGCCCCCACCAGGTAGGACCCGGGTGACGAGCCGGACCGGTCAGGACGCCCCGACCCATCTTGATTGTTCCGGTCAAGGGAAGAACTTGTTAAGTTGCGGCGGCAGTGCCGCGGGACGATCGCCGGACGCTGCCGGAGGGTCGCCCGTCGTCATGGACCTGCAGAACAAGGGCCTCATCAGCTTTCGGGGCGCCAAGGCCCGCGGCGTCGGCTCGTCCGGAACGCGCACCTTGATCGTGTCCGGGGTGGCCAGGTCCGGGACCAGCATGATCGCCCGGGTGCTGCACGGCGCCGGCGTGTTCATGGGCGACGACATGGACCAGATCGTGTTCGAGGACCACGCCTTCGCGCTGCTGTTCGAGCACGGCAACCTCGACCTCAAGCGCCTGGGCCGGATCCGCCGGGCGCGCGACGCCAAGCATCCGGTCTGGGGCTTCAAGCGTCCCCACCTCCACGTCCAGGGTGCTGCGGCCGTCACGGCGTTCCGCAACCCGCACGTGATCCTGACCGTGCGCGATCCGGTCGCCATCGCCGAGCGCAACGCGATCGCCGAGCAGATCGATCCGGCGGACAGCCTGGCGGCGGCGATGGACGACCTGCAGGCCATGCTGCAGTTCGCCCGGTCGCTGACCTGCCCGGTGCTTCTGGTCAGCTACGAGAAGGCGGTGCGGCAACCGGCGCGCTTCATCGGCCGGCTGCTCGACTTCTGCGGCGTCGCGCTGGAGCCTGCGGCGCAGCAGCGCCTGGTCGGCCTGGTCGAGCCCGACCGGCCGGCCTACCTGCAAAACGCGCGGCGGCGGTTCGAGGGCTATATCGACGAGATCCGGGACAACACCCTGACCGGCTGGGCCTGCCAGCAGGGCCTCCCGTCGCCGGTCACGGTCACGGTGTTCCGCGACGACGTTGCCGTCACCGAGTGCAGGGCCGACCGGCTGCGCGAGGACCTGCTTCAGTCCGGCATCGGCAGCGGCGAGCACGGCTTCGCGGTGGACCTGCACGGCCTGGGCTTCAAGAACGACTCCCGCGTCACGGTACGGATCGAGGGACGCAACTTCGCGCTCAACAAGAGCGGCAGCACGGTCGCCGCCCTGCGGAACTGAGCCGGCCGCCGCCCCGTCGCGGGCAGCATCACGGCCCTTGTCACAGCGACGCCAGCTCGAGTTTCATCGTCTAGGAACGTCGGTGGACGGTGAAGACCAGGGGCTTTGCCCCTGGACCCCATCGAAGGACAGAGCCCTTCAAACCCGCTTCTTGAGGTCAAGGGGTCTGGGGCCTCCGGCCCCAGCGGACCGAGCTGCGAAGCAGATCGGTGGGCGGAGCCCTGGCCTTGCTTCCTGGTCTGGCTCAGGACACCAGCGCCTCGCACAGCTCCGGTCGTGCCCGTGGCTCGGGATCCACGCACGCGCGCTGCACCGCCCGCAGCCGAGCCAGCTCGGGTGCCGGATCGCAGCGCTCCAGCAGCTCGCCGAGCAGCAGGCCCCAGGCCAGCACGTCCAGTCGGCGCAGCGCGGCGGCGTCGCCGGGCAGGATGGAGGCGGCGCCGAGGTCGCCCAGCCTCGCTTCGCCGGCCGTGCCATCCCACAGGACGTTGTGGGCATACAGGTCGCCGTGCAGCAGCCCGCGCCGATGCAGGTGCGCCGCCGCCGCGCCGACGCCGCGGGCGATCCGCAGCACCGTCTCCGGTTGCAGGCGCAGGACCGGATCGTAGACGTCGCGGCTGCAGGACTCGAGGCTGGGCGGACCTGCCAGCGGCCGCCAGTGCCCGGGCAGCAGCGGCATCACCAGCCCCCGCGCGCCGGATGGATGGCCGGACACTCGTCCCAGCGCGCCGACCAGGTGCGGATGCTCACCGGCGATCAGGCAGGCGGCCATCTCGTGCTCGGGCAGCCCGTCGCTGGTCACGGCGTGCTTGAACAGCTTGCAGGCCACCGGCCGGGCGTCGGCAGCTCCCTCCTGCCGCCAGGACGCGCGATGGATCTGGCCGGACGCGCCCCCGCCGAGCTTCGGCCCCAGCACCAGCCGGGACCAGGGGATCGCGGGAACGGCAGGCGGGGTGCGGACGCCGTCGCACGGGTTGCCGGCCCAGGCCAGCCAGGCGAGGCGGGGCAGCTCCGCCAGCCAGGGCGGCAGCGCGGCGAACCGGTTGGCGGCCAGGCGCAGCAGCTCCAGCGACGGCGCGCCTGCCAACCGGTCCGGCAGGGCGCCGAGGCGGTTGCCGGACAGCATCAGCTTCTGCAGCAGGGGCCGGTCCCCCAGCGAGTCGGGCAGCCGCTCGATCCGGTTGTCGGTCAGGGTCAACCAGCGCAAGCCGGGCGGCAGCGCCTCCTCCGGCACCTCGCGCAGGCCGGTGTTGCGGCATCCGACCTGGCTCAGCGACGCGCAGTCGCCCAGCACCGGCGGCAGGCGGGCGATGCGGGTGTTGGAGCAGAACAGCACGCGCAGCCGCCTGAGCCGCCCGAAATCCGCCGGCAGCGCCTCGATCGGATTATCGCCGAGGTCGAGCCGCTCCAGCGTGTCGGCCAGGCCCAGCACCTCGCACGGCAGCTCGCGCAACGTTTGCCCGGACAGGTCGAGCGTGCGCGCCCCGGCCAAGTCGCCGCGACGCAGCGCCGCCAGGACGACATCGTGGGTCGCCCCCGGGCCAGGCGGGGTTATGGCGATCCCGTGGACTCGTCGGAATGCTCGGACCAGGGCAGCATGCGGATCGCCCGGACCTTGAAGCCGAGCAGCCGGCGGTCGCTGGAATGGGGCAGCGCGTCGGCCGGCCGACGGGCGTTCAAGGCGGACAGGGTCAGCAGCACCTCGCCGTCCGGCGGAATGATCGAGGCCGGGACCGACGCGCGCAGCGCCACCTCGCGGGTCGTCGACACCAGCCAGCGCGTCAGGCGACGGCCGTTGGCCGACACGTCCATCGCCAGGAAGTCGGACCCGCGCGGCACGAAGCCCATGCCCTCCACTTCCAGCACCACCCCGCCGCCGATCGCGGACCGGTTGGGAACCCGGAACTGCAGGCTCGAGGTGTAGCCCACCGTCCAGCGCCCGTCGGAATGGTCGCTCCATCCGCCGGGGATCAGGAACGGGCCTTCCATCCTGGAATCGAAGTCGATCTGGTGCCCGACCGGGAACAACGGTCCGGGCAGCGGCGACAGCACCGAACACGCGGCGGGCCGCACGATCCGCGGCGCCCAACAGGGCAGGCCGAACACCACGTCCTGCCGCAGCAGCCTCGGTTCGACGGTCGGATCCAGTGCCACGCCGTCGAGGCGGAGCACGCCGTCCGCATGCGGCATCGGCCGCAGCGGCAACACCATGGCTCCGCCCGGCAGGGAAAACATCCGGAAGGCCTGGAAGGTGGCGAAGGTTCGGCCGCCCTGCTCCAGCGTGTGCTCGCCGAAATCGACCCGGGCCGCCGGATCGTGCACCGACAGCACGAGCACGTCGCGCAGGCTGGGCAAGCCCCCGGGGATGAGCACCGCGCGCCGCGGGAGGTCGAGCCGAGGCGCTGGCGTCGTGCCGGGACGCGGATCCAGCTGCACGCGCCAGCACAGGCCGAACGCGACGACCGCGAGGCCCGCCAGCGTCGGCACCGCCATGCGGGTGCCGGTCCGCATCCCCGACCGCCAGCCGACGCGCAGCGCCAGGCCCGCGAAGCGGAGCAGGCGCACGCCGTAGATCCCCAGCAGCGGAAAGGTCCAGGCGAAGTAGTGGAAGTTGTTGTAGTGCCACAAACCGGGCGGATGCAGGTCGCGGTAGCTCAGGTAGAGCGCCCAGTACGGCACCATGGCGCCCAGCACGATCACGTGGATCCGCCGTCCTTCCGGCAGGGGCACGCGCAAGACGGCGGCGGCGGCCAACGCGATCACGCCGGCGAAGCACGGCGCCAGCCAGGGAAACCCCTCGATCAGCCCCGCCTGCCCGGGGAAGAGCGGGCGCGGCCCGACCACCAGGGTCACCCAGTGCAGCGGCAGCAGCCGCCATTCGAACCCGATCTGCCGCGACATCTCCATGTACGGGCTCGGATGCGGCCCGAAGATCGGCAGATAGACGGCCAGGAACAGGCCGAAGCCCACCGCGAAGCCGGCGACGGCGACAGCACCCATACGGACCAGCTCCATCGGCCGCCGGCGGGGCGGGAGCGCCAGGCTCGCCAGCACGACGAGACCGGCCGGCAGCAGGGTGAGCAGATCGGTCGGGCGGAAGGCCGGGACCAGGCCGACCGCGGTGCCGAACCAGAACGGCCAGGTGAGCCGGGCTCGATCGGGACCGGCGGCGCCGCGGACCATCCTCGCCGCCGCCAGCAGCCCGAGCAGGATCAGCGGCGTGGTCGGGGTGGTGTTCCAGGGGATCACCCAGTTGTCGAGAACGGCCCACTCGCCGAGGTTGACGAGCAGGAACACCAGCACGGCGAGCAGGCGGCTGGTGCCCATGGCGCGGGCCAGTGGCACGAACAGGAGGAACGAGGCGGCAAGGCCCAGCAGGTCCGGCCACAGGAACGGCTGACGCGGCGTCAGGTGCATCGCGAGCGCGCCCAGGAACGGGTAGAGCGGCTGGTACCACTGGTTGGCCACGTCGGCGTGGTGCCGGTGGAAGCCCAACACCGCCTGCAGCGTCTTCTGCTGGTCGTACCAGCCCCACCAGCCGTCGCCCTCGGTCAGCGAGCGCGGCCGCGTCGGCAGCCGGCCGTTGGCGCGGAAGTACAAGCGCCCCAGCAGCAGCAGGCCGAGCCACGGTGCCAGCCGGTCCGCCGCCGCCAGCAGGCGCGCGGCCGGGCGCCCGAGCGTGCGGCGCAGCGCCATCGCCAGCAGCAGGCTCGCCTCCACGACGCCCGGCAGCTCCCCGCCCCGGCTTCGCACCCGGTGCGCCGCCTCGTCCCGAAGCCGGGCGAACCGGCGCGAGGCTGCCGAGGATGGCGGCTCCTGCAGGGTCGTCATGACCGGTCCATACCCCGTTCAGCCGGCCACCACGTCGTGCAAAACCTCGTCCCAGCGCGGCTCCAGGGCGGAGCGGCTGTAGAGCCTGGCCCGGCGCAGCGCGCGGTCGCGCAGGTCGCCGAGCAGCCCCTGGTCGCGCGGCAGCCCCGCCACACGGGACAGCAGCAGCGACAGGGCGTCCTCGTCGTAGGGATCGAAGTACTTGGCGGCGTCGCCGCACACCCAGCGATGCACCGGGATGTCGGAGGCCAGCACCGGCGCCCCGCACGCCATCGCCTCCACCGTGGCCAGGTCGAAGCCCTCGGCGCGGCTCGGGCACACCACCGCGTGCGCCGCGGTGTAGAGCGCGCGCAGGTCCAGGCTGGACACGTCCACCAGGTGGTGCACCACGTCCTCGGCGATCAGCCGCTTGAGCAGACGGACCTCGTCCTCGCTGCGCCAGCCGGGGTTGGCGACGATGGCCAGCCGGAAGCGCGCCCCGCCGCGCCGCGCCGTCGCCGCCGCCCGCATCAGCAGCCCGTAGTTCTTGCGCGGCTCCAGGGTCGAGACGGCCATGATGAACGGCTCGTCCAGCAGGTCCCCGGAGGCGCCGCCTCCGGCCGTGCCGGTATCGCCGTCGCGCGCCACGTCGCGCAGCTTGGCCGTGGCGGCGGCGCGGCCGCGGCCGACGATGGAGCGGATCTCGTCGGGCGGACGGATGTCGGGCCTGAACACGGAAGAGGACATGGTCGGGATGATCACCGCGCGCCGCTCGACCGACGGGAAGATGCGCAGCAGGTCCTCACGCACCGGCTCGGAGGTGCAGACGAACCAGGCGCCGTCGGCCACGTTGGCCTGGAGCATGCGGTAATGTCCGCGCGCGTGCTCCACCGCGTGGCTGATGGTGTGCGGCCAGAGCAGCGGGATGGCGTCGTGGTAGCGCACCACCAGCCTGCCGCCCCTGAGCCGGTAGGGGCATGGGGTGTGCGCGAGGTGGACGTCCCAGCCGCCGCCGCGCATGTCGAGCTGCACGCGCCGGCGCGGCCGGTTGGTGTTGGCCAGCGCCGCCGCCTCCTGCCAGGCCAGTTGCGGCACCGGATAGCGCGCCTGGAGCAGCAGGTGGCGCTCCTGCGGCGTCAGGCCAAGCCGGAACAGCCGCATCCACAGCCAGTCCTCGAACAGGTCGGGGTCGAGCAGGGTGTCGAGCCGCTCCACCGTGCCGCGTCGCTCGATCGCCTCCAGCCGGTGCATGACCTGCTTGGGCAGCAGCTTGTGCGCGATGCGACGGCCGCGCGGGATCATCTGCTGGCCGGAATCCAGCGCGATGAGCTGCGCGCTCTGGGCGAAGATGCCCTGGCCCTCGACCGTGCGGCCGCGCTTGGGCAGCGCGCTGCGTGGCGAGGCGCCGCCGTTGAGCAGGCCGCCGGCCTCGACGTCGGGGGAACGGGCGAAGGCGGAGAACAGCAGCCGGGTTTCCTGCGGGATGCCGGCATAGCCGTCGAAGCAGGGACGCAGCTCCATGAGCACGCGAATCGGCCTGGTCCTGCCGCTGTGGAGCGGCAGGTCCCGGCGGGCAGCGCTGGTGGCTAGCTGGTTCATGGTGCTCGATACGGTTGCGGGCGTGCCCGAGGCCAGGACCTTCTACGCGAGGGGTCCAGGTCGTGCCAACTTCCGGATCGACGAGCCAACAGCGGGGCAATCCGACATGATGCTCCCTGCCGCCGGGCCGATCCACCTGGCCAAAGCTAGTGCTGATCGTCCGGCGCCTTGATCTCCATCTCCCGTTTCCGGAAGTAGGCCATGATCGAACGAGGAACCGGGGAGGACGTGTTCGACCCGTAGCGGCCGGGCGGCAGCCAGAGCCGCCCGGCGACGAGATCGTCCTGGACAAGCGACAGGGTCATGTCAGGGCCCGGACTTCGGGCCGACGTCCAGTTGTCTCGGGTTTCCGCCAGCCTTTTTGCCATGTGTCCGTAGGATGCGAACAGATCCGGCGCGCGTGCTCCAAGCAGCAGCAAGCAGCCGAGCCCGAGCGATGCCGCGCCGAGGGGCCGCGACGTCATGCGGCCACGCGGCCGCACGAGCGTGGCGGCCACGGCGAGGGCGAGCACGGCAAGGCAGCGACCCGTTGTTCCGTATCGACCCCAAGGGAAGTTCCCGCCTTCCCGGTAGTCCGGACCGAAGCACGCCAGCAGCATCGTCGCCAGCAATGCCGCCAGGCAGGCGACTGGCCACCTGCTCGACTGCGCCCGGACCCTGGACGTCCGGACGCTCGCCGACAACCCGACCATGATCAGCACGATCGCCGGAACCGACAACAATGCAGGACGGTCTAGCAGGAAGTACTTTGCCGCCTGGTCGAACGCGGCGTGGATGCTGTGTCCGACATGGTGGTATAAGGGACTATCGACCTGCTTCTCATCGGCCCGGGTGATGCGGCCGTTCCACACCAGGAACAGCACGACGATCGCCCCGGTTACCGGAGCCAGCCAAGTCACCCGCCTCGTCCACTGGCCGCGAGCATCGTCTACGAGAAAGAAAAGGGCGCCGGCGAGCAGAACAAAGAATGCTCCGATCTCGCTACTGGCGCCCGCCAGCAGCAGGCCTGTCAAGGCCATCCTCCTGCCGCTTGCGTCCGACATCGTGCCCAGCACCACCGTCGTCACGACCATAACCGTTCCGGTCACGGTCGGAAGATAGGCGAACGTGCCCATTGGCCAGTAGAACATCTCCTGGATCGGACCGCTCAGCAGCAGCAACGCCGAGATCGCGCTCCAGAACAACAGCGATGCGCGACGATCCGATCCGACAGACGCCGCCAGAAAGGTCAGGACCAACCAGAGGATCCAGCATGCAGCGAGGGAGATGGCAATGAACGGGCGACCCGTGTGGTTTGCCAGCTCGCTGTAGGCAAAGATGAGCAGTTCGGAGAACGGCCTTGGGCTCCAATGGAAGACGCGACCGGTCAGGGTCTGGATACCGCCGATGCGGTAGTTGCCCAACATGCTGTACTCGTCGCCACGCCAGGAGCCTTCCAGTAGAAGTCCTGCGTGGAGCAGGACCACCAGCAGGAAGACGCAGATCGCTGCCAACTCGACGGCTGGCGCCGCTGACATTCGACGCGATCTGACTAGGACGCCGCTTCGAAAGGACGGTGTCCTGTTCCACGGCGTCGTTTCACTAGGTCGTGCCACCCTACGTCGTGTCCCGTTGCCAACTTCGGCCAAGCGTCCACTACACCACCGTCGTCAATGCGCCAATGCGCCCAGCGAGACTTGCCTTGGAAGCCAAGCTGGCGCAGGTGTCCCTGGATCGACGTGCCCTGCTTACATGTGCGGAGCCTAAGAGATTGGGACAAAACCCATCTGAGGTGTTGCTGGGACATGGCGCTACTTGTTCCTGACGACCTTTGGTTGGCGATCGAGCCGTTGCTGCCGCCGGTGCGACCGAAGCCGAAAGGCGGACGGCCCCGGGCCTCGGATCGTGCGGCCCTGGCTGGTATCCTGTTCGTGCTGCGCACGGGCATTCAGTGGCACGAGGTGCCTGCCGAGCTGGGCTGCTGCGGCAAGACGTGCTGGCGTCGCCTGGGCGAGTGGCACGCGGCCGGGGTGTGGGCGAACCTGCACCGGGTGCTGCTGGAGCAGATGCACGGCGCAGGTGCGCTGGACTGGAGCCGCGCGGCGTTGGACAGTGCCAGCCTGCCTGCCAAAAAGGGGGGGCGGAGGTCGGGCCCAACCCGACGGACCGCGGCAGGCCCGGCACGAAGCGCCATCTGGTCACCGATGCCCGCGGCACGCCACTTGGCCTGACGCTGGGCGGTGCCAACCGCAACGACAGCATGATGTTGGCAGCGACCCTGGACGCCGTGCCCGGCGTGCGGGCCAGGCGCCGTGGGCGGCCGCGCAAGCGACCAACGAAGCTGCACGCTGACAAGGGTTACGACCACCGCCGCTGCCGCCAGGAGTGCCGGGCCCGTGGGATCCGACCCCGCATCGCCCGCCGTGCGGTGGAGAGCAGCGCCCATCTCGGGCGGCACCGGTGGGTGGTCGAGCGCACGTTCGCCTGGCTGGCCCGGTTCCGGCGCCTTACCACGCGCTACGAACGCCGCGCCGATCTTCACCTCGCCTTCACAACCCTCGCATGCGCCGTCATCTGTCTGCGCCAGATCAGACGGTTTTGTCCTTAACTCTAAGCAGAGCGGTCGAGCGCTTCCTCGTCGCAGGCGACCTCCACAAGATGCTTCATGCGCGCGGTGTGTGAATCGACAGCAACCGGTGGCGATGGCGGCACGAGGCGTGACGTGTTCGCGTAATGACGCAGGAACGTGCGCATCACGTGCTCCACTCCCTCCTCCGTGACGCTCCGGCAGTCCTCGGCGAAGTAGGCGCCGCGATTGAAGCTATCCGTGATGATCTCGAAGGACGGAAAGTAGACAACATCCGGACACCGCCGGGACACCTCATCCGCCGCGACCCGAAGCACCGATTTCGAGTAGGTGGTCGCAGTCAGGACGTGCTGGCCGCTCGCCGTCGCTACAAGCGGTACGGGGGAGACCGTCAAGACGATCCGCGCGGCCGGGTTGACGCCGCGCAGCAGGCCGATGAACGACACCAGGTCGGCGGCGACGTCGGCTGCCGATGCGTTCCGGAACACGTGACGCTCCGGGTCGAAAGCGCCGCCGCCGACGCCTGGGCATAGCGGGTAGACCGCGTCATCCTGATTCGAGGACCACGTTTCCGTCAGGCCCAGCGTGAAGACGAACACGTCGAGCTCCTCGAACGCCCGTCGGACGCAGCCGAGATGGTTCGCCCGGTCCGCCTCCAGCTCAGCCCGGGTGAGAAACCGGCCCTGCTGGATCTGCGGACGGAACGGATCGGTCCAGCGTCCATCGGCTTCCTGCCAGGCATCCTCCTTCGGCATGAACAAACCGTAGGCCCGCTGGAACAGCTGCAGCAGCTGACGGGCGGTGTATATGTTCCCGTAACGGGCGGTGAACAGTCCGTATCCGAACGCGTCCGCGTGTTCCGCGGGAACGATGGGATGAGCAGTCTCGGTGACCAGAAAGCGGAAGCCGCTTTCGCGCAGGTATCGGGCGATATGCTGTGCGAAACAGCTGCCGGCCGTCGCGATACGGTCGGTCGGCTTGATCTTGAAGCTGACGGCGCCGACGGGGTCCACGTCCTGCACGGCCACTCCGGCGACCGCCTTGCGCCAGAAGGCGGAGGCTGGAAGGATGCGATATGGATGAGCGGTCATGACAGCGATTCCTGCCGCACGACGTTTGTCAAGGCATCGAGTTGACGGACCACAAGCTCGCCATACCAGTTGTTCGCATGGGCCGGGTCTGGCAGCCAACCGCGTTGGTCAAGAAACCCTTCGGCATCCACGGCTCCATCCGGTACCGGCAGGAAACCGATCCCCATCGCCTCGCAGTGGTCGCGATAGATCTCCGACTGCAGCACCCAGAGCTTCATCCGCAGGCTCGGCGGCGATATGCCATGCTCGGCAACCTGATCGGCAAAGTGCGTCGGGTGCAGCCGGATGTGGTCGTTGTCGGGCAGGGGTGGGGGCGATTGAACGTGCCAGAAGCGGTGTGGCAGGCTCCGTGCCAACGCGGTCAGGATTGCCAGCGCATGCCTCATCTGCGCTTGCAGGGACTGACGCATCAGGTCCGACGGGATGATTTCCGTCCCTCGTCCAAGCGGGAGTTCTGGCCGGCTCGGCAGCACGAAGTCGAATGGACGTGGATGATTAACCAGTCCAATGAAATGGTACTCGTTGCCGGATACGCAATCGAACAAGAACGGTTCGGAGTGGTCGTCGGCAGTTGTCGCGCTTGAGATGGCGGCGAGAACGTTCGGGTTCAGGCTGCCGTTCGGCATCAACGTCGGCGTCAGCTCCGGCGCCAGCAGCTGCACGAAACCTGGCCTGGGAGCCTGCGCAGGATCGGCCTGCTGCCTGAGCTGGCAGGCGTCCTGGATGGCCTGGAGATGACTATGTCCAACACCGACCAGTCGTCCGGGTCTCGTGCTCCGGTCGGACGCGACGGGGGCAGGGTCCGAAGCGCGACTGCCATAGCGCCGGAGCAAGGTGCGCAGGTCGACCACGAACACTCCTCTTCTAGCCTCGGCTCCAATATACAGGCCATCCTCGTTTCCGTCGCCTGTGACAGCTCGGAGCCCGGCAGGATCCATGGCCGATCGACCGGTTGTGGTCGCATGGCGGCACGACCGTGAGAAGGCTTCCATGATCATGTCCGCCCCTCAGGTCCAGGAGAGATCGCGGCGTTCTCCCTTCATCAGCATCGTCGTGCCTTGCTTCAACGAGGGGATCGGGCTGCCGGCTTTCCACCGGCGCCTGTCGGCTGTCATGCAATCAGTGGGAGAGGGCTGGGAGGTCGTCTACGTCAACGACGGCAGCAACGATGACACGCTCGGCGTCCTGGAGCGTCTGGCCGCCGCCGATCCAAGCGTTGCGCTGCTCAACCTGTCGCGCAACTTCGGCAAGGAGATCGCCATGACCGCCGGGCTCGACCATGCCGCCGCCACCGGGGCGGTGGTGGTGATCGATGCCGACCTGCAGGACCCGCCGGAGCTGATCCCGGAGCTGGTCTCGGTGTGGCGGCAAGGCATCGATGTGGTCTATGCCCGACGCCGCCGCCGGTCGGGCGAAAGCCTGGTCCGCCTCCGCACCGCCAAGGCGTTCTACCGGGTGATGGGACGGCTCAGCACCCGCGTGGCGCTTCCGCCCGACAGCGGCGACTTCCGCCTGATGAGCCGGCGCAGCGTGGACGCCCTGCTTCGGCTGCGCGAGCATCACCGCTTCATGAAGGGCCTGTTCGCCTGGGTCGGCTACCCGAGCCGGGCGGTGCTCTACGACCGCGCGCCGCGCGCGGCCGGACGCTCGAGCTGGACCTACTGGACGCTGTGGAACCTGGCGCTGGAGGGCATCACCGGCTTCACCGTGCTGCCGCTCAAGATCGCCACCTATATCGGCCTGTTCACCGCGGTGGCGGCCCTCCTGTTCGGCGGCCAGCTCGTCGTCCGGACGCTGCTGTTCGGCAATTCGGTCGCAGGCTATCCCAGCCTGATGGCGGTGATCCTGTTCATGGGCGGGGTGCAGTTGATGACGCTGGGCGTGATCGGGGAATACCTTGGACGGGTATTCAACGAGGTGAAGCAGCGGCCGCTCTACCTGGTCGAGCGGCACCTGCCGTCGGCGCAGGCGATGCAAGGGCAGGACGGGTAGGTCTGCCCTCCCATCACGACCGGCCCGGCCGGAACAGCCGGCCCAGCACGCGGACCGGCCGGGTCAGCTTCCAGGACGTCGAGGCGTACAGCGCCTGGAGCATGAGCGCGTCGCCGTCAACGCTAGCAGCGGGGAGGCTGGCAGCGGGCGCGCCGCCATAGCGCTCGGTCACGCGCTGCCGGCGCTCCTGCTCGATCCGCTCGGTCTGCTGCAGCGCGGCCTTCTCGTTCTCCTGCTCGATTCGGAGCGCCTCGGCCTGCGCCCGCTCCAGCCGAGCGGCGGCCGCGTCGGCCTTCTCCGTCCTGACGGCGGTCTCGTCACCGATCAGGCGCTGCAGCTCGCCGACCGCGCGCCGGGTCTCGATCAGCATCCCGGCCTGTTCGCGTGCCTGGTCGAGCGCCCGATGCAGCGCGAGGCGCTCGCCCTGCAGCTGCTCGTTGCCGGCCAGCAGTCGGCGGTTCTGAAACTGCAGGTCCTTGACCAGCTCGTCGAGGCGCTCCTTCTCCCGCTGCAGCGTTCCCAGGCGGGCCTGCACCATCTGCAACTGGATCGCCAGCAGGTGCTGGTTATCTACGGCGGCCGTCTGCGGACTCTCGACCACCACCAGGTCGCGCCCGGTCGCCTCGGGCTCCGTGGCCTGTCCCGGCACGGGAACCAGACCGGCTTTGGCGAGAGCCATGTCCACCTGTTCCATATCATTGGCGAGAAGGTTGATCGCGACCTGGCTGGTCGCATCCAGGGCCTCGGACAGACGCTGTTCGGATCGCTGCTTCTCCAGCAGCATACCGCTCATGCTGTCGCGCTCGCCTTCCAGCGTCCTGGCATAGTCCTCGACGCCCGTGAATTGAGCGCGCAGGTCGTCATAGGTGTCGCGCAGCGCCACCGTGTCCCAGCGCAGGACGTTGTCGAACACGTTGGGCGCGCGGAAGCAGTCCGGCGGCGGGACGAAGTCCTTCTCGACGAAGAAGTCGTTCAGGCCGTCATGGTGCACGAAGCGGTAGCCGAGGCCTTCGAGATACGCGGTGATCGTGGTCTGCCGACGCACCGGGCTGTTCGGCAGCGTGGCCTCGAGCAGGATCAGCGACGGGCGGTAGCGGTCCCAGTCGTTGCCGCGCAGCACCCGCTCCTCGAAGCCCTCCACGTCGATCTTGAGGATGTCGATCGCGGGAGGTGACGCCTCGTCGAGCACCTGCTTCAGCGTCACCGCCCTGACCTCGACGCGGTGCACGTCCGTTCCCTGCCCGGCATGGATCGCCGCCTGCGCGGCGTCGCCGGTGGACAGGCCGGTGTTCTCGACGATGAAGAAGGGCAGCGCGTCGGCGGGCTGGTCCGACAGGAAGAGCTGCAGGTTCAGGTCCTCCGGGCGCTGCTGCACCAGGAGCGCGAAATAGGCCGGGTTCGGCTCGATGTTGATGCCGCGCCAGCCGAGCTGGTACAGCCCGAACAGGTCGTTGCCGTTCACCGGGTGCTCGGCGCCGACGTCGACGAAGAAGCCGGTCCGGCGGCCGGCGAAGACGCGTCGCAGCAGCACGTCCTCGGCGTTGATGCTGTAGGAGATCAAGGGGTCGGCCGGCGCCGCGGCCTCCTCCGTTCGGGTCATGCGGACAGGCCGATCAGCCGCAGGCGGTCGCGCTGGCGGCACGCGACGGCATGCGCCCCGTACTCGCCGGCGATGTGGGCGCGCGCGGCGGCGACGCGGGCGGCGACCGCCTCGCCGCCCTGGGCCACGGCACGCATCTGCCAGGCGGCGTGGTCGAGATCGGGATCGGCCCAAAGCTGGTTCTCGTGGAACGGATACTCACCTGGCCCCACCGCGACGAGGCGGCAATCCACGGGATAGCCGGTGCCGCACGAGACCAGCTCGGTGGTCGCGGAATAGTCGGTGGCGATCACCGGCTTGCCGAGCACCATCGCCTCGGACACCAGCAGGCCCAGCCCCTCGCTGCGATGCAGCGAGACCACGGCGTTGCAGGCGGCGATCAGGGCGAGGCTGTCCTGGCGGGTCAGCGTCCGCTCGACCAGGACGATGTCGGGATCGTCGCGCAGGACGTCGAGCAGCGCGCGCTTCTCCGCCGGCGCCTTGTCGGCGTTCAGCGTCTTGAGCACCAGCGCCGCCCGTGGGCCGCCCGGGCGGCGGCGGAAGGCGCGGCGGAACGCGTCGACCACCGCGAGCGGGTTCTTGCGCTCGACGAAGGAGAAGTAGTCGAACGCGAAGAAGAACAGGAACGCGTCCTCCGGCAGGCCCCAGCTCGCCCGCGGCAGCGGCGCCGGGGCGGCGAACTCCAGCATCAGCGGCATGCGGATCACCGGCTTGTGCAGTCGGCGCATCAGGGTGGCCTGGATGAAGCGGGTCGGCGCCCACACCTCGTCCACCAGGTCGAACGCCGGGACCCAGGGATCGGGCAGCACGGACAGTTCCCAGAACGGCGTCATGATGCGGTAGGCGTCGGGACGCAGCCGACCGTCCAGGCTCGCGATCACCTGCCCGATCTGGTCGGCGTTGATGCTGAACACCGTCACCGGCGCAATCGCCTCCTGCACCAGCAGGGGCGCACAGCTCTCGTCGTTGGCGGTGGAGTTCGAGTTCAGCGCGGTCGCGACTCCGCGCGCTGCCAGCCCGGCATGTTCGAGCGCCCGCAGCGTCAGCCGTCCCGCCTCGCCGAGCCCGAGCGCCAGGCGCAGGTAGCCGACCACGTCGATGTCGGGCTCGTCCGCCGCGCGCTTCGGCGGCGCCTGCCGCGGCGGCAGGGACAGGGCGCCGAACCGTTCCGCGATCGGCTCGACCAGGCGCGGGTCGCCGACGAGGGGCTCGGCGTGCTTGACCACCCAGTCCAGGAACGCGCGCGCATCCTCCTCGCGCTCGGTGGAGAAGCGCTCGTTCAGCCAGCGCTCCCGGGCGTGCAGCCCAGTCATGAGGTTGGTGACGGCGCCGCCGAACCGGCCGCTCCAGGGCCGGGCCGTGCTGCGCTGCAGGTGCTCCTCGAAGCTGTCCATGGGATCGCCCGGCCAGACCAGGTGGTCCTCGCGGAACAGCCGGCGGACGAACGGGGTGATCGGGGTGCCGGACGGGAACCGGCCCCAGGCATAGGAGCCGTTCGGGACCCCGCCGTGCCCGTTGTCGCGCAGGCGCTCGGCATAGCGCTCGACCAGGGCCCGCAGGTCCGCGTCCATCGCGGCTCCCCGGAAGCCGTCGGTGTACTTGGACAGCCGCGTGGTGTCGGCGGGGCTGATCCCGCTGTAGTGGAAGAAGGTCAAGGGCTGCCCGTCGACGGTCCACGCGTCCCCGTCGCGACGCAGGACGCGCTGGGACAGGTTCCAGTAGGCGACGTTCAGCGTCGGGTCGCGCAGGATGTGCAGGCGGGCGGCGAAGCCCGGCAGCAGGTCCATGAACTTCTGGTCGACGAAGATGCCGCCGGGCTGGTCGTTCAGGCACTGGTGTTCGAGGCGGCGCGACCACCAGCGCAGCAACGGCTCGGTTTCCGGCGTGGCGCCGACGCCGAGGAAGCCGAGGTTGAACACGCCAGCCTGCATGATGCCGATGTCGTCGGGAAACGCGCTGCCCTCGGCCGGGGCGCAGACATGCGGGGTGAGCACGAAAGACGCGCCCTCGCGCAGCGCCGTGGTCACGCTCTCCACCGGCCGGAAGATCTCGATGTCGGGATCGAAATACAGGACATGGTCGTGTCCGCGGGCGAGCAGGTGGCGGACCATGAACGGCTTGAGCGCGGTGTTGAGCTCCATCACGTCGTAGCGGAAGCGGAACTCCTCGAAGTCCGGGATGTCCAGCGCCTCGGCCGGCACCACGGTGCAGCCGGGCGGGTAGAACTCCGGCTCCGCCAGCCGGCGGTCGGCCAGGCACAGGTAGTGGGTCGCCTCGGGATGATGCAGGCGAGCGGTCTCGATCAGGATCCGCGCCATCGACACGTAGTTGTTCGAGCAGATGGTGAAGATGGCGAGGCCCGGCATGTGCATCCGATCGTTCCTGGCCGGGCGGACGCCGCCCGGCGGAGGCGCCACGGGCGGGCCGGGCGGAGGGCCCTATACAGGGTGCGCCTGCCGCTCGCTACCCGGCGGCCTGGCGATGACCGTCCCCGGTCGGGCCGGGACGATAGGCCATCGATCCGGAAAGGACCACGTTCCGGCCTTTCCCAAGTTCGCCGCGCTGTTCCGAGGCTCTCCTAGTACGCGAGCGCGCAGCCGTCGGCGCGCATCTCGCTGGCGGCGGCCCAGACGCGATCGGCGCCGCTCATCCGGTGCTCGATGCACTCGTAGCGGCCGTAGCCGCCATCGGACGGGCGCAGGGTCCAGCCCAGCGCCGCCAGGGCCGACCGGGTCGCCGCCGGCACCCCGGTTTCCAGACGCAGGATGCCGTCGGGCGGGAAGCCCGGCGCGTCCTCGCCCATGCTCTGCGACGAGCCCTCGTGGTGCCAGCGCGGGCTGTCGCCGGCGGCCTGGACGTCGAGGCCGTAATCGACCCGGTTGACGATGATCTGCTGCTGACCCATCGGCTGCATGTCGCCGCCCATCACCCCGAAGCTCATCCAGGGCTGGCCGTCCTTCGTCGCGAAGCCCGGGATGATGGTCTGGAACGGCCGCTTGCCCGGCTGGTACAGGTTGGGGTGGCCGTCGCGCAGCGAGAACAACTGGCCGCGGTCCTGGAACATGAAGCCGAGCCCGTCCGCCACCAGGCCCGAGCCCATGCCGCGGAAGTTGGACTGGATCATCGACACCATCATGCCGGCGCCGTCGGCCACGGTGAAGTAGGTGGTGTCGCCGTGGCTGGGCGCGTCGCCGGGACGCACGGCGGCGTTGATGCGGTCGGGCCGGATCAGCGCAGCACGGGTGGCGGCGTAGTCCTTGGACACCAGCCATTCGAACGGCACCTTGGAGAAGTGCGGGTCGGCGTAGTAGCGGGCGCGGTCCTCGTAGGCGAGGCGCTTGGCCTCGATCTGCACCTGCAGCGAGGCCGCCGACTGGAACCCCATGCCGCGCAGGTCGAAACGCTCCAGCATGTTGAGCATCTGCAGCGTGGCCGCACCCTGGGTGTTCTCCGCCAGGCCGTGCACGGTGACGCCGCGATAGGTGGTGGCGAGCGGCTCGTTCCACTCCGAATGGTGCCGGCGCAGGTCGTCGCGCGTCATCCAGCCGCCGACGCGTCGGAAGTACCGCTCGATGGTGTCGGCGATCGGGCCGTCATAGAACGCGTCGCGTCCGCCCTCGGCGATCGTGCGGTAGGTGCGGGCCAGGTCGGGGTTGCGGAACACGTCGCCCTCGCGCGGCGCCTGGCCGTTCGGGGCGTAGGTGTGCAGCGCGTTGGCGGTTTCCTCCACGCCGGAGCCGGGGCGCACGAAGGCACGCAGGTTGCGGTAGATGTAGTTGCCGATGATCTGCGGCAGCGGCACGCCGTCGGTGGCGAGCTGGATCGCCGGCTCGAACAGCGTGCGCCAGGGCAGGCGCCCGTAGCGCTGGTGCAGGGTCCACCAGGCGTCCAGCGCGCCCGGCACCGACACGGTGACGGCGCCAAGCGGGGGCAGCGCGCCGTTGCGGGCGTGGGCTCGTGCGGTCTCCAGGCTCAGGGCGCGCGGGCTGGGGCCGGAGCCGGCCAGGCCGACCACCTTGGCCTGCGCCGGGTCCCAGACCATCGCGTAGCAGTCGCCGCCGAGCCCGGAGGAGGTCGGCTCCAGGAAGCCGAGGGCGGCGTTGGCCGCCACCGCGGCGTCCACCGCCGAGCCGCCGCGGCGGAGCGTCTCGATCGCGACCTGGGTGGCGATCGGGTGCGCGGTGCCGGCGGCGCCGTTGCAGCCCATGGCGGCGGAGCGGGTGGCGAAGCTGGCGCCGAACGGCCGGTCGCCGGCATGCACGTCCGGGCGGGTGAAACGGTCGGCGCCGGGGGGTTGGAACCCGGGTAGCGGATCGGGCCCGGGCGGAGGGGCACCGCCCTGGCCGGGCGCGCTGGTGGTCGCGCCGGGCTGGCCGGGCTGGGCCGGCGGCTGGCCGGCGGCGCGCGACGAGGGCAGCGCGGCGAGGGCTGCGGCGGGAAGGGTGGCGATGAAGGATCGGCGTCGCACCGTGCGGGCTCCTCGGTGCCTGGAGGATGGGGTCCCTGCACTATCCGTGCCTCCCGGTTCCCTGACTAGAGGCGGTCAGGGCACGCGCTGCGGTCGCAGCCGGACAGCGGCCACAGGTGGCAACCGATCTCATGAGCTCTTGGCCGATCGCTGCCCCGCGTCAGTCCCGAAGGTCCGGACCATCGTGCCCGCTTTCCAGGAGCTGTGCTTCGTTCAACTGGGTCTTCCTCAAACTGGGTAGGACTGGCGGGCGGATGTGAGGCCGGCCGAGGAGGGGTGGCTGAGCGAGGCATGTCGACCGGTCGACTTGTTGGGTGGGGGTAAATCGGCATGCGGCTGGTCTGCCTCGGCGACCCTGGGTGAAGAGATTACGCTGTCCCAAGAGCGAGGGTGCAGTGGAATTGCTGGCTTGGGGGTTCGACGAGGGATGCGGAACGCTCAGGCATGGTGTCACGAGATGGCGTCATGATCCCGTACTGGCGGTTCTGCGGCGGGGGCTGGCAGCGGAGTGCATCCAAGGGGAGGTGCTTGCCCGGACGTCGACATGGACGGGTTGCCCAAGTGGTGGAGACGAGGGAATTTTATTCGTCGGCCGAGCGAGAGAAAGGGCTGGCGCGGTCCGGTCACGGCAAGCGCGCAGTCGCTGACGGATAGCGTCGTTCAGGCCGTGGATGGCGGCCTTGCGCCTCATCTCGGCCATTAGAGCGGCTTGCCTGGTGTCCCGAAAGCGGAAGTAAGTTCAGTGAACCGCACTGGATTGATATGGGTGTAAAGCGGCCTGTCTGCTTTCGGCCGCTACTGGGAGCCGATGCGTGCAAGTGGTGGAACCCAGTCGCCAGGGTCTCGCCGGAACTCGCCGTTGAGGCCCACACGGTCCTTGCGCGACGTCGGCCTTCCAACTCGCCAGATAAGAGGAGATGAGCATCGAGGCTGGTGCGGATGTTCCCGAACGACCAAACCTTGGAGTCTATCCACTTCTGATTCCAAACTCCTTGACATAGGCTTCAAGCAGCGAAAGCTTCACAGCGGGAGGCACATTCGATGAAATCTATACTCGGTTCAGTAACGATGGCGACGCTCCTCATCTTTTTGGTGGCAAGTGGAGCACGGTCGCAGGCCCCAGGGCCGGACACCGCCGCGGTTCGCACTCAGATTGATGCCAATGATCGCGCGGTCGGCCGAGCCATCGGCACTCGGGACTTTGCGGTTCTTGAGAAACTCTGGGCTCCAGATATGGTCGTTAACAGCCCGGGCAACAATATCTTGACTAGGGCCCAGGTGTTCGACTCGATACGAAGGGACCAACTCGCATATTCCAGCGTCAAATCGGTTACCGACGCATTCTTCGTCGCAAGCGATGCGGCTATAGAGATGGGACACGAAGACATTGTGATGTCTAACGGTCCAATGGCGGGCAAACTTCTCATTCGCCGATTTACTGACGTTTGGCAAAAGAGAGGTAATAGTTGGGTACAAATCGCGCGTCAGGCCACCTACGTCGGCATCGATGGTGGTGCTGTTTACGGGCATCCTGATCCCGCCCTCGCCCGGTGAAGGCCTCTCACATGCCTGATGTGGTTCGACACCAGCGGAGCACGGCGCCCGCTGGCCGATGTCCGCTTACCGCGGCTTCTTCGAAGCGGAACGGCAGCTTTCGGCCATCATCGGCTTATCAACCCACATAGCCTGCAATCTTAAGAGAATAGGGCAAGCGTCCTCGCATAGTCATAGAATATGCCTTCGCCACTCCCTTGTAGCCTCAGTACCTGGAGGTAAGCAGCCATCGTTGTCGACGATAAATACGATCATGTGGAACCACTTCAAAGAATATTCGCCCAAGTTCTCTATCACACGCTCGACTTCTCGGACGAGGCTACGGGCTTCCGACCAGGACAACAACGTGGCTGGCCCAGACAGTTCGCTATAAACCTTCCCGTTGATATCGGGCGGACGCTTAAGGCCTGTTAGAGCTTGAGCCAATCTGCCGTGGCGGCCAGGCAGAGGATGCCGAGGAACGAGCGGGCGGTCTTCTCGTAGCGTGTTGCCACGGCCCGCCATTCTTTCAACCGCGCCCACAGGTTCTCGACGCGGTGGCGGTTGCTGTAGATCCATGGACGGCACGCGACCGGTGCATCGTTGCGTTTGGGCGGAATCGCAGGTCGCGCACCCATGATCCAGATCAGGTCGCGCAAGGCGTTCGAGGCGTAGCCCCGGTCGCCCACGATCCATCCCGGCGCGCCCGGCAGGCCGCCCAGCAGGCCCGACGCCAGCGGCAGCTCGTGCGCCTGTCCCGGCGCCAGCGCAAAGGAGATGGCGCGACCGCGGCTGTCTGCGATCACGCAGACCTTGGTGCCGTAGCCGCCGCGAGAGCGGCCAAGCGCTTCACGATGGTCTCGCTCCACGCTGTTGACCCCCTTTTTTGGGCGCCCGCCGCCTTGTGGTGGGCGCGGATGTTGGTGCCGTCGAGGAACACCATGCCGAGTGCAACGTCGCCTTGCCGCACCCGCTCGAACAGGCGCTCCCACACGCCCGCCCTGGCCCAGCGGATGAACAACTGCGCCGCCAGCCACCACGGGCCGAGGTCGCTGGGGATGCTGCGCCACTTGGCGCCGTTCTGGTGGCGCCAGAACACGGCCGAGATGGTCCGGCGCAGTTCCTTGGGTGGCGTCTTGCCGCGCGGCCGCACCGCCTCGATCAACGGCTCCCACACCGCCCAGGCAGCATCCGTGAAGACCTGGTTCTCGCGTTCATCTGCCATGCCCCATATGTCGCGACGACATTCAAGCTCTAACAGGGCCTAGTTGGATCGCAATCTATAATGACAGGAAGCTCATACCCGAGATTTGCTTTTACGGTTACCTCAAACTTGCCTTTGATGGCCGGACATCCCCTGTCTTCCATCCGAAGCTTGAGAAAGAGGATGTAACTGGCATTATCTACGCACGTGAACTTTGCCGCTAGAGAACCGCCGTCTCGGATCATCTCAATCCATTGGACTTTCGAGACCGCAAGGCACATGAGAAGCCCTCCTACCAGCCAAACTACTCGGCGAAGCCTGCTAGGGATTATCTTACTGGCTGCTTAGAACGTCAAAAGCCACCTTCAGTATCCGAGCCGGGTAATGTCTGCTTTTGCCGCTGAGGAGCGCCGAAGCGGAACAGCCGCTTCCAGCCGGAAGCATCAGTCGGGTTGATCTACCGGATAGTGACGTGGTCGACAAAACCCTCTAAAGGTGTCGCTTCCGAGGTAGTTGGGGAAGCTGACGTGTTGCTGGATGGCGAGGAGCACGACGCGATCCAGCTGGCGGGGATGTCTTTACGAATTCTTGGATACTCGTGCCCTGATGCCGGCGATTATTGGGACAGAAACTGGTTAAACATCCAAGCTGATGTTTCCGCGCCAGGTGCCAATGTTCAGGTCAACGGTGCGTGTCTGCGGACAGACGAGCTATCGACATTCGGAGAACAACTCGCTGCGCTATACCGCGACCTGCGGGGAACAGCGAATCTTAGCTGCTTGGAACCAAATCTGTCGGCACAGGTGCATTGTAATAGTTTAGGACATGTGAAGATTGTGATCGAGGTGACACCAGATCACCTTCGACAGTCACATAGATTTATCTTCTCAGTGGATCAGTCCTACTTAGAAAGTGCTCTTCGAGGTCTTAGGCGTATTCTTAAGATTTACCCCGTCAAGGGCAAGGAAACCTCATAATCTGTAGATGGGAGATAGGAAGCGTCCGTTTTCTCGGTAAGCTGTCCCAAAGCGGAAGGTCCGCTCCCGGCCAACTCCCGCCGTTCATCATTCTGAAGTGTCCTCTACCAGAAGTGACGGAAGGCTGAGGAGCAGGAGGTCTAGCGGACTATATAGCAGCATGAGTATGATCAAGTATGAGCCTGACCCGCTGGAGCACCCCGTGGCCGAGATCAAGCGCCTGACTATCACCCTGCCCGCCGAGATGGCCGCCCTAGTCCGCGGTGCCGTCGACAGGGGCGACTACGCCTCAAGCAGCGAGGTGGTGCGCGACGCTTTGCGCGACTGGAAGACCAAACGTGCCCTGCAGCTGCACGAGATCGAAGGCTTGAAGGCCGATATCGATCGCGGTCTTGGCGACCTGGCCGAAGGCCGGGTGCAGGACTTCGATCCCGCCCGCATCATTGAGCGCGGGAGGACGCTGTTAGCCGGCCGCTCGCGCTCCGCCTGACCGAGGCGGCCGAGACCGACCTCGCGGAGATCTGGGTCGATCTGGCCTCCGAGGCGTCGGAGGAGATCGCGACCCGGTTCCTCTCCAGGATCGAGCGCAGCTTCGAGCCGCTGCGCCAGCATCCCGAGTTCGGGCCAGCGCGCGAGAAGCTGGGAGCCGGGCTACGCGTCACGTTCCAAAGCTCCTACGCAATCTACTATAAGGTTGCGGCCGAGGCCGTGGTGATCGTTCGCGTCCTGCATGGCGCCCGCGACGTCGCGGCGTTGGCCGAGCGTGGTGGTCTGGCGTGACCGACTTGGTTCCTTCGAAGGAGGTCTCCCTGTCCGACACCGTCGAGGTTCTGATCCCCATCAAGGCCGGCCTGCTCGCCGTGCTGGCTGATGGACACACTTGCGCGTCGATGGGCCGCCTGGTCAGCCGCGTGCTCCGCCTGCGTCTGAGCCCGAGCGAACTCGCATGCCCGCGATGCTGGGCTAACGTACGCTGATATCGACGCCGAACTGGACGCCTACAAAGCGCAGCGACGGGATCGACCAGAGCTGTCTTCCGCCGAGCCGACATAGCGGTCACCACGACCGGAGGCGAGTTACTTGAAAGGCCTTCCCGGACTTCGTCCAGGCGGCATGCGCCTCCCGGCAGCCCTCGCGCCCAGTGTTCCGATCGACCGGGAACTGTCCTAGTCTCCCGGACAGGGATCGGAGGGATGCGGGTGGACGGAGGAGTGCCGGCAGCGACACGGGTGGCGACGCGCAGCAGGCCGCGCGCCCGGCCGCTCGGCAGCGGCCGGCCGGCGCGGGTCGCGCCGCCGAGCCAGCCCGCAGCAGCGGACGACGCGGCCCCGGCGATCGACATCCACTCGCCCGACCGCTTCATCAACCGCGAGCTGTCCTGGCTCGACTTCAACCAGCGCGTGGTCGAGGAGGCGGACAATCCGCGCAACCCGCTGCTGGAGCGGCTGCGCTTCCTGTCGATCAGCGCCGGCAACCTGGACGAGTTCTACTCGGTACGCGTCGCTGGCCTGGTCGGCCAGGTGCGCGAAGGGCTGGCGACGCGCTCGCCCGACGGACGCAGCCCGGCCGAGCAGCTCGCAGGCGTGGAGGAGCGCGCCCGTGCCCTGCTGGACCGGCAGCAGCGCATCTGGAAGGAGCTCTGCATCGCCCTGGGTGCTGCCGGCATCACCGTGCTGGCCGCGGACGGGCTCGACGGCGAGGACCGGGCCTGGCTCGAGACCTGCTTCATGGAGCGGATCTTCCCGATCCTGACCCCGCTGGCGATCGACCCCGCGCACCCGTTCCCATTCATCCCCAACATGGGGCTGGGCCTGGTGCTGCGGCTGCTGCGCGACGAGGACGACCGCCATGCCATGACCGGGCTGATCATGCTGCCGGGCCAGGTCGACCGCTTCATCCGGCTGCCGGCCCGGGCGGGTGCGCCGAAGACGCCGCCGCAGGCCCGCTTCATCATCCTGGAGGAGCTGATCGGGGTGTTCCTCGACCGGCTGTTCCCCGGCTTCCACGTCGGCGGCGGCGGGGTGTTTCGGGTGATCCGCGACACCGACGTGGAGTTCGAGGAGGAAGCCGAGGATCTGGTCCGCTCCTACGAGACCGCGCTCAAGCGGCGCAGGCGCGGCGTGGTGATCCACCTCGACATCGCCCAGGGCATGCCGTCCGAGCTCGCCGAGCTGGTCGCCGACGAGTTCGACGTGCCGCTTGCCGAGGCGCAGGTGCATGACGGGCTGGTCGGCGTGGTGGACGTCCGACAGGTGATCGAGAGCGACCGCGCCGACCTCCTGTTCCCGCCCTACGTGCCGCGCTTTCCCGAGCGCATCCGCGACTTCGGCGGCGACTGCTTCGCCGCGATCCGCGCCAAGGACATCATCGTCCACCACCCGTTCGAGAGCTTCGACGTGGTGGTGCAGTTCCTCAGGCAGGCCGCACTCGACCCGGCGGTGCTGGCGATCAAGCAGACGCTGTATCGCACCTCGCGCGACAGCCCGATCGTCAAGGCGCTGATCGAGGCGGCGGAGAACGGCAAGTCGGTCACCGCCATGGTGGAGCTGCGCGCCCGCTTCGACGAGGAGGCCAACATCCGGCTCGCCCGCACCCTGGAAGCGGCCGGGGTGCAGGTGGTGTTCGGCTTCGCCGAGCTGAAGACGCACGCCAAGCTCAGCCTGGTGGTGCGTCGCGAAGGCGGCTCGGTGCGCTCCTACGCGCATTTCGGCACCGGCAACTACCACCCGATCACGGCCCGCATCTACACCGACCTGTCCTTCTTCACCGCCGACCCGGCGCTGGCGCGCGACTCCGCCCGGCTGTTCAACTACATGACCGGCTACGCCAAGCCGAACTCGATGGACGCGCTGGCCTTCAGCCCGCTGACCATCCGCTCCACGCTGGTGGCGCTGATCGACAAGGAGATCGGCTTCGCGCAGGCCGGCCGGCCTGCGCAGATCTGGCTCAAGATGAACTCGATAGTCGACGACGAGCTGATCGACCGGCTGTATGCCGCCTCCAACGCCGGCGTGCGCATCCTGGTGATCGTGCGCGGCATCTGCTGCCTGCGCCCGGGCGTGCCCGGCCTGTCGGAGAACATCCAGGTCAAGTCGATCGTCGGACGGTTCCTGGAGCACAGCCGCATCTTCGTGTTCGGCAACGGCGCGCGCCTGCCGTCGCGGGACGCGCTGGTCTACATCAGCAGCGCCGACTGGATGGCGCGCAACATGGACTGGCGGGTCGAGAGCATGGTGCCGGTGCGCAACCCGACGGTGCACGCGCAGGTGCTCGACCAGATCATGGTGATGGGCCTGAAGGACAACCTGCAGTCCTGGACCCTGGACGCGCACGGGGTCTGGAGCCGCCTCGATCCGGGGCCAAAGCCGTTCTCGGCGCACGAGTACTTCATGACCAACCCGTCGCTGTCGGGGCGCGGCTCGGCCGGGCAGAAGGTGGCGCTGCCGGTGGCGCGGCCGCTGCCCAGGCGGCCCGACCGGATCCTGGAGGATTGATGCCGTGAGCGGCACCTCCCCCGTGGTGGCGCCTCACGCCCTGGCCTCGAAGAACAGGGCGCCCCGCGCCGCGGTGGTCGATCTCGGCTCCAACTCGGTGCGGCTGGTGGTGTTCGAGGGCAAGGCACGCAACCCGGTCACCATCTTCAACGAGAAGGCGGTTGTGCGGCTCGGGCGTGGGCTGGAGGCCACCGGCCTGCTCAACCCGGACGGGGTGGTGCAGGCGCTGGCGCTGATGCGTCGCTTCCACGCCGTGGCGCTGAGCCTCGGCGCCGACCCGTTCGAGGTGCTGGCGACCGCGGCGGTGCGCGACGCCAGCAACGGGCCCGCCTTCGTCGAGCAGTTGCGCGGGATCATGCCGGACGTGCCGATCCGGGTCCTGTCCGGCGAGCAGGAGGCGGACTACGCCGCCACCGGCGTGCTGTGCGGTCTGCCGGACGCGGACGGCACGGTGGCCGATATCGGCGGCGGCTCGCTGGAGCTGGTGCGCGTGCAGGGCGGCGCCAAGCGGCGCGCGCAGACGCTGAAGCTCGGCGTGATCCGCCTCAGCGACCGCGCCGGCGGCGACCTCGAGCGCGCGCGGCTGCTGGTCGAGCAGGACCTCGGCGGCGTGGACTGGCTGCGCGACGGGGGCGGCCGCACGCTCTACCTGGTCGGCGGCGCGTTCCGCGCCCTGGCCCGGCTGCAGATCGCGCGCACCTTCTACCCGCTCAACATCGTGCACCATTACGAGCTGCCCGCCGACGAGGCGCGCGAGATGACCGGCTGGATCATGGGGTCGAGCCGCCGGACCCTGGAGCGCATGCCGGGCGCCCCGCGCAAGCGACTGGAGGACCTGCCCTTCGCCGCGATCGTGCTGCGCCGGCTGCTGCGTCGCATGGGCCCGGACCGGGTCCGGTTCTGCGTCGACGGGGTGCGCGAGGGCTGGTTCATGCGCCACGTGGCGCCGGAGGTGATGGCGCAGGACCCGCTGGACGCGGCCGCGCGCGAGATGGCCGAGCAGTTCGGACGCAACACCGCCCTGCCGCCGGCGCTGGTGGCGTGGACCGACGCGCTGTTCGGCGGCCCCGGCACCGGCGTGCTGGGCGGCGAGACCGCGGCGCAGCGACGGCTGCGGGTCAGCGCGTGCTGGATGTCCGACAGCGGCGCGCTCGATCATCCGGAGTATCGTGCCGAGCAGACCTTCCTGCGCGTGCTGCGTCAGCCGGGCGTCGCATTCGACCATCCGACCCGCGCCTTTCTCGCCCTCACCCTGGCGATGCGCTACGAGACCGAGCTCGACCAGCCCTTCCTGCAGCCGGCCAGGCGGCTGCTGGAGATTCCCGCCTTCCGGCGCGCCGAGGTGCTGGGGCTGGCGCTGCGCCTGGCCTACGCGCTGTGCGCCGGGGTGCCGGACCTGCTCGCCGGCACCAGCCTCGCGGTGGAGAACGGCCGGCTGATGCTGCGTCTGGCCGGGGAGCGCGGCCTGATCAACGGTGAAAGCGTCAGCCGGCGGCTCGACCGGCTGGGACAGGCGGTCGGGCTGCCGCCGGAGATCGCCACCGCGTGACGCCCCGCCTGCTGATCGTGGGCCTGCTGCTCGCCGGCCTGCCGGGCGGGCTCGGGCTCGCCGCCGCCACCCTCGCCCGGGCGCACGATCCGGACGCGCTGTGGACGATCGTGCACGGGCGCTGCGTACCGGACCAGCAGGCGCACGGCAGTCCGGTCCCGTGCGCCAGCGTCGACCTGTCGCATGGCGAGGGCGCCGGCAGCGCCGTGCTCAAGGACATCAGGGGCGACATGCAATACCTGCTGATCCCGACCAAGCGTATCACCGGCATCGAGTCGCCGTCGGTCCTGGCAGCGGACGCGCCGAACTACTTCGCCGAGGCCTGGGCCGCGACCGTTCTGGTCGATAGGAGGCTGCACCGGACGCTGCCGCGGGACGACTTCGCGCTGGCGATCAACTCCGAGGACGGGCGCAGCCAGAACCAGATGCACATCCACGTGGACTGCATCCGCCCCGACATCCGCGCCGCCCTCGATCCGGTCGCGGCGGATCTCGATGGACGGTGGCGCCCCCTGCCGACGCGCCTCGGCGGTCATCGCTACCGCGCGCTGTGGCTGCCGGGCGAGATGCCGGGCGCGAACCCGTTCCGCCTGCTGGCCGCCTCGCTCGCCGATCCCGCGGTCGAGATGGGCCACCACACCCTGGTTCTGGTCGGCGCCACCCGGAACGGGCAGCCCGGCTTCGTGCTGCTGGACGGGATGTCCGAGCCGCTGTCGCTCGTGTTCGGCTCCGGCGAGGAGCTGGAGGATCACGCCTGCCGGATCGCCGCCCGGCCGGGCTGACCGGGGGACGCGGACCGCGGCCGCGTCCTGGTCCAGCCGCACCCAAACCCCCATCTGCGGGTGCGACAACGGGGAAGCTGAGCGCATGACACCGATGGCACTCGTCGCCGGCACCAGCGGCATCGTCGGCAACACGCTGGCCCGGCACCTGCTCGGGACGGGCTGGCAGGTGGCGGGCCTAGCCCGGAACCCGTCGCGGGACATCGACGGCCTGCAACCGGTCGCGGCCGACCTGCTCGACCCGGACGGGCTGCGGCAGGCCCTGGCCGGACTGCGTCCCAGCCACGTGTTCATCGCGGCCTGGCTGCGGCAGCCGACGGAGGCGAAGAACATCCGGATCAACCGGGCGATGGTGCGCAACCTGCTGGACGCGCTGCGCCCGGCGGGGTCGGTGCGGCACGTCGCCCTGGTGACCGGGCTCAAGCACTACCTCGGCCCGTTCGAGGCGTACGGAAAGGGCAGCCTGCCGGCGACGCCGTTTCGCGAGGAGCAGCCCCGGCTCGACGTCGAGAACTTCTACTACGCCCAGGAGGACGAGCTGTTCGCAGCCAGCGACCGGGACGGGTTCGGCTGGAGCGTGCACCGGCCGCACACCATCATCGGCTATGCGATCGGCAACGCCATGAACATGGGCGTCACGCTCGCCGCCTATGCCACGCTGTGCCGCGAGACCGGCCGCCCGTTCGTGTTCCCGGGATCAACCGCGCAGTGGAACGGGCTGACCGACATGACCGACGCCCGCCTGCTGGCCCGGCACCTCGAGTGGGCGTCCACCACCAAGGCGGCGCGCAACATGGCGTTCAACGTGGTCAACGGCGACGTCTTTCGCTGGAGCTGGATGTGGGGGCGCTTGGCGGCCTGCTTCGGCATCGCGCCGGCGCCGTTCGGGGGCGAGCCGACGCCGCTGGAACGGCAACTCGCCGACGCGGCACCCGCCTGGGCGGAGATCGCCCGACGCCACGGCCTGGTCGAGCCCAATCTCGGCCGGCTCGCCTCCGCCTGGCACACCGACGCCGACCTGGGCCGGCCGATCGAGGTGGTCACCGACATGAGCCGGAGCCGCACCCTGGGCTTCCTCGACTACCAGGCGACCGAGGACTCCTTTCTCGACCTGTTCGAGCGGCTGCGCTTGGCGCGGGTGATCCCATAGGCGCGAAACTACATCATCTGAGTGATCGGGTATGATGGATGCTGAACAGACCTGCCTCCAGGCATATTGAATTGGGGAAACTGAGCTGCTGCCGCAGGTCGCTTTACGCCAAAGGCGTGTAACCTGCCGCTTCAAGGGCGTCTGCGGCTACATACTGTCAACGCTCTAATATTCCATTTTGGAATATTCTATTTTGGACTTGATGATCTCATCCGAATCGAGCGGCGATGTCGAATATTCACTGTCCAGAGTACCATGCATTTTTGGAGCAATTGAAGCGAGCTCGTCTAGATGCCGGGATGACGCAGGCACAGGTGGCCGAGGCGTTGGGCCTAACGCAGTCCGCTGTCTCCAAATGCGAAGGCGGCGAGCGCCGCATCGATCCTATCGAGCTGAAGCGGCTCGCAAATCTCTACGGCAAGTCAATCACTTTTTTCTTCATGAGCGGATCATCCAAGGCATGAACTTCGACGTGACCGACTTTAATGGTAGCAAGGAATACTTTGAGAAGAGCGGGGCGGACTGTTGGGGTGAGACCGAGGCGGTCGTTTCAGCCATGCCTCTGTTTCTTCAAGCGTCACAGCAAGCGGGCATCACAGGAAACGCGATCTTCGATCCGAAAGCCAGTAATGACTATCTGAACAGAAGGATGCAGGAGTGCGGCTGGCGCGCAATCCGCGTTCCAGAGTCGCTAAATATGTTCGGAAAAGATTGGGACGGCGGAAAGGCCAGTGTTCTGGCTGAGTGGCAGTTTTCAAATTATCCCTTCCTATGGAACAACGTCATCCGTACGGAAGCGGTATTCAAGTCGACACTGAGTCTGAATGGTGTAGGCATACCGAAGGCACTGATCATCGTTACTAAAAGCGGTTTGTTCCCGTCATCAAATAGCACACTCTACTATGAGCAGGCCAAGGCACAGCTAGACGCCGTGACGACGTTCAAGGCATTTGAGGTGCCGATCCGACTTGTAGGGCTTACCATCCCGGCGAACGTTCACGAAATTGAAGCGATGTGGTCGGATTATCCAAGCCGATATTCCCGCACCGCGGGCACGCAGGATGTGAAACGCTTCGCTGTCGCGTGGCACGGCCGCAATCGATATGGGCAGGCATTCGCCCGCATCACCGCGCTCGCGTAAGCTAAAGGAGCCGGTCAGAGATAGCGGTTTGAACCTTTTTTGGCCGTCCAGACCGTCCCTCGCTCGTGGCTTTGCCGTTTCCGTTGAGCTTGGCGTCCACCGGCCGATCATGGCCACGTCGATCGGACGCGAAGCACTCTTCCTCAAAAGACAGGCGCTCTTCCATCTCAGTCAGATGATAAGGCTCGGGGTATATCTTTGACTTGCTGCGATCGGTAGCGGCCTCGCCGACTTGAACGTCGAAGCGGTAGCGCCCAACCGGAGTATTAGTGCGCTCCGCATAGTCGCGTAGAGTTTTCAGGTTGGCAAAGCTATGGTTTTCATCGGGTTGCCCGGATAGACGGCGAAGCGCTGCGGAATAATAGCTTGGCTCAAGCTCCGCGCCAACGAAGTGCCGGCCCTCATCTCGGGCGACTACCGCCACCGTCCCGCCTCCCATATATGGGTCCATCACCACGTCACCCTTATTGGTGGCTGAGAGGACGATGCGCGCTATCATATCCTCGGGAAACTGTGCCGGATGGATCGTCTGCTCCTCGTGATTGTGCTTCACGTTGCGGAAGATCCAAATGTCACCGGGATTCTTCCCATCCGGGTTGCAGGTCAGTTCCCCCTTATTTCCGCCCTGCCATGCCTTCTTGTTCTGATACTTCTGCGGCACCCGGACGGCATCTAGGTTGAACGTGTATTTATCCGATTTCGTGAACCAGAGGATTGTCTCATAGCGAGCGGAAAATTTTTGTCGTGCGTGCAGCCCGTGCTGGCGCGCCCACGCGATGCGGTTGCGTGGAATAAGACCTAAATCCTCAAGGATTGGAAAGAAGCGAACATCGAGCGGGATTAACGCACCGTTGTTCGAATAGGAGCCGACCTGCCAAAAGATCGAGCCTTTATGGGAGAGCGCGCGCGTACACTGGCGCAGCACCTCACGTTGCTCCTCAATATAGAGGGTGAGCGCTCGCTTCGTCTCATACTCCTTGCCAATATTGTAAGGGGGTGAGGAGACAATTAAATCCACGCTGCCGTCTGGAAGACGGCGCAAGAGGTCATTGCAATCGCCGGGATAAATGGTGTCGAGGAGGTCGGCAGAGATTCTTGTCATTCTCGGTTCGCTATGAAACGGTCGATGCCATGATATTCCGATCTGGAATATTGCACAAGCTAATAGCCCGAGAACCCAGCTTCAGCCCATCATACTCCGCACGCTAGCGGCGCCTAGGCGAGTTTGTGCGATTGAAAGCACCCGGTCAGCCGCTATACGGCGTGGATGAGAACGGGCGGTCTGACGGTGCCTTCCCCCAATCCTTGTTCGGTATGGCCTGCATGGTGAAGTGCAGCGTGCCGCCGTGCATGATCTCGTCGTGGCGCAGGAAGGAGCGGGCAAGCGGCGCGCCGTCCAGTGTGACCATTCCGACATACGGGTGGTCGTCGGACAGGCCGTCCACGCTGACCGTGAACCGCTTGCCATCCGGCAGGTGCAGCACCGCGCGGTCCACGAACGGGCGGCCGATCACGTACTGGTTCGAGCCGGGGGCCACGGGATAGAAGCCGAGGGCGGTGAAGATCATCCAGGCCGACATCTGGCCGAGGTCGTCGTTGCCGACCAGCCCGTCCGGCGCCGGACGGTACTGGCTGTCGACGATCTGCTTCAGCCGCGCCTGGCCGCGCCAGGGCTGGCCGGCATAGGCGTAGAGATAGGCCAGGTGGTGGCTCGGCTCGTTGCCGTGCACGTACTGGCCGATCAGGCCGGACATGTCCTCGACCGCGTCGTACTGGTGCGGCGCGATCGACGCGTCGAACATGGCGTCGAGCTTGGCGGCGAGCCGGTCGTCGCCGCCGAGCAGGGCGATCAGGCCGCCCACGTCCTGCGGCTGGTACCACGAGTACTGCCATGCATCGCCCTCGGTGAAGCCGCTGCCGGCGCCGGCGCGGGCGGGATCGAACCCGTCGCGGAACCGGCCATCGGCGAGCCTCGGGCGCACGAAGCCGATCGTGCGGTCGAACACGTTGCGCCAGTTCGCGGCCCGGCGGTCGAAGCGGTCGGCGATCGCGGCGCGCCCCATCGCCCGCGCCGCCCGCGCGATGGTCCAGTCGTCGAACGCGTATTCCATGGTCTTCGACACCGCCTCGTCGTCGTGGTCGACGGGAACGAAGCCGAGCCTCATGTAGTCGCCGAGATGGCCATACGGCGCGTAGCTGGCGCTGGCGACCATAGCGTCCAGCGCCCGGCCGGGATCGAGGCCGGGGACGTGCTTCAGCAGCGCGTCGGCGATCTCCGGCACCGCGTGGTAGCCGATCATGCACCAGGTTTCCTGGCCCTGCACCTGCCAGATCGGCAGGATCCCGAACGGGCTCTCGTCGCGCGAGGCGAGCAGGGAGTCGACCACGTCGACAGTGCGGTGGGCCGGCTCGATCAGCGTCATCAGCGGCTGCTCGGCGCGATAGGTGTCCCACAGCGAGAAGGTGGACACGAAGTCGAAGCCGTGGGCCTGGTGCACCGCGTTGTCCGGACCGCGATAGCGTCCGTCCGTGTCCATCGACAGGCTGGGCGCCAGCAGCGCGTGGTAGAGCGAGGTGGCCAGCGTGCGACGCATCGGCGCTGGGCCCTGGACTTCCACCGCCGACAGCGCCTGCTGCCAGGCGGTGCGGGCGGCAGCATGCACGCGGTCGAAGTCGAAGCCCGGGGCCTCGGCGCGCAGGTTGGCGAGCGCGCCGTCCTCGCTGACCGCCGACAGCGCCACTTCCACCACCAGCGGGGTGGCGAGCGTGCCGAAATCCACCACGCCGACCAGGCCGCGCCCGGCGATGGCGTCGGTGTCGGCGGGGTCGTCCCCGGGACCTTTGAAGCCGCGATACGGCGCCGGTTCGGGCTCGCGGTCGGTAAAGGCGTGGCCGGTGGGTGCGTGCGAGAAGCGCATGGCGAAGAAGAGCTGCCGCGCCGGCGCCCAGCCGCGGGTTTCACGAAACCCGGTGACGCTGCCGTCGGGACGCAGCGTCAGCCGCGACCACAGCACCTTGCCAGGATAGTTGTAGATGCTCTGCCGCAGGTCGATCAGCAGGTGCGCGGGCTTGTTCTCCGGGAACCGGTAGCGGTGGACACCGACGCGCGGCGTCGCCGTCAGCTCGGCGCGCACGCCGGAATCCGACAGGGTGACGGCGTAGTAGCCCGGCTCGGCATGCTCGGTGTCGTGGCTGAAGCGGGACCGGTAGCCGGAGCCCGGGTGGTCCGGGTCGCCGGGATCGAGCGACATAGCGCCCGCGACCGGCATCACCAGCACGTCGCCCAGGTCCGAGTGTCCGGAGCCGGAGAAGTGGGTGTGGGAGAAGCCCTGGATCGTCGGGTCCTCGTAGCGGTAGCCGGCGGCGTGGGCATAGGAATGGTGGAAGTCGCCGATCCAGGTATCGGGGCTGAGCTGGACCATGCCGAACGGCATCGTCGCGCCGGGGAAGGTGTGGCCGTCCGGACCGGTGCCGATCATCGGGTCGACATCGGCGAAGGTGGAGCGCTGGTCCGGTGCCGGGGACGCGGACCATGCCGGGGCGACGGTGGCAAGCAGGCCCAGCACGGCGATGACCGGCACGAAGCGGTTGATCGTGCGGGGAGACGTCACGCGGGGGAGCCTTTCGATGGCCCGCCGGGGGCGCGGAGCCGGAATGTCGTTGCCGAAGCTTGGGCGGCGACGGGCGGGACTGCAAGCCGGGCGGCGGCCCGGCCGTAACACGTCCACCGGCTGAGCGGGGACGGTCTTGCCGCAACAGGGCCGAAGCAGGCGCACGGTCCCGTGCTCATCCCCACCAGCGGTACGGCGGCATGGCGAACGGCGGGACTTGGCGACGGAGGGCGACGACGCGACCCGGCAGCGGTCGCGACGGCTACAGGATCGGCTCCAGGTGCCAGCGCCCGTAGGGCTCGCCCGTGTCGGGGTACGGGATCAGGCTTCCGGTCACCGTGACGTCACCGCGCTTCAGCTCGGCATCGGCGATCGGGCGGATCGTGAACGGCACGTGCGCGGCGAGCGCCATCCGCTGCAGCGCGATGTTGCCGGTCAGGTCAGGCTTGGTGACGCCGCAGGCGTGCAGCGCCTGGTCGAAGCTGCCGCCATCCCAATGCGTTGCCGTCAGCAGGCAGGCGACGTCGGTGCCGGGAACGGGCCCGCGCGCGGGCGGCGCGGCGCTGCAGGCCGCCAAGACGGTGGCTCCTGCCAGGATACCGGTGATCCGCGTTCCACCACGCATGCTCTGGTTCTCCAGCCGGGCCATGTCGCGGCCGGCTCCGTCACGCACCCTACCATCCTTCGCCGAGATCGCGCCGTTCCTTCCGGGACGGTCACGAGGCCGAGCGCGCACACAGGGCCCTTGCGATCGTCGTCCATTCTTCACCGACCGGGGCACGCGACGCCGTCCGGCCGGCGCGGCGATACCAATAGCCGGCGTTGGCGACGTCGCCCTCCACGCGGTGCAGGTAGGCGTGCACCCAGTCGCAATCCGGCTCGCCTTCGCCCTGCTGGGCGCAATCATGGGCGCGGTTCCAGTCGTCCCTGCCGGCCCACCATAGCGCCTGCAGGGCGAGCGGCAGGTCGGCCGGCGGCATCGGGGCGGACAGGCTGTCGCGGAGCGTTTCGAACGATGTCATGCCATTCTCCCTGGGCCCCAAGGGTCGGGATGCCGCGCCCGACGCGCCGCCTTCGGCACGGAGCGGATCCGGCGCCTGCCGACCGTGACCGCACGCCCTCCGACGGTCCGGCGCTTGCGCTGCCCCCGCGCCGCGAGTCCAATGCCCTCGACATCAGGAGCACGGCGATGATCCGCTTCCATTACAGCCTGGCGCCCAACCCGATGAAGGTGGCGCTGTTCCTGGAGGAGGCGGGACTGGCCTACGAGCCGGTCCCGGTGGACACGCGCAAGGGCGAGCAGTTCGCACCGGGCTACACGGTTCTCAACCCGAACAACAAGGTGCCGTGCATCGAGGACGGCGACACGGTGGTGTTCGACAGCAACGCCATCCTGCTCTACCTGGCCGAGAAGACCGGCCGGTTCCTGCCCGCCAGCCCCGACGCACGCGGCGAGATGCTGTCCTGGCTCATGTTCGTCGCCACCGGCATCGGCCCGTATTCCGGGCAGGCGGTGCATTTCCGCCACTTCGCTCCCGAGCCGAAAGCGTATGCGGTCGGGCGCTACCTGTTCGAGGCGAAGCGGCACTGGGGCATCCTAGAGGCGCGCTTGGCCGGCCGTCGCCACGTGCTGGGCGACGAGTACACGATCGTGGACATGGCGGTGTGGGGCTGGGCGCGGATGGTACCGTTCGTGCTCGGGGCGAGCCCAGCCGACCAGTCGGTGTGGACGGAGTTGCCCAACCTGAAGCGCCTGCTGGAGGAGATCAGCGCCCGACCGGCGGCCGAACGAGCGTTGGCGATCAAGGACCGGCACGCCTTCAAGACGGACATGGACGACGACGCGCGCCGCTACATGTTCCGCCACACGGTCGCCGCCGGATAGCGCGTGGCGGCCGGCGCCGGTCAGCTTCCGCCGGGACCGTCGCAGCCGTGCTCGCGCAGGAACCCGAGCCTGGCCCGGGCGGCGGCCTCGGCCGGGTTCCCGGGCGCAGGCGTCGAGAACACCGGCGCCGGGCCGAGCCCGTTGCGCAGCGCCCGCCAGGCGGCCGCGCCGAACCGGATGCGGGTCAGGGTGGTGATCGGGTTGGGCCGGGCGCGCCGCTACCCCGCGCGCTGCCGCGTCAGCCCGGACTGCACGATCACCGCCAGAAGGAGGAAAGCACCGCTGGCCAGGCCCTGATAGGCAGCGCTCAGCGAGCCGATCTGGTTGATGACGTTCTCGATCACGCCCAGCAGCAGCACCCCAGACAGGGCGCCCAGCATGGTGCCAACGCCGCCGGTCAGCAGCACGCCGCCGATCACCGCGGCGGCGATGGATTGCAGCTCGTAGCCGGTGCCGGCCGAGGACAGGCCGGAGCTCAGGTGCGCCGCCAGCAGGGCGCCGGCGAGCCCGGCCAGGGTGCCGGACAGGCAATAGGTGGCGATCTTCACCCGCTCGACGCGCACGCCGAGCATCCGCGCCGCCTCCTCGTTGCCGCCGATCGCGAACACCGCCGCCCCGTAGCGGGTACGGTTCAACACGAGGGCGGCGAGGGCGTAGGCGAGCAGCAGGATCACCACCAGGTTGCCGATGCCGAGCCCGGCACCATTGGCGATCCGGCCGAACCAGCCCGGATCCGTGATCACCAGGCTTTCCCCGGCCAGCAGCACCGCCAGCCCCTTCAACGCCAGCAGGGCGGCCAGGGTGACGATGAACGGCGCCATACGCGCCCGCACGATCAGCAGCCCGTCGATCAGCCCGACGGCGAGCCCGACCGCCATCGGCAGCAGCAGGGCGGCCAACGCACCGTAGGGGGCGGCATAGGCGGCGAGCACGGTGCCGAGCCCGACCATGGAGCCCACCGACAGGTCGAACCCGCCCAGGATCACCACGAAGGTCTGGCCGATCGCCACCAGCCCGAGGAAGCTCGCCGCGGTGACGATGTCGCCCAGGTTGCCGGGATGCAGGAAGTCGGGGAACACGAGCCCGGCGGCCAGGGCCGCCACCATCAGCACGGCGATCGCGCCGCGCGCCTGGATCAGGCCGACGATCCGCGCCCGCGACTCGCTCCGCGCTTCGGCCGCACCCGCGTCCGACACCGCGGCGCTCATGCCGCACCCCGACGCAGGTAGAGGGCGCCGACGATGAAGACGGCTTTGAGGATCTGCGCGTAGTTCGCGTTCACGTTGTTCATGATGAAGGACGCATCCAGCACCACCAGTAGCAGCACGCCGAACACCGTGCCGAGCGTCGAGATGCGGCCGCCCGACAGCGGCGTGCCGCCGATCACCGCGGCGGCGATGGCGTCGAGCTCGAACTGCACGCCGATGTAGTTGGCGTCCGCCGCCCCCAGCCGCGCGGTGGCGAACACCCCGGCGAGGCCGGCGAGCAGGCCGGACAGCCCGTACACGAAGCACAGCGTCGCGCGCACCGGATGGCCGGCCAGCGTCGCCGCGGTGCGGCTGGCGCCGACGAACAGGGCGTAGCGCCCGGGCAGGGTGCGACGCACCACGAAGGCGAACAGCACCGCCAGCAGCAAGGACACGATCGCCACCACCGGGATGCCGAGCGGCGCCATCTGGCCGAGTGCCGGGATCGGCCCGCCGAACGGCAGGTCGACCCGGGCGCCGCCCAGCAACGCCTGGGCCAAGCCACGGGCGGCCACCAGCAGGGCCAGCGAGGAGATCAGCGGCGCGATCCGCAGCAGCGCCACCAACAGCCCGTTGAAGACGCCGCAGGCGAGCCCGGCGGCGATGCCGGCGCCGATCGCCAGCCCCTGCCCCGCATCCACCGTGAGCCCGATCAGCGCCGAGGACAGCGCCATCACCGAGCCCACTGACAGGTCGATGCCGCGGGTGCCGATCGCCAGCGACTGGCCGAGCGCGATCAGGATCAGCGGGGCCGCCTCGAACAGCAGCGAGCGGATCACGGTCGGGTTGCGGAAGCCCGGCGTCACCAGCAGGTCGAACGCGACCAGGGCGACGAAGGCGACGTAGACGCTCTGCGCCCGCCAGTCGATCGACAGGCGGCGTCCACGTGCCGGCCCGGGCGCACCACGCTCCGCCACCTGCCCGTCCGGGACGGCCGCGCTCACGGCGCCGCTCCGGCCGCAGGCGCGTCTGCGGCAGCACCTCCGGCGAGGATCGCCAGCACGTCGTCGCTGTCGCGGCCGGCAGTGTCGAGGCCGCCGGTCACCCGCCCCTCGTCCAGCACCACCAGGCGGTCTGACAGCTCGACCACCTCCTCCAGCTCCGAGGAGGTCACCAGCACGCCCAGTCCCTCCGCCGCCAGGCCGCGCACCACCCGGTGCACCTCCGCCTTGGCGCCGACGTCGATGCCGCGCGTCGGGTCGTCCAGCATCACCATGTCCGGCTCGGTGCACAGCGCGCGCGCGATCAGCACCTTCTGCTGGTTGCCGCCGGACAAGGAGGTGATCGGCGCGTCCGGGCCAGCCGCCTTCACGCCCAGCGACTGCACGTAGCGGCGGACCATGTCGTCGCGCCGGCGTCGGGAGATCACGCCGAAGCGCGAGATGCGCGGCAGCACCGCGGCGGTGAGGTTCTCGGCCACGGAGAGCTGCGCGAACACGCCCTCCGAGCGGCGATCCTCGGACAGGAAGGCGAGGCCGCGTCGGATGCTTTCCGACGGGCGCGGGTTGCCGATCCGCCGTCCCGCCACCGACACCGTGCCATGGTCCGGCTTCTCGGCGCCGTAGATGGTCTTGAAGGTTTCGGTGCGGCCGGAGCCGAGCAGACCGGCCAGGCCCACGATCTCGCCGCGTCGGACGGTGAGCGACACGTCGCGCACCCGGTGGCGCCAGGACAGGTCGGACACGTCGAGCGCCACCGCCGCGTCGGTGCCATCCTGCCGCCCGGCCTGCGCGCCATGCGCTTCGCCGCCCCGATCGCGTGCCTTCTGGTCCGCCACCTGCTCGCGCCCGAGCATGGCAGCCACCAGACGGGCGCGCGGCAGCGAGGCGGTCGGCTCGCTCGCCACCACCGCGCCGTCGCGCAGCACGGTCAGCCGGTCGCACAGCCGGTAGCATTCCGACAGCCGGTGGCTGACATAGATCAGCCCGATGCCGTCGCGACGGAGCTGCTCGACCACGCCGTAGAGCAGCTCCACCTCGGCGCCGGACAGGGCCGAGGTCGGCTCGTCCAGGATCACCGCGCGGGCGCCGAGCGACACCACCCGGGCGATGGAGATGAGCTGCTGCAGGCCGAGGCCCAGCGTGCGCAGGGTGCGCCTGGGGTCGATCTCGAGCCGGTAGCGGCGGAGCAGCGCGCGGGCCTCCTCCACCATCCGCGCCCGGTCCACCACGATCCCGAACCGGCGCGGCTCGCGGCCGAGGAACAGGTTGTCGGCGACGCTGCGCTCGGGGATCAGGTTGATCTCCTGGTATACCGCCGCCACCCCGGCCGCCTGCGCCGCGCGCGGGCTGTCGAACGAGACCGGCCGTCCGTCGAGCAGGATGGTGCCGCCGTCGGGCCGGTTCAGGCCGGTGAGCAGCTTGATCAGCGTCGACTTGCCGGCGCCGTTCTCGCCCATCAGCCCGTGCACCTCGCCGGCCTCGAGCGTGAACGACACGTCGCGGAGCGCCCGGACCGGCCCGAACGTCTTGACCAGCCCGCGCGTCTCCAGCAGCACCGCGCCGTCCCTCAGTAGGTGGCGCCGCTCTTCAACGCCGCCGTGGAGTCCGCGACGTCGTCGTAGAGCGCGTCCTTCATGATCTGCGCCTGCGCCACCTGGTCGCCGTTGAACCAGCCTTTCAGCGCCGCGAACGCCTTGGGTCCGAACCGGGGGTTGGTCTGCACGTCGGCCTGCGCGTTGCCTTGGGCGATCGCCTGGACCAGCCCCTTGGTGCCGTCGATGGAGACGATCTTGATGTCGTGGCCCGGGGTCTTGCCGGCTTGGCTGATCGCCCGCATCGCGCCCAGCGTCATGACGTCGGCGTGGGAATAGAGCGCGTTGATGTCGGGATGGGCCAGCAGGAGCTGCTCCATCACCTTCTGCGCGTCGGTCGCCGACCAGTTGCCGGTCTGCGCCGCGACCAGGGTCAGGCCCGGATACTTCTTCAACTGGTCGGCGAAGCCCTGCGTGCGCTGCGCCTCGACCGAGTTGCCGTAGGCGCCCTGGATCTCGACGATCTTGGCCTGTCCGCCGGTCGCCTTGTTCATCGCGTCCGCGGCGCGCTGGCCCTGCACCAGGAAGTCGGAGCCGAGAAAGGTGATGAAGTCGCGGCAGGGCGTGCCGGCGGTGGCGCGGTCGATCGTCACCACGGGGATGTTCTTGGCCGCCGCCTGCTCCAGCGCCGGCTGCAGGCCGGTGGCGTTCAGCGGCGCCACGATGATCGCCTTGGCTCCTTGAGCGATCATGCTCTCGATGTCGGCGACCTGCTTGGCCTGGCTGTCATTGGCGTTGGTGTAGAGCAGCCGCGCGACCTTGGCCTGCTTCGCGGCGGAGCGCACCGACGCGGTTTCCGCCGCACGGAAAGGGTTCTGCTCGTTCTCCGACTGGGAGAAGCCGACCACCATGCCGGCGAGTGCCGCGTGGCTCGGGCTCGGGTTGGTGCAGCTCGCACTCGAGCTGGACTGCACCACCGCGCTGCCCGCCGTGTCCTGCTGCGCCAGCGCGGCCGGTGCGGCCAGCAGGGAAGCGGCGGCGGCGATCGAGAGCCGGCGGACGGCGCGGTCCCGCGCCGAGCCGGTGGACCATTGTCTTGCCCGTTGGAACATGGACGAACCCCCTTGGTGGCGGATCTATGCGACCCGCTTCTTGCACGCTCTTGCGCGACCGCCACACCCTAGGAAGATGTTTCTTGTCTGACAATAGCCTCCCAGGAACCCCTGCCGGACGCCTATGGCAGGTCGCCTGAGGCGATCATGGCGTCGGACCGCCCGACCCGCCAGACAGGGCATGATATCCACCATCCTGGCCGGAAGCCAGAGCAGGCCATGCGTCCTGCGACCGGACATCCTGCGACCGGTGTTCCTTCGGCGGCGCCGGCAGGCAAAGCGATCCAGTCACGCACGGCCGCTGCCGCCACCGGTTCTAGTGCAGCCGCTCGACGATCCGGTCCGCGACCCTGAGCGCGTTGGCGACGATGGTGAGCGTCGGGTTCACCGCGCCGATCGAGGGGAAGAAGCTCGCGTCGGTGACATAAAGGTTGTCGAGCTCGTGCGCCTTGCAGTCGACGTCCAGCACCGAGCTCGCCGGGTCGGTGCCGAAGCGCAGCGTGCCGGCCTGGTGCGCGGTGCCGCCGATCGGCGTGTCCTTGCCGAGATACAGCTCGCGGTCGAACAGGTGCGGATGGATGTCGAGCTGGTTGCACATGCCGCGCAGCTTGTGCTTCAGCCGGGCCAGCCCCTCCATGTTGGTCTCGGTGAGGTCGAGATGGACCTTGCCGTCCTTGTAGTGGATCCGGTTCTGCGCGAGCGGCAGGTCCTCCGCCGTCAGCCAGAAGTCGATCGAATGCTTGGCGATGTAGTCGAACGGCATCTCCGGCAGCCATTGCAGGAACTTCGGCAGCCCCTCGCCATGCACCTGCACCCCGTCCGACTTGCCGACCATCTGGATGTGGCCGAGCGGGTAGTCCCAGTCGTCGCTGCCGAAGTAGAAGTCGTTCAGGCCGAGCGTCTTCTGGAACCGGGTGGGGTTCGGGGTCTTCGACACCGCCAGCATGGTCGAGTTGTTGTGGCGCATGTAGTTGCGCCCGACCTGGTCCGAGCCGTTGGCGAGCCCGTTCGGATGCGCGTCGTTGGCCGAGCGCAGCATTAGCAGCGCCGACGATAGCGCACCGCAGGCGGCCACCACGATGTCGGCCGAGAACGTCATCCTGTCGCCGTCGCGGATCACCTCGACGCCGGTGACGGTACGGCCCGATGCGTCCGTCGTGAGCTTCTCGACATAGGCGCGCGTCAGCAGGGTCAGGTTTGGGTTCGCCCGCAGCGCGGGGTCGACCGCGATCACCTGCGCGTCCGACTTGCCGTTGGTGGCGCACGGGTAGCCGTCAAACGCGTCGCACTTGCAGCACGGGCTTTCCGGCGTCGGCACGCCGTCGCGCTCCGTCAGCAGCACGCCGACCGGCAGGTGGAACGGACGCCGGCCGATCCGCTTCAGCCCGTCGAACAACTGCTGTATGCGCGGCTCGTGGGTGACCGGCGGGTAGGCGTAGGGCTTGGACGACGGCGGCTCGGTCGGGTCCTCGCCGCGCACCCCGTGCACCTGGTACAGCTCCTCCGCCGCCTGGTAGTACGGCTCGAAGGCGTCGTAGCCGATCGGCCAGGCGGGCGAGATGCCGTCGGGGTGCACGATCTCGCCGAAGTCGCGCTCGCGCAGCCGGAACAGTATCGAGCCGTACACCTTGCTGTTGCCGCCGACGAAGTAGTGCAGCCCGGGGTGGAAGGTAGCGCCGGTGCTGCTGTACCAGGTCTCGGCGGCCTGGTAGATGCCGTCGACGAACACCGCCTTGCTGTCCCAGTTCTCGCGGCCGCGCTTGAGGTAGTCGCCGCGCTCCAGCAGCAGGATGCGGCGGCCGGTCTGGGCCAGCTTCCAGGCCATGGTGCCGCCGCCCGGGCCGGAGCCGACGATGATGACGTCGTAGTGCTGGCTGCTGCTCATGGCGTCCACGTTCCCCGGTGCTGGTCGGGCGGGCAACGCGTCCGGCATTGTCTTGTTCCGGGCCGCCCGATGCAGGAACCGGCCGGGGCCGCAGGCGCTCTGCCAGGACCGGCGGCCCGTCACGCCCGAACGGAGATCAGGCATCCATGACCGGACTCGGCTTCCTCGCGGCGCTCGTCGTCCGCTACCTTCTGGTGGTGCTGTTCTTCCCCTTCAGCGCGCTGGACAAGATCCTGAACTTCCGCGGCGCGGTCGGCCAGGCGCAGGAGATCGTGCCGTCGCGCGCGGCCGCGACGCTCATGCTGATGGCGGGCCTGGCCGTGGAGATCGCGATGCCGCTGTGCATCCTGACCGGATACTGCGACCGCCTCGCCGCCTTGATCATGGCCGGCTACTGCATGGTCACGGCGCTGCTGTGGAAGCGGTTCTGGGCCACCGGCGACTTCTGGGCCGGCGGCGACAGCAAGGGCCGCGGCCTGTTCTGGGACTTCCTGAAGAACTTCTCGCTCGCCGGCGGCTTCCTGCTGATCACGCTCGGCAGCCTGACCCTGTCCTCCTTCCTGCAGCACCCGTTCTCCTCGACCCATCCCTATGCCAGCGCCGCCTATGGTCCGGTCGCCGGCGAAGGCATGCGGCCTTGAGCATCGGCTCGGGCTTCGACAGCCGCGATCCCCGCTTCGACACCTATATCCTCGGCAACGCGCCGCTGGAGCAGCTCGGCGGCGGCTACCGCTGGATCGAGGGACCGGTGTGGATGGCGGACTGGAACTGCCTCCTGTTCCAGGACCTGCCCCGCAACCGCACCATGCGCTGGAGCGAAGCGGACGGGTTCTCGGTCTGGCGCGAGCCGTCGAACTACGGCAACGGCCAGACCCGCGACCGGCAGGGACGACTGATCACCTGCTCGCATCGCGGCCGCTGCGTCGTCCGCACCGAGTGGGACGGCAGCGTCACCACCCTGGTCACCCACCACGACGGCAAGCGCCTCAACGCGCCGAACGACGTGGTGGTGAAGTCCGACGGCACCATCTGGTTCTCCGACCCGCTCTACGGCCTGTCCAACGACTACGAGGGCGGGCGGCAGCAAAGCGAGCAGCCGCCGGCGCTGTATCGGCTCGATCCCGGCACCGGCGACATCCGGGTGATGGCCGGCGACTTCGACGGCCCGAACGGGCTCGCCTTTTCGCCGGACGAGCGCCGGCTCTACGTCGCCGAGACCGGCGACCAGACCCGCCCGAACCCGAAGCAGTACATCCGCATGTTCGACGTGTCGGCGGACGGGACGCGGCTCTCCGGCGGCGACGTGTTCCACAAGGTCGAGCCCGGCTACTCCGACGGGTTCCGGGTCGACGAGGACGGCAACCTGTGGAGCAGCGCTGCGGACGGCGTGCACTGCATCGACCCGACCGGCCGCCTGCTCGGCAAGATCCTGATGCCTTACACGGTGTCGAACCTCACCTTCGGCGACCGCTACCGGTCTCGCCTGTTCATCGGCGGCTCGCACACGCTGTACTCGATCTTCCTCAACCGGCGCGGGGCGCAGGTCCCGTGACCGTTATCGCCCGGATCGCCCGGTTCAGCCTGACCAGCGCCGACCCCGAGCGGCTGGCGCGGTTCTACGGCGACGTCTTCGGCTTCGAGCCGGTCGCGAGGGAGCGGCAGGACGCCTTGCCCTACGGCGTGCCGGGCCAGGCGACGGTGCACCGCCTGCGCCTCGGGCTGCAGGAGATCGAGCTGGTCGGCTTCGAGCGATCGGGCGCGCCCTATCCGACGGCGAGCACCAGCCATGACGGCTGGTTCCAGCACCTGGCGCTGGTCGTCTCCGACATGGCGGCGGCACATGAGCGCCTGTCGCGGCAGGGGGGCTGGCAGACCATCAGCCGGGGCAGCCCGGTCGTGCTGCCGAAGTCCTCCGGCGGCGTGACGGCGTTCAAGTTCCGCGATCCGGAAGGCCATCCGCTGGAGCTGCTGGCGTTCCCGCCCGACGGTGCGCCGGCCGCCTGGTCCGGACGGCCCACCGGCAGCACGCCGTGCCTCGGCATCGACCATTCGGCGATTGTGGTGGCGGACGAGGCGCGCAGCCTCGCCTTCTACATGGGCCTCGGCCTTGCGGTGAGCGCGCGCTCCTCCAACCAGGGCGCGGAACAGGTTCGCCTCGACGACGCGCCGGAGGTTGCCGTCGGCGTGGTCGGGCTCGACCCGCCCGCCGTCCCGCCGCATCTGGAGCTGCTGGCCTATCACAATCCACCGGTGCGTTCGGGCTCTGCCGGCCCGGCCGACATCGCCTGCACGCGCACGATGGTGATCACCGACGATCCGTCGGAGCCGGTGCGTATGCTGAGCGATCCCGACGGGCATCGGGTCATGCTTGTCGGCGGCTCGGGGTCCGTTTGAGAGCTTCAGAGGACGGTGAAGGCCACGGGCGTTGCCCCTGGACCCCATGAAGGGCAGAGCCCTTCAAACCCAATTCTTGAAGTGAAGGTGCGCGAAGGGGCCATTATTGCGGAACGGTGAGAGCCTGTGCGGACGCCTGCCGAATTTGGGTCTCCAGCCAGGACAGTTGACCGGCAATGGTCGCGTGCACGTCCGACAGGATCGAGGCAAGGTTCTGGTCGCAGAGCGCCGCGGCTGCGGCCGAAACGATCTCGATGGTCGTCTTGCAGTCCGCCGTCAGGCGGTGGAGGCGCTGCAAATCCCGCAGCAGGGCGAGCTCGATGCCGATGCCACGCCGCGCCGTCGAACCGATGTCGGTCATGCGTCGCGGAGGCGTGGGAGCACCATAACGCGTCAAGAAGGGACGCACGGTGCCACGTTGCTGAAGCAGCGTGGCTGCGAACAGCTTGGACGTGTCAGGCAGATCGGGCACATTCGCATAGGTGGAACCGAGCTGCGCGTATCCCTCGGCCAGACCGCCAAGGTCGACGTCCAGGCCGCGGAGAAAGTCGCCCACGTGGCTACGCGCTCGTGGCTGCCTGCTTGCCATCGGTTCTGCCGCCGCCATGGTTGGAGTGGATGCGTTCCCGGCCTGCGCCTGTCTGCTGCCCTCATCCCTGCCGGCCAGGGTGACGCTGACTGCGGCGTACTTGAACTGCGGTTGCTTGCTGACGGGATCGCAGGCGAACCGGGTGAGCTCGTTGGCGGCACGCAGGCCGTCCTGGCTTCCGCTGTTGCTGTAGTGGAAGGGGACGAAGACGTGTCCGTCCAGTCCATCCGCGATCCGCGCACGCGCCCGCATCGCGCCGCGTCGCGAGCGCAGGGACAACATGCTTCCGTCTTCCGCGCCAAGCCGCATCGCGTCGGCGCGGGTGATCTCGACGAACGGCGCCGGCGCCGCGTCGTTCAGCTCCGCCACGCGCCCGGTCTTCGTGCGCGTATGGAACTGGGTCAACACACGCCCGGTTGACAGGGCAAACGGAAACTCGGCATCCGGCATCTCGGGGGCGGGCTGGTAGTGGGCGGCCTTGAGGAAGGCTCGGCCTTTCGGGTTGAGGGCCTTGTAGTCCTCCGGCGTCACGGCGGCGCCGGTCTGCAGATCATGACCGAAGCTCTGGCAGGTTTCGAGACTGGTGGGAAAGACGTGGTCCTCGTAGAGCCGTGCGGCGCCCTGCGGGTGGATCTCGTTGCAGGGCCAGGGAATGCCGGAGCCGCCGGACAGCGTCTCGTAGGTCAGGCCGGTGTAGTCGCAGGGGCGTCCGCGCGAGCAGGCCTTCCAGGCCTCGAATGCCGCTTCCGGGGTGGTCCACTTGACCAGCGGGGCACCGTGCTGGTCGCGGAGATCCATGCGCCTCGCGTAGTCCAGGAAGATGTCGAAGTCGCTGCGTGCCTGCCCTGGCGGCTCCACCGCCTTGTGGCTGATGTGCACGGTCCGATCGAAGTTGGTGAAGGTCCCGGTCTTCTCCGCCCAGATCGCGGCCGGCAGCACCACGTCGGCCAGTTGCGCGGTTTCCGTCATGAACGCGTCCTGCACCACCGTGAACAGCTCCCGCCTCCCGAGCAGCGCGCGGATGCGCGGCAGGTCCGGCAGGGACACCGCCGGGTTGGTGCACTGGATCCAGAGCAAACGGATCGTGCCGGACTCGGCGTAGCGGAAGATGTCCAGCGCTGCCGTCCCAGGTGCCCAATGCGGCAGCGTCGCGGGTGACACGTTCCAGAGCCGGGCGAGCTCGGCGACATGATCCGGGTTCTGCCAGTTACGGGAACCGCTCAGATCCTCGAAGACGCCGCACTCGCGCGTGTTCTGCGCGGTCGGCTGGCCGTTCATCTGCAGCACGCCGCATCCGGGCCGGCCGATCATGCCGCGCAGCAGGTGGATGTTGTTGATCTGGCAGGCGGACGCCGTGGCCTGATGACTCTGGTAGATCCCTTGCAGGCAGGTGGACACCAAGCTCGGCGCCTGGCCGATGGCGGTGGCGGCGCGGCGGAGCAGCGCCTCCGGCACGCCGGTGATGCCCTGCACCCGGTCCGGCGGGTAGGCGGCCACGACGGCCCGCAGCGCGTCCATGCCGATGGTGCGGGACGCCACGAAGTCCGCGTCGACGTGTCCGTCCGCGATCAGCAGGTGCAGCAACCCGTTCAGCAGCGCCAGGTTGGTGCCGGCGCGCGGGGCGAGCCAGATGTCGGCCTCGGCCGCGGTGGGCGTGCGACGCGGGTCGATCACGATCAGCGTGGGCGGCGCCGCACCGCGACGGCGATCCAGGATGCGCATCCACATCACGGTGGTGGTCAGGGCCGGGTTGTGACCGGCCATCAGGATACAGGCGGTGGTGTCGAGATCCTCCACGGTGCCCGGCTGTCCGTCCGCGCCGAAGCTTTCCTTCAGCGCGGCGCTCGCGGTCGCGGTGCAGAGACGGATATTGCCGTCGACATGCGGCGTGCCCAGGCCGGCCTTGGCGATGACGGCCAGCGTGTAGTACTCCTCCAGCATCAGTTGGCCGCTGCTGTAGATGCCGATCGCGCCCGCGGTGTAGCGGTCGATCGTTTCCCGGGAGCGGCGGACGATCAGGGACATCGCCTCGTCCCAGCTCGCTTCCCGGAACAGTCCGTCGTCGCGGATCAGGGGACGCGTCAGCCGGTCGGCGCTGTTGTTCGCGGCCCAGCCATACAATCCCTTGGGACCGAGCCGACCGCGATTGGATCGATCGAGTGGCCGTCCACGGACCCCGACGATGCGGCCGCCCGTCACGCCGACATCAAGCGCACACCCGTTCGAGCAGAGCACGCAGGCGGATTGCACCCAGCGATCGGGCGCCGAAATCGTCCGGAAATCCACCCGCGCGGGCCAGGCGCCCTCGCCCTGGAAGGGCGCGCGCGCGCCCCACGGGTCGGACACGCTGTCGCGGGAGTCAGCCATGCAGGCGAGGACGCACGTCCAGGCGGTCGTGCCTCAAACCTTCTCCAGCAGGCTGATCTTCAGCGCCCGGAACGCCTTGCGCGCCCGCGACATACGTTCCTTCTCCAGCAGACGCTCCAACTCGACGCCGAGGTCCAGCAGGCGGCGTTCGCTCAACCGTGCCGCTTCCTTGAACATCGACTTCTCCTCCGACCCGGCATGATGCAGGAACGCCGCCTGCAGCGCGGCCAGGTGGGTCTCGAACTCCTCGCCGCCGAGCGGAAACTTGACGGTCTGCGCCAGCAGGTCGGCCAGCACGCCGTGTTCCGCATAGGCGATCTCGGTGTCCTCGCTGACGCTGCGCACGGCGGGATAGAAGATTGCGTCCTCGATGACCTCGTGGATGTCCAGCTCGGCGGCCAGGGCGCGCATCAGGTCGTGCCGCTGCGCATCGGCGCCCGAGCTGGCCAGCATGCGCTCGAACATGCGGCGCATGAGCTCGTGGTGCTCGTAGAGCACCGCGGTCGCGCTCCGTGCAGCCGGGGCATCCTGTCCCGGGAAGCTGTCCGGCCTGTCGAGGCGAACGGCGTCCGGCTCGTGGGCGAGCGAGGCGCTGGTGACCACGTGGTCGCCGGGCTCCTGCTCGCGCCGCAGCTCGACCACGCCGTCCTGCAGCCGCACCTCGTAGCGTGGCTGCGGACAGGTGGAGGGGCCCGCTGCCGGCTGTCCCGTCTCGAGGTCGAACCGCGAGCCATGCCAAGGGCAGACCAGCGTTCCGTTCAGCACCCATCCCTCCTCGAGCGGGCCGCCGGCGTGGGCGCAGCGCGCGCCCATGGCGTGAACCCGGCCACCCTGGCGGACGAGCGCGATGCCGACCTCGCTGCGCTTCACCTTGTCCCACACGGCCACGCGGTGAGGCTTGTTCTCGGGCAGGTCGGCGAACGTCGCGACGGCGGTGAACTCGCGCGGCACCGGGCTGCGGTCGGCATGATCCACGGCGGCGCGCCGGCGGTAGACGAGGTGGCCGCCCAGGTAGCCGCCGATGGTCATGGTCGCGTAGGCAGCGGCGCTGACCAGTACCCCCGCGCCGCGGCGGTCCTGCCGGCGCAGGCAGCCGGACCACAGGTTCAGTGCGAGCGTCGTGACATTGACCGTGCCGTGCACGAGCCCGACCCGCTTGTCCCGCCCGTTCAGGTGCAGCCAGTCCGCCAACCCGGTGGTGATGGCCGCCGCGGCACCGGCCGAGCCGACCGCCAGCGCCACGTCCGCCGCCCGGGCGGTGCCGGGCTGGCGCAACAGCCCGGCACCGCCCAGCAGGTCCAGGCCGAACGCCAGCGTCCAGGTGCCGATCGGTATGGCGACGATCAGGGGGTGGATGGGATGACCGTAGGGCCGGCCGTGGAGCATGTCGGCCGCGGCCTTGCCTGGCCGGCCGCCGAGCTGGGCGGTCCGGGAGATGGCCTTGCCGAGCGCGTAAGCGGGGCGGTCCAGACGTTCGGCCGCTTCAATCCGGCCGATCGCAACGTCGAGGCTTCTTGGCAAACGGATTCTCCGACACGCAAGGATGACGCAGGCGCGAACGCGCCCACGCCTGCATCGTCGTTCGCGGTGACACGCACGTGATGCAAGGCTCAGAAGAAGGCCAAGGCTCTGCCCTGGACCCGTTGGGGCCGGAGGCCCCATCACTCTAAGAATCGGGTTTGAAGGGCTTTGCCCTTCATGGGGTCCAGGGGCAAAGCCCCTGGCCTTCGCCATCCATCGGAACTCTCAACCGGACCTCAGAACGACACCTCCGCCGGCACCGTCACCCGCAGCACCGACAGGTCGCCGGTGCGTCGCTTCCAAGCATTCCGGATCGCCTCGATCGCGGCGCGGTTGCGGGCGTCGTCGGGATGGTCGATCACCAGCAGCTTGGAGCGCAGCCGCTTCGGCACCGCGTCATGCACGCCTTGCCACTGCCCGTACACATCGATCACGCTGAGCCCAGCGGGGAAGCGCGGCGTCACCTCCTGGTCGAGGAAGTCGCGCCAGGCTCGCGGGCTGACGCCGTCCCCGGGCTGGTCGGCCGGTCCGAGCCCGAAATACAGCCGCGTGTCGGCCCATCCGCTGGTCGCGGCCGGATGGGCCAGGTCAGCCGACACGCAGCCGCCCAGCAGGACGGCCGCGAGCAGCAGCACCGGGAGCGGACGAGAACGATTCGGGGTCAAGCGGCGCTCCTTCGCGGATCGCCCAATCGTGCCATGAAACAGGCGACGCAGGCATCCGTCCGCACGGGCCGCGTTCGGCACTCGGCGGACGAGCATGCCGGCACCGAAGCGGGTCGACGGCCTACCCTTCGGGACGGCGCCGGCCGACCAGGCCTGGTCGGCCGATCCGTCAGCCGACAGGCAGACCCCGGTTCAGGCGGCGCATGCCTCGCACGATCGCCCACAGCGTCCAGACCAGCCACACCACGCCCAGACCCCACGGGATCACCATGAACACCAGGCCGATGCCGAAGGTGACGGCGCCGAGCCCCAGGATCACCGCGTGCAGGGCGCCGATCGCCAGGAAGGCGAGCACGCCGTGCCAGACGATGCGGATCTGCCAGTCGAGGTGGCTGCGCGCCACGCCGAAGCAACGGCCGCGCCGCCAATAGGCCAGTACCAGCGCCACGAAGGCGGTGATGCCGGTGAAGAAGCCGAGGATGAGGAGGACGTAGTTCAGGCTCGCCAGGTCGCGGCCGGCCCGGTCGTCGGGAAGGAACGACACGTCGCCGCGGGCGGCGTAGGCGCTATATCGAACGGTCATCGGAACTGCTCCGGAGGCAGGGCGCCTCGGGGCCACACATCGCAAGCGCCGTGCCAGGATCAACCCGTTGATATCCGGGTCCGACACCGCGGACAGGTGAAACGACGCACCAGCATGTGGCGCCATACGCCATGCCTCCTGGCCGGCGTCGCCATCACGGCCCGGCGCGATACAGCGTCAGCGACAGCCTGCGGCCGTTCGAGTAGTTGATGCCCTCGATCAGGGCCAGCTGTCGCAGCGGCAGCCCATCGGCCATGGCACGCGCGCGAAACGCTGCCGCGTCGCGTCCGCCAACCAGCGCCAGGCCGCAGCGCCGGTCGCTGGACAGGAAGTCGGCCGCCGTGGGCGCATTCACCAGGCGCGTGTCCTGACCTGCCAGGAACACCAGGCTCGGCTCGCTGAACGAGGACGAGGCCAGCACGCTGTCCGGGCACGGCCGCACCAGGGTCACGGTACGGGCGATGCGCGGGCTGAGCCAGATCGCGTCCATCTGCGGCAGCACGACGGTGAACAGGCCGAAATAGATGATCACCGCGGCGCCGCAGACCGAGAGCAGCCCGTCCTGCACCCGTCCGCGCAGCACCAGCCACGCCGACAACAGCAGCAGCGGCATCGACAGCACCGGGATCAGCAGCGACACAGGCGACAGCACGTGCTGCAGCCGCCACAGCAGCACCGGACCCGCCGCTGCCAGCACGAGCCCGATGCAGAGCCAGAGCAGCCCGTACAGCGCGAGCAGGGCGCGGCCCCAGGCCGCCACCGGCCGGCGCCACCCGCCCGGCTGCGCCACCGCGGCCGCTGCCAGCAGGGCGATCGCCGGGTAGGTCGGCAGCACGTAGTGCGGCAGCTTGGTGGCGATCAGCTCGAACACCAGCCAGTGCGGCACGATCCAGCACGACAAGAACCGTACCGAGGCCGAGCGCCGCCGGAGCCAGACGAACGGGATCGCCATCGCCGCGAACAGCGAGCCGGGCCAGAACGCGACGGCGAACACGGCGAGGTGGTAGCCTGGCGGCAGCCCGTGCGCCTGCTGCCCGGACGCCACCTTGCCGAGGAAGTTGGTGCCTACCGCACGCTGGAAGAACAGCCCGTGGCTGACCAGGGTGATGGCGATGCACCAGGGCAGCACGATCGCCAGCATCAGCGGCACCCCCCAGGCGGGGCGCAGCCGACGCCACCAGCCGACGCGGCGCTCGATCAGCGCCAGCGCCAGCGGCGTGCCGAAGGCCGGGATCAGCATCACCGGCCCCTTCAGCATCAGCCCGACCCCGACCGCCGCCCAATACAGAGCAGCCACCCAGGGCGGGGTCCGCCGTGCGGAGCCGCGGTCGCTCCAGGCGCGCAGCAGCGCCGTCTGCACCGCCATCACGGCGGCCAGCAGGCAGCTGTCGATGGTCGCCAGCCGGCCCTCCGCAGTCATCAGCACCGACACCGACAGCAGCAGCGCGCCCAGCAGCCCGGCGGTCGGACCGAACAGCGTCGCCCCCATCCGCGCCGTCAGCAGCACCGACAGCACCACCGCCAGCAGGGTCGGCAGCCGGTAGGCCCACGCCTCGCGGCTCCCGAGCGTGCCGGTGGCGGCCACCGCAGCCGCTTCCAGCCAGTAGATGCCGGCCGGCTGCAGGTAGCGCGGCTGGTCCTGGAACCGCACGTCGACGAAGTCGCCCGAGCGCAGCATCTGCGCGCTCGCCTCCATGTAGCGCGGCTCGTCGCGATCGAACGGCGGCAGGCTGGCCCGTCCCGGCAGGAACAGGGCGATGACGAGGGCGAGGATCAGCGCGGTGTGCCGGGAGGTGAGCATCGGATCTCCGCCGGGCCGCGGGGGTCGCATCGAACCGCGATCCCGTCTGGGCCCGGTTCCTCAGCGTTCCGTCAGCCGCGCGGGAACATGGGTGCGCGACTGCAGCCAGATCACGCCGGCGGTGTCGCGTATGCCGACCAAAGCGCGGTTGAGGTTGGTGTATTTCGAGCTGCCGTGCAGCCGCGCGCGATGGCGGACGGGATAGCAGATCAGGGGGCTGCCGTAATGCCCGAACAGCGCCGGCAGGAACCGGTGCACGCCCTCGAACTGCGGCAGGCGCAGGAAGTCGGCGCGACGGAACAGCTTCATCGGCGCCCCGGTGTCCGGGCAGCCATCCCGTAGCAGCCGGCGTCGCAGCCCGTTGGCGACGCGCGTGGCGACGCGGCGGGATAGGGTGTCGCGGCGCTTGAGACGGACGCCCACCACCAGCGGTCCCGGCACGATCGGCCCGGCCTCCAGGGCGTGCGCCAGCATCGGCTCGATCTCCGACGGGTCGTCCTGGCCGTCGCCGTCGATGGTGGCGATCCAGGTGCCGTGCGCCGCCTCGATGCCGGTGCGAAGTGCTGCCGACTTGCCGCAGCGGCGGTCGTGGCTGACCACGCGCAAGCCCGGCAGCACGTCGCGCGCCGCCAGCAGGGCGGCGACGGTGCCGTCGGTGCTGCCGTCGTCGACGAACACCACCTCGTGCGGCGGCAGGGTCGCGAAGGCGGCCGCCATCTCGGTGCAGACCGGCCGGATGTTCTCCGCCTCGTTCAGCACCGCGGCCACGACCGACAACAGCGGCGGCTCCGTGTCGGACACGGCGGCGGACCGCCGGAACTGGTCGCTCACGCGGCGACGCGGGTCGCGAACGAGGCAGGCAGGGCGGCGATCGCCCGGTCGATCAGCGCGGCGTCGGCATCCGCGGTCAGCGCCTCGGCCATTGCGGCGCGGGCCGCTTCGGTGGCGATGTCGGCCGCCGCGATGCGGATCTCGGCGATCGCGGCGCGCTCGGTCGCCGCGATCCGTTCCTGCGCCATGCGCTCGCGCCGTCGGGCGGTCAGCTCGGCCTCGCGCTGCGCCGCCTCGGCGATCCGCACGGCCTCGGCCTTGGCGTTCTCGACCATCATCTTCGCATCGGCGAGGGCCGCCTCGCGATCCTGCCTGGCTTCGGCCAGCATCGCCTCGGCCTCGCGGCGCAGCCGCGCCGCCTCGTCCAGGTCGAGCCGCACCTCGGCCGCCCTGCGGTCGAGCAGCGCCGCCAGCGGGCGCCACAGCCTGCGCCCGAACAGCACGAAGAACAGGACGAACGCGACGGCGTACCAGAAGCGGGGCTCGTGCAGGAGGGCGGCTGCGTCCATGGCGGGCTCCCGTGATCAGGCGGCGCGGGCGGCGAGGACGGCGTCGACCTTGGAGGCCAGCAGTGCGGCGTCGGCCGGCACGCCGGTCAGCCGCTCGACCAGGGCCTGCGCGGTCTCGGTGGCGACGCCGCGCAGCGAGCCCATGGCGGTGTCGCGTGCCGCAGCGACGGCCGCCTCGGCGCGGGCGATCTCGGCTTCCAGGCGCCCGTTCATCTCACGTGTGGCGGCCGCGGCCCGCTCGCGCGCGCCTGCCACCACCGAGTCGACGATGCCGCTCGCCTCGGCGGCTGCGTCGCGGCGGGCACGGCGCAGCTCGGCGATCGCCCGGTCGGCTTCGCCACGCGCCGCCTTGGCCGCGTCGAGGTCTCCGTCGATCCGACGGCCGCGCTCGGCCAGCACCGCGCCCACGCGCGGCAGAGCCGAACGGCTCAGCAGGAGGTAGAGCACGAGGAAGATGACCGCGCCCCAGAACACCTGGCCGGTGGTGAGCGGGTTGCCGAACTGGAACTGCGGCATCCCGGCGGCGTGCGCTGTGCCGCCGGCGCCGGCGGTGACGAGCAGCGACAGGACGATGGAGCGGACGCGGCGGCCCGCGAGTCCGCCACGTCCGTCCGGAACGGCGCGCGACATCGTCCCTACCCGGTTCAGACGAACAGGATGATGAAGGCGATCACCAGCGCGAACAGCGCGATGGCCTCGGTCAGGGCGAAGCCGAGGATGCCGAGGCCGAACACGGCCGGGCGCGCTGCCGGGTTGCGGGCGATCGAGGTCACCAGGGCCGCGAAGATGTTGCCGATGCCGACGCCCACGCCGGCGAGGGCAATCACGGCGAGACCGGCGCCAATGTAACGAGCGGCAGCGAGATCCATGAAACTGTCCTTGATTGAAGATGGGTTCGGCCCGGAAGGCGTGGCGCCTCAGTGCGCGACGGCCTCGCGCAGGTAGATGCAGGTGAGGATGGCGAACACGTAGGCCTGCAGCGCGCCGACCAGCAGCTCGAGGCCGATCAGGGCGATGTTGACCGCCAGCGGCACGATCCCCAGCACCGGGCCGACGATGTGGATACCGGCCAGCAGAATGGTGAAGGCGGCGAACATCTCGAACATGACGTGGCCGGCCATCATGTTGGCGAACAACCGCACCGACAGGCTGATCGGGCGCGACAGGTAGGACAGGATCTCGATCGGCACCAGCAGCGGCGCCAGCGCGATCGGGGCGCCCTCCGGCATGAAGTGCGTGAAGAACCCGAACCCCTGCTCGCGCAGCGCCACCAGCAGCCCGACCACGAACACCAGCAGGGCGAGGCCGCCCGTCACCGCGATGTGGCTGGTGAAGGTGAACGAGCCCGGGATCAGCCCGAGATAGTTGCCGACCAGGATGAAGGCGAACAGGGTGAATACGAACGGGAAGAAGCGCCGCCCCTCCGGCCCGATCTGGTCGGTCGCCATGGTGTGGATGAAGCCGTAGAGCAGCTCGGCCGCCGCCTGCATCCGGCCGGGCACGATCGCGCGTGGGCTCATGCCGACATACAGCACCAGCAGGATGATCGCCGAGGCGATCACCATCATCAGGTTGGACTGGCTGAAGCGCAGGCTGGCGCCGAGCGATCCCAGGACCGGGTGCAGCGCGAACTGGCCCAGCGCGTCGATGGAGTGTCCGCCCGCCACAACCGTCTCCCCTTCAACCGCGATCCCGGCTCTTGCGGCCGACGACCGGTGCCGGCGCGACCACCCGCCAGACGTTGACGATGCCCGCGATCCCGCCGAGGAAGACGAACAGAATCAGGAACAACGGCCTGGTTCCCAGCAGGCGGTCCAACCCCCAGCCGACCGCCAGACCGACCAGAAGCGCCGAAACGAGCTCGACGCCGACCCGGAAGAACGCCGCCATCCCGGACACGTCGGTCGTCGTCGCGTCGACCGGTTGCGGCTTCGGGTCCAGGCCCTGCCTGGTCCGCGCCTCCTGCAGCCTTCGGTCGAACGCGCTCCGGTCGGCCCTGTCCTCGTCCATGATGGCACCTTCCGCCGGGTGCCGCCGCTCACTAACGGCGGCGCAACGACGTGTCAAGGAACCCGGCCGGCGGCATACGGATCAGGGGGATGCGGGCTTGGCGTCCGCCATGCGCAAGGGGGCGCCCTCGAACAGGGCCTGGCCGATGTAGCGGTCCGGGCCGCCAGTTCCGGGCGGGATCGCGAACAGGCCGCCGCCGACATGGGTCGCGTACTGGTTCAGCAGGTCGAACTTGGACATCTTGTCGAAGATGCGCACGAAGCCCTCACGCGGGTCGCGCTGGTAGCAGACGAAGAACAGCCCGGCATCGTATTCCAGCCCCTGGTGCCAGGGCGGCCAGCGCTCGGCGACGAAGTTCAGCCCGTCGTTGTAGGAGTAAGACCGGCGCAGAATCTGCGCGCCGTCGTTGCTGGCGGCCGAGGCCAGCCGGACATGGGCGTTCTCGTCGATCACCAGGTTGCCGTCGTGGTCCACGGCGTCGAGGTCGAGCGGGTCGAGCTCGCTGCGACCGGTCAGCGGCGCGCCGGACTGCTTGGCGCGGCCGAACACCTGCTCCTGGAACGACAGCGCGGTGCGGTCCCAGTGCTCCAGCGCGATGCGGATGCGGCGCGCCACCAGGTAGCTGCCGTTGCGCATCCAGCCCCGGTCGTCGCCGTCGGCCCAGACGATCTCGTCGGCGGTGCTGGCCAAGTAGCGCTTGCCGCCGGCGACGGCGCTGGCCTGGTCCGGCCGGCGCGAGATCGGGTTCTGGGTGCCGTCCTTGAAGCCCAGGAGGTTGCGCGGCGTGTCCTCGGCGGCGAACTGGGCGCTGTAGCCGTTCTGGATCCAGCGCAGTTGCGCCACCCCGCCGGCGATACGCGCCAGTTGGCGCACGGCATGGAACGCCACCTGCGGATCGTCGGCGCAGGCCTGGATCGACAGGTCGCCGCCGGTGCTGCCCGGCACGAGCTGGTCGCCGTTGAAGCGGGGGAGGTCGATCAGCGCCGCCGGCCGGCGGGCGCGCAGGCCGTAGCGGTCCTGCCCGTCCTTCTCGAACAAGCTGGCGCCGAAGCCGAAGGTGAGGGTGAGCCGGGCCGGACCCAGCCCGATCGCGTCGCCGCTATCGGCGGGCGGGCGGTCCGGGCTGCCGTCAACCGCCGCCGCGGTCTGGCCGCGCGTCATCCGGCGCGCGGCCTCGGTCCAGGACCGCATCAGCCGCGCCACCGACGGGCCGTCGGCGGTTACGAGGTCGAAGGCCACGAAACAGGTGTGGTTCTGCAGCGGGGTCAGGATGCCGGCCTGGTAGGGCCCGTCGAACGGCTCCGGCACCGCCCGCGACGGGCCCTGGCTACCCGCGGACACGCCGGCCTGCGGCAGCGCGGCACTCGCCCGCGCGCCGGAGAACGGGCATAGGGCGCCCGCCACGGCCAGGCCCCCGGCCCCCTTGAGGAAGCCACGGCGCGCCGGGCGCTGCGTGGCCTGTGGGTCGGTGTCGTCGTCCTGCAACGCGGGCTCCCTGATGGAGGGTCTAGTGGGACAGGACGAGCGTGTTCACGTCGTCCTCGACATAATAGAAGCCGTCGCCCTTCGGCGTGACGGCGAGCCCGAACAGGTCGCCGCTGCCGGCTGGCTGCTGCGCCCGGTCCACGTCGATCCACTGCGCCGCGACCTGCCGCCGGGCCAGCGGATCGATCTCCACCACCTGGCCGTTCAACGCGTTGGTCACCAGAAGGTGGCCGTTCGGCGCGTTTACAAGGGCGAGCGGCCGTTGCAGGGACCCCCCTGCCGTGACGGTCGTGCCGGTGCCGGCGCTGGTGGTGCGTTTCAGCGCGTCCGGGATGCCGACCACCCGGTTGCCGAGCGCGTCCGACACGTAGATCGATCCGTTCGGCCCGAGCGCCACCCCGGTCGGGCCGATGACGAACACGCCCCTGTCCGGCGCCTCCGCGAACCCGCCCGCGACCACCGTCATGGCGGTGACGCGGGGCCTGGCGCCTGACGGGATCCGCAGCTCCAGGCGCACCACCGTCGCCCTCCGGACCGGATGCGCGGTCGCGTCCGCCGACGGCGCGCCGACGCCATAGCCGGTGTTGCTGAAGAACAGGGTGGCGCTGTCGCCGCGGTCGATCACCGCCATGTTGCCCCAGGGACCGTCGATGGTCGGCCCGCTCCACACGTCCGCGACCTTGCCGTCGTGGTCGAGCAGGATCAGGCAGCCATCGCCCCTGGTCGCGGTGGTGCCGTCCCGGCTGGGCAGGCTGCCGATGATCACCCAGCCGCTCTTCAGCACCGCCATCGCCGTGGTCAGGCCGACGCCGCCCGGGCAGCCGTGGAGGTCGCGCGGCACGGACGCGAACAGCGACAGGCTCTGCGCCTGCGGGTCGATCTGCACGATCGTCGTGCCCAGGCCCTGCAGGTTGCCGGCATCGTTGAAGTTGTCGACCAGCACGTGGTCCCGCACCAGCCGGCCGCTGCTGACCGGCGACACCACCACCGCGTACGGGTTCTGGTCGCCGTTGGCCGGAACCGTGGAGGCGATCGTGCTGCGGTGCTTCAGCCCGGCCAGGAACGGCGCGTCCACCGCCCCGGCCGGCAGCGCCGCCAGGCCGAGCGCAATGGCAGGCAGGAGGCGCAGGAGGATGATCGGGCTCATCCGGCTCTCCTTGACGCTCGGGACGGGACGGGCGGTCGGGATCGACGGGCCCGATCCCGCGGATGCCGCGGAGCCGGCCGGTTCCCGACCTACGTTCCTGGAAGGCAGCATCATCCGGTTAATGCAAATCATTCGCAGTGCGCTGCCTACAGTCGGAGGATGCGTGTGTCAACCGGCCTGCCGGGCCGGGCTTAGGCTGACCTCGCGGCAGGTCCTGATGGCCCACATCTCCCGGCGGGAACCGCGCGGCGAAGAGCAACCAGGCCGCCGGGATCACGACGCCGACGCTGGTGCACAGCTAGGCGTGCTCCAGCTTTTCCCGCGCGGCCTCGGCGAGGAAGCGGCTGCGGTTCCCGGTTGCCCGATCGATCCGGCGCAGCAGGTCGGCAGGCAGCATCACGTTCACCCGCACCGGCTTCGTGGACGGAAGCGGATCCACGAGGAAGGCGACAGCCTCCCGGTTGTGCGGGTCGCTCATCACGTCATCCACGCTTGAGGGCTCCGGCGCGGTTTCACCGTCCTCGGTCAAGCCTTCCAGGTGCAGCGCCAGCGCCTCGGCTGCCGCGACGCGGGCCTCCTCCAGGGTGCGGCCAGCGGTGACGCAGCCCGGGAGGTCAGGGAAGTCCACACCGTAGTCACTCGCCTCGTCCTTGCGCAGCAGGGCCATGTAGGTCGCCATCGTCATCGCCTCAGGTTCACGCCGGCCTGCTTCTCGATGCTCCGCAGCCTGCCGATCGGCAGGCCGCGCTTCGGTGCGGCACCGCCACCCGGTTGGGGAGGATGGGGTGCTTGAATTGCCAGTGGTCACCCTTGGTCGCGACGTGGGCCCATGCGGCCGCCTCGATCGCGCCGATGGCGTCTCGGCTGTTCATGTGGATAGACCACACACTGATGCTGCCGCAGTCCAACGTGGTATGTAACGAGTGTGTTGGCCAGCACCGTCGCTGCCAGCGCCGCCGGCATCTCGCTGTTCCACATGCCGCGGCGCGGTTCGTCGATGCGACGCGACGGAACCGCACCGCCGTTCGAAAGGCCGGACCGACCCTTGGCTCCATGACCTGATGGTTTCCGTGGTCACGACCCTCCCGCCAGCGCCAGCCGCTTGCCGGGCCTGCCCTGCCCTCCTACATCCGGCCGCTGCCGGACCGGTGACCAAGGGGTTCTCGCATGGACGACTGGGCCTCGCGTCACGCCGAGCTTGCCCGCCTCGCCGAGCGGCAGTTGTTCTTCGTCGACGGCCAGCCGCGGTCGGGCACCACCTGGCTGCAGCAGATGCTCGACGCCCACCCCGAGGTATCCTGCCGCGGCGAGGCGCAGTTCCGCGACCACTGCGCGGTGCCGCTCGACCGGGCGATGCGCCAGCGCCATGCTGCCCTGCACGAGCGCAACACCACCATCTTCGGCCATACCGGCGGCTACCCGCTGCCCGACCCCGGCGACACGCAGTTCCTGCTCGGCACCGCGATCCTGTCCGCCTTCCGGCAGCAGGTGGCGGGCAGCTCCGTGCGAGCGGTCGGCGAGAAGACGCCCGGCAACCTCTTCTTCTTTCCGCAACTGCGCGCGCTGTTCCCGCACGCCAGGCTGATCGGCATCGTCCGCGACCCGCGCGACGTGATCGCCTCCAACTGGCACCGCTTCCAGGACCGTCCCGGCGCCACCGACGCGGACAAGGTCGCCTTCATCCGGCAGGTGCTGCCAATCGCCGTGCAGTGGATGCAGGCGATGCTCGCGGCGAGGGAGCGCTATCCGGAGCATTTCCGCCTGGTCAGCTACGAGGCGCTGCACCGGGCGCCGGAGCCGGCGCTGGGGGCGCTGTTCCGGTTCCTGGGCGTTTCGGATGGCACCGCGATCGTCGCCGACTGCATCGCGCGAACCAGCTTCGCGGCCCTGGCCGGGCGCCCGGCGGGGGTGACGCAGAACGGGGCCTTCTTCCGCCACGGCGTGCCCGGCGACTGGCCGAACACCCTGACGCCGGAGATGAACGACATGGTGCTGCGCGCGCTGGGCTGGAGCTTCGGGCACTTCGGCTGGGAGGCGTGAGCAGGCGAGCGAGCGGGAGGCGGACGGTCTAGCGCCGCCGTTGCTCGGGCCTCCGGAGCACTCCGCCAGTCAGCCGAGGTCGTGCAGGGTGCGAGCGCCCGCAAGGATCAGCAGAACCAGAACCACGGTTGCCCCGATCACAGCCGGCATCTGCCACCAGGACGGCTTGCCGACCACCGAGGCGGTCAAGGTCGTCAGGCTGCCCTTGATCTCCGCAAGACCGGTTTCCACGGCGCGGAGCCGGTCATCGATCCGATCAAACCGGGCCTCGATCCTCTCCAAGCGCTTCTCGGTGCCGTCCACCCTGGCGGTCCGCAACCCGGGAGCCGGGAACGGAGCGGACCACCGCCCTGACCGCCTCTGCCACCAGATGCGGACGCTCGTCCTGCATACGTTGCCAGTGCTCTCGTTACTTGTCGTCGATGGTTGTCACAGCGTCGCGCCGTGCCGTCCCGGCAGGGCGTCGATTATCAGGCTCGTTTCTTCTCAGGCTTTGATTGCGTCCCTCCCGGCCTCCCCGTTCTGTGGTTGGCTTCGTCGAGCTATCAATCATGTGCAATGCAACGGTTGTGGCCACGCCAAGCGCATCTGCCCCATGGACATCAAGGCCCGCCTCAGAACGTGTCCGGCGTTCTGGAGCCCGTTCAATCCGCCCCCTCCGCGTAGGTGTCGGCCAGCGGGCAGGAGCAGACCAGGTTGCGGTCGCCATAGCTGTTGTCGACACGGCCGATCGCGAAAATGCATTCGCCGCGCATGCCGCCGGAAAGCAGCAGCCGGCGGGGTCGTAGGGGCGGATCAAGTGAACGCATACTGCGTCCAGCACCGTGTGTAGCGCAGTGAGGCGGCAGACAGCAGGGTCCGTCCCCCCACCGCGCGGATCTCGTCTCTTCTGGCCAGCATCGTGTCGCGGCAGCGGTCCAGCTCGGCCTGCCCTCGGATCGGTCGGCTCGATCATGAGGGTGTCGGCGACCGGGAAACAGACCGTCGCGGCATGTTGCCACTCAGGCTGGGCCCGCAGACGCGCCGCTGCGCAGGATCGACGATGCGGCCGTCAACGGTCTCCGTCCGATCCGGACGAACCACGCTGATAGCACGGTCAGCACGGCGATCGTCAGCAGGCTGCCTTCCGGACCGGCCGCGCCGCCGGTCAAGAGCGGCAGGCCGGTCACCCGGGTCTCGCCCAGGGCGCCCGACAGCAGGAACGAGCTGTCCGGTATGCCGAGGAGGCCGCTCTCGCCGTAGTCCCAGGCGGCATGATAGCCGATGGCGAACCACAGGCTTCCGGTCGCCCGCAGCGACGCGGACGCGAACATCGCGAACGCGAACACACCCAGCGAACCCATCGCGGAATCACCTTCCGACAGCAGCGAGGCCGCGATCGCCGCCGGCCAGAAGCCGATGCCCTGGGCAAGTTCGCGCAACGGATAGCCCCGGTTGACGATCTCCTCCGACATCCCGACTGCGGCGAAGTAGGTGACGAGCAGCACCTGGTGCCGGGCGATCGACGCCAGCCCATGGTCACGGAATTGGATCGCGACGTGAGCGATCCCGGTCTCCGTCAGCATCACCCCGGCCAGCACCAGCGCCCCTAGCGTCGCTCCGGCGCCGAGCATCCGCCAAGATCTGCCGCCGCAGAGGTTTGACAACCGCAGGACGTCGCCGGAGCGCGCGCGTTCCAGGCGCCGAAGCAGATCGGCCAGCAGGAGCGCCAGCGCGACGATCGACACGTCCTGGATCAAAAGCAGCAGGGTCGACAGGATTTGGTGGACGTGATCGTTCCGGAGGCCGAACCGCGATCCGACGAACTGCATCACCCGCCGGATCACAAGCGGAGGCAGGACATACTGCATGCCCAGCAGGAATACGCCGGCCCGGAGGATGGCGGCCAGCCGTGTCATGACGATCCCCCCTCGACCCGCATCCGCAAGCGTCTGCTCGCGGCGAGTTGGCTGCGCGCCGGGCCGCACTCAGTCCGCCGCCTCCGCGTAGGTGTCGACCGGCGGGCAGGAGCACACCAGGTTGCGGTCGCCGTAGCTGTTGTCGAGGCGGCCGACCGGGGAGAAATACTTGTCGCCGCGCGGGCCGCCGGGGAAGCAGCCGGCGGCGCGGTCGTAGGGACGGGTCCACTCGGCGGCGAGGAGGTCGCGCACCGTGTGCGGCGCGTGGCGCAGGGCCGAGTCGGCCACCGCCACACGCCCCTCCTCAACTGCCCGGATCTCCTCGCGGATCGCCAGCATGGCGTCGCAGAAGCGGTCCAGCTCGGCGCGGCCCTCGGACTCGGTCGGCTCGATCATGAAGGTGCCGGCAACCGGGAAGCTGACCGTCGGCGCGTGGAAGCCGTGGTCGATCAGACGCTTGGCGATGTCGTCCACCGTGATGCCGGAGCGGTCCTTGAACGGGCGCAGGTCGATGATGCACTCGTGCGCGACCCGGCCCTGGGCGCCGCGGAACAGCACCGCATAGGCGCCCTGGAGGCGGTGCACGACGTAGTTGGAGTTCAGGATCGCCACCTGCGTCGCCCGACGCAGGCCGTCCGCTCCCATCAGCAGCATGTAGGCCCAGGAGATCGGCAGGATCGAGGCCGAGCCGTAGGGGGCGGCGGAGACGGCGCGTGCCTCTCCGGCTTCCGGGCGACCAGGCAGGAACGGGGCCAAGTGCGCGCGCACGCCGATCGGCCCCATGCCGGGGCCGCCGCCGCCATGCGGGATGCAGAAGGTCTTGTGCAGGTTGAAGTGGCTGACGTCGGCGCCGTAGCGGCCGGGACGGGCCAGGCCGACCTGGGCGTTGAGGTTGGCGCCGTCGAGGTAGACCTGGCCGCCGGCGTCGTGCACCAGCGCGCAGATCTCGCGCACCTGCTCCTCGAACACGCCGTGCGTGGAGGGATAAGTGATCATGATCGCGGCCAGCCGGTCGCGGTTCGCCTCGGTCTTGGTCCTGAGGTCGTCCACGTCCACGTTGCCCTCGCGGTCGCAGCCGACCACCACCACGCGCATCCCGGCCATCTGCGCCGAGGCCGGGTTGGTGCCGTGCGCGGAGGCCGGGATCAGGCAGATGTCGCGCTCGGCATCACCGCGCGCACGGTGGTAGCCGCGGATCGCCAGCAGCCCGGCATATTCTCCCTGTGCGCCGGAGTTGGGCTGCAGCGACACCGCGTCGTAGCCGCTGATGGCGCACAGCTTCGCCTCCAGGTCGGCGAACAGCTCGGCGTAGCCGGCCGCCTGGTCCGTCGGCGCGAACGGGTGGAGGTCGCAGAACCCGGGCCAGGTCACCGGCACCATCTCCACCGTCGCGTTCAGCTTCATGGTGCAGGAGCCGAGCGGGATCATGGTGCGGTCCAGCGCCAGGTCGCGGTCCGACAGCCGGCGCAGGTAGCGCAGCATCTCGGTCTCGGAGCGGTGCGCGTGGAACACCGGGTGGGTCATGAAGGGCGCGTCGCGCCGCAGCTCGCCGGGGATGGAGTGCGCCGGCCGCAGCGTCGCTTCGTCCGGCGCGGCGCCGAACGCGCGCCACACCGCGCGCACGATCTCCGGCGTGGTGGTCTCGTCGAGGCTGATGCCGATGCGGCCGTCGCCCGCCCGGCGCAGGTTGATGCCGAGCGCCACCGCGTCCGCCAGCACCGCCTCGGTGCGGGCGCCGGCGGCGACGGTCACGGTGTCGAAGAACGCGGCCGTCTGGACCGACTCGCCGGCCGCCGACAGCCCCGCCGCCAGCACGCGGGTCAGCCGGTTCACCCGGCGCGCGATCGCGGAGAGCCCGTCCGGGCCGTGATAGACGGCATACATGGACGCGATCACCGCCAGCAGCACCTGGGCCGTGCAGATGTTGGAGGTCGCCTTCTCGCGGCGGATGTGCTGCTCGCGTGTCTGCAGCGCCAGCCGGTAGGCGGGCCGCCCGGCGCTGTCGATCGACACGCCGACCAGGCGGCCCGGCATCGAGCGCTTGAACGCATCGCGCACCGCCATGTAGGCGGCGTGCGGGCCGCCATAGCCCATCGGCACGCCGAACCGCTGCATGGAACCCACCGCGATGTCGGCGCCGAGCGCGCCCGGGGGGTCGAGCAGGGTCAGCGCCAGCGGGTCGGCCGCCATCGCCACCAGGGCACCCGCCTTGTGCAGGCGCGCGATCAGGGCGCGCGGGTCGCGGATCCGGCCGAACGTGTCGGGATACTGCAGCAGCGCGCCGAACACCTCCTTCGGATCGAGATCGTCCTGCGGATCCGCCACCACGAGCGCGATGCCGAGCGGCTCGGCGCGGGTGCGCAGCACCGCGATGGTTTGCGGGTGGCAGCCGGAGTCGACCAGGAACGCCTGCGCCTTGGACTGCGCCATGCGCCGGCACAGCGTCATCGCCTCCGCCGCCGCGGTGGCCTCGTCGAGCAGCGAGGCGTTGGCGACGTCGAGGCCGGTCAGGTCGCAGACCAGGGTCTGGAAGGTCAGCAGCGCCTCGAGCCGGCCCTGCGCGATCTCCGGCTGGTACGGGGTGTAGGCGGTATACCAGGCCGGGTTCTCCAGGATGTTGCGTTGGATGACGCCCGGCAGCACGGTGCCGTGATAGCCCTGGCCGATCAGCGAGGTGAGCACCCGGTTGCGGCCCGCCACCGCGCGCAGCCGTGCCAGCACCTCCGGCTCGGTCAGCCCGTTGCCGAGCACGGCCTGCGCCTGCCACTCCGCCCCGTCCACCCGGATCGGGTCCGGTACCGTCTGCCGCGTCAGCGCGTCCAGGTCGGGGGCCCCGACCGCCTCCAGCATGGCGGCGATTTCCGCCTCGTCCGGACCGATGTGGCGGCGGGCGAACGAGTCCGCAGGCGCCTGCGTGTCGGTCCAGAGTCCAGTCTCGGTCATCGCAGCACTCAACGCTTGTAGGTAGGAATGATGAACGGCAGCGGGCTGACCGTCACCGGGACCATCCGGCCGCGCAGCTCGGCCATCAGCATCGTGCCGGGCGGCGACGAGTCCCGGGCCACGTAGCCCATGGCCACCGGGGCCTGCAGCGTGGGCCCGAACGCGCCGGAGCTGACATGACCGACCGGGGGGCTGCCCGGTGCCACGGCGTCGTCCGGCCGGAACAGGGGAGCGCCGGCCCGCAGCGGCGCGCGTCCCTCCGGCCGGAGCCCGACGCGGCGGCGTGGGGCTCCGTTCGCCACCTGCTCCAGCACGATCCCGGCGCCAGGGAAGCCGCCGGCGCGTTCGCCGCCGGAGCGCCGGCTCTTCTGGATCGACCATTCCAGCGACGCCTCGACCGGCGTGGTGCCGCCGTCCAGGTCCGAGCCGTACAGGCAGAGACCAGCCTCCAGGCGCAGGCTGTCGCGAGCGCCGAGCCCGATCGGCAGCACGTCCGGCTGGGCGAGCAGCAGGCGCACGATCTCCTCCGCGCGGTCCGCCGGCATGCCGATCTCGTAGCCGTCCTCGCCGGTGTAGCCTGAGCGGGACACGATGCAGTCCACGCCGCCGAGCTGCAGGGTGCGGACATCCATGAACCGCATCGCCTGCGCGTCCGGCGCCAGCGCCGACAGCGCAGCCGCAGCACTTGGTCCCTGCAGCGCCACCAGCGCCCGGTCGGGGAGGAACTCGACCTCGCATGCGTCCTGCAGATGGCGCTGCAGGTGGGCGAGGTCGCCCAGCTTGCAGCCGGCGTTGACCACCAGGAACAGCGTCGAGCCCTCGTTGGCGACCATCAGGTCGTCCAGGATGCCGCCGTTCTCGTTGGTCAGCAGCGCGTAGCGCTGCCGGCCCTTGGACAGGCCGGCGATGTCGGCCGGCACCAGCCGCTCCAGCGCCAGTGCCGCGTCCGCGACCGATCCGGAACGGGGCCGGAGCCGGATCTGGCCCATGTGCGACACGTCGAACAGCCCGCAGGCGGAGCGCACGTGCAGGTGCTCGGCCATGATCCCGGCCGGGTATTGCAGCGGCATCTCGTAGCCGGCGAACGGCACCATGCGGCCGCCGAGTGCCCGATGCAGCGCGTGGAGCGGCGTCCGGGCTGCAGGCTCGGGCGTGACCGGAGCCGGCTCCGGCGCCCCGGCGTCGCCCCTCATGCCGCCGCTCGGGTGGTCCGGGCCACCGCCGCCGGATAAAGCGGGTAGCGCGCGCACAGCGCGCGCACCGCCGCGCGCGTCGCCTGCTCGGCTGCCGCATCCTCGCCCTTCCGTGCCAGCCCATCCAGCACGTCGGCGATCAGCCCCGCCACCTGGCGGAACTCCGCCTCGCGGAAGCCGCGGGTGGTGGCGGCGGGCGAGCCGAGACGTATGCCGCTGGTCTGCGCCGGCGGCAGCGGGTCATAGGGGATGCCGTTCTTGTTGCAGGTGAGCCCGGCGCGCTCCAGCGCCGCTTCCGCCGCCTTGCCGGTGACCCCGCTGCGACGCAGATCGACCAGCACCAGGTGGGTGTCGGTGCCGCCGGTCACCAGCTCGTAGCCGCGCGCCACCAGGCCCTCGCCCAGCGCCTGGGCGTTGGCCACCACCTGCGCGGCGTAGGCCTTGAAGTCCGGGCGCAGCGCCTCGCCGAACGCCACCGCCTTGGCGGCGATCACGTGCATCAGCGGGCCGCCCTGCATGCCGGGGAACACCGCGCCGTTGAACTTCTTGGCCAGGCCCTCGTCGTTGGTGAGGATCATGCCGCCGCGCGGCCCGCGCAGGGTCTTGTGCGTGGTGGTGGTGGCGACGTGGGCGTGCGGGAACGGGCTCGGGTGCGCGCCCCCTGCCACCAGCCCGGCGAAGTGCGCCATGTCCACCAGCAGCAGCGCGCCCACCTCGTCGGCGATGGCGCGGAACCGCGCGAAGTCGATCTGGCGCGGGATCGCCGAGCCGCCGGCGATGATCAGCTTCGGCTTGTGCTCGCGCGCCAGGTCCTCGACCTGGTCGTAGTCCAGCAGGCCGTCCTGGCGTCGCACGCCGTACTGCACCGCGTTGAACCACTTCGCCGACACGGTCGGCTTGGCGCCGTGGGTGAGGTGGCCGCCGGCGTCGATCGCCATGCCGAGAAAGGTGTCGCCCGGCTTCAGCAGCGCCAGCATCACCGCCATGTTGGCCTGTGCCCCGGAATGCGGCTGCACGTTGGCGTAGGCGCAGCCGAACAAGGCGGTGGCGCGGTCGATCGCCGCCTGCTCGACCACGTCCGCCTGGGCGCAGCCACCGTAATAGCGGCGTCCCGGATAGCCCTCGGCGTACTTGTTGGTCAGCACCGAGCCCTGCGCCTGGAGCACCGCGGGCGAGACGATGTTCTCGCTGGCGATCAGCTCGATCCCCTCGTCCTGGCGGTGCAGCTCGGCGCCGAGCGCCGCCTCGATCAGCGGGTCGTCCGAGAGGGTGCGGGTGAAGAAGTCCGACATGGGTGGTCTCCTCTCAACGTTGGACGATGTCGACCGGCAGGGCAGCCGAACTGGCTTCCCCGCAACGGGACCGCGTGTCCCGTCCGGGCTGGCGCATGTGGCGCATGATCTCGATCACCCTGTCCAGGGACACGATGTGCTGTTCGTCCCGGCGCAGGGCAAGATGGGCGGCGATCGCCGCGAGCGCACGCATCGGCCCGATCGTGGGCGAGTTCGAGGGCCCGATGCCGATGGTGTAAAGGTCGGTGACGCCGATCACCTGTCTGGGATCGGGGCGCGCGGCCTGTGGGCGGATCGGGTCGGCCGGACTGGTGTTCGATCCACGCACGGCGCTCCCCCGACCGGTTCCGGCCCAAAGCGCCCCTTCTGTCGATTTGCCTGAGATCGTTATCCCGTCGGCGGACGCCGCTCGGGCGCCTCTTTCCAGAAGTCCTGGTCGCGTGGTCCTTCTGCCTGAGAGTTTCCGGGGCGGTTGCTCCTTCGGCGCCGGCTCCTCGCCGGTCTCTCCCACATCGACCGGGAACAGATCGCAGCGGCCGGCTCGGAAGTCAACGTTCATGCGGGTCCCGCGCGTCACGATGCGAGATGAAATATTGCAGGTGCGGACCGGTCCACCAACGTATTAGGACCGCATGGCCTCCGCATCACATCCCGGCTCGGCGCGGCTCGACGGATCGGGCACGGGTCGGACGCGACTCGCGGCACGGGCGACGAGCCTGCTGCTGGCGATGCTGGTCGGCGCCCTGCGTCGGCTCAGCCCGGTCGCCTGCTCCAACCTCGGCGGCCGGATCGCCCGGCTGCTTGGCCCGCTTCTTCCGGTGTCGCGGGTCGCCGACCGCAACCTGGCGGGCGCGCTGCCAGAGCTGGATCAGGCCGCGCGGCGACGCATCGTCGCCCGGGTGTGGGACAACCTCGGCCGCACCGTGTTCGAGATGCCGCATCTCGCCTCCTTCGAGCGCAACGAGGACGGGCCGGGCTTCGAGGTGCGTGGCGAGCAGCATCTGGCTGGGCTGCGGGATCGCGGCGCGCCGGCGCTGTTCTTCTCCGGTCATCTCGGCAACTGGGAGATGGTGCTGCCGATCGCGGCGGCCCTCGGCATCACGGTGGCCGGCTTCTACCGCGCCGCCTCCAACCCGGAGGTGGACCGGGCGATCCAGGCGATGCGGCTGGACGGGCTCGGGACCGGGGTGTCGATGTTCGCCAAGGGTGCCGCGGGCGCACGGGCAGCGCTGACCCATCTCGGCAAGGGCGGCGCGCTCGGCCTCCTGGTCGACCAGAAGATGAACGACGGCATCGCGGTGCCGTTCTTCGGCCGCCCGGCGATGACGGCACCCGCCCTGGCGCAGTTCGCACTTCGCTTCGACGCGCCGATCATGCCGGTGCGCGTGGTCCGGATCGGGCCCTGCCGGTTCCGCATGGTCTGCGAGGCGCCGCTGGTGGTTCCGCGCACCGGCGACCGCACCGCCGACATCCTCGCCATCTCGTCGGCGGTGAACGCCCGGCTGGAACGCTGGATCCGCGAGGATCCGTCCGCCTGGCTCTGGCTGCACCGGCGCTGGCCGAAGCCGGAAGCGGTCCGGTCCTGACGGCGCCCTGGCGCTGCCGGGGCCGTTATTTCATACTCCGGCCCGATCGTGGCCTGGGCCGCGCCCTTATCTCCCCGCGGATCCCGGCCATGCGTCATGCCCTGCTCCTCGCCACCGCGCTCACGCTCGCCGCCGCCGGCCGGCCGGCCCACGCCGAGGCGCCGTTCACGCTCGCCAGCACGCCGGGCCAGTTGCCCAAGAGGGTGGTCCCGTCCGCCTATGTCATCGACATCGTGGCCGACATGACCCGGCTCGCGCTATCCGGCCATGAGAGCATCGCCGTAACCGCACGAGGTGCTGGCGACAGCATCATCCTCAACCAGGCCGGGCTCACGCTGTCCCGCGCCACGCTGGACGGCGTTCCTGCCGCGATCTCCGAGGATGACGCCGCGCAGACCGCGACGCTGCGGCTGCCGCACCCGATCGGCGACGGGCCGCACACGCTGGCGATCGACTATGCCGGCCCGATCCCGGCCACGCCGAACGGCATCTACTACGACGACTACCGCAGCCCGTCCGGGGCCAAGGCGCGCATGCTGGTGACGCAGTTCGAGGTCGCGGACGCCAGGCGCATGTTCCCGGGTTGGGACGAGCCGGCGTTCAAGGCCACGTTCCGGCTCGGCGTCACTCTGCCGCGGGACTACGTGCCGGTCGGCAACATGCCGGTGGCCTCCACCACGCCGGTCGGCACGGATGCCAAGCGGGTGGTGTTCCAAACCAGCCCGCGCATGTCGAGCTACCTGCTGGCGCTGGTGGCGGGCGAGCTGTCGGCGCTGCACGGCGCCGGCGGCGGCACTCCGATCGCGGTCTACGCCCCCACCGGCGCACAGGCGGAAGGCGGCTACGCGCTGGACGCCGCGACGAAGATCCTGCCCTGGTACAACGCGTATTTCGGCGTGCGCTACCCGCTGCCCAAGCTCGACCTGGTCGCGATCCCCGGCAACTACCAGGCGGGCGCCATGGAGAACTGGGGCGACATCACGTTTATCGACGACGCGCTGCTGTTCGACCCGCACACCAGCGGCCCGCGCACGCGGGAGACCATCTTCATCGACGTGGCGCACGAGATGGCGCACCAATGGTCCGGCGACCTCGTCACCATGGGCTGGTGGGACAACATCTGGCTGAACGAGGGTTTCGCCACCTGGATGGAGACCAAGGCGACCGACCACTTCAACCCGTCCTGGCAGATGTGGCCGCGCGCCCATGCCGACCGCGAGCTGGCGATGGCGGTGGACGCGCAGCCCACCACGCATCCGATCCAGCAGACCATCCCCGACGTGAGTGCCGCCAACGCCGCATTCGACCTGATTTCTTACCAGAAGGGCGAGCAGGTGATCCGCATGGTCGAGGACTGGCTGGGTCCCGACACCTTCCGTGACGGCATGCGCGCCTACATGAGGGCGCACGCCTACGGCAACACCACCAGCGCCGACCTGTGGGCAGCCCTGTCGCAGGTCTCGCACAAGGACGTGGCGCCGGTCGCCCGGAGCTTCACCGAGCAGCCGGGCATTCCGCTGGTCAGCGTGGCGCGCCGCTGCGACGGCGGCGCAAGCATCCTGACCCTGACCCAGTCCCGCTTCGCCATCCACGACCCGAACCCCCGGCCGCTCGCCTGGCAGATCCCGGTGACGGTGGGCGGGCCCGGCCTCGCCGCGCAGACCGTGCTGCTCGGCCAGGGTCCGGCGACGATTCGGTTCGCCGGCTGCGACGGGGCGCTGAAGGCCAACCTGGGCGAGGCCGGCTACTACCGCACCCGCTACGATGCCGCCGGGCTGGCTGCGCTGCGTCCTGCCTTTGCACGGCTCGCCGACAGCGACCGGGCCAACCTGCTCGGCGACCAGTTCGCGCTGTTCGAGGCGGGCCTCGCCCCGCTGGCCGACTACCTCGACCTGGCGGCGACGCTGGCCGACGGCAGCGATCACAGCGTCGCGGTGTGGGAGGACACGATCGCCCACCTGAAGCGCCTCGACGCGCTGGAGCGCGGCAGCGCTTCCCGTTCCGCCTTCCGGGCCTTCGCGCGCAGTCTGCTGCAACCGCAGCTTGCCCGCCTCGGCTGGACCCCCAGGCCCGGGGAAAGCTTCCTCGACACCCTGCTTCGTCCGAGCCTGATCTCGGTCCTGGGCCGGTTCGACGATCCCGACGTGGCCGCGGAAGCGCAGCGGCGCTTCGCGGCCTATCTCAAGGATCCGGCCTCGCTGCCGCCGAGCCTGCTCGACCCGGTGACGGTGGTGGTCGGGCTGCACGCCGACGGGGCGACGGCCACCGCCCTGGAGCAGCGCCTGCGCGCCGCCTCCGACACCGAACAGAAGCTGCGCTATTTTAGTGCGCTCGCCGGATCGCCCGAGCCGGCGCGGATCGCCCGCAACGTCGAGCTGGCCTATTCCGGCGCGATCCCGAACGGGCGGATCGTGCTGGCGATCGCGGCGGTCGCTGCGGACAGCGACAATCCCGAAGCAGTGTGGTCCGTGGTCCGGACCAGCCAGGCGGCAATCCGCGTCCATCTGGCACCCTGGTCGCAGACCGAGCTGCTTCCCGCGGTCGCCCAGTCGACCACTGATCCCGCGATCGCTGCGGCGATGCTGGCGGATCCGGCGAGCAGCGCGTCGAGCGGCGCCAAGATCCAGGCTGCCAAGGCGTCGGACCGGATCGCCACCACCATCGCGTTGCGTAAGCGCGCCCAGCCGGCGATCGCCGGCTGGCTTCGTCAACGGCAAAGTCGGAACGGTTGAGGGTCCACCGCCAGGCCCTGTCCAAACCAGCCAAAGGGCTAGCCCTGGGAAATCAATCTCTCAGAACATCTGGATTCTCAAGGCTTCGCCCTGAGCGGGTCCAGGGCAGCGCCCTGGCCTTCTATGGGTTAGTCTCGACGGCGCCCAGTATCAGCCGTCGAGCCGGTCGAGCGTGAGCGGGTCAGGCACGCCGTCGAAGAAGTGGTCCAGCGCCTGGCGGAACATCGGCTCGTCCGACGCCACGGCCGCGAACAGGGTCATCGATGACCGGAACTTCGCGTCGTCCGGACTGCCCAGGATCTGGTTGATCGAGCGGTTCGGCACAGCGTTGACGAGACCGGTGCACTCCAGCAGGCGTGGTCCCAATACCGGATGCTCGTGGTAGCTTCGAGTCTCTTCGCGTGAGGCCAGGCCGTAACGCTGTGCCATGGCGCTGTGGCCTAGGCCGCGCAGCTGCGGGAACACGAACCACATCCAGTGGGTACGCTTCGATCCGGCACGCAACTCGCGCCGCACGTCCTGCCATACGAGATCCTGGGCCTGGACGAAGCGGTCGAGGTCGAAAGGCGGCATGGGTTCCCAGCCGTATCAGGTCATCGCGGAGGCGGCCGAAACCGCCTCCGATGGTGCTTGTCAGATACGCGGCGGGTTGGTCTTCGCGGCGCCGGTCAGGCCGGTGGTCGGGGTATCGATCTCGACCTCCTCCTTGCGCAGCGTGTCGCGGACGGTCTCGACCCGCTCCTCCACGCCCTTCTGGACCACGACTTCCTCGACCACCTGCGCCCTCTTGGCGACCACGGCCTCCTCGTCGGTCTCGTTCACCACGATCTCGCGGTCGCTGAACGCGTCGGTGCCGACGGTGGCAGCACCGGTGGCCGGACGGCGGAACACCGACACGGTCTCGTTGCGCAGGCGGATCTGCTCCTCGATCGGACGCTCCACGACGTAGCGGCGAACGCGGGTGGTGCCGCGATCGACGGCGCGCTTGCCGACCTGGAGGCTTTCCTCCGACAACGACAGCACCTGCTCGGTGGCGGTGCCGGTCGCCGCCGTTCCCATGCCGGTGCCGGTGGTGGAAGCGGCGCCAAGCCCAGTGGCGCCGGTGGCGAGCGTGCCGGTTCCAGTGCCGGCGTAGCCCGATCCGTAGGCGCCGGTCTGGCTGTACTGCGAATGACGCTCGTCCAGGTCGACCGGATTGTGCGCTTCCAGCACGTTATAGATCTGGTCGATGTTGGTACCGTCGCTGATCACGGTGACAACCGTGCTGCCGGACTGGATCGACTGGTCGTACAGCGCGTGATGCGAGGACGCCGTCTCCTGCTCGCCGGTCAGCCAGCTCCAGAAGCCGCGATGGGCGGACGGCGGGTTGACATCGGTCCCGACCGCAGCTTGGCCGGTGGCGCCCTGGTCGCGGGAATAATGCTCGATCGAGCTTGCCGGCACGCCGTCGGTGATCAGGGCCGACACGGCTGCTTCGGCGTGGGCTGCCGTATCGAACACGGCAACAATGGTCTCGCTAGCCATGAATGTCTCCTTGGGTTGGAAGTTTGTTGTCGGCGACCCCATCGGCCGTTCCCGCCGAGCTGGTGCGGGAGACGACGACGTCCTGGTATCGCAGACTCACCGTTTCGCGGTGGGCGTGCGTCGTGTCGATCCGCGTGACGCGGACCTCCTCCTTGAGGAACAAGCGGCGGACCAGGATCTCCTCGACCACCGGAATGATCGTCGTTTCGCCTTCCTCACGGACCTGCGGCATCTCGTCGACGTACCGGTTGACGGGAACGTGCTCGATCTGCGCATCCCGCCGGGTCAGTTGCTCGTCGATCTGCTGGTCGCGGGTACGGGTCTGGATGGCGATCCGCACCTCACCGGTCTGACGCACCCGGCGACGGACGTCGAGCCGCTCCGCGTGAAGCTGCAACACCTCTTCGACCGGGCCTTGGTCTGGCAGGTCGCTCACGATGTGGACCGCAGAAAGACGTTGGATGCCGGCATGCAGGGCCAAGCGCAGCCGGCAGGCCACAGTTCCCTGCCAAGTTGAGCAACCACCCGGGAGCGTTTGAAGTGGCATCAGTCTTCCGTGCCGGCGCTCAGGACGGCGGGATCACCTTGTCGCGGCGGAGCCGGCCGAAGAACCCGCGGAACATGTCCTCGGTGTCGATGCAGGCTGCGAACCCGGCGCGGCGCGCCTTGATCGTGCTGCTGACGTTGTCGAACCCGCTGTTGAAGATGAAGTCGCCGAACGCCCACGACACCAGGGCCTGGTAGGGGATCGGCTGCAGGCCGTGGCGCTCGACCATCCGCGCCCAGAGCGGGCCCTTGTCGGCCATATAGCTCGTCAACGGCATCGGCACCGGATCGACGCAGGGCATTGCGAACATGTCGGCGATCCGCGGCCACATGTGCTGCCAGCGGAACTGGTCGCCGTTGGTGATGTTGAAGATGTCGTCTCGTGCCGCGTCCGACCGGCCGGCCCAGTCGGTGGCCTCGGCCAGGATGTCGGCCGACGTCACCTGGTAGAGCGCGCGGTAGGCCGCCTCCGTGCCTGGAAACCGCAGCGGCAGGCCGAGCTCCTTCGACAGCGCGGCATAGACCGCGATGACCATGGCGAGGTTCATCGGGTTGCCCACCGCATATCCGCAGATCGCTTCCGGACGCAGAGCGGTGAAGCTCCAGCGTCCGGCGCCGCGGGCACGGAGCAGGTCCTCCTGGTCGTAGTAGAAGTTCGGCGGCATCAGCCGCGGATCGTCTTCACGGGCCGGAGTCTTGAACGGGCCGAGATCGGCGCCGTAGGCCTTGCCGCCCTGGTAGAACGTGACGTGACGCAGCCCGGGTGATCCGGGCTCGATCGCATCGAGCAGGTTGCGGAGCAAGCCCACGTTGACCTCGCTCTTCTCGGCTGCGGTCGGCTTCTCGACATAGGCCCCGAACACCAGGTGGGTGACGCCCTCGATCGCGCCGAGCTTGAAGCGCACGTCGTCCGGATCGAGCAGGTCGACCGACACCTCCTGCACGCCCGGGATGCCGGCTGCGGCGCGGCGGGACAGTCCATACACCGTGGTGTCCGGCTCCTTCGCGAACCGCAGGGCGGCGGCGCGCCCGGTCACCCCCTGCACGCCGGCCACCAGGATCCTGCGCTGCTGCGTCATCGTTCCGGCTCCCGTGTCGGCGGCAGGTTGGTCCATGACCGGGAAGCCGGTCAGGTGTCGGACGCGGTGGGGGTGGACACCTGGGCGCCGTTGGCGGTGGTCCGCGCCGCCTTGTTCGCCTCCTGGCCCGGCTTGGTCTCGTGGTCGTATTCCTTGTCCGTGTGCTCCTTGCCGCCTTCCGGCGGCGGGGGGACCGGCATGTCCTGGCTCTTCATCGTCGCTGCTCCGTCATGGGCGTTCATGGAACAGCAACGGGGCGGCGTGGTTGCCGGGAGCGGCGAGTCGGCCGTGGCCGTGCCGGATCAAAGGTTCAGGTCCGTGCGGCCTCTCGCGCCGGATGGAGCGGGCGACCGAGGCGCCGCGTGGTCTTAATCAAGGGTTCAGGTACGACGGCTACGCAATAGTCCGGCCCGATGCGAAACCGGACCGAACCACCGCTCGTTTCGCCTCAACCAAGGAGACCCACCATGCGAAAACTCGTGCTTCTTCTCAGCCTGGCCGGCTTCGTCGGCAGTGCAGGCGCCGCCATGGCCCAGCCCTACCACCACTACCGTCACCACCATTATTATCATCGTCATTACTACCATCGGCCCGGCTGACCGGGCCGGCCATGGCGACCGGTCCACGAGCCGGTCGCCATGGCCGCCGTAGACGAGCTCTTAACCGGATCCATGCAGTCTACCCGCACCGCCACGTCGGTCGGGGAAGGATGCCATGGGCTGGTTGTCATCGGTCCTGTTCGGATTGCTGCTGCCCGCCTCGGTCGCGCGCGCCACGCCATTGCCGGACGACGGCGTGACCGTGTCCTGTTCGGACTTCGTGCGCGTGACCGACGCGGTGTTCACCGGTCGGACCGGCACCTGGTTCGAAGCGCATGGCGAGCGGGATTACCTAGGCGGCGCGACCTTCGGCCCCAGGGCGCTGTCCATCCGCGGCGTCGATCCAGCCGCTTACCTCGCCAGCCACTGCACACGGCCACCGATTGGTAACGCCGCGGCACAGTTCGCACCACAACGAGGCCAGGAAGTCCGAGCCGCTCAGACGGGCCGGCGCTAGGATCACCGCTGAAACAAACGTGGAGCGACACGATGTCATACTGGATGGCGCTGCTGTCGATCGGCGGGTTCACGGCGCTCGGTCTGGGAGTGGCGGCGGCCCTTTATCTCGATGGCGTTGTCGAGGACGAGTTGCGCGTCACGGACGATGAGCGATGGACCAGCGTGATCTGACGCCGCCTGACCGGTTCCAGACGATGTTGGCGTCATTGGCCATGATGTGACACAACACGCCAGCTTCTAGCGTCCAGGCCCAGGTCTGAACTTGGCGCCGGAAATTTATCATTTTCCCTCAATAGCTTAGGGCCTGGCACGGCATCTGCAACCCTTTAGTCAGGCCGCTCCAGGCCGGATCGAGGGAAACCAGCCATGACCTCCAGCATCGTCCGCTCGTCACGTGACATCCTGACATCGCACGCGGCCCGCGCCGCCGACCCGCTGCCGCCCAGGCACCTGACCTGGGCCGCCGACGTCGCGATCCGCTTCGCCCTGGCCCTGATGCCGTTCTCAGCGATCGCCTGGACGTTCATCGCCCGTTGAACCGGACGCGTGGCCGGTGCCGCCGGCTCAGGCCTGCTTGATCTCGATCAGGCTTCGCCGAATGAAGCGGCCGCGCGCGATCCGGTCGACGATGAACGCCTCGTCGCCCCAGCGGATCGCGCGCGCCATCGCCTGCGCGTCCTCGGTGAAGCGGGCCAGCATCTCCAGCAGCGCGTCGCGGTTGGCCAGGAACACGTCGCGCCACATGGTCGGGTCGGAGGCGGCGATCCGGGTGAAGTCGCGGAACCCTGAGGCGGCGAACTGCAACACCTCGCCCCGGCTTTCGCCCTCGAGGTCGTCGGCGGTGCCGCAGATGGTGAAGGCGAGCAGGTGCGGCAGGTGGCTGACGATCGCCAGCACGCGGTCGTGATGAGCCGGGTCCATCTCGCGCGTCATGGCGCCGCAGGCCTGCCACAGCCGCGCCACGCGCAGCGTCGCCTCCCCATCGCCGTCCGGCAGCGGGGTGAGAATCGCCCACCTGCCCTCGAACAAGGTCGGGAAGCCCGAATCCGGACCGGAATATTCCGTGCCGGCGAGCGGATGGGCCGGCACGAAGCGGATCCCCGGCAGCAGCAGCGGTTCGATCTCGCGGATCACCGACTGCTTGGTCGAGCCCACGTCGGTCAGGATGGCGCCGTGCGCCATGTGCGGCAGCAGCGCGCCAGCGGCGGCGGCCATCGCGCCGACCGGCACGCACAGCACCACACAATCCGCATCCCGCGTCGCGTCCGACGCGTCGGACGCGACGCGGTGGACGATGCCCAGCTCCGCCACCCGGGCCCGGACCGCAGGGCTGTCGTCCCAGGCCACCACCTCGCGCGCGATGGCGGGGTCCGCCATCGCCCGCCTGGCCAGCGAGCTGCCGATCAGGCCCAGCCCGACCACCAGGAGACGGTCGAACAGCGGCGCGCTCACGGCACCAGCTCCGGCTGCGGCACCGGACGCAGCCGGCGGATCTCGGCCACCTGCCAGGCCAGCAGCGACGGCACCCCGAGCGCTAGGTCGCGGCCGCGGCGCAGCAGGCTGAGGCCGAACGACAGATGCGGGTCGAGCCCGAACAGGCTGCCCAGCGCCACGTAGGCCGCCTCCTGCACGCCGAGCGCTGCCGGCACCAGGAACGACACCGACAGCACCCCGCTGGCCACGCCTTCGATCGCCATCGCCTCGCCGTAGCCGATCGGCGCGCCGAGCAGCCGGTAGCCGAGCCAGACCCACCCGGCGCCGGCGGTCCAGGCGGCGAGGTGGATCAGGCAGGCGGCCGCGAGCCGGCCGGGCCTGGCATAGAACCGGTCGAGACGGTCCTGCAGGGTGTCGATCCCGCTGCGCAGCGCGCCCTGCCACTGGCGGGCCCATTGGCCGGCCCATTGACCGGCGACATGGCGCCCCAGCTCCTCGACGCCGCGACGGAACAGCCCGGACGCGCTGCGCTGCATCCAGACGAAGACCGCCATGGCGGCGGCCATCAGCGCCATGCCCAGCGTCACCGGTCCGGCCAGGCTGCTGTCCGGGCTGCGGTCGAGCAGGAACAGCAGGCCGAGCAGCACGAACAGGATCTGGCCGATCACCTCCACCGTCACGTCGACCACATTGGCGGCGGAGGCTTCCGGCCAGCCGACGGCGCCGCGACGGCGCGTGGCCGGGAAGCAGGTGGCGCGGATCGCGATCAGGATGCCGCCGAGCTGGGAGAACGGCAGGCAGGTGGTGGCCCCTTCCCGCACCAGCCGGGCGGCGAGCAGGCGGAAGAAGCCGATGCCGGGACAGGCGACGCTCCAGGCGGAAGCGAGCACGAGGTCGGTGGCGAGCTGCACCGCGACCAGGGCCGCGAAGCCGCCGAGGCCCACCGACAGCAGCGCCTTGAGCACGGCGGCGGCACCCAGCCAGCCGGTGAACGCCGTGATCAGCACGAGGCCCAGCACCGCCAGCAGGATCGAGACCGTCTTCAAGCGGGCGGCCTTTCGGGCAAGGGGAACGGGGAGCGCAGGGATCTGGCCCGAAGCTCCTACACCGTCGGCGATGCCGCTTCCACCTCCGCGGCGAACACACGGAACGCGAGGCGGCGCTTTGACCGCATCGGCCAGGCCGGGCAGATACGGACCGCGCAGGTCGAGGAGCCGGAGCGATGCCCAAGCCAGTCCTGGTCACCGGTGCCACCGGCTTCGTCGGCTCCGCGGTGGCGCGCGCGCTCCAGGCGCGCGGATATCGGCTGCGCCTGCTGGTGCGCAGAGGTGCCGACCGGCAGAACCTTTCCGGATTGGACGCGGAGGAGGCGGAGGGCGACCTGCTGCGCCCGGACACGTTCGCGGACGCGTTGGCCGGATGCGGCGCGCTGTTCCACGTCGCGGCCGACTACCGGCTCTGGGTGCCGGATCCGGCGGCGATGATGCAGGCCAACGTCGAGGGCACGCGCCGGCTGATGCTGGCGGCACAGGCGGCCGGGGTGGAGCGGATCGTCTACTGCTCCTCCGTCGCCGCCCTCGGGCTGGTCGGCGACGGCAGCGTGGCGGACGAGAACACGCCGGTGCACGAGCATGCGATCGTCGGTATCTACAAGCGCTCCAAGTATCGCGCCGAGCAGGAGGTGCTGGCGCTGGTGCGCGAGCGGGGCCTGCCGGCGGTGATCGTCAACCCGTCCACGCCGGTCGGGCCGCGCGACGTCAAGCCCACGCCCACCGGGGCGATGATCCGCGACGCCGCCGCCGGCCGGATGCCGGCTTTCGTCGACACCGGCCTGAACGTCGTCCACGTGGACGACGTGGCGGAGGGCCACCTGCTGGCGTTCGAGCGCGGCGTGGCCGGCGAGCGCTACATCCTGGGCGGCGAGGACTGGTCGCTGAGAAACCTGTTCGGGCTGGTGTCCGAGGTGGCGGGGGTGAAGGCGCCGCGCGTCGAGCTGAGCCAGCGGGTGCTGTGGCCGGTGGCGATCGCCTCCGAAGCGCTGGCGCGCGGCTTCGGGGTGGCGCCGCGCGTCACCCGGGAGATGCTGGCGATGTCGCGCAAGAAGATGTTCTTCTCCTCCGACAAGGCGCGACGCGAGCTGGGCTACGTGCCCCGCCCAGCCCGCGCCGCGATCGAGGACGCGGTGAGCTGGTTCCGCGCGCACGGCATGGCGTGACGCCGATGCTGGTGCTGGCCTGCGCCACGCTGCTGGTCTGGACCTGGCTGATCGTCGGGCACGGGCGGTTCTGGCAGGCGGGGCCGGTGCTGCGGCCGGTCGCGGCGCGGCCGGACCGGGTTTGGCCGCCGGTCTCGGTGGTGATCCCGGCGCGCGACGAGGCCGAGCACGTCGCCGCCTGCCTCGGCTCGCTGCTGGCGCAGGATTATCCGGGACCGTTCCGTATCGTGCTGGTGGACGACCGCAGCACCGACGGCACCGGCCAGGTCGCACGAGGGCTCGGGGCGGCCCCGGACCGGCTCGTGGTGCTGGACGGTGCTGCGCGTCCGCCCGGCTGGAGCGGCAAGCTGTGGGCGCTGGCGCAGGGGGTGGCGGCGGCACGGCGGCTCGACGGGGGGCTCGACGCGGGCGAGCACGGCTACCTCCTGTTGTGCGACGCCGACATCACCCACGCGCCGTCGCACCTGTCCACCCTGGTGGACAAGGCGGAGCGCTCCGGGCTCGACCAGGTGTCGGAGATGGTGGCGCTGAACTGCGAGAGCCCGGCCGAGCGGGCGCTGGTGCCGGCCTTCGTGTTCTTCTTCCAGTTGCTCTACCCGTTCGCCCGGGTGAACGATCCGCGTCGCCGCACCGCGGCGGCGGCGGGCGGCACGGTGCTGATCCGGCGCACCGCACTCGCCCGCATCGGCGGCATCGAGGCGCTGCGCGGCGCGCTGATCGACGACGTGACGCTGGCGGTGCGGGTCAAGCGCAGCGGCGGCGCGATCTGGCTCGGGCACTCGATGCTGGCGCGCTCGATCCGCCCCTATCCCGGAGCCGCCGACGTGTGGCGCATGGTGGCGCGCACCGCCTACGTGCAGCTCCGCTTCTCCCCGCTGCTGCTGGCGGGCACCGTGGGCGGCATGGTGCTGGTGTGGATCGCGCCGCTGTGGACGCTGCTGGCTGGGCACGGGGCGGCGCGTGCCGTCGGCGGCGCCGCCTGGGCGCTGTCCACGGCCTCGTTCCTGCCGACGCTGCGCCGGTTCCGCTTGTCCCCGGCCTGGGCGCTGTTGCTGCCCCCGATCGCGTCGTTCTACACCCTGGCCACGATCGGATCGGCCGTGGACCATCATCGGGGTCGCGGCGTGGTCTGGAAGAGCCGCGCCTATCGCGACGGCGGGAAGGACGCGACCGTCGCATGAATGTTTGGCGCGTGGAGCCCGGCGCATGAACGCCGTCCTGGAGCTGGCCGAGCCCGCCGACGCGTCGTCCGGCAAGGGGCGCGCGGACGAGAACTTCCCCGTGGGCTCGGCGCTGATCGCCCCCCGGCTGCGTCCGCACGTCCATGCGTACTACGCCTTCGCCCGCGCGATCGACGACATCGCCGACAACGCCGTGCTGCCCGCGGAAGACAAGCTGGCGCGGCTGGACGCCATGGAAGCGCTGCTGCTGGGCCGGCCGGCGAACCGTGACGGCGCCGCCGGGCGCGGGGAAGCGGCGAGTGCGGTGCGGCTGCGCGCCAGCCTGGCCGAGACCGGCATCAGCCCGGCGCGCGGCACCGACCTCCTCGTGGCGTTCCGGCAGGACGCGGTGAAGCGCCGCTACGACAGTTGGGACGAGCTGGTCGAGTACTGCCGCTACTCGGCCAACCCGGTCGGGCTCTACCTGCTCGACCTGCACGGCGAGGGTCCCGGAAGCCATCCGGGCTCAAACGCGCTGTGCACCGCGCTGCAGGTGCTCAACCACCTGCAGGATTGCCGCGACGACTTGGAGACCCTCGACCGCTGCTACCTGCCGCGGGACTGGCTGCGCGATGCGGGCGAGGACGTGGACGCCGTGCGCTGGGAGCGCACAGGTCCAGGGCTGCGCCGGGTGCTGGACCGTTGCCTGCACGAGGTGGACCGGCTGAACCGGGTGGCCTCAAGCCTGCCGGGCGCGATCCGGGACCGGCGCATGCGCCTGGAGGCCGCGGTGATCGTCGCCTTGTCGCACCGGCTGGCGCACCGGCTGCGACGCGAGGACCCGCTGGCCGGCCGGGTCCGGCTCCGGCGCGGCGACGCCGCGCGCAGCCTCCTCGTCGCACTGCGGCACCTGCGGTGACCGGGCCGCTCGGATGCACCGCGGCCGACCTGGCTTCGGTCGCGGAGATCGTGCGCCGCTCCGGCACCTCGTTCGGCCGCGGCATGCGCGTGCTGCCGCCGGACCGCCGCTACGCCATGTTCGCGATCTACGCCTTCTGCCGCCTGGTGGACGACGTGGCCGACGAGGAGGCGCCGTTCGCCGACAAGCTGCCGCGGCTCGAGGCCTGGCGCCGCCGGATCGGCGCCCTGTATGGCGGCATCGCCGCCGACCCGCTGGACCGGGTGCTGCTGGCGGCGATCCGGCATTACTCCCTGCGCCAGGCGGATTTCGACGCGGTGATCGACGGCATGCAGATGGACGCCGAGGCGGTGATCGTGGCACCCCCCCTCGCCACCTTCGACCTGTACTGCGACCGCGTGGCGTCGGCGGTCGGCCGGCTGTCGGTGCGGGCGTTCGGGGACACGTCGGCGGCGGCGGAGGAGGTCGCGCACCATCTCGGCCGGGCGCTGCAGATCACCAACATCCTGCGCGACCTCGGCGAGGACGCCGAACGCGGCCGCCTGTACCTGCCGGCGGAGGCGCTGGACCGGGCTGGGGTGCCGCACGATCCCCCGGCGGCGCTGGCCTCCCCCGCCCTGCCGCACGCGTGCCGCGACCTGGCAGGGCATGCGGAGACGCATTTCGCCGCCGCCTGGGCGGCGATGCGGCGCTGCGACCGCCGGGCGATGCGGCCGGCGCGGCTGATGGCGACGGGCTACGGCGCGATCCTGGCCACCCTGATCGCCAATGGCTGGCGCGAGCCGGCGCGGCGGGTGTCGGTGCCGCGCTGGCGCAAGCTGCTGGTCGCCTCGCGCGCCGTGCTGCCGGTTTGAGCGGCCCATCTTGAGCGACCCCGGCTTGAACGGCATGAGCACCGTGCACGTGATCGGCGGTGGCCTGGCCGGGCTGTCGGCAGCGCTCGCCCTGGCGGAAGCGGGGCGCCGGGTGGTGGTGTACGAGGCCGGCCCCGCCTGCGGCGGACGCGCACGCTCCTACCACGACCGGCACCTCGGCTGCCGGCTCGACAACGGCAACCACCTGCTGCTGTCCGCCAACTGCACCGTGTTCGACTACCTCGACCGCACCGGCGCGCGGGACAGCCTGGTCGGGCCGGGCGAGCCGATCTTCCCGTTCCACGACCTCGCCGCCGGGCTCGGCTGGACGCTGCGTCTGTCCGACGGGCGGGTGCCGTGGTGGGTGCTGGCGCGTGGCCGCCGTGTGCCGGGGATGCGGCTCGGCGAGCTCGGCGGGCTCCTGCGGCTGATGCGGGCCGGACCCGACGCGGTGGTGGCGGACTGCCTGCGGCCCGGCGCGCTGGCGGACCGGCTGATGGTGCCGCTGGCGGTGTCGGTGCTGAACACCCGGCCGGAGCAGGGCAGCGCCGCGCTGATGGGGCGGGTGATGCGGGAAAGCATGGCCAAGGGCGGATCGGCCTGCATCCCCTGGTTCCCGCGCGAGGGGCTGTCCGAGACGCTGGTGGACCCGGCGCTGGCCCGGCTGGACGCGCTGGGCGCGGTCCTGCGCACGGGTGCCCGGGTGGCCGGGCTCGGCATGGCGAAGGGCCGGGTCGACCGCCTGCTCCTGTCCGGCGGGGAGGTGGCGCTGGAGGCGGAGGATGCGGTGGTGCTGGCGCTGCCGGCGCAGTCGGTCCGCGACGTGGCGTCGGCAGCGCTGCCGGGGCTGGTGGTGCCGGACGCGTTCGAAAGCATCCTGAACCTGCACTACCGCGCCGAGGTGGCCGGACACCTGCGCGGCAGCCTGGCGCAGGCGCGCTTCGCCGGCGTGGTCGGCGGTCTGACCGAGTGGGTGTTCGTCAAGCCCGGCATCCTGTCGGTGACGGTGAGTGCCGCCAACCACCTGGCCGACCAAGCGCCGGACGCGCTCGCCGCCACGATCTGGCGCGAGCTGCGCGCGGTGGTGGGGCCGTTCCTGCGTCCGGGTGCGCCGGCCGACGCGCTGCCGGAGGCGCTGCCGCCGCATCGCGTGGTGCGGGAGAAGCGCGCCACCTTCGCCGCCACCCCGGCGCAGGAGCGACTGCGGCCGGAATGTCGCACCGCGGTCGCGAACCTCGTGCTGGCCGGCGACTGGACCGCCACAGGCTTGCCCGCCACCATTGAAGGTGCAATGAGGTCCGGCGTGGCCGCCGCGAAGGCGCTGTCACCCCCATCCGGGCCGCCGGCTTCCGGTAGCCGCCACTGACCCGAGCGAGCGCAGGATGATCCGTCCATCCCGTCCGCTCCGGCCACCAGCCGGCCGGAGCATTCCATGCTGACCACCCTGGAGAAAGCGGCCCCCGTGGCCGAGGCCGACGACGACGACGTGCTGGCGGGCGCGATCGCGCGGGCGCAGCAGGCGCTGGCGGGGCGACAGCGGCCGGACGGGCACTGGGTGTTCGACCTGGAAGCCGACGCGACCATCCCGGCCGAGTTCATCCTGCTGGAGCACTACCTGGACCGGATCGACCCGGCGCTCGAGGACAGGCTCGGGATCTACCTGCGCCGGATCCAGGGTCCGCACGGGGGCTGGCCGCTGTACCACGAGGGGCGGTTCGACCTGTCGGCCAGCGTGAAGGCGTATTTCGCGCTCAAGGCGATCGGCGACGACCCGGAGGCGCCGCACATGCGCCGGGCGCGCGACGCCATCCTGGCCGCCGGCGGCGCCGAGCGCGCCAACGTGTTCACCCGGTTCCAGCTCGCCCTGTATGGCGAGATCCCGTGGCGCGGCACGCCGGTCATGCCGGTCGAGATCGTGCTGCTGCCGCGCTGGTTCTTCTTCAACATCTGGAACATGTCGTACTGGTCGCGCACGGTGGTGGTGCCGCTGGTGGTGCTGGCAGCCCTCCGGCCGCGCGCGCGTAACCCCCGCGCCGTGCATGTCCGCGAGCTGTTCCGTCAGGACCCGAAGCGGGTGCGGGACTGGACCCGCGGCCCGTACCGCTCCGCCTGGGGCCCGGTGTTCAAGCTGGTGGACCAGGTGCTCCGCCCAGTCGAGCGGATGATGCCGGGCCCGGTGCGCCGCCGGGCGATCGGGGCGGCGCGGGCGTTCATCGCGCCGCGCCTGAACGGGATGGACGGGCTCGGCGCGATCTACCCGGCGATGGCCAACAGCGTGATGATGTTCGACGCGCTGGGCGTCCCCTTCGACGGGCCAAACGCGGACCCGGCGGCGGCCACGGCGTGGCAGTCGGTGCGCCGGCTGCTGGTCGAGCAGGGCGACGAGGCGTTCTGCCAGCCCTGCATGTCGCCGGTCTGGGACACCGGGCTCGCCGGCCACGCCCTGGCGGAGGCGGCGGTGGCGGTGGAAGGCCAGGCGTCGGAGGCGACAACGGCGCGGCTGGACCGGGCGGCGGGCTGGCTGCGCCCGCTGCAGGTGCTGGACCTCCGGGGCGACTGGGCGCTGCGCAACCCCCACCTGCCTCCCGGCGGCTGGGCGTTCCAGTACAACAACCCGCACTACCCGGACGTGGACGACACCGCGGTGGTCGGCATGCTGCTGCACCGGCACGATCCGTCCGCCAACGCCGAGGCGCTGGCGCGGGCGCGCACCTGGATCGTCGGCATGCAGAGCACGAACGGCGGCTGGGGCGCGTTCGACATCGACAACGACACCGACATCCTCAACCACCTGCCCTTCGCCGACCACGGCGCGCTGCTCGACCCGCCCACCGCCGACGTCACCGCGCGCTGCCTGTCGTTCCTGGGCCAGCTCGGGCACGAGGCGGACCGGCCGGCGGTGGCGCGCGGGGTCGCGTTCCTGCGTTCCGAGCAGGAACCGGACGGCTCCTGGTTCGGGCGCTGGGGCACCAACTACGTCTACGGCACCTGGTCGGTGCTGTGTGCGCTGAACGCGGTGGGGGTGTCGCCCGACGACCCGGCGGTGGTGCGGGCGGTGGACTGGCTCCTGTCGGTGCAGCGTCCGGACGGCGGCTGGGGCGAGGACTGCGCTTCCTTCGAGGACGCGCCGCCGGGGCGCTACCACCGCAGCCTGCCGTCGCAGACCGGCTGGGCGCTGCTCGGGTTGATGGCGGCGGGACGGCGGGACCATCCGGCGGTGGCGCGCGGCGTCGCCTACCTCCTCGCCACCCAGGACGAGCGCGGCGAGTGGGAGGAGCAGCCCTACAACGCGGTCGGCTTTCCGCGCGTATTCTACCTGCGCTACCACGGCTACCGGCTGTTCTTCCCGCTGCTGGCGCTGTCGCGCTACCGCATGCTCGGCCGCAGCAACAGCAGCCGGGTATCGTTCGGGTTCTAAGCGGGCGGGTTCTGATCCGGCACTGCCGGAAAGGCGGGCGCGCGTGATCCTGGGCGTCTTGGTCGGGCTGGAAGCGGAAGCGGCGCTGGCGCGCAGGCTCGGGCTCTCGGTGCGTGTCGGCATCGGCGGCGCCACCGCGTCCGGCGCCGCGCGCGCGGCCGACGCGCTGGTCGCCGGCGGCGCCACCCACCTGCTCAGCTTCGGCCTGGCCGGCGGGCTCGACCCGGCGCTGCCGTCGGGTGCTACGCTGGTTCCTGATCGCGTGCTGGCCGGCGGCGACGTGTTCGCCTGCGATCCCGGCCTGCGCGGAACGCTCGGAGACTGGCCGGAGTCGAGCCTGCTGCATTGCGACGCGCTGGTGGCGGATGCGTCGGAGAAGCAGCGGTTGTTCGCCGCCACCGGATGCGCGGCGCTGGACATGGAAAGCGGTGTCGTGGCACGGGCGGCCAGGGCGGCGGGGCTGCCGTTCGCGGTGCTGCGGGCGGTGTGCGACCCGGCCGGTCGCTCGCTGCCGCCGGCGGCACGGATCCCACCGCGCCCCGACGGGCGGCTCCGCAGCGGCGCGCTCGCGGCCTCGATGCTGCGCGAGCCGTGGCAGATGCCGCTGCTGCTGGCGCTGGGACGCGACGCCGGGTTGGCCAGGCGAACGCTGTCGCGTCGCGTTGACGCACTCGCCAAGGTATTGATGGATGTGTAACGATCATGGGCGATATAACGGCGATGGATCGGCGGGAGCGGGCACGGGATGCTGCGGACTGGACCACGAGCACGAGGTCGGGCGAACAAGGCTGACGTCCCGCACGGCGCCGCGCCACCCGGGCGGGCGACGCCGGCGAGGGCGCTCAAGATCGCGGCCGACACCCCGCCAGCGACTAGGCCGGCCATGACCAAGGCTTCCGCCAAGCCGTCCCGCGCCAGGTCGCTGCCGGACGAGTCCCCCGCCGCTGCCGGACCCGTGCCGTCGGAGGCCGCGTCCGCCAGCAACACCCGTCCCGCACCGGCACCCGCACCGGCGCCGGCGCCGGCGCGCCGGCCACCCTCGTTCCTGGGCTACGTCGACAGCTTTTCCGACGGGCTCGCGCGGGGATGGGCGGTCGACACGCGCAACCCGGGGCGGCCGACCCGGCTGCACGTGCTGGTGGACCGGCAGGAGGTGGCGCAGGTCGTGTGCGACCAGCCGCGCGAGGACGTGCAGGCAGCGCTCGGCCACCCGAACGGCCGGCTCGGCTTCAGCTTCCAGATCCCGACCGAGCTGGTGGACGGCAACCCGCACACGCTGTCGTTCCGCTTCGGCGACCGCACGGTGGTGCCGCATCTCGACACGACCAACGCCGAGGTGCCGCACGAGGAATACAGCTTCATCCTGCATCGCCGCTACGAGGTGCAGAGCTTCATCGACGGCATGAAGCAGGGCGCGCTGCGCGGCTGGGTGCAGCGGGTCGACCCGCTGACCGGGGAGCGCGGCGGCGGCTGCCACATCCTGCTCACCGCGAACGGGGTGCGGGTGGCGCAGGTCAAGGCCGACCGCTATCGCGGCGACGTGGCGGCAGCACTCGGCGGCGACCCGAATTGCGGTTTCGAGATCATCCTGCCGAACGCGTTCCGTCGCGGCGGGCAACAAACCTTCCGCTTCGTGGTGACGCCGGACGACGTCGAGCTGGCCGGCAGCCCTCTCACCACCAGCCTGGTCGACGACCGTCTGGAAGCGCGGCTGCTCGAGATCCAGGCGACGGTGGACCGGCTCTACGGCGAGATCGGCCGGCTGCGCACCGACGTCGCTGACGTGGTGCCGAAGCCCGCCTACAACCTGGGCGACTACGACCGCTGGGCGCGCCGCTACTACGACCGGCTGCGGGCGCGGGTGTCCGCCGACCGGGCGCGGGAAGCGGCGGCGCAGCCGGATGGCGCGGTGCCGGAGCCGCTGGTGAGCATCCTGGTGCCGACCTACAAGCCGATGATGTCGGACTTCACCGCGGCGGTGGATTCGGTGCTGTCGCAGACCTACCGCAACTGGGAGCTGATCATCGTCGACGACGGCGCCAAGTCGCCGGAGATCGCGGCGCGGATCAGGCAGTACTGCGCGGGCGACCCGCGCATACGCGCGGTGACGCTGAAGAAGAACCTCGGCATCAGCGGCGCCACCAACGCGGGCCTGCGCCAGGTGCGCGGCGAGTACGTCGCGTTCTTCGACCATGACGACCTGCTGGTGGACGTGGCGATCGAGATGATGGTGCGCGCCGCGCGCCAGACCGGGGCGCGCATGCTGTTCTCCGACGAGGACAAGATCGACCAAGCCGGCTACTTCCTGGAGCCGAACCTGAAGCCGGACTACAACCACCGCTACCTGCTGGGCTGCAACTACATCTGCCACCTGTTGTTCGTCGAGGCGAAGACGCTGGCCAAGGTGGGCGAGCTGCGGCCGGCCTATGACGGCGCGCAGGACCACGACCTGATCCTGCGCCTGGTGGAGGAGATCCCACGCGCCGAGATCCACCACGTGCCGGAAGTGCTCTATCACTGGCGCAAGACGCCGAACTCGACCGCGGTGAACATCGGCAACAAGACCTACGCGATCGATGCCGGGGTGCGGGCGGTGGGGGACCACCTCAAGCGGCTGGGGGTCAGAGCGGAGGTGAGCGCGATACGCGGCCTCACCCTCTACGGCATCAAGTGGCTGCAGACGGCGCAGCCCAAGGTCTCGATCATCATCCCGTTCAAGGACCAGGTGGACACCACACGGCGCTGCGTCGACGCGCTGCTGGCCCTCACCGACTACCAGGCGTTCGAGATCGTGCTGGTGAACAACTGGTCGGTGACGCGGGAGGCGGCCGACTTCGTCAAGCGCGCGTCGCGCCTGCAGCGGGTGCGTGTGCTGACGGTCGAGGAGGAGTTTAACTATTCCCGCCTGAACAACCTGGCGACCCGGGACAACGACGCCGAGTACTACTTCTTCATGAACAACGACGTGTTCGTCGGGACCAAGGACTGGCTGAGGACGATCGTCGGCGAGGCGCTGGCGGCACCCGACGTCGCGGTGGTGGGCGGCAAGTTCCTCTACCCCAACGACACCATCCAGCATGCCGGCGTGGTGGTGGGGCCGGCCGGCGTCGCGGCGCACGGGCATCGCGGCGCGCCGATCACGGATTACGGTTATATCGGCCGGGCCATGCTGAGCCACGAGGTGTCCGCGGTGACGGCGGCCGGCATGCTGATCCGCGCGTCGGTGTTCCGGGAGGTCGGCGGGTTCGACGAGCAGCACCTCAAGGTCGCCTACAACGACGTGGATCTGTGCCTGAAGGTCGGCGAGGCCGGCTGGCGGATCGTGTGGTGCGCGGAGTTCACCGCGTATCACCACGAAAGCCTGTCGCGCGGCAGCGACGACCGGCCGGAGCACGAGGCGCGGTTCTTCGCCGAGACCCGCGTCATGCAGGAGCGCTGGGGCGCCAACCCGCGCTACCGGCGCGACCCGTTCTACTCCAAGCACTTCACCGTGGACCGGCAGCCCTTCTTCGACTTGGTCGATCCCGCGGAGGAGTGAGCCCGAGTGAACGGAAGATGCTCTGGTCGGCTTCTTCTGGGTGGCGATCCTGTTCACCATGACCCTGGTGGACTGCCTCACGCGGTAGGTCTTAAGGATCCGTTTTGCGACCTCCGGTGGACGGCGAAGGCCAGGGGCGTCGCCCCTGGACCCCATGAAGGGCAAAGCCCTGGTCTTGCTCGCTGGTCGAACAGGGGTTCTCAAAGGCGCTATCCACCGGGACGGTTACCCGGCCGCCTCCAGGGCCTTCAGCAGCTCAGCCTCGAGCCCGTCGCCGCTCGCCTTGTTCAGCGCGTTCGACGCCGTGACGAACCGGGGTGCCGCGAGATCATCGGGCGGGTTGGCCAGGAACCGCTCGATCATCGAGCAGATGACCAGGTCCGGCCCGACCAGCTCGACGAGTTCCGCATCCAAGGCGGCCTGGTGGGCGAGGATGACGGTGCCGTAACGCTCGGCGAAGAACTGCCACCACACGTTGAAGACGAAGGAGTCGCAGAACAACAGGATCCGTCCGGTCCGGGTCGGGTTCGCGTACACCCTGCAATGCCCGCGGTTGTGGACGTGGTTGTCGAACACGAGCCTGCTCCTGTAGTCGTGCAGGCCGCAGGCGAGACGGCTGTCGAACACCACCGGCCGGCACGCCATGCCCCAGTCGGTGATGCACAGCCTGTGCAACTGGTACATCTCCTCGCGTACGAAGCCCTCCACCTCGGCGATCCCGCGCTCCTTGAGCTCGGTTGCGAGGATGTTGAACGCGAGCGCCGCGCCGAACCCGTTCCAGTATGCCGTGGTGCGGTCGTAGAGGTCGCACTCCGCATCCAGCGCCGCCTGATGCAGCCGGTCCTCCAGCACCAACACGGTCCGGGACAGGCCGCATCGTTCCGCGATGGTCGACAGCAGGCGCAACGGCCGGCGGTCGGAGAACGGGATGTCGGGGATCAGGTGCCGGTAGACCGTTTCCTTGTTCGGGATGACGACGGTCACGACCGGAACCCCCATCCTGGCCCCCACCTCCGCGCGGAACCGGATGTTGGCGTGCCAGGTTCGTTCCGCCGCCTCGTCGAGCGTGAACAGCCCTTGATGCTGATCCAGGACCCTGTTGGACCCCTTGCGGAAGAAGATGAACCCGTCATCGGCCAGGAGCAGGTCCGTCTCCGTCCAGGGCGACGCCGCCGCGTCGAGGTCCTTCAGCGCGTCGCTCGCCTCGACGTCCAGCCGGGCAAGGACGCGGCGCCCGTCGGCATGGGCGACGACGTAGTCCGCCTGCGCAAGCAGGGAGCCGAGAAGGGATGTCGGCATCTCGGCCAGGATCTCGACCGTGGCCGCGATCGTGACGTTCGGGACGGGTTTCGCTGGCCTCGCGAGCTTCGATGACGCGGCGATCACGACGTGACCGATGCGTACGACGAGGCTGGACGGGGCGGCACCGTTCGGGAGGCCGGACAGGCCGAGCTGCATGGTCTTCTCGGCCACCGAGAGCACGGCCACCCTCATCGCCCGGGCCTACGCGTCCTTGGCCCGCTCAGGCCAGGCTGCGCGCGTGGTACTGCTGGACCTTCTCCGACAGGAAGCCCTCGCCCTTCTCAAGATATAGCTCGTAGTCCCGCTTCCAGTGGCTGCCGAGGCTGTTCGGGCCGTTGAAGGCCTGCAACGCCCTTCCGCCGTTCACGATCTTCTTCCTGACGTGCTCGATGCTGCGGACCGGGAAGTGCCGCAGCACCAGCCCGAACTCCGCGCCGACGATCAACTGGTCGACGTCGGTCAGGACCTTGGAGCAGTAATGGTTGCCCTGCTCCAGATACGCCTCGGCCGAGTAGCGGAACGCCACCTTCCTGACCGTGGTCCTGTGGAAGGTGTCGTAGTGGTCGAAGTGCCGGAGGAAGTCCATGTCCGGATCGAGGCGCTGGTGCGGGAAGGAGCTCGACGCGTTGCAGAAGCAATAGGACAGCATCCGCTTGTTGCCGCTGTCCGGGCCGTCCAGGATCCCGAACAGGTCGTGGGACGGATCGCTCGCGTAGAGCATCTCGTCCGCGTCGAGGGCGAACACCCACTCGATCGGATGACCCAGGCCCTGCAGCACCGTCACCGCCATCCTGGCCAGCGCCATCGTCTTCGCCGCCTGGAAGTAGCCGACGACCGGATCGCTGACGACGTAGACGATGCAGTCGGGGCGGTCGGCGGCGAAGCGGTCGATCTCCCGTCTGGTGTCGTCGGAGCTGTTGTTGTCGGCGATCGCGTAGTAGCGGAACCCGCTCAGGTAGGATGATTCCAGGCTCTCGTAGATGACGTCGGCTTCGTCCTTGACCAGGGACACACGCACCGCGTTGGGCAGGATCCGGCCGATGGGCGTCGTGTTGCGCAGGAGCGAGGATTGCAGCAGGGCGGCGGACGGCCCGTTCGCGACGGTCCGGATGTCGCTGGTCAGCTTGACGATGTTGTCGTACTCCTCCTCCAGGACGCGGCCCTGGCATTCGCGGCCCGCCGTCCTCAGGAGTTCCAGGCAGGCCGGATAGTCGTTCTGCTGCTGCTTCAGCTTGACGCTCAGGTAGTAGGGCCAGAAGTTGTGCCGCGACACTCCCATCGCGTTGCGGTACCAGGCGAGGGCGTCCTGGGAGGCGCCGCGCTTCTGCGCCAGCTTGCCCGCCTCGAGAAACGCCTCGATCCGGTGGGGATGCTCGGCGGCCAAGGTCTCGAGGCGGGTCATCGCCGCATCCAGTTGGTTGTCGTCCCAAAGCGCCAACGCTTCTCTCAGGGCAGGCACGTAATCCATCGGCTGCGTCTCCGGGTAGCGGGCTTGATCGTTTTTCTGTAACGGACCAGGAGCGTCCGAGCGTCCGGCTCTGATGGCGGCGGCCGGTTCCGGCGGGCTGAAGTTCGGCGCCTGGCGGAGGACGGGCTGTTCCTGTCCTGCCAGCGCGCGCGCGATCGCGTCGCGATGGTCGCGGAACAAGGGCTGCTCGGGATCGAGCCCGATCGCCGCCTCGATCTGGTGAAGTGCCGGCCCGCACAGCCCCTGCCGGAACAGCAGGCGGCTCAGCGTGAAGGCCATGACCGGATGGCGCGGGTTGAGGGCCACCGCCGCCGCCGCCCTGCCGATGGCCCGGCCGAGATCGGTCGTCTCGGCGATGAGGGCTGCCCGTATGTTCAGCTCCGCGTCGAGCGGGCGGAGGCGCAGGGCCGCGTCGATCGCCTGGTCGGCCCAGCCGAGCTTGCGCGTCGCGAGGCAGCGTCCGGCGAGGTGGAACAGGGCGGTCGCGGACCGGGTGCGCAGCCGGTGCAGGTCACGGCACGGTTCCGCCAGGTCGCCGCCGGTGAGGGCTGCGAGCGCGATCGGCTTCAGGCGCCCGATCTCGCTCAGGTGGAAGCCCGCCGGATGGCCGGCGAAGCGGACGCGGACGGGCAGCAGGCAGCCGGACGGGAACGCCGCCTCCAGCACGGCGTAGTGCGTCGCGTCCAGGTCCAACGGGTCGAACATGACGACGTAGCGGCAGCCCGGCCGACAGCACGAGGCGTCGAGGGCGCGCATCGCGCCGATACGCCGCGCCGCCGCCGCCCAGCGGGTGTCCCAGGGCTGGGTGATGTCCACCTGCGGCGAGACCGCCGCCACCGCGTCCAGCGACAAGGGCCTGGAGAACGCGATCGCCGCGTAGGCGCCCATGCTGCTGCCATAGCCGGCGCGCCACGCGTAGCGGGTGCCGGAGCGGGCGACGGCGTGCTCGATCTGCTCGAACGCCGCGTGGGGCAGGTCCTGATACCAGGTGTCGGCGCTGCTCTTGACCGCGATCACGTCGAAGCCGTTGTCGAGCAGGAACCTGCCTCCGTATCCGGGTCCCGCATCGGTCTTGCCGCCGAACTCGGTGAAGGTGAAGGCCAGCCGGTCGCCGCTATCCGCGGAGCGGTGGAAGTCGATCCGGTAGGCGTGCGACCGGTGGATGACGAGGGGCTCGGCGGGCATGCTCGCGATCCCGGATCGGGTCGGCCGCATCAGCGGAACAGCGCGTCCGGCAGCCAGGGCCGGTGCGCGTCGAGCAGGTCGTCGACCAGCCGGGCGATCTGGTCGGGATCGAGCTCGGCGGCGGTGTGCGGGTCCAGCATCGCCGCGTGGTAGACGTGCTCGCGCCGTCCGGTCAGCGCCGCCTCGACCGCCAGCGCCTGCACCGACACGTTGGTCTGCATCAGGCCGGCAAGCTGCGGCGGCAGCCGCCCCACACGCACCGGATGCAGCCCTGTGCCGTCCACCAGGCACGGCACCTCGACGCAGGCCTCGGGCGGCAGGTTGTCGATCAGGCCGGCGTTCGGCACGTTGCCGTAGATCACCGCGGGCACGCCGGTCTCGATCGCGTTGATGATCCGGCCGCCGTATTCGTGGCTCCGCACCACCGCGATCGGCTGCGACGGGTCCTGCAGCGCGCGCCCCTGCTCGGTCCAGGCGGCGATCTGCAGCTCGCAGCGGCGCGGATACTCGTCCAGCGGGATGTTGAGGCGGTCGATCAGGTCGGGCCGGTCGCGCTTGATGTACCACGGCACGTATTCGGCGAAGTGCTCGCTGGACTCCGTCACGAAGTAGCCGAAGCGGTCGAGCAGGTCGTAGCGGACCCGGTTGTGCGGCGGCATCCGGTGGCGAGCACTCACCTCGCGTATGCGGGGATAGAGATCCTCGCCCTGGGACGAGAAGCGGAGAAAGAACGCCATGTGGTTGATGCCGGCGGCGAGGTAGTCGATCCGCTCCACCGGCACGCCGATGTCGGCCGCCAGCTCCGCCGCGGTGCCCTGCACGCTGTGGCACAGCCCGACAGTGCGGATCCGGCTGTCCCGCGACAGCGCCCAGCAGTTCATCGCCATCGGGTTGACGTAGTTGAGGTGCAGCACCTGCGGGCAGCGCCGCTCCATCTCGCGCACCATGCGCAGCAGCACCGGGACGGTGCGCAGGGCGCGCATGATGCCGCCGATGCCGAGCGTGTCGCCGATGGTCTGGCGCAGCCCGTAGCGGTTGGGGATCTCGAAGTCGGTGACGGTGCAGGGGCGGTAGCCGCCGACCTGGATCATGTTGATCGCGTAGTCGGCGCCGTCCAGCGCCTCGCCCAGATCCGTCGTCGCCGTGAGCTGCGCCGGCGCGTCCAAGGCCTGCACGATCCGACCCGCCACGACCTCGGACACGCGCAGGCGCTCGGGGTCGATGTCGTAGAGGCAGATACGGCTCGCCGACAGGGCAGGCTCGCCCAGGATGTCGCCGAGCAGGTTCTTGGCGAACACGGTGCTGCCGGCGCCGAGGAACGCGATGCGCGGGCCGACCGCGGGCCGTGCGGATCCTGCCCGCCTGGGCGCCCGGTCGTCGGCGTCCCGCCTCGCGGCCGGGAGCGCCTTCGACGACAACGCCTGCACCACCTCGGCGACGGTCCGTGCGGCCGGCTTGTCGGTGCGCGGCGTCTCCGTGCGCAGCAGCGCCGCGCGCACCGGCGGATACACCTCCAGCGGCAGCTCCTGGCCGGACGGGTCGACCGCGACCACCGTCACGGAGCCGTCCAGCAGCTCGTCGATGCCGTCGCAGGGGAGGGAGAAGGCGAGGTCGAGGCTCGCATCGGCCAGCACGTCGAGGCGCGGGCCGGCCGGTCGCACCGCCGAGAGCACGGTGTCCCCGCGACGCAGCTCGATCCGCAGGCCGCTCACATAGGCCCCGTCGCGCTGCCGGCTGACCCAGCCGCCGGCGCGCCCGGATCCGAGCGAATCGATCGCGCCGACGATCTTGGTCGGTTCGTCAAGCATGATGGCCTAGCGCGTGCGCGCCGCGCCCGGGCACCGCGGCCTGCCCTGCCCGGTCACCGCGCGGCCTGCCTTGGATGCGCGTCCGCCGTGACGTCGGCCAGGATCTCGTCCAGCCGGTCGAGATAGGCGGCCCGGCCGTTCTCCGCCTCGATCCGGCGCAGGGCCTCCGCGCGCACGCCGTTCCAGCGGGTCTCGTCGTCGTAAAGCGCGACGACCTGGTCGGCGAAGGCGGACGCGTCGTCGGTTCCGCCGGACAGGATGGCGGTCCCGTCGGTCCAGCCCACCTGGCGGCACAGCAGCTCGGTGGCGACGACCGGCAGGCCGTGCGCCGCCGCCTCGTGCACCTTGAACGGGATCCCGCCGGCGAACCGGGTGGGCGCCACGAAGACCCGGTGGCCGCCGTACAGCGCGGCCAGGTCGCCGACCGGCCCGAGGAGGTCGACCCGCCTGTTGCGGCCGAGCGGGGACATGTCGACCCGGCGGTCGACGTAGCCGGCGATCCTGAACCGCACCTCGGGCGGCAGGCGGCCGTCCAGCAGCGGCAGCACCTCCTTCACGAACCAGGACAGGCTGTCGTAGTTCGGGCTCGAGGTCTCGTGCACCGCGCCCAGGAACAGGAGGTCGCTGCGCTCGGCCCAGGATGCGGGCGTGGGAACCGGCTCCTTCAGGTGGCCGAGCACCGACACCTTGCTGTGCCCGGTCAGGCGGATCAGGGCGGCGTCGCGCTCGTTCACCGCGATGATCTTCTGGCAGAAATAGGCGCAGTCCAGCTCGCGCCGCAGCATGGTCTCCAGGTCGTGCTCCAGGGTGCGCCCCAGGACGCGGGCCTGCTCCACCAGGCGCGGCGCCGCGATCGCCTCGGTGTCGAGCACGAAGCTGTGGTCGGGCAGCGCCGACGACGCGTCGCCCAGGACCGGCAGCAGGCGCTCCAGGTTGTGCGTCCGCCCGATCCAGACGATGTCGTAGTAGCCGCTGCGCTCGGCGATGAACTGCGGGAGCTGGTCCTGGCCGCGGTCGTACAGCACCTCCACCGTTTCGGGGAAGTCGCCCAGCGTCTGCAGCACGCTGGAGGTGGCGGGATACACCGGGTAGACGCTGACGTGGTAGCCGAGCGACGCCATGGCGTGGACGATGTCGTTGGAGCGCACGTAGCCGGAGCCGAGGTCGCGCATCGGGATGCGGTCCTCGATGAACAGGATGCGGCCGCGCCCTGCCTTCGGCGAACGGGCGAACAGGGCGTTGCGCGGACGCGGCGGATGCTTGTAGCGCAGCCAGTCCAGGTGCTTCTCGACGAACACCTTGTGGTTGCGCTGGATCATGCGCGCCGAGCGCGAGGAGCTGGCGGAACCGAACTCGACGTGCTGCACCACCACCGACGGGTCGTAGACCACCCGGTAGCCGCTCTTGCGGAGCCGGACGCAGAGATCGGTCTCCTCGTAGTAGGCCGGGCGGAAGTCGTCGTCGAAGCCGCCCAGCGCCTTGAGGCAGGAGGCGCGCACCAGGAGGAAGGCGCCGGAGCAGAAGTCGACGTCGCGGACGAAGTTGGCCTCGGGCAGGGCCGGATCGCCGTCGCGCAGGTAGCCCACCGTGGAGCCGTCGCGCCAGATGATCGATCCCGCCTCCTGGAGCAGGCCGTTGGTGCGGATGAACTTGGCGCCGACCGCGCCGATCCCGGGGTCGGAGTCGAGGCGCGCCAGGGCCAGCTCGATCGACTTGATCCCGAGCATCAGGTCGTTGTTCAGGTAGAGCACCGCCGGCGCCGTCGCGTGCGCCAGCGCCTCGTTGCAGGCGGCGACGAAGCCCACGTTGTTGGGAAAGTGCATGACGCGGGCGCCGCGGAGGTAGCGGTCGATGTGGCGGGTCTCGTCGCGGGATCCGGAGTCGACCAGGATCAGCTCGATCCCGCCGGCATAGACCGCGCGCAGCGACGACAGCGCGGTCATGGTGAGGGCGAACTTGTTGTGCAGCACGATGATGACGCTGACCGCAGGCTCGCCACGCACGGTGAAGTCGAGCTTCGAGCGCGCGAACTGCGGCAGCATGGTGTCGGCCATGCGCGCGAACAGTTGCTTGCTCTGCGCCTCGACGACGGGCTGCGGGCTGCCGCCCTCCTCCGCGGCGTATCGCTGCGCCACCCAGTGGGTGAACGCGTTGTCGTAGTCGCCGCGCTCGATCGAGGCCTGCACCGCGATCGCGCGGTAATGCGCGACCAGGTCGACGTCGGCATGCGGCCGACGGCGCTCCGCCGCGCCGAACTTGACGAAGTGCTCGTAGGTGTTGCGGAAGGCGCCCTTGTTCACCGCCGCCAGGACGTCCGGGTAGGTGGCGCCGTAGTACTCCTCGGAGAACCATTCCAGGCCGGCGTGGCGCCGCTTGCCCGGGCTGCACAGGAAGTGGTGCAGCGCGCAGGTCCAGTCCGAGGCGATCTCCTCGCGCAGTTCCGGATAGGTCTTCAGGTACCAGACCGGGTCGAAGTACCACGACAGCCGCGCGGTGCTGCCGGCGCGGCAGTCGTCGAGCAGGAAGCGGATGAACGGGCCGCCGGCGTGGCTGCGTACCTCGTCGCTTTCGTCCGCGTTCTGCTCGTAGAGCAGCGGGTCGAAGAAGCGATGCGCGGTCCGGAACTCGGCGTTGCCGATGGCGAGGTAGTGGTCGTACCCGTTGACGAGATGCTGCCGCTGCAGCACGTCCTGGGTGACGTCCCGGTTGGACGACAGGTAGTAGTGCTCGTCGAACAGCCAGTGCGGCGACCGGTCCTTGTAGCCGTCGCGGATGTAGTGCTCGAAGCCGGAACGGGCACCCTCGGCCGCGACGTGGGCGGCGATGTCGGGATAGGTCGCCAGGTACCAGGTCTCGTCGAAGAACATGTTGGGCGAGTGGCCGAAGCGGCAGCCCTTCTGCCAGTAGAACGCTTCCAGCTCGCCATCCTTGACGTCGTGCTCGGCCAGTGCTTCCCGGTAGCGGGCCGCATACCAGACGGCGTCGAACCGACGCCAGCGCGGCTGTTGCGTGACCGGCTCGACACGCGGCGTCGCCGCTTCGTCCGGTTCCTGGCGTTCGGACTGGGCAGGATCGGTCTGGAGGTCCATGTGCCTACCGTTCACTCCGCAGGATGCCGCCGCCGCGTTAAAATCATAAAAAATATGGTGCGGACACATTAATCGAGCGCAAACGGCTCACGCAAGTGATCTACTCCAGTCAAGATCGAGAAACCGAGGATCGCGCGGCCGCTCTATCACCGCATGAGTATTTGCAGCTTTTTTCGACGTTTCCATAACGATACAGCCGCGATCACGCCGTCCAGCGCGCGCCCTTATGGCGTGCCCGGCGGACCCAAGCGGCGTTCCGTTACGGTTCGGTGATGTTCGCAGATGGCCGGGACGCTAGGGCGTGATCCGTTCGCATCGGCTCACGGGTCACGCTCTAGCTCGTTGTTTCACCGAGCATCTTTATCCGATCGACCCATCCGGTTCGATCGGATGATGCTCTAGATGACGTCCAAGGTCAGCGTGACGGCGAGCCGGCTGAAGAAGGGAATGCCGAACCACGTTCCTTCCTCCCCCGCGGCCGGGTCGTGCTGATAATAGAACTCCGCCGCCTCGACATCGACGGGGTGGCAGGGCGGAACGCGGTGGTGGCCTCCGCCGTCCTGGATCACCACGTTGCCGCTGATCCGGTCGCGCATGTCGGACGTCCCCGACACGCAGCGCAGCCGGAACACCCGGTTGCCCGGCGGCGCCAGCGCCTGCAGATACAGGTAGCCTTCCAGCACGGGATCGGCCTCGGCTGCCGCGTCCTCTCCTTCCAGCGACGTGCTGAGCAGGATCGTCGTGCTGTCCGTCTCGCTGATCCCCAGGCTCAGCCGCACGTCGTGGCCGGTGTCCTCGGTGTACAGGTAGAAGGGCCTCAGGTCCCGACCGGCTTCCAGCTCGACCGGCAGGGCGATCATCTCGCGCCGCATCGTGACGGTCTGGGTCAGCGCCACCCAGCGCCGGTCCGGCTCGGTCGCCTCGGTCCACCAGCCGGCCGTCAGGGGCGCGAAGGCTTCGCGCCCGGCCAGCACGCGCGTCACCTGCTCCAGGATCATCCGGTGCGCGAACCGGGAGGCGGCGGACTCCGTCCGGAGGCTTTCCGACACGTGTCCCAGCAGGGACTGGATCCAGCCGGTCGACACCGCCGCGGTGGCGGGATCGTTCGGATCGCGCTCGAACCACTTGAGGATGCAGATCTCGTCCGGGAACAGGCTCGGCATGTCCAGGATGTCGGCGAGGACGACCTTGCCCTGATACGACCTGGCCCAGAAGATGTGACAGATATAGGCGAAGTGGCCGGAGCCGAACTGCTTGATCAGGGTCGCCGGGAGGATCTCCTCCATCGGGAACTCCTGCTCCGGCTCGATCGTTTCGCCGAGCTCGAGGATCTGCCCGAACCGCTCGTACATCACCGCCCAGTCGCTTCGCGCCGCGAACAAGCCCTCGATCTGGTTCTGCGACACGTGGGTCAGGCCCCACACGCGCTTGAGAAAGGCGACGAAGCGCGGGTTGCGCTTGACCTTCACCCACCACCACACCTCCATCAGGTCGTCGAGGTCGTTCGAGGTGGTTTCCGGCTTGGTTTGCAGCTTCTCCAGCGCCGCCGGCAGGTTGAAGGGCCGCGCGAACAGGCTGTTGGAGGCGAGCGGGCAGAAGAAGTCGAACGCGCCGACCGTCCGGCTCGCGTACTCGAACGATTCGAGGTGCCCGGACAGCAGGGTGTGGCCGAACTTCCTGCGCTTCACCTCTCCGGAGAACACCAGCACCCGGTCGCTGTCCTCGGCCGGCGGGCAGGCGATCGTCCGGCCGGACGGCAGGTTGATGACTAGGACCGTGCCGTCGCCGGTGTTGTTGAGGAAGTTCTGGACGAAGGTCGTCAGGAAGGCGTCGCTCTCGTTGAAGAGCGCGGAGAAGACCACCATCCCGGCAGCACGGCCTGTCACGTCCACGTCCCACTCCTGCCGGCACATCCCCTGCACCGACGGATAGCAGAGAATGCCGTTCCCCAGAAACCGGTTCGTGACGCCGCCAGGCTCCTACGGCTTCGGTGAAGCGCGCCGCGTGCCCGGCCTCAAGCGAGGCGCGCCGTCAGCCCGTCGAGGATCGCGGTGCTGTGCGAGCCGACCTTGCGCACGAAGCAATACTCGGCCGGGATCGCGTCCAGCTCGTCCATCTGCCGGAACACGTATGGCCTGGGATCCTTCGACCATTCCACGTAGACGATGCCCTGCCGGACGCCCGACCGGTCGACCAGGTTGCCCACCACGGTCTGGAACAGGATCTCGTCCGGGACCGCGGAGTACTTGAACGAGGCGAACAGGTGTTCGTCGCCCTCCAGCGCTTCCAGCACGGTGGTCATGCTGGCGGCGGTCAGCGACCACCACTGCGACCCGTAATAGATGTCCAGCACCTTCTTGCCGCGGTCCTTCAGTTGCTGGATCGAGGCCATCTCGGTCAGGAACCTGTCGTCGACCGTCGCACTCTCGATCTGCCGGCCGAGCAGGGAACTGACCGGATGGTCGAAGTGGTAGAAGTTCGCGTAGCGGCTCATGAACGGATCGTCCGGCTCCAGCTTGCGTATCATGACCCGGTCGAGGTCCTCGGCCAGGACCTGCAGCAGCCGGTCCTGGGGCCGGATCGGAAAGGTGTCGTCCGACACCAGGGTGAACCGGTCGTACTGCCCTTCGGCCATCGCCGCGAAGATCAGGGCGAGTTCCGCCTCGATCATCGAGAAGCCGGCCCAGAAGATGTCGATCCGACGGTAGATCAGGCGGCAATGGCGTGCCGCGTCGCCCAGGCGGGCCAGGTAGGAGGCGGTGTCGGCCTTCTTGTCCAGGTGCACGAAGACGTCGAAGCCGGCGGACTTGTAGAGCGGGATCGCGCGTCGCAGCACCTCCGGCTCGCGGTAGGCCAGAACCAGAAGAGCGAGACGCATCGGCCATTTCCGCAGGCTTTGAACGTCCTAGCTTGCGGTCATCCGGTGGGTTGTCAAGCGGATCTCGAAGCCCGTTCGAGCTGGCCGAGGGCCCGAGCGCGTTGGATCGCAGGCCACAGCGCGTCGTCGAACGGCTTTCACGGCGTCGGAACGAAGTCCAGCATGTCCGGCTGCGTATACTTCCTGATGGAATGCAGGTGGACCGTTCGGTTCTTTCCATAGGAGTTGTCGTAGAAGGTGCAGGGCGTGTCCAGCAGGGAGGCCGCGATGGCGACGTGCAGCCGGTCGGTGAGGATGTGGCGCGACCGCCGGATCGCCTCGAAGAAGCACCAGACCGCCTTGTGCGAGTTTTCCGGCCAGGTGCCCAGCTCGAAGATCCTGGAGATGTCGAGGTTGCCGTCCGGCACCGTCACGCCCGCCGCCTGCTCGCCGTCGGTGCGGAAGAACGGCCTGACGGTGTCCTGGTCGCCGGGATCGAACACCTGCTCCACGCCGCCGACCAGCGAGTCGAACAGGCCGGACGTGTCGGTGTAGCATGCGGTGTCGCGGTAGAATTGCTCGACGTCGATGTGGAACGCCATGTCGTGGTCGAGATGGACCTCACGCGTCGCGGCGTGACGCTGCACGTGGATGTAGCTTTCCGGATCGCGGCAGAAGATGGTCACCCGCCCGTCCATACGCGCCAACAGGTCCTCGTTGCCGCGTATGGTGTGGGGCAGGATGACCAGGCGGCCGCAGCGCTCCAGCAGCTTGCCCTCGAGCAGCGCGTCGCGGAGCTCGCGGTAGAGCGGGGTCAGGTTGGCGCCGCCGCCAAGCATGACCGTGCGCCCGGTCACGTCGTCCTGCAGGTTGATCGGCTTGAAAGTGACGCCGGCCCGGCCAAGCGCCTGGTAGGCGCCGACCTGGATGACGCAATCGCCGCCGTTGCCGGGAGTGGGATAGTACAGCACCTCCTCCCCGCGCAGCGTCTGGAGGAAGCGGGCCAGGGCAGCGGTCAGGCGGGCGCGATCGGGTGCGATCGAGGACGGTCGCTCGAGCGGAGCATCGCGACGCACCGCGAGGGCCCTGGTCGCGATCGGGAAATGCCGGTCGAGGTTCCGGGCAGGCTCCGAGTGCTGGGCCGACTCGGGGCCGTAATCTTCCATCAGGCGGGAGAGAGACATGACGGACACGGTTTAAGCTCCGGAACCGGTTGTCGGAACGTCCGTTCAACGTAACGAGATTCATACCGCATTTTGCAAGGATTTAATTATATATTAACGCTACGGCGCGTCGAGGCGAGTCTCGAAAACCGTCCGTCCGGCGAACGAGTTTCACGTGCTGGAACGAGTCCCGTCTAGAGCGTGATCCGTTCGCACTGGCTCACGGGTCACGCTCTAGCTCGTTGTTTCACCGAGCATCTTTATCCGATCGATCCGGTTCGATCGGATGATGCTCTAGGCGATCCGCGCCCTCAGCAGGTCGTGCACGTGGACCAGGCCGACCGGCCGTCGTCCCGCCACCACGAACATGCAGGTGATCCGCGCGTCGTTCATCTGCGCCAGCACACGGGCGGCCAGGGCGTCGGCGCCCACGGTCTGCGGACGGCGCCCCATCACCTCCACGATCGGCCGGTCCCGGAAGCCGCTCTGGAACGCCCGACGCACGTCGCCATCGGTCAGCACGCCGATCAGGTCGCCCCCGGCATCGACCACGCCGGCGATGCCGAAGCGCTTGGAGGTCATCTCCACGATGCCCTCCGACAGCGTGGCATCCATCGACACGATCGGCACCTCCCCGCCCACGTGCATCAGCCGGCCGACCGCCATAAGCCGCGCCCCGAGCTTGCCGCCGGGGTGGTAACGGTTGAAGTCGGTGGCGGTGAAGCCGCGCCGCTCCAGCAGCAGGATCGCCAGCGCGTCGCCGACGGCGAGCTGCATGGTGGTCGAGGTGGTGGGCGCCAGCCCGTTCGGGCAGGCTTCCTGCGCGTCGGGCAGGAACAGCCCGACATCGGCGGCGCGTCCCAGCGCGCTGTCCGGCCGCGCGGTGACGGCGACCAGCGGCATGCCGAAGCGGCGCGTATAGTCCACGATGTCGGCAAGCTCCGGAGTCTCGCCGGACCAGGACATCGCCAGCACCACGTCGGTGTCGCGCAGCGCGCCGAGGTCGCCGTGGCTGGCCTCGGCCGGATGGATGTAGTGGCTGGGGGTGCCGGTGGAGGCGAGCGTCGCCGCCACCTTCTTGCCGACATGGCCGGACTTGCCCATGCCGGTGACGACCACGCTGCCGCCGGCCCGCTCGATCAGGTCGGCGGCCCGCGCGAAGGCCTCCGCGAGCCCGCCCGACAGCGCGTGCCGGATCGACTGGAGGCCGCCGCGCTCGATCTCGATGGTGCGGGCGACGCTGTCCGCGGCGGCGGCGACGGCGTCCGGATCGCCGTGCCGCGACTGGCCCGCCGGCCATGACGCGCCAGGGGGGGACGCGCCAGGGGGGGATGCGGCAGAGGGGGACGCGGCGACGGGGGGTGCTGCAACGGGCGTCATCGTTCGCCTCCCATCAGGACGCGCGCGCGAAGCAGGTCGTCCGGCGTGTCGACCCCGAGCGGCACGTCGTCGACCAGCGCCGCGTCGATGCGCAGGCCCGCCTCCAGCGCGCGCAACTGCTCCAGCCGTTCGCGCCGTTCCAGCGCCGAGGGCGGCATCGCCACGAAGCGCTCGAACGCCGCCCGGCGCCAGGCATACAGGCCGATGTGGTGGTAGAGCGGGCCGTCGCCCCAGGGCGCCTGCGCCCGGGTGAAGTAGAGGGCGCGGAAGCGCCCCTGCCCGAGCGGGCTGCCGACCATCTTGACCACGCTGTCGGCCGCCGCCTCCTGCGCCGTGGCGACGAGGGCCACCGCCGTTCCCGCCGCCACCTCCGCATCCTCCAGCAGGGCGACGGCCGCGCGGGCGACGTTCGGCACCACCGTCGGCAGGTCTCCCTGGAGGTTGACCACCACGTCGTGGCGGCGATCCGGGTCCACCAGCGAGAGCGCCTCGGCGATGCGGTCGGTGCCGGACGGATGATCGGCGCGTGTCAGCACCGCCCGCCCGCCCGCCTGCCGCACCGCCTCGGCGATCCGGACGTGATCGGTCGCCACCAGCACCGGGCCGAGCCCGGTTTCCATCGCCCGGCGCCAGACCTGCACCACCATGGGCAGGCCGGCGATCAGCGCCAGCGGCTTGTCCGGCAGGCGGGTGGAGCGGAGCCTGGCCGGCACGACGACGATCGGGTTCATCGAACCGGACCTGCCGCGACACGCTGCCTCAGCCCGCCGCATCCGGCCGTCCCGCGCCTGGTCCTGGTTCAGGCAAGGACTTGGCGAGGCGGTCGAAGCGCAGCAGGGTGGCGACCAGCGGCTCGAAGTCGCGCAGCGCGATCATGTTCGGGCCGTCGGACGGGGCGTGGTCCGGATCCGGATGGGTCTCGATGAACACCCCCGCCACGCCCACCGCGACCGCGGCACGCGCCAGCACCGGAACGAACTGACGCTGGCCGCCGGAGCGGGCGCCCTGGCCGCCGGGCTGCTGCACCGAGTGGGTCGCGTCGAACACCACCGGCGCGCCGAAGCCTGCCATCACCGGCAGGCCGCGGAAGTCGGACACCAGCGTGTTGTAGCCGAAGCTGGTGCCGCGCTCGGTCGCCAGCACGTTGCGGTTGCCGGCGCCGGTCACCTTGTCCAGCACGTGGCCCATGTCCCATGGCGCCAGGAACTGGCCCTTCTTGACGTTGACCACGCGTCCGGTCTCCGCGGCCGCGACCAGCAGGTCGGTCTGCCGGCACAGGAAGGCCGGGATCTGCAGCACGTCGGCCACCTCCGCCACCACGGCGCAGTGCTGGCACTCGTGCACGTCGGTCAGCACCGGCACGGACAGGGCGTCGCGTATCTCGGCGAACACCTCGATCGCCTGGTGGAGCCCGACGCCGCGCGGACCCGACCGGCTGGTCCGGTTCGCCTTGTCGTAGGAGCTCTTGAACACCAGGCCGACGCCGAGCCGGCGGGCGATCTCGCGCAGCGCCGTGGCGCACTCCAGCGCGTGGTCCCGGCTCTCGATCTGGCAGGGACCGGCGATCAACGACAACGGCAGGGCGTTGCCGAACAGCACGTCGCCCACCGCCACCACCGGGTTCGGCGCGTTCTCCAACAGGGTCGGATCTCCTCGAACAAAGCCCGTCCGGCGGCGGGGTGCAGCGCCCCGGCGACCGGCGAGGGATCCTACACCCGGATCCGCGCGCCCGATACGTGCCCGACTTCGGACCAACTGCCGTCGCCGGTCAGGAACCGGGTCGGCGTGACCCGGCGCGGCGCCAGCACCGCGCGCAGCGCCGGCGCTTCCGCGCTGGCCACCACCCGATGCACCAGGCCCGGGCTGAGGATGGCGATGTCCAGCGCGTCCAGCTCCAGGCTCTCGATCGACAGGCCGGCCTCGGCGGCGTAACGGGCCAGCTCCGACGACCCGGCGCCGGTCCAGCGGGAGCGGCCGTCCGGGCCGAACTCCGCCATCTCGTGGCTGTCGCGCACCACGTCGATCCGCATCGGGCCGTCCGGGTTGCCGGCGTAGAGCGCCACGCATTCGCCTGGCGACGGCAGGTCTTCCAGGCTGGAGGCCTGGGCGAAGCCGGCGCCGGCCGGCACCATGTCGAGCCGGTAGATCACCGGATGGTCGTCGAACACCGCGCGCAGCAGGCGCACCACCGACTCGCGGAACAGCAGGCCGGCGATGCCGGTGAGCGCCGCACGCAGCCGGGCCTCCTCCTCCGCAACGTGGGGGCCGGTGGCGACGTGGAAGTTGGCGATGTCCCGGGCGCCGACCCCGTTCGGGGCCAGGGCGTTGTGCAGCAGGACATGGCCGTTGCGGATCAGCTCCTGCAGTGCCGGCTGCAGCTCGGCGGCGGTCGCGCCGACCGCGATACGGCCCGCGAGCAGTTGCGGCGCGTCCAGCCGGTCGGTCCACAGGCCGCCCAGCACCGAGCGGCTGCGTCCGGTGCTGGGATAGCCGACCAGCACGGCGTTGATGAGGTCGATATAGGCGAGGCCGCTGGACGGGATCGGCAGGTGCAGGTCGACGTCGTTCGGCCTGACCGTCACGAACGGCAGGTAGGCCGGGTCGATCGACCGGGTGAAGCGGATCTCGAAGCCGCAGCGGCCGTCGCCGAGGCCGACCTGCTCCAGGTCGGGCCGATGCGCGTCGGCCACGCTTTCGCCGATCATGTCGTGGTGCAGGAAGGCGCGGACGATCGGCGGCGCGGTGTAGTCGCTGCCGTACAGCCAACCGGCCGCGCTGTCGCTGTCGAGCCGGTCGACCGCACCCTTGATCATCACGCCGTTCATCTGCTTCCGCCTTCTGCACGCTGGTGCATTGCATGGTTCATCGTGCCGACCTTCGGGGAACGTCTCCTGGGCCGGGTCAGGACAGGACGCGGTCGTAAAGGTGGAGGTGCTGGTCGAGCATTTCGTCTGCGGTCGGCGGCGGACGGACGCCGGCGGCCAGCGCCGCCAGCTTGTCGGGATGGGTCGCCAGGTCGGCCAGCACCTCGGCCAGGCTGGCCGGGCGGCTCACCTCGAAATGCATCCCGTCGACGCCGTGCGTGATCTTCTCCGCCATGCCGCCGATGTTGGAGCAGATCACCGGCTTGCCGTTGGTGAACGCTTCCTGGATCACCACGGGCGAGTTCTCCCACCAAGTGGACGGGATCACCATCGCGTCGATCCGCTGCATCAGCGCGTTGACCTCCGAGTTGTCGTAGGCGCCGTGGAACACGACGTTCTCGCCCGCTTCCTCCAGCGCCTCCTCGACCACCTTCTGGAACTCGATCGGCTGACTCGAATAGTCGCCGTAGATCTCGATCACCGCGTTGGTGACGCCGAGCGTGGCCAGCCGGCGCGCCGCCTCCATCAGCACGGTGATGCCCTTCAACGGCGACATCTGGCCGAAGAAGCCGAAGCGCAGCGTCCGCAGGCCCGAGCGGGCGGCAGGCGCGGCGGGCGTGACCTGGCCGGGCCGGCGCGGCTGCGACAGCCGCGCCGAGGCGCCGGAGGCGGTGACGCTTCGCGACGGCAGCGATCCGGGCGGGACCCTCCCGTATGTCGCCAGGCGGGGAGCCTCGTTCGGCGACGTCCAGGCCTCGGCGAACGGGCTGCCGTCGCGCTCCGGCGGCATGTTCTCCAGCACCGCGAGCTTCTCGTCCGGCAGGCCCCAGCTTCGGAAGCGCCCGGCCAGGAAGCGGCTCGGCGAGATGAACAGGTCGACGTCGGCGAAGAACATCTGCAGGTAGCGCTTGCGCAGGAAGAAGTCGCGCTCGCCGTATTGCGGGAAGCAGGCGGCGCAGGCCGAGGTGCTTTCCTTCTCGCACAGGCGGAACGTCCTGGTCTTCATCATCTGGCCGTGGTGGTGGCAGATGGCCAGGTACTCGTGGAGGCTGAGCACGATCTTCGCCTGCGGCCAGCCGCGTCGGATCGCGCTGAACATCTCGACCCCGAACCGGACGAAGTGGTGCGTGTGCACGATGTCCGGCTTGAGCTCCGCCACCAGCTCCTCCATCACCTTCGGGAACTGCGGGTCGGGGTTGGCGAACTTGAAGTAATCGAACGCGGCGTTGGGATGGTAGACGTAGTCGTCCGGCCCGTAGGGCTGCGTCAGGGTGGCGCCGAGCCGCGCCTCGCTCTTCGGGCTGGAGCAGCCCAGCAGCCAGGCGGTGGCGCCGCGTGCCTTGAGCGCGCGGAACAAGGTGAAGGCCGAGATCTCGGCACCGCCGCGCGTCAGCCTGGGATGCGAATGGGTCATCACCAGGACGCTGGGCAGCGGCCGCCGCGGCGCCGCCGGCCCGCTGGGGGGGAACAAGGGCGCGTAGGGCGCGAAGTCGCTCATGCCGGGCTGCCCAGATGCTCTGCCTCGTTCGGGGCCGTGATGGAGGATGCCGGCCTGATCCAGCGGTTCTGGAACCGCCACGCGTTGTAGAGGGTCAGGTTGAGCCGCCAGGAGGATTGCTGCCCGCCCTGGGACTGGCGCTCCAGGTGGTAGAGCCGGGCGCGCCGGTCGACCACGCAGCTCCGCCCCTGCGCCTGCGCCTTGCGGCACAGGTCGACATCCTCGAAGTCGCCGATCACGTAGCCCTCGTCGAAGCCGCCGACGGCGCGCGCCAGCGCCATCGGCATCAGCAGGCAGGCGCCGGTCACCGCCTCGACCTCCCGCACGTCCATGTCGTCGCCCGGATACCGCCCCTTGCGCGGATGCAGGCTGAAGCTCCAGCCGGCGAACTCGGGCAGCACCTCGTAGGCGCAGCCCTCGTGCTGGATGGTCTCGTCCTCGAACAGCAGCAGGGCGCCCACCACGCCGACCTCCGGACGGCTCGAAGCGGTCTCGACCATGTGGTCGAGCCAGTCCGGCGTCTTGGGGAACACGTCGGAGTTGAGGAAGCACACGTACTCGCCGCGCGCCAGCCGCAGCCCGACGTTGTTGGCGGGGGCGTAGCCCATGTTGGCCGACAGCGCCACCAGCCGGAACGGCAGTTGGAACCGCGCCAGGCAGGAGGTGGCGAGCGCCTCGGTCGCGCGCAGGACGGTCGGATCGTCGAGCACGTAGATCAGCTCGTAGTCGCGCCCGAGCGTACGCGAGAAGAAGGCGAGCTGCAGCTCCATGAAGTCGATGCGGCCGTAGAGCGGCACGATGATCGAGCAGCGCGGCGCCGCCGGCCCCTCGCCGAAGCGCATCTCCTTGTAGCCGACGCCGTCCAGCATGCGGAAATCGTTCATCGCCTTGACCGCCGGGCCGAGCACGTGGTCGTAGCCTTCCGCCAGCTCGTCGTAGCGCAGCTCCAGGTGGCTCAGGGTTTCCTTGATGGTGTCGACGCCGGGGCTGCGTATCTGCGGAATACGCTTGAAGGCGACGTCGCCGGAGCGGCTGCGCACCTCGAAATACGCCGTCTCGCCGGTGGCGTAGACGTCGTCGACGAAGGCCAGGAAGCCGCACAGGTCGACCAGGCCGCCGAAGCTCTTGGCAAACCCCTCGCGCACGTCGGGGCGGGCAATCGGGATCCAGCGCCGCGGGTCCAGCAGGCGCGACTCGCTGCCGCAACGAACGCGTATGCTTTCCACGCTCTTGAACGGGTCGATGAACCAGCCGCGCAGCAGCAGCCCCGCAGGCGGGCACAGGCAGGCGGAGTCGAGCTCGAGGAACACCGGCGGCTGCAGCGCGTCCAGCGTATCCTGCCCTGCATAGGTCGGGCGGTTGAGCAGCCGCAGCAGGTGCGCGCGCCGGCTCGACCGCACCGCGGTGGTGACCAGGCTCTTGGTCCGCGCGGTGACCTCGGCCTCGGACAGGTCCTCCAGCGGCTCCGACGGCGTGAGCCGGAACTGGCGCCCATCGCGGGTCAGGATCGCGTCCTGGAAGTCGTCGCGACGGGCAAACTCGCCGGGAACGAACAGCAGCAGGCCGGTGCCGATCTTGCGCACGTCGGCGCGCGGGAACGCGCATGCGATCGCCTGGCCGGACACGCGCTTGTCGCCGAACTCCAGGATGCAGTCGGGCGGCGCGTCCTGGTCGTCCCAGCTCAGGTCGATCCAGCCGCCGCCGACCCATCCGTCCAGGCTGGGAGAATAGGACAGGAAGTCGATACAGCCCTGGCTCGAACTAACATCCGGCTGCATGATCGACATCGCTGGCATTCGCCCTCACCTGTTCCTCGACCATATCAAGCCGGTCCCCGGTTTGGAACCGCCGCGGCACCTCCCCGGCGCATCAAGCGGGGACAAGACGCGCCAACCCGTTGTTTAATGGGTGTTTGACGGGCCGTGCGGCGCCCGGTCATGGGTCGCGGGACAGGCCGAACCGCGGGGCCGGACGCGGCGGGGACGGGGTGCGTAGGTCGCGGTAAAGGCGCAGGTGCGCACCCAGCGGATCGGCCCTGGCCGGGCCGGCGTCGGGCTCGTCGCGCCGTGCTGCCAGGTGCGCGTCCCGGGCGGCCCCCGCGGCGAGGCGTGCCAGCCGGTCCGGATCGTCCGCCAGCGCCTTGAGCACGCCCGCCAGGGAGCGCGGGCTGCCGACCTGGAAGTGCAGCCCGGTCTCGTCCGGCACTACCTTCTCCGCCATGCCGCCGATATTGGAGCAGACCACCGGCACGCCGTTGCGATACGCCTCCTGGATCACCACCGGCGAGTTCTCCCACCAGATCGAGGGCACCAGCACCAAGTCGACCTCGGCCATCAGCTCGCCGATATCGGCGTTGGCGTAGGCGCCGTGGAAGGACACGTTGCCGCCCGCCTTCTCCATCTGCGCCAGGAACTCGGCCTGGAACGCCGCCGGCTGGTTGCTCTGGTCGCCGTGGATCTGGAACGCGATGTCGTGGCGCCGCTCCCCGTCCAGGATGGCCGCGGCGTCGATCAGCACCTGGATGCCCTTGAGCAGCGAGATCTGGCCGAAGAAGCCGACACGCAGGTCCATACCAGGGCGCACGCGCCTCGCCGGCAGGCCGCGACGCGCGGTGGCGGCCGGCACGTTCTCGATGACGCTGATGCGCTCCGCCGGCAGGCCCCACGCGACGTAGCGCTCGGCCAGGAACCGGCTGGGCGAGATGAACTGGTGCACGTGGCGGAGGAAGTGGCCGATATAGGTTTCGCGCAGGAAGAAGTCGGCCGGCTGGAACTCGGGAAAGCAGCGGCTGCACTCGACCTGGCCGGAGCGGCGGCACAGCTTGCCCCCGTGCCGGGTGACCATCTGGCCCTGCTGGTGGCAGATCGCCAGGAACTCGTGCAGCGTCAGCACCAGCTTGGCCTCCGGCAGCACCTCCCGAACGTGGGCGAAGGCTTCCATGCCGAAGTTGATGTAGTGGTGGAAGTGCACGATCTGCGGACGCAGGTTGCGCAGCAGGGCGCGGAAGTCTCGTGCGAACGCGGTATCGCGGTTGGCGAACTTGAACCATTCGAAGTCGCCCACGGTGTAGAGGTACTCGTCGCGCTCGAACGGCTGGGTGATGGACTGCCCGGCCCGCGCGAACGAGGCGGTGCGGCTGCAGCCGCAATACCAGGCGCGCAGGCCCGGCTGCTGGCGCAGCCGGTCGAACAGCGAGTACGACGCCACCTCCGAGCCGCCGTTCTGCACGCGCGGATGGCTGTGCGAGGCGATCAGGACGCGCAGGTCCTCGCCGCCCGCACCGTCCTCAGCGTGCGGCGGCATGACGGCCTCTCATCGCTGGCTCGCCCAAGCCACGCCGCGCAGCGCCTGCGCCGCCGGCAACGGCGTCACCGCATCCGGGCTCGGGGACCGGTCGCGCGGCGCGTCCGGCTCGATCAGCCGCGCGGCCCAGCGGTTCTGGTGCAGCCAAGCGTTGTAGAGCGTCACGTTCATGCGCCAGGCGTCTGCGGCAGGGGCCTGCGACTTGCGCTCCAGGTGATACAGCGTCACGCCGTGATCGACCGCGGAGGCGACCCCGAGCTCGCGCGCGCGCAGGCACAGGTCGGAGTCCTCGAAGTCGCCGATCACGTAGTCTTCGTCGAAGCCTCCAAGGTCGTGGGCGAGCTGGCGCGGCATCACCATGCAGGCGCCGGTGATCGCGGGATGCAGCGACAGCGCCCGGCTCGGCGCCGGACGGCTGCCCTTGCCGGGATGGATCGGGAACAGCCAGTGGCTGAACTCGGGCAGCGCCTCGTAGCGCATCCCCTGGTGCTGGATGGTGCCGTCCTCGAACAACAGCAGCGGACCCACGATGCCGACCGAGGGGTGTCGGGCGAAGTCGTCCAGCAGGCGGTCGAGCCAGTCCGGCTCGGTCGCGAACACGTCGGAGTTGAGGAAGCAGACATGGCCGCCCCGGGCGGCGGCGAGCCCGGCGTTGCAGGCCGGGGCGAAGCCCATGTTCTCCTCGAGCAGGAGCAGGCGCAGCGGCAGGCCGAACCGGCGGAACAGCGAGTCCGCCAGCACGCAGGCGGCATCCGCGCCGCCCGGGTCGTCGACCACGTAGATCAGCTCGTGACGCGCCCCGAACCCGCCCTGGGTCCCGCCTTGCGCCAGAAGGGCGACCTGCACCTCCATGTAATCGATGCGGCCGTAGAGCGGCACGATCACCGAGCACAGCGGCACCTCCGGCGGCGTTCCGAAACGGATCTCGCGCGACGGGCGCGGGGCGTCGAGCCGGTCGCGGTTGAGCAGGGTCAAGGCCGGGCCGATGGCGTCAAAAGTGCGCTGCACCTCGTCGTAGCGCGGCGACAGGCTTCCCAGCACGTTGCGGATCGCGCCGAGCCCGCGCAGCCGGGACGGCGGGAGGCGCAGGAACCCGATCTCGCCGCCCACCGTCTCGACCTCGAGGTAGGGGCTGCTCCCAGGTTCCAGGCAGTCCGGCACGTGCAGCACGAAGCCGCAGCCGGCGTTGCGGCTGCGCAGCGCGTCGCCGTACTTGGCCACCACGTCCGGCCGGGCGACGCGCAGGCCGTCGCGCACGTCGACCGGGGTGGACCGGCTGCCGCTGCGCAGCCGCATCCCGCCCAGGCCGGGGGGCGCCGTCATCAGCCAGCCGTTGAGCAGCAGGCCGGATCCGCCGCAGGCGATGGCCTCGTCGACGCGGAACGCGAACTGGTCCTCGTACCGGTCCAGCGTGTCGCGCCCCTCGAAGGCGGGACGCTGCAGGATGCTGCGGAACGAGCCCGCCTCCGGACCCGGCGCCAGGCGCTGCGCCCGGAGCGCCTCGACCAGCGCCGGCCCTTCGTCCTGCACGGTGCCGGGCGTCGCGTGCAGCGTGACGGGGCCGGCCTCGCCGTCGATCTCCGCCGACACGAGCTGTCCCAGGGCTTGGCCGGAGGCCGGAAGGTGGGCCATCACGCCGCGGCCGAGCGTGCCCAGGTCGTCGCGCACCGTGCCGGCGACCAGGCCGTCGCCCGTGACCACGCCGTGCTCGAAGCGGAGCGTCAGGCGGCGACGGCCGGGCAGCGCGTTGGACGACACCGGGGCCCAGCCGCACAGCAGCCAGCTTCCGGTGCTGGACGCGTAGCCGTGGACGTCGATGCAGCCGGTCACGGCCAACCGCCAATCGCCATCGCCGGCCGCAACCAGGCCGTGCATCGGGGCCGGAAACGCGCAGGACGCCGATCTGTCAACACCAACTCAGGGTAGCAGACGAGGTCCTGACGTCAATATCCGGTTCGACGCGACTCAGGGCGCGTTGCCGTAGCCGTTCGGGTTGGCCCGGCGCCAGGCCAGCGCGGTGGCGACGATGTCGTCCAGGGCGGTGAAGCGCGGGGTCCAGCCGGTCTCGGCGCGGATGCGCTCGGAGCTCGCCACCAGCACCGCCGGGTCGCCCGGCCGCCGGTCCACGATCCGTCGCGGCACGGCGCGGCCGCTCACCCGCTCGACGCTGCGTATCACGTCGAGCACCGAGTGCCCGGTGCCGCTGCCCAGGTTGTAGGTGACGCTGCCCTCGTCGAGCCGGGCCAGCGCCGCGAGATGCGCCTGCGCCAGGTCGGCGACGTGGACGTAGTCGCGTATGCAGGTGCCGTCGGGGGTGGGATAGTCGTCGCCGAACACCACGATCTCGGGGCGCAGGCCGAGGGCGGCGTCGATCACCAGCGGGATCAGGTGGGATTCCGGCCGGTGGTCCTCGCCCGACCGTCCGTCCGGGTCGGCGCCGGCGGCGTTGAAGTAGCGCAGGCAGGCGTAGCGCAGCCCGTGGATCCGGTCGGCCCAGTGCAGCGCGCGCTCGATCATCAGCTTGCTTTCGCCGTAGGGCGAGCCGGGATCGATCCGGGTGGTCTCGGTGATCGGCGTGGTTTCCGGGTTGCCGAACAGGGCAGCGGTCGAGGACAGGATGAAGCGGTTGACGCCGTGCCGGACGCAAGCATCGATCAGGCGGAAGCCGAGCCCGGCATTCTCCGTCATGTAGTGGAGCGGCCGCTGCATGCTCTCGCCGACCAGCGACAGGGCGGCGAAGTGCAGCACGCCGTCCCAGGGGCCCTCGGCCAGCACCGCATCGAGGGCGGCCTCGTCGGCCAGCTCCGCCTCGACCAGACGCACGGCGCCGGGAAGCGCCTCGCGATGGCCTTGGCGCAGGTTGTCGAGGACCACCACCTCGTCGCCACGGTCGTGCAGCGCCCAGACGACGTGGCTGCCGACATAGCCGGCCCCGCCGGTGACCAGAAGTCTCACGATTTTGTTGTCCTTCCGGAAGGGTCGGGCGAGATGCGAGAACTATATAGGGGAAGCGGCGGAGGCGGGTCGAGCCTCCGCCACCGGGTCGGGGAGCAAGGCCAGGGCGCTGCCCTGGACCCGCTGGGGCCTCAGGCCCCAGACCCCAATCTTAAAGAATTGGGTTTGAAGGGCTTTGCCCTTCATGGGGTCCAGGGGCGACGCCCCTGGGCTTTCTTCGCGTCCACCGGAGTTCTCAAAGGCTGCTGATGCTGGACTGGGCCAGGTGGGCGATCCCGCTCAGGGTGATGGTGGCGCCGTCCGACAGCGTCAGCACCGTGCCGCCGGCGGAGGAGGACTGGGTCGAGACTAGAAGCTGCGCCGCCCCGGTGCCGTAGCCGCTCAGCGCGATCTGGTCCTTGCCCGGCACGAAGCCGGTCAGGGTCAGGGCGGCGCCGGTCGAGACGCCCTGCTGCAGCTCCACCAGCTCGGCGCCGGTGCCGTCGGCGATGGCATAGTGTCCGCCAGCGCCGGCCAGGACGGTATCGCTGCCCGAGCCGCCGGTGACGGACGCGTTGCCGGTGCCGAGCCTCACCACCAGGCTGCCGGAGCCGCCGGTGACGCTGATCGCTCCGGCGGCGCCGGTCACGGTCTCTGCGCCGGACTGCGCCAGCACCGTGGCGTTGCCGCTGGCAGGACCCGTGATGCTGGCGCCGCCGGCCCCGACCACCGTGTCGCCGTTGGTCGCGTCCAGCACGCTGTTCTTGTTGTCCGACGCGTAGAGCGTGGTGTTGCCGCCGCCGACCAGCGTGTCGTTGCCGCCGGCGGCGTGGAGCACGGTGGCGCCGGTGCCGGCGATCAGCAGCGAGCCGCCGCCGGTGCCGGCGGTGAAGCTGCCGCCGCCAGCACCACCGGTCACGGTGTCGGCGGCGCTGCTGCCGCCCAGGAAGGTGAAGCCCTGCGGGCCGCTGGCGGACACCGAGCCGGAGCCGGCCGACACCGTGTCGCCGAGGCCGGCGGCGACCACGGTCCTGCCGGCGCCGGTCTGGATGAGGTTGCCGCCGCCGGAGGCGATGCTGTCCTGTCCCGCCCCGTCATCGGTGAACGACACCGGCGCGCCCGACAGGGTGATCTGCAGGCTGGGCGGGGCCGTGCCGGCGCCGGTCGACACGGTCAGCCCGGACAGCGCCGCCATGTCGGCGCCGACGCTGCCGGCGACCTGGAACACGCCGTTGCTGACGCCGCCTCCGGCGGTCGTGAGCAGGGTGTCGTGCTGGGCCGCCGGGGTGGCGACCGTGATCGTGGTGGCCGGGCTGGCGGCCGGGGCGAAGGCTCGCACCGCCTGGCTGTTGGCGCCGCTCGTGTTCAGGGCCGCGACCGCGAGCGACTGGCCGGGGCCGACGGCGATGCTGGTATTCCCGGTGATGGTGCCGTGGCTGTCTGCGATGCTGAGGGTGAGGGCGGCGGTGCCGGTGCTGCCGCTGGCCGGGGTGTAGCGGATGGCGGCAAGCGCTGCGGCAACCGCGGATGCGGTGCCGGACACGGTGACGGTGGAGCCGTCGGCGGACACGGTGCCGGGGCCGCCGGTGGACAGGATGCCGAGCCCGGTGCCGACCAGGGCCGCGGTCGCCGTCACCTGCTCGGACGGGGTCTGGTCGAACACCTGCACCCCGGCATAGGGGCTGATCGCGGCGGGCCCGGTGGCGGCCTCGCTGGTGCGCACCCCGGTCATGATCGCGTCCACGCCGACGCCGTTGCTGCCGCCGCTGCTCCGGCCGGTGTCGGCCAGGCCGCTTTCGGAGGCGCTGGGGGTCAGGGCCAGGCCCGCCGCATACTGCGCCACGCTGTTGGCCAGCTCGGCTTGGGCGATGGTGCTGCTGGTGGGGCTGCCCACCACCACCACCTGGCTCGGCAGGGCACCCGCCGCCTGCAACTGCGACAGCACCGCCTTGGTGTTCTCCAGGAAGCTCGCGTCGCTGTAGGCGCGCAGCGTCAGGGTGGTGCGCAGGCCGTTGGCGGTGGCCCACTGGACGTCGTCCACCAGCGCGGTCATGGCGGCGGCACCCTGCGACAGGATCACCGAGGGCGTCATGTCGACGTCGACGCCGCCGCCATACAGGGCGGCGCTGCGCAGATAGGCGGTGGCGTCGCTGCGCGAGATGTCCTGCAGCACGCCGGAGCCGGTCAGCGTAGGGGCGACGTTGAGGATGCCAAGCCCGCGCAGGGTGTCGACGTAGCCCTGCCACGACGTCAGGTCGGCGGCGGTGAAGTTGGTGGACAAGGCGATGTTGGTGTTGGCCTCGCTGGGCGACACGCCCTGGTCGGGCAGGAAGTAGCCGTAGCCGCGCTCCGTGAGGATGCCGGTGTCGGGACCCCATCCGCCCCAGGTGGCGCCCTGGGCAGCGGTGGCGGGGCCGGTGACGCCGATGGCGCTGGACGCGGCGACGACCACCCCGGCCGGCAGGGAGCCGCTGCTCAGGGTGTTGGCGCTGCTCGTGGTCTGCGCCAGGATCTGCGTCAAAGCCGTCGCCGCCGTGCCGGACTGCGGGTTCACGCCGGACACCGCCACCGTCGTGCTGGCCCCCGGAGCGAGCGCGTAATAGCCGCTGCTGTTGTCCGACCCGGTGGACACGAAACCGGTCGCGGTCGGGCTGTTGTCGATCTGGTAGGTGCCGCTGCTGTTCGTCAGCGTCATGCCTTGGCCGAGGATTGCGTAGTTGCTGCCGGTATTGGTGAGGGTGACGGTGCCGCTGGCATACTCGGTGGCCAGCAGGATGGCGGTTGAGGCGGTGACGCTGGCGTTCGCGATGCCGGGCAGGCTCGTGATCGCGTTGGCCGCCACGTTGCCCACGTCGCCCTGCGCCAGCGCCTCCACCGTCAGCGTCACCGACGCGCCGGCGGCGATGCCGTAGACGCCGAGCGAGCCGTCGCCGGTGGGGCCGGCCGACCAGTCGGCGTTGGCGCCGGTCGACTGCACCACCTGGAACTGCACCCCGGACGCGGTCTGCGCCAGCGTGCCAACCGGGATCAGCAGCGTCCCCGTGCCGGTGTTGCGCACCGTGATCGCCTGCTGCGCCACGTCGGTGCCCTCGTTGTAGCCATACACCCCCGCCGCCGTGCCGGACCACGTGCCAGCCAGGCTGGCCGACGTGCCGGCGATCGCCGTCGCGGTGGCGCCGTTGTAGTCGGCAAACAGCCCCACCTTGCCCGTCGCCAGCAGCGGAGCCGCCACCGCAGCGCTGGCGTAGCCGCCCTGCGTCGCGTCCACCGCGCCCACGAACACCGTGTCGGTGGACACCACCTCCAGGGCGGTGGTGGCGACGTGGCCGTTCAGGTTGAAGCTCAGCGTCTGCGCCGAGGTCGCGGCACCGGGTGCCACCACCACCTCCAGCGCGCGCAGCGCCGCCTGCTCCTGCGCGAAGGTGCCGACATAGCTGAAGCTCAGCCCGTTCGCCGACACCGCGCCGGCAACCGGATCGACCAGGTGGCCGCCGCCGGACAGCGTCACCGTCACCCCCACCACCTGCCCAGGGCTGCCGGTCTTGGCCAGCAACAGGTCCGCATACGGGGTGTTCACAATGAACGGGGAGACTACGCTGGCGGCCGGCAGGTTGCTGGCCACGAAGCCGGTCGCGACCGACACGGTCAGGGTCGAGGCGGCCGTGACGGTGCCGATCCCGTCGTTGACGGTGACGGTTTCCGCCTCGGTGCCGCTCGCGGTCGCCGTCGGCATGAACTGCAGGCCGGACAGGAAGGCGCGCACGGTGCCGGCGCTGCCGGTGATCGTCGCGGTGCCGCCATCGGCCGACACGGTGGCGCCGGCCAGGTTCCAGAACGCGCCGAGTGCCGGATTGGACAGGGTGACCGTGGCGGTCACGCTGCTCGCCTGCGCGGGCAGCGACAGCGCCAGGCCCGGCTGCAGCACGACGGCGCCGTTGACCGCCACGTTGCTCATGCCGGAGATCGACAACGCGCTGTCGACGGCGATGCTGGTATTCCCGGTGATGGTGCCGTGGCTGTCTGCGATGCTGAGGGTGAGGGCGGCGGTGCCGGTGCTGCCGCTGGCCGGGGTGTAGCGGATGGCGGCAAGCGCTGCGGCAACCGCGGATGCGGTGCCGGACACGGTGACGGTGGAGCCGTCGGCGGACACGGTGCCGGGGCCGCCGGTGGACAGGATGCCGAGCCCGGTGCCGACCAGGGCCGCGGTCGCCGTCACCTGCTCGGACGGGGTCTGGTCGAACACCTGCACCCCGGCATAGGGGCTGATCGCGGCGGGCCCGGTGGCGGCCTCGCTGGTGCGCACCCCGGTCATGATCGCGTCCACGCCGACGCCGTTGCTGCCGCCGCTGCTCCGGCCGGTGTCGGCCAGGCCGCTTTCGGAGGCGCTGGGGGTCAGGGCCAGGCCCGCCGCATACTGCGCCACGCTGTTGGCCAGCTCGGCTTGGGCGATGGTGCTGCTGGTGGGGCTGCCCACCACCACCACCTGGCTCGGCAGGGCACCCGCCGCCTGCAACTGCGACAGCACCGCCTTGGTGTTCTCCAGGAAGCTCGCGTCGCTGTAGGCGCGCAGCGTCAGGGTGGTGCGCAGGCCGTTGGCGGTGGCCCACTGGACGTCGTCCACCAGCGCGGTCATGGCGGCGGCACCCTGCGACAGGATCACCGAGGGCGTCATGTCGACGTCGACGCCGCCGCCATACAGGGCGGCGCTGCGCAGATAGGCGGTGGCGTCGCTGCGCGAGATGTCCTGCAGCACGCCGGAGCCGGTCAGCGTAGGGGCGACGTTGAGGATGCCAAGCCCGCGCAGGGTGTCGACGTAGCCCTGCCACGACGTCAGGTCGGCGGCGGTGAAGTTGGTGGACAAGGCGATGTTGGTGTTGGCCTCGCTGGGCGACACGCCCTGGTCGGGCAGGAAGTAGCCGTAGCCGCGCTCCGTGAGGATGCCGGTGTCGGGACCCCATCCGCCCCAGGTGGCGCCCTGGGCAGCGGTGGCGGGGCCGGCGACGCCGATGGCGCTGGACGCGGCGACGACCACGCCGGCGGGCAGGCTGTTGCTGCTCAGGGTGTTGGTGGCCGTGGTGGTCTGCGCCAGGATCTGCGTCAAAGCCGTCGCCGCCGTGCCAGACTGCGGGTTGATGCCGTAGACCGCGACCGTCGTGCTGGCGCCGGGGGCCAGGTAGTAGATGCCGTTGCTGCTGTCGGTGTTGCGCAGGTTGAAGTCGTTGGCGGTGGGATCGTTGCCGATCTGGTAGCTGCCGGTCGCGTTGGTCAGCACCGTGCCCTCGTTCACGATGACCGAGCTGCTGCCGGTATTGGTGAGGGTGACGGTGCCGCTGGCATACTCGGTGGCCAGCAGGATGGCGGTTGAGGCGGTGACGCTGGCGTTCGCGATGCCGGGCAGGCTCGTGATCGCGTTGGCCGCCACGTTGCCCACGTCGCCCTGCGCCAGCGCCTCCACCGTCAGCGTCACCGACGCGCCGGCGGCGATGCCGTAGACGCCGAGCGAGCCGTCGCCGGTGGGGCCGGCCGACCAGTCGGCGTTGGCGCCGGTCGACTGCACCACCTGGAACTGCACCCCGGACGCGGTCTGCGCCAGCGTGCCAACCGGGATCAGCAGCGTCCCCGTGCCGGTGTTGCGCACCGTGATCGCCTGCTGCGCCACGTCGGTGCCCTCGTTGTAGCCATACACCCCCGCCGCCGTGCCGGACCACGTGCCAGCCAGGCTGGCCGACGTGCCGGCGATCGCCGTCGCGGTGGCGCCGTTGTAGTCGGCAAACAGCCCCACCTTGCCCGTCGCCAGCAGCGGAGCCGCCACCGCAGCGCTGGCGTAGCCGCCCTGCGTCGCGTCCACCGCGCCCACGAACACCGTGTCGGTGGACACCACCTCCAGGGCGGTGGTGGCGACGTGGCCGTTCAGGTTGAAGCTCAGCGTCTGCGCCGAGGTCGCGGCACCGGGTGCCACCACCACCTCCAGCGCGCGCAGCGCCGCCTGCTCCTGCGCGAAGGTGCCGACATAGCTGAAGCTCAGCCCGTTCGCCGACACCGCGCCGGCAACCGGATCGACCAGGTGGCCGCCGCCGGACAGCGTCACCGTCACCCCCACCACCTGCCCAGGGCTGCCGGTCTTGGCCAGCAACAGGTCCGCATACGGGGTGTTCACAATGAACGGGGAGACTACGATGCTGACCGGAACGTTGTCCGCCGTCATGCCGGTCGCGACCGCCACCGAGATCGCGGTGCTGGAGGAGATCGTGTCGGTGCCGTCGGTGACCGAAACGGTCGCGGTCTCGGGGCCAGACACGGCCGGGGCCGGGATGAACTCGATCTGGCGCAGGAACGCCTGCAAGGCGGACGCGGTGCCGTCGATGGTCAGCGTGCTGCCGTCGGCCGACACGGTGGCGCCGGCCGTGCCCCAGAAGGATCCGAGCGCCGGGTTGGACAGGGTGACGACGGCGGTCAGGATCGTGCCGGGGGTCGCCGTGGTCAGCGACAAGGAGGAGTCGACCATCAGCGGCCCGTTGACCGCCGCGGTGGCGGGGACGCCGGACAGGGTGATGGTGTTGTCGATGACGAGAACGGTGGTGCCGGTGATGGTGCCGGCCGCGTCCTGGACCCTGGTGGTCAGGGCGGTGGTGCCGGCCACGCCGGCGGCGTCGACGAAGTCGAGCGACTGCAAGACGGTGGTGAGGTCGGCGATGGTGCCGGACGCGGTGAACACGGCGCCGTTCGACGACACGCTGCCGAGCCCGGCCGCGGCCACGAGGCGGCCAAGCGACGGGTTGCCGAGCGTGACGGTCAGGGCGGCCTCGGTGGTCGGGGTGTCGGCGAACAACTGCGCCGCGGAGAACGGCTGCTTCACCGCGGGCCCGACCAGCGCCTCGCCCTGCTGCACGCCGGTCATCAGGTCGTCCGGACGGGCGGCGGTGCCGCGGTTCTCGAGACCGGACTCGGAGTTGGAGGGCGTGAGCGTCAGGCTCGACAGCCAGTTGCCAACGTTGTTGAGCGAGTTCGGGTCGGTGGTCGAGTAGATCACGTCGGTGCCGGTGACGCCGCCATCCTTGACCACGAACTGGGTCGGCAGGGCCCCCGCCGCGCGCAGGATCGCCACCACCTGCTGCGTGTCGGCCAGGAAGTTCTCGTCGTCGCCGCTCTGCGGGGACAGGGTGATCGAGGAGCGCAGGCCGTTCTGCGTGGCCCAGCGGATCTCCTCCTCGATGCTCTGCTGGTAGGCCGGCTCGCGGGCCAGGAAGAACCAGGACGGCATGTCGAAGGCGATGCCGCCGCTGTAGAGGGCGGCCGCGCGGACATAGGCGGTGGCGTCCGAGGTCGCGAAGTCGACGGTCTCGAACTCGGACAGCATCGGCGCCAGGTTCAGGATGCCGACGGCGCGCGCGCTGTCGACATAGGCCTTCCAGTTGGCGAGGTCCTCTGCGGTCCAGATGTAGTCGTTGTAGGTGTTGACGTCGGCTTCGGTCGGAACGTAGCCCTGATCGGTGGTGAACAGGGCCGCCTGGGCGTCGGTGAAGAAGCCCGCGTTGCTGCCGAGGGGGTTGACGTGCTCCTGCTGGGCCGCCGCCGTCACGCCCTCCGTGGTGATGGCGCTGGAGCCGACGATGTGGACCCCGGCGGGAAGATAGCCGCCCGTGATCGAGTTGGCGCTCGCGTCCTCGGCCTGCTCCTGCAACACGACGGCGTTGGCGTTGGCGGCGCTGCCGACGCTGGTCACGGCGATCGGCACGGTGATGGTGCCGCCCGCCTTGAGCACGTAATAGCCGGAACTGGAGTCGGCTTCGGTGGGAACAAAACCGCTGACGGTTGGATCGACGCCGATCTCGTAGCTGCCGCTGGACCCGGTGACGACCACTCCCTCGTAGATGATCTGGCTGGTGCTCGAGCTGTTGACCAGGGTCAGGGTGCCGGCGCCCCATTGCGGGGCGGCGGTGATCAGGGTCGACGCGACGACCGCGGCGCCCGGAACCGCGATCTGCGTGACCTGGTTGGCCAGGAGGTTGCCGGACGGGCCGTCGAGCAGCGCCTGCGCGTAGAGCGTGAGCGACTGGCCGGGCTGGATGGTGTAGCCGCCGAGCGTGCCGTCGCCGGCGCCGCCGGGCGACCAGCCGGCCGCCAGGCGCGGCATCTCGGAGATCTGGTACTGCACGCCGCTGGCCGACGACACCAGTTGCCCGACCGGCACCGTGATGGCGGCGGTGCCGGTGTTGGCGATCGTCACCGACATGATGGCCATCGGCTCGGTTTGCGACAGCTCCACCAGGCCGGCGCCGGTGCCCGCCCATTCGGACAGCAGGGACTGCTCCGTGCCGTCCTCGAACGAGGTGATGACGCCGCTCATGTGGCCGTAGAAGCCGACATCGCCATCGGCCAGCAACGGATCGGCGATCGTTCCGGCGGCGAGATCGCTCAGGTCGAGCGAGCTGCCGACGAAGATGGTGGACGCGGCGTTGGTTGACATGGAAGCTCCAGGGCGCAGCGTTAACGCTCGCTTTCTTTTCGTTAGAGAACCGTTAATCCTGGCGTCAACCTCATTTCTTGTTCGTAATCTCCCCTGTGGATAAGAGCCATAGTTTCAAGCCTTTGTAGACAGTTGCGAGCAATATCACGTTTTAGTGAGAATAACAGGCGCCCCTCATGCCCTTGGCGACCGGAAGCGCGCGGACATCGTCATGTGCCTGTATTGCAGCCGTGAACGATCAGTGAACCCTGGCCTGGTTCCTCACGACGCCGTAGGAGAAGAAGCCGCCTATGTCTCGGGACGAGATCTCATTCGCACGCTGTTATTCTTCTCGGCCCTGTCCTGCCTGTCCGCCCTGCCCTGGCCCGCCATTGCCGGTCTGCCGCTGCACAGCGTGACCACGGTTGTCGCCTGCTCCGAGCCGCGGCCGAGCCACAGGGCACCGGCCCACCGGCCCCTGGCAACGAGCGGCCACTGCTTCGTCGTGTCGCCAGACCAGGGCTGGGAGCGGATCGGCACCGGCAACGGCCTGCTCCTGCTGCGTCGGACACCGCGGGTCGCGGGCGAGCCGCCGCTGTACTTCCGGCCGGGCGACATCGCCAGCCCGACGCGGCCGCTGGCCGGCACCGCCCTGCCCCACCCTCCTGCGGGACCGCTGCTTCTGCTCGGCCTTGCGCTGGCGGCGGTCGCAACCAGCCTGCGGCCGATCGGCCGCGGCTGGACGAGCTGGCATCGGCGCGCCCGGGCGCTGCGCCTGGTCGCGGCCGAGATCGCGTCGCAGCGCGAGCGGCTGCAGGTCAGGCGGCTGCAGCTGGTGTCGTCGGACGGCTACGGCACCGTCCGGCTGGAGAAGTGGCAGCAGGAGAAGCGTTACTTCTGTAGGACCAGGCTGCTGCCGCTGCTGACGGCCCGCGCCCTGGACGGGCAATGGCCGTCGATCGAGGCCAGGGTCCTGCGCCGGATCGAACGGACCGCGTCGGCGTCCCGCCCCGAGGGCGCGGGCACCGTCGCCAGCGATCCGCGCTCGTTCCATCCGGACATGGATCCGATCGACTACGAGCGCCACTGCGCGATCCTGCTGCGCCGGGCGGGATGGGACGCGGAGGTCACCGCCGCCGGCGGCGACCAGGGGGCCGACGTGCTGGCCAGGCGGGACGGAGCGCTGCTGGTGGTGCAGTGCAAGCTCTACCGGAGTGCTGTCGGCAACGCGGCGGTGCAGCAGGTGTCGGCCGCGCGGCTGCACCATCGGGCCCGGTTCGCGGCGGTGGTGTCCAACGCCCGCTACACCGCCGCCGCGGCAGCGCTCGCGCGCACCAACGATGTCCACCTGCTGCACCACGAGGAGCTGGAACGGTTCAGCCCGGACCGGCTCGGCCCGGACCGGCTCGGCCGGCAGCTCAGCCGGCGGTCCCATCCGGCGCGGCCGCCAGGCGCACGATCCGCTCGGTGAGCCGGTAGGAGCGCTCGAACGCCGGCACCGGCAGGAACTCGAACGGCGAGTGGAAATTATGCGCGCCCGTGAAGGTGTTCGGGGTCGGGATGCCGCGCGCCGACAAGGCCGAGCCGTCGGTGCCGCCGCGCATGGCGATCACCTTGGGCGCGATGCCTTCCGCCTCGAACGCGGCCTGCATCAGCGCGACGCTGCGCCGGTCGTTGCCGAGGCTGGAGGCGATGTTGGCGTAGGTGTCGGTGATCACGCAGGTCACGGTGGCGCGCGGATGCGCGGCCCGGGTGGCTTCGACCGCGTCCGCCACCTCCTGCTTGCGCGCGGCGAAGCGGGCGTCGTCGAAGTCGCGGATCAGGATCGACAGCTCGGCGGTGGCGGCGTTGGCGGTCATGCCGTTGATCCAGCAATAGCCCTCCCGGCCCTCGGTGTGCTCAGGCGTGTCGAGCGGGTCGAAGCGGTTGATCAGGTTGGCCGCCACCAGCAGGGGGTTGACCAGCACACCCTTGGCCGACATCGGGTGCGCGGTCACCCCCTCGATGCGGATCGCCGCCTGCGCCGCGTTGAAGGTTTCGAACACGAACTCGCCGGTCTCGCAGCCGTCGATGGTGTAGGCGAAGTCGACTGGGAAGCGGGACAGGTCCATCGCCTTGGCGCCGCGCAGGCCGATCTCCTCGTCCGGCACGAAGGCGACGACGACGTCGCCGTGCGGCGGCCGCTCGCTCGCCAAGCCGTCCAGCAGCGTCATCAGCACCGCCACCGCCGCCTTGTTGTCGGCGCCCAGCACGCTGGTGCCGTCGGACACGATCACCTCCTGACCGGCATAGGGGACGATCTCGGGGTGCTCGGCGACGCGCAGCCAGATGTCGCGCTCCGGGTTGAGACACAGGTCGGCGCCGTCGAAGCGGACGCGACGCGGGTGGATGTGGGGCGACAGCCCGACATCGACGGTGTCCACGTGGGCGCAGAAGCCGATCCGCGGCGCCCCGGCGACGGTGCCGGGCAGACGCGCGGTCAGCACCGCCTGCGCGTCGAGATGGATGTCGGACAGGCCCAGCCCCTGGAGCTCAGAGGCGAGCAGGCGCACCATCTCCCATTGGCCCGGCGTGCTGGGCACGACCGTCGCGCGCGCGTCGCTCTGGCTGGTGATGGCGAGGTAGCGGAACAAGCGCTCGACTAGGCGGTCGGCCAAGGGAGCGGCAAGCGGAAGCGTCATCGGCACGAGGGCTCCTTCGAGAACAGGGGATCCGGCCGGGCGGCCTCAGCGTTCGGCCGCGATCCGCGTCGTCCAGTCGTCGATCACGTCGCGCAGGGTGCGCTCCCACGGGATCTCGGGCGCCCAGCCGAGCGTGCGTCGCAGGCGGGCGGCGTCGCCGATCGCGACCGGGATGTCGTTGGGCCGGGCGCGTCCGGGATCGTCCTCGATCGCTGCCGGCACGCCCGCCACGGCGAGCAGCCCGTCCAGCACGTCGCCGATCCGGCGCGCGGTGCCGGACGCGATGTTCAGGATCGTGCCGGGGGTCAGCCGGTCGGCCTGGGCCAGGCACAGCGCGTAGGCGCGGCACACGTCGCGCACGTCGAGGAAGTCGCGGTACGGCTGGAGGTTGCCGGTACGCAGCACCGGCTCCTGCCGGCCGGCGCGGATCAGCGCGATCTGCCGGGCGAAGGCAGGGATGGCGAAGTCGGGCGACTGGCCGGGCCCGGCATGGTTGAACGGGCGCAGGCGGATCGCGTGCAGCCCGTCCGCCGCCATCGCCGCCAAGGCGAGGTCGGCGGCGGCCTTAGTGGCGCCGTAGGTGTTCAGGGGCGACAGCAGGGCGTCCTCGTCCAGCGCCTGCCCGCTGCGGAAGGAGGCGCCATAGGCGTCGGCGCTGGAGGCGAACAGGAACGGCGCTGCCGGCGCGTGCGCGCGGACCGCGCGGGCCAGATTGAGCGTGCCGTGCAGGTTGACCGACCAGGTGCGGTCCGGCTCGGCGTTGGCGACCGGGATGGCGGCGATCGCGGCCAGGTGCAGGCAGAGATCCGGCCTCAGGCGCCGGACCGCCTCGTCGACGGCGGCAGCGTCGGTGACGTCGCAGCCGAGCGGCAGCAGCACCGCGTCCGGCATCAGCGCCGACACCGGGGCCGCGAGGTGTCCGCCCGCGAAACCGCCGAGGCCGGTGACGAGGATGCGTCGGCCGCTCATGGCGCGAGGCTCATGGTCATGAACGGCCGGTGGGGAGCGGCTCAGCGGGCCACGGACAGCACGGCGCGGTGGCGGGCGAGGTCGGCCTCGACCATCTCGGCGATCATGTCCTCCAGCCGGGTCTCGGCCTGCCAGCCGAGCCGGGCCTTGGCCTTGGAGGGATCGCCCAGCAGCACGTCCACCTCGGCCGGCCGGATCAGGTCGGAGCGGGTGACGACGTGGTCCTCGTAGTGGAGGCCCACATGCCCGAACGCGATCCGGCACAGCTCGCGGATGGAGGTGGTGCGGCCGGTCGCCACCACATAGTCGTCCGCCACCTCCTGCTGCAGCATCAGCCACATCGCCTGGACGTAGTCGCGGGCGTGGCCCCAGTCGCGGGTGGCCTCGAGGTTGCCGAGCGGCAGCTCGCGCGCCAGGCCGAGCTTAATCCGCGCCACCCCGTCGGTGACCTTGCGGGTGACGAACTCGATGCCGCGCAGCGGGCTCTCGTGGTTGAACAGGATGCCGGAGGAGGCGTGCAGGCCGAAGCTTTCGCGGTAGTTCACCGTCATCCAGTGCGCGTAGAGCTTGGCGACGGCGTAGGGCGAGCGCGGGTAGAAGGGGGTGCGCTCGGACTGCACCTTCTCCTGGATCAGGCCGTACATCTCCGAGGACGAGGCCTGGTAGAAGCGGGCGACGGGCCGCGACAGGCGCACCGCTTCGAGCATGTTGGCCGCACCCAGGCCGGTCGCCTGGCCGGTCAGCAGCGGCTGCTGCCAGGAGGCGGCGACGAAGCTCTGTGCCGCCAGGTTGTAGACCTCGTCCGGCTCGACCTTCTGGACGATGCGGATCAGGCTGGACAGGTCGAGCAGGTCGCCGTCCACCAGCTCGATCCGGTCCAGCACGCCCAGCCAGCGCAGCCGGGCGCTGACCATGTCGGCGGACGCCGACCGCCGCGCCAGACCCACCACCCGGTAGCCCTTCTCCAGCAGCAGCGCCGACAGGTAGGCGCCGTCCTGGCCGGTGATCCCGGTGATGAAGGCTGTGGGCATGAGGGTCCTGACGTTGCGCATCGTGGGGGACGACGTGTCGGCCGGAGGTGCCTCATTCCCCACCTCATGTCCAGCTATTCGACCTTCGAGAAGTGCTCTAGGAGATCCACGCGCATCTGCGGGTCGTCCGAGGACGCATAGGACAGCTCGACCAGCCCTACGTAGAATATCCGGTCATCGCCGCTGTTCCTTGCGACCGGAGTCGCAGCCGCTCCGTCCACCGAAAGGCGAATGAAGATCGTACGGTCGGGTTCGACCTCGCCCGTGACGCGACACAGGAAGCCGCGCTGCGTGTTCACCTGAACCGTGCTGGTACCGGTCCGAACCGAGGTCGGGAACACCCTCTCGTTCGCCGCGTCCTGTTGCCGGCCGACGCGCAGCGTGACCGAATGGTCCGTGGACCATGGCGCCCCAAGCATGTGCGCGTAGACGACGACCCTGGTTCCCGGCTCGCATTTGGTCGACAGCCAGATGAAGCCTTGCCTGCCTCGTAGCCAGCAACCGAACGATTCCGCCGGATACCAGCTCTCTGCGAGTATCAGACGCAAGGGACGGGACCAGTAGTTGGCTGGAACGCGCCTCCCGGTCGCCAGGTCGCCGGGCACGAGCAGTTCCCCCGCGGCCAGGAGCGGCGGAAGATAGGGTGCGGCCTTGACGGAACTTACCTGTTTGAGTCGACCCAGCAGATCGTGGCCGACATCGTTCCAGGTCCGCGCGACGAACCGATCGGCTATGGCCTTGGCTCGGCTTTCGCGGTAGCCCCGGTCGAAGATCATCTTCTTGAACACCTTGACGCCGTCGCGCACGTTCCACGGATCGACGTAGTCGACGAGGTCGCCGCCGACTTCCGGGATCGACGACGTGTTGGACGCGACGCAGGGACGTCCATGCGCCAGGCTCTCGCCTACGGGCAGGCCCCAGCCCTCGATGATGCTGGGAAACGTCGTGAAGAGGCACGCCCGGTAGAGCAGCTCGAGGTCGGTATCCGACAGGTCGTGCAGGACATGAACCCGGCGCCCGAGATAATCGGTTCCCTCCAGCATGTCCCGCAGGTCGTTGACGCGCCATCCGAACCGCCCCACGAGAACGAGATCGGGAGGATCGAGTCCCTCCTCGATCAAGGCCTTCCATACCGAGTACAGGTAGACGTGATTCTTCCTGGCCTCGATGGTCGAGACCATCAACACGAAAGGCCGGTGCTCCAGGATACCGATGTCGCCGGTCCAGCGGCTGTTTACGGGAAGCGAAGGCCGATCGTGCAGCTGGTGCGCAAGCGGTACCGCTTCTACCGGTGCTTGTCGGAGCCGATGCAGTCGCTGGAACCGCTCCACGTCGCGGGCAACGAAGTCCGAAATCGTCAGGATGAAGTCGAACGAATAAAGGCCATCGCCAAGGGAGAACGAGAACTCGCTAACCAGACCGGCGGTGCAGTATTCCGGATGAGTGACCGGTATCAGGTCGTAGATATAGACGCCGACCGATACGCCGGCCGCCTTCAGCCGGGCGTATCGCGTCGCGTTGGCGCCAAACCCCCAGAACGCCCCGAGGACGAAGTATGTCTGGCCGGCGAGCGGCTCCACGAGCGAGGCGTGTTGCTCCGCGAACTCCACGAGGGACAGAAGCTGCTGCTGCGACACCACCGGCTGGCTCACATAGTCCAGCAGGGCCAGCAGATCGTTTGGATCCAGACGCCAGAACACTGCCGCATGCTTGCCCATGCGAACGAATGCATAGGGCTGATCGCTGCTGGCGATCTGGTTTATGGCATGCTGGATGATGCCGACCTGAACCCGCTGGATGCCGGACAGGGTGCGATAATGTCGGAGGTAATCGAGGAGGTCATCGACTTCCAGATAGATCATTTCGGAGGGATCGTGAGCCGTGCGGGCGGGCAAATGTTCCAGAACGTCGTCTACGTCAGCGAGCCTGATCATCTCGTCGTAGGCGGCCTTGGACGGCCGCAACTCGAACGACGTCTTGTAGGCCTGCTCTGCGAGATGCAACCGTTCCGACAGCTTGAGAGCATGACCAAGTTGCAGATGGGCGTCGGCATCATCCGGATCGAGGTCTATGGCATGCCGATACGCCGCTTCGGCCTCGGCCAGCTTGGATTGTTCCTTGAGGCAATGACCATACTGGATCCAGATTGGCTGGTCCTGGGGTACCAAGTTGAGATGCGCCCGGTACTCGATCTCCGCCGTCTTCCAGTCCCGCTCGTTCCTCGCCTTGTCGCCTGCCGCCCTGCCCTGGTTGCGGCTCCTACCGATCTGGAAACTCCGGGCCATTCTCTTGATCGGGACGCTCAATTGACACTCCAAGGTTCTGCATGCAAGCTAGTAGTTGACGGTCATATATCAATCTATACTGACCCGAAAGCAACTGTAGTTCACCAGTACCTTTGACCCCGAAACATCTATGTGCCTTGACAGGATGTTCATGGCAGACAACACCAGCGCTTGCAAGGCGTCACGGATCGCCCTGTTGATCACGCCGTTACTTGCCTTTTCTTGGTCCGACGCGATCGCACGGACCGACGCGACCTCGCCGAACGGCCAGCAAGGTGCCGTTCAGCCAGAAGCCGCCGCGGATCCCTTCTCGATCCCGGACGACTTCCACCAGCCGCAGGACGGCGACGACGACGCACCGAGCATCAACCGGGCGATCGACGTCCTGAAGCGATCAGGACGAAACCAGCTCAAGTTCCTCGCCCGGCCGTACCGGTTGAGGTCGCCGGTGAAGCAGCTCGACGTGGCACTGCGTTGGTGCGGATCGGGATGGTCCGAGTCGTACGGGGCTACGACCGCCGAACGGGGCTTCGGCGTAGGCACGTGGCTGGTCATCGAGAGCCCGGGCTTCACCCCAATCGAGATTTCCGGTCTCGGAAGCCGCGGGACGGTAGTCAGCGACATCGGCGTCTTCGAGAAGCAGCCGGCTCCGCCTCCATCCGGATCATGGCAGCCGACCGCTTATCCCTATGTCTTCGACGTCGAGGCGACCTACGGTCTGATACGGTTCGAGCACGTCATGCTCCTCGCGGTCACGAGGGGCATCAGTGCCCACCTGTCCGGCCGCCTCCAGATCGATGGTCTTTATGGTCAGGTGTTCGACAACGCCGTCAAGGTGGACAAGGCGTTCGACGCCGACAGCTATCAGGGGATTCACATCTGGCCCTTCTGGTCCCAGGCGACTCCCGTCATGGCCTATGCCCAGTCCCATCTCGACGCGTTGTGGCTGGAACGTGCAGATACCGGGTTCATCGACAACGTGTTCGTGCTCGGCGCGAGATCGGCCGTCCGTCTGGGTCAATCGGAGGCCGAGTCGAGTTCGGTGCTTGGAGGTGTCGCAACCAAGAACACGATCGGCACCCTTCACTGCGACTTCACCCGATGGTGCGTATGGATCACCGGAACGAACGTGCATTTCCAGGCCGACAACATCGACAGCCAGGGTCAGCGATGGACGGAGGCAGGCGGTCGAGCGATCGCATTGGCCCAGACGGCTTCCATCCGCGTGGATGGACAAGCGGTCATCCAGGCCGGCCGGGTATGGCAGGAAGTCACCGATCACAGCACGATCAGCTACCTGAACAGGCAACTTGCCAGCAACATCCAGATCGGCTCGCTCTACGAGGATTTCTCCTACGCCGACCAGCGACCGGCTCATGCAACGATGGTGCCGGTGACGTCCGGGCAGTCTCTGTTGTTCATCTCCGCACCTCCGATGATCGTGAAGCGTCCCGACCAGACGCTGTCCAACGGCGACGAGACGACGAATGGCCACGTCAGGTCACCCTAGTGTCCTGCTTGTCCCGGAATTCCTATGTAAATTCCCAAATCGGGGCGCTAGTGCTGGAGCCAAACCATTCGTCAGGACACAAATTGACATGGCAATGGCGGATCGAGCACAGTTCTCTCATCAGAGCAAAGCCGTCACCGCTCAGGGCTGGTCTCGCACAGGGTGACCGCAGCCGCTTCCCCAAACAGCACAGGCACAAGAGATGCGGTGGACCGCCGGGCAGCTTGATCACTACGTTGCCGAGATAGACAGGCTCGGCGGCCTGGGAACTCCGGGCTCCCAGGCGTTCTGCACAGACTTCAGCTACGAGATCGCCTGCGCGGTCGATCAGGATCTGGATCCCTTCGGCGAAGCCTATGTCGCTCAACAGGTCCGGCTGTACGAGGAGATCGCCGGACACCGTTACGAGCCGGACCGGGACGAGCATACCCCGTTGGATGTCGAGCGACATGCCCAGGCCGTCAATCCATACGATCATCCCGATCCCGCAGGACTGGCGGTTCACCTGCAACGTTTGTCGCGCGCCCTGCGGCATGCGAAGTCGCGTCGCGACGAGGTGCTTCTCGACATGGGGTGCGGTTGGGGATTGTCGTCCGAGATCGCGGCTTATCTCGGCCTCACGGTGATCGCGGTCGATATCAACCCGTCCTTCGTGCGGCTGGTGAACGAGCGTGCCAAGCGCGGCAGCCGGGCGATATCAGCCGCGCAATCGACCTTCGACGACTTCACGCCGGACCAGCCGGCCGATCTGGCGATGTTCTACGAGTGCCTGCACCACGCGATACGGCCCTGGATGGTGACGTCGCGCATCGCGGACAGCCTCAAGGTGGGCGGACGACTGATCCTAGCCGGGGAACCCATCAACGACATCTGGTGGAAGAACTGGGGAATACGTCTAGATCCGGCCTCGGTCTATTGCATACGCAAGTTCGGGTGGTTCGAGAGTGGCTGGTCCATCAGCTTCATAAGGCAGACCCTGCATCGGTCGGGTCTGCTGCCGCGCATCTATGCCGACAACGACCCGGAGATCGGATATGCGATCATTGCCGAGAAGCAATCCGTGCACGAGGTTCCCGCCGACATCTGCGCCGGCTTGTTCTCAGCCCGAGGATGTGTCGTGGATGGCACCACCCTCATCTTCAGCGGCTCAGGCGGACTGACCTTGTCGTTCCCGAGGGAAACCAGCACGGCCACGATCAAGCTCACGAGTCATCGGAGTCGGGAACTGCGGTTGTCGGTGTGGACCGGGGACGAGGTGTTGTTCAAGGGAGACGTCAGCCCTGGACACCACGCTATCGAGGTCAAGAGGAGGAACGTCGTCATGGACGTCCGCCTGGAGGTCGAGCGCTGGGTTCCCGCAGAGGAACAGCAAACCATCGATGACAGGGTCTTGGGGATTCATGCGGAAAGCGTCGTATTCAGCTAATTCCTCTCGAAACACCGTGATGGTTCGTCGATAGGATCGTCCAGTCCGGTCTTGCGTCCGTTGCCTTGTTTTCCCGAACAACCCGTCCGATCAACCGGTCGGCGCGTCCCACGACATCACCCGGAACGGTCGCCCTCCCGCGGCCCCGCCGGCCTGGCCTCCCGAGCCGCCCGCACCGCCCAGCACGATCGCCCGGCGCCTGAAGCGGTGGCCGGCGCCGTCCTCGGCATCCACCACCACGGTGACCGCGCTCTCGTCCGGCGGCCCCTGCGTGCCGGTGCCGGCAGGCGCCGGCGCGTTGGGATCGGCGCCCGCCAGCAGCAGCGCGCTGCGCACCACCGGATCGGCCAGGGTCGGGTCGGGGTCGCCGTCGTGATACAGCGACAGGTGCGGCGTCACCGCGGCCAGCAGCGGCGGCGTCATGCCGAGCACCAGCCCTAGCTCGTTCAGGGACTCGAACGCGCCGCCGGGCGGCAGGTAGTCGCGGCCGGCGGCCTGGTAGTCGGCGCCGACACTGCCGAAGAAGCGCCAGGCGACGATGTTGGTGGCAATGGCGACAGCAGCGCGGGCATCCGCGCCGGACGCCTGCAACAGGGCGGCCAGCAGCGCCGCCTGCGCCCGGTTCGGGTTGACCTTGCCGGCCTCGTTGAACAGGCGGATCGACAGCACGAGGCCGCCGGTCTGCCGGATCCGGTGCTCGCGGCCGTCGGCGAACCAGTGTCCGCCGGCGGGCGGCAGGGAGGCGTCGAGCAAGTGGAACGCGGCGAGCTCGACCCCGCCATCCGCCGCCGCCTCCAGCTGCGCGTTGCGGCGCAGGTCGCCGGCCTGGCGGGTGCGCAGGCTGCCGGAGGCCGCCATCGCCGAGACCAGCAGCGAGAGCAGCACCAGGGTCCAGAGCACGATCAGCAGCGCGAAGCCGCGCTCGCCGACCGGGGACCGGGATGCCGCCGCGCGGCCCAGGCAGCTCAGGGGCCGAGCCCGACGGCGTTGCGCACCCGGCGCTGCGGGTCGGCGCTGCCGGTCTGGTGCATCGGCGTCAGCTCGTCCGGCACCGCGGCCGCGTTCACCAGCGTGTCGCGCAGGTCCTCGGTCAGCGCCTGCGCGTCGCGCTGGTCGTGCAGCACGTGCGGGGTGATCAGGATCAGCAGCTCGGTGCGCGCCCGCGTGTTGTTCTGGCTGGAGGTCAGCAGGCCCAGGATGGGGATGTCCTTGAGCCAGGGGATGCCGCTGTTGAGGCGGCTGGAGCTGTCGGTGATCAGCCCGGCGAGGCCCACCGTCTGCCCGTCCTGGATCACCACGCGCGACACCACCGACTGGTCGTTGAAGGTGGGGTTGGCGGCCTGGGTGCTGGAGCTGCCCGGCACCACCGAGCTGACCTCCTGCGACACGTCCAGCGTCACCAGCCCGCCGTTGTTCACCCGCGGCGTCACCTGCAGGATCACGCCGGTGGGCTGGTAGCTGTCCTGGTTGAACACCGCACCGGTGCTCAGCGTGCTGGTCTGCGAGCCGGTCTGGATCGGCACCAGCTGGCCCACCAGCAGGCGAGCCTGCTGGTTGTCCAGCACCAGCAGCTCGGGCGAGCTCAGCACGTGCACGGTGGTCACCGCCTGCAACGCGTTGATCGCCAGCGGCGCGCCGCCGTTGCCGGAGGCGGCGCCGATCACGAAGCCGGGCAGCGTGCTGTTCAGCGCGGCGTTGGCGATCGGGCCGGTGATGGTCGAGGTGCCGGTGCTGAGCACGCCGTTGATGCCGCCAGACTTGAAGAAGAACTGGGTGCCGTACTGCAGCTGGTCGTTGAGCGTGACCTCGGCGATCACCGCGTCGATCCGCACCTGCAGCGGCAGGATGTCGATCTTGCGCAGCATCTGGCTGACGGTGTCGTTCTCCTGCCCGGTGGCATAGACCAGCAGGGCGTTGTTCTGCGGGTTGGGGATGATCCGCATGCTGTGCAGCTCGGCGCCGCCGCCGGAGCCGTCGAGCCCGCCCAGCAGCGGGTTGGCGCCGGCCGATTGCCCGCCGCCGGCCCCCGGGGCCGCGGACGCACCGCCCAGCCCGCCGCCGCCGAGGCCGGTGGTGCCACCGCTCGATCCCAGCCCGCCGCTGGAGCCGAAGCCGCCGCTGGAGCCCAGCCCGCCGCTGGATCCCAGGCCGCCGCTCGATCCCAGCCCGCCGCTGGAGCCGCCGCTGGAGCCAAGCCCGCCGCCGCCGCCGATGCCCTGCTGCGCGTTCTGCTGGCTTTGCAGCGTCGGGGTCGGCTGCGCGGTGACGTCGTTAGGAGTGAAAGCCTGCTGCAGCACGTAGGCAGCGTCGTTGGCGTGGCTGTTCTGCAGGTAGTACACGTGCCAGGCGCGGATCGTGGAGCGGCGCTGCGCCTCGATCAGCCGGAACAGGCGGGTCACGTCGTCGACATACCGAGACTCGCTGGCGACGACCAGCACCGCGTCGACGCGCGTCATCGGCACCACGCGCACCACCTGCGACAAGGAGCCGCCGCGTCCGCGCAGCGCCTCCTGCAGCGCGGTGGCGGTATCCTTGGCACCGCCGGTGTCGACCGGCAGCAGGGCGTAGGACTGGCCGGCCAGGGCGTCGATGTCGAACGCCTGGATCAGGTTCAGCAGCGTGCCGCGCACGTTGGGGTCGCCGCTGACCAGCAGGGCGTTGCTGCCGTTGACCGCGGTGATGCGGGCGCCGGACTGCACGAACGGCTGCAACGCCTTGGCCAGGTCCTCGGCGCCGGCGAAGCGCAGCGGCACCATGGCGCTGCCGGCGAGCGACTCGCCGCTGGCCAGCACCGGCGGCCCGGACCCGCCCGCCGCCGCGGCGGGGCCGCCCGGGGACGCCGACGCGCCCGGCGTGCCGGCGGCGACCACGCGGTAGATGCCGCCGGACTGGTACAGCGTGGCGCCGACCTGGGACAGCAGGGTCTGGAGGGTCGGCAGCAGCTGGCCGGTCGAAAGCGGCGCGGCGGTGTGCAGCGTCACCGTGCCCTTCACCGCCGGGTCGATGGTGTAGGTGACGTGCAGCTGGCTGCCGAGGATCTGCGCCACCGCGTCGCGTATGTCGGTGTCGGCGAAGTCGAGCATCACGCTGCCGGAGCCGTTGTCGGCGCCGATGCTGCGCAGCACCGGGACCCGGTCGCGGCCATAGCTCGCGGTGGGCGACAAGGGCCGGTCGGTGGTGCCGACATAGCCGTTCAGGCGCGGCGTCGCTGCCTGGTTCTCGGAAGCCGGGAGCGGCCGCAGCGGCCGGATCACCGGCGTGTCCGCCGGCGCGCTGCAGCCGGCCAGCACCAGCATGCCGGACAACAGCAGCCTCGCGGCGGCCCCGCCTGCTGCGCAACCGGGACGAACGGAAGGGGCGGTCATGGCGGCGGTGGCGGACGCAGGCCGGGGGCGAACGGCAGCCCCGCCCCGCCCAGCTGCAGCGGCCGGTTGCGCAGCAGGTCGAGGATGGAGGGATGCGGCGGCAGGGTACCGAAGGCGGCAGCGGAGCCGTTGCGGGCGCCGTCGTCGCGCGACGGCCGCAGCACGCGCGGGCCGTCGGGGCCGATCACGCGCACGCTGTCCGCGTCGATCGACACCACGTGCCAGGCGCCGGCCTGCTGGCCCGCCGCCGCGACCGTGCCGCGGGCGTCGCCGCTGCCGGCGAAGATCGCCCTGCGGCCGGCGGGCCCCACCACGATCCCGGCCAGGCGCGGCTGCTGCGGCCCGGAGGTCACGGTGGCGGCCGGACGGCGCGACGCGCTGAACAGCGGCCTTGCCAGCACCGTCGCGGTCCAGTCCTGCACATGGGCCGGATCGGGCAGCACGGCCTCGCGCGTCGCGGGCGCTGCGCGCCCGGAGGCGGCAGGAGCGGATGGAAGGGGCAGGCGCATCTCCCGGATCACGGCGGAGTGATATTCAAGTGCGAGCAGTCCGACAAGCAGGCACGCGCAGGCGGCCGCCAGCAGGAGCAGCGGACGCGGCTGCAGCGCGGGCTGGCCTCCGATCACGGCCCCCTCGGTCATGGCTCCCTTCATCACGGCGCGGCCCCGTCCGGTGCGGACCCATCCGAGGCGGCAGCGTCCGCCCCGCCGGTCGGCCCGGCCTCGCCGCGGCGGAAGGACAGCACGGTCAGCGACGCTTCCAGCGGCGCGTTCTGCACCATCTGGATGCGCGACCCGTGCAGCTCGAAATCGTCGATCAGCATGACCGGGGTCGCCCGCTCGATGGCGGCCACCAGCCGCACCATCACCTCGAACGGCGCCGTGACGGAGATCCGCACCGCCACGCGCCGGTAGGCGCTGCCAGGCCCGCCGGCGGCGGCGCCGGGCAGGGTCTCGCTGCTGGACAGGCTGGCGCCGAGCGTGCTCGCCATCTGCTGCACCTGGCCCTGCAGGGCGGCGCCGGCGATCGCGTCGCTGCCGCCCTCGATCAGCAAGGCCGGTCCGGAGCGCCCTGCCCCGGCCTCGGCCTCCCGGCGCAGCGCCGGCAGCCGGGCGGCCAGCGCCTGCATCCGCAGCGCCAGCGCCTGCCGTCCGGCCAGCGCCTCGGCGCGGTCGTCGTACCAGCCGCGCAACGGGCTGCCGACCAGCTCCCACCCCAGCACCAGCAGCAGCAGCAGCAGGCCGGCGGCCAGCAGCCGTCCCGGCCGTCCGGTCGGCAGCGACACCCGTCCCAGGCGCACCGGGGCGGTTGGCGAAGCGGCCATCAGCGCGCGAGCCCGGTGCGGATGGAGAACAGGTCGGTGTTCTGGCCCTCGATCCGGGTGACCGGCGCGGAAAAGGCGGGCGCGGAGAAGGCGGGGTCGGCGCTGATCGCCGGGATCAGCCGGGATGCCTGCGGCGACTGGCCGCTGATGGTGAGCTGGCCCTGGCGCAGGGTCAGGTCCGACAGGTAGGTGTCGTCGGGCAGCACGCGGGTCAGGGCGGCCAGCACCGCCAGGGTGTTGCCGAGCCGCTGGCGCTCCGCGACCACCAGGTCGGCGCCGGCCGACGAGCCCGCGACCCGGCGCTGCAGCGCCTGCACCGCGGCCACGCGCGGCTGCAGCGCCTCGATCCGCCGGTCGATCCGGGCGGCGGCCACCGCCTGCAGCGCGAACGGCAGCACCACCGCCAGCAGCGCCAGCGCGGCACAGCCGAGGCCGGACGCCGCCAGCAGCCGGCGTGTGCGTGACGCGGAGGCGGAGGGCGTCCGGGCCAGCGGGATCAGCAGCCCGGGCGGGATCTCGATCGCGCGGGCCGGGCTCGACGCCGCCCGCAGCGCGTCCAGCAGCGGCAGCAGCGGCCGCCTCAGCACCATGGACAGCCGGAGGTGCAGCCGCCCGGCCTCGCGGTCGCGGCGCAGCACCGACCAGGAGAAGAAGGTCTCGTCGGCGCTGAACGGGGTCAGCCGGTCCATCTCGTAGCCCAGCACGCGGTCGAGCCCCGCCTCGGCGGCGAGCGGCAGCACCACGTCGCGACGCAGCGCCGCCTCGGGGGGCAGGCGAAGCAGCACCGGGCTGCCCGGCGCCGCCGCCGACTGCGACGCGAGGGCGGCGGCGAAGGCGTCCTTGTCCGCCGGCAGGTCGAACACGCCGAGCAGGGTCTCGTCCGCACCGCGTCGGCGGAGCAGGCGGCTGCCGGACGGCAACGGCTCGACCAGCAGCGCGCCGGCCGTGGCCGGGTCGGGCCGGACCAGCTGGGCCGGCACCAGATCGAGCATCTGGCTCGTCCACCAGGTGAGAACGTCGCGCATCATGGTGGGACGAAGGTAGAGCACAAGCCGGTGCCGCTTGAAATCGCCCCTACCCGTTGGCCTGGTCGCGGGCCGGCGCCGCGACGATGTCCGGCCAGCGGCGCGGGTCGCCGTCCGGGAACACGATCCGGATCCGGATCAGCGACGGCGGCGCGGTCTCCTTCCATTGGCCGTGCCAGGCGCCGTCGCCCCAGTAGTCGAGGTTTATCGCGTCCACGTCGTCGAGCAGGGTCTCGCGATGCGGCTTGGGTGCCGCGCCCACGGCCTTGACGTGGCGATGCGGCAGCCAGGCCAGCACGAGGTGGTGGGCATCGTCCACCGACAAGCGCAGGTCGGCGGGCGTGCCGGCCTCGCCGACCGGCAGCCGGCTGCGGAACACCAGCACGTGCCGGGCGCCGATCACGGTGGCGCCGTCGGTGACGGTGCCGGGATCGAGCTGGACGATCAGCCGACGCAGGGTGCGGTCGACCGCTTCCAGCCGGCCGCCGACGGCGATCATGCGGTCCTGCCGATCGAACGCGGCCAGGCCGAACTGGGTGCCGCGGGACAGGGTCACCAGCAGGATCCCCAGCACCACCAGGGCGACGACGATCTCCAGCAGGGTGAAGCCGCCGTCGCGCACCGAAGGACTTGCATTTCGTTGCAAGATTTGCCCCCCGGCCGACCCGTCCCGACCGTTTCTCATGGCCCGGACGCTGGCTGGGTGCCGAGCCGCTCCGTGCGCAGCACCACGGCGCGGGTGCCGTCGCCGGAGCCGGCATCCGGCCAGGCCTCCGTCACCTGCACGGCGTAGAGCACCAGGCGGGGCGCCTGCGGCCCGCCGCTTCCGGCCGCCGATTGTTCCGGCACGATCCGCAGGCTCCAGTGGAACGACGTGCCGTCCTCGCCTTCCTGCGTGGTCGGGCGCAGGGCCACGCCGTGGCCGACGGTGGCGAGGTGCGAGCGGGCCCGGGTCAGTGCTTCCTCCGTGCGGTCGGAGACGCGGGTGGAGCGGAGCCCCTCGACCGCACCCTCGAACAGCACGCCCAGCGCCAGGGCGGCGATTACGAACGCCACCAGGACCTCGAGCAGCGTGAAGCCGGCATCGTCGGCAGGCAGGGATCTCGGCATCGCCGCCATCATCGGCCAGCCCGGGCGGCGTTCATAGGCCACCCTGGCGGCCACCTTGGCGCCGCCGGCCGGCCGGCTACGTCTCGCGATAGCCAAGGGCGGACGATGCCGCCATAACCTGCCGCCTTCTCCATCGTTTCCGGGGTGGTGACCATGCGGTTGATCGCGGCCACAGGCTTGATGCTCTTGCTTCCCACCGCCGGGGTCGCCGCGGACCGCTACCACGTGGTGACCCCGAGCTTCGGCTGCGTCGTGCCGTGGACGACCTGGGCGCTGAACGACGCGCGCAACCCGCACCACCACGACCGGCGATGGCTGGGGCTGATCGCCGCCCGCGGCGGATGCCGTCTGGTGAGCCCGATCGTGGAATGGGAACGGGTCGGCCGGATCGGCCGGCTGGCGCTGATGCGGCAGGTGCCGCCCCATGTCGGCGCGACGCCGCTGCTGTTCCGGCCGTCCGACCTGCGGCTGGGCGAGATCGCCGACCCGGCGCCGTCCGCCCCGGCCGCGGCGCTCCCACCAGCGCCGCCGGCCGCCCAGCCCGACGCCGCGCCGGCCGCGGCGCCGGTCGGGCCGGCAACCGCGTCGCCCGCAGCACCTGCCGTCCCGCCGCTCGCCCCGGCCGGCGCGGCACCCGGCGCGTCACCGGCCGCCAGCCCGACGGACGTGCAGGCTGCCAAGCCGGCAGGTCCCGATGCCGTTGCCCCGCCGGCACCGTCGGATCCGGCCGCGCAGGGACCGGCGCCCGCCGCCAGCCCGCCGGCCGCCGGCCCGACGAACGCGCAGGCAACCACCCCGGCAGGTCGCGTCGTCGCGTCGGTTCCGACGTCCTCGGATCCGGCCGTGCACGGGCCGGCGGCCGCAGCGCCGTCATCGACCGGTCCGGCCGCCGCCACCGTGCCGGTGGCACCCGCACCCGAGGCCGCAGCGCCGGCCGCTCCGGTTCCGCCATCACCCCAGGCGCCGGCGGCTGCGGCATCCGATGCCGGCACGGAGCCGCCGGCCGCCTCGACCGGCCGGCCGGCCGGCACCCTGGGGGCGGCCTGGGGGCCGTCGCCGTGGAACCGCGTCCTCATCGGCGCGGCGTCGTTGCTGGCGCTGCTGGCGACCGCGGTGCTCCTCAGCCTTCGACTCCTGCGGCGACGCCGCCGCTGGAGGGACACAGCCGTCCAGCCGCCGGCGGAGGCATATGATCCGCCGCCCGAGGCGCTCGCGGACGAGGCCGAAATGCCGCCGATCGACGGCAACGCCTACCGCCAATGGTGCGTCGACTCGCTGATCGAAGCCGGCTGGCAGGCGCGCATGGGCTTTCCGGCCGGCCGGCTGACCGCGGACATCATGGCCCGGCGCGACGGCCGCCTGCTGACGGTGCAGTGCCGGCCGTCCATGCGTCCGCTGGAGGCGACGGTGGTGCAGGAGGCGCTCGTGGTGCGCCGGGCGCAGGACGCCCAGATCGCCGCCGTGGTCTCGAACGCGGGCTACACCAGGGCGGCAAGAAACCTCGCCGCGGCCAGCGGCGTGCGCCTGCTGCACGAGACGGAGCTGACGGAGTTCGTGAGCTGAGAGTCCGAGCGGCGAAGACAGGCCAGGGGTTTTGCCCCTGGACCCCATGAAGGGCAAAACCCTTCAAACCCGTTCATATTCTTAAATAATTGGGGTCTGGGGCCTCCGGCCCCAGCGGGTCCAGGGCAGCGCCCTGGCCTTTGCTTGTGACACATCGTTCATCGGCCGGCCGCTATCGCGGCAGGACGGAGGCAACTAGGTTGCGTGCCGCTCGGCGGCCTCGCCACCCCGGGCCTTGGACCGGAATGCGGGAGAGCTGGATGCGCGCGCGGATGACGACCAGACCCCTGATCACCGGCCTGATGCTGGCCGCAACCGGCCTCGCCGGCCCCGCCTCCGCCGACCCGACGCCAGCAGCGCCGCCGGCCCCGGCTAGCCACGCCACCGCGGCGGACTCGGCGCTGCGGGCGACGCTGCCGAACGGCCTGCGCGTGGTGATCGTGCCCGACCGGCTGGCGCCGGTGGTGACCACCGAGATCAACTATCTGGCCGGTTCCAACGACGCGCCGGACGGCTTCCCCGGCACCGCGCACGCCACCGAGCACATGATGTTCCGCGGCTCCGGCGGGCTGGACAAGGACCAACTGGCCGAGATCGGCACCAAGCTCGGCGGCGGCTACAACGCCGACACCACCGAGACGGTGACCCAGTACTACTACACCGCGCCCGCGGAGGATCTCGGCGTGGTGCTGCGGGTCGAGGCGCTGCGCATGAACCGGCTCAGCCTGAACGAGGCGGACTGGGACAAGGAGCGCGGCGCGATCGAGCAGGAGGTGTCGCGCGACCTGTCCAGCCCGGCCTATAACTACCTGTCGCAGTTGCAGGCGACCATGTTCGCCGGCACGCCCTATGCCCATGACGCGCTCGGCACCCGGCCCTCGTTCGATCGCACGGACGCCAAGCTGCTGCGCGGCTTCTACGAGCGCTGGTACGCGCCCAACAACGCGATCCTGGTGATCGCCGGCGACGTCGACGCGGACAAGGCGCTCGACGCGGTGAAGACGGCGTTCGACGCCATCCCGCGCAAGGCGCTGCCGGTGCGCAAGAGCTTCGCGCTCGGCACCGTGGCGCCGCAGACGCTGCGGCTTCCGACCGACTATCCGGTCGGCATCGCGACGCTCGCGTACCGGATGCCGGGCTCGAACTCGAAGGACTTCGCCGCCGCCGACATCCTGGGCGACGTGCTGTCGAGCGAGCGCGGCGCGCTGTACGGGCTGGTGCCGGCGGGCGACGCGCTGGCGGCGGAGTTCCTGTACCGGCCGAAGCCGGACGTGGGCTTCGGCGTGGTGTTCGCGGCCTTCCCCAAGGGCGGCGACAGCGAGGTGCTGCTCGGCAAGCTGCGCGGCGTGATCGCCGACGTGGCGAAGAACGGCGTGTCCCCGGACCTGGTGGAGGCGGCCAAGCGGCGCGAGCGCGCGCAGCTCGGCCAGCGCAACGACAGCATCAGCGGCCTGGCGCAGAGCTGGTCCAACGCGTTGGCGTTCCAGGGGCTCGACAGCCCGGACGCGCTGGCCGACGCCTACAAGGCGGTCACGGTGGACGACGTGAACCGGATCGCGCGCGCCGTGCTCGACCCGGCGCACGCCATCACCGCGGTGCTGACGCCGCAGGATTCCGGCAAGCCGATCGCGGGCAAGGGGTTCGGCGGCGCGGAGTCGTTCGCGGCAACGCCGGACAAGCCGGTGGCGCTGCCGGACTGGGCGTCGGACGCGCTGACCGCGCTGCACCTGCCGCCTTCCTCACCTGCCCCGGTGGTCAGCGTGCTGCCGAACGGGTTGCGCCTGATCGTGCAGCCAGAGCACGTGACCAACACGGTGTCGCTGTATGGCCAGATCCGGCAGGTGACGGCGACGGAGGAGCCGAAGGGCCAGGAGGGTGTCGCCTCGCTGGTCGACCGCATGTTCGACTACGGCAGCCAGGCCAAGGACCGGCTGGCGTTCCAGGCCGCCCTCGACGCCATCGCCGCCGACGAGACGGCAGGCGCCAGCTTCTCGCTCACCGTGCTGCGCGGGCAGTTCGACGCCGGGCTGGCGCTGCTGGCCGAGAACGAGCTGCACCCGGTGTTCCCGGCCGACGCGTTCCGGATCGTGCAGCGCCAGACCGCGGGCAGCCTGGCCGGGCTGCTGGGCTCGCCCGGCTACCTGTTCGGGCGGGCGACGCAGCGGGCGGTCGTGCCGGCGGCGGACCCGGCCCTGCGCGAGGCGACCCCGGCCAGCGTGATGGCGCTGACGCCGGCGGACGCGCAGGCGTACTACGCGCGCACCTTCCGGCCGGACCTGGCCACGATCGTGATCGTCGGCGACATCACGCCGGAGCACGCGCAGGCGGCGGTGACGCAGGCCTTCGGCGGCTGGCAGGCGAACGGGCCCCGGCCTGCGATCGACCTGCCGCCGGTGCCGCTCAACCGTTCCTCCAAGGCCTACGTGCCGGATCGCAGCACGCTGCAATCCAGCGTCGAGCTGGCCGAGATGCTGCGCACCCGTGTGTCGGACCCGGAGCACTTCACCCTGACGCTCGGCAACGAGATCCTGGGCGACGGCTTCTCCTCGCGGCTGTATCGCGACCTGCGGATCAGGACCGGCTACGTGTACAGCGTCAGCTCGCGGTTGAACTGGTCGCGCACGCGGTCGGAATACTCGGTGTCATACGGCGCCGACGCGCAGAACATCGGCCACGCCCGCGACCTGGTGGTGGCGGACATCAAGGCGATGCAGACGCAGCCGGTCAGCGACGACGAGCTGACCCGGGCCAAGGCCTCGCTGCTGCGGCAGTTGCCGATGGGCCGGGCCAGCTTCGACGCGATCGGCGCCGAGGACCTGCACCTGGCCGATCTGGGCCTGCCGCTGGACCAGCCGGACGTGGCGGCGCGGCACTACTTCGACGCCACCGCGGCCGAGGTCCAGGCCGCGTTCCACGACGCGCTGCGTCCCGACGACCTGGTCGAGGTGGTGCAGGGGCCGGCCACCGGGGGCTGACGCCGGCCGGGCGAGCCACGCGTCGGGCGGCGGTCGGGGTCCGGCGCCTGCCGCTCGAGGAAGATCCTCGACGGGGCGTCGTCGTTGCCGGTCGGCCTTGTACGATCGCGATGGTCGCCGTTCCAGACTTCGGAGGCGATGCAGCCCTGCCTTGGCGACGTGCGCGAACAGGGCGTCGGCGGCACGGCCGCCCCACTTCCGTCCGCGCCGGGGCAATCGAAGCGCTCCAGTCGAAACCTGACTGGGTAGAAGGACCTGCTGCCTTGCAGCGGAGATGAGGGACTGACGCCGGCCGGTCATCATATCCGGGATGGCAAGGTCGGGCACGGCCGCGTCGCCGACATCGACCGCGGGCACCGTGACCTTCCGCAACCTTTCCTCGCTGTTGTCGATGATCATCGCCGCGGAGATCGCCGGCAGCGGCACCTCGTGCCCGAAACGCGATGCACCGCATAGGCGGCATGGCGGACGCTTTCGGAAAGATGACATCGGACATCCTTTGTTATCGACCACCTCGATCACGTTGCGACGTCGTCTAGACCACGACCGGTTCACGGTCGTTCACCGCTCATGGTCTAGCAAATTGTTTCAACGAGCATCTCTACCGATCAGGTGACTGCACCTGATCCGGTGATGCCCTAGGCAGAGGGACTGCATGCACCGAGATCACGCTGCGCAAGCGGATTGCCTGGAGCACGACCCGGTCGCATGGGTCATGACTTGTGTTTCAGGTCATTGTCCGGGCAAGCATCCTCGCCCGGTCGACCGATCCGGTTCGAGCGCATGATGCTTCGATGTCAAGCAGACTGGCGAAGCAACGTTTGGGATCGCCTCGTCGACGCGCCGGCTCATCCCGCAGCGCATCGTGCAGATGACAGACCGGTTACACCACGTTCGGCGCACGATCGGGACGCGGCTCGCGTCGATCCCGATCCAGCCTTGTTCCAAGGCATCATGATCATCGTGGGTCGCATCGGCGAACGCGCGCAGAACCGGAAGGGTTGACTATCGTGCATCATGTCGTGGATAAACCTCGCAGCGTTCCATACGGGTTTTCGTTCCGCATCGAACCGCAGCCGAGCAACGCGATGCAATCCGGAAACGTGGGATGCAGCGTCGTGTTTGGGAAACGGTCTCGTGGCCCGGCCCATGCCGCGCGATGAGCGATGCGACTGGCTACGCCTGCGACACGCCTCGCCGAACCAGCCGACGACACGCGTTTCCTGGACGGCGACCGCGCTCAACCCATGACAATGGTGAACACGTGAAACGTCTCGTCAAACACGTCCTGCTTCTCGGAACCGCGCTGTCCTGCTCGACGGTGGGCGTCCGCGCGGCGGCGGCGGCGCCGGTCCTGACCACCCTGGTCTCGTTCGAAGGCCCCAACGGCGCCCTGCCGTTGGGCACGCCGACCTTCGACCTGGATGGAAACCTCTACGGCACCACCGGCTTCGGCGGCAGCAGCAGCGGCTTCGGCCAGGGCACGGTGTTCGAGCTGTCCGGGACGGATCACACCACGCTGACCACCCTGGTGAGCTTCGACGGCACCAACGGCACGCAGCCGCAGGGCGGGCTGGTGTTCGACATCTTCGGCAACCTGTTCGGCACCACCACGGCCGGCGGCCCGGGCGGCGACGGCACCGCTTTCGAGCTGTCCGGGACCGGGCACAAGACCCTGACCACGCTGGCGTCGTTCGACCGCAGCAACGGCTCCAGCCCGTTCTCCGGGCTGGCGTTCTACAACGCCGCCGAGCCCTTTATCCCCGGTCTGCCCTACTTCACCGGCCAGTTGTTCGGCACCACCGAGACCGGTGGCGCGGGCGGCTACGGCACCGTGTTCGAGCTGTCCGGAACCGGGCACAAGACCGCGACCACGCTGGCATCGTTCGACCTCACCAACGGGGCCAGCCCGGAATCCGCCCTGGTCGCCGACGGGGCGGGCAACCTGTACGGCACCACCACCAATGGCGGCGCCGAGCGCAGCGGCACCGTGTTCGAGCTGTCCGGACCAGGCCATTCCACCTTGACCACGCTCGCGACCTTCAACGGGACCAACGGGGTCAGCCCGCGCGGCGGTCTCTCGATCGACGCCGCCGGCAACCTGTTCGGCACCACCGAGGGCGGCGGTCCGGGCCTGGGCGGCACGATCTTCGAGCTCGCCGGCCCCAGCCACACCACGCTGACCACGCTGGCCTCGTTCGGCCTGGACGATCCGCACGGCGCTGCCCCCGTCGCTCCCTTGCTGGTCGACGCCGCCGGCAACCTGTTCGGCACCACCACGGGCGGCGGCGTCGACAGCGGCAGTTCCATGCTCGGCACCGTGTTCGAGCTGTCGGCCGACCACAAGACGCTCACGACGCTCTACAGCTTCACCGGCCAGCTCGACGGCGCCATCCCGAACGCCGGGCTGACCGCCGACCTGTCCGGCAACCTGTACGGCACCACCTCGAGCGGCGGCGCCGGCGGCGACATCAACGGCGACGGCACCGTGTTCAAGCTGTCGGGAACCGGGTTCGTGACCATCCTGGACCGGTTCGCGTCCAAGTAGCGGGGGAGCGGGCGATCAGGCAGCAGCGCCGGGCGCCCGCCTCCTGCGCCGCCGCTCCGGCGCCGCGTGCAGCCCGCGGACCAGCTCCTCCAGATAGGGGCTGACCTCCAGCGCGATCATCGCCGTCAGGAGCGCGGTCACGTAGCCCCAGGGCAGCGGGCGGCGCTTCAGCCGGATCGACCAATCCGGCTTGCGGCCGCCGATCCGGAACAAACCCTGCACCTGCGTCCAGTGCAGCACACTGATGGACGAGACCGCCATCAGCGGCACCGTCGCCAGGTCGTCGTGCCAAGTGGCAGTCGTGGAGGTGTTGCTCGATCGGCGTGACCTGGGCAGGGCGTTGGCGTAGGCCACGTCCCACAACGCCGTCGCCTCGTGCAGCAGGAAGGACGATAGCATCAGCGCAGCCAGTCCTGATGGTCCGTTTGAGAACCCGGGGGGTGGCGAAGGCCCAAGGGCTTTGCCCCTGGACCCCATGAAGGGCGGAGCCCTTCAAACCCGACTCTTAAAGCTGAGGGATCTGGGGCCTGAGGCCCCAGCGGACCGAGCTGCGAAGCAGATCGATGAGCAGAGCCCTGGCCTTGCTTCCTGGCTGAACCAAAATTCTCAAACAGGCTCCGAGCGCAGCAGGAAGCAGTTTAGTGTCGACCACCCTGCGCCGCCACCGCGTCCGCGACGGGGGCGGGCGACAAGGACAGATCATCCCGGATCCGGGCGAAGATCGCCAGCGACTGCGCCACGATCTGGTCCATGTTGTAGTAGCGGTAGGTGGCGAGCCGGCCGACGAACCACACGTCCGGCAGGGCGTCCGCCAGCGCCTGGTAGCGCTTGTAGATGGTACGGCTTTCCGCCTGCGGCACCGGATAATAGGGCTCACCCTCCGCCGCCGGGTACTCGAAGGTGACGCTGGTGCGCGGATGCACCTGCCCGGTGAGGTGCTTGTACTCGGTGATCCGGGTGTAGTCCTGGTCCTGCGGGTAGTTCACCGTGCCGACCGGTTGCAGGGTCTCGACGTCGCAGGTCTCGTGCACGAAGCGCAGCGAGCGGTACGGCAGGCGCCCCTCGGAGTACCCGAAGAACTCGTCGATCGGGCCGGTCCAGACCAGGTGCTGTGCGTCGACCTGCGACCGCACTTCGTCATAGGCGACCCCGGTGCGCACGGAAATGTTGGGATGGTCGAGCATGCGCTCGAACAGGCGGGTATAGCCGTGCAGCGGCATCTGCTGGAACGTGTCGGTGAAGTAGCGATCCTCGCGGTCGTGCCGCACCGGGATGCGGGCGGTGACGCTGGCGTCGAGCTCGGATGGGTCGAGGCCCCATTGCTTGCGTGTGTAGCCGCGGAAGATCTTCTCGTAGAGGTCGCGTCCCACCTGGCTCACCACCACGTCTTCCGCGGTCCGCAGCTCCGCCACCGGCTCGGCGCGGGCGGCGAGCCAGGCCGGCAGCTCGTCCGGGGTGAGCTGAAGGCCGTAGAGCATGTTGACGGTGTCGAGGTTGATCGGCACCGGGACCAGATGGCCGTCGACGCGGCCGCGCACGCGGTGCTCGTAGGGCCGCCACTCGGTGAAGCGCGACAGGTAGTCGAACACCGTCGCGGAGTTGGTGTGGAAGATGTGCGGCCCGTAGCGGTGCACCAGCAGGCCGGCGGCGTCGACGTGGTCATGGGCGTTGCCGCCGACGTGGTCGCGCTTGTCGATGACCAGGACCTGCTGGCCGTGCGACGCCAGGCGCTCGGCCAGCACCGCGCCGGCGAAGCCCGCGCCGACGATCAGCCAGTCCGGACGGGTGGGCGGCACGGTCGACCTCATCGGCAGGGTGTTCCTTTGCAGGCAGCCCCGGGGGGGGGGGGACACGGCGTCGGGACGCGGCAGGATGTGTTACCCGCCTTCTGCCCGCCGGTCTCGGCGCCTGCCCCAGCTCGCGGGATTTCTCACGCTTTTGGGATCGCCTTGCCGTTAATTGATGACCAACCGGGGCAGGCCGATACACTAAGGGTTCGGCGACGCCACGGATGGAGCAGGAATGGATCAGGTCGCGTTGCCGGTCGACGGTCGCAGGGAGGAGGATGCCGCGGGAACCACCCAGGTCCTGCAGCGGGTGCTGACGGACCGGCCGCTGGCGCTCCGTCCGCTTTACTGGCGGATCGGGCGGCAGGGGTCGGAGGGCAACGGGCCTATCGATGCCGCCTTGTCCGACGAGCCGGACCAACGCGGCGTCGTCTCCCTCGCACCCGGGACGACCCTGTTCTTCGACACCTATTTCGGCGCCTTCTTCGAGTCGCCCTGGCGGCTCAACACCAGGCTGCGTCGCTTGTCGCTGTCGGTCACCGTGTCCGGTCCCTGCCTGGTGCGGGTGAAGCGCCGCTCGGTCGGCCTCGACCAGGTGCTGGGCGAGGCCCGGACGGGAGCCGGCACGCGCACGCTCGGCTTCGCCATCCCCGACACCAGCATGAACTTCCGCGAGTACGGGCTGCTGCATTTCGAGGTCACCGCCCTCGGGCCGGGGGCGGCGTTCCGCAGCGCGGCCTGGCTGGGCGCCGGGCCGGCGGCGCCGGTGGCGCTCGGCATCGTGTTCTGCACCTTCAACCGGGAGCGCCTTCTCGCCGGCGTGCTGGGGGCGATAACGGCCGATCCGGCGGTGCTGGCCCGGCTCGACCGGATCGTGGTGGTCAACCAGGGCAAGGGGGCCTTGCGCCAGCATCCCGAGATCGCGCCGCTGGCCGAGCGGCTCGGCCAGCGGCTGACGGTGATCGAGCAGGGGAATTTCGGCGGCGCCGGCGGCTTCACCCGCGGCCTGCTGGCGGCGCTGGAGGACCCGTCGCTGACGCATTGCGCGCTGCTCGACGACGACATACGGCTGGAGCCGGACACGATCCTGCGCTTGATCGCCTTCCTGTCGCTGGCGGGCGAGGTGGCGGTGGGCGGCCAGATGCTGGATGGCGTGCAGCCGACGCGGCTCTACGAGAACGGCGCGGTCATCGACAGCCGCGACTGGTTTCCCAAGCCCGCGCAGCACAACCTCGACCTCCTCGACCCGAACGGCCTCGACCTGCTGGCCCAGCCGCAGCCGGTGCACTTCAACGGCTGGTGGTGCTTCGCCGTGTCGCTCGACATCGTGCGCCGGATGGGCCTGCCGCTGCCGTGCTTCATACGCGGCGACGACGCCGAGTACGGGATGCGCCTGTACCGCGCCGGCATCCCGACGGTGGTGCTGCCGGGGACGGGGGTGTGGCACGAGCCGTTCTACCTGAAGCTCGGCAACTGGCAGCTCTACTACGAGACGCGCAACCTGCTGATCCTGGCCGCCCTGCACGAGCGGTTCAGCCCGGGGGCGGCTCTTCGACGCGCCGGGCGCACCTGGCTGCTCCACCTGCTGACGTTCCGCTACGACGGGGCGGCGCTGATCGCACGCGGCGTGGCCGACTTCCTGCAGGGCCCGGAGGTGTTGCGGCAGGACCCGCAGGCCCTGCACCGAACGGTGACGGAGCTGCGGAGCGCCTACCGGCCGGTGCAGGTCGGGCGACGGCACGTGGTCGACCCGGCCGTGGTGGCACGCATGCCGAGGCACCGCCTCCAGTTCGCGTTCCTGTTCGCGATCGTGCTGCTGCGCAACGCGCTGGTGCCGGTCGCCGACGCGTTGCCGGTCATGGTCCGGCAGGACGCGTTCTCCTGGGTCGGCCTGCGCCGGATCGACCGCTACGTGCTCGACAACTGGTGGGAGCCGGAGCTGTCGACCTATTGCCGCGACCGCGGCACGTTCTGGGCGCTGTTGCGGCGAACGCTGCCGGTGCTGCTGCGTCTGCTGACGCGCGGCGGCCGTGCCGCCGCCGCGTGGCAGGCGGCGGCCCCGGAGCTGACCTCGACGAGGTTCTGGAACCGGTATCTCGGCCGGCCCGAATTCGCACCGGACGCGTTCAAGGCGGGCGGGCGGCCGGCGAGACGGCCCGACCGGGCCGCGGCCGACCCCGCGGCGACGTGACGCCGCCCCGGCCCCGGGACCCATTCCCCAGGCGCCGAGGCAGGACGTTTCATCGGAAAACGATCACGCCGTCGGTCGCGATCCCTGCCGGCCGGCCGGGAACCAGTTCCCGTGGAACCCCGGCGGGATCCGGTGCGGCAGCCGGACTGCGGCGACCGGTGCGGCCTCGAAGCGCTGCGCGTCGAGGATCGCGAGGTCGGTGGTCTCGTCCACCGTGTTGACGACCAGGCCGAGCAGCCAGCCCTCATCCTCGGCCGCCCCCTCCCCCGCCGGCACGAACACGAACTCGCCCGGCACATGGCCCTCACCGAACTCGTGCACCGAGCGGCTACCCGCGTCGAGGTCGTGCTTGAACAGCCTGGTGGCGCCGACGAGCTGCGTGTTGCCGTCGGGCGGCACGGACACCGTGTAGGCGTAGCGGTGGCGCCGGCCGAAGCGCCGCTCGTCGATGCGCGGGAACTCCTGCGGCGTGTCGTCGAGCACGCGGCGCTCGACCCGCCGCGTGGACGGGTCGACCGTCCAACGCTCCAGCCGTCCCAGCGCGTCGAGCCCGCCGCCGTCGGTCGCGAACATGGTCGGGTAGGCGATCACGTCGAGCACCACCCGGCCCGCCCCCCCGTCGTCGTCGTCGTACGCGTTGGCGACGTGGAACACGAAGCACGACGCGACGTCGCACCAGATCACGTCCGCGCCCTCGCCCCGACGCGGCAGCAGGCCCACGCGGGCGCGGTGCGACGGGTTCCAGCGGAACGGGAACTCGTGGCCGGCCAGCACGGCGCGCATGGAGAAGGTCACGGGAAGATCGAGCACCACGGCGAACCGCGCGGTGAAGGCGCAATCGTGGATGCACGGACCGTGCTCCACCAACACAGGCACGTCGCGGACCACGGCGCCGGCGTCCGAAACGACCACGTGACGGACGGCGTTCCAGACGTTGCCGTCATAGGCGATCGCGTGGTGCTCGCCGGTGGACGGATCGCGATGCGGGTGTCCGGTGAAGGAGCCGCCGAGGGTGCCGTCGAACGGGTTGTAGCGCTGCTGTTCCAGGTCGTCGGACAGCTCCACCGGGAAGCTGCCCGCTTCCACCACAGCGAAGGCACGGCCGCCGATGTCGACGATGTTGGTGTTGACGGTGTCGTTGTGCCCGCGCCTCGGACCCGGTGCCGCGGGCCGGCCGAGCGCCGTCGCGGCGAGGTGCGAGCGGATCCAGCGGTTGCGATACCACAGCGCGCGGCCGTTCTCGATGGCGATGCCGTGCACCATGCCGTCGCCGAGGAACCAGTGGCGGCCGATGGAGCCGGGATCGGCCGGGTTCGCGCCCATCTTGAGATACCGGCCGTCGAGGCCGGGCGGGATAGACCCAGTGACGGGAAGGTCCTCGAGGGTCAGCTCCGCGCGCATCGGGGCGTGGATGCCGACCCCGAACGGCTGGCCGGTCGGGGGCAGCCGGCGCCGGTTGAAGGCCGCCACCAGTTGCACCCCGTTCTCGACAACCGCGCGCAAGGCCGACTGGACCGGGTTGGGCATGGATCGGGGGGCTCCGGGGGTTGGGAAGGGGCCTGGATGCCGGCCGGCGGGCCGGTCGTCGTGGGCAGGATGTCCAAGGAATACATGGCGGCCCGGACGACAAGGTTCCAGCGTCGGGTGGTCGGGCGGGCGGCCTTGCCCGCGGCCTAGCGCACGGTGACCGCCCCGGTCAGCCAGTCCACCCGGATGTCGAGGTGTTGTCCGTTCTCCGCCAAGGTCACCAGGCCGCCGGACGCGCTGCCGTCGGGATGGAACACCACCGGCACCGGCTTGGTCGCCAGCTCCAGCCCGGCCGGCAGCGGCCGCCGCGCGCCGCCGCGTACCCCGTAGTCGCGATGGTCGACGTCGATGGTGAACACCACGTCGTGGTCGTCGTCGATCGCCCGCGCCCGCGCGCCGCGCATCTCGGCCGCCATGACGCGGGCGCCGGCGCGGAGGTCCAGCGTCGGCGACCGCAACGGGCCGCGCGACAGCACGATGCTGCCGATCAGCCCCAGCACCACCAGCACCACGATCATCTCGATCAAGGTGAACCCGTCCGCGCCGGATCGCCGGGGCAGCGGGCGTGCGGCGGCAACGCGGCGCGGTCGGGGGTTGGGGGGGCTCATGGGGGTTCCTGACCGCGAACCGGGCCGGGACGTCAAGCTCCGGCGCCCGGGGCCGCAAGCGAACCGCCGGTCGTCCGGACGGTTCTCACCCGGCGGGGAGGACGGGATGGGAGATCGGGCACGAACAGCGGCCAGACGGACGGCCAGAGGGATGCCCGGGGGAAGGCTGGTCCTGCTGGCGGTGGCGCTGCTGGGACCGTTGCTGCTGTCCGGGTGCAAGGAGCCCAAGTCGGCCGCGGGACAGGCCGCGTCCGGCACGACGCACCAGGCGGAGGTGGCGGCGGAGCAGGCGATCCGGGCTGCCATGCCGGCGGCAAAGGAGATGCAGTTCCGCGGCGTCCAGGTGTGGAGCCAGGCCATGCCGCATCGCTGGGCGGTCTGCGGCCAGGTGTCGCCGTTCGCCGACGATCCGGCGCTGTTCGTCCCGTTCGTGTCGGTGGTGTCGATTGCCGGGGACGGCACGGCGACGGTGCCCGACCCGGCCTTCGTCGGCACCGGCGTGTCCGAGGCCGACCGGACCTACCTGGCCCTGGTCACGAACTGCTACGCCGACGGCGGTCCGGCCGACAGCCCGATGGCCAGCGTCCCGCCGATCCCGCCGCTGCCGAACACGGTGCCCTCGCCGTCGCTGGCCGGCACCGGTCCCCTTGCGGCGACGCCGCAGGCCCCGGCCGGACGGGTGGCGGGCGGACCGGCGGCGGACGCGTCGGCGACGCAGACCGCGTCGGGGGATATCACCATGCGCCAGAACGCGAACGTTCATGCCAGTCCACACGGGCCCTCGGTCCGGGTGGTGCCGCAGGGGACGGCGCTGCGGATCTTCGGCGCCGCGCCAGGCGGCTGGTACGAGGTCGGGGATACCGCCCCGTGGGGCTGGGTGCACGAGAGCATGTTCGTGCGCCGGTAGGACGGCGACCGGGCCACGGCCTCAAGGGACGGGCGGGGTGCCGCCAGCGGTGCCGGAACCGCGGCGGTCGAGGCGGCGGCGCAGGGAAAGGTCGAGGTCGTGAACCGGTAGAGCCCGACGGCGGCCGGCCGGGATTCGAACCCGGGATGGGTCGATGCCCGGACCAGGAACCGGTCGCGGGCCTGTTGCCGGGCGATCGGCGGGTCGGGCAGGCAGATGAACCGGGCGGCGGTCGGCGTTCGGCCGGATCGAGGATCCACCAAGCCGCCGAGCAGCCGACGCGGACGCCGTGCTCCTGGTCGTGGCGGCCGGAGCTGGTGGCGGTGGCGCACAGGTCGAGCAGGCCGCCGAGGGTGGTGGGCGACGGGCGCTTGTCGCCGTAGGGCGTATCGGGTGGGGTCTGGGCCGTCGCCAGTGCTTTAGCTGGTGCCGTGGCGAGAAGCAGGCCGGCGGGGGCTGCGTGGCGATGGATCATGCGATGCCCCCGCCCTGGCGCGGCCCCGCACCGCCGGCATCCCTCCCCGTTTCCGGGGCTGCCCTACTGCGCCAGGTCGTTCAAGCTCAGCATCGCCAGCAGCAGCGACGACACGATGCCGGCGACGGTGGCGCCCATCACCACGGTGATCACCGGCACCAGCAGGGCGACCAGGCGCTCGACGCGGATGCGGACCTGCTCCTCGTGGATCTCGGCGGCGCGCAGCGACAGGGGGCCGAGCTGGGCGGTTTCCTCGCCGAGGCGGAGCAGGTGGATGGCGCGGACCGGGAAGATGCCGGCCTGGTCCAGGGTGCGGGACAGGCCGGCACCCCCCTTGGCGCTCTCGGTGGCGCGGTCGAGGGCGCCCAGCACGGCCTGGTTGCCGATCACCTCGCGCACGATGCCCATGGCGGCGATCAGCGGCACGCCGTTGCCGATCAGGGTGCCCAGCGTGCGGGTGAAGCGGGCGGCCAGCACCTCGCGCATCAGCAGGCCGATGATGGGGAGGCGCAGCAGGAGGCGGTCGCGGCCCAGGCGGGCGCGCTCGCCCTGGAGGAGCTGGCGGACGAGCACGGCGAGCAGGATCAGGCCGAGCAGGAGGAACAGGCCGTAGCCGCTGAGCGCGTTGCCGACGGCGATCAGGATGCGGGTGGAGCGCGGCAGGGCGGCGCCGTTCTGCTCGAACAGGGGGACGAACTGCGGGAGGACCTTGGTCAGCAGCAGGACGATGGAGCCGATCGCGGCCAGCATCAGCATGGTCGGGTAGATCATCGCCGATTGCAGGGTGGAGACCAGGGCGCGCTCGCGCTCCATCAGGGTGGCGAGGCGGTCCAGGGTGGCGGCGAGGTCGCCGCCGGCCTCGGCGGCGCGGACCAGGCCGACGTTGAGGCGGGGGAAGCTGTCGGGGTAGCGGGCCATGGCGGCGTGCAGGGTGGAGCCGTCGCGGACGGAGGCGCGCAGGCCTTCCAGCACGGTGCGCTGGCGCGGGTTGGGGGCGGTCTCGACCAGGAAGCGGAGCGCACGGTCGAGGTCCTGGCCGGCGTTGAGCATGACCGCGAGCTCGCGGGTGAGGTTGGTGACCTCCTGGCGGCGCAGGCCGCGGCGGCGGAAGCCGGGGAGCTCGATGCGCAGGCCCGACGCCAGGCCGCCGCCGGCGGGCTCGGCGCGCATCGGGATGTTGCCCTGGCGTCGGACGAACGCGATCACCTCCGCCTCGGTGGCGGCCTCGGTGACGCCGCGGACGGTGTCGCCGGTGGGGGTGATGGCGGTGAAGCGGAAGGCGGGCATGGCGGGGTGGAGTGTGCGGCGGATGGGGGTGGAGGGGAAGGGACGGGTGGGACCGGAGCACAGCATGTCCCAAGGGGCGGGCGGGTGGTCTCAGCTGGTTCGTGTCGGCCCGAGGCAGGCGGGCGTGGTGTCATGAAGCGGTGTCATCGATCGATCCTGGCATTCGAGACGATGCGGTAGACGGGAAGCGAAAGACCCGGGACGTTTCAGGCGTGGGGCGGGTCGTGCTGCCGGGGGTTAGCGCTTCCGGCTGGCGAGGAAGAAGGCGCCACCGTTGTCGACGAGGAGCTCGTTCGGATCGAGCACGAGGGCGTCGGCGCATCCGGCGTCGATGTGCGGGGCTTGCCGGCCGAGCCTGAACCGGCCGAGGGCGATGTCGCGGCGGGTAGTTTTCCAGTCGTTGGCGAGGAGATGGTCCACGTCGATGGTGGTCGTGGAGGACGGGTTGTTGCAGGCGTCGCCGGCGATGATGAAGGCGCTGGAGGAGATGTCCACGGGCTTGCCGAGGAGCTTCTTCGCCTCGTCGTCGCCTTCGCTGATGTCGGCGTAGCCGGCGATCGAGTCAAGGCGCCAGTGTCCGTAGAATCTGGCCGTGTCCGCGGCGTGCGACGCGGCGGGCCGCATCGACAGGGCGAAGACCAGGTACAGCGTCAGGTTCCTCATCTGCGTCGGCCTGCGGGAGGAGCGACCGGAGCGTTGTACTGGGTGACCTCGCCGGCTCGCCGGTTGACCAGGCCGCGCGAGACCACCGCCGGCCCTGTGACGTGTCCGTGTTGATCGCGGTTGTGCACGTGGACCATGTTCCTCAGGCTCACGGCGACGCCGACATCGTTGTTGTTGTCCGCGTTCCGTAACGCGGGGGTAATGCCGCTGCCCGAGTTGAAGGCGGCGGAGACCAGGGCATCGAACTAGGACAAGGTCATGAAGACGTCTCAATACAAAATCATCGATCTCGATCCGCAGCAATGTATTCGTTGAACCACCGAGTTACTCTAAAAATGGCGAATGCCGCTGCCACTATAGATGTCAGCGCGTAAACAAAGCAGAGAAATGATGTAAACCAGAAAATGTACGCAACTACACGCAGAGGGGCTGCTAGCATAAACGGCAGTTTCACTAGATTTATATGTAGCGTTTGATAGATATGCCCTTTAGCTAAAATAGCCAAGATTAGAGCTACTGTCTGGACTAAAATGAAGTGAGCAAAAGTACAGCTAATGTTTAGAAGACTACTGTCTTCTACCGATTGATCGCTCATAAGCGATCGGAAGCGATCATCACCAAGCGCAAGAAGAAGAGCATAACCAGCGAGGGTAAAAGACACTAATCCTGGTAGCACAGCGATAGGGATGTCCCACCATCCGGCCTCCAACCAATGCCCAGCACAAAATAGGCTTAATATGAATGCGGCGTGAAGATATGGCGAGCGAAACAGAGCTCTAAAACCTCCATACACCTCCCAATATGATTTCAGTATTTTTATAACACCCGGATACTGAGTGAACATCAGGATCCCTCACGATCACTCAATCTACGTACTACACGGTTAAATGCTTGACGATCTGTAAGCAGATCGGGGTCATACCTCTCAGTATGAGTTTCTGGATGATCTTGACTGGACAGGCGGACAAATTTACCCAGAATGTTTAGGCCAGTAGCAATTATTTTTCCATGCTTTAGAGCTGACACTGCAAGCCTTCTCAGTGGTGGATCAATTATAATACCAACATCTTTTCCAGCCTCAAGACTGAGAACAGCCGATCTTGCATTTACTGCCCTCATTTTATTAGCAAATACGGCGTCAAAACGATCGTGATCGTCATCATTGGGCTGCTGATAGTCAATTAGAAGAGTCTTCAGGTATGATAAAGACTCTACTTCTTCAATAGCTTCTCCGGTTTGTATAACGCTGACGCCCACTGTGTCAAACTGTTCAACTATAGACTTGTCTTCCGCTAATTTTTTTAGAAGTATTTCGATCTGCTTAGTACTAACTGTAACGCCTTGCCCATATACTTCAACATAGAGCTTGTGTTGCTGTGTATCGAACGCGTAATACGCGGTTTTATAATTCGGATTGAGATTGCGAGGTATTACAATAGCCCTACGATCTTTCTCTTCGGCTTTTGAAAGATTCTCATCGTTAAACCAAGGCATTTCAGGGTCTATACGAGTAAATCTCGCAATAGTGCCCTGAATTACATGAGGACGAGATCTTCCATATGCAGCATCAGCAATCATCATATGCTGATCACCACGAGTTTGTACAGCACGACGGAGACGAAACATTCTCATCCACATCTGGTCATAACGTTCGGGTGAGTGTGGTAGGCCCATCTCAATGTTGAAACTTGCGACGACCACCGAACGCGCCCGAGCCATCAGATCTTCTCATGAGCTAAAGTCTCTCAAGAACACGCTCCGAAAAATTTGTCGAACCTTTTGTGCTCCAAAACTGCATTATGTGCCAACAGATAACTTTCTCATATTTGGTACACTCTACCGTTTGCGTAGATCGACCAGACATCTTCCTGTTGTAGTCATTTTTGCAATTGCGGTCTCCAATCCTACATCGAGATGCAACCATCCCTGCCAAAACAGCAGCGCGTTTGATCACAGAGTGATCGATGTAGAGAGAGATTAGATGCTCGACGTTGGCATGGGCGATGGTCCAGCGGCCGCGGAGTAGTATTGTGGCAGGGCTGCACTCGACTGAGTGGAACAGGTTGATTATGCGGCGGCCGAGGTCGAAGCGGCGATCAGGTAATCCAGGACAGGAACCTCATCTTAAACAGAATTGTCAATCAATGCTTACGCGAGCAGGCAATGGCATTGAATGAATGCCCATTGGGATGTCCAGAGCGGCACCATCTTTCGAGCGATTGGGTCCCAGGCTCCGGGTGGGAAGCCCGCACGGATTTCAGCCATGGCGGCCTGCCAGTACGGCTCGTATGGGGGTGATCCCTTAAGGTGCTGCTCGTAGTCTTCGGCGGCCATGTGATGCAGCTCGTGCCAAAGCGTGCCAACCAGAGAAGAATCGGTCGGGTGCTGCGATCCGTCCGCGGCCGGCAGGCTCATGCCGGAGCCTCCGGTCGGGTTGAGAAACATCCTGAGGTTGGAGCGCTTCGCGGGCGACGTCGGCCGTTCGGCAGGTCGGTTCCGGTGCGCGATCGGCGGTAGCCAAATGCTTGCCCCGGAGGCGCCGACGCTTCCGTACATCGAGCCGTTGGACAGCCCGGTGCCAGCGACGAAATTAGCGCCTGAGGAGAAGATCCTGATCGTCCTGGGCGTTCCATTTCCCAGAAGCGATGCCACCTCCGCTGCGACCGCTTCCGACGACCGGGCAGCAACCAGGCCAACATCGAGTCCCTGTATCGTCCACGGCAGCAGATACGGATCTTGTATGCCGGACACGTCGAAGGTCAGGCTCCTGTATGTCCAGGAGCCAGGATGGCCGGAGGCCAGGAGGTGCAGGCGGAGTTCGTAGTCCGTTGCCATGAGAATGCCTTGTGTGTCAGCGGACGGCGGTGTTGGTGCAATCCGACGTCGCTTCCGGTGCTGTGACTGCGACGAACCGGTTCTGGATTTCGCTTCCAGACGCATCCGGCAGCATCGCTCCGTGCATGCCGTCCGCCCGAACCCACAGCGCGTCCGGATCGATGCCAGCCTCTACAAGCGCATGTCGAACGGCATCCGCACGCGATTGAGCTAGACCTGGCGCGAAAGATTTCAGTTCCTGGGCATCGACATGCCCGGCGATCAACAATGGGCTCCGATTATGCTGCCAACCATCCGCGATCCCAGCAATCAGGGCAGAGGCCCGGGCTGCCATGCCTTTCGGCTGCGTGGTCCCATTTACCGGGTCCAATACGCCAGTGCCAAAGAAGATCAAGTATTGCCCCTGCAGGTCGCAGGCCGTGCCGGCTGTGGTCGTTGCGGCAGCGGCCGGCGGACCGGGTGCCAGCATGGGCAGGGCGGCGATACATGCAGCAAGGCGGCGGGTTGGTCGATGGCCACTACCGGTCAGGTTCATTCCGCCTCCGCGACCATGACACCGCCCACCGAATGACGACGGGCCTACCCCTCCGCACGGATGGAGCGGGCGACTTCCTCAATCGTCGTCGTCCCCGCCAGCGCCGCCTCCAGCCCCGCGTCGAACATCGTCACCATCCCCGCCGACACCGCCGCCCGTTCGATCGTCGGATGGTCCGTCCGCGCGAAGATCAGGCGCTCGACCTCCGCGTCGGGCGCGAGGAACTCGGCGATCGCCTGGCGGCCGCGGTAGCCGGTGTTGCGGCAGGCGGGGCAGCCGACCGGGTGGAACAGGGTGATCGGGCGCTTGTTCGTGCGGCGCTCCAGGTGGAAGCGCTCGATCAGCTCCGGGGCGGCCGGGACCTCCTGCTTGCAGTCGTCGCACAGGCGGCGGACCAGGCGCTGGCCCATCACGCCGCGCAGCACGGCGGTGAGCAGGTAGTCCTCCACGCCCATGTCGCGCAGGCGGGTGATGGCGGCGGCGGCCGAGTTGGTGTGCAGGGTGGAGAGCACCAGGTGGCCGGTCAGGGCGGCCTGCACGGCGATCTGCGCGGTCTCCAGGTCGCGGATCTCGCCCACCATGATCACGTCCGGGTCCTGGCGCAGGATGGAGCGCAGCAGGGCCGCGAAGGTGAGGCCGATCTGCGGCTTGATCTGGATCTGGTTGATGCCCCGGAGCTGGTACTCGATCGGGTCCTCGACGGTCACCACCTTGCGGGTAACGGCGTTTAGCGTCAGCAGGCCGGTGTACAAGGTGGTGGTCTTGCCGGAGCCGGTGGGGCCGGTGACCAGGACGATGCCGTTGGGCAGGGCCAGCATCTCGTCCACCTTGGCCACCACGCGGGGTGCGAGACCGAGCTTGGCGTAGTCGAAGGTGACGGCGTTGCGGTCCAGCACGCGCAGCACCACCGTCTCGCCGTGCAGCGAGGGGATGGTGGAGACGCGGAAATCCACCTCCTGGCCGCGCACGGCGAGCTTGATGCGGCCGTCCTGCGGCAGGCGGCGCTCGGCGATGTCGAGGCGGGCCATGATCTTGATCCGCGACACGATGGCCGGGATCAGGCGCGGCGGCGGGCTCTCCATCTCGTGCAGCACGCCGTCGTAGCGGTAGCGCACGCGCAGGCGGTCCTCGAACGGCTCGATGTGGATGTCGGACGCCCGGGTCTCGACGGCGCGGAACACGATCTGGTTGACCAGGCGGATCACCGGAGCCTCGGAGGCGAGGTCCTTCAGGCGCTCGGCGTCCTCCTCCAGCGGCGTGCCCTCGTCGTCGCCGTGGCCGTGCGGGGCGTCGTCGCGCGGGTAGAGGCGGTCGAACGCGGCCTCCAGCTCGATCGGCACGGCGATGCCGGGCTGCACCGCAAGCCCGGTGGCGGCGGCGATCGCCTGGGCGGCGAACGGGTCGAGCGGGTCGACCAGCGCCACGGTCAAGGTGTCGTGCTCGTGCGCGACCGGCAGGGCGCGGACGTCGCGCAGGAAGCGCGCGGTCAGCCGCTCGGGCAGCAGCGGCTCGGGCGGGTAGCGGTCGGGGCCGATCACGGGCAGGTCGAGCAGCTCGGCGTAGGAGTCGGCCAGGCCGCGCTCGGAGACCAAGCCGAGGCGGAGCAGGATCACGTCGAAGCGGCTGTCGCTCTCCTCCGCCGCGCGGCGGGCGCGCTCCAGGCTGCGGGCGTCGCAGCGGCCGGTCTCGACCAGCAGACGGCCGAGGCGGTCGATCGCCGGCTCGAGCGGGATGTGGTTCATGGGATGCCTCCTGGCCGAGGATTAACGATGGTGCCGGGACCACCGGGCGCGCAAGGGCGTCACCCGGCGGCCGGGCCGGCGCCCGGCGCGAGCCAGAGCCAGAGCGCCCACAGCGCCAGCGCCAGGCCGGGGCCGAACGGCACCGCGCGGTCCGGGCGCAGCCGGCCCCTGCCCTCGATGGCCGCCAGCGCCAGGGTCGCGAGCGCGCCGCCCAGCACCATCAGCGGCAGCGCCGCCAGCCCCAGCCAGGCGCCGCCGGCGGCAAGCAGCTTGGCGTCGCCGGCGCCGAGCCCGGGGCGGCCGCGCAGACGGCGATAGGCGGCCGACAACAGGGTGAAGCCGAGCCAGCCGGCGGCGGCGGCGGCGGCGTGGTCTGGCAGCGCAGGCGGGTCGGTGGCGGCGCAGGCGAGCAGGCCCGCCAGCAGCAGCGGCAGGGTGAGGACGTCGGGCAGGCGCAAGTTGCGCCAGTCGATCCAGGCCAGCACCAGGGCCGCCCAGCCGAGCACGCAGCCGGACCAAACGAGCCGAGAATCTGCCGGCAGCGCCACCGCGGCGACCAGCGCCACCACGAGGGCCGCGATCTCGATCGCCGGGTGGGCGCGCGGGATCGGCGCCCGGCAGTAACGGCAGCGGCCGCGCGAGGCGGCGAAGCTCAGCAGCGGCACGAGGTCGCGGGGACCGAGGGGGTGGGCGCAGGAGTCGCAGGCGGAGCGGGCCAGCGCCACGGGACGACCGTCGGGCAGGCGCATCGCCAGCACGCCAAGGAAGCTGCCGACCGCCGGCGAGACCAGGACGGGCAGGAGGAAGGGCGGCACCGGGACCGCGCTACTTGTTGCAGATCTCGCTGCTGCTGTTGCCGGCGTTGCCGTTGGGGCCGCCCGAGCACAGGTCGTAGTCGTGGCCGTCGCGGTTGGACGGGTTGCGATACAGGTAGGGGTGGTTCCAGGCGTCCACCGGCACCGAGCCCTTCACGTAGGGGCCGTTCCAGTTGTCGGCGTCGGACGGCTTGGCGACCAGCGCCTGCAGCCCGTCGTCGGTGGAGGGATAGGAGCCGACGTCGAGCTTGTACAGGTCCAGGATCTGGCCGAGGCGCTCGATCGACTGGGTCGCGATCTTGACCTTGGCGCCGCCGAGCTGGCCCAGCACCGCGGGCGCCACCAGGGCGATCAACAGGCCCAGGATGGCGATCACCACCAGCAGCTCGATCAGGGTGAAGCCGTCGTCCTGGGGAGCGTGGAGCCTGGAACGAGAGAAACGGAGAAGGCGGTTCGACATCGACGGCATGGCCTCACACTGGAACGTGGTGCGGGGTGTTCTAGCGCATCGCGCTCGATCGGACGATTTCCCGCCCGTGTCGTTTGCGATAGGATCGGCGCCATGACGACCCGCGACGCCAGGCCCTGATGCCGGTTCCGTATCTCGCCTGCATGGGGCTGGTGGCCTCGATCTACCACCTGCCGCCGCGCGTGCTGCCCGCGATCCAGGCGGTGGAAGGCGGCAGCCCGGGACTGGTGCACCGCAACAACAACGCCAGCCAGGACCTCGGCGTGATGCAGGTCAACACGATCTGGCTCGGGGCCCTGGCGCGCTACACCCATACTGGGGTCGCCACCGTCTACGCCCGGCTGCGCGACGAGCCCTGCTACAACGTCGCCGCGGCGGGGGCGATCATGCGCACCTATCTGGACGAGGCGCATGGCGACCTGATGCTGGCGGTGGGCAACTATCATTCGCACACGCTGGCGTTGAACGCCGCCTACCAGGTGCTGGTGATGCAGTCGGCGCAGCGGTTGTTCGTGGGGGGCACGGCGACGCGGATGGCGGGGGAGCGCCCGGTGGCGGAGCGCCTGGCGATGCAGCGGCGCATGGTCCGCGAGGCGCGGCGTCGGGACCGGGGCTAGCGTCAGGACGTGCCGAGTCTGTGGGGACCTGACTCACGGGCCTTCCTCCTTTCACGCAAAAAAATGCTTCGCCAACATCCAGAGCGCCCTCAGCCCTTGCTCCTGGCTAGGCTGACGATGTTGCGGAGCGGCTCGGTGACGCGCCACGACGTGCTCGCCTGCAGCCTGGCGGCGTGCGCCTCGGCCGCGGCTAGCCGGCTCGCCAGCGCGTCGTGCGCGCGTCGCAAGCGAGCGGCCTCCTCGCTAACCTGGTCGAGCTGCGACGCGAGCGCGTCCCGCTCGCCTCGTAGCGCGTCGAGGGCACCGTGCAGGTTGCCGCAGTTCTCGCGATCGTAGTGTGGATGGTCGTCGTAGCTGTCCACCGTGCCGTTGAGGAACTCCAGGTCTGGCTTGGCCAGCGCCAGCGGAAACAAGCGCCGCAGCAGCATCCTGCCGAGGCCTGCCGCAGCCTGATCGGTCGTCAGCAGCAGCTTGTTTGGTACCAGCGCGAACGGCACCAGCGTTCCGCCCGCACCCACATAGGAAGCGAGCCCGGTCAGCACGCCGGTCCAGTGGCTGCTCAGGATGTCGTCCAAGGCCACGATGCCGCTGCCGAGCAAGGTGTACTCCGCCAGCCGCAGGTCGCTGGCCACCGTGGATCCGGTGTGGCCCCCATCGATCGAGATGAAGCGGAATCGGTGCGACAGGAAGCCGAGCCGCTCCAGGTCGAGGCTGGACTCCTGCACGATCTCGACGGTTGCGGCGGGCGCGTAGCGGCTCAGGTTCCGCTCGAAGACGGCGCGGTCGCCCTGCCCCGATCGGTCGACATTCTTCTCCTGGTCGCCGAACACGTCCACCGCGACCGCCTGCTCGCCGGGCGCCAGGGCGTTGGCAAGCACCATGAACAGCCGGCCATGATGCACGCCGATCTCGCACACGTCGCCGCGCAGGCCGGCACGCACCTGCTCGACCAGCAGCTGCGCCAGGATGGACGCGGTGGTCGGCGACAACCATCCTTCGACCGTCCCGATCCCAAGTTCGAGATAGCTGGCAAGGGAGGAAAACAGACCGACGGATGCTAACCCTTCCGATGAGGCGCTGCCGGGAATATCCATGTCCGTCATTCAGGTTCCGGGCCCAGATAGCGGATTCCACGGTTGGGCACCAGGACGTGCCGGCGCCTGAACCGTTGTTGTCGGCCTGTATCCCCGTAGGCCGGAAGGCTGGACCGCGAGCGGATCTCGGTCGCGTGGCTCCAGGTTTCTGCGCAGGCGGTGACCAAGGCCGATGGAGGGACGCTCGATGCCGACGTGCAATGCCGCCGCCGCAGCGCCGGCCACCGCCACCGCAAGCAGGGCTGCAACCGGGAACGGCAGGTGCCACGCCATGACCAGGAAGCTAAGGACCGTGAAGCCGAAGGCGGAGTGGATCAGGTAGAGCGGGTAGCTGACGGCGGCCAAGCCGTCGAGAACCCGGTTCGGCCGGAACCGGCCGCGCATCCGGTAGCAGCACGCGAATACCAGGATCGCAAGCCCGAAACTGGTCGTATGAAGTGAGCGGAAGTCGCCGGCGGTCGGGCCGAGCGCATAGCTGGCGAAGAAGATAACGCCTAGTCCCAGCACGCCGGCCGCCAGCCGACGACGGGAGATAGCCCCCTGGTAGCGGTAATGGAACAGCGTGCCGATGAGGATGTAGCCGACATACATCAGCCCGCTCACCAGCGGCATCGGAAGCTGGATCACGGAGCCTCCCTGCAGGACGTTCACCACCAGGGCAACGGCGGCGAACGCGACGAGCGGCCAGACGCGGAACGACAGCAGCGCCGGCCGCAGCAGGGTCGCGAGGAGGTAGAAGCTCACCTCGATCGACAGGGTCCAGCTCACCCAGTCCACGGTGAGGTGACCCAGCAGGGTCGCGAACAGCAGGCCGTTGACCAGGTAGGCGTCGATGCCGAAGGCGGGCGGGCGATGCCAGTAGCGGCCGCTGGCGGCGATGGCGCAGCCCTCGAGCAGCAGCGCCATCCAGAAAGTCGGGTAGATGCGCAGAGCGCGCGCCAGCAGGAAGCTGCCCATCCCGGAGCGACGCAGCGAGAACGGGATGACGAAGCCGCTGATCAGGAAGAAGGCGCCGACTCCGAACTTGCCCAGGTCGAGCCAAGGTGGATAGACCCACATCCCGATGGGATTTGGCGGCGTGTCCAGCGGCGGCGCCGCGACCACCCAGGCGACGGTGCCGCGCATGAACTGGGCAACAACGGCGTAGTGGACCAGCATCACGGCCAGGACGCACAGGCCGCGAAGCTGGTTGGCGAAGACGATCTTGTCGATCGCAGGCGATGGACGGCGCATGACACCCGGCCGTCGCCCCGGCCCGTCCGACGCGACTGGTTCGGGAAGGCCGGTCAGGATCACCTCGTTCATCGCCGGATCCCTTCCTATTCCGGCCTCACCAACAGCCAGCGATCCCCGAGGCTCGTCGTCGGGCAGGCGGAGGACCCCAAGCCTGGTGGCAACGGTGGATTGCAAAAGCTTACTCACGGCTAGTTTATGTCATCGTTGCGGAAATTTTAACAGTGCCCTGCATCCACCGATGCACATCGCTTGTATCGTTAACTGTATGGCGCACGACGTCATCCGCCTGCCTGTGGCCTCGGCAACATGGCGGGCGTCACCTATGGACAGGAACGTTCAAATGGCCGGACTTGAGACGAGTCACGTGATGCCTGAGGGCCCCGCCCTCGGCCGCCGCCGCCTGATGAAGGGCGTTGGGGCTGGTGCGGTGGCACTCGGCGCCCTGGGCGGCGCGAGCATCGCGACGAGCACCTCCGCCTCCGCAGCGACCTATACCGATGCCGACATCCTCAACTTCGCGTTGAACCTAGAATACCTGGAAGCGGAGTACTACCTGCGGGCCGCAACCGGCCAGCCGCTCGGTGCCTATACCGGCCTCACCGGCGTCGGCACACCGGGCACCGTCACCGGCGGCTCCCTGGTTCCGTTCCAGAACCCGGCCCTCGCCTACTACGCCTTGCGGATCGCCAACGATGAGCTATCCCATGTCCGCTTCCTACAGACCGCGCTCGGCGCGAGCGCGATCGCGGAGCCGACGATCGACTTCGCGGCCAGCTTCACGACCCTGGCCCAGGCCGCCGGGCTGGTTGGCCCGAACGATACCTTCAACCCGTTCGCGGACGAGATCAGCTTCCTGCTCGGCGCCTACATCTTTGAGGATGTCGGCGTGACCGCCTATGCTGGGGCAGCCAACCTGCTCACCGACAAGGGCAATCTCAGCTACGCCGCAAGCGTCCTCGCCGTCGAGGGATACCATGCGGGCGCGATCCGCGGCTACCTGTCGCAGGTCGGCGCGGGCAACGCCACCAACGCCATCTCCGCATTGCGCGCCAAGCTGGGTGGCGTGCCGGACAACGGCACTGCCATCACTGGCAACCCGTACTATTTCACCAACGTCGACTACAACGGGCAGACCTATCGCCGCACGACGCAGCAGGTGCTGAACATCGTCTATGGCGGCGCATCGCCGACAGCCGGCCTGTTCTTTCCCAAAGGGGTGAACGGCCTGTTCAACAGCACCGCCACCTGATCGACCGGTCCAGCCCCTTCAACACGTCCAGGCACGCGCGGAACGGCGCCGAGACCGTCAACAGGTCGCGGCACGCCTTCTCCGCAGGAGATCATTCCATGCTCGACACCACCAGCCAGTCCGAGACCAGCGCAAGCCCGGAGCTTGGCGCGAACAGGGTCCCGGAAGAGAACGCCACCAACGGCCGACGTGTGGTGATGCGTCGCGCCGGCTTCGGCCTCGCCGGCCTCGCGGCGGCAGGCCTGTTCGGCAGCAGGACTGCCAGCGCTGCAACCGTGACCGACGTCGATATCTTCAACTTCGCGCTGAACTTCGAGTATCTTGGCGCTGAGTACTACCTGCGCGCGACGACCGGAAACGGCCTCGGCACCTATGTGGGCGCGGCGGGGCTGACCGGCACCGGCATCCAAGGAAGCGTGACCGGCGGGTCGCCCGTCCCGTTTCAGACGGAAGCGGTCGGCTACTACGCGCAGCAGCTCGCCAACGACGAGCTTGGCCACGTGCAGGTCATCCGCGAGGTACTCGGCAGCGCCGCCATCGCCGAGCCGTCGATCGACCTCGCCGACTCCTGGAGCGTGCTAGCGGCCGCGGCGGGCCTGGTTCCCGCGGGCGGCTCGTTCGACCCATATTCGAGCGAGATCAACTTCCTGCTCGGCGCCTATGTGCTCGAGGATGTCTGCGTCACGGCGCTTACGGGCGCCGCGGCCCTGCTGACCGACCCGACCAATCTCGCCTACGCGGCTAGCCTGCTGGGCGCGGAAAGCTACCAGGCCGGGCTGATCCGCGCCTACCTGGCTGGCGTCGGCGCCGGTGATGCGACCAACGCGATCTCCGCGCTTCGGCAGACGCTGTCGGGTGTCGGCGACCACGGTACGGACTACAACTCCAACCCGTTCAACTTCACCAACACCGACTTCGCCGGCCAAGCGTATCGCCGCACCACCAGCCAGGTGCTCTCGATCGCCTACGGCAACAGCACACCCGGCACCGCAAGCGGTCTGTTCTTCCCGAGCGGCGTGAACGGCACCATCAAGACCGTCTGATCCAGACAAACAGGCGTCCGTCGGTATGCTGCCGACGGACGTTTCCGATCCGGGATCCGCGAGACCTGTCGGGTTTACGGATCGCTGCCAGGTGTCAGCCCAGCTTCTTCGTCCGTACTAGGCCGGTCAGCATGCCCTGGAGCCGCCGTGTGGCGTCGGGCCATTGCCGCACCGCAATCCAGGCTTGGGCCGCGTCCTGCACCTGCTGCCGCAGCGCCGGATCACCGAGCAGGCGGTCGAGTCCAGCCGCCAGGTCGTCCGCATCGATCCCGTCGCAGCGATGGACCGCCTCGCCCAGTTCTTCGAACAGGGCAATTGGCGTAACCGCGACCGGCACTCCCGTGATCAGCGCGCCGCGCACTGCGCCGCTCGCCGCCTCCCTGGACGGTTGATACGGCAGGGCCAGGATGTCGCAGGCCGTCAGCATGTCCAGGGCCTGTGTCTGCGGCAGGAAGGCGGTGCGGAACTCGATCCGGTCGGCAAGGCCGAGGGCTTCCGCCAACTGTCGGCACCGGCGCATCTCGTCCCGCGATTCTAGAGAGTTGTATTCAGCGTTCACCAGGAGCAGCCGCAGGTGCGGCCATTGCGCTCGGAGTCGCGACGCGGCCTCGATCAGGACATCGATGCCCTTGCCCGGCAGGAAGAACCCGTAGCAGCCGATCAGCGGGCCGTCGGCGTCGTCCGGCCGCAACACGCGCGCCGGCCGGACCGGCAGGGGTGGCGCCACCCCGTGCGGAAGCAGGGAAACGTTGCGGGCAAGGCCGAGGTCGCGCAGGCGTTCGACGTCGGCGGGGGTGTGCACCAGCAGCCGGTCGACCCGCGCCAGCGCTCCCGTCACCGCGATGCGGTCCGCTCCCGACAGGTCGAGCAGGTCGCGCGTGTTGTGGAGCGTGACGACGACCACGCGATCGCCGAGCACGGGATGCGACACCAGCCTGGCGAGGTCGCGGAACGGCAGCAGGCCGGGCTGGTGCTGGATCACCACCGCGTCCGCGTCGTCGGCGGCCAGCACCGCCGCGAGCGGCTCCACCGTGCGCGGATCGCCGAGCTGCCAGCAGGGCCAGAACACGGCGCCGTCCGACTCGCCGATCTGCGTCCGTCGGTCGCACAGCACGCGGATCCGGACCGCGTCCGCGTCCATGGCGCCGATCAGGTGGCGGGAATACTCGGCAATGCCGCAGCGCAGGTTCCAGCTCGAGATCCAGCTCACCCGCAGCGGCGCCGGCGGCGGCGCCAGCAGCAGGTCGGTCGCCAGGCATGCGTAGGCGCGAGCCAGGGCGTCCGGCGACAGGACCGCCGGCGGCGACGGCATCGGCCGGTCCGCGGCCACCGCGGCGTCACGCAGCGCCGCCACCAGGTCGTCCTCGTCCGGCTCCAGCCAGGAGGCGTGCGCCACCGCGAAATGGCTCCCCGACGGCGACGCGCGGGTGCGGAGCAGCCGGACCCCCGGCAGCGCGCCCTCGGGCCCTGCGCAGAAATCCATGTGGCCGCCGCCGCCGGTGACGATCAGGGGCAGACCGGCGGCCAGCGCCTCGGCGGCGGGCAGGTTGTAGCCCTCGCCGCGGGTCGGCAGCACCGCGGTGTCGGCTCCCGCATACAAGGCGAGCAGCGCGTCCGGGTCGAGGTCGCGGTCGATCAGCTCGACCGGGGCCAGGTCCGGGTTTGACGCCTGGAGTGCTGCGAGGTCGGCTGCCACCGTGTTGTGCGGGTTGGGGAAGCCCTTGATCAGGAGGCGCACCGGGTCGCCGACGCGAAACGCGCGCGCCCAGGCGCGGAGCAGCACGTCCACCCCCTTGCGCGGGAAGCAGGAGGACACGTGCAGGAAGGAATGCGGCAGGAAGCAATGGACGTCGCGCGCCGGGCGGGCGGTGCGGGCGGCGCGCAGGCCAGCGAAGCAGTCGAGCCGCAGCGCGGGCGGGATCACGCGCACCGGGATGGATAGGCCGGAGTCGAGCAGCACGTCGCGCACGAACGCGGTCGGCGCCACCACGGCGCGGAAGTGGCGCCCCAGCAGCGCGATCGTTTCGGCCGGCAACAGCGACTCTTCCCAGAACAGCATCGCCACCGGAACGTCGCCGGGACGGGACGGGACGTGCACCGGATAGTGCTGGCTGATGACCAGCTCGGGGCCGGTCGGATGCGGCTCGCGATGCACCAGCGCCGTCACGGAGTCGCGCTGTTCGGGCGGCACGCCGGACAGGTCCAGCGTGTCGCCGCCCTCCACCGGGCGCAGCCTGACCCGGCCGGGACGGGCCTGCTCAAGCTGCAACGCCAGCTCGCGGTTGATCGCCGCCAGGCTGTAGCTGCCGTTGACGTGGCCGCTCACCGTGTAGCGCAGGTTGTCGTCCAGCAACGTCGGGGTGTCGCGGTCGTTGGGCGGCTCGGCGCCGGCGCGCAGCAGCGCGTCCCGCAGCACGTCGCGCTGGCGGTCGAGCGCAAAGCGGTCGAGCGCCGCGTCCTGACGCGCGCGCTGCCGGTCGGCCGCCGCGGGATCGCGCGCCAGCGACAGCATCGCGGCCGCGACCGCATCCGGATGGAGGCTGTCCAGCAGCCTTCCGGCGCCGGCCAGGGTGTACGGCACCGCCCCGCCCGGCCAGGCGAGCACCGGCACGCGGTGCGCCATCGCCTCCACCAGCGGCACCCCGAAACCCTCGTGACGGCTGAGCGACACGTAGAGGTCGGCCGATGCATACCAGCGGTCGAGCGTGTCGTCCGGCACAGCGCCGGCCAGCACGACGTCCTGGTCCAGCCCGAGGACGTCGATCCGTCGGCGCAGGGCGGCGGCGTAGGGATCGGCGGCACCCTCGTCGCGGCCGACCAGCACCAGGCGCGACGGCGCGCCGAGCTGCGCCCGGAAGGCGGCAAAGGCCTCCACCAGCGCGAGCTGTCCCTTCGCCTCGACGATGCGGCCGACGAACAGCACCGTGAACGGCGCATCCGCGGCGCGGGTCCCGGCCGCGGCGGCGGCGCGGGCCCGCAGCGCTGCGGTGTCGAACAGCAGGGTGCAGGCACGCACCGGCGACAGGCCCAGCCGGCGCAGCTCAAGGGCGTTGTACTCGCTGTCCGCCAGGGCCGCACGCACCCGGCCGCGGAAGGCCCCGAGCTGCTCCCGGCCGAGCCGGGCGTAGTGGGCGAGGTGCAGATGCCGGGCCAGCAGCGCCGACGGGGTGATGTTGTGGTAGAGCAGGATCTTCGGCGCCGGCAGGTCGAGCACCTGCGCGAACCGGTCGTAGCCCATGGAATGGCGCACGATCAGCACGTAGCGGTCGTGACGCGGCAGCCGCTCCATCGGCTGCAGGAGATGTGCCAGCGCCGCGGGCGGCTGCTCGACGAAGATCTCGCTGTCGTAGCCCATCGCGCGCAGCAGCGTGCGGGTCAGCAGCATGGCGTTGGTGATCGCGTCGCCGACCGCCGAACCGGAATGGAATTGGTGCACCGCGAGCAGGCCGCCCTCGCCCGCGCCCAGCAGCACCGGCGGCGGCGTCAGGATCGGCAACGGCTCGGTGGCCAGGTCATCCCCGGGTGCGGCCGGAGGGTCCGCTTCGGTCCCGGGCACGGGAAGGTGGGGTGGCGGCGCCGGCACGGGATCGGGGGACGGTGCCGGCACGGGAGGCGCCGCCACGGGCGCCGCGGCATCGGGCCGCAGGCCGGTCCGGATCACGGCACGGCGCAGCGGCGCGGTGACGCGCCAGGAGCGGCTGGTCTCCATCGCCTGCAGGCGGCACTCCGTGGCCTGCAGGCGCAAATGGGTCTGCTGCAGCTCGTGCCGGGCGTCGTGCCGCTCGTGCTCGGTGGCCTGCAGGCGCAGGTGAGTCTGCTGCAGCTCGTGCCGTGCGTCGTGCAGCGCCTGCGCCAGCTCCCGGCGCTCGTGCTCGGCCTGCGCCGCTTCCTCCGCCTGCCGGCCGAGCAGCTCGCGCAGGCGGGCCAGCTCGTGCTCGGCGTGCTCGACGGCGCGCCGTTCCCGAGCGGCACCGGCGTCTAGCCCGGCCTGCGCGTCCGACACGGCGGCGCGCAGCGACGCGAGCTCGGTCTCGGCGGCGCCGATCCGCTGCGCCAGCACGCCGTCGGCGGCGCGCAGGAAGTCGTCGAACACGTTGGGCGGGGTGGAGAACGCCGGCGCCAGCGCGTCGTGCCGCTCCGCCGCCACGTAGTAGCGGTTGAGCCCGTCGAACCAGACGAAGCGGTACTCCGCGTCCAGCAGCAGCGGCTCCCATCCGGCATGGGTGGGGATGGTCGAGGCCGGCGCGGTCGCCTCGGCCAGGATGATCCAGGGCCGGAACGACACCAGGTCGGCGCCTTCCAGCACCGCCCGCTCGGCGCCCTCGACGTCGATCTTGAGGAAGTGGATGTCGTCCGGCGCGTAGAGCCGGCAGATCTCGGCCAGGGTGCGCACCGGCACCACCACCTCGCGCACGATGCGCGTTTGCGCGTGTCCGGCGGCGACCGCGGGGTCGAGCGTCGACAGCCCGGTGCCGTCGAGCGCGTGCAGCACCGCCTCGCCCGGCGCCGCACCCAGCGCCAGTTGCAGCGTCACGTCGCGCGGCCGGGCGGCGCGGATACGGGCCGCCTCGGCCTGGAGCGGCTCGATGTTCACGCCCGACCAGCCGCGGTCGTAGAAGGCGCGGGTGACGCTGTCGACGTCCGGGTGCTGCGCGCCCACATCGATGTAGAAGCCGCGCTCGACCGTGCCGAGCGCCCGCCACAGCAGGACGTCCTCGAAGTTCTGGGCGTACGAGACGAACGTCATGGCCCGGGCACGGCTCCCTGTTCCAGCGCGACCGCGCTCAAAGCCCGTTCGAGAATGGGGTGTGCCGAGCGAGGATGCCGTGCGAAGCGCGGCACGGCCGGCGTGTCCGTCGAGAACCGGAGCGGAGCGGCCTCTGGCCGTGAGCCCAGGCCAAGTGCAGACGGACGCGTCGGATCACCGGCACACCCCATTCTCGAACGGGCTCTCACACCAGGTGCGGAGCGCGGCCGGACCGGGCTTCCGCCGGGTCGCCGGCACCGGGCGAAGGGTCGCGCGCAGGGAGCGCTGCCGGCCGGGCGCGGTCGATCGCGCGCAGGATCGCACGGGCCGACTCGTCCCAGCCGACCGGCTTGAACTCGGCCGCCACCCGTGCGGTCCAGGCGGCGACCCCGGCCGGGTCCTCGATCGCCTCGCGCAGCACCTGGAAGGCTTGCGTGCCGTTCTCGGGGTCGAAGTAGCGGGCAAGCTCGCCGCCCGCCTCCGGCAGCGCGCTGGCGTTGGAGATGACGCAGGGCCGGCCGAAGGAGAAGCTTTCGGTCACCGGCAAGCCCCAGCCCTCGTAGAAGGACGGGAACACGGTGAACAGGCAGCCGCGATACAGCCGCTCCAGCTCGCTGTCCTGCGGGTTCTCGACCAGCACGACCTTGCCGCCGAGCCAGTCGGCATTGCGAAGCTGCTGCATCAGGTCGTCGACCAGCCAGCCCACCTTGCCGGCGAACACCAGGGTCGGCACCCGGTCCGGCGGCAGCGCGTCGAGCAGGCGGCGCCAGGTCCGCACCAGCAGGGCGTGGTTCTTGCGCGCCTCGATGGTGGACACCATCAGCACGTAGCTGCCAGGCGGCGGCAGCCGGTCGCCGGGCGCCTGGTCGACGCGGTGCCCGGGCGGGATGCTGAACCCGGTGCCGATCGGGATGGTCACGGGCTTCGTGCGCAGCGTCAGCCGGTCACGCTCGGCGATGCGCAGCACGTCCTGCCCGCTCCACTGGCTGATGGTGAGCAGGACGTCCGCCTGCGGCAGCAGACTGCTGGCCCAGTGCCGGAACCGCTGCACCAGGTTGGCGTCGCACCATTCCGGCCGCAGCAGCGGGATTAGGTCGTAGACCAACAGGGCGACGCGGAGCCCGTGCCGCTCCCGCGCCTGCGACACCAGCTCGCCATAGAACGGGTGGAACCAGTTCGAGCCCAGCACCAGCAGCACGTCGCCGGGCTCGGCGGTGGCGGCGAAGCCTGCCACGGTCAGGCCGTCGCCCGACGCAGCACCGCCGTGCGAGGCCGCCTCCAGCGCGTTGCGCGCCGAGGGGCGCAGCCGCTTCCACGTCACCCCGGCCAGGCTGCCGGCGGCGTCCAGGGTGTCGCGCTGCGACTTGACCAGCCGGACCAGCGGCGCGCGCACGTCCAGCGGGATGCGATAGGCGATGCGGCGCGCGAGCCCGGGACGGCCCGGACCGGCGGCCGGGTCGGGGTCCGGCCCGGGCCTTGCCAGCGGGCGGGCCGCCGCGGTGGTCAGGCGCGCATGCAGCGCGTCCACGGCCGCGAACGGGATCGCGGTGAAGCTGTTCCGGGCGGGGGCGTGACGCACGAAGCCGACGCGGTCGCGGGTTTCGGGCATCAGCACCAGGGCGCGGCACAGCTCCAGCTCGATCCGCTGGATGCCGCTCGGCCGGGCGTTGAACACCGAGTACTGGAACAGGTCCTCGACGTCGACCCAGATCCTGTTGGGCACGCAGTTCTCCGTCCTGGACCGGGTGGGCGGCGCCGTGCCGGCCGGCTCGCAGCGCCCGGACCGGCTTTGCTCTTGCGCGCGAGCGCTGCCACATTGCGCGGTGTTCGCGGGTCCCGCCACGTCCGGCCGGGGATGCGCCATCCGGAGCGACGCGTCAACGTGGCGGTGCTGCAGACCAAGTCCGAGGAAGAACAAGCCGCTGGGAGCCGATCCGCCGGCCTCGCGCCATGGAGCGGAGCCTTTTCCGACCGCGCCGACGCGGCCGACATCCTCGCCTGCTTCCGGCTGATCCTGGGCCGGTTGCCGAACCGGGAAGAGTGGCGCGGCCACGCGATGCGGGTCGGCGAGGCGCTGGACGGGGTGGTGTCGAGCTACCTGAACTCGCTCGAGTTCGCCCGGCGTGGCCTGCTCGGCGGGTCGGCCCTGGGAACGGTCGAGCTGGCGCGGCTGCCGGGCTTTGCCATCTACACGCAGGCGGACGACGCCGCGGTCGGGCGCTACGTGCGCTGCGACGACTACGAGCGGGACGTGACCGCCTTGTTCCGCGCCCGGCTGCGTCCGGGCGACCACGTGCTCGATCTCGGCGCCAACATCGGCTACTTCACCATGCTGTCGGCGAGCCTGGTGGGACCTGCCGGGTCGGTGATCGCGGTGGAGCCCAACCCCGCCAACGCCCGCCTGGTCGAGGCCAGCCGGCGCGCCAACGGCTACGGCAACGTGCTGGTGGTCCAGGTGGCGGCCGGGCTGGCGCCGGGGCTGCTGGTGCTCAACCGCTCCCATTCCAACGGCACCACCTCCGCAGCGCCCGACGGAACCGCCGCCCTGCTCGACGCCGAGACCGTAGGCTGCGTGCGCGCCGACACGCTGGTGCCGGCGAACCGGCGCATCAGCCTGATCAAGGCCGACGTGGAGGGGGCGGAATACCTGGCGCTGGGCGGCTGCACCGCGACCATACGGCGCGATCGCCCGCTGATCGTGTCCGAGTTCAGCCCGTCGCTGATGCCCGGCATCTCCGGCATCTCCGGTCCGGCCTATCTGGACTGGCTGATCGGGCTCGGCTACCGCCTGCACGTGGTGGAGGCCGATGGCGGCACCCGCCCGGCCACGCCGGACGCGGTGATGCGCGAGCACGAGGCGCGGGGAACAGACCATCTCGACCTGCTGGCCGAGCCGCTTCCGGCCGCCGGATCCGGGCTGGGCCTGCTGGCGCGTCGGCTGCGCGGGCGCGCCGCATGAGGCCCGGCCCGACGCAGCCGGCCCGCGGCGCCATGCGGCCGGCGGTCCTGGCGATCTTCTCCATCCTGGGCCTCGCCGGCTGCGCCGAGCAGAGCTGCGGCAGCGTCGCCGTGCTGAACGCCCTCGACGGGTCCGACCACCAGGCCGACCTGTCGCATCTGGGCCTGGTGCGCGACGCGGTGCGCACCGCACCCGGGCCGGCGTCGGACACCGCGTCCTGCGCCATCTGGGAGCGCATACGCGGCCCGGCACCGGACCAAGTGCTGCTGCGGCCGCAATACTACGGGGTGCGCCGCGTCAGCACCGGATGGGAGGTTTCCCCCTGACCGGCCCGGGCGGAGGGCGGTGCTGCCGCACCGCTCGATCCGGCCGCGTCAGCTATCGGGCTTCTCCACGATCCTGAACACCAGGTTGACGTGCTGCGGCTGCGCGGCGTTGGTCCAGTCGCTGCTGACGGTGGAGCCGATGTTGGCCTTCTTGTAGAGGGCGACGATCGCCGTCTGCGCCGCCTGGATCGACTGGGTAGTGACCGGGCCGCCCGGCCTGATGCCGGACGCGGCCAGGATGTCGGCGGTCTTGATCCGGCTGTTGCCGGAAGCGGTGACGGTGTCGGCGGTGATGCCGACATGGGTGACGGTGGGCGCCACCGGCGCCTGCTCGGCGAAGGTGTAGGTGATGGTGGCGGCATGGCCGGTCGCGGTCATGCGCTGCGAGATGTTGGCGCCGACGTTGTGGCGGCGGTACACCCCGCTGATCGCGTCCATGTTCGCCTGCAGCGCGTCGTGGTCGATCGTCTGCCCGGCCTGGTAGGGAAGGGCTGCCTGCAACTCGGCGCTCGGCACCTGCGCGTTGCCGACGAAGGTCACCCTGCGCAGGGTGTAGCTGGCGCCGGACTGCGCCCGGGCCGGCGTCGCCAGGGGAAGCGTGGTCAGGGCGGCGGGGATCGCGGTCCCGGCCAGAAGGACGCCCAGCAGGGCGGAGGCGAGCCTGTTCGACATCATGCGGTTGCGGTCCTTTGGATCAGTAGGGTTTGTAGGGCAGGAACTTGCCGCTCATGGTGATGGACACGCGGTCCCCGGCCTGGTCGGGCTCGCGCTGGAGGTCCATGCGGAAGTCGATGGCGCTCATGATGCCGTCGCCGAACTCCTCGTGGATCAGCGCCTTGAAGGTGGTCCCGTACACCGACACCAGCTCGTAGAAGCGGTAGACCAGCGGGTCGGTCGGCACCGCGGTCGGCAGCGAGCCGCGATAGGGGGGCACCTGGAGCAGCTTGATCTCGTACGGCTCCAGCCCGAGCCGGTCGCCGATCGCGTCCGCCGCCTGCGCCGGCAGCGTCATCTGCCCGAGCAGGCCGGCGGTGACGTACTCCCTGGACAGGCCGGTGGCGAGATCGGCCAGCTCCCCCCAGCTCAGCCCCTGGTCTATCTTGATCCGGACGATCTTCTCGGTCAGCTCCGCACGGGTCATGCCTGGCACTCCTTCGGCCCGATTGAACGTGGACGTCCCGCGATGGTCAATGCGCTCCCGGTCCGGAGGGCGGGCGGGCGTCCATGCCGGCCAACGGGACGAAGGTTCCGGCTCCTCTCCGGCCGATGAGGGGCCGCCGGTCGGATCGGCTCGCGATGGGGCGGGAACTCGATGCCGCGCCGTGCTAGGCTCGGCCTCATGAAGGTCGCCCTGCGCAAGACCATGACGCGCGAGGAGTTCTTCCGATGGGCCGAGGCCCAGGAGGAACGCTACGAGTTCGACGGCGAACAGCCCGTCGCCATGCCCGGCGGGACCAACGCCCATGGCCTCGTAGTCGCCAACATCGTGGCCGAGTTGGGCACCAGGTTGCGCGAGAAAGCCTGTCAGGTGTTCCCGGCCGAGGGCGGCGGCGTGGCCACGGTCGGACAAATCGTCCGCTATCCCGACGCCACCGTGACCTGCATCCCGGTCCAGGGACGGGACCGGTTGATCCCGAACCCCGTGGTCGTGTTCGAGGTCGTCAGCGAGGGCAACGCCCGCACCGACCGGTTCCACAAGATGCGCGAGTATCACGCCGTCCCGTCGATCAGGCGCTACGTCCTGGTGGAGCAGACCGTCCCGGTCCTGGTGTCCTACCTACGCCAGGACGACGCGCCGTGGACGGCGGCCTCGCTGTCGGTGGGCGACACGCTCGCACTGCCGGAGATCGGCATCGAGATCCCCGTCGCCGACATCTTCGAGGGCGTGGACTTCGCAGACCAGGAGGCCGCGCCGATCCAGGCTTGAGGGACGGTGCTGGCATGGAGCCCCACGGCCGGCGCACCGCTTACTGGCGGCGCGTGAGATGGGCGCCGAGCGCCGCGAGCCCCTCGCCAAGGTTGCTCCGGCCGAAGCCGATACGGAAGCGGTCGAACGCCGTTTCGCCCAGTTCCGAGCGGTAGATCGAGGACGGCAGCACCAGCACGCCCGCCTCCTCGACCAATCTGCTGGCAAAGGCCTCGACGCCGTCCGCGCCCCGGTAGCGCGGGTAGGCCACGCAGCCGCCGTCGGGACGGGTCCAGTCGAACAGCTCGGCGTGGTCGGCGAAGAAGGCGTCGAGCAGGGCCAGGTTCGCGGTCACGAGGCTGCGGTTGCGTGCCAGGATCGCGTCTCGCGCCTTGAGCGCGATCACCGCCAGCCGCTCCGAAGGTGCGGCGTTGCAGATCGAAAGGTAGTGCTTGTAGCGCTCGAGCCGGGCCAGCACCGCGCGGTCGGCGCAGGCGATCCAGCCGATCCGCAGGCCCGGCAGGCCATAGGCCTTGGACATCACCCCGAGCGAGAGGCCGCGCTCATATGCGTCCGCCGCCTGCGGTAGGTGCAGCGTGTTCTCCGGCCCGAGCGGCCGGTAGACCTCGTCGGAGAACAGCCACAGCCCGTGGCGACGGCACAGCGCGACCAGCGCGTCGAAACGGTCGCGTTCGAGGATCTTGCCGGTGGGATTGTGCGGGAAGTTGATCGAGACGAGCCTGGTTTCGGGCCGGATCGCCGCTTGCACCCGGTCGGGATCGAGCGACCAGCCATCGGCCGGGTCGAGCGGCACGCCGGTGACCGCGCAGATCGACAGCGGCACGGTTTCGGCCGCCTGGTAGTTGGGCGTGACGACGATCGCGTGGTCGTTTGGGCCGAGCAGCACACGCATCGACGCGTAGATGGCCTCGGCGGCGCCGGCGAAGCACAGGATGTCCTCGGCCGGGCGGCGATCATACGTGTCGGCGATCGCGGCGCGCAGGTCGGGCGCGCCGCGCGTCTCGGTGTAGCCGAGCCAGGCCGCGTCGAACGCGGCGCGGTCGGCAGGATCCGCGAGTGCCAGCAACTGCGGCAGGGCGAGGCTCTGCGCGTCGGACGCGGCGAGGTTGTGGCGGGCGGCGAACTCCCACCGCGCGAAGTGGGCCTCCAGGCGGAACTCGGGGAGCGCGGTCATGCGGCAACGCCCCGGCCAGCGGACGGAACGCAGGCTGGGTGCCGCGCCCACTCGCCGGCGCCCGGCGGCGGCCCGTCTCCGGTCCGCTTGCCGGAGGGGCCGCGCATCCCGGCGACCCGGCCCGTCGCGGGATCGTGGGAAACCGTCTCGGCGTACTGGTGAGGCAGGAACGGGACGGCCGAAGCGATGGGTGTCGCGACGGTGAGGATGAACGGGCGAGGCGTCATTCCCATGGTCTCCGAGGCGAAGCGCTGTGCCGGGGGCCGGCGCCCGCCGTTATCGGGTGCCGTGCGACGGGGACCGCCACCCGCCGTGCCGCCTGGCGACGAGGTGCTACGCTCCCCGTCCGACGGCCACCGCGAGCCGCTACCGCCGGTGCTCGTTCAGCCGCGGCATCAGCTCGACGAAGTTGCAGGGCGCGTGGCGGCTGTCGAGCTGCCAAAGGAGGATGTCGTCCCAGCCGTCCTTGACCGCGCCGGTGCTGCCGGGCAGAGCGAACAGGTAGGTGCCGTTCGCCACCCCGGCCAATGCCCGCGACTGGATCGTCGAGGTGCCGATCTTGGCGTAGCTCAGCATCCGGAACAGCTCGCCGAAGCCCTCGATCCGCTTCTCCACCACCCGGTCGAAGGCTTCCGGCGTGACGTCGCGCCCGGTGACCCCGGTGCCGCCGGTGCTGATCACCACGTCGATCGTCGGATCGGCGATCCAGCCGGACAACCGGTCTGCGATCCGCCCGGCGTCGTCCGGCTCGATCGCCCGGTCGGCCAGCGCGTGTCCAGCCGCCTCCACCCGACCCGCCAGGATGTCGCCGGAGGTGTCGTTGGCGGCGGTGCGTGTGTCGGACACGGTCAGCACCGCGATCCGCACGGGAAGAAAGGGGCGGGACAGGTCGAGACGGGACATGGACGCGGGCTTGAACGCCGATCCGGCCGCCGTCAATCCGCAGGAGGCGGTTTCAACAGCCCGGGTACCGACACGACCGCGTGTCCCGCCGCCGCCAGCGCCGACGCCTCGCCCGCACGCGGCGACAGCCGGACCAGCTTGGCCCCCGCCGCCGCCAGCTCCCCCAGCACCGCGACCGCCTCGCCGGGCGCCACCACGCACCGGCTGGCGTCGCGTCGCGCCAGCTCCAGCACCGCGGGATCCTCTCCTACCTCGTGCACGATCACGTCCGCCTCGCCCAGCAGGCGCAGCGCCCGCAGGGTCAGCAGGTCCGCCTCCCCCGGCGGCTCGACCAGGTAGACGATCCCCTGCTCCGGCTGCCCGGCATCCCGCTCCGCGGCGGACAGCGCCGCCTCGTAGGCCGCCTCCGCCTCCGCCTCGCGCCCGTCCAGCATGAGGTCCGCCACCCGTCCGGAGAACGTTGCTTCCAGCATGCGCCGGCGGCGCAGCACGTTCGGCAGCCGGCGCCTGGTTTCCGCCTGCATCCGGTCGGCGAGGGCCGCCAGCCGGCCGAACCCCGGCGGCACCAGGGTCTCGATCCGCGCCCGGAGCAGACGCGCCAGCACCGGCGCCGCACCCCCGGACGCGATCGCCACCTGCAGCGGCGCCCGCGACACCACCGCCGGCGTCGAGAACCCGGACAAGGAGGGCCGGTCCACCACGTTGAACGGGATGCCGCGCGCCCGTGCCGCTTGCGTCATCGCCTGGAGCGCGGCGTCCGGGGCTTCCGCGCCGACCGCGACCGCGCAGCCGTCCAGCATGTGCTCGGCAAAGCGCTCGGCTTCCTGACGCACGATCGCCCCGCAGGCGTGCAAGCTGGCGACCCGCCGGTCCGCCGCCTCGCCGGCGCCGAGCACCAGCGCGTATCGTCCGTGGAGGTCGAGAAAGATCGGCAGCAGCGGCGGCCTGGTCGCGTCGGGCATGGCAGCGTCCTCGTGCTGGCGGTCAGGTACGCGCCGCGTCCGCGAACCCGATCCGGGTGCCGCCGAGGCGCGAGGCGACCTCCTCGCGGCAGGTCAGCACCACGATCTGCATGCGGGTGCCGGCGTCGCTCAGGATGTCGAACATGCGCTCCATCCGCGCACCGTCGGCAAAGGCGAGCGCGTCGTCCAGCACCAGGAAGGCGGGCCGGCCGCCGCCCAGCAGCATGTCGGCGAACGCCAGCCGCGACAGGATGGCGATCTGCTCGCGGGTGCCGTGCGACAGGTCGTCGAAGGCTTCGCCCTCCTCGCCGGTGCCAGTCTCGCCGCGCGACAGGCCGTCGATCAGGAAATCCTCGTTCAGGCTCAGCCGGGCGCGCGGGAACAAGGCCTGCAGGTAGGGCCGGATCCGCGTCGTCAGCGGCAGGAGGTAGCGTTCGCGCGCGGCCTGGTCTGCCTCGCGCAGCGTGTCGCGCAGCAGCGACAGCACCGCCACCTCGCGCGCGTCATGCGCCACGCTGCGCGCGGCAGCCTCCTGGCGCCGTCGCGCCACCTCGATCGCCTCGTCCAGCCCGACCCCCTCCTCGGCGGCGATCCGGGCGTCCAGCCGGGCGATCGCCTCGCGCAAGGACGCGATCCGTCCGCGTCGGTTGGACTGGCTTTCCTCCAGCCGGCGTATGGCGGCGTCGGCGAGCTCCGGCGTGCCGTCCGGCGCCGACGCCGTTATCGCCGCCATCGCGTCCCGACGCGAGCGCAGCGCGTCCGCGGCGGCACGCTCCCACGCGTCCAGCGCCGCGTCCGCCTCCGTCGCCGACGCGCGCTGCCGTTCCGCGTCGAGCCGGTTCCGCTCCGCTTCCCGTGTGCGCCGGTCCAGGGCGGCTTGTTGCAGCGTCGCCTCGGCCAGCTCGCGCGCGGCGTCCGGTGCGAGCAGCGCGTCCTGCGCCGCGTGCAGCGCGTCGCGCGCTTGTTGCTCCGCAGCACCCGACGCGTCCAGCGCCGACGCGGCCTCGTCGGCATCCGGCGCGGCGTCGAGCCCCAGCTCCGCCAGCATCCGCGCCAGGGCGTCCGCATCCGCCGCCGCCTGCTCGCGCAGCGCGCCGGTCCCGTTCGGCGCCGCCTCCGCCAGCACCCGCCTCGCCCCGTCCAGCGCGGTCCGCACCGCCTGCCGCTCCGCCGCCACCCGTTCCGCCTGCGCCATGTCCGCGCAGCCGGCCGCTTCCAGCAGCCGGCGCAGGGCGCGCGCGGTGTCCTGCGCGCGGGCGAGCAGGTGTTCCCGGTCCCGCGCCGCCGGCACGATGCGGATCGTGCCGAGCCCACGGAGCGTCAGGACCGCCGGACGGATCAGGCTCAGCCGGACCGGACCCGGCGGCACGGTGTCCGCCGCCTCGCCTTCGACCTCGAGTTGGGCCGCCATCCCGAGGTCGAGCTCAAGCACCGTGGCCTGCGCCTGCAACGCCGCCTGGTTGCCGCGGTCGGCCAGCACGGCGTCCTGCAGCGCCCGCATCGCGTCCTCGTCCGGACGCAACCGGGCCAGTGCTGCGGACGCGGCGGCGACCCGCGCCGCCGCGTCCTGCGCCCGCGTCAGCCGGACCCGCGACGCGGCGCAGGCAGAGGCCTGCAGCGACGCGGCCCGTCGCGCGGCCGCCCGGTGCAGCGCACGCAACGACGCGTCGTGCGACCGGGCGGCCGCGTCGTGCGCCGCCCGCCGGTCCGACAGGGCGGCGTGCGACGCGTCCACGCGCGCCCGGGCCTCCGCCTCGGTCCGAACCAGCCCGGCCAGCGCCCGCTCGGCCTCCGACAGCGCAGCCGCCCGGGTGGCGCGGCTCGCCTGCTCGGCCAGCACCGCGTCGTGCGCCGCCTGCGCCAGCCGGACCTCGCCCTCGGCGTGACGGAGCCGGTCGCGCAGGCCCAGAAGCACGTCGCGGTGACGGCGCGCCTGCGCCAACTGGTTTGCGATCCGCTCCCCGTCCGCCGGGTCGGCCTCGCGTGCCAGCTCCCGTCGCGCCGCCGCCGCCGCCGACAGGTCCCCGTCCAGCGCGTGCCGTCGGCGTCCCAGCTCCGCGATCTCGGCACTCGCCGCCGCGTCCTCGGCGAGAACCGCCTTGTAGCGGTCGCGCGGCTGGCCGCGCCCGTCCAGCAGGGCGCCGAGCTGCCCCTGCACCTGCTTCAGCAGCCGGCCGATCGCGGCCCCGCCGCTGACGCTGCCGAGCTCCGCCTGCAGGCAGTCCGACAAGGTCGTGCGCGCTCCCTCGCCGAGCGCCGCCTGGGCGAAGCTGTCGCCCTGGTCGACCAGCAGCGCGCCCCAGATCGAGGCGGCCTGCTTCGCCGCGTCGCGAACCGCGCGCGACGGCGCCGACACCCCCAGCAGCCGTTGCAGCCGCTCCTCCGCCGCGTCGCCCTCATGGGCGACGCCGTCCGACAACAAGCGCGCCATCGGCCGCAACACGAACCGCTTCTCGATCCGGTGCGCGCTGCCTTCCAGCTCGAACTCCAGCGCCACCGTCGGCGCGGTGCTGCCGCGGCGGTTCTGGTAGCCGCGGATCGCCTCGGTGCGGGAGTTGTGCCGCTCGAACAGCACCGCCCGCAGGGCCGCCATCAGGGTGGACTTGCCGTGCTCGTTGGGGCCGCACAGCACGTTGACCCCGGGCCCGAGCCCGTCGACACGGACCGGGCGGTCGAACTTGCGGAACTGGTCGAGCTCGATCGCCCGCAGCCTCACGACGGGTCCTCCCGACGGGCCAGCACCAGCAGGCGGCGCAGGGCCGCCCGGGCGATCTCGGGCTCGGCACCGACACCAGCACCGGCGCCGACACCGGCACCGCGCGCCGACAGCCGCTCCGCCGCCTGGCGCAGCGCGCCGTCGCCAAGGGTGGCCAGGTCGCCCGGGGCGACGTCGAGCGCGAGCCGCGCGTCGTCGATCCTGAGCGCCCGCAGCGCGCTGCCGACCCCGTCCCGGATGCGGGCCAGAAAGGCGGCGTGGTCGTCCAGCCCGAGCAGGCCGTCGACCACCAGCCAGGCCAGCACCCGGCTGGGGTCGTCGCGGTCGATGCCGCGCAGCCGGTGCTCCAGCGCGTCGATGTCGGCCCGGCCGGTCAGCGTCGCCCGCTCCTGGCGCCACAGGTAGCGGCCGATCCGGTGCGGCACCGCCTCGAACCGGCCGGACGCGTTCGACACCACCAGCACGCTGCCGCCGCCGTCGCCGCCGCGGTCGAACCCGTCCACCTCCGGGGTGCCGCTGTACCAGGAGTGCCGGCCGACCTGCACGGTGCCGTGCCAGTCGCCGAGTGCGAGGTAGCCGAGCCCGCTGCGCTCGGCGCGGTCGAGGGCGATCAGGTTGTGCGTGTCGGCCAGGTCGGAGCCGAAGGAACGCACCGAGCCGTGCGCCAGCCCGATCCGGATGGCGCCGTCCGGCGTGGTCATCGCCTCCATCGACGCGGTCGGGTCGCCGAAGGCGTGGCGCCGGTCCAGCACCGCGGGCAGCAGCCAGGCCGCGTCCGCCGCCTCGCCGATCGCTGCCGGCGCGGGCAGGAGGTGCAGCCGCACGTTCTCGGGCAGGCCGGCCCGTTGCAGCCGCTCCCACGGGCCGCCCGGCAGGTGGGGATCGTGGTTGCCCGGGATCAGGTGCCAGACGAGGTCGGGGAACTGGCGCATGCGCTCGACCGGCTGCCGCAGGGTGCGGTCGCCGGGGACGGCCACGTCCCACACGTCGCCGGCGACCAGCACCAGCGGCGCGCCCTCGGTCCGCGCCAGCCGGCCGATGCGGTTGATCGCCTCCAGCCTCGCGTCCTGCAGCACCGGGAGGGTGTCGTCGTCGGCGAAGCGGAAGCCCTTGCCGACCTGCCAGTCCGACGTGTGCACGAATCTCATCGCCATGCAGTCTAGCCGATCGGGACCCGTATGGTCGAAGCGTGCCGGCGACGCGATCGCCAACTGCCGGTCGCAGGGCCGAAGCGGCGCGCTTAACCTGCTGATCATCTTTGCGTGTGATCCTGCCGGCACAGGACAAGGATCCACGCGGATGCATCCACAGCCGGTCCGATCCCATCCAGACGACGCGCCGTCCGACAGCGCGTCCGCCCGGCTCCGCTACGAGCAGGTGTCCGCCCTGGCCAGCCGCACCGGCATGATCGCCTGTGTCTCGATCCTGGGCTACCTGATCGTCATCTGGACGTTCTGGCCGGTCGGGCCGCACCGCTACCTGCTCGGGTTGCTGGCTGTGCTGCTGGTCCTGCCCGGCTTGGTGCTGCTGGGCAGCCGGATCTGGCTGACGCACGCGCCTCACGCGGTGTCGAAGCGCGTGGTCGCCAGCCGGATCGCGATCACGACGGTGGCCGCGCTCACCTGGTCCACCGTCCCGACGGTGCTGATGCCGGTGGCGAGCCCAGACCAGCGACAACTGCTGATCTACATCTTCGCCGGGTTCTCCTCGTCCAGCATCCTGATGGCGCCGCTGCTTCCCGCCGCGTTGTTGTTCGTGGTCATCACCACGCTCGGCCTGCTGGCGCCGATGCCGTTCGTCGAGCAGTCCATCAGCCTGCAGCACGCGGTCCTGATCGCGTGCTACTTCCTCGTGACCTGCGTCGTGCTGGTGCATCAGAACCGCGACTTCATCCGCCGCGTCGGCAACGAGATCGCGCTGGCGGAACAGGGCGACATCATCGGCCTGCTGCTGCGCGACTTCGAGGAGGGCGCCAGCGACTGGCTGTGGGAGCTCGATGCCGACTTGCGCCTGCACCGCGTGTCCGGCCGCCTGGCCGCCCTGCTGGAGTGCGATCCGGCACGGCTGCAGGACACGCCGCTCAGCGTCCTGATCGCCGGGAACGCCGCCGTGCCGGCGGGCGAGACGCATGACGGCGACAAGGTGTTGGCGTGCCTCGCAGAACGCACGGCGTTCCGCGACCTGCAGGTCCTGGTCGCGTTCGGAAACAGGACGCGCTGGTTCGCCCTTACCGGCAAGCCGGTGCTGGACGAGGCGGGCCGCTTCGCGGGCTATCGCGGCGTCGGCTCGGACATCACCGCGGCGCGCAAGTCGGACGAGCGGATCGCCTACCTGGCGCGCCACGACAGCCTGACCGGCCTGCCCAACCGGACCGTGTTCCGGGAGGCCCTCGGCCAGGCCTGCGCGCAGCCGGTCCCGTTCGCCCTGATGTGCCTGGATCTCGACGGCTTCAAGTCGGTCAACGACACGCTCGGCCACGCCGCCGGCGACTCGCTGCTGGTGGCGGTGGCCAAGCGCCTGGGCGGCTGCCTGCGCGAAGGCGACATGGTGGGCCGCCTCGGCGGCGACGAGTTCGCGGTGCTGCAACGCCACGGCAACGCGCAGAACGCCGGAGCGCTGGCGCGGCGCCTGGTCGAGCACATCGGCGAGCCCTACCGGATCGGCAACGTTCCGGCATCGATCGGCCTCAGCATCGGCATCGCCTTGTGCGAGCATGTCGGCAACGAGCCGGAAGCCCTGCTTCGCGGCGCCGACTTGGCCTTGTACCAGTCCAAGTCGGAAGGCCGCGGCACCTGGCACTTCTTCGAGCCGGCCATGGCGGCGCGCGCGCAGACGCGCCATGCCCTGCAGGCGGACCTGCGGCACGCGATCGACCACGGCGAGCTGATCCTGGAGTTCCAGCCGATCCTGGACATCGTGTCCGGCGACATCACCAGCGCCGAGGCGCTGGTCCGCTGGCTGCATCCGCAGCAAGGACGGATCGCGCCCGGCGACTTCATCCCGATCGCCGAGGAGTCCGGCCTGATCCTGCCGCTCGGCGCCTGGGTGCTGCACCAGGCCTGCCGCGAGGCGGCCACCTGGGACGGCGCGGCGCGGGTGGCGGTCAACCTGTCGCCGCTGCAGTTCCGCGATCCCAACCTGCTGGGGCTGATCGACGCGGCCCTGGCCGGCAGCGGGCTGCCGCCGCACCGGCTCGAGCTCGAGATCACCGAGTCCGTGTTCCTCGACGCGGCGGACAGGACGGTCGCCTGCCTCCAGGCGCTGCGCGCGCGCGGCATCCAGATCGCGCTCGACGACTTCGGCACCGGCTACTCCTCGCTGAGCTACCTGCGCTCGTTCCCGTTCGACAAGGTCAAGATCGACCAGTCCTTCATCCGCGACCTGAGCGTGAACGACCATGCGATCGCCATCGTGCAGGCCATCGTCGGCATGGCGAGCAGCCTCGGCATGTGCACGACCGGCGAGGGGGTGGAAACCGCGTCGCAGGCCCGGCTGCTGCAGCGCACCGGATGCAGCCAGGTGCAGGGCTACCTGTTCGGACGTCCCTGCTCGTCCGACGCGATCGCCGGGATCATGGGGGGCGACAGGCCGAAGCTGGCGGAGCTGCTGGGGCCGGCCGCCGCGTCGTCCGAGGCTCCCGACCGGATGACCGGGCCCGGACGCGCCGCGCGCCAGCCGGCGGAGCACGCGGTCGCGGCGTCCTGACGGCGGCGGTCCCGAATCAGGCCGCCCCGTCCGGCCGGACCGCCGCCAGCCCCTTGCGCATCAGGGTCGGCAGCGCTTCCCCGGCCAGGGCGTCCCGATCGCGCAGGAACCGTCCGGCCAGAACCGCGTCCGGCACCACCGGCAGATGGGCGCGGTAGACGGCCAGGGTGAGCGCGAAGTGGGTGAAGACGTGCCGCACCGTGCCGCTTGGCGTCCAGTCCGCCTTCGCCGGCGCGAAGGAAAGCAACTCCGGCACCATCCAGGGCTGTTCGCGCCAGGGCGTGCCGGGCAGCTCGGTCATGCCGCCCAGCAGCCCTTCGGGCGGCCGCCTTTGCAGCAGCACCCGATCAGTCCGGTCGCTCAGGTGGAACAGCGCGCCATGCCGCTCGGGGCGGATCCGCTTCGGCTCCTTGGCCGGCAACAGCTCAGCGATGCCGGCAGCACGCGCCAGGCACGGCGTGCGCCACGGGCAAAGGGCGCAGGCGGGCCGTTTGGCGGTGCAGATGGTGGCACCCAGGTCGAACAAGGCTTGCGCGAAGTCCGACGGCCGCGCCCGCGCCTGCTCGTCCACGCCCAGGGTCGCGGCGGCCTGCGCCAGGGCCGGTCGCGCGGCCGGCAATTTGGTGCCGATCGCGAACAGCCGCGCCGTCACCCGTTCCACGTTGCCGTCCACCGGCACCGCCGGAATGCCGAACGCGATCGCCGCGATGGCGGGGGCGGTGTAGGAGCCGATGCCGGGCAGCGACCGCAGGCCCTCGATGTCGTCCGGGAAGCCGCCGCGCGCCGCCACCGCGCGGGCGCAGGCATGAAGGTTGCGGGCGCGGGCGTAGTAGCCGAGCCCGGCCCAGGCCCGCATCACCTGCTCCTCCGGCGCCGCGGCCAGCGCCGCCACGGTCGGGAACAGCGACAGGAACCGGTTGTAGTACGGCACCACCGCCGCCACCGTGGTCTGCTGCAGCATGATCTCGCTGAGCCAGACGTGGTAGGGATCGGCGGTCTCGCCCGGGGCCGCGCGCCAGGGCAGGACGCGCCGGTGGCGGTCGTACCAGCGCAGAAGGTCGGCAGCCTGGGGGAGCACGAACGAGTCTATGGCGAAGCTTGTTCGAACCGGCAAGCCGGTTGCCGCCGTCGACGCGTCGTCCGGCTGGCGCTCCTTCGAGGGCCCGCGCACGCTGGCCAGCCTGCTGCCCGCCATCACCAGGCCGGCGTTCCGCACGCGCGCACCCGCGGCGACGCAGTTGATGAGCGATTGGCCCGCCCTGGTCGGGCCCGGCATCGCCTCAGCCGCGTCGCCGCGCCGCTTCTCCGGCGGCACGCTCACGCTCGCGGTGGCCGGCCCTGCGGCGCTCGAGTTGCAGCACCAGGCGACGGAGCTGATCGCCCGGATCAACACCGCGCTGGGATCGCGGCTGGTGGAGCGGCTGCGCTTCGTGCAGGACGGCGTACGCGCCGCCGACCCGGCGGCGCTGCGGACGCCGGATCCGACGCCCGTGCCGGTCGAGGGGCTGCCGGACGGCCCGCTGCACGACGCGCTGGCGCGTCTCGGCGGCCGCATCGCCGCCCGCGCCCGACGCTGAACATTCCCATCCATCCGAACCGGAGCCTGCCCATGCCGATCCGCCGACGCCTGCTTCTCGCAGCCGCCCCGCTGCTGCTCGGCCGCAGGGCGATGGCCCAGCCGGCCGACCCGCGCATGGCGGACCGGGCGCTCGGTCGTCCGGACGCGCGGCTGGTGGTGCAGGAATGGTTCTCGCTCACCTGCACCCATTGCGCCCACTTCTCGAACACCGCCTTTCCCGAGGTGCAGGCCAAGCTGATCGACACCGGGCGGATCCGCTACGTGTTCCGCGACTTCCCGCTCGACCAGGTGGCGCTGGCCGCCGCCGGTCTCGCCCGGGCGCTGCCGACGGACCGATACCTGCCCTTCGTCGAAACCCTGCTCGCCACCCAGGACACGTGGGCGTTCCGTCCCGACGCCGATCCGCTGGCTGCCCTCACCCGCCAGGCGACGTTGGCCGGCCTGTCCGACGCCGACGTCAAGGCGACGCTGGCCGATGACGGCCTGCGACGGGAGATCGTGGCCGTGCAGGATGACGGGCAGAAGCGCTACGACATCCAGGGCACGCCGACCTTCGTGTTCGGCACGGCCAAGGTCGGGCCGATCGCCAGCTATGCCGACTTCGCCGGCGCCGTGGACAAGGCGCTGGCCGCCGGCTGAGCGGCCGCTTGACGGTGCGACGGTTTTGACCGTTCTGTCGGCGCCCTACCCTCCATCCACCGAAAGGTTTGCCGATGAGCCTGTCCCGCCGCACCCTGCTGCGCGCAGGCCCGCCCGCCCTCGCCGCGTCCGTGATCCTGGACGGCCGCCCTGCCGCCGCCGCGGCCAGCGATCCGCGCATGGCCGATCGCGCCCTTGGGCGCCCGACCGCCCGGCTGGTGGTGCAGGAATGGTTCTCGCTGACCTGCACCCATTGCGCCCGGTTCAGCCAGGTCGTGTTTCCCGAGGTGCAGGCGAAGCTGATCGACACCGGCCGGATCCGCTACGTGTATCACGACTTCCCGCTCGACCAGGTGGCGCTGACCGCGGCGATGGTCGCACGCAGCCTGCCGCCGGAGCGCTACGAGCCGTTCGTGCAGTCGCTGTTCGCGAGCCAGGACCGCTGGGCGTTCTCGCAGGACAACGATCCGCAGACCGAGCTGGCCAAGATGGCCGTCCTGGCCGGCATGCCGCACGACGCCTTCCAGCGTGTGGTCGACGACCAGGGGCTGCGCCAGGCGATCCTGGACGAGCAGAACGCGGGACAGGCGACGTACAAGATCGACAGCACCCCGTCCTTCGTCTTCGGATCCAAGCTGTTCTCGGGCGAGATGGACTACGACGCCTTTCTCAAGCAGGCGACCGACGCCGGGGCCTGACCGGCGGTTTATCGCCCCTCCCCTTCGTTGGACATCGTTCGTGCCCGTCAGCTTCGCCCGCCTGCGCATCGCCGGGTTCAAGAGCTTCGCCGAGCCGGTCTCGATCGAGATCCTGCCCGGCCTGACCGGGATCGTCGGGCCGAACGGCTGCGGCAAGTCGAACGTGGTGGAAGCGCTGCGCTGGGTGATGGGCGAGACCAGCGCCCGCTCGCTGCGCGGCGGCGAGATGGACGAGCTGATCTTCGCCGGCACCGCCGCCCGTCCGGCGCGCAACCTGGCCGAGGTGACGCTGACGGTGGAGGCGGCGGCCGGGCTCGCGCCGCCGCGGCATGACGGGCCGACGCTGCAAGACGCGGAGCTGGAGATCAGCCGTCGGATCGAGCGCGGCGCCGGCAGCGCGTATCGGATCAACGGCCGCGAGGCCCGCGCCCGCGACGTGCAGACCCTGTTCGCCGACCTGTCCAGCGGGGCCCGCTCCTCCGCCCTGATCAGCCAGGGCCGCGTGGCGGCGATCATCGGCGCCACGCCGGGGGACCGGCGGTCGATCCTGGAGGAGGCGGCCGGGATCACCGGGCTGCACGGCAGGCGTCAGGACGCCGAGCTCAAGCTGCGCGCCACCGAGGCCAACCTTCTTCGCGTCGACGACCGGCGCGCCCAGCTCGACGCCCGCATCGAGGCGCTCGGCGCCCAGGCGGCGCAGGCCGGCCGCTACCGCACGGTCGCGGCCAGCCTGCGCGAGGCCGAGGCGGCGTTGCCGGCGCTGCTGCACGAGCGCGCCCGGATCGCCGTGGCGCTGGCCGGCGAGGCCCGATCCGCAGCCGAGGTCGCCCTGGCGGGAGCGGAGCGGCGCGCGTCGGAGGCCAGCGCCGCCGAGGCGGAGGCCGAGCGAGCGTTGTCGGAGCCGCGCGACGCCGAGGCACTCGCACGCAGCCTGCTGGAGCGTCGCCGCATCGAGGCGGACGGGGCGGCGCGGGAGGACGAGCGGGCACACCGGGATGCGGAGCAGGCGGAAGCCCGATGGAGGCAGGCGCAGGAGGATCACGACGACGCCGCCCTGCGCCTTGCCGACGCGCAGGACGCGCAGGGCCGGCTGCTGGACGAGGACTCCAGCCTGCGCGCCCTCCTCGCGGCGCTGCCAGAGCGTCGCCGTGCGCAGGAAGCACGGGTCGCGCAGCTCGAGGACCGGCTTCAGGCGGCCGAGCGGGCGGCGCAGGCCGATGCGGACGCCGCCGCCGCCGCCGCCACGCGACGGGCCGAGCATGCGCGCGACCAGGACGGCGCATCGGGCCGGCTGCAGCGGGCGGACGCGCTGCTGCTGCAGCTCGCCGGCGAGCGGGCGCAGCGTGAAGCGTCGTTGCCGGACCCGGTGCTGGTGCGGACCGAGGAACAGCGCTGCGTCGCGTCCGCGGACGCGCTGGCGCAGTCGGAACACGCGCTGGAGCGTGCGTCGGCGGCTCGTGCCGACGCAGTCCGGGCGCTCGACGCGGCTCGTATGCAGGCGGCCGACATGGAGCGGCGCCAGGCGGCGGCGACGCTGGCCCTGGAGGAGGCGGAACGCCGTGCCGTCCGCCTCGGCGGCGAGCGCGCCGACCTGCAACGACGGCTGGACGCGGCCGAAGCGGGTCTGGTTCCCGAGGCCGAGCGACAGGCTGCGGCCGCGACCGTCGGGCACGCCGAGGCCAGGCTGGCCGAGGCCGGGTCCCGACTCGAGGCCGCCGAGCGTGCGCGCGGGCAGGCGGCGTCGCATCGCCTGGACGCGGCCGCACGGAGGGTGGACGCCGCCCGGCACCGTCAGCAGCTCGACGCCGCGCGCGAGGAGGCCGACGACGCGCATCGTCACGCCGTGACGCAGCACGACGCGGTCGCCCGCGACCATGCCGCCGCCGCGGACGCGCTGGTGCCGGCGGACGCGGTGCAGGCGAGCCGGGCCCATGCCGCGGACGCCCAGGCGGGCCTTGCCGCCGCGCAGGACGCGCGGGCGGTGGCGGAAGCCGGGCTCGATGCCGCCCGTGCCGCCGCCGACGACGCGGCGAGGCGTTCCGCCTCGGCACGGGACGCGCACGGCCGCCTGGCCGCGGAAGCGGACGGGCTGACCCAAGTGCTGGGCGGCCAGGAGGCTCCGTCGCGCGGCTGGCGCATCCTGTCCGACGTCCTCGACGTGCCGGACGGGCTGGAGAACGCGCTGGCCGCCTGCCTGTCCGACGCGCTCGACGCCGCGCATCCGGACAACGCCGACGCGCCGCGTGCCTGGCGCGCGTTGCCGCCGCTGCAGCCGGTCGAGCTGCCGGAAGGGGCGGTGCCGCTCGCGGCCCTGTTGGCGGCGCCGGGAGCGCTGGCCCGCGCGTTCTCACATGCCGGGCTGATCGAGAACGATGGCCAGGGCAACGCGCTGCAGGCCGCGTTGCGGCCCGGCCAGTGCCTGGTGAGCCGCGACGGCGGGCTGTGGCGCTGGGACGGCTACCGGGTCGCGCCGGGTCAGCCCGACGCGGCTGCGCTGCGGCTGCGACAGCGGATCCGCCTGCGGGAGGTGAAGGCGTCATTGAACCGGGCGGTGGCGGTCGCGGCGAGCGCGCAGGACGATGCCGCGCGGTCGGCCGGGCTGCGCGACACCGCGATCGCAGCGGCACAACAGGCCCGTGCCGCCCGCGACGACGCGGAGCGGCGTCTGGCGCAAGCGCGGGAGGAGGACGCGCTGATCGTCGGCAGGGAGGCGGAAACGCGCGCCCGGCTGGACGCGCTGGCGCCGCAACGGGACCGCGCGCTCGCCGCGCGGGCCGAGGCCGAGATCCGCCTGTCCGCCGCGGAGGCCGCCTGTGAGGCGCTGGCCGATCCCGACGCGCTGGAGGCGGCGCACGAGGCGGCGAAGGATCGGGAGGCCGGAGCGCTCGCCGCGGAGGCGGAAGCCCGTGAGGAGCGCCGACGGGCCGAGGCCGCGCTGCGGCAAGGACGCGACGCGGCTGCCGCGTTGTCCGGCCGCCATGCCGAGGCGCGCGCGGCGTTCGATGTCCTGTCGCCGCTGCTGGCACGCACGGCCGATGACGCCGAAGCCGCCGCCAGGCTGCTGGCCGAGGCCGGCGCCGTCGTCGACGGGCTGCCTGCCGAGGGCGGACAGGCGCTCGACGACGCCGTGTCGCGAGCAGCCTCCGCCGAGGCCGCCCTGGCCGCGGCGCGCGACGCCAGGCGTGCGGCACAATCCCGGCTCGAAGCGTGTGCCGCAGCGCGCGACCGGACCGCCGCGGCGCTGCTGGAAGGGCGAAGCCGCCTGGACGCGCTGCGCGGCCGGCTGGACGACGCCGAGGCGGAACGGGATGCGGCGCGGGACGCGCTGCGCGCGCTGGCGGCGTCGGCAGCCACGCTGACGGAGCCGGCCTCCGCCGCCGAGGCGGCGCGGGCGTCGGCGCAGGCCGTCGCAGCGATCCGGCTGGACGAGCGGGACGCGGCGGAACGGGGCCGGGCGATGGCCGCCGAACAGGCGGCGTCGGAGGCGAGACGCGGTCAGGTGGCGCAGGCGCTGTCGGATTGGCAGGCGCGGCTTCGGGCGGCCGGAACGGTGCTGGAAGCGGCTGAACGGCGTTCCGCCGTCGCGCGGTCCGAGCACGCGCTGCACGCGGGCGGCCCGGCCGAGGCGGCGGGGCGGGTGGCGGCGCTGGCCGACGCGGTGCTGGCCGCGCAGCGGGTCCACGACGCGGCACGGGAGGCGCTGCAGCAGGCCGAGGCCCGTGCCCGGCACGCGCAGGCGGAGCGGCGTGCCGGCGACTCCGGCCTGTCCGATGCACGCGAAGCGGCGCTGCGTGCGGAAGCGCGCGAGATGCAGGCGCAGGCGATCCTGTCGCAGGTGCCGGCAGACGCCGCGCATCCGCAGGCGACCGCGCCGGCGGACCTGTCCGATACCGCCGAGACGGGGTTGCGCCGTCGCATCGCCCGGCTGAGCCGGGAGCGCGACGAGATCGGTCCGGTCAACCTGCGCGCCGAGGGGGAGCTGCACGACGCGGAGGAAGAAAGTGCCGCGATCGGACGCGAGCGGGACGAGATGGGGGATGCGATCGCCCGGCTGCGCAAGGAGATCGGCCATCTCGACCGGATCGGTCGCGAGCGGCTGCTGGCGGTGTTCGAGCAGGTGGACCGGCAGTTCCGGTCGCTGTTCATGCGCATGTTCGACGGCGGCCGCGCCCATCTGGGGCTGGTGGGCTCGGACGATCCGCTGGAGGCCGGGATCGAGATCTATGCCCAGCCGCCGGGGAAGAAGCTCGCCACCCTGTCGCTGCTGTCCGGCGGCGAGCAGGCGTTGACCGCCTTGTCGCTGGTGTTCGCGGTATTCCGCTGCAGCCCGGCGCCGGTCTGCGTGCTGGACGAGGTCGACGCTCCCCTCGACGATGCCAACGTCGAACGGTTCTGCACGCTTCTGGAGGACATGGCGGGCGAGACCGGCACGCGGTTCCTGGTGGTGACGCACCATCAGGTGACCATGGCGCACATGGACCGGCTCTACGGGGTGACGATGCAGGAGCGGGGCGTGAGCCGGGTGCTGTCGGTCGACCTCGCGCGGGCGAGCGCGATGGCGGGGTGACGGGCGCGGCTCCGGCACGACGGCTTGGTTGGCTTTCAGCGCGACCGATCACGCAAGCCGGTAGGATCCCGATCGAATGGGATCATGACCGGCACCGTGCGTGCGGCGGCGCGCTGCGGTCCCAGCACCCGGCCTGGCTGCGTCAAGCCGCCGACACCCGCCCCCACCCGTTCCGGTCAGGCCGCGCGGTAGCCGCCACCCGAGGAACGTCGGCCGCCGCCCGGACGCCCAGGAGCGCCGGAAGGCTGGCCACCCGGGCGACCGCCTGAGCGCGACGGGGCATGGTTGTGACCGCCCTGACGCTGGCCGCCGCCGTGATTGTTCTGGCGCCCGCGGCCGCCGCTGCCGAGCACCGGGGGCCGCATGGTCGAGCTGGACGCGGTTTCGGAATGGAACGGGTGGTCCATGAACACCGGCAGCTTCTGGCCGATCTCCTTCTCGATGTCGCGCAGCCAGGCGCGCTGCTCGGCATCGCACAGCGACACCGCCCAGCCGTCGCGGCCGGCGCGCGCGGTGCGGCCGATCCGGTGCACGTAGCTTTCCGGCACGTTCGGCAGGTCGTAGTTGAACACGTGGCTGACGTCGTCGACGTCGATGCCGCGCGCCGCGATGTCGGTCGCGACCAGCACCTTCACCGCACCCGACTTGAAGCCGGCCATGGCGCGCTCGCGCGCACCCTGGCTCTTGTTGCCGTGGATCGCCTCGGCGTTGACGCCCTGCGCGCACAGGAACTCGGCCACCTTGTTGGCCTCGTGCTTCATCAGCGTGAACACGATGGCGCGCACCACCTTGGGCGACTGCACCAGCATCAGCACCGCCTGCTTTTTGTTGCTGTCGTCGACGAACATCACCGCCTGGCGGATCCGCTCCACCGTGGTCGACGGCGGCGTCACCTCGACGCGGGCCGGGTCGCGCAGCAGGCCGCCGGCCAGCTCGGCGATCGCGCCCGGCATGGTGGCCGAGAACAGCAGGGTTTGCCGCTCCTTCGGCATCATCGCCACCAGGCGGCGGATGTCGCGCACGAAGCCCATGTCGAGCATGCGGTCGGCCTCGTCGAGCACCAGCACCTCGACGTGGCTGAGGTTGACGTGGCCCTGGTTGATCAGGTCGAGCAGGCGTCCGGGGGCCGCGACCAGCACGTCCACGCCGCGCCGCATCGCCTCCACCTGTCGTCCCTGGCCGACGCCGCCGAAGATCACCGCGTGGCTCAGGCGCATGTGGCGGCCATAGGCGACGAAGCTCTCGTCGATCTGCGAAGCGAGCTCGCGGGTCGGCGCCAGCACCAGCACGCGCGGGCACTTGGGCGTGTGCGGCACGCGGTGCTGCGCCAGCCGGTGCAGGATCGGCAGGGCGAAGGCGGCGGTCTTGCCGGTGCCGGTCTGTGCCAGGCCCAGCAGGTCGCGACCTTCCAGCAGGTGCGGGATGGCACCGGCCTGGATCGGGGTCGGAACGGTGTAGCCTTCCTCGGCGAGGGCGCGGAGGAGAGGCTCGGACAAATGGAGGTCTGCGAACGTGGTCATGGGTGAAGGGGCGCCTCCTGGCGCCTGATCCGGCCGGCGGCATCGGCCGCATCGGGTGAAGATCGCTGGAGAAGGATGAAGAATTACCCAACGGGACGCGCCGGCCGGAAGAAGCTGACCTGGCGCATCGGCCGATCGATCGGATCGGTCGCTGGATGGTGTGGGGTGAGGTGTCGCTCTTCCGAAAGCGGCCGACCCTCTGCGCCGGACCGACCTGGGATCAGGAAGCGTCAGGCGCAGCGCAGGGCACCTCACGATCTGCACTTAGAGGAGGCAGCCGCGCACGGCAAGGAAAAATGTTGCAAAGCGGCATGGCCAGCCTTGTGACCGGGCGGCGCACCCTTATCGCAGCGTTGCGGACCGCTCCCTCGACAGCTCGGGATCGCCGCTGATCGCCTCGGCCAGCGCAGCCACCGGACCTTCGAGCCGTCGGAAACGGCCGAGCACCACCACGTCGACCACCGGCAGCACCGGCAGCCCGGCCGAGTCCGGCACCGCGACGACGCCGCCGCCGACCAGCGCTGCGGATTGCGCCGAGATGCCGAACCCGGCCCGTACCGCCGCCAGCAGCGCGCTCAGGCTGTCGCTGCTGAAGGCGAGGTGCCAGGCGCGCCCGCGCCGGTTCAACGCGTCGATCGCCGCCTTGCGCGTGATGCTGGCGCCGGGAAACAGCACCAGCGGCACCGGCTGCTCCGGATCCGGCGGCATCTCCGGGCTCGCCAGCCAGACCAGCCGCTCCTGCCAGACGGTGACGCCGCTGGTGTCGCCGGGCCTGCGCTTGGTGAAGACGAGGTCCAGCGCCCCCGCCTCCAGCTTCTCGTGCAACTGGCTGCTGAGGCCCACCACCAGCTCCAGGTCGACCAGGGGATGCGCCGCACGGAACGCGCGCAGGATCTCGGGCAGGCGCGACAGCACCAGGTCCTCGGACACCCCGAACCGCAGCGCGCCGCGCAGCACCAGAGGGTCGAAATAGCTCAGCGCGCGGTCCTGGGCGGCGATGACGTCGCGGGCCAGGCCCACCATCGCGGCGCCGTCGGCGGTCAGCTCCACCAGCCGGGTGTTGCGCAGCAGCAGCGACCGGCCGACGGCACGCTCCAGGCGGCCGACATGCTCGCTCACCGTCGACTGGCTCATGCCGAGCCTGCGGGCGGCGGCGGTGAACTGCAGCGTGTCCGCCACGGCGAGGAAGGAGCGCAGGAGAACCGGATCCAAGAACGTCATCGTATAACGCAGTAAGTTGACTTGCGCTTATCGTACCTTGCGATAAGTTTGGCAACCCGACAACGACATCCGGATAAACCCCCATGCCTTTCCTTCCTCGACGCGGCCTGCTGGCCGCAGCCGGTGCCCTAGGGGCGGTCGGCGCCGCCCGCGCGGCCTCGTTCGGCAACCCCGACCACCCGCCGCAAGGCGCGATCAACGCCCGCGGCACGCCGACCGGCCTGACCAATCCCGGGCCGCAGAACCCGACCCTGGCCGGCCAGTTCCCGTCGTTCCAGGACCCGCCGGCCACCGACGTCGACGGCATGCCGCTGTTCTGGGCCTCGTTCAACAACGCCCACCGCCGGATCCAGAACGGCGGCTGGGCGCGGGAGGTCACGCAGGACGACTTCGCGATCTCGCAGGACATCTCCGGCGTCAACATGCGCCTGGCGGCCGGCGGCATCCGCGAGATGCACTGGCATCAGCAGGCCGAGTGGGCGTACATGACCAACGGCCGGTGCCGGATCACCACGCTCGACGACAAGGGCCGGCCCAGCATCGACGACTTGGGGCCCGGCGACCTGTGGTACTTCCCGGCGGGCCTGCCGCACTCCTTGCAGGGGCTGGGGCCGGACGGGGCGGAGTTCCTGCTCGCGTTCGACAACGGCCGCGCATCGGAATTCAACACGCTGCTGCTGACCGACTGGCTCGCGCACACGCCCCCGGAGGTGTTGGCGCTCAACTTCGACGTATCGGCCGACACCTTCAAGAATATCCCGCTGTCGAACCTGTGGATCTTCGAGGGCAAGGAGCCGGGCCCGCTGGAGGACGACCGCCGGGCGGTGGGGGCGGTTCCCGGCACGGAGCCGGTCATCTTCCGCATGTCGTCGATGACGCCGAACAAGGTGACCAAGGGCGGCCGGGTGCAGATCGTCGACAGCAGCAACTTCCCGATCTCCAAGACGGTCGCCGCGGCGCTGGTCACGGTCGAGCCGGGGGGATTGCGCGAGCTGCACTGGCACCCGAACGCCGACGAGTGGCAGTACTACATCAAGGGCGAGGCGCGCATGACGGTGTTCAACACCGGGCCGAAGGCGCAGACCGCGGACTTCCGCGCCGGCGACGTCGGCTACGTCAAGAAGAGCCTCGGCCACTACATCCAGAACACCGGCAGCACAGAGCTGCAGTTCCTGGAGATCTTCAAGTCGAGCCGGTTCTCGGAGATCTCGCTGTCGCAGTGGCTGAGGCGCACGCCGCCGCAGATGGTGGCCCAGCACCTGAACATCGACCCATCGGTGATCGGCCGGTTCCCAAAGAACGGGCCGGACGTCGTTCCGGCCTGAACACGGCGCCGTTTGCGCAGGGTCGTCGTGCGACGGTCCTGCGACCCCCTTCGAACCAAGGATTTCAGGACATGATCCTCCACCGCGTGGCGCTGGTCTTCTGCCTGTCGGGTTTGTTGTCCGGATGCGACTCGTTCCAGCCGAGGCAGATCAGTCGGGCCGATCTCCAGAACGGGATGCCGCCTCTCACCGGCACCCTCCCGAACGGCGTGATCGCCGACAATCCCAGCAGGTGACGCGGTCCGGCGGACGCTGGACAGCGCGACCGGCGCCGTCAGCCTCGACCGGATCAAGCAAAACCGGTGTCCATGCCGGGCGAAGCAGGGCACCGGAACCTGCCGCGATCGCTGCTGCCCGGACCAGAACGGCGGGAACCGGGTCGGGCCACGAACGGCGCCGGTGTCGATTCCCCCGATCTGCCCGGGGCGACGGAGACCGTCGGTTCGTGAGGGCCTGACCGGTGTTCATGCGTCAGCTCAGCTATCTCGTCGCGTTGGACCGCCATCGGCACTTCGCCAGGGCGGCGCAAAGCTGCAACGTGTCGCAGCCGGCGCTGTCGGCCGGGATCAGCGAACTGGAACGCGAACTGGGCGTCGCGATCATCAAGCGCAACCGAAGCTTCCAGGGGATCACGCCGGCCGGCGAGCGGGTGCTGAACTGGGCGCGGCAGGTGCTGTCTTCGCTGGACGGACTGCGGCAGGAGGCGGACCTGATCCGGGCGGTACCGGGTGGCCATCTCGCCATCGGCACCGTTCCCTCGACGATCGATGCCGTCGCCCTGCTGGCCGTAGAGTTCCGCCGGCTGATCCCGAACCTGACCCTGGAAACGGCGTCGCTTGGCGCGCAGGACATCCTGCATCGGCTGAAATGCCAGGAACTCCATCTCGGCGTCACCTATGCCGACCTGCCCGGCACCGAGGAATACGAAACGCTGCCACTCTACCAGGAGCGGTACGTGCTGGTCTCGGGGGGCAACGCCTCGCTCGGCAGCGTGCTGAGCTGGCAGGAGGCCGCAGCCCTTCCGCTCTGCCTGTTCAGCCGGGAGATGCAGAACCGCCGGATCATCGACCAGGCCTTCCGCGAGGCCGGCGTGCATCCGAAAGTGGTGCAGGAGGGCAACACGATCGAGCTCCTGGTCTCGCCAATCCGCAGCGGCGGCATGGTCGGCATCATGCCGGCAAGCACGTTGCACGCGCTGTCGCAGGAGGCGGGTCTGCACGTCCACGCCATCGTCCCCGAGCGCCGGTCCCTGATCAGCCTGATCCGGCTGCGGCGCGACATCCAGCCACCGCTAACCGAGGCGGTGTGGCAACGGGCGAGCCGTCTCGACCTGCAAGACCTGCTCGACGCTCCAGCCCGGGGCCGGCCGACATAACCGGCTCCTATCACCGGCTCAGGTCAAACGATTGGACCGCGCCGGCACCGCTCGCCATCGTACGCCTGCCGCCTCGTCGACGGGGCGGCTCCCAGGAGCCGACATGGCGAAGATCCTTTGCGTTCTCTATCCCGATCCTGATGCCGGCTACCCGCCGCACTATGCACGGGACGATATTCCGACGATCCCCGGCTACGCGAACGGCCAGACCGCGCCGACGCCCAAGGGACTCGGCTTCAGGCCAGGCGAGCTCGTCGGTTCCGTATCCGGCGAGCTCGGCCTGCGCAGCTACCTTGAAGGCCTCGGCCACGAGCTGGTCGTGACCAGCGACAAGGACGGCCCGGACTCGGAGTTCGAACGGCACCTTCCCGATGCGGAGGTGGTGATCTCGCAGCCGTTCTGGCCGGCCTACCTTACGGCGGACCGGATCGCCAAGGCCGGGAAACTGAAGCTGGCACTGACCGCGGGGATCGGATCGGATCACGTCGATCTCGACGCGGCGGCGCGAGCCCACATCACGGTGGCCGAGATCACCGGCTCGAACAGCATCAGCGTCGCCGAGCACGTGGTCATGATGGTGCTGTCGCTGGTCCGGAACTACCTTCCGGCGCACCATTATGCAGCCAGCGGCGGCTGGAACATCGCCGACTGCGTGTCACGCAGCTACGACGTGGAGGGCATGCATTTCGGCACCATCGCCGCCGGCCGCATCGGGATCGCGGTGCTGCGACGGCTGAAGCCGTTCGGCCTGCACCTGCACTACACCGATCCCCATCGCCTCGCTCCCGGGATCGAGGCGGAGCTCGGGCTGACCTACCATCCGGATGCGGTGTCGCTGCTCAAGGCGGTGGACATCGTGAACCTGCAGATGCCGCTCTACCCGTCGACGGAGAATTTCTTCGACGACAGGATGTTCGCGCAGATGAAGCGCGGGACCTACCTCGTCAACACCGCACGCGGGAAGCTGGTCGACCGGGACGCGGTCGTCCGCGCGCTCGAGTCTGGATAGCTCGCAGGGTATGCGGGCGACGTCTGGTATCCGCAGCCGGCACCGTCGGATCATCCCTGGCGGACCATGCCCCACAACGGCATGACCCCGCACATGTCGGGAACGTCGCTGTCGGCGCAGGCGCGCTATGCGGCCGGCACACTGGAGGTGCTGCAAAACTTCTACGAGGACACGCCGATCCGCAACGAGTACCTGATCGTTGATGGCGGAATGCTGGCGGGAACCGGCGCCCTTTCCTACAAGCTCACCTGACGCGCGACGACGCCCTGCACGGATACGGACGAGACGACCCGCGGCTCCGCGGAACCCGAAGGCCGGCCGACACGCAAGGAGCGCCTCGCGGCGCTCATTGCGGCCAGGATCGAGACCGCTACTGGAACGGGTAGTAGCGGAAGGAGAACATGGCGATGTTCTCGGCGCTGTGCGGCGTGCCGCCCACGCCGCGGAAGGCGGTGCGGTCGGTCCAGGAATACTGGACGCCGGCCTGCATGGTGCCGTAGTCGCCGTGGAAGAACTTGTACCAGGTTCCCAGGGTTTCCTGCACGATGCCGCGGGTGTTGCCGGTGCAGGTGGCGGTGCTCAGCTCGATGTCGCAGCCGGCGTTGGAGTAGCGCGGGTTGCCGTAGCCGTAGTTGTTCTTGCCGACGCTGTAGGATTCGCGGTGCAGGACCTGCTCGGTGCCGACATAGTCGTACAGGTCGAGGCTCTTGGTGGCGTGGAACAGCAGGCCGGTCAGCGCCAGCGTTTCCGGCAGCGGCTGCGGCGCGCCGTTGCGGGCGATGGTGGCGTCGTTGAGCTGGCCCGAGCCGTAGCGGCCGATGCCGGCGCCGGCGAGGGCCGAGATGCGGAACTCCAGCCGCTTGGGGATCAAGGGCAGGGTCATGCCGACGCCGCCGCCGCCCGCGAGCACGGTGTTGTCGGAGCCGCTGCCGACCACGCTGACGCGGTCGTGCAGGAACCGCGCGACGCCGAACAGCTCGTAGTGGCCCCAGCCCGGATCAGCGGTGGCCTTGGCGATCAGGTCGGGCGCGTATTCGGTCGAGTAGGTGGCGAGGCTGTTCAGGGTGGCGCCGTTGCCGCTCAGACCGGCATTGGTGGTGTTGATGGTGACGCCGGGCAGCGAGGTCGCGGTCTGGGCATAGGTGTCCTGCGGACTCTCGACCGCCACGCCGATGTCGTACTTGTCGTGGTCGAAGCCCTTGACCACGCGCAGGCCGACGTTGCGGGTCCACACGAAGCCCGGAACGTATTGCGCGTCGATCACGCCCGGCGTGTCCTCGGTGCGCGGGGTGATGCCCTGGCGGAACATCGTCAGCAGGCTCCAGCTTTGCCCGCCCAGGACGTAGAAGTCGTCGTCGCTGCGGGCATAGGTGGCGTAGAGCTGCCGGGTGCGCAGGGTGTAGCTGTTGGACTCCACCGAATTCGAGGTGACGCCGGCGCTGTTGAAGTCGGTCTCGTAGTAGGCGGACAGCGTGGTGTAGTCGTTCGGGTTGGCCTCGGCCAGCAGCGAGATGCGGCTCTGCCGGGCCGTGCCGCGGAACTCGTCCTGATGGTAGTTGGCGCTCTGCGCGAACGGGATGCCGGTGTTGAAGCTCGACGAGATGTCGGCGTCCTCGTTCTTGGAACGCAATATGCCCGCCGCCTCGATGAAGCCGCCGAGCGTGACGCGCACGTTGCCGACCGCGAACTGGCCCTGCTTGAGCTTCGGGCCGCTCGGCACGTAGCTCTGGGTGCCGGCCACGTTCTGGTACGGCGACCCGGCATAGTTGTAGCCCGGGGGCGCCGAGAGCGGCGGCGGCGCCATCGGACGTCCGCTCGCGTCGTAGCGGATCGGGCCGACCCGTTCCTCCGCCTCGCGCGCCTGCCGGCTCGCCTGCGCGGCCTCCGAACGGGCGGCCTTCACTTCGGCCGACCGCGCCGACAGGTCGTGCTTCATGTGGTTGAGCTGGCCTTCCAGCGCCCTGATCTGCTTCTCGATCGAGCTGATCTGGGTGCTGGTGGAGTCGGCGCGTGCGGGACCCGCGACGGTGCCGACGCCGCACAAAGCGGTCGCGGCCATCAGGCTCGCCCTGGGAAAGAAGCGTCTCGTCATCGGGTTCCAGTTCCGTGCCCGGCAGGAACAACCTGCCACGCGGCCCGGAACGAATACCAAAACCGTTCCGGGCGTGAGTGTCGGTCCGGGGAAGGTATCGTGACCGTTTCATGACCGCAGCATTGTGATCAACTGTCGGCAACGACCCGGCAGGATGTTGCCGGCACAACACGATCGATGCATTGGGTAACGCGGCCGCGCACGGTTTTGGCCGGCGCGGCGGGTGGCGACGCTACTGGAACGGCAGGTAGCGGAAGGAGAACATGATGATGTTCTCGTCGGTCTTGGGCGAGCCGCCGACTCCGCTGAACGCGGTGCGGCGGACATAGGCATACTGCACGCCGGTTTGCATGGTGCCGTAGTCGCCCTTGAGGAAGCGCCACCATCCGCCGAGCGTGCCCTCGACGATTCCGGAGGTGTTGGCGGTGCAGGGCAGCGCGCTCAGCTCGATGTTGCAGCCGGCGTTGGAATAAAGCGGGCTGCCGTAGCCGTAGCCCTTGTTCTTGATGCTGAAGGCCTCGCGGTGCGTGATCTGCTCGGTGCCGACATAGGCGTACAGGTCCACCGGCCGCACCGGACGCGCGACCACCCCGACCAGCGCGATCACCTCCGGCAGCGGCTGCGGCGCGCCGTTGCGGGCCAGGGTGGCGTCGGGGAACTGGCCCGACCCGTAGGTGCCGATGCCTTGTCCGACCAGGCCGGAAGCCTGGACGTCGAGCTTGCCCTTGACCACCGGCAGGATCGTGCTGCCGCCGACGCCGCCGGCGAGCACCGTGTTGTTGCTGCCGCTGCCGACGCTGCTGACCCGGTCGTGCAGGAAGCGGGCGATGCCGAACAGCTCGTAATGCCCCCAGCCCGGATCGGCGGTGGCCTTGGCGACCACGTCGGGCGCGTATTCGGTGGAATAGGTGGCAAGGCTGTTGAGCGTGGAGCCGTTGCCGCTCAGGCCGGCATTGGTGGTGTTGACGGTGTCGGTGGCGGGCAGGCCGGAACCGTTGCCGCCGATCGAGTAGGAGCTCTGCGGGCTCTCGACCGACAGGCCGATGTCGTACTTGTCGTTGTCGAAGCCCTTGACCACGCGCAGGCCCACGTCGCGCTTCCAAACGAAGCCGGTGACGAGCTGGGCGTCGATGACGAGCGGCGTGTTCTCCTGGTGCGGCACGATGCCGAACCGGTTCATCGTCGCCAGCGACCATACCTGGCCGCCGAGCACGTAGAAGTCGAGGTCCGACCGGGCGTAGGTTGCGTAGGCCTGACGCAGGCGCAGCGTGTAGCTGTTGGACTCCACCGAGTTCGAGGTGACGCCGGCGCTGTTGAAGTCGGTCTCGTAGTAGGCAGACAACTGGGTCACCGCGTTGGGCGACGCCTCGGCCAGCAGCGAAACCCGGCTCTGCCGGGCGGAACCGCGGAACTCGTCCTGGTGGTAGTTCTGGCTCTGCGCGAACGGGATGCCGGTGTTGAAGCTCGACGAGATGTCGGCGTCCTCGTTGCGGGTCCGGAAGATACCGGCCGCCTCGATGAAGCCGCCCAGCGTCACACGCACGGCGCCGATGGCGAACTGCCCCTGCTTCAGCGACCCGCCGCTCGGCTGGTAGCCCGGGTTGCCGTTGATGTTGGCGAACGGGGCCTGCGTGCCGGGGTAGCTGGTGTAGTTGTTGTAGCCGGGAGGAGCCGAAAGCGGCGGCGGCGCCACCGGATGGCCGTTGCCGTCGTAGCGGATCGGGCCGACCCGCTCCTCCGCCTCGCGCGCCTGCCGGCTTGCCTCCGCGGCTTCCGAGCGGGCCGCCTTGACCTCGGCGGAGCGCGCCGACAGGTCGCGCTTCATGTGGTTGAGCTGGCCCTGCAGCGCCCTGATCTGCTTCTCGATGGCGCCGATCTGGGAGTCGGTGGCGTCGGCAAAGGCGTGGCTAGACCAGGTCAGCGGGCTGCAGGTGGTGGCCGCGAGGAGGACCGTCCTGACATGATGACGTTGGCGCATCGATCCGACATCCGCTGGTGCAGGCCGACCCTATCGACCGCGTCTCATGGCGTGAATACGCGCAGGCGGCGTGGAATTCGGATTAAAACGTTTCCCTCGGACCCGTGTCGCATCCGACACGGTCGGGGCTTGGCGTCAGGTCCCGTGCGGACGCGCCGGAAGCCACACGCCGACCGTCGTCCCCTGCCCCAGCGTACTTTCGATGGCGAGCCGCCCGCCATGGCGGCCGACGATGTGCTTGACGATGGCCAGGCCCAGACCGCTGCCGCTCTTCGCACCCGGGCCGTCATCGGCGCGGTAGAACCGCTCGGTCAGGCGCGGCAGGTGCTGCGGCGCGATCCCCGGCCCGTCATCGACCACCGACAGCACCACCCCCGGCGACGGGCCCGATCCGGCCTGCGCCGCCTCCGCGCGCAGCACGATACGCGCCGGCTTCCTGGCATACTTGATGGCGTTGTCGAGCAGGTTGTGCAGCACCTGGGCCAGTTGGTCGGGATCGGCCGCCATCGGCGGCAGCCCGTCTGCGATCTCGACCACGAGCGTGCAGCCGCTCGCACGCAACTGCGGCTCGTGCGCGTCCGCCACCCGTCGCAGCAGCGGCGCCGGCGGCACCGTCCCGTCCGGACGACGGTGCTCGTGCATCTGGATACGCGACAGGCTGAGCAGGTTGTCGATCAGCCGGCACATGCGCGCCGCCTGCGCCTCCATGATGGCGAGGAAGCGCACACGCGCCGGCGCGTCGTCCGCGGCCGGTCCCTGCAGGGTCTCGATGAAGCCGATCAGGCTGGCCAGCGGCGTGCGCAGCTCGTGGCTGGCGTTGGCGACGAAGTCGGCGCGCATCCGCTCCACCGCTTCCTGCTCGGTGCGGTCGGCGAGCGAGAGCAGGATCAGGCCGCCGCCGACGCGGCGGTCGGCGCGCATGGCGACGCGCAGCACGCGGCGCACCGGAACGTCCATCGCCAGGTCGACCGAGTGCACGCTGGCACCCTCCAGCCGGTCCAGCGCCTGGACCAGCAGCGGATGGCGCAGCAGCGCCGGCAGCGCGTCGCCCAGCAGGTTCTGCGCCGCCCCGTTGGCATGGCGCATCAGCCCGCCGGCGGCCAGCGCCACCACCGGATGCGGCAGCAGGTCGAGCAGTTGCGGCAGCGACCAGTCCGACAACGAGAGCTGGGGCAGCGACGGGTCGGGCGGCGTGCCGGCGGGGGCGCGTCGGTCCGTCGCCAGGCCGTCCTCGGGGCGATGCCGCCGCCACAGGCTCATCCCGGCAGGCATCCTGAGCAGATCAGACCGGCTCCAGGTCGAGCGCGTAGCCCGCGGTGCGGACCGTGCGCACCACGTCCACCTCGCCGGGCGCGTTCAGCGCCTTGCGCAGCCGTCGGATGTGCACGTCGACGGTGCGCGCCTCCACGTGGATGTCGGCCCCCCACACCGCGTTCAGCAGGTCCTCGCGCGAGAACACACGCCTGGGATGCTGCATCAGGAACTCCAGCAGCCGGTACTCGGTCGGGCCTAGATGCACCGGCCGGCCGGCGCGCTGCACCCGGTGCTCGGCGCCGTCCAGCACGATGTCGGCGAACTGCCGGAGCCCGCTCGCCTGCGGCTGCGCGCGGCGCAGCAGCGCCCGCACCCGAGCCGCCAGCGCTTCGGTGCTGAACGGCTTGGTGATGTAGTCGTCGGCGCCGGTGTTCAGGCCGCGGATCGAATCCTGCTCCTCGGTGCGCGCGGTCAGCATGATGATCGGCAGGTCGCGCGTCTGCGGGCGGCGGCGGATCTGCCGGCACACCTCGATCCCGGACAGGCTGGGCAGCATCCAGTCCAGCAGCACCAGGTCCGGGGCCTGCTCCGCCACGCGGAGCAGCGCTTCCTGCCCGTCGGCGGCCTCCTCCACCTGGTAGCCCAGCTTCTCCAGGTTGTAGCGCAGCATCACCGCGAGCGAGGGATCGTCCTCGACCACCAGCACGCGCGGACCGACCTCCTCGCGTGCGGCGGGACGGCGGCTCACGGCCTGCTCACGGGCGGAGGAACTGGCTGGCATGGGTTCGGCCCGTGTCATGGATGTCGCCTGGGTCATGGGTTAGCTTGGGTCATGGGGTCGCCTCGGTGGTGAAGCCGCCGCGCGGACGGGCCGGCGGCAGCATCTCGCCGGTCACCGCGTAGTGCACGCGCTCGGCGATGTTGGTGGCGTGGTCGCCGATCCGCTCCAGGTTCTTGGCGATGAACAGCAGGTGGGTGCACGCGCCGATGTTGCGCGGGTCCTCCATCATGTAGGTCACCAGCTCGCGGAACATGGCGGTGTAGATCTCGTCCACCGCCTTGTCCGAGCGCCACACGTCCAGCGCCTTGTCCTTGTCGTTCTGGCCCAGCGCATCGATCGCCAGGCGCAGGCTTTCCTGCACCAGCCGCCCCATGTTGCGCAGGCCGCCCAGCGAGATGTCGGAGCCGACGGTGCCCAATCGCAGCGAGCGCTTGGCGACGTTGGCGGCGTAGTCGCCGATCCGCTCCAGGTCGGAGGTGACCTTCAGCGCGGACACGATCTCGCGCAGGTCCTGCGCCATCGGCGCCCGCAGCGCCAGCATCTTGATCGCGCGCGCCTCCACCTCGCGCTCCAGCGCGTCGACCTCCGGGTCCTGCTCCATCGCCATCTGGGCCGCTTCCGGGTTGTGCTCCAGAATCGCCTGGATCGCGTGCGCGGTCTGGCTTTCGACCAGGCCCCCCATGCGCGCCATCAGGCCGCGAAGCTGGTTCAGCTCCTGCTCGTAGCTGCTGACGATGTGGCCGGGATTATTGGTCATGAAATGCCTGCCAGAGCCCGTTCGAGAATGGGGTGTGCCGAGCGAGAGTGCCGTGTCGCGCGAGCGGCACGGCACGCCCGGCGTGTCCGTCGAGAACCGGAGCGGAGCGGCCTCCTGGCCGTGAGCATGCGGCAAGCGCAGACGGGCGCGTCGAATCGCAAGCCACAGCGCGTTCTCGGAGGGGCTCTCAACCGAAGCGGCCGGTGATGTAGTCCTGCGTGCGCTTCTGCCGCGGCGAGGTGAACAAGCGCGACGCCTCGTCCACTTCCACCAGCTCGCCCATGTAGAAGAACGCCACCCGGTCCGCGCAGCGCGCCGCCTGCTGCAGGTTGTGGGTGACGATGGCGATGGTGAAGTCCTGCTTCAGCTCGTCGAGCAGCTCCTCGATCCGCGCGGTGGAGATCGGGTCCAGCGCCGAGGTGGGCTCGTCGAGCAGGATCACCTCCGGGCGGGTGGCGATGGTGCGCGCGATGCACAGCCGCTGCTGCTGCCCGCCGGACAGGGCGGTGGCGCTGGAGCGCAGCCGGTCCTTCACCTCGTTCCACAGCGCCACGCGTCGCAGCGCGTCCTCGATCCGCACGGCCATGTCGGCGCGCCCGAGCCGCTCGTGCAGCCGGATGCCGAACGCGATGTTGCCCTCGACCGACATCGGGAACGGGGTCGGCTTCTGGAACACCATGCCGACGCGCGAGCGCAGCCGGTTCACGTCCAGGCCGGGCCCCAGGATGTTCTCGCCGTCCAGCAGCACCTCGCCGGTGGCGCGCTGCCCGGGATACAGGTCGTACATCCGGTTGAGCACGCGCAGCAGCGTCGACTTGCCGCAGCCCGACGGGCCGATCAGCCCGGTGACCTGACGCGCGGGCAGGTCCAGCGAGATCCCCTTCAGGGCCTGCGACGCGCCGTAATGGAAGTCGAGGTTGCGTATGGAGATCATCGGCCGTCCGGTGGCGAGGCCGGGAGCGGCACCCGACGCGGCCCCAGGGACCGAGCTGGGCGCCGGGCTGGGCGACAGGCCGGGCAGCGGGTGGGGAGTCCGGTCGTCCATCACCTGTCCTGTCCGCGCAAGCCCAGCCGGGCGACGACGTTGATCAGCAGCACGCCCACCGTGATCAGCAGGGCGGCGGTCCAGGCGAGCTGCACCCAGTCGTCCGCCGGCGAGCCAGCATATTGGTAGATCGTCACCGGCAGGCTCGCCATCTCGTGGTTCAGGGACAGCGACCAGTTGAGGTTGCCGAGCGAGGTGAACAGCAGCGGTGCGGTCTCGCCGGAGATGCGGGCCACCGCCAGCAGCACCCCGGTCATCATGCCGCGCCGCGCCGCGCGCACGCAGATCAGCAGCACCACCTTCCAGTGCGCGGCACCCAGGGCGGCGGCGGCCTCGCGCATCGACAGCGGCACCAGCCGGAGCATGTCCTCGCTGGTGCGCACCACGATCGGGATCACCAGGATCGCCAGCGCCACCACCCCGGCCCAGCCGGAGAAGTGGTGGAACGGCGCCACCAGCAGCAGGTAGACGAACAGCCCGATCAGGATCGAGGGCGCGGACAGCAGCATGTCGGACACGAAGCGCACCGCGTTCGCGACCACGGAGCCGGCGCCGTACTCGGCCAGGTAGATGCCGGCCAGCAGCCCGATGGGCGTGCCGAGCAGGGTGGCCAGCGCCACCTGGATAACGCTGCCGACGATCGGGTTGAGCAGGCCGCCATTGCCGCCCGCCTGTGCGGTGACGTGGCCCAGCACGTGCAGCGTCAGCCCGCCGATGCCCTTGGCGACCAGGGTCCACAGGATCGACACGAGCGCCGCAAGCACCACCACGGTGGCGGCGAAGCACAGCGCCGTCGCCACCGCGTCGGCGGCGTGGCGGCGGCGGAGCAGGCCCCTATCGCGCACCGGCGTCCTGGCGGGGGAGATGGCGGCGGTGGCGGACATCCTCCCCGGCCCTCAGCGCCGCACCGGCCGGCCCGTGCGCAGCAGCAGGCGCGAGCAGGCGAGCGTGACGAAGGAGATCACCATCAGGATGAAGCCCAGCGCCAGCAGCGCCGACAGCTTCAGGCTGCCGCTGGCGCTTTCGGGGAACTCGAGCGCGATCAGCGAGGCGATGGTGTTGCCGGGCGAGAACAGCGAGGCGCTGATCCGGTTGGTGTTGCCGATCACGAAGGTGACCGCCATGGTCTCGCCGAGCGCCCGGCCGAGCCCCAGCATGATGCCGCCGATCACCGCGGTGCGCGACCACGGCAGCACCACCTGCCGCATTACGTCCCAGCGGGTCGAGCCGAGCCCGTAGGCGCTCTCCTTGAGCACCGGCGGCATCGCGTTGAACACGTCGCGCATCACCGCGGCGATGAACGGCGTGACCATCACCGCCAGGATCAGGCCGGCGGTGAGCAGCCCGGTGCCGAAGGGCGCTCCGGAGAAGAACGGGTGCAGCAGCCGCACGTGGCCCAGCGTGTGGATCAGCGGCGGCTGGACGTCGTGCGCCATGATTGGGACGATCACGAAGAAGCCCCACATGCCGAAGATGATCGACGGCACCGCCGCCAGCAGCTCCACCGCGATCCCGAGCGGCCCGGACAGCCAGGACGGCGCCATCTCGGTCAGGCAGAACGCCACCCCGAACGCCAGCGGCACCGCCACCACGAGGCCGATCGCCGCCGTGACCAGCGTGCCGAACATCGCCGTCAGCGCGCCGTAATGGTCCAGCACCGGGTTCCAGGCCGACGAGGACAGGAAGCCCCAGCCAAAGGCGGAGAAGGCCTGCCGTCCGCCGGCGAGCATCACCGCGATGATGCCGCCGATCAGCAGCAGCACCACGAGGCCGCAGGCGCGCACGATCCCGGCGAAGACGGGATCGCCCCAACCCCGTTCCCTGGCTCGGGTCCCGGCTGCGGCGAGGCTGGCATCGATGGTCATGCGCGCTTCGGCTCCGAACCCTGGTCGATCACCTGGCCGACCGACCGGTCATTCTCCCAGGGTGGGGGCCCCGGCGACGTTGGTCCAGGCGTGGCGGATCGTCGTCTGCACCGAGGCGGGCAGCGGCACGTACTGCAGCGACCGCGCGGTGTCGGCGCCGTTGCGGAACGCCCAGTCGAACAGCCGCAGCACGGCGGCGCTGCGCGCGGTGTCCTTTGGGTCGATCGGCAGCAGCACGAAGGTCGCCGACACGATCGGCCAGGCGCCGGCGGCCGGGGTGTCGAGCAGGTCGACCGCGAAGAACTGCGCGGCCCCCCAGTCGGCGCCGGCGGCGGCCTTGGTGAAGCTGTCGAGGCTGGGCGCCACGAACGCGCCGGCGGGATCCTTAAGCAGCGTGGTGGTCAGGCCGTTCTTGTTGGCATAGGCGTACTCGACGTAGCCGATGCCGCCCTCGGTGTTGCGCACGGTGGCGGCGACCCCGTCATTACCCTTGGCGCCGGCGCCGGTCGGCCAAGCGATGGAGGAAGCGGCGCCGATCTTGGACTTCCAGTCGGCGCTTTCCTTGGCGAGGTAGGAGGTGAACACGAAGGTGGTGCCGGAGCCGTCGGCGCGGTGCACCGCCGCCACCGCGGTGTCGGGCAGCTTCAGGCCTGGGTTCAGGGCGGCGATCCTCGGGTCGTTCCAGGTGGCGATGTCGCCGGAGAACAGGCCGGCCAGCACCGCGCCGGTCAGGCGGAGCTGGTTCGACCCGATCCCGGGCAGGTTCACGATCGGCACCACGCCGCCCATCACGGTCGGGAACTGCAGCAGCCTGTTCGCGGCGAGCTTCGCGCCCGCCATCGGCGCGTCGGAGGCGCCGAAATCCACCGTGCGGGCGATCACCTGGTTCTGCCCGGCGCTGGAGCCGAGCGCCTGGTAGTTCAGCACCACGCCAAGCGGCGCCTTGGCCGCAGCGCCCCAGGCGCCGTAGATCGGTGCCGCGAAGGAGGAACCGGCCCCGGTGACGTCGACGGCCAGCGCGGGCGCGGTCGACATCAGCCCGAGCGTCAAGGCTGCGGCGGCGCAGGCGGCGACGCGCAGGGGAAGCCGGTTCGACGAACGCATCTCGTGTTCCTTGTGCGGGACGAGGCGCATCCGGTCGGCGCCCACGGTCGAGCGCCTTCTAGTAGGCGGCGGTGGCGCCATTGTTTCAGTTCGATGACAGTTCGGTGACAACGCTTTGGTCCGGGGCCCGTGCCGGGCCGGGCTCGATCGAACCAAGATCGGCCCGGCCGGGTTCAGGCGGACTTCTTCATCGCCTTGGCCAACTGGTCGGAGCGCTGCTGCCAGAACGCCATGTCGGCGGCCTTGCTGAACATTACCCGTGTGCCCTTGCCGCCCTGGCTCACCCGGATCTTGCCGCCGTTGCGGGCCCGGTGGTCGGCCAGCCATTCGAGCAGCACCGGATCCTCGGCACGGCGGCCCTCGAACTCGAGGATCCCGGCGATCTCTTCCTCTTTGTGACGTCTGACCATGATCCCTCCTGCTGGGCGGTCGCCCGGTCTGGCCGCACCCGTTCTGGCCGCAGATGCTCCAGGCGTGCGGCCGACCGCCCGGGCACGCGTGGCTGCGTGCCGAGGCGACCGGCTCGTGCCGCTGGCTTATGGCTGCTTCCCTGGCGGTCCGCCATGCCGGATCGGCAGGTCGGGATGCAGCACCTGCTCCAATCTGGTTGTCCCCACGCCGTCCTGCAACGGCGGCAGGACCGCCGATCAGGCCGCCTGCTCCTCCTTCAGTGAGGCGATGTCGATCACGTAGCGGAACCGCACGTCGCCGTTCTGCACCTCCTTGTAGGCGTGGTTGATCTGCTGGATCGGGATCACCTGGATGTCCGGGGCGATGCCGTGCTCGGCGCAGAAGTCCAGAACCTCCTGGGTCTCGGCGATGCTGCCGATGATCGAGCCGGCGACGCTCTTGCGGTGCATCGCCCGCTCCTGGTTGTTCACCGGCGCCAGCGGCTCCAGCGCGCCCACCACCGCCAGGGTGCAGTCGCGCTTGAGCATGGCGACGTAGGGGTTGACGTCGTGCTTCTCCGGGATGGTGTCGAGCATGAAGTCGAAGCTGTTCTTGAGGGCCGCCATCGCCTTCTTGTCGGTGCTCAGCACCGCCTTCACGCCCAGCCGTTCGGCCTCGGTGAGCTTCTCCTGCGACCGGGTGAACAGCGTGACCTCCGCGCCCATCGCCTTCGCGAGCTTGGCCGCCATGTCGCCGAGGCCGCCGAAGCCGATGATGCCGACCTTGTGGCCCGCCTTCACGCCCCAATGCTTCATCGGCGAGTAGGTGGTCACGCCCGCGCACAGGATGGGCGCCGCGGCCTCCGGCTTCAGCCCGGCCGGGATCCTCAGCACGAAATCCTCCGCCACCACCATGACGGTGGAGTAGCCGCCATAGGTGTTGTCGCGGCCATAGGTGTTGGTCTTGTCCGGCGCCATCGCCGCCGGCACCATCGGGCCGTTATAGGTGGCGAGCCAACTGTTCGGGCCCTCGCAGTAGTTCTCCTCGTGCGCGTGGCACGGCGCGCAGGAGCGGCAGCTGTCGATCATGCAGCCGACGCCGACCAGGTCGCCCGCCTGGTGCCGCGTGACCGAGCCGCCGACCCGCGTCACCCGTCCCACCGCCTCGTGCCCCGGCACGCACGGATAGACCGTGTTCCCCCACTCGTTCTTGACTTGGTGGATGTCGGAATGGCAGACGCCGCAGAACAGCACCTCGATCTCGACCTCGTTCGCCTTCGGCTCGTCGCGCTCGAACTCCAGCGGCCTGAGGCGGCTGAAGGAATGGTTGGCGGCATAGCCGATCGCCTTGGTCATGGTGTCTGTCCTGTTGCTAGCGCGGATGGAAGCGGAAGAGCTCGGTCTGCGCGACGCCTGGTCCCTGCCAAGCCTTCATCTCGGGGATGTGCGAGGCGGTGACGTAGAGTGCGCCGTCCGGACCCTCGGCCATGCTGTCGGGCCAGAGCAGGCGCGGATCCTCCACCAGCGTGGTGAACCGGCCGTCCGGCTCCAGGCGCCGCACCGCGAACGCTTCCGCCGCGGTGAGCAGCATGCCGGCCCGCCGGCTGGACCAGTAGCCGTCGGCCACGAAGGTCCTAGCCGCCACCTGCACCTTGTTTCCGAGCGCGTCCGGCGTCAGCGCGGGGTCGAACAGGGCGTCGAGCGGCACCCGGTACATGGTCTGCCCGGTGGTGGCCTGCCAGAATACGGTGCGGTCGCCATCGCCCAGCATGATGCCGTCGGCGGAGAAGTGCGCAGGCTGGCCGTCCAGCCTGCGCAGGGCCCTGCCGCCCACCGCGATGGTCACGGTCTTCTCGAACTGCGTGCTCGGATGGCCGACCAGCAGGCGGCGGGCCACTCCGGTCTCGACGTCGAAGGCGAGGAGGCAGCCGGGCGCGCCGGAGTTGGTCATCACCGCCCGCCTGCCGTCGGCGGTGAAGCGGATGTCGTTGAGGTAGCTGCCCTGCGGCGCCACGTCGGGGCCGAACCGGTAGACCCGGCGCACCGTGTTGGTGGACAGGTCGATGCAGACCAGCTTCGGCCCGCCCGGAGCCTCGAAGCTCAGGCCGGGTGCGGCCGGATCGAGCACCCATAGCCGGTCCTGCGCGTCCACGGTCACGCTCTGCACGCAGACGAAGCTCCGGTCCGGCTTCGCCGCCGCGGGATCGGCGTTGCGGAACGCGTTCCAGGCGCGGTCGGGATACGGCGTCAGCGCCCCGTTCGCGCCGACCTCCGCCACCGAGATCGCGACGTCCTCCTCCCAGCGCGGGAAGTTCACGAAGATCCGGCCCTTGGCCGACACGCCGACGCCGGTCGCCTGCCTCGGGCTGGTAAAGGTCGCGACCAGTTCGAGCGGACGGCCGCTGGCGGCGCGGCTGCCGGTCGCGCCGAGCATCGACAATGCAGCGGCGCCGGACAGGACGCCGCGACGGGGGATCGGGACAGGAGCGGTCATCGTGCCGCGCCTCAGGCCGGCACGAAGGCGCCGAGCGCCTCCGGCCACGGCCCGCGCGTGGTGTCGAGCCCGGCCACCGTCGGCAGCGTCACCACCCCGCCGCCGGCGGCGGCTTGGTAGATCGCGGCCATCAGCTTCATGTCCTGCAGGCCCTCCGCGCCGCCTGTGCGCGGCTCCTGCCCGGCATGCAGCGAGGCGGCGAACGCGTCCATCTCGCCGGCGAACTGGCTCTTGGGCGTGAAGCGGCGGGTCTCGGTGGCGCTGGCGCGGCCGGCCTTGCGGTTGATCGCGAGCTGGAGGTTGTCGTAGCCGAACGCGGGGTCGATGCCGAACCAGCCGGTCTCGGCGTGCACGCGCAGGAACCGGCTTTCGTGGAAGCTGTAGGCCGAGGTGCCGCTGGCGACGACGCCGGACGGGAAGCGCAGGCTGAACATCGCCACGTCCTCGATCTCGCGGAAGCGCGGATCGTTCCGCGGCTGCGTCATCTGCGCGGTCACCGCGACCGGCTCCTCGCCGGTGATGTAGCGGAACGCGTTCAGGCAATAGAGCCCGACATCGGGCAGCGAGCCGCCGCCGGCCATGGCCTTGATCTGCCGCCACTGCCCGTTGGGCGCGTCGTTCTGCCCGTTCACCGCCTTGATCATCCGTACCGGGCCATAGGCCCTGGAGCGCGCCATCTGGATGATGGTGCGGTGCTCGGGCGTGTATTGCAGCCGGTAGGCGATCATCAGCGAGCGGCGGGCCGCGCGGCACGCGTCCACCATGGACTGCGCTTCCGCGACGCTCGCCGCCATCGGCTTCTCGCACAGCACGTGCTTGCCCGCCTGGGCGGCGCGGATCGTGAACTCGGCGTGCAGCGCGTTGGGCAGCACGATGTAGACGATGTCGATCTCGGGGTTGTCCTTGATCCGGTCGAAGCTCTTGTAGTCGTAGAGGTTCTTCTCCGGCACGCCGTGCTGGGCGGCGACGATCCGCGCCTTGTCCGGCTCGCCGCTGACCAGCGCCGCCAGGCGCACGCTTCGGGCTTCGGCGAAGCCGGGAAGGATGTTCTCCAGCGCCAGGGTGCCGAGCCCGACCACCGCGACGCCGAGCCGCCTGTTCGGCGGCAGCGGGTTGGGCACGGTGCCGTTGGCCTCGCTCGCCTGATGCAGCGGCGGCAGCGTGACGGTGCCGTCCTTGACCACCCCGCGCAGGTCCTGCGGCTCCTGCTGTCCGCCGGGCAGGGTGGCGGCGAGGGCTGGCGCGATCAGCCCGGCCCCGGCCAGGCCGACCGTGCTGCCGAACAGGGTGCGTCGGGTGAGGTCGGTCATGCGGCAGGCCTTCCGGAAGCGGACGTGCCGCTAGAACCTGGCACCTTCTACCCGGTTGCCGGCCTGGCTCATCCCCTCGGCGTGATCGGCACCTGCGGCGGCGGGCGCAGCGGGTCGAGGGTCGGCATCTGCCCAGGACGGGCCGCCTCCAGCGCGCGAAACTGCGCGACGTTGCGCAGGTGGTCGGGAAGGCTGGCGGCAAAGGCGTGGCCGCCGCTGCCGTTGGCGACGAAGTAGAGCAGGCCGCCCTGCGCCGGATGCGCCACCGCCTGCAGCGCCGCCAGTCCCGGAGCGCTGATCGGGCCGGGTGGCAGGCCCGGGACGACATAGGTGTTGTAGGGGTTCGGCTGCAGCAGGTCGGAGCGGGTGAGCGGGCGCGGCAGCGGGCCCAGCCCGCCGGCGGCGGCATAGGACACGGTGGGGTCGGATTGCAGCCTCATGCCCTGCCTGATCCGGTTCAGGAACACCTCCGCCACCAGGGGCCGCTCGTTGGCGAGGCCGGTCTCGCGCTCGACGATGCTGGCCAGCACCAGAAGCTGTCCCGGATCCGACAGCGGCACCGACGGGTCGCGTCCGGCCCACACCGTGGCCAGCGTCCGCAGCAGCGCCGCGTGCATGCGCCCGAGCAGCGCCGCGCGCGTCGTGCCCCGCTCGTAGGCGTAGGTTTCCGGTAGCACCCCGCCTTCCGCCGGCAGGTCGAACCCGCCGGTCAGCGCGGGCGCGCGGTCGACCAGGCCGGCGACCTGCGCCGCCGGCAGCCCTTCGGGGATCGTCAGCTCGTGCTGCACCGGACGGGCGTGGCGCAGGATCGCCAGCACCTCCAGCAGCGAAGCGTGCGGGGGGAACCGGAACTCGGCCGCGTGCAGGGGCAGGCCGTGGTCGGTGATCCGGGCCAGCACGGCGAACGACAGCAGCTCCAACTGCCCGCGCGGCAGCACCCCGTCTCGCTGCAGCGCCGACGCCACCGCGCGCAGCCGGCCATGCGGCACCACCAGGTCGGTCGCCTGCGTCAGCGGTCCGTCACGGTCGGCCAGGGCGCGCAGGCCGATCGCTCCGACGCCCCCCAACCCGGCCAGCACCAGCAGCAGGACGAGCAGCCTGCGCATCAGCCGGTCAGGCGGCGGCGGTCAGACGCCGCGCACCACCAGGCTGGCATTAGTGCCGCCGAAGCCGAAGCTGTTGCTCAGCGCCGCCGCGATCGGCCGGCGCTGCGCCTCGTGCGCCACCCGGTCGATCACGCTGGGGCGCGACGGCGCGTCGAGGTTCAGGGTCGGGGGTGCCGCGCCGTCGCGGATCGCCAGCAGCGAGAAGATCGCCTCGATGGCGCCGGCGGCACCCAGCAGGTGCCCGGTGGCCGACTTGGTGGAGGACATCGCCAGCCCCTTGGCCGCGTCGCCGAACAGGCGCTCTACCGCGTCCAGCTCGAGGTCGTCGGCCATGGTGGAGGTGCCGTGCGCGTTGACGTACTGGATGTCGCCCGGGACCAGGCTGGCGCTGTTCAGTGCCTTGACCATGGCGCGATAGGCGCCGGCATGGCCGTCGGCGGGGGCGGTGATGTGGTGCGCGTCGCCGGACAGGCCGTAGCCGATCACCTCGCCGTAGATCTTCGCATCCCGCGCCCGGGCGTGCTCGTACTCCTCCAGCACCACGATCCCGGCTCCTTCGCCCATGACGAAGCCGTCGCGGTCCTTGTCCCAGGGCCGCGACGCCCTCGACGGGGTCTCGTTGAACCCGGTGGACAGCGCGCGTGAGGCGCAGAACCCGGCGATGCCGAGCGCGCACACCGCCGCCTCGGCGCCGCCGGCGACCATGACGTCGGCGTCGCCCAGCATGATCAGGCGCGCCGCGTCGCCGATCGCGTGCACGCCGGTGGCGCAGGCGGTCACGGCGGAATGGTTCGGCCCCTTGAAGCCGAACCGGATCGAAACGTGGCCCGAGATCAGGTTGATCAGCGCGGACGGGATGAAGAACGGCGAGATGCGGCGGGCCTTGCCCTCGTGCACCTGCACTGCGGTCTCGTAGATGGTCTGCAGGCCGCCGATGCCGGAGCCGATCATGACCCCGGTGGCCTCCCGGTCGGCCTCGGTGTCCGGGACCCAGCCGCTGTCCGCCACCGCCTCGACCGCAGCGACCATGCCGAGATGGATGAAGCGGTCCATCTTCTTCTGGTCCTTGTGCGGGATCCAGTCGTCGAGGGTGAGCCCGCCCTCGCCGGACGGCCCGGCCGGGACCTCGCCGGCGACCTGGGCCGGCAGGCCGGACGGGTCGAACACCCCGATGCGGTCGATGCCGGACCGGCCGGCGAGCAGCCGGGCCCAGACCGTCTCGATCCCGATGCCGAGCGGGCTTGCGATCCCCATCCCGGTGACGACCACGCGCCGCCGGCCGGAGGAGGATCCGGCCAGGCCAGAGGAGGCTTGTCCGGCCATGCCGGAGGAATGCTGGCTGTCGCTCGCCATGGGTCCGGTCCCGATCAGCGCAAGGATGGCGCCCGACGGCCCCGTCAGGCCGCCTTCTGCTTCTCGATGTAGTCGATCGCGTCCTTCACGGTGCTGATCTTCTCGGCCGCGTCCTCGGGTATCTCGACCCCGAACGCTTCCTCGAACGCCATCACCAGCTCGACCGTGTCGAGGCTGTCCGCACCCAGGTCGTCGATGAACGAAGCCTCCGGGGTCACCTTGCTTTCCTCGACGCCGAGGTGCTCGACCACGATCTTCTTAACCTTGTCGGCGATTTCGCTCATCTGATCAGCTTCCCTAGGTGCCCTTGGATCCGCGGGCGGTTCGATCGTCCGTCCTGTTCCTGCCGCCAAGGCCCCCGGCGGCCCCGAAGGATACACCCCAGGGCCCAGGCGCGACGACCCGCTCCGGACGAAGCAGCGGGCGCTTAGCATGGTTCCCGCGACGCCGCCAAGGCGGTGCCGGGAAACCGCTTCGCCTCGGCCGTCAGCTCATCGCCATTCCGCCGTTGACATGCAGCGTGACGCCGGTGACCCAGGCCGCCTCCTGCGACGACAGATAGACCACGGCAGCGGCGATGTCGTCCGGCGTTCCGATCCGTCCGAGTGGAATGGCGGCGCCCAGCTTCGCCTTGTGCTCCTCGGACAGCCCACCGGTCATGGCGGTGTCGACGTATCCGGGTGCCACCACGTTCACGGTGATGCCGCGCGAGCCGACCTCCTGCGCCAGCGACTTGCTCATGCCGATCAGCCCCGCCTTGGCGGCGGCGTAGTTGGCCTGGCCGCCGTTGCCGGTGGTGCCGACGATGCTGCCGATGGAGATGATACGCCCGGCGCGACGGCGCAGCATGCCCTTCAACGACGCGCGGGCGAGGCGGAACGGGGCGGCGAGGTCGACCTCCATCACCCGGGCCCAGTCCTCGTCCTTCATGCGCAACGCCAGGGTGTCGCGGGTCAGCCCGGCATTGTTCACCAGGATCGACACCGGCGCCCCGCACGCGGCCTCGGCGGCGGCCACCAGCGCGTCGGGCGCCGACGGGTCGGACAGGTCGGCCGGACAAGGATGCGCCCGCTCGCCCAGCTCGGCCGCCAGCGCCTCCAGCGCCTCCCGCCTGGTGCCGGACAAGGCCACCGCGGCACCCTGCCGGTGCAGCGCGCGCGCGATGGCGGCGCCGATCCCGCCCGAAGCGCCGGTCACCAGCGCGGTCTGGCCGTCGAGCCTGAACATGGGCAAGCCGTATCCTGTTCGCGTGAAGGGTCAGAGCAGCTTGAGCAGCGCCTCGATCTCGTCCGGCGAGCCGGCGGACCGGCTGGCGGCGTCGGGCAGGATCCGCTTGACCAGCCCGGACAGCACCCGGCCGGCGCCGAGCTCGACGAAGCTGTCGACGCCGATCGCGCCCATCGCCTGCACGCTTTCGCGCCAGCGCACGGTGGCGGTCACCTGCTCGACCAGCAGGGCGCGTATCCGCTCCGGCGCCGTCACCTTGGCCGCCGTGACGTTGCTGATCAGCGGAACGCAGGGAGCCACGATTGCGGCCCGCTCCAGCGCCTCGCCCATCGCGTCCGCGGCCGGCCGCATCAGCGAGCAGTGGAACGGCGCCGAGACCGGCAGCGACATGGCCCGCTTCACCCCGCGCGCCTTGGCGATGTCGATCGCGCGCGCGACCGCGCCGGCCGCCCCGGAGATCACCACCTGGCCGCCGCCGTTGTCGTTGGCGACCGCGATCACCTCGCTCCGTGTCGGCTCGCCGTCCGCCACCGGAACCGGGGCCGCGGCGGCGCAGATCGCGTGCGCCTGCTCCAGCTCGACCCCGAGCAGGGCCGCCATGCCGCCCTCGCCCGCCGGCACCGCCTTCTGCATGGCGTTGCCGCGCAGCCGGAGCAGGCGGGCGGTCTCGGAGATGCCGAGGCTGCCGGCCGCCGCCAGCGCCGAGTACTCGCCGAGCGAATGCCCCGCCACCAGCGTCGCCCGGTCCGCCAAACGCCATCCGCCCTCGCGCTCCAACACACGCAGCACCGCCAGCGACACCGCCATCAGCGCCGGCTGCGCGTTCTCCGTCAGGGTCAACTGCTCGGCCGGGCCTGAGAACATCAGCTTGGACAGCTTCTCGCCCAGCGCCTCGTCCACCTCCTGGAACACCTCGCGCGCCGGCGCGAAAGCGGCCGCCAGGTCGCGGCCCATGCCGGCGAACTGGCTGCCCTGGCCTGGAAAGATGAAGGCATGCACGGGCATGGGGAGGCGTTCCAACTGTTGTGTGGCATCGGGATGGTCGAACCATGCCGGCACCGGCCCGGTCGTCGAGCGGCCGGGATGCGGACGCTGAGATGAAGGACGAGGTTACCGGCTGTCAATCTCGGGCCGGAGCGGCCCTGCGGACACCAGGCTGTCCATCAGATCGTGGCGAACATTCCTGCCGCCGCCGCCGCCATCACCGCCGTCGCGGTCCAGCCGACCACGCGCAGCGGCAGCGGCAGCACGAACCGGCCCATGATCGACGGGCGGCAGGCCAGGCACATCGTCAGCGCCATCACCGGCACCGCCGCCACCCCGTTGACCACGGCACTCCAGAACAGCGCCTTCACCGGGTCGACGTGCAGCAGGCTCATGCAGCAGCCGAGCCCGATCGACACCGCCAGCGCCGCGTAGAACGCCCGCGCCCGGGCCGGCCGGTATCCCAGCCCGACCACCCAGCCCAGGCCTTCGCCGAGCGCGTAGGCGGTCGAGCCGGCCAGCACCGGCACCGCCAGCAGCCCGGTGCCGATGATGCCGAGCGCGAACAGCGTGAAGGCGAATTGGCCTGCGATCGGCCGCAGCGCCAGTGCCGCCTGCGACGAGGTTTGGATGTCGGTGAGGCCATGCGCGTGCAGGGTGGCGGCGGCGGTCACCATGATCGACAGCGCCACCAGGTTCGACACCGCCATGCCGACGCAGGTGTCGATCCGTATGCGCCGGAACTCGGCCGCCGCGGTAACGGGTCCGCGCAGCAGCGGCACCCCGCCCGGCCGCTGCCCGATCTCCTCGACCTCCTCCTCCGCCTGCCAGAAGAACAGATAGGGGCTGATGGTGGTGCCGAGCACGGCCACGATCACCGTCAGGCTCCCCGCGTCGAGCGCCATGTGCGGGACCACGAGCCGGCGCAGCACCAGCCCCCACGGCACGTGCACCACCAGCGCCACCGCCACGTAGCTCAGCAGCGAGAGAGCGAACCACTTCAGCACGGAAACGTAGCGGGCGTAGTGCACGAACGTTTCGAGCGCGATCGACAGCACCCCGAACCCGATCACGTAGGGCAGCAGCGGGCCGCCCGCCACCAGTTGCAGGGCGGCGCCCATGGCGCCCAGATCCGCACCGAGGTTGATGACGTTGGCGACCGCCAGCGCCGCCAGGACCGCGCCCACCATCCAGCCCGGATAATGGTGCAGCATGTTGCCGGCCAGCCCGCGCCCGGTCACCCGGCCGACACGCGCGCTGATCTCCTGGATCGCGCACATCAACGGCCAGGAGAACAGCAGGGTCCAGACCAGGCCGTAGCCGAGCTGCGCCCCGGCCTGGGAGTAGGTCGCGATCCCGCTCGGATCGTCGTCCGAGGCGCCGGTGATCAGGCCGGGGCCCATCACGCGCAGCAGTCCCGGCCGGCCCGGCGGGGGAACCGGCGGGTGCAGCGCGATGTCCGCCGGCGCGACGATCGGCTCGGGTTGGGCGCTCATCGACGCACCCTACACCCTTCGGTGCCGGCAGCGGCATCGATCGCAGGGGTCGATGCGACCGACCCCGTCGGCGCGTCAGCCCGGCTTCTGCAGCACCACCAGCACCTGCGGCAGCCTGACCGGGTTGTCGAGGAAGTCGATCAGCCGGAACAGGTGGCCCCACTTCTTGACCACGTAGCCGCGCGGGATCACCGCCTCGCCGTAATGCGACTGCGGATGCGGCGGCTGGGTGGAGGCGGCGTGGAGGAAGTGGCCGGCCTCGTAGCGCGAGTTCTCCAGCGGCTCGTCGACGAAGCTGTCGGCGCAAGCCTCGTACCACGGATGATCGAGCCGTATGCCCGAGGCCCGTCGCAGCCGCATCTCGGCGCAGAAGCCGATGAACCGGCGGCTCTGGGTGGTGATCAGCAACAGGCCCCCGGGCTTGAGCAGGCGGAAGAACTCCTCGATCCAGCGCAGCGACAGGAACTCGTCGAGGTGGGAGAACACCGACCAGGAGATCACGTAGTCCAGGCTGTCCGGCCCCAGGATCATCGGCGGCGTGAGCTGGCAGGACAGGAAGTTGACGCTAGGGTTGCAGCGCCTGGCTTCCATCAGGAAGCGCGAGGTCGAGTCCGCGCCGAACAGGTTGGCCGGCTCGATGTCCTTCATGAACAAGCGAAGCATGCGGCCCCAGCCGCAGCCGAAATCGAGCATGGTGCGGTGCGGCGCCAGGGGACGGCCGGCATAAGCGCAGTACGACTTGATCTCGCGGAAGAACACGTGCGCCTCGTGCAGCGACACCTCGCCGGCGTGGCCGTGTATCTCGCGTTGCAGCTCCTCCGCCGGGAAGCCCGGCATCGCCACGCCCTCGATATCGGGCACACGCAGCGAGGACACCAGGATGTCGAGCCAGCTCTCGTCGCTCCGGTCGCGGAACGTCCTGTAAAGCGCTTCCGCGCCGCTGGAATGGTACATCGACGGCGCGCCACCCGGTTTGGTCGGGCCGAGACTAACGTTTGGGCAGGACCCTGTCGATCGTTTCGTGGCCGAGCAGAAGCACGACGTCGAGCGGGATCGCCGGCACCTCGCGCAGCCGCCAACGCCAGCGGCGGGAGAAGCGGTGCGACGCGGGGGCTCGCGGCGGCGGCACCGCGCGCGCCGGAACCCCGGCCAGCCGGAGCAGCAGCAGGCAGCGCGGCAGGTGGTAGGCGCTGGTGGCCGCCCAGACCGGCCCGCGATGGCCGATCCGGCGCAGCATCGCCCGGCAGGCGAGCACCGAGTCCAGCGTGTCGCGCGCCGTGTCCTCGGGCATGATACGCGCTCCCGCCACACCGGCGGCACGCAACGCGCCCGCCATCACCGCCGCCTCCGCCGGGCCGTGGCGGCCGATGCCGCCGGTCGGCAGGTAGAGCGGCGGCGTCGCCAGCCGCTCGCCGAAGGAGCGTGCCGCCTCGACCCGACGCGCCAGCGTGGGGGTGGGACCGCCGTCGGGACGCACCCCGGCGCCGAACACGATGATCGCCGACGGTTCCGTCGCGGCGCCCGTCACGGTGTCCGTCATGGCGGCGGACGCAGCAGCACGCGGTTGCAGCGCGACAGCGCCCGCCAGGTGTCGGCCCAGGCGGGGGCGAAGCGGTCGGCGCCGATCCCCCGTCCGGCCAGAACCGCCGCGATCTCGCCCACGCTGCGCACGCCGTCGATCAGCCCGAGCATCGGCCTGGCCAGGGCCGGCAGCGGCACCGGCACGGTGAGCTGGTTGAACGCCACCGGCAGCGTTCCGTCCGGCGCGAGCTGGGCGAGGATCGCATCGGCCGGCATCTCGCGCGGCACCGGCACCGCGTCCGGCGCCGATGCGTCCGGGGCCGGCGGCGTCTCGCCGCGTCGCACCGCATAGGCCACGTGGGTGCTCATGTTGCCGGCGAGCGCTTCCGCCAGCGCCGCCCGCGCGTCCCCTGGCAGCCCGGCCGTCCTCGCCCGCAGCCGCGGGTCCGGCAGCAGCAGGTCAGGGTCGTAGCGCGCCGGCTCCAGGAGGCAGGTCGCTTCCAGCCCCGCTTGGTCCAACAGGTCGAGAAACGCGCCGACCGTGTAGGACACGTCGCGCGGGTTGAGCAGCAGGTCGTAGAGCCCGGCATTGCCGCCGGTCAGGTGGTCGCCGAAGTTGACGTTGGCGCGCAGCCAGGCGGTCGCCGGCAGGTGGCGCATCACCCGCTTCGCCACGTCGAGGCGCGCCGGCGGCGGCTCCGCCACCGGCGCCAGCAGCGCCAGCGCGTCCTGCAGCATGTACACGCCGGTGCGGCCATGCGGCGCATACACCATCAGCCCCATGCCGCCGCCGGGCCGGAGCGATCGTTCGAGGCCGCGCAGCGCCGCCTGGGGATCGGGCAGGTGGTGCAGCACGCCGCAGCAGTCGATGTAGTCGAACGATCCGAGGTCGTCGGCCGGCAGGTCGAGCAGCGAGCGCTGATGGAAGCCGATGTTGCACAGGCCGCGCGCCTCCGCCCGTGCCCGGGCGATGCCGAGCGCGGTGCCCGAGCGGTCGAGGCCCGTCACCCGCCCCGGGCGCCCATCCCGCTGCATCTGCGTCGCCAGCATGATCGCGGCGTCGCCGGTGCCGCAGCCGGCCACCAGCGCGTCGAGCGGCCGCGAGGCCGGCCGGCTGGCGCCGAACACCCAGTGGTCGATCTCGCGCAGGTGGCTCGGGCTGCCGACCAGCAGCCGCTTCGCCTCGTCGCGCGGGTCGCGCGCCGGGTAGGGATAGGCCTCGTACTGGTCGGCCAGGCTACGGTCGCGGCCGTCCCCGCCCTGCCCGGCGTCTCGGTTCCCTTCCATCGGCGCGCCGGCGGCGGGCTCACGCACGCGGGGTCAGCCGGCCGCGCTGCCACGCCTCGGCGGCCTCGTCGGCGGTCATGTTCTCGCGTCGCATGGCATGCTCCAGCGCGCTCACCACCGGGTTGCCGAGGGTGAGCTCGTCGAGCTCGTCCAGGAGGTCGGGGTCGAGCGTGTCGCGCAGGCCGGCGCGGAGCAGCAGCCGCGCTTCCTGCACGCCGCCTAGCGCGCGCCTGGGATCGGCCAGGGCCCGCAGCCGGCCGCCATGCGCCAGCGCATGCGGCTGCCACAAGGGCAGCACCGCGGCGCGTCCGGCGTCCAGCGCCGCCTCGGCCTGCGCACGGGCGGCCTCGTCGTCCAGCACCTCCAGCCGGTAGCCTTCCGCCTCGATGCCATAGGCGGCGGCGACGCGGCGGGCTTGCGGTTCCAGTCGTCGCGGCAGCACGATGCTCCGGTCGAGCCGGGCCGCGACCTCCGGACGGGACAGGTCGGCGATCGAGTCGAGCCCCGGGATCTCCAGCGCCGCCGGCACCGCCCACAACAGGAACGGCCGATACAGCACGCCGCCCAGCACCTCCATCCGCCCGCGCTCGACCAGCCCGCTCAGCAGGGGGGCATCGAGGTCCGGCAGCCATGCGGTCGCCAGCAGGTCGATCCCGCCCGCCTCGGCTTGGCGGGCCAGCGCCTCGGCGTCCGCCGCCACCAGCGCCACCTCCAGGTCGTGCGCCTCCAGCACGCGCAGCACCGCTGCGGCCGCGGCCTCGTGCTGCGTCGTGTCGGGATGGCCCAGGATCAGGCTCGAGGTGATGGGCATCGGATCGTGGCTCCGTGTGTTAGTGGACGGCGAAGGCCAGGGGCCTTGCCCCTGGACCCCATGAAGGGCGGAGCCCTTCAAACCCAATTCTTAAGGAATAGGGGTCTGGGGCCATCGCGCGTAAGCACGCTTTGCGTGACGGCCCCAGCGGATCGAGCTGCGAAGTAGATCGATGGGCAGAGCCCTGGCCTTGCTTGCTGGTCAAACAGCCTATCCGCAAGGCGCCGCGATCAGCCGTGCAGCAGGCCGGCGGTCTGCAGCAGCAGGGCGGCGTTCAGCAGGCAGATGAAGCCGACCATGGTCCCGGTCGCCAGCAGGGTGCGTCGCGATAGGCGGAACCGCCCCATCACCCTGGCGTCGCGCCCGATCAGCAGCAGGGTGATCATCGGCAGCGGCAGCACGAAGCTCAGCACCACTTGGCTCCAGATCAGCGCGGTGGTCACGTCGGCGCCGAGCCCGATCACCACGAAGGAGGGCAGCATGGTGACCAGCCGGCGCACCCAGATCGGGATCCGGGTGCCGACGAAGCCTTGCATCACCACCTGCCCGGCCATGGTCGCCACCAGCGAGCTTGACAGGCCGGAGGCCAGCAGCGACAGCAGGAAGATCAGCGCCGCCGCCCGTCCGAGCAGCGGCGTCAGGGTGTGGAACGCCTCGTCCAGGCTGGCGATCCCGGAATGGCTGCCGTGGAAGCTGGCCGCCATCACCACCATCGCCATGTTGACCAGCCCGGCTCCGGTCAGCGCGTACACCACCTCCCGGTTGGAATAGCGGATCATCCGCGCCCGCTCGCCGTCGTCGCGCAGCGTCACCCGGTCCTGGGTCAGGCTGGAATGGAGGTAGATCGCGTGCGGCATCACGGTGGCGCCCACCAGGCCGATGCACAGCGTGATCGCCCCGTTGTCAGGGAGGCTGGGGACCAGGCTGTGCCGGAGCACCGCACCCCAGTTCGCCGGCACGATCAGCAGCTCGGCCAGGTAGCTGACGCTGATCACGCTCACCAGCGACGCGATCATCACCTCCAGCGGCCGGAAGCCGCGCCGCTGCATGCCGAGCAGCAGCAGGGTCAGCGCGCCCATCGCCGCCATCGCCGGCAGCAGCCGGACATGCAGCAGCAGCGACAGCCCGACCGCGCCGCCGACGAACTCGGCGAGGTCGGTCGCCATCGCCGCCAGCTCGCTCAGGATCCACATCGCGATCGCCGTCGGCCGCGAATAGCGCTCGCGGCACAGCTCGGCCAGGTTGCGTCCGGTGACGATGCCGAGCCGCGCCGCCTGGGCCTGGAAGACCATCGCGATCAGGTTGGCCAGCAGCACCACCCACAGCAGCGCATAGCCGTAGCGGGCGCCGGCCTGGATGTTGGTGACGTAGTTGCCCGGATCGACATACGCCACCGACGCCACCAGCGCCGGTCCGGCCAGCGCCAGCGTGCTGCGCAGGCCGCGGGAGCGCCCGGCCAGCGTCTCGCTCAGGGTGAAGCGGGTGCGCTCGCTGAGGGTGGTCATGCTTATAATGTAGCTGGGGCTACAATTCGGTCAACCGCGGCAACGGCGCTAGGCTCGGCGACGCCATGCGCAGCACCCCGTCCCATCCTACTTCTTCCCCCGACTCGTCTCCGCCATCCGGCGACGACCGGCCGGTGCAAGCCGAGCACCACGACCGCGCCCGCATCGCGCAGACCCGGGTGCTGCTGGAGGACTACGTCGAGCTGATCGCGGACCTGAGCGCGGAAGGCGCGCTGGTCGGCCCGACCGCGCTGGCCCGACATCTCGGCGTGTCGCATGCCAGCGTGATCAAGTGCATCGTGCGTATGGGACGCGAGGGGCTGGTGACCAGCCTGCCCTATCGCGGCGTGGCCTTGACCGAGGCCGGCCTCGCCTTGGCCGCCACGGTCCGTCGCCGTCACCGCGTGGTGGTGGCCCTGCTGCGCGCGGTGGGCGTGCCGGAGGACGACGCCGAGGCCGACGCGGAAGGCATCGAGCACCACGTGTCCGGCTCGACCCTGGCCGCGTTCGAGCGGTTCCTGGAGCATGGGGGACGGAAGGAATGATCGTCGTGACGCGGCCGGGCTGGCGGACCCGGCGCCGCACCATCGGCGCGTCGGCGGCGCTGCTCGTCCTCGCGCTGTCGGGCTGCGGGCCGCTTCCGCCCGGCTCGGAACCGCCGCCCCTGATCGACCGCGCCGGCGGGCCGGACCTGCCGGACGACCGCGGCAACGGCGGCATGGGCCCCGGCGGCGCGAATGGTGGCATGGGCGTCGGCGGTGGAATACAGGCGGGCGGAGGCCCGGCACTGCCGTGACGGGCGCCGACGGCATCGGAGTCGGCCTTCTCGTTCTCGGTTAGGCCCGACGGACAGCCGGGCTGTGGTCGATCCACCAGCCCCGGCTTGCGTGGGGTCCAGAACCGGACCAGCCTGAAAACGCCATGGCCGATGGAGCAAACAGGTCGGAGAAAAGCCCCTTCGCCGGACGGCTGCAGCTCGGAACGCAGGGCGTCCTGCGCTCCGGTCCTTGGGCGAGGCTGCGGGTCCTTGGGTGGCTGCTGTTCCTCGCCGCCGTGGTGGAGGGCCCGGCCTTGACGCCCTTTCTCCTGAGCCACGCCCTGCACCGCAGCGTCGGGCTGACGCCGGCGCTCATCATGGCGATCCTCGTCGTCAGCTACGGCGCCTATACCCTCCTGGTGCGGCTTGGCGAGCGGCGCGTGGCCCGCGAGCTGGCACCTCGCTGGGCGTTCCTGGAGTTCGGCGCCGGCGTGCTGATGGGCACCGGTCTCATGGGCCTGATCTACGCGGTGCTGCTGACGACAGGTCTCTACCAGGTCCACCCGGGCGGCACTCCGGACTGGCTCGGCCAAGGTTTCGGGTCCTGCGCCACGGCGCTGCTTGAGGAGCTGCTGTTCCGCGCCGTCGCATTCCGCCTCCTTGCCCGCCTGCTTGGCCCAGGTGCGGCGCTGTTCCTGTCCGCGCTTCTGTTCGGCATGGCACACCTCCTCGTCCCGCACGCCACCCTCGTGGCGGCTCTTGCCATCGCCGTTGAGGCGGGACTGCTGCTGGCGGCCTGCGTCCTCCTCACCGGGCGCGTCTGGTTGGCCGTGGGTCTGCATGCAGCCTGGAACTTCACCCAGGGCCCGGTCCTGGGGGCGCACGTGTCCGGCCACGTGCGCGCCGACACCCTGCTGATCAGCGCTCCGGCGAGCGGCGCGTCTCCGCTGTGGAGCGGGGGCGCCTTCGGACCCGAGGCGTCGCCCGTCGCCATGCTGGTCGGCTTGGCTGCGTTCGCCGCCATCCTGTTGCTGGTCGTCCGACGCGGGCGGCTGGAAGCCGCGGCAGATAAGTGAAGAGCCGACAGGTTACGGCGAGGAAGTCGACCCTTGGCTTCCCGTGGGCGTGGCTGCGGACGCTCCCATGGTAGCCCCAGCGAAGCTGCGTTCCGACCGTCGCGTAGAAACCGGGCCGGTCGAGCGGCCCCGGCCCCGGGCTACAGATCCAGCTCGGTCAAGCCCGGGTGCCCATCCGGACGGGGCCCGAGCGGCCAGCGGAACAGCCGGTCCGTTTCGGCGATCGGCCGGTCGTTGATGCTGGCCTCGCGCCGGCGCATCAGCCCGTGGGCGTCGAACGCCCATTGCTCGTTGCCGTAGGCCCGGAACCAGGCGCCGGACGCGTCGTGGAACTCGTAGGCGAACCGCACCGAGATCCGGTCCGCGTCGAACGTCCACAGCTCCTTGATCAGCCGATATTCCCGCTCCGCCTGCCACTTGGTCCGCAGGAACGACACGATGGCCGGACGGCCGGAGAAGAACAGCGCCCGGTTCCGCCAGCGGCTGTCCGCAGTGTAGGCCAGCGCCACCGCGTCCGGATCGCGACAGTTCCAGGCGTCCTCCGCCGCGCGCACCTTCTGTCGCGCGGTGTCGAGGGTGAAGGGCGGCAACGGCGGACGGGATTCGCTCATGCGCCGGATCATGCGGGCGCTTCGTCCCGAGGCAAGCGGATTCGCGGCTTTGCCGCGACGCGACGGGGCGGCATCCTGCAGGCCCAACCAAGCCGAAGGCGAGCCCGATGCCCCCGAACCGGATTGCGGCGACCGCTTCCCTTTTCCTGCTCGCAGCGCCGGCCTGGGCGCCGGCCTGGAGCCAGGAAACGCCCGCGGTCGTGCTCGACGGCGCGGTGGCGCATCCCGGCCCGCTCGACCCGTCGGCGCTGGCGCGGCTTGCCGTGGTCAGCGTGCCGGTGAGCCAGGTCACCGGGCACGGCGTGAGCCACGACCGGCCGAGCGGAGTGCGGTTGTGGGACCTGCTGATGCAGGCCGGCCCGCGTGACGAGCCGGCCAAGCACGCGATCCTGCGCCACACGCTCACGGTGTCCGGCTGGGACGGCTACCAGGTCGCCTTCTCGTTCGGCGAGCTCGATCCCGACGGCAGCGCCGATCCGGTGCTGGTGGTGATGACCGCGGGACACGCGAACCTGGTGGTCCCGGGCGACCGCACCGCCGCCCGCAACGTGCACGACGTGGCGCGCATGACGGTGAACTGAAGGCCAGCTCCGCCCAAGCCGCACCGCCGACAAATCCGTCTCGTTCCAAGAACGAACGCTTGCCGTAACGGTTTCGCCGCGTGTAGCTTCGCTAACGATTTGTTAAAACTTGGTCTTGCCGGGAGCAGGGACAGGAGCAGGAATGAGCGCCGCCCATTACGCTATCCCGCTTGTGGGTGCCGATCCTGCCGGTGCGCTGCACCTGATCGAGCAGTCCGGCCTGTTCGACGTCGAGTACTACGTGTCCTGCAATGCCGACATGGTGAGCATGCGCGCCAAGGCGATGGCGCATTATCACGCCTATGGTTGGCGCGAAGGCCGCAAGCCCAACCTGTACTTCGACCCGCGCTGGTACCTGGCCCAGCTTCCCGACGTGGCCAGGGACGGGATCGACCCGCTGCTGCACTACCTGGTTCGCGGCGAGGCGGAAGGGCGACGGCCCAGCGCCTGGTTCGACCCGGCCTGGTATCGCGCGACCTATGCCGTCCCGGAGGGCATGCACGCGCTGCGCCACTACCTGCTCCATCGCGGCAGCGGCACGGTCAGCGCGATGGCCGAGTTCGACAGCCCGTTCTACCTGCGCGCCTATCCGGACGTCGCGGCCGCCGGGCTCGATCCGCTCGAGCACTACATGGTGCAGGGCTTCCGCGAGAGCCGCCGTCCGTTCGCAGGCTTCGACCCCGCCTTCTACCGGCAGCGCTACCTCCACGGCGAGACCGAGGCCAACCCGCTGCTGCACTACCTGGCCAACCGCGACCGGCCGGGCGTGCATCCGAGCCTGCCCGCGGGCGAGACCACGGTGGCGCGCGAGGTGCGCCGGCACACACAGCCGGGCCCGTGCTTCGAGACTAGGCGCTCCCTGCCCGTCACCGCGGCACGCCGCGCCCGCGTGCTCGCCTACTACCTGCCGCAGTTCCACGCGGTGCCGCGCAACGACGAGTGGTGGGGCGAGGGCTTCACCGAGTGGACCAACGTCCAGCGCGGACTGCCGCGCTTCGCCGGCCACTACCAGCCGCGCATCCCGCGCGACCTCGGCCATTACCGGCTGGAGGGCACCGAAACCCTGCGCCGCCAGGCGGAGATGGCGCGCGCCGCGGGGATCGAGGGCTTCGTGTTCTACTTCTACTGGTTCAACCGCGAGCGCCTGCTCGACGGCCCGCTGGAGGCCCTGCTCACCGACCCGTCGCTCGACCTCCCGTTCTGCCTGATGTGGGCCAACGAGAACTGGACCCGCCGCTGGGACGGCTCGGAGGAGGACGTGCTGATCGCCCAGGACTACCAGCCGGAGGACGAGCCGGCGCTGGTCGACTGCTTCGCGCGCCACTTCGCCGACGCTCGCTACATCCGCGTCGGCGGCCGTCCGCTGCTGATGATCTACCGGATCGGCGTGATCCCGGACGCGGCCGAGACGATCGCGCGCTGGCGCAGCCTGTTCCGGGACCGCGCCGGCGAGGACCCGCTGTTCGTGATGGGACAAAGCTTCGGCGACGACGATCCGCGCGCCCATGGCCTCGACGGCGCGGTGGAGTTCCCGCCGCACAAGCTGGTGGGCGGCCTGGCCACCATCAACACCGCGCTGAACATGCTCGACACCGACTTCACCGGCCAGGTGTACGACTACGACGAGGTGGTGCGCGCGGCACTCGCGGCGCCACCGTCGCCGTTCCCGCTGATACGCACCGCGGCACCCTCCTGGGACAACGACGCGCGCAGGCAGGGCAGCGGCTTGGTGCTGCATGGCGCCACCCCCGCCAAGTACGAGACCTGGCTGGAGGGCCTGGTGCGGCAGGCCGGCGCGCACCCGTTCCACGGCGAGGCGATCGTCTGCGTCAACGCCTGGAACGAATGGGCGGAGGGCGCCACGCTGGAGCCGGACCTGCATTTCGGCTCGGCCTACCTCAACGCCACCGGCCGGGCCGTGACCGGCTTCGGACGCCCGTCCGCGCAGGGCCGCGTGCTCCTGGTCGGCCACGACGCGTTTCCCGCCGGGGCGCAGTCGCTGCTGCTGCATGTCGGCCGCCGGCTCAAGCGCTGCCACGGCGTCGAGATCGCCTTCCTGCTGCTGGGCGGCGGCGCGCTGCTGCCGGGCTACGAGTCGGTGGGCCGCACGGCCGTCATGGGCCCCGACGATCCTCGCCTGCCGGCGCATCTGGAGGCCCTGCGCGCGGCCGGCTACTCGGGCGCCATCGTCAACAGCGCCGCGTCCGCGCCCACGGGGCAGCACCTGGCGCGGGCCGGCATCCCGTTCATCCTGCTGGTGCACGAGATGCCGGCGCTGCTCGGCGAGAAGGGGCTGCTCCCGGCCCTGCGCGACGCCGCCGCGCGTGCGGCACGGATCGTGTTCCCGGCCGCCGCCGTGCGGGACGCCGTGCGCGCCCTGCTGCCGATCCCGGACGACCGGACGGCGCAGATCCCGCAGGGGCTGTATGCCGGGGTGCGCCATTCCGCCCGCCACCGCGACGCGTTCCGCACCCGGTTCGGCGTCGCGGCCGCCGACCTGCTGCTGGTCGGCGCCGGCTACGCCGACATGCGCAAGGGCTTCGACCTGTTCCTGCAGCTCTGGCGCCTGTTGTCCGCGCGCAGCCCGGGCGGCCGGCGCCGCCACCGCCGCATCCACTGCCTGTGGCTCGGCGACGTCGATCCCGCCCTGCACACCTACCTGCGCCCCGAGCTGGAGGCAGCGCTCGCGTCCGGCACCTTCCACATGCCGGGCCACGTTCCCGACGCGCCGGACCATCTCAGCGCCGCCGACGCCTTCGTGCTGACCTCGCGCGAGGACCCGCTGCCGAGCGTGGTGATGGAGGCGCTGGCCAGCGGCCTGCCGGTCGCCGCGTTCGAGAACAGCGGCGGCACCCCGGAGCTGCTGCGCCGGTTCCGCACCGGCGCCCTGGTGCCGCTGGGCGACGTCGCGGCCCTGGCCCGCGCAGCGCTCGCCCTGGCCCAGGACTGCCACGACCGGCCACACGCCGCCCGCGCGCGCGGCGGCCGGCAGGTGGCGCGGCAGCTCTGCTTCGACCGCTATGTGGGCCGCCTGCTAGCGCTGGCCCAGCCGGCGATGCGGCGCATCTCGGTGGTGGTGCCGAGCTTCAACTACGGGCGCTACATGCGCCAGCGCCTGGCCTCGATCTTCGCGCAAGGGCATCCGGTGCAGGAGGTGATCGTGCTCGACGACGCGTCCGCAGACGACAGCGTCGCCGAGGCGCGGGCGGCGGCGGCCGACTGGGACCGCCAGGTCCGCGTGGTGGCGCAGGCGCAGAACTCCGGCTCAGTGTTCCGGCAGTGGCAGCGCGCGGTGGCGGAGGCCAAGGGCGACTGGATCTGGATCGCGGAGGCCGACGACGCCGCCGATCCGCGGCTGCTGGAAACCCTGGCCCAGGCGCTGGACGGCGCGCCGCGCGCGGTGATGGCGTTCTGCGACAGCCGCGCGGTGGACGGAGCCGGCGCCACCGTGTTTGACAACTACAAGCCGTACTATGCCACCACCGCCGGCACCACGCTGGACGGCGACGGGCTGCACGAGGGCCCAGCCTTCGTCCGCGCCTGCCTCGGCGAGCGCAACCTGATCCTGAACGCCAGCGGCGTGCTGTTCCAAAGACAGGCGCTGCGCGCCGCCCTCGCCCGGCTCGGCGACGAGCTGTCCACCTTCCGCGTCGCCGGGGACTGGCGGCTCTACATCGAGCTACTCGACCAGCCCGGCGCCCAGGTCGCCTATGTCGCGGAACCGTTGAACATCCACCGCCGGCACGGCGACAGCACCACCCATCGCCTCGACGCGCAGACACACCTGGGCGAGATCGCGCGCATACACCGCCTGATCGGACGTGGCCCCACGGTCCTGGACGGCGACCGCATGCGTCAGCACGCCTACCGCGCCCAGCTCGCGGAGCAGTTCGGGCTCAGGCTCGCGGCGGAGTAACACTGACTACCTAAGTTCTGGTTTCCAAAGGCCAGCCTTTGGCGGGGTCCAGGGGCAGAGCCCCTGGCCTCACCTGCTCACTTCACGCCGCCCGGGCGGTTTCCGCCTTGCGGGCCGCGTCGACGCAGGCGGTTACTGCTTCGGCCAACGAGCTGGTGAAGTAGTCGGCGCCGATCGTACGCTGCACCTCCTTGTCGGTCAGGGCCGAGTCCTCCATTGGCCACAGCCCGACCAGGATCGGGGTGCCGCGCGGCAGGCGCTGGCGCAGGCGCTGCATCAGGTAGCGCAGGTGCGAGGGGCTGCCGCTGATGTCGAGGTAGGAGACGCAGACCATCGCCACGCCGGACACGTCCAGCGTCTCGATCTTCTCCCGCGACACGTCGCCGTAGCCGATCAGCCGGCTGCCCAGCCCATGCTTGCCGACGAGCTGCGCCAGGATCGCGGCGGCAGCCTCGTCCAGCGGGCCGCGCCCGGCGATGCACATCACCGCGTCCGGGCCGCGCCAGATCGGCGGCAGGCTTTGCATGTCGCCATCGACGCTGTCGGGATGGGGATGGGAGTGCAACTGGCTGTCGTCGTCGCGTGGGTCGATCGCTTCCTTGCCCCGCCTCGGCGGCGGCGGCTGCTCGTCCTCCTGGCTGGACAGGCCGTCCACCAGCGACGTGATAGTCGACTTGACGCGCTCGAGCTGGTCGTGGCCGAGCGTGCCGCGATGGGCGTCGTTGGCGGCGAGCTGCATCCCCTTGAGCGCCACCTCGTCGTAGTAGGCGGTGAGCGAGCACTCCCGCAGCAGGGTTTCGGCGTGGTCCTGCGCCTCATCCGCGTCTCCGGCCAGAATGCGCTGGTAGAAGCTTTCCACCGGCGTCAACGCCGGCCGGTCGCCGAGCATGACGTCGAGGAACTCGAGCCGCTTCACGTGACGGCCCATCACCACCAGGCACAGCGTGAGCGGAGTGGACAGGATCAGCCCGACCGGCCCCCACACCCAGGACCAGAAGATCGCGGCAACCACCACCGAGAAGGGGGACAGGCCGGTGGCATGGCCGTAGACCATCGGCTCGATCACCTGCCCAGTGACGCCCTCCACCACCACATAGAGACCCGCGGTCCACAGCACCATCGACCAGCCGGGCTCGACCGCAGCCGCCAGGCCCATCGGCAGCACCGCGGAGATGAAGGAGCCGACATAGGGCACGAAGCGAAGCAGGCCGGACAGGATGCCCCAGAGCACCGGGTTGGGCACGCCGATGATCAGCAGGCCGATACCGATCACCACGCCGAACAGGGTGTTGATGCTGAGCTGTGTGACGAAGTAGCGGCTCAGCCGACGGCCGCCGTCGTCGATCGCCAGCGTGGTGCGGTGCAGGTCGTCCGAGCCGATCAGCCGGATCAGCCGGTCGCGCAGGTCCTCGCGCTGCAGCAGCGCGAACACCGCCACCACGAACACGATGCCGAGCGTGGCGAGCGGCGACAGGATCGGCGACAGGTAAGTACGGGCCAATTGCAACGGCGACGCGCCGGTATCGGCGGGTGCCGGCGCCGCAGGAGCAGGAGCCGGCTGCGCTCCGCCGGTCGCGGACGCGGTCGACGGGGTGCCGGCGGCGGCGGTCGCGGCGGCAGCGCCATGCGACCGGTGCGACCCGATGACGTCGGCCAGGTGCGACAGGCGGCCGACGGTGTAGCTGCGCACATTGGCGACCTTGGTCTCGACCGTGGTCGCGTATTTGGGAATGTCGGAGGTCAGCTCGGCAATCTGCGAGCCGATCACGCCGCCGATCGCCACGATCAGGCCCAGCGCCAGGATCACGCCGAGCAGGACGGAGGGCACCTTGCCGAGATGGAGCCGGCGCAGCAGGGTCGTCACCGGGGCTAACACGAAGGCGAGCAGGAGCGCCAGGGTGACCGGAACCAGCACCTCCTTGCCGAAGTAAAGTGTCGCCACGATCATGACGAACAGGGTCATGACGCGCGACGCGTCGGGTGCCGGCGCCTGGGCCACGGTCTTTGGCGGCGGCACCGGCCGCCCCTTGTCTTCCGGCATGGTTTCGTCCTGCTCGCCCGACCGACCGCCACCTCGGGCGATGGCGGTCGGGCCCGGGTCGTGGGTTGCCGGAGATCAGCGCCCGAGCGAGCGTCGGCCGAAGATCGCGTGGTAGATCACCAGCACCAGGATCGCGCCGACGACCGCGACGAACATGCTGTAAAGGTTGAAGCCGGTCACCGGGGCCGCGCCCAGGAGCGAGAACAGGTAGCCGCCGACGATGGCGCCGACGATGCCCAGGACGATGTCGAGCACCAGCCCCTCGCCGCTCTTGTTGACGATCCGGCTGCCGATGAAGCCGGCGATCAGCCCGAGAATGATCCAGCCAAGAATTGACATCCGGCGCTCCTGCAAGGTTCTAGAAGATGTTCCTGGGGCTGCCAACGATTGCGGGATCGATTCCGTTCCCGGGTCGCGACGAGCCATGCGCGGTTTCCGGTTCGCGCGCCCGCGGCATGTGCGTGTCGCGCCCCGGGACGGCATCCATGCGCAACAACTCGTCATGGCCGGCGTGGCAGGAAACTTTGTCGGCCTGCGCCGCTTCCGAGCGCACGCCTGCCACCCCGACCCGCGCCGCGACGCTCCCCGCGCCGGCATGACCAGGGGCCTCCTCGTCCGCTCGTCGACAGTCATCGGCCGAACAGTCAGGACAACCGGTCATGCTCCACCATCCATCGCCGCCGAGGCCGCTCCCGCTGCCGCGGGGCCTGGCGCGAAGGCGGTCCGCTTCGGGACGCGGTGGCCCGGACCTCCTGACCCGCCCGATCCGGCGCCGCGATGGATCCCGCCTCGCGTTCACCCCGATCCCGTCGTCACCCTGTCGCTGCGGCACGTTTCCGGTCGCACGCGGCGCAACGAGAAGAACGCGCGCATGAGCGACACGAGCGGAACCGACCCCGTCAAGGCAGGGCTTTCGATGGCGCAGAACGCGGGGGATGCCGTTCGCCAGGTCGGCGACCAGGCGCTGCAGGCGGGCAGCCGGGCGGTGAACGAGGCGCAGGACGTCGCACACCAGGCGACGACGCGCGGCGCCTCCTTGGCCGACACCGCGCGGGAGAAGGCGGCTTCGGTCGCCGAGGCGCAGAAGGGCAACTTGGCCGACCAGCTTGAGGACGTGGCGAAGGCGGTGCATCGCTCCGGCGAGCAACTGGAAGGGCACCAGGACCTCGTAGCTCACCTGGTGGAGCGGGGGGCGGCCGAGCTGAGCACCCTGGCGAACACGCTGCGGTCCAACGACCTGCGCGGCCTGATGGGCAACCTGCAGGACCTCGCCCAGCGCCAGCCCGCCTTGTTCGCCGGCGCATCCCTGGCCGCCGGCTTCGCCCTCGCCCGCGTCGGCAAGGTCGCGGTCGCCGGCGCCTCGAAGGCGGACCTGCCGCGCATGCCGGAGATGACCCCGGAGAAGAACCCCGGAGAGGAGCGATGAGCGCGAGCAGGTCCGCCGCCGCCACCAACCTCGGCCCGCTCCTCGGCAGCATCGCGCGGGACATCCAGGACCTCGTCCGCGGCGAGATCCAGTTGGCACGCGCCGAGCTGGACCAGAAGCTGCACCGCGTCATCATCGCCGCAGTGTTCCTGCTCGGCGGCGCGCTGGTGGCCTTTGCGGGGCTGGTCGTGGTGCTGGAGGGCATCGCCGCTGCTTTGGCGCTGGTTCTTCCGGTGTGGGCCGCATCCCTGATCGTCGGCGTCGTGATCGTCGCTGTCGGCGGCCTGTTCGCCTTGTCCGGGCTGCGCATGATCTCGTTGAAGGCCCTGACTCCAACGCGCGCCACAGACAGTCTGCAGAAGGACGTCGGCGTCCTCAAGGAGCACATCTGATGTCGTTCGCCTCATCCGATCCCGGCCGCCTGGAGCGCGAGCTCGACCAGACGCGCTCCCGGCTCGACGGCCACCTGAGCGAGCTGCAGCAGCTTTCGCCGGGCCAGTTGCTCGACGACGTGATGCGCACCTTCCGCGGCAGCGAAGGCGCCGAGTTCGGCCGCAACCTCCTGCAGAGCGTGCGCGGCAACCCCGTTCCCGCCGCCATCACCGGCATCGGTCTGGTCTGGCTGATGGCCTCCAACCCGCGCCCGGGCACGGGTGCGCCGACGCAGGCCGCGCCGGCCGGCCCGCCGAGCTTCAACGCCGGCGGCTACCCGGCGATGACGGCCCGGATCCGAGAGGCGGAGGGCAGCGTGGTGCGCCGGCCCGGCGAGACGGAGCAGGACTACGCGGTCCGGCTCGACGACGCCCGCGGACGGGCGCTGGGACTGGCGCGCCACCAGGAGGACACGTCGGAGTCCTTCTCGCAGCGGATCGCCCATGCCCTCCGCGACGCGCAGCAGGCGGTTGCCGGACGGGCGGGCGATCTTCGCGACGGGGCGAGCGGCGCCGCCGGCGCGCTGGGCAGCGTCGCGTCCGGCCTGGGCCAGAGCGTCGGCGACGCGGCGCATCGCGCCGGTGCCGCGATGGCGCAGGGCGGCCACGCGGCCGGACAGGCGGGCGAAAGCCTGGCGTCGGCGCTGATCGAAAGCCCCGTGTTCCTGGGCGCGCTGGGCCTCGCGGCCGGCGCGCTGCTGGGCGCGCTGGTGCCGCAGTCGGAGCGCGAGGAGGCAGCGCTCGGCCAGCTCGCGGGCCAGGCCCGGGACGGCGCCCGCAGCCTGGCGCAGACGACGGTCGATGGAGGCGCGCACGTGGCCCAGGCCGTGCTCGACAAGGGCCGCGACAGCGTGCAGGCGCACGGGCTGGCCGGCAGCGCGAGCCCGGGGCGCCTGGTCGACGACGCCTTGAGCGGCAACCTGTCCGGCAACGCGAAGCAGGTCGCGGAGGAGCTGCTCAATGCCGGCGATGCCGCGATACGCAAGGAGATCGGACAGCCGGACGCGAAGCCGGCCGCATCCTGAACCGGCGACGGGCCTGAGCGTCACGACGCGGCGGACGGCGCGATCGGTCGTTTGTCTTCGGTGGCCTGCCCATCCCTGAAGTTCGAGCGAACGTCAGGGGCAAGCCATTGAACTCGGCGCGGGCCGGATCGCGACCGGTGCCGTCACGGACGCCCGCGCCGCCGGCGGCCACCGGCCGACGTCGCGGCCCTGGAACGCGCCCGGCTGACGTGGCGGCACGGACGGGTTTATAACTTATGAATGATCGTGCCGCCCGCATGAGCCACTCCATCGTCCGCCGTGCCAACCTGCTCATGTTCGGGGTGCTGGTCAGCATCCTGCTGCTGGTGTGTGGCGTGACCTGGGTGCAGATCGACCAGGCCCGCACCGCCCGGCGCTGGTCGCAGCATACCGACGACGTCATCATCACGATCAAGGATCTCGACCTCGCGATCCGCAACGCCGAGACCGGACAGCGCGGCTTCCTGCTGACGGGCCGCGACGAGTACCTCCTGCCCTACGACACCGCCATCGGGCGGGTGACGTTCCTGACCGGGGAGCTGCAGCGGCTGACCGCGGACAATCCCGTGGAGCAGGCCCGCCTGCAGGCGCTGTCGCCGGTGCTGCAGCACAAGCTGGAAGAGTTGGCGCAGACGGTGCAGTTGCGCCGCTCGTTGGGCCTGGATGCGGCGCTGGCGATCGTGCTGACCGATTCTGGCCGCAACTCCATGAAGCGGATCGAGGCGATCCTGGGGACGATGGCCGACGACGAGAGCGGGCTGCTGGCGCGGCGCATGGCCGCCGCCGACCGTCGCGGCCTCTGGGTTCGCCGGCTCCTGCTGGCGGGCATGGTGACGGCGCTGCTGGCCCTGGCCTGGGCGGCACGGATGCTCAACCGGGCCTGGGCGCACACCCACCGGATCGAGGCGGAGCAGCGCACCGTGGCCCTGCAACTGCGCGCCTCGCTGGACAGCCTGAGCCAGGGGGTCGCCGTGTTCGGCGCCGACCACGGGCTGTCGAACTGGAACGACTGCTTCCGGGTGCTGCTCGACCTGCCCGAGGCGATGGTGCGGGCGGGCAGCCCCTATGCCGCGTTCGACCAGCACCTGTCCGGCGACGGTGCCCCGCTCCTGGAGACCGAGGAGCAGATCCGCCACGCGCACCCGTCGCCGCAGGACAGGGTGGTGGCCTACGAGCGCACACGCGGCGACGGGCACCACCTGGAGCTGCGACGGACGCCGATGCCGGATGGCGGGTTCGTGCTGACCATCACCGACATGACCAAGCGTGTCCAGGCGGAAGCGGTGCTGCGCGAAGGGCAGAAGATGCAGGCGGTCGGCCAGCTCACCGGCGGCATCGCGCACGACTTCAACAACCTGCTGACCGTGATCCTGGGCAACCTGGAGATGATGCGCACCAGGCTGGACGGCGACCCGGCGCTGCAGGCGCGGATCGACCGCGCCGCCGGGGCGGCGCAACGCGGCGCCACCCTCACCGCGCAGTTGCTCGCGTTCGCGCGCAAGCAGCCGTTGGCGCCGGCGCCGATCGACCTCGCCGGGATCGTGCCCGAACTGATGCCGCTGATGCAGCGCACGCTGGGCGCGCACATCGACGTGCGCTACGTCGAGACCGCCGGGCTGTGGCCGGCGATGGCGGACCACGCGCAGCTCGAGAGCGCGGTGCTCAACCTGGCGCTGAACGCCCGCGACGCCATGCCCGACGGCGGCCGGCTGACCATCGAGGTGGCCAACAAGGTGCTCGACGAGGTGTATGCGAGTGCCCATCACGAGGTGACGCCCGGCGACTACGCCATGCTCGCGGTGTCCGACACCGGCCACGGCATGAGCCCGGAGGTGGCGGCGCGCGTGTTCGAGCCGTTCTTCACCACCAAGCCGGATGGCAAGGGCACCGGCCTCGGGCTCGCCATGGTGTTCGGCTTCGTCAAGCAGTCGGGCGGCCACGTGAAGATCTATTCCGAGCCCGGACACGGCACCACCGTTCGGCTCTACCTGCCGCGGGCGATCGGCGTAGCACCCCTCAGGCCGCGCATGAGCGCGCCGGCCGCGCTACCGCGCGGCAACGCCACCGTGCTGGTGGTCGAGGACGAGCCGGCGGTGCGGGAGGTCGCGGTCTCGATCCTGGCCGATGTCGGCTACCGGGTGCTGGAGGCCGCGGACGGCGAGGAGGGCCTGCGCCTGTTCGACGCCCACGCCGCGGAGATCGCCCTGCTCCTGACCGACGTGGTGCTGCCGGGCCCGTTGCGCGGCCGGGAGCTGGCGGAACGGGTCAACGCCCTGCGCCCCGAGGTGAGGGTGCTCTACATGTCTGGCTACACCGAGAACTCGATCGTGCATCACGGCCGGCTGGACGACGGCGTGCAGTTGATCGGCAAGCCGTTCAAGCGCGACGAGCTGGTCGCCAAGGTGGCGGCGACGCTCCGACGGGCGCAGGCAGCGTCATCCGGCAGCCTCGTCGAGTTGAGATCAGGTCGCGGCGAGTGAGCCCTGCCCGCGGCGGGCCTCAACGCAGCAGGGCGGTAAAGGCCGGAACGGTCAGGACCGCGACATAGAAGCCCATGAACTGCACCCCGGTGTTGAAGCCGAAGATGCGGTTGAGGATCCCGCCGAGCAGGCCCACCGCGACGATCACCAGCAGGCCGAGCGGGCCGCCCTCCCAGATCCCGATCACCAGCACCAGCCCGACAAAGGTGGCGATGATCGCCTCGTGGCTGATGCGGCGGGAAACGAACACCGCGGCGACCCGGGCGTAGTTCATCGCCAGCGGGTAGGCGATGAGGGCCGCCAGCAGCACCGCGAGCAGGCCGTAGGCCAGGAACTGTCCCGGCGTCATCAGCGTGTGCAGGTTGACCAGGTGGTGATGCGCCACGTCGACGACGAAGCGCGGCGGCGCGTTGAACAGCGGCGCGGCGGGGCCGGCGGCGACCGGGCTCAACGGCAGGCCGAACGCGACCAGCGGGATGATGGCCTCGGCGATGTAGGTGGATTCGGTGACGCCGTTCCGCACCGCGAGCACCGTGGTCAGCCGGTGATAAGGGTGGCGGACGCGCGAGGCGACCGCTTCTCCCAGCACCACCGTCATGGCCACCGGGCTGAACACGAAGGTGGCGCTGGACACCGCCGCTGCGGCCACCACCCAGCGCGCCTGCAACGCGTCCAGAACCTTGAACGGGTTCGGGTAGAATCCCTTCCATCCGCGGATCTCGGGGGCGACCTGGAACCGGCGCGGCCCGTCGCGGCGCAGCCTCGGCTGCTCGGCGGGCGACAGCGTCGAGACCAGGTCGGCGATCAGCGGCCCGATGGCGATGCCGAGGAAATAGCTCACGGTCAGCTTGAGCCCGTGCGCCATGGTCAGGGTCTGCAGCGCCACGATCACCAGCACGAACGGCGCCAGCAGCGCCACCGACGCCCAGCGTCCGGCGGAGAAGAAGGCGATCAGCGTGGCTGCCGCCAGGAACAGCCAGGGCGCCGCGTTGGTGATGACGCGTCCGAACGGCGCCAGCACCAGCGCGAACAGCACCGACAACGGCACCGCGATCACCGCCGCGACCAGCCCGGCCGCCACCATCTTGCGCAGCGCGATGTGCGGCACGCCCAGGGCGCGAAGCGCCGTCGCCTGCGGCATCAGCGGCACTGCCATGGTGTCGCCGGGGATGCCGAGCAGCGCGGTCGGGATGGCGTGGGTCATGTGCTTGGACACCGCGGCGGCCATCCAGAAGGTGAAGATGCCGGCAGGCGGCACGCCGAGCAGCACCACCAGCAGCGTCACCGGCGCGATGGTCGTGGTCTCGTCGGTGCCCGACACCAGCCCCACCGCCGAGAACACCACCGCGCCGGCCAGACCCATGCCCAGCGCGACCAGCAGGTCGTGCATCTCAGGCGTGTCCGCCGCGGCCGGCCGCCGCCGCCATCAGGTCCAGCAGGCCCAGCGCCTGCAGCTCGGCCCACGCCACGGCGGGTAGCGGCGCGGCGGCGGCGGCGCGGTCGAACAGGGCCGCGACGGCGGCTTCCCGCTCGCCCGCATCCAGGCCGGTCTCGACCAGGACCCGCTTCGGCGGCAGCAGCCCCGCGCAGATGGCGCCGGCGAGCAGGCAGCCGCCGAGACCGGCGAGCATCGCGTAGGCGCGCCCGCTCGCCGCCACGATGCCGAGCGCGTGGAAGCCGACCAGTGCTGCGATAAAGGTCGCGAGGCTGACCACTGCGCCGATCACGACCGCCAGCGCCAGGTGCCGGAGATCGACCACGTCGCCCCAAACCTCCGCCAGATAGACCTCCGCCAAGTGCTTCGAAACCATGGGTGCCTCCCGTTCAAGGCCAGGGGCCCGACCCGACCGCGTCGGGACCGCGGGCGGCGCTCCAGGCCTGGTACACCTTGGAGCGCGGCGCGACGCCAAGCCTTGCCGCGACCAGCGCAGTCGCCCGCAGCAGCCGCTCCAGATCGACGCCGCTCGCGATGCCCATGCCGTCCAGCATGTAAACCAGGTCCTCGGTGGCGAGGTTGCCGCTGGCGCCGGGAGCATAGGGGCAGCCGCCCAAGCCGCCGGCGGCGCTGTCGACCACGCCGATGCCGAGCTCGAGGCAGGCCAGGACGTTGGCGAGCGCTTGCCCGTAGGTGTCGTGAAAATGCAGCGCCAGGCGATCCGCCGGCACGCCCCGAGCGACCGCCTCGACCAGGTGCCGGGCCCGGCGCGGCGTGCCGACCCCGATCGTGTCCCCCAGCGACACCTCGTAGCAGCCTTGTTCGACCAGGCGCTCGGCGAGTGCTGCAACCGCGGCGACCGCGATTTCGCCCTCGTACGGGCAGCCGAGCACGCAGGACACGTAGCCGCGCACCGCGATGCCGCGCTCGCGGGCCAGCGCGAACACCGGCTCGGCGCGAACGAAGGACTCCGCGATCGAGCAGTTGATGTTGGCTCGGCTGAAGGTTTCGGAGGCGGACACGAACAGCGCCACCTCGCGCGCGCCGGCCTCGATCGCCCGCTCCATGCCGACCCGGTTCGGCACCAGGACCGGAAGCCGGATGCCGTCGCGACGCGCCAACCCGCGCAGCACCGCGTCGGAACCCGCCATCTGCGGCACACGGCGGGGCGAGACGAAGCTGCCGACCTCGATCGTCGACAGGCCGGCCTCGGCCAGCGCCTCGACGAAGGCGACGCGGTCGGCAATGCCGAGTGCCAGCTTCTCGTTCTGCAGCCCGTCGCGCGGGCCGACCTCGACGATCCTTAGATGGGGCCGCAGGCGCGGTGCTTCGCTCACCGCCCGCGCAGCTCGGCGAGTGCCGCTTCCGCGGCCTGGTGGGTCACCGACCGCCGCTCGACCAGCAGGCGCGCGACCTGGCCGACCTCGTCGCCGGCGGCGCCTGCACCGATGGCGACGTTCTGCGCATGCAGCGCCATGTGGCCCTTCTGGATGCCGTCGGTGGCCAGCGCCTTCATCGCCGCGAAGTTCTGCGCCAGCCCGACCGCGGCAATGATCCGCGCGAGCTGCTCGGCGCTGCCGACCTGCATGATCGCCAGCAGGGTGCGGGCCGTCGGGTGGATGCGGGTGGCGCCGCCGACCAGGCCGACCGCGAGGGGTAGCTCGATCGACCCGGCGAGATCGCCTTCGGCGGTGACCTCCCAGCGCGACAGGCTGCGATACCGGCCGGTGCGGGCGGCGTAGGCATGCGCGCCGGCCTCGACCGCGCGGGTGTCGTTGCCGGTCGCCAGCACCACCGCCGAGACGCCGTTCATGATCCCCTTGTTGTGGGTGGCGGCGCGATAGGGATCGGCATCGGCGAACTGGAAAGCGCTCACCATCGCGTCGCGGACCGCGGCCCCGCCGATATCGTCCGCCCGCCAGGTGGCGCGGGCGCGGGCCAGGCGCCGGTCGGCCAGGTTGGACAGGATGCGCAGCAGCGTGCGGCCGCCGGTCCAGTGCTGCAGCCGGGGCGCCAGCCGCTCGGCCATGGTGTTGACCGCGTTCGCCCCCATCGCGTCGCGCGTGTCGACCACGACGTGGGTAATGACCATGACCCCGCCGGCGGTCTCGACCAGCCGCACCTCCAGGTCGCGGAAACCGCCGCCGAGCCGGACCAGGGTGGGGTCGCAGTCGTCGCAGAGCGCCGCGATCTCGGCACGACGCTCCAGGATCACCAGCCGGGTGCGCTCGGGATCGGGCACGTCCAGCAACTGGATCTGCGCGATCATCTGCGTGCCGGACATCGACGTGGTGAAGCCGCCATTGTCATAGCACTGGCGGGCGGAGTTGCCGACCGCGGCGACCACGGAAGATTCCTCGGTCGCCATCGGCACCAGCACGTCGGTGCCGTCCACCCGCATGTTGGTGGCGATGCCGACCGGGATCGCCAGCGTGGTCACCATGTTCTCGATCATGTGGTCGGCGAGCTGCCGGTCGATGTTGGCGGGAGCGGCGAGGTGCTGGCGCTGCTCGTCGTCCAACCCGGCGAACGCCGCCACCGCGTCGATCCGCGCGTCGATCCCCAGCTTGTGGAACCCGGAGATGCGCGAAGCCTTCGGCCCGTCCGGCATGTCGTCCAACTCCCCGGCCCGCCGGGAATGGCAGGCGCCGCGGCAACCGATAGGACGAGGCCCGGCACGCCAACAGGTACGGTTGGGCACGATTATGGCGATATCGTATCAGGGATGGCGCTGGTATGGCTGGCGCCATGACGCACGCGCCGTCCAAGGTCGAGCTGGTGATGGAGGGCATCGCGGCACAATTGCGCGCCGGCACCCTGCGCGCCGGCGAGCGGCTCGCCTCGATCCGCGAGCAGGCGATCCGGGCCGGGGTGGCCAGGAACACGGTCGTGGAGGCGTATCTACGCCTGGTCGCGCAGGGCGTGCTGCAGGCCCGGCCAGGGTCCGGCTACTACGTCGTCCGCTCGTCGCGGCTGGCCCCAGCCGCGCCGCGATCCGGCGCCGCGACCGGAGGAACGGTGCTGCTGACCGAGCAACTGGAACGCCGCCTGCCGATCAGGCCCGGTGACGGGCGGCCGCCGCCCGACTGGCTGGAGCAGTCGGAGCTGCGCCGCCACCTGTCGGTCGCGTCCCTCCGCGGCGCGGACGCGTACAACAGCGCCTGGGGCTTCCTGCCGCTTCGCGAGCGGCTGTGCGGGGCGCTGGCGGAGCGCGGCATCGGCTGCCGGCCGGAGCAGATGTTCATGACCTTCGGCGCCAACCACGCGATGGACCTGATCGTCCGCGCCCATGTGCGGCCGGGCGACGCGGTGCTGGTCGACGATCCCGGCTATTATCCGCTGTTCAGCAAGCTGCATCTGGCCGGGGCCCGGATCGTGGGCGTGCGACGGCTTCGGGACGGCCCGGACCTGACCGAGCTGGAGCGCAAGGCGCGGGACAGCGGGGCCAGGCTGTTCTTCACCCAGTCGCTCGCGCACAACCCGACCGGCGGCTCGATCACGCCGGGGGCCGCCTTTGGCGTTCTGCGCGTCGCCGGCGCCTGCGACCTCCTCGTGGTCGAGGACGACCCGTTCGCCGACATCCTTCCCTATTCCGCCACCCGGCTGGCGGCACTCGACCAGCTCGACCGGGTGATCTACGTCGGCACCTTCTCCAAGACGCTCGCGGCGAGCTTCCGGGTCGGCTACGTCGCCGCCTCGCCCGCCCGGGCGGCGGCGCTGAACGACGTGAAGCTGATGACCACGGTGGCCACCTCGGCACATGACGAGCGGCTCGTCTTCGGCCTGATCGACCAAGGCCACTACCTGAAGCACCTGCGCCGTTTGCGCGGTCGGGTCAGCCGGGCGACCGCGGCCACCATCGCCGAGCTGGAGGCCGTCGGCTGTCCGGTGCAGCGTCCGGTCGGCGGCGGGTTCTACCTCTGGATCCGACTGCCCGGCGCGCCCCTGCTCACCGCCGACGTCGAGGCGGCGGCGAGCAGGGGCATCTTCATCGCCCCGTCATCCGCCTTCTCCGCCACCGCCGAGCCGGAGGCGGCGATGCGGATCAACGTCGCCTATGGCACCCATCCCATCTTCCTGGACTGGCTGAAGCCGCGTCTGGCGCTTGGCGCCCGGTTCTGAGAGCCCGTGCGTGAACAGCTTAGGCGGCGAAGGAAGGCCAAGGGCGTCGCCCCTGGACCCCATGAAGGGCAAAGCCCTTCAAACCCAATTCTTAAAGAAAAGGGGTCTGGGGCCTGAGGCCCCAGCGGGTCCAGGGCAGAGCCCTGGCCTTGCTTCCTAGCCGAACACGAGTTCTCAAACAGCCCTCGAGAGCGGCGGCCGCACCAGGGAAGCGAGCTGGAGCGCCAGCAGCTCGGCCTGCTGCCGGATGTCCGGCACCGCGGTCATCTCCCAGAACATCCCCTTGGTGACCGGCCCGACCGCGAACAGCCGGCGCGAGATCGCCCCGTCCCGTCCGAGCAGGGCGCAGTGCGCGGTCACGTCGAGGCCGAGGCAGAGCGGGTCCGGGCGTACCAGCCCGTTATCCAGCAGGGACCGCACCAGCGGGTCGCGGATCCGGCTGTAGTCGGCATCCGGCCCGGCGCAGTTGACCACGCGGCCCACGGTCACGCTGTCGAGCCCGCTGCCGAACCGCGGCCGGAACGATACCGTCACCGGCCCGTCCGGCCGGTCCTGGCTGTAGAAGCTGATCCGCCCGGCGCGAACGCAGAGCTGGCCGCTCGCCCGCGCCTGCCCGATCCGGTCGGCCACGAAGCAGGAGATGCGGTGCCGGTGGGTGTCCCACCACGGACGCAGGTGGCGCAGGAACCGCTGCCGGTCGCGCGGGCTCATCGCCTGCCACAGCTCGCTGGTGATGGGCCGGATCTCGTCGATCACCGCGTGCCAGCTTCCGCCACAGGCGGCCTGCCTGGCCGCGTTGCGGCGCAGGGTGCGGGCCAGCTCGTTCAGCCGGGTCGGGAAGGCGTCGGTTTCCGGCATCGCCGCCGCGGGCGGTGCGGCGGCATGGCGGTGCGGCAGCAGCCCGCGCCGCGACAAGGCGGTGATCGGGCCGCGATGGCCCTGGTCGAGCAGGGAGATCACACTGTCGATGCTGGTCAGTCCGGTGCCGATCAGCAGCACCGGCGAGTCCGGATCGAGCCCCTCCAGCGTGTCGGGCGCCCACGGGTCGGCCTTGTAGGCGGGGCTGTCGTAGAATGACGGGTCCGCCACCGGCGGCGGGGCGGGCGGGAAGTTGCCGATCGCCAGCACGGCGCGCTCGGCCAGGACGATGCGGTTGCGGTCGAGGGCGAGCGCCAGCCCGGCCCCGTCGGGGGTGATTGAGAGTACGTCGCCGCGCATCAGCACGAGCTGGTCGCGTCGGCCGGCCACCTTCATCTCCCCGTTCAGCAGGTGGCGCATGTAGCGGCCGAACATGCGCCGCGGCACGAACGAGGCGGGCCCGGCCTCCACCCCGCACGCTTCTTCCGGCGACAAGCCCTGCAGCCAGTGCAGGAAGTCGAGCGGCCGCTGGGGAAACGCGCTCATCCTGGCGGCCGGCACGTTCAGCAGGTGGTTGGCGTTGCCGTCTGCGTAGGCGGGCCCGCGGCCGAACCGGACCCGCTCGATCAGCACCACCCGGGTCTGCGGCGGGGCGCGCTGCAGCAGGTGCAGCGCCAGCAGGGTGCCGCTGAAGCCGGCGCCGACGATGGCGATGCTGGCCCGTTCCATCGGGTCGGGCTGATCCAAGACAGGCTCCATGGCGGTGGACGCCGGAACCCAAGCAGCTATCGCGCCCGCCGGCAAAGAAGAAATGGCGGTCGCCGGCGTCGGTCGCCGGTCACGGTGCTGGCATGGGATCGGTTTCGGGCGCCGGGTGGGAAAGGTAGGCCAGCCGCTTGAACTCCAGCCGGCCGCGGGCGACGCTGTCCAGGATCAGCCCGCAGACCTCGGCGAGGCAGGCGAGCAGCACGAAGCCCAGCGCCAGCACGGCACTGGGCAGCCGCGGCACGTGGCGGGTACGGAAGAACTCCGCCACCACCGGCAGGCCGAGTGCCAGGCCCACCACCAGCAGCACGCCGGCGATCACGGAGAAGAAGGCGAGCGGCCGCTCCTGCTTCATCAGCACGACGATGGTGCGCAGGATGCGCATGCCGTCGCGATAGGTGTGCAGCTTCGACACCGAGCCCGGCACCCGCTCGGTGTAGCGCGTCGGCAGCTCGGCGATCGGCATGCGCAGCTCCAGCGCGTGCACCGACAGCTCGGTCTCGGTCTCGAACCCCGCCGACAGCGCCGGGAACGACTTCACGAACCGGCGCGAGAACACCCGGTAGCCGGACAGCATGTCGGACAGCCGGTTGCCGAAGATGGCGGCGACCAGCCCGGTCAGGACGCGGTTGCCGAGCAGGTGGCCACGCCGGTAGGCGCCGGCACGGTCGGTGACGCGGGCGGCGTTGACCATGTCCAGCCCGTTCTCGCGCAGGGCGCGGATCAGGCCGGGTGCTGCCTGCGCGTCGTAGGTGCCGTCGCCGTCGACCAGCACGTAGAGCTCGGCGTCGATGTCGGCGAACATCCGGCGCACCACGTGGCCCTTGCCCTGCAGCGCTTCCCGCCGCACCACGGCGCCGGCCTCGCGGGCGGCAGTCCGGGTGTTGTCGCTGGAGTTGTTGTCGTAGACGTAGATCGTCGCGGCCGGCAGGGCGGCCCGGAAGTCGCGCACCACCTGGGCGATCGCCACCGCCTCGTTGTAGCACGGGATCAGCACCGCGACCCGGCCATCGGCCCCCACCGCCATGGGCGCCGCGAGGGGGGCAGGCGTCACGAAAAGAATTGCTGCGTCGAATGGGTGAGGATGGCGATCTCGACCGAGCGCAGCAGCGGCACTACTAGGTATTGCAGCGCCAGCAGCACCACCAGCGGGCTCAGGTCCATGCTGCCGAACTGCGGCAGGATTCGTCGCACCGGCGCCAGCACCGGCTCGGTGGCGCGATACAGGAACTCGCCGACGCTGCGCACCAGCCGGTTGCGGCTGTCGACGATGTTGAACGCGTAGAGCAGGCTGAACAGGCAGGAGATCAGGAGCACGTAGATGTAGAGCTGGATCAGCAGGTAGAGCAGTTGGAAGATGGCCGTGATCACGGCGGCGGGTCCTTATGCGTGGCTGCGCGGGAAGCTACCGACCCCGCCTTGCCCGCGCAACAACGGGGGCCGAGCCGCCCGGCGCTGCTTGACTTGAGGCCGGCCTGGTCTATTTTCCGCCCCCTGCACGGCGGGGCTGTAGCTCAGTTGGGAGAGCGCCTCGTTCGCAATGAGGAGGTCAGGGGTTCGATTCCCCTCAGCTCCACCACCGCCGACGCAGTCTGCCAAAGGCGGGAAGACAGGCCAGGGGCGTTGCCCCTGGACCCCATGAAGGGCAAAGCCCTTCAAACCCGACTCTTAAAGTACTGGGGCCTGAGGCCCCAGCGGACCGAGCTGCGAAGCAGATCGATGGGCAGAGCCCAGCCTTGCCTCAATCCGCCGCCAGCAGCGCCATCGCCGCCACCGCGGCGTTGCACACCGCTTGGTCCTCGTCCGGCTGCGCGCCGGACGATCCCACCGCGCCGACCACCTCCCCGGCATGGACCAGGGGCACGCCGCCGGTCAGCGGCATGCGGCCCGGGAACGACAGCGTCGCCGGGTTCTCCCGGACCTGCCGCTCCAGGATGGCGGTCGACGACCGGGCGATGGCGGCGGTCCTGGCCTTGAGCGTGGCGGCCTCCGGCGTGTGCGACCGGGCGCCGTCCAAGCGTTCCAGCAGCAGGAGCACGCCGGCCTCGTCGACGACGGCGATGCTGACCGCGAGCTGCCGGCGCTCCGCTTCTCCCGCCGCCGCCGTCATCAGGCGGCGCGCGTCGGCACGGGTCAGGACGTGTCTGGTCTGCATCGCGCGGGGTCCCTGGTCGGTTGGCAGGCGGTCGTGCCCGACACGGACGGTGCAACGCCCTGTCCCTGTGATCGCTCCCGCGACAGATCATGCGTCGGCGACCGGCCGGTTGATCCGCGACCCCGCCAGGGGCACATAACCGGCAGCGCGGGGCTAGCATGGCTCCGGCTCAGGTTAAAATGGGCGCGTGTTGATGGGCGAGTTGCTGCGCGAGGCGATGGAGTTCGACGTGGTGGTGGTCGGCGGCGGCCCGGCCGGGCTTGCGGCCGCGATCCGTCTGAAACAGCTCTCGCCCGACGCCTCGGTCTGCCTGGTCGAGAAGGGCTCGGAGATCGGCGCGCACATTCTGTCGGGTGCTGTGATCGAGCCGCGGGCGCTGGACGAGCTGATCCCGGATTGGCGGGAGCGGGGTGCGCCGCTCGACACCGCGGCCACCGCCGACCACCTGCTTTACCTCACCGAGCGCCGCGCCTGGCCGCTGCCGGTGCCGCCGCAGATGGGCAACCACGGCAACTTCATCGTCAGCCTCGGCAACGTGTGCCGCTGGCTTGCCGGCGAGGCGGAAGCGCTGGGCGTCGAGATCTACCCGGGCTTCGGCGCGGCCGAGCTGCTGGAGGAGGAGGGCCGCATCGTCGGCATCGCCACCGGCGACATGGGGATCGGCCGCAATGGCGAGCCTGGCCCGAACCACCAGCCCGGCATGGAGCTGCGCGCGTCGTACACCCTGTTCGCGGAAGGCTGCCGCGGCTCGCTGTCCAAGCAGTTGATGCGGCGGTTCGACCTGCGCCGGGGCATCGACCCGCAGACCTACGGGCTCGGCGTCAAGGAACTGTGGGAGGTGCCGGCCTCGCAGCACCGGCCCGGCCTGGTGCAGCACACCATGGGCTGGCCGCTGGACCGACGGACCTATGGCGGCTCCTGGCTCTACCATTTCGGCGACAACCTGGTGTCGTACGGCTTCGTGGTCGGGCTCGACTATCCCAACACCTGGCTGTCGCCGTTCGACGAGATGCAGCGGCTGAAGACCCATCCGGCGATCCGGCCGCATCTCGAGGGCGGCAAGCGGGTGTCCTATGGCGCGCGCGCCTTGTCCGAGGGCGGGCTGCAATCGGTGCCGCGACTGTCCTTCCCCGGCGGCGCCCTGGTCGGCGACGCGGCCGGCTTCCTCAACGTGCCCAAGATCAAGGGCACCCACGCGGCGATGAAGTCCGGCATGCTGGCGGCCGAAGCGGTGGCGGAGGCGCTGTCGGACGGGCGCCCGGCCGAGCCGAGGGGCTTCACCGCCAAGGTCCGCGATAGCTGGCTGTGGGACGAGATGCGCAGCGTTCGCAACGTTCGTCCCGCCTTCGCGCGCTTCGGCCAGCTCGGCGGCTTCGCCTACTCGGCGGTGGACACCGTGCTGCTGCGCGGCCGCGCGCCCTGGACGCTGCGCCACCGCCATGCCGACCACGAGGTGCTGGACCCGGCGGACGTCTCGACGCCGATCGACTACCCGAAGCCGGACGGGAAGCTGACCTTCGACAAGCTGTCCTCCGTGTTCCTGTCGAACACCAACCACGAGGAGGACCAGCCGGTGCACCTCCGGCTGCGCGACCCGGCGCGCTGGCGGGACGTGAACTGGGGAATGTATCGTTCGCCGGAAAGCCGCTACTGCCCGGCCGGGGTGTACGAGGCGGTCGGGACGGAGGACGGCGACGGGACCGGGCCGCGGCTGCAGATCAACGCGCAGAACTGCGTGCACTGCAAGACCTGCGACATCAAGGACCCGACCGAGAACATCGACTGGTCGGCGCCGGAGGGCGGCGGCGGCCCCAATTACCCGGGCGGCATGTGACGCGCCCTCCATTCACCAGGAACCGAAGATGAAACTCCTCGTGCCGGTCAAGCGCGTGATCGACTACAACGTGAAGCCGCGCGTCAAGGCCGACGGCTCCGGCGTGGAGCTGGCCGGCGTCAAGATGTCGATGAACCCGTTCGACGAGATCGCGGTCGAGGAGGCGGTGCGGCTCAAGGAGAAGGGCGTCGCCACCGAGATCGTCGCGGTGTCGATCGGCGTGCAGCAATGCCAGGACACGCTGCGCACCGCGCTCGCCATGGGCGCCGACCGGGCCGTGCTGGTGCAGACCGACGCGGCGCTCGAGCCGCTGGCGGTGGCCAAGATGCTGCGCGCCCTGGTCGAGCGGGAGCAGCCGTCGCTGGTGCTGATGGGCAAGCAGGCGATCGACGACGACATGAACGCCACCGGCCAGATGCTGGCAGGCCTGCTCGGCTGGGCGCAGGGCACCTTCGCCAGCCGCATCGAGCTGGCGGTCGACGGGGATGGCGGCACCGCCACCGTCACCCGCGAAGTCGATGGCGGCCTGGAAACCATCGCCGTGCCGCTGCCCGCCATCATCACCGTCGACCTGCGCCTGAACGAGCCCCGCTACGCCTCGCTGCCCAACATCATGAAGGCGCGCAAGAAGCCGATGCAGATGCTGACGCCGGTCGAGCTCGGCGTCGACGTTTCCCCCCGCCTGACCACGATCCGCGTGTCCGAGCCGCCGGCGCGGCCGGGCGGCGTGAGCGTGGCCTCGGTCGCCGAGCTGGTGGCCAAGCTGCGCCAAGAAGCCAAGGTGATCTGAGCCATGCCCGTTCTCGTCCTGGTCGACCATGCGGACGGCCACATCAGCCCCGCCACCCGCTCCGCTGTTACCGCCGCCACCCGCCTCGGCGAGGTGCACGCGCTGGTCGCCGGCCACGGCATCGGCCCGGTGGCGGAGGCGGCATCCCGGATCGCCGGGGTGTCCAGGGTGCTCAAGGTGGATGCCGAGGCCCAGGCCCGGCCGATGGCCGAGCCGATGGCGGCGCTGATCGCGTCGCTGGCGGGACCGTACGAGCACATCCTCGCCGGCTCCACCGCGCTGGGCAAGAACGTGCTGCCGCGCGTGGCGGCCCTGCTGGACGTGCAGCCGATCAGCGACATCGTTTCCGTGGTCGACGGGTCCACCTTCGTGCGCCCGATCTATGCCGGCAACGCGCTGGCGACTGTGCGCTCGTCGGACGCGACGAAGGTGATCACGGTGCGCGCCGCCAGCTTCGATCCGGCCCCCGCCGAGGGCGGGAGTGCGGCGATCGAGGACACCGCTCCCGGGGAGCACGCGGCACCCTCGCGCTTCGTCTCGGCCGAGCTGTCGAGGTCCGAGCGTCCGGAGCTGGCCTCAGCGCGGGTGGTGGTGTCGGGCGGGCGGGGGATGCAGAACGGCGAGAACTTCCGCCTGCTCGACCCGATCGCCGACAGCCTCGGCGCCGCGATCGGCGCCTCGCGCGCGGCGGTGGACGCAGGGTACGTGCCGAACGACTACCAGGTGGGACAGACCGGCAAGATCGTGGCGCCGGACCTCTACGTGGCGATCGGCATCTCCGGCGCGATCCAGCACCTGGCCGGCATGAAGGACAGCAAGATCATCGTTGCCATCAACAAGGATGCCGACGCGCCGATCTTCCAGGTCGCCGATTACGGCCTGGTCGCCGACCTGTTCACAGCCTTGCCCGAGCTGAACGCGGAACTGCAAAAGGCGGGATGAGCGGGTGCCGGCGCAGGTGGAGCAGTCGCTGACCGCGTCTCGGACCGCATCCTCGCGCGACCTGCCGGCCAAGCGGCTGCACTCGATCTTCCAGTGCTTCGGACGCAAGGAATGGGGCGCCTTCCACGCCGGCGCCAAGTTGTCGCTGACCGACGAGGTGCTGCAGGCCCAGGCAGGCCTGAACGAGCCGGTCTCGACCGAGGAGGTGGCGGACATCTACCTGCCGCTGGCCCGGCTGCTGGGCTTGAATATCGCCGCCGCCAACGCGCTTCACGGCACGATCCAGAACGGCTTCTTCAACCAGGAGCCGGTGCCGCGTCCCTACATCATCGGCATCGCCGGAAGCGTCGCGGTGGGCAAGAGCACCTTCTCGCGCCTGCTGCAGGCGGTGCTGGCCTCCTCGTTCGAGGGGCTGAAGGTCCGGCTGGTGGCGACCGACGGCTTCCTGCTCAGCACTGCCGTGCTGAAGCAGCGCGACCTGATGCGGCGCAAGGGGTTTCCGGAAAGCTACGACCTGCACGGCATGTTGTCGTTCCTGATCGACCTGAAGGCCGGAGTGCCGAACCTGAAGGTGCCGATCTACTCGCACCACCTTTATGACGTGCTGCCGTCGGAGTTCCAGGTGATCGACCGCCCGGACGTGGTCATCTTCGAGGGATTGAACGTGCTGCAGACGGTCGCCTCGCCGGTGGTGGCGTCCGACTACTTCGACTTCTCCGTCTACATCGATGCGGACGCGGCTATTATCGAGGAGTGGTACGTCGAGCGCCACCTGCTGCTGCAGCGCACGGTGTTCCAGGATCCGGCCTCCTATTTCCACCGGTACCGCGACCTCGACGTCGAGGCCGCTCGCGACATGGCGCGCGGCATCTGGCGCGAGATCAACGGGCCGAACCTGCAACGCAACATAGCACCCACGCGGGAGCGCGCGAGCCTGGTGCTGCGCAAGGACGCCTCGCATGCGGTCGAGGAGGTCTGGCTGCGCAGGCTCTGATGCGCGCTGCTCATGTGCTCGGCAAATCTTCTTTCCAGCTCTGCAATGTTGCGGAACGCGCTGTATCGGCGACGGCGGCAACACGAATTCGACAGGTGGTCGCCGAGGCTGCAACCGGCGGGGTAAGGTGCCGTTGCCCTGCCTGCGCGTCATGCGCAGCTAAGGATAGACGGACATGCCAGATCAGGACATCAAGACGTTGATCGCACACGGCCTTCAGGCGCTGAGGGCCGGCGGCGAAGTGGCGAAGAAGGCGACCGGCGAGATCGAGAAGGATGCGAAGCATCCCGAGCTGAAGGCGGCGCTGCAGGCCGGCAACGCGACCTCCGAGCAGTGGGCGCGGCGGATCGGACAGGCCATCGACGAGGTCGGCGGCGTCGAGAATGCCGGCAACCCGATCCTCGAGGCGCATTACGAGGTCAGCAAGCGGATCCGCCAGCACGCGCCGGACGACATCAGCCGCGACCTCGGCATCGTCGCCGCCGGACAGCTCGCGCTGCACTACTGGATCGCCTCGTTCGGCACGCTCGGCAACTACGCGGCGAAGCTCGGCCTCGACACGGTGACGCAGGCCATGCACAGCTCGCTCGACGAGGCCAAGAAGGCGGATGCGGCGCACAACGCGCTGGCGGAAAAGCTGCTGGCGGCCTGACCTTGAAGTTCGCTTGAGCGTCAAGAACGAATAGGCCGTCAAGGTCCCGGAAGTCCGTTCGCGAGTTCCCGGACCGGAATACTGGACCAGATCCCGATCAGGTGGAGTCACCTGATCGGGTGACGCTGTTCATCAGGACAGTCAGGAGCAGTCGAAGCGCGCGTGGTCGGATGAAAGCGAACCCTCGTCAGGTGGGTTCAAGCGCCCTCGTACTGCTCGTCGGAAACCTTCTCCATCCATGTCACCACCTCGCCGTCCAGACGTTCCTGGATGGCAATGTGCGTCATGGCCGTCGTCGACGTCGCGCCGTGCCAGTGCTTCTCGCCGGGCTCGAACCAGACCACGTCGCCCGGCCTGATCTCCTCCACCGGGCCGCCTTCCCGTTGCGCCAAGCCGCAGCCGAAGGTGACGATCAGCGTCTGCCCGAGCGGATGCGTGTGCCAGGCGGTGCGGGCGCCCGGCTCGAACGTCACGCTGGCTCCCGCGATCCGGGCGGGTTCGGGAGCCGTGACGAGCGGGTCGATCCGGACCGTGCCGGTGAACCAGTCGGCGGGGCCTAAGCTCGACGGTCGCGATCCGCTGCGCTTGATGTCCATTCGGTTCTCCTTTCCAGGCCTGATCGTCGCGATCAAAACGACCAGCCGCCATCCACCGAGATCGACGCGCCGGTGACGAACGCGCCGAGGTCGGAGCTCATCCACAGCACGGCCTCGGCGATCTCCTCCGGCCTGCCCAGCCGCCCGACCGGCTCCAGCTCGATCGCCTTTTGGAGGTCGCCGCCGGTGAAGCGGTCCATCATCGGCGTCGCGATGTTGCCTGGCAGAACGGCGTTCACCCGGATGTTCAGCTTGGCATAGTCGAGTGCCGCGGATTTGGTCAAACCGATGATGGCGTGCTTGGAGGCCGCATAGGCGCTGCCCCCGGCGACGCCGCGTATGCCGGCGCCGGAGGAGGTGTTGACGACCACCCCGCTCCCCTGCCGCAGCATCTGGGCGATCTCGTGCCTCATGCAGATGAAGGTTCCGCGCAGGTTGATGTCCAGGATGCGGTCCCACTCGTCGAGCGCGATCTCTGCGAGCGGCGCCGCCCGGTTCTCGACCCCGGCGTTGTTGAAGGCGATGTCGAGCCGGCCGAACGTGTCGACGATGCGCGCGATCGCCGCCTCGACCTGTCCCGGCACCGACACGTCGCAGGTGATGGCCAGCGCCTCGCCGCCGGCCTCCCCGATCGCATCCGCGGTCTGCCGCAGCGCGTCCTCCGTGCGGTCGGCGACGGCGACGCGGGCGCCTTTGCTGGCGAACGCGATCGCCGTCGCGCGCCCGATGCCGCCTGCAGCGCCGGTGACGAAGGCGACCTTGCCGGAAAAACGACCAGGACCGGACATGGCGATACCTCGCTTGTTCAGGATGAGGATGAGCGTTCGTCGCGCGATCACCTGTCGCGATCGCCGAACACCGATGTGGGCGGGTCGGGCCGGGGGGATCAGGGGTCGCTGCCGCAACGGAGCGATGAAGCCAGCTCATCGTCCGACCGGACCGAACGCTCCCCCGGCGGGTCCGGCCCGGCGGTCCGCTCGGAGGTAGGGGACAGGCAGGGCACCGGAAGCGGAATCCGGTGCCGCGGAAAGTCGCCCGCGGGCGTCCGGATCGGGACACCGGGCCACGACCGGTTCACGCCGGCTCAAAGGCCGAGCGGGCACATGTCGCGTATGAGGTCGATGAGCACGCGTAGGCCAGCCGGCACCTGTCTGCGGCTCGGGTAGTAGAGGAAGAAGCCGGCGCCGGTCGACGACCAGTCCTCGAGCACGAGGCGCAGCTCGCCGTCCCGGATCAGCGGCGCCACGCAGGGCTCCGGCAGGTAGGCGAGGCCCGCGCCCGCCCTGGCGAGGGCGATCGCAAGCTCCGTGTCGTCCAGGGTCAAGGCCCCCGGCACGTCGAGTGCCAGGGCCTGCCCATCCTTCTCGAACTCCCAATGGTAGATGCGGTCGTTCCCGAGGCGGACACGCAGGCAGCGGTGGCCGAGCAGGTCGCGGGGCTGCGCCGGCATGGGGAACCGCTCCAGGTAGGAAGGCGCGCCCACCACGACCCAGCGTAGGTCGGCGGACAGCCGTTGCGCGATCATGTCCTCGGGAACCGTATCGCCGTAGCGGATCCCGGCATCGGCACCGGCGTCGATCACGTCCAGCAGGCGGTTCGAGACCCGGACGTCGACGGTGATCTCCGGGTAGCGGTCGACGAAGGTCGGCAGCACCGGGGCCAGCAGGAGCATGCTCGCCTGCTCCATCACGTTGAGCCGAATGCGGCCCGCCGGCCCGGCACGATGACGGTTCAGGGCTTCCACCGCCGACCCGATGGCCTCGAACGGCGCGCCGATGGCTGCGCGAAGCTCCTCGCCCGCCGCCGTAGGGGTGACGCTCCTATTGGTGCGGTTGAGCAGGCGGACGCCGAGCCGCGCTTCCAGCCCCTTCAAGGCGTGGCTGAGGGCCGACGCGCTGACGCCCAGCTCGAGACCAGCGCGCCGGAAGCTGCGATGCTTCGCGATCACGAGGAAATGGCTGAGATCCGCCAGATCGGAACGGCTGGGCTGCACCCGCCAACAATCGCAACGCGGTGATGCGGGCGCAACCGCGGTAGATGCGTCCCCGGCAACGACGCGAGCGAAGCGTTCCGCGCGCAGCCGCTCGACGAGGCTGGGCGGCCCGGGACAAACCGACAGCTCCTGGACGCGATCCGGATCGGGCTGGACGGCGCGTCCGGCCGCAACGCCTCGTGCCGGCCGGAGCCGTGGTCCGGTCCGGACCAGGATCCCGCTGCGGCCGGCCGCGTTCCCGGTCCGCGCCGCGACCGTGTTACGCTGTGCTTGCCGTGCGTTCCTCCGGGGCCGCAGGGCACGAGCGATCGGGAAGCGGATGGACGCATCGGACCGTCGAGCTGTGGCCGTGGTCAGCGGCGGGTCCTCCGGGATCGGCCGCGCCTTCGTGGCGGCGCTGCACGCGCGCGGCGACCGGGTGTTCGCCTGCGGCCGCGACCCGGACCGGCTGCGTCGACTGGAACGGGATCATCCCGGGGTTCGCGGCCTGGTCTGCGACATGGCGGACGCGGCGGCGATACGCGGCTTCGTCGCCGCGGTGCTGGACGAGGCGGGGCGGATCGACCTCCTGGTCAGCAACGCCGGGGTGTTGCGCACCCTGGACTTCGCCGATCCCGGCATCGGTGACGCGGACCCTGCCCGGGAGATCGGGATCAACCTCGGCGGCGCGATCGAGCTGGTCGCGTCGGCCATGCCCGGCCTGCTGGCGGCAGCACCGTCGCGCATCGTCGTGGTCGGGTCCGGCTACGGACTGGCGCCCTGGACCGCGGCGCCGGCGTATTCGGCGTCCAAGGCCGGGCTGCACGGCTTCTGCAAGGCGCTGCGTCGCCAGCTCGCGGCATCGCGGGTCGGCGTGACGGAGGTGCTGCCGCCGCTGGTCGACACGCCGGCGGTCAGCCACCGGCAGGGCGCCAAGCTGTCGCCGGACGCGCTGGTGCGGCAGGTGCTGCGCGACGCGGCGCGTGGTCGCGACGAGGTGCTGCCCGGGGTGGTCCGCTGGCTGCCCTTGCTGCTGCGCCTGGCGCCGCGGTTCACCGAGCGCATGGTCGCGCGAAGCTGAGGCGCTGGCCGGGTGGGCCCGTCAAGGGTGGGCTGGCACCTGCAGCGCCAGTCCCGCGAGCTCGGTGTCGCGGTTGCATCCAACCAGGCCGACCAGCGCGTCGTCGCGCATGATGCGACCGACGAAGTCCTGTGCGTCCAGGTCGCCCTCGATCTGCACGCGGTCGAACGAGGCAGGATGGCCGTGCACCTCGATCCGCTTGCCGTAATGGTAGGTCCAGAAGAACGGCGGCTGCTCGAAGCGGGCGTTCCCACCCAGCATGTTGCGCGCCGCCACCCGCGCGTGCTGCTGCGCCACCCGCCAATGCTCGACCCGGATCCGCCCGTCGCCGAACGGGAACCGCGCCGAGTCGCCGGCGGCGAAGATGCCGTCCGCGACCCGCATGCCCGCATCTGTGTCGAGGCTGCCATCCTCCGCGAGGCCGAGACCGGCGGCGAACTCCGTCGCCGGGCGCACCCCGACCCCGGCCAGCACCAGGTCGGCCGGGATCCGCTCGCCGTCCTCCAGCCGCACCGCCCCGGCCTCGACCGCCGCGACGCGCGCCCTGCCCCGGAACACCACGCCGTTCGCCTCGTGCAGCCGGCGCAGCATGGCGGCGATGCGCCAGCCCAGCACCGGCTCGAACGGGGTCGCGTGCGGCGAGATCACCGTCACCGGCACGTCCCGCTGACGCAGCGCCGAGGCCGCCTCCAGGCCGATGAAGCTGCCGCCCACCACCACCACGCGCGGGGCGCCGGACAGCCGATCCAGGATCGCCGACGCGTCCGCCCGGGTGCGGAGCAGGCGGATGTCGGGGCCGTCGCCGCCCGGCACGTCGAGCGGTCGCGGCACGGAACCCGGCGCCAGCAGCATGGCGTCGCAGCACAGGGAACCGCCCGACCCCAGGGTCAGCGTCCGCGTTGCGGGATCGATCGCGGTGACGGTGTCGTGCAGCCGCTCGATCCGCTCCCGTTCGACGAAGCCGTCCGACCAGAGCGGGGCCGCCGCCTCCGGCGCCATGCCGCCTTCGAGCACGAACTTGCTGAGCGCGGTGCGGTCGAACGGCTCGCCCGGCTCCTGGCCGACCACCACCAGCCAGCCGGTGAAGCCGAACTCGCGCAACGCCGCCGCACCCGCCGCCCCGGCGGCGCCGGCGCCGACGATCGCCATGACGCGCGGGTCCGGTGCCGCGGCCCGCGGCGGGTCGGCGAGCGGGCTGGACGAGACCAGCACCGCGTCGCCCTCGACCCGCACCGGGTAGCGCCGCAAGGGTTGCAACGCCGGCGGCTCCAGCAGAGCGCCATCGGCGATGTCGAACATCGCCTTGTGCCATGGGCAGACCAGCCTTCCGTCGCAGACCGCGCCCTGTTCCAGGGGTGCGCCGGCATGGGGGCAGGTGGCCGAGAACGCCCGCACCTCCTGCCCGTCGCGGAGCAGGAGGATGCGGGTGCCGTCGAGATCGACCGCGTGCGGCGTGTTGTCGGGAAGGGCTGCGAGGGTCGTGACCTGCCGCATGCGACCTGCTCCTCAAGTGGTGGACAGCCAACGCGAGGCCCGCGGTTCGGATTGCAGGCAGGGCGCCCGGGGGCGACGCGCCGCGCCGTCCTGGTTTATCGTGTCCTTTCTTCCGGAAAGGACGTTGCCCCGATGCCCCCCTGCCCGGTTTCCCCCGGACATTGCCTCCACCGCGCCGTCCGGCACCGGCCGACGCGGCACGGCGCCCGCTGAGGCGCGGAGCGCTGCCGGGTCCCGAGGACCGGCCGTGGCGGGTCGAGCGGCAGGACGACGCGGCGGTGCTGGTGCTGGACGGCGACTGGCGCGGCCGGGACGGGCTGGTGCCCACGGCGCAGGCTGCGGCGATCGCGGCCGCGACCGGCCGGAGCCGCCGGCTCCGGATCGACGCGGCGCGGCTCGGGAGCTGGGACAGCCTGCTGATCGCGACGTTGTGGCAACTGCGCGCGCACCTGCTGGCCGAGGACCGGTTCCTGGAGGAGGACGGCTTGCCGCCGCCGATGCGCCGGCTGCTGGCGCTGGCGGCGAACGGGTCCATGCCGCCCCTGCCCCGGCCGCCCCCCTGGAACCCGCTGGCAGCGCTCGGGCGGGCCACGCTGTCGGCGCTGGCTGCCGTCGGCGCGGTGACGGGGCTGCTGGGCAGCCTGATCGGCGGGCTGCTGCCGCGCGGCCGGCGGCCTGGCGCCCGGATGCAGGGCGGGGACCTGCTGGACGCGTTGCGGGGAGCGGGTCCGTCGGCGCTGCCGATCGTCGGCGTGGTGAACCTGCTGATGGGGGCGATCCTGGCCTTCATCGGCGCGTCCCAGCTCCGCCGCTTCGGCGCGCAGAGCTTCGTCGGCGAGCTGGTGGGCTTGAGCCTGGTGCGCGAGCTGGCGTCGGTGATGACGGCGATCGTGCTGGCCGGCCGCACCGGCGGCGCCAACGCCGCCCGGCTCGCCACCATGCAGGGCAACGAGGAGATCGACGCGCTGCGCGTGCTGGGCATCAGCGAGCGCGTCACCCTGGTGCTGCCGATGACGCTGTCGCTGGTCCTGACCATGCCACTGCTTTATTTCTACGCCTGCCTGATCGGTATGATCGGCGGCGGCCTGGTCGCGGTCGGCATGCTCGGCATCGCGCCGGGCGCGTTCGCGGCCGCGCTGGCCCGCGCGGTGCCGCTCGAGCAGTTCGCGTTCGGCGCGGTCAAGAGCGGGGCGTTCGCGCTGTTGATCGGGCTCGTGTCGTGCCACATCGGGCTCGGCGCCGGGCGCAGCGCCGCCGCGGTCGGCGAGGCGGCGACACGGGCGGTGGTGGCCTGCATCGTCGGCATCATCGCGGTGGACGCGGTGTTCGCCGTGCTGGCAGACGGGCTCGGACTGTGAGCGGGGGATTCAAGATCGAGGCCAGCGGGCTGGCGCTCGGCTATGGCGGTGCTGTGGTGCAGCGAAACGTCAGCCTGCGCATCCGCGCCGGCTCGATCTTCGCGCTGATGGGCGGCAGCGGCAGCGGCAAGAGCACGGTGCTGAAGGGGCTGGTCGGCCTGCTGCGGCCGGAGGCGGGCACGATGCGTGTGGACGGCGAAGCGTACTGGCCGGGAACGCCGGCGCAGCGCACCGCCATCAACCGGCGCTTCGGGGTGCTGTTCCAGAGCGGGGCGCTGTGGAGCTCGCTCACGGTGGCGCAGAACGTCGCCCTGCCGCTGCGGTTGTTCACGCGCAGGCGGCCTGCCGCCATCGCCGACCTGGTGCGGTTCAAGCTGGCGCTGGTGGGGCTGGAGGAAGCGGCCGACCGGATGCCGGCCGAGCTGAGCGGCGGCATGCGCAAGCGCGCCGGCATCGCCCGGGCGCTGGCGCTGGACCCGGAGGTGCTGTTCTTCGACGAGCCGTCGGCCGGGCTGGACCCGGTCACCGCGCGCCGGCTGGACGACCTGATCCTGGAGCTGCGCGACGGGCTCGGCACCACCATCGTGCTGGTCAGCCACGAGCTGCCGAGCCTGTTCGCGATCGCCGACGACGGCGCCTTTCTCGACGCCGACACCCGCACCGTGATCGCCACCGGCGCACCCACCAGGTTGCGCGACACCAGCACCGATCCGACGGTGCGGGCGTTCATGCACCGCGAGCGGACCGGCACGGGAGGACGGGATGGCGGCTAGAGACACGGTGGTCGGGCTGTTCGTGCTGGTGGGGCTGGGCCTGGTGCTGGGCACGGTGCTGCTGTTCGGGCGCCTGCACCTGCTGAGCCCGGTCGACCGGGCGGTGATCTACTTCCCTGGCGACGTGGCGGGGCTGGCGCCCGGCGCGCCGGTGACTTTCCAGGGCCTGCGCGTCGGCGCGGTGGAAACGGTGTCGCTGCACGTGGATCCGGGGAGCCTGCGCGCGCGCATCCCGGTGGTGCTGCAGCTCGATCCCGGCCGGCTGCAACTGGACGGGCCGGGAGCCTCCTCGGGACGCGCCGGGCTGCAGCGGCTGGTGGCGGCGGGCCTGCGCGGCGAGCTGTCGCTGCAAAGCATCGTGACCGGGCAGATGGCGGTCGAGCTCGACATCAGGCCGGGATCGGGCGCCGCGTTCTCCGGCGTGCCCGGCGACCTGATCGAGATCCCGTCGGTGCAGTCTGATTTCCAGCGGCTCCGGGACGAGGTCACCAGCCTGCCACTGCGCGACCTGGCAGCGGACACGCAGCGCACCCTGCACACGGTGGAGCGGCTGGCCGGCACGCTGGACCGCTCCCTGCCGCCGCTGATCGCCAGCCTGCAGGTCACTGCGGACGGGCTGCACGACACCGGGCCGATCCTCAAGCAGTCGTTGGAAACCGTGCGCACGGAGGCGCTGCGGGTGATCGGGCACTACGACGCGCTGTCGGCGTCGCTGCAGGCCGTCGTGTCCGCGCGCGGGCCGGAGGTGAAGCGGCTGCTGGCCAGCGCCAACCAGGCGGCCGACAACGCGCGCCACCTGACCGCCACCCTGGATGCGCTCACCTCGGAACGCTCCGAGGACCGGATGAACCTGGAAGCCAGCCTGCGCGACCTCGCGGCGGCCGCGGGCAGCCTGCGCGGCATCGCCCACGACGTGGAGGCGGACCCGTCCCTGGTGCTGCGGGGCCGGGCGCGGTGAGGCGGGCGATCGCGGCGGTTCTGGCCGTCACCATGGCCGTCGCCCTGGGCGGCTGCGCCGCGCCGGCGCTGCACAGCTACGTCCTGGCGACGACGCCGTCGCCTGCCGCCGCCACGGTCGAGACGCTGCCGGCGCAGGTGATCGAGCTGCGCCCGGTGCTGCTGCCCGACCCCCTGGACACCAGCCTGATCCTGCGCCGGATCGGGCCGTCCGAGCTGGTGGCAAGCCGGAACGGACGGTGGGCGGATCGGCTGTCGGTCGGCATCCGCCTGGCGCTGGCGGCCGACCTGCAGGCGGCGCTGCCGCAGACGGCGGTGGTCATGCAACCGCCGCTCGGAACTGGCCGGCGGGTCAGCCTGACCGCCACCGCCTTTGACCTGGACGCCTCGGGCACCCTGACCCTGGATGCGGACTGGACGGTCGAGCAGGTCCCGCCGCCGGTCGTGCTGTCGCAGCGCCGGGCCCATCTCGTCGCGACCGGGGTGCCGGCCGGCGACGCGGCGGAGGTGGCGGCGATGAGCGAGTTGCTGCGCCGGCTCTGCGCTGCCATCGCGCAAGACCTTTGACCGCGAGACCATGCGCGGAAGATCATGGGGCGTCGTCTCGTCGGCCGGCAGAGATCGACCAGCGGCTCCAGCCTCGCCGATGCCACGCGATGGCATATGCTCCATGATGCCTACCCCGGTTCATGCGGTTGCGGGCGTGTCAGGCGCATACGCTTCAGCTCTTCGAACTATCTAATCGCGGAACAAACGAAGTAGCTTGGATCTGCCTGGAGATGCAGGGCCGGAGGAACAGGATGGTCATCAACGAGGAGGCGGCCTTTCGGCTCTACCCCGTCGAACAACGCGAACGACTGTCTCAAGACATGAGACAAGCGGTACCGTTTCCTCATCTCGTCATCGACGATCTTTTCGATGAGGCGATGCTCGAGCGCATCCTGCCGGAGTTCGATGCGAAGGCGGAAGGCTGGACGTCCTTCAGGAGCCAGATGCAGGTCAAGCTGGCCACGACACCGGGCGCAGCACTACCTCCGGCCGCTCAGACGTATTTCGACGTCGTCTATTCAGGCAGGTTTCTCCGCCTGCTCTCGCACCTCACCGGCATCGACGGCTTGATACCGGATCCGTCGCTGTTCGGCGGCGGCATGCACGAGGTGCCCGAAGGCGGACACTTCCAGCCGCACGTCGACTTCCGGGTTCATCCGGTGACCGGGCTCGTCAACCGTCTTGCCGTCATCACCTACCTGAATCCTGGTTGGCAGGCCTCGGACGGAGGTTCGTTGGAACTCTGGCAGACCAAACCGGCGGCCTGCGTCGCGTCGGTCGTTCCGGTGTTCGGAAGAACCGTGATCATGCAGCAATCGGACCGGGCGGTGCATGGCCATTCGCAACCCGTCAAAGCGGGTCTCAGGCGTCGCGCCGTCATCTCGTACTACTACAGCAGCAAGACGCCGGCGGACATGGCCTCGGCTCGTGCCGATACCGGATATGTCGCCAGTCCGGGGCAGACGGCCAGGCAGCGCGCGGAGGTTATCCTGCGCCTCGTGTCCCCGCCGCTGGCGCTCAACGTGTTGCGGGCGGCGAGCCGCAGGATCAAGGCGCCCCGATGAGGCCATCCCGTTCACTCCGGGCAGATGACAGTCCATGCTCCTGCTCGCGACGGCGATAGAGACTGGCGACCGACAAGCAAGGCCAGGGCTCTGCCCATCGATCTGCCTCACAGCACTGATCTGCTCCGCAGCTCGGTTCACTGGGGCCGGAGGCCCCAGACCCCGTTTCTTTAAGAATCGGGTTTGAAGGGCTTTGCCCTTCATGGGGTCCAGGGGCAAAGCCCCTGGCCTTCGCAGTCCACCGGAGTTCTCGGACGCTTGCCGGCACAAACCGTTGCAACATCATCTGTCCTGCTCTGGAATGCCACGGGTCCACGTAAGTCCCGTTCCCCTTGCCAGGTGTACGAACATGCGCTCCCTTCCGGGTTCAAAGGAGATCCGACCGCATGACCGACACGACCTGGTCCCGCCGAGCCCTGGCGGTCGGGCTGCTCGCCGCCACCGCGCTGTCGGGCGCGATGGCCCCCGGATCGGCGCGCGCGGCGGCGCCGACGCTGATGCGGTTCCCGAACGCGCATGGCGACCGGATCGTGTTCGTGGCGCACGGCAACCTGTGGACGGTGCCGCGCGCGGGCGGCACCGCGCTGCGCCTGACCGCGGACGCAGGCCAGGACGTGATGCCGCGCTACTCGCCGGACGGGAAGTGGATCGCCTACACCGCCACCACGCAGGGCAACCAGGACGTCTACGTGATCCCGGCCGGGGGCGGCGAGGCCAGGCGGCTCACCTTCCATTCCGACGTGGTGACCCGCGCGCCGACCCGCTGGGGCCCGGACAACATGGTGGTCACCTGGACCCCGGACTCGAAGAACATCGTGTTCATGTCCCGGCGCATGAACTGGAACCCGTCGGTGCACCGCTTGTTCCAGGTGCCGGTCGCGGGCGGGCTGCCGACGCCCCTGCCGCTCGACCGCGGCGGGCTGCTGACCTTCGGGCCGAACGACCACACGGTCGCCTATACCCGCATCTTCCGCGACTTCCGCACCTGGAAGCGCTACGACGGCGGCCGCGCGCCCGACATCTACACCTACGACTTCGACACCAAGGCGCTGACCCGGATCACCGACTGGAAGGGCAACGACACCGCGCCGATGTGGGTCGGGCGCAGGATCTACTTCCTGTCCGACCGCGACGAGCACCGGCGCGCCAACATCTGGGTTTATGATCTCGACTCCAAGCAGTTCCGGGAGCTCACGCACTTCACCGACTACGACGTCGACTTCCCGTCCTACGGCGTGGCCGATGCGGGCACCCAAGGGGGCGGCACGGGCGGCGGCGGGACCATCGCCTTCCAGCAGGGCGGTCATCTATGGGCGATCGACCTGCCGAGCGAGACGCTGCACCAGGTCGACGCCGACGTGCCGGACGACGGCACGCGCACCACCACGCGCTGGGCCAAGGCGGCCGGCATGATACGCGCCACCGATACCGCGCAGCGGGTGGACTACGCGCTCTCGCCCAATGGCGGTCGGGCCGCGTTCTCGGCACGCGGCGACATCGTGTCCGTGCCGGCCGAGCACGGCGCGATCCGCAACCTGACCCGCACCAGCAACGCCGACGAGGACCATCCGTCCTGGTCGCCGGACGGGCGCACGCTCGCCTACACCACCGACGGCAGCGGCGGGCAGCAGGTCGCGATCCGACCGGCGCTGGGCGGGCCGGAGACACTGCTCACCCACTTCCCAACCGGGTTCTACTATACGCCGGTCTGGTCCCCGGACGGACGTACGCTGGCGGTGCCGGACGGCAACCACGCCCTCTGGCTGGTCACCACCGACGGCGCCGCGCCGCGCGAGGTGGCGCAGGACCGGGAGCGCGAGATCCACGACCCGTCCTTCTCGCCGGACGGCAAGTGGCTCGCCTACAGCACGGTGCGCGACCACCAGCAACGCGAGATCCACCTCTACGAGATCGCCGGCAGCCGCGACACGATTGTCAGCGCAGCGACCGCGAGCGACTCCGACCCGGTGTTCTCGCCGGACGGCAAGTACCTGCTGTTCGTGTCCAGCCGGCACGAGCTGCCGACCTTCTCCGACAGCGAGTTCAACGTCGCCACCCTGAAGTCGAGCGGGCTGTACATGGCGACGCTCGCCGCAGGAACCGCGTCGCCGTTCGCCCCGCAATCCGACGAGGGCGCGCCGGCGCCGAAGCCCCCGGCGCAGGCGCCGGCGCAGGCGGCGCTGCCGGGACACGACGCGCACGATCCGCACGCCCGGCCGGCCACGCCCGGGGTGTCGGCCCCGGTCCATGTCGACCTCGACGGGCTGATGCAGCGCGCGGTGCCGGTGCCGGTGCAGCCCGCCGACATCACCGCGGTCACCATGCGCGGCGGCCGCATCTTCTACCAGACCGAGGCGCCGTCGCTGATCGAGGGCCACCTGCCGGGCGAGCACCCGGCGCTGCACGTGTTCGACCTGGACGCGCGCAAGGACGAGGTGGTGGTCGAGGGCAGCGAGACCTTTGCCCTGTCCGCGGATGGCAACCGGGTGCTGTACAAGCTAGGCCAGGCCTGGCACGTCGCCGACGCCAAGCCCGGGCACGGCAACGACCACGTGCTGGCGCTCGATGACCTGCGCGTCCGCATCGAGCCGCGGCAGGAATGGGCCGAGATGTTCGAGAACGCCTGGCGGCTGGAGCGCGACCTGTTCTTCAACAGCGCCATGAACGGGGACGATTGGCGCGCGGTGCACGACAGCTACGCCCGCCTGCTGCCGCTGCTCGGCTCGCGCGAGGACCTGACCTACCTGATCGGCGAGATGCAGGGCGAGCTCGGCAACTCGCACACCTATGTCACCACCGGCGGCGACGAGGACCGCACCGAGCAGGTCACGACACCGCTGCTCGGCGTCGACTACGCGCTCGACGCCGGCTCCGGCCGCTACCGCTTCGCCAGGATCTATCCTGGCGACAACAGCAGGCCCGAGTATCGCAGCCCGCTGACCGAGCCCGGCGTCGGGGTGCGCGAGGGCGACTACCTGCTGGCGGTGGACGGAGCGGAGCTCCGGGCGCCCACCAACCCGTACAGCCTGTTCGTCGGGCTGTCCGGCCCGATCACGCTGACCGTGTCGAGCCAGGCCACCGGCGGGCGGCGCGACGTGACGGTGCAGCCGCTGGCGAACGAGCTGCGCGTCCGCGAGCAGTACTGGATCGACCACAACCGCGACAAGGTGGACCGCCTGTCCGGCGGCCGGATCGGCTACGTCTACCTGTCGGACATGGAAAGCCTGGGGATGGAGCAGTTCATCCGCCAGTTCTACGCCCAGCTCGACCGCCAGGCGCTGATCGTCGACGACCGCTGGAACAATGGCGGCTTCATCGACCAGATCGTGCTGGAGCGGCTGCGCCGGGTGCTGGTCGGCATGGGCACCAACCGGGAGCGCAGCGCCGAGGAAACGCCGCAAGAGCTGCTGGACGGGCCCAAGGTGGTGCTGATGAACCATTACTCCGCCTCGGACGGCGACATCTTCCCGTACTATTTCCGCAAGTACGGGCTGGGCAAGCTAATCGGCACACGCACCTGGGGCGGCGTGCGGGGCATACGCGGCAACTGGAGCCTGCTCGACGGCGGCTCCATCACCGTGCCGGAGCACAGCCTGTACGGCACCGACGGCAAGTGGGTGATCGAGAACCACGGCGTGGATCCCGACATCGAGGTCGAGGACGTGCCGGGCGAGTTCCTCGCCGATCACGACATCCAGCTCGAGACCGGTGTGAGAACACTGCTGGACGAGCTGGCCCGGACGCCGCACCGGGTGGCGCCGCCGCCGCCGCTGCTGCCGGCCTACCCGCCGGAGGGCGACGTGCCGCCGGCGAGCCACTGACGCGGGCTCTGGATCGGACGCGGCACAGGGGCGTGACCGCATGAACCGGCAGCAGCGCCGGGCGCAGCGTGCACGCGCGCCGGCATCGACCGCATCGGCATCGACCGGATCGGCAGGCTCGCTCGCCGAGGCGATCCGGCAGCACCGGTCGGGACGGCTGCGGGACGCGGAGGCGGCGTATCGCCGGATCCTGCGCGCTGATCCGCGGCATCCGGGCGCCCTGCACCTGCTGGGCGTGCTGGTGCATCAGCTCGGCCAACATGACCAGGCGGTCGAGCTGATCGGCCAGGCGATCGCGATCGACGCCACGCAGGCAGCGTTCCACTACAACCTGGGCACCGCCTACAGGGCGCTCGGCGCCGCCGAGGCGGCCGCCGGCTGCTTCAGGAACGCGCTCGCCCTGCAGCCCGGCCACGTGTCGGCCTGCAACGCCCTCGGCAGCATCCTGACGCTGTCCGGGCAGCCCGACGAGGGGATCGCGTGCTTCCGGCGCGCGGTGGCCGCGGCACCCGACCATGCCGACAGCCACTACAACCTCGGCAACGCCCTGGCCGGGCAGGGACACCTGGACGAGGCCATACGGTCCCTGCGCCGGTCGATCGCGCTCAGGCCCGACGCCGATGCCAGCAACACCCTGGGCAACGCGCTGCGCGACTGCGGACGCGTCGAGGAGGCCTGCCTCGCCCATGACGAGGCGCTGCGGCTCAGGCCGGACGATCTCGCCCTGCGGTCGAACCGGCTGCTGATCGAGAACTACTGCGTCGGTCGGACGCCGGGAGCGATGCGCAGCATGGCCCGCGCGTTCGGCGCCCTCGCCGCCGCGCGCGTCCCGCACCCGCTGGGCGACCGGCATCCCGGACCCGCGTCCGGACCGGTCCGGGTCGGCCTGCTGTCGGGCGACCTGCGCAACCACCCGGTCGGCTACTTCCTGGAAGGCCTGCTGGGCCGGGCCGATCCCGAGCGGGTCGCCTTTCTCGCCTTTCCGACTCAGACCAGCGAGGACGAGCTGACGGCCCGGATCAAGCCTCGCTTCGCGGCGTGGCGACCGTTGGCCGGGCTGGACGACGAGGCGGCGGCACGGTCGATCCGGGCTGCCGGCGTGCAGGTCCTGCTGGACTGCTCCGGGCACACGGCCGGGAACCGGCTCCCGGTGTTCGCCTGGCGGCCGGCCCCGGTGCAGGCGGCCTGGCTCGGATATTTCGCCACCACCGGCATGGCCGAGATCGACTACGTCGTCACCGACCCGCACGTGTCGCCGCCCGGCTCGTCCGGCGAGTGGGTCGAACGAAGCTGGCCGCTGCCGGAGATCTACTACTGCTTCACCCCGCCCGCGGTGGCGATCGAGGTGTCGCCGCTGCCGGCCCTGACCGGCGGCCCGGTGACGTTCGGCTGCTTCAACACCCTGGCCAAGATCAACGATCCTGTCATCGCCACCTGGGCCCGACTGCTTCACGCCGTGCCGAACAGCCGACTCATGCTCAAGGCGGCGGCGCTCGGGGACGACGCGGTGTGCTCGGCCCTGCGCGCCCGCTTCGCCAGCCGCGGCGTCACCGGCGATCGCCTGCTGCTGGAGCGCGCGTCGTCGCGGGCAGAATATCTGCGCGCTTATCACCGTGTCGACGTGGCGCTCGACCCGTTTCCGTTTCCCGGCGGCACCACCAGCTTCGAGGCGCTGTGGATGGGCGTGCCGGTGCTGACGCGCACGGGCGACCGCTTCCTGTCGCGCGTCGGCGAGACCATCATGCGCAACGCTGACCTGGCCGACTGGCTGGCGGAGAACGAGGACGACTATGTCGCCAGGGCGGTCCGGATGACCTCGGACCTCGATCGGCTGGCGCACCTGCGTTGCGGCCTGCGCGCCCGGGTGCGCGCCTCGCCGTTGTTCGACGCCGACCGCTTCGCCCGGCACTTCGAGGCCGCGATGTCGGGCATGTGGGCCCGGTGGCTGTCGTCCCGGAGCTCGGGGGTGCCAGGCTAGACGTTCATGAACGTCAGCTTTCGCAGGACGGTGAACCTAACCCTGCTGGCCGACATGAGGCGCCAAGGCCATCACCGACGGTCCCTTGTCGGCACCTTGATGCCGGAGCCAAGCCGCAGATCCGGGATCCATGCCGACCGCGCGACCATGCCGAGCATCGTTTCCAGGGACCCGGAGCTTCCGGGTGACCGCCGCTCGCACCGCTCGGCATGGTCGCGCAGCCGCTACCGCTACGCTTGGTGCTGACCGTGCCGATGATGGAGGTCGGGATAGTGAGGATGCCGGTGCAGCATCGGTTCGTGCCGATGCCAATGAGAGTGCGGCTCGTGGGGATCGACGTCCGGCTCATGGTCGTGCCGGTGGTGCTCGTCGTGGCGATGCCGGTGCTCGTGCCCTGTGGCCTCGTGGGCGTGCTCGTGTTCGTGCCGCTCGGCCAGATGCAGCCACAACCCGACCCCCATCAGGCCGGCGGCTGCCAGCAGCGGCGCCGAGATCGGATCACCTAGCATGATGACGGCGAGCATGGCGCCGACGAACGGTGCCAACGAGAAGTAGGCTCCGGTTCGCGCAGCGCCGAGGTGACGCAGGCCCAGCACGAACAACGCGAGGCTCACCCCGTAGCCGAGGAAGCCGACCGCGCCGGCTGCCAGGACGACGCTGGCCGGCGGCAGCACCGCTCCATTGGCAAGACCCAGCAGCAGGTTGAACGAACCGGCGACGAGCCCCTTGAGCATGGCGATCTGCACCGGATCGGCCGACGACAGCTTTCGCGTCAGGTTGTTGTCGATGCCCCAGCAGAGGCAGGCACCGACGATCAGCACTCCGCCCAGGTCAAGCGTTGCCCAACCATGCCAGGATAGAACGGCCGCGCCCGCCAGGATGGCGAAGGCGCCGAGTGCGAGACGTCGGTCCACGTTCTCGTGGAACCACAACCATGCGATGCCCAGGGTCGCCAGCCCTTCGAGGTTGAGCAGCAGCGATGCACTCGCCGCGTCGGTGCGGGTCAAACCCAGCATCAGCAGCAATGGACCGCTGATCCCGCCCGCCAGGATCACCAGCCCAAGCCAGGGGACGTCCCAGCTACGAAGCGGAGCCTCCAAAGCCGGCAGGCGCAGCGCGGCGCGGCATAGATGAAAGGCCGTGAGACCCAGGCCGGCACCGAGATAAAGCAGTCCGGCCAGCACCTGGGGATCGACAACCCCAAGCAGCAGCTTGGCAAAGGGCGTGCTCGCACCGAAGAGCGCTGCAGAAAGCAGGGCGAGCGGAATGCCAGGACGGACCATCTCGCAATTCTACCGTGCCGGCAGAGGAAAATCGCCCTGCGAGGAACGGCAGGCTCCGGGGCCGTTTCCATGGCCGGGCTGCTGCAACCGGGAAAGCATCCGCATCAGGCTCGCGACGCGCCTGCCACACGCTCGGGGAGCCGCCCTGAAGTCCGGGCCCGTCATGATCGTAGCCACGATGATGTCTGGCCAACTCGTGCCGGGTCGGACACACCGGCTGCCCCCATGCGCATGGCGGCAGCCGGTCATGTCGCCCGGATCGAAACGAGCGCAGCGGCGACGCAGAAGCCGACGACCGCAAGCGGCGGGATCCGCCACCGCTCCAGCAACAGGAAGCCGACGAGCGCGATCGCCACGTCGCGCCCTCCCCGTATCGCGTTCGTCCAGACCGGGTCATAAAGTGCTGCTCCCAGCACGCCGACAACGGCGGCATTGACGCCCGCAAGACCCGCCCTCGCCGCCGGATGCCGCCTTGCCCAAGTCCAGAGCGGCAGCCCGGCCAAGGCCACCAGGATGCCGGGCAGGAAAACGAAGGCCAGCGCCACGGCAGACCAGAGCGCAGCCGAACCGGCCGGAGCAACGACGGCGCCGAGATAGGCCGAGAAGGTGAAGAGGGGTCCCGGCATGGCCTGGGTCGCACCGTAACCGGCCAGGAACACGTCGTCCGTCAGCCAGCCACTCGGCACGAGCGCGTCGCGCAGCAGCGGCAGCACCACATGGCCACCGCCGAACACCAGCGCGCCCGACTGGTAGAAGATGCCGGCAAGGGCCAGCAGCGAATGCGGCGCTGCCCGGCCGGCGATCGGCAAGGCAACCAGGAGCGCCAGGAACAGGACCAGCGCGATCCCACCGGTCCGAAAGCCGACCGGCACGGACGGCAGCGCAGGCAGCGTTGGGAGATCCCGGCAGAGGAGCACGCCTCCGATCGCGCCGATGACGAGCGCCAGGACCTGGACGCCGGAACCCCCCGCCACCAGCATCAAGGCCGCAGCGGCAAGGGCCAGCGCGGCGCGTCGCCGATCCGGGCACAGCTTCTGCGCCATGCTCCAGACCGCCTGGGCCACGACGGCGACCGCGACCAACTGCAACCCGTGCAGGACCCCGTCGAGGATCGGACCCTGCATCCTCGGGGCCAGCAGCGCGAAGGCGAACAGCGCCAACGCGGACGGCAGCGTGAACCCGATCCAGGCGGCGAGTGCGCCGGTCCATCCGGCCCGGCGCAGTCCCACGAGCAGGCCGACCTGGCTGCTGGCCGGTCCGGGCAGCATCTGGCAAAGGGCGACCAGGCCCGCGTACTCGTCGGCCGACAGCCACTGGCGGTCGCGCACGTAGGCGCGCTCGAAATAGCCCAGGTGCGCGATCGGACCGCCGAACGAGGTCAGGCCCAACCCGAGTGCCGCCCGGAACACCTCGCCCGCCCCATGTCGTCCCGATGCCCGCGCGGTCGCGACGGCCATGCTCAGGCGTAGTCGAACAGCGCCATGAAGCCGTAATCCATGTGCAGCTGCTGGTGGCAGTGGAACAGCGTCGGGCCGGGGTTGTCGGCGGTGAAGTCCACCTCCGCCTCCTGGTAGCCGCCCAGCATGACGACATCCTTGAGCACGCCGGCCGTTGGCTTGCCGCCGACGCAGGTCAGCTCGAAGCTGTGCCGGTGCAGGTGGATCGGGTGGATGTCGTCGCTGGCGTTGCGCATGCGCAGCCGGTAGCGGCGCCCCTGGGTCAGCCGCAGCATCGGCTGCACCATCTCCATGGTGTCCGGGTAGGCCGCGCCGTTGATGGTCCAGCGGTTGAAGCCGCCATCCGCCGCGTTGTCCTTGGCGAACACCATGTCGAACACCTGGTCGGGCGGCGGTGCCGCCGTTGCGGTGCCGAACCGGGTGTAGTCCCACCTGAAGGCGGGCGGCTTGACCCAACGCGGCTTGCCGCGCCCGCCCGCATATTCGATCACGATGCCCATGCCATGGCCCCGGTCGTCGTCGGACAGGTCGCCCAGGACCCACACGCCAGGATGGTCCATCTCGACCACGGCGGAGATGCGCTCGGCCGTGCCGATCCAGAGCACCGGCACCTCGGCCTGCGTCGGCACGGGATTGCCGTCCAGCGCCACGACGCGGAAGGTGTGGCCCGGCAGGCCCAGGCTGCGGATTTCCCCGGCGCTGCCGTTCAGCACGTGAAACAGCACCCGTTGGCCGCGACGGACCCGGATCGGGTCGCCATGGCCCAGCATCCGGCCGTTGATCGAGAAGTAGTCGTAGCCGACCTCGTAGCCGTGCGGCATCCCCTTGGCGAGCGACGCGTTCATCGCCGCCTCGCCCGTATCCTTCAGACCCTTGACCTCTCCGCCTGCCAGGAAGTCCTGCGCCATGTCGCCGCCGCGGCTGAACGTCGCGCCGAACTCCTTCAGCACCAGGAAGACCTCCTGGTCGTAGTGCCCTGGGTTGTCCTTCGGCTCAATATAGACTGGCCCGACCAGACCGGAGTACTGGCCGCGATCGAGATCGGCACCCGCCCGGACATGCGTATGGTAGAAGCGCAGGCCGCTTGGCTGCGGCACGAACGTTTCGCGGAGCGTGCCGCGGGGCGCGATGACGCGGGAGCCTTCCTCCCCGGCACCATCGACGGCCGACGGGATCTTCTGGCCGTGCCAGTGCAGCAGCTCGGATTGGTCGGTGTCGTTCTGGATGTCGACGGTGACCCGCTGACCCTCCTTGAAGCGCAGCAGCGGCCCGGGAAATTGCCCGTTGTAGGTCGTGGTCGAGATGATGTGGTCGGGAGCGAGCTCAACCAGCGCTGTGCCAATGCGGATGGTGTGATCCGCCGGAGCCTGCAGGGTGGGTGAAGACAAGGCGACGGAGGCGGATGCCGGTTGCGCTGCGGCAGGCCGAACAAAGGATGAGAGACCAGCCGTAGCGGCAAGTCCGCCGAGTTTCAGGATGCCGCGCCGGTGGAGCGGAATGCCCATGGATCCCCCGTTGGCCGCCCGAACCTCGCTTCGGGATCCGGGCCGGACATCGGGTTCGATTAAGACAATTCATGACCGATCGGAAGGGCAGTCATCAACAAGGCACGCTGAACTGCCTCCTCGATCCTGGCGATGCACGGAAGGGCTACCGGCGGGGGCCTGGCGTGCAGCCTGGACGGATCCGTCCGGTGACCCTCGACAGGACGATCGGCACAAACCTCGGCTGGCGGAAGTGCCGCGTTGTCAGGACAATGCTCGGCATGGTCCAACGGCCGGCACGGCGGGAGCAGACGTCCCGCACCGGCGGGCTGTCAGGCCAAGCCCGGTTCACAGGCAAGCGAGCCGCGCGCCCGATCCGGAACGGATCACGACGATCCGGGTATCGCTCCCGTCATCTCAAGGGACATCCACGTCATGCCGGACATCACGCTCTGGGGCTTCGACAACTCCACCTTCGTGCGCACGGTGAAGATGCTGTTCGCCGAGAAGGGCGAGACCGGGTTCAAGCAGGTGCCGCTCAACGTGCTGAAGGGCGAGCCGCGGAGCGAGGAGCACCTGCAACGCCATCCGTTCGGCAAGGTCCCGGTGCTGGACTACGACGGCACGCGTGTGCTGGAGACGGCGGCGATCGCGCGGTTCCTCAACGACAAGCTGCCCGGCCCGTCGCTGATTCCGGCAACGGCCGAGGACCGTGCCCGGATGGACATGGTGATCGGCGTCATCGACTCGTACGGCTACGGCGCGCTGCTCGGCGGGGTCGTGGCCTACCACCTGTTCCCCGACTTCGTCGGCGGCAAGAACGAGGCGACACGGCAGAAGGGGCTGGAGACCGGCCGCACCGTGATCGAGTTCATCGTGAAGACCCGCGGCAGCTCGCCGTTCGTCGCCGGAGCGCTGAGCCTGGCCGACCTCTACCTCGCGCCGGTCATCGCCTATGTCGCGATGACGCCGGACAAGGACGCGCTGCTCGGCACCGCGGGCTTCGCCGAGTGGTGGGACCGGGCGCAGGCGCTGCCGAGCTTCAAGGCGACGCAGCCACGCGGCCGCTAGAGTGGTTGTTTTGACGAGCATCCTCACCCGATCAGGTGAGTCCACCTGATCGGAGTCTGCTCTAGGACTACAGTCCCGTCGGTAGGCTGGCGCCGTAGGCGGTGGCACGGAGTGCGTCGAACGCCGCCGCGGCCTGGTCCCAACTGCCGTCGAGCGTCGTGAGCCTCCGGATGGGAAGCAGGGCCAGCCTGTCTCCAGGCGTGCCGTGGCGACCTTCGGACAGCACGCACCACCCGGCCATGCCGAGGGAGTCCAAGCCTGCGGTGGCGGTGGCGAGGGTCTCGTCGCTGGGCTCGGTCTGGCGGCCCAGGACGGAATGGTGCCCGTCCTGGGCGATCATGAGGTAGCGCCGGTCGACGGGAAGGAGGATGTGGGTCATCTGCTGCGCCTCGTGTTTCCCAGTGAACGCAGCAGGACCGCGAATCGACACGTCTTCCCCGCTTGAACTCGTCCGCCGGATCATGGTGTCGATTTCGACCGCACCCGGTCGCGGGTGTGCCGTCGGGTGCGCCGTCGGCCAGGACCGGATGGCTCTCGTTGTCGGTTTCGTGTCCAGCCGGCCGACGTCGCACCCCGCTCCGGCCGCAACGCTCCCATCATCCGACGCTTAGACAGGCTGCACGCTCGGTCCGGCGTTCGATGGGAGGACCAGGTGACGACGATGCCGCAGGCCAAGGTGCTCCTGGTCGAGGACGAAGGCCTGATCCGGATGATGGTGGCCGAGTTCCTCCAGGATGAGGGCTTCGACGTCGCGGAGGCCTGGGACGGCGACGAGGCGGTGCGGCTGCTCGAGGGTCCGGACGAGTTCCACATCCTGTTCACCGACGTCCAGATGCCGGGCAGCCGGGATGGCGTGGACGTCGCCGTCCATGCGCGGCGGCTTTATCCCTCGATCCCCATCCTGATCGTGTCGGGCTACGCCACCGCCCTCGTGAGCCGGATCAGCGTGCTGGATCCAGCCGCCCTGTTCATGTCCAAGCCCTACAGGCTGTGGGAGGTCGGCAGCGCCCTGCACGGGATGCGTGCCACGCCCTGACGCGCTTCGAAGGACCAAGCACCCTCCAGGATCAGGCTGCGAGCCTGTCCCGGTCCATCGTCAGGGTCGCGATCATGCCCTCGGCAGGCCAGGCGTAGACGATCGACCCGCCAAGCTGCCTCGACATGCTCCTGGCGATCAGGGAGCTCCCGAACCCCCGCTCGACGGGCGGCCGGACCACCGGACCGCCCCGCTCGGTCCAGACAAGCACGACGGCGCCGTCATGGGGGACGCATCTGACGTCCAGGATGCCCGAGGGTTGGCCGAGGGCGCCATACTTGATCGAGTTGGTGGCCAGCTCATGGACGACGAGAGCCAGGGTGGTGACCGCCGTCTCCCCCACCTGCAGCTCCGGCACGGCCAGGCGGACGCGGCTGCCATCGGTCGATCGGTCGTCATAGGGTGCCAGCAGGACCGTCAGCAGCGCGTCGAGGTGCGCACCCTTGCCCATGCCGTCCTCGGACGACGGGAGAACCAGGTCATGCGCCTGGCCGAGCGCGTCCAGACGCAGGGTCAGGTCCTGCGCCATCTCGCTCGCCGTTTCCGCCGAGCGGGCGGCGATGGTGGTCAGGGCGGACGCGATGGCGAACAGGTTCTTCACCCGGTGGCTCATCTCGCCGACCAGCGTCTCGCGCGCCTCCTCCGCCTGCTTGCGCGCCGTGACGTCCATGAAGACGGCGAACATCACCCGATCGACCGTGCCTGCGTCCCCTCCCTGGCCCCGGGCGGAGATCCAGCGGCGCACGCCCTGGTCCAGGATGCAGAAGTCGATCTCGTAGGGACCGTCCTGCCCCCGCACCGTCCTGAACGCGCGGCCGACCCGGTCGACATCGACGGGATGGATCCGCTCGGACAGGCTGCGGAACGTGACCTGGCTGCCTTCCGGCACGCCCCAGAGGCGGTGAGCCCGCTCGTCCAGGGCGATCTCGTCGGTGTCGATGTTCCAGGACCAGAGGGACACGCCAGCCGCGTCGGCGGCGGAGCGCAACTGTTCCTTCGTCCAGGCAAGAGCGCTCGATCCGTCTGCAACCATCACATGAGCACCCTGAAACCGCCGACATGGCTGGCAGACCCGCTCTGTAGCCTTATGAGGATTTCGTGGCCACGCACTAATCAGGTGGCTTCGGCCTTCCGCTGCCTTTGGGCTCGGTCAGCCCGGGTTACCTGCCTGCCCCATCGTGGCGCTCCTGACGCATCCACGCCAGCTCCACGGATGTTCCTCCCGACAGGCGGAACTTCGGACCGATCTCTAGGATGCGCCGAGGTAGCGCGCGAACCAGGCCAGGGTGCGGCGGCGCGCATCGGCCTGGTCCTTGGGATCGCGCAGGCCGTGGCCCTGGCCGGCATAGACCACGAACTCGGTCGGCACGCCGAGCGTGTGCAGGGCGTGGTAGAACTCCTGCGTCTGCGGCATCGGGCACTCGACGTCGGCGTCGCCCACGAACTCGAAGGTCGGCGTCCGCACCTGCCGGATGAAGGAGATCGGCGAGGACTTCGCGTAGATCGCCGGGTCGTCGTAAACCGAGGCGCCGAAGAACGGGATCATCCACTGGTCGATGCCGTTCTCGCCGTAATAGGACTGCCAGTCGGAGATGCCGGCACCGGCCACCGCCGCCCGGAAGCGGTTGGTCTGGGTCACCGTCCACATCGTCATGTAGCCGCCATAGGAGTAGCCGGTCAGGCCGAGCCGGTGGTCGTCCACCGGGACCGTGCGCTCCACCGCGTCGATCCCGGACAGGATGTCGCGCAGGTCGCCATGGCCGAAATCGCGCACGTTGGCGGCGGTGAACGCTTCCCCCTGCCCGAACGAGCCGCGCGGGTTGGGCAGGAACACGCGGTAGCCGGCGGCGAGCAGGAACAGCTCCTCGCTGCGCCCCGTGAGGAAGTTGGAGATGTTCGCCGCCGACGGGCCGCCATGCACGGACACGATCATCGGCCCCTTGGCGCTGTTCACGTCGTCCGAGACGCCCTTCGGCGACAGCAGCCAGCCCTGCACGTCGAACTGGTCGTCGTGCCAGGTGATGCTGCGCGCGGTGACCGGCACGCTCTGGCCGGCGTTGAGGCGGGTGAGGTCGTGCCATCCGGCCGGGCCGTGCACCTCCAGCTCCGGCGCCCGGGTGAAGCTCTGGTGGATCGCCGCCATGGTGGTGCCGCCGCAGGACACGCCGTAATGGCCGCGCTGCGTCGCCAGGGTCTCCTCGCCCGACCATAGGATGCGCTGCGCGTCCGCGCCGCCGAGCGCCAGCACCTCGGCCTTGGATCCAGCGAGCGCGGTCGCGGTCAGCCCGTCGCCGCAGGACCAGGTGAGCGTCGTGACGCTGGCGCGGATGTTCGGGACCAGGTTCTGCAGCACCGGCGGGTGGGCGGATGCGGTGTCCAGCGCCAGCCGGAACGCGTCGCCGCCGGTGGAGCCAAAATCGCTCATGATGCCACCGATGAAGGCGAGCGTGCGCCCATCCGGCGACACCACCGGGTCGGCTAGTTGCTCCCGCTGCGTCGGGGTGTAGAGCAGCGCCGCCTGCCCGGCCTCGACCTGGTAGAGCTTGGCCACCCACCAGTTGTTGTCGCCGTTGCCGTGCGCCGCGGTGGCGACGAACCGTGCGTGGCCGGGCTGCGCCGGATCGGGCCGCCAGTCGTACTCGTAGACGTAGAGGTCGGCCGGGGACTCGTAGCGCAGCGCGCCGTCGCGGATCGTGGCGATGCGCTGCTCGTCCTCGGCGACGCCGATCTCGCCGGTCATCTTGGCCGCCGCCTGGGTGGCGCCCGGCTCCTTGTGCGCACCCGCCGTCGCCAGCACCGCGAGCGTCCCGTCCGGCCCGTAGCGCAGGCCCTGCAGCGTGCCGTCGAACTCCAGCAGCCGGGCGAGCCCGTTGCCGTCCGCCTGCACCGCATAGACGAAGCGATGTGCCGCCTTGGGCTGCCTGAGCACGAAGGCCAAGTGGCGGCCGTCCGGCGACCAGGCCAGCGACGAGGGGACGCAGGCCGGTCCCTGGCAGGGCAGCCGCACGGTGACAGCCGCACCCTGTCCGGAGGCGGGACGGAGCACGATCGACAGCGACGGGTCGACACCCTCGTCGGACGGCTCGTCCGCTTCCAGCGTTGCTACCCTCGTCCCGTCCGGCGAGGCCGCGACTTGAGCGAACAGGTGCAGCGGCCGCGGCGCCGCGATCGCGGTCCCGGCGAGCAGGAGCAAAGGCAGGGACAGGCGTGCGGCGGCGATCATGCGGCGCACCATGCCGCCTGATCGCCCGCCGGTCGAGGGGCCGCGCCCTGGACCTTGTTAGACCAGAAAGCAAGGCCAGGGCGCTGCCCTGGACCCGCTGGGGCCGGAGGCCCCAGACCCCTTGATTTTAAGGATGGGTTTGAAGGGCTCCGCCCTTCATGGGGTCCAGGGGCAACGCCCCTGGTCTTCCCTTGTCGCTCGATAGAGCTCTCGAACGAACCCTCAGCGCTTGGTGCTGGTCGCCACGTCGAGCCACACCGCCAGCAGCAGGATCAGGCCCTTCACGATCATCTGCCAGTAGGTGTCGACGCCCAGCATAGACATGCCGTTGTCCAGCGTGGCGATGATCAGGGCGCCGATCAGGGCGCCGAACACGGTGCCGGCGCCGCCGCGCATGGAGGTGCCGCCGATGATGCAGGCGGCGATCGCGTCCAGCTCCTGCCCGGTGCCGGCCGAGGGCGACCCGGCGGCGAGGCGCGCGGTGGTGGCGATCCCGGCCAGCGCCGCCATCGCGCCCATCAGCGCGAACACCAGCAGCTTGACCATCTGCACGTTGACGCCGGACAGCCGCGTCGCCTCCAGGTTGCCGCCAACCGCGTAGATCCGGCGGCCGAACACGGTGCGCCTGGCCATCACCGTGAACACGCCCAGCAGCACCAGCACGATCAGCACAGGCAGCGGCGTGCCGCGATACGCGTCGAGGATGGCGAAGAAGCCCGCGATCACCACCGCCGCGACCGCGAGCTTGCCCAGGTCGACGCCGAGCGGCGGCACCGTCAGGCCGTACTCGGCCCGCTTGGTGCGGCTGCGCATGGCGGAAAAGGCAAGCACGGCGAACACCAGCAGGCCGAGCGCGATGCCGGCGATGTCGGGCAGGTAGCTCTGGCTCACCGAGACCAGCGCGCTCGAAACAGGCGCGACGGTGACGCCGCCGGTCACCCCCAGCAGCACCCCGCGGAAAGCCAGGAACCCGGCCAGGGTGACGATGAAGGAGGGCACGCGCAGGAACGCGACCCAGTAGCCGTTGAAGGCGCCGATCAAGGCGCCGAGCAGCATCACCAGGGGGATGTTGACGAACAGCGGCAGGTGGTAGGTCACGTCGAAGATCGCGGCCAGCCCGCCGGTCAGCCCGAGCAGGGATCCCACCGACAGGTCGATCTCGCCGGAGATGATGACGAACACCATCCCCGACGCCACCATGCCGTTGATCGCCATCTGCCGCAGCAGGTTCGACAGGTTGCGCGCGGTAAGGAAGTCGCCCTGGGTGAGCTCGGTGAACAGCGCCCAGATGATCGCGATCGCGACCACCAGGGCCAGGATCTTGTAGCGCGCGAACGCGCCCTTGACGTGCTCGAGCTTGAGGGTGCGTCGCCGCTCTGTCTGGGCGGCGATGACCGCGTCCGGGCCCGGTGTCACCGAAGAAGGGGCGATTGAAGTCGTCTCGGTCATGATCGGGCTTCCCCCCTCAGGCGGCGCGACGGGTCGGCGTGATCGCCGCCGACAGGATCCGCTCCTGGGTCAAGGTGTCGTCGTTGATGAAGTCGCCGCGCAGCTCGCCCTCGCCGATCACCAGCACCCGGTCGCTGATGCCCATCACCTCGGGCAGCTCCGACGAGACCATGATGATCGACATGCCGTCCCGCACCAGCGCGAACATGAGGCGGTAGATCTCGTACTTGGCGCCGACGTCGACGCCCCGCGTCGGCTCGTCCAGGATCAGCACGCGCGGCCGGGGTGCGAGCATCTTGGAGATCACCGCCTTCTGCTGGTTGCCGCCGGACAGGTTGGAGATCGGCAGCAAGGGGCTTGCGGTCTTGATGCGCAGCCGACGGATCGCCTCGCCGATGGCGGAAAACTCGCGGTGCTCGTCGATCAGGCCGTAGGCGGCGAAGTCGCCCAGCACCGACAGGGTGATGTTGTAGCCGACGCCGAGCCCGGGGACGATGCCGTGCGCCTTGCGGTCCTCCGGCACCATGCACAGGCCGTGGCGTACCGCCTCCTGCGGGGTGCGCACCTGGATCCGGTGGCCGTCGAGCCGAACCTCGCCGGAATGCGGCCCGCGATAGGCGCCGAACAGCGCGCTGGCCATCTCGGTGCGGCCGGCGCCGACCAGGCCGGCGACGCCGAGGATCTCGCCGCGGCGCAGCGAGAACGACACGTTGTCGACCCGCTTGCGCTCCCGGTTCTCCGGATCCAGGCAGGTGATGCCGATCGCCTCGAACACCACCTCGCCGATCGGGTGCTCCTCGCGCGGGAACAGGTTGTTCATGTCGCGCCCGACCATCATGCGGATGATGTCGCCGGTGCTCAGGTCGCGCATGGGTGCTGCACCCACGTAGCGGCCGTCGCGGATCACCGTGACGGTGTCGGCGATCTCCTCGATCTCCTCCAGCTTGTGCGAGATGTAGACGCAGGCCGTGCCGCGCGCCTTGAGGTCGCGGACCAGGCGGAGCAGGATCGCGGTTTCCGACTTGGTCAGCGACGAGGTCGGCTCGTCCAGGATCAGCAGCCTGGCGTTCTTGCTTAGCGCCTTGGCGATCTCGATCAATTGCTGCTCGCCGCCGGCATAATGCGACACCGGCATCGCCACGTTGATGTGGCCCATACGGAGTCCGGCCAGCAGCTTGGATGCGTCGATCACCATGCGGTCGAAGTCGATCAGGCCGCCCCGCGCGCGCGGCTCGCGCCCGAGGAAGATGTTCTCCGCGACCGAAAGCTGCGGGATCAGCATCAGCTCCTGGTGGATGATGACGATGCCGACATCCTCGGTGTCGCGGATGGAGCTGCAGCGCAGTTCGCGCCCGTCCCACAGGATGCTGCCGCCCCAACTGCCGTAGGGATAGACTGCGGAGAGCACCTTCATCATCGTCGACTTGCCGGCGCCGTTCTCGCCGCACAGGCCCACGCATTCCCCGGACCGGACGCGCAGGTCGATGCCGTCCAGCGCCTTGACGCCGGAGAAGTCCTTGGTGATGCCGCGCATCTCCAGCAAGTACTCGGACATCATGCCAACCCTTCAGCGTCCCGGATGGGCGTCGGGACCGGACCGCACGATGCGATCCGGTCCGCGTCGCAGGCTTGGACGGAGTGCTGCGTTACTGGCCGTCGATCTGCGCCTGGGTGAAGTAGCCGTCGGTGACCAGGCGGTTGACGTTGCTCTTGGTGAGCGGGATCGGGGTCAGCAGGATGGTGTCGACGTCCTTCTGGCCGTTGTTCATCTTGCTGGTGTAGGACGGCGTCTCGCCCTTGGCCATCTGCACCGCGAGCTTCGCCGCCCTGCTGGCGATCAGCTTCAGCGGCTTGTAGACGGTCATGGTCTGGGTGCCCTTGACGATCCGCTGCGCCGCCGCGAGGTCGGCGTCCTGACCCGAGACCGCGGTCTTGCCGGCAAGCCCTTGTGCGGCCAACGCCTGGATCGCACCGCCGGCCAGGGCGTCGTTGGAGGCGACGATGCCCTGGATGTTGTTGTGGTTTGCGGTCAGCGCGTTCTCGGTGTCGGACAGCGCGGTGGTAGCGCTCCATTCGGGCACGAACTGCGAGCCGACCACCTTGATCTTGCCGCCGTCGATCAGCGGCTGCAGCACCTGCATCTGGCCTTCGCGCAACAGCTTGGCGTTGTTGTCGGTGGGCGCCCCGCCGAGCAGGTAATAGTTGCCGGTCGGTGCCGCGTTCACCACGCCCTGCGCCTGCATGTGGCCTACGCGCACGTTGTCGAACGAGACGTAGGCGTCGATGTTCGAGTCCAGGATCAGCCGGTCGTAGGAGATGACCTTGATGCCGGCCTGCTTGGCCTCGTTGATGACGTTGCCGAGCACCTTGCCGTTGAACGGCACGATCACGATCACGTCCATGCCGCGCGAGATCAGGTTCTCGATCTGCGCGTTCTGCCGGCTTTCGCTGGCATCGGCCGACTGGACGTTGACGGTGGCGCCGAGCGCCTTGGCGGCGGCGACGAAGTAGTCGCGGTCATGCGCCCAGCGCTCCAGGCGCAGGTCGTCGATCGAGAAGCCGATCTTGGGATGTGCCGCGTTGGCGCGGGCCGTGGCCGGCATCAGGGCAGCCAGGCCCAGCGACAGGGCGGCGCCGGCCAGCAGCCGACGCGTCGGGCCCGAGCCGCCGAACGCGATCCGGTTGGAAAGATGCGACACGAGTGTTTCCTCCATTGCGCCAGCGCTGGTCCACGAGGCATGGACAGGCCGGTCGTTCGCCGCTGCCGGCAGCCGCACGGCCACCTCGGTCATCGACATTGACGCGACGAAAGCAAATCGCGGCACGTAGGGCAAGGGGATGCCGCGGCCGGCGCCGTTGCCGCCGCTGCGTCGGGTCGGGTCGGACAAATGCCGCCGCCGGGATCAAATGATCACGCTGGCCAACATCTCGCAGTACCGAATTGACGCAGCGCAACAACTGGATCGATCGCGGCTTCAGCCACGCGTCGTTGGGCCGTGGGCCGAAAGCGGCGCCGGCTTTCTGATTGACGTGCCTCAGAACCGGCTTTATTGCGATCCCTGGAGGTGGCATGCCGAAGGTCACGGTGTTCGAGGTCGCGGCCTCCGCCGGCGTCAGCCTAGCCACGGTCGACCGGGTGCTGAACGGACGCAGGGGCGTCCGCCCGGCCACGGTGGAGCGGGTGCAAGCGGCGATCGGCAGGCTCGGGTTCCGTCGCGACCCGTTCGCGGCGGGCCTGGCGACGCAGCGGCGGGAACGCTACCTGTTCGTGCTGCCCGGGCGCGGCACCAACAGCTTCATGAACGCGCTGCACGACACCATCGGCAACGCCGCCGCCGTGCTTGGCGACCAGCGGGTCCTCCTGCGCACCCTCGACTACGCAGCGCTCGACGACACGGCACTCGCGGCGCTGCTGTCCTCGCTCGACGGCGCCGAATGCGACGGGGTGGCGGTGGTGGCGATGGAGTCGCCGCCGGTGCGGCACGAGATCGACCGGCTGGTCGAGAAGAACATCCCGGTGGTCACCCTGGTCTCCGACGTGTCGCCGTCCAGGCGCAGCCTGTTCCTGGGCATCGACAACAAGGCCGCCGGCCGCGTCGCCGCCTCCCTGATCGGCCGCATGACCGGCGCCCATGTGGCAGGCATCGGGCGCGGCAGCGTCGGCCTGATCGTCGGCCGCATGACGCTGCACGACCATGCCGACCGCAGGCTCGGCTTCGAGCAGGTGCTGCGCCGCGAATTCCCGGACCTCACCCTGCTGCCGACGATCGAGGGCCAGGACGACAGCGCGGTGACCGGGCCGCTCGCGAGCCGGATGCTGCGCCGGCATCCGGATCTGGTCGGGATCTACAGCGCCGGCGCCGGCAACCGCGGCATCATCGCCGCCCTTCGGGCCGACGCGCGCCGGCCTGCTCCGGTGGTGGTGGCGCACGAGCTGACCGCCCATGCGCGCGACGCGCTGCTGTCGGGAACCTTCACCGCCGTGCTGCATCAGGACCAGGAACAAGAGGTCGAGAACGCCATCGCGGCGCTGCGCGCCCTGGCGCGGGCCGACGCGTTCCTGCCCAGGACGATGCGCACCCAGATCTTCCTTCGCGACAACGTTCCCTGAGCGGTCACCGCGACAACGTTTCCTGAGCGACAACCGCGACCGCCTCGGCAAGGACCCGCCATGGCCAACACCCTGTTCAGCGATCTCGACACCGTCCGCTTCGCCGGTCCGGACAGCGACGATCCGCTCGCCTACCGCTACTACGACGCCGACCGCGTGATGCTCGGCCGCCCGCTTCGCGACCACCTGCGCTTCGCGGTCGCGTACTGGCACAGCCTGGCGATGAACGGCAGCGACCCGTTCGGCGCGCCCACCATCATCCGTCCGTGGATGCGCGATCCCGACCCGATGCAGGGCGCGCGCGACAAGGCCGATGCCGCGTTCGACCTGTTCCGCGTGCTGGGCGTGCCGTTCTACACCTTCCACGACCGCGACATCGCCCCGGATGGCGACGACCTCAACACGGCCCTGCGCCACTTCCACGAGATGGTCGACTATCTCGGCTCCAAGATGCAGGGCTCCGATACGAAGTTGCTCTGGGGCACGGCGAACCTGTTCAGCCATCCGCGTTACATGGCGGGTGCTGCGACCAACCCGGATCCCGACGTGTTCGCCTACGCCGCCGCCACGGTGAAGCACTGCATGGACGCGACGCTGGCGCTCGGCGGCGACAACTACGTGCTGTGGGGCGGCCGCGAAGGCTACGAAACGCTGCTGAACACCGACCTTGCGCGCGAGGTCGACCAGCTCGGCCGGTTCGTGTCGCTGGTGGTCGAGCACAAGCACAGGATCGGCTTCAAGGGACAGATCCTGATCGAGCCGAAGCCGAAGGAGCCGACCGCGCACCAGTACGACTTCGACACCGCCACGGTGTACGGCTTCCTCCGCCGGTATGGTCTCGAGCACGAGGTGAAGCTCAACCTGGAGGCCAACCACGCGCTGCTGGCCGGGCACAGCTTCGAGCACGAGATCGCCACCGCCGCGAGCCTGGGCATCCTGGGCTCGCTCGACCTCAACCGCGGCGACCCGCTGCTGGGCTGGGACACCGACCAGTTCCCGTGGAGCCTGCAGGACACGGCGATGGCGCTCTACCACGTGATCAAGGCCGGCGGCCTCGGACTCGGCGGCTGCAACTTCGACGCCAAGATCAGGCGCCAGTCGATCGATCCGGTAGACCTGGTGCACGCCCATGTCGGCGGCATCGACCATTGCGCCCGCGCCTTCCTGATCGCGGCCCGGATGATCGAGGACGGGCAGCTGGAACAGGCGCTCCGAGACCGCTACGCGGGCTGGGACACCGAGGCCGCGCGCGTCATGCTGGATGGCACCGAGACGCTGGAGACGATCGCGGCCCGGGCGGAGCAGCGCAACCTGTCGCCGCAGCCGCGCTCGGGCGGGCAGGAGCGGCTGGAGAACCTGGTCGGTCGCTTCTTCTGAGGCCCAATCGGAATGTTATCGAAGGCGCTTGCCGACATCATGTTCATGTCGCACGGCGGTCATGCCACCATGCAGGCATGGCATGCGCTGCCGCCCTCACGCCGCCTTCAGCGTCTCGATCCCCGACAGACGCACCACCGCGTCGGTCGACGCGTCGGTCGGCGCCTCGATCGTCGGATCGGGCACCTCGTCGAGGCGGATGTCGCCGATGCCGTGCTGGACGACCGCTTTTATGGGAGCGCTCCTCGTACCCGGACGGAGCGCGCCTGCAACGCGGGTGCTGCGAACTCAGTCCGCCGGAAACGGGGCCCGGGCGATAACGATGCCGCGCAACGCAGGCGCCGGAGCGGTCAATCCGGCGGCAGGTCGCGGGCCCAGGCGCGCAGGTCCCGGACGAACAGGTCGGGTGCCTCCATGGCCGCGAAGTGCCCGCCGCGCGGCGGCTCCGTCCAGCGCGTCACCGCATAGCCGCGCTCGACCCAGGAGCGCGGCGGCATCGGCGAGCGCGGGTCGGGATAGGCCGCGAACGCGGTGGGGACGGTCACGCGTCGGCCCGGCGGCATACGGCGCACGCCCTCCGCCTCGGCGGCCGCATAATACCAGGTCGAGGTCGGAAAGGCGTCGTTGGCGACATAGATCATCAGGTTGGTCAGCAGCCGGTCGCGCGGGAACACCGCCTCGAACGGTTGCTTGCGCAGGTCGGCCCAGTCGTGGAACCGCTCCACGATCCAGGCCGCCTGGGCGGCGGGGTTGTCGGCGATGGCATAGTTCAGCGAGGACGGCCTGGTCCCCTGCAGCCGGGCATAGGCGCCGAGCGCCTGCTGCGACGCGTCGAACGCCGCCTTCCAGGCTTTCTCCTCGTCGGTGTCGGGCTCGGCGTCGGGCTGCACCAGCAGGTAGTTGAGGTGGATGGCGCGGACCGAGGCGGTGTGCTCCAGCGCCAGCCAGGCGCTGACGCCGGCACCCCAGTCGCCGCCCTGGGCGAGGTAGCGCCCGTAGCCGAGATCGCGCATCAGGCGGTCGAACAGCCGCGCGGTGCTGCGCGCGCCGACCGGCGTGCGCGGGCGCCCTGAGAAGCCGAAGCCCGGCAGCGAGGGGATCACGAGGTCGAACGCGTCCGAGGCGTCGCCGCCGTGGCGGGACGGGAACGCCAGGGGCTCCGCCACCTGCCAGAACTCGTACACCGAGCCCGGCCATCCATGGGTGAGAAGCAGCGGCCGGCGCCCCTGCGCCTCGCCCACGATGTGGACGGCGTGGAGGTCGATCTCCTCCACCCGGTGCAGCACCTGCGGGAAACGGTTCAGCTCGGCCTCGGCGGCGCGGGCGTCGTATCCGTCCGCCCAATAAGCGCACAGCGCGCGCAGGACGTCCGGATCGCAGCCGTAGCGCCATCCGGCCTGCTCCGGGGTGGGCGGGACCCGGTAGTCGCGCACCTGCCTGCGGATGCGGTCCAGCGTCGCCTCGTCCCAGTTCACGGTGAACGGGTGCATGCCGATCCTCCCTGGTTGCGTCGATGGCCCGACGGCCTGGCGTCCCCAGCTTGGCGCCACGGTGAACGCAACTCCCCAAACCGCACCGGGTTGAACCGCGACGCCATGGAGAAAGCAGCGATGAGCAAGCACGAAGGCAGCGACTGGATCACCAGCCACGGCACGGTGAAGGGCCATCATGCCAGGCCGGAAGACAACGTCCCGGAGGGTGGTCCGGCGCCGGCGCCGACCGAGGGCCAAGGTGCGGCCAAGGGCGCTGCGTCCAAGGCCGCCGTCGAGGGCGCGGTGGCCGGCGACAACACCAGCACCGCCACCGCCGGCAAGCTGGAAAAGGGGCATGCCGCCGGCGTGGGGATGGAGAAGACGCAAGAAGGCCGTGGCCACCGCAAGCACGGGGGCTAGGTATCGCCGAAGGCAGCCATGGCGCCGTCCGTCCCTGCGAACCTATCCTGCGGCAGGCGATCTACGCCGCGACGTTCAGGCACGGCATCGCCCGAACCGGGTAGCGGGCGGTGTTGCGGTCCCCGGACAGGAAGGTGGCGTCCTCGGCGACGGCCTGGGCGATCAGCAGGTGGTCGAACGGGTCGCGGTGGTCGGGGTGCCTGGGCAGGCAGGCCAGGGCCGTCAGGTGAGACGGGGCGATGGGATGGCGGGTGAACCCGTCGCGGTTAAGGGTTGCTCCGATGTTGGTGATGTCGGCGTCGAGCTTGCCGATCCGGGCCTTGACGACGATTCCCAGAGCGAGACCGCACTGACCAGCACGTCGTGGGCAGGATCGGCGATCGAGGCCCGGGCCTGAACGCCGAGGCGGTCGTCGTCGGTCAGCCACCAGAGCAGGGCATGGGGTGTCGAGGAGGAGCCTCACCCCTGCTGGCCCTCCATCGCGGCAAGCAGCTCGTCCGGCAGGATGTCGAAGTCGGGCGCGATGCGGATGCGGTCGCGCAGGGCGCCAGGGCGGCGCGCCGGGCGCGTGGACGGGCCGGCGGGCGTATCTCGGCCAGCACCTCGCCACGGGCGGTGACGAGAAAGGAGGCGCCCTGGCGGACCTGACGCAGGAAGGCGGTCAGGTTGCCGCGAAACTCGCGGACCCCTACTTGGCGCGGCGGAGCCGGCAGAACAGGGATGAGGTCCGGCATGGGATGCGCTCCGGTGTAGTCACAGGATGTGTACGCAACGCCGTGCCGGCCAGACTGTATCTGGTCACAGGAACGACACCGGGTCGACGTCGATGTCGACCTGCACCGAGCGCGGCACGCTCGGTGCCAGGGTGCGCCAGGCGGCCATCCACCGGCGCAGGATCGGCTGCACCGCAACCTCCCGGCGAGTGCGCAGCAACAGGCGGCGGCGGTGCCGCCCGCGCAGGATCGCCAGCGGCGCCGGCGCCGGGCCCAGCACCTGCACCCCCTCTCCGGTCGGCGCGCTGCGGCCAAGTGCCGCCGCCGCCCCGTCCGCCGCCTCGGCGGTGTCGGCGCTGACGATCAACGCCGCCAGCCGGCCGAACGGCGGCCAGTGGCCGGGACGGCGTTGCTCGGCTTCCCGCTCCATGAACCGGGCGAAGTCGCCGGCCACCAGCGCCTGCATCACCGGATGCTCCGGGCTGTAGGTCTGCAGCAGCACGCGGCCGGGCTGCTCGGCACGCCCGGCGCGGCCGGCGACCTGGTGCAGGAGCTGCACCGTGCGCTCGGCCGCACGCAGGTCGCCGCCGGCGAGCCCGAGATCGGCATCGACCACGCCTACCAGGGTCAGCCCTGGGAAGTGCCAGCCCTTGGCGACGATCTGGGTGCCGATCACCAGGTCGACCTCGCGCTCGGCGATCCGGCGCACCGCCTCGGCGGCGGCGTTCGGGCCCGGCAGGGTGTCGCTCGCCATCACCAGGATGCGCGCGTCGGGAAAGGTGGCGCGGGCCTCCTCGGTGATACGCTCCACGCCGGGGCCGATCGGGGTCAGGCTGTTCTCGGCGCGGCAGGACGGGCAATGCACCGGCACCGCCTCGGTGTGGCCGCAATGATGGCAGGCGAGCTGGCGACGGGCGCGGTGCTCGACCAGCCAGGCGGTGCAGTTCGGGCACTGGATGCGGTGGCCGCAGGCACGGCACAGGGTCAAGGGCGCGTAGCCGCGTCGGTTGAGGAACAGCATCGCCTGCTCGGCCCGGTGCAGGGTAGCGGCCACCGCCTCGATCAGCGGCGGCGACAGGAACCGGCCGCGCTCGGGCGGATGGTCGCGCAGGTCTACCGCCGCCACCTCCGGCAGCCGCGCGCCGCCATGGCGCCGGTCGAGTGAGAAGCGCCGGTAGCGGCCGGTCTCGACGTTGGACAGGGTTTCCAGGCTCGGCGTGGCGGAAACCAGCAGCACCGGTGCCGCGGCCAGGCGCGCCCGCACCACCGCCATGTCGCGGGCGTGGTAGGTGACCCCGTCCTCCTGCTTGAACGCGGTCTCGTGCTCCTCGTCGACGATCACCAGGCCGAGATCGGGAAACGGCAGGAACAGCGCCGAGCGGGCGCCGACCACCACCTGAGCCTCGCCGCCGGCGACCGCGCGCCAGGTGATCCGCCGCCGCTTGGAGCCCAGGTCGGAATGCCACACCGCCGGCTCGACCCCGAACCGGCGCGCGAAGCGCTGCAGCCACTGCGACGACAGCGCGATCTCCGGCAGCAGCACCAGCGCCTGCCGGCCCTCCGCCAGGCACGCCGCCACCGCTTCCAGGTAGGTCTCGGTCTTGCCCGAGCCGGTCACCCCGTCGAGCAGCGCCGCCTGGAACCGGCGCGCATGCACCAGCGCGCGCAACTGCGTCGCCACGTTGTCCTGGTCCGGCGACAGGGCCGGCCCGACATGGTCCGGATCCGGCCGTCCGAACGGCGGTGCCGCCGCGATCTCCTGCTCGCGCAGCAGCCCGGCCTCGGCCATGCCGCGCACCACCCCGGTCCCGACCCCGGCCAGCCGGGCCAGCTCCGCGGTGCCGCGCGGCATCCCGTCGGCCAGCGCCTGCAGCACCCGCGCCCGCGCCGGGGTGGACCGGACCGAGACCGAGTTGCTGCCCGACCGGACCCAGCCGGTGCTGGCCGGCAGCGCTTGTGCGGCGTTGATACGCAGCGCCATCGCCAGCACCAGCCCGGGCGGGGTGAGGGTGTAGCCGGCGACCCAGTCGACGAAGCGACGCAGGCTCCACGGCATGCGGGGCACGTCGAGCAGGGCGGCGACCGGCTTCAGCTTGTTGTCGGGCACCGGCGCCGAGCCGGGGCCGGCGAGGTCGGCCGGCAGACCATCCGGGGCGTCCCACACCACCCCCACCTCGGGCCGCCGGTTGAGCGGCACCAGCACCACGTCGCCCGGCTCCAGGCCGAGCGAAGCGGGACACGCGTAGTCGAACGCGCCGGCGAACGGGTACGGCAGCAGCACCGGAACCCGTCCGGCGCCGGGACGGGGGAAGCGGGACCCGTCGGGACGGCTTGCCGATGCGGCCGGGACGTCTAAGCTCCCGGGCGTGATGGGCGTGACGGACAGATCTGCATCCAGTACGGGCGGTTCCCTCCAGAATGGGAGCGTGCGGCCCGATGAACAATGACGGCAGCGCCGGCGACACCGAGGAAGACCGGGTGGCGCGCTTCCTTGCCGAGAACCCCGACTGGCTGGCGACGCAGACCGACCTGTATGAGGTGCTGTCGCCGCCCAGGCGCGTGCACGGCGACACGCTGGCCGACCACATGGCGGCGATGATCGACGCCGCCCGGCAGCAGGCGGCCAGCATGACTGCACAGGCGGAAACGCTGCTGCAGGCCGGACGCGCGGCGCTGGGACTGGCCGACCGGGTGCGCGAGGCGGTGCTGGCGCTGATACGGGCCACGGACCTCGGCGAATGCATCGCCTGCGACCTGCCGCGCCTGCTCGGCATCGACTCCGCGCTGCTCTGGATCGAGGGGCCGGCGCGCGGCCTGCCGGAGCGGCTGATGGCGCGCAGCCTGCCGCCCGGCACGGTGGTGCGCCTGCTCGGTCGGCGCGAGGTGCGGGTCAGGATCGCGCCGCTCGATGCCGGCGCGCTGCACGGCGAGGCGGGACCGCTCGCCGCCCACGACGCGCTGCTGCGGGTGAGCGTGCAGGGCCAGCCGCCGATGCTGCTGGCGCTGGCGAGCCGGGACGCGCAGGTGCTGCAGGACGGGCTGCCGGCCAGCGTGACCGGCGGCACCGCCGGCGGCGGCGGCGCTACGGCGCTGGCCTTCCTGGGAGCGGCGCTGGCGGCGCGGATCGAGAGCCTTCCATGAGCGGGGACACTCCAGCCGGCGTCCTGCTGCTGGAGCAGTTCCTGGGCTGGCTCGCCGACGAGAAGCGGGCGAGCGGGCTCACGGTCATCGCCTACCGGGGCGATGTCGGCCGGCTCCTGCGCTTCCTCACGCTGCACCTCGGCGCGGAGCCGGACCTCCGTGCGCTGGCCACGCTGCGCCAGGTCGATTTCCGCGCCTGGCTGGCGGAGGAGGCGCGCGAGGCGGCGGCGCGGACCGATTATTCCCGCGACAAGGCGAACCGCACCGCCAGGCGTCGCATGTCGGCGGTGCGCAGCTTCTTCCGCTACCTTGCCCGCCGTCACGGTGTCGACAACGCAAGCCCCGGGCTGATGGCCTCGCCGCGGGTGCGGGCACCCCTGCCGCGTCCGCTGCCGGTCGGCGCAGCGCTGGCGGCCCCATGGGGGATCGCGGCGCTGGCGCACACGGCGCTGGCGGAACACCGCGACGGCGCCTTGTTCACCCTGCTCTACGGCGCCGGCCTACGCATCGGCGAAGCGTTGTCGCTCGACCTGCGCGACCTGCCGCGCGCTTCGGCCGAGGGGGCCGTGCTGCGGGTGCGCGGCAAGGGCCAAAAGGAGCGGCTGGTGCCGCTGCTGCCGGCGGTGCTGTCGGCGCTGCAGCACTGGGCGAACCGCCATCCCGACCCGGCGCCGGACTCGCCGCTGTTCCCCGGCGTTCGCGGCGGCCGGCTCGATCCGGCGGTGGCGCAGAAGGCAATGCGCGACTACCGCCGCCTGGCCGGACTGCCGGAGCACGCCACGCCGCACGCGCTGCGGCACTCGTTCGCGACCCACCTGCTGGAGAACGGCGCCGACCTGCGCTCGATCCAGGAGCTGCTGGGCCATGCCAGCCTGTCCACCACGCAGCGCTACACCCTGATCGACGAGGCGCACCTGCTCGAGGTGTGGCGCCGCACCCATCCGCGCTCCGGCGCCACGGCGAAGGAACCTCCGCATGGCGGCTGAGACGCGGCGGGTGCGGACGCTCTACCCGCCGATCGAGCCGTACTCGACCGGGATGATGGAGGCCGGCGACGGCCATTCGGTCTACTGGGAGCTGTGCGGCAACCCGCGCGGCATCCCGGTGGTGTTCCTGCATGGCGGCCCGGGCGGGGGCTGCAGCCCGCTGCAGCGGCGGCTGTTCGACCCGCGCGCCTATCGCATCCTCCTGTTCGACCAGCGCGGCTGCGGCCGGTCGCGTCCGCACGCCTCGCTGGACGCCAACACCACCTGGCACCTGGTGGCCGACATCGAGCGGCTGCGGGAGATGACGGAAACGCCGGCCTGGCTGGTGTTCGGCGGCTCCTGGGGCAGCACGTTGGCGCTGGCCTACGCGCAGGCGCATCCGGAGCGCGCCACCGGGCTGATCCTGCGCGGCATCTTCGGCATGCGCAGCACGGAGCTGTCGTGGTACTACCAGGACGGCGCGTCCTGGCTGTTCCCGGACAAGTGGGAGCGGTTCCTGGCCCCCATACCGGAGGCCGAGCGGGGGAACCTGATCGCGGCCTATCGCCGGCGCCTGACCGGGGACGACCCGGCGGCGCGGCTTCAAGCGGCACGGGCCTGGAGCCTGTGGGAAGGCGAAACCCTCACCCTGCTGCCCGATCGGTCCTTGAGCGCGCAGCACGGCGACGACGACTTCGCGCTGGCCTTCGCGCGGATCGAGAACCACTACTTCACCCATGGCGGCTGGCTGGAGGACGGCCAGTTGCTGCAAAACGTGTCCAGGATCGCGCACCTGCCGGGAGTGATCGTGCAGGGCCGCTACGACGTGGCGACGCCGATGCGCACCGCCTGGGACCTGCACCGGGCCTGGCCCGAGGCCGAGTTCCGGCTGGTCGACGATGCCGGCCACGCCACCACCGAGCCCGGCATCATGACCGCCCTGCTGGACGCGACCGACCGCTTCGCCGCCAGCGCGTGAGGCGCGCGCACGTCCGGGCCGGCCTGGCGCTCGGCGCGGTGCTGGCGGCCGGGCCGGCCTTCGCGCAGGCCTGCCTGCGCCAGGAGCTGGCCCGGGCGGTCCTGCGCGACGATGACGGCTTCATCTCGATGCCGGTGGCAATAAACGGCAGGGCGGCGAGCCTGCTGGTGGATACCGGCTCGGAAACCGGCCTGCTCACCGCGTCGGCGGCGGCCGGGCTCGGGCTGCGCCGCGACTCGGACCGGCAGACCCTGCTGCGCGGCACCGGCGGCACCGGGGCACGGGTGCCGAACGCCCTGCTGCCGTCGCTGGCACTCGGGGGAATGCGGCTGGAACCCTTGAGCCTTCCGGTTGGATCCCTGCCGGCGATGCCGCGGGTGGACCCGCCGGTGGCGGGGCTGCTGGGCGCGGACGTGTTGTCGCGGTTCGACCTGGAGCTGGACCTGCCGCACCGGCGGATCGGCTTCTGGCGGATCAGGATTGGCTCGGTCGCCTGCGCCCCGCCGCCGGGCCGGGACGAAACGTATCAGGCGATCCCGCTGCGTCGCGACGGCGACCGGGTGGCGATCGAGGCCCGGCTCGACGGGCGGCCGGTCAGCGTGCTGGTCGACACCGGGGCGCGCTCGCGCATCCTGTCGACCGCGGCGGCGCGCCGGCTCGGCGTGGACGGGGACCGGCTCGGTGCCGACCCGGGCGGGGTGAATGCCGGGATCGACCTGCACCCGAGCGAGTACCACTGGCATCGGTTCCGTCGGCTGACCATCGGCGCCGAGACCGCCGTGGATCCGGTGCTGACGGTGGCGCCGCTGGCCGAACCGGTGGACCTGCTGCTGGGCGCGGACTGGTTCGCCGCCCACCAGGTGTGGATCAGCTACGCGACGGGCACGATGTTCGTGCGCCGGCGCTAGCAGGCTGGAACTGGTTGAGCAGGCAAGGCCAGGGCTCTGCCCTGGACCCGCTGGGGCCTCAGGCCCCAGACCCCAATCTTTAAGGATCGAGTTTGAAGGGCTTCGCCCTTCATGGGGTCCAGGGGCAACGCCCCTGGCCTTCGCCATCCACCGGAGGAACCGCGCCGGCGGTCGCGGTCTTACCCGTTACGCCAGGGCACGGACCCGGCGACCATCGCTGCCCGAAGGAGAACTCGATGCCAGATCCATCCGTCCCCCGTCCGGATCCGGCTGGCCAGGGCGCGAACAGGCTGCGACGGGGCCTGGCGCTGTTGCTGGGCACCGTTCTCGGTGGCGCCGCGCCGGCCATGGCGGATCCCACCGGCCTGCCGCCGCTGGTGATGCCGGCGAGTGCGGAGCATCACGCGGGCAAGCTCGCGTTCGCCGAGCTGGTGACGCCGGACCTGGTTGGCGCGGAACGGTTCTACGAGTCGCTGTTCGGCTGGTCGTTCCAGAACATCACCACCGAGGCCGGCTTCTTCGGGCAGGCCTCGCTGAACGGGCAGACGGTCGCCGGCATCCTGCAGCGCCCGCTCCGTCCGGGCAGGCATCCGTCCTGGATCTCGTTCATCGCCACCCCGGACATCGACAAGGCCGAGGCGGTTGCGGAGCAGAACGGGGCGAAGCCGCTGCTGAGGCCACAAAGCCTCGCCCATCTCGGGCAGGGCGCGGTGCTGGCCGACCCGCAGGGTGCCGTATTCGCCATGCTGGCGTCGGACAGCGGCGATCCGCCCGACGTCCTGGCCGATCCAGGGGATTGGATCTGGAGCTCGCTGGTCACCACCGATCCGCAGGCCGCCGCCGCCTTCTACGGCACCGTGTTCGGCGACACGGTGTTCCCGCTGCCGGAGGTCGGAGATGCCGGGCACCTGATCCTGGCCTCGGACGGCTACGCGCGGGGCAGCGTCAACCCGATTCCGGCGAGCTGGACCAACGGCCGGCCGCGCTGGATCAGCTATGTCCGCGTCGACGATGCCGCCGCGACGGCGTCCCGCGTCACCGCCCTGGGCGGTCGGGTTGTGGTGCCGCCGCACCTCGACCGGCACGGCGGCCAGATCGCCCTGGTCGCCGACCCGGCAGGCGCCCTGTTCGGGCTGCTCGAATGGTCGGCAGCCGCCACGGGAGACGCCAAATGACCGCGCGGATCGCAGGCCGGCTCGCCGTGCTTGCCGTCGGCATGCTGGCGGCGCCGCTCGCTGGCTGCGCCGTTGACGGCGGCGACGGCTATGGCGGCGGCTATGGCGGCGGCTACTACGATGTCGGCGGCTACGACGGCTACGATCGCGGCTTCGGCGGCGGCTACTTCGTCGGGCCCTACCGCGACGGCGGCCGTGGCGGCTTCGACCGCGGACCTGGCGGCGGCCGGTCCATCCCGGGGATCCCGGCGGGAGGACGCGGCGGCGGCTTCCGCGGGGGCGGTGGGGGCGGTGGTTTCCATGGAGGAGGTGGCGGCGGCGGTGGCGGCCATGGAGGTGGAGGTGGCGGCGGTGGCGGTCACGGCGGACGGTAGCAACGCTGGCACCGGTCCGGGTCCGACGCGGGGCCCTCTCCATGACTGCCGCAGGTGTCGAGCCCGTCGTGGTCGCGATCGTGGTTCCGACGCTGAACGAGGCGGCAGCGCTGCCGCGGCTGTTGCGCAGCCTGCGCGTCCTCCACCCGCCTCCCGACCGCGTCCTGGTGGTCGATGGCGGCAGCAGCGACGATACCGTCGCCATCGCGCGGAAGGCGGGGGTCGACGTGATCGAACCGCCGGTCCGCGGCCGGGCGGCGCAGATCAACCGGGGCGTGGCCGCATGCGAGGCTGCGATCGTCTGCATCCTGCCCGCCGACACGCTGCTGCCGGACGACGCGGTGGCGGTGATGCGGCGCGTGCTCGCCGACCGGCGCACGGTGCTGGCCGGCTTCACCGCGCTGCTCTGCGGGCCGGACACGGTGCGCTGGGGCACCAGCTTCCACAACTGGATCAAGACCTGGTACGCGCCGCTGCTGTTCCGCCCGCACCTGTTCTGGCGCGGCACCCGGCTGCTGTTCGGCGACCACGCGCTGTTCTTCCGCCGCGTGCAGTTCCTGGCGATCGGCGGATGCGACGAGCGCCTGCGCGTGATGGAGGATGCCGATCTGTCCGTCCGGTTCGGCCGGATCGGGCGGATCCGGCTGGTCAACCGCGTGGTGCTGACCTCCGACCGGCGGGTCGCCCGGTGGGGGGCGTTGCGCGCCAACTGGATCTACCTGTCGGTCGGGATCCGCTGGGGGCTTGGACGCCGCCGCGGCATCGCGCGGGATTATCCCGACATCCGCTGAACGATGTCGGTCGTGTCATGGTCGAGGTGGCGGGCGGAGCGCGCTCGGCCTGAAGGGAGAGCGCGGTTGGCGGAACGGGCACGGATCGCGTGGGTGACGGGGGCCGGGAGCGGCATCGGCGAGGCGGGCGCGCGGGCCCTGGCCGCTGATGGCTGCACGGTGGTGCTGACCGGGCGGCGGGAGGACGCGCTCGGCCAGGTCGCGGCCGGCATACGCGAGGCGGGCGGGATCGCGCACGTGCAGGCAGGCGACGTCACGCAGGCCGCGCGGGTCGCGGAGATCGCGCGCTTCATCGTGGACACGCTCGGGCGGATCGACGTGCTGGTGAACAACGCCGGCGCCAACATCCCGGCGCGGAGCTGGTCGTCGCTCACGCCGGAGGGCGTGGACCAGGTGATCGGCGCCAACCTGTCCTCCGCGTTCTACTGCGTGACTGCGGTGCTGCCGGCGATGCGGGCGCAGCGCGACGGGGTGCTGATCCACACCGCCAGTTGGGCCGGGCGCCACCCGTCGCCGGTGTCGGGAGCGGCGTACTCGGCGGCGAAGCACGGGGTGCTGGTGATGAGCCAGCTTCTGAACGCGGAGGAGTGCGTCAACGGGATACGGTCCTGCGTGATCTGTCCCGCGGAGGTGGCAACGCCGATCCTCGACCAGCGGCCGGTCAAGGCCACGGCGGAGCAACGGGCGCGCATGCTGCAGCCGGCGGATCTGGGCGGGCTGATCCGCTACGTGGCGTCGCTGCCGCCGCATGTCTGCCTCAACGAGGTGGTGATCTCGCCAACCTGGAACCGGATGTTCGGCAGCGTGGCCGAGGCGGAGCGGACCGGATGATGCGGACCGTCACGGCGGCGCGTCGAAGGCGGACGCGCCGGACGATCCGGTAGCGAGCACGTCGATGTCGATGCCGGTGACCATGTCATGGAACACGCCGTGCACGTTCATGGCGCGCGGCTCCGCACGGTACGGGAGAGTGCGGTGGCCGGGCGGTCGCACGCGCACCGGCGGACCCGGCGCTGCCGGTCGGGCCCGGCAAGCGACCCCGTTATTGCCCGAACGGTTCCGGCCGGTTCAGGGCGCCAGGGTGCCGCCCGGTAGGTCGATCGAGCCGGTCTGCACGACGTCGCTGGACGAGGTGGCGAGGAAGAGCGGGTAGCGGCCGGCCTTCATCACCCAGCGGTCGGCGGTGCCGTCGAACTCCGCCAGCAGGCGCGGGTCGATACTGATGGCGAGATGCCTGGTCTGGCCCGGGTTCAGGTGGGCCTTGGCGAAGCCGACCAGCCGGATCGGCGCCTCACCGCGTCCGCGCAGGCCGAGATAAACCTGCGGCACCGCGTAGCCGCTGACGGAACCGGTGTTGGCCACGTCGAAGGTGACGCCGGGCGTCGCAGCCGACGCCACGCGGAGGTTCGAGAACGAGAAGCTGGTGTAGCTCAGCCCGTAGCCGAACGGGAACAAGGGCCGGAGGCGGTTCTTCCGGAACCACTTGTAGCCGACGGCCGCGCCCTCGATGTCGTAGTTGACGGAAAAGTTCGGGTCGCCGCTGCCGACGTCGAGCACCGGGCGCGGCAACTGCGACTCCGAGGCCGGAAAGGTGATCGGCAGGTGGCCGGACGGGTCGACGTCGCCGAACAGGATGTCGGCGATGGCGGGCCCGCCGCCGGAGCCGGGATACCAGGCCTCGAGCACGCCCTTCACCTGCTTCAGCCATGGCATCAGCACCGTCCGCCGCTCTCGATCACGACGACGGTATTGGGATTCGCCTTCGCCACCGCCTCCACCAGCGCGTCCTGGTTCGCCCTGGTTTCGGGGTCGATGGGCGAGGACAGGTTGGCGGCGTCGATGCTTTCCCCCAGCCATTGGTTGACGAACACGATCGCGACGTCGGCCTTGGCCGCTGCCGCCGCAGCAGTGGTGGCGTCGGCGCCGGTGTCGTAGGAAACGGTGGCGCCCGATGCCTCGGCCTTGATCGCCGCCAGCGGCGCGGACGGGTTCCATAGGATCGGGCCGGGGAAGCGGGTCCGGGGATCGATCGGCTGCGCCGGGCCGCCGACCGGCCACACCTCGGACGAGCCGCCGCCTTCCAGCACGCCACGGGCGGCGTTGGAGCCGATCACCGCCACCGAGCCGATGGCCTTCGACAACGGCAGGATTGCGTCGGCATTCTTCAGCAGGACGATGCCCTGCTGCTCGTCTTCCTGCGCCACCGCCGCGTCGGCGACGGGATCGATCGGCACGATGCTGGTCGCCGGATCGTCGAACAACCCATCGGCGAACGCCGAGCGCAGGATCCGGTGCACCATGTCGAGCAGGCGCGACGGCTTGACCGTGCCGTCACGCAGCGCGGCCAACAGGGTCGCGCCGAAGAACGGGCCGCCATTGGCCGCGTCGAACAGGCTGCCGGACTCCTGGTCGAGGCCCGCCTCGGCATCGGTCACGGCGTGCGCCGCCCCCCAGTCCGACATGACCCAACCCTTGAAGCCCCAATCGTCCTTCAACGTTCGGTTCAGCAGGACGTCGTTGCTGCACGCATGAACGCCGTTGACCCGGTTGTACGAGCACATCACCGAGCCGGGCTGGCCGATCTCGAGCGCCAGCTCGAACGCCAGCAGGTCGCTCTGCCGTGCCGCCGCCCAGTCTATGGTCGACGAGGCCGAGCTGCGCCCGGTTTCCTGGTCGTTGAGGGCGTAGTGCTTGATCGTGGACACCACGTGCTGCGACTGGATGCCGCGCACCTCTTCGCCGACCATGGTGCCGGCCAGCAGCGGGTCCTCGCCGGCATACTCGAAGGTGCGGCCGTTGCGCGGCTCGCGCGCGAGGTTGACCCCGCCGGCGAGCAAAACGTTGAAGCCTTGCCTGTGCGCTTGCCTGCCGATCATGGCGCCGCTGGAACCGGCGACGTCGCGGCTCCAGGTGGCGGCGGTGGCGAGGCCGGAGGGCAGCTCGGTGGAATAGCCGGCGGCACCGCGCACCGGCTGGCCGGTCACGCCGCTCACCGGGTCGGCCACGCCGGTTCCGGCGTCGGTTTCCTGCAGCGCGGGAATATCCAGCGACGCGATGCCGGGCACGAAGCCGGCCGAGCCGAGCGCACCGTCCGGGACGGTGTTGCTACGACCCATGAAGTTGGCCGGCACGGCGTAGGAGCCATGGACGAGCTGCGATAGCTGCCGCGCCGACATCTGCCGTTCCAGCACCGTTGCGCGCTGGTCGGCGGACAGGCTGCTGTTCATCCAGGACGGGATAACTGGCGCCGCGGTGCCGGGCGGGCGCTCGACGCTCGGCTGGCACCCGCTCACGAGCATGAGGGCCATGCAGCCGAGCAGGCCCGGGTGACGCCGGTTCGCGCCCGCGCCGGGCATCGTCACGCCGACACGTGCGCCTGAGGTGTCATGTTGGGGCGCGGAGCAGACAGCGTCGGGCTGAGCGGGTGCCGACCCGGGTTCATGTGACATGAGAATGACGACGTCCTCGCTGCCAGGCCTTCACGGGAGGACCCCCGTCATCATACGGCGCTTCGCCCGCAACCGCATGGTGCAGCGTTCGGCCGGCGACGCCGCAGTGAGCCGAAAAGCTCGCACTTGATATTGTATAGGTGATGTGTGATCAATCGTTTATAGAAACATCCGTGACAGGCTGTTTCCCGTTACTGCATGATTGACGGTTTATGACAGCATCCCAGCAATCCGCGCCGTCCAAAGCCATCGTGATACGGACCCACTATGTCGACAGGGGTCTTCTGTCGCTTGCCGATCCGCTGTCCAGGGACCCGGACTACCTCCTCGTGTTTGCCGTCGACGAGCGCAACGCGGTCATCTCGACGAAGGGTTTCCCGAAGGTCAGCCTTTCGGAAGAAACGTTCTCGAAGCTCGGGCTTCCATTGCGCGGGCAGAACGAGATGTGGAAGTGCGGCGACTACGTCCTGTATGCGGTCCTGGACCAGTTCCCTCACCTCGAACGCATCTGGCTGATCGAGAACGACGCTCACGTCAACCGAACGGATCCGTTGTCCTTCTTCCAGATCCTGGACGAACGCAGCCAGCACGATTTCGTCGCCACCTATGTGGAGGCCGCGAGTCCGGACTGGTTCTGGCACAAGACGATGAGTCGGGAGGCACAACGACGTCTACAAGTGCTTCTACCCGGTCGTTCGCGCGTCCGCACGCGCGGTCAGGTACCTGCTCGACCAGCGGCGGTCAAGCGGAAGATCGGCCCCCTCGGAGGATACGGAGTACGTCATTCCCAACGACGAGGCGTTCACCACGACCGAGCTGATGGCAGGACGGTTCAGCGTCGCGGACCTGAACGAGATGGGAGACTACTACACGCCGCATACCTTCAACTATCACAGCCTGTTCCATCCGAACGACCTGGAACCCGAGGATGGCAGGCTCTACCACCCCGTCCGGTCCGGCTGCCGCTACCTGCAACGCGCTCTTCTTCGTCCACCGGAACACCGCGACGAGATCCTGCGGGTTCTGGAGAAGATGACGGTCGACGACCTGCTGGAGGGCGAGGATGACCTGACAGGCCTGTTCAGGCAGGAGGTGGCCAACCTCGGGGACAATCCGGAACGGGTGCTGGGACGCGCATCCCTGCTTTGGCAGGTCCTGGTCAGGTTTCCGCACGCCTCGATCTTCCGCGCGGTGGCCCGTGTCCTGGGCGAGGCGCGCATGCCGTTCTGTCTCAAGCTGCTGAAACAGCATGCCGCGTTCATGGGCGTCGAGATCGAGGTTCTAGAAAACCTGGCCCTCGGCAAGCCGGCCTGGCAGAGCTCGACCTGCGAATGGTCGCTCCAGGCGGATTGCCGCAAGGATGCCGAGGGCGCGAACAACGGCGATCGCGACGCGCCGAACGGCTTCCACACCGGCCTGGAGCTGGGACCGTGGTGGACCGTCGACCTGCTCGACACGGTCGGCATCCGACTGGTGCGCATCTTCAACCGGTCCGGGTTCGAGGACCGCATGAGATCGTTCCAGATCCTCGCCTCGACCGACGGGTCGACTTGGCGTCAGGCCTATCAGCACCCCGAGGAGCTGGACATCGCGAGCGTAGTGGAGGTCGACCTTCCCGACGTGCAGTCGGTCCGCTACCTTCGGGTGAGGCTTCCGAGGCGGTCGCATCTGCACTTCTCGGAGATAGAAGTCTATGCGGGTTGAGACACACGGCGCCTGACGTAGTCGAGAAGGCGCGGCGATCGATCGTAGTCGACCTTCCGCGCGAAGAAGGCGCCGCTTCGTTCCAGTTCCTCCACGTGTCCATCCCCGATGTCGGTCGCGAGGCCCTGCAGAAGTGGCTGCTTCGTCGCCCGATCGGCTCGTGCCGGAACGCGGCGCTGTTGTGAATGACGGTGTGCAGGAACAGCTCGTCGGGACAGATGAAGTGGGTCAGCATGTCCAGCACGTCCGGCAGGATCGGATCCACCAGGATGCCCTCGATGGCATCGCGTCGCAGGATGCACCAGAGCCACCCGCCCTTGCTGGGGAAGGCCTGCATCTTGCGCCGCCGGGCCAGAACCTCGGCGGGAAGCAGGCGACGGATGACCAGGCGTTTCTCCAGCATCAGGTCGGTGCAGTGCACGGCGCCACGCCAATGCGCGTGAAAGATGGGCGATCGCTGGTGGTCCTCGAACACCGGCCGCAGCTCGGCCTCGATCAGGGCGGGCAGCCCGCCACCGAGGGTCAGCTCGGACGGCGTGACGTCGGCGGCATGGTCCTGACCGATCGGTGCTGCGTGGAAGAGGTCGCCTCGCACCTCCCAATCCCACCAGCCGAGATGCACGCGCACGCCTGCTTCCTCCTGGTCCTCGAGGAACGTCCTCACCGTAGCCTGGGGCACCAGGGGGATGCAGCTTCCCGACAGGATGACCACGAAGCGCCAGCCTGCCATGTGGCCGACGGCGTAAGAATAAGCGTCGAGCCAGGCATGAACCTGCGACATGCCGCCCCAGGTGACGGGCAGGCCGAGCCGGACGGTGGCACGCTGCCTTATCCCGTCCGGGAGCGAGGCGAGGAACCCGTCGAAGACGGTTCTTGCCGCAGGGTCGACGTTGATCAGGTAGCAGGGTGATCCATCATCGAGCAGTTCGATCAACTGTCGAACCTGCCCCGGTTCCTGATGAACCTGGATGATGTAAAGCAACATTCGTCAGCTCCGTGAAGGGTTGATCCCGGGCCACCCATGACCTGGATGGATCAAGGCTCGGCGCGCGTCCGGCACCGCCGCAGCCAGCCGAGCAGGGAGCCGGTCCAGAGCAGGGCGAAGGCGCCGACCACGCCGTAGCCGACCAGCTCGCCATGGGTGTCGACGAGGCGGGCCCAGGCCGGAGTGGCGACGCCCGGCACGGCGAGGAGGTCCAGACCCTCCGCCAGGCCGATCACCAGCGCCACCAGCACCGAGCCGGCGGTGATCGCCATGTTGTAGCCGAGCTTGCGCGACGGCTGCGACAGCGCCCAGCCATAGGCGCCCAGCATCATCACCCCGTCGGCGGTATCGACCAGCGCCATGCCCGCGGTGAACAGGGCGGGGAACACCATCACGGTCCAGCCCGCCTCCCCGTGCGCGCTGCCCACCGCGGCGAGGCCGAGCACGCCGATCTCGGTCGCGGTATCGAAGCCGAGGCCGAACAGCAGGCCGAGGGAGAACAGGCCGCGGCTGGTCTCCACCCGGCGGATCAGCGGCGCCAGCAGCCGCGACAACGCGCCGCCCGGACCTGGCAGCGGGCCGCCTGCCGGCTCGCCGCGTCGCAGGCGCCCGCGTGCGCGGAACAGGGTCAGCAGCACTAGCAGGTTGGAGCCGCCGATCAGCAGCAGGAAGCCGGCCGACACGATGCCGCCCACCGGCGCGCCCCAACCGGCGAGCAGGCCGAGCCGGCTGCGGAACCAGCCCTGCGCCAGCACCACCGCCAGCCCGGCCAGCACCACCACGGTGGAATGGCCGAGCGAGAAGAACAGGCCCACGCCGATCGGCCGCCGTCCCTGCTGCATCAGGCGGCGGGTGACGTTGTCGATGGCGGCAATGTGATCGGCGTCCACGGCATGGCGCAGGCCGAAGCCCCAGGCGATCAGCGCCGATCCCAGCAGCGCCGGCGCGCCGCGGAACGCCAGCAGCGCCCAGCACCAGGCCAGCAGGTTCAGGCCGAGCAGGGCCAGGACCATGGTGGAGATCCGGCGCTTCCGGCCGTCGGCCTGGCCGGATCCGTCGGAAAAGCACAGGCCCAGCAAGGCGGGAAGGCCGGGACGATCAAGCGGCGCGGACGGTCTCGGCATGACTCCGAGCCTGCGGGAGGCGGTGCGGTTCGGCAAGCTGGTCCCCCGCGTGGACAAGACCGGGACGGCTGCCCATCATCCGTCCATGATCCACATGCATCTGGACCCGCTCGGCGGCATGGCCGGCGACATGTTCGCGGCCGCCCTGCTGGCCGCGTTGCCGGCGCAGCGGGACCGGGTGGCGGAGGCGGTGACGCGGGCGGTCGCGTTGCGCTGCCGGCTGCTGCCGCACGACGACGGCGTGCTGAGCGGGATGCGCTTCCGGGTGGAGGATCCGGATGGCCGGGCGGCGGACGCGCCGGCGGACCACGTTCACCCGCATGGGCATTCCCATGACGAGGCGCGTCACCGCCGGCACGAGCGTGACCGTGAGCACGGGCACGAGGCTGGGTACGAGACCGGCCATGCGCACCGGGCCTGGCGCGAGATCCGGGCCCACCTGTCCCGATGCGGGCTGGAGCCGGCGGTGACGGCGCACGCGGTCGGGATCTTCGCGGTGCTGGCCGAGGCGGAAGGGCGCGTGCACGGCGTCGCGGCCGACGCGGTGACGTTCCACGAGGTGGGCGCCGCGGACTCGATCGCCGACATCGTCGCGGCCGCCGTGCTGATCGACGGGATCGGCGCGGCGAGCTGGAGCGTGGCGGCGCTGCCGCTCGGCCAGGGCCGGATCCGCACCGCGCACGGGATCATGCCGGTGCCGGCACCGGCGACGGCGCTGCTGCTGGACGGGTTCGAGGTGGTCGAGGACGGCATCGCCGGCGAGCGGGTCACGCCCACCGGGGCCGCGATCCTGCGCTACCTGAGGGACACCGGCCGGCTGGCGGCACGGCCGTCCGGGCGTCTTGGGGCGAGCGGCATCGGCTTCGGCACCCGGACGCTGCCCGGCACCAGCAACTGCGTGCGGGCGTTGCTGATCGACACAGCGGAGCCGGCCGGCACCGCGGGCGGCCACCGCACCCTGGGCGTGATCGCGTTCGAGGTGGACGACCAGTCCGGCGAGGATCTCGCTGCCGGGCTGGACCGGATCCGGAGCACGGAGGGCGTGCACGACGTCGTGCAGATGGCGGCGATCGGCAAGAAGGGGCGCATGGCGGTGCACGTGCAGGTGCTGGCCGCACCCGACGCGCTGGACGCGGTAACCGCCGCCTGCTTCGCCGAGACCACCACCATCGGCCTGCGCACGCACCTGGTGCAGGGGCAGGCGCTGCGTCGGCGCATCGCCCGCACGGTGGTGGACGGGGCGGCGGTGGACGTGAAGCTGGTGCAGCGTCCGGGCGGCGCCACCGCCAAGGCGGAGGCGGACCACCTGCGCGGCCTTCCCGGCCAGGCGCGGCGACAGGCGCTGCGCCGGCAGGCGGAAGCGCTGGCGCTGGATGAGGCGCTGGATGGGGAGCCCGAGGCGTGAGCGACGCGGAAAACGCGCTGGTCCGGCTGCAGGCGCTGCTGGCAGGGCTGCGGGAGCCCCATGTGGCGATCGCGGTGAGCGGCGGGATCGACAGCCTGACGTTGGCGGCGGCAGCCGCGCCGGTGCTGGGCTACCGGCTGACGCTGCACCACGCCAGCTCACCCGCGGTGCCGGGCGAGGCGACCGAGCGGACGCGGGCGCTGGCGGCGGAACGCGGGATCGCGCTGGAGGTGTTCGACGCCGGCGAGTTCGCCGACGCGCGCTATCGCGCCAACCCGGCCAACCGGTGCTTCTTCTGCAAGACCAACCTGTACGGCGCCATCGCGGCACGGCTGCAGGGAACCGGGGCGCTGGTGCTGTCCGGCACCAACACCGACGACCTGTCCGACTACCGGCCCGGGTTGCAGGCGGCGGACGCGCACGGGGTGCGCCATCCGTTCGTGGAAGCGGGGATCTCCAAGGCGACCCTGCGTGGGATCGCGTCGCGGCTCGGGCTGGGCGCGCTGTCGGAGCTGCCCTCCGCGCCGTGCCTGTCCAGCCGGATCGAGACCGGGCTGTTCATCGAGCCTCGCACGCTGGCGCTGGTGCATGCGGCGGAGCAGGCGGTGTCGGCGCGGCTGGCCGCGGGACAGGCCGGGGCGGAGGGTGCCGCGCGGACCGTGCGCTGCCGGGTGCGTCGCGAGGGGCTGGTGATCGAGCTCGATCCGGCCTCGCTGCGGGCGGTACAGGAGGCGGGCGAGGAGGCGCTGGCCCGGACGGTGGCAGCGCTTGCGGCAGGAGCCGGCGAGCCGGTATGGCCGATCCGGTTCGCGTCCTACCGCACCGGCAGCGCGTTCCTCCGGCCGGGGCCGGCGGCCGCGTCGTGAGCGAGTTCCTCCTCGACCGTGAGCGGACCGCGCGGATCGGCTTCGGCGAGGCGGTGTACTGTGCGGGCAAGTCGCCGGAGCAGATCGCCGCCATCCTGCGCTCGGTCGGCGACGCGCCGCTGCTGCTGACCCGGCTCGACCCGCAGCGGCTGGACGCGCTGCCGGCGGAGCTGCGCGCGCGGCTGGACTACGACCCGACGTCGCGCACCGCCTGGACCGGCGTCCCGGCGCCGTTGACGCCCGGCTGCCGTGTGGCGGTGGTGACCGCGGGCACATCGGACCTGCCGGTGGCGCGCGAGGCGATACGGACCCTGCGCTTCTCCGGCCGCGACGCCGCCCAGGTCGCCGATGTCGGCGTCGCCGGGCTGTGGCGCCTGCTCCGCCGGGTCGAGGAGCTTCGCGGCTACGACGTCGTCATCGTGGTGGCGGGGATGGATGCGGCCCTGCCCTCGGTGGTGGCCGGGCTGGTGCCCGGCGTCGTCATCGGCGTGCCGACCTCGGTCGGCTACGGCGTCGCCGCCGGCGGGCGTGCCGGCCTCGACGCGATGCTGGCGTCCTGCGCGCCGGGGCTCAGCGTGGTGAACATCGACAACGGCTACGGCGCCGCCTGTGCCGCACTCCGCGTGCTGGGTGCGGCAGGCTGATCGGATCGGGAGAACGGCCATGGAACGTCGCGACTTCATCAAGACCGTCGCAGCCGGGATGGGTGCCGCCGCCGCGTCGGGGCTGCCGGCCGAGGCACAGGTCGCCATCGCCAACGCCGTGCCGCAACCGGGCAGCGTCACCGCCGCGATCGGCCAGCATCCGGACATGAAGTATCGCGCCCTCGGCCGCACCGGCGAGGCGGTGTCGCTGGTCGGCCTGGGCGGGTTCCACCTGGCCAAGCCCGGCGGCATGACCAACGACGAGGCGATCAGGGTGGTGCATGCCGGGCTCGATCGGGGCATCAACTTCTGCGACAACTGCTGGGACTACAACGGCGGCGAAAGCGAGGTGCGGCTCGGCCGCGCCTTGGCCATGCAGGGCTACCGCCACCGCACCTTCCTGATGACCAAGATCGACGGCCGCACCGCCAAGGCGGCGATGGGCCAGATCGAGACCTCGCTCGCCCGGCTGCAGACCGACCACCTCGACCTGCTGCAGTTCCACGAAATCATCCGGCCCGACGACCCGGCGCGGGTGTTCGCCCAAGGCGGCGCGCTGGAAGCGGTGCTGCGCGCGCGCGAGCAGGGCAAGCTGCGCTATATCGGCTTCACCGGCCACAAGAGCCCGGCGATCCATGCGAGCATGTTCGAGACCGCGGACCAGCACGGCTTCCATTTCGACACCGTGCAGATGCCGCTCAACGTGATGGACGCGCACTACGACAGCTTCGAGAAGACGGTGGTACCGATGGCGGTGGCGCGCGGCACCGGCATCATCGGCATGAAGGCGTTCGGCGACAACTTCATCCTGCAGTCGCGCGTGGTGCCGCCGATGCAGATGCTGCAATACCCGATGAGCCTGCCGATCAGCATCCAGGTGACCGGGATCGATGGCATCGACATCCTGCACCAGGCGCTGGAGGCGGTGCGCACCTATACCCCGCCGACGCCGGAGTTCCGCGCAGCGCTGCTGGCACGCAGCGAGCAGGTGGCGATGACCGGCAAGACCGAGCAGTACAAGACCACGCTGCACTTCGACGGCACCAACCACAACCCGCAATGGCTGACCGAGGCCTGAGCCGGATCGATCCCCCGCCATGCAAGGCCTTTACGGCATGACGATCAAGGCAGTCCTGGTCGCCGCCTGCATCGCGATCTTGCTACCGACCGGTGCCGGAGCGGACGCGGCCGAACCGGCCGCCGGCCAGCTGGCGGCCGGCCCGGTGCAGCACGAGTTCGTCATCCACGGCTTCCATACCGAGGGCGGCGCGGTGCTGCCCGAGGCGCGCGTGGTCTACGGCACCTATGGCGTGCTCGACGCCGCCGGCGACAACGCGGTGCTGCTGCCGTCGCACTACATGGCGGAGATGCACGGCTACGAGTGGCTGGTCGGCCCGGACAAGGCGCTGGACCCCCGAAAGCTGTTCCTGGTCGCGAGCGAGCTGTTCGGCAACGGCCGGTCGTCCTCGCCCAGCAACACGCCGGCGCCGTTCCACGGGCCGGACTTCCCGGCGATGACGATCCGCGACAACGTCGAGGCGGTGCATCGGCTGCTGGTGGAGCAACTGCACGTGCACCACCTGCGCGCGGTGATCGGCTTCTCCATGGGGGCGCAGCAGGCGCTGCAATGGGCGGTCAGCTATCCGGACTTCATGGACCGGATCGTCGCCACTTCGGGCACCGCGAAGACCTATGGCCACGGCATCGTCCGGCTCGAAGGACAGATCGCGGCACTGACCGAGGACCCGGCGTTCGACGGCGGCCGCTACACGACCGAGCCGACCAAGGGGATCGAGGCGACCTCGCTGGTCTGGCTGGGCTGGCTGTACGGGCAGGAATGGTGGCGCCGCGAGCTGTGGCGCAGCGAGAACCCGCCCGGTACCACGTTCACCCAGGCGGTCGCGCGCTACACGCACGAGTTCTTCGCCGGCGCGGATGCCAACAACCTCCTGCTGCAGATGCGCACCTGGGAGTCGAACGACGTCGGCAACACCGCGTCGTTCAAGGGGAACACCGAGGCGGCGCTGCGCTCCATCAGGGTGCCGGTGCTCTACATGCCCTCGGCGACCGACCTGTATTTCCCGGTGGAGGATGCGCGCTACGAGGCGCAGTTCATCCCGCACTGCATCCTGCTGCCGATCCCCTCGCTTTGGGGTCATCCGGCGGGCGCCGGGGCGAGCCCGGCGGACGCCGCGTTCCTGAACCGGCACGTCGCGGCGTTCATGACGCACAGCCTGGGCCGCCAGAACCCGCCGTGACCCTCGCCTTCGGTCACGCCGGGACACCTCATGCGGCGGCGCTCTTGCCTGGTCTCTCGACATAGGTAGAGTTATGCCGCATGCGGCATCGTGCTCCCTCGGTCCAGACCCGCGCGATCCTGGACGCGCTGCTTCGTGAGCCGCTGCATTGGCGTCACGGCTACGACCTGGCGAAGCTGGTCCGCCTCGGTTCCGGCACGCTCTACCCCATCCTGATCCGCCTGCACGACAAGGGCCTGCTCGAGGCCAGGTGGATGGAGCCGGAGCGGCCCGGCCGGCCCGCCCGGCACGCCTACCGGCTTTCCGCCGACGGCCTGGCCTATGCGCGGCAGCTCGGGGAGCAGCCGGCGGCCGGCGCACCAAGCGCACCGGAGGCGTTGGCGTGACCGGGCCACCATGGCGCGGACCGAGCGCCTGGCTGCTCGCCTCCGCCGCCGGGCGCCTGCGCGGCACCCGGCCGGACTGGGCGGACGCCATGCAGGCCGAGGCGGACACCTGCACCTCCGGGCGCGACCGGTTGGTCTGGGCCTCCGGTTGCTGGGTGGCGAGCCTGCGCGCGTCCTCCGACGGGGACGGGACCGCCTATCCCGTGGCGCTCCTGTTCGGGCTCGGGCTGATGACGGCATACGAGTGGAGCGCCGACGAAAGCCGCATCACCGTCATGGTGCTCGGCCTCGTCGCCATGGCGCTCGGCGCCCTGCGTCCCCGTCGGGCCCTGCTGTCGGGGGTGCTGGTCGGTCTGGTGGTTGCCGGCGTGATCGGCTTCGAGGCGTTGAGCGGCCTGCGCCCGGCCTACGAGATGCGGGCGCAGACCTTCATCGGCAGCCTGTACTGGCTGATCCTGCTGCTTCCGGCGCTGTCGTCGGCGGCCGTGGGCGCGCTGATCGGCCGCCGGCTCCGGTCCGCCCGGCCGTTGCCGTGAGTCCGCAGGTCCTCCGCCCCGATCGTGACCCGCCAAGCAAGGCGCCGCAGGCGACGCTCATGTTCTGGCTCGTCAAGATCTGCGCGACCACGGTGGGCGAGACCGGCGGGGACGCGGTCTCCATGACCCTGAAGCTCGGCTACGCCCTGGCGACCGGAGTGTTCGTGGTCCTGTTCGCCGCGGCACTGGCAGCCCAGCTGCGCGTCCGCCGGTATCACCCGGGATGCTACTGGCTGACGGTCGTGGCCACCACCACGGTCGGCACGGTGACGTCCGACCTCATCGACCGCACGCTTCGCCTTGGCTACGTGCTGTCCTCGGCCGTCCTGCTGGCGTCGGTGATCGCCGTGCTCCTGGCGTGGCGCGCGACGACAGGCAGGATCGCCGCCGATCGCATCACGTCGCGGCTGGACGAGGTGTTCTACTGGCTGACGATCCTGGTCTCCAACACGCTGGGCACCGCGCTGGGCGACTTCACCGCCGACCGCAGCGGGCTCGGGCTCGGCTTCGAGAAGGGCGCCCTGCTGTTCGCGGGCCTGATCGCGCTCGTGGCCGTGCTGCATCGTCATGGCGGGCTGCCCCGGACGATCCTGTTCTGGGCCGCCTACGTCCTGACGCGTCCTCTCGGCGCGACGCTGGGCGACACGCTGACGAAGTCGCATGGACAGGGCGGCCTCGCGTTCGGGCGCGTCACGGCCTCGCTCGCGATCGGCGGCGCCATGGTGCTGCTGATCGCCGCAGCACCAAGCCTGCGGGCGCCGGCACCCCAAGCCCGGAACGGATGAGGAACGGCATGCGGACGCGACATGTTCCCGCGATCGATCGGCGCTACTGGTTCGGCATCGCCTTTGCCAGCATCTTCGGCACCAACCTCGGGGACTTCTATGCCCATGAGAGCGGCCTGGGCCTTGGCGTCGGCCTGCTGGTGCTCGTCCTGCTGTTCGCGGCCACCTATGGGGTCGAGGCAAGGGACCCGACGACGCACGAGGCGTACTACTGGCTCGCGATCATCATCGTCCGCACCGGGGCGACCAACATCGCCGATTACCTGGCGTTCCGCGTTCGCGTCCCGGCCCTGCTGCTCGTGTCCGGACTTGCGGCGGCCATTGCGGTTCTGGCATGGCGCAGCGCCGCGCGGCGTGCACAAGCGAGCCCGGATCCGGCCAGTCCAGCACTCGCGAGGACGAACCTGGCCTATTGGGCGGCAATGCTCGCCGCGGGCGTGTTCGGAACCGTCGTCGGGGACATCTGTTCGCATCGTTTCGGCCAGGGTCCCGCCTCGATCGCGCTGATACTGATGCTTGCGGTCCTGCTTGCCGTCGCGGGGTCCCGCGTCGCCACCGGCGTGGCGGCCTACTGGTGCGCCGTGGCGCTCGCCCGCACCGCCGGCACCTGCATCGGCGACTGGCTGGCCGAGAACAGGATCCTGCATCTCGGCCTGCCCTTCTCGACCCTGCTCACCGGGACCGCGTTCGTCGCGATCCTGACATTCTGGCGCGGCGCCCGCGCCGGCGCATGAGCCGAGTTGCCGGAACCAGCCGCGACGTCACGCCACCAGCGTGGTTGCGCTGACCGACCGGGTCTGCCGCGGTCGCCTGGACCAGGACTATCGCGACCTGGCGCGCGTCGTGGCCGCCTTGTGCCGCAAGCGTCCCAGCCCGATGCGCTCCGGGCAGCCACGAAGCTGGGCCTGCGGCATCGTCTACACGCTGGGCCAGCTCAACTTCCTGTCCGACCCGGACCCGGCCCTGCATGACGACGGCCGATCTCTGCGCCGCCTTCGGCGTCGGTCAGAGCACCGCCAACGCCAAGGTGCTGGCCATCTCGAACCCGCTGAACACGCACCGCATGGACCCGGCCTGGATGCGGTCGGACCTGATCGACCGCAACCCGCTGGTCTGGCTGATCGAGGTGAACGGCGTGTTGGTCGATCCGCGCCACATGCCGCGCGAGGTGCAGGTGATGGCCCACGAGCAGGGCTTGATCCCTTGCATCCCCGATGACCGGCCCGATGACCGGCTCGGGACCGCGAAGCCGGATCCCGGGTGGAGCGGAAGAAGCGGCCGTATCCCGTTTCGGCGACGGCCGGCTGGATGACCGGCGACATGCGTGGTCAGACCAGACATGACCCCACTCGGCCTGTTTGCGCTGCTGCTGACCCTGTCCGCGGTGTTCGGGGTGCTGAACGACCGCACGCTGCGGCTGCCGAACACCATCGGCGTGCTGCTGATCTCGCTGCTGGCCTCGCTGGCGATGCTGGGGATCGACCGCCTGGTGCCAGGGATCGGCCTGCACGCGCTGTCGCGGCAGTGGCTCGGCACCATCGACCTGCCGCAGGCGCTGCTGGGCAGCGCGCTGTCGTTCCTGTTGTTCGCGGGCGCCCTGCAGGTCGACCTCCGCCAGTTGCTGGGGCGCTGGAAGCCGGTGCTGGCGCTGGCGCTGGTCGGCACCCTGCTGGCGATCGTCCTGTTCGGCGGCGGCATGTGGCTGATCTTTCCCTACGTGGACCAGCCGGTGCCGCTGATCTGGTGCGTCGTGCTGGGCGCGATCCTGGCGCCGACCGACCCGGTCTCGGTGGTCGGCATGCTGCGCCGGGTCGGCCTGCCGGCGCCGCTGCAGGCGCTGTTCGCGGGCGAAAGCCTGTTCAACGACGGCGTCGGCGTGGTGGCGTTCGGCGTGGCGCTCGGCATCGCCACCGGCGACGGCTCGGTGGCCAATGGCGGCCAGATCCTGGTCCGGTTCGCGGTGGAGGCGGTCGGCGGTGGCCTGTTCGGCCTCGGGCTCGCCTGGGGGGCCATGCTGCTGATGGGTGCCACCGATGAGCCGCGCCTGGAGCTGATCATCTCGCTGGCGCTGGCCACCGGCACCTTCAGCCTCGCCAACGCGCTCGACATGTCCGGTCCGATCGCGGTGGTAGTGGCGGGCCTGACCATGGGCACGCGACGCAGCCGCGTCGCGATCACCGGGCAGGGCCAGGCCGAGCTGATGAGCTTCTGGTCGCTGGTGGACGAGGTGCTGAACGCGCTGCTGTTCCTGCTGATCGGCCTGGAGGTGGTGGCGGTGGCGTTCCACTGGTCGCACGCGGCCGCCGCCCTGGCGGCGGTGCCGGTGTCGGTGGGCGTGCGTGGGATCAGCGTGTTCCTGGCGACCAGGCCGCTGCATCTCGGGCGTCTCGAGCGCACCGGCACGCTGGCGCTGCTGACCTGGGGCGGGCTGCGCGGCGGCATCTCGGTGGCGCTGGCGCTGAGCCTGCCGGGCGGCCCGCTGCGGTCCTCGCTGCTCGCGGTGTGCTACGGCGTGGTGGTGTTCACCATCATCGTGCAGGGGCTGACGATCGAGCGGGTGGCGCGACACTACCATCCGCGTCCGGCTTCACCCTGACGCGGCGCGGGGCTACTGCGAGTCGGCCTGCGTGTGCGCGGTGCCCGCCGCGACGCTGTCGAGGGCGCCCGGGACGAACGGGGGCGCCTTGTCGATCGGCGGGGTTGTGACCGGCGTGACGGATTGCTGCCAGCCGCCGCCGAGCGCGGTGTAGAGGGTGACCACGTCGTCGGCCAGCGACATCTCGGCCTGGTCCAGGTTCTGTCGGGCAGTGGTCACGGTCTGCTCGGCGTTGAGCACGGTGAGGAAGTCCGACAGCCCGTTCTGGTAGCTGTTCTGCGACAGGCGGAACGACCGCTCGCCCGACGTCACGGTCTGGATCAGCCGGTCGCGAGCATCGCGGTCGTTGCGATACGACGCCAGCGCGTTCTCCACCTCGCGCAGCCCGTTCAGCACCGTGCTGCGGTAGTTGAGCACCGCCGCCTTCTGCTGCGCGCGCGCGAGCCGCAGGCTGGAGGTGAGCCGCCCGCCCTGGAAGATCGGCAAACTGGCGCTGGGGCCCACCGAATAGAACCGGCTGGCCCAGCTCGTCAGGTAGCTGGCGTCGACCGCCCGTATGCCGAGATTGCCGGTGAGCGAGATGTCCGGGTAGAAGCTGGCGACCGCGATGCCGATGTTGGCGGTCGCCGCGTGCAGGTTGGCTTCCGCCTCGCGTATGTCCGGACGGCGCCGCGCCAGGGTGGACGGGATGCCGATGCCGACCACGTCGGGGGTGCGCGGCAGCGGCGCCGGGGGCGACAACAGCGCGTCCAGCGCGCCGGGCGCCTGACCGGTCAGCACGCTGAGCTGGTTCTCGGCCTGCTGGACCTGCGTCGCATAGGCGGGAAGCTGGCGCTGGTAGTTGTAGAGCTGCGTCTGCGCCTGGTCGACGTCGAGCTCGGTGGCGAGCCCGGCGACGTGCCGGCGCTGCGTCAGGGTCAGCGAGGACTGCGCCGCGCGGATGTTCTCCTGCTGGGTCGCGTAGAGCGCCTGGGCGCCGCGAAGCTGCACGTAGGCTTGGCCAACCTGGCTTTCCAGCATCACCAGGGAGTCGTTGGCGGCCTCGGCTTGCGCCTCCGTGGTGGCGCGCGCCTGCTCGACCGAGCGGCGTACGCGGCCGAACAGGTCGAGCTCCCAGGACGCGTTCAGCCCGTACTGGAACAGGTCGATCGGCTGCTCGGCCGAGTTGAGGGCGGAGTTGACCTCCTGTCCGACCGCGGCGGACTGCCCGCCCAGCAGGCCCGACGCGCCGGACAACAGGCTCGATTGGCCGCCGCCGATCCCTTGCGACTCGAGGATGCCGCGCAGCCCGAGCTGCTCGCGGGTGTAGCTGGCGGTGCCGTTCAGGGTGGGCAGGCCGGCGGAGCGCGCGGTGACCACGTTCTCGCGCGCCTCGACCACGCGCAGCAGCGCCTGCTGCAGGTCGAGGTTGCCGGCGATCGCCTGGTGGATGAGGCCCGTCAGCACCGGGTCGTCGAAGCCGTTCCACCAGGCCGGGTCGGGGTTGCTGGCCTCGCTGACCGGGTTGAAGCTGATCCGGCGCGCGGACGGGTCGTTCCAGTTGGCGGCCACCGGCGCCCGGTACGGCTTGAAGTCCGGCCCGACCGTGCAGCCGGCCGCACCGAGCAGGCCAGCGCCTGCCACCGCAGTCATCACCAGGCGCATGGTTCAGTGTCTCCCGCCGCTCGGCTCAGGCGTCGCGCCGGACGGCACGAGGGCCGTCGGGATGAACAGGAAGACGGCCCGTCCGGTCAACAGGACCGCGTCCGGGCGTGCCGGCAGCGCCGGCGCCCACGGCATCTGCCGGGCCTGGATCTGGCGGGCCTGGCCGGGTGCGGCGCATACCGCTCCGTGCGTCGGGATACCGAAGCCCGCGGCAACGCTGCCGACCGGCACGAACGGGACCGCCGGCACCCGGCCCACGGCCGGGCTGAGGGCGATCACGTAGTTCACTGGAGCAGCGTTCATCGTGCTGTCGCTGGGTGATGTTGCTGGGAGCCGGCACGATCGGCGGAAGGCATCTGGCGCGCGGGCACGATGCGCGTCGAGGCAGCCTCGCCCCATACGCACGCGCCGGTTCTCGTCCGCCGCCATCCGGGCGACCCCGTCGCCGTCCGGATCGTCGTGCCGATCAGGCGCGTCGGGAGCCGGGTGAGCGCGCCGAGGCGGACGCGCAGGGCGGCGATCCACGGGACGACCGCCCGTTCGCGTGGTCCGGGATCGTCGCCATCGGCATTCCCATCTTCCGGCCAGGATGGACGGGTCCTTCAAGCAGTGGAACATCCTGTTCGGCACGAGGTTCGGCCGGGCCGGCTATACATACGTTTCAGCATGTATGTCCAGTTCGGAGCTGGAGCATCAGTCGGGGCGGCCCGCCTCGCCCGGTGCGGCCGGCGGGATCCAGGCCGTGCGCAGGGCGCCGATGAGGGCCCTGATCGCGACCACGCCGTTGTTGATCGGGAACTCGTCCGGCGCGCGCAGCCAGCGCATGAACGATCCGTGCACCACGACCTGCAGCACCTGAGCCGCCTGCTCCGGCTGCCAGGCCGATCCCGGCGCGGGGGGCGGGATCACTGCGTTGAAGTAGTGCTGCAACTCGTCGAAGAACGCCCGGGTGATCGACGCCTGCCGTTCCAGCGCCGAGGCCATCTCGTCCACGTAGTCGCAGCGCAGCAGCATGACGGTGAGCCGCATGCGCGCCCGCTCGTCGAACTGGAGGCGCTCGAACGAGTCGACGATGCTGGTTTCCAGCGCCTGCATCGCGTCCAGGGCGTTGCCGGCACGCGGCACGGTCGACCGGAGTGCCGCCCGCATCTGCTCGTAGGGCTGCCTGGCCCGGTTCTCGACGGCGATGAACAGCCGGGCCTTGTCGGCGAAGTGCCAGTACACCGCGCCGCGCGTGACCCCGGCCTCGCGCGCGATCTCTTCCAGGGAGGCACGGGTGACGCCACGCCGGTAGAACACCTGCTCGGCGGCATCGACAATCCGCTCGCGCGTCTGCTCCGCACGTTCCTTGGTTTGTCTTGCCAACGGCTTCCCTTCGAGCGGCCCGTGCAGCGGCCGCCCGCCGCCGGGGCTCGGCCCGGGACTTGGCGTGAACCGGGCCGACGCCGTGCACGCTCACCGTATGATGGGGAACGCAGGCGTCCAAGCGGATCCCGCTCGCGGAACGCTCGGGATCGGTGCGCGACCGGCGGCGGCGGTCCGGCTGTATCGCAGCGATACACTTCCTCACGGATCACGAGGACCAGACTGTCCATCTCCGTGAAAACGGCGATCACGTTTGGTGGCGGACATTCCGCCGCCACGGTCGCGCCTTCGTTTGGGCATGTTCGAGCCCATCTAATGCACACAGGCAAGAGCCGAAGGAGAATGAAGATGCGCAGATCCCTCATGGCCGTCGCGACGGTGCTGGGACTGGCCGGAGCGACCTTCGCGGCCGCACAGCCGGCAGAAGCCTATGGCTACGGCTACCGTGGCGGTTACGGCTTCCATGGCGGTTACGGCTACCGGGGCTACGGCTATGGCTACCGCGGCGGCTACGGCTATCGCGGGTTCGGGTTCGGCGCCCTCGGCGTCGGGCTCGTGGCCGGTGCGGCGATCGGTGCCGCGGTGGCAGCGCCCTACGGCTACGGCTATCCGGCCTATCGCTATCCCGTGGCGCCCTATCCGGTCTACGGCTACCCCGCCGGTGCCGTGTATGCCGCTCCGACCTATGGAGCCTACGGCTACTGAGACTGCCGGACCGGGCTGCTGCCTCCCACAATGACGCGGAGGCAGCAACCGGTCCGCTGCGCCGGTCGTTCATGGTCTTTGGCATCCAGGGCGGCGGTCATGGCTTCAAGCATCCGGACCGCTTCACTCGGCCTGGAGCCTAAGGTCGCCTTTCCGTTCTCGCTGGTCCTGTTCGGCACCAGGACAGAGGATTGTGGCTTGGCCGGGATGCGCATCACCGCTGCATCTGGCAGGGCAGCCTGACGCATGGCTGAGGGGGTCTTCTCAGCCGCGCCGCTTCCCCTCGCCGTGCCCGACGTGCTTCGTCAGCATGGTCCCAACCCGATCCTGATCGCCGCGCCGATCCTGGCGGCGACGATCTTGCTGCCGCCTGAGCAGCGCGTGATCGCGGCCCTGCTGGCGATCATCGTTCTCGGCGTCCCGCATGGAGCGCTCGACGGGGAGCTCGCCAGGACGGCGTTGCGGCCCCGTTTCGGTGCCGCCTGGTTCGGCGTGTTCGCCCTGCCCTATCTGGCCTTGTCCGCCCTGGTTCTCCTGGCCTGGCATCTCGCTCCGATCCCCACCCTCGCCGCCTTTCTGGCCGCTTCGGTCTGGCATTTCGGTGCGGAGGAAACCGGATCCGTCGATCCGCTCTCGGTGATTGCCGCGGGCGGTGCGCCGATCGCGTTCGCGGTGCTGGCCCATCCCGCCGCCACGGCCGCCATCTTCGCCACCGTGTCTCGAACTCCCATGACCCGGCCGCCGGACTGGCTCTGGGCGGCATCGCTGTTCTGGCTGCTTCCTGCCGTGGCACGGGTGGGCCGGCTCGTCCGAGCTGGCGACATGAGGCTGCTGGTGACCGCCCTGCTTGCCGCAACGGCGATCCTGCTGCCGCCGCTGACCTCGTTCGCCATCTACTTCGTCTGCGTGCACGCGCCCGCGCACACCCTGGCGCTGATCCGCGACCCTGGCCACGGTGCCCGGATCGTCGGCGCCACCAGCGCGGTCCGGCTGGCCCTGCCGGTGACCGTCCTGACGCTGCTGCTGGGCGCGGCGTTGTGGCCGCTTTATCCCGGCGCCGCGTCCGACAGGCTGCTCTGCCTGACAATCCAGGGGTTGGCCGCCTTGACCTTGCCGCACCTGCTGTTCGAGGCCTGGCTCAGCCGCCGCCCGCCGCCGCGATGACGGCCCGGATCAGCGGTGGCCGCTCGCGTCCCGGCGCGTCGTCGACCGCGGCCAACGCGGACCTCGCTCTGCAGGCGGCTCCCAAGAAGCTTGTTTGCAAACTTCAGGGGGTGGCGAAGGCCAGGGGCTTTGCCCCTGGACCCCATGAAGGGCGAAGCCCTTCAAACCCGATTCTTAAAGTAAAAGGGGTCTGGGGCCTCCGGCCCCAGCGGACCGAGCTGCGAAGCAGACCGGTGGGCAAAGCCCTGGCCTTACTTGTCGGTCGAGTTGGCTCACGCTCCAAGCTCGGCGGCGATCGCCGCCGCTGCCGCTGCCGGGTCGGCCGACCGGGTGATCGGCCGGCCGACCACGATCCAATCGGCACCGGCGCGGCTGGCCTCGGTTGGCGTCATGACGCGCTTCTGGTCGCCTGCCTCGGCACCATGCGGCCTGATGCCGGGAACCACCAGGCAGGGCTCCCGTCCCAGCGCGTCGCGCAACAACGCCACCTCGTGCGGGCTGCACACCAGCCCGTGCGCTCCGGCGTCCATGGCTAGGCGGCCCAGGCGCAGCGCCTGCTGGCGCGGGCCGCCGGCGACCCCGGTGGCGTGCAGCGCTTCCGCGTCCAGGCTGGTCAGCACCGTGACCGCGAGCAGGAGCGGTCGCGCGTCGGGCGGAAACCCATCCTCGACCGCCTTGCGCGCCGCCGCGATCATGGCGGCGCCGCCGGTCGCGTGGACCGTTAGCATGGCGGGCCGTAGGGGTGCGAGCGCGCGGATCGCTGCCGACACCGTGTTGGGGATGTCGTGCAGCTTCAGGTCGAGGAACAGCGACCGGCCAGTGCCGAGCCGGCGCGCCGCGTCCAGCCCCTGGCCCAGGGTGAACTCCAGGCCAAGCTTGACCGCGTCGCAGGAGGCGGCGGTGGCGTCGATCCAGCGCTCGGCTTGTGCCGCGTCGGGGGTGTCGAGCGCCAGGATCAGCCGGGTGCGGTCGGTCGGCGTCCCGGGGCGGGTCATGTCACGGGGCGATCGGCAGCGTGCCCGGACCGGGCTGGGTCGCCACCACGGTGGTGCCGTGATAGGCGACGTTTTGCGCCACCGCCTGCGAAAGCTGGGTGCGCAGCTCGGCCACCTGGGTTTCCAGGGTGCGCACCTGCTGCTCCGCCCGGCGGGCGCGACGCCTCTGCCGCAGCTCGGCGAACCACACGAACAGCGCACCGACCAGGAAGAAGATCACCGCCGTGATCAGCGCGATCACGCCGACCGAGGACTGCCAGGACAGGTAGGGCAGTTCCATCGCGCCCGGCGTCTGGTTGAACAGCACGAACACGACCAGCAGGATCAGAAACGGCAGCGTGAGGATCAGGCGAAGCATGACCGGCTCCTATCGTTGCGCTGCCGTCACCGCAAGGCCTGGCTAGGATCGGCGCCCCTCGCCGGGCTCATGACGCTCGTGCCTGGTGCCGTGGTTGCTGCTGTTTGCGTCCTCGCGCGGATGCTTCTTCTCCGCAGGCGTGTTCTGGTGATGGGCGCCGGCGGCGTCCTTGTGCTTGGCCGTCGCATCGACGTGGCTGCTGCCCGGGCCGCCGCGGGAGCGGTCGGTGGCCGGGATCTTCTCGCTGGTGCTCATGGTCGGGTCCTTGGGATGTATTGGGTCGCTTGGAGCAACGGACCCCGGCGGCACGGGTTGCAGCCACGGGCCTTGCCGGCAGGAGGGAGCCATGATCTCGTCGATCGCGATGGCTCCCGCCCTGCCTGTCCGGACATGCGCCGCATGACGGACATCATCCCCTTTTCCCGCCCCTCCTCCGGCGACGACCGCCCGCGCGAGGACCGGATCTGGGCGGTGATGGCGGATGCCGGCCGGACCAGCCGGATCGCCGAGATCTATGGGAGCCGGGATGCCGCCTTGGCCGACCGGGACTGGCGCGAGCAGCAGGTCAGGGCGTACGCGCATTTCCTGCGCAGCGCGCGCCAGCCGATCCCCCGCTACAGCGTCGCACCCATCCGTCGCGCCGACCTGCCGCGGAGCTGGACGCCGCTGCCGGCGCTGGGCTTCCTGCGCGGCCACTTCATCTGACGGGCGTTCCGGACACCCTCGCGGGGCCGCCGCCGCTCCTGTAGGATCGTCCCCCGGCCGAACAGCCAACCGTTGAGCCCAACCGTCAAAGCGATGTGAGCCATGGCAGACAGTCCGATTGACAGCGTCGGCGGCGGCACCCAGTCCACCACCCCGGCGGTGCCGCCCTTGGTGCTGAGCAACCAGTACGTCCGCGACATGGTGTTCCGCGTTCCGGGCGCGCCCGGGATCTACACGGTGCAGAACCTACGCCCGCACGTGACGCTGAGCCTGGACGTGCAGGTGCGCCGGGCGCAGGAGGGCCATCCGGTTTACGAGGTCACGCTGCTGCTGGGGTGCAGTGCCACCACCCATGCCCCGGCCGCAGACGCCGAGCCGCCGGCGACCGCCTTCGTGGTCGAGCTGGCCTATTGCGGCATCTTCACCCTGCAGAACGTGGCGCAGCACGTGGTCGAGCCGATGCTGTTCGCCGAGTGCCCGCGCCTGTTGTTCCCGTTCGCCCGCGCCGTGCTGGCCGACATCACCCGCGAGGCCGGCTTCCCGCCGGTGATGCTGCAGCCAATCGACTTCGTGGCGTTCTGGCAGAACAAGCGTGCCGCCACCCAGGCCGCGCAGCCCGCCGAAGCGCCTGCCGCCTGAACGCGACCGGCGGTTTGCCGGCACCGGGCTGACAAGCCGCACCGTCCGGGGCACCATGGCGTTCATGAACGCCATCCCGCCCGCCGCCCAATCCGCTCCTCGTCCCGCCCCCTTGGCCGCCCTCGATCACGTCGACGGCCAGCTCGACGCGAGCCTGGAGCGGTTGTTCGCGCTGCTCCGCATTCCCAGCATCTCCACCCAGCCCGACCACGCACCGGATTGCAGGCGGGCCGCGGAGTGGCTGTGCCGCGACCTCCTGTCGCTCGGCTTCGAGGCGTCCGTGCGCGACACGCCCGGGCTGCCGATCGTGGTGGCGCACGATCCGGCCTTCGCCGGGCCCGCGGCCACCCCCGGCCCGCACGTCCTGTTCTACGGCCACTACGACGTGCAGCCGGTCGACCCGGTGGGGCTGTGGACCAGCCCGCCGTTCGAGCCGGTGCTGGCCGACGCCGCCGGCGGACGCTGCATCACCGCCCGCGGCGCGTCGGACGACAAGGGCCAGGTGATGACCTTCCTGGAAGCGCTACGGGCGATCCGCGCCGCGGACGGACGCTACCCGCTGCGCATCTCGATCCTGCTGGAAGGCGAGGAGGAAAGCGGCGGCCCGAGCCTGCGCCCGTTCCTGGACGCCCACGCCGCAGAGCTGAAGGCCGACATCGCGCTGATCTGCGACACCGACATGCTGGAAGGTGGCGTTCCCGCCGTCACCACCATGCTGCGCGGCCTGGTCGGCGAGGAGATCACGATCACCTGCGCCGACCGCGACCTTCATTCCGGCCTCTACGGCAACGCGGCGCGCAACCCGCTGCACCTGCTGGTCGAGATCCTGGCCGCACTCCGCGACGCGGACGGGCGCGTCACCCTGCCCGGCTTCTATGACGGGGTGGCCGAGCTTCCCGACCAGGTGCGGGAGGACTGGCGCCGCATCGTCGGTCCGGACTCCGCCCTGCTCGGCCCGGTCGGCCTGTCGGTCCCCGCCGGCGAGGCCGGCTACACCGCCCTGGAGCAGACCTGGGCCCGGCCCACCTGCGAGATCAACGGCATCACCGGCGGCTATGGCGGCGACGGCTTCAAGACCGTGCTGCCGGGCCAGGCCTCCGCCAAGGTGTCGTTCCGCACCGTGGGGGCGCAGGACCCGGAGGCGATCCGCAGCGCCTTCCGCACCCACGTGCAGGCGCGTATCCCGGCCGATTGCAGCGTGTCGTTCCGCTCGCATGGCGGCTCGCGCGCCAGCACGGTGCCGATCGACGGGCCCTACCTCAAGGCGGCGCTGGGGGCGCTCGGCGAGGAATGGGGCCGCCCGGCGGCGGTGGTCGGCAGCGGCGGCTCGATCCCGGTGGTGCGCGACCTGCAGGAAGCGCTCGGCATGGACAGCCTGCTGATCGGCTTCGCCAGGGCGGACAACCGGATCCACTCGCCGAACGAGAAGTACGACCTGGAAAGCTTCCACCGCGGCACTCGCTCCTGGGTGCGGGTGCTTTACCGGCTGGCGGGGGCGTGAGCGTCGATGTCGGTATGGGCAGTGGACGTCACACCCATGGACGCATGGCATCACCGAAATGATTGCTGGTCATCAATCGGGCTCAACGTCCTCGAAATAATCGAGATCGATGCGCTTGATCTCGACTGTCCGCGCGATGCGAACGCCGACCCCGAAACGAACCATCAGCCTTGTCAGCTCGTCGCCATCGATCAGCACAAGGCGCAGATGTCCGGACTGCCCCGCGACGGTGATTGCCGCTTTCGAGAAGGCTGATGTCGTAATCAGGACGCCCTTCTGCGCGCCCTTGCTGACCAGGGCACCCATGAAGGCCTGCACCGCCTCGCTGCCAACCGTGTTGCCCGGCTTGTAGCGCTTGGCCTGCAAGTAGACGCGGTCGAGGCCGAGTTGATCCTCGCGAATGACGCCGTCGACACCGCCATCGCCAGTGCCGCCGAGTTGCTCGCCGGCGTCGGCCCGGGATCCGCCGTATCCCATCGCGAGGAGCAGATCGACGATCAGCTTCTCGAAGAAGGTCGGATTTCCCTCCAGGACACGCGCCAGCAGCGCGTCACGCAACGACTCGTTCAGCGTCAGGGAGGCCGAGGCGATCTGTTCTTCCGGTGTATTCGCAGTCTCGGGAGCCGCTATCACCGGTGCTGGAGCAGCGGCAGTCGGTGTCGCCGGTGCCGACGGCGCGCCCTCCAACCTCGTCCGGCGCAAGAAATCTCGAAAATCTTCAAATCCTAGGAGCAGAGCTGTATCGATCTTTGCCGGGTTACGGACCAGGACCTCCCGCCCACGCGCGCTGATCTGGACATGCGCCCGCTTCGGCTGCTCGACCAGCCCGGCCTGCTTCAGGTAGGTCTTCGCCCAGTGAACTCGGTTCGCAATGACCATCGTGGTGCCGCTGGGGATCATCTGCTCCCGTTCCGATTGGCTGAGGCTCAGATCATCGGCCACCCGGGCGACCAGACCTCGCATGACCCATAGTTTCTCAGCGCAAAGCCGCAGCACGGGCAGCATCAACACATCGTAGCTGGGTATTGGCACCGCATCTCCAATCTAGTCGTAGCTCGTTGACGGACTTGCAACGTTGTGATTTCGTGGATCCGATCCTAGCGGGCATGACTCTCTCTATCGGCAGACAGCGCCCGTTTTCATCAGCCGCCGCCTGAAACGATTAGCGTCATGCAGCCGTGCTTCTACGACCGTTTGAGCAACGATCTCCGGGCTGCGCGCAATGATCATCAGCAGCACGCGCGCGGCCGGTCGGGCCGGCGCAGCCTCTGCTCCCAGTCACGCACGGTCGCGACCGCCAACCGGAACCGCTACGTGACAGCAGACTGGGTCAGGCCCAGGCGTTCCCGGACGGCGCGCACGTCCACGTCACCCGGCGGAAGGTGCACGCGCGCTGCGTCCGCCTCGCTCCGCACGATGGCAGCGGCTTCCTGCATCGAAGCGATCAGTTCGCGTCCAAGATCGGTATCGTCGACCTCGATCATGATCCTGCTCCCTGCTTCATCTCCGCCGCCAGAGCTGTGGATCAGCCTGGAAGTCTGTCTACCCAGCCCGGGTCCGCGCGACCGCCTTTGCCGTTCCTGCTTTGGCTCCGGCGGCCACTCACCCTTGATAGTCTCGCCGCAGCACTTGCAACCGCTCGGCCGCAGCCAGGACCCATCCCGGACCGCGTGACCGCAGGTTCAGGTGAAGATAGCCTCCTACCCGACCGCCGCCAGCAGCGCGTCCACGTCCGCCGCCTCGGTGTCGAGGCCGGTGACCAGGCGGATCGGCACCCGGCCCGGGTCCACCTCCAGCCCCTGCGGCAGGTACCAGCGGTAGAACAGGAAGCCTTGCGCCTCCAGCCGGGCGATCACCGGCTCGGGCAGCACCGCGAACACCTCGTTCGACTGCACCGGGTGCAGCAGGCTTGCCCCCTCCAGCCGCAGCAGCCCGTCGGCCAGGCGCGTCGCCATGGCGTTGGCCCGCCGGGCGTTGGCGAGCCACAGCCCGTCCTGGAGGTAGGCCACCAGTTGCGCGCTGAGATACCGTGCCTTGGACCACAGGTGCCCGGCCCGCTTGCGACGGCGCGCGAACTCCTCCGCCAGGCCCGGCCGGAAGAACACCACCGCCTCCGCCGCCATCGCCCCGTTCTTGGTCGCCCCCAGCGACAGCACGTCGACGCCGGCGCGCCAGGTCACGTCGGCCGGCGCGCAGCCGAGCGTCACCAGGGCGTTGGCGAAGCGGGCCCCGTCCATGTGCAGGGACAGGCCGAGGCTGCGGGCGGCGTCGCCGACCTCGCGCACCTGCTCCAGCGAGTACACCGTGCCCCATTCGGTCGCCTGGGTGATGCTGATCGCGGTCGGCCGGCTCTTGTGCACGCCGATCGCACGAGCAGCTTCGAGGTTGGCCCGCAGCACCGCCGGCGACAGCTTGCCGTCCAGGCTCGGCAGGGTCAGCAGCTTGGCGCCGCCGGTGAAGAACTCCGGCGCGCCGCACTCGTCGTTCTCGATGTGCGAGGACTGGTCGCAGTAGACCGCGCCATAGGGCGGCACCAGCGCCGACAGCGCGAGCGCGTTGGCCGCGGTGCCGGTCGCCACCGCGAACACCTCCGCGTCGGGCGCCTCGAAGGTTTCGCGCACCGCGTCCTGCAGCCGGGCGGTCCAGGGGTCGCCGCCGTAGGAAGGCACCGCTCCGGTGTTGGCCGCGACCAAGGCGTCGAGGATGGCTGGGCTGATCGGACCGACGTTGTCGCTACCGAAGTTCTTCCGTATGGGCTTCATGCGCCGCATCCTGCCCCGATCGCGGCGACGGTTCCAGCCGGCCTGGGGCGTCGACAAGGGAGGAGCGCGCGATGACGGGGGATGTGATCGGGACGCGGCTCCCCGCGGAGCCGCACCTGGCGATCGAAACGCAGTTGATCGACGGCAAGGCCCATGCCGCGCGCCTGACCGCCGAGATACGCGACGAGGTGGCGCGGCTGTCCAGGGAGCACGGCGTGATCCCCGGCCTCGCCGTGGTGCAGGTCGGCAGCAACCCGGCCAGCGAGGTCTACGTCCGCAACAAGATTTCCCATACCGGCGACGTCGGCATGCGCTCCTTCGCCCACGTCCTGCCCGGCTCGACCCGCCAGTCCGAGCTGCTGGCGCTGGTGGCCAGCCTCAACGCCGACCCGGCGGTGCACGGCATCCTGGTGCAGCTTCCGCTGCCGACCGGCATCGACGCCGGCGCCGTCACCGCGGCGATCGATCCGGCCAAGGACGTGGACGGGCTGGGGCCGATGAACGTCGGCCGGGTCACCCTGGGCCAGCACGGGCTGGTCCCCTGCACCCCACTCGGCTGCCTGCTGCTGCTGCGCGCCGAGCTCGGCACGCTGAAGGGCCTGCACGCGGTGGTGGTGGGCAAGTCCAACCTGGTCGGCCGGCCGATGGCGCAATTGCTGCTGCAGGAGGAGTGCACCGTCACCGTGTGCCATGCCGCCACCACGGACGTGGGCGCGCTGGCGTGCCTGGCCGACATCCTGGTGGTCGCCACCGGCCGCAAGGGCCTGGTGCGGCGCGACTGGATCAAGCTGGGTGCGACCGTGATCGACGTCGGCATCACCCGCATCACCACGCCGGAGGGCCGTTCGCGCCTGGTCGGCGACGTGGTGCACGAGGAGGCGATGGGCCGCGCCGGCCGCCTCACCCCGGTGCCGGGCGGGGTCGGGCCGATGACCATCGCCTGCCTGCTGCGCAACACCCTGACCGCGGCCGAGCGCAGCCTGCGCGCCTGAAAGGCCGTCCGGGAATGCGCTGTGGCCTGCAATCCGACGCGCCGTCTGCGCTGGGGCCCTGGGCTCACGGCCAGGAGGCCGCTCCGCTCCGGTTCTCGAAAGACGCGCCGGGCACGTTCCGCCGCTGGCGCGGCGGAACGCTCTGGCTCGGCACACCCCATTCTCGAACGGGCTCTGAGGTGGTGACGAAACCGGCTGCGGCGGCTACCTGTTGCCGGATCCATCGCCACCAGATCACACCCTTGGAGACGACGCGCATGCCCGACGCAACGATGCTGGCCCAGGCTTCCGGCAAGAACGGCTTCATCGCCGCCCTCGACCAGAGCGGCGGCTCCACCCCCGGCGCGCTGCGCCAGTACGGCATCCCCGAGGATGCCTACGAGGGCGACGCCGAGATGTTCAAGCTGGTGCACGAGATGCGCGTGCGCATCATGAGCGCGCCCGCCTTTTCCGGGGACAAGGTGATCGGCGCCATCCTGTTCGAGGCCACCATGGACGGCGAGGCGCACGGCAAGCCGGTGCCGACCTTCCTGTGGCAGGATCGCGGCGTGGTGCCCTACCTGAAGGTCGACAAGGGGCTGGAGAAGGAAGCGAACGGCGTCAGCCTGATGAAGCCGATCCCGGGCCTGGGCGCGCTGCTGGCGCGGGCCAAGGGGCTCGGCGTGTTCGGCACCAAGATGCGCTCGGTGATCAACCTGCCCGACCAGGCCGGCATCGCCGCGATCGTGCAGCAGCAGTTCGAGATCGGCCGGCAGATCAGCGAGGCCGGGCTGATGCCGATCCTGGAGCCGGAGGTCCTGATCAAGAGCCCGGACAAGGCCGGCGCGGAGGCGATCCTGCTGGCCGAGCTGACGAAGGCACTCGACGCGCTGCCCGAGGGCGAGCGGGTGATGCTCAAGGTGACCATCCCGGAGGTGCCGAACCTGTATGCGCCGCTGATCGCGCACAAGGGCGTGGCGCGGGTGGTGGCGTTGTCCGGCGGCTATCCGCTGGCCGAGGCGTGCGAGCACCTGAGCGTCAACCACGGCATGATCGCCAGCTTCTCCCGCGCCCTGGTCGAGGGGCTGAGCCGGGACATGAGCGACGACGCGTTCAACGCGCGGCTGGGCCAGTCGATCGACGCGATCTACCGCGCCTCTGTCGAGAAGCACTGACGCCTGCGGGCCGGCCGGTCGCGATGGCGAACGCATCGTCGCGACCGGCCGCCTGGCCGGGAGAACAGCCCGGAGCGTTCAATCCACCAGCATGGCCGCCACCGTCGCCAGCAGCAGCACGGCCATCGCGACGTTGAAGACACGCAGCCGGACGGGATGGCGCAGCAGGCGGGCGCCGCTGACGCCGACCAGGCCCCAGCCGCCGACGCACGGCACGCTGACAACGGTAAACACCAGTCCGATCAGCGGGCCGAACACCAGGGCGTCGCTGCCGGGCGGCAGAAAGGTGGCGGTCGCCGCGACCGCCATGAACCAGCCCTTGGGATTGACCCATTGGAAGGCGCAGGCGGCCCAGAAGCCCAGCGGCGGAACCGCCCGGAGGTCGCCCTCCACCGGCGCGGTGGCGATCTTCCAGGCGAGCCGGGCCATCCAGATCGCGCCCACCACCTGCACCACCCGCTGCCCCGTCAGGCTCCGCGTCAACGGCAGGCCGAGGCCGGAGGCGACCAGCGCCACCATCACGCCGAAGCCGACCGCGACGCCGGCCAACTGCGGCAGCGACCGCCGCAGGCCGTGGGCGGCGGCCGCCCTGAGCATCATGATGTTGTTCGGTCCCGGCGTGGCCGAGGCGCTGAAGGCGAACACCAGCAGCGGCAGGAGCGGGAAGTCGGAAGCGGGCACGGGTCCTGGCACGATTCGGATCCTGTTCGGAGCCGATGGGCCGGGGGGAGAAGCCCCGGCCGGATCGGCGGGACTTCGGGGAGCGGTGTCGGGTTCGGACCCTAGCGCGCGTGCTCCCCGACCCCGCCCGGGGTGACAATCCAGACGATGCGGGCGAGGACGGCGGGCATTGGCACCGAGCCTAGGACAAGGTCCCAGCCTGGAACAAGATGATTTGAAGGCGGTGCCGGCGCGCGACGGGGCATGAACCGGAGTCCATAGAAGGAGATCGTTCATGGCCGACCAGGCTGCCGTGTCGCGCAATCCCGCGACCGGCGAGGAGATCGAGCGCTTTCCGTTCCAAACGGAGGCGGAGGTCGAACAGTTGCTCGCCCGGGCCGACAACGCGTTCCGCGGGTGGCGCGCGGTGCCGGTCGCGGAGCGGGCCGCGGTGTACGACCGCCTCGCCGCCGTGCTGCGCCGGCGCTCGGACGAGGTGGCGCCGGTGATCACGCGCGAGATGGGCAAGACGCTCCGGGAGGCCCGCGCCGAGATCGAGAAGTGCGCCGCCACCGTCGCCTGGTACGCCGAGCACGGGCTGGCGATGCTGGCCGACGAGCCGGTCGCGGTCGAGGGCCATGACCAGGTGCACGTGTCGTTCCTGCCGATCGGCACCATCCTCGGCATCATGCCGTGGAACCTGCCGATCTGGCAGACGATCCGCGCCGCGGTGCCGATCATGCTGTCCGGCAACGGCTTCCTCCTGAAGCACGCACCCAACGTGACGCGCTGCGCCCTGCTGATGCGCGGCCTGTGGGAGGAGGCCGGCCTGCCGCAGGGCGTGTTCTCGGTGCTCAACGTCGGCACCGACGGCATCGAGGCGGTGATCGCCGACCCGCGCATCGCCGGGGTGACGCTGACCGGCAGCGTGCGCGCGGGTGCCGCGGTGGCGGCGCTGGCCGGCCGGAACCTGAAGAAGTCGGTGCTGGAGCTGGGCGGCATCGACCCGTTCATCGTGCTGGCCGACGCGGACGTCGAGCAGGCGGTGCGGTTCGCCATCACCGGCCGTTATGCGAACGCCGGCCAGGTGTGCCTCGCCGCCAAGCGGCTGATCCTGGAGGCACCGATCGCGGACGCCTTCACCGCGCGGTTCCTCGACGCGGCCCGCGAGATCAAGGCGGGCGATCCGACCGACGAGGCGACCACGATCGGTCCGATCGCCCGCGACGACCTGCGCGAGGTCGTGCACGACCAGGTGACGCGCTCGATCGGGCAGGGTGCCGCGCTGCTGCTGGGCGGCCGCAAGGTCGACGGGCCCGGTTGCTTCTACGAGCCGACCGTGCTGGGCGAAGTGTTGCCCGGCATGGCCGCGTTCGACGAGGAGGTGTTCGGCCCGGTGGCGGCCCTGTGCGTGGCGCGGGACGAGAAGCACGCGGTCGAGCTCGCCAACCGGAGCGAGTACGGGCTGAGCAGCAACCTGTGGACGCGCGACGAGGAGAAGGCGCAGCGGATCGCGCGTCGGCTGGAAACGGGCGGGGTGTTCATCAACGGCTTCACCGCTTCGAACCCGCGCACGCCGGTGGGCGGGGTGAAGAACAGCGGCTATGGCCGCGAGCTATCGCATTTCGGCATACGCGAGTTCGTCAACGCGCAGACCGTGTGGACCAGGCGGGCCTGAACCCCGGTCACGGGTCGGGCGGCAGGGCGGCGAACCAGTCGGCGTAGGGCGTAGTGCGCGCCATGCGTCGGGTGTAGTCCGGGGCGTCGCTCCACCAGGGCGGGCCGCGCTCGCCGAGCGCGTGCTTGGCAGCGTCGACCCGGACGCGTGCGGCTTCGCGCGCCTCGGCGTCGCCGGAGCGCATGGCGGCGCGCTTGGCCCGTCGGGCCGCCATCAGCTCCCGGGTCAAGGCGGCGCGGCGTTCCGGGTCCAGCCGGGGATCGGCGCGGCGCCACAGCCGGCCGCGCACCACGAGGTAGCGTCCGTCAGGCGTGACCGGCGGCGGCGTCACGTCCAGTAGAGCAGGCGGGCCATCGGCAAGTGGCGGGACAGCGCCTCGGTCACCGTGCCGCGCAGCTCGGCCATCTCCACGCGCGGCAGCACCCACTTGCCGGTGCCGAACTTGGTCAGCTTGCGCGTCCGCTCGGCCTCGTCCATCGGCAGGGAGCTGCCCGGATACCAGCCGGTCAGCACCGTCTTGGACTTGTCGGTGAAGCGGTGGGTGATCAGCTCGGCGGTCAGGTCCACCGCCGCCACCCCGTCCAGCGCGGCCGCGACGTCGGCCAGCAACTGGTCGTACTCGCGCCTCCAGTCCGGCAGCGGCAGGATCGGCGCCACCGTGATGCCGACCGGGTAGCCCGCCTGCGCCACCGCCCGCAGGGCCGCGAGCCTGCGGTCCATGCGCGGAGCACCCCCCTCGTAGCGCTCGGCGGAGCGGGCGTTGAGCGAGAAGCGGATCCGGGTGCGGCCGCGATGCGGCAGGTCGAGCAGGGTTCCGACGTTGCCGAACTTGGTGGTGAAGCGAAGCTGCACGTCGGCATCCCAGGCGCCGAACCGGCGGATCGCCGCCGACAGGCTGCCGGTGACCGGCTCGATCGCCAGTGGGTCGGTGTAGCAGGAGCACTCGAAGGTGGTGCCCTCGTGACGGCGATCCTCCGAGCGCGAGGTGATGGTGCCCTGTCCCAGCAGCGGCGGCAGCTCGGCCAGGATCTCGTGGAGGTTGGCATAGGCGCGCACGATCGGCGGCCCGGCCAGGGAGCCGGCCAGGTAGCAGTACTGGCAGTGCGCCGGGCACCCCTCGGCGAGGTCGAAGCGCCAGTCGGCGCTCGGCGGGATCGGCTGCGGCTTCCTCCGGCTGGGCGAGGCCACCACCACCGCCATGGTGGTCTTGGCGTCGCGGTAGCGGTCCGGCAGGCCGCTCAGCCGGTCGGAGGACAGCCGCACGACGCGGGCACCCATTGCTTCGGCGCGCTCGACCATCGCCGCGCCGTGCGCGAAGCCGAGTGCCGCCGGTGTGACCAGCACGGTTTCCGGGATCCAGGGCCGGTCCTGCCGCGACGCCCGCCTGGCGGGTGGCGCCGGGTCGGCCGCCGTCGGCGCAAGAGCCGTTCCGGAAGGAAGGAGCGTGTCGATGGCGTGTCTCCTGCCGTTTGCGGCATCGGGCGGTTCGGCCCGGTGCGGGCGGGTTCCGTACGGTTCCGCGCGAGGACGTGTTCCGAACGGAGATGGGGCCTGCAAGCCCGTTCTGGAACCGCTTCATCGGTTCGCCGTTCGACCCGCACTGCGCACTGCAGATCAAGAAACGAGGAACGCTAGATGAAGTCCCTACCACTCTTCGCCGCCGCGATCGCCGTCACGGCCATGGCCGGCGTCGCCCAGGCCCAAGCCCAGGCTCAGACGCAGACCCAGGGCTCGACCACGGCCCCGGCCCAGAACACGATGAGCGCGCCGGCGACGGGACAGAACTCGATGGGCCCGGCAGCCGGCCAGAACGCGATGAGCGCCCCGGACCACAACCAGGCGGTCGCCACCACCTCGGCCGACACCAGCACGCCGGCGCACGGGTCGAACAGCTTTACCATGCGCCAGGCGCGGCACCGGATCATGCGTCACGGCTTCACCCAGGTGAAGGACCTGACCAAGGACGATCAGGGCGTGTGGCACGGCACGGCGATGCAGAACGGCTCGTCGGTCAAGGTCTGGGAAGACTACAAGGGCAGCGTCGGCACCGAGTAGGCGCGACCGTCCCAACACGTCGGAAGCACGTCACCAGAAGGAAACAGTTTCAATGGTACAGCGCACCATAACCCGTGCCTACGAGAGCTACTCCGCGGCAACCACGGTGGTCCGAGCGCTCGAGGACGCAGGCATCCCGCACAGCGACATCAGCCTGGTCGGCCGCGACGGCGCGCAGAGCGGCCCCGTCGGCACGACCGGAACCGGGACCACCAGCACGACCGGAACCGGCGCTACCAGAACCGGAACTGGCCTCCCGCACGACACGGAAGCCGATAAGGGTGCCGGCACCGGTGCCACCATCGGCACGGTGCTGGGCGGCGGAGCCGGGCTGCTCGCCGGCATCGGCTCGCTGGCGATCCCGGGCGTCGGTCCGGTGGTGGCGGCCGGCTGGCTGATCGCCACGCTGACCGGTGCGGGCGTGGGTGCTGCGGTGGGCGGCGGCGCCGGCGGGCTGGTCGGGGCCCTGACCGGCGCCGGCGTGCCGGACGAGGACGCCCATGTCTATGCCGAGACCGTGCGTCGCGGCGGCAACCTGGTGACCGTGCGCGCCGACGACTCGCAGGCGCCGACGGTCGAGGCGATCATGGACGGCCAGACCGCCATCAACACGACCACCCGCCGCACCGAGTATCAGAGCGGCGGATGGACCCGTCATGACGAGACGGCCGGACCCTGGACCGCGGTCGGCACCGGCACCACGGGCGTGACCGGCGGCACCACCGGCCTGGGCGGGAGCACCGGGCTGGGCAGCAGCACCACCGGCACCACCACCGGCCTGCCGCCCCGCGCCGAGCTTCCGTGATCGGACTCCGGAACGGCCGCTGCGGCGGTCGTTCCGGATCGGGGTTCAGGCGGGACGTTGCGGCCTCCGCGACGTCCTGCCTGTCTCAGGCTGCCTTGAGAAAGGCACGAAACCGCCGTGCCACCTCGTGCGGCGGCACCGTGGGGCGCCCGAGCGTTGCCATGGATCCCGGCATCATCCGGGCATGGACCAGCACCGGTCCGTTCGTCTCCAGGCCCTGCGCCACCGCCTGCTCGAAGCCGGGCCGGTCATCCACCGACCAGGCAGCGCGGTAGCCACAGGCGAGCGCCACCGCCGCGAAGTCCACCGACGCCGACACCGTGCCTTGTCCGCCGGTGGAGTCGTGGACGCCGTTGTCCAGCAGCAGGTGGAGCAGGCGTCGCGGCTGCCGGGCACCGATCGTCGCCATCGTGCCCAGCTTCATCAGCGCGGCGCCATCCCCATCCACCACCACCACCGGACGGTGCGGCACAGTCAGCGCCACGCCGAGCCCGAGCCCGGAGGCCGCCCCCATGGCGCCCACCATGTAGAGGTGCTGCTCGCGGTCCGACAGGGTGAACAGCTCGCGCCCGCACTTGCCGGTGGTGGCGATTACCGCCGCCGTGTCGGGCAGCAGGGCCAGCAGGCCTTGCAGCAGGTCCGCCCGTGCCGTCCGCCCGGCGTGACGACGCAAGTCGGTCCAGCAGCCGGGTGCCGGGGGGGTATGGACCGGTTCCGCCAGCGCCTCCCCCGCCACGCTGTCCTGCTCCATCACCAGCCCGAATGGCAGTCCCTCCCGGGCGAAGCGGGCCGACGCCGCTTGGAGCGCCGTGGCGATCCCGGCTCGGTCACGGGGGAAGGGCTGGTTGGGCACGGCGCACAGGTCGAGAATTGCCTGGGTGATCCGTCCCATCAGAGCGTGCTGCGGCTCGTCCGCCAGGCCCGGCTGGCCACGCCAGGTGGTGACCAGCAGCAGCGGGATGCGGAACGGGACGTTCAGCGAGGTCAGCGGGTTGACGCAGTTGCCGAGGCCGGAGTTCTGGCAGATCACCACGCCGCCCCGGCCGCCGAGCCAGGCTCCGGACGCGATCGCCACCGCCTCGCCCTCGCTCGCCGCTCCCACGTAGTCAAGCCCGGCGCCGTTCGCGCCGATCACCCGGTTGATCAGCGGCGTCAGGAACGAGCAGGGCACGCCGCTGTAGAAGTCGAGCCCCTGTGCGGCGGCCTGGTCGAGGAAGTCCTGCGCCTGGATCATGTCCGGTCGATTAGACCGGATGCCGTCCGGTGCAAACTCCTGCCATCCCGGGATCGGGCGGCTCAGTGCAGCGACAGCTCCGGCGGCGGCGTCTGGGTGGTGGGCTGCGGGATGCGGCTGCCGGTCAGCACGATGGTGTCGCTGCTCTTCGGGTCGTGGTCGACGAAGGGCACGTTCAGGCTGGTGGCCAGCACCTGGTAGTAGCGGTCGCCGGTCAGGTCGACCACGCGCCCAGGCGCGCAGGTGTTGGCCGCCGCCTGGAACGGCTCCGTTCGGACCGGATAATCGTAGAGCCGGTGGATGCAACGTGCGTCGGTCTCACCGGGAAGGCGTTCGGGCGCCGCCTGGCAGGCAACCAGCCCGAGCAGGCACGACAGCGTCAGGAGCGTGTGGCGCATGGATCCTCCGGTGGGCTGCCTGCCGCAGCAGCGAGCGACGCTCAGGAAAAGTTCCGCGCGTCTGCCAGGTCGGTCATGGTGTCGACGTCGAGCCAGTGCCCGGTGATGTAGTGCACCGCGACCGGGGTCCTGGCCGCCAGCCGCCCGAGCAGGGTCGGGATGTCGGCCCGGTCGGCGCTGCCGTCGGCCTGCATCGCCGCCAGCTCGGCGCGCAGCAGCGCGGCGCCCCTGGCGCTCAGCCGCATCAGCCCGATCCACTCGCCCATGCTGTCGACGGGCCGCACCTGGCCGATGGAGCGCAGGATCGCCGGCCGGTCGTCGAGATAGCTGGCGGAGAACGGCTTGTCGGCCAGCACCAGGTCGCCGGGATACGGATCGTGCGTGCCGGGCTTTCCTTCCGCCCGCTGGCGCAGCGCGTCCACCGCGATGACGATGTCCGCCTCCACCCCCATCAGCGCGTCCAGGATGTAGCGGCGGAACAGCACGTCGCCGTAGACCAGCACGGTCTCGCCGGCGAGCCGGTCGGCGGCGCGCAGCAGGGAGGCGACCTCGCCGGTGTGGGCGTAGTCGTCGTTGTCCAGCAGGGTCAGGCCGCCCGCCCCCGGCGGCGACCAGACCTCCGGCCCGATCGCGTGCTTGGCGTAGCCGCGCACCACCGCGACGTCGCGCACGCCGCTCTGGCGCAGGGTGTCGAGCAGCTGGCCCAGCAGGGGCCGGCCGCGCACGTCGACCATGCATTTCGGCCGGTCCGCGGTCAGCGGCCCCAGCGCCTCGCCCTGCGAGGCCGCCAGCACGATGCCGCGCACCGGCAGGCCGGGCGCCGGCAGGTCCCCGGCCGCCCCGGTGGCGGCCTCGATCGCCGCCCCGGCCGCAGCCGCCGGCGCGCCGGCGTGCGGCACCGGCAGGTAGCGCGCGCCCGCTTCCTCGAGCTCGTCGTTGTTCATCAGCGCGAAGATGTCCTTCACGCTGGCGATCCGTCCTTCCACCTCGGCCAGGCTCTGGTCGGCCTGGATCCGCGCCGCCGTCGCCCGCATCGCGGCGAGGGAGGCCCGCACCAGGTGGTTGGCCCAGATCACCGTCGAGACGCCGGCCTTGCGGAACGCGTCGGTGGGGGTGCCGTAGTACATGGTCGGCACGATCACCACCGGGCAGCGGCCGCCCCAGCGCGCCATGAAGCCCGCGATCTCGTGCGCGGTGCGCTTCTTGGAATGGATCAGGATCGCGTCGGCGCCGGCCCGGTGATACGCCTCCGCGCGCCTGAGCGCCTCGTCCATGGAATGGCCGGAGATCAGCGCCTCGACCCTTGCCACGATCTGGAAGTCGTCGTCGGTCTGGCTGTCCTTGCCGGCGCGGATGCGGCCGCAGAACTCCTCGATGTCGGCCAGCGGCTGCGCCTCGCCGATGAAGGAGTTGGTCTTGGGGAACAGCTTGTCCTCGATGCACACCCCGGCGACGCCGCGCTGGCACAGCTTGGCGACCAGGCGGCGCACGCTGTTGAAGTTGCCGTAGCCGGTGTCGCCGTCCAGCAGGATCGGCAGCGTGGTGGCGTCAGCCATGTACTCGACCTGGTCCAGCACCTGGGTCCAGGACGCCTCGTTGTTGTCGCGCAGGCCCAGGGTCGCCGACATCGACAGGCCGGACCCCCAGATGCCCTCGAACCCCGCCTCCTCGACGATCTTGGCCGACAGGCCGCTATGCGCCTCCATCAGGAAGGCGAGGTCCGGACCGGACAGCATGGCGCGAAGCCGAGCGGAGCGGGAAACCGGACGCCTGGGGGACTGAACCCGGGCAAGAGCAGGTGCTACGGCCAGATGCGAGCCGGAAGCCGCAATCCGTTGATCCGTCTCGGTTCCCCTCGGCAATTTGCGCAATCCTCATCATAGTGTCATGTAACCGTCCATCTCCTGCATCAATTTTCCTGGAACAGCCACACAAAAAGATGCCTCGCCGCGACCCCTCCCGAGGACATCCGGCTGTCCTGATCCTGGCCGCCGGACGTGGCCGCCGCCTCGGTCCGGCCGCTCCGGATGTTCCCAAGATCCTGCTCGAGTTCGGCGGCCGCACCCTGCTGGAGCGGCATCTCGATCGCTTGTCCGCAGCCGGAGCCGGCCCGGTGACGCTGGTGGTCGGCTACCGCTCGGAGTTGGTCGAGGCCGAGCTGGAGCGCCTCGGCCGTCGCGGACAGGTCACGCTGATCCGCAATCCGCATTGGCAGGAGGGCAGCGCGGTGTCGCTCGATGCCGGCCGCGAGGTGCTGGAGGGTGGCGGGGCGGTGGTGCTGATGGATGCCGACGTGCTCTACGGCCAGACCCTGATCGAGCGGCTGCTGGATAGCGCGCATCCGGCAGCCCTTCTGCTCGACCGCGCGCTCGAGCCGGGCGACGAGCCGGTCAAGGTCTGCGTCGACGCAAGCGGCCGGATCGTCGACTTCGCCAAGCGTCCCGCTGCCGCGCACGCCTTCCACGGCGAGTCGGTCGGCTTCTTCCGCTTTTCCTCCGAGGTGGCCGTCAGCCTGGCCCGGCGCACCCGCGCCATGGTCCAGGGCGACCGCGGCCTCGAATACGAGGAACCCATCCGGGCGCTCATACGCGCGGATGCATCCGGCCCGCCGATGTTCGGATACGAGGACATCACGGACCTGCCCTGGACGGAGATCGACTTCATGGAAGACATCGCCAAAGCCGAGCGCCTGCTGCCGCTGATCGACGGCCCGCTGATCGACAGGCTGCCGGCATGAACGCGGTGACCCGCCCGACCGACACCGCGCGTCCCGGGGTCTCCGCCCGCCTGCCGCAGCCGGACGAGATCCGGGCGATGCAACGCGACGGCACCCTGGTGGTGCGCGGCTTCTTCTCCGCCGCCGAGACCGAGGCGCTGGTCCGTTGGACCGGCGAGATCGCCTCGGCCCCCGAGGTTCCGGGCGGCCAGATGGTCTACCACGAGGACAGCCTGCTGGAGCCCGGCCGGCGCGTGGTGCAGCGCATCGAGGATTTCTGTTCCCATCACCCGGCGATGGACGCGGTCGCCCGGCACGGCGCGCTGAGCCGCTGGCTGTCCGTGCTCACCGGCGAGGACACGGTGCTGTTCAAGGACAAGATCAACTTCAAGTATCCGGGCGGCGACGGCTTCAAGGCGCACCAGGACCAGCAGGCCGGCTGGACCAGCTATGCGCCGATCTTCGTCACCGCCCTGGTCACGATCGACCCGGCCACGATCGAGAACGGCTGCCTGGAGATCGCCACCGCTCCCCGCGCGCACGAGCTGATCGGCGCCGAGTGGGCCCCGCTCGCCGAGGACGATCTCGGCCTCGTGCCGGTGCCGACGGAACCCGGCGACGTGATCTTCTTCGACAGCTTCGTGCCGCACGCGTCCAAGCCGAACCTGTCCGACACCCAGCGCCGTGTGCTCTACCTGACCTATAACGGCTCCGGGCACGGCGACCATCGCCGCCGCTACTTCGCCGAGAAGCGCGCCGCCTTCCCGCCCGACATCGAGCGCAGGCCGGGCGAACGCTACGTGTTCAGGGTGTAGACCGCACTTCCCTTCCCCGGTGTGGCGGCGCTGCTCTTTCCGCGACCGCCACCCTCCCCTATCCATGCGCGCGACTGCGAACCAGGCGGACAGGACACAGCGATGCGGCAGTTGATCCGGAGCGAACGGAACTGGCCGGCCGCAGCGCTGCTTCCCGCTGCGGCGGTCCTGCTTCTGGCCGGCTGCGCCACACGGCCGCCGTCCAGCGACCAGGAGGCGCTGGCGGACTACAAGGCGACCAACGATCCGTTCGAGCCCACCAACCGGGTGATCTACACCGTCAACGACGGGCTGCTGACCTACGTGCTGATCCCGGTGGCGCGCGGCTACAACTACGTGTTCCCGCAGCCGGTGCGCAGCGGCATCCACAACGTGCTGAACAACCTCGGCGCGCCGGTGCAGTTCGCCAACGACGTGCTGGAAACCAAGCCGCGGCGCGCCGGCGACACCTTCGTGCGCTTCATCATCAACAGCACGGTCGGCGTCGGCGGCGCGTTCGACGTGGCCAGGCATGTCGGCTATCCGGACCATTCCGCCGACGGCGCCACCACCCTGGCGTTGTGGGGCATCCCGGCCGGCCCCTATCTTTATCTGCCGCTGTTCGGCCCGTCCGGGGTGCGCGACGGCGTCGGCCGCGGCGTCGATGCCGCGGTCAGTCCCTACACCTACCTGACCTTCAACGGCATCCACCACCTGAACGACATCTCCACCGGGCTGGCGGCGGTGGACGGGGTCGCGCCGCACATCGAGGAGCTCAGGAAGCTGAAGGAGGACGTGCTCGACCCCTACGCGACGCAGCGCTCGGTGTACCGCCAGATCCGGCAAAGGGACGTCGACGCGGCGCGCAACGACCGCCGCGCCACCGTGCCGGACTGGTATCCGAACGCCGCTAGCACGGTGGGCGCGCCGCCGCCGTCCGATACCGGCAATACCGGCCCGAGCACCCTGCCGCTGCCCACGGTCAGCCCGGCCATCACCAGGGCTCCCGTCCCGCCGGCCCAGTAGCGTCCAAAGGCGCTGGGCGGAGGGACGACCGTCCGTCAGGCCCCGCCCGGACGGGCCACCGCGGTGCCCGACAGGTTGGGGCTGACGCGGTGGCTTTCCACCACCCGGTCGCGGCCGCCTTCCTTGGCCTCGTACAGGGCGTCGTCGGCGCGTCCGATCAGCGACTGCCAGTCGTCGCCGGGCACGGCCCAGGCGAGCCCGATGGAGCAGGTCACCCGGATCGCGGCACCCGGCACCTCGAAGGTGTCGTGCCTGACCGCGAGGTGCAGGTCCAGCACGCGCTCGGCGCCGCGGCCGTCGGTATCGTCGAGCACCAGCAGGATCTCCTCGCCGCCATAGCGGCCGGCGTACTCGCCGTCGTGGATCGTCCGCGAGACCACGCGCCCCAGGGCGCGGAGAACCTCGTCGCCGCCGAGATGGCCGTGGTTGTCGTTGATGCGCTTGAAGTGGTCCACGTCGAGCAGCGCCACCACCATCTCGTCGCCCAGTTCGGCGGCCCCCAGCTTGGCGGCGAGCCGTCGTTCGATCTCGCAGCGGTTGAGCAGGCCGGTGAGGGCGTCATGCGCGGCCTGGAACCGGAGCAGGGCTTGGGCGGCGCGCATCTCCTCGGTGGCGGCGGCGACGCAACGTTCGAGTTCCCGTTGGCGGCGGAGGTTGGCGCGCATGACGCAGTACACGATCGTCGCGATGAGCAGGCCGGGGAGCAGGAACCACAGCGTCTCCGACCACCATTGTCGCCACCAGGGATAGGCCATGTCGACCACCAGGGTGACGGGACGCGACGCCTGGTGGATCATCTCGTCGTAGCCGACCACCGTCAGCACGTGGCGGCCAGGCGGCACGAAGGGGTAGCGCACCAGTCCCGACGAGGATTCCGCCCATCCGGCGTCCACCTCCGACAGGTGGTAGCGGAACAGCAGGGAGCGCTCGGCGCCATAGGTCGGCGTGCCGAGCTGGACCTGCAGCGCGTCCCTGGTGAAGGGCATCGAGCTGGTCGTCAACGGTCGCCCACCGAGCCGCGCCTGGCTCACCACCACCTCCAGCGTCCGGTCGGTGAACAGCCAGGCCGGATCGAGCAAGTGGGAAAACCCTTCCGTGGTGGCGATCCAGACCGATCCGTCCGGATCCTCGCGCATGCCGTTCTGGTCCACGTCGTCGGACAGCAGGCCGCCATCGGCATCGACCGATACCCAACGCCGCCCGTCGAACACGGACACGCCGAGCGCGGTGCCGGCCCAGACCCAGCCCCGGTGATCGACCATCACGGCGACGATGGTGTTGGTGCGGGTGTCGGTGGTCGGGACCGCCTCGTAAGACGACACGCTGTCCTTCGACACAACGAACCGGAACAGCCCGCCGGCGCCGCCGATCCACAGCCCCCCCTGGTGGTCGATGGTGATGGCGAGCGGATCGAACGCGGCGGACGGCCAGTTCCCGGTGACGGGGAGGTCGGTGCCGTCGCCGTGGTGGTGACGCAGATGGCCACCCGACAGGTAGAACACGCCGCCGACGCCGTCCTGGACGAGACCGGGAACGGGAGCGTGCGGCGCGTTCTCGCTCCGGACGTGGGGCGGCACGCCGGGACGGTCGTCGGCCCTGAATAGCCCGGCCTCGGTGCCGATCCAGACGGTGCCGTGCGGATCCGACGCCATGGCGTCGATCGGCGGCACGTCGACCCTGGTCACCGAGTTGTCTGAGGGATCGATGATCCTGGCGCCGCCCAGGCCGGCGGAGCTCCACAGCTCGCCATGCAGGCCGACGACCAGCGCGAAGGACGGCCCGGGGAACACCCTGCCGATGCGCAGGAACGGTCCGTGGCGCACCACCTCGTCTACCCCGGTATCGGTGGACACCCAGAGTGCGCCGCCGGGAGGACGCGCCGACTGCCAGGGAATGCCGTCGGACAGCCCGTCCACCTTCTGCAGGCTTTGCCAGTGTCCGTAGCCGACCCAGCGCACCAGCCCGCGCCCGAGCACCTGGAACCAGAGCTGGCCGGTCGCATCGGTCACGGCGTTCATGATGTCGCCGGCGGGGGCGCCATCCTCGACGCTCAGGGTCTGCCAGCCGTCCGGACGCAGGATGGCGAGGCCGTGATTCGCCTGCGTCATGAGGCCGCCATCGGGCGTCCCGAACAGGCCGATGCTGAGGGAATGGTTGCCGTAGCGGCCACCCTGGTCCGGCAGGTCCACCACCGACCAGCGGCCCGACGCGGGATCGAGGGTGCCGACCGACGAGGCCGACCGGGCGAGGATGCGACCGTCAGGGCCGGCGGCCACGTCCAGCCAGGGGCCGCCACGCAGTCCGTCCGCGGCGCCATAGCATCTTACCGCGCCGGGATCGGCTGCACATAATCGGCCGTCGTCGAACGCCTCCCAGAGATGACCGCGTACGGAGAACACCTCGGCCGCGTTCCTGAGCAGCCCTTGCTGCTCGCGGTCGTAGCGCATCGCCTCGACATGCGGCGGCCCGGACCGGGGAACCACGATCATCACCGTGGTATCGTTGGCCAGAAACACCAGGCCGTCCTGCCAGGGGGCCAGGCGATGCGGACGCGCGTCGTAGAAGGAGATGCCGGGATGGAGCACCTTGCGGAACCACAGCGCGCCGGGCGGATGCGAGGCGTCCGACGGGCGGTCCGACACCAACACCTCATCGGCGAACTCGACCGCGACCCGCCCGGTGGCGGTCAGCGTCAGACCATCGACAAAGCCGCCCTGGCGAAGACCCTGATCCGTGCCGAGGTTGACGAATCGCCTGCCGTCATAGGCGAACACGCCGTGCTCGGTGCAGACCAGCATGTAACCGGCACGATCCTGGAGCATGCATTGGCCGCCGACACTGGCGAGGCCCTGATCAGCGTCATAGGTGCGGAAGGTCGACCGGTCAGCCCGCGCCGCCGAGATAGGCCACAACGCCACGATCGCAAGAGCGGCTGCAAGCGACGCCCGGAACAGGAGATGCCACGCGGTGGAGCCGAAAGCCATAAACCTGTTCCGTCGGCTTGAGACCGGCTGGCGACGATCGGATGCTGAAGACAGAACGATAGACTACGCGATTTATCGCGGCGCACAACCAAAAGCCCGGGCGCGGCGAGCACCCGGGCGTCAGGATTATTTTTGAAACGAGTCCTATGCGACGTCGCAACGACCGACTTATCTGTCTGTTGCCATCGGCCAGGACGCGTTCCTACCATTTATCAGGGATAGTGATGGGCAATGCCGGAACCGATGGCGCCGTAGGTGACCGCCACCAGGGGCGCAGGCTGGCTGCGAACCATCGTGCTGGCCGTGACGGATACACCCTGCTGCAGGGCCGCCGCGACACGATGATCATGCACCGACATTGCGGTAACCAGCAGCGCAGCGAGCGCGATGCCGGAGCGTTGGGCGGTGAGACGCGAACCAATAGCCATCATAAGATCCTTCTGAGTGTCATGTGGTCGTAATGACCGGTCACATTCGGAATGTAGTAGTACCTCCGGGCCCGTTTCAACAACAGAAATGGAATGATCAGTGGAAAGATAAGAAAAGCTGCTGAGGTTGAGCAAGAAACATGAGCGCAAAGGTTTCTTTTGAGACGCTTCTAGCGGTGATTACTGCTGACCATGCGACAGGATTGCGTTCAGAAGGAGGAGCTAGGATGTGCCTGAGGGTCCGTTTGGACACTCTGGTGGATGGCAAAGACCTAGGGGCGTCGCCCCTGGACCCCATGAAGGGCGGAGCCCTTCAAACCCGACTCTTGAAGTTAAGGGGTCTGGGGCCTCCCGGCCCCAGCGGACCAAGCCGCAAAGCGGATCGGTGGGCAGAGCCCTGGCCTGGCTTCCTGCCGAACACGAGGCGCGTTCATGCGGTCGATGGCGAGCCTACCGCAGCGACATGACGGGCACGGGCGGCTTCGAACAGCCGGAGCACTTGGCGCTCGCTGTCGGCCTCAGAGAAACGGACCGCCATCGCCTGCGCGGCGAGGCGGTAGCCGTCGTCGTCCAGCACCCGGTCGATAGCCTGGCGCAACGCAGCCGGCTCCGGCGCCTCGGTCTGCAGGGCGAGGCCGACGCCGCTCCAGGCGACGCGCGCGCCCACCTCCGCCTTGTCCTCGTTGACGCCGGCGACGACCAGCGGAATGCCCTGGCTGAGCGCGTAGTTGACCGTGCCGTAGCCGCCGTTGGTGACCACGAGGTCGAGCCGCGGCATCAGCCAGTCATAGGGCAGGAACCGGGCCAACCGCGCGTTGCGAGGGATCGGCCCGGGGACGGCGTCGAGTGGCCGCCCTCCCGTGGTCACCAGCACCAGGATGTCGTCACGGTCCGCCAGCGCCGCCAGCGTGGGGGCGACCACCTCGCCGAGGTCGTGGTTGGCGAGGGTGCCCTGGGTGACCAGGACCACCTTGCGTGCCTTCGCCAGGTCGCCGGCCCAATCCGGAAGGGGCATGTCGATCGCGGGCAGCGGCAGGGCGCCGATGAAGTGCAGCGTCGCGGGCGGGTCGCGTCGTGGATACTCGAAGGCGGCCACGGTGGGCTGGAGATACAGGTCCGGCAGCGCCACCCCCGCATCGTTCATCGGCATGGCGAGCGGGCCGCGTCCGACCGCCGCCAGCGCCCGGTCGAGTTCCCGCTGGATCGGGTCGAAGAAGTCGTCGTCGGCGAACGCCTTGATCAGCTCGTAGTCGAGCAGGGTGTCCTCGTCCGCGGTCGGCGGGAGCCCCGGACCGTTCGGCGCGCCGTCGTCGCGGCTGGTGAACAACGGGGTGACGCCGCAACACGCGATCGCCGGCCGCTCGGTCCTGGGCCCGAGCAGGAACGGAAGCACGCCCAGGAACAGGTTGTCGCTTAGCACCAGGTCGGCGGGATAACGCTCCAGCAGGGCCGCCAGCGCGGCGTGCTGCGCCGCCAGCGGGCCGATAAAGGCGTGCCGGAACAGGTACCCGAGCTTGTCCGGACCGGCATCGAGCGATGCCAGCTCCGGATACGCCTGATGCAGGTCGCTGAGATCGCGGTCGATCGCGGGCGGGAACGGCTCCAGCCGCATGCCGGCGGCCTCGAACCGGCCGCGATGGGCGCCGGCGCTGTGACCGAGGACCTCGTGGCCGTTCGACACCAGCAGCCTGCCGATCGACAGCAGCGGGTTGAGGTGACCGATCATCGGAGTCCCGGCGAGGACGATCCTCATCCGGCCGCGCCCCGCGCGGGACGCCGATCGTCAATGGGGGGACGAGGCAACCTGGTCACTCCTTGATCGAGCATCGACCGCGCCGGCCGGGCGATCCGAAACGTGGCTTACAGCCTGTTCGAGAACTCGTGTTCAGCCAGGAAGCAAGGCCAGGGCTCTGCCCATCGATCTGCTTCGCAGCTCGGTCCGCTGGGGCCTGAGGCCCCAGCCCTAAAGAGTCGGGTTTGAAGGGCTCCGCCCTTCATGGGGTCCAGGGGCGACGCCCCTGGTCTTCATCGTCCACCAGAGACTCTTACACAAACCCTTAAACGTCGGGACAGGCCCTGTCACCAGCGCCGCGACTGACGCAGGAACGACCACCAGCCCAGCGCCGCCCCGGCATGGCGCAGCAGCTGAAAGGTGAACGGCTCCAGGAACGAGGCCAGCACCGCCAGCACCGGCGACATGGTTCGCTCCCGCCCGAGCCATTGCCGGTAGACCCGCAGGGTCCACAGGTGGAAGGCCAGGTCGATGCCGATCTTGGCCATGATCACGATCCCGGCCGGTAGCAGGACGCCGAACCGTCCGGTGGCGAGGAATACCAGCAGCAGCACGGCGCCGGTCAGGCCGTAGAACGGCTGCAGCGTGTCGATCGCCTTGACCGGCAGCATCATGGTGCCGAGCCGGCCGTAGGAACGGTTGCCGACCATGTGACGGTACCAGTACTGCGTCTGCAGGAAGCCGCCGAACCAGCGCCGGCGCTGCCGCAGGAACGCGCCCACCGTTCCCGGCACCTCGGTCCGGCCTTGCGCCGCGCCGATTACCGCGGTGCGCCAGCCGAGGCCCTGGCGCACCCCGTGGTCGCGCATCCGGTGGGTGAGCTCGTAGTCCTCGACCAGGCAATCGGGGTCGAAGCCGCCCACCGCCAGCAGCGCGTCGCGCCGGTAGCAACTGAAGGCGCCGGACAGCAGCAGCAGCCCGTCCATACGGGCCCAGGCGTAGCGGGACAGGAAGTTGCGGACGTATTCGTAGCTTTGGAACCATTGCAGCACGCGGCCTGACAGGCTCGCCTGGCAGAACGGCGTCAGCACGCCGGTGGCGGCGACCAGGCGCGGATCAACGGCGAAGGCCCGCCGCATCGCCGCCAGCGCTTCCGGCTCGACCAGCGTGTCGGCGTCGATGGTCATCACCAGCTCGGTCGCGGCCAGCGCCACCGCGACGTTCAGCGCCAGCGCCTTGCCGCCCTGTGGTAGCCGGAGCCAGCGCAGCGACGGGTCGACGCGGCCGGGCGGCCCGATCCGGCCCGGCTCGGCGGCGACCAGGCCATAGCGCTCGCCGAGCAGCGCTGCGGTGCCGTCGGTCGAGCCGTCGTCGGCGATCAGCACCACCTCGGCCGGGTCGGTCTGCGCCGCCAGCGCCGCCAGCGTCGACGGCAGCACCGCCACCTCGTCATGGGCGGCGATGATGACGGTGGCGGTGGGCAGCACGCCCGGCGCCGTCCCGGGCGGCACCGGCTGCGCCGCGCGGGGCCGCGCCAGCACCAGGGTCTGCCGGAACACGAAGCACAGCAGCAGCGTGTCGTAGCCGACATAGGCCAGGCCGACCGACCAGGCGAACACCCCGCCGCCGCCCAGCGTACGCCAGAACAGCGCGACCCAGACCGCCAGCACCGCGCCGTGGATCAGCACGCTGGCGAGCGGCGTCGGCGGCGGGCTGAACCGCGGCGAGATCGTTCGCCTGCGTCGCGCGAGCAGCCCGGCGATCCCGCCCGGGATCGTCTCCTCAGCGACCAACTGGCGGGTCATTCGAGCTTCTCCGTTGAGGGAAGGCGCAAGCCGAGCCTTTGCATCGGCCGATGCCCGGGGCATCCTCCATCCGGCCAAGCAGACGATGCGGCGGATGGAAAGATCGATCTAGCATGACACGTCCGGAGCGCTACACGGGCACGGCGATGGCGCTGCATTGGCTGGTCGCCCTGCTCGTGATCGGCAACCTCGTGCTGGTGTGGACCATCGGCTCCCTGCCCGACCCGATGGTCCGGCCCGCCATCGACCTGCACAAGTCGATCGGCATCACCGTGCTGGGCCTGGTGCTGATGCGCGTGCTGTGGCGCCTGTCGCACCCGCCGCCGCCGCTCCCGGCCGCGTATCCGCGTCGGGAACAGCTGCTGGCGCACGGGGCGCACCTCGTGCTCTACGCGCTGATCCTGGGGCTGCCGTTGTCCGGCTGGATCCACGACTCCGCCTTCAAGGACGCGAGCGCCCACCCGCTGCGCCTGTTCGGCCTGGTGCCGTGGCCGCGGATCGGACCGATCATGGCGCTGGACCCGACCGCCAAGGCCGCGGTGCACGCGACTTGGTTCCGGATCCACGGCCTGCTGGCCTATGGCCTCTACGTCCTGCTGGCCCTGCACCTGCTCGGCGTGCTGAAGCACCACCTGCTTGATCGCGACCCGGTGCTGCAACGCATGCTGCCACGCCGGCGCAGGGCGAGGCCGGCGCGGATCGTGACGGAGCCGGGAGAATAGAAGACGGATCCCGGGACGGCGGCATCCGGCGTCCGGTGCTCCCAGGCGGTGGGCTCGGTTCGATCGTCTTGTTCAGGTCCGATCGGTTCCGGCCGCGATTGGGTCGACCAGACGGCCGAGCACCAGCGTCCGCGCCTGCTCCGGCCCGGGCAGTCCCAGCGTGCGAAGCGTCCACAGGGCTTCCGCCTCGTCCGGATGCCACCAGAACGCAGTCTCGCCCGCCGGCACCTGTCCCGGCGGGCCGGCGTCGCAGTGTGGGCAGCCGATCCGGTCCAGGCGCTGCTGCAGCAGCGCGGCGTCGAGGTCGCCTCCGAGCGCCTCGAGCGCCAAGGCCTCCGCCTCCGCTTGCCAGTCCGCAGGGGAAACGCCGCCTGGCCGCATCGGCGACAGCACGCTGAACGGGTAGCCGCGTCCGACCTTGTCGACGCTCGGGATCAGCACGCCGGCCCAGGGCCGGTCGTCCAGCACCGAATGGCCCAGCGAGAAGTGCCAGGCCGGCATGCGCAGCCAGGCGGCCTGCCAATCCGGGCCGAGACCGGCACGGGAGGCCGACACCACCTGTTGCAGCCAGCCGTCCCAGCGTTCCAGCGCGGCGCCGTACAGGCCGCGCGTGACGAAGTCGCCCAAGCCCGGAAGCTTGCCGTGGCAGCCCGCGCCCTCGGGCGTGACGGCTGGGTCGGGCGTCGCGTGGCGGCGGAACAGGTCAAGCATGGGGCAGGTCGGGCATCAAAAAGGCTTTCTCTTGTGATTCCGGATGCACGAGGCATGGAAGCAGGCAACGGTCCCGGTGCCTCCGAGTTGTAGGCCGCATGGACGTCGCGTCGATCGGGGAAACCTTCTCCCAGGCGGTGACCGGCTTCGGCCGGACCCCGCTCATCCTCACCCACAACGACGCGGACGGGCTGTCCTCCGGCGTGATCCTGGCGCGGGCGCTGGCCCGGACCGGGCGCGATCCCACGATCCGGGTGGTTGGGCGCGGTGAGTCGGCCTGGTCGTCGGAGATGGCGGCGGAGCTGCGCCAACGCCGGCCGCCGGGGCTGGTGGTCGCCGACCTGGGGCTCGGGCCCGGGCCGCTGCTGGACGGCACGCCCACGGTGGTGATCGACCACCACGTGCCGACCGGCGATGCGGGCGGAGCCACGGTGGTCACCGGGTTCGGCGCCGAGCCGGTGCCCACCACGAGCCTGCTGTCCTGGTGGTGCGCGCACGGGCTCGGGCCGGCGGACGACCTGCTGTGGCTGGCGGCGATCGGGCTGATCGGCGACCTCGGCGACAAGGCGCCGTTCCCGGAGCTGGCGGATGCAAGGAAGCGGTATGGGTCGACGGCGCTTCGGGAAGCGGTGTCGCTGTTGAACGCGCCCAGACGCGCCGGGCTGGGCGACGCGGCGCCGTCGCTGGCGTTGCTGATGAAGGCGGACGGCCCCAAGGCGGTGATCTCCGGCGCGCATCCCGAAACCGCGTCGCTGCAGGCAGCGCGCGAGGAAGTGAAGGAAGCGTTGGAGGCGGCGCGCCGGATCGCCCCCCGCGTCAAGCCGCCGGTGGCGCTGATCCGGCTCGACTCGCCCTGCCAGATCCATCCCCTGGTGGCGCAGTCCTGGCGCAGCCGGCTGAAGACCAACATCGTCATGGCGGCCAACACCGGATACCGGCCCGGCTGGGTGCATTTCGCCGTGCGCTCGGCGACCGGGCAGGACCTGGTCGCGTTCCTGCGCGCGCACGCCCCGGAGGGCGCGGATGCGAACTACGGCAACGGCCACGCGCAGGCGACCGGCGGCGCGTTGCGCAACCCGGTCTGGAACCGGTTCGTGGCCGGGCTCGGCTTCGGCCCCGACATGGCGGTCCCCGAGATGGACGTGGCGGGATGACCGACCTCAGGCTCGGCTTTCCTGTCAAGGTGATGGCCCGTCCCGACCTCAAGAGCAACGACGCGCGGCGCTGGCAGAGCGCGCCGCACCTGCGCGTCAGCCTCGAATATCTCGACGCGATCCTGGACCACCTCGACCGGCACGACATACGCATGTACCGGATGTCCTCCGACATCGCCCCCTATGCCACCCATCCCGACCTGCCGCAGTTCCACGGCATGGTGGCGGACAGCGCGGCCGAGCTGGCGGCCTTCGGCGCCAAGGCACGCCGGCTGGGCATCCGCCTGTCGTTCCACCCGTCGCAGTTCGTGGTGCTGAACAGCCCCGACCCGGAGCTGGTGCGGAAAAGTGCCTGGGACCTGGCGAGCCAGGCCGAGATGCTCGACCGGATGGAGCTGGGTCCGGAGGCGGTGATGGTGATCCATGTCGGCGGCGCCTATGGCGACGTCCCGGCCAGCCGGGAACGCTGGGCCCGCACCTGGCCGACCCTGCCGGAACCGGTGCGCCGCCGGCTGGTGCTGGAGCACGACGACATCCGCTTCTCGGCTGCCGACGTGCTCTGGGTCCACGAACGGACCGGGGTGCGGCTGATCTTCGACCACCAGCACTTCTGGTGCCTCAACCCCGAGGGGCTGGCGCTGCGGCCCACGGTGGAGGCGATCCTCGCCACCTGGCCGTCGGACCAGCGGCCGAAGCTACACTTCTCGACCCCGAACAACGGCATGCGCGAGCTGAAGCGCCGCGACCGCAAGACCGGCAAGCTCAAGACCGTATCGGTGGCGCCGGTCTGGACCGGCCATGCCGACTTCTGCAGCCCGTTCGAGTTCATCGGCTTCATGCGAGCGATGGAAGGGCTCGCCTTCGACGTGATGCTGGAAAGCAAGGTGAAGGACATCGCCCTGCTGCGGCTCCGTCCGGACTTGCTTCGCTATGCCCCGGACGTCGCGGCCCGGTTCGGGCTGACGCCGGACCATCAGGCCGTGCTGCAGGACGAGGAGGCGGAGGTGCTGGAAGAGGTCGATCCCTCGTAGGTTTCCCGTTCGGCCTGGAAGCAAGGCCAGGGCTCTGCCCACCGATCTGCTTCGCAGCTCGGTCCGCTGGGGCCTCGGCCCCAGACCCCTTTACTTTAAGAATCGGGTTTGAGGGGCTCTGCCCTTCATGGGGTCCAGGGGCAACGCCCCTGGCCTTAGCCCTCCACCGCACGCAGCGCCGGTTCCCCGCGGGGTCGACGCCGGTCGCGCACGGTACTGGACGGTGAAGCGGGGCCACGCCATCCTGCATGCGCGGGCCCATGACGGGATGTCCAGGGCCCGCTTTCCGGCAACGTGCTGGCGGCCTGAGTGAGCCGACGCCTCATCGACAAGGAGCAGGTGACGACACCGGGTTTTGGACGTGGCGATCCAGGCGAGCGCGGATGGGCGGCCGATCCGCGGTATCCGTCGAGAGCGGCCGCGCTGCCGGACCGTGTCGCCGACGACGCGACGCGCTGGTGGCGATCGTGAGCGAACCGAGGCGCTACCTGGTCACCGGAGGGGCGGGCTTCATCGGTTCGCACCTGTGCGACGCGCTGCTGGACGGCGGCCACGACGTCGTGGTGCTCGACGACCTGTCCACGGGCAAGTACCGCAACCTCGACCCGCGCGTGTCGCTCACGGTCGGCGACGTGGCCGATCCGCATGTCGTGCGGGCGACGGCGGAGGGCGTGGACGGCGTATTCCACTTGGCTGCCATCGCCTCGGTGGAGCGCGGCAACCAGGACTGGCCGGGCACGCACCGGATCAACCAGGGCGGCACGGTGGCGGTGCTCGACGCGGCACGGGCCCAGGGCAAGGTGCCGGTGGTGTATGCTTCGTCCGCCGCGGTCTATGGCGACACTGGCGGGGCGGTCGCGCGCGAGGACCGGATGCCGTCGCCGCTGACCGCCTATGGCGCCGACAAGCTCGGCAGCGAGCTGCATGCGCGGGTGGCGAGCCTGGTGCACGGGGTGCCGACGCTGGGCTTGCGCTTCTTCAACGTGTACGGCTCGCGCCAGGACCCAGACTCGCCGTATAGCGGGGTGATCTCGATCTTCGCCGACCGCATCGGCGGCGGCGAGGAGATCACCTTGCACGGGGACGGGTCGCAGACGCGGGACTTCGTGCATGTGAGCGATGTGGTGACGCACCTGCTGTCGGGCATGGAGCGGTTCGACCCGGTGCGGGCGCTTCGTGGGCAGCCTGCCTGCTTCAACGTCTGCACCGGGCGCGCGGTGTCGGTGCGGTCGCTGGCGGAGATCCTGGCCGGCCTGCACGGTGTTCCGCTGCGCGCGCGGCAGGGTGCCGCGCGGTCCGGGGACATCCGTCGTTCCTGCGGCTGCAACGCTGCTGCCGTGGCGGCGCTCGGCGTGCAGGCGCAGGTGCGGCTCGAGCAAGGGCTGGCGGCGCTGCTCGGCTGAAGGACGTGCCAACCTCGACGAGGCCCGGATGCGGTGTTGGGAGGAGGCGTCTTCGGCCAGGCGCTGCGTGTCGATCGTGCCTGGACCGGCGACGCGCCGAGGTGCCCCGGGACGATCGCCGGCACGGTCGGTCGCTGTGCCATGCTTCGCCTGGTTCTTGGCGCCACTGCGAGCTCGTCCGCCGTGCGGGCCGCCTGCTGCGCCGGCCTCGATCCAATGACGAGGACCATGGCGGTCCGGGCATGACGCCTTCGTGTGGCAGCGATCCGGCCGTCGCTTCAGCCGTTCCGGGATACACCGCGCAACCTCGCGCGCCATTGATGGAGATGCAGCATGAGCGGCAGCGCCCTGGCCTCGCAGATCACCGAACACATGCCAGTCGTCGGCAGCGACGGCGGCCATGTCGGCACCGTCGACAAGGTGGAGGAAGACCGGATCAAGCTGACCAAGAAGGACGATCCGGACGGGTCCGGCCAGCATCACCATTACCTGCCGGTCAGCGCCGTCGCCTCCGTCGAAGGAGGCGAGGTCCGTCTCAGCATGGAGGCGGACCGGGCGATCAAGCTGGCGACCATCAGCACCGGGTCGGACACGACGCACGGGATGGGCAGCATGGGCGCCGCCTCCTAGCGAAGACGGCGGCCGGTCGGCTTTCGCGGCGAGGAGCGTTACAACGCCGGCTAACCCACCGCGTCGCGACGGCCGACCCGACATCCCACTTGGATTGGCGGATGCCGACGCTTTGAAGCGTTCGCCTTCGAACGTGGAACGTCGATAAGGCATCCAGCCGGCAACCTGCCGGTCGGCTTATGGTCAGGCCGCCGTTTGGAGCCTCCAGCCGGCGCTTCGTCGCCCTTGTCGGCTTGACGCAGACGGCGGCAGCGCCGGCTTTGGCCGAAGTGAAGAAGGGCGTTTCTTCCCTGCAACGTCCCATGGATGCAGCGTTCCCCAACCAGAATCGATTGGCAACGACGCGTCGATGATCGTCCATCGCAGCCCGGTGCCTGGTTTGGACACGACGTGTAGCGTGAGGCGAACCTGTTCCACCGTGCCGTCCAGGTTTGTAGATGAACTTGCAGGGACGGGGGTCTTGCAGGATCTTCGGCGGCCGTGCTTGGTTGTCGGCGTCGACTGAAGGCTGGCATGGCTTTCCAGAAGGACCGCGACGTGGGACGGCATCCCTCCATGCCATGGTGGAACCCATACGGGACGTGGGCGACTAGAAACATTTGAGCACGAGGTAGCCCGGATTTCAGATTATAGATGGCGTCCCCGAGCCTGGTTTGAACGCCGCGATGAGGGCGGCTAGAGCTGAAGCTAACCAATGTTGGACGGTTACAAGAGGGATGGCCGCCTAGCTTCGAGAGCCTGATGCCCGAATTCTGTCGGCGGCTTGCTTAGTGTGACAGGGTAGACTGTACAAAACGTTAGATTACCATCAATGAAATTCGATCACGGAAAATCGTCGCGACCTGTGTTAATTATTTCTTGCCACGGCATTTGTGTTCATGTTGATAGTTGTGCATCTGTAGGGTCATATCAGATGCAATCGGTTGTCATCCTATTCGGCAGCTCCGTTACACGAGACGCGTCCAGGATGTCGTTGCAAAGCAGCAGTGCTTCAGCAACTACATCGTTTCCTGGTATTTGTGACTTCAGCGGAATGACCATTCCGATTCGTGTGGTTTCAGCTCGCCAAAAGTCACAGTCGAACCGGCTCGACGATCGTTTGGTCTTGAACTCTAAATGAACTCGATTTCCAGCTCAGTAAAGCATCCAGCCTATGCCATAGGCGCCACGGACGAAGCAAACCTTCTGTCTGAGGCGGATGGTGACGTCCAGGTATCTATACAGAACGCGTCCGCGCGGAAGGAAGCGAGTTCGTATCGCCACCCTGTGGTGTCTGGCGCCGTCAAGGTCCTGGACGTCGCTGCGATCGTCCTCGCCACCCTCCTTCTCGCATCGGCGGGCAGCCGCTCTTTGACCAGCTTTCAGGTTGATGCGAGAAACACCGCCGACTTGATGTCCCTTCTCGTCATCCTCCTGTGGCCCAAATCCGACCGTCTCCTTCACCTGCCGGAACTGACGTGTTTCCGTAACCAGGTGAGGTATATCACCCCGTCGGTGATCGTAGCCGGGTTTGTCCAGGTCATAGCGCTGTTCTTGTTGGACTGGACGCCGAAGCGCGCGATCGAGACGGCGTCCTTCTGGTGCCTTTGCAGCGCTGGCAGCCTGTTCTTCACCCGTGCCGCCGTCACCTACGTGCTGACACGGCGATCGGTTCGCCAGCGTTTGACACGGAAGATCGCCATCATCGGCGATGGCATCCACGCGTCTCGCATAGCGGACCGGCTCAAGCAGAACGCGAGGCACGCGTTCGAAACGGTGGGATTGTATTCTGACAACACCGACACCACGCACGACGTCCAGATCACGGGCTCCATCTCGGATCTGGTGTCGTTCGGACGAGAGCATACGCTGCATGCCGTCATCATCGCTGTTCCGCCGTCCGCCGACCACGAGCAGCAGGTGAAGCAGTTGATGTCGCGGCTGCGTAGCGTGCTGGCCGACGTCTACATCATGCCTCATTTGGCGCATGGGCCAGATCTCGCATTGCCGTTCGAGTCCTTCGGATCGTTCTCCCTGATGGTGCTGCAGCGTCGCCCCCTCACGGACTGGCAGGTGATCACCAAGCTCGTGCTCGACCTGTTGCTCGCGGTTACGGCGTTTCTGATACTAGCTCCGCTCATGCTCGCCGTCGCGTGTGCCATCAAGCTCGACTCCCCCGGCCCGGTGCTCTTCCGCCAATCGCGGCTGGGCTTCAACAACCGCCCGTTCATGGTTTTCAAGTTCAGATCCATGTACGTCGACATGACTGATCACACCGCAGCCCGGCAGACCAGCCGCAACGATCCGCGGGTGACCCGGATCGGTAGATGGCTGCGCAAGCTCAGCATCGATGAGCTGCCTCAACTCCTCAATGTTCTTCGTAACGAAATGTCTCTTGTCGGCCCCCGTCCGCATGCCCCCGAAACACGGGCCGGAGGCAAGCTCCTCGGTGACGCGCTCGCGGAGTATGTCATCCGACATCAGGTCAAGCCGGGCATAACCGGCTGGGCTCAGGTCAACGGCTCTCGTGGCGAACTTGTGACAACACGCGACCTGCGTGTGCGCGTCGCGCTGGACCTCGAATACATTCAGCGATGGTCGATCTGGTTCGATATCAAGATCATGATCCTGACCGTTTTTCGCGAAGTGGTGAGCCCAAATTCCTTCTAGAACCGTATCTGCCTTGTCCACCGCTTCTTCCCAAGCAGTTGAGACGGCACGCGACGTGGAGATCATGGGCCTGCGCCTCGACGATATTCATCGTCAGGTGATTGCCGACGAAGTCTATCATGCGGCGAAGAACAAGAAGAAGATGCTTGTCGTGAACGCCAACGCGCATCTGGTCGTTCTATCCCAGAAGCATGTCTGGCTTCGTTCCATGTTCAAGGCAGCCGACATCGCGTTCTGTGACGGTGCCGGGGTTCAGCTCGCTGGTCGTATTCTGAAAGGCCGGACGGTTCACAGAACCACACCTCCGGAATGGATCGGCGCCGTGTTGCAACGACTTGGACCGGAGGGCTCGGTCTTCTGGCTGGGCGGCACCGAGGCCGCTGTCGCGTCTGCCGCATCCGCGTTCGCTGCGAGATACGGTGTGCGCTCCGCGGGACATCAACACGGGTATTTCGACGCGTCGTGTGGATCCGAAGACACGCTGACCATCATCGAGCGCATCAACGCCGCCAAGCCGTCGATCCTGCTCGTGAACATGGGCATGCCGCGACAAGAGGACTGGCTATGGAGCAACTGGGGACAACTGGAACCAGGTGTCGCCATCACGGCCGGTGCACTCGTCGATCATGCGGCCGGACTCGTATCCCGGCCACCTGGTTGGATAGCGAGGATTGGGATGGAGTGGCTTTACCGTCTTGTGCTTGAGCCTCGCCGCCTCTGGCGCCGCTACCTGCTGGGGCTGCCGATCTTCGGTTTCTATCTGCTCAAGTATTCGTTGTGGCCCTCATCTGCTTATGTTAATTCCGGGCGCTGAGGCGGATGGTCAGTTTCGACATGGTGGTCTCTTGTGAACAACTATAACAGAGCTCCAATGCTCAGAACGGACGTGCCCTTCTTGGCGGAGCCAACGAACCGGGACGGCGTGCAGTCGATCAAACAGATCCTTCGTCTTGGGCGTCGGCATCTTCTTCTTTTCCTGATCGTGATGATCGGCACGATGCTGCTTGGATTCTCGGTGTTGTCGCTTCTCAAGCCGAGCTATACCGCGTTGGCGACCGTCGCCATCACGACCCAGAACGCAGACCCGCTGGCCCCGGGGGGGCAGCCTCAGGTTGCACGACTTGAAGATGATGTGCCGGCTACGGAAGCGGCGAAGCTGCAGTCTCGTGACGTCGCTGCCGCAGTTGTCCGTCAGATCCCGCCGCCTCCCGCGCAACCGGATGATGGCCTGGCTCATGCGTTGTGCGGGTATGGCGTAAAGCTGCTGTGCGGTCCCAAGGTCGTGGTTCCGCTGACTGCCGAACAAAAGTTCCAGCAGCAAGTTGACGGCATATTGAACGCGTTGAAGATCCTGCCGGAACCCAGGTCACGTGTGATCGACGTCAGCGCAACAGCCAGCAGCGGCGAGCGCGCCGCCGCGATCGCCAACTCCACCGTCACCAGCTATCAGCATCTCGCACTTGCACAGCAGACGGCAGACGTCGACCGCGTCGCCGCGTGGCTTGACGCTCGAACCGACCAACTGCGGCAAAGGTGGCTCGACGCGGTACACACCGCGGATGCGTTCAACGTTTCGCATGATCTGGCCAACACGGGAGATGGCACGGCCGCCAACCCGCTCATAGACAGCCAAATCACCGAGATAACCCTGGAGCTGAGCCAAGCGCAGGCGCGGCTCGCTGCCGCGCAGGCCCGGGCGGAAGCCCTCGTCGACGCCAGGCAACATGGCAACGCGCGTTCCGCCGTCACGTTGTCACAGCAACCGCTCCTCGTTGCGGCGGCCAACTCGCTCCTGCAATTGCAAACGGAACGCGAACAGCAGGCCGCGCAGTTCGGCTCCAACTATCCAGGCATACGAGCGCTCGACCGCCAGATCGCCAGCACGCGCGCCGTCCTGAACAGTGAGACAGGAGCCGCCTTGGCGTCGGTCAGGGCGGAGAGCATATCGGCGGGGGCCGAGGTCCGCGCTCTCAACGTACGCCTGGCAGACCTCCGTGCGCGTGCCGGCCTGCAGAGCTCACCTCAGGCGGAGTATCGTACCCTGGGCCAGGAAGCCCAGAGCGCACGCGAGGTCTACGAGACGTTCCTTGAACATTCCAAGGCTGTCGTCGACAGAGCAGCTCTTCTTCAACCACCACTCGTCTTCATCTCACATGCGATCGCTCCCGCTCAGCCGTCTTTTCCAAACCACCTTAAGCTCGGTTTGGGCATCTTCGTCGTCGCTTTGGTGTTCGCGTCCTCCGCAGTGGTCCTGCGCAGCTACTTCGCAGCAGAATTCGCGGACGCCGGTTATCTTCGTTCAGTGGCTCAACTTCCGCTCCTCGGCAAAATCCCGATGATCACGCGGCGTCGCAGCCAGTCGCTTGCGCGGTTCGTGCTGGATGAACCGCGCTCGCGCGTCAGCGAAGTCGTGCGGGGCCTGGCCGTGCAGCTCTTCCTCGGAAACGAGAAGAACGACGAGCCGATCGCGGTCCTCATCACCTCCGCCACCCCACAGGAGGGGAAGAGCACGCTGGCGATGTGGCTCGGGCTGACCGTAGGGCAAAGCGGTCCTCGCATCCTGATGATCGACAGCGATCATCGTAAGGGCTCATCGAGTTCGGAAAGCGACGTCACCATGCTGGGGTTTACCGACCTCATGGCGGGCCGGGCCCGCGCCGAGGAGGTGATCCAGACCGACAGTACGACGAAGATCGACTTCATAACGGCGGGAGCATCGGTGGCCTACCCGATCGGCACCGCGAGCGTCGCGCGAATGCGTTCCTTGATCGCGACGCTCAAGCTCTCCTATGACATGATCATCATCGACGGCTCGCCCGTTCTCGCAACCAGCGACGTTCTTGCCTTGGCGGCTATCGTTGATCGAACCATCTTCGTTTGCCGGTGGCAACAAACGTCCAGGCAAGCCGTGGTCACGTCGCTAGAGCGCCTCCGCTCCTGTGGCGCACAGGTTGCGGGCATCGTCGTGTCGATGGTCGGGAAGAAAGTGGACGACCACGCGTACGAGGATTTCAACCGTCGGGAACTGGCATTGATCAATCGGTTCTACGGCTCCTAGGACCTTCGATCGTGCGAGTTGCCCATGTAGTCAGGCAGTTTGCCCCAGCGGTCGGCGGCCTCGAAGATGCGGTACTCAGCATCGCACGCGAGCAGCGACGGGAACTCGGCATCGATGCCCATGTCATCACGCTGAACCAGGTTTTCGGCCGCCGCGAAATTCTGCCGAAGCATGATGTGGTCGAGGGCGTACCGGTCCTGCGACTGCCGTGGCTGGGCTCCCAGCGTTATCCGCTGGCGCCGTCCGTCCTGGCTCACCTGCGCTCGGTAGACCTGATCCACGTTCATGCCATCGATTTCTTCTTCGACTTCCTCGCGCTGACCTGGGTTCTCCACCAGCGGCCCATGGTCGTCTCCACTCATGGCGGCTTCTTCCACAGCAAGGCGCTGTCACGGATAAAGCGAGTTTGGTTCGCAACGGTGACGCGCGCCTCCATCTTGGGCTACCGGCGGGTCATCGCCTGCAGCCACAACGATGCGGCCTTGTTCCAGCGGGTCGCCCGGCACCGGCTCGTCGTGATCGAGAACGGGATCAACCAGGCGAAATTTGCCGGCGCGTCGTCCAAAGCACCCTCCCGGACCATGATCAGCTTTGGCCGGTTCGCCAAGCACAAGCGCCTTGAGGCCCTGTTCCCGCTGCTGGCTTCCCTTCAGGCGCTCGATACGTCCTGGCGTCTGATCATAGCCGGCCGAGACGCCGATCAGACTCATGACCAGTTGCGCCAGATGGCGATCTCGTCCGGGGTCGGAGACTTGGTGAGTTTCGTGGTCGACCCCACCGATGCGGATCTCAGGTCCCTCCTCGGCCAGGCCGGCTACTTCGTCTGCCTGTCCCAATACGAGGGGTTCGGGCTGGCGGCGGTAGAAGCGTTGTCGGCGGGCTTGTTTCCGATCCTGAGCGATATCGAGCCGTTCCGGCGCCTGATTTCCGCGGCCAACCTCGGCCTTCTGGTCGATCCGGACCAGCCCGACGTAGCCGCCGCTGCCATCGACGCAAGCAGCCTCACCGATCCGGAGCTCCATGCCGCACGCCGAGCAGCGTGCGCTCGAGCGTCTTGGCCGTATGACTGGAAAGCGGTAGCGGTTGCGTGCGGCAACCTGTATGCCGAGGTTCTGGAGACGCCGTCGTCCGGTCCGGCCTATCCGGTCGAGGTTCCAAGCTAGAGGTATAGCGCGTTTGGCTATGGCAACGTCTTACCCTCTCTCGCTGGTTGACAGTCTGGAAAAGCCGATGTCCGATGTTTCGGTCCGTGATCTCGAAGGATCATGGTCCTGGGTCGACACGCTCGACCGTCGGACGCGTCGCGAGTCGGCGTCGTAATGAAGACGCTGCGACATGTCCTTGCCCTGCTCGTGTCGTCGCCGGTCGTCGGATTCACGCTCCTGCTGCCGCACCCGGCGGTGGCTCAACAGTTGATCCAACAATACTTCCCGTCCGATGTGCCGGGTTATGCACCCGACTTCAGCGCCTCCGTCACCAACCGGTTGATCACACAGGATCTGGCTCAAGGCATCAACGTCGGCAGCTTCATCGTCAGGCCGAGCGCGTCGGAAGGCTTCGGCTACAACAGCAACACGCTCGGCCTTCCAAACACCGGGAGTTCGAGCGAATCGACCTCCGCCGGCATAAGCGCGCGGTCGGACTGGGGTCGCGACAGCGTCGGCGCGTCCGCCAGCGTCAACAACCAGCGTTATCTCGACCTTCCGGTCGCGAGCTACACCAACTGGTCCGCCGGCCTCGGCGGGTCTGTCGCACTGGGCCGGGACCTAGTCACCGCTGCCTACTCCCATCTCGTCCTGCACCTTTCGGCGGACGACCTGGGCGTGCTCGGCGTCACCACGCCGGCACCCTACAACGTTGACGACGTCAGGCTGTCCTACACCACCCTGCCCGGCCGCTTCAGCATCACGCCCGCCTTCAACTACGAGAACTTCTCGTTCGGCCAGTCCGGCGGTGCGGCCAACATCAGCTACTCGACGCTCAGCCACCAGATCGAGGCCGGCTCGCTGACGACGCGCTACGAGGTCTCGACGGGCAATGCCGTCGTCGCCATCCTGCGTGGGTCGAGCGCCCAATTCTTTCCGCAGGCAGGCGCTCCCAGCAACGACTACGGCGACGTGATCGGGCTCCTGGGGCTCGACTTCCGTGCCGACGCGCTGGTGCAGTACAGGCTCCTGATCGGCGGCGAGCACCGCAGCTTCTCCTATGCCGGTTTCGCCTCGGCCACCACGCCCACCGCGGAGATCGACGCGGTCTGGACCCCGACCCGGCGCGACACCCTCACCGTGAGCGCGTTCCGCCGCCTTGACGATCCGGAGTCGCCGTTCGCGCGCAACCAGACCATCACCCTGGCCTTGCTGCAGTACGACCACGAGGTGAGGCGCGACATCTTCCTGCGCCTGCGCGGCTCGATCGGCGACAGCGAGTCGCAGTCCAACACCCCTGGCCAGCGCAACGGCGACCAGACCCAGTACACCGCGGGCGCCTCCGCAACCTGGCGGGTGAACCGCTACCTCAGCACCTCGCTCTCCTACGGCTACAACCACAGCCACAGCTCTTCCAACGTGTCCACAGTGGACGCCATCACCGCCTTCGGCACCGGCATCAACAGCTTCACCGGCAACACGGTGTCGATCAGCGCCACCATCTTCGAGTAGCGTCACCGCATCCTGACCTGGTCGTCGGGCCCGCCAACCAACTCCTTCGTCGAGAGCGCAATGAACCCCATCCCGCAGTCATCCCGCCGCCGCACGTCATGCACTGCCCAGGTGGCGTCGGCGGCGCTGGCGCTCGGGGCGACGCTCGGCCTGGCGGCCTGCGCGCCCGGCGCCAACCTGCCGCCGCTGCCGCCGGCGACGGATAACGGCTATGTGCTGGGCCCGAGCGACCAGTTGCGGGTGATCACCTACAACGAGCCGCAGCTCACCAACACCTTCACCGTGGGCGACAACGGCAGCATTGCCTTCCCGCTGATCGGCGGCGTGCACGCCGCAGGCATGACCGCGAACGACGTGGCCTCGGCGATCTCGACGGCGCTCGTGGACAAGAAGCTGCTGCGCGAGCCGAGCGTGTCGGTCGAGGTCACCCAGTACCGCCCCATCTTCGTGCTGGGCGAGGTTTCCCATCCAGGCCAGTATCCCTACCAGCCCGGGATGACGACGCTGAGCGCCGTGGCGCTGGCCGGCGGCTTCACCTACCGGGCCATCACCGGCTATGCCGGTGACGTTCGCAGCCAGGGCGAGCAGGCCGGACATGCGGTCGAGGGCAAGATCGGCCGCTCCACCTATCTCCAGCCCGGCGACGTGGTGACGATCTACGAGCGTTACTTCTGAGATCGGTCGCGACGCCGCCGTGAGGTCGGCCCGGCCCGGACCTGCCGGGTTCCGGGCTTGTGCTCCTTGTCAGTCGACGGGATTAGTTGACGCAAACGCCGGACCTGCAAAACCAGAACGCGTTGGCTCGACATGAAGCCCGTCCTAGGACGGTCGTGTCGCTCAGCTCTCGACTGGCGTCCAACTAAAGCAACCGTCCCCACAATGAGCCTGCCTTGAGCCGTTGCGCCGCGTGGGTTCAAAAGACGATCTGGATATTATTTAGAAATCCCTCTCCGAAACCGGAGACACGCATGATCGTCGAGTCTCGGCTCGCCGATGGATCCACGTCCCGCCTGAAATCGAGTCTGGCCACAGGCGTGATCGCGTGATGATGAGTCGTCTATAAAATAAAATCCCGGCTCGATCCGACGACAGCCGGTCAGCTCGTGTTCGGCATAAGTTGGAGACATGACGTGCGATCCGGTCGAGTCGTTACCGAAACGACACGGGCAAGGATTAAGAGCCAGCAACAGGACAACTCTGCCATACCATTTAACGAAGGGTTAACTCTTGCGAGTCAAGTTGACCGGGTAGATGTTGCTGTTTCGGAACATCGATCGACGACCGCCCTCGGCAGGTCGTGGTCGCTGGGCTGGCAGCCGCCGAAAAGCGATGGACCAGATGCAACAATCCCTGCAGAGCGTGAATGATAGGCTTTGGGTCGTCTGGAAACCGGAGCGGCAAGCAGCGGCACCGGTCGCGGCGCCGAGCACGGGCGGGTTCTTCCGCGGCCTGACCGTCGGGCTGGCGATGATGGTCCCGATCTGGGGGTTGGCGATCTGGCTGATGCTGCGTCTGTTCGGCCTCGCCTAAGCCGAGGCTACCGTCCGGGAAGTCCTACCGCGACGGACCGTCGAGCTGAGACAGCAGATGCGCCATCTGCGGACGGTCCTGCCCGTGGTCCGGCTCGACGGTGAACATGTAGTTTCCCCAGCGCGGTCCTGCCGCCCAATAGGTCCAGCCGAGCCAAACGCCCGCGTTGGCCTTCATGTCGGCGAGGACCTGCTCCAGCACTGCCGCGCATTCAGGCCGCCGGCTCACACCGAACTCGCCTAGGAAACCCTGTTTGTGGTGCGTCCGCAGCCACTGGGTGAAGGAGGTCAGCCGCCCGACCGCATGCCCTGGATCGGTGCAGGTGTCGGTGGTTCCGGACGAATTGGCATCGAAGTACTGATGTACTTCGAACACCAGCCGGTTCCGTGGATCGTGGAGGGCGGCGAGTGCCGAGGCATTCAACCTGACGAAGCTGTGGGCCCCGTCCCAGCCGATGCCTGACACCAGGATCCGGTTGTCGGCGCCGGTGCCTCGTATGGCGTTGATCACCTGCTGCTCGATCCCGGCCCAGGTCGCGGCATCGGGCAACTGCGGTTCGTTCATCAGACCGAACAGGACGTCCTGTCCGCGAAAACGGTTCGCCAGCCTGACCCACAAATCGGCAAAGGCGGCCGCAGTGACGTCGCCCTGTCCGATTGCCACGCCACGGTAGCGGCCGTAGTCGTGCACGTCGATGATGACGGCGGCATCGTGCTGCCGGGCCGCATCGATCACGCCGGATAGTCGGGACACCTCGCCGTCGTCGAGCGGGCCACCCAGGGCCGGTTGCAGGCGTTCCCAGAGCACCGGGACCCGGAACACATTCATCCCCTTGCCGGTGAAATAGGACACCTCACCGGGGTTCGGATACAGATAGTCCTTGCCGTACTGTCCTGGGAGCTTGGACGACGAGACCTCGGCCCCGGACAGGTTCACGCCCTTCAACGATTGTCCGTGTGCGATGCCGAGACCCAAGCCGGCCAGCAGCGTGACGGCGGCCATGGCCCTCATCGTGCGGTCTGGAAAACGGTCGCCAGTGATCGCGCGCGCTCCCGCGCAGGCACCCCGATCCCCGACCAGATCAGCGCCGCAGGCCGGTTGGCGACGCCATACAGGAACCAGAGCAACGCGGCCGTCTTGATGGTGAAGATCGAGGCGCCGATGCAAAGCGACGTGGCGATGTAGATCGTGACCAGCATCTTCATGCGGCCTGCCTCCGGCCGCACCGCCGGATGCAGGGCGAACAGCGCCAGGAGCAGCAGGGCCATCGGCAGGCCCAGGTTGTTCACCACGTAGGCATAGCCGGTGTCGGCGGTGTAGACCTGCGACGGCAACAGCCCGAACCACTGCGGAAAGTTCCAGTAGTCGAGCAACCGTCCGGAAAACAGCAGGCGGCCGTGGAAGTCGTCGGACATGATCGCCGGGACCGTTCCCTGCAGCTCATCGGTGGCGCCGAGCAGGGTCAACGCCGTCATGATCACGACCGGGACCAGGAACACGAACAAGCGCGACCGTTCCAGGGGCAGCAGCCGCGTCAACGCCATGAGGGCGCAGCAGCCCCCGGCGAAGCGGCCGTCCGCCAGCACGATGCAGAGCAGGGAAAGCGCCAGGATGATGCCGCGCGTGCGCCGGGAGCCGATCGTCGTGCTGATGCACCAAGCGAACATGATGGTGGCATAGTTGCCGAGCGAGACCGGCTCAAGGAAGATCGACGAGACCCGGTGCGAGCCCAACAGGGACGGGAAGAAGGTGCGCGACAAGGCGCCGCGGTCCCCGCTCAGGAACAGGTTGGTGCCGCTGTAGTTGACGGTGGTCTGGGCGATGACGCCCTTGTCGACGTAGTAGCTCCAAACGTCGAACGTCCGCTCGAACGCGTCCGTGAACAGCAACTCGAAGAACCCCAGCGCCAGGACCACCGCCATCAACAACCGGACCAGGCGAAGCGCCTGGCCCGGCGAGGCCGACAAGCCCAGCTTGTAGAAGATGTATATGATGCCGAAGTCGTGCAGGATCTTCACGCTCAGGTCGGGGTTGACCAGCTTCATTCCGATCACGAACGCAACGCAAAGCGCCAGGAGCAGCGCGGTGCGCGGCATCACGGACCGGCGGATGGCGAGCACGCCCAGGCCCATGATCGCCAGCTCGACGATCGCGACGACCAGGTTGCTGATCTTCATCCAGCCGCGCGTCTCTATGAAGCAAAGGCCGACATTGAAGATCGCGGCGAACACAACCAGCCAGAAACCGAGACCTGAGCGGTCGACTGCCGCGGCTGCGGCGAAGGAAGGCGCGTGTACCTGTCGGGACGGCTGCTCCAGAAGGCGCGCTGTGGCGGAGTGCACCGTGCTCACGCCAGTGCCACTCCGGTCGATACCAGGGAGCCGACGTCGCACCGCTCCATGATCCGCGACATGTCGAGGTTCGGATATCCGACCAGGAAGTGTTCGAACACGCTGAAAGACCTCTCGATCGTCCTTTAGAGGTAGCAGATCCGGGTAGGATCGGGAAGCACAACGAGGAGCTCTAAACTGGTGGTGCCGCGCCGCAGCGGTGGGGGCGCAAGCCAAGCTTGAACCTGGCGAGCAGAGTGGATAGAGGTCGAGGATGAATGATGGGCTCGACGCAACACGGTCGGTCGAAGCGGATGGACGGCGCTGCTGAAGCAGGCCGCGGTCAGTGTCGCGGTCCGAACAGCCTGCTCATCTCGGCCCACGACTTCCGCAGCCTGCGCAAGGCGAGCGTCCACTTCATCGCGGCCGAGATGTCGCGACGGGGGCCCACGCGTTTCTTCTCCGTCGGCCTGTCCCGGTTGTCGCAGCGGCGCGGCGACGTGCGCGCCAACCTGGTCGACCGTGCCAACCGCATCGAGCAGCACGAGAACGTCGACTGCTACCTGTGGAAGAAGAGCTGGCACCCGTTCAACATGCGCAGGAAGCAGTTGGCGCCGCTCGAGGCGATCCTGTTCCGCTGCTACCGCCTGATCATCCCCGCTGTTCTCGCACGCTGGATCCGCGACGCCGACATCGTCTTCATCGAGTCCGGGCTGGCGGCCATCTTCATTGCCGACGTGAAGCGAATGAACCCGGCCGCCCGGATCGTCTACCTCGCCTCGGACGACCTCGCCGTGGTGGACTGCGCCGCCACCATCAAGCGCACCTTCGTGAAACACTTCGACAAGATCGACACCGTGCGGCTGCCCTCGCGCTTCCTCGCCAGCGGCATGCCGCACGCGCGGAGCTCGATCCTGGTCGCGCACGGGATCGACCGCGGCATGGCGGCCCGGCGCCATCCCGATCCCTATGGCGGCCGCGTCGCCGCCGTCTCGGTCGGCTCGATGCTGTTCGACCCGTCCTTCTTCGTCGCCGCCGCCGCCCTGTTTCCCGACATCCAGTTCCACGTCATCGGGGCCGGCAAGGCCGCCGCCTCGCTGAACGCTGAGAACATCGTCGTTCATCCCGAGCTGGCCTTCGCGGACACCCTGGGCTATCTGCAGCACGCAGCCTTCGGCGTCGCCCCCTACCGCGACGCCGACACGCCGCGCTACCTGATCGACACGTCGCTCAAGCTCCGTCAGTTCGCCTTGTTCGGCATCCCGGCGGTTTGTCCGGTGTTCGCCCTGGGCGAGGCGAAGGGGCGCTTCGGCTACATCCCCGGGGACGGGGAGTCCATACGCCGGGCGATCGACGCGGCCCTCGCCAACCGGGAACCGATCGCGGACGCCTCGCTGTCCTGGTCGGAGGTCGTGGACAGGATCCTCGAACCGCAGAACTATCCGGACACGCGGCTTTGACCGACCGGGCCAAGCGGGTGGTCGCGATCTACCGGACCGAGGTGCTGCCGCTGTCCGAAACCTTCGTGCGCGACCAGGCGCGAGCGCTTCGGCGCTGGCACCCGGTCCTGGTCGGCGAGCGGCGGATCGATGCCCTGCCGCTGTCGGACCTCCCGGTCGCAACCTGTTATTCCGGACCGCCGACCCTGACGCGGCGCCTGGCCGGGCTCGCCTGGCGCAGCCTGGACCAGGCCTCGCCGGCGGTCGCCGCCCTGGTGCGACGGACCGGTCCGGACCTGATCCATGCGCATTTCGGCTTCGACGGCGTCGAGGCCTGGCCGATCGCGCGCCGGCTCGGCGTTCCGCTGCTGGTCACCCTGCACGGCTCGGACATCACCACGCGGATGGACTGGTTCGCCAGCGGCCGGGCCGGTCGGCGCTGGAAGGCCTACCCGTCGCGGCTGGCGCGGCTGGCGACGCGGCCGGAGGTGAGCTTCGTCGCCATCTCGGAGAACATACGGCGCGCAGCGCTGGCGGCGGGGCTGCCGCCGGGACGGGTGTTCGTCGAGCGGATCGGCATCGACACCGCGTCGTTCGCCCCGGGCGGCCTGCCGATCGCGCAGCGCGAGCCGGTGATCCTGTTCCTCGGCCGGCTGGTGGAGAAGAAGGGCTGCCGGTTCCTGATCGAGGCGTTCCGCGCGCTGCGCCCCGTGGTGCCCCGGGCGCGGCTAGTGATCGCCGGCGACGGTCCGGAGCGCGCGGCGCTCGAAGCGCTGGCGGCGGGTCTCGACGGCATACGCTTCGTCGGCGCCGCGTCGCATCCGCAGGTGCAGGCGCTGCTGCGCGACGCCCGTGTGTTCTGCCTGCCCAGCATCACCGCCCAAAGCGGCGACGCGGAGGGGCTGCCGCTGGTGGTGCTGGAAGCGCAGGCGAGCGGGGTTCCGGTGGTGACCTCGGCGCGCGGCGGCGCCGACGAGGGCATCCGGGACGGCGAAACCGGGTTCGCCTTCGCCGAGCGCGACGTGGCGGCGCTGACCGGCCACCTGACGCGGGTGCTGACCGACGACGCGCTGGCCACGCGGTTATCGGAGGCGGCACCCGGCTTCGTCGCGGCGAAGCACGACGTGCACCGCTGCACCGCCCGGCTCGAGCACCTCTACGACCGGGTGGCCGGAGTGGCCGCGTGAGCGGGGCCGGCACGGTCGCGGTGGTGATCCCGACCTTCAACGCGGAGGGTTTCGTTTCGCGCGCGATCGCGTCGGCGCGGGCGCAGACGCTGCCGGCCTCCGAGATCATCCTGGTCGACGACTGCTCGACCGACAACACCCGCGCGGTGCTGGAGGGGATCGGACGCGAGGACCCGCGCATCCGGATCGTCGCCATGCCGCGCAACGGCGGCCCGTCGGCGGCGCGCAACGCGGGGATCCGTACGGCGACGAGCGACTGGATCGCCATCCTCGACGCCGACGACGCGTTCGCGCCGGAGCGGCTGGCGGCCCTGATCCCGTTCGCGGTCGAGACCGGCGCCGACTTCGCGGCCGACGACCTCGCCTTCTACGATGCCCAGGCCGAACGGGTCACGGGCACCGGCCTTGGCGGCGACAGGTCGATCCCGGACCGCCCGGTCACGCTGCGGGACTACCTGGAGCACAACCGCGCCGACGGACGCGGCTTCGACTGGGGCCTGCTCAAGCCCGTGTTCAGGCGGGAGGCGCTGCTCGCCCGCAACATCCTCTACGATCCGGAGGTCCGGCATGGGGAAGACTTCCGTCTCGCCGTCGAGCTGCTGCTGCAAGGCGCCAGGCTGCGCCTCCTCAACCGGCCGCTCTATCTATATACGCAGCGCCAGGGCGCGATCAGCGGACGCGCCTCCGGCTTGACCCGGACCACGATCGCCTACCACGACCTCAGCGTCGCCGCGATCGAGATGAGCCGGGACCCACGGCTGGCCTCCGATCCGGAGCTGGTGGCGTTGCTGCGGATCAGGGCGCGCGGCCTGCATCGCCTCGACGAGGCCGACTTCATCTCCAAGGCGATCCGCTCCGGGGCGATCGGACAGATCCTGGCGCGCGGCCTGCGCGATCCGGGCTTCCTGCCGAGGATGCTGCGGCAAGTCGCGCAGGCGTTTCGCAGGCGGCTGCGGAGGGCTTAAGCAATACTCTAGAATGATAAACTGTATTTCCTGAGGACAGTGTTAGCAGTCCATGACCCATGGCATCGGCTCTGAATGATGTGCCGCAACGAATGTGGTGTAACGTGCTGCTCGCCGTATGACGAACCTTCATTGCAGTATGAAGCCTAGAACGGGTTGTTTAGCTATCACAAGCTGAGTGTTGATATGACGTTAATCGATGTTGTAATTCCAGTATACAACTGCGAGCGATACGTTGCGATAGCGCTGCGTAGCATCCAAAACCAAACTGTCTCGAACATCAAAATCATCGTTGTTGACGATGGCTCAACGGATGGCACAGGCGATATCGTCAGGAACATTCAGAGTTCAGATAAGCGGATTGTCTACAGGTGGCAGGAGAATACTGGCATTGTTGATGCACTAAATGCTGGCTTGGCGATATGTGATGCACCACTCATTGCTAGAATGGATGGTGACGACATCTCATATCCCGATAGATTTGACAAGGAGCTAACTTACTTGAACGCTAATCCCAAATGCGTTGGAGTAGCGGGGCTTGTGCGGCACATTGACGAGCACGGACGTTTCTATGGGCACATAACGCGTGTTAAGGATGAGTCGACGATTTCGAACGCCAGCATACCGGCGAACGAACCTAGCCTAATCCACCCGATGCTTATGGTTCGGAACAGCGCGATTCGGCAAATCGGAGGCTTCCGACATGTCTATAATGCAGAGGATACCGACTTGTATTGGAGGCTTTCTGATATCGGACAGCTACACGTTCTTTCCGATATCCTAGGTGACTATCGGATCCATTCGGCCTCTTTGTCTTCCGCTTCCATCAAAAACGGCCGCCAGCAGGCGGTCTGGTCTCAGCTCACCGCATTATCGGATCAGAGACGACAATCTGGGAAGCCAGATATTGAGTTTAGCCCGAACCTAATAAAGGAACTATGTCAACATGAGAACTTAAACGACATCGTCAAAGAAGCTAGTAAACTAACCTTTCCAGAAGAGCTGCCATGGCTTACCTCCGCCGTCGCGGCAAAGCTCATTGAGATGTGCTACTACCGTCCATATGAGCCTTTACCTTCCGACATTAGATATGTGCTTACAGCGCAGAGATACGATCCTGCTGCTTCAAGCAGACAAGGCTACAGAGTCTTTCAGGAAGGAATTGTATCTGCCGGTATTCGTCTTCTACTCTTGCGTCGCGTCAGAGACGCCTTTCAGCTTGTTGCCTTAAGGCAATGGCCGATGCTGGTGGGACGGGTCATTTTTCGCGGTGCTCTTTCCCCTGTGCTGAGGCAGAGAATTAAGAACATAGTCAAGCGCAGGTAGTCCAAGCGTATCATTCGCGTGTATTGATCAACCGGAGGATAACTTGAGAGAAGAACTAGCTAATGTCCTTGTAGAAATCGAGCCAGAAAGAAAGATACCCAAAATAATCCATCAAACCTTCGCCCATCAGTCAATGCCCGAAGCCTTGAGAAAGAACGTCGAGGAAATCAAGAGCAGGAATCCTGAGTGGAATTACAGGTTCTATGATAATGAGGCAATCGAGTCCTTTGTTTCTGAGCACTACGGACGGAAGGTTCTCGATGCCTATCTGAAAATAGACCCGAGTTACGGAGCGGCGCGAGCCGATCTTTTTCGCTATCTTGTCATGTATCGGATTGGCGGGGTCTACCTTGATATCAAGAGCCGGTTTCTTGTGCCGATCGATGACGTCATAGCAGGCGATGAAGGCTACATCATCTCGCAATGGAGCAACAAAAAGGGTGAGAAGTACGAGGGGTTCGGCCTCAAGCCCGAGGTGGCGCACGTTGCTGGCGGCGAGTTGCAGCAGTGGCACATCATCGCCGCACCGGGACACCCTTTCCTGCGTGTCCTCCTGCTCTCGATCCTGGACGACATAGAACGTTATCGGCCATGGCGACATGGAACCGGCAAGGTCGGTGTCATGAGGCTTACGGGCCCGCTCGCCTACACGCTGACGATCATGCCCTTGTTGAAGAGCCATCAGTGCAAGATTGTCCCCAACGAGTCAGCTCTCTTTCTCGACTATAGCGCGATCCCCGGCGACGGTCACAAGAAGCTGTTCGGCCAGCACTATTCGGAGAATGAACGATCCATCGTCCAGCTTCCCGCACGGCTGCTTCCGCTCCACACGGCCTACCGCGCAGGACGCTTTATCAGGAAGAAGCTGGGCGTTTAGCTGCCAGCAGCTCTAGAGCTTCATCAGCTCATGGATCACGCTTCAGCCAGTCGTCTGGTCAAGAGTCGCCATTCAATCAAGTGATCTGGTTCGACCGGCCGAAGCGTCGGCCTTGTCGGCAAGGGGCGGATCATTACTGCTTTGCTGCTGCGCCAGGCCGGGCAACCGACACTGCTGTCACGATTGGCCTGTCACCTTGGCTTGCTGCAACGGTATCGACCTGCCCAGTCGATCGTTCAGCTTGCGTCGGCGACTCACCGTCCAACACAGCCATAATCATCTACTCTTAAACGCTTTTCGGCGCAGAAATTGGAAGCTCCGAAAGATCAGGTAAAGAAGGCTATTAACTCCTTTTGGATGCACCAGCGTAGCATGAACCAGAGAATAGTGGCTTTTGTCGGCATCTGCATGTGACATTCCGGGTAAACAACTATATTTCAGTCTGGCATCGATATCGTGTCTATAGTACTTGTGTGGATGCCGGTCTCGTATGGGATAGATCGCATCTGAGTAGGTGTGAGGACCAGTTAGATAGAAGACCGCGGTGCGGCCAGTCCCTTCACGCCACAGCCGGTAATTATCTATCCGGTGCATCACTTCTATGATGACAGCCCTCAGAAAAGGATGGCCCTTCGCTGCAATGATGTGCCATTGTTGATAGTCTCCGCCCTCAATATAGTTGTCTACCCAACGGATCCCAAAGTTCTCATATTCTTCTCCTTTTTCATTGCACCACTGGCACAATATAAATGACTCATCACCATTAACTGCATCTCTAATAGGAGTGGTGAACAGGCTTTTTACATCCAGATAGATACCTCCCACAGCGTAGACAGCGAGATAGCGCAGGAAGTCAGACCGTATGGCGGGATAGGAGTGGTTGAGCCTCTCGAAAAACTCCCTTACCTGTTCATTATAGTGCGACTCGATGAAGCTTACAGCGTTGTCATCGCCAAGCATATGATGCGAGTATTCGGGGTTTTCCAGCAGGATCCGGTCGATATTGTTCTCAAATGGCTCTGGTATCCTAGTTCCAAAGAAGACGTGGTGGATCGTCTTCGGTATTTCTGATCCAAACTCCACGACTGGCAGGATCTTCTCATAATCTACTTTTCGCATCCGGAGGTCCCATAGCTAGCTCGTTGGAACCACGGTATACTCGTTCTGTAGCGATCTCGTCAGCGGTGACGTTCACGGCAAGGTGAAGCTCGCGCCATCTCCGGCAGGTAAGCCCATGCTTCTGCACATCCCGCTCTTCCTGCTCGAACAGCTGCCGGTCGGTTCTGTCCAGGGCGGGTACATGGCAAGGTCGCGCTAAGTTACCCAGGGACGGCAGCAGCAGAACGTGACTACATCGGTACATCCCGGCGTGATCCAGGACGAACAGAATGCCAAGTCATCACGTCGTTACACCTCCGACCTCGAAGGCAGCCTGGTCTGACACTTTTCAGCGTTGCTCAGAATACGGCGATGGCGGCCCGCCTTGTGCTTGACCGGCATACAGCGACATAGACGGGTTACTCGGTTCAAGCTAACCGAGCCCATCCACGCACCAACGTCACGGAAGAGGTCAAAGCGCCTTGCCGGGACGAACATGAAAGAGGCCATGCACGATGCGAGACATCATCATACCTCGGATGACAAGGATCGCGTCGTGAAGCCGGCCAAGGTGTCCGGCGTCGGAAGAGCCACAACAAGTGGCTTTATCTGGCTGGTCGCTCAAGGCCTCGCCTCGCGACTTATCGGGTTTGTTACGCAGCTTGTCCTCGCCAGGCTCCTCCTGCCAGAGGATTTCGGCATCATCGGCCTAGCTTTAACAGTGACCACGATCGCGAACTCGTTGATCGGATTTGGCATCGATGAAGTGCTTCTTCAGCGGCAAAAAACGATCGCTTACTGGGAAACACCTGCCTTCTGGCTTAGTTTTGGGATCAGCTTCCTCGGGATGCTGGGTATGTTCGCCATAGCGCCGTTTGCGGCGAAATGGTATCACTCGCCTAGCTTAACCGGTCTCATCATAGCCATCGCAATCGCAACACCGCTACGCGCGATAGCCACAGTGCCGACAGCGCGCATAAGGGCGGAGCTGGATTTCCGCTTTCTTGCCGTCTACAACACATTCGACATTTTTGCGACGCAAATCCTGACAGTCGTTTTCGCGGCCCTTGGCATGGGACCATTTGCTTTCGCGCTTCCATACCCGATTGTAGGGTTTCTGAGAGCCGTGTGGTTCTGGAGGCGATCGGCGCCGAGGGTGAACCGCCGGTTCCGGCCGCTTCATTTGCGATATCTGTTTGGAAACAGCAGTTACGTCCTTCTCACGAGAACTCTTATCGAGCTCATTGGACAGGGCAGCTACATTGTTCTCGGCCTGATTGCTTCGAAGAGCGAGATTGGTTTCTATTTTTTCGCCTTCCGATTTTCGGCTCAGCCCGTGAGGATGCTGGCGGGCAATGTCACAAGCGTCGTTTTCCCTGCTTTGGCACAATTCCGCAGCGAGCCACAGAAACAGATCTCGGCTGTGGTTCGCGCATGCCGGCTGCTGGGATATCTCGTAATGCCGTTTTGCTTTCTGCAGGCCGCCCTCGCGCACCCGGGGCTGCATTTGCTGTTCGGCGAGCGCTGGATGAGGGCAGTCCCTTATGTTGCCATCTTGAGTGTCGGATTACCGTTCGACGCGATGAGCTGGGTGAGCGGGTCGCTCCTGAGCGCTCGTCGTGAATTTCGTGCCGGATTTCTCTACCACCTCGTTGCTGCACCAGTCTTCTTTGCTTTGATCATTGCCGGCGCGTGGTTAGGCAACGTCATGGGTGTGGCCATTGCGGTAGCCATATACTACTTCACGTGGCCACAGACCATGACATATATGATTCTGATACAGAACAAGGTCTCATGGAAGGCCGTTACAGAATTCTACCTAGTTCCGTCTGTATTTTCGATAGTTGCCGCTGGTGTGGGCATTCTGTGTTCCGATCTGCCCGGCATTCGAACGAGCGATCTGCTGCAGTGCCTAGTGATCGGTATCGTGATGGGAGGAACCTACCTCGGGCTTGTCGCAGCCTTCCGCCGTGATATGCTTGACGAAATTCTCAATAGGTTCTCTGGCATCACAGGGAGACTCCGGAGAAGAAAGCAAGCGGCCTAGTGATAAGCTCAATCCAGGGCTTCGACCCGGTCACGTCCAGGACGCGAGCGCGGTGGCGAGGGCGACGCCAGACAGGAAGTTGGCGGCGAGCCTGTTGTGAGCCTGGTGGCGACGCAGCGAATGTTCTTGAGGCGGCGGAGGGTCTTGATGAGGTGCCTGCCCTTGTAGCGCTCGCGGTCGTAGCGGACGGCGTGCCTGGCGGTTGCTCCGGCGGGGGATGACCAGTTGAACAGGTTGCACATCGTCGTCGGCCGGCCATGGGCGGCCAAGTAGTCGATCCACCGGCAGCCGCTCTCGAGCACATGAAAGATGCCTGAGATCACCGGCGATCGTCGATCCGTCGGCTGCCCGGCTGGTGCCTCGGCAGGTGCGGCACAAACCGCCAAGACGATAAGTCCGATCCGCGTCCCGGCGCGGCTCAGCGCGGCATCGGGCACAGCCTCGCGCGCAGCCACAGCGTGGCGAACGAGTGGATATGCTGCTCCGCGGTCATGCGGTTCCCGTGTGCCGTGACCGCGACGACCGCGACCACGATGGAAAGCCAGACCAGGCGGACACCGGGCGGAACCGGTCCGCACAGCCGGGCGAACAGGCCGACCCCGCAGAGGCCGACGACGCCGCCGATGCTCACCTCGAGGATGCTGTGGTCATGCAGCAGCACGCGGGAGACGGCGAACAGGACGGCGATCAGGATGGCGGGGAGGATCCGTGACAGGCCGCGGAGCCCGGGCAGGAGAAGGGTGGACACCCCGCCATAGAGCACCGTGGCGCTGGCGGTGTGGCCGCTCGGGCTGTTCAGCCCGGGGATGCCGAGCTCCCAGCCACAGGCCCCGATGCCGAGCTTCAGGACCAGCATGACGCCGAGAACGCTTCCCACCGCGAGGATCCACGAGGCGGCGGCACGCCACCGGCGGCCGAGGAGCAGGAAACCGGCTATGGCCGCCGAGGACGGAAGCACGACGCCCTGATCGCCGAAATCCGTGAACCATTGAACAGCGGGAAGCATGGCGATCAAGCGTGCTTCTGTAAGGTGCCCCGGTCGGCTTGCCTAGCCGTCTTCGCCGCGTCGCCGAACGGGCGATCGGCACTACGCGTCGCGACGACCACCCGACGCGACCCACGGCTCCGATCGCGAGGCTTCGGGCCGCGCCACGGGTCCGCTCCGTGCCCGTCATGGGAACGAAGACGCAACAGAACTGCCCTATACCGGCTTTTTCACGCCCAAACTTGTCAATTGATGAGGAACTCCCCCCATTCCCTGCTTTTGCTGTTGATTTGCCAGGCCCTGGAATGGTTCTTCCACCCTTTGCAGGACAGCCGCGACAGGGGACATCTTCATGCGCATTGCGATGATCGGCGGCGGCTATGTCGGGCTGGTGTCGGCGGCCTGCTTCGCCGAGTTCGGCAGCCAGGTGTCGGTGGTGGAAACCCATCCCGGCCGGCTGGCCGCCCTGTCGCGCGGCGAGATCCCGATCTACGAGCCGGGGCTGGACAAGCTGGTCGCCGACAACATCGAGGCGGGCCGGCTCAGCTTCGGCAGCGACCTTCCCGCCGCGGTGCAGGGGGCGGAGGCGATCTTCATCGCCGTCGGCACGCCGCCGCGCAACGGCGACGGCCATGCCGACCTCACCTACGTGTTCGCCGCCGCCGAGCAGATCGCCGCCGCCATGACCGGCTACGCGGTGATCGTCACCAAGTCGACCGTGCCGGTGGGCACCGGCCGGCGCATCGCCGAGATGGTGGCGCGGCTCAAGCCCGAGCTCGCCTTCGACGTCGCCTCCAACCCCGAGTTCCTGCGCGAGGGCTCGGCGATCGCCGACTTCATGCGCCCCGACCGGGTGGTGATCGGCACCGATTCCGGCCGTCCCGGCGGGGCGGAGCGGGCGCAGGAGATCATGCGCCGGCTGTATCGCCCGCTCTACCTGATCGAGGCGCCGATCCTGTTCACCAGCCTGGAAAGCTCGGAGCTGATCAAGTACGCCGCCAACTCGTTCCTGGCGATGAAGGTGTCCTTCATCAACGAGATGGCGGACCTGTGCGAGCGCGTCGGCGGCGACGTGCACGAGGTGGCGCGCGGCATCGGCATGGACGGGCGGATCGGCTCGAAGTTCCTGCACGCCGGCCCCGGCTACGGCGGCTCGTGCTTCCCCAAGGACACGCTGGCCCTGATGCGGATCGCCCAGGAGGCCGGCGCCTCGTCGCGCCTGGTCGAGGCCACCGTGCAGGTCAACGAGGCGCGCAAGGCCAGCATGGCGGCACGGATCATGTCCGCCTGCGGCGGCAGCGTCCGGGCCAAGACGGTCGCGGTGTTCGGGCTGACCTTCAAGCCGGAGACCGACGACATGCGCGATGCGCCGTCGATCCCGATCGTGCACCGGCTGGTGGAGAACGGCGCCCAGGTGCGCGCCTTCGACCCGGCCGGCATGGAGGCGGCCAGGCCGCTGCTGCCCGAGCGCGGCGTGACCTATTGCAGCGACGCGCTCGACGCCGCCACCGGCGCCGACGTGCTGCTGGTGCTGACCGAGTGGAACGAGTTCCGCGCCCTGTCGCCCGAGCGGCTGCGCGAGCTGATGAGCGGCCGGGTGGTGATCGACCTGCGCAACATCTACGACCCGGCCGCCATGGACGCCGCCGGCCTCGCCTACAGCTCGATCGGACGTCCGCACCATGTGGTGAGGGTCGCTCCCCGACAGCGCTCCGGCACCGGCGACTGAGCGGTTCTGCCCATCCGCGCAGCCGGGCCAGGGGATGAGGGCCAGGGGGATGAAGCCGTTTGCGCCCTTGCGGAACGGCGGGACCGAGGCCGCTCGACCTCCGAACCATCATGAACGGTCATGACGGCGTTCAGCCGGCCCAACGATGCGCCAGCGGGCCGATGTCGATGGCGATCCCGCCCTGCGCCTTGATCCGTCCGCAATAGATGATGCCGAGCGGACCGGGCGCGGAAACGAGGAACACCGCGCCGTTGAACGGCACCGAGAGCTGGTCCAACACGCGCAGGTGCTGTTCCGGCAGGTACTCGGCCGCTTCCATGCCGTCATGAGGCACCGGCATGGACGCGTCGCGGGGAACCAGGACCGTCCGCGTCTCGGCGATCCCGCAGAAGCGGCCGAGCTTCTGGGACAGCGCCGGATAGGGACCGACAACGCCCAGGAACGGCAGCCCGGTCAGCAGCGGGCGCAGGTACGGAACGCGCTCATGCAGGATGTCGAGCACGTGGACGGCTGTGAACGCGGTGCTCCCGTTGCCCGTGCAGACCCGCTGCATCTCGGCCAGGAAGCCGAAATGGTAGTGCTCGCAGCACAGACGCTCCGGCTCCGGCAGGGCGGTCACGTCGGCGCTGCGCAACGCGTCGTTGAAGGCGTGCTCCAGCCTGGCCAGCACGACCACGCCGAGACCCTCCGCCTGCGCGCCGAACCAGCCCTGCCAGACGCTGTCCAGCACCGCCGACATCTCCTGCGGCCGCAGCACGCGGTTGGCGTGCGGGCTGAGGAAGCAGACGAACCGGGACAGCGCGATGTCGAGCCGGACCAGGCTGAACGGCTCCCCCGCCGCGATCGCCTCCGCCAGGCGCCGCGACGCCGCGTCGGGATCGAGCCAGCGCGGCGACACACGCAGCGCCGAGGCGTCGGCGATCAGCGCATCGCGGTCGACCGACTGCGCCAGCCTGGCCACTGCCAGATGGGCATAAGGCGGATAGGGCGACGGGCCATCGGCCGCCAGCCGGTCGAGCAGGGGCTGGCTGCCCAGCAGTTCGCCGTAGCCGGCGGTGATCGCCAATGCGCTGGTGTAGTTCCACAGCGTGTCGTTGCGGTGCCCCAGCACCGCGACCGCCGCGCGCAGGAACGGCACCGCGGCCGCGAAGTCGCCGGCGCGGCAGAGGGCGGCGCCGAGCTCGCTGTTGAGCTCCGGATCGTCCGGCGTCGCCAGCGCCAGGCCGCGCAACGCGCGCAGCGCCAGCACCGGGTCCCGCCCCCGGGCGAGCTCGAGCTGCAGCCGGTAGACGGGCGTCACGTCCGGCCACAGCGCCAGTGCCCGGCGGCAGGCTTCGAGGGCAGGCTCGGCATCGCCCCGGCCGGCCAGGAGCTGTGCCTGCCGCAGCCAGGCTTCAGGATCCGTCGGGTCCGCCTGGAGCCGGGTCGCCAGCGCGGCCTCCTCAGAGTCGCGTCCGCCCGAAGCCGGATCCTCGACCTCGTACATGGCAGGACCTCCGACAACTGCTCCTGACCGACCCGGTTGCGCGACCGGCGGACGGCGACGAGACTATCCGCCTTCTCGGTCCGAGGCCACCATGCGTGCGACGTCAGAATGACCAGAGACTACCTCTACGTCGGCGATGCGATCGCCTGGTCGCTGCAGGGCTTCTCCTACCAGGAGGCGGCGCCGGTGGAGAAGCACCTGCGTCCCTCGCCGTTGCTTCTGCTCGGGCCGGTCCCTCCGGAGTTCGGCGGCTGGTACTACGGCGACCGGCAGGCGCCGTCGGTCGGGCTATTCCGGATCGCCGCGGCCAGCCTGCAGGGCGACCGGATGCTGTGCCGGGACGGCAAGACGGTGTGCATCGAGCAGAACGGGATGCACCCGCAGGCGATCGAGGCGGCACCGCCGGTCACGGCGCCGGCGACAGCCAGCCATCATGGCGAGGTGGTGCTGCTGTGCGGGCCGGCCTACCGGATGTACGGGCATTGGCTGGTCGACTTCCTGCCGCGCCTGCACGTGCTGACGCATCTCGGGCTCGACCTGCGCAGGCTGGCCTACCTGCTGCCGGACGACGTGGCGCCGTTCGCCCGGCAATGGCTGCGCCTGCTCGGCATCGCCGACCACCAGATCACGACCTACGACGTCCGCACCGAGACCTGCCATATCGCCCACGCGCTCATCCCGACCGCCTTCCGCGGCGACGGCCGCGCCAACAGCTTGCTGCGCGCGGCCTCGCGGTCGCTGACGGAGGCGGTGCTGGGAGATGCGCACCCAAGCCCCGCGACACGACGCTTGTTCGTGTCGCGCCGGAACTGGGGCAACGACAGCCGCACGCTGACCAACGCGTCCGAGATCGAGGAACAGTTGGCGGCGGACGGGTTCGAGATCGTCTACCCGGAGGAGATGGGCATCCCCGCTCAGGTCAGGATGTTCTCCGAGGCCAGGATGCTGGTCGGCGAATACGGCTCCGGCCTGCACAACTCGATCTTCTGCGGTCCGGAAGCGACGGTGATCGCCCTGCGCGGCACCGCGGGGCATCCAGGCTTCCTGCAATCCGGCCTGTGCGCGGCACTGCGGCAGCGAATGGGCTACGTGTTCTGCGGCACCAGGGACGAGGCAGGGCGGCAGCGTCTTTCGGTGGCGGACGAGCACCTGGCGCTGCTGCGGTCGCTGCTCGCGGATCAGCTCGATTAAGTCCGATCAGCCGATCATGCGCCAGTTGCCGTCCTTGTCGTTCTTGTACTGCATCGGCGGCGCGTCGAAGAAGCGGCGGTACTCGCTCTCCTCCAGCAGCACCGTGGTCCCGAACGCGCGCGCGCCCAACTGTTCGGCAGGCTCGCAGAACAGGTCCAGGATCGAGAAGCTGAGCACGCCGGGACCGGTCAGCACCCAGACGTTGGTCTTGGGCCCGTGCTTGATGACGCTCGACAGGTTCTCCATGCAGTTCTCGAAGGTCCGCTCGATGATCCGGGTGCCGCTGGCGGCGCCGATGAACCAGTTGTTCACGCAGCTCGGCAGGCCGCGGCTGAAGGTGTAGACCTGCTCGACGCCGCCGGTGCGGAAACAGGAGTCGAGGGGCCGGTCGCAGACCTCGTCGGCATCGATATAGAAGCCCCCCTGCTTGTAAAGGTAGGCGAGCCTGAAGAAGTCGGCCTTGGCCGCGACGTGGAAGCAGGCACGGTACAGGTCGACCACGACGGTGCCGTACTGGGTGGCGAGGAAGTCCTGGGCGCTCGCGTCGTTGAACAGGTCGTGGACGTAGCCGGGATTTGCTGCCTTGCAGCGCTGCATGAGCGAGACGACCTCGTCCGGCGGAACAGGCTTGTCCCAGTACTGCATGATCCGCTTCGGGATGCCGTGCGAGTCCGAGCGGTTCGGTGGCAGTGCCGCCAGGCCATCGATCGTGTTCTGCGGCAGCACGCCGGACAGCAGCGCCAGTTCCAGCAAGGTGAGCCAGCCATCCTCAAAGGCCGCCCCTTCGCGCACGCGCCGGCGACGCGACAGGTAGACGGCGATGGACTTGGCGGTGGCGTAGGACAGGTCGGCCGCTGCCGCAGCCTTCAACAGGGCTAGGGCTTGTTCCGCCTGGCCCTGCTCCTGGCGCAGCAGGCTCAGGTGCATCAGCGCGACCGGGTCGGTGGGCACGACCTGCAACAAAGCTTCGAAGGCTGTTCGGCTTTGATCGAAGGCCTGGTAGTAGAAGGCATCGACGCCCGCCTTGCGCGCCGCGTCCACCTCCGCCGCCGTCATACCCGGCATGAACAATCCTCCAGCAGCGGCAACCGATAACACGGGCGTTCAGCCGTCTTCAACGGGCCGCGGTGTCGGACCCCGGCAGTGATGCCCCGACAGGTTACGTAGCTGGGCCCGGCATGCCGAGCTCGTGCGGGTTGGCGTCGCAGTACTCCAGGAAAGCGGTGACGTCCGGCTGCATGATCCGGGGCAGCATCACGGCGATGATACGGTCATCCCAGTCCCACCAGCGCAGGTCGAGCAGGCGGGCGATGGTGCGGGCGTCAAAGCGAAAGCGGATGATCCGCGCCGGGTTACCGGCGACCATCGCATAGGGCGGTACCGACCGCGTCACCACTGCGTTGCCGCCCACCACCGCCCCGTCGCCGATGGTGACGCCGGCGGTGACGAAGGCGAAGGCGCCGATCCAGACGTCGTTGCCGATGACGATGTCGCCCCTGGTCGCATGGCTGGCGCTGGCAGGCGCCAGCGGCCAAATGTGCTGAAGGGCGGAGAACGGGTAGGTGGTCGCCGTGTCGGTCCTGTGGTTCCCGAGTGCCAGGCACACGTTGCCGGCGATCGAGACGAAGCGGCCAACCGTCAGCCGGGCGACGCTGGACTCGAAGATGATCGGATGGCCGTAGCTGTGGTCGCCGATGTGCCAGCCGAACCGGTCGATCAGCTCGCGAAGGTTGCTACGCAGGTGGCCGGGCGTAGCCTCGGCGTTGATCCGCACCGCAGCGTGGTGCGCGCCGTCGCGGATGAACTCGCGCAGCAGCAGCGTCCTGCCGGCGGACCGCTCCGACCGGCAGTCGCCCTCCAGTTGCAGCACGTCGCCAATCATCCCGATGCGGTCTAGCGTCACCGTCACGTCGCCGCCGGGTGCCAGGATAACCAGACAGCCGCCCTCGTGGCGCCAGCCGATCCGGTCGTGGTCATGGTGGCTGGACAGGGCGCCGCCAGGCAGGAAGCGCACCACGCCCGGAAAGAACGGCTCGCCGCCATAGCCCATCTGCCAGGCGCTGCCGGTGATCCGGGCCTCGTCCGCCGCGACCGGAACAGTCGTCATGCTGACCGGACCATCGTCAGGCCATCCCGAAGAACTGGCCGAGCACGACCCGTTCCGGCCGGAAGGGCATGATCGTCCCGGCTTCCGCCGCCTGCTCCAGCTGCGCGATGAACGCAACCGGATCGTCGTAGCGCATCTGCGCGAAGTCCGAGACCTTGTAGTCCCACCAGGCGGACCTGAGCAGGCGGGAGATGATCTCCTCGGGAAAGCGGAAGCGTATCAAGCGTGCCGGGTTGCCGCCCACGATGGCATAGGGCGGCACCGAGCCCGTCACCACGGCTCCGGCGCCGATCACGCAGCCGGTGCCAAGCGTGATGCCTCGTGCCAGCAGCACGTCCTGTCCGATCCAGACGTCATGCTCGATGACCGGCGCTTCGATCCGATTCGGGCGGCTGGGCTGTCCACCATAGCGGCTGAACGACTCGACCGCATCGTCCTCCAGACACTTCCTGAAGATGACGAAGTGCGGGTCATAGGAGAAGGATGAGGTGGAGGCGAAGGACAGGTGGTGGTTCAGGGCCATCACCTGGACCCCCCAGGAGATCGAGCAGTAGCGGCCGATCCGGATCGAGGGAGGCAGGCCGCTCAGGCTGTAGCTGAACGAGCCGATGGTCGGGATCTCAACGCCTTGCAGAATCGCGCTGTAGGGCTCGACCGTTCCGTCCTGGTCAAAGAAGACCATCTGGTCGGTTGTGAACCGGTCCCCTTCATCCTGGCTGAAGTAGATGCGGTGCTGTTTTAATTGTTGTACATGTTCCCGCGTCATGAGACACTGCATTTGCAACCTGCGTTCTGGTTGCCGCATCATATCCAAACCGCGTTCAAATAAACTGCCAAATTGTTGCTTCAGGAATGACCATGCCTGTCTGGGCACCCGCCTTCCCGCGCTACTGCAGTTGCCCGCTCAATACCGCGCTGGCCGGGCTGTCGACCAGGAGGCTCGCCCGGGCGAACGCCCCGCCGGTACGGACCTGGCCGTTGAACGCTTCGAGAGTCTCGCCCGACCCCGCTGCGAAAGAAATAACTCCGGCGCCGGCCTGGATCACCGCGATGGCGCAACCCGTCTGCAGGCCGGCGGGAACGAGATAGGTGTGCGGGCCGGCTCCGATATCGCGGATGGTGGTGCCGCAATCCGACTGCGCCAGCGCGTAGGCGCCGGATTGGGTGGACACGATGCCGCCGCCGCTCTGCAACGGCCCGGCAACGGCAAGCGCGCCCAAGCTGGCGCCGCCGCTCACCGACAGGCTCGACGTGGCGACGGAGGGGGCGACAACGTTGCCATTGCCATCCACTGAAAGCCCGGCCGATGGCAGCGCGTCGTTGCTGGCGATGCCGCCGCCGACATGCAGAGTTTGACCGAACATAGACCCGTCGGCGCTAAGCCACAGCGTGTCGGTGTGCGAGCGCACGACGCCGGTGCTGTCGGGCGCGCCGGCGGTCCGCTCGACCAGCAGCCTGCGGCCAATCGCGCCCGAGCGGAAGACGATCCCGTCATAGGCGCCGGGGCCGGCGGCCGAGGTTCCCTGGATCATCATGACGTTGGTGGCCGGCGACATGCCGGTGACGATGTAGTCGACGGCGCCGACATTGTTCCAGCTATCCATCTCCGGCACCCCGGCGGCGCGGTTGTCGATGATCTGCGTCTCGTTGGCGGTGCTGGGCCCATCGCTCCCGGTGTCGAGGAAGTTCACCCAGTTGGAGCCGAACAGGCTGCATCGCTGGTTGCTGGCCGGGCAATGCGCCTGCACCGACACACCGACCAGGTCGTGCGTCGCCGTGGTGGCGTCGCCGCGGAACGCGTAGAGAGACGGATCGTTCTGATACAGCACCGCGTGCAGGGCGTTCTTCTGGAAGCTGGCCGTAGTACCGCTCGGCTCGGCGTCGATCGGCATGAACAGGCCCTCCTCGCCAGCGACCGACGTCATCCGCTTGACGATCTCGAAACCGGCTCCGCCAGGCTGCTGCATGATAGACTGGTCGATCTGCTCCGCGATGCCGCCGTTCTGTGTGAAGCTCGCCCCTTGCGAGATCCAGGTCACGCCGAGCTTGTTGCCCGGATAACCGGTCAGCCAGTAGCGCCCCGGCGGCACCACGATCTGCGCCGGCGCGACCGCTGCCGCCAGGGCGGCGGAGAAGGCAGCGGTGTCGTCATGGGTGGCGAAGTCGAGCGGGGCGCCGGCGGCCGCGCTGGCCTGGGTGGGCGCGCTGAGGGTGACCAGGACGATGCCGCCGCTCACCGACACGGAAGCAACCTTGGTGCCGGCGGACAGGAAGGCGCCGATTGCCGCCTGTCCCGCCACCGGCGCGGCCGGCCCCGCGAGCGGGAGCACGGTCGATCCCGCTGGAACCGCCTGGCCCAGCGCGGCGCTGGCGGCGTTCGCCTGCGCTCCGAAGTCGCGCACGTTCAGGCGGTCGGCCAGACGGTCCGCCCAGCGTCGCGCGATGGCACCGGGAGCGTTGACGGTGGCCACCGTGGCACTGGTGTCGCCACCCGCGGCTCGCACCGCCCCGGCGGCACCCGGGCTGGGGCCGCTGCTGAACTGCTGCTGCAGCGTCAATGCCGTCGGGCCGTCGGCTAGCGCCGGGCTGGCGAAGGTCAACGTGGTCAACAGCAGGAAACGACGCATCCACCGACCTCGATCAGCATCGCGGCACCGCAAACGGGGCCGCCGGAGGTCGCCATGATAGCTGTCCCTACCGCCGAATCGGCATCAGGTGCGCGAGCCGGGCCGCTTGCCCAGCCAGATGGGGTGTTTCGGTCTCAGTTCCCGTGCACGGTGTCCAGGTCGGCGAAGCGCGTGAACTCGCCCTCGAAGAACAGGTCGATCTTGCCGGTCGGACCGTGGCGCTGCTTCTCCAGCAGCAGCTCGGCCTTGTTGTGCGCCAGCTCCATCTTGTGCTGCCAGGCGTCCATGGCGACCAGGAACTTGTCGTTGCTGTCGAACATGGTGTCCTTGGGCATGCGCTGCTGCAGGTAGTACTCGTCGCGGTAGATGAACATCACCGCGTCGGCGTCCTGCTCGATGGAGCCGGATTCGCGCAGGTCCGACAGCTGCGGCCGCTTGTCCTCGCGGCTCTCCACCTGACGCGAGAGCTGCGACAGCGCCAGCACCGGCACCGCCAGCTCCTTGGCGATCGCCTTCAGCCCCTGGGTGATCATGGAGATCTCCAGCACCCGGTTGTCCGGCTTGGTGCCGACCGCCGGCCGCATCAGCTGCAGGTAGTCCACCACCACCAGGCTCAGCCCCTTGGTGCGGGCGAGGCGTCGGCAGCGGGTGCGCATCGCCGACAGGGTGATCGCCGGCGTGTCGTCGATGTGCAGCGGCAGGGTCTGCAGCTCACGGCTGACCTGGACGAAGCGGTCGAACTCCTTCTGCCCGATCTCGCCGCGCCGGATGCGCTCGCCGGACACCCGGCTTTCCTCCGACAGCAGGCGGGTGGCGAGCTGCTCGGCGCTCATCTCCAGCGAGAAGATCGCCACCGACCCGCGCGGCGTCACCCCGGTCTCGCGCGCCTCCTGCATCAGCGAGCGCGCGGCCCCGAAGGCGATCTTGGTGGCCAGCGCGGTCTTGCCCATCGCCGGCCGTCCGGCCAGGATCAGCAGGTCGGACGGGTGCAGTCCGCCGGTCTTCTTGTCCAGGTCGCGCAGGCCGGTGGTCAGGCCGCTGACGGCGCCGGTGCGGTGGAACGCCTTCTCGGCGATGCCGATCGCGTCGGTCAGGGCGCGCTCGAAGGTGATGAAGCCGCCGTCCTGGCCCTTGTCGGTCGCCAGCTTGAACAGCGTTTCCTCGGCCGCCTCGATCTGCTTGGACCCGTCGAGCTCGGGATCCAGCCCGAACGCGTTGTTCACCACCGTTTCGCCGATCTCGATCATCTGCCGGCGGATCCAGGCGTCGTGGATCGCGCGACCGTACTCGCCGGCGTTGATGATGCCGACCATCGCGGTCAGCAGCTGGGCCAGGTAGGCGGTGCCGCCGACCTCGTCGAGCACGCCGGAATGCTCAAGCTCCGCCTTGAGCGTTACAGCATCGGCGAGCTGGCCCGCCTCCACCCGCCGCACGATCGACTGGTAGATCCGCCCGTGCACCGGGTCGATGAAGTGCTCAGGCGCCAGGAACTCGGCGATCCGCTCATAGGCCTTGTTGTTGGCCAGGAGCGCGCCGAGCAGCGCCTGCTCGGCGGCGAGGTTGGAGGGCGGCTGGCGCTGCGACAGCCCGAGCAGGGAGTCGCGCCGGAGTGGCTCGATCTGGTTCACGCTTTCATTCTAGCGCAACCGACCCCGGCAGGCGTGTCAACACTGCCCTGTGGATAACGGGGATGCCTGTGGATAACGGGGATGTCCCGGTTCAGCCCGGCGGCGCGTCCCCGGCACGGGGCCGCAACCGGTCCAGCTCCGTCCAGGCCGACATGATGTGGTAGAACGAGCTGGTCGGGATGCGGTCGATCGCCGGCCGGCCGAACGGATCGAGCCGGTCGATCCAGGTGCCGGGCGGCATCAGCCCGCCATCCTCGGCGATCAGGTAGCGGGTCAGCAGGTTGCCGGCGCTGCGCAGCATGACCGCCTCGTGCTCCCGGGCCGCATCCGCGTCGCGCAGCACCTGTGCCATCCGGTACAGCGTGCACTGCGCCCTCACCGCCTCGCCCTGCGGCCAGAGCCGGGAGGAGCGAAGGCGCAGGCTGCCGTCGCGGCCGACCTCGTCGCGCACCAGCCCGGTCTCGGCGCCGATGCCGTGCCGCCGGCACAGCGCGTCGAGCGGCGCCATCAGCGCGGCGGTGGCCTCGCCTGTCAGCGCCTGGTGGCGCTCGAGCAGCCAGATCCACTCGGCGTGGTGGCCGGGCTCCACCTTGTCGCCGTCGACGCCGGCGGCGCGTCGCCAGTCCTCGTCGAAATACTCGCCCAGCGTGCCGCTCTCCGCCTCCAGCAGCCGTGTGCGGAACAGCGCCACCAGCTCCGCCGCCAACTCCGCCCAGCGCCCGTCGCCGCCGACCGAGAACAGCTCCAGCGCCGCTTCCAGCAGGTGCATGTGCGGGTTCTGCTGCCGCCAGCCGCCCTCTGCCGGCTCGGTGTTGGCGAACCCGCCGGACGGGCGGCCCATGTGCCGGCGCAGGTACTCCAGGGTGCGGTCGGCCTGGCGCAGCGGCGCCGGGTCGCCAGTCAGCCGCGCGTGGTGGGCCAGCGCGAACAACACGAAGGCGAGGTCGTACAGGTCGGCGGTCGGGTCCAGCACGGTGCCGTCCGGACGCAGCCGACGCGCCCAGCCGCCATCCGACGCGGCGCCCTGGGTGGTCATGAAGCGGTGGATCCCGTCGGCGATCGCCGCGGCGCCGTCGACCCCGCGCGCCGCCGCCTCGGTGAACACGTAGAGCTGGCGCGCCTGCACGCGCATGCGCCGGTAGCCGGGCTCGGCCGGCCGGCCGTCGAGCCGGAGGTGTTCGCAGGCGGCGCGACCGCGGCCCGGCCCAAGCGGCGGGTCCATCCCGGCGGTGGACCAGAACGGCAAGGCGAGGCCGAACACCCAGTCGCCGAGCGTCCGGGCGGCCCGCGCGATCCCGTCCGACGCCGCCTCGGGCCCGGCGATCCGGCCTGGCCCCATCATCGTTCCGCCCGCTCCGCCCGCCTGATCCGGGCGATGGTCGCGGTGGTCGAGCTGCCCGGCACCAGGCGCGCCAGCATCAGCCGTCCGCCGGCGGCGATGACCTCCACCGCCCCCACCACCTGCTCCGGCGCGTAGTCCTCGCCCTTCACCAGCACGTTGGGCAGCAGGGTGCGGATCAGCGCCAGCGGGGTGTCGTCCTCGAACCCCACCACCGCGTCGACATGGCGCAGCGCCGCGATCACCTGGGCCCGGGCGGCGAGCGGGTTGACCGGCCGCTCCGGTCCCTTCAGGCGCGTCACGCTCGCATCCGCGTTCAGCCCGACCACCAGCCGGTCGCAGGCGGCGCGTGCCGTCGCCAGCAGGGCCACGTGGCCGGGATGGAGGATGTCGAAGCAGCCGTTGGTGAAGCCGACCGACAGCCCCTGCGCCTTCCAGCGCGCCACCAGTCCCTGGACCCGCGCGAGCGGGGACACGCCGGCGAGGCCCCCCTCGCCCGGCTCCTCGCCCAGCTCCTGATCGGCGAGGTCGAGCTCCGCCATCACCTCGGCCAGGTCCGCGGTGGCGGTGCCGAGCTTGCCCACCACCACGCCGGCGGCGGCGTTGGCGATGTGCATCGCCTGCTCCAGCGACCGGCCGGAGGCGTGCGCCAGCGCCAGGGCCGCGATCACCGTGTCGCCGGCGCCGGACACGTCGAACACCTCGCGCGCGCGCGAGCGCACCGCGTGGGCGGGGCCGTCGCGCTCGACCAGGATCATCCCCTTCTCCGAGCGGGTGGCCAGGATCGCGCCGGCCTCGGCCTGCGCCATCACCGTACGCGCCGCGCGCTCGACTTCCGCCTCGTCCTCGACCGCGAGCCCCGACGCCTCGCCCAGCTCGCGGGCGTTGGGGGTGACGCAGGTGGCCCCCCGGTAGCGCCGGAAGTCGCGCGATTTCGGATCCACGAACACCGCGATACCGTGCATCCGCGCCAGTCCCACCGCATGGGCGATCACCGCCGGGCCCAGCACGCCCTTGCCGTAATCGGACAGCAGCAGCACCGAGGCCTGGTCCGCGTGCGCGTCGAGTGCCGCGACCAGCGCCGCCTGCTCGGCCGGCTGCAAGGGCAGGCGGCTTTCCTCGTCGGCCCGCACCACCTGCTGGTTGGCGGCGACGAAGCGGGTCTTGCACACCGTCGGCCGCACGCCCGTCGGCACGGTGGCGTCGGTGAGCCCGTTCATGCCGCCGAGCAGCCGTCGCAGCGCCGTTCCCGCCTCGTCCTCGCCGACCAGCCCGACCAGGATCGCCCGGCCGCCGAGGGACAGGATGTTGTTGGCAACATTGCCGACCCCGCCCGGCATCTCGCGGGTGCGTGTCAGGCGCAGCACCGGCACCGGCGCCTCGGGCGAGATCCGCTCCATGGCGCCGTAATGGTAGCGGTCCAGCATCACGTCGCCGACGCACAGCACGCAGAGGGTCGAGAAGTCCATCGGCCGCGCCGCGCTCAGCCGAAGCTTTGCACCAGCGCCGCCAGGCCGGTCTGGCGCGGGGGCGTGATGCGGGCGGCGCTCAGCACCGCGCGGGCGTCGCCGATCGCCTGCTCCAGCCGGTCGTTGACGATCACGTGGTCGAACTCGCGCCAGTGCGCGATCTCGTCGCGGGCGGCGTCCATGCGCCGCGCGATCTCGGCCGGATCGTCGGCTGCGCGGGCGCATAGCCGCCGCTCCAGGGCGTCCAGCGAGGGCGGCAGCACGAACACGCCGACCACGTCGCCGGGCAGGGCGGCGCGCAACTGGCGGTGGCCCTGCCAGTCGATGTCGAACACCATGTCGCGGCCGGCGGCGAGGCAGGCCTCCACCGGCGCGCGCGGGGTGCCGTAGCCGCGCCCGAACACGGTAGCCCATTCCAGCAGCGCGCCCTCCTCCGCCATGGCGGCGAACTGCTCGGGCGTGCGGAAGGTGTAGTGCACCCCCTCGGTCTCGCCCGGCCGCGGCGCCCGCGTGGTGGCGCTGACCGAGTGCATCAGCTCGGGCTCGGCGGCGCGCAGGGCGTTGGCGATGGTGCTCTTGCCCGCCCCCGACGGCGCCGAGATCACCAGGCAGACCCCGCGCCGCTGCGGGCTCTGACGCGGCTGGCCCGGATCGGACGCGGGCGTGGGGGCGGGCATGACGGGTCCTCGGCTGACCCGGCGGATTCTAGCAGGCTCGGGGAGAGCGGTGAACCGGGCGCTGACAGCGTGCCAGCTCCATCTCCCGCCTATGGCAGCTGGGCAGCCGCCGGCGGGAAGCGGCCAGTCCGCCTCGGCGCTGAGACCTGCAAAGGCAGGATTGTGCTGTCGCCAGCCCTGTTCCGGGTGGCGGACACCACCCTGCACGGCGATCCGGAAGACCCGTCACCTCACGAGCCGGGCATGGAGCACCCTCGACGCGGACATCTGCAAACCGATCGCCACGTTGGCTGGAATGCCGAGTGCGCGCGCCGTCGGATCAAACGGAGCAAGCGACACGGGATCGCGGCCGGTCAGAGTGCCGAACAAAACCAGCGCGTCTAAGTAGGCACCGTATGGGCTGGGATGATAGCCGATCGGCACCGTGCAGCAGGCGTCGAGCACGTCGGAGTCCCACAGGTCGACCGCTTCGGCTGGCTCCGACGCCAGATACGGGTCGCGCTGAGCGATGCCGAGCCGCATAGCGGCGATCCATGCGTCGCCGACGGGAGACACGTCAATGTGGCTCGCCAACGGGTTCTCCCTGTTCCAACCGGTCGCCACGGCGCGATAGGACGCACGGATGTCACCTTCCATCTGCGTCATTGGATCGTCGGTCCCGACATACGGCGCGTCCGCACTGGACCCGTAGCTGGTGCCATAGAGCAGCTTCTCCGCGTCGCTGCTGGTATAGCCGTACGAGGCCATCGGCGGCGTCTGGAAAAGGGTGATCGGGATCGGTGCGCGCCCGGCCCCATGGTCGGCGGCATCGATGCCCGACACCAGTTTGGCGACGCCCGACGCGAAGGCCGCCGGGTCTCCCTTGGTTGCGACGATCCGACCGGCGACGATGATCTGCGCCGGAAGCGGCTGACTGCTCTGGTCCTGCAGCACGACACGGTCCCAGCGCGCGCTCTCGATCAGCGCCGCGTTCGCCTTGTTGCCGCCGATGTTCTTGCCTCCGAGTGTCGAGGCGCTGACCGCCAGGATCGAAACGTCGAGCCGGACTCGCGCTTCCTGCGACAAGCGCAACACGATGCCCGGAACACCGCCGAACGGCCCTGTCTCGGCATACTGGGCAGCCGTGTTCGCCGTGAGGTAGTCCAGCTTCGCCAATAGGGTGTCGTCACCGGCCGGATAGCCGAAACGGTCCGGATCCGTCGGCGCCACCGCCTCCGCCACGTCGCAGCCTGCTGCGGACGGGCAGAGCAGGTCGTGCACATGCGGCCCGACGACCGCACCAGGCCCGGTGTCGTAGCCGCCGGCGAACCGCCGCACCGGGTCGTAGCGACCATGGGTGAAGCTGTCGCCGACGAACAGCACATGAATGACCGGTGCGCGCGAGCCAGCCATGGGACCGCCGTCGTCGGCCCGTGCGGCGGATCCAGCCGACAACGACACGAGGGCAGCCATCGGCAGCAAGAACCTACACGGCGCTGAAGTTTTCAAAAAGATTTCCATCTACAGTTCGCAACGAAGCTGCCAGGCCCTTCGACATGCTTCCTTATGAGGGAAAACCGGCCTGGTGGGAACAGGTGCCGACGTGTCGCACCGTCTCGCTTTGTCGTCTTGAGTTGTCTATGGCCCGTTCAAGCAGGATCCGCTCGAGAAGCTGGCGGCACCAGGCCGCGCCTGAGCGAGCGATCGCAGGCGGCCTGCCACGCCGCACTACTTGCCCGCATGAACCAAAGACGTCGGGGTTGATCTGCAATCGAGTTTGCCGGCGCTCAGCACGCGCTCTCCACGGTTGCTTGCGTCTTGTGCTTGCGTCTTGGAGCGCTCCGCCGGTGACGCTGGACGACCGACTGAGGCGCGAGGCGGACATATGCACGCCCTCATTTCTTGACGAAATCCACGAATGCCCGGAGCGGCGCCGGCAGATGGCGGCGTCCCGGATAGTATAGGAACGGCCCGGAGAACGGCTGCGTCCAGTCCTGCAGCACCGGCTCCAGCGCTGCGCTGTCGAGGTGCGGCCGCAGCCAGTCCTCGAACAGGTGGATGATGCCTACACCCTGCAGCGCCGCATCCACAGCCAGGTCCACCGCGGCCCCCAGCCGCACCAGCAGCGGCCCGGTCGGGTCGATCCGCACTACTTCGCCTTTCCGCTCGAACTCCCAAGTCGGGATGCGGCCGTCGGAGAACTGGCCGCGCAGGCAGGCATGGCCGAGCAGGTCGCGCGGGTGCTTCGGGCGGCCATGCGCGTCCAGGTAGGCGGGCGCCGCCGCGGTGACGAGGCGCTGCACCCGCGGGCCGATCGGGACCGCGATCATGTCCTGCTCCAGCCGCTCGTCGTAGCGGATCCCGGCGTCGCATCCCGCCGCCAGCACGTCCACGAACCCGTCCTCGACTACCACCTCCAGCCGGATCTCGGGATACGCCTTCAGGAACCCCGGCACGATCGCCGGCAGCACCAGGCGGGCGGCGCTGCCCGGCACGTTGAGCCGGAGCGTGCCGGCCGGGCGGTCGCGGACGGCACATGCGGCGTCGAGGGCCGCTTCCGCCTCGCCCAGCACCGGCAGCAGCCGCTCGAACAGGCGCGCCCCTGCCTCGGTCGGCGCCACGCTGCGCGTGGTCCGGTTGAGCAGCCGCACGCCCAGCCTCGCTTCCAACCGCCGCACCGCCTCGCTCAGGCTCGAGGCGGATACGCTTCCCGCCTTGGCCGCGTTGCGGAACCCGCCGGCCCGCGCCACCGCGACGAAGGCCGCAAGGTCCTGGAGGTCGATCGCCATTGTCCGGATATCCGTACAGCCTGTGCCGACCCTTCAGGATTATCGTGCGGATGGCGAGGGTCCATATCGCCTGCACACAAGCATTCGGAGAAGATCCATGGCGACCCTCGACACTGCCGGCTCGTTCTCTCTCGGCACCCGCCCTGTGCAGCGGCTGGGCTATGGCGCGATGCAGCTTGCCGGCCCCGGCGTGTTCGGGCCGCCCAAGGACCCGGACGCCGCACGCGCGGTGCTGCGCGAGGCGGTGGCGAGCGGCGTCAACCACATCGACACCAGCGACTTCTACGGCCCGCACGTCACCAACCAACTGATCCGCGAGGCGCTGCACCCGTATCCCGACGAGCTGGTGATCGTGACCAAGCTCGGCGCCAGGCGCGGCACGGAGGCGTCCTGGAACCCGGCGATGTCGCCGGCGGAGCTGACCTCCGCGGTGCACGACAACCTGCGCAACCTCGGGCTCGACGTGCTGGAGGTCGCCAACCTGCGTATCATGGGCGGCGAGGGTCACGGCCCGAGCGAGGGCTCGATCGAGGCGCCGCTGACCGTCCTGGCCGAGCTGCAGCGCCAGGGCCTGATCCGGCACCTGGGCCTGAGCAACGCGACCCCCGCCCAGGTGGCGCAGGGACGAAGCATCGCCGAGATCGTCTGCGTGCAGAACCTGTACAACCTGGCCCATCGCGGGGACGACGCGCTGGTCGACGCGCTGGCGGCGGACGGCATCGCCTACGTACCGTTCTTCCCGCTCGGCGGCTTCACGCCGCTGCAGTCGACGGTGCTCTCGGAGGTGGCAGCCGAGATCGGGGCCACGGCGATGCAGGTGGCGCTCGCCTGGCTGCTGCACCGCGCGCCCAACATCCTGCTGATCCCCGGCACCGGCTCGCTCGCCCACCTGCGCGACAACCTCGGCGCCGCCGCGATCGCGCTGCCGCCGGAGATGATCGCCCGGCTCGACGGCATCGGAGATGCCGGCCGGCAGGCGGCCTGAGGCGCCGGCCACGTCGGCGGCACGACGGACCGGGGCGGCGACGGACGGCAGGTGGACACCGCCGCCCGTCATCCTGGTCGCGTCTCCTGAGCGCGTCTCCTGAGCGCGTCTCCTGGGCGCGTCATGCGGCCGTCCCGGTCAGGCTGCTGCCAGGTCGGTGGACCTGGCCGATGTGTCCGGAGGACGGGTTCGACCCGGGCCGCGGATCGCGGGTAGCTTGACGCCCTGGACGGCGCGCAGGATCGCGCAGGCCGCCGGATCCGGGAGCAGCGATGGTCGACCCGACAGCACCGCGGCCGCTGCGACGCCCCGGGCCGCGCCCCGTCGCCGGCACCATGCCGCCCGCCGCCTGGCGCAGGGCGGCGTCCGGCTCCCGGGGCCCCGCCCGTCCATGACCGGCACCGCACCCCCGGCACTCGAAGCTCCGGCGCAGCGCGCGACGCGCCTCGCCTTTCTCCTCGCCGGCTTCGGCAGCGCGGCCTGGGCGGCGCTGGTGCCGTTCGCCAAGGCGCGCACCGGGACCAGCGACGGTACGCTCGGCCTGCTGCTGCTATGCCTGGGGATCGGCTCGCTGGTCACCATGCCGGTGGCGGGCGCCCTGGCCGGACGGTTCGGCTGCCGCAGCGTGATCGTGACGGCGGGGCTGGTGGTCGCCCTCGTGCTGCCGCTGCTCGCGACTCTGGGCCAGGTGTCGCTGCTGGCGCTGGCGCTGGCGGCGTTCGGCGCCAGCATCGGTGCGGTGGACGTGGCGATGAACATCCAGGCCATCATCGTCGAGCGAAGCAGCGGACGGGCGATGATGTCGGGGTTCCACGGCCTGTACAGCCTGGGCGGCATCGCAGGCGCCGGCGGCATGGCGGGCCTGCTGAGCGCCGGCGCCTCGCCGCTCGGCGCCACGTCCTGCGCGTCGCTCGGCATCCTCCTGGCCCTCGCGGCCTCGGCGCGGCACCTGCTGCCGTACGGCTCCCGCAGCGAGGGGCCGGCCTTCGCGGTCCCGCACGGCATCGTGCTGCTGTTCGGCCTGCTGTGCTTCGTGCTGTTCCTGGCCGAAGGCGCGGTGCTGGACTGGAGCGGGGTGTTCCTGTCCTCGGTCCGCCACGTGGCCGCGTCCCGCGCCGGGCTCGGCTATGCCGCCTTCGCCGCGGCCATGACGCTGTGCCGGCTGGCCGGCGACCGCATCGTGGACCGACTCGGCCGACGCCGGGTGCTGCTCGCGGGCAGCCTGTGCGCGGCGCTGGGCTTCGTGGTCGCGACGGTGGTGCCGTCCTGGCCGGCGGCACTCGCGGGCTTCGCGCTGGTGGGCGTCGGCTGCGCCAACATCGTGCCCGTGCTGTTCACCGCGGTCGGCCAGCAGGACGCGATGCCGGAGACCGTCGCGGTGCCGGCGATGACCACGCTGGGCTATGCCGGCATCCTCGCGGGTCCCGCCGGGATCGGCGCGGTGGCGCATCTCGCGAGCCTGCCGGTCGCGTTCGGGGTGCTGGCGGCGATGCTGGCGGCGGTGTCGCTGGCCAGCCGGAGGCTGTGACCAGCCGCGGGCTCAACCCAGTCCGGGGCCACGCGACCGGGCGGACTTGTCCTTGATCCTGTTGAAGTCTTTGCCGCTGCGTGTGGTCGGGTAGGGCCGACTGCCTTCGAGGCCGCGCCACAGCACCTCGTTGAACTTGACCGGATCGGCCGCATCGACATGGTCGACGTCCAGCCCGCGTGTCTGTCTCGCCCACCACCGGCCGGTATGAGTCGAGTGCAGCGCCGCGTCCTTGCAGGTCACCGGAAGCTGCGTCGAGCAGAGATAGTCCGACGGCGCGGCGGTGAAGCTCCAGCTCCTCTGGTTGAGGTCGAAGACGTTTGTCATCGGCGGCTGGTAGGCGTCGTTGATGCTCAGGTGGTCGATGCCGAGAACGTCCTCGATGGTGCGCAGCATGTTGACGGTGGAGTAGCGGGTCGAGATCACCGCGCCCTGCCTGACATAGGGGCCGACGACGTAGGCCGTGGTGCGATGGCTGTCGACGTGATCGGGACCGTCCTGGGCGTCGTCCTCGACCGCGAAGATCAGGGTGTCGTCGCGGTCGCGGCTCCGGGCCACCGCCTGGGCGACCAGGCCGACGGCGTAGTCGTTGTCGGCCTCCTCGGTCTCGGGGGTGTCGACGCCCTGGACGGCGTTGCCGAAGCTGCCGGTGTGATCGGCGCCGAGGCGAAGCAGCGTCAGGTTGGGAAGGGTGCCGGCGGCTTCGTCGTTGTCGAACTCGCGCTTCCATTCCTGCACGCGGTCGTAGTCGGGATAGCCGGTGTCGATGCCGCGGAAGTAGACGTCGTTGATCGGCGCCAGCACCGGGTTGGAGGTGAAGCCCATCGGCACGTGGTCGGCATACGGGTTCGGGTCGCGAGGAATCTGGACGTCCGGAACACCGTAGTTGCTGGGATTCGGACCATAGCGGTTCTGGTCGTCGTAGACGCCGTAGCTGCGCACGGTCAGCCCCGCGGCAAGGGCCGAGTTCCACAGGTAGCCGTGCTGCTTGGTGGCGAGCGCGCCGTCGTCGTCATCCGGGCCGTCGACGGCATCCTCGTCGTTGGTGGTGGGAAGCAGGTTCGGGTCGTTCGGATAGGTGGGATCCTCGGCCCGGCGGCCGGCGAGCGTCGGCACGCCGATCTGGACGCCGAGCGTTTGCCCCTCGTCCTCGGCGACCATGTCGGTGGGGCGGGGCGAGTAGGCCAGCGGAACGGTCTTCTCGTTGAGGTCGGACTCGCGGGCGGCCACCGAGAACTGCCAGCCGTTGCCGCTGACCTCGGCCGGCGCCTCGAAGTTGTCGAGATCCACGAAGTTCCTGGCGATCGCGTGCAGGTTCGGCGTCATGTCCTGCGGGAACTCCACCAGCGCGGGATCGCCGTTTCCCTTGCCCAGGTCGCCCAGGACCTGGTCATAGGTGCGGTTCTCCTTGATGATGTAGATGACGTGCTTGATGCGTCGGTGGAGTGCCGCCATCACGACCGCGTCTTTGGGATCCACCCTGCGTAGGATGCTGTCGTTGACGGCGACCTGCAGGGTGAGGCCGGCCATCTGCAGAAGGTTGGGGAGCGGCTCCGCCAGGAACCCCGCGTGCTCCAGCGTGAAGACGTTGTTGTTGACGGCGCAGTTGGCGACCCAGGGCAGGCCCGGGAAATACTGGGTGAAGCCGGGACAATAGCCGAGGTTCGGACCGGAGTCGCTCTTGCCGTTGACCGCATAAAGCCAGCCGCCGGCGACCGCGACGTCCTCGGGATAGAAGCCGGTCGGCAGGTAGCCGTACACCACGTGCGGCCGGTTGGGGGCGATGTCGAGTACCGCGACCGCGTTCAGGCCACCCTCGGAGATGTAGAGCGTGTTGCCGTCGGGGGAAAAGGCGAGCGCGTTGGGAGCGGCGCCGCGGTAGCGCTCGTGGGTCGGCGACAGGATGGCGGGCACGCCCACGTCGATGGTCTCGACCACCCGGCGCCGGACGGTGTCGATCACCTGGACGCTGTCGTCGTTGTCGGCCGCGACGTAGAGAAGGCTCCCGGACGCGTTGAGGAGCATGCGGTTCGGTGTTCCGCGAATCGGGATGCGGGTCGTCAACGCGGGCACGTTGCGGCTGATGTCGAGGACGTCGACCTCGCGGTCGCGCTGGCTGTCGACATAGGCGGTGTTGCCGTGGATGACGACGTCGAAGGGCGTCTCGCCGCCGGGAACGCCGGCCTCCTTCGGGTCGATGATGCCAGGGCGCATGTCGAGCTCGCCAAGCAGGGTGTTGGTGGTGGTGTCGATCAGCGAAACGCTGTCGTTGTAGAAGTTGGCGACGACCACCCTGGTGCCGTCCGTGCTGACGGCGAGGCCGGCGGTGGTCGGATACTTGCCATTGCCGACCGCCAGCGCGTGGTTGAGCTGGACCGGCTGGCCGAGCTGGGTCCAGGTGCCGTTGTGGTTGGCGTAGGTGAAGACGTCGTCGTAGCCGCCGCCGCCGAGGTAGAAACGGCTGCCGTCCGGCGAGAAGGCGATGCCATCGAACGCGTCGGCGGTCTGGATGAGCTGCCTGCGGACCGGAACGTGCGAGGAAATGTCGTAGACGAAGATGTACTCGCTCGAGACGGCGGTGTTCAGGGAGCCGTTCGCGTTGTCGATGCCGTTGTAGCCGCTGGTCATGACGAGGAGGGTGCGGCGGTCCGGACTCAGCACCGTCCGTATGGCCTGGCCGGCCTTGAAGTTCGGGAACGGCTCGATCCCCGGCAGCAGGTCCTGGAAGATGGCGCCGGGAGCGGCGGCCGGGGTCGTGAACTGGCCGGTCGGGAGGGGCGGAGGCGGGCTGGTCTGGGCCTGGGTCGGGCGAGCGGCGGACAGGATGGCGGTCGCCAGCAGGATGCCGCTCAAGGAGCGGACGATGGAACGAGCCATGAGCCAAGAATCCCTGACAGCGACGTAGCGGCAGGTTTTAGAGGACGGGGTCGACCCGGAGCATTAAGGTTATATGACCGACAAATGGGAACTCAGGTTCGGCCAGGAGGTAAGGCCAGGGCTCTGCCCTGGACCCGCTGGGGCCGGAGGCCCCAGACCCCGTTTACTTTAAGATTCGGGTTTGAAGGGCTCCGCCCTTCATGGAGTCCAGGGGCAAAGCCCCTGACCTTCGCCGTTCACCAAAGTCCTAGAACGCGTGCTTCGCCGCCAACGCCCGCACCAGCGCGCGCACGCCGATATCCCGCCGCCACATCGCGTCCGGCCACTCGATCGCCGCCACCCCGGCATAGGCGACGTCGCGCGCGTCGGCCAGCTCGGGCGCCACGCCGACCACCGTCAGCACCCGCCCGCCGGCGCCGACCAGGGTGCCGGCCGCATCCAGCGCGGTCGCGGCCTGGAACACGTGCACGCCGTGCATCGCCTCGGCCTGCGCGATGCCGCCGATCGGCGCCCCGGTGGCGGGCGTGCCGGGATAGCCGCGCCCGGCCAGCACCACCGCGACCGCCGTCTCGTCCCCGAACTTGAGCCGCGCCTCGGCCAGCCGTCCGTCCGCCAGCGCCGCCAGCACCGGCAGCAGGTCCGAGCGCAGCCGGGGCAGCAGCGCCTGCGCTTCCGGATCACCCAGCCGCACGTTGTACTCGATCAGCTCGGGCCCCCTTGGGGTCAGCATCAGGCCGGCGAAGATCACGCCGCGGAACGGCGTGCCGCGCCGGACCATCTCGCGCAGCATCGGCCGCACCAGCAGGTCGAGCGCGTGCTCCTGGGTATCGCGGTCGAAGAAGGCTGGCGGCGACACCGCCCCCATGCCGCCGGTGTTGGCGCCGGTGTCGTCCTCGCCAATCCGCTTGTGGTCCTGCGCAGCGCCGATCAGCAACGCGGTCTCGCCGTCGCAGAACGCGAACAGCGACACCTCGTCGCCCTCCAGGCATTCCTCGATCACCACCGCCGCCCCGGCGGCGCCGAGGCTCCCGTCCTGCATCATCACGGTGATCGCCGCTTCCGCCTCGGCCACCGTCTGCGCCACCACCACGCCCTTGCCCGCCGCCAGCCCGTCCGCCTTGACCACGATCGGCGCACCGCGTCGGCGCACGAAGTCGTGCGCGAGGGCGGCGTCCTCGAACCGTTCCCAGCGCGGGGTCGGGATGCCGGCGGCATCGCACACCGCCTTGGCGAAGCTTTTGCTGCCTTCGAGCCGGGCGGCCGCCGCACTCGGCCCGGCGCAGGCGATCCCGGCGGCGGCGCAGGCATCGGCCAGGCCCGCCACCAGCGGCGCTTCCGGCCCCGGCACCACCAGGTCGATCCGCTTGGCGCGGGCGAACGCCACCAGGCTCACCACGTCGTCGGCGGCGATCGAAACGTTGCTGCCGAGCCCCGCGGTGCCGGGATTGCCGGGGGCGATGAACAGCGCGTCGAGCAGCGGCGAGCGGTGCAGCGTCGCCGCCAGCGCGTGTTCCCGTCCGCCCGACCCGACCAGCAGCACGCGCATCCCACCCGCCCCCTCGCGACGCGTCCGCTCCTATCATACCCTGGCGCGATGAACGAACCGGCCGCCGTATCCAACGTGCCCGAGTACAGCGTGTCGGAGATCTCCGGCGCGGTGAAGCGGGTGCTGGAAGGCAGCTTCAGCCGCGTGCGGGTGCGCGGCGAGGTCACCGAGTTCAAGCGCTACCCGTCCGGACACCTGTACTTCTCGCTCAAGGACGAGGGCGGCAAGATCGCCGGCGTGGTCTGGCGGGGCAGCGTGGCCCGGCTCGGGCTGCAGCCGGAGAACGGGCTGGAGGTGATCGCCACCGGCCGGATCTCCTCCTATGGCGAGCGCTCGTCGTACCAGCTCGTCGTCGAGCGGATGGAATATGCCGGCGAGGGCGCGCTGCTGGCGCGGATCGAGCGTCTGCGCGCCAAGCTCGCCGCCGAAGGGTTGTTCGACCCGGAGGCCAAGCGGCCCCTGCCGTTCCTGCCGCGCTTGATCGGCCTGGTGACCTCGCCGCAGGGCGCGGTGCTGCACGACATACGCACCACCATCGCCCGGCGGTTCCCCCGCCCGCTGCTGCTCTGGCCGGTGCCTGTGCAGGGCGAGGGGGCAGCGGCCCGGATCGCCGTCGCGATCGCGGGCTTCGACCGCCGCACCGGGCCTGGCACCCCCATCCCGCGCCCCGACCTGCTGATCGTGGCGCGTGGCGGCGGCAGCCTGGAGGACCTCCTGGCCTTCAGCGACGAGGCGGTGCTGCGCGCGGTGGCGGCGTGCCGGATCCCGGTGATCTCCGCGGTCGGGCACGAGACCGACACCACCCTGATCGACTTCGTGTCCGACCGCCGCGCGCCCACGCCGACCGCGGCCGCCGAGATCGCTGTGCCGGCCCGGGTCGAGCTTCTGGCCGACCTGGCGCATCGCGCCGCCCGGCTGGACGCCGGGCTGGGACGGCTGTCGCAGGGCCTTCGCCTGCGCTGCGACCGCGCCGCCGGGCTGCTGCCGGACCTGCCCTCGTTGCTGGGCCACATGCGACAGCGGCTGGACGACCGGCTGCACCGGCTGGACCTGGCCGGCCCGGGACAGGTGGCGGCACGGCGCGACGCCCTGCGCGAGCTGGGAAGCCGGCTGCAGCGGGCGCTGCCGACGCTGCTGGCGCTGCGACGCACCGCGCTGGTGGCGGCGGAGCGGCACATGCCCGACCCGCACCGGCTGATCGCCGTCCGGCGCGGACGGGTGGTGCTGCACTCCGGCGAGCTGAGTCGCGCCCTGCCGGCGCTGCTGGCGGTACGGCGCGCGGCGCTGGTCGCCGCGGAACGGCGGATGGTCGACCCGCACCGGCTGATGGTGCGTCGCCGTGGCGAGGTCGCCGTGGCCGACGGCGCCCTGCGCCGCGCCCTGCCGGCGCTGCTGGCGGCACGGCGCGCGGCGCTGGCGGCGGCCGAGCGGCCGATGCCGGATCCGCGTCAGGCGATCGAGATCCGGCGCGGACGCTTAGGCGTGACCGGCGCCGGGCTGCAGGGCGGGCTGCGGCAGACGCTGCGCGACGCGGCCGCGATGCTGCGCGAGCGGGCCGCGATCCTGTCCGGGCTGACGGCGCGACTCGACTCGGCGTCGCCGGGGGCGGTGCTGGCGCGCGGCTACGTGCTGGTGCGCGACCAGGCCGGGCATCCGGTGACCGCCGGCGCGACCCTGCGTCCCGGCACCCGGCTCAGCCTCGCCTTTGCCGACGGCGAGCGCCTGGTCCGGGTGGAGCACGCCGCGAGCCAGGGTGCGCTGGACGTCTAGCCAGGCTGCGTCCGCCTCCGGGGCGGCAACCTCTACCGGAGCAACCGTGCGCCCGCTCCGGTCCTATTGGTAGGTCTTGCCGTCGTAGACCACGAAGCCGACCGGGCTGTGGGTGAAGTGCAGCACCGGCAGGCCGGGATCGTCGGTTCCGGGCGTGGCCTGATCGGCCGGGATGAACATGCCCTGCAGCTCGACCGGGGTATCAACCACGAACGGGATCTCCTCGCCGATGCCGCCCTCGGTGATGCGAATGGCCACGAACACGTTGCCCGCGTAGCTGAAGCCGTCGCCGTCCAGACTGGTCAGCCGGTCGATCCAGAGCTGCTGGTGCTCGGCGCCCTCGGCCCGGAGGCGCTCGCCGAACAGCTTCGCGACGGTCGCCGACACGTGCACCTTCGTGCCCCGGCCGCTGCCGTCGGCGTTGCGCAGGATCAGGGGGCTGGAGTGGGACGGTTCGGTCACTGCGATATGGCTCCTGAGCTGGCGGGCAGGCAACGTCCGACGATGCCGGAACGTTCAGGACCAGGTGGACGCGAGGATGCAGATGCGGTGGAGCGGGTATCGGATCGGTGACCTGCTTTCGCTGGGGGCGATGCTGGTGTTGGCCGGATGTGCCGATACGCCATCCCCGCCGCCTGCCGCAGCGCCGGTCGCAGCCGTTCAACCAACGCCGCTCCGGCCTGCCGGCATCGTCCTGGCGCCACAGCCCGAAGGTGCGCCGGCACTCGTGAACGATCCGTCCGCCCCGGCCGACACCCCGCTCTGCGGCGTGCAGGCACGCGAAGCCAACGCGGTTGGCCAGTCGCTGCTGCCGCAGCAATATGCCGAGGCCGGCATCTGCAGCAGCTTCGCCTGCTACGATCCGGCCACCGCCACCTATATCGGTACCGACGGGTATCGCCATGTCTGCCGCTGACCTTGCCGCCGGATCGGGCTGGATTGATCCGGCACGGCACACGGCCCACATCCCGCGCGGAGCACCCCCATGATCGCCTTCGACGCCAGCCGCTTCGACAAGACAATCCAGGGAAAGCCGATCGACTCGGCCGATCGGGCGCGACGCCTGGCGCGCATCCGGCGTCTCGCTTGGCTGCTGGATGCCGCGATCAGGTTGCCCGGGACCAGGTTCCGATTCGGCCTCAACAGCGTGATCGGCCTGGCACCCGCCGCCGGCGACGCTGCGATGACGGCAGTGTCGCTCTACATCGTCTACGAGGCCTACCAGATCGGCCTGCCACCGGCGCAGTTGGCGAAGATGCTGGGCAACGTCGCGATCGAGGCGGTGGCGGGCTCGGTGCCGGTGCTGGGCGACCTGTTCGACGCCACCTTCAAGGCCAACCTGCGCAACATCGCCCTGATCGACGCCCACGCCGCCGCCACGGGAGCCCGCCCATGAGCCGCCTGCCGCGACTCGTCCTACTGCTGGCGCTGGCCTCGCCGCTGCCCGCCCTCGCCCAGACCGCCCCCGGCACCGCCGCCCGCAACGGCGACGTGACCGGACAGGGCGTCGAGACCGGCCCGACCTCGGCCGGCCAGCCGACCACCGCGCCGCGCAACCCGGGCGGCGTCACCGCCGGCACCAACCCCGCCAACCAGGGGCAGATGAACAACACGGTCGGGCAGATCAGCGGCAAGCTGCTGAACCAGGAGAAGAGCCGGCCGAACCTGCCCGGCCAGGCGCCGTCGCCGTCCCAGACCTTGCCCGGCGGGACGGCCTCGACCCCGCACTGAGTGCTGCGAATCGCCATGGACCGGCTGAAACGGCTGCTCAGCACCGCCGCGTTCGACTTCGGCGGCGTCATCGTGTTCTACGCGCTGCTGAAGACGCTGGGCTTGCGCGCCGCCATCATCGGCACCCTCGTGTTCGTGCCGATCGACGCCCTGCGGCGACACACGCTGCGGATCGGCTTCCCGCGCATCTACGTCCTGTCCACCGCCCTGGTGCTGGCGTTCGGCACCATCGACGTGTTCTCCAGGCAGCCCTTCATGCTGAAATATGAAGGTGCCGCCACCGAGACGATTGTTGGCATCGCGTTCGCGATCGGCTCGCGCGGCCGGTCCATCATCGAGGAGCTGGTGGCGCAGCAGCAGCCCGACCTCCGCGTGCCGCACCACCGCCGCTTCTTCCAACTGATCACCCGATCCTGGGCGGTGTACTACCTGTGCATGGCCTGCGCGTTCCTGTGGGTGAGCCAGCACTTCACCCTGGTGCAAGCGGTCGGCATACGCCAGGTGGCCGGGCTCGGCGGCGCCTTCGTGATGGCGCTGTTCAGCTTCAGCGGCCGGTTCGCGTTCCGGCTGTTCCAGGCGCTGCGGCTGTTGCCGGCGGACGGTGCTCCGGATCACGACGCGCCAAGCGATGCGGCAATGCCCGCGTCGCCGAAAGTACCTTATTGAGGGGCGAGCGGACGTAAGGAACATCTTGCCGACTTCAAGATAGTCGACGTCCACACGGTGGAGCAGCTCGAAAAGGCGTTGCCGTCGTTCGGCAGCAGCAACGCGGCGATGGCGGCCTGGATGCAGGCGGGCGGGTGATCCGGTCGCGCGGACGGGGTTTTTGTTCCGGGTAGCCGCGGGAACGACAGCGCGCTGGTACGATAGTCTAGGCGTTGGCCGACCCGCTGCATCGCGGCGTGGCAGCGAGCCAACATCGGAACACGGACACGTGCCTTCCAGCGCGGTCGCAGATGGACTTGGCCGGAGCAGAGGCCGGCGACGCGCAGCGCTCCTGGCGTCGCTGCTGCTGCCATCGGCATCCGCCCTGGCTCGGCCGCCCGCGTCGGCTGTGATCGCTCCGGATGCGACAGGGCGTTCCGGGGCGATGCATGTCGAGACGCACGATGTCGTGCTCTATGCCTATGACAACGTGGCGGCCGCCATCGGCTCGCTGTGCGGCCTGGCGCGCTCCGAGCGGCCGGGACGCCTCATCGTGATGGACGACGTGATCTCCTACCGGATCGACGTCGATAGCGCCACGATGCGTCTGAGTGCTGACGACATGACCCATCTGATGGACCATCACGTGCTGCCGCTGGCTCATACCCCGATCAAGGACGTCATTGTCCGTTTCGGCTAGGACCAAGTGTCGATAAGCGGGACCATGGTCAAGCTCGGCCTGCCAATCCTGTTCACTGCGACGGCAACGCTTGCCCCTGCTGGCAACGGCGACTTGCGCATCCACGTCGTCTCGATGCAAGCCGTGAGCATCATCCCCAAGCAACTGATCGACAGCCTGGGCTTACTCCTGTTCACCCTGGCCCAGCCGACCGACATTAACGTGTTCCACATCGAAAGCGACGACCTGATCGTCCCGGTCCTGTCCATGTTTCCCCCGCCTCGCTCTGGGGGTCACGTCACAACGGTGCGCGTCTCGTCCGCCGGTGTGGAGATCGTTCTTGGTCACCCTGCCCGCGCGCGCAGCATGAACCGACAGTGCCATCGCCTTTCGCGGTGATACTCTCGTGTTCGCGAAGCTGACCATGCACGACACGGACCTGATGGTGATGTCAGACAAGGCGGGCCAATACCTCACCTTTTCTCCGGTACATTATTATGCCCGACTGGAAGCGGGCGAAACCCGGTCCCTGCCGGACTTCGGGTTGATGGCATGCGTCAGGAACTTCCAGGCCATCCAGCCTGCGACCGCACGCCCACCTCGATAGGTAGGAAAGCGATCATTGTTTTGATCTTGCATTTTGGTTTGCGGGGACAGGATTTGAACCTGTGACCTTCAGGTTATGAGCCTGACGAGCTACCGGGCTGCTCCACCCCGCGTGGGTGATGGTGTATGCGCCATGTGGGCGCGCGGCGTGTGGTGTTGCGTTGCCTTGGAGGACCTGGCGGCGACCGACTTTCCCGCGGCTTAAGCCGCAGTATCATAGGCGCTGGGGGTTTTCACGGCCGAGTTCGGGATGGGATCGGGTGGATCATTCCCCGCCATGGCCACCAGGTCGTCCAAGGCATCGCTGGGCGAGTGGGGGGTTGGTGCGTGCGTGTGCGTATCGGAGCTCATGGCTGTGGATGATTTCTATGCATGTGGTTCTGGCCCTGGGGTCGAGACCCTGGGGACCATACGGTGATTGAGCCTGTTGGGCGATTAGGACCAGTTAGCTGAGGACGTCACCGCCCGTATACATCTGGCCTATCGACGTGATGGTCTATCACGGCCCTCTTGGGATTGCTCCCGGGGAGACCTGGTTTTGAGGAAAGTTTCCCGCTTAGATGCTTTCAGCGGTTATCTCGTCCGCACGTAGCTACCCGGCTGTGCCGCTGGCGCGACAACCGGTGCACCAGAGGTGCGTCCATCCCGGTCCTCTCGTACTAGGGACAGCTCCTCTCAAGTCTCCGACACCCACGGCAGATAGGGACCGAACTGTCTCACGACGTTCTAAACCCAGCTCACGTACCACTTTAATCGGCGAACAGCCGAACCCTTGGGACCTGCTCCAGCCCCAGGATGTGATGAGCCGACATCGAGGTGCCAAACCTCCCCGTCGATGTGGACTCTTGGGGGAGATCAGCCTGTTATCCCTAGAGTACCTTTTATCCGTTGAGCGATGGCCCTTCCACGCGGGACCACCGGATCACTATGGCCGACTTTCGTCTCTGCTCGAGCTGTCGCTCTCGCAGTCAGGCGGGCTTATGCCATTGCACTCAGCAGCCGATGTCCGACCGGCCTGAGCCCACCATCGCGCGCCTCCGTTACACTTTGGGAGGCGACCGCCCCAGTCAAACTGCCCACCATGCAGGGTTCCGGACCGGGCTGACCGGTCGCGGTTAGACATCAGAAAAATTCAGGGTGGTATTTCAAGGATGGCTCCACCTGAGCTGGCGCCCCGGCTTCAAAGCCTCCCACCTATCCTACACAGCATTTTCCTGATGCCACTGCAAAGCTGCAGTAAAGGTTCATAGGGTCTTTCCGTCTGACCGCGGGTACCCCGCATCTTCACGGGGAATTCAATTTCGCTGAGCCGATACTGGAGACAGCGGGGAAGTCGTTACGCCATTCGTGCAGGTCGGAACTTACCCGACAAGGAATTTCGCTACCTTAGGACCGTTATAGTTACGGCCGCCGTTTACCGGGGCTTCAATTCAGTGCTTGCACACCTCCTCTTAACCTTCCGGCACCGGGCAGGCGTCAGACCCTATACGTCGTCTCTCGACTTCGCAGAGCCCTGTGTTTTTACTAAACAGTCGCTACCCCCTGGTCTGTGCCACCCACCCATGGTTGCCCACAGATGGGTCTCGCTTATCCCGAAGTTACGCGAGCAATTTGCCTAGTTCCTTCAGCATCGTTCTCTCAAGCGCCTTGGTATGCTCTACCAGTCCACCTGTGTCGGTTTAGGGTACGGTCTATGCGCCAGAGCTGTTTCCCGGAATGCTCGCAAAGCCCAGCCAATCCGATAAGACTGAACAACAGCTCGCATTCGTCACTTCTGGCAGGCTGGGGAATATTCACCCCATTCCCATCGACTACGGCTTTCGCCCTCGCCTTAGGAGCCGGCTCACCCTGCGCGGATTAACCTTGCGCAGGAACCCTTGGACTTTCGGCGACAGTGTTTCTCGCACTGTTTGTCGCTACTCATGTCAGCATTCGCACTTCCGATACCTCCAGGAGACATCACCATCTCCCTTCGCAGGCCTACGGAACGCTCCGCTACCGCGCACATTCACATGTGCACCCACAGCTTCGGCACGTGGCTTGAGCCCCGTTACATCTTCGGCGCAGGATTTCTGTTAGACCAGTGAGCTATTACGCTTTCTTTAAAGGATGGCTGCTTCTAAGCCAACCTCCT
>OZ240668.1:0-165000 GCA_965198655.1 Lichenicola sp. | reverse complement strand
TGTCCACCTGCATGCGCAGCCGGCTGGCCGCCTCGTCCATCAGGTCGATCGCCTTGTCCGGCAGGTAGCGGTCGGTGATGTAGCGGTTCGACAAGGTCGCGGCCGCGACCAGGGCGCCGTCGGTGATCCGGATGCCGTGATGGAGTTCGTACTTCTCCTTGATCCCGCGCAGGATGGAGATGGTGTCCGCAACCGTGGGCTCACCGACGAAGACCGGCTGGAACCGGCGCGCCAGCGCCTGATCCTTCTCAATGTACTTGCGGTACTCGTCCAGCGTGGTGGCGCCGATGCAGTGCAGGGTCCCACGCGCCAGTTCCGGCTTGAGCAGGTTAGACGCGTCCATGGCCCCATCCGCCCGTCCGGCACCTACCAGGGTGTGCATCTCGTCGATGAACAGAATGATCTCGCCGGCAGCGGTCTCGATCTCCTTAAGCACCGCCTTCAGCCGCTCCTCGAACTCGCCGCGGAACTTGGCGCCGGCGACCAGCGCGCCGAGGTCGAGCGCCAGCAGCCGCTTGCCCTTCAAGGCTTCGGGAACGTCCTCGTTGACGATGCGCAGCGCCAGCCCCTCGACGATCGCCGTCTTGCCGACCCCCGGCTCGCCGATCAGCACCGGGTTGTTCTTGGTCCGCCTGGCGATCACCTGGATGGTCCGGCGGATCTCCTCGTCCCGGCCAATGACCGGATCGAGCTTGCCCGAGCGAGCCACTTCCGTGACGTCGCGGGCGTACTTGTTCAGCGCGTCGAAGCTCGCCTCGGCGTTCGGGCTGTCGACCTTGCGCCCTTTCCGGATGCTGGCAACGGCCTGCTCGATCGACTGGCGAGACGCGCCGGCCTGCGCCAGGGCACGACCGGCCGGCTGATCGGTGCCAGCCAATGCTACAAGCAGCCGATCCTGGGCGACAAAACCGTCGCCAGCCTTCTTGGCGTCCTGTTGCGCCGCGTCGAGCAGGCGGACGAGCTCAGGTGTGGCCTGAGCATGGCCGGCTCCACCGCCTTGCACCTTGGGCAGGCGGGCGAGCTCGGCCTCGACCAGAAGCCGGGCCGCTTGCGGGTCGCCACTGGCAGCACGGATCAGGCCGGCCGCTGCTCCTTCTTCGTCATCAAGTAACGCCTTGAGCAGGTGTTCTGGCGTGAGGCGCTGATGGTATTCGCGTGTGGCGATAGTCTGCGCCGCTTGCAGGAAGCCGCGCGACCGCTCGGTAAATTTTTCCAGATCCATTGTCCTGTCCCTCTTCATCAGGCGACTGGTAGGCGGCGGGCCCGAGCTGCGTCCCCCGAAAGGCAACGCCGGGCAAACCTAGTGGCCATGGATTTGGGATCCCGTTGTTCCGGCTCAAGGGGCAGATGCCCGCTCCACAGGAAGCAAAGGTTCCGAGGAGGCGGAAGTACTAGCTCCGTTCTCCGCGCATCGACTAAAAAGGGCTGGGTAAGGACCGATGCTGATGACGAGCCATATCAAGATTCCTTACAAGCCGAGAATGCGCTATACTTTAAGAAGAACACTGAGAATGAAGAGTTGATACTAGACGGAGTTCCTCTTGTCGAACCGGCCATAGGATTTATTGCCAGCCCCGATCAGTTGTTATGTAACATCGGCACCATAGCTTATAGAGATGTTGCTTTGATCAACTATCTGATCAGCAAGTCAGCCTACAGACATCAGGTCCTTGCGATTGGCCTCCGCAACGCGATTGTTCGGCGAACTGCGCAATCCTTCGATCATGTCCTCGTTCACCTGGATCAGGCCTGCAACCGAGCGGCCTCCGTCGCCCATGGCCGTTATCGTCTCGCGCAGGGTCAGGAAGCCCAACGACATCAAGTCGGACTTCAACACCTGCGGGAGATCGTTACTGGAACTTCCGACATCCCTGAGCAGCAAGGACCAGAGCTGCTGGTTCTTGGCCAAGGCGCGCATCCGGGCCTCCCGACTACTGTCCTGACCCAGAAGCCGGTTCACGAATGCAAACGCAGCAGCCTCCGTTTCCCTGGGGGATAAGGCGCTTCCCTCGGATCTACGATACTGATGTGCGCCATAGCTCATGGTCGGACCTATTGAAGAAAGTGAAGAGAAGCGGAGCCGCAAGACCGAATACGGCTCCGCCTAGTAGAGATCAGCCGCGGAACAAGGACAGGATTGACTGGGACTGAGAATTGGCAATCGATAGCGACTGGATTGCCAATTGCTGCTTGGTCTGCAGCGAGGTCAACTGTGCGCTTGCAGTAGACAGATCGGCATCGGTCAGCGCGCCGACACCCGTGGTCAGGGCATCGCTCAGATCGCTGGTGAAGCTCTGCATGCCGGTGATCTGCTGTGTCGACGCGCCGAGCGTGGTGCTGATGGTCTCCATCTTGTTGATTGCGCCCTGGATCGTCGTGATTGCCGACTGGCTCGCAGTCAACTGGGTGCCCGTGGAGATGTCAGCAGCCGAGCTTGTCGATCCGGAGAGACCTTTTCCAGTTATATTGATCGAACCGTCGTTCTGCAACACAGCGTTGTAGCCATTCGCGTTCATAGAATTGACCAGCTTGCCGAGCATGGTGCTGGTTGACTCAGTCGCTGTATTGACCTCGACAACAACGACGTGATTAGCGTTCGCCCCGGTCGTCTCGGTCGAGGTCGCGGCAACTCCACTTGCGTCGAACTCGAACGTAGTGGTGGTTCCGTCACCATTGGTTAACTTTACGTTGTTGCCGCTGGCAAAGTCACTCGCACTAAGATTGGTTGTCGTCTGGATGTTGACGCCAGTCGCGGACGAATTGATCACCGTCTGATCCGTGGATGTGCCCGTACCGGTCGTCGCGGTTCCACCGGTTGCCAAATTTGCTGTCAGGCCGAGCGCATTGCTCAGGACGGTTGCACCGGTGGCGATCGTTGACGCCTGGTTGGCAATCGTCAGCGTCGTCCCCTGGAGACCGGTGACGATGTTCGCCGTTCCATTGGTTGCCCCGCCGCCGGTGTCCGCCACCGAGGTCAGCACATTTACCCCGTTGAAGGTCGAGTTGCGCGCATAGTTGTTGACCTGATTGATCGCGTTGGCGACCTGGGTCTGCATGGTCGACTGGTTGATGCCGGTGGTGCCGGCCTGGGTCACGGTTTGCTGCAGCGTCTGCAGTGTCGAGATGATGTCAGATGTGGCCGTGTTCGCGGTGTTGACCACCTGAGCGCCGAGCGAGAGGCTGTCGGACACCGCAGCCAGACCAGCGATGTTGCCGGTCATCGACTGCGAGATGGCGTAGATGGCCGGGTTGTCGGACGAGGTCGAAACCTTCTTGCCGGTTGAAACCTCGTTCTCGGTGGCGTTGAGGGCGGTTGTTGTCGTAGACAATGACTCCAGGGCAGCCATTGCCGCAGTGTTGGTATTGATCGAGAGCGTCATGGTGGTCTCCTATGAGGGGAAGCCAGGCGAGAAAATCATGAGTTCGTTAAGGAAGTCTCTACGAGATCTTTCCCGATGCCGAACCGTTCCTGGTTCTCGTCGTGGATCATCACCCGAAGCAGCTTGAGCGCCTTGTAGAAGTCGTCCTTCCTGAACGACGCCTCGACTAGGCGGAGAGCATCGGCAGCTCGAGGAGGCAGTTCCGTTTGAAGCTTCGTCAGCATCTTCTGGACATCGCCCGCCGCCGCGTCACGCTCTTCCGGTGCACCGACGTAGGCAGTCTGCAACCCGTAATAGAGCTGACGCATGACCGTTTCGGCCTCTTGAGGGGCCATGACCTGCTTTCCGAACAGGAAGCGGGCGTGGGATACCAGTTCGACACGGCACTTGCTCCGGAACCGGATCGTGGCTCCGTTGACGACCATCATCTCACCAGGTCGTAGTTCCAGAACGAGATGAGACATTTCACACCGTATCCCCGCGGCAACCTGATCGCCGCCGACGCAGGTTGATTGTGCTGTGGACTGCCTTAACAACAGGTCAACAAAGCCGTCCTTGATCAAAGATAGGCCGCCAAGGACATGCCCTTCATGTCCGCGATCAAGGTGTAGGACGCGGTCAACTGGTTCTGGGTCGCGTTGATCTGGGTAGACAGCGTGGCGGCGTCGCTGTTCTTGACCGTTCCCAACTGGGTGGTGAGTGCGTCCGACACCGAACTCAGCATGTCGGATTGACTGGCAAGCTGAGCCTGGGTCTGGCCGAGATGAGCGACCGTATCCGTCAAGCCGCTGTTGATGGAGCCGACCTGGGTGGCCGTGTCGTTGACCAGGGTCGAGAAGCCCGTGCTGGTCGCATCGGTCTGGTCGAGACTGCCGACGACTGCCAGGGCCCGCATCAGGTCGCGAATCGAGGAGCCCGTGGACGTGGCGGTGGGCACGGTACCCTCGGTCGCCACGAAGCCAACCGCGACGTGGTCCTGTTCCCCTACCGTCACCGTGTGCACCAGGCTGGTCGCCGCGGTCCCATCGACGCTGAGGGCGGCTGAGAAAACCGATCGTGTCGCGGCGTTGTCGGACGCGGCTGCGACGGTCGCGGCTTCGACCGACGCCGCACCCGTTGTCGCAACGGAGGCCACGCTGGTCGAAATGCTCTGGAAGAGGGCGCTGCTGGTAATGTTCGATGGGTCGGTCACCGGCGCGGCGTCGGACGCAGTTCCGCCAAATACGTATCGCGAACCGTCCTTGGTGTTCAACAACAAGCCCAGCTCGTTCAACGAGGCGCGCGCCTCGGCTGCTGCGGCCGAGATGTTGGTGGCACTCTGGTTGCCTTGCAGGCTGGTCAGCGACGTTTGCAGCGCCGTTGCGATGTCCGTGATGCTCGACATCGCCGTCTGGGTGATCGACAGGGTGTTCTGCGCCGCGCTGACGTTCTGCTGCCAGGCCGCGACTTCGGTGATCTGGGGTTGCAGGTCCAGCGCCTGGTAACGCTGGTCACCGAGGCCGGCATAGCTGTCGGACAGGACGCCGGAGGAGAGTTCTCCCTGCAGCAGAGTGTTCTGCGTGTTGAGCTGATCCACCGCGCTGGTGAGCGGTAGCATCGTCGAGAGGGGCGCACTGGTCGTGCTCTGGATGGTCATGGCGGCATTCAACTGATGGCGTCGATGAGGGACGTGAACATGGTCTGGACCGCTGTGACGACCTTGGCGTTGGCCGCGTAGGCGTTCTGCAGCGACACGATCGAAGCCATCTGGTTGTCGATCGATACGCCGGAGACGGAAGCGACCTGGGTGGTCAGCGCGGTCTGGATCGCCGTCTCGTCGCCTAGGCTGCTGCTTGCCTGGCTGATCGTCGAGGCTTGGGAGCTGACAACCGTGGAGGCGAGGGACGCAAGGTCGGATGAACCCGAATAAGGCACCGAGAGCGTTCCGTCCGCTCCGAGCCCGGTGGTCGCAGCCGCTGGTTGCGTCACGCCGTCCCGGACGTCGGTCCCCAGCGCATAATCGAGCACCCGGTCGATCAGGGTGGTATCGGATGGGCCCCGGGTCGTGTTGACGGTGAAGCTCCCAGCACCGGTCGCCGTGCCGACGACGTCGTGACTTCCGTCCCGTATGATGCTCGGCTCGTTCGTCACAGCCGGGTTGACCTGGATCACGTTGGAGAAGCCGAGTTGTCCCGCAGGCGAAGCCTGGGTCGCGCCGGAGGCCGGCGCGTTGCCGCCGCCGTCGGTAAAAAGGGTTAACCCTTGGGCGTCGAAGCGGGACGCCAAGGTCTGGGAGAAGGAATCGAGCTCGGCTTGCATGGTCGGCAGGATCTGGTCGCGGAGCCCGATATTGGCACCCAGGGTGCCACCGGTCAGACTGGTGGTGACATCGCGGCCGTTCAGGGTGATCGCCGGGATCGATCCGGGATAGGCGTCGGTGACGCCGACAATGGCATTTGACGTGGAGAGCGGCCCGGAAGACGCACGCGTCGGCAGGGACAGGCCGTTGGCTGTGGTGACCAGCATGTCACCGGTGGACGTCTCCTTGAACTGCACCGACAGCACGTTCGACAAGGACGTCATCGCGGCGGAGCGTTGGTCTTCGAGATCGACGGTACCGATGCCTGTTATGCGATCCTGCTCGATCTGATCCGACAACGAGCCGATCAGCGCGAGGTTCGAGTTGACGGTCCCGACCTCGTCGACGATCGACTCCTGTGCCGCCTGCCTCGCAGTACTATAGCTTTTGGCCGTCGTCTGGATGGTCGATGCCAGGGTTCCTGCGTCGGTCACGACCGCTTGCTGGCTGGCAGAGCTGCTCGGGTCGGCGTCCAAGGTGATCAGGCTCGATTGGAGGTTGCCGATCTGGTCGGCAAGGGTGTCGCTGCTGCCGGAGTCCGAACTGGTCGACCCCTGGAGTGCCGAGATGGTGGTCAGGCCGTTGCTGGTCGTGGTCAGGCCGGATACGGTCGCGTTCTGGCTGTAGAGGCTGTTCTCGAGCGCCGTGTTGATCGTCCGCGTTGTCAACCCGACGACGACGCCGCTCGCCTGCCCGTCCGCGGTTCGGGACGAGATCGATGATTGCTCCACCGCGTAGCCGGCGGTGTTGGCGTTTGCCACGTTCTGCGACGCGACGGCCATCTCCGCCTGGAGGGCGGTGAGGCCGCTGGTCGCGATGGACAGGGATGCGTCGAGTCCCATCTGGATCTCCCGGTCGCGGCGACGTCGATCCTCTTCGCAACCTGGACATGATGGGCGTCAACTCTTAACGAATCATGAATCGTCACTGCTTCATGGCCAGGACGGTCTGGAGCATCTCGTTCGCCGTGGTGACCACCTTGGCGTTGGCACCATAAGCGTTCTGGGCAGTGATCAGCTTGGTGAGGTCGGAGTCGAGATTGGTGGTGGAGCTCTCGACCGAGGAGGTTTCGAGGTTGCCGGCACCGTTGGCGCCCACCAGGTTGATCGTCGCCGCGCCGGATGCGTACGTCGCAGTATAAGCCTCGCCGTCCTGCGACGACAGGCCGTTCGAGTCCGCGAAGGTCGCAAGGGGCACCTTGCCCACCAACTGCGTCTTGTCGTTGTCGAAGGTGGCCATGATGCTGCCGTCGGACGTCATGGTGATCCCGGTATAGTTACCGCTGGTCAGGCTGTCGGTGCTGATGGTCGCGTTGGAACCAGTGCCGTTCGTGTCGGTGGCCATCGTGGTGCCGGACGACGAGCCGATGGTCCCGAGGTCGACGGTCATGCTCTGAGGCGTGCCGTCCAAGGTGGTAGGAATGCTGAAGCTGGCGGTCGCATCGGTGGTGCTGTTCGCGGCACCGTAGGTCGCGGGTGTCGATCCGACATTCGTCTGCTGGGCTATCGACGCGATCTGTCCGGACGCGTTGAACGTGACCTGTGCGCCGGCACTAGGAGTGCTGGCTCCATCGACGGTGGCGGAAACGTTCCACGCGTTGCTTGCCTGGGAATAGGACCAGTTGAAGTCCACGTTATGCGCTGCGCCGGACGCGTCGTAGATCGTCTGGCTCTGGCTCGTGGGCGTGCTGGAACCGGCGGCCGACGGAGCGGCAGCAGCAGCAGTGGCTCCCGGCAGGCTGGCGGCGTAGGTGATGGTGCCGGTCTCGCTGGGTCTGAAGGCGACATTGGCGACGTTGATCGTTTGCAACGAGCTGGTATCAAGGGTCCCGTTCGGACCGACCATGTAGCCCTTCAGGTACTCGTTGGACGAGTTCACAAGGTAGCCGGCGCTGTTCTCGGTGAAGTCGCCGTTCCTGGTATAATAGTCGTTAGGCTGGAAGCTCTGTGACGTTCCCGACGCCGCTCCATTGGACTCCGAAACGTTGAAGAACCCGTTACCGGAGATTGCGAGGGCGAGAGCGTTGCTGCTCGACGTGATCGTGCCCTGTGCGTTGTTCTCCGAAGCGGTCGAGGCGACCACGGTTCCCGAGATCTGCGACGCGCTCGAGTTGAGCACGTAGTCGGAGAAGTTCGTGTCGGTTGCCTTGTAGCCGACGGTCTGACTGTTGGCGATGTTGTTGCTGATGTCGGTGAAGGCCTGGGACTGAGCCGCTAGGCCGCTGACCGCCGTATCGAGTGCGCCGAAGATCGACATGCCTGCTCTCCTGTCGGAACACGCGGGATGCGTGTCGGGCTACGATCAGCAGGAAGCGTGCCACCCGATCATCGGCATTTCTTCATGGTGTGGATCGGAGATCGCCTCGTTGCCGGTGCCGGGCGGCAGATTGTGCCGGGCAGCTCCTGCCTGCGTCCCTCAGCAACGGCCCGCATCTTGGCGGCGAACATCATCCGGAAATTTGGCCCGCACCTTGCAGATCGATCGCGGGAGGATGTTCCATGTCGACGACGAGCATGTCTGCAAGCACGGCTATCGCAGGTCCGCTGGAGACGCAGACAGGCATCAGCAACCGGACCGTCACGGCTTCGCCTGAGGGTTCGTTCTCGTCGCAGGTCGCAGCGATCTGGAACCAGCCTTCATCCCGCTCCGGCGCCTCGGGATCTGCTTCTTCAGCAAGCCTTAACAATCGTTCGATAGCGTCCTCGGCGTCGGCATCGCATCCGGCAGGTAAGACGGGAACGGACATCGCGTTCAAGCCAGGAGCGACGCAGGCGGAAAGACCGACATCGATGAGCCAGGCTGTGCAGCCGGCCTCCGGCCGAGGCATGCAACAACTGGTGAGGAATGGCAGTGGACCGGCGGCGGAAGCTGGGACGGCGGATGCAGCAGGTTCAGACGATTTCCCGATGGAGGACGACCCGATGACGGATGCACCGCAGCCGGAGGTACGGGATGCAGCCGGTGCGTCGACTAGGTCGGCGCGCAAGCCTGCGCAGGCGACGAGCGCTCGACCGGACGGTGCGACCATCGCTCCTGTTCCACTACCGCTGCCGCCTGTCGGAGCCTACCTGCCGCCCGCCCATCCTCTGGACGCGGCCAAGGAACCGACGGCCGTCGGACCAGCCGCTGGATTCGGTACGACCTCGAACGGCAGCCGCTCCGTGGACGACCTGGAGCAGCCGGTCTCCATCGACGCGGGCCAGGTGTGCGTTGCCTTGGATCAGCATGCGGCTCATGGCGAAATGACGAGCACAGGAGCAGGATCCCAGGTCGGCAATCATCACGGCGTCGGATCTGCAAGCGACGTTCCTGTCCAAGCGAACGCGGCCGATCCAACCATTGCGCACCACGCGTCGGCGCCGTCCTCCCTGCCGGCGGTCGAGCCGATGGCGCTTGCGACCAGCACGATCGACGTCTCGTTGCCCGCTACTACCGGCGCGTCTCCCACCATGGGATCGACACCGCCGCCCGCCGCCACGGCGGCGGCGGATGCGACCGACGCGCCCGCACAGGTGGGCGCGTCCCTGTTGACCCTGGCCTCAAGCGCGGACGGCTCCAGCCAGATGGCGTTGTCGCTGCATCCGAAGGATCTGGGCGACGTCCACATCCAGCTCGTGCGCGGTGCCGATGGAACGGTCAGAGTCGTGGTTGCCGCCACCGAACCTGCCACCTTGCGCAGCCTGATCGCTGATCAGGCTCATCTGCACGTGGCGCTGGACGCGGCGGCCGTGCCGACCATCAACCGGCACGTGAGCTTCGAGCTGGCACCGGGTGCCGCCCCGCCCGACGCCGGAGCCAGCGCGGACGGTCAGCCGAACGGTTCAGGATCGGCCTATCGCGACGCGGCGATGGACATGGCTGGCCAGAACGGGGGCCGGCGTTCCGGGGACGGCCGGCCGGATCATCCAGATGGGCCGAACACAGCCGCCGCATCCGATGGCGGGTTCGACCGGTCATCGCCTTTCTCGTCCACGACAACGCTTCTGCTGCGCCAGGGCAGCATCAACATCACCGCCTGATCAGCAGAGGTATGCCACCATGAGCACGACCATCTCGTCTTCCACGGATCTCCTTTCCGCTGCGGAGGCGGCAGCCAAGAAGGCCAACGCCGCCAGCGCAGCGAGCAGCGCGTCGGGCGCCAGCACCAGCACCAGCGGCGACGCGCTGTCCTCCCTGACCAGCAACTACAACCAGTTCCTGACCCTGCTGACGACACAGCTACAGAACCAGGACCCGACCAGCCCGATGACGTCCGACACGTTCACCAGCGAGCTTGCGCAGTTCGCCGGCGTCGAGCAGCAGATCCAGACCAACACCAACCTGACCCAGTTGTTGTCCTTGAACCAGGACAGCCAGGTCAGCCAGAGCACCTCGCTGGTCGGGCGGCAGGCGGTGGCGTCCTCAAGCCAACTTCCGTTGCAGAACGGCTCGGCCGAGCTCCAGATCAGCCCCACGAGCGCCGAGACCGTCGGGATCGCCATCACCAACTCGGCCGGCAGCGTCGTCAAGACGCAGACGCTGTCGCTCCCGGCTGGAACGACGAACTGGACCTGGAACGGCCAGGACGATTCCGGCAACACCTTGCCGGACGGCAGCTATAGCGCCGCGGTGGTGACGCAGGACAGCAGCGGCAACAGCACCGCGGTGCCGTTCAGCATCGTCGGCACGATCACCGGCGTGTCGAAGGACGCCTCCAACGGCGTGGAGGTCGACATGGGAGCCAGCACCATCAACATGAGCAGCGTGTCTTCCCTGCTCAGCTCCGGCGCGAGCGGTAGCAGCCCAGGTAGCAGCCCGGGCAGCGCCTCGACCGCATCCTGAGCTCATCCAAACCCGTCGCCCGGCAGAAACTGCCGGGCGATTAAGGTTCCGGTAATCGAAGGGATGGCATCCTGCGCTGGCCGGCAATAGGCCGGCTTCCGGGGTGACGCCATGATCTGGAACCTGCCCTCTGCCCCGATCGAGATGGGCGCGCCATGAAGCCCCTGCTGGAAGGGCTGAAGGCGCTCGGAACCGCCCGTCTTGCCGCCATGGGCGCGGTCGCGGTCGGCATCCTGGCCATGCTCGCGGTGCTGGTGTCGCAAGGCGGCAGCCATCCGCAGATGTCGCTGCTCTACGGCGATCTCGACCTGCGCGAGGCGGGACAGATGGCCGAGCAGCTCGAGAAGGCGCACATCGCCCACGAACTCGGGCCGCAGGACGACCGGCTGCTGGTGCCGGCGGACCAGGTCGCCGCGGCACGGCTGCTGCTGGCGAAGAACGGCCTGCCGTCGGGCGGATCGGTCGGCTACGAGATCTTCGACCGCGGCGACAACCTCACCGCCACCCAGTTCGAGCAGTCGATCAACCAGACGCGGGCCCTGGAAGGCGAACTGTCCCGCTCGATCCGGCTGATCAGCGGCGTCCGCGCCGCACGGGTGCACCTGGTGCTGCCGCATCGCGAGCCGTTCGCCTCCGAGCAGGTCGCGGCACAGGCGAGCGTGCTGCTGTCGATGGCGGGCGCCGCCCGGATGGATCCGGAAGGGGTGCAGGCGGTGCTGAACCTGGTGGCCGCCGCCGTGCCGGGACTGAAGCCGCAGAACATCGCCATCATCGACAACCGCGGCAACGTGCTGGCTCGTGCCGGCAACCCGGTCGACGGCGGATCGGTCCAGAGCGTGGACGAGCTGCGCCAGGCGACCGAGCTGCGGCTGGCGCGTGCGGTCGAGGAGATGCTCGAGCCCTCGCTGGGAGCGGAACACGTGCGCGCCGAGGCCGCGGTGACGATGAACATCGACCAGGTGCGCGAAACCCAGGAAACCTTCGATCCCAACCAGCAGGTCCTGCGCAGCCAGCAGACGGTGTCGGACAAGAACCGCAGCAGCGACGGCCAGACCAATACCTCGGTGCAGAACAACCTGCCGAACGCCAACGCGGGCCAGGCCAGCTCCGGCAGCCAGGACGACCGGCAGGAGGAGACCAACAACTACGAGATCGGCAAGACCGTGCGTACGCTGATCCAGGATCAGCCTCGCCTGGCACGGATCAGCCTGGCGGTCATGGTGGACGGCACGACGGTCGCCAACGCCGGCGGCAAGGCCAGCTGGCAACCGCGCAGCAAGGACGAGCTGGACCGCATCGCCACCCTGGTGAAGAGCGCGATCGGCTTCGACGAGAAGCGTGGCGACACCGTCAGCGTGGTGTCCATGCCGTTCGCCGTGCACGACCTGCCGGACGCCCCGGCGCCCCCTGGCTTGTTCGGGTTGCATCTGGACCGGGACGACGTGGTCCATGTCGGCCAGAACCTCCTGCTCGGCGTGTTCATGCTGCTGGCGCTGGTCTTCGTCGTCCGGCCGATGGTCGGCCAACTGACCGAGCCTCCCGCTCCCGCCCTGCCCGGCACGACCGTTGCGGCCCTGGACGCCGGCACCCCCCTGCGTCCGGCCCTCGCCGGGCCCGCCGGAGCAGGACCCGCCGGAGCCGCAGCCGGCAACGTCCCCGCCCTGATCGAGGACGAGAGCATGATCAGCCTCGCCAACATCGATGGACGGCTGCGCGCCGCCTCCATCCGGCAGATCGTCGATCTGGTCGGCCGCCATCCCGAGGAAAGCCTGACCATCGTCCGCGGATGGCTGGCCAAGGAGACGAGCTCGTGAGCATCCAGCAGCTTCCTGGCGCGCAGCGCGCCGCCATCCTGATGCTGGCGCTAGGCGAGGAGCAGTGCGCCCAGTTGTTCGCGATGATGCACGAGGAGGAGATCAAGGAGATCTCGCTCGCGATGTCGCAGCTCGGCAGCGTGTCGGCGGACGTGGTCGAGGCGCTGTGCTCGGAGTTCTCCAGCGGCATCAGCTCCGCCGGCATGCTGGTCGGCAGCTTCGACAGCACCGAGCGGCTGCTGCAGAAGTCGCTGTCGCGTGAGCGCGCTGCGCAGATCATGGAGGAGATCCGTGGTCCAGCCGGCCGTACCATGTGGGACAAGCTGGGCAACGTGAACGAGGCGGTCCTCGCGAACTACCTGAAGAACGAGTACCCGCAGACCGTCGCCGTGGTGCTCGGCAAGGTCCGGCCCGGACACGCCGCACGCGTCCTGAGCCTGCTTCCGGACAGCTTCGCGATGGAGGTCATCATGCGCATGCTGCGCATGGAAAGCGTGCAGAAGGACGTGCTGGACAGCGTCGAGAAGACCCTGCGCTCGGAGTTCATGTCCAACCTCGCGCGCAGCACGCGCCGCGACAGCCACGAGCTGATCGCCGAGATCTTCAACAACCTCGACCGCCAGGTGGAGGGCCGGTTCATGTCCGCGCTGGAGGAGCGCAACAGGGATGCGGCGGAGCGGGTCAAGTCGCTCATGTTCACGTTCGACGACCTCGCCAGGCTGACTCCGGATGCGGTGCAGAAGCTGATGCGTGCGGTCGAGAAGGACAAGCTGCCGATCGCGCTCAAGGGCGCCTCGGAGGAGATACGCACGCTGTTCCTGGGCACCCTGTCGGAGCGTGCGGCCAAGCTGCTTCGCGAGGATATCGCGTCTCTGGGACCGGTCCGGCTGCGCGACGTCGACGAGGCGCAGTCCCAGATCCTGCTGACCGCCAAGGAACTGGCGACACAGGGCGAGATCGAGCTGAACGAGCGCCAGGACGAGGAAATGGTGGCCTGACATGATGCGCAGCCATTCCCTGTCCGGCGTCCTCTATGCGGAAGACTTCGACGCACCGGAACCGGTGGCGGCGGCACCGGCAGCAGCACCAGTGCGGGCCGAGCCGGTGGTGATCGAGCCGACCTTCAGCCTCACCGACTTGCAGCTCGCCACCGAGCGCGCCAGGCAGGAGGAGCGCATGGCGACGCGGCAGCAGGCGGAACAGGACGCGGCCGTGCTGCGGACCCAGGCGCTGGTCCAGCTCGCCGATGCCGTGGCGCAGTCGCGCTCGGAAGCGGCCCGGATCGCCGCCGAGGCGGCCGAGGCCACCGCACAGACCGTTCTCGCCGCAGTTGCGGCCCTGCTGCCCGCCCTGTCGGCGGCCCATGGCGAGGCGGAAGCGGCAGCACTCCTGCGCCTGCTGCTGCCGGCGATGGCCAACGAGCCGCGCCTGACGGTACGGGCGCACCCGGCCCTGGCCGCCAGCCTGCGGCAGGAAACAAAGGCCCTTCTGGAAGCGGGCAGCACCGTTGTAGAGTGGATCGGTTCCGAAACGATGTCGCCGGGCGACGTCGTGGTGCGCTGGCAGGATGGCTTTATGATCAGGGACACGAACGCGCTGTGCGCCGAGGTGCGCGCGCTGCTCGTATTCGAGACGAGACCAGACACGCGCCAGGAGACCGTTTGATGCCGACCGAGATCGACCTGACGGAGCTCGCAGAAGCTCCGGTTGCCCATGAGACCGGAGCGCCGCGCACCGCGCAGGATCTGGAAGCGGTGTACGACATCCCGGTCACGGTCAGCGCGGTGCTCGGCAAGTCCACCATGCAGGTCAGCCAGTTGCTGAAGCTCGGTCGCGGCGCCGTGGTCGAGCTGGACCGCAAGCTGGGCGAGGCGATCGACATCTATGTCAACAACCGCCTGATCGCGCGCGGCGAGGTGGTGATGGTAGACGACAACCGGCTGGGCATCACCATGACCGAGATCATCAAGTCCGAGCGCGGGTTCTGACCATGCGCGTCCTGATCATCGGCTCGATGGGCGGCGAACTCGGCAAGGCGGCACAGATCGCGGCCTCGCGCGGGGCTCACCTCGACCAGGCCGACAACGTTCCCGCCGGCCTGGCCCTGCTGCGTCGCGATGCCCGCTGCAACCTGGTCCTGTGCGAGCTCGGCCTGCCGATCGCCGCCCTGGTCCAGGGGTTGGCCCGGGAGCGGATCAGCCTGCCGGTGATCGCCTGCGGCCTGGAGGACGATCCGGACGCCGCCGTTCGCGCGGTTCGGGACGGGGCGCAGGACTTCCTTCCCCTGCCGCCCGACCCCGAGCTCATCGCGGCCATGCTGCAGGCGGCATCGGGCGAGAGCCACGCGCTGATCGCGCGCGATCCGATCATGCTGGCCGCCATACGCAACGCCGAGCAGGTCGCCCGGTCCGACGCCTCGGTGCTCATCACCGGCGAGTCCGGCACCGGCAAGGAGATCGTGGCACGGCACATCCACCGCCGCTCGCGACGGGCCGACGGCCCGTTCATCGCCCTGAACTGCGCCGCGATCCCGGAGCACCTGCTGGAGTCCGAGCTGTTCGGTCACGAGAAGGGCGCCTTCAGCGGCGCCGTCGCGCGTCGCATCGGCCGCTTCGAGTCCGCCGAAGGGGGCACGCTGCTGCTCGACGAGATCAGCGAGATGGACGTCCGGCTGCAGGCCAAGCTGCTGCGCGCCATCCAGGAGCGCGAGATCGACCGGCTCGGCGGCCAGACCCCGGTCCGCGTCAATGTGCGCATCCTGGCCACCAGCAACCGCGACCTGCGCGCCGAGGCGGCCGCGGGCCGGTTCCGCGAGGACCTTTATTTCCGGCTGAACGTGGTCGGCCTCGAGATCCCGCCGCTGCGCCAGCGGCCGGGGGACGTGGTTGCCCTCGCCGCGCACTACGTCCGCCACTACGCGCAGGCGAACGGCATCGAGCCGCCCTCCCTGTCCGACGTGTCGCTGGCCCGGCTGATCCGGCATGGCTGGCGCGGCAACGTGCGCGAGCTCGAGAACCTGATGCATCGCGCCGTGCTGGTGACGGCAGGTCCGGTGATCGAGCCGAGCGACCTCGGCCTTGCGCCAAGCCAGCCCGATCCGAGCCAGGCCCCGTACGCGGTCGCGACGGAAGCCGGCGGTGCCCCAGGACGCGGCCTGTCCGGGCTGGTCGGGCGGCGCATGGAGGAGGTCGAGCAGGCCTTGATCCTGGAAACGCTGTCCAGCACCGCGGGCAACCGCACCCACGCCGCGACCATCCTCGGCATCTCCATACGCGCCCTGCGCAACAAGCTGCGCGACTACGCCAGCCAGGGCGTGCCGGTGCCGCCGCCGATGGCCGGCGTGGCGGCCTGACCCATGAGCGACGCCGTCACCACCACCGCCGGGACCGCCAAGAGCGGCGGCTTCACCATGCCGACGCTGAGCCTGCCCGGCGGACGCTGGCGCGGCTACCTGCCCGGTACCGATGTCGGCCTGGCGCTGGCGGTGGTGGCGCTGTTGTCGGTGCTGATCCTTCCGCTGCCGACCATGGTGCTCGATCTTGGCCTGGCCTTGTCGGTAACCGCCTCGGTGCTGGTGCTGATGGTGGCACTGTTCCTCAAGCGCCCGCTCGACTTCACCAGCTTCCCGACCCTGCTGCTGCTGACCACGCTGCTCCGGCTGGCGCTCGAGGTCGCCACCACCCGGCTCATCCTGAGCCATGGCAACGAGGGGCCGCTGGCTGCCGGCCACGTCGTCGCCGCGTTCGGCGGCTTCCTGATGGGCGGCGACGTGGTCATCGGCCTGATCCTGTTCACCATCCTGCTGGTGGTGAACTTCATGGTCATCACCAAGGGCTCCGGACGCATCGCCGAGGTCGCGGCGCGGTTCAGCCTGGACGCCATGCCCGGCAAGCAGATGGCGATCGACGCCGAGCTGTCCGCCGGGGCCATCACCGACAAGGTCGCCCGCGTGCGGAGGCGCGAGCTCGAGGAGGAAAGCGGCTTCTACGGCGCCATGGACGGTGCGGCGAAGTTCGTGCGCGGCGACGCGATCGCCTCCCTGCTCATCACCGTCATCAACATCATCGGCGGCCTGGCGATCGGGCTCGGCCGGCACGGCATGGCGTTCGGCGACGCCGCCTCGACCTTCACCACCCTGACCGTCGGCGACGGCCTGGTGTCGCAGATCCCGGCCCTGCTGGTTTCGACCGCGTCCGGCATCGTCGTGACCAAGGGCGGCACCGAGGGCGCGGCCGACGTGGCCCTGGTGCGCCAGCTCGGCGGCAACCCGAAGCCGATGGCGATGGCGGCCGGTGCTGCGGCGGTGCTGGCGCTGATGCCCGGCCTGCCGGCGCTGCCGTTCCTGGCACTCGGCGGGCTGGCCGGCGCCGCCGCCTGGATGCGACACCGCACGCCGGCCCGGATCGAGACCCAGGACGAGGCGGCGGCGGTCGTCTCCACCGCCCCGGCGGAGCCGCCGATCGCCGAGGCGATGCGGATCGACATGATCCGGCTCGAACTCGGCTACGGGCTGCTGCCGCTGGCGGGCGGGGACCAGCCGAAGCTGACCGAGCAGATCAAGGCGCTTCGTCGCACGATCGCCAGCGAGATGGGCTTCGTGCTGCCGCCGGTGCGCATCCAGGACAACATGCAGCTCGGATCGGACGGCTACTCGATCCGGATCAAGGAGATCGAGGCGGGCAAGGGCGAGCTCCGGCCGACCCGGTTCCTGGTGATGGACCCGCGCGGCGGCGTGCCGGACCTGCCGGGCGAGAAGACCACCGAGCCGGCCTTCGGTCTGGCGGCGCTGTGGATCGATGCCGCGCAGCGCGAGGAGGCAATGTTCCGGGGCTGCACCGTGGTCGATCCGGTCAGCGTGCTGACCACGCACCTGACCGAGACGGTGCGCGAAACCATGGCCGAGCTGTTGTCCTATTCCGAAACGCAGAAGCTGCTCGACGAGCTGCCTCGCGAACAACAGAAGCTGGTGGCCGACCTGATCCCGTCGCAGATCTCGATGGGCGCGGTGCAGCGCGTGCTCCAGGCGCTGCTGTCGGAGCGGATCTCGATCCGCGACCTTCCCACCATCCTTGAAGGCATCCAGGAAGCCTGCGGCACGGGAATGCGGGCGATCCCGCTGGTCGTGGCCCACGTGCGGACCAGGCTGGCGCGCCAGATCAGCGACGCGCTGGTCGGCCAGAACGGCTACATCCCGCTGATCCCGCTTTCGCCGCAATGGGAGGAAGCGTTCCTGGAAAGCCTGGTCGGTCCGCCCGAGGATCGCCAGCTCGCGATGGCGCCGACCCGGTTGAACGAGTTCATCGGGCGGTTGCGCACTGCACTCGACGCCGCCGCCGCCACCGGCGAGTCGCCCGTCATCCTTACCAGCAGCGGCATCCGTGCGCCGGTGCGCGCCATCGTCGAGCGCCTGCGCCCGGCAACCCCGGTGTTGGCGCAGTCGGAGATCTTCCCGCGGGCGCGCATCCGCACGATCGGCAACGTGTGACCGTGCTGCCTCGACCAAGCATTCCCGACGGAGGACTAGCGGGTGCGGATTAGGATCTTCCGCGCCGCGAGCCTGGCCGACGCCATGGCGCAGGTGCGCGACGAGCTAGGCCTCGACGCGCTGATCCTGGGCACCGAGACCCGGGCCGGGCTGGTCGAGGTGACCGCAGCACTGGACACGGAGGACGAGCCCGAACCGGCGGCTCGGTTCGATCCGCTGCCCGGTCTGGCGCCGGATCTGCCGGCCTTCCCGGTTTCCGTAACCCAGGCAACGGGTTCGCTGTCCCGGCACAACCTGCCGCCCGCCCTGCTGTCGGCGCTGGAAGATGGACCGCTGGACGCCACGTGCAGCCGGCTGTTCCGGTTCAGCCGGTTGCCGCTCGATGCGGATGGCGCACCGCTTCTGCTGACCGGGCCGCCCGGCGGCGGCAAGACGCTGACCATCGCCAAGCTTGCGACCAGGCTGGTGATGGAGGGCCACCGGCCCCTGGTCATCACCGCCGACGAGCAGCGCGCCGGTGCCGTCGAGCAGCTCGCCGCCTTCACCCGGCTGCTTGGGCTGACCCTGATCGCCGCCGGACGGCCGGAGATGCTCGCCCGCGCGCTCGGCCGGCGCGAGGCGCTGTCACCGGTGCTGATCGACGCGCCCGGGCTCAACCTGCTGGACCCGGCGCAGGACGCGTTGCAGGCCGAGCTGATCGCCGCGTCCGGTGCCCGTGCCGCACTGGTCCTGCCCGCCGGCCTGGATCCGGCCGAGGCCGAGGACGTGGCGCAAGCGCATGCCCTGCACGGCGTGCAGCTCCTGGTGCCGACGCGCCTCGACCATGCGGCGCGCCTCGGCGGCGTGCTCGCCGCCTGCCGCAGCGGCGGCCTCGCCCTCACCGAAGCCGGCATCGGCGCCGACGTGGCAGATGGCCTGACGCGGCTGACCCCGGTCACGCTCGCGGCACGGCTGGCTGCGGCGGCGCCAGCGCGCGGGCAGGCCTCCGCCCCCCCATCCCAGCCGCCGCCACCGCTCCAGGCGCGAGTCGAAACCGAGGCCCAGCCCATCGCGAAGCGGCACGGCGCCCTGTCCCTCCACATCGCAGCCCAGGCAGGCGTTCATCGCCTCCCGTCCAGGAAGACGAGTCCATGACCACCATGCTGCAGTTGCCGGCATCCGCTTCGGCGCCTGGCGATGGCGTTCCTCGGAGCGGGCAGGACGCTCGCCTGATCGCGATAGGGTCAGGCAAGGGCGGCGTCGGCAAGACCTGGCTGTCGATCACCCTGGCCCAGAGCCTGGCCATGCGCGGGTGCCGGGTGCTCCTGGTTGACGGCGACCTGGGCCTGGCCAACGTCGACATCCAGCTCGGGCTCACCCCGCGGCACGATCTGGCTGCCGTGCTGGCAGGACGACGCAGCCTGTCCGACGTGATCATCCGCCATGCGACACAAGAGCTGCCCAGCGCCGCGTTCGACATCCTCCCCGGCCGGTCCGGAGCGTCGTCCATGGCAACGCTGGAGACCGGGGTGCTGGGCCGGCTGCTGCAGGCGATCCGGCGGCTCGGCAGCTACGACACGGTCCTGCTCGATCTCGGCGCCGGGATCGACCCGACCATGCGCTTCATGGCCGCTTCCGCCGACACGCTGCTGGTCGTCTCGACCGACGAGCCGACCGCGCTGGCCGACGCCTATGCCGTGCTGAAGCTCCAGGCACGCGACCGCATGGCACGAAGCAGTACCGGCCCGGGCAGTCCGGCCGAGACAAACGCGGACGTGCGTCTGGTCATCAACCAGTCAAACAACCTGGCGAGCGGCCGTCGCACCTATGACGTCCTGGCCCGGGCCTGCAACACCTTTCTCGGGCAGACGCCGAGCCTGGCCGGCATCATCCGTCGCGACGGGCGCGTTGGCGACGCCATCCGGCGACAAACGACTCTGCTGACGCGTCACCCGAATGCGCCTGCGGCAGAGGATGTCGAGCGCCTCGCGGCCAACCTCATCGGCTGATATGGCGCCGACTCCGGCAGTTTGGGCCGTTCAGGTCCCACCTGAATGCTGCGGTGCCACAAGCATGCAACTCGCACCCCCGGGATGCGCTCATCTTAGATGATGACCAGTTCGAACAGCTCCGACAAGAGGACCCCAGGCAGGGATGCGTGGCTGTTCGACATGTGGCTGCAGACGCGCTTACAGGGTTTGTACGATGAGACGCTGGACGAAGCGGTTCCGGACGACCTGCTTCAACTGCTTCCCGAACCGGGACAACGCTGCGACCACTGAGGTGGCAGCGGTCACGCGGCGGATAGGTCGATCATGGAGCACATGCGCATCAGCGTGATCCAGATGTGCCCCGGATGCGACAAGGCGGAGAACATCGCGCAAGCCGGGCAGTTGATCGAGGCCTGTATAACGGCGGACAAGCCGGACCTAGTCGTTTTGCCGGAGATGTGGACTTGTCTCGGTGGGAACAGCGAAGCCAAGTTTTCCGCCGCTGAAACGGTGCCGCATCCTGGAGCCGACGCCCAAGCCGGCTCGGCTTTTCGGTTTCTCCAGGACAGCGCCCGCCGTCATGGGGTGCATGTTCATGGGGGCTCAATCGGTGAGCTTGACGGAGACAGGCTGCTCAACACGAGCCTCGTGTTCGCGCCCGATGGCAGCCTGATCGGGCGTTACAGCAAGATGCACCTGTTCGACATCACGACGCTCAATGGTGTCGGCTATCGTGAAAGCGATGTCTACAAAGCGGGCGATGCCGTCGTGTCGGTCGAGCTGAGCGGTCGGTTCGGACGGATCAAGGCTGGCCTGGCGATCTGCTACGACATCCGGTTCGGCGAGCTGTTCCATCACCTGCGGCGGGATGGCGCGGAGCTGATGGTGTTGCCGGCAGCCTTCACCGCCGAAACCGGTGCAGCCCATTGGCACACCCTGATCCGAGCTCGTGCCATCGAGACGCAGTGCTGGTTCGCCGCGGCCGGAACCACCGGACAGCACCGGGACGCAAATGGTCATACCCGGTTGACCTATGGTCACTCGATGGTCGTGGATCCATGGGGTACGGTGGTGGCGCAGGCTTCGGTGGGCCAGGGCTGGACCACCAGCCGGATCGACCAGGCAGCCACCGCACGGATCCGAGCCAACATGCCTGTCATGGAACACCGGCGGCTGTCGTGAGCCGGACCGCGCCCGATCCCGGACGATGGTCTCCTGTTGTGGCACCGACCCGGATCGCGTTCGTGGGCGCGCGGAACCACCTGTCGCAGCAAAGCCTGCACCGCTTCACCTCTCGCTACGGTAACCTGCCCATCGCGGAAGCAGAGGTGGTGGTTTGTCTGGGGGGTGACGGGTTCATGCTGGAAACGCTGCATGCCGTCCTGCTCAGCGGGATCCCGGTTTATGGCATCAATTGCGGGTCGGTCGGGTTCCTGATGAACCCGATGATCGAGGATGACCTGCCGGAACACCTGATGCGCACGCAGGCCGCGGTGCTGCATCCGTTGCGCATGCATGCCGTGACACAGGCGGGGGTGGTGGAGGAAGCGCTGGCCTTGAACGACGTGTTCCTGTTCCGACAAACGCGTCAGGCGGCGAAGATCCAGGTCACGGTCGATGGCCGTATCCGGCTGTCCGAGCTGGTGTGCGACGGCATCCTCGTGTCCACGCCCGCGGGATCAACCGCCTACAACCTGTCGGCGCACGGGCCGATCGTTCCCCTTTCGGCCGACCTGTTGCCGCTCACGCCAATCAGCGCGTTCCGGCCAAGACGTTGGCGCGGCGCCCTGCTGCCAAGCTCGGCGGACGTGGAGTTCAAGATCCTCGAGGGCGACAAGCGTCCGGTGGCGGCAGTGGCCGATTTCACGGAGGTCCGTGACGTGGTGTCGGTTGCCGTTAGCGAGGATCGGAGCATCGGAACGACCGTCCTGTTCGACCCCGACCAAAGCCTGTCGGAACGCATCATCGTCGAGCAGTTCACGGTCTAGAACCCAGCCTTCAGGCCTCCGGTGCGGTGGGACAGGCAGGTGGAACCGTAAAGCGGCTCAACCTGCCTGATGCTGCTCAGGCTGCGGACAGCAAGGCGGACTGGGACGGAGCCGATACCGGAACCGGCGCCGCGACCGGCACCGCGTCGTCGCGCAGCATGTAGCCACGACCCCAGATGGTGCCGATCACGTTGCCGGCGCCAGCCAGTTGAAGCTTCTTGCGCAGCTTGCAGATGAACACGTCGATGATCTTCATCTCCGGCTCGTCCATGCCGCCGTAGAGGTGGTTGAGGAAGGCGTCCTTCGTCAGGACGATCCCCTTGCGCAGCACCAGCAACTCCAGGATGGAATATTCCTTGCCCGTAAGATGCACCGTTTGCTCCTCCACGGTGACCTCCCGGCTGTCGAGGTTGAGGCGAAGGTTGCCGACCTGCAACACCGGCGCCGCGTACCCCTTGCTGCGACGCAGGATCGCCTGGATACGGGCGACCAGTTCGATCTGGTCGAACGGCTTGCTTACCACATCGTCGGCGCCGGCAGCGAAGGCGCGGATGCGGACCGAGGCCTGGGTGCTGGCCGACAGCGCCAGGGCGGGAACCGGATGGCGCGCATGACGCATGCGGCGCACCAGCTCGCTGCCCTCCATGTCCGGCAGCTCGAGATCCAGGACGGTCAGGTCGTAGTCGTAGTGACGGAGCATCTCGAGCGCTTCCTCGCCCATGTCCGTGTGGTCGACCATGAAGCCGGCGTTTTGCAGGATGCGGGTCAGGCCCTGCGCGGCTGAAACGTTACCCTCGACGAGAAGAACCCTCATGACCACTACTCCAGGTTTTGCTGAGAATTTTCTACTACCTATGCGTGTTGTCTCCAAGCGTTAAATGGCTGTTTATCGAAATAAATCGCCCTACACGTCTCCTTAATGATTGTCTGCTGATATCGGCCGGTTACGTCGCCTTTTGGCGACAAGCGTGGCTGTGGAAGCGGACCGGCATGACCAATCTTGCGCAACGCCTCAAAAATGTACGTGACGGCCTCGTCGCCGTGCCGCCTGCCCGCATCTGCGGTCGCGTCGCAGGAATCTCCGGACTGGCCGTGGAACTGGCCGGCCTGGAGAATCACGTCGCGATCGGCGACCGGATCGACCTGCAGCCGCGTGAAGGTCAGGCCGTTCCGGCCGAGATCGTAGGTTTCCGGAACGGCCGCGCCAACGCGATGGTCTACGGCGCGCTGGACGGCCTCGGCCCGGGCAGCGTCGCATCGCTCGACTTCGGCAGCGGCGTCGCCGCGCGGAACGGCACCCTCGCCGTGTCGGACCAGTGGCTCGGCCGCGTGATCGACCCGCTCGGGCGGCCGATGGACGGCAAGGGGTTGCTGCCGCGGGGCAGGACGCCCCGTCCGCTGCGGGCCGCTCCGCCGGACGCCACCTGCCGGGCCCGGCTTGGGCCGCGTCTCGATCTCGGCGTGCGGGTCCTGAACGCCTTTACCACCTGTCGCACCGGCCAACGGCTCGGCCTGTTCGCCGGCTCCGGCGTCGGCAAGTCGACGCTGCTGTCCATGCTGGCCCGCCACACCGATTGCGACGTCGCCGTCATCTCCCTGGTGGGGGAACGGGGGCGGGAGGTACGCGAGTTTCTTGAGGACGATCTCGGGGAAGCCGGATTGGCGCGATCGGTCGTGGTGGTCGCGACCTCGGACACGCCGCCGCTGATGCGTCGGGAGGCAGCCTACGCCGCGATGGCGGTCGCCGAACACTTCCGCGACGAAGGAAAATCCGTCCTGCTGCTCATGGACAGCGTGACCCGGTTCTGCCTGGCGTTGCGCGAGATCGGCTTGTCGGCCGGAGAGCCGCCAGCCACCCGGGGCTATCCGCCCAGCGTGTTCGCCGAGCTGCCGCGCCTGCTGGAACGTGCAGGTCCGGGCCCGTTGCTGCCCGATCGTCCCGCCGGCCAGATCACCGCCCTGTTCACCGTGCTGGTGGAAGGCGACGACCACAACGAGCCGGTCGCGGACGCGGTGCGCGGCATCCTCGACGGTCACGTGATCATGGACCGGCGGATCGGCGAGACGGGCCGCTATCCCGCCGTCGACGTCCTGCGCTCGTTGTCCCGCTCGGTCCCAGGCTGCAACGACGCCGGCCAGAACGCCCTGACCCGTCAAGCGCGATCGCTGCTTGCCCTTCATGCGGACATGGCCGATATGGTCCGGCTCGGCGCCTACAAGGCTGGTAGCGACCCGGCGGTGGATGAGGCGGTTGCCCTGGCGCCGCGGATCGAGGCCGTGCTTCGGCAGGGGCGCGAGGAGCACACCACGATCGAGGACAGCTTCGCGGCCCTGGCTCAGGCGATAAACCGGAGCGCCCGATGAAGCGCGACCCGCTCGGCACGATGCTCCGGGTCCGCAAGTCCGCCCTGGACGAGGCGCAGAAGGCCGTTGCCGATGCCTATCGCATGGAGCGTGATGCTTCCGACCGCGTCGAAGCGGCATCGGCTGCCTTGGAGCAGGAGATGCGGGCGGCGATGAGCCTGACGGGGAGCGATGAAGCGGTGGAAACGTTCGCCCGTTGGCTGCCGACGGGGCGGAGGGCGATCAAGCAGGCACACGACGCGCAACGGGACGCCACGGCGGTGCTTGATCAGGCCCGGGCGGTGCTGACGCTGGCCCGGTCGGGCGTCAAGGCCGTCGAGACCCTGATGGAGCAGCGTCGCGCCGAACAGCGACTGGAGGAGAATCGCCAGGATCAGCGCGTGCTGGACGAGGTTGCGGGCCGGAGGTCGGGGCGGACCGATTGAACCCGGTCCGCCCCGACGAGATCAGTGCATGGTCGTGCCGACCGTCGGGATGTTATCGATGGCGGCGGCCGCGCACGAGCTTGCGCAGGGCACCCCAAGCGGTGCGGCCGGCAAAGCGGCCGGCCGGGCCGGCGACGGCGCCGGTGACGGCCGTCATCGCCAACGTGCTGCGCAACTCCGAAATCGATCGGTCGCGGGTGATGCGCGCCTCGACCTCGATCGGATCCGGTAGCCTGCCACGCCCGAGCAGGACCAGGATGACGGCCACGAGGACGTCGACTCCCAGCACGATGACGGAGGCCCAGACCTTGCCGGTGTTCCAGGGACCGTCGCAAAGCGTCCACAGGACGACATGGAGGGCGATGAGCGCGAAGAAGCCAAACAAGCCGGCGACCACCAGGAAGACGACTTGACGGCCGAGCCGCAACGCTTGCCGGCGCAGGCGCAGGGCTTCCGCCGTCGCGGCGATCCTGGCGAGGTCGACGGCCTTCACGAGGGTGTCCTCACCGCGCGATCCGGCCGATCAGGTAGCCCACGGCGGCGGCGATGCCGATCGCGATGATCGGCTGGTCCCGGACCTGCGCCGATACCGTCTCGACCTGCGACGTGGTCATGTCGCGTGCGCTGTGGACCGCGGTTTCGGCCTTGCCGGCAGCACCCGCCAACGCCGGCGTCACACGCTCGTTGAGCAACTGCTCCACCTGGGCGCGCAAGCTCTGGATCTGGTCCTGGGTGTCGCTCGCCACGTCCTTCGCCTTGTCGGTCACCGTCCTGGAGAAACTCATGGTCGCACCCCATCTCAACAGGGCTGACGAACGTCGCCTGGACCGCCAAGTTGCATCGCGCGAATGAACCGGCCCGGGAACGGAGACGTCCCGCGCTTGTCGCTGGCCCGGTTGCAGGCCGGGGACCCGGCCCATCCGGACGGGATCCTGCGAGCGGTGTCGCTGGACCTGCCGCCTGGACGATGCCTGGCCCTGCTCGGCGACCGCCAGGCCGGCGGCTCGCTGCTCCTCGACGTGGTCGCGGGCCACCGCCGGAGCGAGGATGGGCAGGTGTTGGTTGATGGCCTCGCCATCGACGAGCAGCCGCCAAGGAGGCGGCGGGTCAGCATTGTGTCCATGCGCGACCCGCTGTTCCCGCATCTGAGCGTGAGCGACAACGTGTCGTTCCCGTTGCGGGTGCTACGGATAGCGTCGCCGGAGCGGCAGCGTCGGGTCGGCGAGGCGCTGGCGCTGCTCGGGCTTGAAGCGTCGGCGCAACGGCGACCCCGGGCGCTCGACGATGCCGCCCGCATCCGCACCGCACTCGCCCGCGCCCTGGTGTTCGACCCGAAGCTGATCCTGCTGGATGATCCGTTCGCGCTCCTGGACCCCGCACCCCGCCAGTTGCTGCAGCGGACGCTGCGCCGGCTGGTCCGGGCGCGCGGCCTGACCGTCCTGCTGGTCACCGCCGACCGGGACGAGGCGCTGCTGCTCGGCGACGAGATCGGCATCCTCCACGCCGGCCGCCTGCATCAGGTCGGCACCGCCCAGGCCCTGCTCGACCGGCCGGCCGATCCGGTGGTGGCGTGTCGGCTGGGCGACGCCAACGTCCTGACCGGGCGGATCGTGCGCCTGGACGACGAGATCGCATCGGTGCGATTGAGCTGCGGACACGAGATGGAGGCGGAGCCGGGCGAAGCCCTGGAAGAGGGAATGCTCTGCGTGCTGTGCGTGCGTCCGGACCGTATCGCCACCGCCTTCATCCAGCGGCCGGGTCTCGAGCTCGGCAGCGCGGTGCCGGCGACGCTGCTGGACGCGGTGCATCTGGTCGACCATCTCCGGCTGCGTTTCCGGTTGGCCGATGGCAGCGAACTGCTGGTCAGGCGGCCCCCTGCGGCGCTGGCGTCGGAGCTGCGTCCGGACCGGCCGGCGCTGCTGGCCTGGCAGCCGCATCACGCGCGGGTGTTCGCGGCATCCCCGTAGCGGCAGGACCGGTCGTTCCCGGCAACTGTTCCAGCAGCGCCGAACATGCTCTAGGTTGACCTTCCCATCCTTCTGTCGGCCTTTGGCGCGACCACCCACGACGAGCCGGTCGCCATCGCCAAGCCTGTTCAACCACGGACCACCGCATCCCTGAAGCAGGACGCGGACCTGTGCATGGGCCATGTCCGCATCCGACCCTGGACGGCCTTGTGCGTCGGGTGGTTCTTCCTGTCGCCGGCAGCACGCGGCGCCGGGGACCGGACGAAGGAGCCGCCAGCCAGGCCGCTGGTGGTTGCGACCCTCGGCGGACCGGTGCAGGACGCGATGACGCAGGCGTTCTTCTCCCCGTTCACCGCACAGACTAGGATCGGCATCCGTCCGGTCGCCTGGAATGGGCTCCTGGCGACGCTGCAGGACCGGGCGCGGACCGGGGCCGCGCCGGACCAGTCGCTGGTGCTGATGGACAACGCGTCGGTGCTGATCGCCTGCCGGGAAGGGCTGCTGCTGCCGGTCGATCCCGCGCTGGCGACGGACCTGGTCCAGAACAACTACGAGCGGCTGGACGGGGACGCCGTCAGCCGATGCGGGCTGGGCGCATTCCGGATCAACCTGGTGCTGGCCTGGGACAGGAGCCGGATCGACAGCGTGCCGAGCTGGTCGGACTTCTGGGACGTGGCGCGTCGGCCCGGCAAGCGCGGCCTGTCCCGCAACCCGCGCGGCACGATGGAGATCGCCCTTCTGGCCGACGGCGTGGCGCCACGCGACGTGTATCGCGTCCTGGGCAGCGAGGCCGGGCTGGACCGGGCCTTCCGCAAGCTCGACCAGCTCAAGCCCTATGTCGTCTGGTGGGACACACCGGATCAGGCGGTTCACGTCATCCAGTCCGGTGACGTGCTGATGACCCTGTCGCCGAACGACGTGGTCGCCGCCGCCAACCTGGCCGGCCACCGGGACTTCGGCATCCAGTGGCAGCAGAGCATCAGCACGATTCTGAGCTGGACGATCCCAGGCCGTCCCGCGGCGGTCGGCAGCGGTCAGGGTCAGGCGGACGACCGGGTTGCGCGTGGACGACAGTTGCTGGGCTTCATGATCGACCCGGCGCATCAGGCGGATTTCGCCGGCCGCTATCCGGGCGTCAGCCTCCTGCAGGACGCGCCGCCGGACCAGGCGCTTCCCGCCGACAGTCCCGCCACGCCGGAGCACCGGCAGGACGCACTGCCCGAGGACGACGCGTTCTGGGCGGCGCATCTCGACTCGATCAAGGCGCGCTTCGAGGCCTGGATCGGCAAGTGAGCCATCCGCAGGCCGTCCTGGGCGGCTGGATCCTCCCCGCGGGCGCCGCCTGCCTGCTGGCATCGCTTCTGCTCGGCGTTGCGATCACTTCCGGCGTGGCGCTCCTCCGTCGATGGTGGCGGCGGGCAGCGCGGCAACTGGCGCTGGCCTTGCTGGTTCCCGGCATCGTTCTGGCCATCCGCCCGGAGCTTGCCGTGCACGGCCTCGATGCCGGCACCCGGGCCGCTTTCCTGGTCCTCGGCGTCCTGCCCTTGCTGGTGCTGCCGGCGCTGTCCAGGCTGGCCGGGATGCTGGACGGCCAGGTCCGGGCCGCATCCGGCCTCGGCGCCGGACGGATCGCGATCCTGCGTCTGGTCTGGCTGCCGCAGATGGGACCGCCCGGGCTGCTGGGCGCGTTGCTGGCCGGGCTGGTGGACCTCGCGGCGCTGGCGCTTCGCCGTTGAGGTTCGGCTGAGGTTGGGCCGACGCGTCCTTCCTTATCGCGCCACGAGGACGTAACCTCTTGCCATGCGTTCGCCGGCACCTTTCTGGAAGACCAAGACCCTTGAGCAGATGACCACCGCGGAGTGGGAGTCGCTATGCGACGGCTGCGGCCGTTGCTGCCTGCACAAGCTGCGGACCGAGGACACGGACGAGATCCTCTACACCAACGTCGCCTGCCGGCTGCTCGACACCGGAACCTGCGCCTGCTCCGACTACGCGCGCCGCCGACGCAAGGTGCCGGATTGCGTGCAGCTCACCCCCGACGCCCTGACGGAGATCGACTGGCTGCCGCCATCGTGCGGATACCGGCGGATCGCCGAGGGACGCGGGCTCGCCTGGTGGCACCCGCTGGTTTCGGGACGGGCCGACAGCGTGCACCAGGCTGGGATCTCCGTGCAGGGCCGCGCGATCAGCGAGCGCGTCGCCGGACCGCTCGAGCATCACGTCGTCGACTGGCCCGGACGCACGCCCCGCCAGGCCCGGTCCGCCCCGGGACGGGATCCGAAGGCCACCCCGCTGATCCGGCGACGCACGGCGGTCAAACCGGGCCTGCCCGCGGGACCCGTGGATCGATGACATCCGGCTCCGTTCGAAGGCCGGGTCGCGCAGCGCCCGGAGCGGATCGCAACGCTGCGCCGTTCGGAGAACCGGAGCTGCTCCGCCTTCCTGACGGCGACATGCCGGTGCGCTGGCGCCGGTGCACCCGGGCTCGCCGGGTCTCGCTGCGGATCGATCCGCGTGCCGGTGCCGTGGTGGTGACGCTGCCCACGCGGGCCGCCCGTGCCGCCGGCCTGGCGCTGCTGCAGGCCCATGCCGGTTGGGCCGCGAACCGGCTTGCAGCACTACCGGACGTGGTCCGGCTGGACGACGGGGCCATGGTGCTGGTCGACGGCCGTTCCCGCATCATCCGTCACCGGCCGGAGGCGCGCCGCGGCGTCTGGCTGGAAGCGGACGAGATCCGGGTCAGCGGCGAACGGCCCTTCCTCCCCAGGCGAGTGGCCGACTTCCTGCGCGCCGAGGCCCGCTCCCGGTTGTCGCGCCTGGTGACGCAGATCGCCGTGCATGACGCGGTCGAGCCCGACCTGCTGCCGTCCCGCCTGAGCATCAAGGACACCGCGACGCGCTGGGGAAGCTGTTCCTCGGAGCGGGCGGTGATGTTCAGTTGGCGCCTGGTGATGGCGCCGCCCGAGATCCAGCACTACGTGGTCGCGCACGAGCTGGCCCATCTGCGCCACCTCGACCATGGTGAGGCGTTCTGGCGCTTGGTGGAGCGGCTGACGCCGCACCGTGTCCAGGCCGAAACCTGGCTGAGGCGACATGGCGCCGCCTTGCTGCGAACCGGCTGATCGACATGCCGGCACCCGGACCTGCCTTGCACAGCGGATCCGGTTGAAGCATGACCGGCGGACGCTCCCGCTGCCCGCCTGGCGGAATGGTAGACGCAGCGGACTTAAAATCCGCAGCCCGTAGGGCGTGCCGGTTCGAGTCCGGCGGCGGGCATATACCTGTCTGTGACCAACCAGGAACAAGGTTGCCGACGCGCCTCGCCGTTGGTGCCGAGCTGGGTGCCGATCGCAGGCTATGATAGCCGACCGCGCGGCTGTCGGAGATGATGCGGTGTTCGGCAGAGGTGACGGCACGGCCGGTCATGCCGCACTCCTTTTCTTCGGCTTCGATAACTCTGGGCTTCGTGCGGTCACTCATCCGGATGGGGCTACGGAGAAACGGATCACATGCCATCTCTCCAATGCGGTTGCTTGCCGTCGCCGGCGTCGCCCCGCTGCCGCGCCAGCTCCGCGGAGCGAGACCGATGTGCAGGGTCGGATCAGCCGATGCGTCGGGGAACTGCCCCACACTGCCCTTTCCGAGGCCGCGCACTCACTGCCGATCACAGGCACCAGATGGTCGGCGAAGGCGTGGGCCTGGCTGTCGCCAGACGACGCGGCTCGGGCACGTGTGGCCATGGTCTGCCAAGCCGGCGATGATCCTGCATCGGATGTGGGACGATGGCGCCGACTTCCGTCGGATCGAGACGGTCGCTGCCTACGAACGACGGTTCAGTTTCCGCCCGGGAATGGCGGAGGCCAGGTCGTTCCCGCGGGGACGATGGGCGAGACAACCCGTGAAGGTCCAGAGCCTCGGCCGCCTGCGTACCAACGGTCGCGAAACAGGTCGAGGCGTCTCACCTCCCTCGCCCATCATGCGACGACCTGGCGTCGACCGCGAAGAGAAGCGAGTGATTCATGGAACAAGCATCCGGCACGAGGAGCAACTCGCCTCAACCAGCGCCAACCAGGAAAGCATGACGGAAGCACTGATCATTAAATTACTACCATGATTCCTATCAGCAATAGGTTAAAGTCGGTCATCGTATTTATACACCCATATGGGCCCGCTTCGGATTTCTGACCACTATTGCTCCAACGCGCTCAACCATGTCATTATCATTGACCAGCCGATAGCCTTGGCCGGTTGAATTTCTATCAGAAAGCAAGATCATGCGTAGCGCCGAGGTCGTGGTTCTGCCACTGGATGAACGAAGTGGCTCCATGCCGTTTCAGGTGGAGGGTCAGGAGCTTTCGTCGTTCCATACTCGCGGCTTCGTGAAGCTAGGCCAGATCAGCCCGCTGTCGGACGTGGCTCTCATTCGCCAGCGGCTCCAGCAGCTCTTTGACCAGCGGGTCGGTCATGAAGAAGGGTTGTTCTTCGACTTCGCCGGCAGCGACGAGCAACCGGACAGGATGCGCTTGCCGCAGTTGCTGGACGTGAGGAACTTCGCGCCCGAACTGGTCAAGACGACGTTCTTCCGCAACGCGGCCGAGGTCGCCAGGCAGTTGCTCGGTCCCGATGCCGCGTTCAAGGCGGACCACGCGCTGCTCAAGCCGCCACGAGATGGTGCGGAGACTCCGTGGCATCAGGACGACGCGTTCCGGAACCTGGACCACGACTACAACGAGATCAGCATCTGGCTCGCACTCCAGGATACCGACCGCGAGAATGGCTGCCTTGGTTTCGTCCCGACTGCTCGCGACGGTGACGTCCTGCCGCATCGTTGGGTCGGCGGAGACGGCCGGATCCACGCCCTCGAATGCCATGAGGGTTGGTCGAAGAACGACATCCTGTGGTGTCCGCTGCAAGCAGGGGATTGCAGCGTCCACACGAATCGCGTCGTGCATGGTGCCGGACCGAACGCCTCGCCGAGACCCCGCATGGCTTACGTCCTGATATTCGGCACGCCGCCGGTCAAGGCGACGGTGCCGCATTACCATCCTTGGCTGCAGGACAAGGCGGAGCCCCGCCTGCAGAGGAGGAGCCGCTGGCTGCGTCGCGGCGGCTTCGCGGTTCACGCTTGGCGCCGCTTCAAGCAACTGCCACAGATCGGGGTGTCAGAGATGGCGCGACGCATGATGGGCAAGCTGCGCAAGACCGCACGCCGGAACTCGAACGGATAGCGGACGCCGCGATGGCGTCATCGTGTGCATGGTGCCCGCCATCGAGTCCATTGTCAGAGCGGATGGACTGTCTGGCAGAAAGGCGTTCGTCCGTTCCTGACTAGGCTACCGCTCCCATCAGATAAGCCAGAACACATGGTTGCGACGGGTGCCACGGCCGGAGGGTCCTGGCCTTGGTCCGCTTCGCGGCCTTGATCCGCTTCGCGGCTCAAGCATCGCGTGTGGTGACTCGTTGCCAATGCTTCATCCGGCAGACCATGCACTCGATTACGCGACGGCTGCGGCTGGACGGAAATCACGGGCTTGGTGCCGAGCGCCTGGAGCGGCCGGCGCAGGCAATCGTCCCATAAGCCTTGTTGGGCGGCAGGTGTCGCGGTGGAACGACATCGTCCAGGAGCATCACTGCCACGCCGACGCAGGCGAGGTTGCCGGATGTCGGGACGAAGCCCGGCCCGTCTTCAGCGTTGGCCGGAGCGTGGATCCTGCTGGTCCGTCCGCCACGTGACCGGTCGATGGCCCCCAACCGGGTCTCGGCAACTCGTTGGAACCACATCCTGCCGCAACCGCCCGTGCGGTCGCGCCGCCATCCGGGAGACAGTTTGCGGGGGTAGGTTTCCACAGTTGCCATGTGGCCCGGCAGTTCCTAACCAGGCAATCGCGGGGAAGGAGACGGACCATTGAGGATTGCGGGACTGGATGCAAGGCGCACGAGTCGACCCATCATCGTCTGCGGCGGCTGCTTCTGTCGTCGGGATCCGTTGGCACCAACCTCCCGGCCACCACGTCATCGAATGCTTCTGGCATCGGAACTTCTCGGAGACATGCCATGACGTACTGCAGGACCGCAACGAGACGGGTTCGCAACAGGTTGTCAACAGGGTTCTCGACGATCGTCGCAACCCCGTCGACGGTCCATGATGGCCCTTCGCCGCTCGTATGCGCTGCCGCGATCCTGGGATGCTGGCCCATGACTTGCCTGGCGCAGGGTGTCGGACCGACGCCGCAGCCTCAGGGCGTCGCGTTGCCGTCGGGACAATCCGGACAGGACACCATCGAGTGGTACGCCTATCATGGTCAGTCCACCTTTACGGAACAGTTCTCGCCGGGCTTCCCGTCGCGGTTTCAGGGCCAGCAAAGCCTGAGTTCCGCGCCGGACGGCCGCGAAACCTTCGACGTCACCGGCTATTTCGGGATCAGGCCGTGGAGCGGTGCCGAGATCTGGTTCAATCCCGAGGTCGATCAGGGCTTCGGGCTCGGCGACACGTTCGGCATCGCCGGCTTTCCAAGCGGCGAGGCCTACAAAGCCGGTGCCACCGATCCCTACTTCCTGATCCAGCGCCTGTTCCTACGCCAGACGATCGACCTCGGTGGCGAGACCGAGAAGCTGGATGCCGGCCAGAACCAGCTTCGCGATGTCGAAACCGCCAACCGGTTCGTTCTCACCGCGGGCAAGTTCGGCATAACGGACGTCTTCGACACCAACACCTACGCGCACGATCCGCGCAACGACTTCCTGAACTGGTCGGTCATCGACAACGCGAGCTTCGACTATGCCGCGAACTCGTGGGGCTTCTCCTACGGTGCTGCCACGGAGCTGTACTTGGATCGGTTCGCGTTCCGCCTCGGCGCGTTCAACCTGCCGAACGTTCCGAACGGCATGAACATCGATCCGAGGATACTCGGCCAGTTCCAGATCATCATGGAACTGGAGGAGCGTCATGCCCTGTGGCACCAGCCCGGGAAGCTGAAGTTCCTTTACTGGCTCGATCGCGGCGAGCTGGGCAGCTACGACGACGCGATCGCCGAGGGCCTGGCAACCGGCACGGCTCCAGCCACCGGCAACGTGCGGTCCTACAAGAGCAAGGACGGCGTGGAGTTGAACCTCGAACAGCAGATCATGACCGATGTCGGGTTCTTCGCACGGGCCGGGGTGTCCCAAGGGAGCCTCGAGGAGGACGCCTTTACCGACGTCAACAAGTCGGTCTCGGCTGGCCTTTCGGCACAGGGCACGCGCTGGCATCGAGCCGACGATACCGTTGGCGCCGCGTTCGTCGTCAACGAGATCTCGCATGCCGGAAAGAACTACCTGGCGGCCGGGGGCCTCGGGGGGATCATCGGCGATGGAGCGTTGCCCAATGCCGGGCCGGAGCAGATCTTCGAGACCTACTACGACTACAGCCTGCGGAAGGGCATCGCTCTCAGCGCCGACTATCAGATCGTGAATCATCCCGCCTACAACGTCGAGCGCGGCCCAGTGAACATCCTCGCGCTGCGTCTCCATGTCCAATTCTAACCCTGCGGCCGGACGTTTTGACCCGGAAGCTCTGGGTCATCGCCAGACTCGCATCTGCGGCTCCTGACGCGACGTAGTTCAGAATCTTTCCGCAATGCCCACAAGGATGGTCCGGCGCAGGCCGAACTGCGGCGCGCCGACGCCGACGCCGGTCCCGTTGCGTATTTCGTAGACCCGGTCCAGCAGGTTGATGACGTCGAGCCGGAGCTGCGTGCTGCGCAGCGGGCCGGTCTTGAAGGTCTGTGCCGCGGCAAGGTTGATGGTGTAGTAGCCAGGCAGCGCCTGTCCGTTGGGGATCGTGCCATCGGCTCGCAGGCCGCTGCCGACGATCAGATCCGCCGAAAGCCGCGCCGGGTAGTCGGTCCTGTGGAACGCGGTGTAGGCGGCACCGCCGGAGCCGCTCCAGGTCTGGTTGTGGTCCAGGTAGATGAAGTGCTGCGAGATGTAGGACAGTTCGTCCGCGGAAAAGTTGAACTGCGAGGAGACGATGTCCTTGCCGACCGCGCGCGACAGGGCGACGTTGGCGTAGAGCGACAGCGGGCCGCGATCAAAGGTGGCGCCCAGCTCGTAGCCGTGCACGTCGGCGTGCGCATAGTTGAACGCCGACAGGATGATCGGCGCGCCGAACTGGCCCTCGTCGATCAGGTTCTCGGCTTCCTTGTAATACGCGTCGAAGCTGAGCTTGAGCCCGGGCAGGATGACCTGCGAGATACCGCCGTCATAGTAGTTGTCGCGCTCCGCCTTGACGATGCTGTCCTCGGTGACCGCGGCCGCGCCGGACGTCCCGTTGAACAGGGCGATGTCCTTGCCGGCAACCAGCTCGAACGGCGGCGGGATGAAGTAGCGCGAGTAGCCGGCATGAACGGTCGTGGTTCCCGTCGGCTGCCACACCACGTTGACGCGCGGGCTGACCTGGTTCTCGTGGGTGTACTCGTCGACCACGTCGAAGCGGGCGCCATAGTTCAGGGTGACGTGCGGCAGGATGTGCCACTCGTCCTGGGCGTAGAGGCCGTACAGCCCGCCGGTCTTTCCCTCCCCGTCGAAGATCTGGAACGGCGTGTTCGAGGTCGCGGCGCCTGCGGTGCCGTCCGGCTGGACGGTGGAGGCGAGGCTGGCGCCGTTCGTGGTATCGACGCCGCTGCCCACCGCCTGCAGCACCGTCGAGGTCGTGCTGGAGACCAGCCGCTCGCCGATGATCTGGTAGCCGGCGCGGATGGTATGGGTGTCGTTCAGATGCCAGCTCGCATCGGTCTGGGTCCCGGTGGACAGCACCGACCTCGACGCGGTCTGCGACACCCCGTCGAACAGCAGGTCGCCGACGGGATCGGGCGTGTAGTAGAGGCTGCTGTAGCGGGTGAACACCGAGCTCTGCAGGTCGAGCGCGCCGACCTCCTTCTGGAACGACAGGATGCCGAAATCGGTGATCTCGCGCTGGTGCTCCTGGAGGTCGCTGCTGTTGAAGGTGCTGACGCTGCCGTCCGACAGGCCGAGCGACGGCGTCTGGCCGGGGTTGTTCGGCAGCTCGAAGAACTCGTTGGAGGCGCCGGCGAGCAGGCTGATCCGGGTGTCGGCATCCACGGTCCAGGCGATATGGGCGATGCCGTGGGTCTGGTTGCTGAGGTCGTGGATCGGGTTCAGCGTGCCGGTCGGGTTCTCGATGCCGACGCGGTCGTGCAGGAAGTCGCCGGTGACGAAGTAGTCCACGTTGCCGGTGTGGCCGCCATAGGAGAACGAGGGTTGGAAGTAGTCGCGCTGCCCGCCGTAGATCGAGATCTCGCCGCCGGGATCGGTGGTGCCGCTCTTGGTGGTGAGGTCGATGACGGCCGCGGTATCGAAGCCGTACTGCGACGGCAGCGCGCCGGTGATCAGCGACAGCGAGTGCGCGAACCGCGTTTCCAGCGCCTGGCCGAACACCGACAGCCCCTCGGGAAGCTGCACCCCGTCGAGCCGGAACTGCACCTCGTTGTGGTCGCCGCGGATGTGGACTTGGCCGTAGGAGTCCTGCGCCACGCCGGGTGCCTGCAGCAGCACCTGGTTGAGCGGGGCGTTGTCGCCCTGCGGCAGGGTCTCCAGGCTGCCGCGTCCAAAACGATATACTGTTGCTCCCAGATCCGGTTCAAGAGCGCTGCGGGCGCGGTCGAGCCGGACGGTGACCTGTTCCACCCCGGAGGACGCGTCGACGCTGTCGGTCGCCTGTGCGCCCGGGGCGGCGGGGGTCGCCGGCTGTTCCGATGGCGGCGCGGCCGCACCAGGTCCAGGCGCCTGCACGCCGACATTGACGGACGGCCCGGCAGTGCTGGTCTGAGCTTTGCCGCTCTGGGCGTTGCTGGTCTGGGCAGCGGCGGGCGAAACCATGGCAAGAACAGCCGGAACCAGCCGCAACGCGACCAGCGCCGTCCTGACGGAAAGGGCAGGCCATGTCGGCATCGCAAGATCCTCCTCCGGCCGGTTCCGGAGGAACACGGAATCGGACGCCGCACGACAGAAACGTTATAAGATAGCACTATCTGATGACCGCCGCCTGCGTCGATAGGCGTTCGGCAGAGGCTTGGCACTTCCTGGCGGATGCGTTGCTATATCATCACAGCGACCGATATTGGGGCATGCCGGTCACGGGATCACGGACTGTGCCCTGCCACTGCGCCTCGTCAGCGTGTAGGTCATGCCGCTGGCGCGGCACTTGCCCCATCCACGTTGCAGCTCGCGCAGACGCCTTCTGCTTCCACGATCGAGTTGGCCAGGCGGAAACCCTTCTCCTGTGCTGCTTCGACCAGCACGCTGTCGATCCGCGCGTCCTCCAGTTCCGTCACCTGGCCGCATCGGTTGCAGATCAGGAACTGCGCCGCATGATGGTGATCGTGGTCGGCCTCGTTGCGGTGGACGCAACCGATAAAGGCGGACAGCCGCTCGACCTTGTGGATGAGGCCTTGTTCAAGAAGGAAGTCCAGCGCCCTGTAGACGGTGGGCGGTGCGGCGCCCTTGTGAAGGGTGCGAAGCCGGTCGAGGAGATCGTAGGCGCCGGTCGGAGTCTTGCTTTCGAGAACCAGCCCGAGCACCTTCCTGCGCAACTCGGTCAGTTGTGCGCCACGCCGGTCGCAGAGCCTGCTGGCCTGTAACAACAACGTGTTCGTCTTCCTCGAAAACACCGGCGTCGACACGAGCCACCTTTGGATCATCGAGTTATAATATATCAGCAAGTGGCCGGCAAGACAAAGCCTGGACCCGGATCGGGATCCGAACTTAACGTTATAACGTCTGGTCGATGGTGGCTGGGGAGAAGGCGATGTTGAACCGTCGTGGAGCGAGGCAGGCCGCGGCGAGAAGTTTGGAACTCTCGGCCGTGCTGTTCATCCTGACGCTGAACCCGAGGGCAGAAGCGCACGACGACGCTGTGGGCAGGATCGTCGCGGCGGAGAACTTCTACGGCAACGTCGCCGGCCAGCTCGCCGGGCCCGGCTGGGCCGTGACCAGCATCCTGAACAATCCCGACCAGGACCCGCATCTGTTCGAGGCCAGCCCCTCGATCGCCCGCGACCTGTCGTCCGCGCGCATCGTCGTGTTCAACGGCGCCGACTACGATCCCTGGATGAACACGCTGCTCTCGGCCGCGCACTCGGACCGGCGCCAGACGGTGATCGCCGGCGACCTCACCCGCTACCACGCCGGCGACAACCCGCATCTCTGGTATGAGCCCGGCACCATGTCCGCGGTCGCCCGGGCGCTCTCCGCCGACCTCGCCGCCGACGACCCCGCCCATGACGAAGGGTACGCCGCCCGCCTCGATCGCTTCGTCCGCTCGCTCGTGCCGATCGACCGGAAGATCGCGGCGCTGCGCACCAGGTATGGCGGTCTCCCGGTCACCGCCACGGAACCGGTGTTCGGCTACATGGCCGCGGCCCTAGGCTTGGTGATGCGCAACCAGCGCTTCCAGCTCGCGGTGATGAACAACACCGAGCCGAGCGCGTCGGAGGTGGCGGCGATGGAGGACGACCTGCGCGGCCACAAGGTCAGGCTGTTCATCTACAACAGCCAGGCCACCGACAACGCCACCGAGCGCCTGCTGCGCATCGCCAGAACGGCCAGGGTCCCGGCGCTTGGCGTCACCGAAACCGAGCCAAGCGGGGCCGCCAGCTACCAGGACTGGATCCTCGGCCAGCTCGACGCGCTCGACCGGACCATGTCCGTGCCGCCTGCATGAGTGCGATCGTCCTGGACGACGTGACGCTCCGGCTCGGCGGCCGCATCGTGCTGGAGCGGATCAGCCTGGAGATCGCCGACCAGGAGTTCGTCGGCGTGCTGGGGTCGAACGGCGCCGGCAAGACCACGCTGATGCGCGCCATCCTCGGACTGCTTCCGGCAGCGGAAGGGCGCATCACCGTGCACGGCCTCCCGGTACGTCGCGGCAACAGGCTGATCGGCTACATGCCTCAACTGCGCAGCGACGCCGCGCGGCACTTGAGCGGCCGCGCCGTCGTGGCCGCCGCCGTGGAAGGCCACCGCTGGGGCCTGCCGATGCTGGACCGCCAAGCGCGCCTGGCGGTGGACGAGGCGCTGGACCTGGTCGATGCGCGGGCGCTGGCGGAGCGGCCGGTGATCGAGCTGTCCGGCGGCGAGCGGCAGCGCCTGCTTCTGGCGCAGAGCCTGCTCGGACGGCCACGGCTGCTGCTGCTGGACGAGCCGCTGATTTCGCTGGACCCGCACCGGCAGGGCGAGGTGGTGCGGCTGGTGCGACGTCTGCAACGCGAGCTCGGGCTGGCCGTGCTGTTCAGCGCCCACGAGCTCAACCCGCTGCTGGGTGCGCTGGACCGCGTGCTCTACCTGGGCGGCGGCAGGGCCAGCCTCGGCAGCGTGGACGACGTTATCACGGCGCCGGTGCTGTCACGCCTGTACGGAGCGTCGATCGAGGTGATGCGCCTCGGCGGCCGGATCTTCGTGATGTCGGGCGAGCAAAACACTGAGCAGGACGTCCAGCAGGACGCGCATCGTCACGCCCAGGCCGGGATAAACCGTCGCGAGCCGCACCGAAGCGTTCCCCGAACCAGGTCAGGGTGGCGCCCATGATGGCGATGTTCGGCTACGACTTCATGCGCAACGCCCTCGCCGCTTCCGGCCTGGTCGCGGTGATGGCCGGACTGATCGGCTTCTTCCTGGTGCTGCGCGGCCAGACCTTTGCCGGCCACGCCCTGTCGCATGTCGGCTTTACCGGCGCCACCGGCGCCGTGCTGCTCGGCCTGTCGCCGCTCTGGGGCTTGGTGGGGGTCACGGTCGCGGCTGGGATCGGCATGGGCCTGCTGGGCGAGCGCCTCGCCGGGCGCGACGTCGCGATCGGCATGGTGCTGGCGACAGCGCTCGGGCTGGGCCTGCTGTTCCTGCACTTCTTCACCGCCTATGCGAGCCAGGCCACGGCCTTGCTGTTCGGCAACGTGTTCGGTGTCGACCGCAGCACGGTGTGGGAGCTGGCGGGGCTGTGCCTGCTGGCGGTGACCGGGCTCGGGGTGATCGCCCGGCCGCTCCTGTTCGCGACGCTGCAGCCGGAGCTGGCCGAGGCGCGCGGCGTGTCGCTGCGCCTGGTCTCCGTGCTGTTCCTGGCCCTGGTGGCCCTGTGCACCGCCGGCTGCGCCCAGATCGTCGGCGTGCTGCTGGTGTTCACGCTGATGGTGGGTCCCGCCGCCGCGGCGCAGCGCCTCACCATCCGGCTCGGCACCGGCACGCTGCTCGCCGTGGTGCTGGCCGTGGGCGAGGCCTGGGCGGGCATCGCGCTGGCCTGGGTGACCGACTGGCCGGCCTCGTTCTGGATCACCGGCCTGAGCGCGCTGGCCTATGCCCTGTCCTGCCTGTCCATTGCCGGGAGGCTCAAGCCCAGGACGCCGCACGAGCCGACAGCACCGGCCGCAGGTTGACGTTCACTCGGGCGACGACCGCTGTCGTCCGGGTCGGGACACCGCCAAGGCCGACTCGACGCCTGGCTCCTTCCGCAACGGCACCGGCGCCTCTGGAAGCCTGGTTCCTGGCATGCCGGATCGCCATCGCGACCTGCGGCAGTCGACGAGCGTGCAAGTGGAAAACCTGAGCCATCCTGCGGTTCTTGAGGCTTCGTGTCTTTCCGGGCTTCATGTCAGCCGGAGGACAGCGTCGACCGAACACGAACAACAGCCCGGACTGTCCGCGTGCGGCCATGGACATGAGCCAGACGGGCGAGCCGGTCCTATCCTCGACCGGACAAGGCGCATCGTCGGGTGAAACAACGAACCCCCTGCCGTTCCGCTTCCAGCGCCGGGCCAGCGAGGAAGCATCCAGCCGACCACCTCCTATATGACGTCCATGGATCGCAGCTTTCCCATGACCCGAGCCGACGGGCTTGCCCGTCTATCCGACTTCGCCGCCAGCATGGGCAGCGTCTATGCCAGCGGCCGCAACACCGACCGTGGTCCGAACGAGGAGGCGACCACATCGGCGCTGTCGCCTTATCTGCGTCGCCGGCTGCTGCTGGAGCGCGAAGCGGCAGGGGCGGCGGTGGCCGCGCACGGACCCGCCGGCGAGCGGTTCGTGCACGAGGTGTTCTGGCGCAGCTACTTCAAGGGCCACCTGGAAACGCGGCCGGCGCTGTGGACGGACTACCAGCGCCTGGTCGAACACGGCCGGGCACGGATGGCGACCAGTTCCGGCCTGCGCCGCGCGGTCGAGGACGCGATGGCGGGGCGCACGGGCATCGACGGTTACGACGATTGGGCCCGTGAGCTCGAGGCGACCGGCTGGCTGCACAACCACGCCCGCATGTGGTTCGCCTCGATCTGGATCTTCACCCTGCGGCTGCCCTGGGCGCTGGGCGCGGACCTGTTCCTGCGACGGCTGATCGACGGCGATCCGGCCAGCAACACGCTGTCGTGGCGCTGGGTAGCCGGGCTGCACACGCGCGGCAAGCCGTATGCGGCGCGTGCCGAGAACATCCGACGCTACACCGACGGCCGCTTCGATCCGGTCGGGCTGGTGGAGAACCCGACGGCGCTGCAGGAGGAGACGATCGTGGCGGCCGAGCCGCTTCCGCCGCCGAACATGGCACCGCGGGGCGACGTGGCGCTGCTGCTGCACGGGGACGACCTGAACCCGGAGTCGCTGCCGTTGGGCGAGGCGCGGGTGCGCCGGGTCGGCGGGCTGCTCACGCATCCGGACGGAGCCTCGGCGCGGGTGGTAGCCGCCAATCAGCAGGCCATGGCGGACGCACTGGCGCGGGCGGACGCGCATTTCGGCTGCCCAGCCGCCCTGGTGAAGGAGGGTTGGGCGGAGGATCTTCCGGTGCTGGCGGCCTGGGCGCCGGTTGGCCCGTCCGCCTCGGCGCTGCCGCCCTGCCTGCGCCTGCGTCGCAACTGGGACAGCCTGAGCTGGCCGCATGCCGGCCGCGGCTTCTTCCAGATGAAGTCGGCGATCCCATCGATCCTGAGGGCGGAGGGCCTGCCGGGTTGAGTGCCGTTGCGACGGTGCTTGCACCAACGACGCCGGTCCGATGCCTGTGCCGCCGACCTGTCGGACAAGCTGTGATGGCTCGGATCAGTGTGGCCAACGACGCGAGCAGGCAGATCGGCACGGACCGCCTCCACCGACCCGAACAAGATCGTGGTCCTACACGGATCCGCGCTCCGCTACGACATGGTATCGATAATGGCAGATAACCGGGGCAGGAGCCGGTTCGAAACGCCATGAACCTCAGGACGCCCCTAGGTTGCCTGTGCAGCAGGCGCCTGCCACGGAGGTTAAGCACGCTGACCCGTTGAAGAAAACGTGAAGATGAAAAGCGGATATGTTTGCGAGATGACGTTGACGATCGCCTCCGGCTTCATGATGAAGAAGTAGCACACGGGCGTCGTTGCACGCTCAGGAGAGCAATCTTGATGGACTCCACGCGAACTATTGAGCGCTTGGAGGTCGTCGGTTCCAATGAACGTGTGGGCACGGTGGATAGGCTGGCAACCAAGCTGACCGAGAAGGTTCCGGCGGCGCATCGCCAGCATCACGTCATCTCCTTCGACGCAGCCGCTTGGCCTTAAGACGGCAAGGTGGTGCTCAGCTTTCCGGCACGATGCGGCGCAGGAAGAAACAAACAGCAAGTGACACCAGAACCTTTGGCAAAATCGTCACACCCCTCATGAAGCTTGCGGCTTAGAAGAGACATTCGCCGGAAAGCCGGAACATCCTTTCAATCGGTGGGTTGTCTGTCTGCGCTAGATCGACATCAATAAGCCCGTCGAGGCCTCTTAAACAGGAGCATACAATGTCAGATGCAGTCTGGCTCTGGATCGGGACGATCGCCATGCTCTTGGGAGGGTGCGCCATCCTCGCCATCGGCAAACGGCGGACAGGTGCCGAAGAAGGAGACACCATCTTCCACGGCATCGTCCCGATCATTGCGGCATGCTCGTATTTCGCGATGGCGACGGGCGTCGGCGCAACGATCATCCCCCATGGAACCCTGGTCACGGCGGCGGGTGCAACGACCGCCGTCGCAACGCCGCTGGGACGCCTGTTCTACTACGCCCGCTATGTGGACTGGCTGTTCACGACACCGCTGCTGCTGCTCTCCCTTTCATACGCGGCGATGCACTCGGGCCTACGTCGCGGCAGCCTGATCGCCGGGCTGCTCCTGTCCGACATCCTGATGATCGTCACCGCGTTCCTGTTCGGCGCCATCGACATCACGTGGATGAAGTGGACCTGGTTCCTGATCTCGTGCATCGCCTTCCTGCCGATCTACTACGTGATGTGGGGCCCGATGCTCGAGCAGTCGCGGCTGGAGACTGCGCCCGCGCAGGCCAACTACCGCCGCAACGCCATGCTGCTGTCGATCCTGTGGGGGCTTTATCCCCTGTTGCTCGCCTTGAGCACCGACGGGCTCGGCGTGTTCGGCAACGCCACCGGCGTCGCCCTGATCATGGTCCTGGATGTCACCTCGAAGGTGGTCTACGGCCTGCTCGCGACGGTGAGCATGGGCAAGATCGTCGACAACGAGGAAGCGGCCGGCACGACCACCAAGCGTCCCATCGCCCGGGCCGCCTGAGCCGTCGACACCGATCGAGTCGCAACGACCGGATGTCGACCGTGCTTTGGGTCGACATCCACGAGCAACACGCTCACCAAGACGGGATGTGGCTTCGGCGTTGCCACGCTGAGCCCATCCGCTCGATCGGCAGGAAGCAAGCGCATCGAGCAAGCTGCTTCCTGCCTTGTGCCGCTCCAGTGCACTCGACAGCAGCAACCGGGCCGTGGCGTATCCCGGCGACGGTGGGATCCCGCTTGACGAGGACGACCTCGATCGGTCGGGTTGCCGCGGTCATCATCAGCGGATCCGATCGGTTCTCGAGCTGCCGCTGGGCCGGCCGTCGCGCGCTGGTATCGCCCTGGACATGGTGGTGAAGTCAGAAGAGCACCACCGCATTGTAGACCATGTGCAGCAGCACGGACGGCGCCAGGTTGCCGGACTTGCGGAACAGCATCGCGCTGCTGATGCCGAGCAGTCCTACGGGCAGCCACGACAGCACGGGGTGGTAGATGGCAAAGAACGCGGCGCTTCCACCGATGGCGGCCCAGCCGCCCCATTCCCGATCCAGGGCGCGGTAGAGCAGCCCGCGGAACAGGAACTCCTCGGCAAGCGGAGCGACGATCACGGCAAGAAGGAAAGACCATTCGCGGTAGTGCGGCAGGGCGGTGGACGGGTTGGGCTGGTCCAGGATCGCGCGCGCCCAGGCGAACGCGTGCAGGCCGAGCAGATAAAGGTGGGCGAGCCCGCCCAGCATCGCGCCAGATATCCCGCCGATCACGAGGAAGACGAACGCGCGGCGACGCGCGGTGAACCCCCGTCGGACGGGCACCGCCCACCGCCATACGGCGGACGCCCTCACGTCCCGCGCGTTCAGGAAGCGCACCATGGCGAAGCCGACCACCGCGGCTGCCACCGCATAACCGGAGCTGCGTGCCGCGATCGCCCAGCCCGGCCCGGCAACGGCCTGAATGATGCCGGTGATCACCGCCCCGCCATCGACCAAGGCGGCGATCGCGACCATGGCATGCATGAGGGTCGGCGGGGCCGGCCGCCGTTCCGACCAAGGATCGAACAGGTAGGGAAGACGGGTGCGGAAGTTCTGCCACATGGCAGCACCGGCCAGGCCGGAGTAGACGATCCCCGAGGCCGCGACCGGCCATTGCCGAGTCAGGACGCCGATGCTGAAGGTGAACGTTCCAAGGTAGGTCGCCCAGCGGCGGCTGGCGGGAGTTCTCTCCGCCTCGCCGGACGATCCGGTCACGGTGACCAGCGTCACCGTCTTCAGCGCCATGCTGTAGCCGAACGCGATCCAGCCGAGGCCGACCAGCACCACGCCGAGCAGATCGCGGGGGAAGCGGTAGGCGGCGTAGCACAACGGCAGGGCGACGAAGCCGGAGGACAAGACCGTCCACAGGCGCGCCTTGGCACGCAGCAGGGCTTCCAGCCCATGCGGCCACGTCATCGCGATCCACAGCGCGGGACCCTCGGAGGCGAGCGATTTCGGGCCGAGGACGACCAGGAAGTAGGTGCCGAACAGGATGGCCGCGCCGCAGATCGCGTTCCACGCCTGGCCTGCGTTCGCGATCAGGCCACGCATGTTGAAAAGCTGCATCGCGGCCAGCGACAGCGGCACCAGGACGACCTGGACGATGGCGCTGCGGTCCCGGGCGAACCACAGCCATTCCTTGCGGTGCATCGGGTTGCGGCTGAAGCGGGTGCGGCGCCGGCCGGCGGGGCGGGGCGCCAGGGCGTCGGAGGCGCCGCCGAGGCCACGCCGCACCGCCCACACGCTGAGCGCCACCGAGAGCGCTGCGACAACGCCGGCCATCAGGCAGCAGGTGAGCACGCCGTCCAGGAAGGAGGGCGGCCCGGCGCGCAGTCGGCCCAGCATCAGTCCGAGCCAGGGCCAGGGCAGCCGCCCCGCCCTGCCCAGGGGGCCGGCAATCGCGGTCGCGAGCGGCTCGATGAACAGCCACGCCATGAGCGTGAGGCTCGCCGTGGTGGTGCCGAGCCAACCCATGAGGCCGAACGCGGCGCCGCGGCTGCGCGGACGAAGCCGCAGCAGGACGGCGATCTCCAACGCCTTGGCGAAGCAGGCGGCGGCTACGGTCATCGGGATCCCGACCACACAGGTGGCCAGCACGCCGAAGGCCGGGCCATAGACCAAGCCGAACAGGATGCCCGGCATCAAGGGCGCGCCCCAGAAGGTGGGGTTCGCGGCGAGCGGCGCCAGCATCTCGGCGCAGAACAGCGCCGCCGGCCGGACGGGATGGCTAAGCACCCATTCCCACATCGGATGCCGACGCCGCTGGGTGTCGAGCTCGAGTCCCTCGCCTTGCATGACCAGCATGACAATCCACCAGGCCAACGCGACCAGGCCAAGCAGCGCTCCGGCCCCCCTCGCCTGCAGGTTCGCCAGCCCTGCCGCCGCATCTTCCTCCGCGACGAACCGATCGGTCTGGCCGGCGAGCACCGCGGCATGCAGGCGTCGGGCGATCTCGTTCGCCGTTCCGCCCGTTTCGCTGGCAAGACGCGCTCCTTCGGCGGGGTAGCTGGAGCGCAAGGCCGAATCAGCCTCGGTCCAGGGCGACGCCTGATCCGACGCATCGCCCTGCGTCCGACGGACCCGTTCCACGAAGTCCTGCCCGACGACGATCTGCCCGTTCCGCTCCGCATCGATCCGCTGCCCTGCCTTCACCGCCCCCTGAACCAGCAGCCCGGACAGGACGGAGAGCCCGATCGCCAGGCCCAGGCTCAGCAGGCTGCCGAACCCGAGCAAGCCGCCGGCTCGCCCGGTCCGGCTGCGGACGATGTCGCGAGCGCGGGAACGCCGGCCCTTCGCCCGCCGCCGGGCCGTTGCCAGCAGAAGGCCGACGACGCGGACGGAGCCGGGCGGCCGGGCGATCGTCATCCTTGCGCCGGCCGCGCCGTGAGCCGGAGGAACACGTCCTCCAGGCTGGCACCGCCATGCTGGGCACGCAGCGCGCCGAGCGCTGCTTGCGTCACCATCCTGCCCTCGTTGATGACGATGACGTGCGAGCACAGCCGGGCGACGTGATCCATCAGGTGGGTCGAGAACAGCACGGTGGTGCCCCGGCCCGCCTCGGCGAGGATCAGGTCGTAGAAGAGGTGGATGGCCTCGACGTCCAGGCCGTTGGTCGGCTCATCCAGCACCAGCAGGCGCGGCTGGTGCAGCAGCGCCAGCAGCAGGCCCAGCTTCTTCTTCATGCCGCGCGAATAGTCCTCGGCGTAGTTCCCGAGGTCGTCCGCCATGCGAAGCTGCGCGATCACCGGCGCCATCCGCTCGAGCGTGATCGCGACGTCCAGCCCGTGCATGGCGGCACTCAGCTCCAGGATCTCGCGGCCGGACAGGTAGGAATAGAACACCGGCTCGTCCGGCAGGAAGCCGACCAGGCGCATGACCTCCACCCGGTCGGTGAACGCGTCCCGGCCGGCCACCCGGATCTCACCGCTGCTGGCCCGCAGCAGGCCGTTCAGCAGGCGGAACAGCGTCGTCTTGCCCGCTCCGTTCGGTCCCAGCAGGCCGCACACGCGGCCGGACGGGATGGAGAACGTCAGGTCCGACAGGGCCCGCTTGGCTCCGAAGGACTTGCAAACGCGTTCGGCGCTGACCAGCGCCTCAGCCACGACCGTCCCGCCACCGTCGTCCTGCATTGCCGGACCTTTATCGCTAGGCAGCATGACGCCTTGCCGAGCCGGTCCTACATTGCCCACGCGGCCTGCCAAACGTCTACCAGGGCCAGAAGCGGTGACGCCCGCGCCGGCTGCCGTCGTTTCATGCAGCCCGCGCCATGTCTCGACGCCCTCGGATTGGCTTCAACCCGGCGGCGGTCGGCCCTCAGGCGGAGTCCGAAGCGCCAAACCGCCAGCTAGGCGGATCCGACCAACCGCGCGATCGGGCCCGAGCCGTGGCCGGGCGTGCTTCCCGCGGTTTCGCTGGTCGACAATCCCAGGACGAACTGGGCCAGGCCGTAGAAGGCAAGAACGGCACGGGCGGCGGACGGCTGTCGCCGCATCGCGATCCCGGCGCCGAACAACAGGAGGCCCTCGGCCATGTCGAACCTCAGGTGTCCGCGCACGCTGAACAGGCCGACCAGGCCACCCTCGAAGTCCGTGGACAGGAAGGCGCAGACCGGAACCGCGGTGGCGACGGCGGCGACGCGCCGTGCGGGGCCGGGCAGTCCACCCATCAGCGCAAGGCCGCCCAGCGAGATCGCTGCCGCGTAGTCGATCCATCCGTGCAGCCGAGTCGAGATCGCCATGATGAACTCCGCGACGTCGTGAGGGCGTTCAACGACTCAAGCGGCGTCTGGATGCGTCGGCTCGGTGACTTCCACCTCCGTGGCGCGACCTGTTCGAGGCGGGGTGAAGCGTCCCGGGCGGCCTTCGACTGTTGGCGGACTCCTCGACCGACGCAGCCCGATGCGTGCCACGCAGAACCCCGCCCGTTCGGGCCAAAGCACCGCCATGACCTGCTGGCACGGCAGGGAAGCGGCTCCTCCTCGTCAGCGGCGTTCGGAGGCTTGCGGCAAAAGGACCCTGCGGTCCACGAAGGCAGGATGGCGGGGGCTGGTTGAGGCTCCGTCGCCGCCGCCGATCGGCTCCCGTAGCTGGATGGGTCTGCCCCGCCGTTGCGCGCCCCGCGGGAGCATGGCACCCAGGTTGATCGGCCCGAGGCGGAGCGGCCAGCCGCGGCAGCATGGCCCTGCGGGCTTGAACTAGGTAGAGCAAACATGGCCGCGACCCTACTCACCGTCCTGGTACCCGTGTTCTTCGTGCTTGCCGTAGGCGCCTGGGCCGGCTTGTCTGGAAAGATCGACCGCACCCGAATATCCGAGCTCAACACGCTGGTGATGGAGTTCCTGATCCCGGCTGCCTTGTTCGTTGCGACCGCCACGACGCCACGGGCGATTCTCGCGGTCCACATCCCGTTCGCCCTGGCGATGGCGGCGTCGATGCTGGGGATCTACGGGCTTGTCTTCGTTGCGGCGCGCCGGCTGGTGGGCGGCGGGACCAGCGAGGCGGCAGTCGTCGCACTGGTGGTCGCGTTCCCGAACCTGGCCGCCGTCGGGTTGCCGCTGTCGAGGGCGTTGTTCGGGCCGGCGAACGTGGTGCTGGACGCGATCGGCATCGCCTTGGGTGCGATCCTGCTTTCGCCACTTTCGCTTCTCGTGCTGGAGCGCCAGGCCGAACGACAAACCGGCTCCGCAGCGATGGGACCGGCGATGCGGCGCGCCTTGACGCGACCGGTGGTCGTGGCACCGATCCTGGGCCTGCTCTACGCCTTGTCCGGGTTGCCGTTGCCGGCACTGGCTCGGGGAGCGCTCAGCCTGCTCGGCGAGGGTGCCGGCGGCGGCGCCTTGTTCGTGACCGGCGTGATCCTGTCGTCGCAGCGACTGCATGTCAGTGGTGGCGTTGCGCTGCTGATCATCGTCAAGAACGCCGTGCAGCCAGCGGTCGCGTTCGCCGTGGCACTGCTGCTCAACAGCTCGCGCAGCGATGCCCGGGTCGTTGCGATACTGGCATCGGTGCCGTGCGGCTTCTTCGGCATCTTGTTCGGCCTGCGCTACGGGATCAGCTCGCGACTGGCGAGCGCCGCCCTGCTCGGCAGCACGATCGCCGCCGTCGTCACCTTGCCGGTCGTCATCCTTGTTGCGAGTTCGTAGCGGGAGCATTGGCTCGTCGGTTGATTCATGGTTTGACCTCGGGCAACGGCAACCCGTTCTTCCGGCTGGCCAACGCCCGCTATGAGCACGGCGCCATGATCCTGACGTCGAGCGGAGCTTCGCCAAATGAGGCGAGATGTTCGGCGATCCCATGGTGGTCGACGCGCTGCCGGGCCGGCTGCTGCACCACGCCGTTGTGGTGCAGATAGAGGGCTCAAGCTATCCGGCTGCGCCGGCAGGTCGACCTGTGCCGGACGCGCTACGGGCGACGCCGAGCTAATGCAGGATGATCTCGACCCGGCGATTCTGCGGCTCGCGCGTGTTGGGGCCGGTGGCGACGAGGGGATGCGTCTCGCCATACCCATGAATGGCGATCGCGCCACCCGGCACGCCGTCCCGGACGAGTTCGGCCCTCACGCTGGTCGCGCGACGGACCGACAGGCCCTGGTTGTAGCGGGCACCGCGCGCGCCGCCATGGATCGACGAGTTGTCGGTGTAGCCGTCCACCTCGATCCGCGTGGTCTGCACGTGCGTGGAGGCCTGGGCGGCCTCCGCGACGATCTCGCGGGCGCGCGCGGTCAGGTCGGATCGATCCCAGTCGAAGAACACCAGGTAGGTGCGCGCTTCCGCAGGCGGAGGCACGGGAGCCACCATCGGCTCGGGGGCGGGAGCCGGCTTCGGCACGTTGAAGGCGTAGGCGACGCCCACGGTGAAGAGATGGACGAAGATGTCCTTTTGAAGCCCGATCGATCCGGTCGGATCGACGGCCGCCGGCCTGTTGTAGAACGTTCCGGTCAGGTCTCCCGCATTGTGGATGCCGACGAGCCGGTAGTCGGCGGTGATTGCCAGCCCCGGCACCGAGCTGACCGGAAACGCCGCGCCGACGATGCCCTCATAGGCGAAGTTCGGACCGGACGTGCCGCCGATGTGGTGCAGGTCGCCGTTGGACAGGGCTTCCGGCAGCGTCACGTGCGTCGCCAGGGCGCCGGCGCCGACTCCGAGATAGGGGCTCATCCAGGAAATGGGGATGCCGAACTTCGGCAGGTTGAACGCGTAGAGCGCTTCAAGGAAGCCGCCAAAGCTTTCCTGGTGCCCGGTCTGTCTGCCCGGAACGGGCACCGGAACCAGGTTGTTGACGTTGTTGTAGTCGTAGGCACCGAGAACGTCGATCTGCACGCCGTTCGGGAATGCCCATCCGACGGCGCCAGCGCCGATGAAGCCGTTGCCAAATCGCTCCTGCGCCGGTCCGGCGCCGAGCGGGCCTTCATTGGGATTGACCTTGATGTTCTGGAGCAGGCTATAGCCGCCGGCGAGGCCGACATAGGGCGTGCCGCCGGAGAAGCCCTGCATGAAGGTGGTCTCGGGCGGCGGGGACGGGTTCTGCGCGTAGGCGATACCGATCGGAGCCAGCACGAGCAGAAAGCCGAAACCGTAAGTCCTGACACGCATCAAATCCACTCCTCAGATCGCAATGAAATCCCGCAGATGATTTTACCGATATCAACATGACCTGAATATCATTCGTGTTTCAAATCTATCTATAGGCACACGGCCAGGATCGTCGTCACTGTTGCGGGATCGCATCATCACGATGGTGAACCGCGTCACCTGCGAGGTTCCGTCGCAGCACCTTGCCCGAATGCGTCCGAGGAAGTGCTGCACGGAGGACGACCTGACGCAGCCCGCAAAAAGTGCCGATGGCTTCGTGCACCGATTGAATCAAGTCGTACCGGAACGTCTCCAACCGGGCCGCATCCAGGCCGTCCTTCGGCACGACGTAGGCAATCGGCCGTTGGCCGCGGAGCGGGTCGTCGCAGGCGGCGACGGCGCACTCGGCGACGTCGGGATGCGCCGCCAGCACATCCTCGATCGTGCCGGTGGCGACCAGGCGTCCTGCGACCTTGATGACGTCGTCGACGCGCGATAGCAGGATGACGTCGCCGGCGGCATCGATGCGGCCATAATCGAAGGTCCTGAAAAAGCCAGGATACTTGTCCAGGTACAGTGCCTGCATCCGCATTCGATCGCGCCAAAGCCCGGCGAGGCAGCCGGGTGGCAGCGGCAGTCGCAGCACCAGCTCGCCGGGCTCGTCCGCAGCCTGCTGGCACCCGTCCGCATCAAGACAGCGAAGGTCGAAGCCCGGCATGGCGGAGATCCGTCGCCGCGCGTGTCGTCCGACGCCGCGCGGACCAGCGATGCACCAGCCGGTCTCGGTCTGCCACCAGTGGTCGTGCACCGGCACACGGACCGCGCGCTCGGCCCAGGCCACGATCGAGGCGTCGGCCCGTTCTCCGGCAAGGAAAACGGCGCGCAGGCAAGAAAGGTCGTACGCGGACGCGAGTGCGGACGCGGGATCGACCGCACGGATGGCGCGGAGCGCGCTCGGGCTGGTGAACAGGGTGTCGACGCGGTGCGCGGCGCACAGGCGCCAGAGCGCGCCGGCGTCCGGCGTGCCGGTCATGCCGCCCTCGTAGAGCACGGTGGTGCAACCCGCGATCAGCGGCCCGTACACGGCATAGGAATGGCCGACCACCCAACCGAGATCGGCGGTGGTGCAGAACACGTCGCCAGGCGATATGCCATACACCAGCCGCATCGAGCGCTGCATCGCCACCGCGTAGCCGCCGCAATCGCGCACCACCCCCTTGGGGTGTCCGGTGGTGCCGGAGCTGTGCAGGACGTAGAGCGGCGCCGTCGCCGGCATCGCCACCGGGTCCACCGGGGAGGCGGCCTCGGCCTTGGCGAAATCCGTCACCGCCACGCCGGGCGACCGCGGCGCCGGGCGCCTGGCGCAGGGCCTGCGGTCGAGCAGCACCCAGCCGGCAGGCCGGTGCGTCGCGGTGGCGAGCGCCTCCTGCATGGCGGGCAGGCAGGAGATCCGTCGGATGCCGGCATGGCCGCAACTGGCGGAAACGACGAGCTTCGGGCTGGTGTCGTCGATCCGCGCCGCGAGCTCGCCGGCGCCGTGGCCGGTGAACACGACGACGTGCACCGCACCCAGGCGTGCCGCCGCCAGCATGGCGATGACCGCCTCGGGCACGGGCGGCATGCTGATCAGCACGCGATCGCCGGGGCACAGCCCGAGCGTGCGCAGGCCCCCGGCCAGACGGGCGACGCGATCGCGCAGTGCCGCGAAGCTGTAACGCGCGACCGTGCCGGTGACCGGGCTGTCCCAGATCAAGGCCACCTGGTCGCCGCGTCCGGCCTCGACGTGGCGGTCGAGGGCGTTGGCACACACGTTCAGCGTGCCGTCCGGGAACCAGTCGGCCATGCCGTCGGGGCGCAGCCGCAGCGCCCGCGTCGGAGCGCGGTCCCAGGCGATGTCGGCGGCCGCCCGCATCCAGCCGGCGGCGTCCCCGGCATCCGCCGCCGCCTCACCGTGCATCGGACGGCTCCGCCAGGCAGCGCGCGGCGATCCGCTCGGCGAGATAGGCGGCGTCGCGGGCGACTCCGGAGAAGCGGCCGGAGCCCCAGCTGTGCATCCAGGGCAGGCCCAGCATGTAGAGACCGGGCTCGTTGGTGACGCCGCGATGGTGGATCGGCGTGCCGCGCGCGTCGAGCACGTCCGGACCGATCCAGCGGAAGTTCATGGTGAAGCCGATGCACCAGACGATCGAGCGGATCCGCCTGGCAGCGGCGTCAAGCGACAGCCGGTCCGGGCCCGGGGTCCAGACCGGCAGGTAGGGCGGCTCCTCGGGGGCCGCCACGCCTTGCTCGGCGATGAAGCGGTCGATGCTGCGCTTGATGTCGGCGGACACCTTGTCGGCGGCATCGAGCTTCTCGCGCACCCCGCCGCCGAAGCGGAACTGCGTGCCGGCACCGTGCTCGAAGCGGCCGTACAGCTTCATGCCCTCGCGGGCGCGCAGGCGCAGGTCGATGTCGCGGCCGCCATCGCGGCCGGTAACGTAGTGATTGGTGTTGTCGCGCACCCGCTCCTTCAGCGGATGGCGCTCGACCGGCAGGTCGTAGAACCCCATCAGATCGAGCCAGGCGACGACGTCGCGGCCGCGGTAGCGACGCGCCACGCGCGGCGCGTCGCCAAGGCACAGATGCACCTGGCGCCCGGCCAGATGCAGGTCCTCGGCGATCTGCGCCCCGGACTGGCCCGAGCCCACCACCAGCACCGCCCCGTCCGGCAGCGCCGTCGGCGTACGGTATTGCGACGAGTGGATCTGCACCAGGCCGGGATCGAGCTCGCCGGCCCAGCGCGGCACGATCGGGTCGTGGTAGCCGCCGGTGGCGACCACGACCTGATCGGCGATGACGGGGCCGTCGGAGGTGTCGAGCCGGAACCGGCCGCCGGCGATGCGGTCGAGCTGCCGTGCGGCCACGCCGCAGCGCAGTGGCGCCTCGAAGCTGGCGGCGTAGCGCTCGAGGTAGTCGACGATCTCGTCGCGGTGCATGAAGCCGTCCGGATCGTCGCCGTCGTAGGGGAAGCCGGGCAGCCGGCATTGCCAGTTCGGCGTGACCAGACAGAACGTGTCCCAGCGCTCGGTCGCCCAGGCGTGGCCCGGACGGTTCGCCTCCAGCACGAGGTGGCGGATGCCGCGCTCCGCCAGGATCCAGCTCATCGACAGGCCGGCCTGCCCGCCGCCGACGATGACGACCGGGACGTGCCCGGGGATGGGCACAGGGATGGGATGGTCGCTCAAGATGGGCTCTCGTCGAAGCCGCGCACGGTGACGGTGTCGTCCGTGGCGAAGTCCGCCGCCCGCCGCTCGATCGCGGCCTTCTGGGCCAACGCCCGCGTGCACGGCATGCCGAACTTCGCCCGCACCCGCTCGCTGGCGATATCGAGGGCCGCGCCGGCGCGGGCGACGAAATCCCCCAGCCCGTACCGCGTGTCCGGTTGCAGGTGCTCCTTCACGACCAGCGAGGGCGAGTAGCACCGCGCCGGCGTGCCGTCGGGCCAGACAATGTCGAACAGCATCTCAGGCATCGCAGGCGACCTCCCGTTGCGTCGGCCGGTCGTGCATGCGGGCGTAGACCGGCAGGTGGTTGCGCGCGACCGCGTCCCAGCCGAAGCGCCGCGCGACCGCACGGCCGGCGGCGGTCCGGCGCCGGCGCGGGTCCAGCGCGTCGCCGAGGGCACGCGCAACGCTGGCCACGTCGTCCGGGTCGGCCCACAGCGCCTCGTCGCGCGCGAAGTGCTGGTTGAACGGGGGGATGTCCGACAGCACCACCGGGCGGTCGGTGGCCATCGCCTCCAGCGCGCAGAGGCCGAAGCCTTCCGCATGCGACACGCTCGCCACCACGTCGGCGAGGCGGTAGAGCGACGGCATGTCGCGGTCGGCGATCACGCCGGGCAGGATCACCGAGCGGCCCGCATCGGCCTCGGCGAGGACGGCGTGGAAGGCGCTCCGATAGGCGCCGTGATCGAGCAGGCTGGCACCGCCGGCGACGATCAGCCGGGCGTCCGGACGGGTCGCCCGCAGATGCAGGAAGGCGCGCAGCAGCGACAGCGTGTTCTTGCGCGTCTCGATGCCGCCAAGTGCGAGGAACACCGGGCCCGCGGCGTCGCGCGCGAGGCCCAGCCGCCGGCGCAGCGCGTCGTCGCCTGCGTCCGGCACCGGCGAGAAGTGCCGCGTGTCGACGCCGTTGCCGACCAGCGTCGGCCGGCGTCCGTAGCGGGCATGGAGGATGTCCTGCCAGTGCCGGCTGACGCAGCACAGGGCGGCGGCGGCGCGGACGCCACGCTCCTGCCAACGGTCGAGCTGCGCGTCACCGAAGCGGTCGAGGTGATGCACCGTGCGGACGTAGCCGTCGATGCGGCCGTGCCCGGCGAGGTCGGCCAGGGCGTTGGCGGTGATCGAGTCGTGGGAATGGAACAGCTCGAACCCGGCGCCGTCGAGAAAGCCGGCGACCTCGGCGATCCGGGTCCGTACCATCGCCGCGGTGCCGTGGACCGGCAGGGCCGGGATCAGGCGGGCCGGGCAGCGCGGGCGCCGGGGGAAGTCGTGCCCGGGCAAGGCCGGCGCCAGCAGGGTGACGCGGCTGCCTCGCGCGTGCAGCGCCTCGGCCACCTGCATCGCGTGCACGACGCCGCCGCGCGGGTTGGTGGAGTGGGTCAGGACCGCGATCCGGGAGCCGGCGCTCATGCGCCGCATCCCATCAGGCGGGTCTCGGCATGGTCCTGGAACAGCGCCCGCGCGTCGCCGTCCACCAGCGTGACGGCGCTGCCCGGCACGCAGCGTCCGATGACGGCGCACGCGATGTCGCGGTCCTGGAACAGCGCGCAGATCGCGGCGGCGTCGGCAGGGCGCGCGGACAGCAGGAAGCCGTAGCTGGGGAAGCTGGCGAGCCAGCGTGCCAGCGGCACGCCGTCCGGGCGGGGCACCCGGTCCGGCGCGATCTCCAGCCCGACGCGGGAGCACTCGGCCAGCATCAGGGCGGTACCGACCAGCCCGGCCATGCTGATGTCCTTGGCGGCGCGGCAGAGACCGGCCTCGGCGATCCGCGGCAGCAGCTCGAGGTCGCCGCGCAGCCGGTCGCCGTCGGCGCCGCGCGTGGCGGCGTCCCAGAACGGATGCGGCTCGTGATAGGCGCCGCGCAGGTCGATCGCGGCCAGCAGCAACTCGCCGGGCCGGGCATCGAAGCTGGTCAGCAGGGCGTCGGCGCGGCCGAGGATGGCGACGGCGAGCTGCTCGCCGTCATGGCGGGTGTTGCCATGGCCGCCGACCAGCGGGATGCCGTAGGCGGCGCAGGCGGCGCGCATGCCGTCGAGCAGGGGCGTGGCGGCGTCGAGGTCGCGGCTCCACAGCGCGTCCACCACCGCGAGCGGACGGCCGCCCATGGCGGCGATGTCGCTGGCGTTGACCATGACGCCGCACCAGCCGGCGAACCACGGCAGCGCGCGGACGAAGCCGCCGAGGAAGCCCTCGATCGCGAACAGGAGCCAGCCGTCGCCGTCGGGGATGGCGGCACAATCGTCGCCGACGCGCACCGGCCCGCCGGACAGTTCCAGGCGCTGCAGCAGCGGCGCCAGGTCGGCCTTGTGCGCCAGCCCGGCCGCCTCGCGCAGCACGGACGCGAGCGCCTCCAGCGCGGACTGCCCCAACGTGGACTGCCGGTGCGGCACGGCGGCGGGCGGCGGATGGGGCGAACCGTCCAACGCGTCAGGCCGCCGCGTCGAGGCGTGCCGAGCCGGACGTATCGAGGCGTATCGGGCCGGACGAGCGGATGAAGCGGACCTCGCCGCAGCCGTGCGGCGGATAATGCGGCAGCGAGGCGATCATGCGGTGGTGCGGCCGGCCGTGCAGCGGCACGATCTCCTCCGTGGTCCAGTGCAGGCGCGCGAAGAACGGGGCGTTCTGCGCCTGCACGTGCGCGAGAAAGGTGTGGCAGCCGCGCGCGTGCGCGGTCGAGACCGCGAGACGGATCAGCTCGGCGCCGATGCGGCCGATGCGCCGGTGGTCGCGATGCACCGCCAGCCGCGAGCCCCACCACAGACCGGGCGACTCCTCGTGGATGCGGACCGCGCCGATGACGTGGTGCGGCGCGCCCAGGATGCAGGTGGAGGCGACGATCGGTTGCGCCACGCGGTCGATCTCGTCGCGATCGTCGCCGTCGAAGATCGCCTGCTCGTCGCAGAACACCGCGCGGCGCAGCGCGTGATGCCCGCGCCGCTCCCACGCCGCGTTCGCGAGCGCGATGCGATACTCGCCGGGCAGGAACGGCCTGAGCGGCAGGTCGGACAGCATGCTCACGCCGCCTCGAAGGCGGACAGCGAGGAGCAGGCGCCGCACTTGCCGCATCCGGCCTTGATGTCGCGCCCGAACAGGTCGGCGTTCGCCAGCATCCGGCCGAGCGGGCGGAGGACCTCGCGCATGAAGGCAGGGTCGGGCGACGGATGATGCTCGAGCGGGGTGCCGACGATGGGCACGAACGGCACCACGAACGGATACACGCCGAGCGCCACCAGCCGCGTGCACAGATCGAGGATCTCGGCGGCGGTGTCGCCCAGCCCGGCCAGGATGTAGGTGCTGACCTGGCCGCGGCCGAACACCGGCACCGCGCGGGCGAACGCCTCCAGGTAGCGCTCCACCGGGATTGTCGCCTTGCCCGGCATGATCCGCGCTCGTACCGCCTGGGTCGCCGCCTCCAGATGCATGCCGAGGCTGTCGATGCCGGAGGCCCGCATGCGCTCGAACCAGGCCGGGTCGCGCGGCGGCTCGCACTGGCCCTGGATCGGCAGCGGAACCGCCTGCCTGACCGCGAACGCGCTGTCGCACAGCGTGGCGGCGCCGCGGTCGTCGAGGTTGGGGGTGCCGGTGGTCATCACCATGTGGCGGACGCCGTCGAGCAGCACCGCCGCGCGGGCGACCTCGGCCAGTTGCGCCGGCGTCTTGTGCGCGATCGTCCGGCCGGCGGCGAGCGACTGCCCGATGGCGCAGAACTGGCACGCGGCGCGGCGGTCCGCATACCGGATGCAGCTCTGCAGCACGGTGGTCGCCAGGACGTCGGCGCCGTGCAGCACGGCGATCTTCCAGTACGGCACGCCGTCGAGCGTCTGCAGGGCGTAGAAGCGCGGCTGGGACGGGAAGCTGATCTCGCCGACCAGCATGCCGTCGCGGCTCAGCGGCGCGACGCCGCGCCGGTCGAGCAGGCCGGCCTCGAACGGCGAGTGCGCGGCGCTGCCGGTATAGATCGGCACCATCAGCGTCTGGCCGGCGATGGTGACCGCCTTGTGGTCGGAGGGGCCGGCGCCGCCGCGGCGTCCGTCGGCACCCGCCCGGCCGTCCGCCAGGCGCAGGCCGTGCGACTGCAGGTCGGTGATCAGCAGGCGGAGGTGCTCAGGCGAAGGCGGCGTCGGGATCGACAGCGTCTGGTTCATGAAGGTCCTTCGGGGGCGGCGAGGGTTCGCGGCGCAGCGTCCGGGTCGGCTCGTCGCGCAGGATCAGCTGGAGCAGCTCGGGCCTCGCGTAGTGGCCGACGCTGTCCATCATGCGCTTGCGCTTGACGATCAGGCTCATGTCGAGATCGGCGACCAGCAGGCCTTCGCCGTCCCGCAGCGGCGGTGCCAGGTGCACCCCTTCCGGCGACACGATGGCGGTGCAGCAGCCGCCGCGCAGCGCCCGCTGCAGGCCGCCGTCCGGCGTGATGGCGGCGATCTGCGCGTCGGTCAGCCAGCCGGTGGCGTTGACCACGAAGCAGGCGCTTTCCAGCGCGTGGTGGCGCAGCGTGACCTCCATCTGGTCGGCAAAGATCGGACCGACCAGGGAGCCCGGGAACTGGCTCGCGTGGATCTCCTCGTGCTGCGCCATCAGGGCGTAGCGCGCGAGCGGGTTGTAGTGCTCCCAGCAGGCGAGCGCGCCGACGCGGCCGACCGCGCTCGCCACCACCGTGAGCCCGGCGCCGTCGCCCTGACCCCAGACCATGCGCTCGTGGAAGGTCGGCGTGATCTTGCGCCGGCGCAGGAGCAGCGTGCCGGTGGCATCGAACACCAGCTGCGCGTTGTAGAGCGAGCCATGGTCGCGCTCGGTCACGCCGAGCACGATCACCATCTCGTGCCGGCGAGCGGCCTGCGCCACGAGATCGACCACGGGCCCGGGCACGGTGGGCGCGTTCTCGTACAGCCGCATGTGCTCGCGGCCCATCAGCGCCGGCGGCTGCACGAAGGAGAAGTACGGGTAGTACGGCACGAAGGTTTCCGGAAACACCAGGAACCGGACCCCGTCCCGCGCAGCCGCCTCGATGGTGTCGATCACCTTCTCCACGGTGCCGTGCGCATTCTCCAGCACCGGGGACAGCTGCGTGGCGGCAGCCCGGACGATCCTCGGCCCGGTCACCGCCATGTCGTCACACCGTCCAGCTGTCGACGACGAAGGCGTTGTCGCGCTTGTGCAGCAGCATGCAATCGAGCACGTCGAGCGGGCTGATCGGGCGGATGCCCTCCATCAGCGACGCCTCGCCATGGCCGTACAGCGCCTGCAGCGAGAACCGGCAGGCATACACCTTGCCGCCCTCCTCCATGAACTTCTTGAGCTGGTTGTTGAAGTTCTGGTGCCCGGGAAAGGCGTCGTCGCCAAGGCGCGGGAACCCGCGCATGACGCCAAGCGTCACGCCCGGCCCGTACAGCAGCACCGAGGTCTCGAAGCCCTTGCGCTGCAGGCGGGTCGCCTGGAGCAGGTTGACGAGGCCGATCGAGCCCTCGAACGCGACGGTGTGGAAGGTGACGAGCGCCTTCTGTCCGGGCTCGGCCTTGACGTCCTCGAAGACCTTCTCCTCGTAGTCGACGAGGTAGTCTCCAGCCTTGTGCTTGGGTCTGTCGACAGACGGCATGCGCGGGATCCCCTGTCCAGCCCGTGCCGGTCGACAAAAACGTTGACTGGAGCAGGCTTTGTTGTGACCGCACAAGCTAAGCAGGCTTCGGTCGCCGCAGACAATGCGGACAATGCCGGCGGCGGCCGGGCGCAAACCGCCGAACATATCCGGACAATGTCGAAGGGAGTCCTGACAATGTCCTTTTGCAGGAGGCACGCCTTCCTCGCGATGCCTCAATCAGTGGCAGAACGACAGGCCGTCCATGGGCAAATGACTTCTTTTTCAGCGCGGATCCGGCTGACGTGCCGGGATCACTTCGAACACGAAGCCGTGATCAAACGACCTCGGCATAGGCGTCCGGCACCGGCCGGCCGTAGAGGGCCTGCAACCCCTCCAGGCTCTGCTGAAGATCGCTCCGGGTCGCCGCGGCACCCAGGGCGATCCGCACCGACCGCGGGCTTTTGCCCTCGACGCGGAACACGTCGTCCGTCACCAGCGCCAAACCCTGTCGGCGCGCGTAGGCGACGAACTCGATCGGTTGCCAGTCGGGCGGGATTCCCATCCAGAGATGCAATCCGTCCGGATGGGTGACGATGTGGTCGCCTTTCAGGATGGAGGCGGCAAGGCTTTGTCGGGCACGAGCCTCGCTGCGGATCGCGTTCAGCATCGCCTGCGCCTCGCCACCCAGGATCCAGGAGGTGACCAGGCCGGTGAGCAGGCCGGAGCTCATCTGCGCGGTGCCGCGCAACGCGGCCGTCAGCCGGTCGGCCTGCGCCGACACCGGCGCGATCAGGTAGGCGATGCGCAGGCCCGGCGACAGCGTCTTGGCGGTCGTGGCAACGTAGAACACGAGCTCGGGCGCCAGGCTGGCCAGCGCCGGCAGCTTCTGCGCCGGGAACAGGCCGTAGGCGTCGTCCTCCAGGATCGGCACGCCGTGCGTGCGCGCCACCTCCACCACTGCCCGGCGCCGCGCCATCGACATGGTCGCGGTGGTCGGGTTCTGGATCGTGGGCGTGCAGTAGATCAGGCGCGGTTTCAAATCGTGACAGGCGCGATCGAGTTCCTCGGGCAGGAAGCCCTCGCCGTCGGTGGCGACGCCGGCCAGGGTGATGCCAAGCTGGGCCGCCATCGCGCGGATGCCGGGATAGGTGAGCTGCTCGGTCAGCATCAGCTCGCCCGGCCGGACCAGGCTGGTGACGACGGCCAGCATGGCGCTCTGCGCGCCGGGTGCCACCAGCACCCGCGGCGCCTCGATCCGACCCAGCACCGGCTGCAGCCAGGCGATGCCGGCGCGCCGCTCCTGCGAGGAGCCGGTATCCCAGTGATAGGTCATCAGGGTCGACAGGTCCTGCTCGCGCAGCAGCCGCGCGAGGCCCTGCTGGATCATGGCGTGCAGCGACGGATCGGCGGGCAGCGGCGGCAGGTTCATCGACATGTCGATCAGCGCCTGCGTCCGTCCGCGCTGCCGCACCAGCGGCGCCTCGGCGCGGACGAAGGTGCCGCGCCCCACGGTCGCCTGCAGCAGGCCGAGCCGCTGCGCCTCGGCATAGCCGCGGGTGACGGTCGTCAGGTCGACACCGAGCCGGGCCGCCATCACCCGGTGCGGCGGCAGCTTGTCGCCGGCACGCAGCACCCCGTCGCGGACCGCGGCGGCGACCGCATCGGCCAGTTCACGGTAGAGCGGGCCGTTGCGGCCGTTGAGGTCGGGGAACCACAGGCTGGTATCCTCCCGCTCGACCATGAGCCGCCCCCCGACCTGAAGACGCCAGGGCATGATCCGATGGCAAGGGGCTTACGGATCATGCCCTGGCGTGATGTCTCGATGAGCATCCTTATCCGATCTCACGATCCCTTTCGATCGGTAATGCCCAAAATACCGGCATCTGGCCGCCGGCGAGGAACTGCGGACAGCCCGCTGCCGCGGACCGCCGCGGCAGCGGGCGCAACGGGCTCCGAGGTTCGACGCCCGGCCATGGCGGGATCAGGTGGTGTTCTTGCCGATTCTGGTGCGGGCCGCATTCCGGCGATCGGCGACGCGGCCGAGGGCGACCTTGAGGGGGAGTTCGTCAATCTCCTTTGGGTTTGCCGCCTGGGCGTGGCGCGACGGCTTGCCGCGCTTGGCACGCATCCAGGTCTCGAGCTCGGCGACCGACGGCACCACGCGTCACTGCCGGCAGCCTGGCGCCCGGCCGTCACCGGACCGATACCGTGGATCACGCGCCTGCGGCGAAACCGGATCGTACGGCATCATAAAGATGCTCGCAGTTGTCGAGCCAGGTGTCCCGCGTGAACAGCTCGATCACGCGCCGATGCGGCACGTCACGGTCGATGGCCAGGGCGCCGGGGATCGCCGCGGCAAGGGCTTGCGGGTCGTCCGGCGGCGCGAACACGCCCGCCTCGGCGATCACCTCGCGGGCAGCGCCCCGGTCGACGCTGGCGACCGGCAGACCACACGCCATCGCCTCGATCGCCACGAGGCCGAACGGCTCGTCCCAGCAGGGCGTGAACAGGAACACCGACGCCCGTCCGATCTCGTTGGCGAGGGCTGCGGCACGAAGGTGTCCGCCGTAGCGGATCTGGTCGCCGAGTGCTGGCCTGACCAGGGCGTCCCAGTAGGCTGGATCCTCGATCATCCCGAACACGGTCAGCGGGATGCCGATCCGCCGCGCCGCCTCCACCGCCAGGTGGGTGCCCTTGTTCGCGGTAATCCGGCCGCACCAGACGGCGCTGCCGTCGCCCAGCGGCCGGAACGGCCAGGCGGCCGGATCGATGCCGTTATGCAGGACCGACGCTTCCGCCGGCACGACGTCCGGCCACCAGGCGTGCAACTGCCCGGCCGAGGTGACGGTCAGGCGGTGGCTGGAGCAGTTGGCATCCTTCACGAACCAGTGCAACGCGTCGAACGGCGGGACGTGCAGCGAGGTGACCATGGGCATCACGCCCGCCCGTGCGCGCTGCAACGGGAAGCGGTGCAGGCTGTTGTTGTGCACCACGTCGAACCCTCCGGCGGCGATGCGGTCGCAGGCGCCGGCGTAGCCGGCATCGACATGCGCGATCAGTGGCGCGCTGTTGCGATGCTCCGCCCAGGGGAAGGTACGCTCGTAGTGCTCGTCCAGCACCGGGTCGAGCCGGAACCGAGGGTCGCTGTCGCCCGACGCGAACAGCACCACCTCGTGGCCACGCCCCGCGAGCCCGGCGGCGAGGTGCCAGCTATGCGCCTCCATGCCGCCCATGAAGGGTTCGGCGATCGGTTGGCGCGCATGCGCCAGCAACGCGATCCTCACGCGGCGGCCGTCGCCACCCGCATCGCACGGTCCTCGAGGATGCGGATCACGCTGGTGGTGTTGGCATAGGGCTGGTGGGCCTGCTGCCCGGTCAGGGCCAGATCCTCCGCGTCGGGACGACGCAGGATCCGGATCGGCGCGCCCGGCGTGTCGTCGATCAGCCCCATCAGGCGGAAGGCGTGCAGCCAGTGCCCCATGGTGCGGTAGCCCCACTTCGCCTCGAACAACTGGGCGTTGCGTACCACGCTGTCGAGGTGGTGCACCGGCGGCATGTGGTGCCGGTGATACTGGTGGTAGGCGAGGCCGCCCTTCATCCAGGCGATCGGGATGCCCGCCCGGTCGAGCGTCTTGCCGAAATCGGTGTCCTCGCCGCCATAGCCGCGATAGCGCTCGTCGAATCCGCCCGCCGCCAGGAACGTGTCCCGTCGCATCGCGAAGTTGAGCGACCAGAAGCAGCGGTAATCGGTGCAGCGCTCGATGCCCACGGATGGCGGCCCGCGCCGGTCGGAATGCCTCACGGCGACGTCGGCGAACTCCTCGCCGCGCCATCCATCCCTGGCGGCGCCGCCGGGCAGGTAGAGCACCTCGCCCATCAGCAGCCCGTCCAGCTCGGCGAGCCGGTGCGCGTAGTCGCCGACCAGGGCGGGCATCGGGATGCAGTCCATGTCGAGGAACACCAGCGCCTCGCCGGTCGCGGCGCGCGCGGCCGCGTTCCGCGCCGCCGCCAGCGGCAGGGGATCATCGGCGACCATGATCTGGCGGATGGGAAAGCGGGCCGCCGGAAGGTCGTAGACCCGGTCCTGCATCACCGCGACGATCAGCTCGACCGGCGCCTGGGCCTGGCGGTCCAGCCCCAGCACGACGTTGCGCAGATGCTCCGGCCGTCCCCTGGCCAACGTCGCGACCGACACGCTGAACATTCTTGGTCAGGCTCCCATGGGCAAGGCAGGCGAGGCGGCGGCGGCCGGCTTCGACCAGAGGCCGGCGGCCAGGCGCTCGAGCCAGACGGCGGCTTTTTCCGCCGCCGCGTCCTCGATCATCGCGCGCTGCGCGTCGGGCCGGTGGCCGGCCAGCGTTTCGGCAAGCGCCTCCCGCCACGCCTCCGCCGAGGATGGCAGATGCGGCCGGACGCAGGCCACGCCGGCGGCGGCCAGCGCCTCGGCCTTGCGATGCTGCTCGTCGAAGTAGCGCCATTCGGGTATGGCGAGCCAGGGCCGGGCCGCGGCCAGGATCTGCTGGCAGGTGGTGTTGCCGGTGGACGCGATCACGAGGTCGGCCGCGGCGACGTGCGACACGGCATCCTTCACCCAGCCGCGATGCTCGACGTTGGCAGGCTCGGTCGCGTGCCAGTCCCGCTCGACCGGCCCGATGGTGATCCAGCGCGCGCCCGGACGGGAGCGGGCGCCGACGCCGAGCGCCGCCTGGCCGAAGCCGCTCCCGCCGCCGCCGGCCATCACCAGGATCATCTCCTGGTCGGCAGCGACGCCGATCCGACGGCGCGCCGCGTCCCGCTCGACCAGCCGGGTGTCAGCCCCCAGGCCAGCTCCCAGACCGCCCGCGAAGCAGGTGCGCGCCCGCATCGCCGGGTCCCATTCCGGCTGCGCGAGTGCCGCATGGAACGGGGCCAGCAATCCTACCGCGCCGTCATACGCGGCCTGGTGGCCGGCATCGCCGCGATCGCCGTGCTGGAGCACCGTCACCTGCGGCACGCTGCAGATCCGGGCGAGTTGCGCGATCTCGGCCGACACGTCGCAGATCATCAGCGCCGGGTTCGCCCGGTCGAACCATTCGACGACCGTCGCCATCGCCCGGCGGATCGACGGCCATCCCAGCGGCGCGCAATGCAGCGTCGCCGGGGTGGGCAGGTGATCCATGCCCGTCGCCTCGTCGCCGCGCGGCTCGAACAGCGACGGGATCACGACGATCTCCACCCGGGAGGGAAGCGGCGGGAAAATGTCGTTGCGGGCACAGAACACGACCAGCGGGCGGGTGGCCGGCAATGCGTGCGCGATCGCGGCACAGCGTTCGGCGTGACCACGGCCCTGGTGGTGGACGAAGTAGCCGAACGGCTGCGTCATGCCGCGGTCCGGTGGCCGGGCGGCGCCAGTCCCGGATCCGATGGTCGGAGGGTGCTGCCGCGCAGTGCGGCATAGAGCGACACCGATTGCCTGGCATAGCCGGACCAGTCGTAGCGCCGCACGTTGTCCAGGGCTGCCCGGGACAGGCGGCGGTGCAGGCCTGCGTCGGAGATGACGGCGACGCAGGCGGCGCCGATCGCGGCCTCGTCGCGCGGATCGACCAGCAACGCGTGCCCGATGGTGCCGGTGATCTCCACAGGGCCGCCGTTCCGGGTCGCGACCACCGGCACGCCGGCGGCGGCGGCCTCGATCAGCGTCAGGCCGAAGGGTTCGTGCAGCGCGGGGTTCACGAACACGCCGCCGCGCGCGGCGCGCCGGTAGAGGGCGGCCACGTCGGCCGAGTTGTGCCGAGGCGGAAGCGCCACGCGGCCTTGCAGGTCCTGGTCGCCGCACAGCCGCACCAGCTCCGCGACCACCTCCATCTCCTCGGCGGAGGAGCGGCCGCTTCCAGGCTGGCCGGCGAGGACGACGAGGTTCGCCCGGTCGGCCAGGGTCGGCGTCGCGGCATAGGCGCGCACCAGCGCCGCCAGGTTCTTCTTGCGCACTGGCCGAGCGATCGCCAGCACGATGGGCTTGTCCGGGTCGTGCAGCCAGTCGGCCAACCTGACGAGCGGAGGCATCGGCAGAATGGCGGTCGCGCAGCGCGGCACACCGGGGGGCAGGCAGCGGATGCGGGCCGTCGATCCCACGACGCCATAGGCCTGGAGCTGCCGGTCGGCCTCGTCGCGCGTCGACACGATGATGGCGTCGGCCGTCTCGATCGCCTCCCGTTCGGCGGCGATGCGGCCATCCAGGGCGTGGCCATCGAGCTGCTGGGCCCGCTTGTCGAGGGCAAGCGCATGCGGCGTGTAGACGAAGGGAATGCCGAGGCGGCGGCGCGCGGCCAGGGCCACGGCGGCGGCATCGGCGAAATGGGCGTGGATCACGTCGGGCAGTCGCGGCAGCGCCGCCAGGTGGACGCAGAGCGCGTCGGTGAAGGCGGGCAGGTCGGCCGCCAGCGCTTCCTTCTCCAGGTAGGCGCGGTTATCGGTGGCGATGCGGTCTATGCTGGCCCTGCCGTCGAGCGGCTCGACCGGCAACGCGTGCTCAGGGCCCAGTTGCCAATCGTCGAACAGCCGCGTAACGACCGAAACCTTTGTCGCCGACGACAGCCGCGCCTGGGCGACGGCGGCATCCAGCACATAGGCGACGTGGCCTCCGGTATCAGCGGTCAGGCCAAAGCTGATGGGCGGCGCTTTCAGGCATCCGCCCAAAGCCAAGTGCAGTATGAACAAACCATCCCCTGGCGATCGAGCCGACGCAGGCGACAACCTAAAAAAGGTTCGCCTCGGGATCAAGAAGGGGCGGATGGAGGCTACCCCGCAGAACGGTCGGAGCGTCGCCACGTCGTGCGCGACGGGCGGCCCTCATCATCGCGGGCCTTTCCAGGCACCGGTTGACGCGGCCTCTGCCAGATCAAGCCGGAACGGGTTGTTCTTGGAGTCGTGAGCCGTGCTTGCTCGCCAACCGTGAAATTGTTCTTGGCTGTGGTTTTGGAAGCAGATAAAAAGCCGAGTGGTGGATCAAAAGACGCGCTATGCTTATATATTAACGCTTCTTCTGCTGGCGGTCCCGCAAACCGTGTCAGCAAAGGAACGACCCGTCGGAACGGCTCCGGCCGACATCGGGTGCCTGGCGAGCATCAATGCAGCCCGTCTCCCCAGCAAGATGCCAGTTCAACTCGTGCGGGCCATCTCGACGGTCGAGGCTGGCAGGCTTGATGCCAAGACCCATCAGGTATCGCCTTGGCCGTGGACGATCAACGTCTACGGGAATGGCTACTTCTACCCGACCAAGACGCAGGCGATGGCCGCCGTTCTGGTTCTGCAAGCCGCCGGGATCCAGTCGATCGACGTCGGCTGCATGCAGATCAACCTGATGTACCACCCGCAGGCTTTCGCCTCGCTCGACGAGGCGTTCGATCCGTCCGCCAACGTCGCCTATGCGGTCGGCTTCCTGACCCAGCTCTTCCGCCAGACCGGCTCGTGGCCGGAAGCCGCGGCGGCCTATCACTCGCAAACGTCGGAGATCGGGGCCGAGTACGAGAAGCGCGTGATGGCGCTTTATCCGATGAAGGAAGCGGAAGCGGTCAAACCGGTCGAGGCCAGCGGAACGATGGTGCCAGGCCCCACGCCGGAAATGCTTCGGCTGCAACGGGAAAGCCAGCAGGATCAGGATCGGTTGCGGGCGATGTTCGGCGGGCCCATCGCGAACGGCGCTCCGGCGTCCAAGCCCGCTCGATTGGCCCGCGTGGCGGGACATACCACGGCCGCCGTCAAGGTCGCGACCGGAGCACGAAAGAAGCTGTTGCAGCTCGTCGACCGGAGCTGGCTCATCGGCGCGAGCACGAACTGATCGCCCTCGGGCTGCACCTGTTCGCAGGCAGCACCGTGTCGGCAGCGACGCGGCACGGGCACCGCTCGCGGTTCGTTCAAAACTCGATCTTGTCCTTGTGCCTGCGGCCCAGATCCACGAAGCCCGACTTGATCCGATCGAGCTCGTCGGCCTTGATCTCCTCGAGATCCAGCAACGCCAACCGTGCCCCGTCGGTGACCCTGATCAGCTCGTCTATCTTGACTTGAAGCGCGTCGGTGTCGCGGTTCTGGGTGTTCTGGATCAGGAACACCATGAGAAAGGTGACGATCGTCGTGCCCGTGTTGATGACGAGTTGCCAGGTGTCGCTGAACCCGAACACCGGCCCGCTGATGCCCCAAACGACGACGAGCAGGAGCGCGACGCCGAACGTGGCCGGCCGGCCAGAACCACGGGCGGTGATGCGGGCTAGCCTGTCGAAGCTCATCGCTTTGCCGATCGCTGTTCGCAACCGCCAACATCGTGCGGCGCGGTTAGTTCATCATCGGTGGTGGTTGGAGCCTTCGGTGGACTGCGAGGACAGGCCAGGGGCGTTGCCCCTGGACCCCATGAAGGGCAAAGCCCTTCAAACCCAATTCTTAAGGAATAGGGGTCTGGGGCCTGCGGCCCCAGCGGGTCCAGGGCGGAGCCCTGGCCTTCCTTGTTGGTCAAACAGCCTCAGTACTGGAACTGGTACTTGAGCGCGACGGAGCTGCCGGGGTCGTTTTCCGGCGTGATGATCCCGGTGGTGCCGCCGCCGGTGCCGACGGTGGTCTGCAGCTTGAGACGCTTGGTCAGGTCGACCTGCACCTCGGCCTGGCTGCCGCCGCCGCTGGTCGCCTGCCTGGCGCCGACATAGACGCCGCGCGCGACGTACTTGCCGGCCTCGACGCTGGCGCCGGTGCCGTTGCTGCCGCCGCTGCCGACCGACAGCCGGTCGAGCCCGAGCGACTTGCGCACGGTGCCGAGCGGGTCGAAGCCGCCGCCGGAACCGGTCAGGGAGGCGAGCGCGGTCGCGACCTGGGCGATCTGCAGGGCGCTCAGCGACTTGGTGTCCTGTCCGAACAGGATCAGCGCCAGCACCTGGTCCTGCGGCAGCGGCGGGGTGGAGCTCAGCGTGATCTTCGGCGCACTCGCGTAGCCGCCGACGTTGAGGTCGGCGACGGTGGAGCCGACCACGCTCTGCGCGGTGAAGTCCAGCGTCGGGTCGATCTTGTGGCCGACGCCGGTGCCGTTGAACCCGACCCGCCCCTTGGTGAAGGTGAGCGAGATGCCGGCGAGGTCGAACGTGCCGCGCCGCATGTCGAAGGCGCCCGCGACCAACGGCGCCGCCGAGGTGCCGCCCACGTGCAGCGTGCCGCCGAGCTCGGCGTCGAGCCCGTGGCCGCGCACGAAGATCTGCCCCGGCGCGTTCACCCCGACGTCGAGGCCGATCAGCAGGCTGGACGCCGCACCCTGCGCCGGCGGCGGCTTGTCGCCCGGACGGATCACGTTGAGCCGCGCGACCGAGGGCGGCAAACCGTTGGGGATGTTGATCGAGGCGCCGTCCACGGTCACGGTGCCGCCGACGTCGAGGCGGGTGCTGGCCTGGCCGTGCACCCGGATGTCGGCATCCAGCGTCGCGGTCAGCAGGTCGCTCGACAACGGCCGGGCGTTGCGCGCCGTCACGCGGAGGTCGACCGGAAGCCCGGGCAGGAGGGCGCCGACGGTGCCGCTCGCGCCGATGCTGCCGGTCCCGGCGCGTGCGCTGAGCGAGGCGACCGTGATCGTCTGGCCGGCGGCCTCGATCAGCGCGTCGATGTCGGTCAGGCGCACCCCTTGCGCGAAGTCCTGGAACTGGCCGCCGGTGAGCCGGACCGTGCCGTTCAGGATCGGCGCGCGCGCGGTGCCCGACACCGCCATCGCCAGCGCGAGCCGGCCATCGAGCTCCCGGCCCTGCGCGCCCAGCACGGCGTTGGCCAGCGCCAGGTCGACGCTGCCGTCGGCACGCAGGGCGAGCGCGCCGGCGGCCGAGGTGGGTGCCGTGCCCGACACGGACAGCGCCACGTCCGGCCCTGCCTCGAGTCGTGCGTCCACCCGCGCCGTGCTGCCGGCCAGCGACACGTTCGCCAGCAGGTTGGCCGGCGGCAGCGAGGCAGCGGGCCCGGTGCGGAGCTTCATGCCGGTGGCGGTAAGACGCACCGTTCCCTCCGGCCGGCTGGTGGTGCCGGTCAGCCGCGCCTGCGCACCGATCACGCCCAGCGCGTCCAGCGTCGGCGCGAACGGCCTGGCCAGCGCCGGGGTGACGCCCGCCAGCGTCGCGGAAAGGTCCAGGCGCGGCGCGATCCGGCCGGCCAAATCCAGGGTCGCGGGTGCTGCACCCGGAGGCGCCACCGACACGCGCAGCCGGTCCACGCCGGTCTCTGCGCCGAACGCGATCCGTGCCGGCGCCAGCAGCCGCACCGTTTCGCCCTTGGCGGTCGCGACCAGGCGGGCGAGCGCCACCTGCTTGTGCGGCAGGTCGAGCCGCAGCGCCGCATCCAGGGTGGCGGGGCCGCCGGCGACGTGCTGCAGGCTGGCCGTCGCCGCCACGTCCAAGGCGCGCTGCGGACCGCGTGCGGTGACGTGTGCCTGGCCGCTGATGGCGCCGGCCTGGAGGCCGCCGGCGTCGAGCCGCAGGTTCACCGCCGGTGCCGCCAGCGGGTCGTCCACCGTGCCGGCCAGGGTCAGGGCGCCGACGCGGGCGGCCTGCAATCCGCCATTGGCCCGCACCGCCACCGTGACCCGCGGCGCGGCACCCGCGGCCTGGCTGGTGCGTATGTCGGCCTGCACGCTGCCCGCGACCGGACGGCCGATCACCGGCTGGAGGTCGGCGAGCCGGGTCATGCGCACCGATAGCGTGCCGAGCGGCAGCTTGGCGCCGGCGGCCAGGGTCATGTCGGCGCGGCCGCTGGCGCTCTTCCAGCTCAGCGCGTCGAGCGTCAGGTGCAGCGCGCCGTCGGCAAGCCGCGCCGCGTCCGCCTTCAGCGCGAGCGGCGCGCGGTCGAGGGTGCCGGTTAGCACCACGCTGCCGGAGGGTGCTGCCGGCAGGTGCTGCGCGTCGAGCACGAGGTGCAGCGGCCCGGTGGGCATGGTGGCGGTGCCGGGGTTGCCGTTCGCCTCGACATGGGCGGCCAGGTCCTTGACCGGACCGGACGCGGTGCCGGTCAGCGCCAGCGCGCCGCGCAGCGACGGCAGCGCCCGGTCCAGCGCCGGCAGGCCGAGGGCGAAGCGCGCGTCGAGCACGTTGTTGCGGTCGGTGCCGGAGGCGTCGAGGTGCAGCGCCTGCCCGTCCAGCTTGAGCGCGCGCAGCAGCAGGTCGCCGCCGTTCTTCGACGCGCTCAGCGCGATCTGTCCGGTCGGACCGACCAGCCCGGCCGCCTGCGCCTGTCCGCCGGTGATCGCCAGCGGGCCGGTGACGGTGACGTCCGCGTTCTGGCCGGACTGGGAAAAGGCGACGGCGAGCCGGGCGTGACCCTCCAGCGCGGTGCCGCCGGCGGCGGCCAGCGGATGAAGGTCCGGCAGGTTGACGTCGAGCTGCCCGTGCAGCGGCGCTGCCGTGAGGATGTGTCCGGTGATGCCGGCCAGCGGATGGAACAGCACGAGGTCGAGCGGCCGGTCGGGCTGGTGCGGATCCAGGGTGGCGTCGAGGGTCAGCGGTGCCGCGGCCAGCAGCGTCGGCGCCGGGCCGGGAATGCGGATGCCGTCCGCCACCGCATGGAGGCGCACCGGTCCGCTGTTCTGCTGGCCGGCGAATTGTGCGGTCAGGCGGTTCACCCCGGCGCCGGCGGCGGCCAGCTCGTCCAGCACCAGGCTGCCCTGCCCGGCCGGCGCGGTCGGCGTTCCGGTCAGGTGCGCGTCGAGGGCGACCTGCTGCCAGGCGACGCCCGGCACCGGCTGCATCGCCGGCGCGTGCAGCGCCAGCCGCACGTCGAAGCGGGGCTGCACGAGGTCGAGCGTGCCGTGCGCGCCCAGCGTCAGCACGCCGGCGGGGGCGGCACCCGCGGTGCCGGCAAGCGACAAGGCGGCGGCATCGCGCGGGCCGTCAAGGTCGAGCGACAAGTGCAGCGGGCCCTGCAACGGCAGGTGCCCCAGCGCCGCCACCAGGCCGCCGGCGGGATCGTCCAGCGTCAGGTGCAGGCCGAGCCGGCCGGGGGCGACAAGGGTCGCCAGGTCGATGCCACCCGGATGGTCGAGCCGTCGCAGGCGCAGGCCGAGATCGATGTCCGGCAGGGTGGCGACCGTCACCCCGCTCAACAGCGGGGCGAGGTCGGCGATGCCGGCATGGCCGTCGATCCCGACGCTGATCGCAGTGCCGGCCACGGGCGACGCGACGTCGAGACGACCCACGCGCAGCGCGTCGACCCGCACGCCGAGATGCAGCCCGCTCTTCTCCCCGGGCTTGGGCGGCGGAGCCGGCCTGGCGTTGGGGTTGGGCACGGGCAGGCGCGCCACGCTGATCCGCCCGACGCTGGCCAGCTCGACATGAGCGGTGCGGCCCAGCAGGCGCAGCGGCGACCAGTCCAGCACGAGGTCGTCCAGGGTGAGCCAGGTGCCGCGGGTATCGCGCACCTCGACGCGGCGCACCGTCAGCGCGTCGGGGAAGCGGCCGCCGAGCCCGTCCAGCGCCACCAGGCCGCCGGTCAGGGCGCCGGCTTGCCTCTCGATCAGCCGGCGCCCGGGCCCGGTGTTGGCGCCGACCAGCACCACGGCCAGCACCAGCACGACCAGCGCCACCGGCAGTCCGACCAGCAGGCCCAGCGCCCAGGCGGCGATCCGCCAGGGGCTGCGACGGCGCGGCGTCCCATCCGACCGGACCATCAGAACGCCTCTCCCAGGCCGACATAGAGCTCGAAGCTGTCCCCGCCGGGCGGCTTGTTCAGCGGCACCGCGACGTCGAGCCGGATCGGCCCGATCGCGGTGTAGTAGCGCCCGCCGACGCCGGCACCCACCCGGAGCGTGCCGCTGCCGGGCACGCTGCTGGACGACACTTGGCCGGCATCGGCAAAGGCGGCGAAGCCGAAGCTCTTGCCGATCCGCTGCCGGAACTCGACCGTGCCGGCATCCACCGCGGTGCCGCCTTCGGGGTTGCCGTCGGCGAACAGCGGACCGACGCCTTGGTACTTATAGCCGCGCACGGTGCCGCTGCCGCCGGCATACAGGCGCTGGTCCGGCGGCAGCTCGAAGGTGGTGGCCCCCTGCACCGAGCCGACCACCGCGCGCACCGCGATCACGCTGCGCCCGGGGGCGGCGAGGCCGACCCGGTGCAGGTCGAAATAGGTCGCCGCGGTGCCCTGCAGGATGGCGAAGAAGCTGTCGCCGCCCTTGTTGTTGCCGCTTCCGCTCGACCCGGAGCCCAGGCTTTCGGTGGGCGTGGCGTCGAGCGAGACGCGGACGCCCCGGTTCGGGCTGTCGAGCGGGTTGGCGAGCCCGGTGCCGTCATAGCTGACCGTGAGCGGCACGAAGGCCAGGGTGTAGGAGCGGGCGACGCCCTCCTGGATGATCCGCTCCTGCTCGGCGCCGACCCCGCCGGACACCGACCAGGCCTGCGACAGCTTGCGGTCGACCACCGCGCGGACCAGCAGCGCGGTCTGGTTGTAGGCCTGCAGGTCCTGCTTCAGCCCCTCGACGCGGAAGTCGATCGACTGGTCGCGCCGATAGAAGTCGGGCTTCAGCAGATCGGCGTACACGTCGTAGCCGAGCCCGTTCACCGAGGTGCCGCCGAGCCCGGTCAGCAGCGCCACCAGCTCCAGCCGCTCGGCGTTGCCGAACAGGTTGTGGTGGGTCCAGGTGACGCCGGCGCTGCCGCCGAGGTCGGTGGAATAGCCGGCCTGCAGCGCCACCGTGTGACGCGGCGCCTCGGTGAAGTCGAAGGTGAGCGGCAGCGCGCCGTCCGGCGACAGCGCCTGCGCCGCGTTCACGCCGACGCCGGAGAACACCCCGGTCGAGGCCAGGTCCTGCCGTGCCGCCTCGATCCGGCTCGGCTGGTAGAGCTGCCCCTGGTGCACCAGCAGGCGTCGGGCGACGTAGTCGGGATTGACCTGACGCAGGCCGGCCAGGGTGATGGCGCCGATGTCGACGCGGGGTCCCTCCTTGGCGGTGAACACGATGTCCACGGTGCGGCTGGCCGGCCGCAGATAGGCGACCGGCGCCTGCACGGTGGCGAAGGCGTGGCCCTCCTCCTGGAGCGCCGTCTGCAGCCGCCCCTGCGCCGCCAGCACGTCGCTGGCGACGGCCGGCTGGCCGGGATGGAGGTCGAAGCGGGCCTGGTCGGACGCGGACAGCGCCTCGCCGGGCGGCAGGGTCAGGGTGACCTGGCCGAGGTGGAACAGCTTCCCCTTGTCGATCGCGACGGTGATCGGCGCCGGCGTGCCGGCCGGCAGGGCGGACAGGATGTCGGGCAGCGCCGGGTCGTCCGCCGGGTGGCCGGCCACGGTGACGGTGATGCGGCCGGCGTAGTAGCCGAAGCTTTCCAGCGCGGTGCGCAGGCGCCCGACGTCGGCGCGAGCCCGGCCGGCCAGCGCGAACGGGCTGACCGCGCGGGTCTTCTGCAGCGACACGAGGCTGGACGACCCCTTCAACGCGGCGTCCAGCGCCGCGTCGCCGGTGGGACGCAGGATGGTCCGGTAGGAGACCGGGTCCGCGGCCCGCGCGGCGGGCGTGGCAACGAGCCCGATCAACGCGGCGCACAGCAGGCCAGCACCGGACGCGGCGGCGGCAGGATGGCGGGCTATGAGCGGCATCCGCCCTCGGCACGACCAATCAAGGCAGTCAGGGCGTCGTCCTCGTCTTGTGCGGTTCGCTCCGGTCCCGGATTCCGGAACCGGTGCCGTCCTGTAGCACCCGGGTCGATTGTCGTCCTGCCCCTAATCACGCTATGCCCGGCGGATGCAGGCAGCCCCCCGCAGCCTCGGCCCGCGCACGATCCCAGCACCTCCGACCCGGCCGGGCGTGTCCCCGCTCCTTCCTGCCCGGCCCGACCCTCCCTGCGGGAAGGACGCGGCGTCGGCCGGGCCCGACGAGCGGGCCTTGCCGCCTGTTCATCCCCTGCTCCGGCTGGTCCGCAGCGTGCGGGCCCTGCGTCGGGGCGTGGTGATCCTGGCCTGGACCGGGATCGCCTGCCCGATCCAGACGGTGCTGCTGCTGCTGCCGGGCCGGGCCAAGGTGCGGTTCGCGCGGTCGTACTGGTCGGTGGTGTGTCGGCTGCTCGGCATGCAGGTCCGCGTGGTCGGCCAGCCCGCGACGAGGACGCCACCGCGACGGCCGCTGATCTACGTGTGCAACCATTCCTCGTGGATCGACGTGCCGGTGCTGGGCGGACGCCTCGAGGCCTGCTTCGTCGCCAAGGAGGAGGTGGGCCACTGGCCGCTGGTCGGCACCGTGGCCCGGCTCGGCCGCACCCTGTTCGTCAGCCGCCAGCGCAAGGCGACCGGCCGCGAGCGTGACGACATGCGGCTGCGCCTCCAGGAAGGCGACGACCTGATCCTGTTTCCCGAGGGCACCAGCTCGGACGGCTCGCGCGTGCTGCCGTTCCATTCCTCCTTCTTCGCCGCCGCCAAGCCGAACAACAGCCAGGAGGAGCGTGCAACCGACGCGATCCCTTTGATCCAGCCGGTGTCGATCGTCTACGACCGCCTCGGCGGCCTGCCGGTGTGCCGCTCGACCCGGACCGTGTTCGCCTGGTACGGCGACATGGACCTCGCCTCGCACTTCAGGAAGCTGGCCCGCTGGCGCGGCATGCGGGCGACGGTGCTGCTGCTTCCGGTGCTCGACCCGGTCGCCTTTCCATCGCGCAAGGCGCTGTCCCTGGCGGCCTGGAGCGCGATCGCCGAAGGGGCCGCCACCATCCGGCAGAACCGGTCGGTCGAGCCGATCGGGCCGCGCGTCGATGACGGCGCGATGAATAGTGCGCCTGGGTCCGCGCCGACGGCCGCTCCGGAGGATTTTACCCTTGACACCGGCAGCCGCTCCTTCGCCTGATGACCCGGCGTTCCCACCGTCGGAACAACATGGAGTGTGCGCCGATCGGCATCATGCCACGCGGTTCCGCCCGATGAGGTTTGTGACTGTCCTGACGAGGCAGAACCCTTGACCGGCGGCCGGTCGGACACGATGGCTGCCGTGCTCCCGCCCGGACTCCCTCCGGCGGCTGCCGGAATCCCCCCCTTGACCGTCGATCCCTCGCCGACACGCCTGCCCACGAAGCGCCTGCACGTCATCACCTGGGGCTGCCAGATGAACGTGTACGACAGCGCCCGGATGACCGACGTGCTGCGGCCGCTCGGCTATCGCCCGGCGGACACGCCGGAACAGGCCGACATGATCATCCTCAACACCTGCCACATCCGCGACCGCGCGGCGGAAAAGGTGTTCTCCGAGCTCGGCCGGCTTCGCGTGCTCAAGCAGGCGCGCGCCGCCGAGGGCCGGTCCACCGTGCTGGCGGTCGCCGGCTGCGTGGCGCAGGCCGAGGGCCGCGAGATCCTGAGGCGGGCGCCGTTCGTGGACATCGTGCTGGGGCCGCAGACCTATCACCGGTTGCCGGAGATGGTGGCGCGCGCGGCGCGCGCCGGGGGCGTGGTGATCGACACCGACTTCCCCCCCGAGCAGAAGTTCGACTTCCTGCCCGAGGCCGCCGGGCCGCAACTGCCGGGCGGGGTGACGGCGTTCCTCACCGTGCAGGAAGGCTGCGACAAGTTCTGCTCGTTCTGCGTGGTGCCCTACACGCGCGGCGCGGAGGCGAGCCGTCCGGCCGCCTCCGTGCTGGCCGAGGCGCGCCGCATGGTGGCCGGCGGGGTACGCGAGATCACCCTGCTCGGGCAGAACGTCAACGCGTATCACGGCGACGGGCCGGACGGGCGAGACTGGGGCCTGGCCCGGCTGATGCAGGCGCTGGCCGACATCCCCGGCCTGCTCCGGCTGCGCTACACCACCTCGCATCCGCGCGACATGGACGACGCGCTGATCGCGGCGCATCGCGACCTGCCGCAGTTGATGCCGTTCCTGCACCTGCCGGTGCAGTCCGGCTCCGATCGCATGCTGCGCTCGATGAATCGCGGCCACAGCGCGGACGAGTACCGCCGGCTGGTGGCGCGGCTGCGCGACGCGCGCCCGAACCTCGCCTTGTCGTCGGACTTCATCGTCGGCCATCCGGGCGAGACCGACGCCGACTTCGACGCGACGATGGCGCTGGTGGACGAGATCGGCTTCGCCCAGGCGTTCTCGTTCACCTACTCGGCCCGTCCCGGCACCCCGGCCGCCGCAGCGCCAGGCGCCGTGACGCAGGCGGTCCGTGACGAGCGGCTGCAGCGGCTGCAGGCGCTGATCCGGGTGCAGCAGGACCGCACCAACGCTGCCAGCGTCGGGCAGGCGATGCCGGTGCTGTTCACCGGGCGCGGCCGCCGTCCCGGGCAGCTGTCCGGACGAAGCCCTTATCTGCAGGCGGTGCACGCCGCGGCACCGGAAACCCTGATCGGCGCCGTGGCGATGGTGAAGATTGAGGCGATGCTCACCAACTCCCTGACGGCCACCCTGATCGACCCGACCGTCCTGCCCGATCCGATCCCTCTGCCCCCCATTCTTCTGCCGGAGAGAGCCTGCGCTTGACCGAACTCGCCACCGCCGCATCCCCTCCCGGCCCGGCGCCGGTTCCTCCCGACCGCGTACCGGCCTCGCGAGGCGCCGCGGACGGGGATGCGAGGGCGGCGACCATGCAGTTCAACGACAACGCCCTGCTGCAGCTGCTGCTGGGCGACCATGACCGCCACCTGGTGCGCCTAGAGCAGGGGCTGGGCGTGCGCCTGGCCTGCCGCGGCAACCGGGTCAGCGTCAGCGGCGATCCCGGCCGGGTGGCGCTGGCCCGCTCCGCACTGGCGGCGCTGTATCGCCGGCTGGAGGAGGGCCGGCCGATCGACGCGGCGGAGGTGGACGCCGCGATCCGCATGTCGGACCTGCACAACACCGTGCTGGATCCCAAACGCGAGGCGATCCGCATGGCCGGCCGCGGCGGGTCGCGTCGCGAGGCGGAAGGTTTTCCCGGCCTGCCCGGCGCGGCCGGCGCGCTGCTGCCCGATCCCGACCCGCGCCTGCCGTTCAGCGACTGGCCCGCGATCCGCACCAGGCGCGGCGCGATCGAGCCGCGCTCGCCCGGCCAGGCGGCGTACATGGAGCTGCTGGGCAGCCACGAGATGGTGTTCGGCGTCGGCCCGGCCGGCACCGGCAAGACCTACCTGGCGGTGGCGCAGGCGGTGGCGATGCTGCAGGCCGGACGGGTCGACCGCATCGTGCTGTCGCGGCCGGCGGTGGAGGCGGGCGAGCGGCTGGGCTTCCTGCCCGGCGACCTCAAGGAGAAGATCGACCCCTACCTGCGTCCGCTCTACGACGCCCTGCACGACATGATGCCGGGCGACCAGGTGATCCGGCGCATGGCGTCCGGCGAGATCGAGGTGGCGCCGCTCGCCTTCATGCGCGGCCGCACCCTGGCGCACGCCTTCGTCATCCTGGACGAGGCGCAGAACACCACGGTCGCCCAGATGAAGATGTTCCTGACCCGGATGGGGTCCGGTACGCGCATGGCGATCAACGGCGACCTCAGCCAGGTCGACCTGCCCGCCGGGGTGTCGTCGGGCCTGCGCGACGCGGTGGAAACCCTGGAAGGGCTGCCCGGGATCGGCTTCACCCGGTTCGAGACGCGGGACGTGGTGCGCCATCCGCTGGTCGCCCGCATCGTCGATGCGTATGATCAGCGCGCGGCGGCCGAGCGGGACACGACCCGGAACCGGACGCGCCGGGAGCCTGATGGAACCGCCAAGTAGGAAGAAGCCGAAGAAGGGCCGCCGTCGAAAACGGGACGCCGGTCCGGGCAAGGCGGTCGCAGGGGTATCCCGGCACGCGGCCGAACGCCGACGCACCGAGGCGGCGGGGGAGGTCGAGGTGTTCGTGGTCGACCTGCGCTGGCGCCGGCTGGTGCCGCGGGTCGAGCGGCTGGCGCGGCTGGCCGCGATCGCCGGCGGCGGTGCCGGCTCGGTGGTGCTGGACAACGATCTGCGCGTGCGCCGCCTGAACGCGCGCCATCGCGGCCGCAACACGCCGACCAACGTGCTGACCTTCGAGACGCCGCACGGCATCGCCGGCGGCGACATCGTGCTGGCGCTGCAAACAGTGCGGCGCGAGGCGTTGGCGGCGGGGCGCCAGCCGCGTCACCACCTGGCGCACCTGGTGGTGCACGGGGCGCTGCACCTGCGCGGCCACCGGCACGACGGTGCCGGTGCCGCCCGGCGTATGGAGATGGAGGAAGCGCGCATCCTGCACGGCCTGCGGGTGCCGAACCCGTGGAAGCCGCGCCAGGCGCCCGGAAGCGGTGCCGCGCGATGAGCGCGTCCGCACCGTGGCCGGACGGCGACCGTCCGCGCCGGAGCGGCCTGCTGGGCTGGTGGAGCCGCCGCCGCAGCGGCGAGCAGGACCTGCGTTCCCGGGTTGCCGCCCTGGTGCAGGAGGCGGCGGACGCGCCGCAGACCGATGGCGAGGCGCCGGAGCTGGACCGGCAGGAACGGGTGCTGATCGCCAACGTGCTGCGGCTGCGCGGCACCACGGTGGACGACGTGATGGTGCCGCGCGCCGACATCATCGCCATGCCGGTGAGCCTCGGCTTCGAGGACGCGCTGGCGACCATGAAGCGGGAGAACCATTCCCGGCTGCCGGTCTACGGCGAGCAGCTCGACGACATCGTCGGTATGGTGCACGTCAAGGACCTGGTGGCCTATGCGGGGCCCAGCGACAGCTTCCGGCTGCAGGCGATCCTGCGCCAGCCGCTGATGATCGCGCCGCAGATGCCGGTGCTGGACCTGCTGCTGCAGATGCGCCTGCGCCGGATCCACCTGGCGCTGGTGATCGACGAGTACGGGGGCATCGACGGGCTGGTGACGATCGAGGACCTGGTCGAGACCATCGTCGGCGACATCGCCGACGAGCACGACGAGCCCGACGTGCCGATGCTGGTCGAGCGCCACGACGGCACGCTGGACATCGACGCGCGCATGCCGGTCGAGGCGTTCGAGCACAGGCTCGGCGCGGTGCTGACCGAGCAGGAACGGGAGAGCGAGATCGAGACGGTGGGCGGGCTGGTGTTCCGCCTGGCCGGCCACGTGCCGACGCGCGGCGAGGTGCTGAGCCACGAGAGCGGCATCCAGTTCCGGGTCCTGGACGCCGATGCGCGGCACATCCGACGCCTTCGCGTCCGTCCGGCCCCCAGGCCGGAGCCGGATCCCGAGGCCGCGGCGCAGCCGGGAACGAACGACCCATGAGGATCCACATCCACACCGGCACCGGTCGCGAGCAGCCGATCACGCCCGTGCTATGGGCCGAGGCGGTGGAACGCGCCCCGGACGTAAGCGGCGGCCACGTTGTGAGCTTCGGTTCCACCGTGGATGCGTTGTCCGAGGCGCTGGCCGAGTGCGAGATGGTGGTGTTCACCAACCACCTGCCGCGTCCCCTGCCGGCATCCTCGCCGCGGCTGCGCCACCTGTTCTGCACCTTCGCCGGCATCGACTCGCTGATGCCGCTGGACTGGCTGCCGCCGGGGGCGTCCCTGCTCAACAACCGCGGCACGCACGCCGACAAGGCGGGCGAGTTCGCGATCATGAGCCTGCTCATGCTGGCGAGCCACATGCCGACCTTCGTCGCCGACCAGCGCGCGCAGCGCTGGAACCGGCGGCACGGCACGGTGCTGGCCGGGCGCCGGCTGACGGTGGTGGGGCTGGGCAGCCTGGGCGGGGGAGCGGCCAGGCGCGCGGCCCAGTTCGGGCTGCGCGTGACCGGGGTGCGCGCCCACCCGGCGCCGCATCCGGCCTGCGAGCGGGTGGTGGGCATCGACGCGCTGGACGCGGTGCTCCCCGAGACCGAGTTCCTGCTGCTGGCCTGCCCGCTCACCGCCGCGACCCGGGGGCTGCTGGACGCGCGCCGGATCGGGGTGTTGCCGGCAGGCGCGTTCGTGGTGAACATCGGCCGCGGCGCCCTGCTGGCGCAGGACGCGCTGTGCGACGCGCTGGAGGACGGACGCCTGGGCGGCGGACGCCTGGGCGGCGCGGTGCTGGACGTGTTCATCCCGGAGCCGGTGCCGCCCGGCCACCGGCTCTGGACCACCCGCAACCTTCTGATGACGCCGCACGTGTCCTGCGACGACGCCGCGTCCTACCTGCCGCGCAGCCTGGACGTCCTGATGGAGAACCTGCGCGCGATCCGGAACGGGCGCACGCCGCCGAACTTGTTGGACCCGTCGCGCGGCTACTGAGTCCCAGCGACCGCGCCCGCGTTCGATCGGCCGGGTTGGAGACCGGGGCGCGGCAGCGGCGGCGATCGGCCATGCAGCCGACGTGGAAGCAGGACGCCGGAACGACGGCTCGGCGCGATCTATCACATCGAACGGCGACGGGATCCCGCCACGGCCTCCGCCGTGGAGGAGATTCCGCGGAAATGGTGCGCGGCCTGATGCCGGAGCGCTGCCAGGCTGGGAAGGATGCTCCCGTGCATCGGGCGCAGCCGGTCGTGGGTGGCGAAGAACGCCAGGTCCACGCGGTTGGGCTGCAGGATCGCCGTGCCGACGAACACGCCGTCGATCTCGACCACTTGGCTTTCGAGCATCGTCCAACCCTCGGCGCGCGGCGGAGCCTCATCCTCGCCTGCGTCCAAGGCTTTATCGCGTCTCCATCATCCAAACAAGCACGCAACTTCGTGTAATAGCTATTACACTATCTTGATGGTATAGCGTCAGCCAGCCTAGGTTGATCGGCCTGGGTCAGGCAGCCACCCTGGACGGCGTTCCCGACAGCACGGCGATCAGCTCCGCCCTGACCGCTTCGGCCCGGTCGTTCGGGACCTGGCAGGTTCCGGCCGCCTGGTGACCGCCACCGCCATGCGCCAGGCAGACCGCACCGACATCCACCGGCGAGGACCGGTCGAGAATCGACTTGCCGATCGCGAACACGGTGTTCTGCTTCCTCAGGCCCCAGATCACGTGCGTCGAGATGTCGCAGTCGGGGAACAGGGCGTAAACCATGAAACGGTTGCCGGCATGGATCACGGCCTCGTCGCGCAGGTCGATCAGCGCCAGCCTGCCATGCACCGTCGTATAGCGGCGGAGCTGGGCCACGAAATCCTCGCGCTGTGCGACATACAGCTCGACCCGCTCCTTCACGTCCGGCAGCGCCAGCACCTCGTCGATGCTCGCGTCCCGGCAGCGCTCGATCAGTTGCATCATGAGGTCGTAGTTGGAGATCCGGAACTCGCGGAACCGGCCGAGCCCGGTGCGGGAGTCCATCAGGAAGTTGAGCAGCACCCAGCCCTTGGGATCGAGGATCTCCTCGCGGGTGAACTGCGCCGAGTCGGCCTGGTCGACGGCGGCCAACAGGTCGGCGCGGACGCGCGGGAACGCTGCCGCACCGCCGTGGTAGTCGTAGACCACGCGGGCCGCGGAAGCGGCCGAGGGATCGATGACGTGGTTGGGATAGGAGCGCTCGCCCTTGCGTGCCATCTCGCTGGCGTGGTGGTCGAAGGCGAGGCGGCAGCCCTCGACATAGGGAAGGTTGGTGACGATGTCGCGTGCCGTGATCGGCACGATCCCGTCCTGCATGTCCTTGGGGTGGACGAACTTGATCTCGTCGATCAGGTCGAGCTCGCGCAGCAGCATGCCGCAGACCAGGCCGTCGAAGTCGCTGCGGGTGACGAGGCGGTACTTGGGGGTTGCCATGACGGCCTGCGGCTCCGGTTGAACCCGGCCACCATGGCAGCGAACCGTTAAGATCGTCTTACCCGGCAGCGAGAACCAGCAGGCGGTCGAGGCCGGACGGGCTGCCCAGCACGGCGGCCCGCTCGGGCAGGGTCAGCAGGGCGAGGGCGGCGTCCAGCGTGGGCGCCTCGTCGAGCTTGGCCAGGCCCAGCGCCAGCAGCGGGTCGAACGGGTCGCGTCCAGACACGCGGGCCGGCGGCAGCATGGCACGGTGTGCTGCCATCAGCGCCGGATCGGCCAGCAGGCGGCGCAGGCTCTCGCCCGGTGCCGCCTCCCGTCCGGCGGCCTGCAGTGCGAGCGCCCGCGCCAGCACCGGCGGGGGTGCAGCTTCCTCGGGGATACGCAGCAGGCCGAGCCGGCGCAGCGCGAGCCCGGCGCCGCGACCGGCGGTCAGCGACACCAGCGGCACCGCAAGCAGCAACCCCAGCAGCACCGGCGACATCCAGGCGAACAGCGCCGGCGACACCGCCCAGGCGATCGCCGCCAGCAGCAGCCCGAACGCGGTGTAACGCCAATAGCCGGCCCACACCACGCGCAGCGGGATCGCGCCGTCGTCGCGCCGCTGCGCGTTCCAGCCGGAGTCGCGGCCGGCCAGGATCGACAGGACGCCGCCGGTCTGCATCAGCATGGCGACCGGCGCGATCAGCCCGCCGATCAGCGTCTCGACCAGCACCGACAGCAGCGCGCGTATGCCGCCGCCGGCTCCCCGACGGTCGGAAGGGTTGAACAGCAGCGCCACGTAGGCCAGCAGCTTGGGCGCCAGCAGCACCCCCATGGTGCCGAGGAACACGGCCCGGGCCAGCACCGGGTCGACCTGCGGCCAGTTCGGGAACAGCAGCTTGGTGCCGCCGAAATATTCCGGCCGCACGAAGCGCTCCTGCAGCGAGACCAGGATGCCGCACAGCAGGAACACGAGCCACAACGGCGCGGTGACGTAGGAGCCGATGCCCATCAGCAGGTGCAGCCGGCTGACCCAGTGCAGGCCGCGCGCCGGCAGCACGCCCGCGTGCTGCAGGTTGCCCTGGCACCAGCGGCGGTCGCGTATGGCGATGTCGGTGAGCGAGGGCGGGCTTTCCTCGTACGAGCCCGGCAGCCCCGGCACCATGTGGATCGCCCAGCCGCCGCGTCGCATCAGCGCCGCCTCGACGAAGTCGTGGCTGAGGATGTGGCCGCCGATCGGACGCCTGCCCTCGAGCACCGGCAGCCCGGCCTGCTGGGCGAAGGCGGCGGTGCGGATGATGGCGTTGTGGCCCCAGTAGTTACCCTCCGAGCCGTGCCACCAGGCGATGCCGTAGGCGATCAGCGGCCCGTACACCCGGCCGGCGAACTGCTGCATCCGGGCGAACAGGGTGGAGCCGTTGACGATCACCGGCAGGGTCTGGATCAGCCCGACCCCGGGATGGCGCTCCATCGCCGCCGCGATGCGCACCACGGTGGCGCCGTCCATCACGCTGTCCGCGTCCAGCGTGATCATCTGCGGGTAGGCCCCGCCCCAGCGGCGCACCCACTCGCCGACGTTGCCGGCCTTGCGCTCGGTGTTCTTGGCCCGCCTGCGGTAGAAGATGCGGTCGTGCGCGCCGGTCGCGTCGCGCAAAGCGAGGAACGCGGCCTCCTCCTCCAGCCAGATGTCCGGGTTGGTGGTGTCGGACAGGATGAACAGGTCGAACCAGTCGAGCCGGCCGGTGGCCGCCAGGCTTTCGTGGATCGCGGCGAGGCCCGCCATCACCCGCGACGGGCTCTCGTTGTAGGTCGGCAGCAGCAGTGCTGTGCGGGTGGCGAGCTCCGGCAGCGGGCCGTCGCGGTCGATGCCGAGCCCGAGCCCGCCGCGTGCCAGCAGGCAAGCGAAGCCGCCCAGTGCCGAGGTGAAGGCGAGCGCGATCCAGGCGAACAGCACCACGAACAACGCGAGCACGACCAGGCCGAGCGTGTTGGGGCCGTTGCCGTTCAGCACGAAATACATCTCGTAGCCGCCGCCCGCCGTCAGCAGTACCGCGCCGCCGATCACGAACAGGCGGCGGAGCGCCAGGCCGGGCGGCCCCGTGTCCGGCCGGCGGGCTGCCCCCGGCGCCCCTCCGGCCTGCGGCGCGTGGGACAGCGACTGCACCGGCATCGGGAGCGGCGCCTCGGGCGGCAGCGCCGGTGCCGCCGGCATCAGGGCGTCCAACGGTAGAGCCACTGTTCCGACAGCGGACCTCCCTCGCCCGCCAGGGTGCAGTGCAGCTCGGCGAGCCTGGCGGAGCCCGGATAGAACTCGAAGGTGACGCGCCAGCCCTGCATGGACGGGTTCTGCACCACCACCACGTTGCGTATCACGCCGGTGCTGGCGCCGAGCTCGGCATGCAGCCTGGCCTCCGCGCCGAGCGACTTGAGCGTGCCGCCGGCGAAGTCGAGCATCACGAAGCGGCCGCGGTGGTCGTCGGTGGCGCCGATCCGGGTCTGCGCGGTGCGCGCGAGCCCGGTGCTCCACGGGTTGTCCCAGCACCAGTGCATCCGGTAGGTGTGGGCATACTCGCCGCCCGCCGCGAGCGGCGCCTTCGGACGCCAGAAGGCGACGATGTTGTCGTTGACCTCGTTGGGCGTGGGCAGCTCGACCAGGTCGACCGCCCCCTCGCCCCAGTCGCCGATCGGCTCGATCCACAGCGACGGCCGCTTCTCGTAGTTCAGCGCCAGGTCCTGGAAGTCGTCGAAGGCGCGCTTGCGCTGCATCAGGCCGTAGCCCTTCGGCGTGGTGTCGGAGAACGCGCTGACCTGCAGGTCCACGGGGTTGGCCAGCGGGCGCCACAACTGCTCGCCCTTGCCGGTCCACATCGACAGCCCCTCGCTGTCATGGGCGGCGGGCCTCGCGTCGTCGACGTGCTGGCGGTCGTTGGCGTCGAAGAAGAACATGCCGGTCAACGGCGCGATGCCGGAGCTGGCGATGGTGCGCCTGGGATACAGCACGGTTTCCACGTCGAAGATGGTCTCGTCGCCCGGCCGTATGGTGAACCGGTAGGCGCCGGCGACGCTGGGGCTGTCGAGCAGCGCGTGCACCACCATGGCGTTCATGCCGGGTGCCGGGCGCTCCAGCCAGAAGGCGCGGAACAGCGCGAACTCCTCCTTCTGCTCGCCGGTGCCGTTGGCGAAGCCGCGCGCCGACAGGCCGTAATCCTGGCCCCTGGCGACGGCACGGAAGTAGCTCGCCCCCAGGAACACGCAGACCTCGTCGAAGTAGTCCGGACGGTTGAGCGGGGTGTGCAGGCGGAAGCCCGCGAAGCCGAGGGCGTCCGGCACGCGTAGGTGCGGATCCTCGTAGCTGAACAGGTCGGGATCATAGCCGAGCCGCGCGGCCTGGCCGTCATGCACCTCGAAGATGTCGATCCGCGGCCGGTACAGGAACCCGCGCGGCAGGAACTCGACCTGGAAGTTGAGTCCCTGGCCGCGCCACAGCGCGTCCTCCTTCCTGAAGCGGATGCCGCGATACTGGTCGAAGCTGAGCGCGTCCACCGGCCCCGGCAGCTTCTCCTCGGGTGCCGCGTAGGGATGGCCCGCCATCGCCTGCGCCAGCCGGCGCACGCTGGCGCCGTCGAACGGCCCGGGCGCTGCGATCGGCGCCGGCACCGCGGCCCGCGCCGGCGATCCCGACCTGCCAATTACCGCGACCACCGACGCGGCGGCGCCGGCCTGAACCAGATCCCGTCGAGACAAGGCCAACATCTATCCTTTCCAGCCGCTCGGCGTAGTCATAGCGGAGCGTGCTAGGATCGGGCTGTGTCATTTTCACGGCGCCCGGGGTGCCGGAACCGTATCGAGATTGAGACGCCGGAGCGCTTACGGCAGCGGGCGGATCGCCCTGGGCGCGGCGCATCGCCGGGCACACGGCCGGAACGGCCGGGAGGACGTCCGCCGCGGGATGCGGCACGAACCGTCGAGGCGGCGAGGACGTTCCTCCCCGTCATCATTCCCGAGCCAGAGGTCAGAGTTGCCACCTTCCGTCGTCGCGTCCCGACACCTGCTGCCTGTCCTGCTGCCGCTGCTCGGCGCCTGCGCCATCCAGGATTCAGGCATCGCCGAGCACGCGCAGAAGCGCCTGATCGGCCTGAGCGAGGTCGACCTGGAGTCCTGCCTCGGCGTGCCCGACCAGCATGCAAGCTTCGGCGGCACCGACGTGCTGACCTACTACGCCACCTCCAGCAGCTCGACGAGCTACGCGGTGCCGGTCGTGGGCGGGCTCGCCTTCTCGAACGGCGGCTATTGCCACGCCACGTTCCGGGTCGATAACGGGCATGTCAGCCGGTTGCTCTACTCCGGCGAGAAGAACGCGACGCTGGCGCCCAGCTCCTACTGCGCGCCGATCGTGCGCACCTGCCTGGCCTGGCTCGACCAGCATCCGGTGCAGGTCGGTGCTGCCGGTACGCCCGGCATCCACGCCGGCAGCTTCGGCAACGCGAACCAGGGCGTGGTGGCCCCGGGATCGCCGAGCGGCACGCCGCAGCCGGGCGCGTCCAACGCCGCCATGCCGGCCAACGCGCCGACCGCCACTCCGCGCTGAGGCCGGCGCTCCCATACAAGACAGTCTGCGACGCGAAGCACGGGCCGATGGTCGCGGCTGCCCGCCGCCCCATGCGGGACAGCGGGAGCCTCGACGTCTAGGACGGGTTGTAAACCTGGACCACCGCCATCATCCCCCCGACCTCATGGGAAAAGATGTGGCAGTGGTAGACGAAGTTGCCGACCTGCGACGGCGAGTAGAAGGGAATGGTGACGAACACGCGTCCGCCATAGGGAGGAAGAGCGATCACGTCGCGCCAGATGTCCGTGGTGGTGGTATTCGAGGACTCCGTCAGCTCCGGGACATAGGGAGAAATCAAGCTGGACGGATCCTGATACGCGCCGGCAAGAAGGGTCACCGGAGCCCCGCTGTCCTCCGGCCGGCTCAAGCGGAACTTGGACTGGTGGATGTGGAAGTTGTGCATCTCGCCGGACAGGTTGACGATCTCCCAAACCTCCTGGTCGCCGAGCCGTGCGCAGATGTGCGGGATGACGTCCGGCACGTCCATCGCCGCCATCGGGAACTGCTGGGGCTGGATGGTGTTCGAGGCCGATCCGATCGGCTGGTCGAAGCGGTCGACCACCTGACTGCCGATCTCGTACTCTCCCTGGTTGGGCCCGTCGAGAAACTCGATCAAGCGGTGCGCGGAGCCTCCGGGCGGCAGCACGGCGCAGTTGGCCGGGGGCGGAGCGTTCGACGCCACGGCCGCCGGCGGCGTCAGGCTCGGCGCCAGGCCGGGAAGCGTCACGTTGATCGGCAAGCCGGCGAACGGCGACGGACCGGGGGGCATGACGACCTTGGCGATGTCGATGCGCGGCCAGGGCGCGCCTTGCGCTCCGGTCGTGATGCCGATGGTGCGCAAGGTCAACTGTCGGCCGGTGGGTCCGCCCGCGTTCGGCACGAGCACCTCGATGCGGTTGCCCGGCGTCAGCAGAAGCCGGGCTTCCGGGACGCCCACCTTCAGGTCGGCGTTGCCGGTGGCGTTGCTCCCGGCGACGATGCCGTCATAGGCCAGGGCCGTGATGGCCTGCGCCTGGCCGGTCGCGTTGTCGTCGAGCTCAAGCACATAGGTCAGGTTCGGGCTGAGGTTGTTGATGCGCCAGATCTGGTCGCGTCCCGGCCTCATCGTCACCGTCGGGTTGTACTGGCCGTTGACCGTGAACATCCACACCGTGTCCTGCAGCACGTTGGCCTTGCCGCCGATGAAGGTGATGTGGTGTCCGCAATAGCCAGGACCGGAGAACTGGAGCGGGAAGGGGATCGGAGGATTGGCGTTGGGCAAGCAGGCGCCGACATTGTAGTCCTGCCTGCTGATCCACTGGGCACGCTGCCCGGGAGACACCTTGTCCGGCGTCGCGCCGAACGGCACGGCAAGCTGTATGTCGCGCAGCCCCATGTAGAGGACGTCGGTGTTGGCGAGCGTGTTGCTCGTGGCCGGGTCGAGGTCGGGAGCCGCGCGCAGCTCGGCGAGAAGGTTGCCGATGTAGATGATCCCGGACTCGGCGGATCCGACCTCGTCATCGGTATACTCATGGATGTGGCCATGAAACCAGTAGAGGCCGGACGGATAGGGGCGCGGCGTCGAAAGGCTGCTGAACATGTTCCCCGGCAGGGTCGGAGGAACGTCGATCCGGTAGGACGTGGTCGAGCCCGAGGAGTCGTTGACGAAGATGTAGTCGCCGAGCGGCGTGCAGGGACGTGGCGGGACGATCAACTCGTGCGTATGCAGATTGGTGTCGTTCTCGTTGAGGCTTCCGGTGTCGAGCTGGTTGACGATGTCGAAGCGGATCGAGTCACCGGGCGAGGCGGTGACCAGGAACGGCCGGTAGGACTGCGGCGCGTTCGGCGCCGTTCCGGTTCCATACCCCGGAAGCGTGACCGTGTAGGGGCCGACATCGGGGCGGTCCGCGTTCCGGACGACCACCTGGGCCTCGTCGACCCTGCCCGCCGGCGGCGCAAGGTTGGAGCAGGTGGTCGCGCCGATCGGATCGGTCGAGCCGCGCGACGAGCCGACCGAAAGCCCGTGCGTGACGAGCGGAGTCGGCTGCTGAAGTTCCGAGCCTAGCACATTGGACGCAGCCATGAACGCAACTAAACTTATGACCGGTACCAATACATCTTTTCGCATCTTGGCTCTCTGGACTACCTGGCGGTTAGGTAAATGCTTACGATTCCCGTGCAAGTGCAAAGCGAGAATTATTAACTTCGTCGGCATTTGCGCGGTGTTGGTCGATGAGGACCGCACGGCAAGCAGGTGAACCCTCGGCCACGCCGTCGAGATGCCGAAGCACAACTCCGACCGGTGCCCTCGAAAGGGTCCTGTTGACGGCGTCGATCGCATCCCCGGCAATGACGCGCAGACGAAGCGCCGGCCGCGACGGGATCGGGCCGGGTCGCGACGCGCAATCCTGAGATCATCGTGACGATTGCGGATGCGATCGTCGTTCTCGCAATCGAAGGCTCCGACGCGCGGTTCCTGCGCGAGATGATCGGCCTCGTGGCCGAGCGGCTGATTTCCCTGAAGTCACGACATCAAAGCATGTCGTCCGCGTAGGCGCCTTTGCCGGATCCACCGATCCGTTTCAATCGGATGACGGTCTACGCGGCGCAGCACCAGGGCCGGGGATGCGGGCCGGGACGATCGAGTTCCGTTACCGGCTCGACGCGACGGGCGTCTTCGCGGGTCCCGTCATCTGGTCCGTCGAGGGCTGCTCCGGCATCAACGCGGCGGCAACGTCGGCGACGTCCCGGCTGAGCATCTGCAGGGTGAAGCGGGCCAGCGGTCCGGCCTCGTCGCCCAGCCGGTCGAGCCTGCCGGACAGGGCCTGCGCCTCCGACACCAGCCGCTCGGCGTCATGCTTGCGCGACTGCGATTCCCGGTCGAGCGCTGCCTGCAGCGACCGGAACGCGGCTGACACCGTGGTCGACACCTCGGCCAGGGCCGGGACCGGCGGCTCGTCCGCCGTCGCGGTCTCGTCCAGGGCGCGCGCGACGAACAGGACGTCGCTCTGCAGGCGGCGCAGCATCGGCGCCAGCCGCTCCATCAGCGGGTCGTGCCGCTCGACCACGGCGAAGCGCTCGCGGTTGGCCTCCGCGATCGCCGCCACCAGCGCCCGCAGCGCCTCGCTGCTCCTGTCGTTCAGCCGCTCGACCTCGTCCATCGCCACCCGCCTCGTCAGCACCGCCGTCTGGGTGGCGTCCACGGTGGCGAGCATGTCCGAGGCGGCCTTGAACACGAGTTGGCGGGCGCGGGTGCGGAACACGAAGTAGGACACCGCCAGCGACACCACGGCACCCACCAGGATCGCCAGCACGCGGTCGACCGGACGGCTGAACGGCCCGCCCTGCGCCGGGAACAGGAACACCACCACCAGGGTGACGCCGGCCAGGCGCAGGTTCGGCTTGAACGCGGCCAGCAGCGCCAGCGGCACCAGCAGCACGGCGAACACCGGCAGCTTCGGCAGCCCGGCCAGGGACAGCGCGATCGCGCCCGCACCCGCCACGGCGCCGACCAGCGTGCCGATGATCTGGTCGCGGCCGGCTTCCAGGGTCGAGCTGATACGGGCCTGGGTGACGATCACCGCGGTGATCAGCGCCCAATACGGTTCGCGCAGGTGCAGCACCTGGGCGACCACGTCGGACAGGAACACCGAGACCAGGGTCCGGACCGCCTGCCGCAGCTCCGGCGTCCAGCGCAGGATCCGGCTCCAGGCAGGGGTGACGAGGGCGGTCGGCCCGGACCCGTCCCGGACGGCGCGGTCGGACATCGCGGTTCGTCAGCCCGGCGCCTTGCCGGCGGCCGGCGCGCCGGTGATCGGCAGCGGCACCCAGCGCATGCCGTCGCCGCTCTGCACCAGCATCACCACCGAGGGCCGGTGCTGCCGTCGCGCCTCGTCGATGCCGTTCTGCACCTGCGCCGGCGAGGACACCTCGGTCTGCTGCACCTCCACGATCACGTCGCCGGCATGGATGCCGCGGTCGGCGGCGACGCCGCTGCCGGCCACCCCCGTCACCGCCACCCCCTTCTGGGTGTCGGCGATCTGGTACTTCTGCCGCAGCAGGTCGTCGAGCGGCGCCAGCGTCATGCCGAGCCCAGCCAAGTCGACCGAGGCCGGCGGCGCCGGCTTCCTGACGACCGGTGGAGCCGCCGAGGCAGCGGCATCGTCGGGGAACGCCCGGATCGTGACCGGCAGCGTCAGCGGATGGCCGTCGCGCCACAGCACCACCGGCACGGTCTGTCCCACCGGGGTTTCGCCGACGATGCGCGGCAGGCTGCGTCCGTCCACCGCCTTGCCGCCGACCTGCTGCAGCACGTCGCCGGTCTTCATCCCGGCCTTCGCGGCCGGCCCGTCCGCCTCCAGCCCGGCGAGCAGCGCGCCCTTGGGCGTCTTGAGCCCCAGGCTGTCGGCGATGTCCTGGCTCACGTCCTGGATCCGCACCCCGATCCAGCCGCGGCTGGCCTTGCCGAACCGGCGCAGCTGGTCGATCACCGTACGCGCCTCGTTGGAGGGGATCGAGAAGCCGATGCCGATCGAGTCGCCGGAGGGCGAGTAGATCGCGGTGTTGATGCCGATCACGCCCCCGTCCATGTCGAACAGCGGGCCGCCGGAGTTGCCGCGGTTGATCGGCGCGTCGGTCTGGATGAACTCGTCATAGGGACCGTTGTCGAACGACCGGCCGCGCGAGCTCACGATCCCGGCGGTCACGGTGCCGGACAGGCCGAACGGGTTGCCGATCGCCATCACCCAGTCGCCCACCCGCGCCTTGTCGCTGTCGCCGAACGCCACCGCCGGCAGCGGGTGCGCCGGCTCCACCTTGAGAAGTGCCAAGTCGGTCTTGTCGTCGTGGCCGAGCAGGCGGGCCTTCAGCACGGTGTCGTCCTGCAGCGTCACGGTGATGAGGTCGGCGCCCTTGATGACGTGGTTGTTGGTCACGATCAGGCCGGACGGGTCGATCACGAAGCCCGATCCCAGGCTCTGCATCCGGCGTCCGGGCGCCGCCTGGCCGCTTCCGCCTTCGCCGCCATGCCCGTTGCCCTGGCCGCCGCCCGGGCCCCCGTGACGGTTCATGAAGTCGTGGAAGAACTTCTCGAACGGCGAGCCGGGCGGAAAGGCGGGCACGGCCGGCTCGCCCTTGTCGCCGTTCTTGTTGTTCCGCCCCTTGTCGGGCGCGGCGGGCGCGCTCGGCAGGTCGCCCTCGTCGTCGTCCTCGCTATCGTCGCTGGCGGTGCCGGTGGAGGAAATGTTGACCACCGACGGCAGCAGCCGGGCGGCGAGGTCGGCGAAGCTGTCCGGCGCGCCGCGCGCCAGGGCCGGCATGGGCGCCGCCACCGGCAAGGCGAGCCCGCCGCCGAGCATCAGGACCGACGACAGCAGGCTGGAGGCCAGCAGGCGGCGTCCGAAGCTGCTCGTGCCCCTGGAACGATCCGGACGGCCGCACGCGCTTCCGCCGGAGGAGGTGGTGAAGCGCATGGCTCGGTCGGTCTCCTGCATACGGCAGCACTCTTCGCCCGATCTGCTCACGCGTCCCGTCCTGCGGCAAGAGCCTGGCGGCGGGGAACAACGGGGCGTCAGGTTCGGGCGAGCACCCAGTCTGCCACCGCCTCGCCCAGCAGCGCATAGCCCGGATCGGCCATGTGGGTCCCGTCCGGCGACAAGGTGTCTAGGGTGAAGGCGACGCCGTCGCACCAGGCCCGCATCAGCGCATAGCGCCCGAACACCGCCACCCCGGCCTCGGCGCCGAGCCGGTGCAGGGCGTCGCGATAGGCGGGAAGCCCCGACGCCTCCTCCAGCGCGCGGCCATACTGCTGGTCCATCAGCACTAGGTCGGCGCCGGTGCGCTCGAGGCGGGCTATGCCGTCGCGCGTCAGCCGCTCGAACAAGGCGAGCGGCACCGGCCTGGTTACGTCGTTGGAGCCGGTCTGCCACAGCACGAGGTCCGGTTCCTCGGCGACCACCGCGCCGATCCGGCTGTCCATCTCGATTGCGCACTCGCCGCTGATCCCGTGGTTGGCAAGCGTGATGCCGCCGGGAAAGTGCGGCAGCAGGGCGCGGCGCATGACCGCGGGATAGCTGTGCGCAGCACTGCTGGCGCCGTATCCTTCGGTGGTGGAGGAGCCGAACGCCACCAGCCGCAGGGCGCGCCGGCCCGGCCCCGGTGGGTGGGTGCGGACCAGGCGGGTGCGCGGCAGCGGCGCCGGCAAGGACGGACCGGGGCTCATGGACGCGTCAAGGACGTCCCATCGCCCGTCCGGTTCCCACGGCCGCCTGTCCGGCCGCCTGCCCAGCCTCGGCGGCACGCCGGGCGACGCGCTGCTTGGCTTCCCGCTTGCGCCGATCGAGCCAGCTCGCCATCAGGTAGAGGGTGCCCAGCCCGACCACGTTCACGGCGACCTGCATCGGCCAGCCGGTGCCGTAGGTGGTCATCACCAGGCGCGCCAGCAGGTCGAGCACGGTGCCGACCGAGAACACCTCCAGCGAGTGGCGCCCATAGACCGCCAGCACTTGGCCGATACGGCCGCCGGCCAGGGTGCGGGCCAGGCGGCTGCTCTGCACCAGGTAGAAGATCGCCATCACGTCGATCAGCCGCAGCGGCGAAAGCGGGGTCTTCTGCGGCGGGTCCATCGGCAGCGGCGACAGGTCCGGCAGCCCCCACTGCGCCCAGGGAAAGGACTGCACCGCGCTGAAGCCGAGATAGCAGCAGCACAGCGCCACCAGCCAGGTGTTGCGCGGGATGTCGCCGCCGGTGCGTCCGGTCTCGATCGCCGACCAGGCGCCAAGGGTGAACAGGAACTGCCAGGCGAACGGGTCGAAGTACCAGCCGTCCGGGTCGAACCAATTGGGCAGGTTCAGGCGCGGGTCGAGGTTGATCAGCAGCCACATCGCCGCACTCAGCGCCAGCGCCGCCCACCGGTTGATACGCAGGCCCAGATAGATCACCGGGAACAGGATCAGCAGCACCATGTAGAGGGGCAGGATGTTGAGGTTGCCCGGCAGCGCCTGCAGCGACAGCACCCGCCAGAACGAGCGCACGCCGTGCGCCAGCTCCGGCTCGAGGAAGTCGACCGGCACCGGATGGTAACGACGCCATTCCCGGATCGCCAGCACGGTGGTGACCAGCATCCCCATCTGGAACAGGTAGAGACGCAGCACGCGTTGCCCGAGCCGGAGCAGGCCGGTGCGGGCACCCTCGCGCTCGAAGGCGCGGCCATAGGCCAGCATGGAGGCGTATCCCGCCAGCAGCACGAAGATCTCGGCCGCGTCGCAGAAGCCGAGGTTGCGTATGGTCAGGCGGTTCAGCAGGTTCTGCGGGATGTGGTCGCAGAACATCATGGTCAGCGCCACGCCGCGCAGCGCGTCGACCCGGTGGTCGCGGCCGGGCCGAGCCAGGGCCCGCGCCGGAGCTTGAGCCGGGGCGCCGGCCGGCGGCAGGACCGGGTCGTTCATGTCCATCCGCCCTCCCGCCAGACCGGTTCCGCGCCATCCGTCATGAGGCAACCTATGGAGCCGGAGCCGGCGTTGCCAGGGCCACGCGCCGCACGATTACCTTCCGATGCGATTTGCCACCGCATCGACCCATTTCACCCGGCGTTGGCCCGACGCGGCCCCGGGATGTACGCTGCACGGCGATCGGCGATTGGAAAACAGATGGCGGAGATGAACGAGACCACGGAGCATGCGGTGCGCCAAGCCCTGGGGCAGCTACGCATGCCGGACCAGGACCGCGACCTCCTGGCGGCCGGGCTGGTCGAAAGCGTTTCGGTGCAGAACGGGCTGGTGCAGGTGGCGATCCGCGCCGATCGCGCCAGCGCCGCCGGGCTGGAACCGGTGCGCGACCAGGCCGAGCGCGCGCTGCGCGCCCTGCCGGGGGTGCTGAACGCGACCGTGGTGCTGACCGCGCACCGGCCGGCGGCCCCGGCCGCCGATCCCGCGCCGGCACCCCGCGGTGGCGGCGGCCACAGGCCGCTTGGGCTGGGCGGCGCCGAGCCGCCGGCCAAGCTGCTGGCCGAGGTGCGGGCGGTGATCGCGGTGGCCTCCGGCAAGGGCGGGGTCGGCAAGTCGACCACGGCGGTCAACTTGGCGATCGGCCTGTCCCGGCTGGGGCTGTCGGTCGGGCTGCTCGACGCCGACATCCATGGGCCCAGCCTGCCGCGCATGCTGGGTCTGACCACCCAGCCGGAGGTGCGGAACGGGCGGCTGGTCCCGATGTTGGCCTGGGGCGTCAAGGCGATGTCGATCGGGCTGCTGGTCGAGGAGAACAAGGCGATGATCTGGCGCGGCCCGATGGTGATGGGCGCGCTGACCCAGTTGATGGGCGAGGTGGAATGGGGCCCGCTCGACGTGCTGGTGGTCGACATGCCACCGGGAACCGGCGACGCCCAGCTCACGCTGGCGCAGAAGGTGGCGCTGGCGGGTGCTGTGATCGTGTCCACGCCGCAGGACATCGCCCTGCTCGACGCCAGGCGCGGGGTCGCGATGTTCGAGAAGACCCGGGTGCCGGTGCTGGGCATCGTCGAGAACATGAGCGTGTTCTGCTGTCCCAATTGCGGCCACAGCACGCCCTTGTTCGGCCATGGCGGCGCGCGTGCGGAAGCGGACAAGCTGGGGGTGCCGTTCCTGGGCGAGGTGCCGCTGCTGCTCGACATACGCGCCAGCGGCGATGAGGGCACGCCGATCCTGGCGCAGGACCCGCACGGCGAGGCGGGACGAGCCTACGCCGCGATCGCGGCGCGGGTCGCCGAGGCGCTACGGCCGCATCTGCGGCAGGGCCCGGTCAGCGCCCAGCCCGCGCCGTCCGGCGGGTGAGCAGGAAGCCGCGTCGGTGGCGCACCGGCCGCGCCGGCGCGAACAGGGCGAACACCGCGATCCCGACATAGCCGGCCAGCGGCACCGCGAAGCCGGCGCTGATGCCGGACCGGTCCGACACCAGCCCCACCAGCGGCGGCAGGAGCGCGCCGCCCACGATCGCGCTGCACAGCAGGCCGGACACCGACGCCGCCGGCGCGCTGGAGCGCTCCAGGGTCAGGGTGAACAGGGTCGGGAACATCACCGAGTTGAAGAAGCCGAGCGACAGCGCGGCGCCGGCGGCGAGCGCGCCCAGGCTCTGCGACACGGTCAGGCACAGGACGACGTTGACGATCGCGAACACGCCCAGCACGCGCCCGGCGCTGACGAAGCGCAGCAACTGGCTGCCGGCGAACCGGCCCAGCATCGCCCCGCCCCAGAACACCGCGCCGAGCAGGGTGGCGGCCCGGGATTCGGAGATGTCGAGGATCGCCTTCTGCGACAGGAAGTTGACCATGATGGTCGACACGCCGACCTCCGAGCCGACATAGACGAACACCGCGAACGCCCCGAACAATCCCCAGCCGGAGCGGAACGCCGACACCAGGCTGCCGCCGAGCAGCGCCGGAAGCGGGTCCGCCGCGATCAGCCGGCGGCGCACCGACCACGCCATCAGCGCCAGGCCTGCCACCAGCAGCGCGATCAGCTCGAACTGGCGGTCGACGTTGTGCAGCGAGACCAGCCGCGCGGCTCCGGTGGACTCGATGCTGGGATCCGGGGTGGTGCCCGAGCCGAACAGGCCGCCGCGGAGCAGCAGGCGCCCGGCGACCACCGGCCCCAGCACGGTGCCGAGGGCGTTGAACGCCTGCGCCAGGGTCAGCCGCGCATGCGCGCGCGACGGCTCGCCATGCGCCGCCACCAGCGGGTTGGCCGCCACCTGCAGCAGGGTGATGCCGGACGCGATCACGAACAGCGCCACGAGGATCGCGGGATAGCTCTGGGTGCGGGTGCCGAGCAGCACGACCAGGCAGCCCGCCACGGCGACGCCCAGCGCCAGCTCGATCGCCCGCGGCGCGCCGACCCGCGCCAGCAGCACCGCCGCCGGCAGCGACACCGCGCCGTAAGCGGCGAAGAAGGCGAACTGGGTGAGCATCTGCTCGGCAAAGCTCAGGTGGAAGATGGCCCGCACCGCCGGCGCCAGCCCGTCGATCACGGAGGACACGAAGCCCCAGACCAGAAACAGCGCGGTGATGGCGGCGAACGGCACCGGCCGCGGATCGCCCGACGCGGGATCGCCCGACGCGGGATCGGAGGGGACCGGATGATGCGACGGCAGCCCCACCGGAGGCCGGTCAGGGACGCGGGCTGCAGTCGGTGCGTCCGGTCCCGATGCAGTCCTGCTGGGCGACATAGCGTTGGACCAGGGGGAACAGCATCACCCCGGCGTAGATCAGCACGAGGATCAGCGCCAGCACGACGAACGGCATCAGGCTCGGCAGCGGGCTTGGCCCCCGGGGTGGCTCAGGCATGATGCGGCTCAGGCATGGTCAGGCGCTCCTGCGACCGGCGACCCGCACGCGGCTCGATCGGGATATCCGGCACGATGGCGCCGGCCCGGATGCGAGGCAAGCCGATCCTGAACCCCGTGGGAGCCACGCCGGCATCGCCGTCAGTCGAGCAGCCAGCGCAGCGAGCGGCGCAACGCGGCGGTGCCGTCCCGCTCGAACCACGTCCCGTGCGCGAACACGACCCGCTCCGGCTGCAGGTCGACCAGGCGCTGCGCGGCCCGGGCGGCAGGCTGGCGTCGCAGCTTGATCACCGCGCGCAGGTACGCCGCCGGCATGCCGTCCGGCGCCACCACGCCGAGCAGCCGGGCGAGCGGACGGATCGCCGCCGGCAGCTTCTCCGCCTCGAGGTTCAGCACCAGGTCGGTCAGCAGGAGGGTGCGCGACGGGAGGTGGAACAGCGCCACCTCCAGGAAGCCGAGGCCGCCCGGCACCGTGACCAGCGTGATCCCGTCCCATTCCGGCGGCGGGACGTCGCCCAGGTCGTTGTCCAGCCGCACTCCGCTGCGCCGCACCTGGCCACGCTCGCGCAGGCCGGGGGCGGCCCAGGTGGTGGCGTCCGGGCAGGCGCGCTGCCAGGCGTCGAGAAAGATCCAGTGCGCCACGTTGGGCGCGACCAGGTGGCGGATGCGGCCGAGTGCCTCGAGTTCCGTCTTCAGCGCGTAGCTGAACCGCGTCGGCGAGTGCAGCAGCAGGTCGCCGCCGGGCAGGCGGATCACGGTCATGCGGACCGGCACCGCGCTGCCGAGCGGACCCGGCATCAGGCTGTCGACCACGAACACGTCGTCGGCGATCGGCTTGGGCGTGTCGATCGGCGGATAGCCGACCTGCTCCGGCGAGGGCGGCTGGAGGTCGAGCACCCGTCCGAGCGGCCCGGAGCCCTGCCCCGGGCCGCTGACCGGATCGGGACTGCTGAACGCCGTCACCAGGAGTTCCGACACCCCTGCCGCCAGCAGCAGGGCGCGGGCGCCGGCGGGCTGCCGCCGCATCAGCAGGGCAGCACCGCACAAGGCGGCCCCGCCAACCGCGTCGAGCATCAGGTGGGTGCGCATGCTCAGCACCGGCCGCAGCCCGGCCTCGTAGTCGGTCAGCGCCGCGTAGGAGCCATGGGCGGCGGACGCGGCCCCGACCACGCGCCGCACCGGCCGCGGCAGCGTGCTGGACAGCGCGAGGCTGCCGAGCAGCGACGCCATCGTGTAGTCGATCGCTCCGTGCAGTCGGGTCGGGATCTTCATCTGGCGCACCTCGGGACTGGTGCACCTCCGAACGGCGCACCCGGTCGATAGATGCGTCGGCGGCGCATCGCCAGGGCCAGTGACTCGGGCGGTGGTCGAGACGCGACAAGGCTCCGGAGGCGTCGCCTCCGGAGCCTTGGCCTTCAGGCCGCGAGGCCGGTCGTCACGGTCGGCGGATCGCTCCGCCGACCGGCGTTGGTTCAGAAGTTCAGCAGCAGGTTCGGGATGTCCACCGAGCCGAGGCCGGTCGCGAGGTCGTAGCCGACGCCCGCGTTGAAGGCGGTCGACTGCGTGGTGGTGCTGGTCGACGAGATGCCGATGCCCTTGGTGGACAGGCTGTTGGTGTAGCAGTTCGGGGTGCCGGCCTGGCAGGCCACCGAGTTGTCGCCCACCGCCACGTCGTGGAACACGCAGAGCGGGTTGGCCGGGAAGTTGGTGGTCTGGCACTGCGCCGCCAGCAGCTTGTTCTTGTACTGGATCTTGGCGATCTGGTACAGCGTCGGCGCCATGTTGCCGACCTTGCCGTACAGCTCCGCGACCAGGGCCGCGATGCCGGCGAAGTCGGGTGCCGCGAACGAGGTGCCGCCTGCGGCCGAGCCGAAGAAGTTGTCCGGGTTGGTGAAGTCGCAGGGAACGCCGCCTTCGTTGGCGTTCGACATGCACAGAAGGTAGAAGTGGTTCCACTGCCCGTTGGCGGCGAACAGGGAGATGTCGGGCAGGTCGCGCACGCCATCCTTCGGCACGCCCGGCACGCTGGTCGTCTGCCACGAGGGCTTGGCGAACAACAGGCTCTGGCCGCCGCTGCCGCCGACCACGTTCTGGTAGAAGGTCGCGGTCTTCGGGTCGTTGCAGTTCTGCAGTGGGCCCGCAGCACCGGCGCCGGCCCAGTTCACGTAGGAACCGCAGCTGTTGTCCCAGGGGATCTCCGGCACGTAGCTCTTGGCCGAGCCGCCGGTCGTGCTGTTCGAGCTGTTCCAGAAGGTGCTGTTCAGCCCGACCACGGTGTCGCCGAAATCGGTGCCGCCGACGGCGGTGTCGTAGATGTTGGACGCGAGCCCGTTGACGTTGAGGCCGCTGGTGGCGAGCGTGGCGCCGGTGTCGGCGATGTCGGCAGCGCCGTCGCCGGTGGACACGAAGATCGAGATGCCCTCCGCGGCGCCCTCCTCCACCAGGTTCGACCACTCGGTGAGGAACACGATGCCGTTGCCGACCTCGGAACCGCCATAGGACACGGAGATCGCCGAGGCCGGGGTGCCGAGCTCGACCAGGTTCTGCAGCGCGGTCATCACGCCGAAGCCGGTCTCGCTGGAGGAGCAGGACGCCTCGATGATGGCGGCATCCGGCGCCACCGCGCCCGACCATTCGGCATCGAGCGCCGCCTCGCCCTCGTCGCCGGTGAAGCCCGGATCGACGCAGCCGCCCGGATGGGTGAGGCTGAGCGTGCCGGCATACTTGGACAGGCCGAACTGCGAGCGGAAGTTCTTCACGTCGGCCGGGTTGATGTCGGTCTGCTCGGCGACCGCCACCGTCACGCCCTTGCCGGTCACCTTGCCGACCACGCTGCTGCCGCTGAACAGCCCGTTCTCGTCGTAGATGGTGTGGAAGTCGCTGGGCGTCACCGCGAAGAAGGTCGTGCCCTCCACCGTCGCGGTGTAGCTGGACCCGACCTTCTGGACCTTGGCGCCGGCGAGTGCTGCGGCGGACGGCTTGCGGCTCGGCGTCAGCATCGGGCGCGGGAAGAAGTTGCCGAGCACCGCGCCGGCCACCACCGGGCTGAGGGCGGACGGGATCGATTGTTCCCCGGACTGCGCGAAATGCTGCTGCCCGGACCGGGTGTAGCTGTGCAGCGTGGTGTGGAAGGCGTTCCCGACATTCGCCGCGGTGCCGGAGAAGTCGATCGACATGCCGGTGGGCGACACCTTGTTCACCACCAGCCCGCGCGACTGCAGCCACGCCACGGTGGCGGCGATGTCGGCGGCGTTCGGCCCGTACTGGTCACGGAGCTGGGCGGGGGTGAGCCACTGACGATAGGCCGCGGCACCCTTGGTGGTCTGCGCCAGCACCAGGGCGTCGAGCGCCGCCTGCCGGTCCGCCGGCCGCTTCAGCGCCAGCTGCAGGTGCTCCAGCACGTGCCCGGAGGCCAGCGGGCCCAGGTCGGTGGCGGAGCCGAGCGCGTCCGGCACCGAGTGGGACAGGGTGGTCAACGATGCCTCGGAGACCGGTGCGGTGACCAGGGCGGCGCCGGTCGCAGCCTGGGCACCGGCCGCGGCGAGGCAGGCGAGGGCGCCGAGCCCGGCCCGGTGCGCAATGTTTCTGGATAACAAGCGTGATCCTCCCCGCGTCGCGCGGCCTTGATGCCTAGTTTGCAAGCAGAAGCTGCGACCGCCACTTCGGAACGCGGGACGATGCTCAACTTCTGGACAGACATTAACGACCTGCAACGGCTCGGCAAGGCTCCTTTTACGGGATTCAGATCGATAAGGCGCAGACCAGGGGCGAAACGGCCTGCCGCCCGGCGCCAGGCCTAGCTCCTGATCCGGTCGGCCAGCTCCGGCATCGTCTCGATTAGCTCACGCAGCTCACGGCCGCCCAGCCCGAAGGCGGCCGGATCCAGGGGCTCCCGCCCGGCCAGGGCCGCGCGCAGCAGCGCGGTGGCGGGGCCGGACAGGGTGGCTGCGTTCATCACGTAGTCGGCGAACGCGTCGTGCACGTCCGGAACCCAGGCCCGCACCACGCCCAGGATGGCGTCGGCGAAGGCGCGTATCTCGGCCTGAGCGTGCGGATCGGCGCGCAAGGACAGGAAGCGCAGCAGGTTCCACAGGTCCACCTTCCAGTAGAACTGGGTGTAGATCCCGACCGGCAGGTTGATCCGGGCCAGCTCCCGGGCGATGCCGGCGCGCTCGGGGTCGTGCCCCTCGCCTTCGGCCTCGTTCAGCATCCACAGGTAGTTGTCGTAGCAGCGCGTGGCGTCGTCGCGCAGCATCTCCACCACGCGCGCCGCCTGCTCCGGCGTCACCGCCCCGCCCCGCCCCTGCCGGTTGGCCTCCGACTGCGCCGCGATGTCCTCGGCGGCGGGGATGTAGAACTCGCGCTCCAGCACCGAGTAGCGGGCCGAGTACTCGTTGATGGAGGCGGTGCGATGACGGAACCACTGCCGGGTGACGAAGATCGGCGCCCGCACGTGCAGCTTGATCTCGGCCAGCTCGAACGGGGTGGTATGGCGATGGCGCATCAGGTAGCGGATCAGGCCGCGGTCGCTCTGCACCGCGCGCGTGCCACGCCCATAGGAGACGCGGGCGCCCTGCACCACGGCGGCGTCGTCGCCCATGTAGTCGACCACTCGGACGAAGCCCTTGTCCAGCACCGGGATCGGCTGGAACAGCAGCGCTTCCAGGCCGGCCGAGGTGGCGCGACGGGTGGACGCGGTGGCGGCCCGGGCGTCGTCGATTTCGGCCCGTTGCGCCTCGGTCAGGAGGGGGGCCGGGATCGGGGACAGGTTCTGCATCGGCTTCCTCGGGGCTGTGCGCTCCGTGGCGCAACCGCGGGGTTAGCATTTCGCGACCTTGTCCCGCCAGCGTCCAGCATCTGGACGCCGCGGTGGAACCGCCCTATATAAGGCAGTGCAAGAGGGCAACCTCGGCTACGGCGATAAACGGCAAGTGGAATAAACGTTGTGGACCCGGGGGCAGTGCCCGGCGTCTCCACCAGATCACCCCGAGCCGGGAACGGCGTCGGGTTCATGGGGACGAAACAGGCTCGACACGCGTGGTAAAGGCTTACCTTTTGCTCGGCATGATACCGCCGTTATCGGGTCATATCACAAGTGCCAATGACAATCATGAGGCGCTCGCTGTCGCTGCATAAGTGACAAGCGCGGTTCGGGGGGCACCGGGCAACAGAAGCCCCCCACTTACTTCCCTCCCACGTCATCGGGGTTTCGGACCCTGCCCGTCTCCGGCGACTTGCACCGCACCATCGATTGTCGCATGGCTGCGCCGTATCGAGGCCGGCCTCCCGGTATCCGGAGGTGCCGCCTCAAGAACGAGGAGCCCAGCATGGCCGAGGACGATCGCGGCGGCGCCGGCGAGGATGGCGGCATGGCGGACAGCCTGCTTCCCTATGACCGCTGGATCGAGCAGGCCTACCGCGAGGTGATGGTCAAGGCACTCGAGCATGCTGCCGCCGAGGGCCTGCCGGGCGGCCACCACTTCTATGTCACCTTTCGCACCGACGACCCGCTGACGGTGATCCCGAAGCGCATGCTGGCGCAGTATCCCACCGAGATGACCATCGTGCTGCAGCACCAGTTCTGGGACCTCAAGGTCGACGAGGACGCGCAGTTGATGACGGTGGGGCTGTCGTTCGGCTCCGTCCCCACCTCGCTGGCGGTGCCGCTTCGCGCCATCACCGGCTTCGCCGACCCGCATGTGCGCCTGGCGCTGCGCTTCACCCCCGCCCCGGTCGACGCCGCCGAGGCGCTGCCGGAGCCCGCCACCCAGCTCGCGGTGGTGCCGGAGCCGGCGGCCGAGGACGGTCCGGCGCCGGACCCGACGCCGCAGGTCGTGAGCCTCGACGCCTTCCGCAAGCGCAGCCCCAACCAGAGCTGAACACCCGCACCCGTCTCGATCCGGATCGCCGCCATGAACGCCCTGCCGCCGTCCTCCGCCCGTCCGCCCGTTCGGCCCTTCGCCTACTCGCCGATGTTTCCGCTGGGCGAGGATGCGACACCCTGGCGAAGGCTGGAGATCGAGGGGGTCTCGGTGTCGACCTGCGACGGCAGGACGGTACTGCGGGTGCAACCCGAGGCGCTGACCGAGCTTGCCGCGGTCGCGTTTCGCGAAGTATCGCACCTGCTCCGGCCCGGCCACCTGCAGCAGTTGTCCCGCATCCTGGCCGATCCCGAGGCTTCGGCCAACGACCGCTTCGTCGCCCTCGACCTGCTCAAGAACGCGTCCATCGCCGCCGGCGGGGTGCTGCCGATGTGCCAGGACACCGGCACCGCCCTGGTGTTCGGCAAGAAGGGCCAGCGCGTCTGGGTGGCGGGCAACGAGGAGGAAGCCTTCTCGCTCGGCGTCCACCGCACCTACACCGAGACCAACCTGCGCTATTCGCAGATGGCGCCGGTGACCACCTTCGAGGAGGTCAACACCGGCACCAACCTGCCGGTGCAGTTCGACATCGCGGCCGCACCCGGCGAGCACCACGCCGACGAGATGCACCTGATGTTCATCGCCAAGGGCGGCGGCTCGGCCAACAAGACCTTCCTGTTCCAGGAAACCCGCGCCCTGCTGTCCAGCCCCGAGCACCTGCTGGAGTGGCTCGGCACCAAGATCCGCACGCTCGGCACCTCGGCCTGCCCGCCCTACCACCTGGCGATCGTGATCGGCGGCACCTCGGCGGAGCTCACGCTCAAGACCGTGAAGCTGGCCTCCACCCGCTATCTCGACTCCCTGCCGACCGAAGGCAGCCCGCTCGGCCACGCGTTCCGCGACGTGGCCCTGGAAGGGGAGGTGCACCGCCTGACCCAGTCGCTCGGCATCGGCGCGCAGTTCGGCGGCAAGTATTTCTGCCACGACGTGCGGGTGGTGCGCCTGCCGCGCCACGGCGCGTCGCTGCCGGTGGGCATCGGCGTGTCCTGCTCCGCGGACCGGCAGATCAAGGCCAAGATCACGCCCGAGGGGATCTTCCTCGAGCAGCTCGAGACCGACCCGGCGCAATACCTGCCCGAGGCGACGGAGGCGGTGCTGGGGAGCGAGGTGGTCGAGATCGACCTGAACCGGCCTATGGGGGAGATCCGCCAGACCCTGTCGCGCCATCCGGTGAAGACGCGGGTGTCTCTGACCGGAACCATCGTGGTGGCGCGCGACATCGCCCATGCCAAGTTCAAGGAGCGGCTGGACCGCGGCGAGGGCCTGCCGGACTACCTGAAGAACCATCCGGTCTATTATGCGGGCCCGGCCAAGACGCCGGACGGGCTGCCGACCGGCTCGTTCGGCCCCACCACCGCCGGGCGCATGGACAGCTATGTCGACATGCTGCAGGCGGCCGGCGGGTCGTTCGTGATGCTGGCCAAGGGCAACCGCTCCCGGGCGGTGAAGGAGGCCTGCCATAGGCATGGCGGCTTCTACCTAGGCTCGGTCGGCGGCCCTGCGGCGCGCTTGGCGCAGGACTGCATACGCAAGGTCGAGGTGCTGGAATACCCGGAGCTCGGCATGGAAGCGGTGTGGCGGATCGAGGTGGAGGACTTTCCCGCCTTCATCGTCATCGACGACAAGGGCCACGACTTCTACGACGGCCTCACCTGACAGGCGTCCGATCCATGCGCTTCACCGTCGACCGGCTCGACCACCTCGTGATCACCTGCAAGGACGTGGCGAAGACCTCGTCCTGGTATCAGCGCGTGCTCGGCATGGAGCACGAGGAGTACGGCCGCAACCGGCGCTGCGCGCTCAAATACGGCGGCCAGAAGATCAACCTGCGCCCCTACGGCGCCGAGGGCTGGACCACCGCCGAGGACGCGCTGCCGGGCAGCCAGGACCTGTGCTTCGTCACCGCGGTCGCAAGCGACGACGTGGTCGAGCACCTGCGCCAGTGCGGCGTGGCGGTGACCGAGGGCCCGGTGACCCGTCTCGGTGCGCTGGGACCGATCACCTCCGTGTACTGCCTGGACCCGGACGGCAACCTGATCGAGATCGCGTCCTACCAGGGCTAGCCCGGATCCGCCGGCCGGTAAGCCGGCGGGAAGCCGGCTCAGGCCGCCCTGATCGAGGCGATGAACCGGCTCACCTCCGCGGACAGGTTCTCCGCCTGGCGCGATAGGTCGCCAGCGGCACCCAGCACCTCGTTGGCGGCGGCGCCGGTGTCGTTGGCAGCCCGGCTGACGCCGGAGATGTTGCTGGTCACCACCTGCGTGTTGGCCGCCGTCTGCTGCACGTTGCGGGCGATCTCCGAGGTCGCCGCACCCTGCTCCTCCACCGCGGCCGCGATCGAGCCGGTGATCGCGCCCACCTCCTCGATCAGCCCGCCGATCTCGCGGATCGCCTCCACCGCGCCGCTGCTGGCCTGCTGCACCTGGGCGATCTGGGCCGCGATCTCGTCGGTGGCGCGCGCGGTCTGCTGCGCCAGGCTCTTCACCTCCGACGCCACCACCGCAAAGCCGCGCCCGGCATCCCCCGCCCGCGCCGCCTCGATGGTCGCGTTCAGCGCCAGCAGGTTGGTCTGGCTGGCGATGCTGGTGATCAGCTCCACCACCTGGCCGATCCGGGACGCGCTTTCCGACAGCGCCCGCACCGTGTCGTCGGTGCGGCGCACGCTGCCCACCGCCCGGCCGGTCAGGCTGGCCGAGCTCGTCACCTGGTGGTTGATCTCGGAGATCGACGCCGCCAGCTCCTCCGCCGCCGCCGCCACCGTCTGCACCCCGGCACTGGACTCCGCCGCCGCCTGCGCCACCGCGACCGCCTGGGCATCGGTCTGCGCCGCGTTGCCGGTCATCGACGAGGCGGTCGCCTCCATCTGCGTCGACGCCGAAGCAAGCGTCGCCACCGTGCTGCCGATCTGGCGCTCGAACTCCGACACCAGGCCCTCCAGCCGGACGCTGCGCTGCTGCCGCGCCGCCTGCTCGGCCTGCTGCTCCGCCGCCAGCCGGTCGCCCTCGGCCATGTTGTCCTTGAACACCTGCACCGCCGCCGCCATGGCGCCGATCTCGTCGCCACGCCCCACGCACGGGATCGTCGTGCCCAGGTCGTGATCAGCCAGGCGGCGCATCGCCGAGGTCATCGCCAGCAGCGGGGTGGCGACGTTGCGGACCAGGTCCCAGCCGGCGACCACGCAGAACACCGTCGCCAGGCCGATCGCGCCCAGGATCCAACTGCGGGCGGAGGCGTGCACCTTGCTGCCATGCCGCGACGCGGCGGCGGCGGCGGCGGCGTTCTGCGCCATCTCGGCGTGAAGCTGGTCCTGAAACAGCCTGAAGCCGCGTCGCATGTCGCCAAGGTAAAGGCCGACGGCGCCATCCACGTCGCTCCCGTGCAGGGCGCCGAAGTACCGTCCGTCCTGCTCCATGTAGCCGGTCCAAGCGTACCGCATCTCGGCCGCGCGCCGACGATCCGCGTCCTGCCGGAGCAGGCCCTCATGGGCAGCGAATGCCTTGCTCGCTGCGTCGCCGACTCCCGCCAGCGTCGCCTCGTCGCTGCGCCGCGCGTCCGGATCGGGTGCCAGCGCCGCATCGGCTTCCAGTTGCCGGTAGCGCATCGTCTGGTATTCGATGTCGTCCAGGGCCTCCGTCCGCGGCAGGGCGATGCTGCGGATCAAGGCCGAGCTGTGGTCCATGGCGCCGAGCCTCTGCAGGGCGAACAGGCCGAGGCCGACCGTGCAGGCCAGCACCAATATGAACCGACCCAGGATCTTCAATCGGATGGTGATGTTCGGCAACATGTCGATCTCCGGTGCGATGGGCCGGGACCAGTCATGACCGTGGAAGGTGAAGAAACGCTTTACCGGCAGCGATAGGAACCGGCGTCAGGACCAGGGCGTGGCCCGCTCCCTGCCCAGGGCGCGGTCGAGATAGCTGGCGGCACTGATCAGCGCCAGGTGCGTGAGCGCCTGCGGATAATTGCCCTGGTGCCGTCCGGTCGGCGACAGCTCCTCGGCATAGAGCCCGAGCGGGTTGGCGTAGCCCAGCAGCTTCTCGAACAGCAGCCGTGCCTCGACCAGCTCCCCCATGCGTGCCAAGCACTCGACATACCAGAACGAGCAGGCGAGGAACGAGCCTTCCTGGCCCTTCAGCCCGTCCAGCACCCGGTCGCCGGCGGTGCGCCGGAACACCAGCGCGTCCTCCACCAGGGTGCGACGCACCAGCGCCATGGTGCCGATCCAGCGCGGGTCGCAGGGCGAGATGAACCGGACCAGCGGCATCAGCAGCATGGACCCGTCCGGCGCGTCCGCGCCGGGATAGGACACGAAGCTTTGGAAGTCCTCGCGCCAGAACTCCTCGTGGATGGAGGCGTGGATCTCCAGGCGCAGCGCGTTCCAGTCGGGAAGCGGCGCCGGCAGCGAGCGCTTCTGCGCCAGCCGGATGGCGCGGTCCACCGCCACCCAGCACATCACCCGGGAATGCAGGAACGGACGCATCTCGCCGCGCCCTTCCCAGATCCCGGCATCCGGCCGCCGCCAGTTCCCGCCCAGCCAGGCGACCATGTCGACGATGCCGCGCCAGTCCTCGTAGGAGGAGGAGCGGCCGTACTTGTTGGCCAGATACACGGAGTCCATCAGCTCGCCATAGATGTCGAGCTGGAACTGCTCCGCCGCCGCGTTGCCGATCAGCACCGGACGCGACTGCTGGTGTCCCTCCCAATGGTCCAGCGTTCGCTCCGGCAGCTCGCTTCTGCCGTCCAGCGCGTAGGCGACGTGCAGCCGCTCGTTCTTGCCGCTCTGCCGGGCGCGCGCGCCGATCCAGTCGACGAACGCTTCCGCCTCGTCGACCAGGCCGAGGCGGATGAAGGCGTACATCGCGAACGAGGCGTCGCGTATCCAGACGTAGCGGTAGTCCCAGTTGCGCTCGCCGCCGAACTCCTCGGGCAGGCCGAACGTCACCGCCGCGACCGGCGCGCCGTGCACCGCCGAGGTGAGCAGCTTGAGCACCAGCGCCGAGCGCGTCACCACTTCGCGCCAGCGGCCGACATAGTGCGACCGCTCGACCCACCGGTGCCAGAACGCCAGCGTCGCGGCGAACGCCCCATCCGCCTCGGCGCAGCTCGCCGCGGAAGCCGGGTTCTCCGGGTTCACCTCCAGGAAGAAGCAGGCCTCCTCGTCGCGCTGGAGGTGGAACTCGGCGTGCAGGTCCCCGTCGTCCGCGCGCAACGGCACGGTGGCGCGCAGCCGCAGCCGCAGGCTGTCGTCGTCCGGCACGAAGCTGCCATCGGCCTCGAGCGCGTGGGAACGCCGCCCGTAATCGAAGCGCGGCGCGCAGACCATGTCGAAGTCGAACTCGCCGCGGATCACCCGGACGCGCCGCTGCAGCCGCTGCGGCCCGTCGGATCCGTGCACCGGCATCAGGTCGGTCAGCTCGGCGATGCCGTCCTCCGACATGAAGCGGGTGATCAGGATGTTGGTGTCCGGCAGGTACATCTGCGAGGCGCGCAAGCCGTGGTGGCGGGGAAGGATGCTGAAGGTGCCGCCGGCGGGATCGAGCAGGGAGGCGAACACGGTGGGGCTGTCGAACTCGGGCAGGCACAGGAACGTCACCGCGCCGTCCCGCGCGACCAGGGCCGCGGTACGGAGATCGCCGACCAGGCCGTGATCCTCGATCGGCTGCGGGGTGCTGATGGGCAGGGCGGTCATGAACGGGCTCGCGGCGGGTCTCGCGGCTGCGACTTTAGACCTAAAAGGCTGTTTGAGAACTCTTGTTCGACCGACAAGCAAGGCTAGGGCCCTGCCCTGGACCCGCCGGGGCCGTCACGCAAAGCGTGCTCACGCACGACGGCCCCGAACCCCTCAACTTTAAGAATCGGGTTTGAAGGGCTTTGCCCTTCATGGGGTCCAGGGGCAACGCCCCTGGCCTTCACTGCAAGCGGCCTGATCCGTCAGCGCTTGGCCAACCGCCCCCGGTCGGCGTTGGCCAGTTCCGACAGCTCGGCCATTGCCGCCTTCGCGGTGCCGCCCGGCACGTCCATCGCCACACCCGCCCCGGCCTGCTCCGGTCGCAGCCGGCGGGTGACGACGAAGGCGGTGACCACCGCGAGGGTGCCGAACACCACACCCCCGGCCGACTGTCCCAGCAGCACGCCCACCGGGCCGTAGCGGGTGCCGAACGCCACGAACGGGATCGTGCCCAGCGTCGCCCGCCCCCAGTTGAACAGGGTGGACAGCAGCGGATGACCGAGGTTGTTGAACGCGGCGTTGGCCACGAACAGCGCGCCCACCCACAGGAACCCTGCCACGGTGAGCGAGCAGAACAAGTGGATCAGCGCGGCCGCGGTGCCGGTGGCGGAGAACAGCGCCACCACCTGGTCCTGCAGCGCGGCCAGCAGCGCCCACATCGCCAGCACGCACCCCAGCACCAGGAGCAGGGAGGCGCGCAAGGTCTCGCGCACCCGGCTGCACAGCCCGGCCCCCAGGTTCTGCGCCATGATCGGCCCGACCGAGCCGGTCAGGGCGTAGATGAAGGCGAACGCGACCGGGGTGATGCGGTCGATCGTCGCCTGGCCGGCCACCGCCTGCAGGCCGAACCGGGCCAGGGCGTGGGTGGTGTAGGCCGCCCCCACCGGGGTGGCGAGGTTGGTCAGGATCGCCGGCATCGCCACCGCCCCCGCGAGGCGGGCATCTGGCAGCAGCCGGGAGGCGACCGGCCGGTGCAGCAGCCCGTGCCGCTGCACGCCGAGGAAGCCCAGCAGCGCCGTGCTGCCGCGCGACACCACGGTGGAGATCGCCGCACCCACCAGCCCCAGGTGCAGCCCGGTGCCGAGGCCCAGGATCAGCAGCGGATCGAGGCAGGCGGTCACCGCGGCCCCCCACAGGGTCACCGTCATGGAGCGGCGCGCATCCCCCAGCGCCCGCAGCAGGGAGGAGAACCCCATGCCCAGGGTGATCAGCGGCAGGCAGGGCGAGACGATCCGCACGTAGCTCGCCACCGCGTGGAAGGTGTCGCCGGTGGCGCCGAGCCCGAGCAGGATCGGGCGCAGCAGCAGCACGGTGGACAGCCCGATCAGTAGCATCACCGCCGACATCATCAGCAGCACGGAGGACGCCACGCCCCCCGCCTCCTCGAACCGGTCGGCGCCGATCAGCCGCGACACCACCGCGCCCAGCCCAATCGACATGCCGATCGAGACCGCGATCTGCAGCATGCCGACCGCGCCGGTGAAGCCGATCGCCGCGGTCAGGCCGCGATCGCCGAGGCGCGAGATGTAGAACAGGTTGAGCAGGTCGACCGCGAACACCGCGATCAGCCCTACCGCACCGGTGCCGGCCATAACCGCGGTGTGGCGCATGATCGAGCCGGTGCAGAACCGCGCCCGGCGCCCATTCTCCCGGGCCTGGACCGGCAAGGGTCCCGCCGACGCAGCCTTCATCCCCGGATCCCCGACACGATCCCGGTTCTCCTCCATCGTGCCCCGCCTGACCAGGGGTTCAGGCGAGCCGGAGGATCCGCTTGTGACGCCACACCAGCCGGAAGTAGAGGACGTTCGCCAGCGCCATGACCACCGTGGCGGTCGGATAGGCGATCCATACCCCGTCGAGGCCGAGCAGGCGGCTCAGGCTCCAGGCCACCGGCACCTCCACCAGCGCGATCGACGACACCAGGATCAGGGTCGGCACCAGCACCACCCCGCTCGCGCGCATCTGTCCGGACAGGATGCCGGTGATCCCGCTCACCACCACGCTCCACAGCACGATGTGCAGCAGCGACTCCGTGGTGCCGACCACCGAAGGGCTGGCGATGAACAGCGCCACCAGGCGGCGCGAGAACAGGGTCGCGACCACGACAAGCGTGCCGGTGATCAGCAGGTTCAGCAGCAGCCCGGTGCGCAGGATCGCCGGCAGCCGCGCGGTCCGGCCGGCGCCGATCGACTGCGCGCTCAGGATGCTGACGGTGATGCCGACCGACATGGCGGGGAACTGCACATAGGCCATGACCTGGTTGACCGCGCCGTAGGCCGCGGTGGCATCCGGGCCGTACCGGTTGACCAGCCCGAGCAGCACCATCTCGGCCAGCGCGACCGACACCATCTGCACCGCCGACGGCACGCCGAGCCGCAGCACCTGGCCGAGGATCCGCCAGTCGGGGCGCATCGCCCGCCCGAAGCGCCGGTCCGGCGCCATCGGGCTGCCCTGCCGGCGCAGGAACCAGCCGAGCCAGGCCAGGCCGATGGACCAGCCCAGCACCGTGCCCCAGGCGGCGGCGGCCACGCCGAGGCGCGGCAGGCCGAAGGAGCCGCGTATCAGCGCCGGCGTCGCCAGCATCGACACCACGAGCGCGATCGCCAGCGCCCGCAGCGGGGTCACGGTGTCGCCGACGCCGCGCAGCAGCACGGTCAGCAGCAGGAACGCGAAGAACACCGGCATGAAGCCCAGCATCACCGTGGCATAGGCGACCGCACCCGGCAGCACGCGGGCCGGGGTGCCGATCGCCGCCAGCAGCGTGCCGGCCACCGGCGTCAGCAGCAGCGACACCAGCACGCCGCCGGCCAGCACCGCGACCGTGGTCGACGCCGCCACCCGGCGCACCCGATCGAGCTCGCCGGCCCCCCAGGCCTGGCCGATCAGCACCGAAGCGCCGGCGCCCATGCCGATCACCAGCGACACCAGGAAGAACACCAGCGGAAAGAACACGCTGGCGGCGGCCATGGCGTCGATGCCGATCATCTGGCCGAGATAAATGTTGCTGGCAGTGCCCGATCCCGCCTGCAGCACGTTGCTCAGCATCATCGGCCCGAGAAAGGCGAGAAAGCTTCTCCAAAGCGGCGGGCTTCGACGGAGCGCTGCGTCCATGGGTTTAGTTCAGACCATAACGCTCCCGTTTCCGCCAGGCTTTCGGCGGGAACGCGACCGGACCCGTGGAGCTGGCCGGCGCGTCGGGGAGGACCTAGAGCATTCTCCGTTCACTTGGGTTCATCCCAAATGCTCTAGCCCGTTGTTTTGACGAGCATCTTCACCCGATCAGGTGGTTCCACCTGATTGGGATCTGCTCTAGAGCCTGCCGGTCATGACCCTGCTCGCCTCGGACTACGACTTCGCCCTGCCGCCGGAGCGGATCGCGCAGGAGCCGGCGCGTCCGCGCGAGCGCGCCCGGCTGCTCGCGGTGCGCCGGGACAGGATCACGGACCATGTGGTAGCCGAGCTGCCGGGGCTGCTGCGGGCCGGCGACCTGGTGGTGGCGAATGACACCAGGGTGATCCCGGCCCAGCTCGAGGCGCTGCGCGGCACCGCGCGGATCGGCATCACCCTAGACCGGATCCTGCCGGACGGGAGCTGGCACGTGCTGGTCCGCAATGCCCGCCGCCTGCGCGACGCGGACGTGCTGCGCTTCCCCGGCAGCGACGCCACGGCGCGGGTGGTATTACGCGAGGAAGGCGGAAGCGCGGTGCTGCGCTTCGACGTGGACGGGCCGGCGTTCGACAGCCTCCTGCAGACAGCCGGCAGGCTGGCGCTGCCGCCCTATATCGACCGGCCGCATGGCCCGACCGAGTCAGACCGCTCCGACTACCAGACGGTGTTCGCCGCCCGGGATGGCGCCGTCGCAGCACCCACGGCCGGGCTGCACTTCACCCCGGCGCTGCTCGACGCGGCACGGGCCCGCGGCGTCGGCCACGTCACGGTGACGCTGCATGTCGGCGCCGGCACCTTCCTGCCGATGCGCGAGGCGGCGGTGGATGCGCACCGGATGCATCCCGAGCGCGGCATCGTGAGCCGGGCGACGGCGGACGCGATCAACCGGACACGCGCCGAAGGCGGGCGGATCGTCGCGGTCGGCACCACCACGCTGCGTCTGCTGGAAACCGCCGCCGACGCCGACGGCACGGTGCACCCGTTCGACGGCGAGACCAGCCTGTTCATACGGCCCGGCCACCGGGTACGCAGCGCCGAGCTGCTGCTGACCAACTTCCACCTGCCGCGCTCGACCCTGTTCATGCTGGTCTGCGCCTTCGCCGGGCGGGACCGGATGCTGGAAGCCTATGCGCGGGCGGTCGGGTCCGGCTACCGGTTCTATTCCTATGGCGACGCCTGCCTGCTGGAGCGGGCCGCGTGAGCGGGTTCGCCTGGACCGCGCAGGCGGCCGACGGCGCCGCGCGGGCCGGGCATCTGCACACCGCGCACGGCACCGTGGCCACGCCGACCTTCATGCCGGTCGGCACCGCCGGCACGGTCAAGGCGATGACCGCCGACGCGGTGCGCTCGACCGGGGCCGGCATCGTGCTCGGCAACACCTACCACCTGATGCTCCGGCCCGGGCCCGAGCGGGTGCAGGCGCTGGGGGGCTTGCACCGGTTCATGGACTGGCCCGGCCCGATCCTGACCGACTCCGGCGGGTTCCAGGTCATGTCGCTGGGGAGCCTGCGGACGCTCGACGCGGACGGCGTCACCTTCCGCTCGCACCTGGACGGCTCCACGCACCGCCTCACCCCGGAGCGCTCCACCGCGATCCAGCACGCGCTGGATGCCACGGTCACCATGTGCTTCGACGAGTGCCCGGCCTTGCCGGCGAGCACCGACGCGATCGCCGCCTCCATGCGGCTGTCGATGCGCTGGGCCGCCCGGTCGCGCGAGGCCTACGTGCCGCGCGACGGCTATGCCCAGTTCGGCATCGTGCAGGGCGGCGTGGAGCCGGAGCTTCGGGCCGAGAGCGTGCGCGCGCTGCGGGAGATCGGCTTCGAGGGCTATGCGGTGGGCGGGCTCGCGGTGGGCGAGGGCCAGGCGCTGATGTTCGCCACCCTGGACGCGACGGTACCGCTGCTGCCCGAGGACCGGCCGCGCTACCTGATGGGGGTCGGCACCCCGGACGACCTGCTCGGCGCGGTGGCGCGGGGGATCGACATGTTCGACTGCGTGATGCCGACCCGCGCCGGACGCACCGCGCGCGCCTATACCGCTGCCGGCGTGCTGAACCTGCGCAACGCCCGACACGCCGCCGATCCCGCTCCGGTCGAGCCCGGTTGTCCCTGCCCAGCCTGCGCCCGGCACGGCCGCGCCTACCTGCACCACCTGTTCCGGGCCGGCGAGATGCTGGGGCCGATGCTGCTGACCTGGCATAACCTCCAGTACTACCAGGGGCTGATGCGGAGCGTGCGTGAGGCGATCGTGGCGGGCCGGCTGGCGGCGCACGCCGACGCCCTGCGCGCCGGCTGGGCGTCGGGCGACCCGGCATGAGCGGCCCGGCATGAGCATCACGGTCCTGCGCGACCGGATCCGCGACCACGCCTTCTCGCTGGGCTTCGACGCGTTCGGCGTGTGCGACGCCGCCCTCGGCCCGGAAGCGCGCACCCGGCTGGCCGACTTCCTCGCCGCCGGACAGCACGGCGAGATGGGCTGGCTCGCCGAGCGCACCGAGGCACGCAGCCACCCGCAGTCGCTGTGGCCGGAAGCGCGCAGCGTGCTGGCGCTCGGCCTGAGCTACGCGCCGGGCGAGGACCCGCGGCACATCCAGGGTTGTCCCGATCGCGGCGGCATCTCGGTCTATGCCCGTCACCGCGACTACCACGACGTGATGAAGGGCATGCTCAAGCACCTGGCGCAGTTCGTGGTGCGCCAGGCCCCTCCCGACCGCCCGGAGGTCAAGGTGTTCGTCGACACCGCCCCGGTGATGGAGAAGCCGCTCGCCGTCCGCGCCCGGCTCGGCTGGCAGGGCAAGCACACCAACCTGGTGTCGCGCGAGCACGGCTCCTGGCTGTTCCTGGGCGAGATCTACACCACGCTGGCGCTCCCGCCCTCCGAGCCGCGCGCCGGCGGCTGCGGCTCCTGCACGCGCTGCCTGCAGGCCTGCCCGACCGACGCCTTTCCGGCACCGTACCGGCTCGATGCCAGGCGCTGCATCTCCTACCTGACCATCGAGCATCCGGGCCCGATCCCCGAGGAGTTTCGCGCCGCCATCGGCAACCGGATCTATGGCTGCGATGACTGCCTGGCGGCGTGCCCGTGGAACCGGTTCGCCGTTCTCGGCCGCACCGCCAAGCTGCAGGCCCGCGAGGAGCTGCGCGCGCCGCACCTGGCCGAGCTGGTCCGGCTGGACGACGCGGGCTTCCGCAGGCTGTTCGCCGGCACGGCCGTCAAGCGCACCGGCCGCAACCGCTTCGTGCGCAACGTGCTGATCGCGATCGGCAACTCGGGCGAGGCGGCGCTGCTGCCCTCGGCGCAGGCGCTGCTGGCCGATCCCGACCCGGTGGTGGCCGAGGCCGCCGCCTGGGCCTGCGCGCGGCTGGTGGCGGCGTGATGACGCGGCCTGCACGTGCGATGCTCAAGCGCAGCCTGTCGCTGTCCGGCCACCGCACCAGCGTGGCGCTGGAGCCGGAATTCTGGGCCGCCCTGGAATCGCTCGCCACGGCGCGCGGGCACACCTTGATCGCCCTGGTGGAGGCGGCGGATTCCAGCCGCGACCCGGCCCGCAGCCTGGCTTCGGCGCTCCGGGTGCTGGCGCTGTCGGACCGCGTCTAGGAAAAATCAGCCGGGTGCGGCCGCCGTTCAGAACCCATTAACTATTGGCCGGCAATCTCCTCCTCGACGCCAACATGGCGCCTGTCTCCCCGAGGAAGAACTCCGATGCACGCCATCAGCACCCACCCGTCCGACGCCCGCGCCGAGATCGTCAGCCCGCTGCTGCTGTCGCACCAGCTCCTGTCGCTGGCCGAAGAGGCGCATCGCGCCGGCCTGCCGCAGAGTGCCACCCGCCTGGTCCGCCTCGCCCACACCGTCTGCAACGACCGCCCGCGGGCCCGCTGAAGGAGAAGCAATGGAACCACGCCTCGCAGCCGCGCCGCCTGCCGCATCGCCCGCCCGGCGACGAGGCGCCAGGCAGACGCGCCAGGCAAACCCTGCCCTCGTTTCCCGTTGAAACGGGAGCCCGCTGAGTCCGGGCTTATGATACAGGCATGGTTCATGGCGATCTGGGGCAAGCTGTTCGGCGGCGTGACGGGCTTCGCGATGGGCGGCCCGATCGGCGCCATGGTGGGTACCGCACTCGGCCATGCCGCGGATCGCGGCGCGCTGCTGGACCCGCCGGCCGGCACCTGGGGCAAATGGGGCGGCACCGGCTTCCTCGGCAGCGAGCCCAGGCAGCGCGTGGCCGCAGATCCGAACGGGGCAGCGCTGCGGCTGGCGGCGAAGGTGGCCGCGGTCGCCGGCAAGCGCGACCAGTTGTTCGCGATCGTGGTGGTGGTGCTGTCGGCCAAGCTCGCCAAGTGCGACGGGCCGGTGAACCGCCGGGAGATCGACAGCTTCAAGCGCTCGTTCCGGATCCCGACCGAGTCCACCGCCGAGGTCGGCCGCCTGTTCGACCAGGCGCGCACCCGCACCGACGACTTCGCGCCGTTCGCCGAGGAGCTCGGCCGCGCCTTCGCCGACCGGACCGCGGTGCTGGAGGAGGTGCTGGCCGCGTTGTTCAGCATCGCCCGTGCCGACGGGGCGCTGACCCGGCCCGAGCTCGACTTCCTCGGCCGCGTGCACGCGCTGTTCGGGCTCGGCCACGGCGCCTGGGACCGGGCCGAGAACGGCACCGCGCGGCCCGCCGCCGACGAGCCGGACGCATATGCCGTGCTCGGCGTGCGGCGCAACGCCAGCGACGACGAGATACGCGCCACCTGGCGACGGCTGATGCGCGAAACCCATCCCGACTCGCTCGCCGCCCGCGGCGCCAAGGCGGCGGAGATCGCCGTCGGCGCCGAGCGGGTGGCACGGGTCAACGCCGCCTGGGACCGCATCAAACGCGACCGGGGCCTGTAGGACACATGGACCGCGCGATCATCGAGCATCCGAGCCCGAACTGCCGCGCGCGCGAGCCGGGCTCGGTCGTCGACACGCTGGTGCTGCACTACACCGGCATGCGGACCGGCCAGGCGGCGATCGAGCGGCTGTGCGACCCGGAGGCCCAGGTGTCCTCGCACTACGTGGTCGAGGAGGACGGCCGGATCGTGCGGCTGGTGCCCGAAGACCTGCGTGCCGCCCATGCCGGGGTCTCGTTCTGGCGCGGGTGCCGGATGCTGAACGACAGCTCGGTCGGCATCGAGATCGTCAACCCCGGCCATGAATGGGGCTACCAACCGTTTCCCGACGCGCAGGTCGAGGCGGTCGAGGCGCTGTGCCTCGCGATCCTCGGGCGCCACCCGATCCCGCCGGCCGGCGTGGTGGGGCACAGCGACATCGCTCCCGACCGCAAGCAGGACCCCGGCGAGCTGTTTCCCTGGGCACGGCTAGCGCGACAGGGGATCGGGCTGTATCCGCATGACGTGCCGGATCTCGGCATCGCGGAGGATGCGGGCGACCTGGCGCCGGTGCGCCGGACGCTGGCCCGCATCGGCTACCAGGTCGGTGCGGAAGGCGGCATGGACGAGGCGCTGGGGATCGTGCTGCGGGCGTTCCAGCGGCACTGGCGGCCGGAAGCGGTGACCGGCCGTGCCGACCGCGGCACCTGCGCCCGCATCGAGGCGGTTGCCCGGCTCGCCGACCCAGGATGAGCGACACCCGCCAGGCGGTCGACCGGCCGGAGATCTTCGCCACCGCCGAGGGCCAACGCCTGCTCGCCGCGCGCGCCGACGGCGCCTGGAAGCGCTGGGGCCCCTACCTCAGCGACCGGCAATGGGGCACCGTGCGCGAGGATTACAGCCCGGGCGGCGATGCCTGGGACTACCTGCCGCACGACCAGGCCAGGAGCCGCGCCTATCGCTGGGGCGAGGACGCGATCGCGGGCTTCGGCGAGCACCGGCTGCGCTGGTGCCTGGGGGTTGCGCTGTGGAACGGCCGGGACCCGATCCTGAAGGAACGGTTGTTCGGCCTGACCAACGGGGAAGGCAATCACGGCGAGGACGTCAAGGAGCTCTACTACCACCTCGACAGCACGCCGACCCACTCGTATGCGCGGATGCTCTACAAGTATCCGCAAGCGGCCTACCCCTACGACGCGCTGGTGCAGGAAAACGGCCGGCGCGGCCAGGACCAGCCCGAGTACGAGCTGATCGACACCGGCATCCTCCACCAGAACCGCTATTTCGACGTGTTCGTCGAGTACGCCAAGGCGGCGCCCGACGACATCCTGATGCGGGTGCGTGTGGCCAATCGCGGCCCCGATCCGGCGCCGCTGCACCTGCTGCCGCAGCTCTGGGCACGCAACCGCTGGTCCTGGACCCCCGGCGCCGCCCGGCCGGTGCTGCGCGCCCTGTCCGATACCGCCGTGCTGGCGCAGCAGGACGGGATGCCGGAGATGCGCTTGTTCGTCGAGCCAGACGCCACCTTGTTGTTCTGCGACAACGACACCAACGTTGCCCGACTGTTCGGCGAGGCCGCGTCCGGCTTCTTCAAGGACGGCATCAACGACTTCGTGGTGGATGGGTGGGAGGCGGCGGTGAACCCGGCGCGCTGCGGCACCAAGTGCGCGGCGCTGCACCGGCTGGAGATCCCGGCTGGCGCCGAGCGGGTGGTGCGGCTGCGGCTGCATGCCGGAAACGCGCAGGCCGACCCGTTCCGGGACTTCGACGCGGTGTTCGCCGCCCGCATCGCCGAGGCGGACGCCTTCTACGACGCCCTGCAGCACCCGATCGCCGACGCGGACACGCGGCTGGTGCAGCGCCAAGCCTTCGCCGGCATGCTCTGGTCGAAGCAGTTCTACCGCTACGACGTGCAGCGCTGGCTCGATGGCGACCCGGCCGGCCCGCCGCCACCGGAGAGCCGCCACGACGGGCGCAACGCCGACTGGCGCGACCTCAACCTGTCGGACGTCATCTCGATGCCGGACAAGTGGGAATATCCCTGGTTCGCATCCTGGGATCTCGCCCTGCACGCGGTGGTCCTGGCGCTGGTCGATCCCGACTTTGCCAAGTCGCAGGTGATGGTGCTGCTGCAGGCGGGCGCGATGCACGCCAACGCGGCGATCCCGGCCTACGAGTGGTCGTTCGGCGACGCCAACCCGCCGCTGCACGCCTGGGCCGCCTGGCGCGTGTTCGAGACCGACCGCACGCTGGCCGGGCGGCCCGACCACGACTTCCTCAAGCGCGTGTTCAACAAGCTGTCGATGAACTTCACCTGGTGGGTGAACCGCAAGGACGAGCAGGGCCGCAACATCTTCCAGGGCGGGTTCCTCGGGCTCGACAACATCGCCATCTTCGACCGCTCGTCGCCGCTGCCGACCGGCGGCACGCTGAGCCAGTCGGACGGCACCGCCTGGATGGCGATGTACGCGCTGGCGATGCTGCACATCTCCATCGAGCTGGCGCTGCAGGACCCGGCCTACGAGGACGTCGCTACCAAGTTCTTCGAGCACTTCCTTCTCATCGCCGGCGCCGAGGGCAACGCGCTGTGGGACGAGCAGGACGGCTTCTTCTACGACACCCTGACCCTGCCGGACGGGGAGCCGATCCCGCTGCGCGTGCGCTCCATGGTCGGCCTGATCCCGCTCTACGCCGTCACGGTCCTGCGCCACGACGAGCTGGCCCGGCTGCCGGACTTCTCCGCCCGCATGCGCTGGTTCCTCGAGCACCGCCCGGCGCTGGCCGAGCTGGTCTCGTCCTGGGAGCGGGTCGGGCAGGACGATACCGCCCTGCTGGCGCTGCTGCGCACCCACCGCATGACCCTGACGCTGGGCCGCATGCTGGACGAGAACGAGTTCCTGTCCGTGGGCGGCATCCGCGCGGTGTCGAAGGCGCACGAGGCGGCGCCGTACCGGCTCGAATGGGACCACCAGAGCTTCGAGCTCGCCTACTGGCCGGCGGAAAGCCGCTCGCGCCTGTTCGGCGGCAACTCCAACTGGCGCGGGCCGGTCTGGATGCCGGTCAACTACCTGCTGATCGAGAGCCTGCTGCGCCTGCATCGCTACTACGGCGACACCTACCGCATCGCCTGCCCGACCGGTTCGGATCGGCAGATGACGCTGGGCGAGGTGGCGGCGGAGTTGTCGCGGCGCCTGATCGGGCTGTTCACCCGCGGCCCGGACGGTCGCCGCCGGGTGCACGGCACCACGGCGCTGCTGCAGGACGACCCGCATTTCCGCGACCTCGTGCTGTTCTACGAGTACTTCGACGGCGACATCGGGCGCGGCGTCGGCGCCTCGCACCAGACCGGATGGTCAGGGCTGGTGGCGCTGCTGATCCACAACCTGGCCTGGGGCGGCCCGCAAGCGACGCCGGCCGTCACACCGGGCACGACGCCGGCGAAGCGTTAACGACCGGTTCAGCATCATCGGCGAGGATCGAACCGTCACAGCACCCGGACCCGCGTCATGAGCGCCACGATCGGCCTGACCCCCGCCGCCGCTGCCCGCAGCCTTCGGGTCCGGCCGGCATCCAGGCTGGCATGGATGCCGCCGCCGGCGGCAGCACCGGCCCCGTGGGGAGTGCCGGCGGGTCCGGCAGCGGCAGCAACGCCGCGTCGGGCGATACCACCAGCGTCACCACGAATGCCGATGGCTCCGGCATTGGATAGTAAGCACACCTAAAATCGTTGACGTAGCTTCTTTGCGTTGGTCTTCTGCTCGTGTAGCCTAGCCACGCATCCGCTCCCGCCACGGCACGATTGGCGGTGGCGGCGGCTTCGACGCGCCGGGTTCAACCCATGCCGGCGCTGGCGGTCATATACCGGTCGGCGGCTCTCTAGCGTCCAGCAAGTCCAGGCTGCGCATGATCGCGGCTTCGGCTGGGGCCTCATCGGCTGCGGCCGCAAATTGCGGGATTGGAAGCGGTTCAGGTTTAGGCCAAGGCCAGCGCATCCAGGAATAATACCGAGCCGCGTTCAAGAATCGGTAAAGAAAGGGGCCGGTCCGCCTTCGCGTGACCGGCCTGTCTCCTAGTTAGGCGCCGGCAGTGAGCCGGAAGGCGGAGCCCATGCAATGAACATATCTGCCTGAGCAGGTCGCAGGCTCATGCCTGGGACGACCGGGAGGCCGAGCTGGAACCAGAGGTCGGCCGAGGCGCGGGTGCCGAACGTTTGCCGTGCTTCGCGGACCATCCGCAGCTTGATGGCTTCAGACACGGCAGTAGGCGGTAGCTCGGATGCCATGTCGTAGTGCCCTTGGGTCCGGAGTTTGGGCAGCACTTCCGACGTGACCCACTTTCGGAACCGGAGTGCGTGGGGTTTCCGGCTTTTGAAGATCAGGGCAAATAAGCCCGACTCGGAGATGACGACGACCTCCTGATGTCCACGAAGGGTATCAGTAGTGCTGATACCCTTCTCATCCTCGTCCAGTCCCCGTGCGCTTTCGGCAGCCTTGGTTAGGCCCAAGGCGCGGCAGACATCGGTTGCCACGAACCAAGGCACACCGTCTCGGTCGACGACCCGCACCGTTATCTCGCCTTCAAATAGGAAGGATGTTATCTTTCCGTCTGTCACTTCGTTCTCCATCGAATGGCAGCTTGAGCGGCGGGGTCTTGCTTGCAGGCGGTCCCGCCGCCCTAGCCTTCCTAGTCCTTCAGTCCATTCCTTCCGCATCGATCATCATGAGTCGCGTGCCAACTGGCTGACGGTGAAACGACCATTGCACAGGGGGATGCACTGCTTTAAGGTTTCTGTACACGCTTGGGTTGTGCCGGGCTCGCGGAGTAGTGACATGGCTGATGAAGAGGTCGTTGAACGGAAGGATGCTACCGAGCGTCGGGTCTATAACCTGCCGATGACTTTGCTGTTAAAACTTCGGGCGTTTCAAGCATCGCAAAACATTCCATCCGAAACAGAAGCAGCCCGCCGACTAATTGAATCAGCCTTACAAGCAAGGGAGACAGTATTTAGTATACTATCAAGCGTTGAAGTCATGCTTTCCGACGACCTAGACTTGAGAAGCATCGGCGCTGAGCTGATGAAGCACTCTCTAATCAGTGCAGTAATGCTTATGGATGGAAGCTTAATATTTACGATGACTAACGGCAACTCTGGCAAGGTCGCGCCCGACAGGCGCGGGTCCTATGACCTCCACTACACCGACGACGAGTGGCGCAATGACAACTGGAGCCGGTTCGACCAGTGGAAGAGAGACAACCTCATACAGTCGAAACGTAGTTCTAGCCTTGGCCCGGGCGGTGGAGGCCGCGTAGGCGGTTGGGAACCGACAGGCGACCTAGACGACGAGATCCCGTTCTAGCTCGGCGTGCTGACCTGTATCCCGAGTGGGGTGTCACCGCGGAACAGCAATGAGACGCCCTGCATCTCGAATACCATCCGCATCGCGTCCATGTTGTTCCGGATCGGGACGCGGCGCCCCTTCTCGAAGTCTCGCACCGTGCTGAGCGACACCTTTGCCCGCTTCGCGAGGTCATCCTGGCTCCAATCGAGCCACGCCCGGGCAGCCCTGCTTTGTTCGGCCGAGATCATGCAGTCAGCTTAGTGGTGGATCAGCATGAGGTCAACGGTTTGCGTTGACATGCATTATATCCATGCATATGATTTACCTCAACGAAAAGCGTTGAGGTCTATATCGTGTCGCAGCACTTCCTCCTTTCCGCCGCCGCTCGGACCCTGGGCCTCAAGGCCATCTTCCGCATGTCGGACGATGACGCGCACGCTACCTTCGCTGCCATCCGCTTCGCTGAGAACGGCGGCGAAGCTTTCTGCCCCCGCTGCGGCTGCATAGCCGTCTACACCTACGCCGCCCGCCGCATCTGGAGTGCAAGGGCTGCTCACACCAGTTCAGCGTCACCAGCGGGACCATCTTCGCCAGCCGCAAGCTCGCCATCCGCGACTACCTTGCCGCCATCGCGATCTTCGTGAACGCGGTTAAAGGCATCTCCGCCCTCCAGCTCTGCCGGGACCTAGACGTCCAATACAAGACGGCTTTTGTCCTGGCTCACAAGCTGCGGGAAGCTCTAACCGCCGAGCAGGTCCAGACCACCCTGGCCGGCGTGGTCGAGGTCGACGACGCCTACTTCGGCGGGCACTCCAAGCCGGAGAACATCAAGGCCGACCGCAAGGACCGCCGCCTCACCACCCCGGCCAAGCGCCAATCGGTGGTCGTGGCCCGCGAGCGTGGCGGCAAGATCCTGCCGATGGTAGTCCGCAAGGAGAGCGACGCGGTTGCCCTGCTCCGCAGCCGGATCGCGCCGGGCTCGATCGTCCATGCTGACGAGGCTGGGGGCTGGGATGCGCTTCACGCTCACTATGAGATGCACCGGATCAACCACTCAGTAGCGTTCAGCTTGGACGGCGCCTGCACTAATCAGGCCGAGTCCTTCTTTTCCCGCCTCCGCCGCGCCGAGTGGGGCCAGCATCACCATATCAGCGGCAAGTACCTGCTGGCCTATGCCGCCGAGATGGCATGGCGGGAGGACAACCGGCGCGAGACCAACGGAGCACTGCACATGGCCGCTGCGGGCGCGGCGCTGGGGCATCCGGTGTCGCGGGTATGGAAAGGGTATTGGCAGCGATGATGACTAAAACGGTCACCATATTCGATTCGTCGCGATTTTCCTGTTGCATCACGAGTCGGCTTGATGCGAACAAATAGGGAACATATAATGCTTATAAGCCTCTAGGTTTGTGACCAATTTGCCGACAGATGCGCGTTGACGCGGTCAAGCCAAGAGTCCAATTTTGGTTCCAGTTAATTTAGTGGGTGTGAAAATGTCGCGAATCAAAATTCAGAAGGTCGGCCAAGGTCAGCACCCCAGCGAAGTAATGATTTCGGTCAATACGTTAGATGGGGTAGAGCGTCTAATCGTAGACGGGAGATCGATTGTTAAAGACACTCTCGATGTCGGCTATCCAGTAGGAAATTATGGTGATGACCTATTGATTGAGTTGCCGAGGGAAACTATGAGTGGGCAATGGAGAGTTGTTGTCCCGAGATCTTCCTTCGTTGAAGAAGAAGCAATAGTGTGATTTTAACGGATCGAGAGATAAGAATCGGGATCGAGCGGAAGACTATTGTTATTGATCCGCCCCCACCACAGTCTGCCTATTCTTCGACTAGTGTTGATCTAACTCTCGATCCGGTCATCAGCCTTTTTAGGGATGGAGGGCAAGGCCTGGATATGGCGATTGATCCGGTTCCAGGCTTCAATCCCGAAAATATCCTTTCGCAAATAGCTGAACTTAAGACGATAGACCAAGCAGATGGCTATCGTCTAAGGCCTCACACACTTCTTTTAGCTTGGACTGCCGAATACGTTGATCTGCGACCATCGCTAAGGCTAGCAGCTCGCGTAGAGGGTAAAAGCTCTCTCGCGCGTATAGGACTAGGAGTCCATGTAACTGCTCCAACAGTGCACGCTGGCTTTGACGGCCGAATTCGACTTGAAATTGTGAACCACGGTAAGTTTCCAATAGTTTTACGCGGCGGCATGAAGATATGTCAGTTGATTTTCGAGCAGACCCTTGGAACCCCTGAGAAAGGTTACGCCGGAAGATTTTCCGGACAAAAATAAAACTAAGCACTAGTGCTGCAGTAATTTAACGTGCCACCTCCCACAGCAGCATGATCCCCGGCCCTGGCACCGACCGGACCAGCCCATTGCCTCGTTGCCGCTGGAGCGACACCCCAACCCGCTTGACCATGAGCGCCAGCAGCTTGCGGTCGTCCTTATCCAAGGCGCGGGTGATCAGTAGCTCTACCGCAAGGTCCTTGGTCGTCATAGGTTCCCGCGCCTGCCGCAGGATCGACAGCACCAGCCGGGCCATCTGGCCGTAGTTCGACCAGTCCTCCGGCGGGCGGAACGCCTTGGGCCGAATGCCCTCGAGTGAGTAGCCAGGGTCGAACTGCGTTATGGTCGCGTCCATGCTGCCTAGCTGTTCCAGTAGCAGCTTGAGTTTGGCGTGGGTCGCCTCGATCTCGCCGGCCATCTCGGCGCGGCGCTTCACCAGCCCGGTCAGAACGTAGTCGGTCATACTGCCCTCCGTGAAAAGCAGACATACTAACCTAAACGCTTATTGTTGGCGTCAGTGATAAAAGTGTGTTTGCTACCTAATGCCGGATGGCTCGGTCACCGGCCCGACCAGCAACGTCATCTCCAGCAGCAGCGCGCCGGCCACCGACCCCGGCAGCAGCGATCCCGCTGGCTCCCGGCTCAGCCTGCTGGCGTGACGGAAGCGGCTGCCGGCTGCGGCCTGATCCCCAGGATGTGGGCGATGGCGTAGCTCAGGTCGGGCCGGTTCAGGGTGTAGAAGTGGAACTCGTCGATGCCGTTCGCCTGCAGCAGGCGCACCTGCTCGGCGGCGATCACGACGCCGATCATGCGCCGCATCTCCGCTTCCTCCTCGGTGCCGGCGAACATCTGCTCCAGCCAGTCCGGCACCCGTGCTCCGCACGACTCCGCGAACCGCCGGGCCGGACCGAAATTCGACACCGGCATGATCCCCGGCACCACCGGGGCGGTGATGCCGACCGCGACGCAGCGGTCGATGAACCGCAGGAAGGTGTCCGCATCGAAGAACAGCTGGGTGATCGCCCGCGTGGCGCCGGCGTCGAGCTTGCGCTTGAGGTTGTCGAGATCCGCCTCCGGGCTCGCCGCCTCGGGATGCACCTCCGGATAGGCCGCCACCGAGATCTCGAAGTCGGCGACCCGCTTCAACCCCGCCACCAGCTCGGCGGCGCTGGCATAACCCTCGGGGTGGGCCTCGAACCGGCCGCCCTTCACCGCCGGGTCGCCGCGCAGGGCGACGATGTGGCGGACCCCGCAATCCCAGTAGCGCCGCGCGACGTCGTCCACCTCGCCGCGGCTGGCACCGACGCAGGTGAGATGCGCTGCCGGCACCAGCTCGGTGTCCCGCACCAGGCGCGCCACCGTGTCGTGGGTGCGGGCCTGGGTGGAGCCGCCGGCGCCATAGGTGACGGACACGAAGCTCGGCCGCAGCACCTCCAGCCGCCGGATGCAGGCCCAGAGCTGCTGCTCGAGCGCCTCGGTGCGGGGCGGGAAGAACTCGAACGACAGCAGCGGCGGCACGCGGTCGGCACGAGGCAGCGGCAGTCCGGCCACACGCGGGCCGGTCAGCCAACGCTCCAGTGCGGGCAGCATGTGCCGTGGCGCCTGCGCTCCGGGCTCCTCCCGCGCATCGGGGGCCCGCTCCCGCGGGGGCGCGTGCGGCTGCAACAGCAACTGGTCGTCATGGGGCTCGATCATGTCGTCTTAAGTCTGGTGGCCGTTCCCGCCGCGTGCAAGCGCCGCTCCGGACGCGGCCGCGCATTGCGCAGCGCCGAAGCCATGTTAGACAGACCGACCAGCGGGTTCCGGAACGCTCGGCAACCGGCTGTCGTGCCGGGCCGGCACGTGGCGAGGGTCGAGAAGATGGGTCCCGAGAGCTGTCCTGGTCGACCTCGGCGTGCCTGGACCGGCAGCCTCGTCCGCGCCGCCGTGCTCCTGCTGGCCGTGACCGGCTGCGCCACCAAGCCGACCGACCCGGACGCGCTGGCGGACTACACCCGCGCCGACGACCCGTACGAGCCGACCAACCGCTTCTTCTACCGGGTCAGCGACACGCTCGACGCCTACACCCTGCGTCCGGTGGCGCAGGCCTACGTGTGGGCGGTGCCGGAGCCGGCACGCACCGGCGTGCACAACGCGCTCGCCAACCTCGCCAGCCCGGCGACCCTGGTCAACGACGTGTTCGAAACCAAGCCCCGGCGCGCCGGCGACACCTTCATGCGGTTCCTGATCAACTCTACCGTCGGCCTGGGCGGCGTGCTCGACGTGGCGAAGGGGTGGGGCTACCCGGCGAGCCCGGCCGATGGCGGCATGACGCTGGCGAGCTGGGGCTTGCCGGAGGGGCCCTACCTGTTCCTGCCCCTGCTGGGACCCTCCAACCCGCGCGACGCCACCGGCTTCGGCATCGACGCGGCCCTCGGGCCGCTCAACTACGTGCCGCGCGGCTACGGCCTGATCACGCTGAACTGGGCGCTGTACGGGATCGGCACGATCGACGCCCGCGCCCAGGTGCTGGCCGATCTCGACCAGGTGAAGAAGAATGCGCTAGACCCTTACGCAACCATACGCAGTCTCTACCGGCAGCACCGCAACGCCCAGATACAGGCGATGCGCGACGACCACCGGGCAACGGTTCCGGACTGGTATTCCCATTGACACGGGGCAGGATCGCCATGCTGAAGACCCTCATCCGCTGGCCAGCGGCCACCGTCCTGGCCGGGCTGCTGCCCGCTGCCCTGGTGGCGACGCCGGTGCTGGCGACGCTGGGCCTGGACCTGGTGCCGGCCGCCCACGCCCAGGCCTCGTCGGACACCGAGTTCGTGCGCACGCTCAGCGTCAAGCTGACCGCGGTGGTCAACGGACCGGGCAGCACCGCGGACAAGAAGACGCAGGTGCTGCCGCTGCTGAGCCAGGACGTCGACGTCGACGCGATCGGGCGGTTCTGCCTGGGCCGGTTCTGGCGCACCGCCAGCCCCGAGCAGCAGCAGCGCTACCTGGCACTGTTCCACCAGGTGCTGGTCAACTCCATCACCGGGCATCTCGGCGACTACAAGGGCGTCTCCATCGCCGTGGGCAGCGCCACGTCGCAGGGCGACGGCAGGACCTCCGTGCCGACCGTGATCACCCGTCCCGGACAGCCGAACACCAACGTGCAGTGGATCGTCAGCGACTCCACCGGCTCGCCCAAGGTGGTCGACGTGATGGCCGAAGGGGTCAGCCTCAGCATCAACGAGCGGGACGACTACACCAGCTACCTCGCCCGCCACGGCAACAGCGTCGACGCCCTGATCTCCGCCCTGACCCGGCAGGTGTCGCACGCGTCCTGAGCGTCCTCCCCCGAGATCCTTCCGGAGCGTGCAACGTCTGGGCTCAGGGCCGGACGCTCTCCCGGACGCTCTCATAGACCAGCATCGGGGAGCCGTCGCGCTCGAACCCGCCTGCGACGGTCATGCCGATCCCACCCAGCGTGGTGCGGGACGCGAAGTTGTCCTCGCGCGCCACCGCGATCACCCGCACCTCCCCGGCGTCATGGGCGAAGCGCAGCGCCGCCGCGGCGGCCTCGCGGGCGACGCCACGGCCGCGCGCCCAGGGGAACAGGGCGAAGCGGAGGCTGAGGCCGCGCCCGTCCGGACGCTCGTGCATCCCGGTCATGCCCAGGAACCGGTCTTCCTCGCGCACGGTGAAGATGCCGACCCCGCGCCTGGCCCAGAAGGCGAGGTCGTCCGCCATCTCGGCCTCCGCCTGCACACGCGACCGCACGCCGCCCAGCATCAGCCCGAACGCGCCCGCATCGCCCTTCAACGCCGCCATGTCGTCCATGTCGCGCCACTGCACCGGCGCCAGCAGCAGGCGGGCGGTGCGGACGATGCGGCCGACCGGCGGGTTCATGGCGGCGGGACCGGGCGCGTCCGGCGACGCGCGCCGGTCCCCCTGCGTCCGGCGCTCAGCGCGCCAGCGGCCGGTACTTGATCCGGCTCGGGTCGGTGGCGTGCTCGCCGAGGCGGCGGCGCTTGTCCTCCTCGTAGGCCTGGAAGTTGCCCTCGAACCATTCGACGTGGCTGTCGCCCTCGAAGGCCAGGATGTGGGTCGCCAGCCGGTCGAGGAACCAGCGGTCGTGAGAGATGATCACGGCACAGCCGGCGAACTCCCCCAGCGCGTCCTCCAGCGCACGCAGCGTGTCGACGTCGAGGTCGTTGGTCGGCTCGTCGAGCAGGATGACGTTGCTTTCCTGCCGGAGCATCTTGGCCAGGTGCACCCGGTTGCGCTCGCCGCCGGACAGGATGCCGACCTTCTTCTGCTGGTCCGAGCCCTTGAAGTTGAACGCGCCGACGTAGGCCCGGCTCTGCACCGCGCGCTTGCCGAGATAGATCACGTCGGTGCCGCCGGAGATCTCCTCCCAGACCGACTTCGCGTCGTCGAGCGAGTTGCGCGACTGGTCGACGTAGCCGAGCTTCACCGTCTCGCCGATCCTCAGCGTGCCGCCGTCCGGCTTGTCGTCGCCGATGATCATCTTGAACAGGGTGGACTTGCCCGCCCCGTTCGGCCCGATCACGCCGACGATGCCACCGGGCGGCAGCTTGAAGTCGAGGTCCTCGATCAGCAGCCGGTTGCCGTAGCCCTTGCGGAGCTGCTCGGCCTGGATGACGGTGCCACCCAGGCGCGGGCCCGGCTGGATGACGATGTCGGCGGTGCCGCCGGCACGGTCGTGGCTTTGCGCCAGCATCTCCTCGTATTTCTGGATACGGGCCTTGTTCTTGGCCTGGCGCGCCTTCGGCGACGCGCCGATCCATTCCTGCTCGGCGGCCAGCGCCCGGCTCCGGGCACTCTCCTCCTTCTCCTCCTGCTGGAGGCGGCGGCGCTTCTGCGTCAGCCAGGAGGAATAGTTGCCCTCGAACGGGTAGCCGCGGCCGCGCTCGATCTCCAGGATCCAGTTGGTGACGTTGTCGAGGAAGTAGCGGTCATGGGTGATCACCATGACGGTGCCCTCGTAGTCGCGCAGGGTGCGCTCCAGCCAGGCTACGCTCTCGGCGTCGAGGTGGTTAGTCGGCTCGTCGAGCAGCAGGATGTCGGGGCGCTCCAGCAGCAGCCGGCACAGCGCCACGCGGCGGCGCTCGCCGCCGGACAGGGTGGTGACCTTGCTTTCCGCCGGCGGGCAGGCGAGCGCGCCGAGCGCGATCTCGATCTTGCGGTCGAGCTCCCAGCCGTCCTTGGCCTCGATCTCCTCCTGCAGCGTGGACTGCTCGGCAAGGAGGTCGTTCATCTCGTCCTCCTCCATCGGCTCGGCGAAGCGGTTGGAGATCTCGTTGAACCGGTCCACCGCCTGCTTGAGCGTGCCGAAGCCCAGCGCCACGTTCTCGCCCACGGTCAGGCTCTCGTCGAGCTTCGGCTCCTGTTCCAGGTAGCCGATGGTGACGCCTTCCGCCGCCCAGGCTTCGCCGCCATACTCCTTCTCGATGCCGGCGATGATCTTGAGTAGGGTCGACTTGCCGGCGCCGTTGACGCCGAGCACGCCGATCTTGACCCCGGGCAGGAAGCTCAGGGTGATGCCCTTGAACACCTCGCGCCCGCCCGGAAAGGCCTTGGTCAGGTCCTTCATCACGTAGACATACTGGTAGGCGGGCATGATGCGGCTCCCGGGCTTCGGTGGGCGATCGGCTTGGCGCGGCGCCGGCCGGACCGCGCCGCTGTCCAGTGACAACAAAATCTGGACTGGACTCGGCCAGAATCAGCGCCTTAGACCGAACAAGTGACAGGTTAAACTGGAGGCGAGTGACAGGGCGGCAGAATCAGTGACAAGGCGATGGAATCAGTAAACAGGGTGCGCGCAGACCGGCCCAAGGCTCTTCCGTCATGAGCTCGGCGCCCTGGCTCCACCCGATGACCGGCTTCCTTTGAGGCGCCGCATGCCGTGCGTCAAGACGTCGGGCTATAATGCGGGTCGACTCGTAACAGGTGCCCGGCCATGCCCATGACGGCCTTCATCTCCTACTGCCACGCCGACGAGAAGGCGTTGGAGCGCCTCCACAAGCATATGGCCGTCCTGAAGCGTGAGGGCACGCTGCCAACATGGACGGACCACGCCATCACGCCCGGCGACCGTCTCGACACGGTCATCGCCACCCATCTGGACCGAAGCCAGGTGTTCCTGGCGCTGATCAGCCCCGACTACCTGGCCTCGGGCTACTGCTACGATAAGGAGTTCGCCAGGGCGCAGGAACTCGCCGCCGCCGGACGTATGCGGATCGTGCCCATCATCCTTGAGCCATGCGACTGGCTCTCATCCGCGTTCAAGGAGTATGCGGCGCTCCCCAAGGACGGACAACCGGTCTCCGGGTTCACCAACCCGAACGTGGCCTACCTGAACGTCGTGTCCGGCCTGCGCAGCATTGTGGACGCAGCCGGGTCGCCATCGGCGACCCCAAGCGTCGCCCCGGCGTCCGGATCGGTCAGGCGTCCACGCATCAAGCAGGACTTTGATACAATCCAGCGAGCCGAGTATGCGGACCGGGCCTTCACGGTCATCAGGGACTACTTTCGTTCCTCATGCGCCGAGATGGCGCAGATCGGGGACGACCTGCGTGCTCGGTTCGAGGACATGGACGCGACGGCCTTCACGTGCTCCGTGGTGAACCGGGCCAAGCTCCGCGGCGGCGAGGCCCACATCACGGTCCGCAACACGAAGTCGAGGAACCACGGCTTCGGGGGCGACATCAGCTACGTCAACCAGCGGCACGCCAGCCAGAACACGTCGGAAGGGTCCATCCACGTCGCCAACGACGAGTACCAGATGTTCCTGACCATGGACACCTACGGCCTGTCGTCCAGGCGCGAGGAGGGAAAGGTATTGCCCGAACAGGCCGCCGAGAGGCTGTGGAACGACTTCGTCGGACACGCGGGCATCGAGTACGACTGAGACTCTAGGCTCGAAAACCGATCATCTGGGTAGCTGGGTATGGTGGGGAGCAGAAATCCAGTTGCCGTCAATGCCCAGCCAATTCACATAGTCTAGCTTCAAGCTGCCATACTCGGCGCCACCGGTAGTACATAGCCTTCGACACCCCGATCGCCCGTGCAACCCGCTCGGCCACCGTCTTGCCTTGGCCCACCAGGACTTCAACCTGCCGTAGCTTGGCCACGTTCTCCTTAGGCTTGTGGTGCTTACTCGCCATCCCGTCTTCCAGGGTATGCCGCCGATCTCACATTATCGGCGACCCACTTCTAGGGGCAGGTCATGCCTAAGGTTTAGCCGCTCAATCGTTGACACCTGTCCACCCTGCCTCCAAATCCCGACACCATGGCTACAACTCTGTTCACCATCGGCTACGAGGGTGCCGACCTTGCGGATTTCATCGCGACGCTCCAGGCCGCCGGGGTCCCCAGGGTTGTCGACGTCCGGGCGCTTGCCATCTCACGCCGCAGGGGGTTCGCCAAACGGGCACTGTCGTCTGCTCTGACCGAGGCGGGTATCGAGTACGTCCACCTCAGGGGGCTTGGCAACCCGAAGCCAGGCAGGGAGGCGGCGTGGGCGGGCGACAACACTAGATTCCGCTCTATTTTTATCTCGCACATGACCACGGACGTGGCACAGGCGGATTTGGTATTGGCCGCCTCCATGGCGGCCGACGGGAACAGTTGCCTACTCTGCTTTGAACGCGATCACGCCGTCTGCCATCGCGCCATTGTGGCCGACGCATTGTCAGGTATGGTTTCTGTAACGGTTCAACACCTCGGGGTCACGGCAGGACTTGCCAAACGACAACCAGCGATCCGCAGGTTCCAACTTACTTGAGGGAAGGTGCGAACGCGTCCTGACCTTGGTTAAGGCGTTGCCGCACGTTGGGCAGAAGCATGGGGAGACGGTCTGCTGCGCAGGGCTTACGGCGGAGGGCCAGTGGCGGAGGCAGTATCCCATCCACTACCGTCGGCTGGGGGCCGAGTTCGGTCGCTGGGATTGGATAGAGTACGACTGGAAGGCGCCGGGTGGCGAGGACCGCAGGGTCGAGAGCCGGAGGATCCAGGAGGCGACTCTCCGTAAGGTCGACACGTTACCCCAGTCGAGACGAGCAGCGTTCCTAGACCGTGCCATTACCCCTTCATGTGAGGCCGCCGCCGCCAGGGGGCACAGCCTTACGCTCATCCGCCCCAGGAACACCAAGTTCTGGTGGAAGGCAAAGCCCGCGAAGCAGGTGGAACGGGAGAAAGCTGCCTATCTACGCGCTGCCAACCAACTCTCGTTCCTGGATAACGAACTGCTGGCACTCGACCCGTGCCCCTACGAGTTTAAGTTCAACTATGAAACGGAAGACGGTGCGAAGCATCGGGCAAAGTGCGACGATTGGGAGACGGCAGCCATGTTCTACCGTTTCGCCCGCGACCGTAGCCCTGCCTCTGCACTGGGGGACATGGAACGCGTGTTCAACGATGAGTACCCCACCAAGGGCATGGCCTTCGCGATGGGGACGCATAGCCTGTACCCGAAGGTGTGGCTGCTAGTCGGCGTGATCAGGCTGGACGTGGCACCGCAGAGGTCGCTTCTGCTCTGACGTCGGAACGGGAGCGTGAGGGTGCGCCGCCTCTGGCAGACCCGTTCAGCGTCCTTGACGTGATATAACCGACCCGCAAGATGGCTGCACGTAGAGCGGGTGGGTTCCGTCATACGCCCAGCCGTAGGAGCGAATGCCGCGTGTCCGACCGTCCGTCACGGGCCGCGCCCGGTCCGGCATGTCGGCGGTTAGGGCACACCCACACGTTCATCACCCCATCTATCGGCGCGAGCCAGGACAAGACAACCGGCGCCGAACGGCAGACCTGCGCCCGGCAGGACTCGAACCCGCAACCAAGCCGTTATGAGCGGCCCGCTCTGACCATTGAGCTACGGGCGCGCAGGGCGGCCACCAGATCGCGCAAACGCCGGGATTTGGCAAGGTGGCGCGCTTGGCAAGATGGGGCGCCGCCGATACGCTCCGGCCCGGCTTCACTTCAAGGCAGCGCTCGAACATGGACGTGTCCAAGATCAGCCCCGGCAAGGACGTCCCCTGGGACATCAACGTGGTGGTCGAGATCCCGCAGGGGTCGTCGGTGAAGTATGAGCTCGACAAGGACAGCGGCGCGATCTTCGTCGACCGGTTCCTGTTCACGCCGATGGCCTATCCGGCCGCCTACGGCTTCATCCCCGGCACGCTGGCCGCCGACGGCGACCCGGCCGACGCGCTGGTGCTGGCGCCGGCGCCGGTGGTGCCGGGGGCGGTGATCCGCGCCCGCCCGATCGGCATGCTGAAGATGGAGGACGAGAGCGGCATGGACGAGAAGATCGTCTGCGTGCCGCACGACAAGATGCACACCCAGTTTACCGAGGTGCACGAGGTGATGCAGCTGCCGGAGATCACCCGCCAGGTGATCGAGCACTTCTTCACCCGCTACAAGGACCTGGAGCAGGGCAAGTGGGTGAAGGTCACCGGCTGGGCCGGACGCGAGGAAGCGGGCCAGGTGATCCGCGAGGCCCTCGCGGCGGCGGCGCCCAAGGGCTGACGGCCTAGCCAAGGCCAGGGGCTTTGCCCCTGGACCCCATGAAGGGCAAAGCCCTTCAAACCCAATTCTTAAAGTAAAGGGGTTTGGGGCCTCCGGCCCCAACGGGTCCAGGGCAGCGCCCTGGCCTTTTTGACCTTTCCCCCTAAGCCGCGGCGATGGTCTGCTCGATGAGCGCCTCGTAGTTGAGAAGGTAGTCGCTCATCGACAGGGTGCGCTCGGCGTCCTTCCGCGCCGCCCGGCGCAGGCGCTGCGACAGCGACCTGTTCTCCAGGATCTCCAGCACGCCATCCGCCAACGCGTCGGGATCGTGGAACGAGACCAGCAGCCCGTTCTTGCCGTGCCGGATGAACTCCTGCACCGGCCCGGTGTCGCTGCCGACGATGGCGCAGCCGGAGGCCAGCGCCTCGCGCAGCGACCAGGAGGCGACGAACGGGTAGGTCAGGTAGACATGCGCGTCCGAGCGCTTCAGCAGGTCGGCGTAGCTGAGGTAGTCCAGCTTGCCGACGAAATGCACCCGCGACAGGTCGAGCCTGGCCCCCAGCTGCGCGGTGAGGATCTCGCGCCAGCATCCCGAGGCCAGCCGGGCGCCGTAGCTGACGCCGTCGCCGCCGACCACGATCACGCGCGCGTCGGGCCGGTGGTGGAGGATGCGCGGCAGGGCGCGCATGAAGCTGTGGAAGCCGCGATACGGCTCCAGGTCGCGCGCCACGTAGGTAACCAGCTTCTCGCCCGGCGAGACCAGCACGTTGCGGAGCAGGAAGTCCTTCTTGGCCAGCGACGGGTCGGGCGCGCAGGCGGCGAGGTCGACCCCCTCCTTCAGCACCGAGATGCGGTGCTGCGCCCAGTCCGGATAGGTCGACTTCTGGAACAGGGTCGGCGTCTGGCCGTGGCCGGCATTGTTCAGGGCCAGCAGGTTGACCGCGTTCTTGGCCCGCACGCGGGGGAACATCGCCGGGTCGTCCGGGAATTCAGGGTCGAAGCCGACGTCGAACTTGTCGGTGTGGTAGTAGAACTCGAGATAGCCCAGCATCGGCGTGTCCGGGTACACGTCGGACAGGTTGAGCAGCTCGCCCCAGCCGTGGTGGCCGATGATGATGTCGGGCTCGAAGCCGAGGCCCTTCAGGTTGCGCGCGGTCTGGGCGACCATCTCGGCGCGCAGCACGGCGAGCTCGAACTCCTGCGCGGCCGGATGGGTGCCCGGCGTCACGCCCCGCGGTAGCTTGTAGAAGATGCGGCGCACGCCGGGCAGCACGTTGCTGTTCGGCTCGCTGATGAACACCACCTCGTGCTCGCCCTGTCGGGTGAGGTGGCGGACCAGATGCAGGAACTGGCCCGGGAAGTTCTGGTGGACGAACAGATATCGCAAGAAACGGCCTGACAGTCGTTCGGTGGCGAGACCAATACGGTTTCGCATCGACGTGGAACGCGTGTTGAACCCGGCACTCAGCGCATGCGCAGCCTTATGAACCGATAGCGGCCCCCTCGCCTAGATGCCTCGGGGGCCGGCGCATGCGGATCAGCGCCGTCCCTTGCCGCCACCCGCCTTGGCCACCGGCCCGCTCCGCGCGGAGGATCGGGCAGGAACGCCGCGTGCCGGCGGCGCGGAAGGAAGCGGCTCGGCCTTTGCCTTGGCGGCGGTTCGCCGCGGCGGTTCGGCACGGGTCGGCTGGCGGGGTGCCTTGGAGCGTGCCGGCGGCTCCGGCTCGGACGAGGTGTCCTCGCCAACCGCGTCGTCGACCGCCCCATCAACCGCGTCGGCGTCGTCGAGCGGCAGGATCTCCACCAGGAAGGCCTCGAGCGGCGCCAGGCTTGGCGCTTCGGCGGTTTCCGTGCCGTCCACGGGGCCGATCGCGGTGCCGTCGGTGAAGGTGGCGCTGAGGCGGACCTCGTAGCGTTCCGACACCTCGTTCTTCAGGCGGACGCGAAGCCCCAGGATCGGCAGCGCCATGCCGCGGCTGCCGCAATAGGTGCCGCCTTCCGCCCACGGCGACAGCCAGCCCTTGCCGAGCACCGCCTGGTACTCGATGTCGGCCGGCTCGACGAAGCGGCTCGGCGCGATCGCGAAGCCCTCGATCCAGTTCTGGCTGCCGCGCACGCCCATCCAGTCGCCGAGCCGGGTGAGCACGTCGCCGCGCCGCTGCACGTGGGCGGCGACCTCGGGCTTGCCCGGCGGCTCCGTGGGCGTCGCGGGCGGCGTCGCGGGCGGCGCGGCGGATGCCGGCGCCCGCATGGCCGCCTGCGCGGCCTGCGGCGCGTCGCTCAACCGCAGCACCTGGAGCTTCGGCGCCTCGGCCGCGCTGTTGACCGTCTGGTAGATCGTCACCAGCACCTGGGACGGCACGCCGCTGACCCGCACCAGTGCAGCGTTGCCTTCCCCGCCCAGCCACCCGTCGGCGTTGAAGGTGCTGATCGACAGCGACTCCGCCTCCGTGGCAGGCGGCCGGGTGATCCGCACCCCCGGAAGCCCGGTCTGCGGATCCGGCGGCGTCCCGCCGGGACTGTGGAACACGCAGAACAGCCCGGGATCGAGCAGCATCAGGTGCGCGGACACCTTGAGCTCCGTCACCATGTTCCGGTTCGGTGTCGGATTGATCTGCGACATCGGGGATGTTCCGTTCCTGCCTGCCCGGTGCGGGCGGCCTAGCGTGCTGGCGCGCGATGGTGCGACGGCGGACGCCGCGCCGCAATGGGTTGCTTGGGCGCCGACGGTGGCGAAATGACGACAGAATCACGATTGCACAGCCGCAACAGCACCGTGTTCAGCTCCGGGACCGGCAGTCCGAGCGGTACCACAGCGCCGCGGCCGGTGCGCCGTATGCGTTCCGCCGGCGCGCCGAGGTCGAAGGCGACGACCGCCAGGCCCGCCCGCCAGGCGAGGCCAAGGGTGAAGCACCAGGTTTCCGGCCAGACCGACGGCAGCAGCGCCAGGTCCGCCTCCTGCGCACGGATCAGCGCCACCGCGTCCTCCTCGCGATACTCGCCGGTCACGAACGCGCAGCCGGCCTCCATCAGCGCCATGTCGTCGGCGGTGTGGCCGACCACCACGAACTCGATCGGCAACTGCCGGGCGCGCGTGTCGGCCAGGCAGGCCTGCAGCACCTCGGCGCCCTTTTCGCGTCCGATGCCGCCGATCACCACGATCCGGGCCGGCGTTGGCTGCCCGGCGGCGGCGGCGCTGCGGCTGGATGCGCCCCTCGGTCGGGGGGCCAGCGACGACACTGCGGCGAGCCGTTCCAGGGACAGGTCCGGCCGGTCGTCCTCCCAGGGCACCACCTCGACGCGCAGGCGGGGGAAATGCCGCGCCATCCGGTTCGCCGCGTCCTGCGACGGCGCCACCACACGGCGCGCCGCCTTCAGCTCGGCGCCCGAGCGGGCCAGCAGGGCCGGCATCGAGATCTCCTCCTGCAGGTTGCTGCCCTGGAGGGCGATGCAGGCCTCGCAGCCGGCCAGGTCCGGCTCGCCGCAATACCGCCCGCCTGGGCCCACCAGGGCGATCCGCTGGCAGAACCAGGCGTAGTCGTGGACATAGGCGTCGTAGGGAACGCCCAGCCGGACGCACAGGGAGCGGACCTGCGGATGGTGGCCGAGCAGGTGGTGCCATTCCGCATGCAGCACCCCTTCCGCGCCCAGCAGCGCCAGCAGCGCGTCCAGCTCCGTCGGCAGGGCGTAGCGCAGGTTCGGGAACGCTTCCTCGCAGGCGGCGTCGGACAACGCCACCCCGTCCGGGTCGGGCCGCAGCACGATCGGGCGGATGTTCTGGGCGCGAAGCAGCCGCGCCCGCTCCTGCACCACCCGTTCCACCCCGCCGCCCTGGGCGTGGGTGACCAGGAGCACCGCGCGCGGCGCCATGTCGCGGCCGGCGCGCATCCGCCGGGCCTGCACCCAGCGCGCGAGATCCAGCCGACGCCGCGCCGGGGCCAGCGGGTCGGCCTCGATATGCGCCAGCACCATGTCGTCGTAGCCGGGATGCAGGCGGTTCAGGATCAGCATGTTGCGTCGCATGAGCCCGGTGCGCGCAGCACCGAACGACACGTTGCCGACATGGGCGACATACACGCCGAGAACCGCGACGTGCCGCCAGCCGAGATGGCGCGCGCGCAGGCACCAATCGTTCTCCTCGCCATAGCCCTGCGCGAACAGGTCCTCGCGCAGCAGCCCGACCTGGTCGAGGCAGTCGCGCCGCAGGTAGAGGCAGAACCCGTTTCCGGTCGGGATCTCGTGCACCGCGTCCCCGTTGGCGCTCGCGGCCAGCGCCATCAGCCGCCTGGTGCCGGCAAGGTCGGGCGCCTTGTTGCGCGCGCGATGATCGGGATAGCTCAGGATGCTGGCATCGTTGGACAGCGGCGTGGCGCTGCCGACCTCCGGCGCGCCGTAGGCGGCGCGGCGCAGCGCCTCCAGCCAGCCGGGGGCGACCAGCGTGTCGCTGTTGAGCAGCACCACGTCGCGGTCCGGGCAGGCGGCGATGCCATCGTTGGCACTGGCCGGGAAGCCGCCGTTGCGCGCGCGCCGGATCAGCCGGATCCGGCCTGATTGCGCCATCGCCGTCAGCGCCTCGACCAGGGCCGGCTCCGGCGACGCGTCCTCCACCGCCACCACCTCGGTGCCGGGCGGGATGGTGGCGAGCACGCTGTCGAGGCAGTCCAGGGTGCGGCGCAGGTGGCGGTAGATCGGCACCACCACGCCGGCCGGACGAGGCGGGCCGACCCGGGGCGACCGGCCGACAATGGAGGCGGACACCGGCAGGAACGGCGGCAGCTCCTGCATCGCGGCACCGGCCGGGTCCGCGTCGTCCCGGCCGCGCCGGCTGAACCGCGCCTGCAGCAACGCGGCCGCGGCACCGGCGCGCTGTTCCAGCCCGGGATCGAGCGGGCTTCCCATCAGCGCCTTGCCGCCGCCTTGCACCTCCACTACGCCGTCGAGCTGGGCCGCGGTGACGCCTGCGAACCGCAGCAGCCGCGGCCGGGCCAGGGGCGCCTCGGTCGACGCGATCTCGATGAACTGTTCCATCGCCGCGACGACCGGCGGGCCGGAGGCCGGAACCAGGGTCAGCAGCGGGATGCGCTCGGGCTCGCCCGGATGCCACACCCAGCCGTGCAGGCGGCCGTCCTCCACCTCCACGAAGCCCTCGATCCGCCCGACCACCTGAACGTCGATCGGGCTACCCAGCAGCGGCCGGCCGCCGCGCGACACCTCGAGCCGCCGTCCCTGCGACCAGGCGCCCTCCAGCACCAGCCGGTTCTTGCGTGTGCGCAGCCGGACCGGCGTCCCGTCCAGCAGGACCGACAGGGCGTCGCGGCCGGTCCTGGCGGATCCGGGAGCCGGCGGACGGTCGAGGTGCAGGGTGCCGTCGCCGGACAGGCCGCACCAGCCGGGCCAACCGGCGGCGCGCGTGATTTCGCCCAGCAGGCCGCGCACAGCCTCGTCCGGCGCGTTGCGCGACAAGGCCTGGCCGATCGCCGACGCGGCCTCGTCATGGGAGCCGGCGGCGCGTCGGGCGGCGGCAAGCGCCACCCAGCCCTCCCGGAAGTCGTGCTGCTGCAGCAGCGGCAGCAGCAGGCCGATCGCGCCGTGCGGATCCCCGCAGCTCATGCGCGCCATCGCCAGCGGGAAGCTGACCGTGGCCGCGTCCGGCGCCAGGCGGTGGGCCCGCTCCAGCCAGCGCAGCGCCAGGTCCGACTGGCCGCGCTCGCTGGCGATCCGGCCGCGACGGAACGACTCCTGCGCCCGCTCGCGCGCCCATTCCCGCCATTCGGCCCGGTCCGCCTCCGTGACCCGGTGCAGCGACGGGAGCGGGGCCGGTTGGGACGCCACCGGCCCGGAGGGAGGGTGTGCGGGCGGCCTAGTTCTGGCTGGCGGCACGGGCGACCGGTGCCACGGGCGGCTGCGGGCGGGCACCGAGACGGGCCAGCTCGGAATCGGCCTCGACCAGCCCCTGTGCCCGGGCACGCTGGAGCCAGAGCCTGGCCTCGGCCGGATTGGTCTCGGACGCCAGGCCGCGCGCGAGGTAGCGGCCGAGCATCAACTGCGCCATCGCATGGCCGCGCTCCGCCGCCTGTCGGAAGTGCACCTGCGCCAGGGAACGGTTCTCCGGCACCTCGTGGCCGCCGCCATGCATGGCGGCGACCGAGAAGATCGCGTTGATGTGGCCCTGCTTGGCGGCGCGCTCGAACATCTCCAGCGCCGCCGCGTGGTCGCGCGCCCCGCCCCGCCCGCTCAGCAGCAGCTCGGCATAGGCTATCTCGGCATCCGGCAGCCCGGCCTCGGCGGCCTTGGAGATCCAGAACCGGCCTTCCTTGAGGTCGATCTCGACGCCGCGGCCTTCGGTCAGCATGCGGCCGTACCAGTACTGGGCGTTCACCACCCCGTCGGCGGCGCGGCGCAGCCAGAGTGCTGCCTGCCGGTCGTTGCGCTCGACCCCGACGCCCTCGGCCAGGCAGACGCCGAAGTTGAACGCCGCCACCAGGTCGCCGGTCTCGGCCGCCTGCTCGAAGCGGGCGCGCGCGGCGGTGCGGTCGGCCTCGCTGCCGCCTCCGGACAGCACCAGGTTGCCGAGGTCGACATGGGCGAGCTGGTCGCCGCGCTCGGCGGAATGGCGGAACCAGCGGGCCGCCTCCTCCGGGTCGCGCTGCACGCCGGCTCCGGTCAGGTAGAGCAGGCCGAGCGCGCGGGCCGACGCGGCATGGCCGGCCGCGGCGGCACGGCCGTACCAGCTCGCCGCCTCGGCGTAGTTCGGCGGCAGGTCGCCGCCACGGGAATAAAGGTCACCGACCAGCGCCGCCGCCTCGGCATCGCCGCCCAGTGCCGCGCGGCGGAGCCAGGACTCGCCGCGCGCGGTGTTGCGCTCGATCCCGCGCCCCTCCATCAGCGCCAGCCCGTAGCGCGCCTCGCCGGACCGCACCCGCCGCTCCGCCGCCTGGCGATACAGCTCGGTGGCCGCGGCGACGTCCTGCTTCACCCCGGCGCCGCGCTCGGTCATCACGCCGAGCAGGTAGAGGGCGGTGCCGAGGCCGCCTTCGGCCGCCTTGGCCAGGCTGCTGGCGGCCTTCTGCTGCCCTTCGGCGTCGAGGGCGTTGCGCAACTGCGCCAGCGCCACGCCGAGATGGCCCTGCGGACAGCCGGCCTCGGCGGAACGGGCGTACCACCGGTCGGCGGCGTCGAGATCGCGCATCTCCGCCGGCCCGGAGGTGAGGATGTAGCCGAGCAGGGCCTGCCCGTCCGGTGATCCGGCTTCCGCGGCGCGCCCGGCCCAGTGCGCGGCGCGCTCGTAGTCGGGCTTGGCGTCCTGCTGGCTGGGCCCGGTCGAGAACACGGCGCTGCCCGAGCCGCCGCTGGCGACGAGCCCGAACAGGTGCAGGGTCGCGAGCACCACCTGCGCCTCGACCCAGCCGGCCTCCGCGGCGCGCTCGATCCAGCGCGCGCCTTCCTCCCGGCTGACCGGGACCCCGGCCCCGTCGAGATAGGCACGTCCGACCCGGAACTGCGCTTCCGGGATCCCGGCGGTGGCGGCGGCGCTGAGCGGCGCGAAGCCACGACCGATCTCGCCCGCCTCGATCAGGCTGAGGGCGTAGCGCAGCTTGCCCTGCGGCGAGAACAGGGACGCTGCGCGCTGCTTGAGGAAGGTCGCCATCAGGTCCTGCAACACCCCTGTATGTGGTCTGGGCGGATGGTGAAAGGTCGCGACGGCGCGGCGCCCGGCGGGTGCGTCCCGCCGGGTCGGCCATGCGTCAGGACGGGTCGCGCATGCCCTCGGTGGCGGGCGGGATCACCGTGCTCAGCAGGTACTGCAGGATGGTCCGCTTGCCGATGTTGATGTCCGCGGTCACGGCCATGCCGGCTGTCGGCTTGAAATAATGCGGCGTGTTGCGCAGCGTGTAGCGGTCGATCCGCAGACGGACGCGATAGAACGCGTTGCCGCCCCCCGGGGTGGCCAGGCCGTTGGCCGGCGCGCTGGCCGCCGCCGCCTGGTAGTCCTCGGTCGAGAAGCTGGCGGAGCTGATGTTGGTCACCACCGCCTCGGCACCGCCGTACTGGACGTAGTTGAAGGTCAGGAACTTGACCTGCGCCTTGTCGCCCAGTTGCACGTAGCCGGCCTGGTCGACCGGCAGGCGCGCCTCGATCTGCAGCGGCGCGTCGAGCGGCGTCAGGGTCATGAACTCCTGCGCGGTGGTGATCACCGAGCCGACCGACACGTGGGCGATGTTCAGCACCACCGCGTCGCGGTCCGCACGCATCACCAGCAGGCTCTTCTGCAGCTTGGCCTTCTCGTACTGGCCGGTCGCCTCGTACAGCTTGCGCTGCGCGTCGGTCAGGGACTGGTAGGTCTCGGCCTTGCTGTTCTGGATGTAGCCTTCGCGCTCGGCGATCATGGCGTTCAGCTTGTTGCGCGCACTGGTGGCGCTCTGCTGTGCGGTGATCTGCGAGCGCTCGATCTCCATCAGGTCGTCCTGGGCGGACAGCGAGTTCAGGCGGCTGCCGACCTGGTCGCGCTGCAACTGCACGCGCATGTTGTGCACGTCGGACGCCACCTTGACCCGCCCGGCATAGAGCGCGGCGCTGGCCTCGAACCCGACCACGTCGCTCTGGAGCCCGGCGATCTGCTGGTCGTAGTCCTGGATCTTGGCGGCGTAGTCGGACTTGCGTCGCAGGAAGGTCGCGGCCTGCTGGGTCGAGGCCGGGTCGGACGGATCGGCCACGTAGTCCTTGCCGGTGACCTCGGCCATCAGCCGGTCGACCTCCGCCTGGAGGCTCCTGGTCTGCAGGCCGAGGCTGCTGACGTCGGCGTTGTTGGCGGTGGGATCGAGATGCGCCAGGATCTGGTCCTTGTGCACCACGTCGCCCTCGCGCACGTCGATCGAGCGGATGATGGAGGTTTCCAGCGGCTGCACCACGACCATCGGCACCGTCGGCACCAGCGCGCCGCTCGACGTCACCACCCGGTCGATCGGGAACAGCGCCATCACCAGGAGGCTGGCGAGCGCCAGGGAGGACACGATCCAGGTGGTATAGAGGGCGGTCGCGGTCGGCGGCATCGCCGCCATGGCCGCACTCGGCGAGTGGAACTCGAGCAGCGCCATCGGCATGTCGTCGTTGTTGCCTGGCCGGCGCAGCGCGACCGGCTTGCCCGCGGAGTCCTGCGTGGCGATCTCGTGCGAACCGCTCATGGTTCAGTCTCCTTCGGCCAGCATCGGCGCCGGACCGGCATTGCGGTCGGCGTTCATGTGCCGGTTCTGCTGCAGCCAAAGCTGGCGGTAGATCGCGCAGCGCTCGACCAGGACGTTGTGCGGGCCGATATCGTCCACCTTGCCCTGCTCCATCACCAGGATCTGGTCGCAATCGACCAGCGAGGACAGTCGGTGCGACACGATCACCATCGTGCGGCCCTTGGCGATGCGGGCCAGGTTGGCGTTGACCAGCGCCTCGGATTCCGGGTCGAGCGCCGAGGTGGCCTCGTCCAGGATCAGCAGCTTCGGGTCCGAGATCAGCGCGCGCGCGATCGCCAGGCGCTGCTTCTGCCCGCCGGAGATGTTGGTCGAGCCTTCCTCGATAAAGGTCTCGTAGCCGGCCGGCATGCGCTCGATGAACTCCTCGGCGCCCGCGAGCCTCGCTGCGCGCACCACGTCGTCCAGGGTCAGGCCGGGACGGCCCGCGGTGATGTTGTCGCGCACCGTGCCGCGGAACAGGAAGTTGTCCTGCAGCACCACGCCGAACGAGCGGCGCAGGTGGTTCAGGTTGATCTCGCGCATGTCGATGCCGTCGAGCTTCAGGTAGCCGGTGTAGTTGCGGCTGACGCCCTGGAGCAGGCGGGTGAGGGTCGACTTGCCGGAGCCGGAGCGTCCGACCACGCCCAGCGAGGTGCCGGCGGGGATCTGGAAGTCGACCCCGTCCAGCGCCTTGTTGGGGGCACCGGGATAGGCGAAGTTCACGTCCTGGAACGACAAGCCGCCGACGATCTTGGGGCGCATCCCGGTGGTCAGCGCCCGTGTCTCGGTGGGGTTGTTCAGCACCGAGCCGACCTCGCTGAGCGAGGCGCGGACCTCGGTGAAGTCCTCCAGCAGCTTGGCGAAGCCGACCAGGGGGGCCGCGACGCGGCCGCCCAGCATCATGAACGCGACCAGGCCGCCGGCGCCGACCGAGCCGGTTCCGGTGGTGTCGGTCACCGCGAGGTAGGCGCCGACCAGCAGCACGCCGCGACTGATGAACATCTCGATCGGCATGATGATGGTCTGCGGCCAGTTGCTCATCCGTCCCGCGGCGAGCTTCCAGCGCGTGACCTCGGCGGTCTTCTCGTCCCATTCCTGCTTGCGCGCGGGCTCCAGCGCCAGGGTCTTCAGCGTGCGTATGCCGGCGATGGACTCGTAGAGCACCGAGCCGCGCGCCATCTCGGCCGCGGTCACCCGGCCGATGTAGTAGCTGACCGGGCCCATGAAGATGACCACGATCAACCCGATCGCGCCGGCGCCGGCCAGCGTCATCCAGGCCAGGGTCGAGCTTAGGAAGAACAGCAGGGGCAGGATCATCACCAGGGTGAACATGTCCAGGAAGGTGCGCAGCAGCGACCCGGTCATGAAGTCGCGCACCTTGTAGATCTGCATCACCCGGCCGATCACGTTGCCGGCCTGCTGGCGCTCGAAATACTCCAGCGGCAGGGCGAGCAGCCGGTTGAACACGTGGATGCTGATCCGGCTGTCGATCCGCGCCGTCATCACCAGCACCAGCTCGCGCCGGGCGTAGCTCAGCAGCGTCTCGTAGAAGGTCAGCACCACCAGGATCATGGTGATGGAGAACAGGGTGGCCAGCGAGTGCTGGCCGACCACCTTGTTGATCACCTGCATGATGATCAGGGCCGGCAGGATGGTCAGGATGGACAGGACCATCGAGGACAAGGTGATGTCGCGCAGCGCGCGCTTCTCACGCAGCACCACGCGGCTGAGCCAGCGTATGTCGACCGGGGCCTCCGCCTCCACGCCGGCGCGTGCGCGACGCAGCAGCAGCACGTCGCCGGTCCAGACCTGGGACAAGCGCAGCTCGTCCACCGCGACCAGCGGGTCGGCCTCGCCGCCCATCGGGTCGCGCAGCCAGACCACGCCGCGGTTGGTGTCGGCCGAGATGAACAGGCCGGCCGAGCCGTCCTTGAACATCAGCACGATCGGCGGGGTGTTGTGCATACGCACCAGGTAGCGCCACTTCAGGTGCATGCCCTTGGCGACCAGGCCCTGGTCGTCCATCCAGCGCACCAGCGTGGCCGGCGACGGCGAGCGCTCGCTCGACTCCGCCTGGAAGGTCTTCAGGTCGAGCTCGACGCCGTGGTACTTGGCGGCGGCCATGGCCGCCCGCAGACGGATGGTCTGCGGATCGGGTGCCTTTGCGGGTCCGGCAGCGTGGCCCGGCGAGCCAGCGTAGTCACCGGTGTCGTTGCGTTGATCCACAGGATTTCCCTTAACACAGGACGCTGCAGGGGCCTGGTCCCGACCCTTGAGCGCAAGACGTGGCTACCGCTTGAACAGCCTCTCGGGACAACCATAGCATGTAGGAATCGCGACCGGGTTAATTTTCTCCGAGCCGGTAGCGTGCGGCAACCACCGGGTCTACCGCCAGCAGTGCCGGAACTGCCTCGGCGAAGCCGGAGGGGGCGATCAGCCAGACCCGCCGGAACAGGCCGAGCGCCCCCCGGGCGCGCCGCTCGAACAGCGACGACAGGACCAGGGCGAGCGGATCGCGCACCGCACAGCACGCGCAGCCCCCCGGATGGCGCGCGGCCGTGGCGGGAACCGCTGCCACCAGATGCTGCACCGCCATCCAGCCACGCGTCCCATCCAGTGGATAGGCCTGGCCGGGCGGCCCCGCCACCAGAAGCACGGCCTGCGGGTCGGCCTGCGGGAGCGGCAGGCCGAACGGCACCACGTGCACCGGGATGCGGGCGTCGAGGCGCATGAACCGGTCTCCGGGCCGAGTTTCAAACAAATAGCGGCCGCTTATCTCCGAGATCCGCCTGCGGATTTCGGAGGCAGGGCCTGGCCGCCGGCGCTGGACAGCGGCGGCCGGCTTTGTGAGAAGCATCGCCACCATACATATGGACGTGTCGCCGGTCCGACAGCCATCCCGTTCCGGGTCGGCGCGGCGGCGGCGCAGACAGGATCGTCATGACCCGTCCCCACCTCCTCGACGCCCTCACCGACCAGGTCCTGCTTTGCGACGGCGGCATGGGCTCGCGGGTGCAGATGCTCGACCTGGAGGTGGAGCGCGACTACTGGGGCCGGGAGAACTGCACCGAGGTGCTCAACCTGTCCCGGCCGGAGCTGGTGCGCGAGATCCATCGCGGCTACTTCGCCGCCGGCGCCGACATGGTCGAGACCAACAGCTTCGGCGGCTCGCCGATCACGCTGGCCGAGTTCGACCTCGCCGACCGCACCCACGAGATCAACAAGGTCGCCGCCGAGCTGGCCCGCGAGGCGGCGGACGGCTTCTCGGACGGGCGGCACCGCTACGTGGTCGGCTCGATCGGCCCCGGCACCAAGCTGCCCTCGCTCGGCAACGTCGCCTACGACCCGCTGGAGGCGGCCCTGGCCGAGCAGTGCCGCGGCCTCATCGACGGCGGCGTCGACGCGCTGCTGATCGAGACCTGCCAGGACACGCTGCAGATCAAGGCGGCGGTCAACGGCGCCAAGGCCGCCCGGGCGGCGGCGGGCACCGACACCCCGATCTTCGTGCAGGTCACGGTGGAAACCACCGGCACCCTGCTGGTCGGTCCCGACATCGCCGCCGCCGCCACCGTGGTGCACGCGCTCGACGTGCCGCTGCTGGGCTTGAACTGCGCCACCGGGCCGCAGGAGATGTCCGAGCACGTGCGCTGGCTCGCCGCCAACTGGCCGCGGCTGATCTCGGTGCAGCCGAACGCCGGCCTGCCCGAGCTGGTCGACGGCAAGACGCACTACCCGCTGACGCCGCCGGAGATGGCGAGCTGGATCGAGCGCTTCATCGTCGAGGACGGGCTCAACCTGGTCGGCGGCTGCTGCGGCACCTCGACGCCGCACATCGAGGCGCTCGACGCCATGCTGCGCCGCCGTGCGGGCAACAACAGCCGCCCGGCGCCGGTGGCGCGCCGTCCGGTCTGGATCCCCTCGGTCGCCAGCCTGTACGGCCAGACGCCGCTGCGGCAGGAGAACAGCTACTTCTCGATCGGCGAGCGCTGCAACGCCAACGGCTCCCGGAAGTGGCGCGAGCTGCAGGAGACCGGCGACTGGGACGGCTGCGTGGTGGTGGGGCGCGAGCAGGCGACCGAGGGCTCCAACGCGCTCGACCTGTGCACCGCCTTCGTCGGCCGCGACGAGGTGGGCGAGATGGACGAGGTGGTGCGCCGCTTCACCTCGTCGGTGAACGCGCCGCTGGTGATCGACTCCACCGAGACCCCGGTGATCGCCAGCGCGCTGAAGCTGCACGGCGGCAAGCCGATCATCAACTCGATCAACTTCGAGGACGGCGAGCACATAGCCACGGAGCGCCTCCTTCTGGCGCGCAAGTTCGGTGCCGCCATCGTGGCGGGCACCATCGACGAGGAAGGGATGGCAAAAACGCCGGCCCGGAAGCTGGCGATCACCGAGCGTCTGGTCGACTTCGCCTGCACCAGGCACGGGCTGCCGCAGTCGGACCTGCTGATCGATCCGCTGGTGCTGACCATCGCCACAGGCATGGAGGACGACCGCAAGCTCGGCCAATGGACGCTGGAAGGCATCCAGGCGATCCACGACAGGTTCCCCGACGTGCAGATCGTGCTCGGGCTGTCCAACGTGAGCTTCGGCCTGAACCCGGCTGCGCGCGCGGTGCTGAACTCGGTGTTCCTCGACCACGCGGTGCGCGCCGGCATGACGGCGGCAATCGTGCACGTCAGCAAGATACGGCCGCTGCACCTGATCCCGGCCGAGGAGGTCCAGGTAATGGAGGACCTGATCTTCGACCGGCGCACGGAGGGCTACGATCCGCTGCAGAAGGTGCTGGCGATGTTCGCCGAGCGCAAGCTGGCGGACGCGGTCAAGAAGACGCGCGCCGACACGGTGGAGGGGCGCCTGCGCGACCGCATCGTCGACGGCGACCGCAAGGGGCTGGAAGCAGAGCTGGACGAGGCGCGGCAGACCATGCCGCCGCTCGACATCATCAACACGGTGCTGCTCGACGGCATGAAGACGGTGGGCGAGCTGTTCGGCTCTGGCAAGATGCAGCTCCCCTTCGTGCTGCAATCGGCCGAAACCATGAAGGCGGCGGTGGCGCACCTGGAGCCGTTCATGGAGCGCGCCAGCGGCCAGACCCGCGGCACCATCGTGCTCGCCACCGTCAAGGGCGACGTGCACGACATCGGCAAGAACCTGGTCGACATCATCCTGACCAACAACGGCTACCGGGTATGCAACCTCGGCATCAAGGTGCCGCTCGCCGACATGATCGCGGCGGTCCGGGAGCACAAGGCGGACGCGATCGGCATGTCCGGGCTGCTGGTGAAGTCCACCGTGGTGATGCGCGAGAACCTGGAGGAGATGGCGCGCCAGGGGATCGAGATCCCGGTGCTGCTGGGCGGCGCGGCGCTGACCCGCAACTACGTCGAGGAGGAGTGCGTCGCCGCCTACGCGAGCCATGGCGGGGGCGGCCGCGTCGCCTATGCCCGCGACGCGTTCGACGGGCTGAACCTGATGGACAAGGTCGAGAGCGGCGAGCTCGACACCTATCTCGGCGCGATCCAGTCGCGCCGGAAGGGCAAGGCGCGGACGATCAAGCGCATGCCCGAACTGGCGGAGGTGCGCGGCTTCCAGACGGTGGACGTTGCCGCGGCGCAGGCACGCAGGCGGCGGCTGAACGACGCGGCGGTGCCGCCGCCGCCGTTCTGGGGTGCCCGGGTGATCGAGGCCACGCCGAACGCGGTGATCCCGTTCCTCAACGAGCGCAGCCTGTACCAATTCCAGTGGGGCTTCCGCAAGCAGGGCCGCTCGCTGGAGGAGTTCCTTCTCTGGGCCAGGCAGGAGCTGCGTCCGGTGATGCGCCGCATGCTGGCGCTGTGCGCCGAGCAGGACATCCTCCAGCCCCAGGCCGTCACCGGCTACTGGAAGGCGGCGGGGCAGGGCAACGCGCTGATCCTGTTCGAACCCGACGGCGTCACCGAGCTCGCCCGGATCGACCTGCCGCGCCAGCCGCGCGAGGACGGCGCCTGCATCGCCGACTTCGTGCGCGACGTCGAGGACGGCCCGGAGCGCGACGTGATCGGGCTGCAGGTGGTGACGGTGGGACAGAAAGCCTCCGACGTCGCCCGCATCTGGTTCGAGGCCAACCGCTACCAGGACTACCTCTACCTGCACGGCCTGTCGGTGGAGATGGCGGAAGCGATGGCAGAGTATGCGCACAAGCGGATGCGGGCCGAGCTCGGCTATGCCGGGGAGGACGCGCGCGACATGGACGCCCTGCTGAGCCAGGGCTATCGCGGCTCCCGCTACTCGTTCGGCTACCCGGCCTGCCCGAAGCTGGAGGACCAGGAGCCGCTGCTGCAACTCCTGCGTGCGGAGCGGATCGGGGTGAGCCTGTCCGAAGGCTGGCAGTTGCATCCCGAGCAGTCGACCAGCGCCCTGGTGCTGTTCAACCGTCACGCCAAGTACTTCTCGATCTGACAGCTTGTTCGAGCCATTAAGCAAGGCCAGGGCTCTGCCCTGGACCCGCTGGGGCCGGAGGCCCCAGACCCCTAATCTTTAAGAATCGGGTTTGAAGGGCTCTGCCCTTCGTGGGGCCCAGGGGCAAAGCCCCTAGGCTACCTTCCTAAGCCGGAGGCATCCCGTCGGCCGTCAGCTCGCCGGTCAGCCGCATCAGCTCGGTGACCCGGAACGGCTTGCGCATGAAGGCGGCGTAGCCCTTGCAGCGTTCCGCGACCGTCGCTTCCGGCATGGAGCTCATCATCACCACCGGCACGCCCTGCAGCGACGGGTCCTGGATCATGGCCTGCAGCACCCCGGCCCCGTCGAGCCGTGGCATCATGTAGTCCAGGAACACCAGATCGGGTCGGGTCCGAACCATGATCTCCAGGGCTTGTCGGCCGTTCGAGGCGCTGAGCACGCGGTGGCCCTCGTCGACGAGGATGTCCTGGATCAGGTCGGCGATTCCGAACTCGTCGTCCACCACAAGCACCGTTGCCATCGCTAGTCACCGCGCCCTTGCGGCGACGCCCCGTCCACGGCGGGCGCCTGTCGTCCGGCCGCGTAGCTGGTGGTGATGTGCTCCGCCGCCTCCGTGGTGGCCTTGATGAGCAGGCCACGGCTGCTGGTGACGTACTCGTAGAGCGAGGAGTCGAACGCGCTGTCGCGCACCTTCAGCACCGAGACCAGGCGGTGCAGGCTGGCGCCCAGCTCGACGAAGCGCAGCAGGATCAGGTTTTCCGCCAGGCTGGACAGGTCGCCAATCGGGTTGCGTATGTTGGGTCCCATGATGTCCGGGACTTCCAACGTGTAGACCGTGGTCACCCCCAGCACGCGCAGCTCGTTCATCAGCGTGGTCAGGAAGTTGGCGATGCGGCGGGGATGGCTGCCGGCGGCGTATTGCAGTGCGCCCAGGCCGTCGATGAACAGCCGGCGCACCCCGCGTCGGTGCACGGCCTCGAGCAGGCGGTGCCCGTAGGCGTCCAACAGATCGTCCGTGGGCGGCTGCCACATCACCTCCACCACTCCGGACTCGATCAGTCCGGACAGTCCCGGACACACGTCGGCCGCCTTGATGGCGATCCGCGACGGCGTCTCGTAGAAGCCGAACAGCAGCCCGGGCTCGTCCGTCGTGCTTCCAGACAGGAAGTGCAGCCCCATGGTGGTCTTGCCGGTGCCCGACGGCCCCATGACCATGGTGGTGGAGCAGGCCGGCAGGCCGCCGCCCAGCATGACGTCGAGCTGCTGGGCGCCGGTCGAGACCCGGGCCTGCTCGACCGCCTCGGTGTCGGGACGCGAGGGCCGGCTCAGCAGCGCCTCGATGCGCGGATACACCACGATCCCGTCGCCGGTGATCTTGAACGCGTGCCGTCCGCGCAACACGGCGCCGCCGCGGAACTTGACCACCTGCAGCGAGCTTTCCGCCGCCCACTCGGTCAGTTGGTCGGTCAGCTCGATGATGCCATCCACCATGGTGTGCTCTGGCGTGACCTTATGGCCTTCCCGGGCGCTGTTGAGCACGAACACGGAGCAGTCGGTGGCGATCGCGATCGCCTGCAGCTCGTGCACGAACTCGTTGAACGCTTGGTCATCGGAAGCGGCGCGTCGGGCAGAGACGATACCGTCCAGCACCAGCACCGAGGCCTGCCGCGCGGTGATCTCGCGCCGCAGCAGCGCCAGCAGTCCCTTGAGCCCCTCGTCGTGCAGCACCTGCAGGCCGTTGAAGTAGGCCAGCCGGTCCGGGATCATGCTCCTGTCGAAGAAGGACATGATGCCCAGGTGCAGCATCATGCGGGCGTGGTATTCGGCCAGCAGGGTGATGTAGAGCGCCTGGCCGCCGCCCCGGATGTGATGGAAGCAGACCTGGTTGCCGAACGTGGTCTTGCCGGTGCCGGGCGGCCCCTGGACGATGTAGAGGCCGCCCTTCAGGAAGCCGCCGCCCAGGATGGTGTCGAGGCCGGGGATGCCGCTCGTCACCCGCTCCAGGCGAGGCTCGCCGCTCCCGCTCGTGCCCTCGCTCACGCCGAGGCCACGCCGACATGACGCGGCAGCGACACCACGAACGCGGTGCCGCCGCCCGCGGCGGCGTCCACTGCGACCGTGCCGGCCATCGCCGTAACCAGTTGGCCCACCACCCACAGCCCGACGCCGAAGCCGCTCCGCCGCTCGTTCTGCCCGACCACGCGCTCGAAGCGGCTGAAGATGCGCATCCGGTCCTTGGGCGGGATGCCCGGGCCGTGGTCGCGGACGGTGATGCGGACCTGCGCGTCCAGCGCCTCGGCCCGCACCTCGATGGGCTGGGGGCCGCCGTACTTGACCGCATTGGACACCAGGTTGTCGATGATCTGCTCCATAGCCAGGTAGTCCCAACTGCCAGCGAGGCTGGGAGGAACGACGAGCCTGATCGGGCTTCCGGCATAGCGGGCCGCTTCGGCGAAGGTTTCCACGACCTGGCGAACCAGCTCGGACAGGTCGAAGGCGGTGACGTCCAGCCGAAACTGGCCGCTGGTCAGGCGGGACACGTCCAGCAGTGCCGTCGCCCGCTTGAGGTAGCTGTTCATGGCGTTCTGGATGCGCACCAGCCGCCGCTCGATCTGCTCCATCGAGAGTCGACCGGCGCGCAGGCCGGTCAGCAGCAGGTCGAGCTGGCCGACCATTGGAGTCATCGGGTTGCGCAGCTCGTGCGCCGCGACGGCGATGAAGACGTCGCGCGCGGCGATGGCGGCCGTCAGCTCGGCATGGACGGACGGGTCGTGCGGATCGATGGGCGGATCCGGGCTTCCGGAAGACTGGACCTCTGGAATGTTCATGCGAGAGGTCCCGATGCGAACGAAGGCCAAGCTGACGGGCTGCCAGCCTCGATACAACTCCGGCATCGTCGTGATGTTCCGGAATGCGACAACAGGCATGAACACGGTGGAACCGGTGCCGGCACGCCGCCGGGCGCGGATGCGGCGGTAGATGGAGGCGGTAGATGCGGCAGCACCCCGATGCGGACAGCGTCCTTTCCGCGTTGTGGCGGGCTGTGCAGCCGGCTGGTGCTGCGTCGCCGCCCGATCCGGTCCGGATCAGGCGTCTGGCGCAGGCGCTGGGCGGGCAGGCGATGCAGTGCGTCGCGGGCACCCTCGGCGCGCGACGCGCGGAGGTGGTGCGGCACAGCGCCGACCTGCTCGAAACCCTGGTGTCGCTCTGGGCAGCCTGCGGCCTGTCGCCGGACGAGATCTGGATCGAGCTGCACAAGCGCGAGCAGCTCGGCAGCCTGCTGATGCAGCTCAACCAGGCGCAGAGCCGGGTGCCGCGCCGCCTGCTCAAGCCCTGGCGGGTGGACAGCACCAAGCTGCCCTGACCTGCTCCGGTCCGGCATGGCCGCCTTGGGCGAGGGGCTGCCCTGAACCGGTGCCGCAACACGAGGGGTGCAACAGGACTGGTGCGGGCGCGTCGGCGGGGCGATATACCGCCCATCGTGATCGAGCGTTCCTGCCTTTCCCGGGCCGCGTCGGAGGCGGTCGCCGTTCGCCCAGCCGGACGCGTCCCGCTGCCGCGAGCCCGACCGTGAACGGGCCCGTGGACTGGCCCCTGAACTGGGTCGACCTGCTGGTGCTGGTGCTGCTGCTGGTGTCTGCGCTGGTCGGGCTGCTGCGCGGCTTCGTGCGCGAGGCGCTCGGCCTGTGCGCCTGGATCGCCGCCGCGGTGCTGGCGATCCGGCTCGGTCCCGAGGCGGAGCCGGTGGCCCGTCGCCTGATCGGCGACGCGTCGATCGCCGATCCGGTGGCGTTCCTGGTGGTGTTCGGGGTCCTGCTGATCGCCTTCCTGCTGGTGGCCGCGGCACTGGGCGGGCTGGTGCGCGGCTCCCTGCTGGGCGGCCTGGACCGGCTGGCCGGCTTCGCCTTCGGGGTCGCCCGCGGCTTCGCGGTGCTGGTGATCGCCTACCTGCTGGCGGTGCCGCTGGTGCCGGTGGCGGGCTGGCCGCAGGCGCTGCGCGCTAGCCGGGCCCTGCCCTATGTCCGCAGCGGCGCCGCCGTCGTGGCGCCGCGCCTGCCGGAGCGGTTCCGTCCCGATCTCGATCCGCCGCCCGCGGATCAGAACGCCACATGAGCCGCGCATGCTCCGCGGCAGGAGCCTGACCATGATCGACCTCCTCGGCGACGCCGTCCTGGGCGAACCCGCCGGCCCGCACGACGACGACCACCCGCACGAGGAATGCGGAGTGTTCGGGATCTGGAACGCGCACGACGCGGGGGCCATGACGGCGCTCGGGCTGCACGCGCTACAGCATCGCGGCCAGGAGGCGACCGGCATCGTTTCCTTCTCCAAGGACGGGCTGGACAGCCGCTTCCACACCCACAAGGGGCTGGGCCTGGTCGGCGACGTGTTCGGCGACGCGCGCATCATCGGCGGCCTGCCCGGCCACGCCGCGGTCGGCCACAACCGCTACGCCACCACCGGCGCCACCCTGATCCGCAACGTGCAGCCGCTCTACGCCGAGTTCGAGTTCGGCGGCCTCGCGGTCGGCCACAACGGCAACCTCACCAACGCCGCCAGCCTGCGACGTGCCCTGGTGCGACGCGGCTGCATCTTCCAGTCCACCACCGACAGCGAGGTGTTCATCCACCTGATCGCCATCAGCCTCTACACCAGCGTCACCGACCGGCTGACCGACGCGCTGAAGCAGGTGCTGGGCGCGTACTCGCTGGTGGTGCTGAGCCAGGAGGCGCTGATCGGCGTGCGCGACCCGCTCGGCGTGCGCCCGCTGATCCTGGGGCGCATCGATCAGGACAAGGAGGGGCAGAGCAAGGAAGGACAGCCGGGGGCCAAGCCCGCCTGGGTGCTGGCGAGCGAGACCTGCGCGCTCGACATCGTCGGCGCCGAGTTCGTGCGCGACGTCGAGCCGGGCGAGATCGTCGTCATCGACCACGACGGCGTGCGCTCGATCCGCCCGTTCGGCGACAAGCCCGGCCGGTTCTGCGTGTTCGAGTACATCTACTTCGCCCGCCCGGACTCGGTGCTGGACGGCTACGGCGTCTACGAGGCGCGCAAGCGCATCGGCGTGGAGCTGGCGCGGGAAAGCCCGGTCGAGGCCGACGTGATCGTGCCGGTGCCGGACTCCGGCGTGCCCTCGGCGATGGGCTACTCGGTGTCGAGCGGCATCCCGTTCGAGCTCGGCATCATACGCAACCATTATGTCGGCCGCACCTTCATCGAGCCGACCGACCAGATACGCAACCTGGGCGTCAAGCTGAAGCATTCGGCCAACAAGGCGATGATCGAGGGCAAGCGCGTCATCCTGGTGGACGATTCGATCGTGCGCGGCACCACCAGCCGCAAGATCGTCGAGATGGTGCGCGCCGCCGGCGCGTCGGAGGTGCACATGCGCATCTCCTCGCCGCCCACCACCCATAGCTGCTTCTACGGCATCGACACCCCCGAGCGCGGCAAGCTGCTCGCCGCCAACCACGACAGCGACGAGATGGCCCGGCTGATCGGCGCCGACAGCCTCGCCTTCATCTCGCTGGACGGGCTCTACCGGGCGCTGGGCCGCCCCGAGGGCCGCGACCCGGCCAAGCCGTTCTACTGCGATGCCTGCTTCACCGGCGAGTATCCGATCAGCCTCGCCGACCTGAACGAGAACAGCCAGGCCCGGCCGAGCCTGCTCGCCGAAATGCGGTAGCCCCCCTCCGCCTAGCCGGCGGCCCCGGCACGACCGGATCAAACCGGATCGTCGCTCCGGGCGTTTGGCTCCGACATACAACGCTGAGGAGCAGCCCATGACCGACCTGTCGCAGATCAAGGAGCACGCCGAGGTGATCGGCGCCGACGGCGTGCATGTCGGCACCGTCGACCACGTCCAGGGCGACCGGATCAAGCTGACCAAGAACGACTCGTCCGATCAGAAGCACCATTACATCTCGACCGGCCTGATCGCCGAGATCGAGGACGGCACCGTGCGCTTGTCCGCCAACGCCGACGTGGCGATCACCTTCGAGGACGCCGAGTAGACGCCGGAGCGTCCGATGCCGCCGCTTCGAGGGGGGACGATCAGGCCATGAAGATGAAGGTTCAGCTCAAGCGACTGGGCGAGCAGACGGTCGTCGTCACCGGCGCCTCGTCGGGAATCGGATTGGCCACCGTCCGGCTGGCGGCCAGGCGCGGCGCCCGCATGGTGCTGGCCGCGCGCAGCGGCGACGCGCTGGCAACGCTTGCCGCCGAGATCGTGCAGGCGGGCGGCACCGCCAGCGTGGTGGTTGCCGACGTGTCCACCGAGGCGGGCATCAACGCCATCTCCGAGCACGCGATCGCAACCTTCGGCGGCTACGACACCTGGATCAACAACGCCGGCGTCGGCCTCTACGGCGCCACCGAGGCGGTGTCGACCGCCGACATGCGCGCCCTGTTCGAGACCAACTTCTGGAGCGTGGTGAACGGCTCCCGTGTGGCGCTGTCGCACCTGAAGAAGCGCGGCGGCGCGCTGATCAACCTCGGCAGCGAGGTGTCGGAGCGGGCGGTGCCGTTGCAGGGGATCTACTGCGCGTCCAAGCACGCGATCAAGGGGTTCACCGAGTCCCTTCGCATGGAGGTGGAGGACGCGGGCGTTCCGGTCTCGGTCACCCTGATCAAGCCGGCGCAGATCGACACCCCGTTCGTGCCCAATGCCAGGAACTACCTCGACTCCGAGCCGCAGCACGTGCCGCCGGTCTACGCGCCGGGCGCGGTGGCGCGTGCGATCCTGCACGCGGCCGAGAATCCGGTGCGCGACGTGTATGTCGGCGGCGGCGGGCGCGTGGTGGCCGCCCTCGGGCACGTCGCCCCCGGCCTGACCGACTGGTTCATGGAGAAGACGATCATCCCGGGCACGCCGACCGGCCGCGCGCCGCGACGGCCGCGCGAGGCGAGCAACCTCGACGCCGCGACGGCCGAGCTGTCCGAGCGCGGCAACTACGAGGGCTTCGTGCAGAAGGTCAGCCTCTACACCGAGGCCCGGCTGCATCCGCTCGCCGCCGGCGCCATCCTGGCCGGCACCAGCTTTCTGTTGTCGCGCTGGTTCGGTGGGGGCGGCGGGCACCGGCCGGTGCGGATCGCCGGGCGCAAGGGCTCCAGCACCGCGAAGGCGCTGCACGTCCGGCTCGAGGCGCGCAAGGGACGCGAGGCGGAGGTGGAACAACTGCTGCTCGGGATCCTGGATCGCGCCGAGCAGGAACCGGGCACCCTGCCCTGGTTCGGCACCCGGCTGAGCCGACGCGTGTTCGAGATCTTTGAAGCGTTCCCGGACGAGGCCAGCCGGCGCGCGCACCTGTCCGGCGCAGGCGCTGCGCTGCTGGCGCAACGATCCAACGCCCTGCTGGCCAGGCCGGCGCAGATCAGCAGGCTGGACGTGCTGGGCGCCAAGACGGTCCGGGCCTGAGCACGGGTCCGGCGCGCCCGGAGCCAGGAAACGGGACGTGGCGATGAAGACGGTCATGATCGGGGTGCTGATGTCCGGCCTCATCCTTCCCAACGCCCTCGCCGCCTGCCCGCCGGGCAACGCCTCGGTGCCGCCCGGCGCCAACACCCGGGACCCGTCGGCGCCGTTCTTCGTCGACACCGCGGGGCTCGACCTGCGGACCACGCCGCCGACCCGCGACCCGGCCAACCCGGCCTACCCGCCGGCGACCGCCCTGCCCGACGGGGCGTTGCCGCCGCCGGACCGGAACGGCAACTTCATCATCGGCCCGACGCACCGTCCCGCACCCGAGACCGTGCCCCGGCCCGACCTGCCGCACGGCGCGGTGCACTCCTTCGCCATGTCGTCCGCCGACAGCGTGATCTACCGGCCGGGCGTGATCCGCGACGACGTGCCGGGCTGCCGCAACAGCGCCATCGACACTGCGGCGACGGCGCCGGGCGACCCGTCCAACCTGCTGGTCCCGGCCAGCCACGCCGGCAACTGGACCCGGCAGGTCGACGTCTACGTGCCGGCGCAATACAGGCCCGGCAACGAGGCGCCGTTCATCGTGTTCGGCGACGGCAGCCCGACCGGCTTCTTCGACGAACGCATGCTGTTCACGATCCTGGACACCATGATCGCGGCCGGCCGCCTGCCACCGATGGTGGCGATCGGCATCGGCGCCGGCGGCCAGGACGCGCAGGGCAGCGAGCGTGGCCGCGAGTACGACACCGTGTCCGGCCTGTATGCCGAGTGGGTCGAGCGCGAGGTGCTGCCGCTGGTCGAGCGCACGGCCGGGGTGCGGCTGACGCGCGATCCCGAGGGCCGTGCCACCATGGGGTTCAGCTCCAGCGGCTCGGCCGCGTTCGTGATGGCCTGGTTCCACCCCGAGCTGTACCACCGCGTCCTGGCGTACTCGCCGACCATGATGAACCAGCAATGGCCGCACGATCCGGCGCTGCCGGGCGGCGCCTGGGAGTTTCACGACCCGTGGCCGGGGCCGCAGCGGCCGGACCTCGTGGCATCGGGACATGGTGTCGCGCCCTCGACCGAGCCCACCGGGTCGCCGCTGATCCCCAACAGCCCGGCCAAGCCGATCCGGTTCTGGTTCGAGACCGGCGACCGCGACCTGTTCTACTACGTCCGCAACATGGCTGACGGCATGCACGACTGGACGCTCGCCGACGAGCGCATGGCGGCGGTGCTGGCAGCCAAGGACTACCAGTACCAGTTCGTGTTCTCCCGCAACGCCGGCCATGTCGACCCGGCGACGGAGGCGCAGACCCTGCCCGCGGCGCTGGAATGGCTGTGGCGGGGATACAAGGGCACCGGCAGGTCCGCGCCCTGAGAGACCATCCAAGGCGGCCTATCGGGTCAGGGCGCCCTTCGGGTTGCCGGTTCCCATCCGGACGCCCTCGGCGGTCGGGCCCCGCGACAATCCCGACCTATCGGCGGAGTGACCCTCCGTAATCCGCTCATGAACCTCGGAGGCAGGGACGTTAGCTGCACTTCGACCATCCGCAATTGTGGCAGGTCAGGCAGGCCCCCTCCTTGACGAGGCCGGGCTGGCTGCAGGTCGGGCACAGCATGCCGATGCCGCCGACGGGAACGATACCCGGGTCGCCCTGATGAGGCTGCGAGAATAGCTCCGGCGCTGCGAGGAAGCCGGTCGCGATCATGTGCCGCTCAAGGATGCCGCCGATCGCGGCGATCAGGGACGGCACGTACCTGCCCTCGCTCCACTGGCCGCCGCGCGGGTCGAAGATCCCCTTCAGCTCCTCGGCCACGAACGACACGTCGCCGCCGCGTCGGAACACCGCCGAGATCATACGCGTGAGCGCCACGACCCAGGCGAAGTGCTCCATGTTGGCGGACGAGATGAACACCTCGAACGGGCGGAGCCGTCCGTTCTCCTCGATGTCGTTGCAGGTGACGTAGAAGGCGTGCGGCGCGTCGACCCAGTTCAGCTTGTAGGTGCGCCCGGCGAGCTCGCTCGGCCGCGCCATCTTCTCCGGCGACGACGCCGGCGGTGCGACGGGCGGGACCGGGACGGGTGCCGGCGTGGTGGACAGGATCGAGCCGGTGATCTCGTTCGGCCGGTAGGTCGTGCAGCCCTTGCAGCCGCTGTCGTAGGCCAGGCGGTAGACCTGGCCAAAATCGGCGAAGGAGATGTCGGCGGGCAGGTTGACGGTCTTGGAGATCGCGCTGTCGACGTGGCGTTGAAGTGCCGCCTGCATGCGGACGTGCTCCTCCGCGGTCAGCGTCTGCGCGGTGACGAAGTGCTCCGGCAGCGCGGCCTCGGCGCCGAACCTCGCCCGGTAGAGCCGGACCGCGTAGTCCTCGACCACCTCCTCGCGCCGGGTCCCGTCCCGCTCGGTGACCTTGCGCGTGAAGCTGTGGGCGAACACTGGCTCGACGCCCGAGGACACGTTGTCGGCGAGCAGCGAGATCGTGCCTGTGGGGGCGATGGAGGTCAGCAGGGCGTTGCGGATGCCGTGCGCGGCAATGGCGGTCCTCACCTCGTCGTCCAGCGCGGCGACGGTCTCGCCGGCCAGGTAGGGCTCGCGGTCGAACAGGGGAAAGGCGCCCTTCTCGGCCGCGAGTCCGGTCGAGGCGAGGTAGGCGGAGCGGTTCACCAGAGCCGCCCAGCGACCGGCCCGGTCGGCCGCCTCCGTCGAGCCGTAGCGGAGCCCGACCATCATCAGGGCGTCGGCCAGGCCGGTCAGGCCGAGGCCGATCCGGCGCTTGGCCATCGCTTCCTGCCGCTGCTGCTCCAGCGGGAAGCCGGAGGCGTCGATCGTGTTGTCGAGCATGCGGACGGCGATCCGCACCAGCCCATCGAGCTCGGCCTCGTCGATGCGGGCGGCCGAGGTGAAGGGGTCGCGCACCAGGCGGGCCAGGTTCACCGAGCCGAGCAGGCAGGCGCCGTAGGGGGGCAGCGGCTGCTCGGCGCACGGGTTGGTCGAGCGGATGGTCTCGACGTAGCCGAGGTTGTTGCGGGCGTTGATGCGGTCGATGAACAGCACGCCCGGCTCGGCGTAGTCGTAGGTCGCCCGCATGATGCCGTCCCACAGCGCCCGGGCCCGGAGCGTGCGGAAGGTCGTACCCTCGAACAGGAGCGGCCAGTCGGCGTCGGCCGCGACCGCCTGCATGAAGGCGTCCGTCACCAGCACCGACAGGTTGAAGTTGCGCAGCCGGCCGGGCTCGCGCTTGGCGGCGATGAAGGCCTCGATGTCGGGATGGTCGCAGCGCAGCGTCGCCATCATGGCGCCACGCCGGGCGCCGGCCGACATGATGGTCCGGCACATGCTGTCCCATACGTCCATGAAGGATAGCGGGCCCGAGGCGTCGGCGCTGACCCCCTTCACCGCCGCACCCTTGGGCCGCAGCGTCGAGAAGTCGTAGCCGATGCCGCCGCCCTGCTGCAGCGTCAGGGCCGCCTCGCGCAGATGGGCGAAGATCGAGCCGAGGTCGTCGGCGATGTCGCCCATGACGAAGCAGTTGAACAGGGTGACCCGCCTGCCCGTGCCGGCACCGGAGATGATCCGGCCCGCCGGCAGGAAGCGGAAATCCTCCAGCGCCTGGTAGAACCGTGGCGCCCAGGTGCCGGGGTCGGTCTCGACGGCGGCGAGTGCCGAGGCGACGCGTCGCCAGGTGTCCTCGATCGTCCCATCGACCGGCGTGCCGTCGGGCGCCTTGAGCCGATACTTGTCGTTCCAGATCTGCCGGGAGATCGACGCGATCCGCTCGTGCATCGGCGGCCGCGGCGACCCGATCATCGTGTCCATCTCGATCGACCTTCCATCGTGCATGCGTTCCCCGGGCCGCCGCCGCACGCCGCGCGAGCTGCCGGCCGGAACAAGGCGGCGGGACCGGGATCGCGCCGGCGCGACTCGCTCGTGCGGCGGCAGCCCCCTGGGCGGCATCGTCTTGGAGTCCCATCCTACCTGATCCGCGGGGCCTACCGGAACGCCCCGCCTCATCGGAAGGGGAACTCCTGCCAGCGCCGTCGGGATGAGCCCGTGCGGCAGGGTCCGATCTGCAGGGCGTCGGCCGGAAGCCTACGGGCTGGCGGAGCGGAAGAACGCGTTCCTGGCCACCGCGACGCTTCCCATCAACGGAGCGGCACGACCGATCGGCGCAGGAAGATCGGCGAGCCGGCATCGAGCACCGGACTTCAGCTCCACCAGCCTCGACCGGCGGGCAAGCCGAGCGGGACGAACCGCACCGTCAAGGACGCGACGGCCTGGACCCTCCACCCCACTGCGCCCCTGCCGGCGAGGTGGGCAGCGCCTGCACGCGTCCCTGCCTGCCGTGCACCCAGGCTGATGACGTCCAAGGTGGGCCGCCTTACGCGTTCGTCTGCCGCCTGTGGGCGACCGAGCCGAAGCGCTTCGGGATGAAGTTATACAATCGCAATCCGGAACTAAACACCTAGCACTTTACAAAAGCGTTATTTAAGCATTTGCCACGAAGCCTAGTGACTGCGGGGACGCTGTGGAGACAACTTATCGAGATTAGCAGAATGCATCCCTATATGGACCTTGAACACGGTCAACGATTACCATTAGCTACAATATATAATGAAAAGTCGTTCGACCATCGTAGCAAGTCATTCTCATTTGTCTATTAGCGATACAATGAAGGACGTAGAGTGGGGTTTTTTATGGTGCCAATACGTTACAAATTGCTTGGTGATTCCGGCTTGAGGGTGTCAGAGCTTGCCCTGGGAACGATGACGTTCGGGACGGACGAGGCATGGGGATGTCCGAGAGGTGTCGCCAGAACCATCTACGACGCCTATAGAACCGCCTGGGGCAACCTGATCGACACCGCAAGTTACTATGCGTCCGGTCAAAGCGAAGCATGCCTGCGCGACTTCATCGCGAAGGACAGGGATGAGATCGTCCTGACGGCGAAGTGCGCCTATGCCCCGCCCGGCAGCAACGCGAACGCCGCCGGAACGCATCGCAAATATCTTTTGAGGGCCGTCGACGCCAGCCTCGAGAGGTTGGGAACGGACTACATCGACCTGTTGTGGTTGACCGGGTGGGACTTCATGACCCCGGAGCACGAGATCATGCGCTCACTGGAGGACCTGGTCCGTCTTGGCAAGGTGCTTTACCTCGGGATAGCGGACGCTCCGGCTTGGGTCATCTGCAAGTGCAACATGATTGCCGACCTCAAAGGCTGGACCCCCTTCATCGGCATGCAGGTCCAATACAACCTGGTCGAACGCGCGATCGAGCGCGAGCTTCTGCCAATGGCGCGGGCCAACGACATCGGGGTGGTTGCGTGTTCACCCTTGGCTGGCGGCTTCCTGACCGGGAAGTACGTCGGAGGACGGGGCAAAGGTAGGCTGGTGTTCGACGACCTCAACAGGTTCATGAACCGGAATGGCCAGATCAACGCCGTGGTCGCGTCGATCGCGGCCGAAGCCGATTGTCAACCCGCGCAGGTCGCGCTGGCCTGGGTACGCGACCGCAACGTCATCCCCATCCTCGCGGCCCGCACCACCCAGCAGATCAACGAGGACCTCGGCGTGCTGGAGGTTTCCTTGTCGACCGAGCAGACGGACCGGCTCAACCAGGCGACCCAGATCGATCTCGGCTATCCTCACGAATACCTGTGCAAGACGAGGTCCGCAGCCTACGGGGGAATGTTCGAAAGGATCGATCGGCATCGCGACCGCGGGGCTGGCACCTCTTGATGTGAGATCGATGCCAACGACGACGGTTGCCATCGCTCCGTGCGTGTCCATGCATGACCCGATCGTTCCTGCGCGTCGGAAGGAGATCGTCGGCTGGCTGGGCAGAACCCAGGATCGGTGTTGCGGTTGACGGTGCTGCCACCGCTCTGCTGCTCCCCCGCGAACGGCATGAGTAGTTTCCGAACCTATCGTCGCCGACGTTCTGCCGTCAAAGCATCGGGTCTCCGGTAGAACGTCAGATCTGGAGGGCGGCCGGGAAGCCGGTTCGTCAGTCTGCCTAGAATCTCCTGCATCGAGGTCGTCTTCTATGGCACGCAATTGCTGAAAACCCTGCTCGACGCGTTGCTTCCGGCGTTCCTCGGGATCGCGCTCGGCTACCTGGGCGGCTGGACCCGTGACCTCGACAACAAGCAGGTCAGCCAGTTGAACGCGTTCGTCATGGACTTCGCCGTTCCGGCGGCGATCTTCGGCACCGTCGTCCAGGCGTCCCGCACGATCCTCTATCATCAGCTTCCGCTCGCGGCGATCTTGTCGCTCTCCATGCTGATCCTGTACCTGCTGACCTACCTCATGGCGCGATACGGTTATGCCGTTCCTGCCGGAGGGGCATCCGTCCAGGCCTTGACCACATCGCTTCCGAACTACGCGTCGGCGGGACTGCCGTTGATCGCAGCGCTCCTGGGTGCCGGCCAACTGGTGTCGGTTGCCGTGGCCATCGCCTGTGGATCCATCGTCGTCTCGCCGATCACCCTCATCATCCTGAACAAGACCAGCCAGACGGGCGGACAAGTCGGGATCGGACGAGCAATCCTGAGCACGTTCAAGAAGCCGATCGTGCTGGCGCCGCTGGTGGCGGTCGTCTTCGTGATGAGCGGGATCAGGCTGTCGGAGCCGTTGACACGATCGGTGTCCCTGATCGGGCAGGCCGGCGGCGGCACGGCCCTGTTCCTGACCGGCCTGATCCTGTCGGCCCAGAAGGTGCGGCTCAGCGCGAGCGTCAACATACAGACCCTGGCCGCCAACGTCGTCCATCCCCTGCTCGCGGCCGGTCTGGCCTGGGCGTTCGCGGTTTCTCCCTTGACCATGCGAGAGGCCATCGTGCTTTCTGCGCTCCCCGTGGGGTTCTTCGGCATCCTGTTCGGGTTGCGCTTCGGCGTGGCCTCGGAGGTGGTCAGCTCGACCTTGATCGCAAGCACCGTCCTCAGCGCCGCGACGCTGGCTGCGGCGATCTACCTGACGGCCGGCATGGGTTAACAGCCACACCGGCACTGGCTTTCTGGCTCCTCGCCGACAACAAGGACGGGATACGAACCACATGGCGGACTGGCAGACCGAGCGAAGGTCCCGCGCTGACCGGCTGGAAGCGGGCAGCGCGTTCGCCAAGGGAAAGCAGGTCGCACCGCGCGACGTGACGGCGTTGCTGGAGGCGGTGATACGCTCCGGCGACCGCGTCTGCCTGGAAGGGGACAACCAGAAGCAGGCCGACTTCCTGGCAGCCTGCCTGGCCATGGCCGATCCGGGCCGGCTGCACGACCTGCACATCGTGCAGTCCGGGATCGTGCTGCCCGAGCACATCGACCTGTTCGAGAAGGGCATCGCGAAGAAGCTCGACTTCTCCTACTCGGGCCCGCAGGGCGGCGCCATCGCGCGCGTCCTGAGCGCCGGCAAGATCGAGCTCGGCGCCATCCACACCTATATCGAGCTGTTCGCCCGCTACTTCGTCGATCTGACGCCGCATGTGGCGCTGACGGTGGCGCGCGCCGCCGACCGCGACGGCAACCTTTACATGGGGCCGAACACCGAGGACTCGCCCGCCGTCATCGAGGCGACCGCGTTCAAGCAGGGCATCGTCATCGCCCAGGTGAACGAGCTGATGGACACGCTGCCACGGGTCGACATCCCCGGGGACCGGGTGGACTACGTCGTGGTGACGCCGAAGCCGTTCTACGTGGAGCCGTTGTTCACCCGCGACCCGGCCAGCGTCACCGAGATGCAGATCCTGACCGCCATGATGGCCATCAAGGGCATCTACGCCGAGTACGGCGTCAAGCGGCTCAACCACGGCATCGGCTACAACACCGCCGCGATCGAGCTGCTGCTGCCGACCTACGCCGAGAGCCTCGGCCTCAAGGGAAAGATCGCGACGCACTGGGCGCTCAACCCGCACCCGACGCTGATTCCGGCGATCGAGTCCGGCTGGGTCAAGCAGATACACAGCTTCGGCTCCGAGGTCGGCATGGACGAGTACATGCGGGCACGGCCGGACGTCTACTTCACCGGCCGCGACGGCTCGATGAGCTCGAACCGGATGTACTGCCAGGTCGCCGGCCTGTATGCCACCGACCTGTTCATCGGCTCGACGCTGCAGATCGACCTCCAGGGCAACAGCTCGACGGTGACCACCGACCGGATCGCCGGCTTCGGCGGCGCCCCCAACATGGGCTCCGACCCGCATGGACGGCGTCATCCCAGCGATCCCTGGCTGAAGGCCGGACGCGAGGCGAGCGACGGCAGCCCACGGCTGACGCGCGGCCGCAAGCTGGTGGTCCAGCTCGTGGAAAGCTTCAGCGAGAAGATGGTGCCGGTGTTCGTCGAGACGCTCGACAGCCTGGAGCTGGCGCGCAAGCTCAAGCTGGAGCTGGCGCCGGTGATGATCTACGGCGACGACGTCACCCACATCGTCAGCGAGGAGGGCATCGCCAACCTGCTGCTGTGCCGTACGGCGGACGAGCGCGAGCAGGCGATACGCGGCATCGCCGGCTTCACCGAGGTCGGCCGCAAGCGCGACCGGGCCGCCGTCGAAAGGCTGCGCGAGCGCAAGGTCATCCGGCGGCCGGAAGACCTCGGCATCAACCCGCTGGACGCGCAG